>NZ_JBEPMV010000003.1:0-783458 GCF_040545965.1 Sphingomonas trueperi | reverse complement strand
CATCGGCGAACTGCTTGATCGCTTCCCGCCCTGCCAATGTGCCAACTTCTTCCAGGCCGCTGGATATCAACGGTCAATGTGAAATTGCTCTAGCGGATCGCTTTCTCCATCCGCACCAGCGGCACGCGCACGCCGTCGATGGGTGCAGACAGGATCGGCTCGACGGCGCGATAGCCACAGGCCTCGTAGAGCGGTACGCCGGCCATGGTCGCCATCATCTCGGCGCGAGCGAAGCCGGCGGCGCGGGCGGCTTCCTCGCACAGGCCGAGCACGCGCCGACCGACGCCGCGGCGGGTGAAGTCCGGATTGGTGTACATCGCCCGGATCTTGGCGGCATCGTGTGCGGGGTCGAGCCGCTGGGGTTCGCGCGCGACGATGCTCGCGTCCCCACCGTACAGCGTCGCGCGGTAGGACCAGCCGCCGCAGCCGGCGATCGTGCCAGCACCGTCCTCGACGAGGAAATAGGTCTGGTCGGCGATCAACTGGGTGTCGAGGCCCATCACCTGGTGGCTGGCGGCGACCTGCTCGGGGGTGAGGAAACCGTGCTGGAGCTGCGCGATCGCGCGGGCCATCACCGCCCGCAGCGCCTCCAGGTCATCGGGCTGGGCGAGGCGATGGGTTAGGTCGGACATGGGCGTTCCTCGAGGGGTGGTGCGGCGGGGCTAGCCAGCCGCCGCACCGCCCGCAAGGATCAGTGGTTGTCGCGGGGCACGCCGTGGGTCTGGGCGATGCGCTGGAACTGCTCGGCGCCCTCCAGGATCGCACCGGTGTTCATCTGGCCGACCACGGCGCGCTGGATCGCCTGCCACGGCGTCTGCGAGGCCGGATAGGCATAGCCGCCCGCCTCGGCCAGCACGCGGCGGCGCTCGGCGAGCTCGTCGGCCGGGATCAGCACATCGGCGGTGCCGCGCTTGAGGTCGATCCGCACTCGGTCGCCGGTCTTGAGCAGCGCGAGGCCGCCCATCGCCGCCGCCTCGGGCGAGGCATTGAGGATCGACGGCGAGGCCGAGGTGCCCGACTGGCGGCCGTCGCCGATGCACGGCAGCGCATGCACGCCTTCTCGGATCAGATAGGCCGGCGCGCGCATGTTGACGACCTCGGCCGCGCCCGGATAGCCGATCGGACCCGCGCCGCGCATCACCAGCAGCGTGTCGGTGGTGATGCCCACGGCGGGATCGTCGATGCGGTGGTGATAATCCTCGGGGCCGTCGAACACCACGACCGGGCCTTCGAACGCCTCGGGATCGTTCGGGTTGGAGAGGTAGCGGTCGCGGAATTCGGGACCGATCACGCTAGTCTTCATGATCGCCGCGTCGAAGAGATTGCCGCGCAGCACGATGAAGCCGGCCTCGTTCACCAGCGGCTCTTCGAAGCGGCGAATGACCTTCTCGTCCTCGATCGTGGCATCCCGGCAATTCTCGCCGATGGTCTTGCCGTTGGCGGTGATCGCATTCTCGTGGATCAGCCCCTGCTGCATCAGCTGGGCGACCACGGCGGGCACGCCGCCGGCGCGGTAATAATCCTCGCCCAGATACTCGCCGGCGGGTTGCAGATTGACCAGCAGCGGCACCTTGTGGCCGTGGGTCTGCCAGTCGTCGAGCGCGAGCTCGGCGCCGACATGGCGGGCGATCGCGGCCAGGTGGATCGGCGCGTTGGTCGAGCCGCCGATCGCCGAGTTGACGACGATCGCGTTGAGGAAGGCTTCGCGGGTCAGGATGTCGGAGGGCTTGAGGTCCTCGGCCACCATGTCGACGATGCGCTTGCCGGTGCGGTAGGCGACTTCCTGGCGGTCACGGTACGGGGCGGGGATCGCCGCCGAGCCCGGCAGCATCATGCCCAGCGCCTCGGCGAGGCTGTTCATCGTCGTCGCCGTGCCCATCGTGTTGCAATAGCCGGTCGACGGCGCCGAGGAGCTGACCAGACGGATGAAGCCCTCGTCGTCGATCTCGCCGGCCGCGAGCAGTTCACGCGCCTTCCACACGATCGTGCCCGAGCCGGTGCGCTCGCCGCGGTGCCAGCCGTTGAGCATCGGCCCGACCGACAGCGCGATCGCCGGGATGTTCACCGTCGCCGCCGCCATCAGGCAGGCCGGGGTGGTCTTGTCGCAGCCGGTGGTCAGCACCACGCCGTCAATCGGATAGCCATAGAGCAATTCGACCAGGCCGAGATAGGCGAGGTTGCGATCGAGACCGGCGGTCGGTCGCTTGCCGGTTTCCTGGATCGGGTGGACCGGGAACTCGATTGCGATGCCGCCCGCCTCGCGGATGCCTTCGCGGATGCGTTCTGCGAGGACGAGGTGGTGGCGGTTGCAGGGGCTCAGGTCCGAGCCCGTCTGGGCGATCCCGATGATCGGCTTGCCCGAGCGCAGTTCCTCCAGGCTCAGCCCGTAGTTGAGATAGCGCTCGAGATAGAGCGCGGTCATATCAACGTTGTCAGGGTTGTCGAACCAGGCGCGGCTGCGCAGCTTGGGAGCAGAGTCGGTCATCGGAAAAGCCTTGCGGGAGGAGAAGGTCAGTTGGTCGTCGAGAAGCGATAGACGATCACGTTGCGGTACGTCTGCCCCGGATTGAGCCGCGCCGAGCCGAGTGCCGGCTGGTTCGGCGTATCCGGGAAGACCTGCGGCTCGAGGGCGAGTGCGTCGCCCTGGCGATAGGCGTGGTTGGACTTGCCGACCGCGGTGCCGTCGAGGAAGTTGCCGGTATAGAATTGCACGCCCGGCTGGTTGGAGAGGATCTCCATCACCCGGCCGCTCGACGGATCTTCCACCCGCGCATGCAGCACCGGCTGCGCCGACGCGGTCTTGGCGATCACGAAATTCTCGTCATAGCCCTGGCCGAAGACGATCTGCGGATCGCGGCCGTCGCGGATGCGGGCACCGATCACGGTCGGCTTGCGGAAATCGAACGGCGTGCCCTCGACCGGGCGGAGCTGCCCGGTGGGGATCAGCGTCTTGTCGACCGGGGTGGTGGTCTCGGCTGGGATCGTCAGGACGTTGTCGTAGATCGAGCGCTGCGAGGCTTCGCCGGCCAGGTTGAAGAAGCTGTGGTTGGTGATGTTGACGATGGTCGGCTTGGTCGTGGTCGCGGTGTACTCGACCGACAGCTCGTTCTTCTCGTTCAGCGCATAGGTGGCGGTGACGGTGAGCTGGCCGGGATAGCCTTCCTCGCCGTCCGCCGCGACATAGCGCAGGGTGACGCTGGCGCTATCGCCGCTCGCCACCTTCTCGACCGTCCACAGGCGCTTGTCGAAGCCCTTCAGGCCGCCGTGCAGCGCGTTGGGGCCATTGTTTTTGGCGAGGGTGTAGGTCTTGCCGTCGATGCTGAAGGTGCCGCCCTTGATGCGATTGGCATAGCGGCCGACGGTGGCGCCGAAATAGTTCGGGGCGACCAGATAGCCCTTCATGTCATTGTAGCCGAGCGTCACGTCATCGGACTTGCCGTTGCGATCGGGCGCCGACAGCGACTGGAGGATGGCGCCGTAGCTGAGGATCGTGGCGCGCATGCCGTGGCCGTTGGTGAGGGTGATCGCCTCCACCTTCTGGCCATCGGCGGTGGTGCCGAAGGCCGCGCGGGTCGCTTCGCCGGCCTGTGCGGACAGCGGAATCATCGCGGTGGCGAGCAGCGCGCCCTTGATAAGATAATTCATGCAATGCCTCTCCCTATCGGTTATCGCTGCTGCAAGCGGCGACGCGGCCGTTGACGCTGGACGCTCGGGTGAATACTCCGACTAGAAAGCGAAGAGCAACCCCGCCGCGTCTGCCCGTGGCAAAAAACGAGAGGATCATACCAGCATGGCGGTCGTGCCGACGTCAAAAGCTGCTCCGGCGGGGGCCGGGCAGGCTTCTTCCCCAACAAATTACGGACGCGCATTGGCCCTGCTGGCCACGCTGTTCTTCATGTGGGGCTTCATCACCGTGATCAACAACACGCTGCTGCCGCACCTGCGCAGCGTGTTCAACCTGAATTACACCCAGACTACGCTGATCGAGAGCGTCTGGTTCATTGCCTATTTCGTCGCTTCGATTCCTTCGGCTAAGCTGATCGAGCGGATCGGCTACCAGAAGTCGCTGGTGGTCGGCCTGCTCGTCATGGCGGCGGGCGCGGCGGGCATGACGCTGGCGGCAAGCCTGCCTTCCTACGGTGTCACACTGTTGATGCTGTTCGTTATCGCCAGCGGCATCACCCTGCTGCAGGTGGCTGCCAATCCCTATGTCACGGTGATCGGCCCGTCTGAGACGGGGTCGTCTCGTCTCAACCTCGTCCAAGCATTCAATTCGCTCGGCACCACGTTGGCGCCGCTGTTCGCGGGCTATCTGATCCTCGGCCGTTCGAAGGGCGGCACGGCGGAAGCTGGCGCAACGGCGCTCACCCAAGCTGAACGTCTGGCCGACGCGCAGTCGGTAATGCTGCCCTACGCGCTGGTCGCCGTTGTGCTGGTCGTGCTCGCAATCGTTATTGCGCGCTTCCCGCTGCCTGCGATGGGTTCGGCCACCAGCCGCGTTGCCAAGGAAGACCGCAAGAACCACTCGCTCTGGAAGCACCGCAACCTTGTCTTTGGCGTGCCGGCGATCTTCATTTACCTGATTGCCGAGATCGGCGTCGCCAACCTGTTCATCAACTTCGTGTCGCAGCCCGGGATCGCCAACATCACCCAGAACGAAGCATCCCGCTACCTGGCCCTCCTCTGGGGCGGTATGATGATCGGGCGCTTCGCCGGTTCGTTCATTATGCAGAAGGTGCCCGCCGGGACGGTACTTGCCGGCTTCTCGATCGGCGCATTCATCGTGATGTTGGGGGCAACGTTCCTGACCGGCCCTGCGGCGATGTGGTCGCTGATTCTGGTCGGCCTGTGCCACTCGATCATGTTCCCGACGATTTTCTCGCTCGGCATCAAGGGCCTCGGGCCGCTGACCGAGGAAGGCTCGGGGCTGCTGATCATGGCGATTGCAGGCGGCGCACTGGTCGTTGTGCAGGGATGGATTGCCGATGCTTACGGCCTGCAGCACTCGTTCCTGCTGACCGCGATCTGCGAGCTGTACATCCTGTTCTACGCGCTGTGGGGCAGCAAGCCGACCAACGCGATCGAGGATTGAGGAGTACGCGTTTCCTCCCTCGCGCAAGCGGGGGAGGGGGACCGCCGCCGGAGGCGGTGGTGGAGGGGGCGTCGCCGCGGGCGGCGCCCTTTTCGTTTGTGCGGGAGGGTCCCCTCCACCACGCCGCTGGCGCGGCGCGGTCCCCCTCCCCCGGAGCTACGCTCCGAGGGAGGAAACGCTAGCGGTGCAGCGGGATAGCATTTCCTCTCCCGCGAAGCGGGGGAGGGGGACCACCGCCAACGGCGGTGGTGGAGGGGGCGCCCTCACATCGAAAGGCGGGTGTCTTCCAGCGCGAGGTCGACCAGCGTGCGCATTGCCGCCGCAGCAGCCTCGGGATCCCCCGCCGCGATCGCGTCGAACACCTTGATATGATCGGGCACCGGATCGCGCGGCAGGGCGCGGGCGCGCTGCTTGTACTTCGTGGTCCAACTCACCGCCGCGCCGATGCTGGCGCTCAGCGCGACCAGCGCATTGTTGTGCGTCGCCTCCAGCAGCGCATCGTGGAAGTCGCGGTCCGCCGCGCGGCCGGCATCCGTCGCCAGCGTGTGGCGGCGCATCTTGGTGAGCGCGTCGCGCATCGCCTTGACGTCGTCGCGGTCGCGGCGCTCGGCGGCGAGGCGGGCGGCGGCCGGCTCGACCACCGCGCGCAGCTCGAACAGGTCGCGGACGAAATCGGTGTCGGGCTCGCCCGAGAACGCCCAGGCGAGCACCTGCGGATCGAGCATGTTCCACCGCGCGCGCGGCAGCACGCGGGTACCGGCCTTGGGGCGGCTTTCGACCAGCCCCTTGGCGGTGAGCACCTGCACCGCTTCGCGATAGGCGCTGCGCGACACGTCGAGCGCTTCGGCATTGGCGACTTCGCCGGTCAGCTTCTCGCCGGGCGCGATTGCGCCGGAGACAATCTGGGTGCCGAGATAATGGGCGATTGCCCCGCGCAGGCGGCGGCCCGAGCCCTTGGGCGTGCGGGTGATCGGCTGTACGCCTGCCTCGTCCACGCCGTCCGCCTGATCGTCCAATGCCATCCGCTCGCTCTCCTGCATATCTTCCCATGTAGCGCGAAGCCGTGCCGTCTCGCAAACGATGCGCGATTGCCAAGCGGGACGCAGGCTAATAAGTCGGACTAAACCGAGACTAAGGAGTGGTTCGATGGCGTTGCGGCTGATGCAGTATCGAGGGGCGGACGGACAGCGGCGGGTAATCGCCGCCGATGAGAGCGGCGCGCGCTTCGTCCGCGGTTTCGCCGATATCCGCAGCCTGGCGCTGCACGCGATCGAAGCGGGCCAGTCGCTGGCCGAAGCGGTGGCGGCGGCGGGTCGCGACGGCGACGCCGATCCGGCGGCGGCGCTGGCGGCGGGCCAGCTGCTCGCGCCGATCGATCATCCGGATGCCGCGCATCTGGTGCTGACCGGCACCGGCCTCACCCATCTCGGATCGGCCGAGGGCCGCGACAAGATGCACCGCGACGCGGCGGCCGCCGAGCACAAGACCGACTCCATGCGGATGTTCCTCGAAGGCGTCGAGGGCGGCAAGCCGGGTGCGGGCGCGATCGGGCAGCAGCCGGAATGGTTCTACAAGGGCAATGGCCATCATCTGGTCGGTCCCGGCGAGACGCTGGCGATGCCCGGCTTCGCCCAGGACGGCGGCGAGGAGCCCGAGCTCGCCGGCATCTATCTGATCGGCCCCGACGGCACGCCGTTCCGCCTCGGCCTGTGCCTTGCCAACGAGTTCAGCGACCATGTGACCGAGCGGCACAATTACCTCTGGCTCGCGCATTCCAAGCTGCGCCAGGCGGCACTCGGGCCCGAGCTGCTGGTCGGCGCGGCGCCGAGCGACGTGCGCGGCACCAGCCGCATCGTCCGCGACGGTGCGACCCTGTGGGAAAAGCCGTTCCTCTCGGGCGAAACCAACATGTCGCACAGCCTCGCGAACCTGGAGCATCACCACTTCAAATACGGCCTGTTCCGCCAGCCCGGCGACGTCCACGTCCACTTCTTCGGCACCGCGACGCTGTCGTTCAGCGACGGGGTGAAGACGGAAGTGGGCGACACGTTCGAGATCGAGGCGGCGCCGTTCACGCTGCCGCTGCGCAATCCGCTGGCGCAGGTGGAAGACACCGGGCTGACGGCGGTGAAGACGCTGTAATCCAAGTTCCCCTCCCGCTTGCGGGAGGGGTTAGGGGAGGGGCTGGACTGTCGCGGCGCTTCGTCCACGTCAGGCCCTCCCCCGTCCCCTCCCGCAAGCGGGAGGGGTGCGAAAGAACCGGGGCGTTACCCCCCGATTTCGACGACCGCCACCGACTTCGCCGGCAGTTCCAGCGTCACCGCGCCCTTGGCTACGCTGCCGCGGATCGGCTTGGGCACCACGGTATTCGGCGCCTCGAAGCTGTTGACCGCATCGACCTTCGCCGCCGTCAGCACCTCGCCCGCAGCACTCTTCGCCGTCACGCCGGCGAACTTCACCGCCACGCGCGCCGGCTTGCCGGCATTGAGGTTGGTCACCGCCAGCCACAATTTGCCGTCCTTGCCCCGCGCCGCGATCGCGTCGACGCGCGGCATGGTCACGCCGTCGTGCGTGTAGGTCCCGGCATCGAAGGACACCGGCACCGCCTGCGCATCCTGGAACGGAACGTACATGCGGAACACGTGGTAGGTCGGCGTGAGGACCATCTTCTCCTTGTCGGTGAGGATCATCGCCTGGAGCACGTTGATCATCTGGGCGATGTTGGTCATCCGCACGCGGTCGGCATGGCGCGCGAAGATGTTGAGGTGCAGCGCGGCGATGATCGCGTCGCGCAGCGAATTCTGCTGGTAGAGGAAGCCCGGATTGGTGCCCGGCAGCGGCGCCAGCCACACGCCCCATTCGTCGACGATCAGCGGCACCTTCTTGTCCGGATCGTACTTGTCCATAATCGCCGAGTGCTTGGCGATCATCCCGTCCATCGCCAGCGCTGCCTTGACCAGCTTGGCATAGCCGGTCTCGTCGAAGCCGACGCTCGGATAGGAGGGCGGCCAGCCGCCGGTGGTATAGGCGTGCATTGACAGGCCTTCGATGTTCCACGCCCAGTCATGGCCCTTCCACGCCGCCATCACCGCTTCGGTATAGCTGGTGTCGTTGTCGTTGGGGCCGACGGCGATGCGCTGCATCGGCTCCTTGCCCTTCTCGCCCTGCACCGGATCGAGATTGTGGGTGAAGCGGGCGAAGCGCTTCATCAGGTCGATATAGGCGTCGGGCCGCATCGATCCGCCGCAGCCCCAGCTTTCGTTGCCGAGGCCCAGCCACTTCACCTTGTAGGGTGCGACATGGCCGTTGGCCGCACGCTCCTTGCCTGCGGTGGTGGAGGGGTCGGCGGTCATATAGGCGAGCCAGTCGGCGGCCTCCTGGATCGTGCCCGAGCCGACATTGACCGAGACATAGGCCTCGGCGCCCACCTGGTCGGCAAAGTCCATGAACTCGTCGGTGCCGAAGCTGTTGGGTTCGCCCGATCCGCCCCAGTTGGTGTTCACGCTGCTGCGGCGCTTGTCCTGCGGGCCGATGCCGTCGCGCCAATGATATTCGTCGGCGAAGCAGCCGCCGGGCCAGCGCACCACCGGCACTTTGATGGCACGCAGCGCCGCAACCACGTCCTTGCGGATGCCCCGCGTGTTGGGAATGGCTGAGTCCTTGCCCACCCAGATGCCGCCATAGATGCCGCTGCCGAGATGCTCGGCGAACTGGCCGAAGATGTGGCGATCGATCACCGGCCCGGGTTTAGCGGCGGCATCGACGGTGACGGTCACGTCCTGCGCCAGCACGGGTGCGGGCGCGAGCAGCAGTGCCGCGCCGCAAAGCAATGTCTTCCGAAGCATGGATCCTCCCTGATCTTTTCTCAGGGCAGCCATGCCACGGATTCTACTCCGACTAAAGAGGGCGCGTTCAGAGGGGCGGCAGCGCCGGTGGCAGAGTCCAGCGCGCGACGATCACCACCGCGGCGACTGCCACGACGCCGAGCACCGCAACCAGCACACGGTGCGGCGGCGGCCGGGTACCGCTGGCGGCGAGCAGCGCCAGCCCGGCGGCAAGCATGCCCCAGACATGGTAGCGATAGTCCGAGGCGACCCCGACCACGCCGAACGCCAGTTCGGTGAGGATCGCCGAAAGCGCCAGTGTCACCGCCAGACCGCCCGCGCCGTCGCGCGCCGGCCAACTGCAGAACAGCACGCCCAGCGCCACCGCGAACCACAGGATCGGCGCCCCCGCCGCACTGCTCGCGAGGGTGTAGCCGAGCTTCTGGAAGCCGGTGATCCGCTTGTCGGGCGGGGCGAGGCCGAGCGTGTTGGGCTCGGAGCGCGCCAGCGGCCCGGTGCCGGGCATGGTGGCGGGCATCCAAAGCCGCATCTCGCTGTTCCAGTGCGCGATCCGGTGCTCGGCATAGGCCAGCGGATGGATGGCGATGGCCTCGATCCACGCGCTGCGCAGCTTGTTGCCGGGCGCGGCGCGCTGGAGGGTGTCGACGATATAGCCGCACGCCTTTTCGTCGCCGATCGGGTCCCACAGGATCGAAGTGAGGCAGCCCCTCGCCTCGGCGCGGCGCCACAGTCGGGCAGGCACTTGGGGCACCGCCTGCGGGCCGGCATGATGGGCGATGCCGGCGAGATCGAACAGCGGCAGCGAACGCTCGACGCCGCTCGGCGCGGCGTGCAGCAGCCGCTGGTTGATCGGCGTCAGCACGCCGATAACCGCGGCGGTCGCGGCGAGGACCAGCACCAGCTGGAAACGGGGTCGATCCCAGCGCCAGCCGCCGAGCACGCCGAAGGCGAGCGGCACGGTGGCGAAGGCGGCGTTGAACCGCACCAGCGTGGCGTAGCCGAGCAGCACCAGCACCAGCGCCGCCGCCCAGAACGGCAGTCGCCGGTCGTCGAGCCGCCACCAGCTCGCCAGGCCCACCGCGGCGAGGATCGCGCCCGCCATCTGCCCGTCCTTGAGCACCGCGACCTGCCAGCCGAGCACCGGCGGCCAGATGCCGAACAACAGCACGACGAGCGCGGCAATCGACTGCCCCCGCCGGGCAAGTGCGCCGGCGAACAGTGCCAGCCCGCTCCAGTAGAGCAGCACCTGCAGCACGAACATCGGCGCCTGCCCGCGCCAGCCCAGGCCGTGGAACAGGGCCCAGAGCCGCGCCATCGCCGGCGGGTGCCAGTCGTCATACTCGCCGCGCAGCACCTGCTGATACTGGACGACGCTGTCATAGCTGGCGACGCCCGGCCAGAAGAAGGCGAGGGTGATGCCGGCAAGCAGTACCGCGACGACCAGCGCCGACAGTGCCTTGCGCCGGGTGCCGATCGGCCGACGCTGCACCGCTCGCCCGCTCCGGCCGATCGGCGATCCGCCAAAGGCCTGGGAACGCGAGCGGTGCATGGTCATCGAGCTGCTTTCCTGGCGGACGAGTGGCGCGCGACTCTAGGAGGGAACGCCTCGCGACGCTAGCGCTGGCCCTCGCGCCCGGAGGGCGGTTCGTCGGCGGAGCAAGCAAATTGCGCAGAGTATACCGGCAGATACTTCGCTTAGCTGTAAAGTGCGCTACGTACTTATTGCGAAGTAATCCAAGTAGCGTAAAATGAATCTGTGGAAGCGAGTCGTCGCGCCCACGGGGTGGCAAAACAACGATATAACAACCGTAAGGAGCAGGGTTGGCCCTATAGGCCAAGTCTGTTTGCAGTCGTTTGCATTCGCTCCGTCAATGCGTGGCAAACGATGCCCGAATGTACAATCTGGCAGGAGAGGAACAATGACGGTCTATGCGATCCAGAATCAATGGGGTGGCAGCAGCGCGCCCTGGCACGAAGGCGGCATCTTCAACATCGGCAACCGCGCCGACCAGCGCCCGATCGCGCTGAAGATCCAGTCGGGCGACGGCGGGCACAGCTTCACCGGCACGATGACCTATCAGGGCGAGGGCCCGATCGGCGTGCGCGCGACGCTGGTGACGACCAACAGCTATCGCGTCGAGAACCAGTGGGGCGGCCCCAATGCGCCGTGGCACGATGCCGGCCTGTTCCTGCTCGGCGCGCGCAACGGCCAGAATGCGGTCGCCTTCGATCTCCATTCCAATGACCAGGGGCAGACGCTCACCGGCACGATGCGCTATCAGGGCGAAGGCGATATCGGGGTGAAAGCGGCCGTGTCCGACGGCGTCGCCTATGACGCGCAGAACCAGTGGGGCGGCGACCAGGCGCCGTTGCATCCCGGTGGTCTATGGGTGCTCGGCTGCCGGCCGGACCAGCCGGTCGTCGCGATCGACGTGTCGAGCGGCGACGCCGGCAAGACGCTGGCGGGCTCGATCACCTACAAGGGCGAGGGGCCGATCGGCTTCCGCGGCACGCTGATCATGGCCAACACGTACAGCGTGGTGAACCAATGGGGCGGCAACGACCAGCCCTGGCATCCGGGCGGCACCTGGGTGCTGGGCTGCCGCACCAACCAGGGCGTCGTGGCGATCAACGCCAAGGGCAGCGGCGCCGAGCTCGACGGCACGATGACCTATCAAGGCGAAGGCCCGATCGGGCTGGAACTCGAGCGCGCGTCCCAGCAGGCGCTCGCCGAGGCTTGAGGGCTCAGCCCGGCTACGATGTCGGGCTTGTCTCGATGTGTTCCCCCGCATCGAGGCCAGCAGGGCGGCGCGACGGCGCGGCCTGAAACGGCTCCGGCCCGGTGAGTGCCCGGGCCGGAGCTTGTTTTTTGAAGGCGGGCGGCGCGGGGTGCGCCGCCGCCGGATCAGATGTGGAGTGCCTTGCCGTAGGCGCCGAGCACGGCCTCGTGCATCGTCTCGCTGATCGTCGGGTGCGGGAACACCGTTTCCATCAGCTCGGCCTCGGTCAGCTCGCCGGTCTTGCCGATCGTGTAGCCCTGAATCATCTCGGTCACTTCCGCGCCGATCATGTGCGCACCGAGCAGTTCGCCGGTCTTGGCGTCGAACACGGTCTTCACGAAGCCTTCCGGCTCGCCCAGCGCGATCGCCTTGCCGTTGCCGATGAACGGGAAGTTGCCGACCTTGACCTCGTAGCCCGCTTCCTTGGCCTTGGCCTCGGTGAGGCCGACGCTGGCGATCTGCGGGTGGCAATAGGTGCAGCCCGGGATGTTGCGCGGGTCCATCGCGTGCGGGTGGCCGCCGTTGATCGCCTCCACCGCGATCACGCCCTCATGGCTGGCCTTGTGCGCGAGCCAGGGCGGCGCGGTGACGTCGCCGATCGCCCACAGCCCGTCGACATTGGTGCGGCAGGCACCGTCGGTGACGATATGGCCGCGCTCGGTCTTCACGCCCAGCGTCTCCAAGCCGATGTTCTCGGTGTTCGGCACGATGCCGATCGCGACGATGACGTGGCTGAATTCCTCGACGGTGACCTTACCGTCCTTGTCCTTGATCGACGCCTTCACGCCCGTTGCAGTCACGTCGAGCTTGTCGACGCCGGTCTGGGTGAGGATGGTCATCCCCTGCTTCTTGAACGCCTTTTCCAGGTGTGCGGAGACGTCCTTGTCTTCCACCGGCACGATCCGGTCGAGCATTTCGACGATCGTAACCTTGGCGCCCATGTCGTTGTAGAAGCTGGCGAACTCCACGCCGATCGCGCCCGAGCCGATGACCAGCAGCTTGGTCGGCATCTCGGTCGGCGTCATCGCGTGGCGATAGGTCCAGATGCGCTTGCCGTCGGCCTTGGCGAAGGGCAGGTCGCGGGCGCGGGCGCCGGTCGCGACGATGATGTTCTTCGCTTCCAGGTCGGTCTTCTTGCCGTCGGCCGCGGTGACGGTCAGCTTGCCCTTCGCGGTGAGCACGCCGGTGCCCATGTGCACGGCGATCTTGTTCTTCTTCATCAGGTGCGTGACGCCCTGATTGAGCTGCTTGGCGACGCCGCGCGAGCGCTTCACCACCGCGTCCAGATCGGCGCTGATCTGGTTGGCGATCAGGCCGTAATCCTTGGCGTGCTGCATATAGTGGAAGATTTCCGCCGAGCGCAGCAGCGCCTTGGTGGGGATGCAGCCCCAGTTGAGGCAGATGCCGCCGAGCAACTCGCGCTCGACAATGGCGGTCTTCAGGCCCAGCTGGGCCGCCCGGATCGCCGCGACATAGCCGCCGGGGCCCGAGCCGAGAACGATGACGTCGTAGGATTCAGCCAAGACTTGCTTCCTTCTGCTCCCTTCCCATCGGCAGGGGAGGGCTGGGGAGTACATAATGCGGAGCCGGCGAATTGCATGCGCCGCCCGGTCTCCGCGGGTGCGTTACGCGATCTGTTCCACCGGCCGCGGGCGCTTTTCGGAGTCGATCGCGACGAACACGAAATGTGCCTGGGTGACGAGGCAGCTTTCCTCGACATGCCGGCCGCGGCGCCAGGCCTGGACCTCGATGGTCATCGAGGTGCGGCCGACCTTGACCAGCTCGGCATAGACGGACACCTCGTCGCCCACCGCGACGGGGGAGTGGAACTTCATCCCCTCCACCGCCACCGTGACCGCACGACCGCGGGAATAGCGCGAGGCGAACAGCCCCGCCGCCATGTCCATCTGGCTCATCAGCCAGCCGCCGAAGATGTCGCCATAGGGATTGGTATCCGCCGGCATCGTCGTCACCCGGATCGCCGGCTGGCGGTCGGGCGGGCCGCCCTGTTGATCAATCATCGCGAGCAGCCTCCTTGTGTCCGTTCAGCCTGGCACGATCCTCGGCATAGGCGCGCCGCAACGGCCCGATGCCCATCGCCACCACCGCCACCATCGCGACATAGGCGACCAGCCAGATGTCGTGGGTGGCGCGGCGGTAGGACCAGGCGGCGAGCGACGCGATGATCCACGCCGCGATCAAGCCCGCGACGATGTGGAGCACCTCGATGAGAACGCGCACCGCCCGGCTCCGATCAGGCGATCATGCCCATCGGGGCTTCGACGAGTTCCTTGAAGACCTTCATCATCTCGGCCCCGTCGGCACCGTCGATGGCGCGGTGGTCGAAGCTGCCCGTGGCGCTCATCACCGTCGCCACGCCGAGCGCGTCGTCGACGATGTACGGGCGCTTCTCGCCCGCGCCGATCGCCATGATCATGCCCTGCGGCGGGTTGATCACCGCTTCGAACTGCTTGATGCCGTACATGCCCATGTTGGACAGGCTGGCGGTGCCGCCCTGATATTCCTGCGGCTGCAGCTTGCCCTCGCGGGCGCGGGCGGCGAGGTCCTTCATCTCGGTCGCGATCGCCGAGACGCTCTTGTTCGCCGCATCCTTGACGATCGGGGTGATCAGGCCGGTCGGGGTCGACACCGCCACCGACACGTCGGCGCGGCTGTACTTGATCAACTTGTCGCCGGTGAAGGTGACGTTGCACTTCGGGGTGCGCGCCAACGCGACGCCGAGCGCCTTGATCAGCAGATCGTTGACGGACAGCTTCACGCCGCGCGCTTCGAGCGCCTTGTTGAGCTCACCGCGCAGCTTGAGCAGCGCGTCGAGGCGGATGTCGACCGTGAGATAGATGTGCGGGACGGTCTGCTTCGACTCGGTGAGGCGACGCGCGATCGTCTTTCGGATGTTCGAGAGCTTCTCTTCCTCGTGCGGGATCGAGTCGTCGAACCAGACCGCCTTGGTCTCGGCGGGTGCGGCGGCCGGAGCAGCCGTCGGGGCGGGGGCCGCGGCAGCGGCGGCCGGTGCGGCAGCCGGGGCCGCGCCGGGCTTGGCGCCTTCGACGTCGGCCTTGACGATGCGGCCGTTCGGGCCCGAGCCGCTCACGCCGGCGAGGTCGACGCCCTTGTCGGCAGCGATGCGGCGCGCGAGCGGGCTCGCCTTGACGCGCGAACCCGAGGCGGCGGCCGGCTGGGCCGGTGCCGGGGTCGGCGTGGGAGCAGGTGCGCTGGCAGCCGGAGTCGGCGCCGGAGCAGGCGCAGGGGTCGGGCTCGGCGCGGGGGCGGCGGTGGCGGACGACACGTCCTCGCCTTCGCCGGCCATCACCGCGATCACGGTACCGACCTTCACATTATCGGTCCCTTCGGCGATCATGATCTTCCCGATCACGCCTTCGTCGACCGCTTCGAATTCCATCGTCGCCTTGTCGGTTTCGATCTCGGCAAGCAGGTCGCCGGATTTCACCGTGTCGCCTTCCTTGACGAGCCACTTGGCAAGCGTGCCTTCCTCCATGGTGGGAGAAAGTGCCGGCATCTTGATTTCGATTCCCATGAAGGTTCCCGTCGTTGGTCCTGGGGGTGGCTGGCCCCTCCTTTGCCGCCGCAGTCCCTAGGGTCAAGCCCCGCTCTTGCGCTGCGGCCCGCACCGGTCCACGTAACGCAGGATTGCAAGGAAGGCCCCCATGCGCACCTATCTGGTGGTGATCGACGATTCGCCCGAGGCCGAAATCGCGCTGCGCTTCGCCGCCCGGCGCGCCAGCAAGACCGACGGAAACGTAGAAATCCTGGCGCTGATCCCGCCTGCCGAGTTCGTCCAATGGGGCGGCGTGATGGCCACGATCGAGGAGGAAGCGCGCGAACGCGCCGAGGCGCTGGTGATGCGCGCGGCGGGTACGTTGTTCAGCGAATCCGGCCTGACGCCGTCGATCACGGTGCGAGAAGGCGATGGGCCGAAGGTGGTGCGCGAGATGCTCGCGGCCAATGGCGACATCGCCGCGCTGGTGCTCGGCGCCGCGCCGAGCGGGCCGCCGGGCAAGCTGGTCGCGCACTTCACCGGTGCGGATTCGGGCAAGCTCACCGTGCCGGTGATGATCATCCCCGGCTCGCTCGACATGGATGCGATCGACCGGCTGAGCTGAGTCGATTGACCGGCGCGGCCGGGCACGTCAGCATAAGCCCATGCGCATCCTTGCTCTTTTGCCGCTCGCCCTGCTCGCCACGCCCGCCTTCGCGCAGGATCGCCCCGATCCGCAGCGGCTGAAGGCCACCGTCGAAAAGCTGGTAAGCTTCGGGACGCGCCACACGCTTTCCGACCCCGACAATCCGACGCGCGGCATCGGCGCGGCGCGGCGCTGGTTCGGCGGCGAACTCACGAAGATCGGTGCGGCCTGCGGCGGGTGCATCGAGACCAGCGAGGTCGCGCGCGAGTTCAAGGGGCCGCGGGCGCCAAACGGGGTGCGCATCGTCGACGTGCTCGGCATCCAGCGCGGCAGCGAGCCGGGTCGCGTGGTCATCGTGATGGGCCATATCGACAGTCGCGTCACCGACGTGATGAACGCAACCGCCGACGCCCCCGGCGCCAATGACGATGCTTCGGGCGTGGCGCTGGTGCTGGAATCGGCGCGCCTGCTCTCCAAGCACAAGTTCAAGGCGACCATCGTCTATGCCGCGCTCTCGGGCGAGGAGCAGGGGCTCTACGGCGGGCAGCTGCTGGCGGAGACGGCCAAGGAACGCGGCTGGACCGTCTCGGCGGTGCTCAACAACGATATCGTCGGCAACACGATCGGCCAGGACGGGCGCCGCGCGGCGGACCGCGTCCGCGTCTTCTCTGAAGGCGCGCGCGACTCCGAAACCGTGGCGGAGGGAAAGGCGCGGCGTGCCGATGGCGGCGAGGATGATGGCCCCAGCCGCGCGCTCGCCAAGGCGATCCGCGGTGTCGCGGCGGCGGACGGGGCGGGGCTCAAGGTGCTGATGGTACGGCGTCCGGATCGGTTCGGCCGGGGCGGCGACCATTCGCCCTTCCTGACACTGGGCTATCCGGCGGTGCGCTTCTCGGTGGGCGTCGAGAATTACGACGCGCAGCACCAGGATCTGCGCTCGGAAGGCGGCAAGGTCTATGGCGACACGGTCGACCGGATGGACTTCCCCTATCTGGCGAAGGTGACCGCGCTCAACGTCGCGACGCTGCGCCGCCTGGCCAGCGCCCCCGCCGCGCCCGAGCCGGTGATCCTCAGCGGCGCTCTCGCCACCGACACCACGGTGAAATGGCCGGCCGTCGCCGGTGCAGCCAAGTATCGCGTCTATTGGCGCTCCGCGGACAGCGACGCCTGGACCAACCATGTCGATGTCGCGGGCGACAAGACCGAGACGGTGCTGAAGTCCATCATCGTCGACGACAGCTTCGTCGGCGTCGCGGCGGTGGCAGCCGACGGGGCGGAGAGCCTGGTCAGCTTCGGCGCGCGGCCGGTGCGCGAACGTTGAACCTTCGGTCGCAAGGGTTCATAGGGGCGGCCAGCGGGGGCCAATTTGTTGAAGAGTCGAGTTTGAGTATGGCAACCCATCCCGCTTCCGACGATCCCGCCACGCTGCTCGTGGTCGACGACGACCGTGACATCCGCCTTCTCCTCGCCAACAGCCTCGGCGCGCGCGGCTACCGCGTCGAGACGGCGTCAAGCGCGCGCGACATGGACGTGATCCTCGAGAAGATGCCGGTCGACGTCGTGATCCTCGACGTGATGATGCCGGGCGAGGACGGGCTTTCCGCCTGCCGCCGCATCGCCACCGCCGACGGCCCCGACGTGATCCTGCTGAGCGCGCTCGGCGAGGAGCAGGACCGCATCCTCGGGCTCGAGGTCGGCGCCGGCCATTATCTCCCCAAGCCGTGCAGCCCGCGTGAGATCCTCGCGACCGTGCGCGCGGCGCTCCGCAAGCGCGGCACCACCGCGGCGCCGCCGGCGGGCGACGTCTACACCTTCGAGGGCTGGCGGATCGACCTGGGCAGCCACGAGCTGTTCGATCCGGACGGCGTGCTGGTCGGCCTCACCGACGGCGAGTTCGCGGTGCTGCGGGTGTTCATCGAGCGTCCGCGCCGGGTACTGACCCGCGAGGCGCTGCTCGCCGCGGCGCGCGGTCCGGATTCGGATGCTTACGACCGCGCGATCGACGTGCAGGTCAGCCGCTTGCGCCGCAAGCTGCGCTCGGGGGCGGACGAGATCATCCGCACCGTGCGCAACGAAGGCTATCTGTTCGTCCCCCGCGTGACGCGCGCATGAGCAAGACGGCGGCGGCATCCCGTTCGCCGCTGTTCCTGCGCATCTTCGTGCGGATGCTGGCGTGCGTCGCGGTGGTGCAGCTGCTCAATTTCGGGCTGCTGTTCGCGATCCAGACACCCAATCCGAAGCTGCATACCGTCGGCCAGATCGCGCAGGCGATGCGCAATCCCGCCGCGGCGCCGGATGGCTTCGAAGTGCTTCGGTCGCCCGCGGTGGAGCGTCAGCCCTGGAACCCGCGCGCCGAGCGGACCGAAGTCGCGTTGGCGACCGCGCTTGGCGTGCCCAGCGAGAATGTGATCCTGCGCTTCCCCGTCGGCTTCTTGCAGCGGCCGCAGGTCTATAACCGCGCAGGTCTGCCGCCCGCACCGGCGCCAGCCAGCGCGGCGGCGGCGCAGGACGTGGTGGTCACAGGAAGATTCGAGGCGTCGATGAAGCTGCCAGACGGCGGCTGGCGGACGGTAACGCCGGGCGAAGGGCTGGAGCCCTGGCGGCTGTTCGTCATCGCCTGGCTGGTCTTGTCGGCACTCGCGGCGGCGGTATTCGCCTGGGCGATGGCGCAGCGCTTCGCCCGCCCGATCGGCGCCTTTGCCCGTGCGGCCGAGCGGCTCGGCCGCGATCCGCGCGCGCCGCCGATCGAGCTCGATGGCCCGGCCGAGATCGCCGAGGCGGCGCGCGCCTTCAACGACATGCAGGCGCGGCTCAACCGCTATGTCGACGATCGCGCGACGATGATCGCGGCGGTCGCGCACGATCTGCGCACCCCGTTGATGCGACTGGGGCTGCGCGTCGAGGATGCCGATCCGGGCATCCGCGCCGCGTGCGAAGGTGATATCCGCGAGATGCAGGCGATGATCTCGGCGGTGATGGCCTATGTCCGCGACAGCAGCCGCATCGGCGTGCGCCGCCCGCTCGACCTGCGCTCGCTGGCCGAGACGGTCGTCGACGACGCCGCCGATCGTGGCGCCGACGTCAGCCTGGAACTGGGCGATCCGGTGGTGATCGAGGCGGACCCGGTCGCGCTCAAGGCGATGCTGGCCAATCTCGTCGGCAATGCAGTCAAATATGCCGGCGGGGCCGAGCTGGTGCTGTCGGCGCGCGACCATGAAGCGGTGATCGCGGTGCGCGATCGAGGTCCGGGAATCCCGGACGAAGACATGGAGCGCGTGTTCGATCCCTTCTTCCGCGGCGAGCGCTCGCGCAACCGCGACACCGGCGGCATGGGGCTGGGGCTGGCCAGCGCGCGGGCGACGGCGCGAGCGCATGGCGGCGACATCACGCTGCATCGGCGCAGCGGCGGCGGGCTGTGCGCCACCGTCACGCTTCCGCTTTGATTTCAGCCGCTTCCATCTACGACCCCGAGACGCTGGTCCGTCCCTCCCATTGTTGATACCGCTGTCGGTCGCGCGGCACCAAACGCCGCCGGGGACGAGGAGGAGGATCATGGGAACGCGACGCGACGTGCTCGGCGGGATCGGCGCCGGGGTCTTGGCCAGTGCACTCGGCGGATCGGCGGCGCAGGCCGCACCCAAGCGCAAGCTCGGCTATGCGATCGTCGGTCTGGGCTATTACGCCACCAAGCAGATCATGCCCAACCTCAAGGACTGCGAGTTCGCCGAACTCAAGGCGCTGGTCAGCGGCACCCCGGCCAAGCTGGAGAAGTACGGCGCCGAATACGGCATCCCCAAGACCCATCAGTACAGCTACGAGACCTACGACCGGATCCGCGACAATCCGGACATCGACATCGTTTATGTCGTGCTGCCCAACTCTATGCACGCCGAATACACGATCCGCGCGCACCAGGCCGGCAAGCATGTGATGTGCGAGAAGCCGATGGCGGTCTCGGTCGCCGAATGCCAGGCGATGATCGCGGCCGCGAAGAAGGCCGGCAAGAAGCTGATGATCGGCTATCGCTGCCATTTCGAGCCGTACAACCTCAAGGCGATCGAGACGGTGAAGTCCGGCGCACTCGGCAAGCCGACGCTGATCTTCGCCGAGCACGGCTTCTACGCGGGCCCCAACCAGTGGCGGCTCGACAAGGCGCTGTCCGGCGGCGGATCGATGATGGACATCGGCATCTACAGCCTCAACGCTGCCCGCTATCTGTCCGGCGAAGAGCCGGTCGAGGTCACCGCGATGGAATATACCGATCGCAGCGATCCGCGCTTCAAGACGGTGGAAGACCGGATCGACTGGCAGTTCCGCTTCCCCAGCGGGCTGATCGCCGATTGCGTGTCGAGCTACAGCTCGAACCACAACCATTACCGCGTCACCGGCCGGAAGGGTTGGGTCGAGCTGGAGCCCGCCACCAATTACGAGGGGCAGGAGATGTGGACCCGGCTCGACGGCAAGCGCGAGCAGGTGGTGCTGCCCAAGCCGGCCAAGAACCAGTTCGTCCGCCAGCTCGACCATCTGCCCGAATGCATCATGAGCGGGCGCGAGCCTATCGTCTCGGGCGAGGAAGGGCTGCGCGACATGCGGCTGATCGAGGCGATCTATCGCGCCGCCCGCGAACATCGCGCCATCACCCTTGCATGAAGAACGGACGCATGAATCGACGTGACGTACTGGCGGCGGGCGCGATGCTCGCCGCTTCTGCATGGACCCCGCTCGCCCGGGCCGCCCGACCGCTGGCCGCCGACCACCGCGCCCGCATCCAGGCGCTGCTCGGCCAGATGACGCTCGCCGAGAAGGTCGGGCAGATGAACCAGATCGCGGGCGGGCGGCAGAAGTCGCTCAACTCCAAGCTCGATGCGGCGATGCTCGATCGGGTGCGCAAGGGCGAGATGGGCTCGTTCCTGCACGTCGCGGGTGCCGAGCCGCTGCGCGACCTGCAGCGCGTCGCGGTGGAGGAATCCCGGCTCAAGATCCCGCTCCTGTTCGCGATGGACGTGATCCATGGCTATCGCACCATCCTGCCGGTGCCGCTGGCGCTGGCGGCAAGCTGGGATCCCAAGGTAGCCGAGCAGGCCGCGCGGATCGCGGCGGAAGAGGCCTGGGCGGCGGGGCTGCACTGGACCTTCACCCCGATGGTCGACGTCGCGCGCGATCCGCGCTGGGGCCGCGTGGTCGAGGGCGCGGGCGAGGACGCCTATCTCGGCAGCCGCATCGCCGAGGCGCAGGTCGTCGGCTTCCAGGGTGCCGATCTCGGCAAGGGCATGCGGATGATGGCCTGCGCCAAGCATTTCGTCGGCTATGGCGCGGCCGAGGGCGGTCGCGATTACGACAGCGCCGAGGTCGGGCCGAGGACGCTCAACGAAGTCTATCTGCCGCCCTTTCATGCCGCGGCGCGCGCGGGGGCGGGCAGCTTCATGACCGCGTTCAACGCGCTCGACGGCGTGCCGATGACCGCCAATGCCGATCTGGTGCGCGGCTTCCTGCGCGCCCAGTGGCACTATCAGGGGCTGGTGGTGAGCGACTGGAATGCGATCCGCGAGCTGGTCAACCACGGCATCGCCGCCGATGCGCGTGAAGCCGCGGTGCTGGCGCTCAAGGCCGGCGTCGACATGGACATGGCGAGCGGCAGCTACGCGACGTACCTCGCCGAAGCCGCGACGGCGGACGCGTCGCTGTTGCCGTTCATCGACGAAGCGGTGGGCCGCATCCTCGCCGCCAAGGCGCGGCTGGGACTGTTCGACGATCCCTATGGCTTCGGCGATCCGGCGCGTGACAAGGCGCCGCTGCGGCGGACCGAGGCGCGCGATTTCGCCAAGCGCTCGGTGGTGCTGCTGCGCAACGAAGGCGCGGTGCTGCCGCTCAAGCCGGGCGCCAAGCTCGCGCTGATCGGCGCACTGGCGGACGATGCTTCCTCGGCGATCGGGTCTTGGCGCGCACGGGGCCAGGCGACCGACGCGGTGACGCTCAAGGCGGCGCTGGCGGGTGCCGACTATCAGCCGGGCACCGATGTGGCGGCGGCGGTCGAAGCGGCCGAACGGGCGGACATCGTGCTGGTCGCGCTCGGCGAGGATTTCAATCGCACCGGCGAAGCGCGCAGCTATGCCGAGATCGGCCTGCCCGATGGCCAGGCGGCGCTGCTGGAGGCGCTGAAGGCGACCGGCAAGCCGATCGTCGTGATCCTGATGGGCGGCCGCCCGCTGGCGCTCGGACGCGAACTAGCCGGGGTGCCTGCTGTGCTGCAGACTTGGCTGCTCGGCATCGAAAGCGGCCCGGCGATTGCCGAGATCCTCACCGGCAAGGCTGCCCCCGGCGGTCGCCTGCCGATCGGCATGCCGCGTCGGACCGGCCAGTCGCCGCAGAGCTATGCGCATCTGCCCACCGGCCGCCCGGCCAACCCGGACCTCGCGGTGGACAGCGCGCGCTATCACGACACGGACATCGGCCCGCTCTTCGCCTTCGGCCATGGCCTCACCTATGGCGAGATCGCCTATGGCCCGCTGTCGCTGAGTGCCGAGACGCTTACGCCCGGCGGTAAGATCACCGCCTCGGTGCAGGTCACCAATCGCGGCGCGATGGCGGTGGAGGAAGTGGTCCAGCTCTACGCCAACGATCCCGTCGCCTCGGTCTCGCGACCGGTGGCGGAACTGCGCGGCTTTGCCCGTGTACCGCTCAAACCGGGCCAGAGCCGCACCGTCCGCTTCACCCTGAGCCCTGAGCAGTTCGCCTTCTGGCGCGACGGCAAGTGGATCGTCGAGGCGGGCGACATCCGGCTGATGGCCGGCGCCTCCTCGGCCGACCTCAAGAGCGAAGCCAGGTTCCGCATCACCGCGGCTGCCGAAGGGCGGGTGCCTGCCGCGTCGCTTGCCACCAAGGTGGAGGTCGCGTGATGGGCGAGCCCTGGCATACTTTGCTCATCGTCGCGGGCAGCATCGCGACCGTCATCCTTCTCGTGCTGCGCCTCAAGCTCCAGCCCTTCGTCGCGCTGCTGCTGGTGGCGTTGGCGACGGGTCTGGTCTTCGGCAACGATCCGCAGGCGGTGATTGCGGCGATCAAGAAGGGCACGGGCGAGGCGCTAGGCTCGGTCGCGGTGGTGATCGGGCTCGGCGCAGTGCTGGGGGGCATGCTCGAAGCCTCGGGCGGCGTGCAGGCGATCGCGCGGCGGCTGCTCGATCTGTTCGGGGAGAAGCGCGTCCCCTGGGCGCTGACCGCGATCGGCATCATCATCGGCGTGCCGTTGTTCTTCGACGTCGCCTTCATCATCCTCGCGCCTTTGCTCACCACGCTGGCGGTGCGGGCGGAGCGGCGCGTCACCTATTTCGCGCTGCCGCTGCTCGCCGGCCTGATGACGATGCACGCGCTGCTGCCGCCGCATCCGGGACCCGTCGCGGTGGCCGAGCTGCTCCACACCGATTACGGACGAATGGCGCTGTACGGCCTGATCTGCGGCATCCCCTCGGCGATCCTCGCCGGGCCGGTGTTCGCCAAGCTGGCACATGGCGCGCCCGGCTATGGCGCGATCGGGGCACCGCCGATGCTCGACGAGGGTGCGCCGCAGACGGGTGCGGTCGGCTTCGGCCCGGCGCTTGCCGCGATGCTGCTGCCGCTGGCACTGATCCTGATCGGCACGGTGGCGAGCGAGGCGATGGCGCCGGGGCTGGCGCGCTCGACGCTCGTCTTCCTCGGCCACCCCTTTACCGCGCTGATCCTCGCGGTGCTGGGCGCGATGGCGTGGCTGCGTTTCAAGGCGGGGGCGGGGTTCGAAACCCTCTCCAGGATCAGCACCCGCGCACTGGAGCCGGCGGGGCTGATGGTGCTGATCATCGGCGCTGGTGCGGCGTACAAGGAAGTACTGATCGACTCGGGCGCGGGCAAGCAGATCACCATGGCGGTGCAGGCGGCGCAGGTCTCGATTCCTGTCTTCGCCTTCCTGCTCTCCGCCTTCGTCCGCGTGGCGCAGGGGTCGGCGACGGTGTCGATGGTTACCGCGGCGGGGCTCGCCGCGCCGTTGATCACCGCGGCCGGGCTGGGGCCCGACCGCATCGCGCTGGTCACCGTCGCGATCGGCGCGGGGGCGACCGTGGCGAGCCATGTCAACGACACCGGCTTCTGGCTGGTGAAGCAATATCTCGGCCTCACCGAAGCGCAGACCTTTCGCAGCTGGACCATCGGTGCCACCATCGCGGGGCTGACCAGTTTCGCCATGGCGCTGCTGCTATGGCCGTTCGTCTGAGGGGGATTTCGATGCTCGCCACCACCCGCCGCACCCTGCTGGGCGGCCTTGCCGCGCTGCCGCTGCTGCCGGGCATCGCCCGCGCGGCGGGGGCGGGGACGATCACCCGGCTCGACCCCGAACTCGACACGCTGCTCGATATCGAGTCGCCGCTCGAGGTGATTTCCAGCGGCATCCAATGGGCCGAGGGGCCGGTGTGGATCCGCGACGG
Organism: Sphingomonas trueperi; assembly: GCF_040545965.1. Taxonomy (GTDB): domain Bacteria; phylum Pseudomonadota; class Alphaproteobacteria; order Sphingomonadales; family Sphingomonadaceae; genus Sphingomonas; species Sphingomonas trueperi_C. The sequence goes on along the minus strand of NZ_JBEPMV010000003.1, from coordinate 759,128 downwards.
CGCGGTGACCGGCGGCGCGGCGGGCGGCGCGAGCGCCTTCGATCGCAGCTATCTGCTCTTCTCCGATCCGCCGGCGAACATCGCCTATCGCTGGGACGGCAAGGAAACCCAGCCGTTCCTCGTGCCCTCGGGCCTCGCCGGGCCGATCCCCAAGGGTGTGCGCGAGGCGGGATCCAACGGCATGATCCAGGGCCGCAGGGGCGAGCTGCTGATGGCCGACAGCGGCACCCGCGCCATCGCGGCGGTCGATCTGGAGACCAAGGAAAAAACGATCCTGGCCGGCAAGTACCAGGGCAAGCGCTTCAACAGCTGCAACGACCTGGTGCAGGCGAAGAACGGCGCGATCTATTTTACCGACCCGCCCTATGGCTTCACCGAGGGCGACCAGTCGCCGCTCAAGGAACTGCCGTTCAACGGCGTGTATCGGCTCGACACCAACGGCACGGTGCATCTGATCGAGTCGAAGCTGACTCGGCCCAACGGCATCGGCCTCTCGCCCGATCAGCGGACGCTCTACGTCTCGGTCTCGGACGATGCGGCGCTGTTCACCTGGGCGTACAGCCTTGGCGAGGACGGTCTGGCGACCGGGCGCAAGCTGTTCCTCGACCACCGCGCCGGCGCGGCCCAGGGTCTGCAGGGGCATCCGGACGGGATGAAGGTTGCGGCAAGCGGGCATCTCTATGCCAGCGGGCCCGGCGGCATCCATGTCGTGGCGCCGGACGGGCGGCGGCTGGGGCTGATCTCGACCGGCAAGAAGGCGGCCAACTGCTGCTTCGGCGAGGATGGGAAGACGCTGTTCATCACCTCCAGCGACCAGGTGTTCCGCCTGCGCCTGCGCGCCTCCGGCTGGTAAGCCGCGGACACCCGACGTAGAGCCGGGGCGATGTCGACCTCCGAAGCCATCCCCGCCGCCACCGTGATCGTGATGCGCGAGGTGGCGGGCGGGCCGCCCGAACTGCTGATGGTCGAGCGTTCGCGGGCGATGGCGTTTGCCGGCGGCGCGCTGGTATTTCCCGGCGGCCGGATCGATCCGGGCGATCATCTCCTGACCGACAGCCATGAAGACGCCGCTGCCCGAGTCGCGGCGATCCGCGAGACGATTGAAGAGGCTGGGCTGGCGCTGGGGTTAACCTGCGACTCCGCCACGCTCGCCACGCTGCGCGCGGCGCTGCATCGGGGCGAGCCCTTCGCGCAGCTGCTGTCCGAGGCGGGTCTGACGCTGGATCTCGACGCGCTGGTGCCGTTCGCGCGCTGGCTCCCCTACGGCCTGCCGCATCGCGTGTTCGATACCCACTTCTACCTCGCCCGCGCGCCCGAGGGGGCCGCGCCGCAGGTCGATGGCAGCGAGAATGTCCGCTTGTGCTGGATCACCGCGCAGGGCGCGCTGGATCTGGCCGATCGTGGCGAGGCGATGGTGATCTATCCTACCCGGCGTAACCTGGAACGGCTGGCGCTGTTCGACGGTTTCGACTCGGCGATGGCCCATGCCCGGAGCTTCCCGATCGAGCCGATCACCCCCTTCGTCGAGTCGCGGGACGGCGTCGACTGGCTGTGCATCCCCGAGGGGCTCGGCTATCCCGTCACCGCCGAACGCATGGACCGCGCGGTGCGGGCGTGAAGGCCCTGAAGCAGACGATATGGCTGCTGATCGTCATCGCGCTGATCGCGGGGGGCGCGCTGCTGTTGCTGATGTGGACGCGCAGCCGCCCGCAGGACGTGCCTTGGACCCCGCTCGACCTGTCGCAGCCGATCGGTGCCTTCACCGGGCGCAAGCTGGCGGGTCTGGGGAGCGATGATGGGCAGTGTCGCGCGCTGCTCACCCAGGCGGGCGTCCGCTACGAGAAATTGGCGCCGGTCCAGCGGCAGGGCGAATGCGGCTATGCCAATGGCGTGCGCTTCACGCAGGGCGGGTCGCGCTCGATTTCCTTCAGCCCGGCATCGCTCGGCACGGCCTGCCCGGTCGCGGCGGGGCTGGCGCTGTGGGAGTGGGATATCGTCCAGCCCGAGGCGCAGAAGCATTTCGGCACGCGCGTCGTGCGGATCGAGCATTTCGGCAGCTATTCGTGTCGCCGCATGTATGGTCGCACCACCGGGGACTGGAGCGAGCACGCCAAGGCCAATGCGGTCGACATCGCCGCGTTCATCCTCGCCGATGGGCGGCGGGTGAGCGTGCTGAATGACTGGAAGGGGGAAGGGGACAAGCCGGCCTTCCTGCGCGCGGTGCGCGACGGCGCCTGTCGGCTGTTCGCGACGGTGCTGTCGCCCGACTACAACACGGCCCACCGCGACCACCTCCATCTCGACCAGGCTGCACGCGGCGAGATGGGGTGGCGGGCCTGCCGCTGAGTGAACTCAGTTCGGCAGGGCGTTGGTGTCGATCTTCTCGACCCATTGCGGGAAGAAGCTCGGCTGCCGGTTCGACCAGCCCGAGGCGGTCGCCGCGGCTTCGCTGATCGACTGGAGCAGCTTGCGGCGCAGGTCCGGGTGGAGATGCGGCAGCGCCGAGGCCGAGCAGAAGGCCGCAGGCAGCCACGGCCGCACTTCCGCGCCGAGCAGCCGCTCGTAGAGGAAGCGATAGGAGGAGAAGCTGGTCAGCCGGCCCTGGCCGAGGTCGAATGCCGAGAGCGTCACCAGCGGCGCCATGAACGGCTCGATCCCATTGAGATCGCTGTCGTTCGGCATCATTGCGCGAATGTCCTTGAGGCGCTCGTAGATGCGCGCCTGGGCGCGGATGCTGGCGGCTTCGACCACGTCGCGCGACCAGCGCGAAAGGGCGTCGTCGCGCTCCAGGCCCACGTCGAGCGACCGACGCACATAGCGCTGGGTGCCGGCGGCGAAGCCCGCGAATTCCTTCATCTCTGCCAGCGTCATCGCGCCTTCGGCCGGTTTTGCTCGTGCAGCCATTGTACGTCTCCCGCTCGGTTCCTTTTGGCCCGTGGGATGGATCATGCTCCGCACTGGTTAACGCAGAGCTTAATGACCCCCTCCGTATCCCCACGAGCATTGGACGCTAAAATGCGCTGCGATGCAACATTGGTTTGCGACGAAGCGATGACACTAAGGGAACATCCTTAGGTCTATGAAATCGGGCCGTATTTTCCCTTATGGCCTTGTCCGTATCTCATATCGGGCAATCGGTTGCGCGCCGCGCGGCAAGACGGTTTTGGCGTTGGTTCCCGCCGTTCAGAAACGGTTCAGCGCACCTCGTCGGCGCATTCCAACGGTTCGTCGGATCGGCGAACCGCAGGGGTGTACTGCCGTCCTATAGTTTGGGTACCAACCCTCAACCACTTCCTTTCCTGACCGGGGGGTCCAAAGATGTTCACTCGTTTCGCAGCGCGTTTTGCGCTGATGGCGGCGTGCGCCCTGATGACTGTCGTTCCCGCTCAGGCGAAGGGCACTTTCTGGCAGTGCGTCACGTTCGCCCGCCAGGCTTCGGGCGTCGAGCTTCGCGGCAACGCTTGGACCTGGTGGGACCAGGCCGCCGGCCATTACCAGCGCGGCGAGACCCCCAAGGTCGGCGCGGTCATGTCGTTCCAGCGCACCGCCCGCATGCCGATGGGCCATGTCGCAATGGTGTCGCAGATTGTCGGCCCGCGCGAAGTGCTGCTCACCCACGCCAACTGGTCGACCCCCGGCGCCGTCGAGCACGACGTTCGCGCGGTGGACGTCTCGGCCGCCGGCGACTGGAGCGAAGTGCGCGTGTGGTATGGTCGCACCGGCAGCCTCGGCCTCTCGGCCTACCCGGTCAACGGCTTCATCTATCCGGACGCGGCACCGGCGAGCGACTGGGCGAATGTCCAGGTCGCCGCGCTCAGCCTGCCGACCCTGACCCAGATCGCCTCGATCAACTGATCAGGCGCGCGGCGTGAAGCGCAGCGCCACCCCGTTCATGCAATAGCGTTTGCCGGTCGGCTTCGGCCCGTCATCGAAGACATGGCCGAGATGGCTGCCGCAGCGGCGGCACAGCACTTCGGTGCGCTCCATCCCCAGGCTGCGATCGCTCCGCGTCACCACCGCATTGGCGAGCGGCTGATAGAAGCTGGGCCAGCCGGTGCCGCTGTCGAACTTGGTCGCGGAATCGAACAGGGGCAGCGCGCAGCCGGCACAGCCGAACACGCCCTTGCGATGTTCCTTGTTGAGCGGGCTGGTGAAGGGATATTCGGTCCCGCCGTTTCGCAGCACGTTATAGGCCGCCGGGCTCAGCTTCTTCTTCCATTCGGCATCGCTCAGCTTGAACGGGAAGTTCGGCAGCGGCGCGGCGGGGGCGCTGCTGCACGCGAACAGCGGCAGGGCAATGGCGCTTGCGCCGGCGGCGGCGAGCAACTGGCGGCGATCGATCGGCATGGCGAACCTCTTGGGATGATGATCTCGATATAGGTTCGGTCCGCGCGGCCGAAAGGTTGCAGCCCCTTCGGCACTTTCTTTCCGCCGCCTCGCTGCGGCAACTCGCATGGTGAAGGATTGATTTCCCGGGGCCGCTGTCACAAGGCTGCAAAGCTTTTGTCACAGGGGGTGTGGGGAGCTTGTTCGGCGGGGCGCCGGGCGGGCTGGTTCGCCGGGAGTTGTTTCGAATGTCATCTATCGCCAAGGCGCCGAAGAACGATGCGGTTCGCGGTGCGGTGCATCGCCACGAACATCTCTCGAAGGAAGGCATCCTCGAGCGCGCCTTCACCTTCGCGTTTCGGGGCCTGGTCTATGCCCAGATCTGGGAAGACCCGGTGATCGACATGGAAGCGCTGCAGATCACGCCCGAAAGCCATATCGTCACGATCGCCTCGGGCGGCTGCAACGTCTTTTCCTACCTGACGGCGAACCCGGCGAAGATCACCGCGGTGGACCTCAACCCGGCGCATATCGCGCTCAACAAGCTCAAGCAGCAGGCGGCGCTGCGGCTGCCGGACTATGAGGCGTTCCACCGCTTCTTCGGTCTGGCCAACCGGCCGGAGAATATCGGCGCGTACAAGACGTACCTCCGCGGTGCGCTCGACGACACCTCGCGGGCCTATTGGGAAGGTCGTGCGCCGAACGGCGTGCGCCGGATCAACGGGTTCAAGACCGGCTTCTACCGCCAGGGCCTGCTCGGCCGATTGATCGGCTTCGTCCACTGGCTGGCACACCGCTACGGCATCGATCCCAAGGAAATCCTCGCCGCGAAGAATATCGAGGAGCAGCGCCACATCTTCGAGACGCGCTTCGCGCCGTTCTTCGACAAGAAGCTGCTGCGCTGGATGGTCGACCAGCCCGCCGCGCTGTTCGGCTTCGGTATCCCGCCGGCGCAGTATGACCTGCTCAAGGTCGACGACCAGGAAGGCATCACCGGCGCGCTGCGCAGCCGCCTGCGCAAGCTCGCCTGCGACTTCGACCTGAAGGACAATTTTTACGCCTGGCAGGCGTTCGGTCGCGGATACGGCGAGCATGAAGGCGCGCCGCTGCCGCCCTATCTCGAGCGCAAGAACTACGAGCTGGTGCGCGACCGTGCCGACCGCGTCGAGATCCGCCACACCAACTATGCCGATTATCTGGAATCGATGCCGGCCCAGTCGCTCGATCGCTACATCCTGCTCGACGCGCAGGACTGGATGACCGACGAGCAGCTGACCCGGATCTGGACCGAGATTACCCGTACCGCCAAGCCCGGCGCGCGCGTGCTCTATCGCACGGCCGCCGTGCCGGACGTGGTCCGTGGCCACATCCCCGACGAGCTGATGAACCAGTGGCAATATGAGGACCAGGCCAAGCTCGACGACTGGACGCGCCGCGACCGCTCGTCGGTCTATGGCGCGACCCATGTCTGGACGCTGAAGCCGCACGCATGAGCGGGCAGGCAGGGGCGGCCGATCAAAAGGGGCTGATGGATGCGACCTATGCACTCCATCGCCACTTCTACGATCTCACGCGCAAATTCTATCTGCTCGGCCGCGACCGGCTGATCCGCGAACTGGCGCCGCCGCCGGGCGGCACGGTGCTGGAAGTCGGCTGCGGCACCGCGCGCAACCTGATCGTCGCGGCCAAGCGCTGGCCCAATGCGCGCTTCCACGGCTTCGACATCAGCGAGGCGATGCTGGATACCGCGCGCAAGTCGGTGGCGAAGCACGGGCTCTCGGACAAGATTACCCTGGCGCAGGGCGATGCCGGGTCGTTCGACGTTCAGGCGCTGTTCGGGCTTACCCAAGTTGACCGCGTGTTCATGAGCTACACGCTCTCGATGATGCCGCCGTGGAAGGAAGCGATCGCGCTTGGCGCCAAGGCGCTGGCGCCGGGCGGCAGCCTGCACATCGTCGACTTCGGCCAGTATGAGCGCCTGCCCGGCTTCGCCAAGCGCTTCCACTTCAAGGAGCTCAACGCCTTCCACGTTTACCCTCGTGCCGACCTGCGCGCGGTGGTGGAGGCCATCGCGGCCGAGCAGGAGCTGACGGCATCGTTCCGGTCGTCGTTGCGCGGCTACACGTGGAGCGCGGGGCTCAAGCGGCCCGCCTGAGCGCTATCGCCTCGGAAGTACCTGCCGTGCTACACTGCACGACATGAACCAGCAGGTCCGCCTCGCATCCAACAAGGAGTGGGCGTCGCCGTTCACGGCGGACGATTTCCTGCACATGCTCGAACTGGGGGCGTTCGAGGATATGCGGGCGGAACTGGTCCGGGGGGAAATCGAAAAGATGATGCCGGCCGACTGGTCGCATGGCGAGCTGAACGCGCGCCTGATCGGCTTGCTTTTCCCCCTCGTGCAGGCTGCGGGGACGAAAGCAGGCGCGGATGTTGTCATTCGCATCGATGCGCATACGGTCCGTGCTTTCGATATCGCTGTTCTGCGCCCTGGCGCGCTGCCGCAAAAGGCGCTGCGCGGCGAGGAAGTGCTGTTTGCGATCGAAGTGGCGGAGACGACGCAGAAGCGCGACCTCGGCGAAAAGCGCGAGGAATATGGCGCGGCTGGCATTCCGGCGTATTGGGTTGTCGACAGCGTCGCGCGGGTGACCCACTGCTTCGTGCTGGACGCTAGCGGCACCGCCTATGGCGAGGCCAGGATCGTGCCGTTCGGTGAACCGATGGACGTGCCTGGCCTCGGCGGCCAGATCACCCTCGACTGACGGCGCTCAAGCCGCCAGCCGAAGCTCCAGCCGGCCCCAGATCTCGACCAGCGCATCCACCAGCTCGCGCATCATCGCCTCGTCGTGCGACGGGCCGGGGGTGAAGCGCAAGCGCTCGGTACCGCGCGGCACCGTCGGGTAGTTGATCGGCTGCACATACACGCCGTACTCGGCGAGCAGCACGTCGCTGATCTTCTTGGCCTTGACCGGATCGCCCACCATCAGCGGCACGATGTGGGTGGTGGAGGGCAGCACCGGCAGCCCGGCGTCGTTCATCAGTTGCTTGAGCATCGCCGCGGCGGCCTGCTGGCCCTCGCGCTCGACGCTGGAGCTCTTCAGGTGCCGCACGCTCGCCAGCGCGCCGGCGACCAGTACCGGCGACAGCGAGGTGGTGAAGATGAAGCCCGGCGCATAGCTGCGGATGACGTCGATGATCACCTGGTCGGCAGCGATATAGCCGCCCATCACGCCGAACGCCTTGCCCAGCGTGCCTTCGATGATCGTCAGCCGGTCCGCGAGGCCCTCACGATCCGCGATGCCGCCGCCGCGCGGTCCGTACATGCCGACGGCATGGACCTCGTCGAGATAGGTCAGCGCATTGTACTTGTCGGCCAGGTCGCAGATCTCGGCGATAGGCGCGATGTCCGCGTCCATCGAATAGACGCTCTCGAACGCGATCAGCTTCGGCACCGAGGGATCGTCGGCGGCGAGCAGTTCTTCGAGATGGGCGACGTCATTGTGGCGCCATACCCGCTTCTCGCAGCCGGAATTGCGGATGCCGGCGATCATCGAGGCGTGGTTGAGCTCGTCCGAATAGATGATGCAGCCCGGCATCACCTTGGCCAGCGTCGCCAGCGTCGCTTCGTTGGAGACATAGCCCGAGGTGAACAGCAGCGCGTTCTCCTTGCCGTGCAGGTCGGCCAGCTCGCGCTCGAGATCGATGTGGTAGTGGGTGTTGCCGCCGATGTTGCGCGTGCCGCCGGAGCCTGCGCCGACATCATGCAGCGCCTCTTCCATCGCTGCGATCACCTTGGGGTGCTGCCCCATCGCCAGGTAATCGTTCGAGCACCACACCGTAATCGGCTTCGGCCCGTTATGCCCGGCGAAGCAGCGCGCATTGGGGAACATCCCCTTGTTGCGCAGGATGTCGATAAAGACCCGGTAGCGCCCCTCAGCGTGGAGGCGGTCGATGGCCTGGGTGAAGACCCGCGTATAGTCGATCGCGGGCGCGGAGGCGTCTTGGCGCTGCATGGAAAATCTCTCTACGCCTTAATTTTCAGCAATTCTAGCACGTGAACCACCGTATAGGATCAGGATTGCTCCCAGTGCATGGCCGGAGGGCATGCGCGCGGGAGATAGGGGTTGTCCGCCGCGTCTGCAGCATCGGGGCGATGAAGAATATTGCGGTCGGTAGTCGATGATTGCGCAAGATCAGGGATCTGCAGCTTCGCTTGTGGTAAACAAAGGGTATCGCGGACGACTCGGGGCGCCAGCAGGTCCGCGGCTGAGAGACGCTGAGCTCCCGCCTGGCATGGAGAGCGGCCCATGGCGAAGAACGATATCGAATATTTTGAACGGCGTGCCCGGCAGGAGCGTGAGCGCGCGGGCAAGTGCGATGATAGCAGTGCGCGACGCGTCCACCAGGAAATGGCGGACCGCTACACCGCCAAGATCGCCGTGCGCGATCCGCAGGCAGTGCTCGGCGACTTCGCCTGAGCCCTACAGCGTCTCGATGCGGCTGAGCCCGTAGCGGGCCAGCGTCGGGGCTAGCGCATCTGCACGATGGTCGCGCGCGGTAAACACGGCGCGGCCGGGGGGAAGGTCGGCGGGCCAGCTTTGCTCGCGCGTGAGATAGGCGACTCGGCGCGCGATGCCGGGAGCGCCATCCACGAACTGCACGCCCGCCGGCGCTACCGCGCGCATCTCGGGCTCCAGCAGCGGGAAGTGCGTGCAGGCATTGACGATCACATCGATGCGGTCGCCACCGGGCTGGTGGAACAGGCCGTCGAGTTCGTTGGCGATGACCTCGGGCGCAATCGTCTCGCCTGCAAGCTTGGCCTCGGCCAGCTCGACGAGCGCCGCCGAGCCGTGGCGCAGCACCGCGCAGTCCCCCGCGAAGCGCGCGGCGAGATCGTCGACATAGGGTTGGCGTACCGTCGCCGCGGTGCCCAGCACGCCGATTGTCCGGGTGCGGCTGGTCTCTGCCGCGGGCTTGATCGCCGGCACGGTGCCGACGATCGGCAGGTCGAGCGCGGCGCGGACATGCTGGAGCGCGATCGTCGAGGCGGTGTTGCAGGCGATCACGATCAGCCGCGGATCATAGCGCTCCGCCAGCCGTCCAAGCAGCGCCGGCACCCGCGCGGCAATCTCCGCCTCGCTCTTGGTGCCGTAAGGAAAGCCCGCCGAATCGGCGACATAGACCAAAGGTGCCTGGGGCAGCAGCGCAGTGGTGGGGCCGAGCACCGACAAGCCGCCGACGCCAGAATCGAAGAAGAGTATGGGACGACGATCGGCCATGCCCCGGCCATGGCCGAGGCAGCACGCCAGCGTCAACATCGCGCCCGTCTGCACGCTGATGCAGATCATTGCGTTTGGGTAAGGGATGCGGCTACACGGAGGAACGAAAGGGGGCCGCATTGCCCACGGAAGTTCCATGGATGGCCCCGGCCGGGGCCTTGTTGCTCGGTTATCTGCTCGGTTCGATCCCATTCGGGGTGCTGCTTACGCGCGCCGCGGGGGCGGGAGACCTGCGCCAGATCGGATCGGGCAATATCGGCGCGACCAACGTGCTGCGTACCGGCCGCAAGGGTCTGGCGGCGGCGACGCTGCTGCTCGACATGGCCAAGGGCGCAGTGGCGGTGCTGCTCGCCGCGGCCTTCCTGCCCGGTACCGCCGCGCTGGCGGCAACGGCGGCGTTCATCGGCCATTGCTATCCCGTCTGGCTCAAGTTCCGCGGCGGCAAGGGCGTGGCGACGCTGATGGGCGTGGTGCTCGCGCTCTACTGGCCCTCCGGCCTCGTCTATGCCGCCGTGTGGCTCGGCCTGCTCGCGACGGTGCGGATCTCCTCGGTCTCGGGGATGGCGGCGGCGGTCAGCGCGCCGGTGAGCGCTGCCTTTTTCGGCCGGCTCGACCTGGTGCTGATGCTGCTCGCGCTGGCGCTGATCGTGCTGTGGAAGCACCGCGAGAATATCGATCGGCTGCTCAGCGGCGCCGAACCCAGGGTCGGCAGCAAGCGTGGCTGACGGGCGGGAGCCGCGGCTGAGGCTGCTGCGCTCCGCCAATGTCGGTCCCGTCACCTATGCCCAACTGATCGCCCGCTTCGGCGCGGCCGAGGCGGCGCTGGATGCGCTGCCGATGCTCGCCGCGCGCGGCGGCGGGCGGGCGCCGCAGATCGCCGATGCCGGCGCGGTGCGGCGCGAGATCGCCGCGGTCGAGCGGCTCGGCGCGCGCTATCTATTCCTCGACGATCCCGCTTATCCGCCGCTGCTCGCCGAGCTGGACAATGCGCCGCCCGCGCTGATCGTGCGCGGCAACATGACGCTGCTGGAGCGACCATGCGTCGCGATGGTCGGCGCGCGCAACGCCTCGGCTGCCGCATGCCGCTTCGCCCGCCAGCTCGCCATCGGGCTGGTCGAGCAGGGCGCCACGGTGGTCTCGGGTCTGGCGCGCGGCATCGACACCGCCGCGCACCAGGGGGCGCTCGCCGGCGGCACGGTGGGCGTGATCGCCAGCGGTATCGATATCGTCTTCCCGCCGGAGAATGCCGAGCTGCAGGAGCGGGTCGCGCGCCAGGGCCTGCTCGTCACCGAACAGCCGCCGGGTACCGAGCCGCTTGCGCGCTTCTTCCCCGCGCGCAACCGCATCATCGCCGGACTGTCGCTGGGTACTGTGGTGGTGGAAGCCGCGCCGCGCTCGGGCAGCCTGATCACTGCGCGGATTGCGGCGGAGGCGGGGCGCGAGGTGATGGCGGTGCCCGGCTCGCCGCTCGATCCGCGCGCGCAGGGGTGCAATCTGCTGATTCGCGAGGGTGCGATCCTGGTGCAGTCGGCCGACGACATCTGGGAACAGGTCCGGCCGATCGACTCGCGGGTGGTGCGGGCGCCGGGCGATCGCTTCGGCGCAGCGCCCCCGGAGGATGCGAGCGATGCCGATCGACGGCGCGTGGCGGGGCTGCTTGGCCCGGTGCCCGTCGGCGTCGACGAGCTGATCCGGCAGTCGGGCTGTGCGCCTGCAGTGGTGCAGACGGTGCTGCTCGAACTGGAGCTGGCGGGCCGGCTGGAGCGACACGCTGGCGCGCGGGTGTCGCTGCGCTAGCCGCTCAGCGCAGCCCGAAGGCCTGGAGATAATAAGCGCCGACGCCATCGCCGATCAGCAACTGGCCGGGCCCCAGCCGCCCGACCAGATACGCGGCGCCGACCAGCAGCGAGGCCAACACCGATATGGTCGCCAGGACCGCTGTCCAGCGCGGACCCGGCGCCGCTCCCCCGTGGCCGGCCACGATCAGCCCCGAAAAGGCGAGGAACTCGAACAGCGGGTAGAAATCGAGTCGGTAGCGGAAGTTCATGCTCACCGCGCACAGCATCAGCCCGGCGGGAATGGCGAGGCCGAGCGCCACGGCGATGCCTCGGACCCGGTCGACGCTCGCATGGCGAGCCCAGCCGAGGATCGCCAATGCGCCCAGCGTCAGCAGCAGCGGATCGGTCAGCAGGAAGCTGCTCGGCGGCAGCTCGGCCGCATCGATCCACTTCGCGCGCGTTGCCTCCAACAATAGCTGCCCATCGGCACCGCGCAGCACCCAGACCGGCGCGAAATAATAGATTAGTCCGAAGGGGACGCGGCGGAGATTGAACAGGCCCTGTTCGGCCATCCGCACCATGCGGTCCGGATACCATTCGTTATAGTTGTAGTGGTGGTAGTCGGCGAAGGTGAAGGGATTGCCCCAGCGCCCGATATTTACCCCGGCGGTCATCAGCCCCAGCAGCGCCAGCAGCAGCATCGGCAGAACGGCGGTGGCGAGCCAGCCGCGCAGATCCGCGCGGCTTCGCACCGCTTCGATTAGCAGCACGCCGCCGAACGCAGCGACCAGTCCGATGCCGAGCGAAACGCGGGTCAGCATCGCCAGCCCGGCGGCGAGGGCCATCACCAGCAACGCCTCGCGGCCGAGCCCGCGCAGCTGGGCATGGATTGCGGCGGCCACGAACAGGGCGCCCCACAGCGCCGCCCACAGGCACACCTCCTGGTAGAGGCTGAACCGCAGGAAGCAGGTCTGCGCGCCGGACAGCACCAGCACCACCACCATCGCCCGGTCCAGCCAGGCGGGGAGGGCGGGCAGTTCGCGCCGGATCAGCCGCAGCGTCCACAGCTTGGTGGCCACCATCCCCGCGAGTGCGATCAGGCACGATCCGATCGTGAAGTCGAGATACCGCCAGCCGGGAAACAGCGTCATCGGCAGGCGCAGCAGCGCCGGGAAGATCCCCCAATAGGCCATGACCTGGTCGCCGATGGTAAACCCCTCGCGGCCGACAAGCCGAGGATCAACGTCGAACCGCCCGCGGAGCAGATGGTCGAGCATCGAGTTGAAGGTGAGCTCGAGCGGATGCACCTCGCGCGGCACCAGCGCCAGCGCGTAGCAAGCGAGCACCGCCCCCAAGACGAACAGCAGCGGGCGAACCAGGTGGCGAAAGGAAAACGGGCCGGCGGGCATGCCACGGCTTTGCCGCGTCCGACCGCTGGCGGCAAGCGCACGTGGCGCGACGCTACGGCGCCGACGCATCTTCAACCTGTTGCATCTTTGTCACGGTTGCACCCCTTTTCCGCCGCGTCGCGGAAACCTTTTGCCGGTGGAGGGTTTCGGCGGAGGCAAAAACCCCTCCAATCCAAGGGAAGTATTCGTATGCGTTCAGCGTTCATCGTCGCCATCGCGGCACTCGGTTTCACCGCAACGGCCGCTCAGGCCCAGGACACCGCCACCAGCAGCAACGGCACCAGCTTCCGCGGCATCCGCATCGAAGCCAACGCCGGCGGCGACCGGTTCCAGTCGCAGGGCAACCATAACGACAAGTTCGGCTATGGCGGCACCATCGGCTTCGACGGCCAGATCGGCGATCGCATCGTGATCGGCGCCGAGGGCAGCTACTGGCGCGCCAATGAGTGGAACGAGAATTGCTCGGCCGCGAGCGGCGGCACCGTCTGCCACAAGTCGTTCGACGAATATGGCGCGGCCGTGCGCGCGGGCGTGCTCGCCACCCCGCAGCTGCTGATCTTCGCCAAGGGCGGCTATGTCAGCAACGAGCAGCGCAAGCGCCTCGATACGCCGACGGGCGGCTATTACGATCACTTCCGCACCGACGGCTACCAGGTCGGCGGCGGCGTCGAATATTCGTTCACCGGCGAAGAGACGCGCATGCCGGTCTATGCGAACGTCCAGTATGTCCGTTCGCAGTATAACGACCACACCGCGCGTCAGCGCGTGATGGCCGGCGTCGGCATCCGCTTCCGCTAATCGGCGCGAGCACTGCGGCAAGGGGCCGGGCGTGGCGATAAGCTGCGCCCGGCCCTTTGTCGTGCGTGGGTCTGGCAAGTCGCCGCTCGCGTCCTACATGCCGCCGGCAAGATCCTCCGAGGAGACATGAGCATGGCCGACGCCCCCGATCCCGCGAACAACCTTCCCGCCGGCTATGTCCCGCCCCAGGTGTGGGAATGGGCGCCGGGCAATGGTGGTCAGTTCGCCAACATCAACCGGCCCACCTCCGGTGCGACGCACGAGAAGGAACTGCCGGTCGGCAAGCACCCGATCCAGCTCTATTCGCTCGGCACGCCCAACGGGCAGAAGGTGACGATCCTGCTCGAGGAACTGCTCGCCGCGGGCCATGCCGGCGCCGAGTATGACGCGTGGAAGATCAACATCGGCGACGGTGACCAGTTCGGCAGCGGCTTCGTCGCGATCAACCCCAACTCGAAGATCCCGGCGATGGTCGACCATTCGATCAGCCCCGCGCTACCGATCTTCGAGAGCGGCGCGATGATGCTCCACCTTGCCGAGAAGTTCGGCGCGTTCCTGCCCACCGACACTGCCAAGCGCGCGCAGACGCTCAGCTGGCTGATGTGGCAGATGGGCTCGGCGCCGTTCCTGGGCGGCGGCTTCGGCCATTTCTTCGCCTATGCGCCGATCAAGATCCAGTACGCCATCGATCGCTATGCCATGGAGGCCAAGCGCCAGCTCCATGTGCTCGACACGCATCTGGCGAACAACCGCTACATGGTGGGCGACGAGTACACCATCGCCGACATGGCGATCTTCCCCTGGTACGGCGCGGTGCTCCGCGGCGAGACCTATGCAGGGGCCGACGTGTTCCTGAACGCCCAGGAATATCCGAACCTGCTGCGCTGGGCCGCCGAGACCGCCGAGCGCGAGCCGGTGCGCCGCGGGCGGCTGGTCAATCGCGGCACCGGGCCGGAGGATCAGCGCGTCCCAGAACGCCACGACGCCAAGGACATCGACGTGGTGCTGGAGCGGATGCGGGCCACCGCCTGATCGCACGCTAGCCCCTCCCGGTCGCGGGAGGGGCGTTAGCGCTTCGAACGAGCGGCTTGACGCGCCGCAGCGTCGCCCCCCACCTTACACGCGTACACGTAGGGATCGGTCTAACCACTTCATGCAGCTTGTCATCGTCGAGTCGCCCGCCAAGGCGAAAACCATCGAGAAGTATCTCGGCAAGGATTATCGCGTCCTCGCCAGCTATGGCCATGTCCGCGATCTGCCCGCCCGCGACGGGTCGGTGAACCCCGACGAATCGTTCGCGATGGAGTGGGAGACCTATGCGGATAAGTCGAAGCAGCTCAAGGCGATCGCCGACGAGGCGAAGAAGGCCGACCGCCTGATCCTCGCGACCGACCCTGACCGCGAAGGCGAGGCGATCAGCTGGCACGTGCAGGAAGTGCTGCGCAACAAGAAGGCGCTCCCCAAGGAAGTCGAGCGCGTCACCTTCAATGCGATCACCAAGCCCGCGATCCTTGAGGCGATGCAGCGCCCGCGCGAGCTCGATACCGATCTGATCGACGCGTACCGCGCCCGCCGCGCGCTGGACTATCTCGTCGGCTTCACGCTGTCGCCGGTGCTGTGGCGCAAGCTGCCCGGCGCCAAGTCGGCGGGCCGCGTCCAGTCGGTGGCGCTGCGGCTGATCGTCGGGCGCGAGCGCGAGATCGAAAGCTTCGTCGCGCAGGAATATTGGTCGGTCATCGCCGAGATGGAATCGGATGGCACGCCGTTCCAGGCCCGTCTCGTCAAGTGGAAGGGCGAGAAGCTCGACCGCCTGTCGATCGGCGACCAGGGCAGCGCAGAGGCGGCCAAGAAGGCGGTCGAGGAAGGCCGCTTCACCGTCGTCGCGGTCGAGACCAAGCCGGCGATGCGCAACCCGCCGCCGCCCTTCACGACGTCCACGCTGCAGCAGGAAGCCGCACGCAAGCTCGGCTTCTCGGCCAGCCACACGATGCGGATCGCGCAGGCGCTCTACGAGGACGGCGCGATCACGTACATGCGTACCGACGGCGTCCAGATGGACCCCTCGGCGATCCAGGCGGCGCGCAAGGCGGTGGCTGATCGCTACGACGGGTCGTACGTGCCCGACAAGCCGCGCCAGTATCAGACCAAGGCGAAGAACGCCCAGGAAGCGCACGAGGCAATCCGCCCGACGGATTTCGGCAAGGACCGCGCCGGCTCGGGCGACCATGCCAAGCTGTACGACCTGATCTGGAAGCGCGCGCTCGCCAGCCAGATGGCGTCGGCCCGCATGGAGCGGACCACCGTCGATCTCGCGGATGGCACCGGCCAGCACGGCCTGCGCGCCACCGGCCAGGTGGTGCTGTTCCCCGGCTATCTCGCGCTCTACGAAGAGGGCAAGGACGACGAGGGCGACGAGGACAGCCGCCGCCTGCCGCGCATGAGCGAGGGCGCCTCGCCGGCCAAGAAGGCGGTCAACGCCGAGCAGCACTTCACCCAGCCGCCGCCGCGCTTCTCCGAAGCCTCGCTGGTCAAGCGGCTGGAGGAGCTCGGCATCGGCCGGCCTTCGACCTATGCCTCGATCATCCAGGTGCTCAAGGACCGCGCCTATGTGCGGGTGGAGAAGAACCGCTTCTTCGCCGAGGAGAGCGGCCGCCTGCTGACCGCGTTCCTCGAACGCTTTTTCGAAAAGTATGTCTCGTTCGACTTCACCGCCGAGCTGGAGGAGGAGCTGGACGACGTGTCCGGCGGCCGTGCGGCGTGGCAGGCGGTGCTGGAGGCCTTCTGGCGCGACTTCAAGCCGCGCACCACCGAGGTGATGGAGCAGAAGCCCTCCGACATTACCGCGGCGCTCGACCAGTTCCTGGAGCCGTATCTGTTCCCCGCCAAGGCGGACGGCAGCGATCCGCGGCTGTGCCCGAATTGCGGCGTCGGCAAGCTGGCGCTGCGTGGCGGCCGGTTCGGTGCGTTCGTGGCGTGCTCCAACTATCCCGAGTGCAAGTACACGCGTCGCTTCGGCCAGCCGGGCGGCGAGGGGAGCGAGGACACGGGGCCGGAGGTGCTGGGCCAGGACCCCGAAACGGGGCTCAATGTCGAGCGCAAGTCGGGCCGGTTCGGGCCCTATATCCAGCTCGGTGAGGGCAAGGATGCGGCGCGGGCGTCGATCCCGAAGGACGTCGATCTCGATCTCGAATGGGCGCTCAAGCTGCTCAAGCTGCCGCGCACCATCGGCAACCATCCGGAGACGGGCAACCCGATCACCGCCTCGATCGGCCGCTATGGGCCCTATCTGGCGCATGACGGGAAATATGCGCGGCTGCAGTCGACCGCAGAGGTGTTCGAGACCGGCATGAACGCGGCGGTGGTCAAGCTGGCCGAGGCGGCGGCGGGCGGTGGTCGCCCGGCGCGCGGGGCGGCACGCGAGCCGCTCAAGGTGTTCGGCAAGCATCCGCGTACCGACGCCGAGATCAAGCTGATGGAAGGCCGCTACGGCGCCTATCTCACCGATGGCGAAACCAACGCGACCCTGCCCAAGACGATCGACAAGGACGCGCTGACCCTGGAGGAAGCCGCCCAGCTGATCGACGCCAAGGCGGCGCAGGGGCCTGCCAAGGGCAAGGCGAAGAAGAAGGCGCCGGCGAAGAAAGCAGCGGCCAAGAAGCCCGCGGCCAAGGCTGCGGCGGGCGAGAAGGCCACGGCGGCCAAGAAGCCTGCCGCCAAGAAGGCGCCGGCGAAGAAGAAGGCGGCGGAGTAACAACCGATCTTAAGCCCCTCCTCCTTGGAGGAGGGGTTGGGGGTGGAGGGATTCCAGAACCTCTGTTGGTCTCGGTGAGACACTGCCCCACCCCCAACCCCTCCCCTGAAGGGGAGGGGCTAGGATTTGCTGGCATTTCCCCCAGAAAACCCCCACATCGCGCGCATGGCTCCGCCACCACCTTCGATCATCCGCGTCATTGACCTTGAGACCACCGGCGACAAACCGCCCCTCCATGCCGTCTGCGAGATCGGCTGGCAGGACGTAGCGCTCGGCGCTGACGGCCGCTGGGAACTGCAGGGCGAGGGCGGCAACCGCCTCGTCAATCCCGGCCGCGGCATCCCGCCGCTGACCATGGCGATCCACCATATCCGCGACGAGGACGTGGCCGACGCGCCCTATTGGCACGACGTCGCGCGTCCCATCCTCGATCCTTGGCCGCGCCGCGTTGCGCTCGCCGCGCACCGCGCGAGCTTTGAGGAGCAGTTCTGCACGCCCGCGCTCACGCGCGGTGCGGACTGGATCTGTACCTGGAAATGCGCGCTGCGGCTGTGGCCGGACAGCCCGGGCTTCTCCAACCAGATGCTGCGCTACTGGCGCCGGCCCGAGGGGATGGAGCATGAACGCGGCTTGCCCGCGCACCGCGCCTTTCCGGATGCCTATGTCACCGCCTTCCACCTGCGCGACATGCTCAACCAGGCGAGCGTCGCGCAGCTGATCGAATGGTCCAGCCAGCCCGGCCTCTTGCCGCGCGTTCGCTACGGCCCCGATCGCGGCAAGGAGTGGAGCGAGATCTCCGAGGACTCGCTCGAGGGCTTCCTCACCGATCGCGACGAGGATGTGCGCTTCACCGCCGAGACCGAGCTTTCGCGCCGACGGGGCGGGGCCCCGGTCGGGCGCGGCGGCTCCACGCAGCGGCTGCTGTTCTAACGCCGCTTAAGCCCCTCCCCTCAGGCGCATCAGGTCGGCGCTGCCCCCGGCAGCGCCTGAACAGCGCGGGGCGCTGTTCACCTAATGCGGGGTTGGGGTGGGGCCGTGTCTCACCGAGACCAACCTCTGGTCTGGAATCCCTCCACCCCCAAACCCCTCCTCCCAGGAGGAGGGGCTTAAGTAGGCTACATCGCTCCGCCCTGAACCAGCCCCCCCCTCCTACGAAAGGATAACCCCCTTTGGGGTTCCTCTCCGGAGACGCCTCCGCTAGGAGGCCAATTCATGACCACCACCCCCGAAGCCCCGGCCGGTCGTATCGTCGACGGCACGCACCAGTTCGCGCTCCGCGTCTATTTCGAGGACACCGATTTCACGGGTGTCGTCTACCATGCCAATTATCTGCGCTACATGGAGCGCGCCCGGTCCGACCTGCTCGACTGCATGGGGATCGACCAGCGCGCCGTGTTCGAGGCGGGCGGGGGCGCCTATGCGGTCGCGGGGATCGACATTCGCTATCGTTCGCCGGCGAAACTTGGGGACACGCTGGTGGTTGTCAGCAGACTGACCCGATTGCGCGCCGCCGTCGTGGATATTCAGCAACGAGTCATGCGGGGCGAAACCATAGTCACCGAGGCGACCGTCGAGGTCGCCTTTGTCGGCCCGGGCGGTCGTCCGCGCCGCCAGCCGGCCGAGTGGCTTGCCGCGTTCGAACCGCTCGTGTGGAAGGAGAGTTAAGCGTCCATGCCGTCCGTCTCAACCGGTGCCGTCCTGTCGCCGATCCATCTGTTCCTGGAAGCCGACATCGTCGTGAAGCTGGTCATGATCGGCCTGCTGCTCGCCAGCCTGTGGACCTGGACGATCATCGTCGGCTTCGCGCTGAAGGTCAGCGGGCTGCGCAAGGAGATGCAGCGCTTCGAGACCGAATATCGCGAGGCCGATGACTTCGACGAATTCCACCGCCGCGCCGCCGGCCGCGACCAGCCAATCGCGCGGGTGTTCGCCGCCGGGGTCAGCGAATGGCGCCGCTCGACCGCGGGCAAGACGATCGACCGCGAAGGCACGCGCGAGCGCCTCGCCACCGCGATGGGGGCGACCGTCGCGATGGAGATCGACCGGCTGTCGGATCGCCTGAACTTCCTCGCCACGGTGGGCTCGGTCGCCCCGTTCGTAGGCCTGTTCGGCACCGTCTGGGGCATCATGCGCAGCTTCACCGGCATTGCCGCCGCGCAGAGCTCGTCGCTCGCCGTCGTGGCACCTGGCATTGCCGAGGCGCTGTTCGCCACCGCGATCGGCCTGTTCGCCGCCATCCCGGCGGTGATTGCGTACAACCGCTACAGCCATGCCGTGAACCGCGTCGAGGCGCGGCTCAATCGCTTCGCCGACGGCTTCCACGCGACGCTGAGCCGTCGCCTGGAGATGGAGGGCTAAGCCGATGGCCATGCACCTCCCCTCCGGCAAGGGCCGCGGCCGCCGCACGCCGATGGCCGAGATCAACGTCACCCCGCTGGTCGACGTGATGCTGGTGCTGCTGATCATCTTCATGGTCACCGCGCCGCTGCTGACCGCCGGCGTGCAGGTGAACCTGCCCGAGAGCCGCGCCAAGGCGCTGGACCAGGAGCAGAAGCCGGTCCAGATCTCCATCGACGACAAGGGCCAGGTGTTCCTCGACAACGACGCGGTGAGCGATGCCGAGCTGCCCGCCAGGCTGGAGGCGATCGCGGCGAAGAAGGGCCCTGACGGCAAGCCTGCAGCTATTTACCTGCGCGGCGATACTGCGCTCGGCTATGGCAAGGTGATGCGGGTGATGGGCGAGCTCAACCAGGCCGGCCTCAACAAGGTGTCGCTGCTCACCGAACCGAGCGACCAGCGCTGAAGTGAGCGAGACCATGGACCGTAGCGAGCGGATCGGGCTCGGCGTATCCATCGCGGCGCATGCCGCGGTGTTCGCCGCGCTCGCGCTCAGCTTCGCGAAGACGCCGCCGCAGGAGCCGCCCAAGGCGATTCCGATCGACATCTCGCTCGCCGACAAGGTGGGGCTGGAGAGCAGCGCGCCGGTGCCGAGCCAGGAAGAGCTAGCCGCGAAGAAGTCGCCGGTAGAGGCGCCGGTCGAGCCCGAGGCCGCGCCGCCGCCTTCCCCGGAACCGCAGCCGCAACCGAAGCCGCAACCCGCGCCGCCACAGCCGCAGCCGGCCCCGCAGCCCAAGCCGCAGCCGCCGCAGCCCAAGCCGGCACCGGCGGAGAAGCCGCAGCCCAAATCCAAGCCGGCGCCTGTCGAGAAGCCGCAGCCGGCCAAGCCTGCACAGCCCGCTAAGCCGGCAGCGCCATCCAAGGCCGCGCCTGTCAAGCCGAGCAACGCCCCGTCGCAGAGCGCCGCGACGGGCAGCGCACGCCGCCCGGTGAAGCCGACCGGCAACCTGGCGGGGCTCGATCTCGGCCGCTCGAACAACAAGACCGCCAGCACGTCGCTGCAGAACCCCGGCAGCAAGGCTTCGGCCGAAGACGTGGCGAGCTTCCGGGGCGTGATCGCCCGGCAGATCCAGCCCTGCGCCAACCGCCAGGTCACCCCCGGGCCCGGTGCCGAGCGTATCCGCGTGCTGCTGCGGGTGAACTTCAATCCGGATGGTTCGCTGGCGGGCGATCCGGACATTACCGGCGTACAGGGGAACGATGCGACCAATGGTCGGTATGTGGAGCGGGTGAAGGATCTGGCGATCGCCACCTTCAAGGGCTGCACGCCGATCCATGGGCTGCCCGCCAATCTCTACGCCGTGCCGAGCGGCTGGAAGAGCCTGGCGTTCAGCTACAAGCTGCCTGGATGAGGATGAAGCGATGAAACTGAAGATTGCGGCCCTTGCGACGGTCTGCCTCGCGGCCACCGCGCACGCCCAGACGACCCCGCCGCCGCCGATCGCCAACAGCCCCGAGGCGCAGGCCCAGGCCGTGCAGCCGGCGCAGCAGGGCGGCGCACAGCCGGTGATCGATATCGTCGGCGGCATCTCCGCGCCGATGCCGATCGCGATCCCCGCGATGCCGACCTCGGCCGTGGTCGATACGCCCGCCGGCTCGACCGACGTGTTGGGCCAGAAGCTCGCCGACATCATCACCAACGATCTGCGCGGCTCGGGGCTGTTCACGCCGGTGCCGCCGGCGCAGCTGCGCACCGTCGCCTTTCCGGAAGTGACCGCGCCTGCCTATGACTATTGGGGCGGTACCGGCGCGCAGTCGCTGGTGCAGGGCTATGTCCGCGCCAACTCGAACGGCACGCTGACGGTCGGCTGCTATCTGTACGACGTTTCGTCGAAGGTGGAGCTGATCCGCCAGGGCTTCGTCGTCTCGCCGGGCGAATGGCGCCGCGCGGGCCATAAGTGCGCCGACGCGATCTATGCGCGGCTCACCGGCGAGGGCCCCTATTTCGACACCCAGGTCGTCTATATCGCCGAAAGCGGTCCCAAGAACCGCCGCCGCAAGCAGCTCGCGATCATGGACCAGGACGGGGCGAACCACCGCTTCCTCACCAACGGCCAGTCGATCGTACTGACCCCGCGCCTGAGCCCCAAGCTCAACGCGATCCTCTATATGAGCTTCGAGCGCGATCGCCCTTCGATCCATATCTACGACCTGGGCTCGCGGCAGGACCGCACCCTGGTTGCCAACGTCGCGCTCAACTTCGCGCCGCACTGGTCGCCCGATGCGCGCTGGGTGGTGTTCTCGATGGCGGTCGGCGGCAATACCGACATCTACCGTGTGCCCGCCAGCGGCGGCACCCCGCAGCGGCTGACCACCTCGCCGGGCATTGACACCGGCGGCAGCTATTCGCCCGACGGCTCCAAGATCGTGTTCGAAAGCGATCGCGGCGGCACCCAGCAGCTCTACGTGATGAATGCGGACGGCTCCAACCAGCACCGTATCAGCTTCGGCGGCGGGCGCTATGCGGCGCCGGCGTGGAGCCCGCGCGGCGACCAGATCGCCTTCACCCGCATGGGCGGCGGCGCGTTCCGCATCGGCGTGATGAACCCCTCGGGCGGCGGCGAGCAGCTGCTCACCAACAGCTGGGGCGACGAGGGCCCGAGCTGGGCGCCCAATGGCCGCGTCATCATCTTCTTCCGATCTGCGCAAGGATCGGGCCGTCCGGACCTGTGGACGGTGGACCTCACCGGCCGCGCGACGCGAAAAGTGCCGACGCCGCTCGACGGCTCGGATCCAAATTGGGGCGCCGTGCGTCCCTGACACCGAGTAGAAACTCTAGCGTAACGAATGCGCGGCATGCGCGACACCCGTAAAAGGAGGATTTCATGACCAAGCTCGTCCCCAGCCTGATGCTCGGCGTTGCGCTCGTCGCCACCGCGGCCTGCTCGAAGAAGCCGCCGAAGGAGCTGCCGCCCGCGCCGACCGAGACCCCGGCGCCGAGCCAGCCCTATGGCAATGGCGAGACCACGCAGGCGACGCCGCTCTCCGAGCAGTTCCGCCGCGAAGTGACGAGCGACACGATCCACTTCGGCCTCGACCAGTATGACGTCGACCAGCAGTCGCGCACTATCCTCGACAGCCAGGCAAAGTGGCTGGTCGCGCACCCGAACGTGCGCATCACCCTGGAAGGGCACTGCGACGAGCGCGGCACCCGCGAATACAACCTCGCGCTGGGCGACCGTCGCGCCAACGCCGCGAAGAACTATCTCGCGGCGCAGGGCGTCTCGGCCGATCGCATCACCACGATCAGCTACGGCAAGGAGCGTCCGATCGCGATGGGTTCGGACGAAGCCGCCTGGGCGCAGAACCGCCGCGCGGTGACGCTCGTCCTGAACTGAGTTCTGGCCTAAACGCCGAAGATCGAGGCCGCCGGGGGACATGCTCCGGCGGCCTTTTTCGTGTCCGCCGAATCCGCTTGTCCGGCCCCCTGATTCGATATAAATATGATATCATAATTCAGGAGGGAAAAATGACGGACGTACGGAGCACCGCACCCGCATTGCGCCAGAGCGCCGAATCGGTGGCGCATACGACGAGCGGCTACGGCATGTTGTTGGTCGCGGTGGCGGCGCTGGCCTTGGGCGGGCTGGCCTTCACGCAGATCGATCGGCTGCCGGACTGGATGGTGGTCGCCTGGATCGTGCTCGCGGCGCTTGTCTTCCTCTTCGTGCTGTGCGGCTTCTACCTGCTCCAGCCCAACCAGGCGGCGGCGATCCTGCTGTTCGGCGACTATCGCGGCACCGATCGCACCACCGGCCTGCGCTGGTCCTGGCCCTGGCTGATCAAGACCAAGGTCTCGGTCCGCGCCAACAACATGATCTCGGACAAGATCAAGGTGAACGATCTGCGCGGCAACCCGATCGAGATGGCGGCGCAGGTGGTGTGGCGGGTGACCGACACCGCCCAGGCGCTGTTCGACGTCGACGACTACAAGGCGTTCGTGAACGTCCAGATCGAGGCGGCGGTGCGGACCATCGGCTCGCGCTATCCCTATGACGATTTCGAGCATCAGGAAGTCACCCTGCGCGGCAACCATGATCAGGTCGGCGGCGAGCTCCGCGCCGAGCTGATCGCGCGGCTGGCGGTGGCGGGCATCACCGTCGACGAATGCGGCTTCACCCATCTAGCCTATGCGCAGGAGATCGCCGGCGCTATGCTGCGGCGCCAGCAGGCCCAGGCGGTGGTCGCGGCGCGCAAGGCGCTGGTCGAAGGTGCGGTGGGCATGGTCGAGATGGCGCTCGACCAGCTTTCGGCCAAGAATGTCGTCGAGCTCGACGACGAGCGCCGCGCGGCGATGGTCTCCAACCTGATGGTGGTGCTGTGCGGCGAGCGCGACACCCAGCCGGTGGTGAATGCCGGTTCGCTCTATCAGTAAGGCCGTGGCGTGAGCGTCCCCCCGCAGAAAAAGGCCTTCCCGCTCCGCCTCGATCCCGCGCTCTACGCCGCGATCGAGCGGAGCGCGGCGACCGACCTGCGCAGCGTCAACGCGCAGGTGGAATGCCTGCTGCGCGAGGCACTGGCGCGGCGGGGGGTGAAGCTGGCGGATCCGGTGCGGCCCAAGCGCGGCCGCCCGCCCAGGCAGGTGGAAGGAGACGAGCAATGACCGAGGATTGCGTACGCCCGGGCTTCTGGTTCAAGCCCAAGGCATTCGGCTATGGCGCCACGCCGGTGACGTGGCAGGGCTGGCTGGTCGTGGCGCTGTTCGTGCTGCTGACGGGGCTGATCGTGCGCCTCGCGATGCCGCGGCACCCGCTGTTCCTCGCGCTGCTCGCGCCGCTCACGCTGGCGCTGATCTGGATCAGCTGGGCGAAGACCGACGGCGACTGGCGCTGGCGGTCCTGAGCGTTAGGCCGCGATGGCGAAGGGGGGTCCTTCGCCATCGTCATTCGCAGCCGGCCGCGCGGGGCGACGGGTACGCCGTGCGCGGGGCAGGCGACGGCTGAAGCGCGCCGCGATCCAGTGGCGCAGGCCCTGCACGCGCAGCGTGGTGAACACCGCCACGGCGGTCACCGCCACGTCAAGCAGCGTGCCGAGTTCGAGCATGCTGGCGCCGGCAACGATATCCGGCCCGAACATGCCCAGGAACAACCGGCTCTCGGCCTCCATCAGCCACAGGATAGCGGCGGCGCCGGCGAGCAACACCAGCACCAGCAGCATGTCGCCGCGCGACCAGCGGTTGCACCAGCGGGCAGGGGCTTCGACCAATAGCCGCCGCAGCGTCCGGCCGATCGGCGTCCCGTCCGCCACCAGCAAGGCAAACCAGAACAGCAGCAGCGTCACCTGGATCATCGTGAAGTCCCCCCGTCGATTGCGGTGAGTTGGGGATCGGCGGCGGGATTGCCAGACGCTCGCGCGGAAAATCGCTTCCTCCGCTTCGCTGTTCCGCTTATGTACCCGCCATGCTGCGCTTCCCCGCTTCCATGCCGCCGCGCTCCGCTCGTTCGGAGCCCCGCCTATGATCGCCCATCTTCGCGGCGCACTGGCGTCCAGCGGCGCCGATCATGCGGTGATCGACGTGAACGGCGTCGGCTATCTGGTCGGCGCCTCGGCCAAGACCCTCGACAAGCTGGGTGCGGTGGGCGAGCAGGTCACCATCCATACCGAGATGCTGGTCAGCGAAGATTCGATCCGGCTGATGGGCTTCGCCACTGCCGACGAGCGCGACTGGTTCAAGCTGCTCACCAGCGTGCAGGGGGTGGGGGCCAAGGTGGCTCTGGCGATCCTCTCGATTCTCGCGCCTGAGGAACTGCGTACCGCCGTCGCGCGCGCCGACTCCGCGACGATCGCACGGTCGAACGGGGTGGGGCCGAAGCTCGCCCAGCGCATCGTCAACGAACTGAAGGACAAGGCCGGCGGCCTCGCGCTCGGCGGGGTGGGGGCTACGGCGGCGCCGAGCGGCGGCGCGGCGTCCGATGCGGTGTCGGCGATGCTCAATCTCGGCTTCAAGCCTGCGGAAGCCAGCGCAGCGGTCAACGCCGCCAGCGACGAGCTTGGCCCGGCAGCAACGCTCGACGCGCTGGTCCGCCTCGCGCTGCGCAAGGCGGCGAAGTAGGAGCCGGCCATGGAAATCGAAGTCTCCGCCGAAGCCAAGGACAAGCGCCTCAACCGCCGTGTGGCGATCACCGTGGTGGTGCTGTCGGTCGCAACCGGCCTGTGCAACATCAAGGACGGCAATATTGTCCAGGCGATGCAGCAGGCGCAGTCGGGTTCGGTCGACCTGTGGAACGAGTATCAGGCGACCAAGACCAAGCAGCATCTGGCGGAAACCAGCCGGGCGCAGATCGCGGCGATCGCGAGCGATCCGGCCAAGGTGGCGCCGGTCCTGAAGGGGCTCGACGCCGATATTGCCAAGTACAAGGTCGAGGCGCCCAAGCTTGCCGAGCAGGCCAAGGCACAGGCGGCGCTGTATGACGCGCTCAATGTGCATGACGACCAATTCGATGCCAGCGACGCGGCGATCGCCACGGCGATTTCGGTCGCGGCGGTTTCCGCGCTCGCCGAGAGCAGCTGGTTGCTGGTCGTCGCCTGGGTGTTCGGCGCCTTCGGCCTGTTCATGGGGCTGTGTGGCTTTGCCGGCTGGGGCTTCCATCCCGATGTGCTGAGCACGCTGCTGGGATGAGGGGCAGGGCGCCCCTAGAGCAGCGGCGTGGGCAGCGGCTCGCCGGCGAAATGGGCGTCGAGATTGGCGAGCACCAGCGCCGCCATCGCCGCACGCGTCTCCGCCGTCGCGCTGCCCTGGTGGGGGGCGAGCACGACCTGATCCATCGATCGCAGCGCCTCGGGCACGTGCGGCTCGTCGGCGAACACGTCGAGCCCGGCGCCGGCGATGGTGTGTGCCCAGAGCGCGGTGACCAGCGCGGCCTCGTCGACCAGGCTGCCCCGCGCGACATTGACCAGCACACCTGCGGGGCCGAGCTTGTCCAGCACGGCGGCGTCGACGACGTGTGCCGTCGCCGCGGTGCCGGGCGCCGCCAGAATCAGCACGTCGCTCTCCTCCGCCAGGCTGGCGATGTCGGGCACATAGCGCCAGGGCACCGGTTTCGCGCTGCGGGCGGTGTAGAGAACCTCGCGCGCGAAGGGTGCGGCGCGGGCGGCAATCGCGGCGCCGATCTTGCCCATCCCGAAAATCCCGATCCTTCGGCCACTCGCATGGCGGCCGAGCGGCGCCTTCCAACAGCCGCGGCGCACCAGCGCATCATTGGCGGCGATCCGGCGCTGCACCGCCAGCATCAGCCCGATGGCGAGATCGGCGACGTCGTCGGTCAGCACGTCGGGGGTGGTCGACACCCGCACGCCGCGGGCGCGCAGCGCATCGAGATCGAGCCCGTCATAGCCGACGCCGTTGATCGCGACGATTTCCAGCGCGGGCAGCCGATCGAGCATCGCGGCGCCGAGCTGCAATTGTCCCCCGCCGACGATCGCGCGGGTGGTCGCGGGCGGAGTTCCCTCGTGCAGCGTGAAGCGTCGCGCGAGTTCGGCGCGGAGCGAGTCGGAAATGGCGGTTGCCACGTACAGATCGACCATGTGCGCCTAGATGCGCGCTTCGCCGCGGCTTTGCCAGTCCAGCCAATCGACCGGCGCGCGTGCGGCGGCTACAATGTGATTTTCTTGCCATGACCGACACCGATCGCCTCCTCACCGCCGGCCGCCGCCCCGAAGACGTCGACGCTGCGCTGCGCCCCAAGTCGCTCGACGAGTTCGTCGGGCAGAAGGCCGCGCGCGAGAATCTGCGCGTGTTCATCGATGCCGCCAAGGCGCGCGGCGACGCGCTGGACCATGTGCTGTTCTTCGGCCCGCCGGGTCTCGGCAAGACCACGCTCGCCCAGATCATCGCGCGCGAGATGGGGGTGGGGTTCCGCTCGACCTCGGGGCCGGTGATCGTCAAGTCGGGCGATCTCGCCGCGCTGCTCACCAATCTCGAAGACGGCGACGTGCTGTTCATCGACGAGATCCACCGCCTCAATCCGGCGGTGGAAGAGGTACTCTACCCTGCGATGGAGGACCGCGCGCTCGACCTGATGATCGGCGAGGGGCCCTCGGCGCGGAGCGTGCGGATCGATCTGCCGCGCTTCACGCTGGTGGGGGCCACCACCCGGCAGGGGCTGCTGACGACCCCCTTGCGCGATCGCTTCGGCATTCCGGTGCGGCTGCAATTCTACACGGTGGACGAGCTCGAGCGGGTGGTGACCCGCGCGGCCGGGCTGCTCGGGCTCGACATCGCCGCGGATGGCGCGCGCGAGGTGGCGCGGCGCTCGCGGGGCACACCGCGTATCGCCGGACGCCTGCTGCGCCGGGTGCGCGACTTCGCCAATGTGTTCGGCGAGGCGGTGGTGCATGCCAAGGTGGCCGATGCGGCGCTCAATCGGCTGGAAGTGGACGGGCTGGGGCTCGACGCGATGGACCGGCGCTATCTGATGATGATCGCTGACGTCTATCGCGGCGGCCCGGTGGGGGTGGAGACGCTCGCGGCGGGGCTCAGCGAGCCGCGCGACACCGTCGAGGAAGTGATCGAGCCCTATCTGATCCAGCTCGGCCTGATCGCGCGGACCGCGCGCGGCCGGTGCCTGAACGGACCGGGGTGGAAGCATCTCGGGCTCAACCCGCCGGCGGGATCGCAGGACGGGCTGTTCGACTAGGTCCCGTGTTCGAAGCCCAGCCGGCCAGGCAGCGGGATCGGCGTGCCGGCGTCGTGGAGCGTCAGGCCTTCGCCATCGCTGAACACGCCCAGGCAGGTCGCCGCCACCGGGAGCGGTCCCGGGGGTGCCGCGAACAGCAGCTCGTAATCGTCGCCCGCCGTCGCTGCGGTGAGGCGCGCCTCGCGGTCGCCGCCGCGCACCGCCTGATAGTCCGCCGAAAGCGGCACCGCGGCGAGGTCGATCGTCACCGCGAGCCCGCTGGCCTCGGCCATGCGCGCGGCATCGATCAGCAGCCCGTCGGACACGTCCATCATCGCATGCACGCCGGAGGCGAGCGCCTGTCCCTCTTCCAGTCGCGGCGTCGGGCGACGATAGCGCGCGAGCAGCGTCGCCGGTCCTTCCCCTGACAGCGCCACTTCCAGCCCCGCGCCGCCGTCACCGATCGTCCCGGTCACGTAGAGCAGGTCGCCGGGCTGCGCGCCGCTTCGCGCCGGCGCATGGACCGAGCGCCCGAGTGCCGTCAGCGACAGCGTCCGCGGCACGCCTGCGGGCGCCTTCACCGTATCGCCGCCGATCAGCGGGCAGGCAAAGGTAGCCAGCGCGGCGTCTAGCCCTGCCAGGAACGACGAATCCCAGGCGTCGTCACCCGCAAGAGGATAGCCGAGGAGCACACCCTCCGGCACCGCGCCCTTGGCGGCGAGATCGGACAGGTTCACCGCCACCAGCTTCCAGGCGACATCCTCCGCCGGATCGTCCGGCAGATAATGGACGCCCTCCACCAGCACGTCATGGGTGAGGACGAGGTCGCCGAGCACGGCCGCATCGTCGCGCAGCCCGCGCGCTCCGGCATGGAGCGGCAGGTGGCGCAGATAGGCAAGGAACGCCGCCTCGTTCATCCCGCCCGGCACGGGGCAGGCGCGCGCGTCAACCGCGCGCGTCCTTAGCGATCGCGTCCAGGATGCCGTTCACGAAGCCCTTTTCACGGCGATCGTAAAAGGCGTCGGTGACATCCAGATATTCGCTGATGACGGCCGCGGTCGGCACGTCGGCGCGGGCGAGCAGCTCATAGGTGCCGGCGCGCAGGATCTGGCGCATCGGCTTGTCGAGCCGCTCCAGCGTCCAGCCCGTGCTCAGCTTGGCCGCGATGATGCCGTCGATCTCCTCGCGGCGGGCATCTGCGCCACTGACGATGTCGTCGAAGAACGCGATGTCGGCATCGGCATATTCGACGTCCTCGATGATCGCGCCGAGCCGGTGCTGGTGGAACTCGTGCAGCAGCGCGGGGATCGAGGTGCCCTCCATCTCGCGCTGGTAGAGTGCCTGGACGGCACCGAGGCGCGCGGCGGCGCGGGCCTTGGAACGGGAGCGTGCTTGCGGACTGGCCATATTCTTACTCTATCACTTTAAACGGATCGCGACCGACTTTGCGTGCGCGGGCAGACCTTCGGCTTCTGCGAGCGCGACCGCGGCGGGGCCGATCGCGGCGAGCCCGGACGGATCCAGGCTCAGGAACGAGGTGCGCTTCATGAAATCGAGCACGGAGAGGCCCGATGCGAAGCGCGCGCGCCGCCCGGTGGGCAGCACATGGTTGGGGCCGGCGACATAATCGCCGACGGCTTCCGGCGTGTAGCGGCCGAGGAACACGGAGCCGGCATGGCGGACCATGTCGAACAGCGGCTCGGCGTCGTCGCAGGCGAGCTCGAGATGCTCGGGCGCGAGGCGATCGACCAGCGGCATTGCCGTCGGTAGGTCGGGCACGAGGATGATCGCGCCGTTCGCGTCCCAGCTGGTGCGCGCGGTGGCACCCGTCGCCAGCGTGGCGATCTGCGCGTCGACGGCGGCCGCTACCTTGTCGGCGAAGGCGGCATCGTCGGTGAACAGGATCGACTGGCTGGTGGGGTCGTGCTCGGCCTGGCTGAGCAGGTCGGCGGCGATCCAGTCGGGATCGTTCTTGCCGTCCGCCACCACCACGATCTCGGACGGACCCGCGACCATGTCGATGCCGACCACGCCATAGAGCTGGCGCTTGGCCTCGGCCACCCAGGCATTGCCGGGGCCGGTGACGACGTCGACCGGGGCGATCGTCTCGGTGCCATAGGCGAGCGCTGCCACCGCCTGGGCACCGCCGACGCGGTACAGCTCGTCCACGCCCGCGACATGCGCGGCGGCGAGGACCAGCGGGTTCACTTCGCCATTGGGCGTGGGCGTGACCATCACGAGGCGACGCACCCCCGCGGCCTTGGCCGGAATGGCGTTCATCAGCACCGAGCTGGGATAGGCCGCACGGCCGCCGGGGACGTAGACGCCCGCCGCATCGACCGGCGTCCAGCGCGCGCCGAGGCGGATGCCCTGCGCGTCGGTTTCGTCGCGATCCTCGGGGCGCTGCTTGGAATGGTAGACCGCGATCCGCTCGGCGGCGAGTTCGAGTGCATCGCGCAATTCGGGGGTGAGCCCCTCATAGGCGGCGAGGCAGTCGGCGCGATCGATCGTCCAGCCCGAGCGATCGAGATCATGCTTGTCGAACAGCCGGGTCAGGTCGCGCAGCGCGACATCGCCTTCGTCGCGGACGCGCTTGATGATGTGGGTGACGTTGCGCGCGACATCGTCGTCCGCCTCGCGACGGGCGTTGACCAGCGCAGTGAAGGCCTCGGCGAAGCCAGCGTCGGTGGAGTTCAGGCGGATCATGCCACGGCCTTTCGGAAGCCGTCGACCAGCGGCACGACTTCGCTCGCGCGCGTCTTGAACGCGGCGCGGTTGACGATCAGGCGGCTGGTCACCTCGGCAATCACTTCCACCTCGACCAGGCCGTTCTCCTTCAGAGTGCGGCCCGAGGAGACGAGGTCGACGATGCGCGGGGCGAGGCCCAGCACCGGCGCCAGCTCCATCGCGCCGTTGAGCTTCACGCATTCGGCCTGCACGCCGCGCGCCTCGAAATGGGCGCGGGTGATGTGGGGGTATTTGGTCGCGACGCGGACATGGCTCCAGCCGCGCGGATCGTCCTGCTCGGCGAGCGCCACCGGCTCGGCGACCGAGATCCGGCAATGGCCGATGCCCAGATCCACCGGCGCATAGAGTTCCGAATAGTCGAACTCGGCCAGCACGTCGGAGCCGACAATGCCCAGATGCGCGGCGCCATGCGCGACGAAGGTCGCCACGTCGAAGGCGCGCACCCGGATCAGGTCGATCGCGGGATTGTTGGTCGCGAAACGCAGCGCGCGCGAGTTCTTATCGGAAAAGGCCGCTTCGGGCACGATGCCGACCGCCGCCAGCAAGGGCAGCGCCTCTTCGAGAATCCGGCCTTTCGGCACGGCAAGGATCAACGGCTCGGTCATGGGTGCGGGGGCTTTACTTGGGGGCGGCCATGGGCGCAACACGCGCCAAAGGGGAAGCGCATGGCGTCCGAAGCAGAGAACCGCAAGAGTTTTGCCATCCAGGCCGGCTATTGCGCGGCGATGGATGCGCCGATCACCGCGCGCATCTGTACCGCGCTGGGGCAGGGCATCACCCCGGGCAGCGAGACCGGGCGGCGGGTGCTCGACTGGCCGGGCGAGCCGGTGGCCGATGCGCTGGTGCTGCGGCTGGTCGGCGGGCTGCATGCGCTCCACCGGCGCGGCGTACCCGAGCTGCGCCGCATCTTCACCGGCGAGGAGACTGATCTCGGCCGGATCGGCGCGGCGCTCGATGCGGTGCTCTCGGCCTATGACCTGCCGCTGATGCCCTGGCTCTACGGCCCGCCGCAGACCAACGAGGCGGCGCGCTCGAACGGGCTGATGATGGGCCTGCTGCATCTGGCGGCGCGCTACGGCCCGCGCTTCGAGCTGCTCGAGATCGGATCGAGTGCCGGGCTGAACCTGATGCTGGGGCGCTACCGCTTCGATCTGGGCGGGGTGGTCGTCGGCCCGGCCGAGTCGCCGCTGGTGCTGCAGCCCGAATGGCGGGGCAGACCGCCGCCCGCGGCACCGGTGGAGATCGTCTCCGCCCGCGGCGTCGACATCGCCCCGCTCGACCTGAACGACGATCGCGATGCCGATCGGCTTCAGGCCTATGTCTGGGTCGATGCGGTGGAGCGGCAGGCGCGGCTGGACACCGCGATCGCGATGCTCCGCGCCGACGCGGTGCAACTGGAGCGGGGCGACGCCGCCGACTGGCTCGAAGCCCGCCTTGCCGAGCCGCAGCCGGCGGGCGTCACCCGGGTGCTGATGCATTCGGTCGTCTGGCAATATCTGCGGCCCGAAGCGCAGGCGCGCATCGCCGCGAGGATGGAGGCGGCCGGCGCCGCGGCGACACCCCAACGCCCGCTCGGCTGGGTGATGATGGAGCCCAACCGCGATCTCGCGGCACAGGAGGTGCGGGTGCGCGGCTGGCCCGGCGACACGCCGATGGAGCTGGTCGCGCGGACCCATGCGCATGGCGCCTGGGTGGAAGGGCTCGCCCCGCCGTTCGACTCCACGCCCTATGTGATGCGCGTGGCCTGACGGCCGCGCCCACGGTCTTCCGAATCGCCGCTCCCTGGCTGCGTCGCTGCCGCGGCCGCAACTGCTTGCGGCTGCAAGTCTTTCACCCTTGGCAGCGAAATTTCATCCACGCATCATTGACAGCCTTTTCTTTTTGTCAGACTTAAAAGCCCGAAGCCGCGCGGGTCGCGGTGGTGTCTGTCCGCTGCAGTGATCGGGAAAACCCGAGCCGGCGGACGTCAAAAGGGGAGGACGACATGACTCGCAAACCGATTCTGTTGATGGGCGTGGCCCTGGCGGCGTTGGCCGGCGCCGCACCGGCTTGGGCACAATCGACGACAACCCCCGGCGAAACGCCGCAAACGCCCAGCGCGCAGAGCAATGCGACCGAGGAAGAGATCCTCGTTACCGGCATCCGCGCCAGCCTGGCCTCGGCACGCGAGTTCAAGCGCAACTCGGATTCGATTCTCGACGCGATCGTCGCCGAGGATATCGGTAAGTTGCCGGACAATAACGCTTCCGAGAGCCTCGCGCGCCTGCCGGGCGTGCAGGTCAGCCGCTATGCGGACGAAGCCTCGGGCATCCTGATCCGCGGCCTGCCGGACGTCGGCACCTCGTTCAACGGGCGCGAGATCTTCACCGCCGAGAATCGCACCGTGCAGGTGCATGATTTCCCGGCGGGCGCGCTGGCAGCGCTGGAAGTGTACAAGTCGGCGACCGCCGATCTGATCGAGCCGGGCCTGGCCGGGCTGGTCAACGTCCGCTCGCGCCGCCCGTTCGACTTCAAGGGGCTGGAGATCGCCGGGGCGATCCGCGCCTCGTACAACGACCAGTCGAAGAAGACGAACCCCAACGGCAACCTGCTGATCAGCGATCGCTGGGAGACGCCGATCGGCGAAATGGGCGCGCTGGTGAACGTCGCGTACAACCGCTTCTATTTCAACAACGCGATCCGCTACACCAATGGCGGCGTCGATCCAGTGGCGAACAGCAAGGCGACGCTGCCCGCGGGCGAGGCGGCCGATTTCCGCCTGCCGTACAGCGTCGGCCTCTATTATCCGCGCGGGCTGCGCGAGCGGCCGTCGGTCAACGGCTCGCTCCAGTGGAAGCCGGCGCACAACCTCGAAATCTATGCCGACGGCCTGTGGCAGGCGTTCCGCAACCAGGGCTCGACCGAGAGTTTCGACGTGTCGCTGCTCCGCGCGGCGCCGAAGAAGGCGGACGGCGTCGAGGTGCCGCCGAACCTGTTCAACATCGTTCGCGTGCCCGGCGAGCCCAACAAGCTGGTCAGCGTGAGCAAGACCGGCGGCTATCCGGCGGAGACCTTCCGTTCGACCACGCGCGATTACACCAACACCTATCAGGCCGCCGCGGGCTTCATCTGGACCACCGGCCGCGCGGTTATTTCAGGCGACTTCGCCTATACCTTCTCGGAATATGGCAACAACGAAGCCAGCCTGGACGGGCAGACCGCCGCTGCGCCGCCGGTCAACGTGATCTTCGAGAAGGACAAGTCCTCCTGGTTCGATCTCGGCAATTACGACATGACCAACCCCGCCAATTATGTGTGGCGCGGCTTCTACCAGAAGGAATATTATGTCAGCGGCGCCGGGCTCCAGTGGCGTGGCGACGTCGCGCTCGACACCGAGATTAGCTGGCTGCCCAAGATCAAGTTCGGCCTGCGCGCGACCGACCGCGACGCCAAGCGCCGCCAGGGCAGCCGCTATGCCTATACACCGACGCTGAACATCCCGCTTGCCAGCCTGCCGACCGGCAATCTGGAGCAGGTGCAGGACGGCTTCCGCGGCAGCGGCCCGCCGTTCCGCAACTGGCTGATGCCCTCCTATGACGCGATCCAGAGCAATGCCGAGGCGCTGCGCCAGCTCTCCTACGCCTCGTTGCAGAAGATCGTCGCCGCCAACCCCAACGACCAGGGCTACAAGGACGCGCTGCAGCAGTTCAGCACCCAGTCGATCCCGATGGACCCCTATGGCGGATTCTACGCCAAGGAATCGAGCTATGCCGCCTATGCCTCGGCCGGCTATGCCTTCGACGTGGGCATTCCGATCGACGGCAGCGTCGGCGTGCGCATCGTCAACACCGATGGCCGCTATGTCGGCACCTCGAAGGTGACGGCGGTGGACGGCACCGTCTCGGCGGTGACCGACACCAACCGGCAGAACTATGTCGACGTGCTGCCGAGCTTCGGGCTGCGCGCCAAGCTGGCGCAGGGGCTGCAGGCGCGGCTGGGCTTCACCATCACGCGCACCCGGCCCGGCTTCGGCCAGCTCAATCCGGCGTTCAGCCTCAATCGCAACACCGACACCAATTCGGGCGGCAACAACGCGCGCTATGCTTTCTTCGGCTCTGGCGGCAATCCGGACCTGAAGCCGCTGACCTCAAAGAATTACGATGCCACGATCGAATATTATTTCGGGCGCAACGGGGCGGTGAGCGGCGCGGTGTTCTACCGCGATCTCAAGGGCTTCATCAGCAACTACACGCGGGATGTGAATGACCCGGTCTATGGCCTGATTCAGGTCAGCCGTCCGGAGAATGCCGGCACCGGCAAGATCAAGGGCTTCGAGCTTTCGGCGCAAAGCTTCTTCGACTTCCTGCCCGGTTGGCTCAGCGGGTTCGGCGCGCAGGCGAACCTCACCTATGTCGACGCCAAGAACCAGCTGCCGGCGACGCTGGGCAGCGCGCAGCCAATGGTGTCGCTCACCGGCCTGTCGAAATGGTCGTACAACCTCAGCGGCTTCTACGAGCGCGACAAGATCTCGCTGCGCATGTCGTACAATTATCGCAGCTCGTATATCGACTTCTACAGCCGCAACTCGAACGACCAGCAATATACCGGCCAGAGCGTCCGGCCGATCTCGCGGCTGGATTTCTCGGCCTCCTATACGCCGATCGAGAACATCACGCTAACGGCCGAGGTAAACAACATCCTCGCGCAGCCGTTCAGCAACTATCGCTACTTCAACGAGACGCAGTACTACCCGATCGATACGCGCTACGAAGGACGCTACTACAGCGCCGGCGTGCGTTTCCGCTTCTGAAACACGGGCTTCCGGTTCCTTCCCCCCTGCGCCCGGCTCTGCCGGGCGTTTTTTTTTAGATCGGGCGGGCGGCGAGCCATTCAAGCATTGCGCCGGTCACCTCCTCCGGCTTCTCCCAAGGCGCGAAATGGCCGCCGTCGCGGATCTGGACGATGCGATAGTCGGGGATCAGCGTCTCCAGCCCGTCGAGCAGGCAGGGCAGCAGCCCACGATCGCGCATGCCCCAGATCACCAGCGTCGGCTGCGGCTGCAGCGGGAAGGGGCCGTCGATCCAGCTCGGCCGCGGCGGATCCTCGCCCATCGCCGGCACCACGATCTGGGTCGCGCGATACCAGTTGAGCATCGCGGTAAGCGCGCCGGGCTGGCTCCATTGCTCGAGATAGATCGCCTGTTCCTCGGGCGGCACCGTCACCTGGAGATGCTCGCCGAACAGCGAGAGCAGGAACTGCTCGAGCCCGGTCTTGTCCGGTGCGCGGTCGAGCTCGGTCTCGCGGAAGAATCGGATATACTGGCTGGCGCGGCGCTGGCCGGGATCGTCGAACAGCTTGCGCTGGAAGACCTGCGGGTGCGGCGCGTTGATGATGACCAATCGCACGACCCGCTTGGGCTCGCGCAGCGCCGCCATCCACGCAATGGCGCCGCCCCAGTCATGCCCGACCAGCGTGAAGCGTTCGACGCCCAGCGCATCGGCGAGCGCGAACACGTCGGCGGCGATCTTGTCGGCGCTATAGGCCTCGACACCCTCGGGCTTGGACGAGTTGGCATAGCCGCGCTGATCGGGTGCGATGACGAAATGATGTTCGGCCAGCGCAGGAATCTGGTGCCGCCAGGTACGGTGTGATTCGGGGAAACCATGCAGCAGGATCACGGGCGGGTTGGCGGGGTCCCCCGCCAGCGCGACATTGAGCGTAACGCCCGTCGCCAGCGGCAGGCTCGTCTGTCGAATTGCAGTCACACGGCTCTCCCTGTTCCCGAACGGCACCGCCTCCGTGCCGTCCAGTCTCTGCCCGACACCCTAGATGCGCCGGTTGGGCGAAAGCCGCAAGTAAAGGAAAACTAGGGGTAACTTACCGTCTTAGGAACCTCGGGGATGGGGATGAATTCCTTGTCGTCATTGGGCACCTTGGGGAAGGCGCCGGCCTTCCAGTCTTCCTTGGCCTGGTTGATTCGATCGCGGTTCGAGCTGACGAAATTCCACCAGACGTGTCGCGGCGTCTTGAACGCCTCGCCGCCGCAGAACATCACCCGCGCACCGCGTTCGGAACGCAGCGTCGCGCGAATGCCGGGGCGCAGCAGATACAGCGTCATCGGCAGCAGCGGCATGCCGTCGAGGCTGGCGTCGCCCATCGCGACATAAAGCGCGCGCTCGTCCGCTACCGCATCGATCGGGATGCTGGCACCGCCATCGAGGACGATGTCGCCATAGATGGTCTGGGCATAGGTGGTGGTCGGCGCCGAAGCACCCCACAGCTCGCCCATGATCACCCGGGCGCGGGCGCCGTGCGCCTCGACGATCGGCAGCTCGGCCGCGGCGACATGCTCGAAGGCGGGGTCCATTTCCTCCACCGCGTCCGGCAGCGCGAGCCAGGTCTGGATGCCGGAGAGCTCCGGCCCCTTCTCCCGCTCGGCGGAGGGCGAGCGTTCCGAATGGACGATGCCGTGGCCGGCGGTCATCAGGTTCACCGCACCGGGCTCGATCGTGGCGTGGGTGCCGAGCGAGTCGCGATGGTCAAGCGCGCCGGCGAACAGATAGGTGACGGTGGCGAGGTTGATGTGCGGGTGCGGGCGCACGTCGATCCCGGTGCCGACGTCGAGGATAGCCGGGCCCATCTGGTCGAAGAAGATGAACGGTCCCACCATGGTGCGCGGCCGCGAGGGGAGGGTGCGATGCACCTTGAAGCCGCCCAGGTCGTGCGTGGTCGGCTCGATCGTCTGGATCACCAGGTCGTCGCGCATCGTTCGTCTCCGTGTTTGCTGATGCCGGGATAGCCGCTCGCGGCGGCGAGGCCCAGCCCAACCAGCGGATAGGATCGAGAACACAGCGTTTCCGATGGGGCCGGTACAGCTTGTTACAACTCGATCGTTGTAAATGCGAATCGTTCGCGTTATCGCATCGATCCGACCCTAGCCGAGATACCCGACCGCCCGATGCACGCCCCGTCTCCTTCCGTCGCGCCCCGCAAGCGCAGCCGCAAGAGCTTCTGGCTCAAGCAGCTCCACACCTGGCACTGGATGAGCTCGGCGATCAGCCTGATCGGGCTGCTGCTGTTCGCGATCACCGGCTTCACGCTCAACCATGCCGCGGACATCGAAGGCGCGCCGCAGACGGTGGACCGCGCCGCACAGCTGCCGGCGGCGCTGCTCCCGCTGGTA
The DNA here is from genome assembly GCF_040545965.1 of Sphingomonas trueperi. Classification (GTDB taxonomy): domain Bacteria; phylum Pseudomonadota; class Alphaproteobacteria; order Sphingomonadales; family Sphingomonadaceae; genus Sphingomonas; species Sphingomonas trueperi_C. The sequence goes on along the minus strand of NZ_JBEPMV010000003.1, from coordinate 720,865 downwards.
AGGCCTGACGACAAGCCCGATGCCAAGCGGCCGCTGCCCCCGCCGGTGGCGGGCTGGCTGCGCGCCAATCTGAAGATGCCGGCCGAGGGCGTCGCCGAATGGTCGGCCGACGAGATCTACCTCGCCCAGCCACGCCCGGGCGGCGACGGCTGGATCGCCATCGAGCGCGAGACCGGCAAGGTGACGAGCGAGATCAGTTCGCGCGGCTGGATCGCCTATCTCAACGATCTCCATAAGGGCCGCAACGCCGGCACCGCGTGGAAATGGTTCATCGACGTCTTCGCCTTTGCCTGCCTGGTTTTCACGCTGACCGGGCTGGTGCTGCTGTGGATGCACTCCAGGCATCGCAAGAGCACCTGGCCGCTCGTCGCCGCCGGCCTCGCCATTCCTGCGCTGATCGCGCTGTTCCTGATTCACTAAAGGGGGTTTCATGCAGTTTCGCCTGACCGGACTCGCCACCGCCGCGCTTGGCGCCGGCGCACTGCTGCCGAACGCGGCGGCGGCGCAGACGATGGATTTGTCGATCGAGCTGCCGCGCATCCGCGTTGCCGAATATCACAAGCCCTATGTGGCGGTGTGGCTGGAGAAGGAGGGGCAGCCGGCCCGCACCCTCTCCGTCTGGTACGATGTCGACAAGCGCGGCGGGGAGGGCACCAAGTGGCTGCACGACGTGCGGCAATGGTGGCGTGCCTCGGGCCGCACGATGAGCTTCCCTGCCGACGGCATCAGCGGCGCCACCCGCGCGCCGGGCGTGCAGAAGCAGCGCCTCGTCGCCGGCAAGGGCGGCGTGCCCGCGCTGACGCCGGGCCAGTACACGCTGGTTGTGGAAGCCGCGCGCGAAGTCGGCGGCCGCGAGGTCGTGCGCCTGCCCTTCGCCTGGAACGGCAGCAGCGCCACCGCCGCTGCCAAGGGCGCCAGCGAGCTCGGCGCCGTTTCGTTCACGCTCAAGCGCTAATCCGGGGGGATCGATATCATGAAGTTCCGCAAGCCGCTTTTCGCTCTCGCCGCCGTCACCGCGCTCGCCGCGCCGGCCGCGGTCGCCCACCGCATGTGGTTGTTGCCGTCGTCGACGGTCGTCTCGGGTGCCGACAACTGGGTGACCGTCGATGCCGCGGTGTCGAACGACCTCTTCTATTTCGACCATCGCCCGATGGGTGCGATCCCGACCATCACCCAGCCCGACGGCACCGAGGGCAAGGCCGAGCATCACAATGTCGGCCAGTTCCGCGCGACCTTCGACGTGCACCTCACCCAGCAGGGCACCTACCGGATCGCGGTGGTGAACCAGGGCGTGTTCGGCCGCTACACGCTGAACGGCGAGACCAAGATGCTGCCGCGCGGCACCACCAAGGCGCAACTCGCCACCGCGATCCCGGCGGGCGCCACCGACGTGCAGACCAGCGAGATGGTCGCTCGCAACGAGATCTTCGTCACCCAGGGCGCACCCACCAACACCGTGTTCAAGCCGACCGGCGCGGGCATCGAGCTGGTGCCGGTAACGCACCCCAACGACCTCGTCGCCAATGAACCCGCGACGTTCCAGTTCCTGCTCGACGGCAAGCCCGCCTCTGGCCTGTACGTCACCACCATCCTGGGTGGTGGCCGCTACCGCGCGGCGCCCAAGCAGATGGAGCAGCGCACCGATGCTGCGGGCAAGGTGACGATCAAGTGGCCGGAAGCAGGCATGTACTGGATCAACGTGACGCCCAACGCGCCTCGCCCCGAGGGTGAAGGTGAGGGGCCGCGTCCCCAGGCACAGGCGGGGGCGCCGCGTCCCGAGGGTGGACCGCAGGGCATGCGGGGCGTTCCCTCCGGCCGCCGGGTCAGCTACACGACCACGCTGGAGGTACTGGCACCCTGATCGCCGACGCACGTATTGCAGTTCCCGAAAGCCTGTCGCCGGCGGCGTTCCACCGGCGGCGATCGGCTGCGCCCGTCGCCACCTTTGGCGGTGCGACGATGGGCACCACCTGGCGGCTGGTCGTCGTCGATCCGCCCGAGGACATCCGCGACACCGTCGAGGCGGTGCTGATGCGGATGATCGCCGAGTTCAGCCATTGGGAGCCGGGCTCGCGCGTCGGCCGGTTCAACCGCGGCATGCTCGGCTATTGGCAGCCCTTGTCGCCCGAGGCGGCGCGCGTGCTCGAGGCAGCGTTGTTGGTCCACGCGGCGAGCGGCGGTGCATTCGATCCGGCTTCGGGCGTCCTCGCCGACCTTTGGGGCTTCGGCCCCGCCGGCGCGCGCGACGACGTGCCCAGCGCCTATGCGATCGGCGAAGCGAAGAACATGTCCGGCGCCCGCCACCTCGAGTTCGACCGCGAGCAATGCCGCATTCGCCGGCGCGAGGCGGTGCAGATCGACCTTTCCGGCATCGCCAAGGGCTTTGCAGTGGATGCCGTGGCCGAGCGACTGGTCGCGTTGGGCATCGAGGATTTCCTGATCGAGATCGGCGGCGAATTGCGCGGCGAGGGAATCAAGCCCGACGGCCAGCCCTGGTGGGTCGAGCTGGAACCGGTGCCGGACAGCACGCTCGCCCCGGTACGCGTGGCACTGCACGGCCTGTCGGTAGCGACCTCGGGCGATTATCGCCGCTTCTTCGAGCAGGGCGGGCGCCGCTATGCGCACAGCATCGATCCGCGCACCGGATGGCCGATCGACAACCAGGTCGTCTCGATTTCGGTGCTGCACCGCGAGGCGATGCTGGCGGATGCCTGGGCCACTGCCCTGACCGTGATGGGGCTCGCAGGCATGGCGCTCGCCGAGCAGCAGGGGCTGGCGGCGCATATGGTGACACGCGAAGGCGAGGCGTTCTCCGAGCGGATCTCGGCCAGGCTGCAGGCGATGCTGGGCTGAGCCCAGCGCCTCGAAAAATCGGAAATACACCTTCCGGATTCGCTTGCGCACCGCAACAAAAGGCGTAGATTCGTCTTCACATTCGGTGCTGCACAAGGAGCAGGGATTAGCGACGTTTTGGCTTGAGCTGTAGGATTGTGGGATTGCCGGTCTTGTCGGCATCTGTTCCGCGATTTGGCTGTTGCTGTGTCGTCCTGCCTGCGCAACCGAAGCCTTTCGGCCGCGCATCCCGCCCGACCTCCACCTGACCATCGACCAACGGTCCGATCAGTTCGGCCGCGCGTATCCACGCGTGGGCGACATTGGGGTCGCCCCCGCCCGAACGTGGCGCGGGAGGACGCTTCTCCTCCATCTTCATGGACTCGAGAAATGGCATATCAACCGGGGAATTTCGGTGGTGGCTTTGGCTGGTTCCGGCTGCTGGGGCGCAGCTGGGTTTGGATCACGATCGCAGTGGCGGCTGCCATCTTCGGCCTGAGCAGCTTCGCGCGGGTCGAGCCGGGGCAGGTGGGTATCCGCGTCAACAACATCGCGGGCGGCGTCCGGCCGGAGTCGTTGCCGGTCGGCTGGTACGTGGCGCTGCCGGGCACGCATATCTACCAATATCCGGTGTTCACCCGTACCTATACCTGGACGGCGTCGCATACCGAGCAGAGCACGATCGACGAGGCCTTCAGCTTCCAGGACAAGAACGGCCTGTCGCTGCGGGCGGATGTGGGTGTTTCCTACCATGTCGATCCGGCGCACGCGTCGATCCTGTTCCAGCGCTACCGCACCGACATGGACGACATCATCGCGGGGCCGCTGCGCAACGCGATCCGGAACGCCATCGTCGAGCGCGCGGCGCAGCTAGGCGTCGAGGAGATCTATGGCACCCACAAGGCCGAGCTGATCGCGACGGCCACCAAGCGGGTGCAGGCCTTCTTCGCCCCGGTGGGGCTGCAGGTCGAGCAGATCTACTGGGCGGGCAACATCGTCGTACCCGAGGCGGTGCTCAACCAGATCAACGCCAAGATCGCCAACGAACAGCAGGCGCTGGCGGCGAAGGCGAATGTGGAGACTGCCAAGGCCGATGCCGAGGCGCGCATCGCCAAGGCCGCGGGCGACGCCAAGGCGATCCAGGTCGAGGCCGAGGCGATCCGCACCAACCCGGAGATCGTCACCCTCCGCGCGGTGGAAAAATGGAACGGCCAGCTGCCCACCTATATGGGCGGCGCGGGACCGATGCCCTTCCTGGGCGTAAAGTAAGTCGAAGCGCTTCGGCGCGATGCCGGCGCTCCGCCACTAGCTGGTGGCCGGGGCGCCGGTCGCTATATGGTACCGTCTGGCTCGCGCGCCGACAGACGCACGATTGGGCGGCACGGATCGGCGGCTCAGCTCACCCGGCGGAGGTGCTTGCCGCCATAGCGCTGGCCCAGATAGTCGGCGAGGCGCTGGATATAGTTACGCGCATTCGCCGCCTTGTCCGGGCAGCAGGGCAGGGGGTTCTTGCTCACGCCGGCGGCGCGGCGCTCGACCTTCTGGCAGAGCAGCTCGAGGTCCTGGCGCGACAGCAGGTTCTTTTCCCGCATCACGCACAACAGGCCCTCGAGGATGATCATGCTTTCATCGGCGGCCTGCACCGGCAGCTGCGGCAGAGCCTCGTCCTGGTTCGGGTGCACTTCGTTCAGCGACACGACACCTCTCCTTCTCTCTAGGATCCAGAGAGTATGCCGATTTTCGCAGGTGGCAAGCGCCTTAGTCGAGCCCGCCGCCCCTTAGTCGAGCCCGCCGCCCAGGGTCCTGTACAGGGTCACCAGATTGCTCGCGCGGGTGAGGCGCGTGGTGACCAGGCTCTGCTCGGCGGCATAGGCGCTGCGCTGCGAGTCGAGCACGGTAAGGAACGAGTCGACCCCCGCCCGGTAGCGTGCGTCGGACAGCCGCGCCGCGACTTCCGCCGCATTGGCGCGTGCGCTCTGCGCGCGCAGCTGCTCGTCGATCGTGCCGCGCTGCGCGAGCGCATCGGCGACTTCGCGGAAGGCAGTCTGGATCGTCTTCTGGTAGGTCGCCACCGCCGCGTCGCGCGAGGCCTTGGAATAGTCGAGGTTCGCCTGGTTCTTGCCGAAGTTGAAGATGTTGAGCGACGCGGTGGGCGAGACGACATAGGTGTCGGTGTTCGACCCGAACAGCTTGCCGATCGTCGAGGCTATCGAGCCCACCGTGGCGGTGAGCGAGATGCTCGGGAAGAAGGCGGCGCGGGCCGCACCGATATTGGCGTTCTGCGCGATCAGCTGGTGCTCGGCCTGGAGCACGTCCGGGCGGCGCAGCAGCACTTCCGACGGCACGTTGCCCGGCAGCGCGTCGATCGTCGCCTTGGCGTCGCCCAGCGACTCCGGCAGCAGCTCGGGCGCAACGGTGGCGCCGGTGAGCAGCTGGAGCGCGTTGACGTCCTGCGCGATCCGGGTCTGCGCGGTCGCGACGTCATTGCGGGCGGATTCGTAGCTCGTCTCGGCCTGGCGCGATTCGAGCTCCGAGGCGGTGCCGATGCGGAACTGGGCGCGGGTCAGGTCTAGCGACTGCTGGAACGCCTTGAGCGTGTTCTGCGCGATGGCGAGCTGCTCGCGGTCCGAGGCAAGCGTGAGCCACGCGCTGGCGATCTCGCCGATCAGCGAGACGCGGGTGGCGCGCTGCGCCTCGCTGCTGGCGAAATACTGCTCCTGCGCGGCGCGGCTGAGGTTCCGCACCCGGCCGAACAGATCGAGCTCGAACGAGGTGACGCCGCCGGTCACGCTGAAGTTCTGGACGTCCTGCACGCCCGCACCGCCCAGCGCCCCGCCGGCGCTCGCCGCGAACTGTGCGGTGTTGGTGTAGGTGCCGGTACCGCTGACACCGATCGCGGGGAACAGGTCCGCCCGCTGCGCGCGGTACTGCGCCCGTGCCTGCAGCACGTTGGCGGCGGCGAGGCGCAGGTCCTGGTTATTGTCCAGGCCCAACTGGATCACCTTGCGCAGGCGATCGTCGACGAAGAAGTCGCGCCAGCCGACCTTGCTGATGTCCGGCGCATCGGTGGCGGCGGCCGGGTAGACGCCGCCCTGGGGCAACGCCGCCGGTACCGCCGGCTCGGGCCGGCTGTACTTGGGCGCGAGATTACAGGCCGAGAGCGCAGTGCTCGCGGCCAGCGCGAGGAGCAGGGGGAAGCGATTGGTCACGGCCGTCAGGCTCCCTGGGGCGCCGAAGCGCCGCCGTCATGGGTGGTTGCGGGGGGCGTCTCGCCCTTGTTGCGGCGGCGATCGAACAGACCGCGCACCACCACGAAGAACATCGGCACGAAGAAGATCGCCAGCACCGTCGCGGAGAGCATGCCGCCCACCACCGCACGGCCGATCGCATTCTGGCCGCCGGCGCCCGCGCCGGTGGAGATCGCCAGCGGCAGCACGCCGAAGATGAAGGCGAGGCTGGTCATCAGGATCGGTCGCAAACGGAGCTTGGCGGATTCGATCGCCGCGTCGAAGGCGCTCATGCCCTCGCGCATCCGCTCCTCGGCGAACTCCACGATCAGGATCGCGTTCTTCGCCGACACGCCGATCGTGGTGATCAGGCCGACCTGCAGGTAGATGTCGTTGTTGAGCCCGGTGAGCCACGCCGCGAGCAGCGCGCCGAGCACGCCGAGCGGCACCACCAGGATCACCGAGATCGGCACCGACCAGCTCTCGTACAGCGCGGCGAGGCAGAGGAACACGATCAGCAGCGACAGCGCATAGAGTGCCGGTGCCTGGCCGCCCGACAGGCGTTCCTCATAGGAGAGGCCCGTCCATTCGAGCTGGGTGCCCGGAGGCAGCTTGGCGTGGATCGCCTCCATCGCGGCCATCGCGTCGCCGGTCGAGGTGCCGGGGGCGGGCGAGCCGAGGATTTCCATCGAAGGCAGGCCGTTATAGCGGGTGAGCTGCACCGGCGCCTGCGCCCAGCTGAGCGTCGAGAAGGCGGTGAACGGCGTCATCGTGCCGGTGGGGCCGCGGACGAACAGGTTGGCGATATCCTCCGGCGTCAGACGGTACGGAGCATCGGCCTGAACATAGACGCGCTTCACGCGGCCGCGATCGATGAAGTCGTTGACGTACGCGCCGCCCCAGGCGGTGGCGATGGTGCTGTTGACCGAGGACAGGTCGAGCCCGAGCGCCTTGGCCTTGTCCTGGTCGATATCGACCTTGAGCTGCGGCGCGTCGTCGAGCGCGTTGGGGCGCACGCCGACCAGGCGCTTGTCCTGCATCGCCATGCCGAGCATCATGTTGCGCGCCTGGAGCAGGCGTTCATGGCCGATGCCGCCGGTATCGACGAGCTGGAGGTCGAAGCCGGTCGCGTTGCCGAGCTCCTGCACCGCCGGCGGGGTGATCGCGAAGATCAGGCCGTCGCGATATTGCGAGAACACGCCCATCGCGCGGCCGACGATCGAGCCCGCGGCATTCTTGCGGCCGGGACGTTCGGACCAGTCGTTGAGCGGCATGAAGGCGAGGCCGCTATTCTGGCCGGCACCGGCAAAGCTGAAGCCGTTGATCGTGAACACGCCCTTCACATTGCCCGCTTCCTCCTTGAGGAAATGGTCGCGGATCAGGTCGAGCCCCTTGTCGGTACGCGCCGAGGTGGCGCCCGCCGGCCCCTGGACAAGCGCGATCACGATGCCCTGGTCTTCTTCCGGAAGGAAGCCGCCGGGCAGGCGCAGGAACAGGAAGCTCATGCCGCCGATGATCAGCAGATAGATGAGGCCCGAGCGCTTCCAGCTGCGCGCGGTGCTCCGCACGCCCTTCTCATACTTGGCCTGGCCGCGATCGAACTTGTCGTTGAACCAGCGGAAGAAGCGCGCGAGCAGGCCGTTGCCCTGGGTCTTGCTCGGGTCATGCGGCTTGAGGATGGTGGCGCACAGCGCAGGCGTGAGCACCAGCGCCACGAACACCGAGAGGGCCATCGCCGAGACGATGGTGATCGAGAACTGGCGATAGATCACGCCGGTGGAGCCGCCGAAGAACGCCATCGGCAGGAACACCGCCGAGAGGACGAGGGCGATGCCGACCAGCGCGCTGGTGATCTCTTCCATCGACTTGCGCGCGGCGTCGATCGGGCTGAGATGCTCGGTGGTGATCAGGCGCTCGACATTCTCGACGACGACGATCGCGTCGTCGACGAGCAGACCGATCGCCAGCACCATGCCGAACAGGGTGAGCGTGTTGATCGAATAGCCGGCGATCGCCATCACCGCGAAGGTGCCGAGCAGCACCACCGGCACCGCGATCGTCGGGATCAGCGTGGCGCGGAAGTTCTGCAGGAACAGGAACATCACCAGGAAGACGAGCACCACCGCTTCGATCAGCGTGTGCACCACCTGCTCGACCGACAGGCGGACGAACGGCGTGGTGTCGTACGGGTAGATGACCTTGATGTCGGCCGGGAAGGTCTTGGCGATCTCGTTGACGCGCGCCTTGACCAGATCGACCGTGGTCAGCGCGTTGGCGCCGGGGGCGAGCTTGATGCCGATGCCGGCGCCGGGCTTGCCGTTCCACTTCGAATCGAAGCCATAGCTTTCCGCGCCGATCTCGACACGCGCGACGTCGCCGAGGCGCACCACCGAGGCATCGGTGCCGCTCTTCAGGCGGATCTGCGCGAACTCGTCGGGGGTGGTCAGCCGCGACTGGACCGACACCGTGGCGTTGAGCATCTGCTCCTTCGGCGCGGGGCGCGCGCCGAGCTGGCCGGCCGAGACCTGCGCGTTCTGCGCGCGGATCGCGGTGGTCACGTCGTCCATGGTGAGCGCATATTTGTTGAGCTTCACCGGATCGACCCAGATGCGCATCGCGTACTGCGAGCCGAATACCTGGGTGTCGCCGACGCCGTTCACGCGCGACAGCGGATCCTGCAGCTTGGAGACGGCATAGTCGGCGAGATCGGTGCCGCTATGGGTGCCGTTTTCCGAATAGAGGCCGATCACCACCAGGAAATTCTGGGTGGCCTTGGCGACCTGGATGCCCTGCTGCTGCACTTCCTGCGGCAGGAGCGGCGTGGCCGCCTGCAGCTTGTTCTGCACCTGCACCTGCGCGATGTCAGGATTGGTGCCCTGCTCGAAGGTCAGCGTGATCGTCACGGTGCCGGCCGACGAAGACGAGGACGAGAAGTAGCGAAGGTGGTCGATGCCCTTCAGCTGCTGCTCGATGATCTGCGTCGTCGTGTTTTCCAGCGTGCGCGCGTCGGCACCCGGATAGGTCGCGGTGATCGAGACCGCAGGCGGCGCGATCGCCGGGAACTGCGCGATCGGCAGGCTGCGGATCGCGAGGATGCCCGCCAGCATGATGATGATCGCGATGACCCAGGCGAAGATGGGCCGATCGATGAAATAGCGCGACATAAGGGCTTACTTCCCTTGGGCAGGCGCGGCGCCCGGCTGGCCCTGCGCGGGCTTGGCATTGGGATCCCAGGGCTTGGGCGTCACCGCCATGCCCGGGCGCAGCATCATCGCGCCCTCGACGATCACCTTGTCTCCGGGCTTGAGGCCGCTGGTGACGATCCAGCTGTCGCCGGCGGTGCGGCTGGTCTGGATCGGGCGCGGCTCGATCTTGTTCTCGGCGCCGACGATCAGCACGGTCGGGTTGCCGCGCTCGTCGCGGCTGACCGCGCGCTGCGGCACCAGCATCGCATTCTGCTGCGTGCCCTCGACGAGGTGGGCGCGGACGAACATGCCCGGCAGCAACAGCCCGTTGGGATTGGGGAACAGTGCGCGGATCACCTGGCTGCCGGTGGTCTCGTCGACGGTCACGTCGGCGAAGCGCATCGTGCCCTGCGGGCCGTACTTGCTGCCATCCTCCAGCGTCACCTGCACCTTGGCGTTGCCGTCGCGCGCCACCTGGCCGGCCATGATCGACTGGCGCAGCTTGAGGATGTCGGCGCTCGACTGCTGGATGTCGACATAGATCGGGTCGAGCCGCTGGATCGTGGTCAGCGCATTGGCCTGCGAGGCGGAGACCAGCGCGCCGGTGGTGAATACCGAACGGCCGATCTTGCCGCTGATCGGCGCGCGGATGGTGGTACGGGCGAGGTCGATCTCTGCGGTAGCGAGCGCGGCGCGCTGGGCTGCCACGTCGGCGCGGGCCTGGGCGGCGCTGGCGACGGCGTTCTCGGCTTCCTGCTTCGAAATCGCGTTGATCTTGACCAACTCGCCATAGCGGCGGGCGAGCGCCTCGCTGGTGGCGATCGTCGCCTGGGCGCGGGTCAGCGCCGCGCGGGCGCTGGCGACGGCGGCGCGATAGGGGGCGGGGTCGATCCGGTACAGCGGCTGGCCCTGGCGCACCATGTCGCCTTCGGTGAACAGCCGCTCGAGGATCAGGCCGTTGACCTGCGGGCGCACGTCCGAGCTCTCATAGGGGCTCAGCCGGCCGGGCAGCTCGCTGGTGAGCGGCACCGCCTGCTGCTGGACGACGACATAGGATACGGGGGGCGGCGCGGCCTGCTGTCCGCCTGCGCCGCCGGGTGCCCCGGCACCCTGCTGCTGGGACTGACCGCCACAGGCGGCGAGGACAAGCGCGAGAGCCGGCGCGGTGTGACGGAAAAAGGTCATGCGGAAGCCTGCCGTTATGTTATATGTGAGTGAACGATCGCTCACATTCGCCGCTACTGCGAAGTGAGGTACTCGGTCAAGACGGTTTCAAGGGTAACACGGATGGCAGAAGCCACGGAAGCAGGCGGGGTTCCGCACCGGGATAAGGCGCTGTTGCGGCGCGAAAAAATCGTGTCCGCAGCACGCAGGTTGTTCATAGCGAACGGTTTTCACGCAACGGGCGTGGCCCAGATCGCCAAGGAATCAGGCATTGCGGTAGGTCAAATTTATCGCGATTTTTCTTCCAAGGAGGCCATCGTCGCGCAGATCGTGCAGGCCGACTGCATGGATTTCCTCTCGCCCGAGTCGCTGTGCGCCGGCATCCAGAGCGGGGATCCCGAGTTCGTCTGGACCTGGCTGGGCGACTTCATCCGTCCCGAACCCGATGAATCGGACCCGCTGTTCGCCGAGATTGTCGCCGAGTCGGCGCGCAACGAGCGCATCGCCGCGATCTTCGAGGAAACGCGTGAGGACGTGCGCGGGACTATGCTTGCGGCACTGACCGCCCTAATTCCGGGCGACGCCTTTGCCGAGCGGCGCTGTGCGCTGAGCGACGTCATCACCGCGACCGCGCTGGGGCTGATGCAGCACCGCTTCCTCAGCCCCGCCGAGGATACCGATCGCGCCGCCGCGCTGGTGCTCAAGATGATCCGGCACGAGGTTGCCGCGATGCAGGCCGAGGCTGCGGCGGGCTGAGGCGCGGGCTGGTGACAGTGCGCGCGCCGATATGCGAAGGGACGGCATGAGCATGGCCCCTTCGCCCCGCGTCGCGCTGTTCGTCACCTGCCTGGTCGATGCGATGCGGCCCCGCGTGGGCTTCGCGGCGCTGCGCGCGCTCGCCGATGCCGGGTGCGAGGTAGTGGTGCCGGAGGCGCAGACCTGTTGCGGGCAGCCGGCGCTCAACTCGGGCGACCGCGCCACCGCAACCGACTTCGCGCGGCGCAACGTGGCGATGCTGGAATCGTACGCGGCGATCGTCGTACCCTCGGGCAGCTGCGCGGGCACGATTCGCTGCCATTATCCCGAACTGCTCGCCGACGATCCCGAATGGGCCGGGCGCGCCGAAGCGGTTGCCGCCAAGACCTGGGAGATACTCGCCTATCTCGATGCGCGCGGTTGGCGGCCGGAGGGCGTGGCGCTGCCGGCGACCGCCACCTATCATGACAGCTGCTCGGGTCTGCGCGAACTCGGCATCAAGGCGCAGCCGCGGCGGCTGCTCGGCGCGGTCGACGGGTTGGCGCTGGTGCCGCTGTCGGGCGAGGAGACCTGCTGCGGCTTCGGCGGCACCTTCTGTGTGAAATATCCGGCCATCTCCAATGCGATCGCCGACGAGAAGGCGGCGGCGGTGGAGGCTACGGGCGCGGGGCTGCTGCTCGCGGGCGATCTCGGCTGCCTGATGAACATGGCGGGCAAGCTCCACCGGCGCGGAGGGCAAGTGCGCGCCTTCCACACCATTGAGGTGCTGGCCGGCATGGCCGACGGCCCGGCGATCGGCGAAGCGCAATGAGCCGGGCATTCGACGCGCGGGTCGACGCCGCGCTCGCCGACCGCCAGCTCAAGATCGCGGTCGAGCGCACCGCCGGCACTGCCGAGGCCAAGCGGGGTGCAGCGATCGGCGCCTGGCCCAGCTTCGCGGCGGCGCGCGAGCGTGCGGCGGCCATCAAGGACCATGTGATCGCCAATCTGGGGTCCTATCTCGTCCAGTTCGAGGCGGCGGCGACCGCCTCGGGCGCGACGGTCCATTGGGCCGCGACCGCCGACGAGGCCTGCGCGATCGTGGTCGACATTTGCCGCAAGGCAGGCGCCAAGAGCGTCGCGCGCTCCAAGTCGATGCTCGGCGAGGAGATCGGCCTGCCGCACGCGCTGGAGGCGGCGGGGATTGGCCGGGTCGAGACCGATCTCGCCGAGCACATCATCCAGCTCGCCGGCGAGCGGCCCTCGCACATCATCTGGCCGGCGATGCACAAGACGCGCGAGCAGGTCTCCGAACTCTTCCACGCTCGCCACCGCGAACCGCATGTCGAGGAAAGCATCGTCGCGATGGCGGCGAGCGCGCGGCGGCAGCTGCGCGGAGAGATGCTGAGCGCCGATGTCGGCATTTCGGGCGCCAATTTCCTGATCGCCGATAGCGGGCAGGTGTGTACCGTCACCAACGAGGGCAATGCCGAACTCTCGCTGGTGCCGCCCCGCGTCCATATCGTGACCGCGGGGCTCGAGAAGCTGGTCCCCTCGATGGACCATGCGGTGCATCTGCTGCGGCTGCTCGCCCGCTCGGCGACCGGCGCGGCGCTGACGCAATATACCACCTTCTATGCCGGGCCGAAGCGGGCAGGGGACCGCGACGGGCCCGAGGAGATGCACATCGTGCTGGTCGACAATGGCCGCAGCGCGATGCGCGATGAGGGACTGGCGGAGATGCTCCGCTGCATCCGCTGCGGCGCATGCATGAACCACTGCGTGGTGTTCCGCCAGATCGGCGGCCATGCCTATGGCGGCACCTATCCAGGGCCGATGGGATCGGTGCTGACGCCCGCGCTCGACGGTCTGGCGGCGAGCCGCGACCTGCCGGGCGCCTGCACGATGAACGGCAAGTGTCAGGAGGTCTGCCCGGTCGCGATCCCCCTGCCGACATTGCTGCGCGGCTGGCGCGAGAAGAGTTGGCGCGAGGGGCTGGAGCCGGTGACGCTGCGCCAGGGGCTCGGGCTCTGGGCCTGGGCGGCGCGGCGGCCCTGGCTGTACCGCGCAGGCGTGCGCTGGGCGATCCGGGCGATGCGGCTGGCCGGGCGCGGCTGGATATCGAAGCTGCCGCTGGCCGGCGGCTGGACCGGCGGGCGCGACTTGCCTGCCCCCGCGGCGGAGAGCTTCATGGACCGCTATCGAAAGGGCGAACGATGAGCGCACGCGACGCGATCCTGGCGCGGCTGGGGCCGACGCGCGACCCGGCGGTGCTGGCGGCCGAGGCGGCGTGCCTGCTCGCGGGCGAGGAACGCGAGCGGCCGGCGGGGCCGGAGGATCTGGTGGCGCGCTTCCTGGCACAGCTCGCCCTGCCGAGCGTGGCGGCGACGCATGCCCGGATCGAGTCGCTCGCGGAACTGCCGGGGGCATTGGCGGACTATCTCGCGTCCGAGGGCGCGGCACCGGCGCTGTGGCTGCCGCCCGATGCGCGGGTGGCGGGGCTGGACTGGGTGAGGCTGACCCGGCTGGCGGACTGCCCGATCGATGACGGCACGGTGCTGGCCTTCGCGCGCGCCGGGGTGGCGGAGACGGGCTCGCTGGTGTTCGAGACTTCCCCGGAAGCGCCGATGCTCCCCCATTTCCTGGCGCTGCGGCACATCGTCGTGCTGGAAGTCGCCGGGCTGGTCCGCTGGCTGGAGGACGCCGCGCCCGGCGGGACGGTGCCGCGCGCACACTACTGGGTAACGGGCGTCAGCGGCACGACCGACATCGAAGGCACCTATGTCCGCGGCGCCCATGGCCCGCGGTTCCTGCACGTGGTGGTGGTCGGCTCTTAAGCCCCTCCTCCTTGGAGGAGGGGTTTGGGGGTGGAGGGATTCCAGAACGCAGGTTGGTCTCGGTGAGACACTGCCCCACCCCAACCCCTCCCCTGAAGGGGAGGGGCTTTTACCATTTTCTCAATGCCCCGCCACTGCGAACGCCACTTCCCCAGCCGCCCCCGTCGCGCGCGCCCCGAAGGCGAGCACCACCAGGAACGCCACCGCCGGCACCAGCAGCGCCAGGTTGATCCCCGCCAGGTCAGACAGATGCCCCATCGCCGCGGTCAGCACCGCGCCGCCGATGATCGCCATCACGATCAGCGAGGCGCCGATCTGCTTGAGCGGGCCCAGCCCGCCGATGCCGATCGCGAAGATCGTCGGGAACTGGATCGACATGAAGAAGCTCGCCGCCACCAGCGCGTAGAGCCCGGTCGTGCCGCCGACGAACACCGCCGCCACGGTCAGCGCGGCCGAGAGCCCCGAGAACACCACCAGCAGCTGCGGCGCCGAGACCTTGCCGAGCATCGCCGCGCCGACGAAGCGGCCGATGCCGAACAGCACCAGGCTGGCGAACAGATAGTCGGCCGCGCCCTGCTCGGTGAGGCCGGGCAGGTTCACCTGGGCGTAGCGGATCGTGTAGCTCCACAGCCCCACCTGCGCGCCGACGTAGAAGAACTGCGCCACCACCGCGAACAGCAGCGTCCGGTCGCGCAGCACGGTGCCGAGGGCCTTGCCCGTCGGCACCGCGGGGGCGTCGCCGTCGCGGCGGTTGTCCGGGAAGGCAATCAGCGCGGCGGCGATCGCGAAGGCGAGGACGACCAGGCCGATCACCAGATAGGGCGTCTGCACCGAGGCGAGTTCGCCGCGCAGCGTCGCGGTCCGCTGGGCGGCGGACATGGCGGCGAGTGCCTTGTCGTCCTGCGCGAAGCTCGAAAGGATGAAATATTTCCCCACCAGCACGCCGAAGATCGTGCCGAGCGGGTTGGCCGCCTGGGCGAAGTTCAGCCGGCGCGCGGCGCCTTCGGGGCTGCCGAGCTCGGCGATCAGCGGGCTGGCCGAGGTCTCGAGGAACGCGAGACCGCAGGCGATCACGAACAGCGCGGCGAGGAACCAGCGATATTCGCCGAAATGCGTCGCCGGATAGAAGAGCAGTGCGCCGATCGCGTACAGCGTCAGCCCCGTCACGATCGCCGCCTTGTAGCCTCGTCGCCGCGCGAGCATCGCCGCCGGCGTCGCGAGCAGGAAATAGCCCATGTAGAAGGCCTGCTGGACGAAGCTGGTCTCGAAATCGCTCAGCGTGAAGGCGCGGCGGAAATGCGCGATCAGGATGTCGTTGAGGTTGTTCGCCATTCCCCACAGGAAGAACAGCGAGACCGTCAGGATGATGGCTGGGGTGTAGCGTCCGGCCTTGCTGGCCATGGGTCCTCTCCTTGGTGCGACGCCCCTGTTGGGGTCATTCGATGGCGCGGTCCAGATGCGTGTAGCCGCCGTCGACGAACAGCCACTGGCCGGTGGTGTGGCTGGCCCGCTCGGAAAGCAGGAACAGCGCGGTGTCGGCGATCTCTTCCGGCGTGGTGAAGCGGTGGCCGAACGGCACCCGGCGCTCGATTTCCTCGCGCCGTGCGACGGGGTCGTCGAAGCTCTTCAGCCATTCGGCATAGGCAGGGGTCTCGACCTCGGCCGGCACGATCGCATTGACCCGGATGCCGTCGCCGCGCAGCGCCACTGCCCATTCGCGGGTCAGCGCCAGCACCGCGCCCTTGGCGGCGGCATAGGCGCTGGTACGGCCCTGGCCGGTGATCGAGGTCTTCGAGCCGATATTGACGATCGCGCCGTGTGCCGCCTTGAGGTGCGGAAGCGCGGCGCGGGCCATGCCGAAATAATGGACGAGGTTGATGTCGAGCGAGGCGCGGAATTGCGCCGGGGTCGCCTCGAAGCCGAGATTGTCGTTCAGCCCCGCATTGTTGACCAGCCCGTCGATCCGCCCGAAGCGCGCCGCCACCGCGTCGACCGCGGCGACTACGGCGTCGTCCTCGGCCAGCTCGCAGGGGTGGAACAGCCAGTCCTCGCCCAGCTGCGCGACCAGATTCGGCCGCGGCGGTTCGCGCGAGATGATGGCGGGCCGGGCGCCTTCGCGCGCCAGCCCGGCGGCAATGGCCGCGCCGATCCCCGACGAACCGCCGGTGACGATCACGACCTTGCCGGCGAGCCCCAGGTTCATGCGCCGAACCGATATTGGACGAGCGTCTCGGGCTTCATCTCGATCGAATAGCCGGGGCGCTGCGGCGGCATATAGGCCGCGTCCTTGATCACGCAGGGCTCGAGGAAATGTTCATGGAGATGATCCACATATTCGATGACCCTGCCGTCCATGGTGCCGGCAAAGCACAGATAGTCGATCATCGACAAGTGCTGGACGTATTCGCACAGCCCCACGCCGCCGGCATGCGGGCATACCGGCAGGCCGTAGCGCGCGGCGAGCAGCAGCACCGCCAGCGCCTCGTTCACCCCGCCGATGCGGCAGGCGTCGAGCTGAATCACGTCGACCGCGCCGACGCTCATGAACTGTTTGAACAGGATGCGGTTCTGGCACATCTCGCCGGTCGCGACCTGCACCTGGCCGATCCCATCGCGGATCGCCTTGTGGCCGAGCACGTCGTCGGGGCTGGTCGGCTCCTCGATGAACCAGGGCTTGGCGAAGGCAAGCGCGTTGACCCATTCGATCGCCTGGCCGACTTCCCAGACCTGGTTGGCATCGATCATCAGCTTGCGATCGGGGCCGAGCACCTCGCGGGCGATGCGGACGCGGCGGATATCATCCTCCAGGTCGCGACCGACCTTGAGCTTGACATGGTGGAAGCCTGCGTCGACCGCTTCCTGCGCGAGGCGCCGCAGTTTCTCGTCCGGATAGCCCAGCCAACCCGCAGACGTGGTGTAGCAGGGATAGCCGTTCGCCTCGAGCGTGGCGACGCGCTCTGCCTTGCCGGCGGCGCGCTCGGTGAGCAGGGTCAGCGCCTGCTCGGGCGTGATCGCGTCGGTGAGGTAGCGGAAGTCGATCGCGCGGACGAGTTGTTCGGGCGTCATGTCGGCGACCAGCTTCCACACCGGCTTGCCCTCGGCCTTGGCCCAGAGGTCCCAGATCGCGTTGACCACCGCGCCTGTGGCGAGGTGCATCGCGCCCTTGTCCGGGCCGATCCACCGCAACTGGCTGTCGCCGGTGAGGTGCCGCCACATGCGCGCGGGCTCCTCGGCGATCCAGGCGAGGTCGAGGCCGATCACCAGATGGCGCATCGCCTCGATCGCGGCGACGCAGATGTCGTTGCCGCGGCCGATCGTGAAGGTGAGGCCATGGCCTTCGAGGCCGGGGACGTCGGTTTCGAGGATGACATAGGCCGCCGAATAATCGGGGTCCGGGTTCATCGCGTCGGAGCCGTCGAGCGAGGCGCTGGTCGGGAAGCGCAGGTCGACCGTGCGCAGGCCGGTGATACGGGCGTGCATCGTCATCAGTTCACCCACCCGCCGTCGATCACATGCACTGCACCGGTGGTGAAGCTGGCCTCGTCGCTGGCGAGATAGCAGATCAGCGCCGCGATCTCGTCTTCCTGGCCGAGCCGACCCATCGGCTGGCGCGCGACGAAGGCGGCATGCGCTTCCTCGACTGCGATGCCCTGCTGCGCGGCCTGTTCGGCGACCCGCTGTCGGAGGCTGGGCGTGTCCACGGTGCCGGGGCAGACCGCATTGCAGCGGATGCCCTTGGCGACGAAATCTGCCGCGACGGACTTGGTCAGGCCGATCACCGCTGCCTTGGAGGCGCCATAGGCGTGGCGGTTGGGAATGCCCTTCACGCTCGATGCAATGGACGACATGTTGACGATCGCGCCGCTGCCCTTCGCCAGCATGCCGGGCAGGAAGGCGCGGATCATGCGGTGCATCGCATGGACGTTGAGGTCGAAGGACAGCATCCAGTCGGCATCGGTCCCGTCGAGGATCGACCCTGCCGCGACGAAACCGGCGATGTTGGCGAGCACGTCGACCTGGCCGATCGTCTCGGGAAGCGCGGCGATGGCGTCGGCATCGAGCAGATCGAGCACCACCGGCTCAATACCGTCGAGCGTCGCAAGCGCGGCAGCGTCGCGGTCGAGCGCGAACACCTTGGCGCCCTCATCGCGCAGCCGCAGCGCAGTCGCGCGGCCGATGCCGTGCCCTGCCGCGGTCACCAGCGCGGTCTTGTTGCCGAAACGCATCGCCTCCCCAACTCCTTCAGAACGTTTTCATAGGTCAAAATGACTTTCACATTCTTAGGCGCAAGCCGCGATTGTTCGCAAGTGGCATGACACCGCTCGTCGCATTGGCTAGCCTAGTCGCCATGACCGAGAATGCACCCGCCGCTTCGGCCGACAAATCGCCCGCTTATGCCGCCCCCGCGCTGGAGAAGGCGATCGACGTGATCGAACTGCTCGGCAGCGAGCCGCAGGGGCTGACGATCAGCGAGATCGCGCAGCGGCTGGGGCGATCGATCAGCGAGCTGTTCCGAATCATCGTCGTGCTCGATCGGCGGGGCTGGCTGCACAAGGATGGGGCCAGCGATCGCTACCGGGTGACCTATCGCGTGCTGGAAATCGCCCACCGCGCGACGCCGGCGCAGGAGCTCACCCATGTCGCCACGCCGCTGATGCACAGTCTGGCGGCGGCGACGGTGCAATCCTGCCATCTGGTGGTGGTCAACGGCACGCGCGGGTTGATCGTCGCGCGGCAGGAGAGCCCCGGCACTACCGGCTTCGCCGTGCGGCTCGGCACCGAAATCGACCTGCTGACCAGCTGTTCGGGCCATGTGCTGCTCTCGGCGATGGACGAAGAGCGGCGCGCGGCGCTGTATCCGAAGGGGCTGCCCAAGGGGCTGCTGGATCGGCTCGCCGAGGTTCGCGCCAAGGGCTATGAATCGATCCCCAGCGCGCGGATGGCGGGGGTGTCGGACATGAGCTGCCCGATCTTCGGCTTCGACGGCCATGTCGTCGCGGCGCTGACCATCCCGTTCCTCGCCGCGATCGACGATGCCCCGCATGTCTCGCAGGAAGAGGCGCTGGCGCTGCTGCGGAGCACGGCAACGGCGATCTCCTCGGCGCTCGGCTGGTTCGACCGGGGCGAGGCGCCGGTGGTGCCCAGCCTCTCGGTCGCCAGCCCGGTCCGCCGCCGCCGCGCCCGCACGATGGAGGTCTGAGGCGGCGGGCGTCAGCCCGGCGTGACGGCGTAATAGATGTTGTAGCCGACGAACACCGTCGCGATGATCGCCAATATGATCAGCGCGACGGCACCGAGCCCCTTACGGGCGCGCTTCTCGACGGGTTCGGTTCTCGGGTCCATGCAGCGCCTCCTCGTTGATTTGTAACGAAAAGACGCTTCGGCGCACGGATCGTTGCGCTCAGCCCGTCAGCAATCCCAGCCGCCGCGCATAGGCGGCGAACAAGGTCGGCCAGGCCGAGGCCGGCACCGTCTTCGGCAGGCGCACGCCGAAGCCGTGCCCGCCCTGGTCGAACGCATGCAGTTCGCCCGGGCGCTTGGCCGCGAGCATCGCCTGGTAGAGCGCGATGCTGTTCTCGATCGGCACCAGCCCGTCGTCGCTGGCATGGGTGAGGAAGATCGGCGGGGTGTCGGCGGTGACGCGCTTCTCCACCGAGGCGGCGTCGAGCGCCTTGGGATCGGCGCCGGGGCCGAACAGCTGGTCGCGCGAGCCGAGATGGGTGAAGGGCGCGCTCATGCTCACCACCGGGTAGATCAGTCCGGCCAGGTCGGGGCGGGCGGAGAGCTGGTCGGCGGCGTCGACGGGGGCGTAGACGCGCTCGGCATGGCGGGTCGCCAGGCTGCCGGCGAGGTGGCCGCCGGCGGAGAAGCCGATCACCAGCAGCTTCGCCGGATCGACGCCGTAGCGCTTGGCCGAAGCGCGGATCAGCCGCAGCCCGCGCTGGGCGTCGGCGAGCGGTACGGTCGCGCGGTTGGCCCAGCCATCGGTGGGGATGCGGTAGCGGAGGATGAAGGCGGTGATGCCCTGCGCATTGAGCCAGCGCGCCTGCTCCTCGCCCTCATTGTCGATGGCGAGGAAGCCATAGCCGCCGCCCGGCATGAGCATTATCGCGGTGCCGTTGGGGTTCGCCGCGCGGCGCACGGTGAGTGAGGGGCGCTCGATCCCGCGCAGCCAGCGATCGGGCGCGGCGGGATCCTTGGAGCGCTGCTCGGTGCTCGGTTTGGGCAGCGGGGAGGGCGCACCGGGGGGCGAGCCGGGCCAGAGCGGCAGCACCTCGTCCGCGTCCGCCGCGCCGGCGGGGAGCGCGGCGAGCGTCGCGGTGGCGGCCATGCCGGTGAGCATCGTTCGACGCGTCAGGTCTTCGAACACGGACTTCCTCTCCTTTGCGGCCCAGCAATCCCCGCTGAAAATCCAGCCCCCGCGGTGATTTGCTTCTGATTCTGGTAACGCTACCCTTGGTTGCAGAATCATCGGCGCCGCGCAACCGAGCCGAAAAGGGGCGCGCCGCGCTCTACGACCACGCCTGGGTGGACGCTGCCGGAGGGCGATGGCACTCGCGGCGCGGGCGCTGGGTGCCAACAAGACCAAGGGAGAGACGTGCATGAAGCGGGTGTGGATGGCGGCGCTGCTGGCGAGCAGTGCAATCGGCGTGGCGCAGGCGGCGCAGGAACAGGGCTACACCCGTAGCGATAGCGGTGTGGTCGTCACGCCCAGCGGCGGCAGTGTGGCAAAGGTGGAAGTGACGGTGCACGGCGACGGCATCTTCCATGTCGTGGCGCTGCCCAGGGGCGTCGATACCGGCACGCTCGCCCCCAGCCTGATGGCGCCCAACCCGCCCGCGCCCGGCGCCTTCGAGGTCAGCAGCGCCAACGGCCATGTTCTGGTCAATGCCAAGCGGGCCACCGCCGATGTTGAAATCGCGACGGGCCAGGTGCGCTTCACCGATGCCAAAGGGCGCGAATTGCTCGCCGAATCCGGCCAGGCTGCGTTCCGGCCGGTGACGGTGGAGGAGAAGCGCTTCGTCTCCGTCAGCCAGCAGTTCAACCGCGGCAGCGATGAGGGGCTGTACGGGCTCGGCCAGCACCAGAATGCGCAGATGAACTACAACGGCGAGGACGTCGAACTCGCCCAGCACAATATGGATATCGGCGTGCCCTTCCTCGTCTCGACGCGCAGCTACGGGCTGCTCTGGGACAATGCGAGCATCACCCGCTTCGGCAATCCCAAGCCCTATACGCCGGTGGGCGAGGGGATGAAGGTGACTAGCGACGGCAAGCCCGGCTGGAAGGCGGACTATTTCCTCGACGGCAAGCGGGCGGTCTCGCGCCAGGAAGCGACGATCGCCTACCAATATATCAAGGACCAGAAGAACTGGCCCGAGGCGGCCAAGGCGCGCACAGTCGCGGCGACCGGCGGGCAGAACACCGCGGGCAATGCGGTGCAGAAGCAGACGGTGGTGTGGACCGGCGACGTCCAGCCGGAGGTGACCGGCACCCACAAGTTCCAGCTCTACGGTTCGAGCTATTACAAGGTCTATGCCGACGGTAAGCTGGTGCTCGATCGCTGGCGGCAGAACTGGAACCCCTGGTACGCCAATTTCGACCTGCCGATGGTCCAGGGCAAGCCGGTCAGGATCCGTATCGAGTGGGAGCCGAACGCCGGCTATATGGCGCTGCTCCACAATGATCCGCTGCCCGCGCAGGACCGCCACTCGGTGTGGTTCACCAGCGAGGTGGGCCAGGCGAAGAACTACTGGTTCGTGTCTGCCGAGACGATGGACGGCGCGATCGCCGGCTATCGCCAGCTGACCGGCAAGGCCGAGATGATGCCCAAATGGGTCTATGGCTTCTGGCAGTCGCGCCAGCGCTACAACACCGCCGACGAAGTGACCGGGGTGGTGGACAAATATCGTTCGCGGAACATCCCGATCGACAATGTCGTGCTCGACTGGCGCTATTGGCGCGACGACGACTGGGGCAGCCACGCCTTCGATCCCACCCGCTTCCCCGATCCCAAGGCGATGATCGACAAGGTCCACGCCCAGCACGCGCAGTTCATGATCTCGGTCTGGCCGAAATTCTATCCGACGACCGAGAACTACAAGGAGCTGAACGCGGCGGGCGCGGCCTATCAGGGCAATCTGCGCCAGGGGAACAAGGACTGGGTCGGCCCCGGCTATGCCAACACCTTCTACGATCCCTATTCGGCCGAGGGACGGCGGATCTTCTGGAAACAGGTGCAGGCGAAGCTGGCCGTGCTCGGCACCGACGCCTGGTGGGCCGACGCCAGCGAGCCCGACATGCACTCCAACCTCTCGATCGAGGAGCGGATCGACACGATGGGGCCGACCGCGATCGGACCCGCCGCGCAATATTTCAACAGCTACCCGCTGATGAATGCGCGGGCGTTTTTCGAGGGGTGGCAGGGCTTCAAGCCCGATGTGCGGCCGTTCCTGCTCACCCGCTCGGGCTTTGGCGGACTGCAGCGCTATGGCGCCGCGGTCTGGTCGGGCGATGTCGCGACGCGCTGGTATGATCTGCGCGCGCAGATCTCGGCGGGGGTGAACACCGCCATGTCGGGCCTGCCCAACTGGACGCATGACATCGGCGGCTTCGCGGTCGAGCCGCGCTACGAGGCGAAGAACCCGACGCCCGAGGATCTGGCGGAGTGGCGCGAGCTCAACCTGCGCTGGTTCCAGTTCGGCGCGTTCAGCCCGCTGTTCCGCAGCCATGGCGAGGCGCCGTTCCGCGAGATATATCAGATTTCGCCCGAGGGCTCGCCGATGCGCGCGTCGATGGTCTGGTATGACCAGCTCCGCTACCGGCTGATGCCCTACATCTACACGCTCGGTGCCGATGCCTATTGGAAGGACGGCAGCATCATGCGCGGGCTGGTGATGGACTATCCGGCCGATACCAAGGCCCGGCGGATCGACGACCAGTATCTGTTCGGCGATGCCTTCCTCGTCGCGCCGGTGACCGAATACAAGGCGCGCAGCCGCACCGTCTACTTCCCCGGCACCGGCACCTGGTACGACTTCGCCACGGCCAAGACCTATCGCGGCGGCACCGTCGCGGGGATTGCTGCGCCCGCCGAGCGGATGCCGCTGTTCGTCCGCGCCGGCGCAATCGTGCCGATGGGGCCGGTGACGCAATATGTCGACCAGCAGCCGGACGCGCCGCTGACGATCACCGTCTATACCGGCGCCAACGGGGCCTTCTCGCTCTACGAGGATGACGGTCGCAGTGCGCAGTATAAAGCGGGCGCGTTCAGCCGTATTCCGCTGACCTGGGACGACAAGGCCGGCACGCTCACCATCGGCGCACGTGAAGGCAAGGGCTGGGCCGGCATGCCCGCGACGCGCAGCTTCCGGGTGAAATGGGTCAGTGCCGGCAAGCCTGTGACCGATGACAATAGCTTTGACGCTGAAGTGCGGTATCAAGGTGGTACTGTCGTGGTTCAGCGGAGGTAACAATGATCGGATCAGGGTGGCGGCGTCGCGGGGTGTTGGCGGGGCTCGCCGCCCTGCCGGCGGTGGCGCGGGCGCAGATGACGGCACAGGGGCCGGTACAGGGCAACTGGCCCTCGCTGGTGGCGAACTACCGCTACCCGGACTGGTTTCGCGACGCCAAGTTCGGGATCTGGTCGCACTGGGGCCCGCAATCGGTGCCCGAGCAGGGCGACTGGTACGGGCGGCACATGTATATCCAGGGCCATCCGGCCTCGGACTTCCATCGCAAGGCCTATGGCCATCCCGCCGATGTCGGCTTCATGGAGGTTCAGAACCGCTGGACCGCCGAGCGGTGGGATCCCGAGGCGCTGATGCGGCGCTATGTGAAGGCGGGCGCGAAATATTTCGTGTCGCTCGCCTGCCACCACGACAATCTTGATTGCTATGACAGCGCGCATCACGGCTGGAACAGCCTGCGCGTGGGACCGAAGCGCGACGTGGTCGGCGCCTGGGAGAAGGTGGCGCGCGCGCACGGGCTGCGCTTTGGCGTCTCCAACCATGCGGCGCATGCCTGGCACTGGTTCCAGACGGCCTATGGTTACGACCCCGAAGGCGCGCGCAAGGGCGAGCGCTACGATGCGTTCCGCCTGACCAAGGCGGACGGTGCGGGCAAATGGTGGGAGGGGCTCGATCCGCAGCTGCTCTACACCGGCAAGCACATCGTCGCGCCGGACGGCATCGACACGATGAAGGCGATGGGCAAGTGGCACGAGGATAACGATGGCCAGTGGGTCGAGCATGGCCCGGCCGGCGACGCCGCCTATGCGACCCGCTGGTTGCAGCGCCAGGTCGACCTCGTCACCAAATATCAGCCCGATCTCTGCTATTTCGACGATTACGAGCTGCCCTTCGGCCCCATCGGGCTGGCCGCGGCGGCCGATTACTACAACCGCTCGATCGCCAGGAGCGGCAAGATCGACGTGGTGCTCAACGCCAAGCAGCTGAAGCCCTATGCGCGTTTCGGGCTGGTCCAGGACGTCGAGCGCGGCTTCGCCGACCGGCTGTGGGACGAGCCTTGGCAGACCGACACCTGCCTCGGCGACTGGTTCTACAAGCGCAGCCTCTATACCGAGAAGCGCTACAAGTCGGCGGGCGACGTGCTCCAGCGGCTGGCCGACGTGATCTCGAAGAACGGCAATCTGCTGCTCTCAGTACCCCAGCGCGGCGACGGGTCGATCGATTCGGAGGAAGAGCGCATCCTCGACGATCTCGGCGCCTGGATGGCGGTCAACGGCGAGGCGGTGTTCGGCACCCGGCCGTGGCGCGTCTATGGCGAGGGACCGACCCAACTCGCCGCGGGCATGCAGAACGAGGATGGCTTTAAGGGCTTCACCGAACGGGACGTGCGTTTCACCACCAAGGGCGACGCGCTGTACCTGTTCTTCCTCAAGGCGCCGAGCGCGCCCGTGACGGTGCAGGCGCTGGGGCTGAAGGCGGGCCGGGTGGCGCGGGCGCGACTGCTGGGGGGTGGGGACGTGCCGTTCCGCCAGTCGCCTTCGGGGCTTACCGTAACGCTGCCCACAGGGCTGGGCACGGTGCCGGTGCTGCGGATTGACGGGCTTCGCAGGGGATAAGGAACCGGGGCGGTCGTGGTGACCGCCCCGGCCCCTCGGCCGTTCTTCCGGCGACGCGGCGTACCGACGCATCGTTCATCGATCGCTACGCCGCGTCAGAACTCCTTCCCGACCACGACGCGCAGCGTTCCTGCGGTTTCCTGCCCACCGCCGCGATACCCGCCCTCGAGATCGACCGTCCAGTTGCGCGGCAGTCCCATCCGCGTGCCCAGGGTGAGCTGGTACTGGTTGCGCGACCAGCCGAAGGTGCTGATGCTGTAGAGCGACTGGCCGGGAATGTCGGCATAGTCGAGCCGCTGCGCGGCCGCTTCCTGGAGCTCGTGGTTCCACTCGAAGCGCAGCCGCGGCGTCATCGTGACCTCGCCATAGCGGCGCTCCGTTTCGAGCCGCGCGCCGAGCGTGCCGGTCAGCGAATGGACGTCGCGATGGTCGAACCGCAGATCCATGCGTCCGGCGCCGCTCTCCACATAGCCGTCGAGATTGGCCCGGAGGAACTCCCCGCGCGCGTAGAGCGACCAGCGCAGCGGACCGCCCTCCCGATCGATCCCGAGCGCCAGCGCGCCGAGGGTGAAGTTGCCGTCGCGACTGCCGAGCGCGGTGGCGTTCGTCGTCTTCTCCAGCCGGCGCGTGGTGAAGCTCAGGTTGCCGAAGCCCACCATGCCGTCAATGAAGGCGCCCTCCACGGGCATCAGGCTGGCATAGGCTGCGACCAGTCGGCTTTGGCTGCGGACCCGTGCCTTGTCGCCGCTGATGCGGCTGACATCGTTGCTGTAGCCGCCGCCGATGCCGACGAGCACGCCTTCGGCCAACTTGATGTCGGCGCCTGTGCTGAGGCCGGACGTGGTCGCGGTGATCTTCGAACGATCGCTGGTCGCGTCCTGGGTGCCGATGTCGATGGCGCCGCCGGTCCACAGGGCCACGGAGCCCTTGCGGCGCGTGCCGTCACCACCATCGCCATCGTCGCTGCCCTGGGCGGTCGGACGCGCGGCAGGGGCCGTGCCGACCGACGAACCCGCGATCGCCGCCCGCCGCGGGTTCACGGGCGCCATGCCGAGGGCGCCGCCGCCGTTCATGGCCGAAGGCTGGGTACGGGCGACGGCACCCAGCGCGGGGTCTTCGCCCGACATGCGCATCCGCTCGGTGATCGCCGAGGCGTACGCATCGAAGGCGGAGTTGTCGCGCATCATCGGATGCTGGTCCCGCGAGGCGAGGCTGACGCCCATCTGCGGCTTGCTCGATCCACCGCCGTTATGCAGTTGCTCGGTGCGGCGCATGAAGTTCGCCACTTGCGTCCGCCCGAAGCGACGCGCCGCTTCGGCCTGTGCGTCGCTGAGCGCGCGCACATTGGGATCGAGCGTCGGATCGGGGCGCGCGGCGACCGTGACGGTAACCGTCGCCGGCGCGGACGTGCCGAAGGCATTGCTCAACGTATATTGGATGACGATCTTGCCGCCGAAGCGGGCCGCCGGAACGATGTCGAGGCGATAGGCCTGGGTCGCGCCCGAGCCGCTGGCGACCACTTGGGTGACCGCCGCGTCCGCCGGCGTCATGCCCACCACCGCCGCGCCGGTGAACGGGCCGTTGAGCGCACCGGCGGTCAGGTCGACCGACACGCGCTGTCCGTCGCCCGTCTCAGCCGTCTTGGGCAGCGCCTGCGGGACCGCGGCGACGACCTGGATGGTCACGGCGGCGGGTGCCGACCGCCCGCCTGGCCCGACCGCGACGAAGCTGAAGCTGTCTGGGCCGGAATAGTTCACGTTCGGCGTGTAGACCGCCGTAACCGTGGTCACCGCCAGCGGACGCACCCCGCCGCTCGGGGAGGCGGTGATGGTCCGCAGCGTCAGCGTGCCATGCGACGGCGGCGTCTGGATCTCGATCGACGTGAAGTTGCCGTTGACCAGCGAGGACAGGTCGATCTCCGTGTTGACGCCGGGCTGCGCAGCGGTGGCCGCGGGGACGGTGCTGTTGCCCGGTTCCGCAGCCGGCGGGGGCGGCGTCGCGACGGTGACGGTGACGGTCGCGGGCGTGGACGTGCCGCCTGGCCCGGTAGCCGTATAGGTAAAGCTGTCCGCCCCGAACGAGTCCTTCGTCGGAATATAGGTGATCACGCTGCCCGATACCGTGGCGGTACCGTGGGCCGGCGCGCTGGCAACGGCGATGCTGGTGTAGGCGCCTGTCACGGACGCGGCGAGATCGATCGGCGTGCCGGGGCTGTTATAGTCCACGGCCAGGCTGCGACCGGCTACGATCGGCACCGCCGGCGCGGCAACGGTAAGGCTCACCGTTGCCGGCGCCGAGGTCCCGCCCGGACCGGTGGCCGTGTAGGTGAAGCTGTCCGCGCCGGAATAGCCGGTGGCCGGCGTATAGGTGACCACATTGCCCGCCACGCTCGTCGTGCCGTGCGCAGGCGCGGTGGCGATCGCGATGCTGGTGTGCACGCCCGTGATCGAACTGCTGAGATCGATCGCGGTGCCGGTGCTGCCATTCGGTACCTCGATGCCGCTGCGATCGGCGACGGTCGGTGCCGCGGGCGTTGCAACCACGAGACCCACGGTCGCGGGAGTCGAGGTGCCGCCGGGGCCGGTGGCCGTATAGGTGAAGCTGTCCGCACCGTCATAGCCGGCAGCCGGGGTGTAGGTGACCACGTCGCCCGCCACGCTCGTCGTGCCGTGCGCGGGCGCGGTCGCCACGGTGATGCTGGTGTGGACGCCGGAGATCGACGTCGAGAGGTCGATCGCGGTGCCGGCGCTGTTGTACGGGATCGCAACGCCGCTGCGGTCCGCGGCGGTGGGCGCTGCGGGCGTGCTGACGGTGATGCTCACCGTCGCCTGGGCCGACGTGCCCCCCGCATTGGTGGCGGTATAGGTAAAGCTGTCGGCGCCAAAATAGCCGGCCGTCGGCGTGTACTCGATGGCGAGGCCGTTGACCGTGGCGGTGCCATGTGCCGGCGGCGTCGCCACGGCGACGCTGGTGGCGGCCGTCCCCGACAGGGCGAGCGTGATCGAATTCGCCGACGAATTATAGGCGACGGTGGCGTTGACCGCCCCGGCGACCGGCGGCGCACTCGCACCGACCGTGAAGTTGTAATTCTCCCCCACG
Organism: Sphingomonas trueperi; assembly: GCF_040545965.1. Lineage (GTDB taxonomy): Bacteria > Pseudomonadota > Alphaproteobacteria > Sphingomonadales > Sphingomonadaceae > Sphingomonas > Sphingomonas trueperi_C. The sequence goes on along the minus strand of NZ_JBEPMV010000003.1, from coordinate 692,700 downwards.
CCATAGGGCGCGCCCGTACCCGTGGTCGTGTCCCGCGCGACGACGCTGAAGTTGAACGTGCCCGTCGCGGTCGGCGTACCCGACAAGGTGCCGTTGCTGGCGAGGGTCAACCCCGGCGGCAGCGTGCCGGCGTGCAGGGTGTAGGTATAGGGCGCGGTGCCGCCGCTCGCGACGAAGTTCCCGCTATAGGCCTGGCCGACCATCGCCGACAGGGTTGGGTTGGTGAGCACAAGCTCCGGCGTGCTGACGAACACCGTATAGGCGCGGCTGCCGCTATAGGGGGCGCCCGTGCCGGTCGATTGGTCGGTGGCGGTGACCGTGAAGTTGTACGCGTTGCTTGCCGTGGCGGTGCCGGACAGCACGCCGCTGGACGACAGAGTCCAGCCCGGCGGCAGCGCGCCGGCGGTGACCGCGAAGGTGTAGCTGCCATTGCCGCCCGACGCGGTCAGTGTCTGGCTGTAGGGCGCTGCCGCGCGCCCGTCCGGAAGGCTCGCCGGAGCGATCGTAACCGTCGCTGCGGCGACCGTCAGCGAATAGGCGCGGCTGCCGGTGAACGGCGCGCCTGCCCCGGTCGTGCTGTCCGTGGCGGTTGCCGTGAAGGTGAAGGTGCCGCCAGCACTTGGCGTGCCGGACAGCGTTCCGTTGCTGGCGAGGGTCAATCCTGCGGGCAAGGTACCGGCGGTGATCGAATAGATGTAGGGCGCGACGCCGCCGCTCGCCGTGAGCATCTGGCTGTACGCAATGCCGGCAGTCGCGCCGGTCAGCGAGGTGGGCGTCAAGGTGACGGTCGGCGCGCCGACGGTGATCGAATAGCTCTTCGAGACCGAATAGGGGCCGCCGCTGCCCGCCGAGGCGCTGTCGGTCGCGGTGATGGTGAAGTTGAACGTGCCGGTCTGGCTCGGCGTGCCCGCGACCGTGCTTCCCGAAAGCACCAGGCCCGTCGGCAGGGTGCCGGCCGTGACGGCATAGGTGTAAGGCGCGGTGCCGCTGCCCGCGGTGAAGCTTTGCGAATAGCTGGTGCCGGCAGTCGCGGCCGGAAGCGCCCCGGCCGCCGGCGACAGCGTCAGCGTCGGCGAAGCGATGACCAGCGACAGGCTGCCGGTCGCCTGGGTGAAGCCCGAGGGCAGCGAGCTGTCGGTCACGTTCGCGGTGAAGCTGAACGTGCCGCTTGCCGTCGGCGTGCCGGTGATCGTGCAGTTGGTGTTGAGCTGGGTGCCGGCAGGAAGCGCGCCCGAGGCGAGCGTGGTGCTGCAGCTATAGGGCGCGGTGCCGCCGGTGGTGACCACCTGCACGCCGCTGAGTGCCGTCCCGCGCGTGCCGCTGCCGGTCAGGCTGGCGGACAGCGTGGGATTGCTGACCGGCACCGTCACCGTGGCGGGCGAGGACGTGCCGCCACCGTTGCTGGCGGTGTAGGTGAAGCTGTCGTTTCCGCGATATCCGGCCGGGGCCGAATAGGTGACCAGCCCCGCACTGTTAATCGAGACGGTGCCGCCGTTGGCGGTCGTCGCCGATCCCACCGCGAAGCTGGTGGGGCTGTTCGTCACCTGCCCGGCAAGGCTGAAGGTCGCGCCCGTCGCGCCATAGGCGACCGCCGGCGCGGTGTAGGCCGATGCCACAGGGGTCGAGACATAGGTGAATTGGTCCGCTGCGCTGGTCGCGCTCGTGCCGCCGGCCGTGGTGACGCGCACGTCCACCGTGCCGGTGCCCGCCGGCGAGGTGGCGGTGATCCGCGTGGCGCTGTTGACGGTATAGGTCGCCGCGGTCGATCCGAACACCACGCTGGACGCACCGCTCAGATTCGTACCGGTGATCACGACGCTGGTGCCGCCCGCCGTCGATCCCGACGTGGGCGCGATCGAGGTTACCGTGGGGGTGGCCGCCACCACGGTGGAGTCGGATGCGGTTGCGGTATTCGCGGCGCCGCCACCCGACAGCTGGACCGAGGGGGTGAGCGGACTCGACGCATTACTCGCAAAATTGGCGGTCAACGTGATCGCCGGCCCGGAGCCCGCGCTGAAGGCGGTCGTCCGCGAGCACGATCCCGACTGGCCCGACCCGCTGCAGTTCCAGCCCGAGCCGGAGGCGCTCGAATAGGTCATGCCGCTCGGCAGCGTGAAGGCAGCGGTCAACGTTGCGCTGGTGGTCGCGCCACCCGAGACGCTGGGCGTGATCGTATAGGCAAGCGAGCCGCCCTGCACGGCATTGCCGCTGTGGGTCATCGTGACGCCGAGTGAAGTACCCGCTGAACAGCTTATGTTGATCTGGGCGCTTCTGGTAGTTCCGTCATGCACGGGATTGGTGTTGTTGCCGGTGATGTCGTAGCTCGACAGCCCCACATATAAGGTATCATTGGGGCCGCCGGTCCCGCTGAAGGTGAACGATCCGCTCCCGCTCGATGCGGTGGAGTCTGGTACCGCGTCCGCCGAAGAAACAAAGGTGGAACCATCGTTCCGCGTGTAGACTATGAAGACATGTGCACCTTGGGTGTTTCCCGACCAGGAATAGGTGACCGTCTCCCCGTTGACGAGGGGTTGGCTAGTGAAAACAAAGTCGGGATCCTGCTGGTCGCTGATCGTGTAGGTGCGACTAAAGGTGTTGATCTCATTGCAGCTGGCTGATGCTGCAAATGCGTGCGCCGGTGCGAAGACGAACAAGCCGCCTGCGATTGCGGCGCGAAGTTTCCGATGCGCCAGACAGGAAGGCCGCGCAGTCGTGCGTTGCGGTTCGACCGCATCATTGTGGCGCACGTCGTTGAAAACAGCAGCGGCAATCCGACCACAGGCGGACTGCACCTTCCCCAAGCCCCAAACCATGTACAAAGCCCCCAGCTGCCCCCTTAAGGGCACCATACTCTTATCGAAGATTCACTTTACCAGCAACAGGATACGCAGGAAGTGTGAATACCCTGTTATCGTCGTTGCATGTAACCTTATATAATCTGGCGAATTTGGCAAATATTCCGCGCTGCAGCGAGCGACCTTCCCTCTATGAGGGCACGATAGTGTCACCATACGGCGAAGGCTGATCGCTCCATCATCATCTTCTGATCGAATTTCCAGAATGCACTTGCGAATCGTCATGATCGCGTATCTAAAACCAAAAAACGGCGGACTCGTTTTGATACGATACCGTCATGATGATGGTTGGGGGGATGAAGCCTTGTCGGATCCATTTATTGGCCAGATCATGCACACCGGTTTCAGTTTCGCGCCGGCGGGCTGGGCATCTTGCAACGGCCAAATCATCGCCATAAGCCAGAATACTGCGTTGTTCGCGCTGCTGGGCACCACCTTCGGCGGCAATGGCGTAAGCACCTTCGCCTTGCCCAATGCGGCGGGCCGATCGTTTCTGGGGCTCGGACCAAGCACAGCCAGCGGCCAGACCTATGAGCCAGGCGAAGTCGGCGGCGCCGAAAACGAGACGCTGACCATCGCCAACATGCCGCAACACAATCACACCGCCACCTTCACTGGTGCAGCGGGGCAGACGACGGCCACCGGTTCGCTTCAGGCGTTCACCGGTCAAACCACCACCCAAGTCAACACGCCTGCGGATGGCTCCTTCCTGGCAAACTGCGCGAACGCTGGTCCTGCCGCGGTGAAAATCTACGTGCCTGCAGGCACCACCGGCACGCCGGTGAACCTGGGCGGCGTCAATATCACGGGCGGCAGCTTCACGCCCCAAGGGTCGGTCCAAGTCGGGGTGACGGGGAGCAGCATGCCGTTTTCGATCATGAGCCCGTTTCTTGCCGTACAGACCAACATCGCGCTGCGGGGCGTTTATCCTGCACGCAATTGATCCAACGGATCAAGCCTCCCCCGGGCGGCGGACACGCACAACCCGGGTCTTGATCGCGGCCCTCAGGAGAAAACGGCCTCGTAAAAGCGACGGTCGGAGGGTTGCAGCTGGGTCAGCAGGATAGCGTGCGGGCCGCCCTTTCCACAGTCGAGCTCATAGGTGCCGTCGATCAGGAAGACGTGGAGCGGCGATTCGAAGAACAGCGAAAAGGGTTCGCGAACATCGAAGCCGCGCAGCGCACTGCGCCGGTCGATACGCTCCAGCGTGATTTCCACGGGGTCCGGGAGCGTGGCCACCCGCACCTTGCGGCCGATCCAGGGCTCGAAGTCTTCCGGTGTCAGTAGATGCATCTATTATCCCCCTCCGCATGCCGCCTATTGTCGTTCGTGATCTATCCTGCCGTGAAGTATAGATTGTGTGAAGCGCGCGAACATCGGAATCTTGCATCAGAGATCTGCCTTTGACCTCTTCCGTACTCGGGCTTCGACCTTTTCCTCGTCCTCGGCGCCCGGCGGTCGATGCCAGTGCGTTGCAGGCCTTCGGGATCACGCTGCGCGCTGCATCCCTCGAAGACCTCCCGGACCTAGCTGGCTTATATGTGCAACTCCGCATGCCCGAGCTGTTGTTCCACCCCTGGTCCCAGGCGGAGAAGCGGGCCTTTGCCGAAGAGCAATTCCGGCTCCAGCATCATCATTTCGTTCGGCACTGTCCTCGTGCGGACTTCTGGCTCGTGCTGCGGGACGGTGCGCCGATCGGCCGCCTGTATCTCGATCGAAGCACGTCCGAATGGCGCATCGTCGACATCCTGCTCGCGGCCGCTTGGCGGGGCCAGGGACTAGGCACAAGGCTGATCACCTGGGTCCAGCAAAGCGCTGCTGCGGCCGGCGCAAGCGGCGTGGCGCTGACGGTAGCCGTCGGTAACCGACGCGCGCACGGGCTCTACGCGCGTTTGGGTTTCTGTGACGCGGGCGCAGGCGACGGCCTCCACCAACCCATGCGGTGGGATGCGGCCTCAGCCGCTTCCGCATAGTTGTGCGTCCAGCCAGGGGCTCATCTCCGCGTCGATTACCAGATGGACGCGCGCGTCGGTGCCGGCATTGTCGACCCGGTGGGGGTCGCTCAGCCGAAGATACCAGACTTCGCCGGGCGCCATCACCACGGGCTGGCGGTTGACCTCGAACCGCACCCGGGAGTTGGTCAGGATGGGGATGTGGAGCCGCACCAGCCCATCCTCCGCGCAGAGGCCGAGGTCGCTATGCTCGCGGATGCGCGATCCCGGCCCCAGCCGCATCAGCCGTACGGAGCGTAAGGTGCAGTCGAAGCGGGCAAGCACCTGTCGCAGATAGGGCGCGCGCTGCAAGTCCGGCGCATCGACAAAGTCGCGCGCGTCCGGCTGGGCTGCGATCTTGAGGATGGGGTGCTCGGCGCCGACGGGCGCACGGAGCGGCATAACGCCCCAGTCTCCGCTGTAATTTTGCGGCACGAAATGCTGCGTCCAGGCGCTGGCCTCGAGCGCGGCGAGATCGGCGCGGAGCTGCGCCGGATCGAAGCTCAGCGGCAAGCGCACGCGATCGGGATAGACGTAGCGCATTTCCGCTTGCACGCGACGATTGCCTCCCCCGCTCACGGCCTGCGCTCCTTGCAAAAGCGCCGCTGCGTGCGATCATGCGATGGGGGAGAAGGATGCGCAACGCATTGCAGGCCTTTCAAGCGGCAGTGATGGCTGCGCCTGAGCTGCAACGGCAGCTCGGGGCGTGCGAGCGCCACGAAATCTTCTGCGCGCGTGCGATGGCGGCAGCTGGTTCGTTGGGACTGACGCTGGCGCCGGATGCGCTGGCGCCCCGCGCTCGTGCAGCACCGGTCGAGCCAAGTTCGGCTTGGCCTCCACGCGAGTGGCTGCCGGTGCGGATCATCGAGTCGGATGTCGGGCCCCTGGTCGACTGGGCCTATTTCGGCGACGATGCGCTGGAGGACAGCTTCTTCGGCGATTCGATCCAGCGCGCGCTGTCGCGGCCGTTCAATCGTGTTTTCCGCCACGTCACCGGGCTCGACGATTTCATCGACAACGCGCCGACGGACGAAGCAGCGCCGCTACGCGGGCTCGTCTACCATATGTCACGCTGTGGCTCGACGCTGGTCGCGCAGATGCTGGGCGCGCTTCCTGCGACACTGTCCTTGTCCGAACCCGGACCCTTCGATGCGGCAGTGCGTCTCGCCATGGCCGGGAACGACCTGCGGGGCGCGCGCGGCGCCGCATTGCTTCGCGCGATGGTGGCGGCGCTGGCGCGCGCGCGGAACGGCGAAGGGCAATGCTTCATCAAATTGGATAGCTGGCACATCCTCGCATTTCCGCTGATCCAGGCTGCCCTGCCGCAGGTGCCATGGGTGTATCTGTTTCGAGACCCGGTCGAGGTGCTGGTTTCGCAGATGCGGATGCGCGGGTACCAGACCGTGCCTTCGCTGGTCCCGCCCGGGCTATACGGCATCGGAGACGATCTGCCCGGCCCCGAGGAGCTGTGCGCCCGGATCTTTGCCAAGCATCACGAGGCTGCGATCCGGGCGCTCGCCGGGTCGCTTGGCATGGCGATCGACTATGCGGACTTACCGGACGCGCTGGTCGATAGAATCGCCCCGCATTTCGGGCTCTCGCTGACGCAGGTCGAGAAGGCGGCGGTGGCGGACGCCAGTCGCAGGGACGCGAAGGCGCCGGAATGCCTATTTGCCCGTGACGGTGAACGGAAGAAAAGCCTGGCGAGTGACGCTGTACTGGCAGCGGTTCGGCGACATGTTAGCGAGCTTCACGCCGAGATCAGAGACGCAGCGCGCCGATGAAGCTCTGTTGAAACGGCATCGCGCTGGGCAGGGGGGGTACGACGAGGTAACCGATATCTCGAAGAACCTGGGGCCGTGACGGGCGCACCGCGGATGTCTAGGGATGAACGGGAGGGAAAATGGTGCTGCCGGCGAGGATTGAACTCGCGACCTCAGCCTTACCAAGGATGCGCTCTACCACTGAGCTACGGCAGCACTGTTTTCCAACCGCGGCGACCAGCGCCGTGCGGGAGGGGCCTATTTGCTTGGGGACCCGCGATTGTCAACCCGCATCATGCCGGTTTATCGCTTTTCGCATGAAGGATGTGGATAAGCAGGCCCGACTGGCCGAAAAACTGCGCGAAAACCTGCGGCGGCGGAAAGCACAGGCGCGCGGCGCGAAGGCGGAAGGCGCCAAGCAGGGGGCGGCAGCGCCCCCCGAATCGGAGGAGTGACACGATCCTCCCCGTTCGGGGGAGGATCTTTGGCTCACCCGATCGGCGCGCACTTGGCTTCGAGCCACGCCCGCTCGGCGCCCTCCAGCTGCGGGCCGACGATCGCCAGCACCTCGGCATGGTATGCGTCGAGCCAGACCTGCTCCTCTGGGCTGAGCAGTTCGGGCAGGATCAGGCTGCGCTCGATCGGTGCGAAGGTGAGCGTCTCGAACGCGAGCATTGGCTTGTCGCCGCCGGGGATCGTCCGCTCGACGATGTGGACGAGATTCTCGATGCGGATGCCGTACTCGCCGGCCTTGTAATAGCCCGGCTCGTTCGAAAGGAACATGCCCGCGCGCAGCGGCTCCAGCGCTTGGCCGCCCGGATAGGAGGGCGGCGCGATGCGCTGCGGGCCCTCGTGCACCGACAGATAGGCGCCGACGCCGTGGCCGGTGCCATGTGCAAAGTCGAGTCCCGCTTCCCACAGCGGCCGCCGGGCGAAGCCGTCGATCTGCGCGCCGGTGGTGCCGTCCGGGAAGATCGCGGTGGCGATGGCGATATGGCCCTTGAGCACGCGGGTGAAGCGGTCCTTCATTTTGTGGCTCGCCTCGCCCACCGGCATCACGCGGGTGACGTCGGTGGTGCCGTCGCCGTACTGGCCGCCCGAATCGATCAGGAACAGCTGGCCACGTTCGATCGGCAGGCTCGACTCATCGGTGACCTTGTAGTGCGGGATCGCGCCGTTCGGCCCGGTGGCGGAGATGGTGTCGAACGACAGGTCCTTGAGCCGGCCGGTTGCCTCGCGAAATTCGCGCAGCTTGTCCGCCGCCGACATCTCGGTGAGCCCGCCCTGCGGCGCGGTTTCCTCGAACCATTTGAGAAAGCGGCTGAGCGCGGCGCCGTCGCGCGCCTGCGCGGCCTTGTGCCCGGCAACCTCGGCGGGGTTCTTGATCGCCTTGGCGAGGATCACCGGATCGCGCAGCGCGACCACGGTGGCGCCGCCGGCTTCCAGCCCGTCGAAGATCGCCGAAACCGCCGTGCCCGGATCGGCGACCACGCGCTTGCCCGCGAAGCCGCCCAGCGCCGGTGCGAACGCGGCGCGATCCTGGATGCGCACCGCGTTGCCGAGATGCTGGCGCACCGCGTCGGTCACCTTTTCCGGTGCGACGAACAGGTCGGCGGTGCCATCGGCATGGATCACCGTATAGGCGAGCGCGACGGGCGTGTGAGTCACGTCGTCGCCACGGACGTTGAAGGTCCACGCAATCGAATCGAGTGCCGCGATCACCACTGCGTCGGCGCCCCGCGCCTGGAGCCAGTCGGCGATCTCGGCGCGCTTGGCGGCCGAGGACTTGCCCGCCAGCGCCTCGTCGAGCACCGCGAGCGGCGCGTCGGACGGGCTGGGCTGGTCGCCCCAGACCGCGTCGATCGGATTGCGGGTGACGGGGACGAGCGTCGCGCCCTTCTCTGCCAGTGCCTTGCGGGCTTCCTCGACCCAGGCGCGGGTGTGCAGCCAGGGATCATAGCCGATGCGGCCGCCATTCGGGGCATGCGCGCCCAGCCAGTCGGCGACGCTGGTCGCGGGTACGCCGACATAGTCCCACTGGTCGGCCGAAACCTGCTGGCGGACCTGGAGCGTATAACGCCCGTCGGTGAAGATCGCCGCTTCCTGCGGCAGCACCACGGCGGTGCCGGCCGAGCCCTGGAAGCCGGTGAGCCAGGCCAGCCGCTGGGCATAGGCGCCGACATATTCGGACATGTGCTCGTCGGTAAGCGGGACGACGAAGCCGTCGAGCGCGTCCTGCGCGAGTTGTGCGCGTAGCGCGTTCAGACGATCGGCATAGCTGGACATACGCATACTTCCTGCATCTTCGGGGGCGGCGCGGATCGCGTCGCGGGAATGGCCGGTTTCTGGCCGATGCAGGCAGCTTTGGAAAGGGGCGGGACCGGGCCCGCCCCTCCGGTCATTCAGCGACGGACGCGCACATAGTGGCAGCGGTCCTTCGCGGTGATCGTGCGGTCGATCGCGCGGCCGCCCAGTGCACCGGCGACACCGCCGGCCGCGGCGCCGAGTAGGCCGCCGCCGACGATCGACGGACCGGCAAGCGCACCGGCGACACCGCCTGCGATCAGGCCGGTATGGCCCTTCGACTTGCGGCAGCTCTTCACATAGCGATAGTTGCGGCTGGACTTCGACTTGCCTTCGTAGCGCGACTGGGCGCTGGCGGCGCTGATCGGCATCGCCACCGGCATGACCAGGGCAAAGGCGGCGAGCGCGGTGATTGTCTTACGCATATTCGGACCCCATCTTTCGGTTCGTGTTCGATGCGTATCAATGTGTCATGCCACATTTCGGTTGCATGAACCCGCAACGACCGGGGCAGATCCGGTGATTTCCGGAGGTTCCCGGGCGCGCGGCGCGGTGGCGGCGATTGCGGTGGAGGCGCTGCTGGCGGCGCTGCTGTTCGCCGGGCTGCGGGCGCAGACCGTGATCCGCGCCGATCCGGACGCGAACCTGCTGAGCTTCGACGTGCCGCCGCCCCCGCCACCGCCCGCGCCCGAACCGGCCAAGCGGCGCGCGGCCCCCAAGGCCGAGGGCGCGTCGGCACCGCCCAACCGCGTCTCCAAGGCGACCGAGGTTGTCGCACCGCCCCCGCCGGTGGTGCTCCAGCCGCCGCCGCTGGTGACTGCGCCTAAGCCGGCGACCGCCAGCGATTCCTCCTCCGGTGCCGCGCCCGTGGCGGGACCGGGGACGGGCGCGGGCGGGGAGGGCGACGGGACCGGCAGCGGCGGGCGCGGCAATGGCCCGGGCGGTGGGGGTGGGATGCCGCTCCGCTGGGTCGGCGGTCGGATCACCGATGCCGATTATCCGCGGGCTGCACTCAACGCCGGGGCGAGTGGCACGGTGGGGCTGCGCTTCGTGGTGGGCGTGAACGGGCGGGTGTCGAGCTGCACCGTCACAAGGAGCAGCGGCAATCGCGACCTCGACGAGACGACCTGCAAGCTGATCCAGAAGCGCTTCCGCTATGTGCCGAGCAAGGATGCGGCGGGGCGGCCTTATGCCGACACGGTGACCGGCGAGCATCGCTGGGATCTGTACGAGCGGCCGGATGGGGACGAATAGATTTCCGCTGCCCTCTAATCCCCCACCCGCAAGCGGGCGGGGGGGCGAAAGAGCTGTAAGCCTACCCTGCCACCAGCGCGTCGATCGCGGCCGCCAGCTGCAGGTCCCTGGTCGACAGCCCCCCGGCATCATGCGTGGTCAGCAGGATGTCGACCCTATTCCACACGTTCGACCATTCGGGATGGTGGTCCGCCTTCTCGGCGATCAACGCCACGCGGGTCATGAACGCGAACGCTTCGGTGAAATCGGCGAACAGGAAGCGGCGGGTGATCGCGTCGCGCCCCGGCTCGTAGTTCCAGGCCGGCAGGGCCGCGAGCGATTCCTCGCGCAGGCCGTCGGTCAAACGCGCTACCATGGTATCCCCTCCTTGCTCGTTCTCTGCCGCTCCGCCTATGCATTCGGCCATGCCGGAGCAAGCGCCAACCTTCGCCCCCGATGCGGCCCTGATCGAGCGCCTCGCCCGCGCCGCACTGGCCCGCATCCCCGCGCCGTTTCAGGCACATCTCGCCGACGTGGTGCTGCTGGTCGAGGAATTCGCCGACGAGGAGACGCTCGACGCGCTCGGCATCGACGATCCCTTTGCGCTCAGCGGCCTCTACCATGGTCGGCCGATCGGCGAGAAATCGGCGTTCGACAGCGGTGGCCTGCCCGATCGCATACACGTCTATCGACGCGCGATCCTCGACGAATGGATCGAAACCGGCGAATCGCTCGAGCGGCTGGTCCATCATGTCGTGATCCACGAGGTCGGACACCATTTCGGCCTGTCCGACGACGCCATGCACGCGCTCGAAGACGCCGCGGATTGAACCCGGGCCTCGCCTTTGACGACGTGACCTGCCTGCGCGGCGGGAGGATTCTGTTCGAGGGACTATCCTTCGCGCTCGCGCCCGGCGAGGCGGGGCTGGTGCTGGGGCCCAATGGCGTCGGCAAGTCGAGCCTGATCCGCATCGCCGCGGGGCTGCTCGCACCGCTGGGCGGGCGGGTGACGGGCGAGGGCGCGCGGGCGCTGCTCAGCGAAACCGCGGCGCTGGATGCCGAGCGGACGCTGGCGGGTGCGCTCGGTTTCTGGGCGGGGCTCGACGGGCGCGGGGACGCCGTCGTCGATGCGCTGGAAGCCGCGGGCTTGGCCGACATCGCCGATGTGCCGGTGCGGCTGCTCTCCACCGGCCAGCGACGGCGCGCGGCCTTCGCTCGGGTGCTGGCGAGCGGCGCGCCGGTCTGGCTGCTCGACGAGCCGGGCAACGGGCTCGATACCGCCTCGGTCGCGATGCTCGAGGCGCGGATCGCGGCGCACCGCGCGGGCGGCGGCATTGTGCTGGTCGCGACGCACCAGCCGATCGCGCTGCCGGACGCGAAGGAGATCGCGCTGTGATCGCCCTGGTAGGGCGCGAGTTGCGGCGGGCGTGGAGCAGCGGCGGGCTGGTGCTGCCGATCGCCTTCTTTCTGCTCGTTGCGATTCTGTTCCCCTTCGCGGTGGGACCCGACGGACGGCTGCTCGCGCGGATCGGCGGCGGGGTGATCTGGGCGGCGGCGCTGCTCGCCGCGCTGCTCCCGGTCGAGCGATTGGTGACGCCCGATGTGGAGAGCGGCGTGCTCGATCAGCTGGTGGTGCGCGGCTATTCGGATGCCGGCATCGCCGCGGCGAAGATGCTCGGGCACTGGCTGGGCTTCGGCCCCGCGTTGCTGCTGGCGACCTGTGTCGCGGCGGCGCTGCTGCATGTGCCCGGCACCTCGCTGGGGACGATCCTGCTGGGTCTTGCGATCGGTACGCCGGGACTGGCGGCGCTGGGCGTGGCGACGGCGGCGCTGGTGGCAGGCCTGCGCGGTGCGAGCGCGCTCGCGGGGCTGGTGATGCTGCCCTTCGCCGTGCCGCTGCTGATCTTCGGCGCGGGCGCCACCGGCGGCGAGCCCGGCGCGATCAAGCTGCTCGCGGCGATCAGCCTGGTGCTGGTCGCGGGTTGCCCCTTCGTTGCCGGTGCGGCGATGCGGATGGGGCGGGGATAATCCCCTCCCGCCGGAGCGGGAGGGGAGGATGGGGCTTAGTTGCCTTCCGGACCCGTGTAGCTGGTCAGCTCGTCGCCGAGCAGCGTCACCACGTGGAGCACGTTGGTCGAGCCCGGCGTCTTGAACGGCACGCCCGCGCAGACGATCACCCGGTCGCCCGCCTTGGCGAGGCCGTGACGCAGCGCCATGCGCTTTGCCTTGGCGACCATCTCCTCGAACGAGTCGACGTCGCGCGTCTGCACGGCATGGGTGCCCCACAGCAGGCCCAGGCGACGCGCGGTGTCGCGCTCCGGGGTCAGCACCAGGATCGGCACCAGCGGACGCTCGCGCGCAATGCGGCGCGCGGTCGAGCCCGAGCTGGTGAAGCAGATGATCGCCGAGGCCGAGACCGTCGCCGCGATGTTCTTCGCCGCTTCGGCCAGCGCGTCCGCGGTGGTCGGGTCGGGTTTGGTGACGGTGAAGTGGACGCGGTCGCCATGCGCCGGGTCCCGCTCCACCGCATCGGCGATCGAGTTCATCATCGACACCGATTCGATCGGCCACTTGCCCGCGGCGCTTTCGGCCGAGAGCATGATCGCATCGGCACCGTCATACACGGCGGTCGCCACGTCCGAGACTTCGGCGCGGGTGGGCGAGGGGCTCTCGATCATCGATTCGAGCATCTGCGTCGCGACGATCACCGGGCGGCCCAGGCGGCGGGCCGATTCGACGATGCGCTTCTGCAGCGGCGGCACGGTCTGCGGCGGCAGCTCGACGCCGAGATCGCCGCGCGCGACCATCACGCCGTCGCACTGCTCGAGGATCTCCTCGAGGCGCGCGATGGCCGAGGGCTTCTCGATCTTGGCGAGCAGCGCGGCCTTGCCGCCGATCAGCCGGCGGGCTTCCATCAGATCCTCGGGGCGCTGTACGAAGCTGAGCGCGATCCAGTCGGCACCCTGCTCCACCGCGAAGCTGAGGTCGCTGCGGTCCTTCTCGGTCAGCGCGGCGAGCGGCAGCACCATGTCGGGGACGTTGAGGCCCTTGTTGTTCGACAGCGCGCCGCCGACCTCGACGATCGTGGTCAGCCGGTCCGGGGCCACGTCGGTTACCCGCAGCACCAGCTTGCCGTCGTCGAGCAGCAGGCGCGCGTCGGCATGCGCGGCTTCGAAGATCTCGCGGTGCGGCAGCTCGACGCGGGTGGCGTCGCCCGGGGTGGGATCGCGGTCGAGCGTGAACTGGTGGCCGGTGACCAGCATCACCTTGCCCTCGGCGAACTTGCCGACGCGCAGCTTCGGGCCCTGGAGATCCGCCAGGATCGTGGTCGGGCGGCCGGTGGTGGCCTCCATGCCGCGGATCGCCTCGAACAGCGGAATCTTAGAGGCCTGGTCGCCATGGCTCATATTGATGCGGAACGCATCGGCGCCGGCGCGGAACAGCTTCTCGATCATTTCGGGGGACGCGCTGGCGGGTCCCAAAGTTGCCAGGACGCGCACCTTGCGCGAGCGGGGGGAGATCGCCTGTGTCATCGTTGTCTTCCTCGGCTTGTGCGTGCCCGCCTCTAGCCCCAAATGCGTTAACATCAACTACGGAGGTGCCGAATGGATGAACTTGATCGCCTGGACGACGCAACAGCGGCCAAAGCGTTCCGCCGGCTGGTGCGCCATCTGCGCCACCGTCACGATGCCCAGAACATTGATCTGATGGGGCTTTCGGGCTTTTGCAGGAACTGCCTGGGCGACTGGATCCATGAAGCCGATCCGAGCATCGCCAAGGCCGATGCCCGCCGAATCGTCTATGGGATGGAGCAATCCGACTGGAAGGCGAAGTATCAGAGCGAGGCCACGCCCGAGCAACTGGCCCGGATGGAAGAGAGCCTGAAGAAGAATGAGGGCCGCGACGCGGAACTCGACGAGGCGCTTGACGAGAGCTTCCCCGCCAGTGATCCTCCCAGCATGACTGACCCCCACGCCTGAGTTGGGGGCGACAGGGGGAGACGGGAAGTGAAGACGTTGTTGCTGGCCGCGCTGGCTTGTTCCGTGGCCGTTCCCGCCCTTGCCCAGTCTTCCTCCAAGGTCACCTATGTCCAGGCCGGGCGACTGCTCGACCGGCCCGGCCAGGCGCCGCGCGGCGCCAGCACGCTGATCCTGCGCGACGGCAAGGTCGCCGAGGTGCGCGACGGCTTCGTCGCGCCCGAGGCGGGGGCGACCCTGGTCGACCTGCGCGACAAGTTCGTCCTGCCGGGCCTGATCGACCTGCACGTCCACCTCTTCTCCGAGGGCGATCCGGTCAAGGAGCGGATGAACGCGCTCACTGAGGACGAGGCCGACGAATTCGTCATCGGCATCGAGGATGCGCGGCGCGATCTGGAAGCAGGCTTCACCACCGTGCGCGACCTCGGCAGCAATCCCCGCGCGATCCGCGCGCTGCGGGACGCCGTGGAGCGCGGCGCGATTGCGGGGCCGCGAATTGTCAATGCCGGGCGGATGATCTCGGTCTCGGGCGGGCATGGCGACGGCACCAACGGGCTCGCCGAGGAATTCGCCGCGGCGGTGGCGCACCGCCAGATCAACACCTGCGACGGCGCCGACGATTGCCGTCGTGCGGTACGCCAGCAGATCGGGCTCGGCGCGCAGGTGATCAAGTTCGCGGCGACCGGGGGCGTTCTTTCCAACGTCGCGGGTGGGCTGGGCAAGCAGATGTCCGACGAGGAAATGAAGGCGATCGTCGATACGGCGCATGCCTTTGGCCGCCGCGTTGCGGTCCACGCCCACGCCGCCGAGGGCGTGCGCGGTGCGGTGGAGTCGGGCGCCGATTCGATCGAGCATGGCAGCTTTCTCGACGACGCGACCATCGCCGCGATGAAGGCGCACGGCACTTGGCTGGTGCCGACGATGATCGCGCCGGTCACTGCGCTCGCCAATGCCCGCGCGGGCAAGCTGCCGCCTGCCACCATCCCGAAGGCCGAAGCGGCGGCGGCTGCCGCGGCGGCCAGCCATGCCAAGGCGATCAAGGCGGGGGTGAAGGTCGCGTTCGGCACCGATACCGGCGTGTCGCGCCACGGGGAGAACGCGAAGGAGTTCGCGCTGCTCGTTCGCGCCGGGCTCACCCCGGCGGGCGCGATTCGCGCGGCGACGCTGGATGCGGCGGATGCGCTCGGCCGCAAGGACCAGCTCGGCTCGCTCGAACCCGGCAAGGCGGCCGACCTCATCGCGGTGGCGGGCGATCCGCTGCAGGACGTTACCGTGCTGGAGCGTGTCGACACGGTCGTGCGCGCAGGCGTGGTGCACAAGCTGGGCGGCAAGCGGCAGGTCTTCCCGCAGGACTAGAGCGTGATGGCATGGTTTTGACCCGCCGTGACGGAGCCGATTTTGGCATGTGGCTAGGAGCGAGGAGGGAGCGGGGCTTAGCCCCCGTGACCGACGAGGGACGACGCCACGGGGCAAAATCGGCCCGCCGCTTCGCGGTTGCCCTGCGCCGTCCGCCGGACGTCGTCGCACCGCTTGCACGGGCCACCAGCCCGCGCTTCGCGGTGCTCCTAGCCGACGAACGGCGCAGGGCAATCACGGCGGGTCGAAACCATGTCATCACGCTCGAAGGTTGAGCGAAGGCGCCGGCTGGCGTACAGGGCCCGCCGGATTCCTTTCCCTTCGGACGATCCGACCTGCGCGACTCTCGCGCGGCGTGCCTCGTCCGATCCATGCTTCAGGAGCTAGAACACCCATGTCCGACAATATTTCCGCCGAGCAGCTCCGCCTCCTGATCGAGCGTGTCGAGCGTCTCGAAGAGGAGAAGAAGGGCATCGCCGACGACATCAAGGACGTCTATGCCGAAGCCAAGTCGACCGGCTTCGACGTGAAGACGATGCGCACCATCGTTCGCCTGCGGAAGATGGAAAAGCATCACCGCGAAGAGGCCGAGATGCTGCTCGAGACCTACAAGCAGGCGCTGGGCATCTGAGCCCCGCGATGGCGCTCGCCGGGCATCCGCGCTAAGGCGAGCGCTTTCCACCTCCTCCAAACCGCAGGCAGTTCGGGTTCACCATGGCAGGCCATTCCAAATTCAAGAACATCATGCACCGCAAGGGCGCGCAGGATAAGAAGCGCTCGGCGATGTTCTCCAAGCTCAGCCGCGAAATCACCGTGGCGGCAAAGATGGGTCTGGCGGACCCGGACATGAACCCCCGCCTGCGCGCCGCGATCAACGCCGCCAAGGCGCAGTCGATGCCCAAGGACAATATCCAGCGCGCGATCGACAAGGCGAGCAAGGGCGAAGGCGATAACTACGAAGAGATCCGCTACGAGGGCTTCGGCCCGGCGGGTGTCTCGCTGATCATCGAGGCGCTGACCGACAACCGCAACCGCACCGCCACCAACGTGCGCACCGCGGTATCGAAGAACGGCGGCAACCTCGGCACCGCCGGTTCGGTGAGTCATGGCTTCGACCGCCTGGGCCTGATTTCCTATCCCGCGAGCGCCGGCGACGCCGAGAAGGTGTTCGAGGCGGCGCTGGAAGCGGGTGCCGAAGACGTGACCAGCAGCGAGGACGGCCACGAGATCTGGACCGCGCAGGGCGACCTGCACGAAGTCGCCAAGGCGCTGGAGCCGGTGCTCGGCGAGTCCGAAGGCGCGAAGCTCGCCTGGCGGCCGCAGACGATGGTGACGGTGGGCGCGGACGATGCCGCGACGCTGTTCAAGCTGCTCGACGCGCTCGACGACGACGACGACGTCCAGACGGTGTGGGGGAATTACGAGATCCCCGACGACGTGATGGAGAAGCTGGGCTAAGCAACCTCTTAAGCCCCTCCCCTTCAGGGGAGGGGTTGGGGTGGGGGCTGACAGAGTAGCCAACTACGCGGCTTGTGGTGCATCCTGCCCTAGGAGGGCGGGAATGGTTACCGAAACCGAGCTACTCGCGCGAGAGCGCGAAATGCGGCGCAATCCGACCGAGTTGGAGAAGCGCCTGTGGCGCCACCTCTCCAACACGCAGCTTGGGCATAAATTCCGCCGACAGCAGGTCGTGTTTCCCTATATCTGCGACTTCTTCTGCCCTGCGAAAGGGCTGGTGGTTGAAGTCGACGGCGACACGCATGATCCAGCGTATGATGAGCGCCGCGATGCGTACCTTCTCAGCCAAGGATTTCTTGCCCTGCATTTCTCCAATCACGACGTGTTCGACAATCTCGACGGCGTCCTCGCGGTAATTGTCCAAGCACTCGAAACCCGTCCGGATCGCTGGTCCGTCAGCCCCCACCCCAACCCCTCCCCTAAAGGGGAGGGGCTTGAGCGATGATCATCCTTGGCCTCGATCCCGGCCTGGGGACTACCGGCTGGGGCCTGATCCGCGCCGAGGGCAACCGGCTCAGCCATCTCGGCCATGGCAAGCTCGTCACCGACACCAAGGCCACGCTGCCGCGCCGGCTCGCCCATCTCGACGCGATGCTCGCCGCCCTGATTACCGATCACGCGCCCGAGGCAGCCGCGGTCGAGGAAGTGTTCGTCAATTCCAACGCGCAGTCGACGCTGAAGCTTGGCCAGGCGCGCGGGGTGGTGCTGTGCGCCGCGGCGCGGGTAGGGATCGAGGTCGGCGAGTATAAGCCTAGCACGGTCAAGAAGTCCGTCGTCGGCGTCGGCAATGCCGACAAGGAGCAGGTCCATGCGATGGTCTCGCGGCTGCTGCCGGGGGTGAAGATCGTCGGCGCCGATGCGGCGGACGCGCTCGCGGTGGCGATCTGCCATGCGCATCATCTGGCGAGTGCGCGGTTCGGGGTTCGGTAGGGCTGCGGCCTTCACAACTTCGTCATCCCGGCGAAAGCCGGGATCCAGACGCCTCTCGCTACCAGCAAGAGCCATACCGTAGACCCCAATGGATGCCGGCTTTCGCCGGGATGACGGCTCGGGGCGACGTCGCGCACCAAAAACAAAAAGGCCGGAGCGTCGCCGCCCCGGCCTCTTCTAAAACCCATCCGCTCAGCGGATCAGTACACCCGCTTCTTCGGCTTGATGTAGTCGATCGCGTCGGTGAGCGTGTAGTCGTGGACCGGACGATAATCGATCGCGGTGGTGCCGCCCTTGCCGCCCCAGCCGTCGAACGTCGCGATGGTGTGCTTCATCCAGCCCGCGTCGTCGCGCTCGGGGAAGTCCTCGTGCATGTGTGCGCCGCGGCTTTCCTTGCGGTTGATCGCGCTGCGGATCGTCACCATCGCCTGGCCGAGCAGGTTGTCCAGCTCGAGCGTCTCGACGAGATCGGTGTTCCACACCAGCGAGCGATCGCTGACGTGCACGTCCTGAAGGCCCGCATAGACCTGGTCCATGTGCGCCACGCCCTCGGCCATCAGCTCCTCGGTGCGGAACACGGCGCAGTGGCGCTGCATCGTCTTCTGCATGTCGGCGCGCAGCTGCGCGGTGCGGGTGCCGCCATTGGCGTTGCGGAAGTGATCGAGGCGACCCAGCGCCAGCGCTTCCGAATCCTTCGGCAGCGGGTGGTGCGGGGTGTTCGGCTTGAGGATGTCGACGATCCGCTTGCCGGTCGCGCGACCGAACACCACGAGGTCGATCAGCGAGTTGGAGCCGAGGCGGTTGGCGCCGTGCACCGACACGCAGGCCGCTTCGCCGACTGCGAACAGGCCGGGGACCACCGCATCCGGATTGCCGTCCTTCAAATGGACGACTTCGCCGTGATAGTTGGTCGGGATGCCGCCCATATTGTAGTGGACGGTCGGGACCACCGGCAGCGGCTGGCGGGTGAGGTCGACGCCGGCGAAGACCTTGCCGGTCTCGGTGATGCCGGGCAGGCGCTCGGCCAGGATCTTGGGGTCGATATGGTTGAGGTGAAGGAAGATATGGTCCTTCTCCTTGCCCACGCCGCGGCCTTCGCGGATCTCCATCGCCATCGAGCGCGACACGACGTCGCGGCTGGCGAGATCCTTGGCGGACGGTGCATAGCGCTCCATGAAGCGCTCACCCTCGGAGTTGGTGAGATAGCCGCCTTCGCCGCGCGCACCCTCGGTGATCAGCACGCCCGCGCCGTAGATGCCGGTCGGGTGGAACTGGACGAACTCCATGTCCTGGAGCGGCAGGCCGGCGCGGAGCACCATCGCGTTGCCGTCGCCGGTGCAGGTGTGCGCCGAAGTGGCCGACTGGTAGACGCGGCCATAGCCGCCGGTCGCCAGCACCACTGCATGGCTGCGGAAGCGGTGGATCGAGCCGTCGTCCATGCACAGGGCGATCACGCCCCGGCACTCGCCGTCTTCCATGATCAGGTCGAGCGCGAAATATTCGATGAAGAAGTCCGCGTCGTACTTCAGGCTCTGCTGGTACAGCGTGTGCAGCATCGCGTGGCCGGTACGATCCGCCGCGGCGCAGGTGCGCTGCGCGGGCGGGCCTTCGCCCATGTTCTGCATCATGCCGCCGAACGGGCGCTGGTAGATCTTGCCCTCGTCGGTGCGGCTGAACGGCATGCCGGCATGCTCGAGCTCGTACACCGCAGCCGGGGCCTCGCGGGTCAGATACTCAATCGCGTCCTGATCGCCGAGCCAGTCGGAGCCCTTGACGGTGTCGTACATGTGCCAGGTCCAGTGGTCCGGACCCATGTTGCCGAGGCTGGCGGCGATGCCGCCCTGCGCCGCCACGGTGTGGCTGCGCGTCGGGAACACCTTGGTGATGCAGGCGGTCTTGAGGCCCGACTGCGCCACTTCCATCACCGCGCGGAGGCCGGAGCCGCCCGCGCCGACAACGACGGTGTCATAGATATGGTCGATGATCTTGTAGGCGGCGGGCATCAGGCAGCCACTCCGGTGGAGGTGAAGGCGATCTTCAGGATGGCGAAGATCGCGAGCACGCGGACGGTGATCGTGAAATATTCGAGCAGGACGATCAGCACGAAGCGCGTCTCGTTGTGCTGATAGTCCTCGATCACGACCTGCAGGCCGTGACGGAAGTGGAAGGTGACGCTGAGGACCAAAAGGATCAGCGGCACCGCGACCAGCGGCTGGCCGATCCAGGCCACCATCGTCGCATAGTCATAGGCGGGCAGCAGGGCGATCGAGACGATCAGCCACAGCACCAGCAGCAGGTTGGAGCCCGCCGAGACCTTGTGCTTCCACCATTCGCCCGCGCCTTCATGCGCCGAGCCGAGGCCGCGGACGCGACCGAGCTGGGTTCCGTTACCCATGCGCCTTCTCCAGAAGCACGACCCAGAAGATCGCGGTGGCGAGGATGCTGACCGCGAAGGTGGTGAGCGCGGTGCGCTTGTTCGCGCGCAGCTCGAAATTCGCGCCGGCGTCGAGGAACAGGTGGCGCACGCCCGAGGCCATGTGCTGGAAGAAGGACAGGCTCATCCCGATCCCGACGATATAGCCGAGGATGTTGAGCTTGCCGTTCGACAGCGTGAACACGTCGAGGAACGTCGCATAGGCATCGGGGCCATAGGCGAGCGCGACCAGCCACCAGACGAACAGCCCGGTGCCCACGGTCGCCATGCCGGAGCCGGTGGCGCGGTGGAGAATAGAGACCGCCATGTGCGGTCCCCAGGTATAGATGCCGAGATGCGGCGACAGCGGTCGTGCCGTGTTGCGGACGTTAGCCAACGATAAATCCTTTCGGTCGACGCGGGCTTCCTTAATCCCGCCAGACGAGGATGCAAGACGGATTGCCCTTAGGTTCAGCCGGGCGGTGGACGCAAGATGTTGCGGATCCGCCATCGCAAGCCCGCTCCTAACCGGCTCTTAACCACTGAAGCGACATAGCTTGGCCGGATGCGGCCGAAGCCCGGCCGCCGACCGGGGATGTGACGTAGGTGAGCGATTCGGTTTCCACCCAGGCGCTGGCGGCGGCCGGCACGATGAGCGCGCGGATCGATGTGGCGGCGCGGCTGCGCGTGTTCGACTTCGAAGGCTCCCTCCAGCAATCGAGTCGCGACTGCTGGGAGATCCTGGAGCCCGAGATTGAGGCGGTCTCGGCCGCCTATTGGCACCAATGGGTCCGCTGCTTCCCGGAGGAACGCGATTGGGCACCGTCCGACACTGCCAAGATGATCGACGTGGGCGTGGTGTTCCTGCGCAGCCGGTTCCTGGAGACGACCACCAAGACCTGGATCGAGTCGATCGAGCGCTCGGTTGCCGCCGCCTATGAGAAGGGCGTGCCGCCGATGGCGTTGCTGTCGATGATCAGCGCGAGCGACCGCGCGGCGCTGGAAGTGCTGATCCGCCGGGTGGGCGCCGCAGATCCGCGGCTGCCGGTGCTGGTCGACACGCTGATGCGCCTCTCAGCGCTCGAGGCCGACATCACCGTCGAGGTCTACAACATGTACCGCGAGCACGCCGCGCAGGTGGCGCGCGACCGGCTTGCCACCGAATTCCACAATTCGATCGGCGCGACCGTCGAGCAGGCCTCGCGCGGTGGCGAGGAACTGCGCGGCCAGGCGGTGCACACCTCCGCCTCGGCGCGCGGCATGCTGGGCAAGGCGAGCGAAGTCGCCGCGGCGGCAGAACAGTCGGCGGTGGCGATGCGCGAGGCGGCGATGACCGCGGCGGGGCTGATCCGCGCGATCGAGGATGCGCGTACCGAGGTCGAGGCGGCGGCGACGATCGCCACGCGGGCGAGCGGCCAGGCGAGCGACGCGGTGGGAATGAGCGAGATGCTCTCCGATCACGCCAAGTCGATCGAGTCCATTCTCGGCCTGATCCGCGACATTGCCGGGCAGACCAATTTGCTCGCGCTCAACGCGACGATCGAGGCTGCGCGGGCAGGGGATGCTGGTCGCGGTTTCGCGGTGGTGGCGCAGGAAGTGAAGAGCCTCGCCAGCCAGACCGCGCGCGCGACCGACGACATCGCCGCCAAGATTGCCGCGATCCAGTCGGCGACGCGCTCGACGGTGGAGACCAACGCCTCGATCCGCGCGACCGTGTCCGAAGTGCAGGAAAGCGCCAACCGCATCCGCAGCGCGATGGAAATTCAGGCGCAGACCGTCACGGCGATCACCGCGGCGGTCGACGAGACCGCGCTGGCCGCGGATTCGATGTCGGCGACCATCAGTGCGATCCGCGCCGATACCGAGGCGGTTGCCTCCGAGATCGACCGGGTCGGCCAGGGATTTGCGACGCTCGACGAACAGCTCGGCGCGCTGAAGGGCAGCGCCGGCGAGTTCGTCGCCAAAGTCGCCGCCTGAGGAGAGAGGCATGACGGCAGTACGGGAACCCGGGCAGTGGAGCGGCGGCGCGCGCTCGCTGCGCGAACACCAGCAGGAGTATGACTGGGACGGCACGCTGCTCGCCAGCTGTGCCGAGATCGCCGTGCTGCTCGACGACGCGCATGATGTGATCGCGCGGCGATCGCAGCAGCATCTTCTCCGCGGCCGGCTGAGTGGACAGATGCGTGCCGAGATCGAATCCGAGGCGCATGTCGCCGATGGCGCGCGGTACGATCGCATCAAGTTCGAGCAGCCGTTCAGCGAGGCGTGGGCGCAGATGGTCTGCGATTATGCCGCACGCACCTATTTGCTGGGCGTGCCGCTGCCAGTGCTGATCTCGCATTTCGCCTATGCGCACAGCCAGACGCTCGACGTGCTGCGGAGCAAGGTCGAGGGCGACCTGGACCGCTATGCCCGCCTCAGCGAAGCGGTACAGCGGCTGGCGATGGCCGAGGTGGACCTGATGGCCGCCCACCTCGGTGCGCGCGATGCCGAGTCGGTGCACGACGAACGCCGCGCGCGTTCGGATCAGTTTCGCGCGAGCATCGCCGAATCGATCGAAGGCGCGACGATGCTCGGCAACCGCATCCGGGTGCAGGCGCAGGGTGCGTCGAGCGCGGCGCGCGGTATGCTGGGCAAGGCGAGCGAAGTCGCCGCGGCGGCGGAACAGTCCGCGGTGGCGATGCGCGAGGCGGCGATGACCGCGGCTGGCCTGATCCGCGCGATCGAGGATGCGCGCACCGAGGTCGAAGCGGCGGCGGGCATCGCCACCCGCGCGTCCGGCCAGGCAAGCGAAGCGGTGGGGATGAGCGAGATGCTCTCCGACCATGCCAAGTCGATCGAATCGATCCTCGGCCTGATCCGCGATATTGCCGGGCAGACCAATTTGCTCGCGCTCAACGCGACGATTGAGGCGGCCCGGGCAGGGGATGCCGGTCGCGGCTTCGCGGTGGTGGCGCAGGAAGTGAAGAGCCTCGCCAGCCAGACCGCGCGCGCGACCGACGACATCGCCGCGAAGATCGCCGCAATTCAGTCGGCGACGCGTTCGACGGTGGAAACCAATGCCTCGATCCGGGCGACCGTCTCCGAAGTGCAGGAAAGCGCCAACCGCATTCGCACCGCGATGGAGGTCCAGGCGCAGACCGTCACCGCAATCACCGCGGCGGTGGACGAGACCGCGCTGGCGGCGGATTCGATGTCCGCCACGATCGGGGCGATCCGCGAGGACACCAAGAGCGTCACCAGCGAGATCGACACGCTTCAGCACGACGTGACCGAGGTCGACGACCGGCTGAACCAGCTGCGCGCGGCTGCGGAGGACTTCTCGACTTCGGTAGCAGCCTGATCTCGAGCAACACCGCGGCGGCTTGATCCGTTGCCCTTCTCCGTGGCATCGCCCGCAGATGTCACGTATCTTTCCTTGTGCTGCGCTTCTGTTGCTCGCCGGTGTCCTGCCTGCGCAAGCCCAGCAGGAGGACCGGCAGGCCTGGGAGCAGCTCAACGTCATCGTGCCGATGACCAAGCAGGTGCGCGTGACGCTGGAGCAGATCGCGCGCACCAGCGATCGCCAGGACGGCATCTACACCACCGAATATGGTGCGCTGCTCGGCTGGCAGATCGCCAAGGGTGTCGAGTTCGGCGTCGGCTATCGGCGGGTCGGATTTCACAGCGCCAATCTCGCGCCCGACGAGGACCGCGTTCGCCAGCAGATCGTGTTCAACCGCGGGCGCCTGGCCGGCCGCTTCCGGATCGACGAGCGGTTCAGCGCCGTCGGCAGCGGCATCGGCGTGCGGATCCGGCCGCTGCTGCGCTACAACCTCCCACTCGGACGGCCGCGGCTGGCGCTGTTCGCCAGCCATGAGAGCTTCCTGCTGCCCAACAGCACCAGCTGGGGCCAGCGCGCGGGCTATGAGCGGATGCGCAACCTGCTCGGCGTCGCGGTGCCGCTGGGCAAGGCGCTGAACGCGGATATCGGCTATCTCAACCAGTATCGCTTCGGGCGGGGCGGTGCGCGGCCGCAGATGGACCATGCGCTGAGCGTGCAGCTGACGGTCAATCTCGGCGCGCTCGGCGTGGCGGTACTCCACGACTGAGGTCTGCGTGCCGGGGTGACGCGCCCCCGCGCCCGCGCTAGGGCAGCCTCATGAAGACCCATATCCTCCTCACCGGCAGCAGCCGGGGCATCGGCGCGGCGACGGCTACGCTGCTCGGCGACGATGCGCGCGTGACGCTGGTCGGCCAGGGCACGCGCAGCGGCATCCCCGCCGACTTCACTGATCCCGCCGCGCCCCAGGCGCTCTGGCAGCAGGCGCTCGACGCGCTCGACGGCCGGATCGATGTGCTGATCAACAATGCCGGCATCTTCGAGGCCAATCCGCTCGACGCCGCGCATGACGACTGGGTCGAGGGCTGGGAGCGCACGATGCGCGTGAACCTCACCGCCTCGGCCGAGCTGTGCCGCCTCGCGGTGCGCCACTGGCAGGAACGCAAGAGCGGTGGCCGGATCGTCAACGTCGCCAGCCGCGCTGCCTATCGCGGCGACAGCCCGGCGCACTGGCATTATGCCGCGTCCAAGGCGGGCATGGTCGGCATGACCAAGTCGATCGCGCGCGGCTATGCGGGCGAGGGCATCCTCGCCTTCGCGATCTGCCCCGGCTTCACCATGACCGGGATGGCCGAGGACTATCTGGCCAGCCGCGGCGGCGACAAGCTGCTGGCGGATATCCCGCTCGGCCGCGTCGCCAGCCCGGAGGAAATCGCCGCCATCGCCAAGTTCTGTGCGCTCGACGCGCCCCCCTCGATGACCGGCGCGGTGCTCGACGCCAATGGAGCCAGCTATGTCCGCTGAGATCGACAGCTGGAAGGTCAGCCTGCCCTGCACCCGCGCCGAGGCCGAGGCGATCGACGCGGGCACGATCGAGATCGACGCGGTGCTGATGACTACCGAGACGGTGGAGGACGATGTCGAGCATTGGCGGCTCGACGCCTATATGGAGCACGAGCCCGATGCGGCGATGCTCGCGGCACTCAAGGCGCTGGTGCCGAGCGCGGCAGAGGTGGAGCCGGAGGTTGAAGCGCTGACCGCACAGGACTGGGTGACGCTCAGCCAGGAAGGGCTGGAACCGATCCGCGAGGGCCGCTTCGTCGTCCACACCAGCGCGCATCCGGTCGAGGCGCCGGAGGGCGGTCGCGCCTTCCTGATCGACGCGGGACGCGCGTTCGGCACCGGGCACCATGCGACCACCTCGGGCTGCCTAGCGATGCTCGACGGTCTTTCGGACAAGAATTTCGCGAACATCATCGATGTCGGCACGGGTACCGGTCTGCTGGCGTTCGCCGGCGCGCATCTCTGGCCCGAGGCCAAGGTGATGGCGACCGACATCGACCCTGCTGCGGTCGACGTGACGCGCGAGAATGCCGTGGCCAACGGGATCGAGGGCGTCGACCTGGTGGTTGCGGACGGCGCGCTGTCGGATGCGATCACCGCCAAGGCGCCCTACGACCTCGTCATCGCCAACATTCTGGCGGGGCCGTTGGTCTCGATGGCGCCCGAGCTCGCCGCCATTGCCGCGCCGCACGCGACGATCGTGCTGGCCGGGCTGCTGGAGACGCAGCGCGGACAGGTGGTGGAAGCCTTCGAGGGATGCGGCTGCACGCTGGAAGCGATCGACCGCCGCGGCGACTGGACGATCCTGCGGCTCGCCGCCGGGGCGACGCGCTACGTGCCGGTCACTCCGCCCGACCCCAAGGGCCGCGACGGCTGGGCGCTGGATATTTGAGCTGACCCTCCGCCCTGTTGTTCGTCATTCCGGCGAAAGCCGGAATCCATTGGCGCTCCGTTTCCGAAAAAGCCGAGCCGCACAGGCGAATGGATCCCGGCTTCCGCCGGGATGACGGCTTCAGGGGCGGTGGGCTCCCTCAGCCCCGGTGCTTGCTGACGTAACTTACGATGTCCTCGGGCGTGCGGAACACGGCGTCGGGGGACATGCCGGTCAGCAGATCCTCCGCGGCATAGCCCCACAGCACCGAACCCGCGCGCATGCCCACTTCGCGCGCGGCATCGACGTCGCGAGTCTCGTCGCCGATCGCCAGCGCGGCGTGGGGCTCGACGCCCATCTTGCGCAGCACGCGGCGGAACTTCGGGGCCTTGCCGAACAGCGACGAGCCGCAGGCGTAGTAATGAATCTTGGCGGCGTGGCGGGGCCCGAGGATCTTGCGCGCGTTCTCCTCGGAGTTGGAGGTGACCAGCGCCAGCTTCACGCCCATGTCGACGAGCCGTTCGAGCAGGTTGGGCGTGCCGGGGAACAGCTCGATCCGGTGCGCTTCGCGGCTCACCAGCTTGCGGACGTAGCGGGCGATCCACGGCATCTTCCACCGCGAGATGCCGAGAAAGTCGATCACTTCGCGCGAGCTCTTGCGGCGGAGCATCTCCACCTCGTCCGGCGCGATCTTGCGGAAGCGGAACCGCTCGGCGAGATCGTTGGCGACCGAGACGAACCAGTCGCCGCTGTCGGACAGCGTGCCGTCGAAATCGAAGATGACGAGGTCCAGCGGGCGGGCCGCTATGGCACTCGTATCAACCATGTCCGCTACCAGGTCCATGCATCCGGCACTCCGCCCCGTTGCCCAACTCTATCTGTACCGTACTGTGCTCGATCCGGAAATCGTGTGCGAGCCGGTGCTGAAGATTAATCAGAAATGCGTCACCTGGATGACCATCGGGGATGACGAGATGCGCGGTGAGCGCCGTCTCGGTCGTGCTCATCGGCCAGACATGGAGGTCATGGACGCGCGTGACGCCCGGCTGGGCGAGCAACGCCTGTTCCACCGCCTCCAGATCGATGCGAGCGGGCACCGCCTGCAGCGCCATGGTAAGCGATTCGCGCAGCAGCCCCCAGGTGCCGATAAGGATCACCACGACGACCACGAAGCTGATCGCCGGGTCGATCCAGCGCAGCCCGGTCCACCAGATCAGCGCGCCGGCGACCACCACCGCGGCGGATACCGCGGCGTCGGCGGCCATGTGGAGATAGGCACCGCGTACGTTGATGTCGTGCTCGCGGCCGCGAGCGAATAGCAGGGCGGTGCCGAGGTTCACGACGATACCCGCGCCCGCAACCAGCATCACCGGAATGGGAGCGACGGCGGGCGGATCGGCGAAGCGCTGCACCGTCTCGAGCAGGATCGCGCCGACGGCGATCAGCAGCAGCAGCGCATTGGCGAGCGCGGCGAGGATCGAGGAGGCGCCCAGGCCATAGGTGAAGCGCGGCGTTGCCGGCCGCTTGCCGAGCTCGGCGCCCACCCAGGCGATCAGCAGGCCGAGCACGTCGGAGAGGTTGTGGCCCGCATCGGCGAGCAGCGCCATCGAGTTGGTCCAGATCCCGGCGCCGCCCTCGATCACCACGAAGGCGATGTTGAGCGCGGTCCCGATCGCGAAGGCGCGGCCGAAATCGGCGGGCGCATGGCTGTGGCCGAGCCCGTGCGAGTGGCCGTGCCCGTGGCTATGGTCGTGTGAGTGGCCATGGTGATGGCCGTGCGCGTGATTTCCCGACATGTCGGGCGATCCTAGCGGGCCAGGCCCATGTGATGCTAGCGCATTGGGACGAAAGCACACCGTGCTCCTGCGAAAGCAGGAGCCGAGGGTAGGAGAGGACGCCGCTCGTGGACCTGGGCCCCTGCTTTCGGCGGGGGCACGGCAGTGCTAGCTCAGCGCCGCTTGCGCTTGCCGTCCATCGGGTTGAACGCGGGCGGGCGGATCGTCACCAGCTCGCTGCGCTCGATCACGCCATCCTTGTTCTTGTCGAAGCGACCCCAGATCTGCGCGAAGCGGTCCTGGAATTCGGCCCAGCTGACCTTGTTGTCGCCGTCGCGGTCCATCTCGAACGGGCTGGGCAGCGTGTTGCGATCGCCCATCCAGCGCAGCGACCAGTCCGAATAGGCGATATAGCCGAGGCTGCCGGTGTGACCGGTATCGGCGCTGTCGAAGCTGCGCTTGAGGCCGGCGTCGAACTCGGCGCGGGTGACGCGGGCGTCGCCGTCGCTGTCGAACCCGGCGATCAGCAGCGCCACCGGCTCGGCGATCACCGTCGCCTGGGGCTGCGCACCCGGCGCGTTGACCGTGATTGCGTCCGGCGCGGGCCGTTGCTGCGCAGCGGCGGGCAGGGCGGCGGTGCAGGCGGCGAGCAACAGGAACAGGCGCATCGAAATCCCTTCAGCGGGCCGGGAGCAAGAGGCTCGAATCCCCATAGCTGTAGAAGCGATAGCCGGTTTCGATCGCATGGGCATAGGCCGCCTGCATGCGATCCAGCCCCATCAGCGCAGAGACCAGCATGAACAGCGTCGAGCGCGGCAGATGGAAATTGGTCACCAGCCCGTCCACGCCCTTGAAGCGATAGCCCGGCGTGATGAAGATCGCGGTGTCCCCCTCGAAGGGCTGGATCACGCGATCCTCGTCTGCCGCGCTCTCCAGCAGGCGCAGGCTGGTGGTGCCCACCGCGATGATGCGGTTGCCCGCCGCGCGCACCGCATTCAGCCGCTCGGCCACCTCGGGGGTGATGCGCCCCCATTCGGCGTGCATCTTGTGGTCGGCGGTGTCCTCGGCCTTGACCGGCAGGAAGGTGCCTGCGCCGACATGCAAGGTCAGTGTGGTGTGGCCGATCCCGGCGGCCTCCAGCGAAGCCATCAGCTCGGGCGTGAAGTGCAGCGCGGCGGTGGGCGCGGCGACGGCGCCCGGCTCGGCCGCGAACATCGTCTGGTAATCGTTGGCGTCGCGCGCGTCGGTCGGGCGCTTGGAGGCGATATAGGGCGGCAGCGGCATGCGGCCGCAGCGCTCGAGTAGCAGCTCGACCGGCTCGTCACCCTGGAAGTCGAGCGCGAAGCTGCCGTCCTCGGCACGGTCCGAGGCGATGGCGATCGCATCGGGGCCGAAGTCGATCGCGTCGCCCTCGCGCAGCCGCTTGGCGTTGCGGATGAAGGCGCGCCAGCGGCGCGGCCCCTCGCGCTTGTGGAGCGTCGCGCCGATCCGCGCCTCGCCGCGCGTGCCCTCCAGCTGGGCGGGGATCACGCGGGTGTCGTTGAACACCAGGCAGTCGCCGGGGCGGAGCTGGGCGGCGAGATCGCGGACGATCGCGTCGCGCGTTTCCGCCCCGTCCAGTACCAGCAGGCGGGCCGAATCGCGCGGAGCAGCGGGGCGCAGCGCGATCCGTTCGTTCGGCAGTTCGAAATCGAAAAGGTCGACGTTCACGGTTGGCGGTCGATCACTTCTTCTTCGGTGCCGGCTTCTTCGCCGCAGGCGCGGGCTTGGCAGCGGCCGGGGCGCTCGGCCCCACCGGGATCAGCGTCGGGCCGGTCGCCGCCGGGGTGGCAGGCGCCAGCGGCTGATAGGCCGGGGGATTGTCCGATTCGATATAGGCGTGGATGATCACGGTCGGGTGCTGCGGCGGCTCGCCGCGCTCGATCTTGTCGACCCACTCCATGCCCGAGGTGACGCGGCCGAACACGGTATAGTCGTGGTCGAACGCCAGCTTGGGCTGCATCATGATGAAGAACTGGCTGTTCGCGCTGTTCTCCGCCTCGGCCTTTTGCTCGGCGGTGGCATTGTCCGGCGCGCCGCGGCGGGCGGCGGAGACGGTGCCGCGGACGTGCGGCAGCGAGCTGAACTCGGCGGGCACGTTGGGCAGGTCCGAATCGCCGGTGCCGTCGCCCTTGGGATCGCCGCCCTGGGCGATGTTGTAGGGGTCGTCGACCACGCGGTGGAAGGTCAGGCCGTCATAGAAATGCTTGCGGGTGAGCGTCTTGATCCGCTCGACCATCTTGGGCGCAACGTCCGGACGCAGCCGGATCAGCACGCGGCCGCCGGTCGACAGGTCCAGCACCCAGGTGTTCTCCGGGTCGGCGGGAACCAGCACGGCGGGGCGGGTGTTCACATCGGCATTGACGCCCTTGAACGGTTCGATGACGGGCTTCGGCTTGCCTCCGCCGCCCTGGGCCAGCGCCGGCACGGCGAACAGCGTGGCGGCCATGGCGGCCATCGTGGCTAGGAAACGCATCGAACTTCCCACTCGTTTTCTGGTGAATGCGCGGCTCTACCGCAATCGCCGGGCAGCGCAAAGCCCGGTGCGCGTCACGTTGATGTTAGTTGCTGCCCTTGCGGCCGAGCAACTCGACCCGGGCAGCGACATCGGCCTCGACGGTCTCCGTCACGAAGCGATGGATCGGGCCGCCGTACATCGCGATTTCCTTGACCAGCCGGCTGGCGATCGGCTGGAGCGAGACGTCGGCCATCAGGAAAACCGTCTCGATCCGGTCGTTGATCTGCTGGTTCATGCCGGCCATCTGATATTCGTATTCGAAATCGGCCACGGCGCGCAGGCCGCGGACGATCACGCTGGCGCGCTCGCGCTCGGCAAAGTCCATCAGCAGCGAATCGAAGCTGACCACCTCGATCGTGCCGGGCAGCCCCTCCACCTCGCGGCGGACCATCGCCATGCGCTCCTCCACGGTGAACATCGGCGACTTGGACGGGTTGGTGGTCACGCCGATCACCAGCCGGTCGACCAGCTTCGCGCCGCGCCGGATGATGTCCATATGCCCGCGGGTGATCGGATCGAAGGTGCCGGGATAGACCCCGATACGGCTGTGCATGCGGTGTCTCCCCCAGGTCCGTTCAGCGGTCGCGTTCGAGTGTGAAGCGCGCCACGTCGCGCAGCAGATCGGCCTCGGGGCCGAAGGCGTGGAGATGGGCGATCGCCTGGTCGACCAGCATCCGCGCCTGTTCGCGCGCGCGATCGATGCCCAGTAGCGACAGGAAGGTTTCCTTGCCCGCCGCGCTGTCCTTGCCGACCTTCTTGCCGACCAGCGCTTCGTCACCCTCGGCGTCCAGAATGTCGTCGACGATCTGGAAGGCCAGGCCGATGTCGCGAGCATAGCCGCGCAGCCCGGTGCGGCCCTCGGGCGAGACGCGGCCGAGGATGGCGGCGCTTTCGACCGCGCAGGAGATCAGCGCGCCGGTCTTCATCGCCTGCAGCCGGGTAACGGTGGCGAGATCGAAGCTGGCCTTCTCCGCCTCCAGGTCCATCATCTGGCCGCCCGCCATGCCCGAGGGCCCCGATGCACGGGCGAGTTCGGCGATCAGCTCGACGCGGACATAGGGGTCCGGGTGGGTCGCCTCATGGCCGAGAATCTCGAAGGCGAGCGCATGGAGGCAGTCGCCCGCCAGGATTGCCGTCGCTTCGTCGAACGCCTTGTGCACGGTGGGCTTGCCGCGGCGCAGGTCGTCATTGTCCATCGCGGGCAGATCGTCATGGATCAGCGAATAGACATGGATGCATTCGAGCGCAGTCGCGACACGCGCGGCGCAGGTCTTGTCGACCGCGAACAGCTGCGCGGTGGCGAACACCAGCAGCGGCCGCAGCCGCTTGCCGCCGCCGATCGCGGCATGGCGCATCGCGCGATACAGGTCGGCGCGGGGATCGTCCGGGACTTCCAGCAACCGGTCGAACTGGGCGTCGATCTCGGCCGCGACCTGGCGCAGCGCCGATTCGAGCGCGAGCGATGCGTGCGTCACGCTCGCCACGCCTCAGCCGGCCGCGAAGGGCGTGGTGCCGGCGGCGCGGCCGTCGGCATCGGTGCGGATCGCTTCGATCCGGGCCTGTGCCGCGTCGAGCCGGGCGGCGCATTGCCGGCGCAACTGGTCGCCGCGCTCATAGAGGTCGATCGCCTCCTGCAGGGCCGCTTCGCCGCTCTCCAGCCGGCTCACGATCTTCTCCAGTTCCTTCAGCGCCTCTTCGAAGGAGAGCGCCGTGATGTCTGCTTGGGTAGCCATGCGCTCGCTATGCGGCAGGGCGGGGCCCGATGGCAACCGGGCCCCGCCATGTATTTACTGGCCAGCCGGCTTCGCACCGGTGCGGTAGCGATCGAACCAGGCGAGGATCGCCGCCGCCTTGGCCGCCGACTGGCTGGGCCGCGCGGCGATGCCGCCATGGCTGGCGCCGGGCACCTTCACCAAGGCGGTGGGCACGCCGCGGATCTGGAGCGCGGCGTAATATTGCTCCGATTCGCTCACCGGGGTGCGATAATCCTCGCTGCCGACGACGACGAGCGTCGGTGTCTTGACGTTGCCGACCAGGCTCAGCGGCGAGCGGTTCCAATAGCTCATCGGATCCTCCCAGGGCTGCTTGGCGAACCAGTAGCGCGAGGTGAAGCCGGTCGCGTCCATGGTCAGCGCCTCGCTGATCCAGTTGATCACCGGCTTCTGCGTGGCGGCGGCCTTGAACCGATCATTCTTGCCGACAATCCAGGCGGTGAGCACGCCGCCGCCCGAACCGCCGGTGACGAAGAGATTGTCGGGATCGGCTACGCCCGAGGCGATCGCTGCATCCACCGCGGCCATCAGGTCCCCGTAATCGTCGCCGGGATATTTCTTGTCGATCAGGTCGGCGAATTCCTCACCGTACGAGGTGCTGCCGCGCGGGTTGGCATAGACCACCGCATAGCCGTGCGCGGCGTAGAGCTGGTAATCGGTCGAGAAGCCGGGGCCATAAGCGGTGTGCGGGCCGCCATGGATCTCGAGGATCGTCGGCACGCGGGTGCCGGGCTTCACGCCCGGCGGGGTGACCAGCCAGGCATCGATCTTGCGGCCGTCCGGCGCGGTCACCGCCAGCGGGGTTACCGGGGCGAGCGTCTTGGCGGCCAGCACGGTATCGTTGAGATGGGTGAGACGCTTGCCGTTCACATAGATGTCGGCCGGATGCAGCGCGTCGCCGCCGGTATAGGCGATGGTGCCGCCCGCCGAGACGGTGAAGTCGCCGCCGGTATAGGGGCGGTCCAGCCCGCCGCCGGTGAGCCCGTTCGCCACGGTGCTCACCTTGCCGTCGAGCCCGATGCGGGCGACGAGCTTGCGGCCATGATCGTCATAGGAGACGAACAGGCTGCGCCCGTCCTTCGCCCAGATCGCCCCGTCGATGCTCTTGTCGAGCCCGGCGGTGAGCGACCGGCTGCCGCTGCCGTCGCGGTTCATCACATAAAGCTGGGTGTTCTGGAAGCTGCGATGCGTATCGTCGAAGCCGAGATAGGCGATGCGCGTCCCGTCGGGGGATAGTACCGGCGCGGCATCGGGGCCGTAGCGCTTGGTGACCTGGGTCAGGGTACCGGATGTCATGTCGACCGCGTAGATCTCGCTGTCGTTGGGCTCCCGCTCCCAATCCTTGCGGCGGTTGCTGCCGAAGAAGATGGTGCGGCCATCGTTCGACCAGGCGAGCGGGCCGGCATCGTCGAACTTGCCAAACGTCACCTGGCGCGGCGCGCCGCCGTCCGCCGACACGACGAAGATATGGTCCGAGCCGGGCTTGAGATAGCCGCCGCCATCGGCGCGGTAGGTGACGCGGTCGATCACCTCCAGCGGCTCGGCCCATTTGGCGCCTTCGGGCTTGGGCGGCTGGCTGCCGAGGGACATGCCCTCGCCCGGCACCGTCATGGTATAGGCGATCTGCTTGCCGTCGGGCGACCAGGCGATGCCCTGCGGGCTGTCTGGCAGGCCGGTGATCCGTGCGGTGGCGCCGGTGGCGATCCAGCGGACGAACAGCTGCGGCGCGCCGCCCTCGCCGGAGGAGACATAGGCGAGGCGGGTGCCGTCGGGCGACCAGCGCGGCTGGCTGTGCGATCCGGTGCTGGCGACCAGCGGCGTCTGCTGGCCGCTTTTCACGTCGACCAGCCAGATGCTCGCACGGCCGCGATCGGTCATGATGTCGGCCGACTGGCGGACATAGGCGACCTTGCTCCCGTCAGGACTGATCTGCGGATCGCTCGCCTGTTCGAGCGCGAACAGGTCGCTGCCGGTGAACAGGCGATTGGGCCCGTCCTGCGCGAGCGCGGCCGCGGGGATCGCGGTGCTGAGGAGAAGGGCGAGGGAGGCGAGGCGCATGAAGGTCTCCGGCAGGACAGATGCGGCATCGTGTTCGGGCGCCGCGCGCTTGGCAAGCCGTTCCGCACGCAATGGACGGCAGTATGATTGCCGCCCTTGGCACCCTGCGCCTAGGTCCGCGTTGGGAAGCGCGAAGGAGACTTGCAGATGTTCGAAATCATCAACCCGGCGACCGGCGAGACCGTCGATCGCATCGCCGAGCTCGACGATGCCGGGATCGAGGCGGCGCTGTCCCGCGCGGCGGCCGGGTACAAGCAGTGGCGCGAGACCTCGATCGAGACGCGCACCGCGCTGCTGTCCAAGATCGCCGATGCATGGGAAGCCAACAAGCAGCACCTCGCCGAGCTGGCGGTGCGCGAGATGGGCAAGACGATCACCGCCGGCCTGGCCGAAGTGGAGAAGTGCATCGCCGGCTTCCGCCATTATGCGGAGCATGGCCCCGCCTATCTGGAGCCCACGACCGTCAAGACGCCGACCGGCCATGCCGTCGCGCGCTGGCTGCCGCTGGGGCCCGTGCTGGCGGTGATGCCATGGAACTTCCCCTATTGGCAGGCGGTGCGCTTCCTCGCGCCGACGATCCTCGCGGGCAATGTGGCGCTTCTCAAGCATGCGTCCTCCGTGCAGGGCTGCGCGGCGGCGATGGAAGAGATGGCTCGCAAGGCGGGGGCGCCCGAGGGGCTGTTCCAGAACCTCGCGATCAAGTCCGGCAAGGTCGATGCGATCATCGCCGACAAGCGGGTGGTGGCGGTGACGCTCACCGGCTCGGAGGGCGCGGGCGCCAAGGTGGCCGAGGCCGCGGGCCGCGCGCTCAAGAAGGTGGTGCTGGAACTGGGCGGCTCCGATCCGTTCATCGTCATGCCCTCGGCCGATCTCGATGCGGCGGTGAAGACAGCCGTGACCGCGCGCGTGCAGAATGCCGGGCAGAGCTGCATCTGCTCGAAGCGGATGATCGTCCATGCCGAGGTATACGATGCCTTCCTGGAGAAGTTCGTCGCCGGCATGGAAGCGGTGAAGATCGGCGATCCGATGGACAAGGAGACAGTGATGGGGCCGCTCTCCAGCGTTCAGCAGCGCGACACCGTGCTGGAGCAGGTCGAGAAGGCAAAGGCGGCAGGCGCCAAGCTGCTGACCGGCGGCACCAAGATCGAGCGGGACGGCGCGTGGATGACGCCGGGGGTGCTGGTCGACCTCGATCCCGAGAGCGAGGTGGCGAAGGAGGAAATCTTCGGCCCGGTCGCTGCCGTCTACAAGGTGGCGAATATTGAGGAAGCAATCGCGCTGGCGAACGACGTGCCGTACGGGCTTGGCTCGTCGGTGTGGACGCAGGACGACGCGGAAGTGGAGCGGTTCGCGCGCGACATCGAAGCGGGGATGACGGCGGTGAACTCGCTGCTTGCCTCGGTGCCGGGTGCGCCGTTCGGCGGCATCAAGCTGTCCGGCCATGGCCGCGAGCTCGGGCCCTGGGGACTGCACGAGTTCATGAACCTGAAGGCTGTTATGTTTGGTGGGGGCAAGGCGGGGGACTGAGCTTTCGGTGGTCAAAGCCCCTCCCCTTCAGGGGAGGGGTTAGGGTGGGGCAGTGTCTCACCGAGACCAACAAGCGTTCTGGAATCCCTCCACCCCAACCCCTCCTCCAAGGAGGAGGGGCTTAAGCGTTGGAAATCACCGCCCCGCCTTCACCTCCGCCAGCAGATCCTTGCGGCTGAGCTTGCCGATCATCGTCTTCGGCAAAGCGTCGCGGATCACCACTTCGGCCACCCGCTCATGCTTGCCGAGCTGGGCGTTGAGCCAGCCGCACATTTCCTTGGCGTCCGCCGTCATGCCCTCGTTGAGCGCGACATAGGCGTGCGGCAGCTCGCCATGGTACGGATCGGGCAGCCCGAGCACGAGCGTCTCCTTCACCGCCGGATGGGTGTAGAGCACCGCCTCGATCTGGCTGGGGAACACCTTGAACCCGCCGACCGCGATCATGTCCTTTAGCCGGTCGACGATGTGGATATAGCCGTCCTCGTCAATGATGCCGACATCGCCGGTGCGCAGCCAGTGATCGTCGACGAAGGTGCCGACATCGGTCTCGGGCCGGTTCCAGTATCCCTGCATGATCTGCGGGCCCTTGACGACGATCTCGCCCGGCTCGCCCTCGGGGGCGGGCTTGCGCGGATCCTCCTTGTCGACCAGCCGCACCCTTGTACCGGCGATCGGCTGGCCGATCGTGCCGCTCTTGTTGAGCCCGACATAGGGGTTGGCCGAGACCACGCCCGAGCTCTCGGACAGGCCATAGCCTTCGATGATGTGCGCGCCGGTGACCGATTCCCAGTTGAGTTTGAGCTGCTCGGGGAGCGGCGCGCCGCCCGAGATGCAGAAGCGCAGCGAGGCGAAGTCGGATGGCTTCATCCCCGGCGCGTCGAGCAGCGCCTGATACATGGTCGGCACGCCGGGCAGCGAGCGCGGCTTGGTCCGGCGCAATTCGGTCAGCACCTGCTGCGCGTTGAAGCGCGGCAGCATCACGATCTTGCCGCCGGTGATCACGGTGCGGTTCAGCACGCAGGTATTGGCGAAGACGTGGAAGAAGGGGAGGACACCCAGCACCGAATCCTCGACCTTGCCGAGATCGGGATCGAGCTCCGCCACCTGGCGCGCATTGGCGGAGAGATTCTGGTGGGTGAGCACCGCGCCCTTGGGCGTGCCGGTTGTGCCGCCGGTATACTGGATCAGCGCGACATCGCGTTCGGGATCGATATCGGGACGCGCGCAGTCGCCCTTGTTGGCGATCAGCTTGGAGAAGGCGAGGATGCGCGGGTCATGCGGGCGGGCGGTCACCTCGCTGCCGCGGAACAGCTGATAGAAGAGCGATTTTGCGGTGGGCAGCGCGCCGGCGACCGATCCGACGACCAGACGCTCCAGATCGCTCTTCTCCAGAACCTTGAGCGCGGTGGGCAGCAGCGCGGTGGCGGAGAGGGTGAAGAGCAGCCTGGTGCCCGAGTCGGCGACCTGCGCCGCCAGTTCCTCGACCGAGTAGAGCGGCGAAAAGTTCACCACCGTCGCGCCCAGCTTGAGGATGCCGTAATAGGCGGCGACGTAATGCGGCACATTGGGCAGGAACAGCCCGATCCGGTCGCCCGGGCCATAGCCCAGCGCGCGCAGCCCGCAAGCGACGCGATTGGCGCCGTCCAGCACCTCGCCATAGCTGTAGATGCGACCCATGAAATCGAGGAGCGGGGCGTGCGGATGGGCCGCTGCGCTCTCCTCGAACAGGTCTACCATGGACCGCAACGCGTAGCTGCGATCCCACTCTCCTGGATGCCGATAGGCGGTCTTCCAGACCATTTCGGGCTTTGTCATTGACATCAGTGTAAGCAACCCGATTTTGCCATGCAAGCGCGGTTTTCACGCGCACGGAGACGTGTCGCGCCGCGTGCGCGTCGGGTCTCTACGGCAAGTTCCGACGTTGGTTCCCGCGCGTCAGCGGGCGAGACGGCCGCTCCAGGTGACCAGCACCGAAACCGCGAGCACGCCCAGATCGACCGCGGCATGGACCTGCTGGGGCGCGGTATCGCCGACGCGGTGCATCAGCAGCTCGAAATCGGCATGCGGGGGCGAGGGTCGCGTGATCGCAACGAGCAGCGCGACGGCTCCGGCTACCAACAACAGGCGCTTATGACGCTGCATTTTCCCCATTCTCCCTACCGTCAATCTACACGCGACGGGGGGAACAGGCAAGCTCAGGCCGCGTCGAGTCGCAGCGCCCGGGCGCGGTCACGGCCGGCCGCCTTGGCCTCGAACAAGGCCGAGTCGGCGCAGCGGTACAGCGCCTTCCAGTCGAGATCGGTGGCGAGGCTGCCGCTGCAGCTGCCGATGCTCGACGTGATCGTCATGTCGAACGGCATGCGGACCCGGCGCAGGCTGGCGAGCAGCGCCTCGGGCTCGATCCGCTGGGTGGCGGGGGTGAGCAGCGCGAACTCCTCGCCGCCCATTCGCGCGATCAGCACCGGATCGGGGGCGGTTTGGCGCAGCGCGGCGGCGAACAGGCGCAGCACCTCGTCGCCGCCGTCGTGGCCGAGCGTCTCGTTGACGCGCTTGAAATGGTCGATGTCGACGAGCAGCAGCTGCTGGTCCTCGACGCGGCCGATCGCGCGGTGGAGGAAGGCGCGGCGGTTGAGCAGGCCGGTGAGCGGATCGATGTCGGCCAGCTTGCGCGCGACCACCTCGCGGGTGATCGCCGCGTCGCGTTCGTCGCGGAGGAACTTGATCCGGTAGGCCACCGCCAGCGACGAGACCAGCGCCTCCAGCCCCATGGACAATATGGTCGAATTGTCGATCCAGAAGTTCCAGGGGACGAAGTGGAGCGCGGCGCCGATCCGTATCGCTGCCAGCAGGATCGGCGCGCTCCACGCAATCGCAAACAGCCAGAGGAAGTTGGAGCGCTGCCGCCACGCCCCCCATAGCGTCGGAATCACGATCGCGAGCAGCCCGGCAAAGGCGAGCGTATAGAGCAGGTCGGCGAGGCGTAGCTCGATCGCGCCAAGTGCTGCCACTGCCATCGCCGAAAGCGGCACGGCCATCGCCGCGATCCTGCTGGCGCGATCGAGCCAAGGCGGCAGAGGTTGATCCTCGAAGAAGCTGCGGGTGAACAGGGCCGCAGCGCCACCGGCCAGCCCGATGAACAGATAGTTGAGCCGCAACCGATCGTTGTTCGCCAGCATCGGCGCCACCCAGGCGAGCGCGCCCGAGGAAGTGAAGGTGTAGCCGAGCAATGCGCCAAGCAGCAGGCAGTAATGGAGCTGGAAGCGGTGCCCCATCGCGCACCATAGCGCGAGATTGTAGACGATCAGCGCCGCCGCCATCCCGGCAAAGGCGGCGTAGAGACCGGCGAGCACGAGATTGGCGCGTTCGCCCTCGTGATGGGTGGCGATGCGCAGCCCGGTGGCGACGCCGCGGAGATTGGCGGCGCCCTCGACATGGAACAGCACGCGGACCAGCGCGGGATCGCGCACCGGCACGGGCAGCTCCGCCACCGCGCCCAGCTGGATCAATGGGGTGATGCCGCGACCGTCGCTCTGCCAGCTGCGCACGGCGCCGTCGGCATAGAGGAAGTGGACGGCCAGCCGCGCCTGCCACAGGCTGGCGAAGCGCAGGGCAAGCGGCGTCACGAAGGTCGAGCGCCGGTCGATCGTCGTTGATATCGCCCAGAAATCGCCGGAACCGAATCGGTGCTGCGGCGTCGTACAGTCGAACCGTTCCGGGTGCCGGATCAGTTCGTCTTCCCGCTGCCCCTTGTCCGCCAGCAGGCACACGCCAAGTGGTTGACCGGCAACGCCCGCTTGGGCATGTGCCGGGGGCACGATGCACGCGAGCACCGCGACGAGCGCGATGCAGAGCAGCCGGCGGGATAGGGCGCTAACCATGATGGCGTGGCTACGCCTGTCGGACAAAGAAGACGTAAATGAGGCCGATGCCGGGCGCTGCTGACACTGCCGAAACGCATCGCAACCATTCCGCAGAACCAAGATCGGGCGGCCCGGGCGCCGCGCCTGCCAACAGACTGGACGTCGTCGACGTGCTACGCGGATTCGCGCTGATGGCGCTGTTCCTCGTCCATGTCATCGAAAGTTACGAGCTGTTCTGGGCAGTAGAGAAACCTGGCCGGATTACCGACATCGTCTTCGCGCTGTTCATGGGCAAGAGCTTCTCGCTGCTCGCATTGTGCTTCGGGTTCAGCTTCTTCATCCTGATGGATCGCGCCGCGCAGCGGGGGCAGGACTTCACTGCCCGTTTCGCCTGGCGCCTGCTCCTTCTCGAAGGCATCGGCTTCCTGCACTCGCTGATCTATCGCGGCGACATCATGCAGACGCTGGCGGCGATCGGCTTCCTGCTGCTGTTCTTCAACCGGATCCGCAGCAATGCGGTGCTGCTGGGCGGGGCGGTGTTCTGCCTGATCGGCCCCAGCCTGATCGTGCAGATGGTCGCCGGCGCGCTAGGGGCGGGCTGGGCCAATGCGCCGGCGCAATCCTCGGTCGATCCGGGCATGCCGGTCTATCTGGGCGGCGACCTGTGGCAGGTGCTGCGGGTGAACCTGTGGGCCGGGCAGCAATCCAAATACTGGTTCTTCCTCGAATATGGCCGGATGGTGCAGATCCTCGGCCTCTATCTGCTCGGGCTGGTGCTGGGGCGGACCGACTTCTTCGGCGATCTCGCCAAGAGCCGTGGCTGGCGACGACCCGCCTTGCTCGGCGCCTTGGTGGCCGCGGTGGTGCTCTTCCTCGCCCGCGAGCCGCTGCGTGCGTGGTTCTCAGGCCTGCACTTCGGGCTCGGCGCCGACCGCGCCTTCTGGGCGCTGCTCAACATGTGGCTCGACCTGGCCGGTACCGCCTTCTGGGCGCTGCTGGTGATCGCGCTGTACGACGGTCCCGCGCGCCGGCTGGTGCAGCCGCTCGCCGCGCCGGGGCGGCTGACGCTGACCTACTACATCCTGCAATCGGCGGTCTTCGTGCCGATCTTCTACCATTACGGCCTGGGCAAGTATGACGACTGGGATGCCGCGACGCGGCTATGGGTCGCGCTGGGTGCGATCGCGGTCCAGATCGTCGTCGCGCAGTGGTGGCTGGCGCGCTTCCAATATGGCCCGATCGAATGGGTGTGGCGCGCGCTTACCTATCTGCGGCGCGACGTACCCTTCCGCCGCGAGGCCCCGGCGCGCGGCTGACGCGCCGGAAAGCTCTGCTCAGATGTCCTGCACCAGCCGGCCGTACAGTTCCGGGCGGCGGTCGCGGAAGAAGCCGAACGCGGCGCGGTGGCGCTTCACCCGATCGAGATCGAGCGTCGCGGTGATCACGCCTTCTTCCGCGCGGTCCAGCTCGGCAAGAATGTCGCCGCGCTCGTCGGTGATGAAGCTGGTGCCGTAGAAGGTCTGGCCATGCTCGGTGCCGACGCGGTTGGCGGCGATCACCGGCACGACGTTGGAGACTGCATGGCCCACCATCGCGCGGCGCCACAGCCGGGCGGTATCGAGGCTGTCGTCATGCGGCTCGCTGCCGATCGCGGTGGGGTAGAAAAGCAGCTCGGCGCCCATCAGCATCATCGCGCGCGCGGTTTCCGGGTACCATTGGTCCCAGCACACCCCCACGCCCAGCTTGGCGCCGGGGCCGTCCCACACCTTGAACCCGGTGTTGCCGGGGCGGAAGTAGAACTTCTCCTCATAGCCCGGGCCATCGGGGATGTGGCTCTTGCGGTAGACGCCGGAGACCTTGCCGTCCGGGCCGATCATCGCGAGGCTGTTATAGTGATGCGGGCCATCGGCTTCGAAGAAGCTGGTGGGGATGTGGATCGAGAGCTCGGCGGCGAGCGCCTGCATCGCCAGCACCGCCTTGTGCTCGGTCACCGGCTTGGCGTTGGCGAACAGGCCCTCGTCCTCGACGCGGCAGAAATATTCGCCCTCGAACAATTCGGGCGGCAGCACGACCTGTGCGCCCCGGCCGGCGGCTTCGCGGACCAGCTCGGTCACGCGGGCGATGTTGGCGTCGATATCGTTCGAGAAGGCGAGCTGCAGCGCGCCGACGGTAATCTGGGTCATGACGGTCCTCAGAGCGTGATGCCGAACCGGGCGAGCGCCGCGGCGGTCAGGAAATACAGAAGGATCGTGAGCCCGACGCCCGCGAGCAGGGCGGGCGTGAAGCCGACCCCGGATCGCATGAGCGCCGGCACGAGCAGGAACATGGGGAGCGACGGCAGCACATACCAGAAGGTCGCCTGGAGATGGGCCGCCACCCGCACCGGATCCTGCGTGTCGCGCCACAGCCAAATGACCCCGAGCAGCGAGATCAGCGGCAGCGACGCGACCAAGGCGCCGAACGCGGGACTGCGCCGGGCCAGCATCGCCACGGCGGCGACGATCAGCCCGGAGAGCAGCGCGCGGACGGCGAAGGCGGTCACCCGAGCGTCGGGATCTGCTGCGAGATGCAGTGGAAGCTGCCGCCGCCGGTGAGGATATGGTCCGCCCGCTGGCCGATGATCGCACGGCCGGGGAAGATGCCCTGCAGCGTCTGAATCGCGGCGCCGTCGTTGGGCTGGCCGTAGAGCGGCACCACCACGGCGGCATTGCCGATGTAGAAGTTCATGTAGCTGGCCGGGATCACCTCGCCATCTTCGTCGAGCACCGCGCCGGGCGAGGGCATCCGCACCACCTCGACGCCGAACGCCTCGGCGCGGGCGACCGCATCGGCATAGATCGCCGCATTGGGATCGTCCTCGGCAGGCGTCGGGATCAGCAGCCGGTTGGGGCCGACGAAGCGGGCCAGGTTGTCGACATGGCCATCGGTATGGTCGTTGGCGAGGCCGTCGCCCAGCCACAGCACGCGGGTATAGCCCAGGTCGGCCGCCAGCTTCGCCTCTACGCCCGCGCGGTCCAGGTCCGGGTTGCGGTTGGGATTGAGCAGGCACTGCTCGGTGGTGACGCACAGCCCGGTGCCGTCGCCGTCGATTGCGCCGCCTTCGAGCACCCAGCCATGCTTGGCGGTGGCGAGCTGGCGACGCGCGGCGAGGCGGGCGCCGATCGTGTCGTCGCCTTCCAAGTCGTACTTGCCGCCCCAGCCGTTGAAGCCGAAATCCTGCGCGACCTTGTCGCTGGTGACGATGCCGGCGGTGTCGCGCAGCCAGATGTCGCCGAACAGTTCGGTCACCACCTCGGCGGCGTCGCCGGCCATCGCCTTGGCGGCCTCGGCGGCGGCCGCATCGGCGGCAACCAGGATCACGCGCTCGCCGCGGCCTTCGGCATGGACCGCGCGGGCAAAGGCGATCACTTCTTC
This sequence comes from Sphingomonas trueperi, assembly GCF_040545965.1. Lineage (GTDB taxonomy): Bacteria > Pseudomonadota > Alphaproteobacteria > Sphingomonadales > Sphingomonadaceae > Sphingomonas > Sphingomonas trueperi_C. Next base: position 649,641 of record NZ_JBEPMV010000003.1, on the reverse strand, counting down.
GCGGGCGGGCTCCAGGTCTTCGACCCAGAGGTCAGCATGGCTGGGAAAGCCGATCCAGACCGCATCGTGCGGCGCCCATTCGGGGGGAGGGGTGCGAGTCATGGCGCGGCCTTTACCCCCGTACGGTTGCAGGGGAAAGGCCGCGCCATGGATCGGGCTTACTGCCCCGCGCGAGCCTTGTCCCGGATGCCGCGGAATTCGGCATCCTTGAACCAGTTGGGCCAGCTGCTGCCCTCGGCCAGTTCGCGGCCGAGGCTGTAATAGATCCGCAGGTCCGAAAGCGCGCCGTCCCAGTTCCAGTTGGGATCATATTCGTCCTGCGGCTTGTGGTAGCGCTGGTCGGTATAGTCCTCCGCCGCCTTGGCGCCGGCCGCCTTGCCGCCGACCACCAGATCGTCGCCGCTCTCGCCGTACAGCATCGGCACCCCCAGCTTGGCGAAGCTGAAATGGTCCGAGCGGTAATAGCTGCCCTTTTCGGGCGTGGACTCCACGCCGATCACCCGGCCCTCGGCGGCGACCAGCGGCTTGACCATCTCTTCCAGCTCGGACTTGCCCGCGCCGACCAGCACGAAGTCCTTCGCCAAGCCGTGGATGTTAAGCCCGTCCATGTTCACGCCGCCGACGGTCTTCGCCAGCGGGTAGACCGGATGCTCGGCATAATATTGCGAGCCGATCAGCCCCTGTTCCTCGGCGGTCACCGCGAGGAACACCATGCTGCGCTTGGCCGGGCCCGCCTTGGCATTCGCTTCGGCGAGCGCGACCAGCCCGGCGGTGCCGGTGGCGTTGTCGACCGCGCCGTTGCAGATGTCGTCGCCGTTCACCGGCTTGCAATGGCCGAGATGGTCCCAATGCGCCGAGAACAGCACCACTTCGTCGGGCTTCGCAGTGCCCGGCAGGATGCCGACGACGTTCTTCGAGGCCTGACGCTTGATGCCGACGCCGAAGCTGGCCGAGGCCTTCACGCCCAGCGGCACCGCCTTGAAGCCCTTGTGCTTGGCCGCCTTGACCAGCGCCGCATAATCCTTGCCCGCGCTGGCGAAGAGCGCCTTGGCCGCATCCTGCTGGATCCAGCCGATCAGCTGCGACTGGTCGGCATGGTCGCCAGGCGTATCCTGTTCGAGCTTGGGGCCGCCCCAACTGCTCTCCACCACGCCCCAGCCATAGGCGGCGGGTTCGGTATCATGGATGATGATCGCACCCGCGGCGCCCTGGCGGGCGGCTTCCTCGTATTTGTAGGTCCAGCGGCCATAATAGGTCATCGCCCGGCCGCCGAAGGGGCCGTCGAGCGTCATGGTCTGCCAGTCGGGATCGTTGATCAGGATGACGACCGTCTTCCCCTTCACGTCGAGCCCGGCATAGTCGTTCCAGCCGCGTTCGGGCGCGTTGATGCCATAGCCGACGAACACGACCTCGCTGTCCTTGAGGTCGATCTTCGGGGTGACGCGATAGGTGGAGAACACCGCCTCGCTGCCATAAGCGAGCGACACCGGGGTCTTGCCGCCGGTGAAGCTGAGCTTGCTTGGGCTCTGCACGCTGAGTTCGACCAGCGGCACGTCCTGCACCCACTGGCCCTTGTTGCCGGGCTTGAGCCCCGCCTTCTGGAAGCGCTCGATCAGATAGGCGATCGTCTTGTCCTCGCCCGCCGTCGTCGGCTTGCGCCCCTCGAACGCGTCCGAAGCAAGCGTTTCGGTGACGGTCTTCAACGTGTCGAGCGACAGGGCAGGGGCGGCGGTTTGCGCCTGGGCGGCGGTAGTAGAAAGCAGGGCTAAAGCAAGCAGCGAAAAGCGCATGAAGGGCTCCCTAAGTCGGATGTGCACAACCCTGTCAGGTCCCAGGCGACTTCGCAAATGTGACCGGCGGATTGCTAAAAGCCGCGCGCCTTTTAAGATCGGCAGGAACAAGTTGGGGGTAACAATGAACAACCTGGTGCGCGCGGTGCTGCTGGCTATCGCGATGCTTCCTGCTGCCGCGTGGGCGCAGAGCAAGGATGCGGTGAATTTCGGCATCCGCGAATTCATCCAGCAGATCAGCCTGTCGCCCGACGGCAGCCATGTCGCGATGCTGGAGCCGGTGCGCGGCCGCGGCAACGTGCTGCTGATTGCCGACATGGCGACGGGCACGACCAAGACCATTCTCGGATCGACCGGCAATCCCGAACGGCTGCGCAACTGCCACTGGGCGAGCGACACCCGCATCGTCTGCAATCTGTACATGATCCAGAAGCTGGCGGAGAAGCTGCCGTTCACGCGGATGGTGACGGTGAACAGCGACGGCACCGACCTGAAGGTACTCAGCTCGCACGAGAGCATGAATGCGCTCGACATCATGCAGTCGGGCGGCGCCATCGTCGACTGGGGTCCCGACGGTTCCAACGGCTCGGTGCTGATGACGCGGCAATTCGTGCCGGAGTTTTCGACCGGGACCCACATCGCGAGCAGCCAGGAGGGACTGGGCGTCGAGCTGGTCGACGCCACCACGCTTCGCCGCAAGACCGTCGAAAGCCCGCGGCCGGGCGCGCGCGAATATATCAGCGACGGGCACGGCACCGTTCGCATCATGGGCGTGGAGAATGTCGGCAGCACCGGCCTCAATTCCGGCCACTATCTCTACAGCTATCGCCTGCCGGGCAGCCGCGAATGGAAGCGGTTCGGCGAACTGGTTGCCACGCCCACCGGCGCGCAGGGGTTCGACCCCTATGCCGTCGATCGCGACGCCAACCTCGTCTACGGTTTTGCCAACGAAAGCGGCCGCAGCGCGCTGTACAGCGTCACGCTCGACGGCACGTTGACCCGCAAGCTGGTGCTCGCCAACCCGTTGGTGGATGTCGATGGCCTGGTCCGGATCGGCCGGTATCGCCGCGTCGTCGGCGCCAGCTACGCCACCGACCGGCGCGTCACCGAATTCTTCGATCCCGAACTCAAGAAATTGCAGGAATCGCTGGCCAAGGCGCTGCCGGGCAAGCCGCTGGTCACCTTCCTCGATTCGAGCGCGGACGAATCGAAGCTGCTGCTGTTCGCCGGCGGCGATAGCGATGCCGGCACCTATTATGTCTACGACAAGAAGACCCACCAGCTGGGCGAGGTGCTGGCGTCGCGGCCGCAGCTGGCCGGCATGAAACTGGCGAGCGTGCAACCGATCCGCTTTCCCGCCGCGGATGGCACGGAGATTCCCGGCTATCTGACGCTGCCGGCGGGCAGCGACGGCAAGAACCTGCCGGCGATCGTGATGCCGCATGGCGGCCCCGGCGCGCGCGACGAATGGGGCTTCGACTGGCTCGCCCAGTTCTTCGCGGCGCGCGGCTTCGCGGTGCTCCAGCCGAACTATCGCGGCTCGACCGGCTATGGCGACGCCTGGTACCAGAAGAACGGCTTCCAATCGTGGCGTACCGCGATCGGCGACGTCAACGATGGCGGGCGCTGGCTGCTGAAGCAGGGCATCGCCGCGCCGGGCAAGCTCGCGATCGTCGGCTGGTCCTATGGCGGCTATGCCGCGCTCCAGACGTCGGTGCTCGATCCGGATCTGTTCAAGGCGATCGTCGGAATCGCGCCCGTGACCGATCTCGAATCGGTGCGCACCGAAGCTGCGGGCTACACCAACTACGCGCTGGTCGACGCGTTCATCGGGCACGGCCCGCATGTCCGCGAAGGATCCCCCGCGCAGAATGTCGATCGGATCAAGGCGCCGGTGCTGCTGTTCCACGGCGACCAGGACCTGAACGTCGGCGTCGGCGAATCGCGGATGATGGCGTCGCGACTGCGCGGCGCGGGCAAGCAGGTTGAGTATGTCGAGTTCAAGGGGCTCGATCACCAGCTCGAGGACGACGTCGTCCGCGCCCAGATGCTCGACAAGAGCGACGGCTTCCTGCGTACCGCGCTGGGCCTGCCGGCCAAAGCCTGAGGGCACAACGAAAAAGGGCGGCCCCGAAGGACCGCCCTCTTTTCGTTTCCCGAAGGAAGCCGAAGCTTAGCGCGAGTAGAACTCGACGACCAGGTTCGGTTCCATCTTCACCGGGTACGGCACTTCGTCGAGCGTCGGCACGCGGGTGAAGGTGACCTTCGCCGCACCGTCGGGCGCGACATAGTCGGGGATGTCGCGCTCGGCGAGGCTCTGCGCTTCCATGACCAGCGCCATTTCCTGCGCCTTGCCGCTCAGGCTGATTTCCTGGCCCGGCTTGATGCGGCGCGAACCGATGTTGCACTTCTCGCCGTCGACGCGGACGTGACCGTGGTTGACCAGCTGGCGGGCCGCGAAGATCGTCGGCGCGAACTTGGCGCGGTAGACGATCATGTCGAGGCGCTGCTCGAGCAGGCCGATCAGGTTCTGACCGGTGTCGCCCTTCATGCGCGACGCATCTTCATACGAACGCTTGAACTGCTTCTCGGTGATGTCGCCGTAATAGCCCTTGAGCTTCTGCTTGGCGCGCAGCTGGATGCCGAAGTCCGACATCTTGCCCTTGCGGCGCTGGCCATGCTGGCCCGGGCCGTACTCACGCTTGTTCACCGGGGACTTCGGACGACCCCAGATGTTTTCGCCCATGCGGCGATCGAGCTTATGCTTGGCGCTGGAGCGCTTCGACATGTCAATTCCTTACCAATTGCTGTGACGTTGACCCGGGCGGCAAGCCGTCCTGATCGCGATCCCGGTTTCGCCTGTGCTTCTCTTGCGGGAAAAGCGCAGGGCCACCGCTTCACCGGGGGTGCGGGGCCAATTGCGAAGCGGCGCGCCTAGCGGGAGGCGCGCGCCGAGTCAAGCTGTCACCCTTTGTGGCCTTCAATCGCGAGCGAGCGATTCTGCAAGGCGCGGGCGGCGGCGGGATCTTCCCGCTTGTCCAGCGTGCGCCATTCCTCGCGGGTGTGGCATTCCCGCTTCCCCATGTTGGAACCGGTGATGGGCACGCGGCGGCAAACCGGCTTTTCGACCGCCGGAGCGGCTGCAGCAGGTGCCGACGCGGGTGCCGGCGCGGTCTGCGCGGCAAGCGCCGGCGACGCGATCAGGCAGCAGGCGATGGCATGGATCAAACGCATAACGAGTCTCTCCCAGTGGAGCGTGCGAAAAATCGCCATTTCGCACTTGCGAAAATAGAGAAAGTCGGGGGAAGCCACCATACGCAGGTCTAACCTCACCTCTTGAACGCCGCGGCGGTTGCGCCGTGCTACTGCCATTCCGCATGTGCGAGCGGATCTTGTTCCATGCTCGCCCGCGCAATGCGTTCGTCCGCCCAGCGCGCGGGTGCCAGTTGCGCCAGCGCCCAGATCGCCGCGCCTCGGACCACGGGATCGGGATCGTCGAGCAGCGTCGCAACGGGCGCCACCAGCCGCGCACTGCCACTGTTGCCGGCCGCGATCAGGCAGTTGCGCACCATCCGGTCGCGGCCGATGCGCTTGATCGGGGAGCCGGCGAAGACCTCGCGGAAGCCGGCATCGTCCAGCGCCAGCAGATCGGCGAGGTGGGGGACGGTCAGCTCGGCGCGCGGGTGGAAGGCGAGGTTCGCCTGGGCAGCAGCGGCGAACTTGTTCCACGGGCACACTGCCAGGCAATCGTCGCAGCCATAGATGCGGTTGCCGATGCCTTGGCGGAGGTCGCGCGGGATCGGCCCCTTGTTCTCGATCGTCAGGTAGGAGACGCAGCGGCGCGCGTCGATCCGATAGGGGGCCGGGAAGGCGCCGGTCGGGCAAGCGGTCTGGCAGGCGTCGCAACTGCCGCAGCCGCCGCCGCTCGGGCCGTCGGAGGCGAGGTCGAGCGTGGTGTAGATCGCGCCGAGGAACAGCCAGCTGCCATGGCTGCGGCTGACCAGATTGGTGTGCTTGCCCTGCCAGCCGAGCCCAGCGGCCTCGGACAGCGGCTTTTCCATCACCGGCGCAGTATCGACGAACACCTTCACGTCGGCGCCCGGCGCCTCGGCGACCAGCCAGCGGGCGAGTTCCTTCAGCCGGCGCTTGACCACGTCGTGATAGTCGGCGCCCTGCGCATAGACCGAAATGCGGCCGATCTCGCCCGCGTCCGCCAGCGCCAGCGGGTCGTTGGCCGGGGCGTAGCTCATGCCCAGCGCGATCACCGAGCGCACCTCGGGCCACAGGCCTTTGGGGCTGCCGCGCTGCTCGGCGCGCTCCTCCATCCACAGCATCTCGCCATGCGCGCCCTCGTCCAGCCATTGGCGCAGCCGCTCGGCGGTGCGCGGCGCGGCGTCAGCATGCGCGATGCCGCACGCCGCGAAGCCGATCTCCGCCGCCTTCGCCTTCAGCCGTTCCTCGATGGACTTGTCTTGCCGCACGCGCACCCGCTACCACGTTGCGATTGCTAGGGGGAGGCATCGTTGCAGCAACTCGCCGTCAGTGCCTCCGGGCTGGTCAAGCGTTTCGGAGACCGGCGCGCCGTCGACGGCGTCGGCATCGCGGTGCCCAAGGGCCTTATCTACGGGGTGCTCGGCCCCAATGGCGCGGGCAAGACCACGACGCTGCGCATGCTGCTCGGCATCATCGAACCCGACGAGGGCGAGCGGACCCTGCTCGGCAGCCGCCACCCGCGCGACATGAGCGACCAGGTCGGCTATCTGCCCGAGGAGCGCGGTCTCTATCCCAATATGAAGTGTCGCGAGGCCATCGCCTTCATGGGCGCGCTGCGCGGGCTGCCCTGGGCGACCGGGCGCAAGCGGGCAGGGGAGCTGCTCGAAAGCGCGGGGCTCGGCCATGCCGCCGACGACAAGATCCGCAAGCTCTCCAAGGGCATGGCGCAGCTGGTGCAGTTGCTCGGATCGGTGGTGCACGAACCCGATTTGCTGGTGCTCGACGAACCCTTTTCGGGGCTCGATCCGGTCAACCAGGAGCGGCTGGAGCTGCTTATCCGCGGCCAGCGCGATCGCGGGGCGACGATCCTCTTCTCCACCCATGTGATGGCGCATGCCGAGCGGCTGTGCGAGCGCATCTCGGTGATCGCCGGCGGCAAGGTGCGGTTCGAAGGCAGTGTGGACGAGGCGCGTGCCCTGCTGCCGCTCCGCGCCCGCTACACGCCGCACCACGATGCCGACGCGATCGGCGCGATGCTGCCCGCCGATGCGGTGCGCGAGGAGGGCAGCTGGCGCTTCACCGTGCCCGATGGCGGCATCGAGGCGCTGCTCGTCCGGCTGATCGATGCGGGGCATGGCATCTCCGGCCTGTCGATCGAGCGGCCGGGGCTGCACGACGCCTTTGTCCGCATCGTCGGCACCGAGGCGCTGGCCGACCAGCCGGAGACGATCGCATGATGCCGCGGTTCCTCCGCCAGGCGCTTACCATTGCGCGCCGCGACCTCACCGCAACGGTGATGACGCCGACCTTCCTGCTCTTCCTCTTGAGCCCGTTGCTGATGATCGGTTTCGGCATCATCGGCGGGCTGAGCGGCCAGGCTGCGGGCGCCGCCGGCGAGGCCCGGCAGATGCTCGTGGCGATCGTGCCCGTCGGCCAGCAGGATGGCCTGCGCGCCGCCGACCGCGAACTGCGCAGCGTGTTCACGCGGGACTCCGCCCGGCCGAAGCTGCAGCTGCAAGATCCGCAAGCGGATATGGCGCGGCAGGCGCGGGCGCTGTTCGATTCCGATGCGATCGAGGCGGCGGCGGTGCTCTATGGCCCGCTCGATCATCCCACGGTGGTGCGCCGCGCCGGTTCCGAGGCCGAGGGGCGCTATCTCGCCGCGCTTGCCGCCCAGACGCTGCGCGCCGAGCACGCGCCGGGCATCCGCAGCACCGCGCGCTTCAAGACCATCGCAGTGCAGGCGCCGACCGTCAGCGGGCGCGGGCAGGCGGCCTACTTCTCCACCTTCGCCATCTTCCTCGTCACGCTGATGCTGTCGGGCCAGGCGGTGGGGGCGATGGCCGAGGAGCGCTCGAACAAGGTGATCGAGATCCTCGCCGCCGCGGTGCCGCTGGAGAGCGTGTTCTTCGGCAAGCTGCTCGGCGCGTTCGGATCGGCGCTGCTGTTCGTCGCCTTCTGGGGCACGCTGGTCGCCAGCTTGCCGCGGCTGTTGCCGGGCGACGCGGCGGGGGTGCTGACCAGCCTGAGTGTCGCCGTTGGGCCGATCTTCCCGCTGCTGCTGATCGGCTATTTCGTGATGGCCTATCTGCTGCAGAGCGCGGTGTTCCTCGGCGTCGGCTCGCTCGCCTCCAGCCAGCGCGAGATCCAGATGCTGTCGCTGCCGATCACCATCTTCCAGTTCGCGATGTTCGGCATGTCGTCCTATGCGGCGGGCAATCCGGAGAGCTGGGTGGCGACCGTGGCGGAGGTCGTGCCGTTCAGCTCGCCCATGGCGATGGCCGCGCGGGCGGCGAATGCGCCGGAGCTCTGGCCGCACGCGCTCGCCTTTGCCTGGCAGGTGCTGTGGGTGGCGATCACGCTGACGATCGCGGCGCGGCTGTTCCGGCGCGGGGTGCTCAAGTCGGGAAGCCCGAAGCGCGGGAAGAAGGCGGCGGCGTAGCGAATCTTCTCCCGCTCGCGTTCCCCTCCCGCAAGCGGGAGGGGAGAAGAAGCATTAGTGCGCCGCGTCGTCGATCGCGTTGCCGGTGCGGTCCACGCCGTTCGCCAGCGCATCGCCGGTATCGTCCGCGCCCTCGCGGATCGCGCGACCGGCGGCGTCGGCGCGGTTCTCGATCCGATCGCCCAGCCGGTCGGCCGCATTGGCCAGCGAGTCGCCGGTACGATTCAGCGAATTGTCGACGCGGTCCTCGGTGCTCGGCGAGCAGGCGGCGAGGCCGAGTGCCAGCGCGGGAAGCAGAACGGACAGAGTCTTCGGCATATGGTCTCCTGGGTGTCTAGCCAGCGGGCGCACACGCGCGTAGAGGGCGCGCCATGCACCATCGCATCGCCCTCGCCTCGGATCACGCCGCCTACGTAATGAAGGCAGAACTCGCCGATTGGTTGCGTGGCCTCGGCCATGACGTGCTCGATCTGGGCACCAACGGGCCCGAGAGCGTCGACTATCCCGACTATGGCTACCGGCTCGGCAAGGCGATCGAGACCGGCGACGCGGCCTTCGGCATCGCGCTGTGCGGATCGGGCATCGGCATCTCGATCGCGGTCAACCGCAACCCCGCCGCCCGCTGCGCGCTCGTCTCCGAGCCGCTCTCCGCCGGCCTTGCGCGCGAGCATAACGATGCCAATGTCATCGCGCTCGGCGCGCGGATGATCGGCATCGAGATGGCCAAGGCGTGCGTCACCCAGTTTCTCGAAACGGCTTTCCTCGGCGACCGGCACGTCCGCCGCGTGGAGAAGCTGAGCAACCCCGAAAGGAGCCCCGCATGAGCACCAACCCCGTTACGGCAGGCCTTCAGCCGGATGGCTTCTTCACCAAAACCCTCAGCGAAGTCGATCCGGCGGTGTTTGCCGGCGTCGAGCATGAGCTCGCCCGCGAACAGCACCAGATCGAGCTGATCGCCTCCGAAAACATCGTCTCCAAGGCGGTGCTCGAGGCGCAGGGCTCGGTGTTCACCAACAAGTACGCCGAGGGCTATCCCGGCAAGCGCTATTACCAGGGCTGCCACCCGTCCGATGAGGTGGAGCAGCTGGCGATCGATCGCGCCAAGCAGCTGTTCGACTGCGGCTTCGCCAACGTCCAGCCGCACTCGGGCGCGCAGGCGAACGGCGCGGTGATGCTCGCGCTGACCAAGCCGGGCGACACCATCCTCGGCCTCAGCCTCGATGCCGGCGGCCACCTGACCCACGGCGCCCGCGCGGCGATGAGCGGCAAGTGGTTCAACGCGGTCCAGTACGGCGTGCGCCCGGACGATCACCTGATCGACTATGACCAGGTCGCCGCCCTCGCCCGCGAGCACAAGCCGAAGCTGATCATCACCGGCGGCTCGGCCTATCCGCGCCACATCGATTTCGCCCGCTTCCGCGCGATCGCGGATGAGGTCGGCGCGCTGTTCATGGTCGACATGGCGCACTTCGCCGGCCTGGTCGCCGGCGGCGTCCACCCGACCCCGTTCGGCCACGCCCATGTCGTCACCACCACCACGCACAAGACGCTGCGCGGGCCCCGTGGCGGCATGATCCTGACCAACGACGAGGCGATCGCCAAGAAGATCAACTCGGCGGTGTTCCCGGGCCTGCAGGGCGGCCCGCTGATGCACGTGATCGCCGCCAAGGCCGTCGCGTTCGGCGAGGCGCTGCGGCCCGAGTTCAAGAGCTATGCCGCGGCTGTGGTCGAGAACGCCAAGGTGCTGGCGGCGACGCTGAAGGAGCGCGGTGCGAACCTCGTCTCGGGCGGTACCGACACGCATCTCGCGCTGGTCGACCTCACCCCGCTGGGCGTGACCGGCAAGGACGCCGACGAGGCGCTGGAGCGCGCCGCGATCACCTGCAACAAGAACGGCATCCCCAACGATCCGCTGCCGCCGATGAAGACCAGCGGCATCCGCGTCGGCTCGCCGGCGGGCACCACCCGCGGCTTCGGCCCGGCCGAGTTCCGCGAGATCGGCAACATGGTCGCGGACGTGCTCGATGGCCTGCGGACCAAGGGCGAGGCAGGCGACGCCGCGGTCGAGGCCCATGTGAAGGCCCGCGTCCGCGCGCTGTGCGAACGCTTCCCGATCTACGGCGGCTAAGTGCGCTGCCCATTCTGTTCCAATGAAGCCAGCCAGGTAAAGGATAGCCGCCCCACCGACGACGGGGCGGCGATCCGCAGGCGGCGGCAATGCGAGGCGTGCGGTGCGCGCTTCACCACCTTCGAGCGCATCCAGCTGCGCGACCTCACCGTGGTGAAGAGCGGAGACCGCCGCGAGCCGTTCGAGCGCGAGAAGCTGATGCGCTCCGTCTCCACCGCCTGCCGCAAGCGCCCGATCCAGCCCGCGCAGATCGAGCGGCTGGTCTCCGGCATCCAGCGCCAGCTGGAGACGACAGGCGAGAGCGAAATCCCCTCCCAGCGCATCGGCGAGCTGGTGATGGAGGCGCTCAAGGGCCTGGATTCGGTGGCCTATATCCGCTTCGCCAGCGTGTATAAGGATTTCCGCGAGGCGAAGGATTTCGAGGAATTCGCCGGTAACGTCAGCGAGGTCGGCAAAAGTTGAATTCCCCCGTCATCGTGCTCGTCCGCCCGCAGCTGGGCGAGAATATCGGCAAGGCCGCGCGCGCCATGCTCAACTTCGGGCTGGTCGAGATGCGGCTGGTGAGCCCCCGCGACGGCTGGCCGAACCCCTCGGCCGGGCCGGCGGCGAGTGGCGCGGACATCGTGCTCGAAAAGGCGCAGGTGTTCGAGAGTGTCGCCGATGCGGTGGCGGATTGCACCCACGTCTATGCCACTACGGTGCGCAAGCGCGGGGTGACCAAGCCGGTGGTGACGCCCGAGGTCGCCGCGCGCGAGATCCACGGCGCGCCCACGCGCAGCGCGATCCTGTTCGGGCCCGAGCGTTCGGGGCTGGAAACCGACGACGTGGCGCTGGCCCGCACGATCATCACCGTGCCGATCAACCCGGAATTCGGTTCGCTGAATCTGGCACAGGCAGTGATCCTGGTCGCCTATGAATGGTCCAAGCATGTCGGGCTGGAGAGCCCGCCCGCGGTCGATCTCGATCCGCCGGCGCCGCAGGAGGAGCTGGACGGGATGATCGGGCAGCTCGATGCGATGCTCGACGATTCGGGCTATTATTTCCCGCCCGACCGGGTGCCGTCCACCAAGCGCACGCTGCGCACGCTGCTGACCAAGCCGCGCTGGTCCAGCCAGGAACTGCGCACGCTGCGCGGGGTCTTGTCGGCTCTCGATGGCCGCAAGCGGCACCGGGCGGAATAAGGACCCCAACGCGCCGCCGTCATTCCGGCGAAAGCCGGAATCCATTGGGGTCGCCCGTTTGGCTTTTGCTGCGGCGTAGTGGCGAATGGATCCCGGCTTTCGCCGGGATGACAGCTTAGAGTTGACCGAGCCGCTCCCCCTCCATCCCGGGAAGGGAGCGTCGTCAGTTTAGCGCCCGCGCGGCGGGCCCTTGCGGAAGCCGCCGGGCTTGCCGTTGGCGTTGCTGCGGTTCGGCGGACCACGCCGCACCGGACCATCCGAGCGCGCACCGGGCTGCGGCGCGTCCATCGCACGCTCGATCCGGATGCCGTCATCGTCATCACCCGCAGTGCGTGCAAACTTGTCGACCGCGCTAGCGAACTTCGCTGCCAGCTGCGCCGGGATCTGGAAGTGCGTTTCGTTCGCCGCGATGCGGATCGCGCCGACTTCGTTGCGCGTGATGTGCCCGCGGCGGCAGATCAGCGGCAGGATCCAGCGCGGATCGGCGTTCTGCCGCCGCCCGATATCCATGCGGAACCACACGGTATCGTCGAAGCCGGGGCGGTGACGCTCCTGCTGCGCGGCGCGGCGTGCTTCCGGGGTCGCCTCGATCAGCTCTTCCGGCTCGGGCAGCTGCGAGCGGTGCGCGCGGACCAGCGCGGCGGCGATCTCGGCCGGAGTCTTCTCGGCGAGCAGGCGCTCGGCGAGTGCGATGTCTTCCTCGTCCGTCTCGATCGGCTGGAGCAGCGCGGCGATCAGCCGCTCGCGATCGGCGGCGCGGATCTGTTCGACGGTCGGCGCTTCGATCCACACGGCCGGAATGCGTGCGCCGTGCAGCATCTGCTCGACGCGGCGGCGGCGCGGATAGGGGACGATGAGCACCGCGGTGCCCTTCTTGCCCGCACGGCCGGTACGGCCCGAGCGGTGCTGAAGCGTCTCGGCGTCGCGCGGCAGTTCGACATGGACCACCAGCGTCAGCGTCGGCAGATCGATGCCGCGCGCGGCAACGTCGGTGGCGACGCAGACGCGGGCGCGGCGATCACGCAGCGCCTGCAGCGCATGGTTGCGCTCGGACTGCGAATGCTCGCCGGATAGGGCGACGGCTGCGAAGCCGCGCTCCATCAAGCTGGCGTGGAGGTGGCGAACATTGTCGCGCGTCGCGCAGAACAGGATCGCCGTCTCCGCCTCATGGAGGCGCAGCAGGTTGATCACGACATGTTCGATATCGGCCGGCGCAACGGTCACCGCCTGGTAGCTGATGTCGCCATGCCCGCGATCGTCGCTCTTGGTGGTGATCTGGAAGGCGTTGCGCTGGTAGCGCTTGGCCAGCGCCACGATCGGGCGCGGCATCGTCGCCGAGAACAGCAGCGTGCGGCGGTCTTCGGGCGTCGCGTCGAGGATCGCTTCCAGCTCTTCGCGGAAGCCCATGTCGAGCATCTCGTCGGCCTCGTCGAGCACCGCGACGCGCAGGCTGGACAGGTCGAGCGCGCCGCGCTCGAGATGGTCGCGCAGACGGCCGGGCGTGCCGACGACGATGTGCGCACCGTGGTTGAGCGTGCGGCGCTCCTTCGAGGCGTCCATGCCGCCCACGCAGGTTGCGATGCGCGCGCCGGCCGGGCTGTACAGCCAGATCAGCTCGCGGCTGACCTGCAGTGCGAGTTCACGCGTCGGTGCGATGATGAGGGCGAGCGGCGCGCCGGCGGGCGGCAGCGTCTCTTCGCCGGCGAGCAACTCAGGCGCCATGGCGAGGCCGAAGGCGACCGTCTTGCCCGAACCCGTCTGGGCGGAGACGATGAGGTCGCGGCCCGCGGCCTGGTCTTCCAGGACGGCGGACTGGACCGGAGTCAGCGTGGAATAGCCACGCTGTTCCAGCGCCTCGGCGAGGCGCGTCGGTAGATTTTGAATAGACATTGAGACCCTAAAATTGGGGCTACGCGCGGCGCACCGCAAGCCCGATACAGTGTTGCAGGCGCGCCCCTCTAACCTCGCGCGCGATCGATCAGCCAGACGGCGAGCGTGAGGGCGAACCCCACTGCCAGCCCGGCCAGCAATCCCACCGTCGCTTCTCCGCGTAGGGCCCCGGCCACTGCGCCGACGAGAATACTCGCCGTCAACAGGAAGCCGCCGGCCATCGGCGTGCGCGAAGGGGTGGACTGCATGGTGCCCTTTGCCACGAATCTGCGCGAAGCGCCAGCCTTTGCCATGGTTTCCCGCTCGTTCACCAGCATCGTCCACCGGAGCGGAAGGGAAACCGGTGTATCAGGCCGGCACGGGCCGGGGGCTGCCCCAGTGTTGGAGTTGCAATGGACGTCTACCCCTATCTGAGCGATCGCGACGAAGTGCACGACGCGGCCGATCTGATTCGGCGCTTCGGCCACGCCGCCTGCGGCGAAGCCGCGGCGCGTGCCGAGGCGAGCCGGGATCTCGGCAACGTCGTTCATTTCTGCCGCTGGCGCCAGATCGAGCGGCTGGTGGTGCTGCTGTCCGTACCCAAGGTGCTGGGCACGGTGCACTGAGCGTCCGCTGACGCCGGCCGCCGCGGCTGACTTCTAGGCGCGGCGGAAGTGTTCAAGCCGTTTTGAGCGCAGAGACCGGGACGTGCCGGTTTCCCGGCAACGCTATGCCGCTCCCCAACCAAGGAGACGGTCATGGCATTTCGCGTTCTAGGCATCGATCCCGCATCGTTCGAGCATCTCGTCGGTCTTTCCGAGGAGGCGTTGGCCGCGCTGGGCATCCGTCGCTACACCGTCGACGCAAAGCCCGGCTTTCCCGACCGCATTGAAGTGCGGGACCTCGAGCCGGGGGAGACGGTGCTGCTGCTCAACTATGAACATCAGCCCGCCGACACGCCGTATCGCGCCACCCACGCGATCTTCATCGGCGAAGAATCGCGCACGCGGCTGGACATGATCGACTCGCTGCCGGAGGCGATCCGCATCCGACCGATTTCGCTGCGCGCCTTCGATGCCGCGGGCGAGATGGTCGACGCTGATCTCGCCGACGGCGCTGCGCTGGAGCCGCTGATCCTGCGCTTCCTCGCGCGTGCCGACGTGTCCTATCTCCACGCGCACTATGCCAAGCGCGGCTGCTACGCAGCGCGGATCGAGCGCGTGTAACGCCATCGCCGCCCGCAACCGGACCCAACCCCTCGCATCGGCGTTAGCTTCCTCGCACTCCTTCCGCGAGGTACGCTTGACCACACCCCAGATCCTGTCGCTCGTCGTGCTCGCGGGCATGATGCTGCTCTTCGTCTGGGGAAAGCTGCGCTACGACATGGTGGCGGTGCTGGCGCTGCTCGCGGCGCTGGCGGTGGGGGTGGTGAAGCCCAAGGAGGCGTTCACCGGCTTTTCGGACGACATCGTCATCATCGTCGCCTCGGCGCTGGTGCTTTCCGCGGCCGTCCAGCGGTCGGGGGTGATCGAACGCGCGATGCTGCTGCTCCAGCGGCGGGTGACGCGGGTGCGCTCGCAATTGCTGCTGCTCAGCGCCAGCGTCGGCTTCGCCTCGGCGCTGGTCAAGAATATCGGCGCGCTGGCGATGATGATGCCGGTCGCCTTCCAGATGGCCAAGCGCTCCAAGGCCTCGCCCGCCACCTTCCTGATGCCGATGTCGTTCGCCTCGCTGCTCGGCGGGCTGATCACGCTGATCGGCACCTCGCCCAACATCATCGTCAGCCGGGTGCGCGAGGAGATGACCGGCCAGCCCTTCGGCATGTTCGATTATGCGCCGGTGGGGCTGGGGCTGACGCTGGTCGGCCTGGTCTTCCTGCGCTTCGCCTATCGGCTGATCCCGCGCGACCGCCGCGCCGCGCCAACGCTGGGCGAGGCGATGGATATCGAGGATTATGTCACCGAGGCCGCGGTGCCGGAGGGATCGGAAGCGGTGGGCGAGACCGTCGCCGAATTCCGCGAGCGCCATGATCATGCGGTGGCGGTGACCACCATCCTGCGCGGCGGCATCCGCAGCACGCCGTTCCCGGACAACAAGCTACGCGCCGACGACGTACTGATCCTCGCTGGCGCGCCCGACGACCTCGAACGCGTGATCGCCACCGATGCGCTGGTGCTGGAAGGGCAGGACCGCGCACAGCCCGAGGGCAATACCAGCGAGGTCGGCGTGATCGAGGCGGTCATCGGCACCGACTCCACGCTAATCGGCCGCACCGCCGGGCGGCTGGGCTTGCACGAGCGCTTCGGGGTAAACCTGATCGCGGTGTCGCGGCAGGGCGAGCGCTTGTCCACGCGGCTCGGCGAGATCGAGCTGCGCGCGGGCGACGTGATCGTGCTGCAGGGCCCGCTCGACCTGTTGTTCGAGCGGCTGGGCGAGCTCGGCTGCCTGCCGCTCGCGCAGCGCGAGCTGCGGCTGGGCAGCGCGCGCAAAGGGCTGCTGCCGCTCGCCATCCTCGCGGTGGCGATGGCGGCGACGGCGACCGGCTATGTGCCGGTGGCGGTCGCGTTCTTCGCGGCGGCGGGGCTCACCATACTGCTTGGCGCGCTGCCGGTGCGCGAGGCCTATGAGCATATCGAATGGCCGATCCTGGTGATGCTCGGCGCGCTGATCCCGGTCAGCGATTCGCTGCGCACCACCGGCGCGAGCAAGATCATCGGCGACCAGCTCGGCCATATCGCCGCGACGCTGCCGCCCTGGGGCGCGGTCGCGATGATCCTGGCGGCGGCGATGGCGGTGACGCCCTTCCTCAACAATGCCGCGACGGTGCTGGTGATGGCGCCGATCGCCGCCACCTTCGCCGGCGAGCTCGGCTATCGGCCCGAGGCGTTCCTGATGGCGACCGCGGTGGGCGCGGGCTGCGACTTCCTCACGCCGATCGGCCACCAGTGCAACACGCTGGTGATGGGGCCGGGTGGCTACAGGTTCGGCGACTATGCGCGGCTGGGCGCACCCTTGTCGTTGCTGGTGCTGCTGATAGGCACGCCGCTGATCATGGCCGTATGGCCGGTGCATTGAGGATGGAGTTTCGATGGAACAGATGATTCGCTTCGAGCAGACCGGCGGTCCCGAAGTGCTGCAATGGATCGAGGTCGACCTGCCCGCGCCCGGCCCCGGCGAGGTGCGGCTGCGCACGGAAGCGGCGGGGCTCAACTTCATCGACGTGTACCACCGCACCGGCGTCTATCCGGCGCAGCTGCCCTCGGGCATCGGCGTCGAAGGCGCGGGCGTGATCGAAGCGGTGGGCGAGGCTGTCACCGGCTTCGCGGTCGGTGATCGGGCGGCGACCTTCGGGCCGGCGCTCGGCTCCTATGCGACGGCGCGCAACCTCAAGGCGGAGACCCTGTTCAAGCTGCCCGACGACATCAGCAGCGAGACCGCCGCGGCGGTGCTGCTCAAGGGCTGCACGGTCGAGTTCATGGTCGAACGCGCCGCCAAGGTGCAGGCGGGCTGGACCGTGCTGGTCCACAGCGCGGCCGGCGGGGTCGGGCAGATCGCGGTCCGCTGGCTGAAGGGCATCGGCGCGACGGTGATCGGTACCGTGGGCCATGAGGCCAAGGTGGAGAAGGCGAAGGCGGTCGGCTGCGACCATGTGCTGCTGTCGCGCGGGCAAGAGGATGTCGCCGCGCGGGTGCGCGAGATCACCGGCGGCGCGGGCGTGCCGGTGGTGTTCGACGGGATCGGCAAGGCGACCTGGGAAGCATCGCTGGGATCAGCGGCGCGGCGCGGGCTGATCCTCAGCTATGGCAACGCCAGCGGATCGGTGGAGGGGGTGAAGCTCGCCACGCTCAACCAGCATGGCTCGCTGTTCGTCACCCGGCCCAAGCTGTTCGATTACTATGTGACGCCCGAGGAGCGTGCGGCGGGTGCGGCGCGGCTGTTCGAGATGATCGAAAAGGGCGCGGTGAAGCCGGAGATCGGCCAGCGGTTTGCGATCCGCGATGCGGCGGAGGCGCACCGCGCGATCGAAGGCGGGCAGACGACCGGGTCGACGATCCTGCTGCCGTAAACGGAGCTGCGCCGCTGCAGTCTGCGCTCCCCTTCCGCTTGCGGGAGGGGAGTTACTTCCGCTTGCTCAGCGCCGCGACGCAGCTCGCCTGGTCGAGCGGGCTGCCGTTGCGTTGCCGCGCGTCCACCCAGGTCACCGCCGGCGCGCCGCCGCCATGCTCGGACGGATAGAGATAGGCATCGAGCACGCAGATCGGCCCGACGAACTGCAGCTTGCGGCCCTTGCCCTCGGTCACGTCGAGCCGCGGCTGGCCGAAGCGCGCGAGCAGCTGCGGCGCAGTGAGTCCGCGGATCGGCGCCAGGTTCGCGGGCTGCTCGGGCACGCGCCCCGGCACCGGCAGCGGCGCCGCGGGCCGTGCCGTCGGCACCGTGCCCGAACAGGCGGCGAGCAGCAGCGCCGAAAAGGGCACCGAGGACTTGGCAAGACGGATGGCGTTCAAACGGTTTTCCCTTGGTTGCACTTGCACCTGCCTCTCTCTAGGGCGACGCCCATTACAATTGGAGCCCTGAACCTTGACCAACCCCAGCTACGACGTGGTCGCGATCGGCAATGCCATCGTCGACATCCTCGCCCAGGCCGACGACGCCTTCATCGAATCGATCGGCGTGCCCAAGGGCTCGATGCAGCTGATGTTCTCGCCCGAAGAGGCCGACGCGCTCTACGCCAAGATGGGCCCGGGCCGCGAGGTTTCGGGTGGCTCGGCGGCGAATACCGTTGCCGGCATCGCCGCGCTCGGCGGCAAGGCGGCGTTCATCGGCCAGGTGGCCGACGACCAGCTCGGCACCGTCTTCGCGCACGACATCCGCGCGGCGGGCGTGCACTTCGATACCGCGGTGCGTCCCGGCCAGCCGACCACCGCGCGCTGCCTGATCTTCGTGACGCCGGACGGCCAGCGCACGATGAACACCTTCCTCGGTGCCTCGCAGTTCCTCCCCGCCAGCGCCCTCGACGAGCAGCTGATCGCCAATGGCGCGATCCTCTATCTCGAAGGCTATCTGTGGGATCCGGAAGAGCCGCGCGCCGCGATGCGCAAGGCGATCGACATCGCCCGCGCCGCCGGCGGCAAGGTCGCCTTCACCCTCTCCGACGTGTTCTGCATCTCGCGCCACGGCGACGATTTCCGCAAGCTGATCGAGGACGGGCTGATCGACATCCTGTTCGCCAACGAGGCCGAGCTGCTCGCCCTTTGCGCGCATGAGGATTTCGAAGCGGCGGTGCAGCACATCCATGGCAAGGTGCCGCTACTCGTCGTCACCCGCAGCGAGAAGGGGGCGATGGCGCTCCAAGGCGACGAGCGGATCGAAGTTCCCGCCGAACCGATCAGCGCGCTGGTCGACACCACCGGCGCGGGCGACATGTTCGCCGCCGGCTTCCTGCACGGCCAGGCGCAGGGCAAGGGGCTGAAGGAATCGCTCCAGCTCGGCGCGATCTGCGCGGCGGAGATCATCCAGCATTATGGCGCGCGTGCCGAGAAGGACCTGAAGGCGCTCGCCGCCGCCAAGATCGGCTGAGGCTACCAGCACTGCCCAAAGAAGAAGGGCCGGAGGATCGCTCCTCCGGCCCTTTCTTTTTGTGCATGCTGATCCGGGGATCAGCTGTCCTTGTAGCCGGGCGTATGCGCGCTGCCGATCGGCGGCACCGGCTGGGGCGGGGCGTCCGCATCGGCTTCCGGCACGTCGACCAGCCCGCGGCCGACATGGCTGCGCGAGCGGCTATAGGCGTAATAGACCACCAGGCCGACGGCCGCCCAGCCGAAGAACAGCATGATGGTGGGGCCCGAGAGGCTGACGAACAGATAGAGGCAGCCCGCGATCGCGATCGGCGCGGTCACCATGATCGCCGGCGTGCGGAACGGGCGGTGGCGATTCGGATCGGTCTTGCGCAGCACGATCACCGCGATCGAGACGGCCGCGAAGGCGAACAGCGTTCCCGAGTTCGACACGTCCGCCAGCAGGCCCACCGGGAAGAAGGCGGCGAACAGCGACACGAAGATGCCGGTGAGGATGGTGATGACGTGCGGGGTGTGCCACTTCGGATGCACCCGCGAGAAGAATTCGGGCAGCAGGCCGTCGCGGCTCATCACGAAGAAGATGCGGGTCTGACCGAACATCATCATCAGGATGACCGAGGGCAGCGCGATGATCGCGGCCGCACCGACGAGCCAGCCGAGGAACGGATGCCCGATCGAGCGCAGCGTCCAGGCCAGCGCTTCCTTCGAGCAGACCACGACCTGCTCGGTGAGCGCGGAACAGGCCTGCGACAGGGCAGGCGTACCCGGCGACAGCACTTCGCCCGCCGGGCCATGGACCGGCTGCGCGCCGACGGTGCCGATCACGCCGGCGGCGACGAGCATGTAGAAGATGGTGCAGATCGCGAGGCTGCCGATCAGGCCGATCGGCATGTTGCGCTGCGGGTTCTTGGTCTCTTCGGCGGCGGTCGAAACCGCGTCGAAGCCGACATAGGCAAAGAAGATCGAGGCGGCGGCACCCGAGATGCCGGCGAAGCCGAGCGGCGCGAACGGCGTGAACTGGCCGGTCTTGAGCACGGGCAGCGTGACGATCACGAACATCGCCAGCGCGAGGATCTTGATGCCGACCAGCACCGCGTTGACCGAGGCGCTCTCCTTGGTGCCCTTCACCAGCAGCGCGGTGACGATCGCGGCGACTGCCATCGCCGGCAGGTTGATCATGCCGCCGTCGAACGGCCCGCGGATCAGCGCCAGCGGCACCTCGATGCCGAAATTATTCTGGATGAAGCCCATCATATAGCCGGACCAGCCGACCGATACGGCCCCCGCCGCAATCGCATATTCGAGGATCAGCGCCCAGCCGACCATCCAGGCGACCAGCTCGCCCATCACCGCATAGCTGTAGGTGTAAGCAGAGCCGGAGACCGGCACCATCGCCGCCATTTCGGCATAGCAGAGCGCCGCGACGGCGCAGACGAAACCGGCGATGACGAACGAGACCATCATGCCCGGCCCGGCCTTCTGCGCGGCCTCGGCGGTGAGCACGAAGATGCCGGTGCCGATCACCGCGCCGATGCCGAGCATGGTCAGCTGGAAGGCGCCCAGCGAGCGGTGGAGCGATTTCTTTTCGGCTGTGGCTAGAATGGCATCGAGAGGCTTTACGCGCCCGAATATCATTGCGTGATCCCCATATGCGGCGAGCGTTGCGCCGCCCCCAATTGGTAAAGGCGCGAGCCTAGCCCCAAACGCGGCCCGCGCAATCCCTTACGATGTGCCGACGCGAAACAATGTTGCGTCTCGGCGCAATTACCGCGCGAGCATCGGGCCGAGCGGCTGGCCCGCGAAGATGTGGACGTGGAGGTGCGGCACCTCCTGGCCGGCATGGATGCCGGTATTGGCGAGCAGGCGGTAACCGGGCTCGACGAATCCCGCGTCGCGGGCGACCTTGCCGACCGCACGGATGAACCCGGCGATCTCGGCTTCGGAGGCGCGGGCCGAGAAATCGTCCCAGCTGACATAGGCACCCTTGGGAATCACCAGGATATGATGCGGCGCCTGGGGGGCGATGTCGTGGAAGGCGAGGGCGTGGTCGTCCTCATACACCTTCTTCGCCGGGATCTCGCCGCGCAGGATCCTGGCGAAGATGTTCTGGTCGTCATAGGGCTTGGTGGCGTCGATCGGCATTGGTGGCTCCCTGTATCCTCCCCTGCAAGGGGAGGTGGCGCGCGCAGCGCGACGGAGGGGGGTAACCGGTCGAGCCCGAAGTCCCCGCTCTCAGCGGGGACACCCCTCCGTCAGGCCTGCGGCCTGCCACCTCCCCTTACAGGGGAGGATCGAGGGGAGGGAAGTGCCTAGGCCCCCCGCGCCGCCTTTTCGGCAATCCCGGACACGCCCTCGCGCCGCGCCAGCTCGGCGCGGACATCGTCGAGGCCCAGCCCCATGTCTGCCAGCAGCACGAGCAGGTGGAAGAGCAGGTCCGCCGATTCCTTCACCAGCTCGTCGCGATCGTCCTGGATCGCGGCGATCACCGCCTCGGTGGCTTCCTCGCCCAGCTTCTGCGCGATCTTGGCGCGGCCGCGGGCGGTGAGCTTGGCGACATAGCTGGTCGCGGGATCGCCGGTGCGGCGGTCGCGGATGGTCTGTTCGAGCGTGTCGAGAAGGTCGGCCATGGTCTCCGGCTGCGGGAGGCGCGCGGCGCTGTCAATCCTGGGGCGCGGGATTGCGGTGCTTCCCTTATGGTCACTGCGAGCGATTCGCGGCAGCAGGGCAGGATGACGATGGTGCAGGAACGCGAATCGGGGGCAGGGCAGGGGCGGCTGTCGCGACCCTTGTGGCTGGTGCTGGGCTTCGTGTTCGTGGGCCTCGGCTTCATCGGCGCGCTGCTGCCGCTGATGCCGACGACGATCTTCCTGATCCTCGCCGCCGGCTGCTTCGCCCGCTCCTCGCCGCGGCTGGAGGCCTGGCTGCTCGACCATCCGCGATTCGGGCCGACGCTGGTGGCGTGGCGCGAACAGGGCGCGATCCCGCGCAAGGGCAAGGCGATGGCGTGCGCGGGCATGGCGCTCGGCTACGGCCTGTTCGCCTGGGGCGCCCGGCCGGGACCTTGGCTCGCGGTGGGGGTGGCGGCGGCGATGCTGGGGTGTGCGTGGTATGTGCTGAGCCGGCCGACCGCGGTGTAACAGGGTATGTCAGGGATTGGTGGAAAGCCGCCGTTCAGGCACGGATGCTATCCTCTTGCGTTAACCGTCGACCATGCTCCCGACCATTGATCTCTTGATTACACCTCGTCTGTCCAATTCGAACACGACTACCACATCGGTCTCGTTCAAGAAGTCGTAGACGAGATAGTACTGACGCGACGGGCTCACCCTCGCCCCTACGAAGCGCATATACTGTAGGTCCTCCCTGAAATCCTCATGCGCTTTCTGCGGGTAACAAATTGCGACTACCTCTCTCGCTTTACGAACTTCTGGGTCGTCAGGTCGAGCGTCGGAGTAGGTGATCTTCCGCTGCGGTTCACCAGAAAACTGGGGTGGATAAAGCATCAATACAGAGAACTTACCGCCGGGGTCCGGGAACCCAGAACATCGGTCGGCCTGCTGCTTGCAGCCGCTTGAGCCAACCAGCGCAAGTGCCAACATCCATAGGGAAACAGTTGATCTCATCACCGAGACATGCCCGAAGCTGCCAGAGTCCGGAAGTGGGCGCAAGCGGAGGTGTTGCCTACCCCCGAACCGGAATCCCCGCCGCCGCCAGCGCGGCATGCGCTTCGGCGATCGTCGCCTGGCCGAAGTGGAAGATCGACGCGGCCAGCACCGCCGAGGCATGGCCGTCGCGGATTCCCGCCACGAGATCGTCCAGCCCGCCGACGCCGCCCGAGGCGACCACCGGCACCGTCACCTGGTCGGCGATGGTGCGGATCAGCTCAAGGTCATAGCCGTCGCGGGTGCCGTCGCGGTCCATCGAGGTGACGAGCAGCTCGCCCGCGCCCAGTTCGGCGAGGCGCAGTGCGTGCTCCACCGCGTCGATGCCGGTTTCGCGGCGGCCGCCATGGGTGAACACCTCCCAGCGGCCGTCGCCGGTCCGCCGCGCGTCGACCGAGGCGACGACGCACTGGCTGCCCATGCGGTCGGCGATCTCGGCGACCACTTCCGGCCGCGACACCGCCGCGCTGTTCACCGCGACCTTGTCCGCGCCCGCCAGCAGCAGCGCGCGGGCATCCTCAACGCTGCGCACGCCGCCGCCGACGGTGAGCGGCATGAAGCACACCTCGGCGGTGCGGCGCACCACGTCGAGGATCGTGCCGCGCGCTTCGTGGCTGGCGGTGATGTCGAGGAAGCAGAGCTCGTCGGCGCCCGCCGCGTCATAGGCGCGGGCCTGCTCGACCGGATCGCCGGCGTCGCGCAGCTCGACGAAGTTGACGCCCTTGACGACGCGGCCGTTCGCCACGTCGAGGCAGGGGATGACGCGGGCGCGGACGGTCATCGCCCGGCCTCGATCGCCTCGGCGAGGTCGAGCCGGCCGTCATAGAGCGCGCGGCCCGAGATCACGCCTTCGATGCCGTCCGTCACATGCTGGCGGAGCGCATGGATGTCGTGGATGTCGGTGACGCCGCCGCTGGCGATCACCGGGATCGACACGGCGCGGGCGAGCGCCACGGTCGCCTCGACGTTACACCCCTTGAGCAGGCCGTCGCGGCCGACATCGGTGAAGAGGAGCGCGGCGACCCCGGCATCCTCGAAGCGGCGGGCGAGATCGACCACGCTCACGTCCGACACATCGGCCCAGCCATGCGTCGCGACCATGCCGTCGCGCGCGTCGACGGCGACGACGATCTGGCCGGGATGCGCGCGGGCGGCTTCGCGGACGAGGTCCGGGTTCTCGAGCGCGGCGGTGCCGATCACGACGCGGGTAACGCCCATGTCGAGCCAGCGCGCAATCGATTCGCGGTTCCGGATGCCGCCGCCGAGCTGCACCTTGGCAGGCGTCTTCGCCAGGATGTTGGCGACCGCAAGGCCGTTGACCGATTCGCCCGCAAAGGCGCCGTCGAGGTCGACGACGTGCAGCCACTCGGCACCGGCCTCGGCGAACAGCGCGGCCTGGGCGGCGGGGTCGTCGCCGTACACCGTGGCGCGCGCCATGTCGCCTTCGGCCAGGCGAACGACCTGGCCGGCCTTGAGATCGATGGCGGGGAAGATGTGCAGGGTCATGGGGATCTCAGGGCTTCCAGGCGAGGAATCGTTCGAGCAGCGCGATGCCGTAGCGCTGGCTCTTTTCCGGGTGGAACTGCAGGCCGACGATATTGTCGCGGCCGATCGCGGCGGTCACCGGGCCGCCATGCTCGGTGGTGGCGAGCACCGCGTCGCCGTCAAAGGCGAAGCTATGGAGGAAATAGGCCTCGCCGCGCTCGATCAGCGGGTGGTCGACCGTCGGCACCACATCGTTCCAGCCCATGTGCGGCACGCGCAGCTCGGGGCCGGCGGGGAGCTGGCGGACGGTTCCGGGAATCCAGCCGAGCCCGGCATGGCTGCCGAGCTCTTCGCCCGTGGTCGCCAGCAACTGCATGCCGACGCATACGCCGAGGAACGGCACCGCGTCGCGCAGCACGCGAGTCTCCAGTGCCTCGATCATGCCGGGCAGGGCGCGCAGACCCGCCGCGCAGGCGCCGAACGCGCCGACGCCGGGCAGCACGACCCGGTCGGCGCCCAGCACCACCGCCGGGTCCGCCGTCACCGCGATGTCGGCGGCACCCGCCGCCTTCAGCGCATTGTGCACCGAGTGGAGGTTGCCTGCGCCGTAATCGATCAGCGCGACGGTCACTGGCCGAGCGCTTCCAGCCCCGGCGCGAGGATGCTCGGGGCGACTTCGATGAACGCGTATTCCGCAGCGCCAGCGGTGGCGAAGGGATCGGTAGCCGCCCAGGCCTGCACTTCTTCCAGCGAGCCGCGCGCCATGAAGAAGCCGCCGGTCACCGGCACCTTGCGGCCGGCGACCAGCAGGCGGCCGTCCGCCACGCCCTGCTTGAGCCAGTCGACATGCGCGGGGCGCAGTTCGTCGATCTGGGCAATATCCACCTTGTAGGTCAGCAGCACGAGGATCATCACAGCACTCCCTTGGTCGAGGGGATGGCATCCGCCTTGCGCGGATCGATCTCCACCGCCTCGCGCAGCGCGCGGGCGAGGCCCTTGAACGCGGCTTCGGCGATATGGTGGTTGTTGCTGCCGTAGAGCGTCTCGACGTGCAGCGTCAGCCCCGCGGTCTGGGCGAAGCTGTGGAACCAGTGTTCGAACATCTCGGTGTCCATCTCGCCGAGCTTCTTCTGGCTGAATTCGGTCTTCCACACGAGATAGGGGCGCCCGGAAATGTCGATCGCGACGCGGGTCAGCGTCTCGTCCATCGGCGACAGCGCATCGGCGTAGCGGCGGATGCCCTTCTTGTCGCCCAGCGCTTTCGCAATGGCCTCGCCGATCGCGAGCCCGGTATCCTCCACCGTGTGGTGCTGGTCGATATGGAGGTCGCCCACCGTCTTCACGTCCATGTCGATCAGCGAGTGTCGGCTCAGCTGCTCGAGCATGTGATCGAAGAATCCGATGCCCGTGCTGATGGTATAGACGCCGGTGCCGTCGAGGTTGACGGTGACGTCGATCGAGGTTTCGCTGGTCTTGCGGCTGATGGTCGCGGTGCGCATGGCCGTGCACATAACGCCGATAGCGACGCATGCAATCTTGACCCCAACATTTCAGCCGCTACCCAAGGGAGCATGAACGGCACCGTGCCCGATAGTTTGATTCCGTATGACGAGATCGTGCAGGAAGCCCTGCGCGCCGTGGTGGGCCGTGTGCTCGGATCGGTGGCGCAGTCGG
This sequence comes from Sphingomonas trueperi, assembly GCF_040545965.1. Classification (GTDB taxonomy): domain Bacteria; phylum Pseudomonadota; class Alphaproteobacteria; order Sphingomonadales; family Sphingomonadaceae; genus Sphingomonas; species Sphingomonas trueperi_C. The sequence goes on along the minus strand of NZ_JBEPMV010000003.1, from coordinate 623,621 downwards.
GCGGCCTGCCGGGCGCGCATCATTTCTACATCACCTTCAAGACGCAGGCGCCCGGGGTCGACATCCCGCAGCGGCTGATGGAGCGGTTCCCGGATGAGATGACCATCGTCCTCCAGCACCGCTACTGGGACCTGACGGTGGACGACCGGAAATTCTCGGTGGGGCTCAGCTTCAACCAGATCCCGTCGATCCTGACGATCCCGTTCGCGGCGATCACCGGCTTCCACGATCCGGCGGTGAATTTCGAGCTGCGCTTCCAGGCGACCGAAGGCCCCGACGGCCCCGAGCCGCACGAGCATGACGACGCCGAGAATGACGGCGACGGCCCGGTGGCCAAGCCCGCCGAGGACGGCTCGAACGTCGTGTCGGTGGACTTCAAGCGGAAGAAGTAAGGGGCTGAAGCCCATAGCGTTTCCTCCCCCGCCAGGGGGAGGTGGCGCCGAAGGCGACGGAGGGGGAGGATGCCAGAACCTCTCAAACCGTCGTGCTTCCTCCCCCTCCGAGCCGCTGCGCGGCCCACCTCCCCCTGGCGGGGGAGGAAACGCTCCTGCTCTGAGCGCGTCCGAACGTCCTAGATCAGCCCCTTCGCCCTTAAACTCGCATGGCCTTCGCTGCCGATGATGATGTGGTCGTGCACCACGATGCCGAGCGGCTTGCCCGCCTCGGCGACCTTGCGGGTCACGTCGATATCGGCGCGGCTCGGGCTGGGGTCGCCCGAGGGGTGGTTGTGGACCAGGATCAGCGCAGCTGAGCCCAGATGCAGCGCACGGGCGATCACCTGGCGGACGTAGAGCGGCGCCTCGTCGATCGAGCCCTCGTTCATCAGCTCGTCGCGGATCAGCATGTTGCGGGTGTTGAGGTGGAGCACGCGCACCCGCTCGATCGCGTGCGGGGCCATGTCGGCCCGGAGATAGTCGAGCAGCGCCTGCCAGTTGGCCAGTACCGGCTGTTCGCGCACCCGCGCCTGGAGCAGCCGCAGCGCGGCGGCATGCACCGCCTTGAGGGCGGCGATCTGGGTGTCCTTGATGCCCTCGATCCGCAGCATGGCCTCGGCATCGGCGGCGAGCAGGCCGGGCAGGCCGCCGAATTCCTTGAGCAGCGTCTTGGCGAGTGGCTTGGTGTCCTTGCGCGGGATGGTCAGCGCCAGCAGATATTCGACCAGTTCGTGGTCTAGCAGCGCCTCCGGCCCGCCTTCGAACAGGCGTTTGCGCAGGCGCGCGCGGTGGCCGCTGTTGTCGGGAGCCTCGTCGGACATCCCTGCGACTATGCAGGTGCGACGGATGCCCTGCAATCCGCCGGAACGAATAGGTCGCGCGCAGCCCCCTCGAACGCCAGCCTGTTGCACCGCAACGGACGTAATTGGCGGATTTCTGCGGATGCGAAGGCCGAGGCCGCTGCATGAATCGGCAATGAAGCGCAGGATGCTGCAACGGTTGACTCGGTCGTTTGGTCTTCCTAAAGCGCCATAACGTCGCGGCCATCGGCTTGCGATGCTGTTTGTCGCCCGCCCGATGCGTGGCGGCTTTTTCATATCTGGATCGCCGTGCTCGCTTTGTCTGACGACCCTATCCGTTCCGACCTCGACCGTCGCATCGCCAATGCGAAGGCGGCGGTGCGCGAGGGTCAGACGCCGGTGCGCAAGCCCGAAAAGGGCTATAAGCAGGGCTCGCGGGTGCTCGCCGAACTGATCGGCGCACCGCTGGGCGGCGGGGTGATCGGCTTCGCGCTGGATCGCTGGCTGGGAACGAGCCCCTGGGGGCTCTTGATCCTGCTGGTGCTCAGCGTGATCGTGGCGTTTCGCAACATCTACAAGATTTCGAAGGAGCGCGCAGAGTGAGCGCCGGCAAAATCGATCCGATGGAGCAGTTCAAGGTCGAGCCCGTACTGGGCCGGCATATCGACCTGTTCGGCTATGACATCTCCTTCACCAACTCGGCGCTGTTCATGTTCGTGGTCGCCGCGCTGCTGTTCGTCTTCATGGTGGGCGGCCTGCAGCGCAAGCTGATCCCGGGCAAGTGGCAGCTGATGGTGGAAGGCGCGGTCGGGTTCATCGACTCGATGGTGAATGTGAACATCGGCAAGGGCGGCAAGAAGTTCGCGCCGTACATCTTCTCGCTGTTCTTCTTCATCCTGTTCGCCAACCTGGTCGGCGTGCTGCCGCTGGCGATCCTGCCGGGGCTGCACACCTTCGCGGTCACCAGCCACATCACCGTCACCGCGGTGCTCGCCTTCTTCTCGTTCGGCATCGTCCTCGCGGTCGGGCTGATCAAGCACGGCTTCAAGTTCTTCTCGCTGTTCGTGCCGCACGGCGCGCCGGTGTGGCTGATGCCGGTGATCGTGCCCGTCGAGCTGATCTCGTTCCTGGTGCGCCCGTTCTCGCTGGGCCTGCGACTGTTCGTCGCGATGACCGCGGGGCACATCCTGCTCGAGGTGTTCGGCAGCTTCGTCGTCCAGGGCTTCGGCAGCCACACGCCGCTGGGCGGCCTGGTCGGGGTGCTGAGCTTCCTCATGATTGTCGGCGTCAGCGCGCTCGAGCTGCTGGTCTGCGCGATCCAGGCCTATGTGTTCGCGCTGCTGACCTCGCTGTATCTCCACGACGCGGTGCACCTGCACTAAGTCGATCCGTTTCGAATTATCGTTTTTACCGAATTATCTAGGGAGCTAGAAATGACTGATCTGGGTGCAATGTACATCGGTGCCGGCCTGGCTGCGATCGGTATCGGCCTCGCCGCGCTGGGCGTGGGCAACGTGTTCGGTTCGTTCCTCGAAGGCGCGCTGCGCAACCCGGGTGCGGCTGACGGTCAGCAGGGCCGCCTGTTCATCGGTTTCGCCGCGTCGGAACTGCTGGGCCTGATCGCGTTCGTCGTCGCGATCCTGATCCTCTTCGTCGTCAAGTAAGCAGAACGGAGGCCTCGGCCGATGCCCCAGTTAGATCAGATTTCGGAGATCTACGCTTCGCAGGTCTTCTGGCTCGCGATCGTATTTGCCCTGATCTACTTCGGGATCGGCAAGGCGATGGTCCCGAAGATCGAGCGGACGATGGAAGATCGCTCCGCCCGCATCAGCGGCGACCTCGCGGCAGCCGAGGCGGCGCGCGACGCCGCGAAGGCTGCGGACGAGGCCTACCAGGCGGGGCTGGACGCTGCCCGTGCCGAGGCGCTGCGGGTGACCGCCGGCGCCAAGGCGCAGGCGGCAACCGCTGCCGAAGCCAAGCTCAAGGCCGCGCATGCAGCCGATGAAGCGCGGCTGGCCGACGCGACCCGCTCGATCGCCGAGCGCGAGCAGGCGGCAATCGGTGAGATCGAAGCGGCGACCGTCGAGGCCGTCGAGGCGATCGTCGCCCGCGTGTCGGGCGTCGCGGTCGACCGCGCCAGCGTCGAACAGAAGGTGAAGGCGGCGCTTGCCCATGGCTGAACAAGCTCATTCCCTGAACGCCGAGGTCGGTACCGTGGAACTCCATCATGAGCCGGCCGTGTTCGGCATCACCGCGCCGGGTTTCGTCGCGCTGTCGATGCTGGCGGTGGTCCTGATCATCCTCGTCAAGAAGGTGCCGAGCATGATCGGCGCCATGCTCGACAAGCAGATTTCCAAGATCCGCACCCAGCTCGACGAAGCGTCGAAGCTGCGCGCGGAGGCCGAGGCGATGCTCGCCGAAGCCAAGGCCCGCACCGCGTCTGCGGATGCGGATGCCAAGGCGGTGGTCGCCAACGCCCAGGCCGAGGCGGCTGCGATGCAGGCGAAGGCAGAGGCCGATGCGGCCGAGCTGATCGCCCGCCGCACCCGGATGGCCGAGGACAAGATCGCCGCTGCCGAGCGCAGCGCGATCCAGGCGATCCGCACCAAGGCCGCCGATGCCGCTACGACCGCCGCTGCCGCGGTGATCGCGGAGAAGCACGGCGCCGAGGCCGACAAGGCGCTGGTCGACAAGACCATTGCCGGGCTGGGCCGGCTCAACTGAGCTGGCCTGCCACGCCGCCCATGCTATGGGGCGGGGATGGCGGAACAAAAATCCTATCGCTGGCTGAGCGCCGGTGCCCTGGTGGCACTGGCGCTCGCTGCGTTTGTGGCGGTGGTGGCAGTGCGCCACGCGGCGGATGACCACACCCGCGCGACCGATGTGAAAACACGCGCGGAAGAGACGATGCGGCAAATCGAGGCGCAGGTGGATCAGCTGGAGAACGAGGCGGGGGCGAAGTAGGCTTCCCTCTCGGCCTGCGTTCCCCTCCCGCTTGCGAGAGGGGCCAGGGGAGGGGATCGCGCGGCCGCTTGCCGTGGCGTTCCAGATAGAACCTCCACGTCAGTCCCTCCCCCGACCCCTCCCGCAAGCGGGAGGGGAGATTTAGTGGCAAGGTGAGCGCCACATCCCTACATCGGCGGCAATGAACGACCCCAATTCCCCCGATCGATTCAACGAGGAAAAGGCCACCTTCGCGGTCCGCGGTGCGGAGACACCGGACCTGGAGGCCGGCGTCGCCGCGATCCGCAACGTGTTGCAGACGCTGCCGATTCGGCCGGGCGTCTATCGCATGCAAGATGCCCGCGGCGACGTGCTCTATGTCGGCAAGGCGCGCGCGCTGAAGAACCGGGTGACCAACTACACCCAGGTCAACCGCCTGTCGAAGCGGCTCCAGCGCATGGTCGCGCAGACCCGTTCGATGACGATCGTCACGACCAACAACGAGGCCGAGGCGCTGCTGCTCGAGGCGCAGCTGATCAAGCGCTACCGGCCGCCCTACAATGTGCTGCTGCGCGACGATAAGTCGTTCCCGTTCATCCTGCTGCGGCAGGATCACGACTTCGCCCGCGTCCAGCTGCATCGCGGCGCGCGGCGGGCAAAGGGCGATTATTTCGGGCCGTTCGCGGGCGCCGGGCAGGTGCGCAAGACGCTCAACGCGCTGCAGAAGCTGTTCCTGCTGCGCAGCTGCACCGACGGCTTCTTCGCCAGCCGCGACCGGCCGTGCCTGCTCTATCAGATCCGCCGCTGCTCGGCGCCCTGCGTCGGCCGCATTGACCAAGAGGGCTATGCCGAGCTGGTCAACGACGCGAGGGACTTCCTCCAGGGCAAGTCGACCAAGGTCCAGGCCAAGCTGGGCGAGCAGATGCAGGCCGCCGCCGAGAACCTCGATTTTGAGCTGGCCGCGATCCTGCGTGACCGCCTGAAGGCGCTCACCTTCATCCAGGGCAGCCAGGCGATCAACGCGGAAGGCGTCGGCGATGCCGATATCTTCGCCCAGGCGTGCAAGTCGGGCGTGATCGGCATCGAGGCGTTCTTCATCCGCGGCGGCCAGAATTGGGGCCATCGCAGCTTCTTCCCGAGCCACACCCAGGACGTGCCCGAGGACGAGGTGCTCGCCGCCTTTCTGATGCAGTTCTACGAGGAGGTGCCGCCCGCGAGGAACGTGTTCGTCGACCGCGAGCTGCCCGAGGCCGAATTGCTTGCGGAAGCCATGAGCGAGCGCGCCGGGCACAAGGTAGCGCTGTCGGTCCCCCAGCGCGGCACCCGCCGCCGCCTGCTCGATCAGGCCAAGCGCAACGCCGAGGAAGCGCTCGACCGCCGCCTCGCCGAAAGCACCACCCAGGCCAAGCTGCTGCGCGAAATGGCCGACCTGTTCGACCTGCCCGAGCCGCCGAACCGGATCGAGGTCTACGACAACAGCCACATCCAGGGCACCAATGCGGTAGGCGCGATGATCGTCGCGGGGCCCGAGGGCTTCCGCAAGAGCCAGTATCGCAAGTTCAACATCAAGCGCCCGGAGACGATCGCCGGCGACGATTACGGGATGATGCGCGAGGTGCTGAGCCGCCGCTTCGCCCGCGCGCAGGACGAGGACCCCGATCGCAGCCAGGGCGACTGGCCGGACCTGGTGCTGCTCGACGGCGGCCGCGGCCAGCTCAACGCGGCCAAGGCGGTGCTGGAGGAGATGGGGATCGAGGATGTCTGCATGGTCGGCGTCGCCAAGGGGCCGCATCATGGCCGCGACGGCCGCGAGGTGTTCCACCTGATGGACGGCAGCGAGCGGATGCTGCCGGTCAACGCGCCCTTGCTCTTCTACCTCCAGCGGCTGCGCGACGAGGTCCACCGCTTCGTCATCGGCGCGCATCGCGACAAGCGCGCCAAGGCAATCGGCGCGAGCCCGCTCGACGAGGTGCCCGGCATCGGCCCGGCGCGGAAGAAGGCGCTGCTGATGCACTTCGGCACCGGCCGGGCGGTGCGCAACGCCAGCCTGGAGGATCTGAAGAAGGCCCCCGGCGTCTCGGCGGGCGTGGCGCAGCAGGTGTACGACTTCTACCACAGCCGCTGAGACGCAAGATGACGACAAGATGAAGCGCTAAGGTCACGTGACTTCATCTTGTTTTTCTTCGCTTTTCGATTGTCGCGTAGCCGGATCCGGCTAGACTGGTCACAGGAACCCGGGGGAATGTCGATGTCGTCGCGTGCTGCGTTGCTGGTGCTGCTGCTGTCGAGCGCGGGTGTCGCGCATGCGGGGGACAAGCCCTTGCAGCAGCCGGTTCCCGATTGGGTGAAGCCGGCGCCGACGCCGGACACCCGCGCGCTTACCGACGAATCACCGCTGTTGTTGGTCAGCGACGTTCAGGCGCGGCTCGGCGACGGCAGCAGCTGGACCTATGTCGAACGGGCGACGCGACTGGCGACGATCCAGGCGGTGTCGCAGGCGGGCACGATCAAGATCGAGTGGCAGCCGGCGCATGGCGACCTTATCGTCCACGGCGTCGATATCCTGCGCGACGGCCAGCGGATCGATGCGCTGAAGGGGCACAGCTTCACCGTCCTCCAGCGCGAGGCGGGGCTCGAGAAGATGATGATCGACGGCCAGCTCACCGCCACCTTGGCGGTGGAGGGGCTGCGGCCGGGCGACGTGCTCGACCTGCGCTATTCGGTGACCAACAAGGACCCGGCGCTCGCGGGCAACAGCAGCGCAGGCGGCCCGATCCTGTCGGAACCGATGAAGATCGGTTTCGCACGCACCCGCTTCCTCTGGCCGAGCACCGCCAGGCTGCAGTGGAAGGCCTATCCGGTGGGCGCAACGCCTAGAGAAAGCGATGCCGGCGGCTGGCACGAGCTCGTCTTCGCCCAGCCGCTGCCGCGCCAGCCCGATTCCGCGCCGGGGGCGCCCGGCCGTTTTGCGCGCCCGCCCTTCGCCGAAGCCTCGACGTTCGCCGATTGGGCGAGCGTGTCGCGGGTGTTCGCGCCACTCTACCGCACCGAGGGGCTGATCGCACCCGGCAGCCCGCTCGCTGCCGAGGTCGCGCGGATCGCCGCGGCGGAGAAGGACCCGCGCCGCCGTGTCGCCGCCGCGCTGGCGCTGGTGCAGGGCAAGGTGCGCTATCTGTATCGCGGCATGGAGAACGGCAATCTCGTGCCGCAGAGCCCGGCGCAGACGCTGGCGCTAGGCTATGGCGACTGCAAGGCGAAGACGCTGCTGCTGCTCGCGCTGCTGCACGAGCTGGGAATCGAAGCGGAGCCGGCGCTCGCCAACCTCTCCGCGGGCGATCTGGTCGCGGCGCGGCTGCCCTCGGCGGCGGCGTTCAACCACATCTTCGTGCTGGCCAGGCTCGGCGACGAGACGCTGTGGCTGGACGGCACCGCAACCGGCACACGGCTGGAAGATCTGGGCGACGTGCTGCCCTTCCACTGGGTGCTGCCGGTCCGGGCAGCGGGGAGCGGGCTGCTGCAGGCGCCGGACCGCGCGCCCAACCGGCCCAACAGCATCGCGGTGCTCGACATGGACCTACGCGGCGGCATCAACCTGCCGAGCCCGTTCGGGGCCGAGGTGACGCTGCGCGGCGGCATGGCGATCTCGCTGCGCACCGTCTTGGCGGCGATGCCGAAGACCGAGCAGCGCCGCCTGCTGCAGGGCTTCACTCCCGGCGGCGCCAGCGACGTGCTGGTGACCGACGTGGACGTCAAGTTCGACGACACCGCCGGCACCGCGCTGGTCAAGCTGCGCGGGGTCGCATCCCAGCGCTGGAGCTATGGCGACCTGCGCTATCGCACCCAGTTCCCCGCCGCCCGGTTGCGCGATCTGCCCGATCGCAGTCGAGGGATCTGGAAGGACGTGCCGGTCGACACCGGCGAGCCGATGCGCACGCAGACCGTCGCGCGGTTCCGCCTGCCCGATGGCGGCAAGGACATGATGGTGGACGGCCCCGCCAGCTTCGACCAGCAGCTGCCCGGCGGGCAGCGGGTCAGCGGCACGGTGGCGATCGCCGGCGATCTGCTCACGCTGGAGGCGCAGCACGCCCAGACCGGCGCGGAGATCGCCCCCGCCGAGCTGCCGGCTGCCCGCGCCGCACTGGCCGCGTTCCGCAACCGACGCATCGGCGCACGCACCGCGCCGCGCTATCCGGCACCTTGGCACGGCGTTGTCGCCGCCAAGCGCGCGCATGTCTATGACGAGGTGCTCGCGCGCTATGCCGCGCATATCGCCGAACGCCCCGACGAGGCCGATCGCTATTTGCTCCGCGCGCGCTTCCTGACCATGATCTTCGAGCGGCGCCAGGCGCTGGCCGATCTCGACAAGGCCGTAGCACTCGCTGCCAAGCCGGAGACGCTCGCCCAGCGCGCGAGCCTGCGCCAGGCGCTGGGCGACCGGGCCGGGGCAATCGAGGATCTGCGCACCGCCCAGTCGCTCGCCCCCGGCAATGCCGGCCTGCTCGCGCGCCTCACCCGGTTGCTGGCGGAGACGGGCAAGAAGGACGAAGCGCTCACGCTGCTCGATCCGCGGATAGACGAGGGCGGCGAAAACCTCACCGAGATGCTCGCCGCCAAGGCAACCGCGCTCGCCCAGGCCGACGACAAGGACGGTGCCCTGGCGGCGATCGACCGGGCGATCGGCGAGAAGCCGGGCAATGGTAGGCTGCTCAACGCGCGCTGCTGGCTCGCGGGCACGCTGAACGTGCAGCTGGAGGCGGCGCTGAAGGATTGCACCCGGGCGATCGAATTGAGCGACCAGATCGCCGCCGCGGCGCTGGACAGCCGCGCGCTCGTCTATCTGCGGCAGGCACGGCTCGACGAGGCCCTCGCCGACGTGAACGCGGCGCTGGAGCAGCGCCCCGGCGCCGCGGGCACGCTATTCCTGCGCGGCGTGATCGAGACGCGGCAGGGGAAGCCGGGCGCTGCGGCCGACCTTGCCGATGCGCGGCTGCTCGATCCGCAGATCGACGTCGAATATGCCCGCTACGGGATCAAGCCCTGACGCGCTTTGCCATTTGTTCACGCGGGCGGGGGTAGGACGGGGACGATGGTCCCCGTCTCCGGGACGCTTGCGAGACGCGCCTGCATGCCCACCCAGGTCTTCCTGACGATCGATACCGAGCTGATGTGGCGCCACCACGTCGCCGGCCTCGATCTGGCGGAGATGGTCGCGCGCTCGTTCGAGCCGGCCGGGGTCGGCGTGGGCTGGCAGCTGGAGCGGCTGGCGGCGCATGGGCTGAAGGCGTGCTTCTTCGTCGATCCGATGCCCGCGCTGGTCCACGGGCTCGCGCCGATCGCGGCGGTGGTGCGGGCGATCCGCGCCGCGGGGCAGGAGGTGCAGCTGCATCTCCATCCCAACTGGACCGGGGCGAGCGCGTCGGATCGCGCCAAGATGCCGGCGCGGTTCGACCTCGTCGACTATGGCGCCGAGGAGCAGCGCGCGCTGATCCGCCGGGCGCGGGCGCTGCTGATCGATGCGGGGGCGCCGCCGCCGATGGCGTTTCGCGGGGGCAGCTATTCGGCCAACGACGCGACGCTCGCCGCGCTCGCGGCCGAGGGCTTCGCCTATGATTCGAGCCACAACGGCTCCGAGCATCCCTGGCCGAGCGGCATCGGCCTGTCGCCGCGCCGGATCGCGCCGGTGCTGCACCAGGGGCTGATCGAAGTGCCGGTAACGCTGATCGATGCGGGCACCCAGCTGCGCCATTTCCAGATCTGCGCGCTGTCCCAGCGCGAGATGCGGGCGGCGCTCGACCATGCGGTGGCGCAGCGCCATGCCGCGGTAACGATCGTCAGCCATGGCTTCGAACTGGCCAACCGCGCGGGTACGCGGCCCAATGCGGTGCATGTCCGCCGCTTCGAGGCGCTCTGTGCCATGCTCGCGGCCCGGCGCGACGTGCTGCCGACCGCGCATTTCGCCGATCGGCCTGCGCTCGCGCTCGACCAGGACGACGCGCCGCTCGCCCCCAGCCTGCTGCGCACGCGGCTGCGCCAGGCCGAGCAGCTCTGGTCCAACCTCATAGAGGAGCGGGCGGGGTGAGCGCAGCGCAGGCGGTGGCGCTGCGCTTCATGGTCGGCGCGCGGACGCTGGCGTCGGTGCGCCGACGGCTGGCGCGCGTGCCGCTGACGCTCGCGGAGGCGCGGGCGGGGGACTGCCCTGCGCTCCCGCCGCTTCCGGCCGAGGCAGAGGGCTATCTGGTGACCTCGCTGCCCGAGGCGCAGTGCAAGGCGCTGCTTGGTGGCGGGATGCTGGGGTTCGTGCGGCAGCGCTACACGCGCTTCTACGTCGACCTGTCGCTGGGGGTCGACGCGTGGTTCGCCGGGCTATCGGCGAACACCCGGCAGGGGCTCAAGCGCAAGGCCAAGCGGCTCGGCGGCGAGGTGCGCTGCTACCGGACGCCGGCGGAGATGGCGGTCTTCCACCCGCTCGCCCGCGCGCTCTCGGCGCGGACCTATCAGGAGCGGCTGCTGGCGGCCGGATTGCCGGAGGACCTGACGGCGCTGCAGCGGCTGGCCGCAGCGGATGCGGTGCGCGCGTGGCTGCTGCTGCTGGCAGGGCGGCCGATCGCCTATCTCTGCTGCCCGGCGGTGGGGGACACGTTGGTCTACGCCCATGTCGGGCACGACCCAGCGTTCGCGGCGATGTCACCGGGCGCGGTGCTGCAGCTGGCGGCCCTACGCGACCTGTTTGCCGAGGGCCGCTTCGCCTCGTTCGACTTCACCGAGGGCGAGGGGCAGCACAAGCGGCAGATGGCGAGCGGCGGCGTGGCGTGCGTCGACCTGCTGCTGCTGCGGCGCACGATGGCCAACCGGGCGCTGGTCGCGGCGCTGGCGGGGTTCGACGGCAGCGTGGCGCTGGCGAAGCGCGCGGTGCGGCGGCTGGGCGCGGAGGGGATCGGCAAACGGCTGCGGCGCGGGTGAGGGCGCACGCCAGGCAGTTTTCTAGTGTTTCCTTCCCCGCCAGGGGGAGGTGGCAGGCCGAAGGCCTGACGGAGGGGGAGGAAGCACGCAGGTCCGAGAGGTTCTGGCATCCTCCCCCTCCGTCACGCATCGCGCGCCACCTCCCCCTGGCGGGGGAGGAAACGCTCTCTTCATCTGCGGCCGGTTAGGCGATCAATCCAGCGGCACGCGGTCCACGCGTGCGGCGGAGAGGCCGTAATAGTTGGACACGCGATCGGCATAGGCCTGGGTGAACTCCGGCGCGTTGCTCGCCCAGCTCGGGCCGCCCTCGAGCACGCGGCGGTCGATCGTGACGACATAGTCGTCGCCGGTCGCGTCATAGGAGATCAGCTCGAAGGGCAGGGGGTAATAGCTCTTGCCCATGCCGAGGAACCCGCCGAGGCTGAGCACCGCATAGAGCGTGCGGCCGCTGCCCTTCTCGACCATGAACGCCTGGACCTGCCCCAGCGAATCGCCGTCACGGCTGCGCACCTTGAGCCCGTCGACGCGGGCGGTGACGAGCAGGCTGGTGGTTTCGGGCGTATCGGACATCGTCGGACTTCCTTCTGGAAACATGCGCCCTTCGGAATGCACGAGGCGGGGATGTCGTTCCGCAGACGGGATGAGCGGGGAAGGCCTCAGGCCGCGGCGACGCGCTCGACGATGATGCGGATCGCTTCCCTGTCGAGCGGCGCCCGGTCGATCGAATTGTGGATGCCGATGCCCTCGACCAGCGCGTCGAGCGCGCGTGCTGTCAGGGGATCGAAAAAGCGCTCCAGCGCAGCGCGGCTGTTATCCATCCATTGCTGCATCACCGCGCTCACTGCCGGGTGCCGCGCCGCGAAGGCGTAGAGCTCGTAGCTGAGCAGCAAGGTGCGTGGCTCGGCCCAGATCGTGCCTGCGATGATGTCGACGACCGCATCGATCGCTGCGGGACGACCATCGGCCGCACGCAGGCGCGCACCGAACAGGTCGGAGGACTGCGCCGCCAATTGCAGAAAGGCAGCGGTTATCAGCGCTTCGAGCGTTTCGAAATAATAGGTCACCGATCCCAGCGGCACGCCCGCCTCGTCGGCGATCCGGCGATGGGTCGTTGCCGCGACACCGTGGGCGGCGATCACCTCCAAGGTCGCGTCGACGATACGCTGCCGCCGTGTCGGATCGTTCCGCCTGCCGCTTGCCATATCCTCCATTCCATCCACTTGCAAAGCTTGTGTACGTTTGTACATACAGCTCGTCACATTGGTAAGGTCTGTCGCACAAGAGGGAGGATGTCGTGAACCGCAGAACGATATTGGGAGGCGCGGCAGCACTGGCGGTTGCCGGGCCAACCGGGGCGGCGCAGGCGCAAGCCACGGGCAAATCGGTGCTCGGACGTAGGGACGGCCGCTGGCTCAACGAGCCGCGAAACTGGTCGGTCGATTCCGCAGGCGACCTGTCGCTGGTCACCGACAAGGGCAGCGATTTCTGGCAGGAAACGCATTACGGCTTCAAGCGGGACAGCGGGCATTTCCTCGGCTTCACCGCGCCCGCGGCGTTCACCGCGCAATTGCGCGTTCGGGGACAGTATCAGAAGCTCTACGATCAGGCCGGTATCATGGTTCGCGTCGACGAGCGGCGCTGGGTCAAGGCCGGTATCGAGTTGTCGGACGGTCGCGCGATGCTGAGTAGCGTCCTGACGAATGGCCAGTCGGACTGGGCGACCGGCCCCTATGAACATGACGCACAGGACTTCTGGATGCGTGCCACCGTAGAAAAGGGCGTGCTGCGCCTGCAGGTATCTGCGGACGGCAAGCACTGGCCGCTGGTGCGGCTTGCCCCCTTCCCGGTAGCCGCGTCGTATCAGGTAGGGCCGATGGCCTGCACCCCGGAGCGGGAGGGGCTGGCGATCCGCTTCTCCGATCTGCGGATCACCCCGCCGCTCGGCAAGGACCTGCACGATCTCAGCTGATGCCAAAAAGCGAGAAGCAGAAGATGCTCGCCGGCGAGCTGTACACCGCGGACGACCCCGAGTTGGCCGCCGACGCCGCGCGCGCGCAGGATTGGATGGCGCGATACAATGCGGCACCGGCGCAATCGTCCGAGGACAGGCATGCGCTGCTGGTAGCAGGGCTGGGCCAGGTCGGCGCCGGCGTCACCGTGCGGGCGCCGTTCCACTGCGACTATGGCTACAACATCCACCTGGACGACGGCGTGTTCCTCAACTTCGGATGCGTCATCCTGGATGTGGTGGCGGTGCGCATCGGCGCCGGCACGCAGATCGGCCCGGGCGTGCAGATCCTGACGGCCGACCATCCGCGCGAGGCAGCGGTTCGGGCCCAAATGCTCGAATTCGGTCGGCCCGTGGTCATCGGGTGCAACGTCTGGATCGGTGGCGGCGCCATCATCCTCCCCGGCGTGACGATCGGCGATGATGCGATCGTCGGGGCGGGCAGCGTGGTGACCAGAGACGTTCCGGCCGGCACCACGGTCGTTGGCAACCCCGCGCGCGCCTCGGCTGTTACCGCGGACCCGATCTGACGCGTCGCCGCTGCGCATCTCGCCGCGCTTGCCTCAGCGGCGCCGGCCGAACCAGATGACGTGGCGCGGGCCCTTCCCGTTCTGGCGGGCGCGGACGGCGACTTCCTCCACCTGGAACCCACTGTCGCGCATCCGGCGGGCGAAGGGCGCGTCAGGCGCCGCCGACCATACTGCGAGAATGCCGCCGGGGCGGAGCGCCTGACGGGCGGAATCGAGGCCGCGCATCGAGTAGAGGCTGTCGTTGCCCACCCGGGTCAGTCCGTCGGGGCCGTTGTCGACGTCGAGCAGGATCGCGTCATAGGCGTTCTGGCCGTCGGCGATCACCCGGCCGACATCGTCGAACACGACCTTCACGCGCGGATCGTCGAGACAGCCATTGGTCAGCGCCGCCATCGGACCGCGCGCCCAGTCGACGATCTTGGGGACCAGTTCGGCCACCGTCACCTTGGCATTGCTGCCGAGAACGCCAAGCGCCGCGCGCAGGGTGAAGCCCATGCCGTAGCCGCCGATCAGCACCCGCGCCTCGCGCTTGCCGAGCCGCTCGAGCGTCATCACCGCCAGCGCTTCTTCCGAACCGCTCATCCGGCTGTTCATCAGCTCGTTGCGTTCGAGCACGATCATGTGGTCGTCGCCCCGGCGGAACAGCCGCAGCGGTTCGCCGCCGGGGACGTCGGCAGTGTCGAGCAGTTCGCGCGGGGTCATGCGAGGAAGGCGCCCGGCATCAACCGAGCGCCGCCTTCAGCTTGGCGAAGAAGCCGCTCGACTGCGGGCATTCCTCGCCCGTCTCGGTCTTGCGGAATTCCTCGAGCAACTCGCGCTGCTTGGCCGTGAGCTTGGTCGGCGTTTCCACCTCCAGCCGCACGACCAGATCGCCGCGGCCGCGGCCCTGCAGCACCGGCATGCCGGCGCCGCGATGGCGCATCTCGCGGCCGGACTGGGTGCCGGCATGGATCTTGATCACATGCTCCTCGCCGTCGAGCCCCGGGATGCGGATCTCGCCGCCCAGCGCCGCCGTCGTGAAGCTGATCGGCGCGTTGGCGTACAGCGTCGTGCCCTGCCGCTCGTAGAGCGAATGGCGCGTCACGTGGAGGAAGATGTAGAGATCGCCCGCGGGTGCTCCGCGCGCGCCGGCCTCGCCCTCGCCGGTCAGGCGGATGCGGGTGCCTTCGTCGACGCCGGGCGGAATCTCGATCTTGAGCGTCTTGGTCTTGTCGGTCCGGCCCTCGCCGCGGCAGGTGCGGCAGGGCTCGGCGATCACCTCGCCGGCGCCGTGGCAGGCGGGGCAGGTGCGCTCGACCATGAAGAAGCCCTGCTGCGCGCGCACCTTGCCGTGGCCGGCGCAGGTGGTGCAGGTCTTGGCCTTGGTGCCGGGCGTGGCGCCCGAGCCCTGGCAGCTGTCGCAGGGGCCCGAGACGTCGATGGTGATGTCGGTCGAATGGCCGTGGAACGCCTGTTCGAGCGAGATTTCCATGTCGTAGCGCAGGTCCGCACCGCGCCGCTGGGGCCGGCCGCCGCCACGCGCGCCGCCGCCCATGAATTCGCCGAACACGCTTTCGAAAATGTCGCTGAACGCGCCGAAATCGCCTTGGCCGCCATGATGGCCGCCGCCGCCGTTCTGAAACGCGGCATGGCCGAAGCGGTCGTACGCCGCGCGCTTCTGGGGATCCTTCAGGCAGTCATAGGCTTCGCTGATCGCCTTGAACTTCGCCTCGGAATCCTTGCACCCGGCATTCTTGTCCGGGTGATATTTCATCGCGAGCTTGCGATAGGACGATTTGATCGTCGCGTCGTCCGCGCTGCGCTCGACTTCGAGCAGTTCGTAATAATCGACTTCGGTGGTCATCCAGCAAGCCCTCTCCCCATCAGGGGACGGGGAGAGGAACTATGCCGATGCCGGATCGCATCGATCATGCCCGCTCCCCCCAATCCCCGGCCCTCTCCCCGGCGGGGAGAGGGAGGGGCATCCGTTACGCCTTGTTGTCGTCCACTTCCGAGAACTCGGCGTCGACCACTTCCTCGCCACCGGCGTCGCCGCCGGCCGCGGCACCCGCGTTCGGCGAGGCGTTTTCGGCAGCCTGCTTCTCGTAGATCGCCTGGCCGAGCTTCATCGCCACCTGGGCGAGCTCCTGCGCCTTGGCGGTCATCGCATCGGCATCGCCGCTCTCGATCGCCGACTTGGTCTCGGCAATCGCCGCCTCGATCTCGCCCTTCAGCGACGCGTCGACCTTGTCGCCATTCTCCTGGAGCTGACGCTCCGTGGTGTGGACGAGGCTCTCGGCGTTGTTCTTGGCTTCCGCCGCGGCACGACGCTTCTTGTCCTCTTCGGCGAACTTCTCGGCATCGCGCACCATCTGCTCGATGTCGGAGTCGTTCAGACCACCCGAGGCCTGGATGCGGATCTGCTGCTCCTTGCCGGTGCCCTTGTCCTTGGCGGACACGTTGACGATGCCGTTGGCGTCGATGTCGAAGGTGACCTCGATCTGCGGCACGCCGCGCGGCGCCGGCGGAATGCCGACCAGGTCGAACTGGCCGAGCATCTTGTTGTCGGCCGCCATCTCGCGCTCGCCCTGGAAGACGCGGATCGTCACCGCCTGCTGATTGTCGTCAGCGGTGGAGTAGACCTGCGACTTCTTGGTCGGGATCGTGGTGTTGCGGTCGATCATGCGGGTGAACACGCCGCCCAGCGTCTCGATGCCCAGCGACAGCGGGGTCACGTCGAGCAGCAGCACGTCCTTCACGTCGCCCTGGAGCACGCCGGCCTGGATCGCCGCGCCGATGGCGACGACTTCGTCCGGGTTCACGCCGGTGTGCGGCTCCTTGCCGAAGAAGTCCTTCACGACCTGACGGACCTTGGGCATGCGGGTCATGCCGCCGACGAGCACGACTTCGTCGATCGCCTCGGCCTTGACGCCCGCATCGGCCAGCGCCTTGCGGCACGGCTCGAGGGTGCGCTTGATCAGGTCATCGACCAGGCGCTCCAGATCGGCGCGGGTGATCGTCTCCACCAGGTGCAGCGGGGTGGTTGCGCCACCTTCCATGCGGGCGGTGATGAAGGGCAGGTTGATCTCGGTCGTCGCAGCCGACGACAGCTCGATCTTCGCCTTCTCGGCCGATTCCTTCAGCCGCTGCAGCGCGAGCTTGTCGGTGCGGAGGTCGAGGCCTTCCTTCTTCTTGAACTGGTCGGCCAGGTAATCGACGATCTTGTTGTCGAAATCCTCGCCGCCGAGGAAGGTGTCGCCGTTCGTCGCCTTCACTTCGAACACGCCGTCGCCGATTTCCAGCACGGAGATGTCGAAGGTGCCGCCGCCAAGGTCATAGACCACGATGGTCTTGTTGTTGTCCTTGTCGAGGCCATAGGCGAGCGCGGCCGCCGTCGGCTCGTTGATGATGCGCAGCACTTCGAGGCCCGCGATCTTGCCGGCGTCCTTGGTCGCCTGGCGCTGGGCGTCGTTGAAATAGGCCGGCACGGTGATGACGGCCTGCGTCACGCTCTCGCCGAGATACGATTCGGCGGTTTCCTTCATCTTCTGCAGGATGAAGGCCGAGATCTGCGACGGGCTGTACTCTTCGCCGCCGGCCTTGACCCACGCATCGCCGTTCGTGCCGCGCGCGATCGTATAGGGCACCAGCTCGGTGTCCTTCTTGGTCACGGGGTCGTCGAAGCGGCGGCCGATCAGGCGCTTCACTGCGAAGATGGTGTTGTCCGGGTTGGTCACCGCCTGGCGCTTGGCCGGCTGGCCGATCAGACGCTCGCCATCCTTGGCGAAGGCGACGATCGACGGCGTGGTGCGTGCGCCTTCGACATTTTCGATGACCTTGGGCTTGCCGCCTTCCATCACAGCAACGCAGCTGTTGGTCGTGCCCAGGTCGATACCGATAACTTTAGCCATGGTCCTCGTTGGCCCCCACAATCGAAACAAAAGGGTTCATAAGCGTTATCCGGATGCCGGCCCCAGAAGAGGCGACCGCCGTCCAGATGTCCGAGGGGGGATATAGGTGCGTCGTGCCTTGCCGCAAGACGCCCGGGTTTCTACAAGATTTCCCAAATCAAAGAGGGAGGATGCCGAATGCGCACTCTGGCGGGACTTGTAGCGGTTCTGGGGCTGGGGGCGTGTTCGCCCCAGGCGGATGGCGTAAAGGTCGATGGCGCCTGGATTAGGCTGCCCGCGGTGGCGGGCCAGCCAGGGGCAGCGTATTTCACGCTGCACGGCGGGCGCGAGGCGGAAACGTTGGTCAGCGTGTCGACTCGCGCGGCCGACAAGGCCGAGATTCACGAGAGCACCAAGGATGGCGCGGGCATGGCGAAGATGACCCAGCTCGCCAGCCTCGACCTGCCGGTCGGCTCCGAGGTGAAGTTCGCGCCGGGCGGCAAGCATGTCATGCTGTTCGGGTTGGTGCCCAATGTCCATGCCGGCGAGAAGGTGCCGCTGACGCTGCACTTCGCCAGCGGGCACGAGGCGACGGCGGTGGCCGATGTCGCCGTGCCGGGTGCCGAGCAGCGGTAGGCTTCCCAAACTCTCGCTTCTTCTAATCCCCCCCTCCCGCACGCGGGAGGGGGGATTTAGGGCAGCCTCAGAACGAAAGCCGTGCGCGCCCGAGCACGCGGTTGCCGCTGTGCTGCAGGTCCGCATAGGGCGACGCCACCGCGCGGTTGGTATCGATGTCGGTCCCGACATAGTCGACCCCCAGCGTCAGCGGCCCGCTGACATGCTCCACGCCGATCCGCCAATCGGTATAGTCGCCGGTCGGGCGCAGCCGCGCGGCGCGGATGTCGTCGGTGCTGCCGGTCGTATGGCCGATCGAGCCGGACACGGTGAACGGCGTCGACGGCACGCCCACCGCGGCGCCCGCGTGCAGATAGAGATTGTCGCCGCCGATCGGCCCCTGGTCCGGCGCATAGGTCGCGCCGCCGTTCAGCTGCAGCGGGCCGAGTGAAAACCTGCCGTCCGCGCCAACCTCGACATAGTCCATCGCGCGCGCCGCGCCGGTGAAGACATGGCCGGTGACGAAGCCGCGCAGCTTGAACACCCCGATGTCGAAGCCGTGGCCGGCTTCCAGGTCGAACACCGTGTCGGCCCCGGCATGGCGGCTCGATTCGCGCACCATCGCAACGCGCGCCGATGCGTCGAAGCCGAGGATGCCCGCGGACAGGTCGCCCGAGGCACTCAGCTGGTTCTCGCTCCAGCTGAGGCCGCGGCGGCTCTCGTCGGTCGAGAGTTCGACGCCGCCCGAAACCTTGGGCAGCACCTGGGCCTGGGCAGCGAGCGGGAGGGTGAGCGCGGCGAAGGCGGCAACGGCAATGGGAATACGCATCAGGTGTGTACACGTCCTATGTGATCGAGTTCGGCGCGCAGCATCTCGGCATCCTGGCCGGCGAGCGCCTCGACCGCGCCTCGCATGTCCTTGGTGGCGCTGGCAACGTCCTTGGCGATTACCGCGCGGTTGGCGGTGCACCAGCCGGGACGGCTGCCGGTCGCGACGCTTTCCTGGCGCAGCGCGCGCTGGAGCGTGCCGGCGGCGTGGCGCGCCTGGCGATCGACCACCAGATCGGCCTCCCACCGGCAGCGCAGCGTCGAGGCGCGGCCGCCGGGCCCTGCGACGCCGAGCTGCTGGTGGCGGACGTCGACCCGCATGCGGTAATCGGCATGGACCGGGCCGCTGTCATGATCGATGCGCACGCTGTGCGCGATCTCGGAAAAGGGGGCGGCGAGCAGCAGCCCCAGAATCAACGGGATCATGGCTCTTCTCCTGCGGTTGCCCCGGCTGTTGTCGCCGGTGGCATTGAGTCTTTGCGCGCTGCCTTCACCGGAATGCAAGTTACCAAGTGTTTCCGAGGGCTTGGGCCGCGCGGCTGAAATGTCGACCGTCGTACGGGTTGTGGGGCGGTGCGGGCGGCCTACATCGCGCACAAACAACGCGGAGAAGCACATGACCGGCACGCGCACCGAAACCGACTCGATCGGCGCGATCGAAGTTCCCGCCGACGCCTATTGGGGTGCCCAGACCCAGCGATCGATCCAGAACTTCCCGTTCGGGCCCGAGGAGCGGATGCCGATCGGCATCGTCCATGCCCAGGCGATCGTGAAGCAGGCCGCGGCGCGCGTGAACGTGAAGCACGGGCTCGATCCGAAGATCGCCGAGGTGATCGACCAGGTCGCGCAGGAAGTGATCGACGGCAAGCTCGACGACCAGTTCCCGCTGGTGGTCTGGCAGACCGGCAGCGGCACCCAGACCAACATGAACGTCAACGAGGTGATCGCCGGCCGCGCCAACGAAATCCTCACCGGCAAACGCGGCGGCAAGACCCCGATCCACCCCAACGATCATGTCAACATGGCGCAGTCGTCGAACGACAGCTTCCCGACCGCACTGCACATCGCCGCGGCGCGTGCGGTGACGCTGGACCTGTTCCCAGCGCTGGAGCGACTGCACACCGCGCTCGACCGCAAGGCGCATGACTGGGATCACATCGTCAAGATCGGCCGCACCCATCTGCAGGACGCGACGCCGCTGACGCTTGGGCAGGAATTTTCCGGCTATGTCGCGATGCTCGCCTCGGCGCGGGCGCGGTTCCAGAGCGTGCTGGAGCTCGACATTTTCAAGCTGGCGCTCGGCGGCACGGCGGTGGGCACCGGGCTCAACTCGCCGCCGGGCTATGCCGAGGACGTGGCGGCGGAGATCGCCAAGATCACCCGGCTGCCCTTCGTCTCCGCGCCCAACAAGTTCGAGATGCTGGCGACCAAGGACCAGCTGGTGAACCTGTCGGGGGTCTGCAACACGCTGGCGGTGTCGCTCACCAAGATCGCCAACGACATCCGCCTGCTCGGCTCGGGCCCGCGCTCGGGCCTGGGCGAGCTGGAGCTGCCGGCGAACGAGCCGGGCAGCTCGATCATGCCGGGCAAGGTCAACCCGACCCAGAGCGAGTCGCTGACGATGGTCGCCGCCCAGGTGATCGGCAACCACACCGCCGTGACGGTGGGCGGCATGCAGGGCCATTTCGAGCTCAACGTGTTCAAGCCGCTGATCGGCGCGAACCTGCTGCGCTCGATCACGCTGATGTCGGTGGGCATGACCAACTTCGCCGAACGCGCGGTGGACGGCGCGGTGGCGAACGAGGCGCGGATCAAGGAGCTGGTCGATCGCTCGCTGATGCTGGTCACCGCGCTGGCACCTGCCATCGGCTATGACGCGGCGGCCAAGATCGCCAAGAACGCGCACGAGAAGGGCCTCACCCTCAAGGAATCGGGCCTGGCGCTGGGCCTTGTCGACAGCGCGACTTTCGAGAAGTTCGTGAAGCCCGAGACGATGATCGGCCGTTGATCGGCTGCGGCGAGCGGCGGGAACGCCGCCGCCGCACCGCCGTTCTTGCGGGGAAGGAGAAGACAATGATCGGCAAGTTGATTGCAGGCTGGATCGGCAGCAAGATCGACCGGCGCGACGGCGAAGGCGGCGCGGTGGGCGCAGCGGTCGGCGTCGCGACCTGGGAAGTCGCCAAGCGCGTGGTGCCCGCGGCGTTCGTGCTCGGCGCGGGCGCGGTGGGCGCGGCCTATCTCAAGCGCAAGCTGACCACCGAACACGGTCCCGATACGGGCCTCGGCGCGTAAGCCGCAAACGGTGCCCGGGCTTGACGGCTCGGGTGCCGCTACGCCAAAGGCCCGCATGGCCCATACGCACCAGAACGACCCGCATGGATTCCATCGCCGCGGGGTTTTGTTTGTCCTTTCCTCGCCCTCGGGCGCCGGCAAGTCGACCATCGCCCGCAAGCTGCTGGCAGCCGAACCCGATCTCGCCGTCTCCGTCTCGGTGACCACGCGCGAGCCGCGGCCGGGCGAAGTGAACGGGGTCGACTATACGTTCGTCAGCGTCGACCGGTTCCGCGAGATGGTGTCGCAGCACCATTTCATCGAGTGGGCGCACGTCTTCAAGCATCGCTACGGCACCCCCAAGGGCCCGGTCGACGCGGTGCTCGCCACCGGCCGCGACATGCTGTTCGACATCGACTGGCAGGGCGCCCAGCAGCTCCACCAGACGATGGGCGGGGACGTGGTCCGCGTGTTCATCCTGCCGCCCTCGATGGCCGAGCTCCACCGCCGCCTCGAAGGCCGCCAGACCGACTCGCCCGACGTGATCGCCCACCGCATGGCCCGCGCCTCGAACGAGGTGAGCCACTGGGACGGCTATGATTACGTCCTGGTCAACGACGATGCCGACAAGTGCTTCGAGGCGGTCCACACCATCCTCAAGGCCGAGCGGCTCAAGCGCTCGCGCCAGACCGGTCTGATCGGCTTCATCCGCGGGCTGATGAAGCGTGGCGACCCCACCGGGGAATCAGACGTCCTCTGAGGCGTCTCAGAGGAGGCTGAGGAACCGCACCGCTGCGTCGAAATCCGCGCGACGGACGTTGCGGGCGCGGGTGGCGAGGTCGTCCTCGCCCCATTGCTCAACCTGCCAGTCCTCGTCGAGCATGGCAGAACGCCACACCGTCTCGCGGTCCGCGGCACCTTCGAGCAGCGCCAGCGCAGCGACCAGCGAGCCGCTGATCGTCACCAGCGGGCTCAGTGCCGCGAGCCGGAACGGGTCGAGCGCTGCCACCACCTCCTGCAACCGCGCGATTGTTGCGGCCGGCTGGGGGTGGTGCATGATGCCAGCGGTCGTCTCGAAATGAATGTCGTAGCGGGTGCGTGCCCAGTCGAGCAGCGGGTCCCATTGCGCGGCCTGGCGCGCAACCAGCGGCTCGGGCAGCTCGGCGCGGTAGCAGAGCAGGTCGCTCTCGCCATAGCGCGCGAGGTCGGCCGCGAACGGCGCGGGGTTCGGCGCGATCTGGTCGATCGCCGCGTTGGCGAGCCCGGTCAGCGGCATGGCGCGGGGATTGAGTTCCTCGCCGACACTCCGCCACTCCTCTGCCACCGCTTCGGCCAGTTGGGGCGTGGGCAGCGTCAGCGCAGCGCGGGCAGGGGTGCGGACGGGGCGGCCATCGAGTTCGATCGCGCCGTCGACGATCGTTACGGTCTTCCAGAAACGTTTCATGCTTCGGGGGGTGTCCTCCAGCGGCGGGCGAGCATCCGGGGGACCGCCGCCATGAACCAGAACGAGGCGAGCATCAGCGCGATGCCCAGCATCGTCAGCTCGTTGGTGTTGGCGCGGCCCAGGATCAGCAGCGCCAGCACCGCGCCGGCCACGCCGACGCAGTTCGCGCCCATCATCAGAAAATAGCGATTGCGCGCAAGGCGATCGGCGTCTGTCATAGGGCCTCCAGATGCGCCGGAATCGCCGACGCATGCTCCACGACCCGCACCGCGCCGGCCGCGTGGAGATCATGGGGAGTGTGGTAGCCCCATGCAACACCCAAGGGGTGGGCAGCAGCCGCCACGGCCATTGCCATGTCGAAGCTGGTGTCGCCGATCATCACCGTCGTCTCCGGACCCGCGCCGGCTTCGGCCATCGCGGTCTCGATCATCGAGGGGTGCGGCTTGGAGGGGTGGCGGTCGGCGGTCTGCAGCGTGACGAAGCGCTGGCCCAGGCCATGCGCCTCCAGCACCCGAATCAGCCCGCGATCGGACTTGCCGGTGGCGACGCCGAGCAACCAGCCATTCGCATCCAGCGTCTCGATCGCCTCGAGGATTCCGTCATACAGCGGCTCCTCCTCGATATGGCCGGCGGTGCGCAAGGCGAAATAGGCGAGCTTGTACTCTTCGGCGAGGTGGCGGTGGAAGTCGTCCTCCGCCGCCGGCAGCAGCTGGGCGATCGCCTCGACCAGGCTGAGCCCCACGATGCGACGAATCGCCTCGCGGGTGGGCGGCTCCAGCTTCTGGCCGGCGAAGCAATGCTCCATGGCGAGGCAGATGCTCGCCTGGCTGTCGACCAGCGTGCCGTCGCAATCGAACAAAGCGAGGCGGTTCATGGCTGCTTGCCGACCGCCATCACTTCTTCTCCCCGCGGCCCCGCCGTTCGCCGCGGCGTTCCTTGCGGTAATTCTTCGCGTGGGCCTTGGCCTTCTGCTTGAGCAGTTCCTTGCTCATCGGCGGCGGACCGTCGTCGATCTCCAGCGCGTTGCCCACCGACAGGTCGAAGCCCAGCGTATGCATCGACTCGGCGAAATGATGCGGCAGATCGGCGCGGACGTCGATCCGGCCGCCATCGGGATGGTCGATGCGGATGCGGCGGGCATGGAGGTGCATCTTGCGGCTGATGCCGCCGGTGAGGAACGCCTCCTGCAGCCCGTACTTCCCGTCGCCGACGATCGGATGGCCGATCGCCGCCATGTGGACGCGCAGCTGGTGGGTGCGGCCGGTAAACGGCTGGAGCTCGACCCAGGCGCAGCGATTGCCGGCCATCTCGATCACCCGGTAGCGGGTGCGGGCGGGCTGGCCCTCTTCCATGTCGACCTGCATCTTCTCGCCGCCGGTGCCCGGCTGCTTGCCGATCGGCAGCTCGATGAAGCCGTCCTCGATCTCCGGCACGCCCATCACCAGCGCCCAGTAGATCTTGCGCGCGGTGCGGCTGGAGAAGCTCTTGGAGAAGAACGCCGCGGCGCGCGCCGAGCGGGCGACGAGCAGCGCGCCCGAGGTATCTTTGTCGAGCCGGTGGACCAGCTTGGGGCGGCCCTCCGCCTCGAACCACAGCCCGTCGAGCAGTTCGTCGACATGCTCGAACGTCTTGGTGCCGCCCTGGGTCGCGAGGCCCGGCGGCTTGTTGAGCACCAGCGCGGCGTTGTCGCGGTGGATCACCAGCGATTGCGCGAACGCCGTCTGCTCCTCGCTGAGCGGCTTGGGGGCACGCTTGGCGCGCGGGGCAGACGCGGCGGCGGCCTTGGCCGGCTCGGCCGGAGGGACGCGGATCTGCTGACCGGCGGCGAGGCGGTCGCCCGGCGTGGCGCGGGCGCCGTCGACGCGCAGCTGGCCGGTGCGGGCCCAGCGCGAGACGATGTTGAAGCTCACGTCCGGCAGGTGCCGCTTGAACCAGCGATCGAGCCGGATGCCTTCATCGTCATAGCCGACGACGAACTGGCGGACGCCGTCCTCGTTGCTGCTCATGCCGTCACCGCCCGGGCGAGCGTCATGCCGACGGCGAGGGCGCCGATCGCGCCGATCACCGAGGCGAGGACATAGCCGAGCGCCACCAGCACATCGCCGCGCTCGATCATCGCGAAGGTTTCGAGCGAGAAGGAGGAGAAGGTGGTGAAGCCGCCGAGCACGCCGACGCCGAGCAACAGCCGCGCCTGTTCGGCATTAGGGCCGAAGCGCAGCAGGCTGGCGCCGAGCATCCCCATCAGGAAGCCGCCGACAAGATTGACGGCGAGGGTCCCCCAGGGGAAGGCCGGGCCGAGCAGGGCGACGCCGGCGCGGCCAACGCCGTAGCGGGCCGCGGAGCCGATGGCCCCGCCGAGCATCACGAGAAAAAGATTGGGCATGCCGCGCCCCTAGCGCGAATCGGGGCAAAGGGGAAGTTTCGGGGTGGGCGGTTGTCCCAGGGTCTCTGGGCGGTCGTTGCGGCGGCCGGCAGTCGCCAGCCTAAGTTCACGAAGTTCACGCATATGCGCAATTCGACTAGCGGCAAAATCGGGACCGCCGGGCAGGACAAGTTGCCAAAGTTCACACGCACGCACGTTTACCTATGCGAGCGCGTAGGTGCAGTCGTGCCGCCCAGGGGAACGATGCGCGGGGCCGCGGGACGTGCAGTCGCCGCGAACGTGCCAGGGAGAAGCTAAACCTTATCAAATAGCGGCGCGCATTTTGCGGGCATGAGAACATATGGGAAACATTGCGACGGGATCAAGCTTGGCAATCGCGCAATCGCCGGCGATACGCCGTTGCGCTCAGGTAATGTTCGGAGTGTCGGAGCGCGCGATCGTTAAGCAACGCGCGGTACCAGTTGCTCGTCGCCAGCTCCGCGCTGCCCGGGCGCGGTCTTGGTCGATCGTGAGAATGACACCCGTTGGTGGCAGTACCGATATGATCGTTCGCGGTTTCGCGAAACGTACGCCCCAGCGATGACCGATTTGGCGGAAGGAGCGTTGGCGTGAGTGCGAGAGATCACTCTGCAGGACGAGAAATCGTCGATTGCGTGGACGAGGGCCTGCACGGCGGCGCGACCGTCCAGCTCTATATCCGGGCGAGAGCCGAGCCCCTTGCCATCGTTCGCATCAACAAGAGCCAGTTCTCCGTCCGCGTCTACACGCAGGGCGGGGAGTTCTTCGATTTCGCGTACAGCGCCATCGAGGGCGCAAGGTACAAACGCCCGCCCACGATGGACCTGTCGGGCGTGTGAATCGATGGGGCTGCGGCAAACGTCGCGCCTAGGACGCGGAGGTGGTGAGTGGCCGGAATTGGTGGACAGCTGCCGGCGGGCTTCTTGGCGGCACGTGGCGATTCATGCGACAGGCATTTTTATGGCAATCTTGCACGAATCTGCCGCTTCGATCGGTTTCTACGGTGACGATCTCGATCCGGAGGAGATTTCAGCGGCTTTAGGTGCTGAACCTACCGTGGGTGTAGCCAAGGGCGGCCGGTGGAAAACGAAGTCAGGAGCGGTGAAAACAGCGGTGACGGGATCGTGGCGGATCGAAGCCGATCGGCGGCAGCCAAGTGATCTGGATGGTCAAATCAACGGCTTGCTCGACGGTTTGTCCAATGACCTCGTAGCCTGGCGGTCTTTTTCACAGCGACACCGGGGACGAGCATTCTGCGGCTTGTTCCTAAACAGCGGGAACGAAGGCCTGACATTGCGATCCGAGACGCTGTTTCGTCTGGGAGAGCGCGGGCTGCTCGTTGACCTCGACATCTACGGTTTGGATCAGCCTGGCTGAAGATTGCCAGTGGGGCGGTGGCGGCTCGGCTGCACCTCAAGTTGGCTATCACCCTCATTTCAATTTGAAGATGATTGGAATGAGGGTGAAGAAACGCAGCACGGAATCTTCCGATCCGTGCTCAAGCTGTTTGGCTACCTTCGCGAACGGAAACACGATATTTTTCTCGTCGAATCTGACTCCCCAGGACTCGTCGGTGAAAGCCCAGCTGCCGCCGAGGGAGCGTATGATGCACTCACCAAGAAAAGATCCGAGCAGGCTGATCAGCCCATCGCGAGTCGCGACTTCGCCGTGTTCATGCTGACGTTAAATATACCCATCGAGCCAACGCACACCCGTCTCGTCATATCCGATCGCTACACCAAGCTTCTCTGTCGCAAGCGAAAGGACCAACTGAGCGTTTGCGCGAAGGCGCTCCTCCATTGGTAGGTCGGCGGGCTGCATCGCTACTCAAACTCCTGCTGAATGAGGGCAGGACCATCGCCTGTTGACTGCTTTCAAATGGCGGCCCGACCGTTCCGTTTGCCGTATGTGCGCCAAGGTTAAGATCTTGTTGGGTCGCGCCAAAGCCTGCGCGTCCTATCTTGATAACACACCTCCGCTGCCCCACATGCCCGTCATGTTCAACGCACTCTCGCTGCTGATCGGGCTGGTGGCGCTGCCCTTTGCGCTGGTGGGGATCATTCCGTTCCCCTTCGTGCCGCTGGTCAACTGGATCGCCTTTCCGATCGCGGTCACCGGCACGGTGGTCGGTATGCTGTCGCGGGGCACGGCGGGGCGGAACCTCAACCTGCTGATCCTGATCGTCAGCGGCGTGCGGCTGATGCTCACCGGCGGGTTCATCTAGGCAACAAAAAAGGGGCCCGGCGAACCGGGCCCCTCATGATGCTTGCCGTCCGGCCTCAGCGGCAGCGGACGTTGCCGCGGTCCACCGACTGGCCGAGCGCGCCGCCCGCGACGGCGCCGAGCAGGGTGCCGAGCGTCGCATTGCCGCCCGAGGACAGCGCGTTGCCCAGCAGCCCGCCGCCCAGGCCGCCGACGATCAGGCCGGTCGTGCCGTCGTTGCGGCGGCAATAATAGCGATTGTCGCGGCCGCGATAGATGCGGTCGTTCCGGCTCAGCCGGCGCTCCTGATAATAGCGACCGTCGCGATAATATTGGTCGGCATAATAACGGCGCTGGCCGGGGCCGGGGCGGTTATAGTCATAGTTGCGGAAGCGGCGCCAATCGCCGCGATCCGCGCCATGGCCGCGCCCGCGATCGTTCCAGCGGCCGTCATGATCGCGGCCATGGCCACGGTCCTGCCAATGGGCGTCGCGATTCTGCCAGCCCTGCGCCATCGCGGGCACGGTCGGCAGGGTCAGCGCCGCCGCCGCGGCGGCTACGAACAACATGCGCATCGGGACATTTCCTTGTCGTTATCGATGCGTGCCGAACGTGCCGGGGCGGCGGCAAGTTGCGTGAATATGAAACTACATATGGTTCATTCGGCGTCCATCGACGGGACACGCGCGTCGCCCGGATAGGCGAACAGCAGATCGCTGCCGACTTCGGCGTGCAGTTCGGCATGGCCCTGTACGGTCACGCACTCGCCGGCCTTGAACGCGACGCCGTCGACCACGCCTTCGCCCCGGATCGGGATCAGCCAGCCGGTGGTGCCTTCGGGCAGATCGAAGCGGCGATGCCCGCCTTCCCAGCGCTCGAGCACGAACTTCGGGCCCTCGACCAGGATCGTACGGTTCGGCGCCACCGCGCCCGGCATCGGGTGCGGCACGAAAGGCACCGGATCGGCGACGGCGATGCCCGCATCCAGATGCAGTTCGCGCGGGCGGCCGTAATCATAGAGGCGGTAGGTGGTCTCGCTGTTCTGCTGGACCTCGATCAGCGTGATTCCCGCGCCGATCGCGTGCACCGTGCCCGAGGCCGAGTAGAAAAAGTCGCCCGCCTTGACCGGCTTCCAGTCGAGCATGTCCTCGATCGAGCCGTCGAGCGCCCCGGCGCGCAGTTCCTCGCGGGTATAGGGCTGCTTGGTGCCGAGTGCGATCGTCGAATCGGGCTGGGCGTCGAGGATCACCCAGCATTCGTCCTTGCCGCGCGGCAGCCCGGCGGCGTGCGCCTGCTCGTCGTTCGGGTGGACCTGCACCGACAATTTCTCGCTGGTGAACAGATACTTGATCAGCAGATCGGGGGTGCTGTCGCCCGGCGTCTGGAACCAGACCTCGCCGACCGGATCGCCGTCCTTGGCGGGATCGGCAAAGCCCGGATACAGGGTGTGGCGGCCCCAGGGTTTTTCGACGCGATGGGTGGCGAGAAGCGTGGCGGGCACGGAAGATCCCCTTCAATTACGGTCACGGAAACGGGAGCGCATGTGGCCCGAAGCAGGTTCCGCCGCAATCCCGCCCCGAAAAGGATTGTTTGCAGCCACGGCCCCGGTCTAAGAACCCCGCCATATGCGTAGTCCTCTGCCTCGCGCGCTTGCGTTCGCGCTTCTCCCGGTGTTCGCCCTTTCCGTCGCCGGCTGCGCCAAGCGCGGCGGAGTGAAGGATCTCCCCTATGTCGCGCGCGACGTGGGCACCTTGTACAGCACGGCCAAGCAGAAGCTGGACCAGCACCAGTACAAGCTCGCCGCCGCGCTGTTCGACGAAGTGGAGCGCCAGCACCCCTATTCGGTGTGGGCCCGCCGCGCGCAGCTGATGGGCGCGTTCAGCTATTATCTGAACCGCGACTATGCCGAAGCGATCGCCTCGGCGCAGCGCTTCCTGGCCGTGCACCCGGGCAACCGCGATGCGCCCTATGCCTATTATCTGATCGGCATCTCCTATTACGAGCAGATCAGCGACGTCACCCGCGACCAGAAGATCACCCAGCAGGCGCTCGATTCGCTGGGCGAGCTGATTCGCCGCTATCCCAATTCGCGCTACGCCGCCGACGCCCGCCTGAAGCTCGACCTCGTGCGCGATCACCTGGGCGGCAAGGAAATGGAAGTCGGCCGCTTCTACGAGAAGCGCGGCCAGTGGCTGGCGGCGGCGCTGCGCTTCCGCAACGTGGTCGACAACTATCAGATGACCACGCACGTGCCTGAGGCACTGATGCGTCTGACCGAGAGCTATCTCGCGATGGGCGTGCCGGAGGAGGCCAACAAGGCCGCCGCGGTGCTGGGTGCGAACTATCCGGGCACCGACTGGTACAAGCATGCGTACGAGCTGATGCAGGAAAACCAGGACAAGGTGGCAGCCGCCGCCAAGGCTAGCCCGCCGCCCAAGCCTGCGAGCTAAAAGCACTTTCGTTCTTCTCCTGTTCCTGCGATAGGAGGCCCCGATGCTGACCGCGCTATCCATTCGCGACGTGGTGCTGATCGAGGCGCTGGACCTGGAGTTCGGCGAAGGGCTCGGCGTGCTGACCGGCGAGACCGGGGCGGGCAAGTCGATCCTGCTCGACGCGCTGGGGCTGGCGCTGGGCGCGCGCGCCGATAGCGGGCTGGTCCGCAGCGGCGCGAGCCAAGCGGTGGTGGTGGCGAGCTTCATGCCGCCGGCCGCCGACGGCGAGATCGCCAACCTCTTCGCGCAGAACGGCATGGAGCTGGAACCGGGCGAGCCGCTGCTGGTCCGCCGGCTGGTCAAGGCCGATGGCGGCAGCCGGGCGTTCGTCAACGACCAGCCCGCATCCGCCGGGTTCCTCCGCGAACTGGCGCCGCACCTCGTCGAAATCCACGGCCAGCATGACGATCGCGGCCTGCTCAATCCGCGCGGGCACCGGCTGTTGCTCGATTCCTTCGGGCGCTGCGACACGGGGCCGGTGGCGATCGCGCATCGCGCCTGGCGCGCTGCCGAGGATGCGCTCGCGGTGGCGCGGGCCGAGCAGGACACCGCCGAACGCGACCGCGAATGGCTGGAACATGCCGTCACCGAACTTGCCGCGCTCGCCCCCGAGGAAGGCGAGGAGGAGCGGCTCGCCGAGCGTCGCGCCTCGATGCAGCGCGGCGAGAAGATCGCGACCGACCTGCAGGGCATCGCCGATCTGCTCGAGGGATCGGACGGCGGGCTGGCGCGGTTGCGGCAGGCGGCGCGGATCCTCGAACGCGTGTCCGACGATCACGAAGCATTGGCCGAGGCGCTGGCTGCGATCGATCGCGCGATCACCGAGGGCAGCGAGGCGCAGGCGCAGGTCGATTCCGCCGCCGAGGCGTTGGCGTTCGATCCTGCCGCACTGGAGGCTGACGAGGCGCGGCTGTTCGAACTGCGTGCCGTCGCCCGCAAGCACCGGGTGCAGCCGGACGAACTCCCCGCGCTGCTCGCCGAGCTTTCCGGCCGGATGGAGCGGCTGACCAGCGGCGGGGCGGGCATTGCCAAATTGGAAAAGGCGGCGGCGGCAGCGCATGCCGCCTATCGCGAGGCGGCGCAGACGCTTTCCGCCATGCGCACCATGGCAGCGGCGCGGCTGGATGCCGCGGTGGCCAGCGAACTCAAGCCGCTCAAGCTCGATGCCGCGCGCTTCCGCACGGTGGTCGAGCCGCTTGACGAGAATCAGTGGAGCGCGGCCGGCATGGACCGGGTGGAGTTCGAGGTCTCGACCAACCCCGGCGCACCCTTCGCGCCGCTGATGAAGATCGCCAGCGGCGGCGAGCTGTCGCGGTTCATCCTCGCGATGAAGGTGGCGCTGGCCGAGGAAGGCGGCGCCCGCACGCTGATCTTCGACGAGATCGATCGCGGCGTCGGCGGCGCGGTGGCGGACGCGATCGGCGAGCGGCTGGCGCGGCTGGCGCAGGGCTCGCAGCTGCTGGTGGTGACCCACAGCCCGCAGGTCGCGGCACGCGGCGCGCGGCACCTGCTGATCGCCAAGAGTCACGACGGCATCGTCACCCGCACCGGCGTCACCCCGCTCAGCCCCGAGCAGCGCCGCGAGGAAATCGCGCGGATGCTCTCGGGCGCCGAGATCACCCCCGAGGCGCGCGCCCAGGCCGAGCGGCTGCTCGCCGCCTGAACCTGAACGAAGGTCGCGAGCTTGCGACAATTGGTGACGGAAAATCTCGGTGGGTGGGACAAAATCGCGACATCGGCGTTCCACAACGGCTCTCGACCGCAGGGGCGGTCCAGTCGAATTGAGGAGTACCCGATGAAGAAGTTCATGCTGCTGATCGCAGGCCTTGGTGTCGCCACCGCCGCCGTTCCCGCATCGGCGCAGCCGGGCTGGCAGAACATCAACGCCCGCCAGGATCGCATCGAACAGCGCATCAACCAGGGCATCCGCTCGGGTTCGCTGAGCCGCCGTGAGGCGACCCAGATCCGCAACGAATATCGCGGCCTGGTGCGCCTGGAGGCGCGCTACCGCGCCTCGCGCCCCGGCCTGACCATGCAGGAGCGCCGCGATCTCGACCGCCGCTACGACGCGCTGTCGGCGAAGATCCGCTACGAGCGGCACGACCGCAACAACCACCGTCGCTGATCGCGGCGACGGGTGAAGGAGACGGGCCTCGCCGCACGGCGGGGCCCGTTTCGTATCTGCCGGCTATGCCTTGGGCGGTGAAATCCGCTGGAGCAGCAGCCGCCACAGGGGGATCGTCGCGAGCGTCATCTGCGAGGCGAAGGGAAACACCAGCGCCATGGCGAAGGCAGAGATGGTGCCGAGCAGCGTCGCGATCCCGCGCTGGCGGATCACCCGGCAATGCGCCTTGGACACGCGCTCACCAACCACTGGCGGCGAGGTCGCCAGCCGCTGCACCCAGATATTGGCGAGTGCGATCAGGATCATCCAGAAGGCATAGAGCGCCGAGGGCACCCGGTGCCCGTAATATTCGGACGAGAAGGCGGTGAAGAACGGCATCGCCGCCACCGTGCTGAGCATGAAGAGATTGGGCAGGATCAGCTTGGGCGACCAGTGGCGCGCGCAATCGAAGGCGCGGTGATGCCCCGCCCAGAACGCGCCGATCACGAAGAACGACACGAAGAAGCTGAGGAACTTCACCCACAGATGCGCCAGCGCCTGCAGGAACGCCGCGTCCGTGAGGGGCGGGTGGATCTCCGGTACGTGGATCTCGATGATCAGCAGCGTGATCGCGATGGCGAACACCGCGTCCGAGAAGAAGATCAGGCGCTCGATCGCATGGCCGGGTCCATGCGTCTCGGGCGCGTGCGTGGTCTGCATGAAGTGCTCCCCTGGTTACCCCGGCGCCCAGGATAGCAGGCGATCAGCTCTCCGTCTTGGGCGGCGTGCGGCGGGTGCGTGGCTTGGCGGTGGTGTCGGTCTTCTTGCGGGTGCGGCGCGGCGGCGGGGCCTTGGTGGGCTTTGCGACCGCGGTTTCCGGGGCAGCGGACGCGGTGGTCGTGTCCGCAGCGGCGGCCGGCTTAGCGGTCGCGGGCTTGCGGGCGCGGCGTACCGGCGCGGGTTTCGCAGCGGGCGCAGCCTCTGCTGGCGCAGCGGCGGCCGGCTTGCGGATGCGCTTCACCGCCGGCTTGGCGGGCGTTGCCGCCGCTTCGGTTGCGGCCGGTGCGGGCGCGGGTTCGGGCGTGGGCGCCGGCGTGGCTTCGGCCTTGGCTTCGCCGCCCTTGATCCGCTGGGCGAGCGCGACCAGGCCTGAGGCGAGCAGGTCGGCGATGACGGGATGCTTGGCGAGACTGGTAAGCTGGCGGCGGGCGTCCTTGGGCAGCTTGATGCCGTCGATCACCTTGGGCAGGAACGAGGTCTTCTTGCCGTCTTTCTTCGCCTTCTTCTCTTTCTTGCCGGCCATGCCGCACCTCCCTCTCTGGGTGAAGCGGCCAGCTTCCGCCAAGCGATTCGAGCTGTCAACGTTTGGCGGCAGGCGGGGTCAGTGGTGGGTCGGCTCGTCGGCCTCCCATTCGAAGACGATGTCGAAATCGGTCTCGACCGGCGCGGTGGCGGCGCGACGCAGCCGGCGCGGCGGCAACGCTGCCGGAGCATGGCGTCGGCGCGGCGATCGATAGGGCTTGGGCTTCTGCATCACGGGCTCCTTGCGTTTCCCCGACAGCTACGAACCCCTGCAGATACGCTCAGGTTCCGCGATGTTGGGCGACAAGTCGTGCCAGATGCCGGTGCAATCGTTCGCTGTTCGCTTCCCAGGTGAAGGGGGCGGCAACACGGCGGACATCCTCGGGGGCCGGGGGCGCGGCGAGCAGTTCGGCGATGCCGGCGGCGAGTGCGGCAGGGGTGCGTTCGACGATGCGCCCGGCGTCGGCTTCGGTGACGACCTGGCGCGCGCCGCCGACATCGGGGATCACGATCGGCGTGCCGCTCGCCAGCGCCTCGAGCCACGCATTGGCCAACCCTTCGGAGGCGGAGGCGAGCGCCATCACATCGGCGGCGGCAAGCAATTCGGCGATCCGCTCCGGGGGGAGGGGGCCGCACAGCCGGATGCGGTCGCCGCAGCCATGGCCAGCGATGCGGGCGGCAAGCCGCTCGGCTTCCGGCCCCTGGCCGGCGATGGCGAGATGGACGCCCGGCAGGCTCGCGACCGCGTCGATCAGCAGGTCGTGCCCCTTCAGCGGGATCAGCGCACCGATCGAGGCGACCAGCGGCCCAGTAATTCCCAGCGCTTGCTTGGCAGCGGCGCGGTCGCGAGGAGCGAAGCGGGCGAGGTCGACGCCAGTGACGATGCAGTCGGTCCGCTCCGCGGGCATGCCGAGCGCGATCATATCGTCGCGTAGTGCGAGGGAGACGGAGAGGAGCCCGTCCGCTGCCCGTCCCGCGCGCACGATCTGCCGGGCGATGGCGGGGCGGCGGGTCCATTGGTGGATGTCCGAGCCGCGTGCCTTGATCGAGACCGGCACGTCGAAGGTCTTTCCCAGCGCAACGGCGGCGGGTCCATCGGGGAAGAAGAACTCGGCGTTGATCACGTCGAAGGGGAAGGTGCGGCGCAGCTCGGCCAGCATCGGGCGAAGTGCGCGGGCGAGCATCGTGGCATGGAAGCGACCGCCGGTGCCGGGCAGGTTGAGGAAGCGCGGACGATGGACGGCGAGGCCGTTCCAGTCTTCGCGCGGGGGCTGGTCGGCAAGCGCGGCATAGCGCGGGTGGCGATCGAGCGGGAAGGGTGGCAGCCCGCGCGGGGCGACGACCCGCACCTCCACCCCGTCCCGCGCCGCGAGCGCCCGGGTCTGGCGCTCGACGAAGATGCCGAAATTCGGGCGCGCGGCGTCCGGGAACAGGGTGGAGAGGACGAGGACGCGAAGCATGCCCCGGCGTGTCTACCACCCCGGGGTTAATGCTTCAGCGCATCAGCGGCAGTTGCTGCCGCCCTTTTCGATCGCGCGGCCGGCCAGTGCGCCAGCGACGCCGCCGAGCAGGGTGCCGGCCATGCGGTCACCATCGGTGTCGATGGTGCGGCCGAGCAGCGCGCCACCGACCGCACCGACCACGGTGCCGGTGGTGCCGTCGGGCTTGCGGCAATAGCGGCGGCCGTCGCGACCGCGCCATTCGCGATAGGCGTAGCGGCGGTTGTCGTCGCGGTAGCGGCGGTCATCGCGATAGCGGCGATCGTCATGGTCGCGATAGTAACGGTCCTGGCCGATCGAAGCCTTTGCCTCGGCCTGGGTGGCAGGCAGCACGACCGCGGCAGGAATGGCGAGCGCGGCGGCGCTGAGCGAAAGCAGAAGGGTACGCATGGGATACTCCCCGAGTTGTTGTTGTTGAAAAGAACGTGTCGGGTTTAATCCCGGTTGCATGAACCCAATACTACGCGGCGTTCAGGCAGGAGGCAGGCAGTTGGACGAGGCGCGGAAGATCATCGAACGACTGGGGCTGGCGGCCCATCCCGAGGGCGGCTGGTATCGCGAGACGTGGCGGGCCCCCGCCGAGGGGGAAACCCGCTCGCCGGGCACCGGAATCCTCTTCCTGCTCGAGGCGGGGCAGCGCTCGCACTGGCACCGGGTCGATGCCGATGAATTGTGGCTCTGGCACGCCGGATCGCCGCTCGACCTGCTTATCGAGGGCCCCGAAGGGGCGATCGAACGCGTCCTGCTCGGGGGCGACGTGCTTGCGGGGCAGGCGCCACAGGCGCGCGTGCCCGCTGGGCGCTGGCAGGCGACCGAGGCGCCGCACGGCTGGGGCCTGGTGAGCTGCGTGGTGGTGCCTGGCTTCGACTTTGCCGGGTTCGAGCTGGCCGCGCCGGGCTGGTCGCCGCCGGGGCTCTGAGCGCGGGTTATCCCCGTTATCCACAGTATCAACAGGCGATGCCGCTTGGTCCGACTCGCCGCGAGTGAGACCCTCAAACCTGTAAGAAGGCTGGCGGCGCGGAGGGAAACCGAAGCGAAATCAGCAGCTTGCAAGCTGGTGTCGGCGCTGGTGCCTTTCGGAAACCGCGCGACCCGGCAGGTGCGCGACGATCGCCCCTCCCGGTGGCGGTTCGCGTGCCGAACCGGTGAGCGTCCCCCTGCCGGGGCGGTCGCCGCAGGCCGCCGACGGGCCAGGCGATGCGCTTCGGCGCACCACCCGATCGGCCGGCGACATGGGGGGGCTGGCGGCAACGCCGGCCCCCCTTTAGCGTCTGGCCCTATCCCACTGCGGTATGGCCCCGATTGGCAAGCGCCCGGCGCACGCGCATAGCGGCGCGACCACGGATCGGGAGCATCGGCTTGGGACGCATTTTCGAACGGTTCGCGCAGAGCGTCGCAGGATGGGCGGGGCGTCCGCCGGCCTTCGTCTTCGCCTTCCTGATCATCATCGTCTGGGGTTTCAGCGGGCCCGTGTTCCACTGGTCGGACACCTGGCAGCTGGTGATCAACACCGGCACCACCATCGTCACCTTCCTGATGGTGTTCCTGATCCAGAACGCCCAGAACCGCGACGCCGCCGCGCTGCAGGCCAAGCTGGACGAAGTGATCCGCGCGATCGACAAGGCGCGCAACGAGTTCATCGGCATCGAGCATCTCAGCGAGAAGCAGCTGCTCGACATCCGCGACCGGCTGGAGCGCGAGTTCGGCGAGGCCGATCCGGCGCGGCACGAATCGATCGAGAAGGTGATCTCGCGGCGCTGAATCCGTCTAGCGGACCTGCTTGCGGATCTCGGCTAGGCGGGCGAGCGCGGCGGGAATCACCGGGCCGCCGCAATTGACCAGGCTTCGCGAGAATTGCGCCTGGGTGACCTGGAGGCCTGTCTCGGCGATGGCGCGCGTGCGCAGGATCGCGGCGCGCGAATCACTGTCGTGCCCGGCGGCTTCGGGGGCGAGCATCACGCGCGGCGGGTCGGCGATCACCCGCTCCATCGGCAGATGGCCGGTATGGGTGAGGCCGTAATGCGCCGCCTGGTTGGAGAAGCCGGCGGTGGTCATCAGGTCGTCGAGCAGCGTCTGGCCGCCGGTGACGAGGTTGCCGCCGATCCAGAGCAGGGCGGGGGCCTTGGGACCGGTCCAGCGGGCGCCCGCGACGGCGGTTTCGATCTTGGCATTGAGCGCGGCGCCCTTGGCGGGCTCGCCGACGGCGGCCGCGAGTTCGGTCACCTGTGCCTTGCTCTCGGCGATCGAGGGCGGGATGCCGAGGTACAGCACATTCAGTCCCGCACGGGCAAAGGCCTCGCGGGTCGAGGGCGCCGTGAAACTGCTGGCCACCACCAGATCGGGCTTGAGGCCGATCACCTCTTCCGCCGTGCCGTTGTTGCCACGGAAACGGTGCGCGACCTCCAGCGAAATCGAGGTGGAATCGGCGCGCCGCGAATAATGGCTGATCGCGGCGATCCGCGACGGCGGCACCAGCTCCAGCAGCGTCGCGTCGGCGCAGGGATTCATCGAGACGATGCCCCCGCCGCCGACGGAAGGCGGCGCCGCGCAGCCCGCGAGCCCCAGGCAGAAAAGCCCAAGCCAGGCAAGCAGCGCGGCGCCGAACCTCACTGGAAGCGCACCCGCACGCCGCCAAAGGCAACGCGGCCATAGGTGCCGTAGCCGGTGGTCTGCTGGTAGCGCACGTCGCCGATATTATCGACGCGGCCATAGACCGAAAGCAGCTTCGTCACCGGCATCTCGGCGCGCACGCCGGCCAGCGCATAGCCGTCGATCGGGGTCAGGTTGCCGACATCGTTGAAGCTGTCCCCCACCATCGTCACCGTGCCGCCGATCGCCAGTCCGAAGGGGAAGCGATAGTCGGCCGATACATTGGCGGTGTCGCGCGGGCGGCGCGGCAGGTCGTTGCCCCGATAGCCGGTGCTGCGATTCTCCGAGAAGACATGGGTGACGTTCGCCCGCACCGTCAGCGCGCTAACCGGCTGGAGCAGCGCCTCGAGCTCCACGCCCTCCGCCCGCGTCTTGTTGAGGTTGTAATAGGTCGAGGTATCGAAGTTGTAGTCGATCTGGTTGTCCGAATCGCGGTGGAACCAGGTGGCGCCCAGCGCGACCTTGCCGCCCGCCAGCGTCTGCCGCACCCCGGCCTCGTAGCTCCTGGCCGTTTCCGGGCGGAGGCTGCGATCGCCATAGGCGCTGTAGAGCTGGTAGAGCGTCGGCGCCTTGAAGCCCTCGCCGATGCTGGCGTGCAGCACCGTGGTCGCGGTGGCGCGGACGGCGAGATCGCCGTTCCAGGTCCAGTGGCCGCCGAACGTGTCGTGATCGTCGTGGCGGACGCCGCCGGTCAGCGTCACCGGTGCGATCGGGGTGACGATCGCCTGGCCGTAGAAGCTGGTGATGCCCACGGCGTAGCGGCCGGCGCTGCCGAAGCCCTCGTCATAGCGGATGCGGCTCTGCTCATGCTCGGCGCCGAACACCAGGCGGAACTGCTCGGCCAGCGTCGCGTCGCCCTGATAGGTGTAGCGCTCGGCGCGGCCGCGATAGCGGTAGGCGATCGACGAATCGTCGTTGTAGCCGTCGCGGTGGATGTCGGAGAGCGTGAAGCCCAGCCGGTTGTGCAGCCTGCCGCCGACCGCGTCGTTCTTCAGCCCGGCATAGCCGTAGATCTCCTGGGTCTTGGCATATTCGCCCGTGTCGCCGAAATCGTAGGTCGGCGGGGCGTAACCGTCGAGGTCGACCTTGCTGTCGGCATAATAGCCGCGCAGGTCGAGCGCGAGGCCGGGGGCCAGCTGTACCTCGACATTGCCGGTGGCGCCGACCTGCCGATAGCCGTCGGCCTCCTTGCCATTCGCTGCCGCCGAGATGCCGTCGGTGGTGAGATAGCCTGCGGTCAGCCCCGCGGTGATCCGGTCGTTGCCGCCGGCGATCGCGGCGTTGCCGTTGAACGTGCCGAACGATCCGCCCTCGGCATTGCCGCGCATGTGCAGACCCTGCGCGCCCTGGAGCGTGGTGACGTTGACAACGCCGCCGATCGCCTGGCTGCCCCAGATCACCGAATTGGGCCCGCGCAGCACCTCGACGCGCTCGACCGATCCGGCGAGCAGGCTGGCGAAATTGTAGGCGCCGCCGGTCGCGGAGGGATCGCCCACGCGGACGCCGTCGATCAGCACCAGCGTCTGGTCGCTCTGCGCGCCGCGGATGCTGAGCGCCGTCGCGGTGCCGAGCCCGCCGTTGCGGACGACGGTGACACCCGGGGTGGTGGCGAGCAGGTCCGAGAGCGCCACGGTCTGGCGCTGCTCGATCTCCTCGCGGTCGATGGTGGTGATCGAGCGCCCGACCGTATCGGCGCGCTGGGCGACGCCGCTCGCCACGACGACGATGCGGTCGTCGTCGGGATCGGCATGGGCGGCCAGCGGCGCGAGCGCGGCGGTGGCCAACAGGGCAAGCTTGAAGAACTGCATTTCAGACACCCGGATGGGGGAGCAGGCTGCTCCCGCATGGTTTGGTGTCGCTCACACGGGGATTTCAGCCCCGATCACCCGGTGCACCCCGCCCGCGTGAAGGAATCGACCGTAGCGGGCAGGTCTCCTGGCTCCCGGGTCGTCGCAGGCGCGCCGCCTTCCCGGAAGCATTCGGCTCCAGTGGCAGATTGGCGCGCCGGCTTACCGGCTACAGTTGCGGGGGCAGCGCCGGACTTTGCACCGACTTCCCTTTTCATCCCCCCATCGGCGGGAGGACACCCGTTACGCCGCTGCCTGTAGCGGCAAGCGGGGCAGGGCGGCAACCCACCGCGGAATCACCACAATACGCCGGCCTTGTCGGGCGTGGCCGGTTCGGGCGCAGGGTCGCCGATCGATTGCAGCAGGTCGATCTCGATCGTGCGACACATCGCGTTCAGCGGCAGGTCGTGCACCGTGTTGGCGAAGGGGTCGACCAGGTCGTCGCCGATCGCGAGCACCGCCAGGAACATCAGCCCGGCAATGGTCGAGCCCAGCGGCGTCGCCACGCCCAGCGTCTCGACCAGCCCGATTGGCAGCAGCACGCAGAAGATATGGGTGAAGGCGGTCGGCACGAAGCGGAATTGCATCGGCAGCGGCGTGTTTTTCAGCCGCTCCATGCCGCCCTGGGCATTGGCGATGTCGATCAGCACGCTTTCCATCGAATGCTGCTGCATCGAGGTGATCCAGCCCTTCGAGCGGGCAATCTCGATCCGCCGGCCGGTACCGTCGACGATGCCGTTGGCGATGTTGGTGCGGGCCAGCGCATAGTCGGCCTCGCCCTTGGAGAGGAAGCGCAGCACTTCTTTGTCCGCCGACTGGCGGCGCAGCTGGCAGCGCAGCGCGTTCACATAGGCGATCTGGCGCAGCACGATGGTGCGCTTGAGATCGACCGCCTCGCCTTCGGGGAGGTAGTTGCGCGCCATCCGCGCCAGGTTCCGGCTGGCGTTGATCATCAGCCCCCACAGCCCGCGGCCTTCCCACCACCGCTGATAGGCCGAGTTGGAGCGGAAGCCGAGGAACAGCCCCAGCACCGTTCCGAACAGCGTCAGCGGTAGCGAAGGCGCGCGGAACGGCAGTACGAAGTAGACGATGGTGACGATCACGTCCCAGAGGAACAGCAGCGCCAGCGGCATCCAGATTTCGCGGAGGACCTGCTTGGCGCGGGGGGCGGTGGTGACGATCATGGGCGGACTCTACGCGCGAAAACGATTGTAGGTCCGGTCAGCCGTCGTTCCGGTCGGGCGCGGGGCTCGACGCGTGGGACATCGCCGCGGCGGTCCCGCTCGCCGGGCGCAGGTGGAACCATTCGGGGCGGTCGATGGCGATCAGAAAGGCCAGCGTGCCCAGCCCGAACAGCAGCAGCGCGATCGAGCTTCGCAGGCGTTCCATGCGGCGGGTTCGTTCATCCTGGGGCATCGTGGGAGTCCTCTTGCAGTGAGGCTCCTGACCTAAGTGCCGAATTTAACCGGCAAATGGATCAAAGGTAACGTAAGTTTGCGCACCGCATCAATCGCGCTGCGCCGCACCAATTGATTGACGAAACGCGCAAGTGCAGCGCCAGAGCGCCGCTGATTTATAACTTATGATGCTAACTCAAACACATAAGCTGCCCGTTTCGGAACGCGGCCGGGGGCGGGGCGTTCGGACCCGGAAACCGAGGAGGTCTGTATGATGAAGAAGCACCTGTTGATCCTGAGCGCCGCCCCGATCTTCGCGCTCGCTGCTTGCGGCGGCAACAGCAATGGCGGCACCGATGCCATGAACAGCGGCGACACCGTCACCAACGTCCCCGCCGGCGAGACGCCCATGGGCGACAATATGGGCGCGATGAACGGCATGGACGGCAATGCCATGGCCGCCGCGCCGATGACCGGCCAGGATTTCGCCAACACGGTCGCGGCGAGCGACGCCTATGAGATCGCTGCCGGCAAGCTCGCCCAGCAAAAGGCGACGGCCGCCGACCTGAAGAGCTTCGGCAAGCAGATGGTCGAGGATCACACCAAGTCCACCGCGATGCTGAAGACCGCAGGCGGCAAGGCCAGCCCGGCGATCACCCCGGCCCCGGCGATGACCGACGAGCAGCAGGCCAATCTGAAGACGCTCGAATCGGCGACCGGCACCCAGTTCGACACGGCGTACAAGAGCCAGCAGGTCGTCGCGCACCAGAAGGCCCTGGCGGCGGTGCAGGCCTATGCCAATGCGGGCGATGTGGCGCAGCTGCGCGACTTCGCGAAGGAGGCGGCGCCCGTCATTTCCAAGCACTACGACATGATCAAGGGCATGTGACCCAGCAGGGGAGGGGGCCTCAGGCCGCTTCCTCGCTCGCCTTGATCAGCACCGGCGGCGCGACCGTGGCGGTCGCGCCGCCGATATGCTTGAGCCGGCCGTCGATATGGCCGCCCTGTTCGACCATGATCGTCTCATATTCGACGTCGCCGGTGATCCGCGCGGTGCGCTCGATGGTGAGCTGGCGGGCACGCACCGATCCTTCGACCGACCCGGCGAGGCGTGCGTCCTCGGCCTCGACTCGGCCGAAGATCTGGCTCTCGGCGCCCTGGACCAGGCTGCCGCAGCGGACATCGCCTTCGATCCGCCCGTCGATATGCAGGTCCGACGTGGCGACGAGGTTGCCGGTGATGACGATGTCGGCGCCGAGCACCGAGAATTGCCCGCGCCGGGCATTGCTCTGCGCCGCGCTTGCCGAGGAGGTGTTACGCTCCTCCCGATTGCGGTTGCCGTTGAACATGCGCCACATCCCCATGTTGAACCCATTCGGCACGCGGGCTAGCACAGCCGCCGCCGGGGAGCAGCCCCTGGAAAGGGTTAACGCCCGCGGTGCGGCGGCCCGAGGGGGCGCGCTGTTGACCGGAACGCCCTGCATCGGTATAGGCCGCCCGGTTCCGGGTAGGGCGATTCCTGCCTTGGGTACAAAGAGCTGAACGTTGCTGGAGACGCAATCGCCCGGGGGGCTGAGGCCTTCGGGGCTTTTTCGTATTCTGTCCAACAGGGCTCCAGCAAAGTAACCATCTGAAAGGTGAAGGGCTTCATGCCGACGATTAACCAGCTGGTCCGCAAGGGCCGCGAACCGCAGAAGGCCAAGTCCAAGGTCCCTGCGATGGAACAGAACCCGCAGAAGCGCGGTGTCTGCACCCGTGTGTACACGACGACCCCGAAGAAGCCGAATTCGGCACTTCGCAAGGTGGCCAAGGTCCGTCTGACCAACAGCCGCGAAGTCATCAGCTACATCCCGGGCGAAGGCCACAACCTGCAGGAGCACTCGGTTGTGCTCATCCGCGGTGGCCGTGTGCGCGATCTTCCCGGCGTCCGCTACCACGTCCTTCGCGGCGTGCTCGATACGCAGGGCGTCAAGGATCGTAAGCAGAGCCGTTCGAAGTACGGCGCGAAGCGTCCGAAGTAATCAGGCCATAGTAAGCCCCGGACGTGTTCCGGATCGGCTGAAGATCAGAAGGAATTATGTGAGATGGCACGTCGTCGTCGTCCCGAAAAGCGGGAAATCCTGCCCGATCCCGTCTACGGTGATCAGGTTCTGTCGAAGTTCATGAATTCGGTCATGCTGGACGGCAAGAAGGCCGTTGCAGAAGCGATCGTCTACGGTGCCCTGGAGACCGTCGAGCAGCGCGCCAAGCGCGAGCCGATCGGCGTCTTCCATGACGCGCTGAACAACGTGAAGCCCGGCATCGAAGTCCGCAGCCGCCGCGTCGGCGGTGCGACCTACCAGGTTCCGGTCGAAGTTCGTCCGGAGCGTGCGCAGGCGCTCGCGATCCGCTGGCTGATCAATTCGGCCCGCAACCGCAGCGAGCACACCATGGCCGCCCGTCTTTCGGGTGAGCTGATGGATGCGGCGAACAACCGCGGCAACGCGGTGAAGAAGCGCGAAGACACGCACCGCATGGCGGAAGCGAACCGCGCCTTCAGCCACTACCGCTGGTAACTTTCGACCCTACATATTGGGGAGCCGGACGGTCCGGCTCCCCAAATTTTCAAGGAAACCACGATCATGGCCCGCAGCCATCCGCTCGAGCGTTACCGCAACATCGGCATCATGGCCCATATCGACGCCGGTAAGACGACCACGACCGAGCGCATCCTTTATTACACCGGCAAGTCCTACAAGATCGGCGAAGTGCACGAAGGCACCGCGACGATGGACTGGATGGAGCAGGAGCAGGAGCGCGGGATCACGATCACGTCTGCTGCTACCACCTGCTTCTGGCGCGCCCAGGACGGCAAGGGCGAAGAGCACCGGATCAACATCATCGACACCCCCGGCCACGTCGACTTCACCATCGAAGTCGAGCGTTCGCTGCGCGTGCTCGACGGTGCGGTTGCGTGCTTCGACGGCGTTGCCGGCGTTGAGCCGCAGTCGGAAACCGTGTGGCGTCAGGCCGACAAGTACGGCGTGCCGCGCATGTGCTTCGTCAACAAGCTCGACCGCACCGGTGCAGACTTCTATTTCTGCGTGAACTCGATCATCGACCGCCTCGGCGCGCGTCCGGCAGTGCTGTATCTCCCGATCGGCATCGAGGGCGGCTTCAAGGGTCTCGTCGACCTGGTCGAGAACCGCGCGATCATCTGGCTCGAAGAGAGCCTGGGCGCGAAGTTCGAATATCAGGACATCCCGGCGGATCTCGCCGAGAAGGCCGCGAAGTATCGCAGCGACCTGATCGAGATGGCCGTCGAACTCGACGATTCGCTGATGGAAGCGTATCTCGAAGGCAACGAGCCGAGCGTCGCCGACCTCAAGAAGCTGATCCGCAAGGGTACGCTCGAGATGGCGTTCGTGCCGGTGGTGTGCGGTTCGGCGTTCAAGAACAAGGGCGTGCAGCCCCTGCTCGACGCCGTGATCGACTATCTGCCGAGCCCGCTCGACGTTCCGGCGATCAAGGGCGTCAAGCTCGACGGCGAGACGCCGGACGAGCGTCCGTCCTCGGACGAAGTGCCGTTCTCGGC
Organism: Sphingomonas trueperi; assembly: GCF_040545965.1. GTDB lineage: Bacteria > Pseudomonadota > Alphaproteobacteria > Sphingomonadales > Sphingomonadaceae > Sphingomonas > Sphingomonas trueperi_C. Next base: position 579,452 of record NZ_JBEPMV010000003.1, on the reverse strand, counting down.
GCTCGCGTTCAAGATCATGAACGATCCGTTCGTCGGCACCCTGACCTTCGCGCGCATCTATTCGGGCAAGCTCGAAGCGGCCACCACCGTGATGAACTCGGTGAAGGACAAGAAGGAAAAGGTCGGCCGCATGCTGCTGATGCATGCGAACAGCCGTGAGGACATCCAGGAAGCCTATGCGGGCGACATCGTTGCGCTCGCCGGCCTCAAGGATACCACGACCGGTGACACGCTCTGCGCGCAGAACGCGCCGATCATCCTCGAGCGGATGGAATTCCCCGAGCCCGTGATCGAGCTGTCGGTGGAGCCGAAGACCAAGGCGGACCAGGAAAAGATGGGCGTCGCGCTCAATCGTCTTGCCCGCGAGGACCCGTCGTTCCGCGTCTCGTCCGACTCGGAGAGCGGCCAGACCATCATCAAGGGCATGGGCGAGCTCCATCTCGAGATCCTGGTCGACCGCATGAAGCGCGAGTTCAAGGTCGAGGCAAACGTCGGCGCGCCGCAGGTGGCGTATCGCGAATATCTCGCGAAGCCGGTCGACATCGACTACACGCACAAGAAGCAGTCGGGCGGCACCGGCCAGTTCGGTCGCGTCAAGGTCAAGCTGACGCCGGGCGAGCGCGGTTCGGGCTTCGTCTTCAAGGACGAGATCAAGGGCGGTAACATTCCGAAGGAATATATCCCCGCGATCGAAAAGGGCTTCCGCGAGACCGCCGAGACGGGTTCGCTGGTCGGCTTCCCGATCATCGACTTCGAAGTGCTGCTGTATGACGGTGCGTACCACGACGTCGACTCGTCGGCGCTGGCCTTCGAAATCACCGCCCGTGCAGCGATGCGCGAAGCGGCGCAGAAGTCCGGCATCAAGCTGCTCGAGCCGATCATGAAGGTCGAAGTCGTCACCCCGGAAGACTATCTGGGCGACGTCATCGGCGACATGAACAGCCGTCGTGGCCAGATCCAGGGCACGGACACCCGCGGTAACGCGCAGGCCGTCACTGCCATGGTGCCGCTGGCGAACATGTTCGGTTACGTGAACGCGCTCCGCTCGTTCACCCAGGGCCGTGCGCAGTACACGATGCAGTTCTCGCACTATGACGAGGTGCCCGCCAACGTCGCCGACGAAGTGAAGGCAAAGCTGGCGTAATCGGAAAACAGCCGCTATGGGGCCGCGTTCTCGCGAGTCCCCATGGCGGCACGGGAAATTGAATCAGAAGGTAGGAAGACAATGGCGAAGGCAAAGTTCGATCGGAGCAAACCGCACCTCAACATCGGCACCATCGGTCACGTCGACCATGGCAAGACGTCGCTGACGGCTGCGATCACGAAGATCCTGGCGGAAAACGTTGCGGGCAACGCAGCGGTCGATTTCGCGAACATCGACAAGGCTCCGGAAGAGCGCGAGCGCGGCATCACCATCTCGACCGCGCACGTCGAGTATGAGACGAACAGCCGTCACTACGCGCACGTCGACTGCCCGGGTCACGCCGACTACGTGAAGAACATGATCACCGGCGCAGCGCAGATGGACGGCGCGATCCTGGTGGTGGCAGCGACCGACGGTCCGATGCCGCAGACCAAGGAGCACATCCTGCTCGCCCGTCAGGTCGGCGTGCCGACCATGGTCGTGTTCCTCAACAAGTGCGACCTGGTCGACGACGAGGAAATCCTCGAGCTGGTCGAAATGGAAATCCGTGAAGAGCTCTCCAAGCGTGAGTTCGACGGCGACAACATTCCGATCATCCGTGGTTCGGCGACCGCCGCTCTGAACGGCACCGACGACAAGCTGGGCAAGGACGCCATCCTGGCGCTCATGGCCGCTGTCGACGAGTCGATCCCGGAGCCGGAGCGTCCGCTCGACAAGCCGTTCATGATGCCGATCGAAGACGTGTTCTCGATCTCGGGTCGCGGCACCGTGGTGACCGGCCGTGTCGAAACCGGCATCATCAAGGTTGGTGAAGAAGTCGAGATCGTCGGCATTCACGACACCCGCAAGACCACCGTCACGGGCGTCGAAATGTTCCGCAAGCTGCTCGACCAGGGCCAGGCCGGCGACAACGTCGGTGCGCTGCTGCGCGGCGTCGCTCGCGACGAAGTGGAGCGTGGTCAGGTTCTGGCGAAGCCGGGCTCGATCAAGCCGCACACCGAGTTCAAGTCGGAAGTGTACGTCCTGTCGAAGGACGAGGGTGGCCGTCACACGCCGTTCTTCGCGAACTATCGTCCGCAGTTCTACTTCCGTACCACGGACGTGACCGGCACCGTCGAGCTGCCCGAGGGCACCGAAATGGTGATGCCGGGCGACAACATCGCGCTCGGCGTCAAGCTGATCGCGCCGATCGCTATGGACGTCGGCCAGCGCTTCACCATCCGTGAAGGCGGTCGTACCGTCGGCGCGGGCGTGGTTGCCTCGATCGACAAGTAAGCATTTGCGGGCCTCGGCCCGCAGGTGACTGCAAAAAGGTTCCGCCCGGCACTCAGAAAATGAGTGTCGGGCGGTTGCCTTTTTATAGAAGGGTCGTTAAAGGGGCGCCCTTCGAGTTTTGAGTTCAACAGCAAGAGGCGGCCATCCAGCCGCCGTTCCGGTTCAACCGGCGCCGCCCGAATCGCTCTAGCAGCGGATGGGGCAGGGGCCGGGGCTTCGCCGGGATGGCAATTGGGTGCGTTGCCCCGCTCTTTCGCATCGGTAGGACCATGGAAACGCAGAATATCCGCATTCGCCTCAAGGCGTTCGATCACCGCGTGCTCGATCAGGCTGCCGGCGACATTGCCGACACCGCCCGCCGTACCGGCGCCCTCATCCGTGGCCCCATCCCGCTCCCGACTCACATCGACAAGTTCACGGTCAACCGTGGCCCGCACATCGATAAGAAGTCGCGCGAGCAGTTCGAGACGCGCACCTACAAGCGCATGCTCGACATCGTTCAGCCGACCCCGCAGACCGTGGACGCGCTCATGAAGCTCGACCTGGCCGCCGGCGTCGACGTCGAGATCAAGCTGGCCTGAGCCGGCTCCAGCCCCCGCGCTTCGCGGGGGCTTTTGGCGTTCACCCTTTAATGCGGTGGACATGGAAGCGTAGCTGACGTAAAGGCGCCGCTTCCTCGAGATTCGCGGCTCCTTTACTGGAGTCGCCATCCTCCTCGACCGGATCGTTTCCCGATCCAACGCAAGGAGTGGCGGGCCGACCAGGCTCGCAGCGACAAGGGATACCGCCGGCGGCTTTCGAGTGGCCGGGCCTGCGTCCCCCGTCTCTTCCACCGCAAGGTGGAGGTTCAGCCCGGACGGGGGCTTCGCAGTAAAACATTCAGGGTTGAACACGCACCCGCGGGAATGGTCCCGGGGGTGCCTCTGTAATAGGAGCAACAGGCCGATGCGCACTGGCGTTATCGCGAAGAAGATGGGGATGACCCGCCTGTTCCAGGACGACGGCCGGCACGTGCCGGTGACCGTTCTGGCACTGGAAGGCGTCCAGGTGGTGGCACAGCGCACCACCGACAAGGATGGCTATGTGGCCGTTCAGGTCGGCGCCGGCACGGCGAAGGCCAAGAACGTCGCCAAGCCGCAGCGCGGCCACTTCGGCAAGGCCGAAGTCGAGCCGAAGGCGATCCTCTGCGAATTCCGCGTCGAGGAAGATGGTCTGCTGGACGTGGGCGCCGAAATCTCGGCCGACCATTTCGTCGCAGGCCAGCTGGTCGACGTGTCGGGCCGTACCCAGGGTAAGGGTTTCGCCGGCGCCATGAAGCGTTGGGGCTTCGGCGGTCTGCGCGCCACCCACGGCGTTTCCGTCTCGCACCGTTCGCACGGTTCGACCGGTAACCGCCAGGATCCGGGTCGCGTCTTCAAGAACAAGAAGATGGCCGGTCACATGGGCGACCGCAATCGCACCCAGCAGAATCTGGAAGTGGTCGGCACCGATGCCGAGCGCGGCCTGATCTTCGTCAAGGGTTCGGTTCCGGGCTCGAAGGGCGGCTGGCTGATCGTGAAGGACGCCGTCAAGGTTGCCCGTCACGCCGAAGCGCCGTACCCCGCCGGTCTGAAGACCGTCGCGAACAGCAACGAGGCTCCCGCCGAAGCGCCCGCAGTGGCGGCTCCGGAAGCCACCGAAGGCCAGGAGGGCTAAGTGAAGGTCAAGGTTCAAACCCTCGACGCCGCCGAGAAGGGCGATATCGAGCTCAACGACGAGATCTTTGGTCTCGATCCGCGCGCCGACATCCTGCACCGCGTCGTCACCTGGCAGCTCGAGAAGCGTCGCGGCACCGCCCGTGGCACCCGCGAGCGCGCCGACGTTGCGCGTACGGGCAAGAAGTGGGGCCGCCAGAAGGGCGGTGGTACCGCACGTCACGGCGATCGCCGCGCGCCGGTGTTCATCGGCGGTGGTAAGGCGCACGGCGCCCGCGTCCGCGACTTCAATCCGTCGCTGAACAAGAAGATCCGCACGCTGGGCCTGAAGATGGCGCTGTCGAGCCACGCCAAGGCGGGTTCGCTGATCGTCATGGACAGCCTGGTCGTCGAGAACGGCAAGACCAAGGTCCTGGCCGGCAACCTCGAGAAGCTGGGCTTCGGCAAGAAGGCTCTGGTGATCGATGGCGACACCATCGAGAACAGCTTCGCGCTGGCAGCAGGCAACCTGCACCAGGTGGACGTGCTGCCGGCGATCGGCGCCAACGTCTACGACATCCTGAAGAGCGACACGCTGGTCCTGACCCGCGCTGCCGTCGAGAAGCTGGAGGCGCGCTTCAATGGCTAAGCAGTCCAAGCCGGTCGACATCCGTCACTACGACGTGGTGCTCGCCCCGCACATCACCGAAAAGTCGACGCTCGTCTCCGAGGCGAACGCCGTGGTCTTCAAGGTCGCCAACGATGCGACCAAGCCGGAGATCAAGGCTGCCGTCGAGGCGCTGTTCAACGTCAAGGTCACCGGCGTGAACACCCTCGTCCAGAAGGGCAAGACCAAGAAGTGGAAGGGCGCGCCCTACCGCCGTTCGGACTTTAAGAAAGCGGTCGTGACGCTCGCCCAGGGCGAACAGATCGACGTGACCACGGGGATCTGAGACCATGGCGCTCAAGAACTATAATCCGACGTCGCCTGGCGTCCGCGGGCTGATCCTGATCGACCGCTCGCAGCTCTTCAAGGGTCGCCCCGTCAAGGCGCTGACCGAAGGCAAGACCAAGACCGGCGGCCGTAACAACAAGGGCCATGTCACCTCGCGTGGCATCGGCGGCGGTCACAAGCAGCGCTATCGCATCGTCGATTTCAAGCGCCGCCTGTGGGACGTCGAAGGCACCGTCGAGCGGATCGAGTATGACCCGAACCGCACCGCCTTCATCGCGCTGATCAACTACGGCGCCGACGAAGCCGGCAAGGATCGTCTGGCCTACATCATCGCTCCGCAGCGTCTCGCTGTCGGCGACAAGGTGATCGCGGGCAAGAAGACCGACGTGAAGCCGGGCAACGCCATGGAGCTGGGCCAGATTCCGGTCGGCACCATCGTCCACAATGTGGAGATGAAGCCGGGCAAGGGCGGTCAGATCGCGCGTTCGGCTGGTGCGTACGTCCAGGTCGTCGGTCGTGACCGCGGCATGGTGATCGTGCGTCTGAGCTCGGGTGAGCAGCGCTACATCCACGCCGCCTGCATGGCGACCGTGGGTGCGGTGTCGAACCCCGACAACCAGAACCAGAACTTCGGTAAGGCCGGTCGTAGCCGCTGGCAGGGTTCGCGTCCGCTTACCCGCGGTGTCGCGAAGAACCCGGTCGACCACCCGCACGGCGGTGGTGAAGGCCGTACCTCGGGCGGCCGTCACCCGGTCACCCCGTGGGGCAAGCCGACCAAGGGTGCGCGCACCCGCCACAACAAGGCGACGGACAAGATGATCATCCGTTCGCGTCACGCGAAGAAGAAGGGCTGATAGATGGCTCGCTCCGTATGGAAGGGTCCGTTCGTGGACCTGCATCTGCTCAAGAAGGCAGAGACCGCTCAGGAAGCCGGCACCCGCGCTGGTCCGATCAAGACCTGGTCGCGTCGTTCGACGATCCTGCCGCAGTTCGTTGGTCTGACGTTCAACGTCTACAACGGCCGCAAGTTCGTCCCGGTCTCGGTCAACGAGGACATGGTCGGCATGAAGCTCGGCGAGTTCGCGCCGACCCGTTTCTTCCCCGGCCACGCCGCGGACAAGAAGGGTAAGCGCTAATGAGCAAGCAGGCAGCCCCCCGCAAGGTCGGCGACAAGGAAGCCCTTGCCGTCGCCACCCAGATCCGTGGCTCGGCGCAGAAGCTGAACCTGGTCGCTGGCCTCATCCGTGGCCGCACCGCGGCTGAAGCGATGAACATCCTCGCCTTCTCGAAGAAGGCGATGGCGGTCGACGCGCGCAAGGTTCTGGCCTCGGCCATCGCCAATGCCGAGAACAACCACAACCTCGACGTCGACGCCCTCGTCGTCGCCGAGGCCTCGGTCGGCAAGTCGATCACGATGAAGCGCTTCGCGACGCGCGGCCGTGGCAAGTCCACCCGCATCCTGAAGCCGTTCAGCCGTCTGCGCATCGTCGTGCGCGAGCAGGAAGAAGCATAATGGGTCAGAAGAGCAATCCCATCGGTCTGCGCCTGCAGATCAACCGCACCTGGGACAGCCGCTGGTTCGCGGAAGGCCATGACTATGGCCGTCTGCTGCTGGAGGACCTCAAGATCCGCAAGTTCATCCTCAAGACGCTGCCGCAGGCCGCGATCTCGAAGGTGGTCATCGAGCGTCCGGCCAAGCTGTGCCGCATCTCGATCTTCGCGGCACGTCCCGGCGTGATCATCGGCAAGAAGGGCGCGGACATCGAGAAGCTGCGCAAGACGCTCGGCGCGATGACCTCGTCCGACGTCTCGCTCAACATCGTCGAGATCCGCAAGCCGGAAGTCGATGCGAAGCTCGTCGCGCAGGGCGTGGCGGACCAGCTGGAGCGCCGTATCGCGTTCCGTCGTGCGATGAAGCGCGCGGTGCAGTCGGCTCTCCGTCTCGGCGCCGAAGGCATTCGTATCACCTGCGCCGGCCGTCTGGGCGGCGCGGAAATCGCCCGCACCGAATGGTACCGCGAAGGCCGCGTTCCGCTGCACACGCTGCGCGCGAACGTCGACTATGCCGAGGCCGAAGCCCACACCGCCTATGGCGTGTGCGGCGTGAAGGTCTGGATCTTCAAGGGCGAAATCCTCGGCCACGATCCGATGGCGCAGGACCGGCTGAACCTCGAGGCACAGACCTCGGGCGTGCGCCCGTCGCGCGACGATCATCGCCGCTAAGGACTAGGACAGAACAATGCTGCAACCGAAGCGCACCAAGTTCCGTAAGGCCTTCAAGGGCCGCATCCATGGCGACGCCAAGGGTGGTACGGCGCTCAACTTCGGCTCCTATGGCCTGAAGGCGATGGAGCCCGAGCGGATCACCGCGCGCCAGATCGAGGCGGCTCGCCGCGCGATCACGCGTCACATCAAGCGTCAGGGTCGTCTCTGGATCCGCATCTTCCCGGATGTTCCGGTTTCGTCGAAGCCTGCCGAAGTCCGCATGGGCTCGGGTAAGGGTTCGCCGGAGTTCTGGGTCGCCCGCGTCAAGCCGGGCCGCATCCTGTTCGAGCTGGACGGCGTTCCCGGCCCGCTCGCCGCGGAAGCGTTCGAGCGCGCCGCGATGAAGCTGCCGATCAAGACCAAGGTCGTCGCTCGCCTCGGCGACACGACGCACCTGGAGGGCTGATAGAAATGACCAAGGCAACCGACTTTCGGGCCAACACCGACGACCAGCTCGCCGAGCAGCTGGGCAACCTGAAGCGCGAGCAGTTCAACCTGCGCTTCCAGGCCGCCACCAGCCAGCTCGAGAAGCCGACCCGCGTGCGGGAAGTGCGTCGCGACATCGCCCGTATCAAGACGCTGCAGAACGAGCGCTCGCGCTCGACTGCCAAGTAAGAGGACCGAGACCATGCCGAAGCGCGTGCTGACCGGGAACATCGTCTCAGATAAGGGCGACAAGACCGTGGTGGTTCTCGTGGAGCGTAAGGTGAAGCACCCGCTCTACGGGAAGATCATCCGCCGCTCGAAGAAGTACCACGCCCATGATGAGGCGAATGAGTACAAGGCCGGCGAGACCGTGCGCATCGAAGAGACTGCGCCGATCTCCAAGCTGAAGACCTGGAAGGTGATCGGGCGGGTTGATACCCACGCGACGCCGAACACGGTCGACGCATAATCGTCATCTCCGCTCTTGCGGAGAACTCGAGTTGCGGTCATAGGCCGCCGCTTTGGTGCCCCGGCCGTGAGGCCGGGGTGACGCATTAGAAACGGAACCACCGGGCTCGTCCCGGCAGGCCAAACGAGAAGGAACCGGATCGATGATCCAGATGCAGTCCAATCTCGACGTCGCTGACAACAGCGGCGCGAAGCGGGTGCAGTGCATCAAGGTGCTGGGCGGGTCGAAGCGTCGCTTCGCCGGCGTGGGCGACGTCATCGTCGTCAGCATCAAGGAAGCCGCCCCCCGCGGCAAGGTTAAGAAGGGCGACGTCCACCGCGCGGTTATCGTCCGCACGGCGAAGGACATCCGCCGCACCGACGGCTCGGTGATCCGTTTCGACGGTAACGCCGCCGTGCTGGTCAACAAGAACGAGGAGCCGATCGGCACCCGTATCTTTGGCCCGGTGGTCCGCGAGCTCCGCTCGAAGGGCTTCATGAAGATCATTTCGCTCGCCCCCGAGGTGCTGTGATGGCTGCTGCCAAGATCAAGAAGGGCGACAAGGTCGTAATCCTGTCCGGCAAGGACAAGGGCAAGACCGGTGAAGTCGTCAAGTCGCTGCCGAAGGACGACAAGGTCGTCGTTTCCGGCGTGAACATCGCCGTCCGCCACAAGAAGCCGACCCAGGGCGAGCCCCAGGGTGGCCTGGTGCGCATCGAAGCGCCGCTGCATGTCTCGAAGGTCGCGCACGTGACCGCCGACGGCAAGCCCACCCGCGTCCGCTTCGAAGAACGCGACGGCAAGAAGGTTCGCGTCGCCGTCAAGACCGGGGAGGTCATCAATGGCTGACAAGTACACGCCTCGCCTGCGCAAGCTCTATGACGAGCAGATCGTCAAGGCGATGACCGAGAAGTTCGGCTACAAGAACGTCATGGAAATTCCGCGCATCGAAAAGATCGTGCTGAACATGGGCGTTGGCGAAGCCACCCAGGACAAGAAGAAGGTCGAGCAGGCCGCTTCTGAAATGGAACTGATCGCCGGCCAGAAGCCGGTCGTGACCAAGGCGAAGAAGTCGATCGCGCAGTTCAAGCTGCGTGAAGGCATGCCGATCGGCGCGAAGGTTACCCTTCGTCGTGAGCGCATGTACGAGTTCCTCGATCGTTTCATCACGATCGCGCTCCCGCGCGTCCGCGACTTCCGCGGCCTGAACCCGAAGTCGTTCGACGGTCGTGGCAACTATGCCTGCGGCCTGAAGGAACAGCTCGTGTTCCCCGAAATCAACTATGACCGCATCGACAAGGTGCGCGGCATGGACGTGATCGTTACCACCACTGCCAAGACGGATGACGAGGCTCGCGAGCTTCTCCGTCTCTTCGGTTTCCCGTTCCCGCAGGCGGACGGCGAAACGAAGCAGGCGGCGTAAGGAAGGAAGAACTTAAGTCATGGCGAAACTGAGTTCGATCAACAAGAACGAGCGTCGCAAGCAGCTGGTGAAGAAGTACGCCGGCAAGTACGCGAAGCTCAAGGCGATTGCGAACGACGAAAGCCTGGATGAGACCGAGCGTCTCATCGCACGGCTCAAGATGGCCGAGATTCCCCGCAACGGGAACCCGACCCGCATTCGCAACCGGTGTGAGCTGACGGGTCGTCCCCGCGCTTATTACCGCAAGTTCCGTCTCGCACGTGTCATGCTGCGCGATCTGGCCAACAAGGGCCTGATCCCGGGTGTCACGAAGTCGAGCTGGTAAAGGACACGCAAGATGGCAGTGACCGATCCCCTGGGTGACATGCTCACCCGCATCCGCAACGGTCAGCGCGCGCGCAAGGACTCTGTCCTCACGCCGGCGTCGAAGTTGCGTGTCCGTGTCCTCGACGTGCTTCAGCGCGAGGGCTATATCCGTGGCTACAGCGAAGAGCAGATGGGCCCCGCGGCCGGCATCCGCATCGAGCTGAAGTATTTCGAGGGTCAGCCGGCGATCAAGCACGTCGCGCGCATCTCGAAGCCGGGCCGCCGTGTCTATTCGGGTTCGCAGGAGCTTCCGCGCGTCCGTAACGGCCTCGGCATCACGATCGTCTCGACGCCTCGCGGCGTTCTGTCCGACGCCGAAGCGCGCGAACAGAATGTCGGCGGCGAAGTGCTCGCGGAGGTGTTCTGATGAGCCGCATCGGTAAGAAGCCGGTTCCCGTCCCCGCGGGCGTGACCGCGAACATCGACGGCGGGCAAATCTCGGTGAAGGGCCCCAAGGGGACCCTCACCATGCCGCTCGCGGACGACATCAAGTACGAAGTGATCGACGGCGGCATCTCGGTGCAGCCGGCGAACGAGACCAAGCGCGCCCGTGCCTTCTGGGGCATGCAGCGTACCCTGGTGCAGAACCTCGTCACCGGCGTGACCACCGGCTTCACCAAGAAGCTGCTGATCACCGGCGTGGGCTACCGCGCTGCTTCGCAGGGCAAGGTCCTGAAGCTGCAGCTCGGCTATTCGCACGACGTCAACTTCGACATCCCGGAAGGGATCGAGATCAAGACGCCGGATCAGACCACGGTCGAGATCTCGGGCATCGACAAGCAGAAGGTCGGCCAGGTGGCCGCGGAAATCCGCCGTTGGCGCAAGCCGGAGCCCTATAAGGGCAAGGGCATCAAGTACGATGGCGAATTCATCTTCCGCAAGGAAGGGAAGAAGAAGTGATCAGCACCAAGGGTCTTTCGCTTTTCGAAAAGCGTCGTCGCCGCAACCGTACCGCGCTTCGTGCGCGGGCCGGTGGCCGTCCTCGTCTGTCGATCCATCGCTCGGGCAAGCACATCTATGCCCAGGTGATCGACGATGCCGCAGGTCGCACCGTCGCCTCGGCTTCCACGCTCGAGAAGGACGTGCGTGGCCAGACCGGCGCCACGATCGCCGCGGCACAGGAAGTGGGCAAGCGCGTTGCCGAGGCCGCCAAGGCCGCAGGCATCACCCAGGTCGTCTTCGACCGCGGTGGCTTCCTCTACCATGGTCGCGTCAAGGCGCTGGCGGATGCCGCGCGTGAGAGCGGATTGGAGTTCTAACGATGGCCGATGAAATCAACACGACCGAAGCACCGGTCGAGGCGCAGGACGCCGGCCAGGCGGCACCCGACCAGCAGCAGCAGGGTCGTGGTTCGCGTGGCGGCCGTGGCCGTGGCGCTCCGGGCGGCGGCGGTGACAACCGCGGCCGTGGCGGTCGCGACGGCAACCGTGGTCGCCGTGACGATCGTCGCGGTGGTCCGCAGGACGACGGTGGTGAGGAGCTGATCGAAAAGCTCGTCCACATCAACCGCGTCTCGAAGACGGTGAAGGGCGGTAAGCGCTTCGGCTTCGCAGCGCTCGTCGTCGTCGGCGACGGCAAGGGCCGTGTCGGCTTCGGTCATGGCAAGGCGCGCGAAGTGCCGGAAGCCATCTCGAAGGCGACCGCTTCGGCGAAGAAGGCGATGATTCGCGTTCCGCTGAAGGAAGGCCGCACGCTGCACCACGACGGCAACGGCCACTTCGGCGCAGGCCGCGTGACCGTCCGTTCGGCGCCCCAGGGTACCGGCATCATCGCCGGCGGCCCGATGCGCGCGATCTTCGAATCGCTGGGCGTGGCCGACGTGGTGACCAAGTCGGTCGGCACCTCGAACCCGTACAACATGATCCGCGCCACGTTCGAGGCACTGGGTGAGCAGACTTCGCCGAAGTCGGTTGCGCAGCGCCGTGGCAAGAAGATCGCCGACCTGCTCGGCCGCGGTGGTTCGCAGACCGCCGAGGCGGACGCTGCGGCCGTTACGGAGTAATCGATCATGGCGAAGATCAAGATCAAGCAGATCGGCTCGCCGATCCGCCGCACCAAGGATCAGCGCGCAACGCTGATCGGCCTTGGCCTCAACAAGATGCACAAGGTTTCGGAGCTGGAAGACAGCCCCGAGGTCCGCGGCATGATCCGCAAGCTGCCGCACATGGTGGAAGTGATCGAGGGCTGAGCCTTCGGTCTGCTGACACAGCGACATTGGAAAAGGGCGGTGGGCAACCACCGCCCTTTTTATTTGTCTGGTGGAAGTCGGGTCGGGGAAGCAAGAAGTTGAATTTTGCAGCGCCGCCCGTCGGTCGGCGAATGCTTGTCGACAACGAACTGGCGGTCGCCTACGACGAGGTCAGTTCTTTTCCGGGGGGAAGCTAATGAACGTGCATCAGTACTTGTTGCTGTCTATTGCTTGCGCGCTGGCTGTGTCAGGGTGCAGCGATGGCGGCTCTCAGCAAGCTGCTAACGGCACGCCGACACCGGCACCGGTCCTCACGCCTGCTCCACCCGGACCGAGCCCTACGCCAACGCCGACGGTCACGGCGTATTCTCCGTTCGCAGACTTCAGCCTCGACCGTAACTTTACAGGGCTCGTCCTGGCGTCGACCACGCAAACTATACCTGCGTCGGTAATATATCGCGATCCTGACGCCACCACTTTCAGCTATAGGGCGGCGACGCAATCGTTCACGCGCGCATATCCAAATTCGCAGTCCACCATCACTCCGGGTGTAGATGGAACCACGTTGGCCCAAACGGATGCGGCTCTCGCCTACAAGTATGTGATCGGCACGAGTGATGCGTTCCTGACTATTCACCGCAATGTCGGCGGAGCCATCTACGTGGGCTACATCAAGGATCTGGAAAACGTGAAGCCAATTGGCTTTTCCGGGTTTACACTGGCGGGCGCGCCGACCTTGGCCTTGGACCTACCTGTAGCTGGGACGACAATCTACCAGGCGACGGTGGTGGAAATCGGAGCGGCCTCGGCTGGGCAGACCGTGGCTGTCGATGCGTCAGCGCGTCGGCTGAGCGGAACGATAGCGGTAACAATGAATGGGGGCAGCGCGCCCATCAACCTGATCTTGGATGGCGTACTGGACCCGCAAAGCGGGCGCGTAGATGGTACGGTCACGACGGCTGATGGCATCTTGAAAGGCGCCGCACATGGTCGTCTGTATGGACCAGGGGGCGGGGAGATTGGCCTGATCTTCGATTTGAAGGATAGCACCGGAAATGCGTCACCTGGCGTCCTGATCGGTCGCAAGTAGAAGCAGAATCTCTGACGTTTTTCGCGGCCGTTGGTGGTTGCTACAGGCAGGCGCGCTTGGTCGGTTCCAGCGCGGTCGTTGATGCTTCGCAGGAGGTCGACAAGCACGAACTGCGCACCCGGACTGCGCTTCATGAGAATGTCCCCGTCCGCCAAACAAGAGTCGACATTCCCCCCGCTCGCCGCTATGAGCCCGCGCTTCCCAACAACGCGCGACAAAAGCGAAAGCGAGTGCACACATCATGAAGCTGAACGAACTCAACGACAACCAGGGCGCCCGTCATCGCCGTATGCGCATCGGCCGTGGTATCGGCTCGGGCAAGGGCAAGACCGGCGGCCGCGGCGTCAAGGGTCAGAAGAGCCGCGAAGGCGTCTCGATCAAGGGCTTCGAAGGCGGCCAGATGCCGCTCCACATGCGTCTGCCGAAGCGTGGCTTCAACAACATCTTCGCCAAGGACTATGCCGAGGTGAACCTGGGCGAGATCCAGAAGGCTGTTGACGCCGGCAAGCTGACCGGCACCGACATCGATCACGCTGCGCTGAAGGCCGCTGGCCTGGCCCGTGGCGGCAAGGACGGCGTCCGTCTGCTCGGCAAGGGCGAACTGACCGCGAAGCTGAACTTCACCGTCGCCGGCGTCTCCGCCGGTGCGCGTGAGGCGGTCGAGAAGGCCGGTGGCTCGGTCACCGTGCCGGAGATCGTTCCGGCCGCCGACAAGCACAAGGCGAAGCACCGCACGGCCCAGGCCGCTGCCAAGGCCGCCAAGCAGGGCTGACGAAACGCGAAGGCGGGGCTCCCAAGGCTCCGCCTTCCTTCGTGCTGGGCTTGGGTATGCGCGCGTCGCGAACGACGCCGATCCCTCCAAGTCTGTCATCCCGGCGGAAGCCGGGATCCATTCGCCACTACGTCATGGCAAGCGCCGCGCCGGTGACCCCAATGGATTCCGGCTTTCGCCGGAATGACGAGGGTTTGGGCGAAGGCCGGGGCAGGTGCCGGTTTCTTTCCGCGCCCGCAGCCATTAGACAAGCCGCGCACAACCCCTATATGCGACTCCGCAGGGCGGGGGAGCGCCCGTCACTTATCCGGGACGAAGATACGAAATGGCATCCGCAGCCGACCAGCTGGCCTCCAGCATCAATCTGGCGAAGTTCAGCAAGGCCACCGACCTCAAGAAGCGCCTGTGGTTCACCCTCGGTGCGCTGATCGTCTTCCGCATGCTGAGCTATGTGCCGCTGCCGGGTATCGACCCGACGGCGCTCGGCCTGCTCGCGCAGCAGACGCAGGGCGGCGTGCTCGACTTCTTCAACAACTTCACCGGCGGCGCGCTGTCGCGCATGTCGATCGTGGCGATGGGCGTGATGCCCTACATCACCGCGTCGATCGTCGTGCAGCTGGCGACCTCGCTGTCGCCGCAGCTCAACGCGATCAAGAAGGAAGGCGAGAGCGGCCGCAAGCGGCTGAACCAGTACACCCGCTACGGCACTGTGCTGCTCACCTGCATCCAGGGCTATTTCCTGGTGCAGGGCCTCGAGGCAGCGGGTGCGGCCAAGGGCCTGAGCCCGGTGGTCGAGCCGGGCCTGGCCTTCACCCTCACCGCGGTGGTCAGCCTCGTCGGCGGCACCATGTTCCTGATGTGGATCGGTGAGCAGATCACAAGCCGCGGCATCGGCAACGGCATCTCGCTGATCATCATGGCCGGCATCGTCGCCCGCCTGCCGGTCACGCTGGTCCAGCTGTTCGAGAGCGGCCGTTCGGGCTCGATCGATCCGCTGCGCCTGATCTTCGTGATCGTCGGCGTCGCCATCCTCGTGCTGTTCATCTGCTTCATGGAGCGCGCCCAGCGCCGCATCCTGATCCAGTATCCGAAGCGCCAGACCGCGCGCGGCGTCCAGGCCGAGCGCAGCCACCTGCCGCTCAAGCTCAACACTGCCGGCGTGATCCCGCCGATCTTCGCCTCGTCGCTGCTGCTGCTGCCGCTGACGATCACCCAGTTCGCCGGCCAGGCCGCGCAGGGCGATACCTGGTATGGCGACCTGATCGCGAACCTGAACATCTGGCTGCGCCACGGCTCGCCGATCTACATGTCGCTTTATGCCGCCGGCATCATCTTCTTCTCGTTCTTCTACACCGCGGTGGTCTTCAACCCGGAGGAAACCGCGGACAATCTGAAGCGCTATGGCGGCTTCGTCCCCGGCATCCGCCCGGGCAAGAACACCGAGCTGTATTTCGACTATGTGCTGACCCGCATCACCGTGATCGGTGCAGCCTATCTGACCATCATCTGCCTGGTCCCGGAATGGGCGTTCTCCGCGATGAGCATCCCGTTCCTGATGGGCGGCACTAGCCTTCTCATCGTGGTCAACGTAACCATGGATACGGTGACGCAGATCCAGTCGCACCTGCTGGCCCACCAGTATGGCGATCTGATCAAGAAGGCGAAGCTCAAGGGCGGCCGCGCGCGCTGATCGTCGCGCGGCACAAGGGGAGGTACCTGTTGAATATCATCCTGTTGGGTCCGCCGGGGGCCGGTAAGGGCACCCAGGCGAAGCGTCTCGAGACCGAGCGCGGCATGGTGCAGCTGTCCACGGGCGACATGCTGCGCGCCGCGGTGAAGGCGGGGACGCCCACGGGCCTGAAGGCCAAGGCAGTGATGGAGGCGGGCCAGCTCGTCTCCGACGAGATCGTCTCGGGCATCATCGGCGAGCGGCTCGACATGGCCGATACCGAACAGGGCGCGATTTTCGACGGTTATCCGCGCACCTATGCGCAGGCCGAATCGCTCGACGCGCTGCTCAGCGAACGCGGCCGCAAGCTCGACTATGTGATCGAGCTGCTGGTCAACGAAGAGGCGCTGGTCGACCGGGTCGAGGGCCGCTTCACCTGCGCCAAGTGCGGCGAGGGCTATCACGACAAGTACAAGCTGCCCAAGACGGAAGGCGTGTGCGACGTGTGCGGCTCGACCGAGTTCAAGCGCCGCCCCGACGACAATGCCGAGACGGTGCGCACCCGCATGGCGGAGTATCGTGCAAAGACCGCGCCGATCCTGCCCTTCTACGAAGAGAAGGGGCTGGTCCGGCGAGTCGACGGCATGGCCGATATCGACGAGGTGACGCGGCAGATCGCCGCGGTGCTTGACGGGCAGGGATAACGGAAAGGGCGGGGGAAACCCCGCCCTTTTTGATTCTGAGCTATATGCGGCGCTGCGGCTCGTCCGCTTCCGCCCAATACCAGTCGCAAACCCGCCCTGCTTCTTGGATGGTCCCGAAGGTTTCTCATCGGAATTCCACGCGGTGGAGGCGGTCCGTTTTCTCGCCGCTTCGCGGCAAGTGGCGATCGCCTCCCGTCCAGCATATATTCGGGCTCAGGCTCTTCCTAACTGCGAGCCGCTCACCTTGCGGAAACCGGCTCGAACGTCACCAGGACCATCCGGGTGTCGAACAGAGGCCCGTATTTGATGCCTTGTGTCGGTGCCGGCGCCTGTACCATGACCTGCTGACATGCCACCTTGTCAATCGCGACGAGACCGCTCGTCACTTCGATCCGGCAGGCATCCGGTTTGCCGGACTTTGCAAAATGCACCCGCGTCAGCGCGGGTCTGGCATATCCGGCCGGCAGTTTCGCAACTTCCACGACGAGATCGATACGCGGAATCTCGCCGGGCGCGGGACCATCCTGCGACGTCCACGTGAACTTGTTGGAATATATCGCACGAATAGGGGTCCCCGCCGAATCACGTGCTGGGCTGAACCGCGCGCGCTTCAGGAGGATGGCGCAAGCAAGCTGATCCAATTGCAAATATCCGGAAGTTGCGGTGATATAGCAACCATCCGGAACGCCCTTCGTATCTACGGCCAGGGTAAAATGCACCCGGCCCAGCTCGCCCTTGTCGACTGCGCTGGACGGATAATCCGCGTCCGTCACCCATTCAGCCGGCGCGCTCCTCGGCTTCAACGGCGTCGCCAGTTCGCCCTTCGGCACCTCCCCGGCCTGCACCAGAGCGATCACCCCCAACAACAACCATTCCATTCGTCAGCCCCCGGTCTACCTCTCCATCATGGCCTGCCGTTGCGCGGCGAATCAAGACCCCTGGCCCACGCTTCAAAAACTGTTCCTGTGCGCTGTAAGACTGCGCGGCGGAACCGGCCCGCCCTCTTCTGTCACATTTGTGGATTGGAGGTGGTCTTCACCCTTCTTTGTCCGCCAGCGGAGCGATAGCTCCCCACCAATGCCCGCCATGGCCGCTCCCGCCCCACTTGCGGACGTGGCGCCGCTCGGTAGCATGGGCGCATGAGCTTTTTCGTCTATCATCGCGGTGTTGTTTGCGAGACCGATTCGCTGGCGTCGGTATTGAGTCGCTTGGCCGATGAAATGGAAGAGTGTCCCGGAGACGAAGAACATGCTTCCGTCTCTGTTATTCACGAGAGTGAGTGGGGTCTCGGCTACTACGGAGGCGGCTACGTCACCTATGAGCATGTCGAGGACCATGGCCAGCCACGACACATGACCGGGTTACCACGAAAGAAGGTGCTTGAGCTAATGCAGAGCGTTGCTGAAGGCGACCTTGCGCGGCTGGAGGATAAGCCGTGGTCGCCGGGTTACTAACGACTGCTTCCCACCTAATCTCGGTCGTGACCTGATCGTCGGGTTGCGTGCACCCGCCAGTCTGCAATCCCCAACTTCCTATCCGAAACGGGACGCGCTTCGCCGCCGCACCCCTCACCGCGCTTGGCCTGCCGGGAACCTTGCTATATAAGGAGGGTTCAGCATTTTCCGGCCCCGCGGCGCTTGACAGTTCGCCTGCGGCCCCGTATCTCGCCCAACTTCCGGAACAGTAGATTACGGCGGCGCTCCCTGCGTGCGTCGTGCCACTGCATTTCGGAAGGCAACGCTACGAGATGGGGCGCCGCTGCCATGCAGTGCCTCGTGGAGCTGGGAGAATATATTTCATGGCACGTATTGCGGGTGTTAACATCCCGACCAACAAGCGCGTCGTCATCGCGCTGCAGTATATCCACGGCATCGGCCCCGCAAAGGCCAAGGAACTCACCACGCAGCTCGGCATCGCGCCGGAGCGCCGCGTGCAGGACCTGAGCGACCAGGAAGTGCTGCAGATCCGCGAAGCGATCGACGCCGGCTACACCGTGGAAGGTGATCTTCGTCGCCAGGTGGCGATGAACATCAAGCGCCTGATGGACCTGGCCTGCTATCGCGGCCTGCGTCACCGCAAGGGCCTGCCGGTCCGCGGCCAGCGCACGCACACCAATGCGCGCACCCGCAAGGGCAAGGCCAAGCCGATCGCCGGCAAGAAGAAGTAAGCAGCGCTCCCCAGCGCGCACTTCTTCCCCCGAGGCCCAGCGCCTCCAGGCACCAAGCTTCTAGGTCAGGAAATTCCAAATGGCACGTGAACCGCAGCGTATTCGCCGTCGCGAACGCAAGAACATCACCGCCGGCGTCGCGCATGTGAACGCCAGCTTCAACAACACCATGATCACCATCACCGACGCGCAGGGCAACGCGATCAGCTGGTCGTCGGCCGGCATGATGGGCTTCAAGGGCTCGCGCAAGTCGACCCCGTACGCCGCGCAGGTCGCCGCCGAAGACGCCGGCCGCAAGGCCGCCGAGCACGGCGTTCGCACCCTCGAGGTCGAGGTCAAGGGTCCGGGTTCGGGCCGTGAGTCGGCGCTCCGCGCGCTGCAGGCGGTCGGCTTCCAGATCACCTCGATCCGCGACGTGACGGCGATCCCCCATAACGGCGTGCGGCCGTCGAAGCGTCGCCGCGTCTAAACGTCCTGCTTGCACCGCGGGCCCTGAGGCGGGTCTCGCGGTCTTGCAGTAGGTACCTGGCGGGGAATGCCTCTTCCCCGCCCAACATGAGGAAAGCCCGTGTCGGTCAACGCTAAGAACTGGCAGGAACTCAAGAAGCCCAACGGCCTCGAGAAGAAGCCCGGTGGCGATCCCAAGCGGAAGTCGACGTTCGTCGCCGAGCCGCTGGAGCGGGGCTTCGGCCTCACCCTCGGCAACGCGCTGCGTCGCGTGCTGCTGTCGTCGCTGCAGGGCGCGGCAGTCACCTCGATCAAGATCGAGAATGTGCTGCACGAATTCTCGTCGCTCGCCGGCGTGCGCGAGGACGTGACCGACATCGTCCTCAACGTGAAGCAGATCGCGCTCAAGATGCAGGGCGAAGGCCCGAAGCGTCTCCAGCTGTCGGCCACCGGCCCGGCGGAAGTGAAGGCGGGCGACATCGCGGTTTCGGGCGACATCGAAGTGATGAACCCCGAGCTGGTGATCTGCCACCTCGACGACGGCGCGACCCTGAACATGGAACTGACCGCGGACGTGGGTAAGGGCTATGTGCCCGCTACCGCGAACCGCCCGGCCGATGCGCCGATCGGCCTGATCCCGGTCGATGCGCTGTTCAGCCCGGTCCGTCAGGTCTCGTACAAGGTCGAGAACACCCGCGTCGGCCAGGAGCTCGATTACGACAAGCTCACGCTGACCGTCGAAACCGACGGCACGGTGACCCCGGAGGACTCGCTGGCCTATGCCGCGCGGATCCTGCAGGACCAGCTGGCGCTGTTCGTCCACTTCGACGATTCTTCGATCACCCGGGCAGCCCCGGTCGGCATGGCGCCGGCAGCGGCACCGGCGGAAGGTGGCGCAGGCGATGCCGCGCAGATCAACCGCTATCTGCTCAAGAAGGTCGACGAGCTGGAGCTTTCGGTCCGCTCGGCCAACTGCCTCAAGAACGACAACATCATCTATATCGGCGATCTGGTTCAGAAGACCGAAGCCGAGATGCTGCGCACGCCGAACTTCGGCCGCAAGTCGCTCAACGAGATCAAGGAAGTCCTCTCCAGCATGGGCCTGCGCCTCGGCATGGAAATCCCGGGCTGGCCGCCCGAGAACATCGAGGAAATGGCCAAGAAGCTCGAGCAGGAGATCATGGGCTGAGCCTCGCGTCCGGGATTAGCCTTGCTAATCCCGGGCTGATCGCGAGGCCCGGCCGGCGGGGCCGCAGGCTCCGACCGACGACGCGGCTTTGCCGCGGCGGCCAGCAGACGAAGTTCGCTACACTGTGAACTTTGGCAACTTAGGGTTTTGGGCGGTGGCCCTGATTGCACCGCCTGGTCTGGGGTTCCGTCGAACGGCCCCTTAACGAACGAAGGAAAGAACCATGCGCCATCGTGTAGGCGGTCGTAAGCTGCAGCGTACCTCGGCTCACCGTATTGCCCTGTTCCGCAACATGAGCGCCGCGCTCATCAAGCACGAGCAGATCACCACCACCGTCGCCAAGGCGAAGGAACTGCGCCCGTACGTCGAGAAGCTGATCACCCTCGCCAAGAAGGGTGGCCTGTCGAACCGTCGTCTGGCCCATTCGCGCCTGATGGACGACGCCCAGCTGGTGAAGCTGTTCGACGTGCTGGCTGCGCGCTACGCCGATCGCAACGGCGGCTACACCCGCATCATCAAGGCCGGTATCCGCGCCTCGGACGCGTCGCCGATGGCGATCATCGAGTTCGTCGACCGCGACGTCTCGGCCAAGGGCCAGGATTCGGGCCCGGTGATCTCGGACGAGGATTTCGACGAAGCCGCCTGATCGGCGCTTCGTTCGGAACGAACTAGGGAAGGGCGGTCGCTGGTGCGGCCGCCCTTTTCTGTTGGGCAGTCTTTCTTGCCGCCTCCCAAGTTTCGTTTCGCTTGCAAACCCGTCGGCGCTCCCCATCTCCGCCGCCGAACAGGGTGCATCGTCTCGGCAGGCGGTGCTGGAGAAACAACATGTCTCGCAAGTCCAAACGGGCACGCTCGGCCGCGCCCATCGATATTGGCGCGTGGATTGCCGCGCTGCTGGCGCTGTCGCCGCTCGCGGCCTTTGCCTGGGTGATCGAGCTTGGCGGCTTGGCTTGAGCCAAGAGACCGGCCTGCCTAGGGTAGGCGCATTCTTTGGGAGCCCTTGAATGCGCCGTGCATTGATCCTGCCGCTACTCTTCGCCAGCCCCACCGTTGCCCAGACCACCAAGCCGGAGACCACCGCGCCGATGACCAAGTTCGCCTATCCCGAAACCCGCCGCGTTGACGTGGTGGACGAACAGTTCGGGGTGAAGGTCGCCGATCCCTATCGCTGGCTGGAAAACGACGTCCGCAACGACAAGGAGGTCGCCGCTTGGGTCGAGGCGGAGAACAAGGTCACCGACGCCTATCTGGCGACGCTGCCGGGCCGCGATGCGCTCAAGGCGCGGATCAAGCAGCTGTTCGATTACGAGCGCTTCGGCGTGCCCGAGCAGAAGGGCGGCCATTATTTCTACGCGCACAACAGCGGTCTGCAGAACCAGGCGGTGCTGTTCGTCCGTGACGGTCTGAAGGGCGAGGGTCGGGTGCTGATCGATCCCAATGGCTGGTCGAAGGACGGCGCCACCGCGCTCGCCGAATGGCTGCCGAGCGAGGACGGCAAGCTGCTCGCCTATTCGATCCAGGACGGCGGCACCGACTGGCGGACGATCAAGGTGCTCGACGTCGCCACCGGCAAGGACACCGGCGACACGGTGAGCTGGGCCAAGTTCACCATGGGCGTTGCCTGGGCCAAGGACGGCAGCGGCTTCTTCTACTCGCGCTATCCGGAGCCGCCCGCGGACGCCAAGTTCCAGGCGCTCAACGAGAACCACCGCATCTATTTCCACAAGCTGGGCACCCAGCAGTCGGCCGACCGGCTGGTCTACGAGACGCCCGCGACGCCCAAGCAGAGCCATTATGCCGGCATCACCGACGACGGCCGCTATCTGGTGATCACCACCAGCGAGGGCACCGACAACAAGAACCTCGTCCACATCATCGACCTGCAGGATCCCGCAGGCAAGGCGAAGACCGTCATCGGCAAGCTCGAGCATGACTGGTCGGCGATCGGCAATGTCGGGACGAAGTTCTGGTTCGCGACCGACGACGGCGCGCCGCGCCAGCGGATCGTCACCATCGACCTCGCCGATCCCGCGCTGACTCCGCACGAGGTGGTGCCCGAGCAGAAGGAGACGCTGGCCGGCCAGTCGATCGTCGGCGACCGGCTGATCCTCAGCTACATGGTCGATGCCGCCACCGAGGTGCGCCGCTACACGCTGGACGGAAAGGCCGACGGCAAGGTCGCGCTGCCCGGCATCGGCACCGCGAGCGGCTTTGGCGGGCATCCGCATGATGGCGAGACCTTCTTCGCCTTCACCAGCTTCAACTATCCGACGACGATCTTCCGCTACGACGTGAAGACCGGCAAGGCCGAGCCTTGGGCGCAGCCGAAGGTGGCGTTCGAGCCGCAGGATTATGCGGTGGAGCAGCGCTTCTACGCCTCCAAGGACGGCACCAGGGTGCCGATGTTCATCGTTCGCAAGAAGAGCGTGACCGGCCCCGCGCCAACGATCCTCTACGGCTATGGCGGGTTCAACATCCCGATCACCCCCGGCTTCTCGGCGGGCCGGCTGGCCTGGCTGGAGCAGGGGGGCGTGTTCGTCGTGGCGAACATCCGCGGCGGCGGCGAGTACGGCAAGGCGTGGCACGATGGCGGCCGCCTCGCCAACAAGCAGAACGTGTTCGACGACTTCATCGGCGCGGGCGAGTTCCTTATCAAGGAAGGCATCACCGGCAAGGGCCAGCTGGCGATCCAGGGCGGCTCCAATGGCGGCCTGCTGGTCGGCGCGGTGACCAACCAGCGCCCGGACCTGTTCGCCGCGGCGCTGCCGGCGGTGGGCGTGATGGACATGACCCGGTTCGACCGGTTCACCGCCGGCCGCTACTGGGTCGACGATTACGGCTATCCGTCGAAGGAAGCGGACTTCAAGCGGCTCTATGCCTATTCGCCCTATCACAACATCAAGAGCGGCGTGGAATACCCCGCCATCCTGGTGAGCACGGCGGATACCGACGACCGCGTCGTGCCGGGCCACAGCTTCAAGTACACGGCGGCGCTGCAGCATGCCCAGATCGGCGATCGCCCGCATCTGATCCGCATCGAGACCCGCGCCGGCCATGGCTCGGGCAAGCCGACCGACAAGGTGATCGAGGAAACCGCCGACCTCTGGGCGTTCGCCGCCAAGTGGACGGGGCTGGCGATCAAGTAAGCAGGGGAGGGCGGCCATGTCCGGCGACGACCCGCGACAGGGCCGCCCTCTTACCGATGCCGAGCGGGCGCTCGCCCTCGGCATGTTCGGCACTGCGATCGACCTCGATCCGGTGCGCATCTACCGGCGGAAGTGGTTTCCCTTCCAGCCGCGCAACGTCACCATGGCGCCGCGCGGGCATCTTCACTTCCATCCGGCGGGGGATGCCTATCGGGACTGTTTCGCCAGCGCGGGGCTGGGGCTGCAGGGGCATCTGATCCACGAGCTGGTCCATGTCTGGCAACACCAGCAGGGGCTCAACCTGGTGCTGCGGCGGCACCCCTTTTGCCGCTATCACTACAGCATCAAGCCGGGCTGGACGCTGGCGCGCTACGGCATCGAGCAGCAGGCAGAGATCGTCCGCCACGTCTTCCTGCTGCGGCAGGGGGCGACGGTGCCGGGCGCACCGCCGCTGGCGACGCTGGAGAGCATCCTGCCGTTTGGCACGGGGTAAGGGGAAGGGTGGGGGACACGCCCCCCACTGTCATCCCGGCGAAAGCCGGGATCCAGTCGCCTCTACGCCTCAGCAAGAGCAACGACGGAGGCCCCAATGGATCCCGGCTTTCGCCGGGATGACGAAGGGTAGGAGGCGCGCCTTACTACTCCGCAGGCGACTCCCACAGCTCGATCGGATTGCCCTCCGGATCGTGGATGCGGGCGAAGCGGCCGGTTTCCGGCGTGTCCCACTCCGCCCGCGTTTCGATCGCCACGCCGGCGGCGTTGAGCTGCTCCAGCAGCCCGTCAAGGTCGATCACCCGCAGGTTGAGCATCACCTGCTTGTCCGAGGCGTAATAGGTGCTGTCCGCCTGGAACGGCTGAAAGATGACGCCGCCGGGTTCGGGATACCAGAACCACGGGCTCGTCTGGCCGCTGGGATCGGTGCCGCATCCGCCGCCGACGCCCAGCATCTCCTGGTACCAGGCCTTCAGCCCCTCCGGATCCTGCGCGCGAAAGAAATAGCCGCCCAGCCCCACTACCGGCATGTCCGTCCCCCGATCAGGCGGCCTGGGCGATCTCCTCGCCGGCCGCGGCCTCCAGCAGACGCCGCTCGATCGTCTTGAGTCGCGACGTCGAGCTGATCTTATCCCCGATCAGGTCGGTCAGATAGAAGGTATCGACCGCGCGCTCGCCATAGGTTGCAACATGCGCCGAATGAATCGTGACCTTCGACTGGAAGAGGGCATTGGCAAGGCTGTAGAGCAGCGCCGGCCGATCGCGCGCATTGACTTCGATGACGGTGAAGCGGTTCGACGCCTTGTTGTCGATGAACACATTGGGTTCGATCGAGAAGGCGTCGGCGCGCAGCCGCACCGGTGCCTTGGTCTTGAGGCGTTCGGAAAGCCGCGCGCGGTTGGCCAGCGCATCGGCGATGCCGGTCTTGAGCCGGGTGAGCCGCGCTTCCTCGTCGAAGGGCTGGCCGAACGGATCCTGGACGAGGAAATTGTCGAGCGCCATGCCGTCGCGCGTCGTGTGGATGCGCGCGTCTATGATGTTGCCGCCGGCGACATGGATCGCACCGGCGATGCGGTAGAACAGGCCGGGATGGTCGGCGGCATAGACCGTGACCAGCGTCGCGCCGCGATCGGGATAGACCTGCGCCTCGACGTGCAGCGTCGCATCGCCCGCCGCGGCGACCATCGCGGCGTTGCGCTCCAGCACGTCGCTCGGCTCGGCGATCCAGTAGCTTTCGGTGAAGCGGCGTTTGAACGCCTCGAACTTGGGCGCTGGCCAGCCGAGTGCTGCGCCCAGTTCGTCCTGCTTGGCGGCGATGCGCTCGGTGCGGCCGCGCTGCTTGTGGCCGAGGCGGAGGACTTCCTCGGCGGCTTCGTACAGCCCGCCGAGCAGCTGGCGCTTCCAGCCGTTCCACACGCCGGGGCCGACCGCGCGGATGTCGACCACGGTCAGCGCGAGCAACATGCGGAGGCGCTCGGCGCTCTGCACCTGCGCGGTGAAGTCGAGGATCGTCTTGAAGTCGGCGAGGTCGCGCTTGAACGCGGTGGCGGACATCAGCAGGTGCCAGCGCACCAGCCACGCCACCATCTCGGTCTCGCCCGGCGTCAGGCCCAGCCGCGGGCAGAGCCGTTCCGCAACCTCGGCGCCGAGGATCGAATGGTCGCCGCTGCGGCCCTTGGCGATGTCGTGGAGTAGCACCGCCACGTACAGCGCGCGGCGCGAGGCGAGCTGGTGGAGGATGCCGCTGGCGAGCGGATGGTCCTCCTTGAGCTGGCCCTTCTCGATCTTGCTGAGCAGCCCGATCGCGCGGATCGAATGCTCGTCCACCGTATAATGGTGGTACATGTCGAACTGCATCTGCGCGACGACGCGGCCGAAGTCCGGCACGAAGCGGCCGAACACGCCGGCTTCGTTCATCCAGCGCAGCACCGTTTCCGGGTCGCGCGGCGAGGTCAGCACGTCGAGGAACAGCGCATTGGCTCGGGGATCGTTGCGAACATCGTCGACCAGCTTGGCGTCGCGCGCGGCGGCGCGCATGGCCAGCGGGTGGATTTCCAGTTCGTGCAGGTCGGCCAGCGCGAACAGCTCGACCAGGCGGACTGGGTCTTCGCGGAAGAAGGTGTCACGCGGCAGCGCCAGCCGGCCGCGCTCAAGCACGAAGCCCTTCAGCTTGCGCCGCCCGCGCCACAGCGCCGGGAAGCCGAAGCGGCGGCCGCGCGCGGCGAACTTCTCGTCGAGGTGCGCGAGGAACACGCCGGTGAGGTCGCCCACCACCTTCGCCTGGAGGAAGTAGTAGCGCATGAAGCGCTCGACCTTGGGCATCCCGGGCCGATCGGCGAAGCGCATCCGCTCAGCGATCTCGCGCTGGACGTCGAAGGTCAGGCGGTCCTCGGGGCGGTTGGTGATCAGGTGGAGCTGGCAGCGCACCGCCCAGAGGAAATTCTCGGCGCGGCGGAACTGGCGATATTCGGTTGGGGTGAGCAGCCCGGCCTCGACCAGCTCGGCAGGCTCGCGGACATTATAGGCGAACTTGCCGATCCAGAAGAGCGTGTGCAGGTCGCGCAGGCCGCCCTTGCCCTCCTTCACATTGGGTTCGACGACATAGCGGCTGTCGCCCATCTTCTTGTGGCGGGCGTTGCGCTCCTCCAACTTGGCGGTGATGAAGCCGCGCGCGCTGTCCGCCTGGATCTCCGCCTTGAAACGCCGCGCCGCCTCGTCATACAGATCGGTATCGCCCCACACATAGCGCGCCTCGAGCAGTGCGGTGCAGACGGTGACGTCGGCCTTGGCCTGGCGGACCATCTCGTCGAGCGAGCGCGACGAATGTCCCACCTTCAGCCGCATGTCCCACAGCGAATAGAGCATCGATTCGATCACCTGCTCGCTCCAGCCGGTGACCTTCCAGGGGGTGAGGAAGCCGATGTCGATGTCCGAATGCGGCGCCATCTCGCCGCGCCCATAGCCGCCCACCGCGATCAGCGTCATCCGCTCGGCGGCGGTGGGATTGGCATTGGGGTGGAGCCGCTCGACGGTGAAGTCCCAGAGCAGGCGCAGGATCTGGTCGGTGAGGAAGGCGCCGGCCGCGGCCGCTTCGAGGCCACGCGAGGGGTGTTCGGCGAGGCGACGGGCAATCTCCGCCTGGCCCGCGGCGAGCGCTGCCTTGAGCTCGGTGGCGCCGGCCTGGCGCAGCGCGGCGGTGTCGCGGGCCTCCAGCGCGGCGAGGCGTTCGGCGACGGCACGGCGATCGATCAGGGCGCGGCGATGGGGGACGGAAGCGAAGCGGGTCGGCATGCGAGTCAGATAGGAGGATTTGGGGGGAAGTTCACGCAGGAAGGAATGGGGGACGCGATTTCCTGCCTTCTTAAGCCCCTCCCCTTCAGGGGAGGGGTTGGGGGTGGGGGCTGACCGAGAAGTTGAGCCCTTGAGGATCCGTCATGCCCCACCCCAACCCCTCCCCTGAAGGGGAGGGGCTTTTGCTTGCTGCGCCGTCTGCGCGGGAACAAAAGCTGAGCCATGCGGGTAGGGCGGGGCAACGCCTGCGGAGACGCCATTTGCCTTTGAAGACCTGCTCGCTCGCCGCGGCGCTGCTGCTCCTCGCGCCGCTGACGGCCTGCAACGGCCCGAAGCCGGCCGACGACCCGACCGCGAACGTCGAATCGACCGCAACGCCGAGCCCCGTGCCGTCCCCCCGCACCACGCCAATGGCGAACGACGAGACCCCGCCACACTCCTCCGCCAAGCAGTGCCATTTCGAGGTCGACGGCAAAACGCTGCTCGACGGCCGCTGTCAGGTCTATCCGATGGGCGACGGCGGCTACACGCTCAACACGTGGAGCGCCGGCAAGCCCGTCCAGTCGCACTTCGCCGTGGTCACCACCCGTGCCGACGGCAAGGCCGATGCGACCTGGAATGCCGATCCCGACGACGACAGGGCTGGGGATCCGCTGGGCACCGTCACCCGCAAGGATGGCTGCTGGGTGAACCAACGCACCCGCATTTGCGCCCGCTGATCGCGCATCGCGCGGAACACGCGCGCGTCCCGGCCCGTTGACCGTACCGTAACCGAAAGGAGATTTCGATGGCCACCGCCAGCAAGACGCCCAAGACCTCCACGCCGCGCAAGCGCACGCCCAAGGCCGCGACCACGGCTGCAGCCGCTGACACCAAGGCGGAGCCCGCCGCCGCCAAGCCGGCGCCCAAGGCCCGCCCGAAGCGCGCGCCCAAGGCCGCTGCGCCGGCAACCAAGGTCCGGAAGCGCTCGGGGCTGGGACGGACCGGCATTGCGGCGATCGCTGCGGCCGGGTTGGGTGCCATCGGTGCGATTGCCTTCGGTACGCTGTGGAACCGCCGTGGCGTATCCGAGCCGGGCACTGTGCCGACCGACCTGATGGGCGACAGCCACCCCGACGGCAGCCAGCGCGCGATCGAGCAGTTCCGCCCCGATCCCACCGCATCGATCCCGGCGAACGAGCGTGAGGCATTCGCGCCGGCGCTGGCCGGCGGCTCGGCACCGACGCTGGTCGCCGGCCAGGCCGACGAGCTCCGCCGCAACGACGCAGCACCTTCCTGATCCTCCCCGGATCGGCACGGCCGCGCAACCTTCCTCGTGGCCGTGCATTCCCCACGCACATCAACATGGATCAGGAGAGAGACCCGATGCGCATCTTCGCTTTGAGCATGGTCGCGGCCGCGACGCTGGTTTCCGGCTGCGCCGAGGGCGGCTACGGCCCCGGCTATGCCGGCGGTGGCGGCTATCGCCAGTATGATTATAACCGCCCGGACCCGGCCTATAACGGCTATTATGCCGATCGCTATTATCGCGAGAATCCGCGCGCCCGCGAGCGTCGCCTGTCGCAGAATGATCGCGTCTATCGCGGCCAGGACGGCCGCTATTATTGCCGCCGCAACGACGGCACGACCGGCCTGATCGTCGGCGGCGTGGCGGGCGGGCTGCTCGGCAACATCATCGCGCCGGGCGGATCGCAGACGCTGGGTACGCTGCTCGGCGCCGCCGCGGGTGCTGCCGCGGGTCGTTCGATCGATCGCAACAACGTCACGTGCAAGTGATAGGATCGGGCCGGGGTCGATTCCCCGGCCCGACCATTTCGAGGAGTCTGCCATGACCACGCGCACCGCCACCGCCCGCTACACCGGCTTCGGCAAGGCCGGCAAAGGCCAGCTGACCAGCCCCTCGGGCGTGCTGGAGGCGACTCCCTACAGCTTCAACACGCGCTTTGGCGACGAGAAGGGTACCAACCCGGAAGAGCTGATCGCGGCGGCGCATGCCGGCTGCTTCACCATGGCGCTGAGCTTCGCGCTCGCCCAGGCGGGGTTCAGCGACGGCACGCTGGAGACGACGGCGGCGGTGAAGCTGGAGCAGGACGGCGACGGCTTCACCATCACCCGTTCGGACCTGAAGCTGCGCGCCGAAGTGCCCGGCATCAGCGAGGAGCAGTTCGAGGCGCTCGCCAAGGGTGCCGAGGCGAACTGTCCGGTGTCCAAGCTGCTCAAGGCCCAGATCGCCCTGGAGTGGGAACTGGCCTGAACCTGATCCCCAAAGGGGTGTGGAAAGGGCGGGCGGGTGCTGGTGCACCCGCCCGTTTTCGTATCAGCGCAAGGGTGCCACGCGCAGCGAGGCCATCGGCGCGTCCTGGGTCCGGGTATCCACCTTCCAGGCGATCACCTTGTCGCTGCCGACGGTCTCGGCGCCGGCCTCGTTGTTCTGGCTGATCACCTCGGCATCGGTGGTGAGGGTGAAGCTGCCCTCCATGCGATCGGCCGCCTCCGCGCTTTGCGACATGCCCGCGCCCATGCCGCCAAGGCCCGCCGCCTCGCTCTTCTGCCGGGCAAAGCCCTGCGCCTTCACCCGCACCGCATCCTTGCCGCGCAGCTCGATCGCGATCCACGGCAGGACGATCTCGTTATCCTGGTTGTACGGGTAGACGAAGGCGTGATCGAGCACGCCCGAGAGCGCGAAATCGACATAGAAGATGCCGTTGCCGCGATATTCGACGCTGCGATAGCCCGCTTCCTTGGCGAGTTCGACCGCGAGCTTGCGATATTCCTCGTCGCGCTTCGCCTGCTCGGCCGCCTTCACCTTGGCCGGATCGGCCGAGCCATTCTTGCCCTTCTTGGCGGTCTCTTCCTCGGCCAGCTTGGTGAAATCGCCGCCGATCCCCTTCAGGTCGATGGCGACCACCTCGCCCTTGTAGGTGAAGGTGAAGCTGCGATCGCGGTGGATAGTGAGTGCGGAATCGAACTTGCCGGGCACGAACAGGCAGCTCGCCAGCACCATCGGCGCGAGTACCACCAGCGCCAGCGTGCGCAACATCCTGGTCATGTCCCTGCTCCTCAGCCGCGCGTGTTCACCGCATAGAGCGCCACGGCCGCAGCGTTCGACACGTTCAGGCTCTCCACCTTCGGCGAGATCGGCAGGCGGGCGAGGGTGTCGCAATGCGCCTCGGTATTCTGGCGCATGCCTTCGCCTTCGGCACCGAGCACCAGCGCGATCCGGCCCGCGGTCATCACCTCGGCCAGCGTCGCTTTGGCGTGGCCGGTTAGACCGATGCGCCAAAAGCCGGCTTCGGCGATCTCGTCGAGCGCGCGCGACAGGTTCACCACGCGCACCCAGGGCACCACTTCCAGCGTCCCCGCTGCCGAGCGCGCGAGCGTGCCGGTCTCGGGCGGAGCGTGGCGGTCCTGGGTGACGATGCCGAGCGCGCCAAATGCCGCCGCCGAGCGCAGGATCGCGCCGACATTGTGCGGGTCGGTGACTTGGTCGAGCACCAGCAGCGGCCGCATGTCCCCCTCGCCCTGTTCGAGAAGGTCGCCGAGCCAGATCTCTTCGAGCGGATCGACTTCGATCACCAGCCCCTGGTGCGGCGCGTCGGCCGGCACCAGGCGGCCGAGATCGGCGACGTCGGCATAGACGATCGGGATGACCGGGGGCAGGTCCAGCGCCGACAGCGCCTCGCGCGTGCCCCAGATCTTGCGCACCGTCCGCTCGGGATTGGCGAGTGCCGCGAGCACCGCATGGCGGCCGTAAAAGCGCGGCCGCGAGGCGGAGGCTTGGCTCGGACGATGGCCTCGACGTTTCATCAGTGTGCAGACTCCGGGAAGGGGTAGAATTGATCGGCCGGGGTCGGCGCGGTCGCAAGCGGCGCGCGCGGCAGCGGCTGATCGCTGTTGGCGGCGTTGATCAGGAATGCGGCGAGGATGGTTGCGCCCTGGCGCATATCGTCGGCCTTCAGATGATCGAACGTATCGACGTCCGTATGATGCACCATGGAGCCATAGTCGAGGGGGTCCTGGATGAACTGGAACGCCGGGATGCCTACCGCGTCGAAGAAGACATGGTCGGTGCTGCCGGTGCGGCGTGCGGAGACCTGGGTCGCGCCCATGGTGTGGAAGGGCGTGAACCACTGTTCGAAGATCGGCATCACCGCGGTGTTGCCCTGCGCATAGATGCCGCGGATCTTGCCCGAGCCGTTGTCGAGGTTGAAATAGGCGGCGAGCTTGCCGTGGTCCGGCCCCGGCGTGATCGGGAAGGCGCGGCTCCACGTCATGTAGCGCACGATGCCGGCCGCGCTCGGATCGACGGGGCGCTTGGCGACGTGCGCCTCGACATAGGCCATCGAGCCGAGCAGGCCCTGTTCCTCGCCCGCCCACAGCGCGAAGCGGATCGCGCGCTTGGTCTTGATCCCCGAGGCGCGGATGATGCGCGCGGCTTCCATCACCATCGCGCTGCCGGCGGCATTGTCCGCGGCGCCGTCACCCATCGCCCAGCTGTCGAGATGCGCGCCGGCCATCACATAGCCAGCCTTGGGATCGGTGCCGGGGATGTCGGCGAGGATGTTGTAGCCCTTGGTATCGCTGTCGTCGAAGCGGTTGACCGCGTCGATCTCCAGCGTCGGCTTGGCGCCCATCTTGGCGAGGCGGGCGAGGCGGCGATAGTCTTCCGCCGCGATCTCGATGCCGGGCAGCGCGCCCGACTGGCCGACCTGGAACTGGCTGTTCTGGCCGTGGACCAGCTTGCCGTTGCGGCTGGACATGATCGCATAGCCGATCGCGCCCTCGGCCTTGAGGAAGGCGTCGCGCTTGCCGGCGAAGGTGTAGCGGGCCGGGTTGAAGGGGCGTTCGCCGTCGCCGTTGGGCAGGTCGTAGAAGTCGCGCTTGGCCATTTCCTCGACGCTCCAGCGCTTGAACGGCGCCTCGGTCGCTTCCTCCAGCTCGCGCGGCTCGGTGAGCAGCACGACCTTGCCCTTCAGCTTGCCCTTGTACTGGGCGAAGGCGGCTTCGTCGGCGAGGGGGGCGAGGATGACCTCGCCGGTGATCGCGCCGTTGGTCCCGGGCGTCCAGGGCAGGGGGGCGGCGACCAGCTGGAGCGGGCGGGGCGCGACCATCCGCACCGCCAGCTTCTCGTTCGACCAGCCGCGGCCGAACTCGAAGCCTTCCTTGTGGACGTTGACCAGGCCCCATTCGCGGAACTTGGCCTGGGTCCAGTCCTCGGCCTTGCGGATGCCGGGCGAGTTGGTGAGCCGCGCGCCGATCACGTCGGTGAGGTACTGCGCGATTCGCATCACCTCCGAATGGTTGGTGCCCTGGTCGATCACGCGGTCTGTGGGGGAAGTCTGGATCGTCTGAGCGGCGATCGGTGCGCTGGCGAGCAGCGCGGCGGTGAGAGCAAGGACGGTGCGACGCATTTGGTTTCCCCCCAAAAAGTGAAGGCGGGACGCTATGCGCGCAAAAGAGTGCACGCAAGGCGTTGACAGGTCCGCTTCGCTTCGGCATTGGGCCCACCTCGCTCGCAAGCGGCGGTCTCCATGGATAGGTGGCCGAGTGGTTAAAGGCAGCAGACTGTAAATCTGCCGGGCTTCGCCCTACGGTGGTTCGAATCCATCCCTATCCACCACCGCCCTTGCGAGCGATCCTTCCCAAGATCGCCAGCATTACGCATGCGCTACATCGCGTCGGACGCGATCAGCGGCTAGCGTACAGCGCCAGCGTCCGGTCGCGATATTCGATCAGTTGCAAAAGATGGTCCAGCTCGCAGATCTGCGATGCCGGCGCGCCTTCGCGGATGGCCGTTTCGATCTGATCGAGAAGATAGCGCGCGCTGTCGGTGCCATGGGTCAGGTAGATGGCTTCGGCGCGCTCCAGGAGCGTAGAAAGCGGAGTCACAGGCCTTCCTTGCGGCAAAGCTCAGCAATATCCAAAATGGACATAGCGGCGCAATGCACAAAGACTTGCGATCCTGTTGGTTGCCGCACTAGGTGTGTCCCGCGTCGGGATTATTCCTGACTTGTCCATGCGTGCCCGAAAATCCAATACGGATATAAAGATACGCGAGTTTTTGAAGCAATGGACGAACGGGGCGCAGGTATCGAGACGGTGTGCACGCACCTGGTGGACGCGATCGCGCTGCTCGACCTTATGGGCGAGGATGCCGAAGCGGCTAATATCTCGCTGTCGCTCGAGCGGCTGACGACGAAATATGGGGTTACGGCGTCGGCGGGTGCGCTGCGCGATCCAGGATGAGGTCGAAATAGCGGTCCAGCGCCGCGCCCGTTTTCTCGGTCAATTCCAGATAGGTGAAGCGCCGATCGGTGGCGAGGCTGCGCTTGTGGATCATGCCGCGCCGGGCGAGCGCGTTGATCCAGCGCAGCGCCGTCGTGGTCGGCACGCCGGAGGCGGTGCAGGCCGCAGAGGTCGACACGTCCTTGCCGTCGGCGCGGCTTACATAGAGCGTCAGCAGGATGTTGAACGCCGGGTCGGCGAACAGATCCTTGGCGACTTCGCGTTCCAGCAGCGTGCGGCCCCAGAGAATCATCCGGGCGAGTTGCAGCCGCCCGAACGAACCGGCCCGCGATTCGCCGGCAGCCGCGGGGGCGTCACCAGCGAACTGCGTGAAAAGCCGCTTGATTTCGCTCAGCCGCGCATCGACTTCATCGAATAGTTCGGTGCCGCGCACCCCCAATTTGTCCTCCATCGTCGCCCGTGCTTAGGCAGCGATCGTTACTCGATCAACATATGGACGTCGTTAGGATAGCTTAAACCTTCGATGTCATGAATATCGTTGCAGCTGAAATAGACCCGCCTCAGAAGACCGAGGCGACCAATTGGCGGAATGCGTCGGCGCGATGGCTCATCGCATGTTTCGCGGCCGGCTCCATTTCGCCAAACGTTTCCGCATGCCCCAGCGGTACGAACATCGGATCATAGCCGAAGCCCTTTTCACCACGCGGCGGCCAGACGAGTTCGCCGTGCACTCGACCTTCGAACCATTCGACATGGCCGTCGGGCCAGGCGAGCGCCAGCGCGCAGACGAAATGCGCGGCGCGGCTGGTCTCGGGCGGGAGCGCCGTCAGCTTGGCCTCGACGCGCTGCATCGCCAAGTTGAAGTCGCGGCCCTCGAACGGGGCGACGGGCTCGAGTCCGTCCATCCCAGGCGCCGCCGCGCCCCAGCGGGCGGAGTAGATGCCGGGGGCAAGCCCCAGCGCCTCGACGCAGAGCCCCGAATCGTCGGCGAGCGCGGGAAGGCCCGACAGGTCCGCCGCCTGCAACGCCTTCAGTTCGGCATTGGCGACGAAGCTGGTGCCGGTCTCCTCGGGCTCGGGCAGGTCGAGCTCGGCGGCGGAGACCGGCTCGATCCCATAGGGACCGAGCAGCTCGCGGATCTCGCGCACCTTGCCTGCATTGTGGCTGGCGATCACCAGCTTGCCCGGCGCGAGCTTGCGGATAGCCTGCGGGGTTTCGCCCTCGCCGCTCATCCGACCGCCTTCAGCTGGGCGTCGAAGATGCGGGTGCAGCCGATGCGAGCCAGACGGAGCAGGCGCAGCAGGCCTTCCTCGTCATAGGTCGCGCCCTCGGCGGTGGCCTGCGCTTCGGCGATGTTGCCGTTGGCGAGCAGCACGAAGTTCGCGTCCGCGTCGGCCGACGAGTCCTCGGGATAATCGAGGTCGAGCACCGGCGTACCCTGGTAGATGCCGCAGCTCACCGCGGCCACCTGGGTGGTGATCGGATCGGTGGCGATCGCGCCGTCCGCCATCAGCTTGTTCACCGCCAGGCGCAGTGCGACCCAGGCGCCCGAGATCGCCGCGGTGCGGGTGCCGCCATCGGCCTGGAGCACGTCGCAGTCGAGCGTGATCTGGCGTTCGCCGAGCAGCTTGAGATCGGTGACCGCGCGCAGCGAGCGGCCGATCAGTCGCTGGATTTCCTGGGTGCGGCCCGACTGCTTGCCCTTGGCCGCTTCGCGCTGGCCGCGGGTGTGGGTGGCGCGCGGCAGCATGCCATACTCGGCCGTCACCCAGCCTTCGCCCTTGCCGCGCAGGAACGGCGGCACGCGCTCTTCGACGCTGGCGGTGACGAGCACGCGGGTGTCGCCGAAGCCGATCAGCACCGATCCTTCGGCGTGACGGGTGAAGTTCGGCGTGATGGTGATTTCCCGCATTTCGTCGGGGGCGCGGCCGGATGGGCGCATGCGATTCAGTCTCCCTAAAGGTCGAGCCGGGCACCTAGACCGTGGCGGCGCGTTCCGCCAGTCTTGCACGATAAGGGGAGAAAGACACGCATGCGCCTGTTGGTTGCACTGGTTTGCGGCGGAGCGATGCTCGGCGGCTGCATTCCCCAGGTGGCGCCGCCCGAGGGATCGTCGCGCCCGGCGCCCGCCAGGCCCTCTCGCCCGGCAACACCGCCGCCGCCGCCGGTCAGCAGCGGCGTGCCCGCAGGTCCGTCCGCACCGATCGTTCGCGGCGAGATGATCCGCTATGCCACCAGCCCGTGCGGCGGGGCATGCCCGGTCTATTCGGTCACCGTGCGGCCGGATGGGACCGGTACCTTTGAGGGGCAGCGCTTCACCGCGGTAACCGGCGCGCGCGACTTCCGCGTGTCGCCCGCGCAGTACGAGGCGTTCCTCACCCGCCTCGCACCTTATCGACCGCGCAGCGGCAGCGTCCGCACCGCACCGGGCACGCCCGCCTGCGGCCAGCATGCCACCGACATGCCGAGCGTCGAGGTGCAGTGGGACGGAAGGGCCGGGCACCGGGCGCTATCCTATTATTTTGGCTGCGACCGCACGCGGAGCCCGGGCGTCGCCGATGCGCTGGGTTCGGCGCCCGATCTGCTGCCGATCGCCGGCCTGATCGGCGCGCGGCCTTGAAGCAGGGGCGCCGGACCGCCTAGATAACAGCCACCATGATCACGCCGCCGATCCACGAGCTGACCGACCGCGCGCGCGACGTGTTTCGCATCGTGGTGGAATCCTATCTGGATACCGGTGCGCCGGTGGGTTCGCGCACGATCTCGCGCATCTCGCCGCTCAACCTGTCGCCGGCCTCGATCCGCAACGTGATGCAGGATCTGGAGGAAGCGGGGCTGCTCGCCGCACCCCATACCAGCGCCGGCCGGATGCCGACCGAAAGCGGACTGCGCCTCTTCGTCGACGGCATGATGCAGGCGAGCGAACCTTCGGTCGAGGAACGCGCGGCGATCGAGGCGCGGGCGGGCGCCGGTGGACCGGTAGAGGATGCCATTGCCGGCACCACGGCGGCGCTGTCCGGCCTGTCGGCCTGTGCTGGCCTGGTGCTGGTCCCCAAGGCGGAGACCGTGCTGCGCCAGTTCGGCTTCGTGCCGCTGAGCCAGGATCGCGCGCTGGCCGTGCTCGTCGGCGAGGACGGCTCGGTCGAGAACCGGGTGGTTGAGCTGCCCGGCGGGGTCGATCCGATGTCGCTGCAGCGCGCCGCCAATTACATGAGCGCCACGCTGGCAGGCCTGACCCTCGCCGAGGCGCGCGGCCGGATCGAGCGGGAGCTGCGCCAGCAACAGGCGGCCCTCGATGCTGCCGCCTCGGAGCTGGTCGAGCGTGGCCTCGCGGTGTGGAGCGAGGACAGCGGCCGCCGTCCGGTGCTGATCGTCCGCGGCCAGGCCCGGCTGATCGATACCAGCGCCACCGAGGATCTCGACCGCGTCCGCCAGCTGCTCGACGAGCTGGAGGGCAAGGAAGAGATCGCCCGGCTGCTCGACAGCGCCCGGGAAGGCGAGGCGGCGCGGATCTTCATCGGCTCCGAGAACAAGCTGTTCGCGCTTTCCGGCTCGTCGGTGATCGCCAAGCCGGTGCGATCGCTCGACGGGCGGGTGGTCGGTGTCGTCGGCGTGATCGGCCCGACCCGGTTGAACTATGCTCGCGTCGTGCCCATGGTGGATTTCACGGCGGCCACATTGGCCCGTTTGCTGGCCTGAAGAAAACAGGGAACCATGTCCGAGAATATCGAAAATACCGAACCGACCCAGGGCGAAACGCTGCGGGAAGAAACTGCACAAGCTGCCCCTGAGGTTGCCGAGCAGGACCGCGTCGCCGAGCTGGAGGCGCAGCTGGCCGAGGCCAAGCAGGCGCATCTCTACGTCCAGGCCGACATGCAGAACCTCCGCCGCCGCACCGAGAAGGAAGTGGCGGATGCGCGTGCTTATGCGGCGACTAGCTTTGCCCGCGACATCCTTTCCGTCGCCGACAATCTCGGCCGGGCGCTGCAGGTCATTCCGGCCGAACTGCGCGAGGACGAGAAGATGAAGGGCCTCGTCACCGGCCTGGAAGCCACCGGCCGCGAGCTCGAGGCGATCTTCGGCCGCCACGGCATCTCCAAGGTGGTGGCGCTGGGCGAGACGCTCGACCCCAACAAGCACCAGGCGATGATGGAAATGCCCGTCGCCGACAAGGAGCCCGGCACCGTGGTGCAGGAGATCCAGTCCGGCTACATGATCAAGGACCGGCTGCTCCGCCCGGCGCTCGTCGCCGTCGCCAAGAAGCCCGACTGACACGGCCGACGCGCCTGCCCCGAAGCCGGGGCGGGCGCGTCGCTGCCAGCTGGTCCCGCACTGGTTCCTTCTCACGGCGCGCATAACAACTCCCGGAACTGCTTGTCGTCTTCCACCCAGGCGAGCGTGCGGCATTGTACGATGGTGCGGCCCTGCACCGTCGTCCGGCGGACCTCGCCGATCACGGCACCGTCACTGACGAGCGTCTCCGGCGTGGGCAGACGAAAGCTGCTGCGCACTTCCTCGTGAAAACTCGATCCCGGCCGGGTGGACGGCACCTGCAGATGCGCGTGCGTCGTCCTGTCGAGCACGAGGCGGGCGGCGCCGTCGATGCGCAGATAGCCGCGCAGATTGTGCTGCGACACGCCGGAGCCGCGGTCGACCATCACGTCATGGACGAGGATCGCCGGCGGATATCCGGGGACGAGCGGGCGCAGTTCGACCCGGACCGGCTCGCCGTACCAGTTCTCGATCGGAAGCGCCGCATCCGGTCGCCATTTCCCGTCCACCCGCCAGAAGGGGAGGAGGAAATCGGTGCGGCACGCCCCGGTTTGGACCTGCACCACGGCGGCCATGTCGTCGGCGCTGCGGACGAGTGCCACCGCATCGACGTCGCAGGGCGTGCCGTCGGCGCCGACGATGCCGAGCGCGCGCAGAAGCGCCGCGTCCGGTGCCGGCTGCGCCAGCGTCGCCTGTAGCGCGGCCGGGTCGGCGGGTGCCGTCTGGCCGATGCCGACCAGTGCCGCTACCCCGACCACCCACGAACCCCATAGTCCTTGCATCCCCGTTCCCCGTCCTTTGCTGGTCCCGCCGACACCACGCATCGGCCCATCGCCATTGCATTCGCCGTCCCAAAGGCCCACATAGAGCGGGCTGAAGTCGCAAATCGTTGGTCTCTGGTGCTTTGCGGCTCCGTTTTCCTTCCATCCCTGCCCTGAAGCGCGAGGTCCGCCCGCACGGGGTGCGCCGACAATGTAAGGAAAACACCATGAGCATCACTGGCACCGTCAAGTTCTTCAACGCCGACAAGGGCTATGGCTTCATCGCGCCGGATACCGGCGGCAACGACGCCTTCGTCCACATCACCGCGGTGGAGCGCGCCGGCATGATCACGCTGCAGCAGAACCAGCGCGTGACCTACGAACTGGAAGAGGATCGCCGCGGCAAGATGGCGGCGGTCAACCTCCAGGCGGCCGACTGACCTGACCCCCAAGACGGCGGCTCCATCCGGGGCCGCCGTTTTCGCATGTCCCTCCCTCTTTCCCCAGCGAGGACCCCCCGCCGATGACCGAAATCGAACTGTTCCGCGCCCGTGCCGACGAAGCCGGCAATGCCGCCGCCGGCTGCGATCTCGACAATGTCCGCGAGCGGCACCTCCGTTCCCAGGCGGCCTGGGAAGCGATGGCCGTCCGCGCCGAGCGGGTCGCCACCCAGCGCGCGCTCAACGAGGCCGAGAAGGAAGCCCGCGCCGTCGCCTTCTGAGGGCGACCGGATCAGCGCGGCGCCCGGACCTCGACCAGCCGGGCAATATCGGCGTGCAGCGAATCGATCTTCGCGTGCAGCTCCTCGATCTGCGCCTCGGCGCGCAGGTTGGTCTCATAGTCGAGCCGCGCCTCGAGCCGGTCCTTCGCCGCCTGGCGGTTCTGGCTCATCATGATGATCGGGGCCTGGAGCGCGGCGAGCATCGACAGCATCAAATTCAGGAAAATAAACGGGAACGGGTCGAAGGCGTGCGCGGCCAGCACGACCGTGTTCAGCACCGCCCAGGCGGCGAGGAACAGGCCGAAGCCGATGATGAACCCCCAGGAGCCGCCGACCGCCGCGACCCGATCGGCGAGTCGCTCGCCGAAGGTCAGGCGTTCGTCGAACACCGCGTTGAGGTCCCGCGACGCACCGCCGATCCGGCGCAGGTCGTTCAGGAAACGAATGGCTGCATTCATGGATACACCTCACTGCCGACCGGCCCCCCGGGGCCGGCGCGTGCGGTGACCCAGTAGGATCAGTTCAGCGCGGCGGCCCTGGCAGGCGCGGTCGGTCTACTTTGATCGTTACTGGGCATGGTTCCTTCTCGGATCCGTTGGCGTTTGGACGCACCCCGGGTGCGTGCCGGGGGCGAGATGGGCGCCTCGGCCGGAGGTGTCAACCCGGGGGCGGCGGGGTCCGTCCCGGGATGCGACGAAGCGGGTAGGGGAGGTGCCTTCTTACCCCTTTCCCGCTTGCGGGAGGGGGAATGGGTAGCCTCGCCTTCGACCTCGATCGGACGCGCTTCGCTCGGCTCGCCCCAGAGCGGCACGCCGTGCGGGTCGACTTCGATCACGTCGACCCCGTCCGCGAAGAACGCATCGCGTTCCTGCGCCGCTGCCACGCGCCGCGCCTCGCGCGCCGCCCGCAGCGGGCCCTCCAGCACCTCCAGCTCCTCGGGCGACAATTCGCGCGCATAGTCCGGCTCGCCATAGTCCCCGAACTCCTCGCCGTAGAAACCCTCGGGCGGCGGGAAGCTGGTGCGCCATTCGCCGAGCTTGCTGTCGCACCACACGGGGTCGCCGTTCGGATTGTCGCGCCCGCTAAGTTGCCAAAGTTCACGCCCCCGCGCGTTTTCCACCGGCGCGGGCGGCGGCGCGAGGACGAGCAGCCCCGCCGCCTCGGCGCGTGCCCATTGCTCGGCGCTCCAGCCGCGCCGCTGCGCCGGATCGAGATCGTCCACCGCCACGCCCTCGCGCGCATCGGCGCCGGTGCGCAGCCAGGCATCGGCGCGGGCGAGCGCGCGCACCGCCGCCAGCTCGTCCGCCCCTTCCGCGCCGATACCGCCCGCGCCGCCCGCCCGCCGCGCGAGGAACAGCCCGGCGCGCGCCGCCCCGCCATCGCCCGCGACCAGCGCCAGAAACTGCTCGAACTCGCCGGCGACCAGCCGCGCGGCGGCATGGTCGGCGGGGCCGCAGCCCTCCTCGGCCAGACGGTCGAGCCGGTTGAGCATGTGCATCGCCAGCCGATTGTCGTGGCGCTGGCGGGTGACGGTGGAGCCGTCGGGCCGGGTGATCGTGTCGACCGAGCCGTGCATCGCGCGTTCGAGCAGCCGGTCGGCCAGATGCTCGCGCGCGAGCAGCAGCGCCGCCTGCCAGCCGAGCGCGAACGCCGCCCCCGCCGCCGAGCGACGCAGCGCATAGGCCGAGCTGGTCGACATGCCGAGCGCGGCGCACGTGTTGGTGATGGTGTGCCCCTCGGCCAGCATCTGGAGGAACTGGCGCTGCTTGGCCGGCGTCCAGCCATCGTGCCGTTCGCGCCGGGCGGGCAGGCCGCCGCCGAAATCGGTGCGCGGCTCGATCATCGTGTCGAGGCAGAACAGGTCGTCGTCGTCGGGGTGGACGGTAAGCGCGTCGGGATCGGGGATCATCGAACGTCTCCTGGTTGCAGGCGACTCTCCAGATATGCCGGATCGGATGCTGTAGGAAAGCGATTTGTTGCCGGTTTGTTCTGCGGGAACGGGGCGTGTGCGAGCGCGCGACGGCATAGGGCCCCTTATCCCCCTCACCCTTCCGCCGCTTCGCGGCTCCCTCCCTCTCCCACAAGGGGAGAGGGAGCGGGGATCGAAACTCCCTCTCCCCTTGTGGGAGAGGGAAGGGGCCCGCCGCCGAAGGCGGTGGGAAGGGTGAGGGGGACCCGGGTTGAAAAGCCCCCGTCTTCACCGCGGCCGGTGGGTGGTGCCGATGCCGGGGGTGATGAAGATCGCGGTGCAGCTCCCGCCCGGCGCGACATCGGCGGTGTGCCACGTGCCCGCCGGGTTGATGGCATAGTCGTTCGCGGCGAGCGTCACGCGCTCGGTGCTGCCGTCGGCATGTTCTTGGTGGAGCGTGCAGGCGCCCTGGGTGCAGATCACGAGTTCCGCGCCGTGCGGGTGCATCTCCCACGAGTCCCAGCGCTCGGAAAAGGCGAACTGCGAGACCAGCCGGCCCTCCAGCCCGTCCGCTGCGTGGCGGGTGGCATAGGCCTCGAACCAGTCGGGGCCGGTGAAGTCGGGCTCGACGGTGGCGCTGGCGGCGTGGCCGATCCTCCCGCCACTCACAGAAGTGGCGGGAGGATCGGACTTACATTGCGGTTGGAGGTCTATAGGGGTAATTGGCCCAAAGGGCTGTATATTCACTCTTTTCTATAACTTTGAAGACTAGGTCGGAATTGGTATGCCCAAGTAGGTTTCCATGTGGAATGGTAATTGCTTCTCCGAAATCTGCATCCGGTACTCCGACTAAGGAGCTCGGATAATTTAATTCAAGCGGCCTGGCGCGTTCGTCTTCGAATCTCTCGATAACCTGACCGAAATCACTGATCTTCCTTTCTTTTAACCACCATCTCTTTGGGGCTAGGCGCTTTGCGTCGGCAATCTCAAAAGCTTGCCTCATCCAAACCTCGCAAGCTATGATAACATCTAACTCCGG
Source organism: Sphingomonas trueperi (assembly GCF_040545965.1). Lineage (GTDB taxonomy): Bacteria > Pseudomonadota > Alphaproteobacteria > Sphingomonadales > Sphingomonadaceae > Sphingomonas > Sphingomonas trueperi_C. The sequence goes on along the minus strand of NZ_JBEPMV010000003.1, from coordinate 537,374 downwards.
AAATTCTTCAGGTCGCCTGAAATGCTCTAGGCCATTTCTGACACCAGGGAGGCCCGAGCGAAGTATCAAATTCGCTACATCGGTGAAAGATTTTACGAACTTTTCCAGTTCATCATGATCTGAATTGGCCCATAGGGGTGGCTTGTGGAACGGGAAAAGTTGACTGGAAGATGGTACATAGTGAGGGTATTGTGTTCTATTGGGTATGGAATTCGCTTCCGTCGCCAGCAGCTGTTTCATCCACTCGACTGAGGCTGATAGATAGGAAATTAAAACGCCCAGCGTGTTACCGCCAGTAATCTTCCAACTGGATATTTCTTGCGTCGGAAGCGTCTCGCCCACGATCTTAAGGCTATCCTCCGGTCTATATATAAAGCTGTGTTCTAAATGATCGTTCTGCAGCAGCCAGACGTTGTACGAAATGAAAGTCTCAATAAACCATTCAAGATGAACAAAGAGGTTGACGCCCGAGGCGCGAATTCTCTCTCGGTCCGCTGTCGTGAGGGGATCTTCGCAAGATAGAAGGGTTAATTTGAAAGAGTCTAGATTACGCGTTATGGTTGAGAACTCGTCGCCAAATCTGGGAGCGTCAAGGCCAATCTTCCATAGAATCTGCGCCACTAGATGAGCTTCATCTAGTCCGTCTGTAGATTCTATGAAAAGCGCCTCTGTTACGTCTTGCGATACCTCTCTGCTGCTAAGAATTAGCTCCGAAACAGCTTGGCTAGGAGAATGCTGCTTCAAATAATCTAAAACTGCCCCGGGGCTAGCCGGGCCAGCAGATCTCATGGTCCGCCATGAAAGGTCTGCGAGGCGATCAGCCTTTCTATATGCTATCCATATTTCAGTTGAAAGCCGGGACAAGGGATTATTAGAGTCCGATCTAATCCCAAGCGACGATATTGAGCTGCTTGATTCGCCATAGTTGATGCTTGGGGGGGTCTGCTTAGCCACCCTCTTCTCTGCGGCAGGTACAATAATTCTTTTAGACAGTATCGTTCTGTCTATTGCCTTGACGATATCGTCATCTGAGCAAGCTAGAATTAATTGAACAAGAGTGTTTTGCGAGAGATTTAATGATAGTTCGGTAGGGTCTTTGCTCTTATAATTTCCTTTTGGCATGCTATTGATTTCATCCCACATATCCGATTTGGATTGGGAGGAAGTTAGCAGGTCCCTAAAAATTATTCTGATTTCACTTACAGAAAAACATTCTTGGGTAATGGAAATTATATCATGATACTCTAAAGGGTAATGAATATCCCTATCAATTAAAATTGCAGAGGTCCAGTGTGATGGAAGTCCATGCGTGTTATTGGCCGCATAATTGATTTTATTGAAAGAGTGCGGTATGATGTTATTTTTATCACTCAGGAGAACATCATGCAGATGGTTGCAGCCCATGTTCTCGCAGTGCCACAGCGGTATTGATCTTGTAGGTGGTGCGTATCTAAGTCCGCGGCTTATAATTAGCCCAAGTGGACCTAGAAGAAAATTCCCAGCCTGAAATACCCCCTGCTCTTCATTTAATAGTAGGCGCTCTGTTTCTTCGGGAGTTAGAGAGTCGCGACGATCGTACGGGAAGAGATCGGAATACTTGTCATATAGGCGCCTGCCAAATCTCTGAGGCAAAAGCACATGTTTATTCTTTATCAAGCTAGAAAGGTATTCGCAGAGTGCTTGAACTTCAAACTTTTCCAAATCAAATAATAGTTCGTGATGGTAGAATGATGTAAAAGCGGCTATCGATAGTGCAATATCTGGGGTGTTTGATAGATCGTTATCTTTAGATATTATCTCGGCTGCGTGTTCGCTGATCTTTATGAGCTCGCCAAAACCCTTATAAAAATCGAGTTCGTTAACAAAGATGAGGCCCTTGAGGATTTGACTTAATTCGAATGCGTCGATTAACTTTTCTTGTTTTTCCAGCTCCCAGTCTTTGATCACCTTCCGGATCGAAGCGGTATTGCGCCATTTAATTTCTTGTGACGACATATTTCCACCGTGCATAGGCACGCATCGTGAGTCTGGCGACGCCAGCCGTCAAGGGATTCGTCACCTAAATATGAGTTAAGCGACATAAAATCTGCGACCTAGAAGGATGACTTTTGTTTCGGCTGCCCGGCAGTTTCAGTGGTAGACTGTGACGCAGGTCGTAATGCTGGCTACCCTTACAATGCTAGTTGTGATGATGCTGGGACTTGCTCGAGGCGCTCACTCCGCCGCCACCTTCGCCGCCTTCCCCCGCGGCTTGAGCAACGGCGCCAGATACCGCCCGGTATAGCTGCCCGGCACCTTCGCCACCTGCTCCGGCGTGCCTTCGGCGACGATCTCGCCGCCCTTCACGCCGCCTTCGGGCCCCAGGTCGAGGATCCAGTCGGCGGTCTTGATGACGTCGAGATTGTGCTCGATCACCACCACCGTGTTGCCCTGTTCCACCAGCGCGTGGAGCACTTCCAGCAGCTTGCGCACGTCCTCGAAGTGCAGGCCCGTCGTCGGTTCGTCGAGGATGTACAGCGTCTGCCCGGTGGCGCGGCGCGCCAGTTCCTTGGCGAGCTTCACCCGCTGCGCCTCGCCGCCGGACAGCGTCGTCGCCTGCTGGCCGACCTTCACATAGCCCAGCCCCACTTCGGCGAGCATCGCCATGCGGTCGCGGATCGGCGGCACGGCCTTGAAGAACTCGACCGCGTCTTCCACCGTCATGTCGAGCACGTCGGCGATCGACTTGCCCTTGAACTTCACCTCCAGCGTCTCGCGATTGTAGCGCGCGCCGTGGCACACGTCGCAGGTGACGTAGACGTCGGGGAGGAAGTGCATCTCGATCTTGAGCACGCCGTCGCCCTGGCACGCCTCGCACCGGCCGCCCTTGACGTTGAAGCTGAACCGGCCGGGCTTGTAACCGCGCGCCTGCGCCTCGGGGAGGCCGGCGAACCAGTCGCGGATGTTGGTGAAGGCGCCGGTATAGGTCGCCGGGTTCGAGCGCGGGGTGCGGCCGATCGGCGACTGGTCGATGTCGATCACCTTGTCGCAGTTTTCGAGCCCGGTGATCTTGTCGTGCTTGCCGGCGAGCACGCGCGCGCCGTTGAGCTGGCGCGCGGCCGAGGCATAGAGCGTGTCGAGCGTGAAGCTGGACTTGCCCGAGCCGGAGACGCCGGTGATGCAGGTGAAGGTGCCGAGCGGGATGCTCGCCGTCACGCCCTTGAGGTTGTTGGCCGTGGCATTGTGCACCGTGATCTTCTTGCCATTGCCCTTGCGGCGCTTGGCCGGCAGGGGGACCTCGCGGGTGCCGTTGAGGTAATCGGCGGTGACGCTGCCTTCGGTGGCCAGCACCTCGTCGAGCGTGCCCTTGGCGACGATCTCGCCGCCATGGACGCCGGCGCCCGGCCCCATGTCGATCACATAATCGGCGGTGCGGATCGCATCCTCGTCATGCTCAACGACGAGCACGGTGTTGCCGAGGTCGCGCAGCCGCTTGAGGGTGGCGAGCAGCATGTCGTTGTCGCGCTGGTGCAGGCCGATCGAGGGCTCGTCGAGCACGTAGAGCACGCCCGACAGACCGCTGCCGATCTGGCTGGCGAGGCGGATGCGCTGGCTCTCGCCGCCGGACAGCGTGCCCGAGGTGCGATCGAGGTTGAGGTAATCGAGCCCGACATTGTTGAGGAAGCCGAGCCGCTCGTCAATTTCCTTGAGGATCGCGCGGGCGATCTCGCGCTGTTGGAGCGTGAAGGTCTCGGGCAGGGTCTGGAAGAAGCCGAGCGCGTCGACCACCGAGAGATGGGTGGCATAGGCGATGTCCTGCCCCGCGACCTTCACCGCCAGCGCCTCGGGCTTGAGGCGGGCGCCGCCGCACACCTCGCAGGGGTGGCTGGCCTGGTACTTGCCCAGCTCCTCGCGCATCCAGGCGCTTTCGGTCTGCAGCATGCGGCGGTTGAGGTTGCCGATCACGCCCTCGAACGGCTTCTTGACGTCGTAGCTCTTGCGGCCGTCGATAAAGGTGAGGGTGACCGGCTTGCCGCCGGTGCCGTGGAGGATGGTGCGCTGCACCTCGGCCGGCAGCTCGCCCCAGGGGGTGTCGAGCTTGAAGCCGAACTCGCGGGCGAGGCTGCCCAGCACCTGCATGTAATAGGGCGAGGGCGGGTTGGACTTGGCCCAGGGCACCACCGCGCCCTTCTTGATGCTGAGATCATGGTTGGGGACGACGAGATCCTCGTCGAACTCGAGCTTCTCGCCGAGGCCGTCGCACGCCGGGCAGGCGCCCTGGGGGGCGTTGAACGAGAACAGGCGCGGCTCGATCTCGGGAATGGTGAAGCCGGAGACCGGGCAGGCGAACTTCTCGGAGAAGACGATGCGGTTGTCGGGGATGCCGGTGTTCTTCATCCCCTTCTTGGCCTTGGGGGCCTCGCCCTCCGCGGCGGCGGGGTCGGCGCCCTCGATCTGGAACGCCTGGGGCGCCTCGCGCACCGCATTGCCCTGCAGCGCCTCGACCGTGGTATCCACCAGATCGACATAGGCCAGCCCCTCGGCCAGCTTGAGCGCGGTCTCGAAGCTCTCGGCCAGCCGCGTGCCGATATCGTCGCGCACCACCAGCCGATCGACCACCACTTCGATGTCGTGCTTGAACTTCTTGTCGAGCGCCGGGGCTTCCTCGATCAGATACATCTCGCCGTCGATGCGGACGCGGCTGAAGCCGGCCTTCTGCCACTCGGCCAGCTCCTTGCGATACTCGCCCTTGCGCCCGCGCACGACCGGGGCGAGCAGCAGCAGCCGGGTGCCCTCGGGCAGCGCCAGCACGCGGTCGACCATCTGGCTCACCGTCTGCGCGCTGATCGGCAGCCCGGTGGCGGGGGAGTAGGGCACGCCCACCCGCGCCCACAGGAGGCGCATGTAATCGTAAATCTCGGTGACCGTTGCCACCGTCGAGCGCGGGTTGCGGCTGGTGGTCTTCTGCTCGATCGAGATGGCGGGGGAGAGGCCCTCGATATGCTCGACATTGGGCTTCTGCATCAGCTCGAGGAACTGGCGCGCATAGGCCGAGAGCGACTCGACATAGCGGCGCTGCCCCTCGGCATAGATGGTATCGAAGGCGAGGCTCGACTTGCCCGAGCCCGACAGCCCGGTGATCACCGTCAGCGTGTCGCGGGGAATGTCGATGTCGACGCCCTTGAGATTATGCTCGCGCGCGCCGCGGACGGAGATCGTGGTGAGTGCCATAGGGGAGGGTTCTATCTTTGTTCTGAAAGGTTTTCCAGAGCCGAGATAGGAAGCCGATGCCGATGGTGCGAGGGGTACCGGAGGGCAGCGTTGGTGCAGCCCCCCGGCGGATGCGGTCAGGGGCGCCGCGCCACCAGCACGCCGGCCACCGAAAGCTCGCCGACGGCGTTGCCGACGCCGCTCGGTGCCTTGTACTTGCCAGCCAGTTGCATCGCGGCTTCTTCGCCGTGCGGTCCGAAGAACTGGCCGAAGCCATAGCCTTCGAAGTCGCGTGTCGCCCCCGGAGCCCCCAGAAGGTTGCCGTTGAACGCGCTGCTGCCCTTGTCGAAACTACCCGAGAAGCTGAGCTTGCCATAGTCGAACGAAGCCCCGCCTCCGGTGGGGGTGAACACCGGTGCCAGGGTGCCGGTAACGCTGCCGCCGCCGCCGCGCGCGAAGTTGACGTCCAGGCTAGCGGTGCCGCGCATTTCGTAGCCGCCGACCGCGCCCAGGCGTTGAGCATTGCCGTACAGCTCGCCCGTGAAGCTGGCGGTACCGGCGCGGGGCATCGCCGACGGCGCCGTTGCGATGCCATAGCTGAACCACACATGGCCGAACCCGTCGAGGGACGGGAATGGCTTGTCCTGGTTGGTGTACATGCCGAATCCCGCATAGTTCAGCACCAGCTCGCCGCGGCTGCCGCTGGGGACATAGATGCGCAGGCTCTTGGTGTCGGTGCCGGTTCCGACGCGGTAGGTTTTGATTCGGTCGGTGCTTTCCGCTGCGACGAGCGTCGCTGCCGTGAAGCTGGTGTCGTACAGGCCGTAGCTGCCCGCTGCCGGATCGAACGCCACTTTGGTGCGATCGCCGATGCCGGGGCGGGTCGAGACGACCGTACCCGTCGCGCTATCAAGCGCGTAGCCGAGCGTGGCGGTGACCACATCGAAGGTGCGCGGCGTGCCGATGCTGGCAAGCGTTTCCGTGCTCACCATATCCTTCCGGCCCGTGATGGTGCCGACGGTCCGGACCACGCCGTCATTGCGCCTGTGCTTGGTGGCGAAGCTTGCCCCTACTTCGTTCGCTTCGGGACCATAGAAGCGTCCCGTCAGCGTTCCGGAGACCCCGTACATCGATAGCGACATGGTGCCGTCGAACTGGCCGGTGTCGCTGGTGAGCTTTGCGAGGCCGAGGAAATCGAAGTCGAAATTCATGCCTTGCACGAGACCGACGCTACGCCCGGTACCACTGATGCCGATCTTGCCCGCGGTGAAATCCACGTCGAGCTGTCCAGTGCCGGCGAGACTGGCCAGTTCGGTCGGGGAAGCCTGGACGCCGATCAGGTCCACCGCATAGCTGGCGAGCCCGGTACGCGGCAACGCGACGGGCAGGGTTCGGACGCCATAGGTGAATGCATCGACCGAGCCGCTGAGGGCATTGCCGTTTCGGCTGGTTTGCTGCCAGAATCCTGCGCCGACATATCGATAGCGATAGGCGCCCGACGTGCCCGTGCTGGTGAGTGTCAGGGAATCGGTCGTGTCGCCGGTGGTGCGCTGGAAAACGGTTAGCTGCGGGGTACTGGTGGCCGCATCCATGTCCGACGAGCGGAAGCTCTGGCTGCGACTACCGGACGTGACGACATAATTCCCGTTCGTCGCGTCATAGGCAACGGTGACCGCAGGGCTGCTGGCGGTCACCGTTCCAGGCCCGGTGCCGGGATAGGTTGCTGAAATGGTGCTGCCATCGGTCGCGAAGGTCTCACTTTTGGTGAGTTCCATCAGCGACGGGTTCAACGCCGGCGCTGGGCCCGGCGCGGGAGTTGGACTTGGCGTCGGGCTTGGCGTCGCCGTCGGAGTTGGCGTCGCGGTCGGAGTTGGCGTCGGCGTCGGGCTCGAAGCTGGAGACGGAGAAGGCGTTGGAGTTGCTACCGGCGTTGGCGTCGGCGTCGGGGACGTGGCCGGGCTGGTGCCGCTGCCTGCGGGCGCCGGCGATCCCGCCGAGGCGACGCCGCCGCTACTCCCGCCGCCGCTGCACGCGGACAGCAGGGCGCTGGCCGCGAGCGCGGCAACGCTTACCGAATATTTCAACATGCCCCCCCCCGTTGCTAAGGGCAGGTTAACCAATCGGTCGCGCGCCGCACAAGCTTGTTTCGGATGAGGACGTGCTATTTCCGCACAGGGCTGCGTACCTAGGTCGATAGCCACGGGCAGGCGAACCGCCTCGCGCAGGATCGCGACGCCTGCGAGGTCCCGTTGCACCGAAACGGTCGAGGACAGCGTCGCGGGCGATCGATCCCTTTCCATCCTGTGACGCGCGTCACGCCGCTGCGTTGCCGCTTTGTGGCAGAGGCACTGCAGCGCCGGAGCCAAGGGTTCGCGGCGCACCAGGTCTCCCAGGACGCCGCTTTCGGGGGAACGCGGCGTCCCGTGCGAGCGGGCATGTCCAGGCCGGGGGGCTGGGCATGCCCGCTCGCCCTCATTGGGGGCTGCCGGAAACCTCGGTCAGTCTGCCATCGCGCCGAGCGCCTTCACCGTCGCGCGCGCACCCGCGCTCGGCCCGGCTTCGCCCGCTTCCTGGAAGCTGTTCGCCTGGCGGGCCAGCCGGTCGACCTCGCGCGCCAGGTTCTGTGCGGCGGCCGAGGTCTGCTCCACCATGGCCGCGTTCTGCTGGGTGGCGCGGTCCATCTCGCCGATGGTTGCCGACACCTCGCTGATCGCGCCCGCCTGGGTCTGGTTGTCGCTCGCCATGCCGGAGACCAGCTCGTTCACCGTCGCCACGTCGCCAGCGATGTTGGACAAGGCGCCGTCGACCTTTTCGACCATGCCGACTGCCGCGACGATGTCCGCCTGGGTGGCGGTGAGCTGGTCGCGGGCGCGACCGGCCTCTTCCTCCGCCCGCATCGCCAGCGCCGAGACGAGGTCCGCCACCACCGCGAAGCCGCGGCCCGCCTCGCCGGCGCGGCCGGCTTCCACCGCGGCGTTCATCGCCAGCACGCGGGTCTGGAAGGCAATCTTGTCGAGGCCTTCGATCACATTGTCGATGCCCTTGGCGCTCTCGGAGACGCGCTCCATCGCCGCGACCGCCTGTTCGGTGATCGTGCGGCCGGTATCCACCGTCGCCTTGGCGCCGTCGGCGCGCTCCACCGTGCGGCTGGCGCTCTGCGCGGTGGCCTTGAGGCGCTGATCCATTTCCTGCACCGAGGCGGCGGTCTCGGCGAGGCTGGCGGCGTTGGCTTCGGTGCGGCGGGCGAGGTCGCCCGAGGCCTGGGCGATCTCCTGCGAGCCGGTCTTGATCGCATCCACCGTCTCGTTGATCGCGCCGAGCAGCGCGGCGAGCGCCTTTTCGCGCTCCTGCAGCGCTTCCATCGCCTTGGCGCGGCCGGCCTGTTCCTGCTCGAAATAGATCGAGACCGACATTTCGAGGTCGATCAGCGCGGCGGTGACGATCGCGCGGAGCTGGTCGAAGCGCGGATCGGGCTTGCGGCGGCCGAAGGGGAGGCGGGGGCCGCTCTCCATCGCGGCGAAACTCTCGATCATCGAATCGAGGATGATGGCGTAGCTGCCGATATACCATTGCGGGGTGAGCCCGATCTGGGCGTGGCGCGCGCCGATGCGCTTCACCCGCTCGACATAATCGGCATCGAAGGCGGCACCGGAAAGGTGTGCCCAATGATCGGCCTGAAGCTGCTTGGCCTTGGTGATGTGGCTCGAGCCCGAGAACATCTTCGCCGTTTCGGGATGCGCGGCGATCTGGGTGTAGAGCCGGTCGAGCGCCGGGGCGAGCGCCGTCTGGATCGTGTCGCGCGCGTCGGCGATAATGGCGCGCTTGTCCGCGGTGTAGCCGACGAAATCGAGGCGGGTGGTGAGTTCGGGGTGCAAGATCCGGCTCCTGGAACGGGCGATGCCCTTTCCGGGATTATAGTGCACCGCTACGTGCCGAGCGGCGCGTGCCCCCGTGTCCCTTGGGACATTCCGGGGCCCTCCGGAGGCCCCGCCTCAGAAGGCCCGCGTCAGCCCGATCGTCGCCGCCTTGCGGGTGAAGTCGTAGATGCCGACCGTGGAACTGTTGCGCTCCCAGTCGAGCCGCAAGATCGGCGCGAAGCCGTGGATCTGGAGGCGGCGGAAGGTGGCGCCGGCGCCCAGGCTGATGTTCCAGTCCTTGCGGCGCTCGGGGAACAGGAACAGCCGCGCGTCGCCCTCCAGCCGGCGGACGCCCGCCGTGGCATAGACGGTGGTGCGGCCGAACTCGCGCCAGGCGAGCAGGCTGCCCGCGCCCGAGGCGGTGGCATAGCCGGGGTCCTCGGCATTCTGGCGGGTGGCGGAAAGCGTGATGCTGCCGCCGGCGCGGGCGGAGAAGGCGCGCTCGTACGACACCGCGCCGTTGAGCAGCAGGCCGTCCTGCAGATGGTTGCCGCGATAGGTGGTGTCGGCGAGCGTGACGCTGGTGGTCAGCTGCGCCTTGGTGCCGAGCGGATGCTGCCAGTCGATCGCGGCGGTGGCGGTGCGGGCATAGGGGCTGCCGCCATACCAGCGCTGGGTGCCGCCCACCGAGGGACGCAGTCGATCGCGGCCGAGGCTCCATTCCAGCCCGACCAGCCCGGAGGCGGAGACGTCGTTGAAGCGGCCCTCGCGGTAGAAATCGCCCTGGCCCGAGACGCGCGGGACCAGCGAAAGGTTGGTCGCGATCGGCACGCGCGCATAGAGCTGGCCGCCGGCATGCGCGCCAACGCCGGATTGCTCGCGGGCATCGCGCGACAGCTGGAGCGGGGCGAGCACGGTATCGAGCGTCGCCGCATCGGTGGCGCGGTTGACGTTGCTGTCCGGCACCAGCGCGACTTCCAGGCTGGCACCCCACGGCTTGCGCGAGCGCAGTGCGGCAGCGAACTGGTCGACGATCTGCGCGACCTGCGGCGGCAGCCCGCCGGCCTGGGCGGCGCGCAGCTCGCGGCGGGCGGCGCCCTCGTCGCCGAGCTGGGTGAGCAGCCGGGCAAGCTCCAGCCGCACGCGTGCGGCGCCGGGCTTCTCGTCGAGCAGCGCGCGATAGGTGGTCGCCGCCTCGCGCTTGCGGCCGAGCTTCTCGAGCAGCTGGCCGAGCCGGAAGCGCGCCTCGGCGCGGACCTCGCTATCGGGGTCCTTGGCGAGCGCGCGGTACATCGTCTCCGCTTCGTCCGGACGGCCGGCGCCTTCGGCCTGGGCGGCGAGCGCGAACAGCTCCACCGCCGAGACCTGGCGTTGCTCGGGTGCCTGGGCAAGGGCGGGGATCGGCGCGAGCAGGGCCAGCGCGAGGCAAGTCACGATGCGGTGGGTCACGGCGCCTTCTTAGCGAGCGTTGCGCCGTTGAGAACCGCCTTGTCGCCGTTGGAGAACGTTTGGACGGCACCGAAACGCGCGCCGATCTCCTGCGCCTGCGGGCCGAAGAACCAGCCGGTGAGGCTGCCGCTGCCGCCGGTGCCGCTGAGCGCGCCGGTGAAGCCGTTGGCCGAGATACCCGCGCCGGCGAAGCCGAGGCTGCCGAAGTCGCGTGTGCCGGCCGCGCCGCTGCCGGTGATGGCGAGGCTGCCGCTGGCGCTCGCCCGGGCGAAGTCGACCGCGAAGCTGCTCGTGCCGCCGAGCGTGTAGCTCGCGGCCCCAACGGTGCCGGTGCCGAACACCTGCCCGGCATAGCTGGCGGTGCCGGTGCGCGGCATCTGGTCCGCCGTGGTGCGCTGGCCGAAGGGCAGGTACCAGCGCAGCGGATCGCTGCCCGCCGCCGCGTCGCTGGCCAGATAGGCGAGTTCGGCGAAGCTGGCATAGCTGAGCGCGAGCGGGCCCTTGCCGGCATCGTAGATCCGCGCCTGGACGGTGCCTGCGGCCAGCGTCTTGCGATAAACGTCGAAGCCCGCGTCGCTGGTGATCGCCTCGCGATCGGCGGCGGTGAGCAGCACCAGCGTCTCGGACAGGCCGGGCAGGCCGGTCACGCTGTAGCCGGCGGCGGCATCGCCGGCGAAGTCCGGCGTGGCCAGGGTCCGGCCGCCAGCGAGCGCACTGCCGCTCTTGGCGCCGACCAAGCTGACCGCGGCTGCCTCGCCGCTCGCATCGGCGAGCGCGGCGGCGGCGCCGACCTCGTCGGCCGCGGGGCCGTAGAAATGGCCGGTCAGCGCGCCGCTATACCCGGCGAACAGCGCAAGGTTGAGGCTGCCGGTGAAGCTGTTGGCGCTGCTGGACAGCGTCGCCGATCCGCTGAAGCTGCCGGCGGTGCTGGTGGTCGCGTTGGCCGCATCGGTGAAGCTGGCGGTGGCGGTGCCGCTGGTCGCGATCGCGCCGCTGGCGAAATCGGCGGTGAGCGTGCCGCTGCCGGTGACCGCGAACGGCCCCGGCTTGCTGGCGTCGGCGAGTGCGCCCGCCAGCCGCACGGCATAGCTCGCCGATCCGGTGCGCGGCACGCTGCCGGCGGCGGTTGCCATGCCGAAGGTGAACGCGTCGGTCACGCTGCTGGTGATGCCGTTGCTGCTGCTGGTCGTCGCCCAGCGGGCGGCGCGGACATAGCGCATGCCGCCCAGCGCATCGAGCGTCAGCTGGTCCGGGGCGCCCGCCGTGGGATTGGCGGGGAACAGGCCGGTGCGCGCGCCCGAGATCACCACATAATTGCCCGAGGCGGCGTCGTAGCTCACCGTCGCCGGCTGCGCGGCGGCGCTGGGGGCGGTGAGTTCGCCCGTGGTATCGCCGTAGCGCGCGGTCAGCGTCGCCGCCTCGCCGGTGAAGATCTGGCTGGCGGTAAGGCTGGTGAGGCTGGCATTGCCGGTCTGCGCGCCCGACTGGCGGCCGATCAGCACGCCGGCGGCGGCGCGGCCATCGGGATTGGCCGCGCTCCACGCCGCGCCGACTTCCTGCGCGCCCGTCCCGTAGAAGCGGCCGTCGAGCGTGCCGGCGAGCTCGCCGCCGGAAAAGGCGAAGATCCCGGCAAAGGCGTTGTTGCTGGCTGCCATCTGGGCGAGGCCTAGAAAGGCCGAGCTGGTGATGGTGGCGCCGGTGGTGGTGGAGACCTCGCGCACCTCGCCGCTGGTGACGACCTTGCCAGTGGCGAAATCGACCTGGAGCGTGCCGCTGCCGACCAGGCTTTCGAGCACGCCATAGCCGAGCGAGCCGACCAGATCGACCGCATAGGCACCGTTGCCGACGCGCGGCTGGGCGGCGTCGGGCGTTTCGACGCCATAGGTGAAGGCGTTGAAGCGGAAGGCGCTTTCGCCCGTCGCCGCCATGTCCGCACGCTGCCAGAAGCCGGCGCCGACATATTGATAGGTCAGCGCGCCGCTGGTGCCCGGCAGGGTGAGCGTCAGGGTGTAGTCGCTGGTCGCGCTCGCGTGGCGATAGACCCGCAGCACGCTGTTCGACTGCGACGTGTCCATGTCGCCGGGAAGGAAGGTCTCGGTGTTGACGCCGTCGCTGACCGTGTAGCCGCGGGTGGCTGCATCGAAGCGGATCGTGAGGGCACGCGTGTCCGCCAGGCAGCCGCACGCACGTGCATCAGGATAAAAAGTCCCCGCGTAGCCGGTCGCGTCGTTGTCGAAGCTTTCCGTCTGGGTGAGCGACAGCAATGAAGCGTTGATCGGCGGATTGGTTGGCGTCGGCGTCACGCCCGGCGTAGGCGTGGGGGTGGGCGTGGGAGACGGCACCGGGGTAGGGGTTGGCGTCGGGCTCGGCGTGGGCGTCTTGTCCGGGGTGGGCTGGGGTGCCGCAGGCGTGGTTGCGACGCCGCCGCCGCCCCCACCGCCGCTGCAGGCGCCGACCAGGGCCAGGGCAGAAACCATCGTCGGGAAGAGGATCGCGCGCCGCATGCCGAATCCTTTGAAAGACGCATTAACCATGGACTCGGCTATGCGGCGCGCGACGCTAAGTTTTGGTTAATCCGATGTTTTTCATATTGTTGCCGGAGCTGTCCGCATTGTCATGCTTTGTTCACCGGAGGCGGCGGATGGTGGCGGCACGATGTTGGACAGGATGACGCGATGACCCGGATCACCCCCTGGATGCTCGGCGCAGCGCTGCTCTGCGGAGCCGCGCACCCCGCCGCCGCGCAGAACGGCGCGATCGTCACCGCCGGCTCCGCCGACGTCGATGCGGAGGGCGAGAGCAGCTATCGCTGGATCGACCGCGCCCATGCGCTGTGGGACACGCTGGGCGACGCCCCGCCCGACTACAGCTTCCGCTTCGACGGCGGCACGCCCGTCGCCTGGGAGTTGCGCGACGGCTATTGGGTGGTGGCCGAGGACCAGTCCGAGGGCGCACGCACCTATTTCTTCGCCTCGGGCGAGCGCGGCCCGTTCCTGGTGCGCGAGGCGGATCGCAGCTTCGGCTATCAGGATGGCAATGTCGCCGCGGTCTATGACGGCGGTGGCCGGCTGCTGCCGCGCGACGCGGGCGTGCGCTGGATCGACGCGGGCGAGCGGCTCTACCAGCGCGGGCGGCGGCTGCGCGATGCGCTGCTCGACCGGCAATGGGACGCGGTGGACACCACCAGCTGGGGCGACATGAACCTGTTCTTCGTCGGCATTGATCCCGGCTGGGATTCGGGCTGGCAGTATCGCGGCGCGAACTTCGCCTTTGCCGATCAGCAGCGCTGGGCTGCCGAGCGCGCCCGCCGCGCGGCGATGGCGGCGGCGTTCGCGCGCTGGCGGAGCGGCGGCTTCAACGGTCCGCCGCCGCCGGGGCTGGGCCAGCACTGGCAGCATCGTCCGCCGCGGCCGGGCCGCCCGCCGCACGCCGCGCCGCCGCCCGGGGCAGGGCAGCCGGTCCCGCCGCCACCGGGCACCGGCAAGCCGGGGCGGCCATGGATGTGGGGCGGGCTGCCGGGGCAGCGCCCGGATCGGCCCGGTCGCCCGCAAGGCGGCACGCGTCCAACGCCCCCGCCTGGCACGGTGACGACCACGCCGGGGCCCGGTGCCGTTGCACCGAGCCAACCGCCGGTCACCGGTGCACCGAGCGGGAGCGCGGGACGCCCGCGCCCGGACGGCTGGACCGCGCGTCCACCGCGCGGTGACGGCGACGGGCGCCCGGGCTGGCAGGGCCCGCGCCCGGGCTGGTCGGGGAACCGGCCGGGCGCCGGCACGCCGCAACCCGCGCAGCCGCCCGCTGCCGCACCGGCACCGGCAGCACCCGCGGATGCGGGGCCCCGGCGGGGCGGCTGGATGACACCGAATTGGGCACGCCAGCCACGGCCGGACAGCGCGGGCGCGCAGGTGCCGCGCCCAGTGTTCAATCCGCCGGCGGCACGTCCCCAGGCCGCGCCCGGCCGTCCGAGCCCGCCCGCCGCTGCCACTCCCGCACCGGGGGCCCGGCCGGTGCCCCCGGCCGTCAGGGCGCGGCGTGAGGCCCGCGGCGACTGACGCTGCACCGATGCAAGGCGGACGAGAGGACTCGGTGTGGCGCGCGCGATCTCAATCGAAGTAGCAAAAGTAGAAATAACCATTTTCAAGGTCGTAGTGATCGCGACAATAATTCACAAACTCGTGGAGATTATTCAGATAAACGACGGTCTGAACGCCTCTTCGGCTGATTTCTTCGGCGGGCCGGTTCACATGGAAATGTGTGAATAGTCCGTTGCCCCGGTCGGAAAGTCCCGAAAGATTTGCATCGGTCTGGCTGAGGCCGGTGAAATTGCCATCGGCATCTCGCTCGATGCGAGCATAGTGAAATCCATGGTTGGCAAGGTTAAAATAAGCGATCGCCGTCGCTATTGCCGGTATCGGGGTGATAACGAAATAGTTGGCGCTGCGGGCATGGGCAAAGTTGAAGCTCGCTGGTGTTCGGTATGCTAACGGTTGCTGGGCGTGTGTGAACCCGTCAATGGATCCGGATTTATAGGGTCCGGAGCGGTTTGCCGCATATTGTCCACAATCCGCCTGGCTGCCGATACCGTGAAAACTTCTCTGGTTACCTTGCGACCAAGTATTATTCATTAACTGCATCCTCGTTCACGCTATGGCGGTGTCCCGCAACGGTGGGGGCGAGGGTACTTCGAAATGATGTCGTCGCGGCCATGCTTGATGACAGTCGTGACATGCGGCGCTGCCCGGAAAGGCGCGGACGCCCGAACCCGGATCGCTCTGCATCCCCGGCGGCGGTCGAATGGCGTCTCCTCCCGCTCATTCGGGGGTAGCCCCACACCCCTCCCGGGATTGCTCCCCCCGCGTCCCTTGCGTCACCCCATGTTGCGAAGGGATCGCAACCATGCCCCGCCTCGCTCCCGCGCGGGAAGCGGGCTGGCGTCTTTTGAACGGACCTCCGTTTCGTGCCGCCGGAGAAGGGCGATACGCGTCCGTTCTGTTGCAGTCCGTATGAGGAACGCGACCTAACATATCGGCGACTGCGCGCCTAAAATTTGCAGGATTCAGCACTAAGAGTTGGAAATTTGTCTACATTAACCAGTGCGTCGTGTTCGGCGATGTCGACAGATTTAGCGGATGCAGGGAATCCGACGATGTACGTCCAAATAGGCACTCCAGGCGGCTTCATGCGAGCGGATCACGCCGCCTGATCCAAGCTGGAAGACATGCTGGGGATCATGCCGGACGACCGGATCAAAGCAAGCATCAGGCGTCCGTAGGAACGAAATCGGAGCGGCGGCTCCGCTCACCACCCAATGGGGCAGACACCCTGCAACGCGACATGACCCGGGCCGGTGATTGCACAAGAAGGGCCCGCCGTCGGCGGTTTGCGTTGGGTGAAAGACCCGAAGAACGAGGTAAGGGACATAATGAACGCGATTACGCATATTGAACCGAGCCTCGATCCTGAGACGGAGAAGGCCGTCGAGATATTCGCGTTGATCGTGAATGATCTCCGGCAAGACGTGGATCGCCCGGAAATGTGGGAGGCCTTTCCACAGTTTCTCGCTGCCGTCCCGAAGCTTCCGGAACAGGCCAGGGGCGCCCTGCAATACTATGCTGGGCGGGATCAGACCATAGCGCAGGCGGCGACCATTGTTCTCGCCCTTAGCGCCGCACATTCGGGCGCGGTGGACCAGGCGATCGGGCTGATGACCCCGCTCCTTGCCGTCAACGCAAACTCGCCGCTGGTTGCAGGTGTCACCTTCTTCCTTCAGGGAATGGCTGCACCCGACAATCCCAAATATCAGCTCGCCGGCAAGATCTGCCCGGTGCCGTTCGAGCGGCTCGACGTGCTCGAGACCAGCAGCCATCTCTGCTGTTCAAGCTTCCTGAAGCCGAACGTCGGCAACCTACAGGAAGCCGCCGACTGGCGCGACGTCTGGAATTCGCGATCGGCCGAGGCGATCCGCGCAAGCATCCACGACGGCAGCTATCGACATTGCAACAAGATGTCGTGCCCGACGATCCAGTCGAACACCATCCCGCCAGCTGAAGAACTCTCCGCCCGATCGAGCGAATGGCGGGAGATTATCGAGCAGCGCGAGACTAGCCTCGAGCAGGGCCCGGTGGTGGTCAATCTTGCCTATGACAGGACCTGCAATCTCAGCTGCCCGAGTTGCCGAAGCAGCAACTATGCGGCCGATGAAGCGACACGTCTCCAATATGACGCGCTTCAGGAGCGGGTGATGTTGCCGATGCTGAAGCACACGCAGGTCGTCACCATCACCGGCTCGGGCGACCCCTTTGCCAGCAAGAACTTCCGGCATCTTATGCAGCGGCTGGCCGACGATGATTATGCCAACCTGAAATTCCACATCATGACCAACGGCATGCTGTTCACGCCACGCGAGTGGGAGCGCTTCCCGGCCTTGCATAATCGTGTGAACGTGCTGTCAATCAGTCTCGACGGTGCGTCCGCCGCGACGCACGAGACGCTCCGCCGCGGCGCGCGCTGGGACGTTATGGAAAAGAACCTGTCCTTTGCCGGGGAGTTGCGCCGCCAAGGCCTTATCGACGCCTACCACCTGGGCTTCGTCGTGCAGGTCGAGAATTATCATGAGATGGGTGAGATGATCAGTCTCGCAGAACGGGTGGGCGCTGACGGTGTCTATTTCGGCAGGATCACGAACTGGGGCACGTTCTCGCAGGCCGAGTACAAGCGGAAGGCGGTCTTCCTACCGGAGCACCCGGAGCATGGACATTTCATCGAAGCGATGGCCGATCCGCGGCTGACCGATCCCCGCGCGCATCTCGGCAACTTGGTCGACTTCCTCCCTGAGGCGAAATCGATGCGCCGGAGCCAGGACGCACAGACGCCAGCTGATGCGGACAGCGAGATGAATGCTGCCTTTGCAGGTTAGCTGTTGGCAATCGGAGCGGCGCGCAGGGTACGATCGGTATCGTGCCGCGCGTCGTTCCCAGGCCCTCTTCGAGGGAACGCTTCTACTCAGGATGCGGGGCAAATCCGGACAGGACTCCCGATCCGTTCCAGCCATGCGCCTGTCATAGGTTCGTGCCTGGGGATTTAGCGGCATTCGGCAGCGCGCGGCTGCCATAGTCCCTCCTGCTGTTGGGCGGGACACGCGCCGGCATCCCATTCGGGGGGCACCCCTGCACCCCATCCGGGATTGCTCCCCGGCGCCCCTTGCGCCACGCCTGTTGCGAAAGGATCGCAACCATGCCCCGCCTCGCTCCCGCGCCCGACGCGCAGCCCGTCGTACTGGTGGTCGACGACGATCCGCTGGTGCGCGGGTCGCTCGATTCGCTGTTCCGCTCGGTCGATTTCGCGGTGCGCAATTACGGCTCGGCCCAGGAATTTCTCGACGCCGCCCTGCCGGAGACGCCCTGCTGCCTCGTCGTCGACGTCCGGATGCCGCACATGGGCGGGTTCGAGTGCCGCGACCGGCTCGCCGAGCGCGGAGTCGACCTGCCGGTGATCTTCCTTACCGGCCACGGCGACATCCCGATGTCGGTCAAGGCGATGAAGGGCGGGGCGGTGGACTTCCTCACCAAGCCGTTCCGCGACCAGGACATGCTTGACGCGGTCAATGCCGGGCTCGCCCGCGCTGCCGAGCGGCGCGGCGCCGCGCAGCAAAGCGAAGCCGTCCGCCAGCGCTTCGCCACGCTTACCGCGCGCGAGCGGCAGGTGATGGAGGGCGTGGTTCGGGGCTTGCTCAACAAGCAGATCGCGGGCGAGCTGGGCATCGCCGAGATCACCGTGAAGCTTCACCGCGCCAGCCTGATGCGCAAGATGGGGCTGCGCACCGTGCCCGATCTGGTCCGTGCCGCCGAGGCGCTGCCGTCCTCCGATGGGAATGCGTAGTTTCCCGAATAACCAAGCGTATAGCTTACAGACGCGGCAACGCACCCTAGCTTTGTAGCCAGTCCCGGATGGCCCGGCGACATTGGAGCGTAGCGCGTGCCGGACAGCCTGGTTGCCGTGGTGGATGACGATGCCCTGGTGCGCGATGCGGCGGCGAGCCTGATCCGCTCCTTCGGCTATCGCACCGCGATCTATGCCTCGGCCGACGCCTATCTCGATGCCGGCGACGATGCCGCGGACTGCGTGCTCACCGACCTGCAGATGCCCGGCCGATCGGGGCTGGAGCTGCGCCAGCGGCTGCGCGAGCGCGGATCGACGGTGCCGGTGATCCTGATGACCGCCTATCCCACCGCCGAATTGCGGGCGCGTGCGGCCACGCTGGATCTGGTGGCACTGCTCGACAAGCCGGTCGATCCGGACCTGCTTTGCGGCGCACTGGAACGCGCGCTGGGCTGACGATGCCCCACCTATTCATCGTCATTCCGGCGAAAGCCGGAATCCATTGGGGTCGGCGTCTCGGCTCCAGCTGGTAGCGCGTGGCGTCTGGATCCCGGCTTCCGCCGGGATGACGGCCTGGGGGGAGCGCTGGACTCAGGCCGCGAGCGGCAGCTCGATCGCCGCCAGCGCACCGCCATCGGGATGGTTCGCGAGTGAAATGCGGCCGTCGTGCAGCTCGACGATCGAGCGGCAGATCGACAGGCCCAGCCCCATGCCGCCGGGCTTGGTGGTGGCGAAGGTCTCGAACGGCTCGGCGATCTCGGGCGCGAGGCCCGGCCCGTGGTCGCGCAGCAGCAGCAGGACATGCTCCTCCTTGGCGTGGAGCGTCAGGTCCATCCGCTTGTCGGCGATCCCTGCCGCTTCCATCGCCTGCAGCGCGTTGGTGATCAGGTTGAGCAGCAAATGCTTGAGCAGGATGCGATCGCCGACCACCGTCGGCTCGCCCAGCGGCGCGACATGGATCCGTGCACCGTGCGCGTCGAGATCGCGCGCGGCGATGGCGAGCGTGTCCGCAACCAGGGTGCCGAAACCCAGCGGCTGCATGTCGCACTGTGCGCCGCCGACCAGCGAGCGGACCCGCCGGATCACCGCATGGACGTTCGCCACCGCCTGGTTGAGCCCGGCAAGCGACAGCCGAACCTCGGCGAGGTCCGGCTCGGGCCGGGCGAGCCAGCGCGCGGCGGCATCGGCATAGCTCTGCACGGCGGAGATCGGCTGGTTGATCTCGTGCGCGATCGAGGCGGACATCGCGCCGATCGCGGCGGTGCGCTGGACGCGCTCCAGCTCGATACGGGTGCGCTCGACGGTGGTCTCCAGCCGCTTGCGCTGGCGGATGTCGAGGATGCTGCCGGGCACGTGCGCCAGGCAGGTACCGGGCGCCAGGCTGAAGGCGACGATGATGTCGATCGGGGTGCCGTCGGCGGCGATCACCTGGGTTTCGGCCTGGAACATCGGGCGGCGCTCGTCGATCGCCAAGATGCAGTCGGCGAAGCTGGCGTCGCTTTCGGGCAGGAAGTCGCCCAGCTTGCGGAAGAAGGCGGCTTTGCTCGGCACACCCATCAGGTCGAGCGCGGTCTGGTTGACGTCGGTGATGCGCACCTGGCGGCGGATATGGGCGACGAAATCGGGGTGCGCGCGCAGATAGGCGCGCAGATCGGTGACGCCGCTCGACCGCAGCGCCTGGATCGCGGCGTCGACGCAGCTGAAATCATGCTCCCAGATGGCGACGGCGAGCGTGTCGGTCATCGTCGCATAGCGGCGCTCCTCGCGCGCCACGCGCTGGTCGAGCGCGATGCGGTGGAGCAGCAGCGCGGTGGTGACGGCATTGGCGGCGAGGCTCACCAGCAGGCGCAGCACCGCTTCGGTGGTCGGCGCATCGCGGTGGACGACGACGAAGCTCGTCAGGGTGAGCGCGGCACAGGCCAGGCTCCAGCCGATCAGCTGGCGCCGATCGAGCCGTGCGCCCGCGAGCAGCAGCACGACCGCGTAGAGCGTGGCGATGGCGCTGTGGAAGCTCGTGAAGCTGTCGATCCAGAAGATGCCGAGCGCGAGCAGCGCGGCGGCGAGGGCGCGCAGGCGGGCGCCGTCCAGCGCAGCACCCAGCTGTGTTCCGCCCGACAAGGCGACGCTGCCGCCGCTCGTGGCCCGATCCCCGAAATCCGACATGGGGGCAGGATGCCGCGATGGCTGCGGTGTCACCAGCCCAAGGCGAGCAAGGCGGTACCCCCCATTTGGGGGTTGTAGGGGGGGCGGAGTTCGCACTTCTTAGCCCCTCCCCTTCAGGGGAGGGGTTGGGGTGGGGCAGTGTCTCACGGAGACCAACAGACGTTCTGGAATCCCTCCACCCCAACCCCTCCTCCGAGGAGGAGGGGCTTAGAGCATTGGTCAGATCGCGTTTGCTTCGCTCACCGCTTCCGCCGCGCCCATCAGCGCCGGGAAGAAGCCCTCATGCGCCGTGCGCAGGTCGGCCAGGCTCACGCAGAAATCGCCTTCCTCCATCTCGAAGATGATGCGGTTGGCGATGGTGCGGCCGATCGGATCGGCGGCGAGGCCGGCCTTGTCGGCGGCGACCAGGAAGTCGGCCAACGCCTCATCCTTCACGGTCACCACATACAGGCCCTGGTCCTCGCCGAACCAGCTGCCGGCGACGCCGAACGGCTGGGGCTGGTCGAGGATCGCGCCGATGTTCGAGGCCAGCGCCATCTCGGCGATCGCCACCGCCAGGCCGCCGTCCGACACGTCATGGCAGGCGGTGATCGCGCCGCCGCAGATCGCCGAGCGGATGAACGCGCCGGTGCGGCGCTCCATCATCAGGTCGACGGGCGGGGGCGGGCCTTCCTCGCGGCCGCAGATCTCGCGCAGCCAGATCGACTGGCCGAGATGGCCGCCGCGCTCGCCGACCGCGATGATCACGTCGCCGGTGCCCTTGAAGGCGATGGTGCAGTTCTTCTGCCAGTCCTTGAGCAGGCCGATCGCGCCGATCGCCGGGGTCGGCAGGATCGCCGAGCCGCCGCCGGTCGCCTTGCTCTCGTTGTAGAGGCTGACATTGCCCGAGACGATCGGGAAGTCGAGCGCGCGGCACGCCTCGCTCATGCCTTCCAGCGCGCCGACGATCTGGCCCATGATCTCGGGGCGCTGCGGGTTGGCGAAGTTGAGGCAGTTGGTCACCGCCAGCGGGGTCGCTCCCACCGCGGAGAGGTTGCGCCATGCTTCGGCAATGGCCTGCTTGCCGCCCTCGACCGGGTCCGCGAAGCAATAGCGCGGGGTGCAATCGGTGGTGATCGCCAGGCCCTTGTTCGTGCCGTGGACGCGGACGACCGCCGCGTCACCGCCCGGGCGCTGCACGGTGTCGCCGCCGACCATGTGGTCATACTGCTCCCAGATCCAGCGGCGGCTGGCGATGTCGGGCGAACCCATCAGCTTGACGAGATCGGCGGCGGGATCGGTGCACTCCGGCACGTTCTGCAGCTCGGGCTGCTTGGGCGTCGGCACATGCGGGCGATCGTAGAGCGGGGCGTCGTCGGCCAGCGGGGCGAGCGGGATGTCGCACACCACGTCGCCCTTCCACTTGAGCACCATGCGGCCGGTGTCGGTGACATGGCCGATGACGGCGAAATCGAGCTCCCACTTGCGGAAGATCGCCTCGGCGAACTCCTCACGGCCGGGCTTGAGCACCATCAGCATGCGCTCCTGCGATTCGGAGAGCATCATCTCATAGGGCGTCATGCCGGTTTCGCGCTGGGGCACGTCGTCCATGATCAGCTCGATGCCGACGCCGCCCTTGGACGCCATCTCGACGCTGGACGAGGTGAGGCCGGCGGCGCCCATGTCCTGGATCGCGACGATCGCGTCCGAGGCCATCAGCTCGAGGCAGGCTTCGATCAGCAGCTTCTCGGTGAACGGATCGCCGACCTGGACGGTGGGGCGCTTCTCTTCCGAATCCTCGCCGAAATCCGCGCTCGCCATGGTCGCGCCGTGGATGCCGTCGCGGCCGGTCTTGGAGCCGACATAGACGATCGAATTGCCGACGCCGGATGCTGCCGAATAGAAGATCTTGTCGGTATCGGCGATGCCGACGGTCATCGCGTTGACCAGGATGTTGCCGTCATAGGCCGGGTGGAAATTCACCTCGCCGCCCACGGTCGGCACGCCGACGCAATTGCCATAGCCGCCGATGCCGTGGACGACGCCGGCGATCAGATGCTTCATCTTGGGATGATCGGGCCGGCCGAAGCGCAGCGCGTTCATGTTGGCGATGGGCCGCGCGCCCATGGTGAACACGTCGCGCAGGATGCCGCCCACGCCGGTCGCCGCACCCTGATAGGGCTCGATGTACGACGGATGGTTGTGGCTCTCCATCTTGAAGATCGCCGCCTGGCCGTCGCCGATGTCGACCACGCCGGCATTCTCACCGGGGCCGCAAATGACCTGGGGGCCGGTGGTCGGCAGCTTCTTCAGGTGGATGCGGCTGGACTTGTAGCTGCAATGCTCGGACCACATCACCGAGAAGATGCCGAGCTCGGTCAGGTTCGGCTCGCGACCGAGCGCCTTGAGGACGCGGTCATATTCTTCGGGCGAAAGGCCGTGCTCGGCCACGATCTCGGGCGTGATCTGGGTCATGGCCGGACCCCTTAGCGGGGTGTTCGCCGCGCGTCACCCCGGGAGTTACGGAGAGGGTGGGGAACGCTGCATTAACCGGGGCATGCTAACGTTTGGCATGTTTATCCAGCCTCTCCTCGGCAAGGGACTGCGCGCCGGCGATCCGCTGATCCCGCTGCCGGCTGCCTGGGAGTGCGATCTCGCCACCGACGCGCTGCGCTGGTCGCCGGGCGTCTATGACCTGTTCGGCGTCCCAAGGAGCGAACCGCTGTCCCGCGACGACGTGGTCGCGATGTACACCCCGGAGTCGCGGGCGATGCTGGCGCGGGTCCGCAACAGGGCTGTCGCGGAAGGCGCGAGCTTCACCATCGACGTGGCGATCCGCCGCCGCGACGGCGCCCTGCGCAAGATGCGGCTGACCGCCGATGTGGAGTTCGAAAACGGCCGCCCGGTGCGGCTGTACGGCACCAAGCAGGACGTGACCGACGAATAGGGGCTACAGCACCGCCCAGAGTGTCAGCAGTAACGCGGTCATCGCGGCGTTGAGCGCCATGCCGATGCCGGCGAAGGTGCCGCCCAGCTCGGAAACCTGGAAGGCGCGAGCCATGCCGATGCCGTGCGCCGCGACGCCGGTGGCGAAGCCGCGGACGCGGTAATCCTCGATCCGCAGCGCGTTGAGCACCGGGGTTGCGATCATCGCGCCGAACACGCCGGCGATCAGCACGACGATCGCCGCCAGCGCCGGGATGCCGCCCAGCTGCTGCGCCAGCGCCATCGCCACCGGCGTCGTCACCGAGCGCGGCGCGACCGTCGCGAGGATCGCGGCGCTGCCGCCGAACGCCCAGACAATCGCGGTGACGCTGAGGATCGCGGTGAGCGAGCCCGCCGTCAGCGCGAGCAGCAGCGGCCCGGCGGCGCTGCGCACCAGCGCGCGGTTGCGCCACAGCGGCACCGCCAGCCCGACCGTCGCCGGGCTGAGCAGGAAGGGGAGCACCGCCGTGTTCTGCGCATAGACGGGGTAGGGGGTGCGCGTCGCCAGCAGGATCGCGATCAGCACCGGCGTCGCCAGCAGCACCGGGTGGCAGAGCGGATGGCGGTTGCTGCGCTTCGACAGGCGATCGGCACCTTCGAACACCAGCAGCGTGACGGCGAGCCAGAGCAGGGGCGTCGCCTGGAGCGTCGTCCAGAGCGCGGTCATGCGCCGCGCTCCTGCCGGGCGAGGGCCCAGCGGAAGACGAGCGCGGTCACCACCACGGTGAGCAGCGTCGAGGCGAGCGTGGCGACGACGATCGCGACGCCGTTGGTCGCGAGCACGGGACCCTCCTCGATCAGCCCAACGGCGGCAGGAACGAACATCACCGAGAGGTGCGCGGTCAGCCAGGCGGAGACCTGCACCAGCGTGGGCCGCTCGCCCGGGCGGAGCAGCAGCCAGCCGAGCAGCAGGAACATGCCGAGCACCGGTCCGGGCAGCGGCAGGCCGGTGACGAGGTGAATCCCCTCGCCAATCAGCTGGCAGAGGAGCAGGGTGGCGATGGCGGCGATCATGGCCGAGTGCCATGCCATGCCGGCGCGGCGAGGTACAATGCGGGGTACGTCAGGGCTGGTCGCGGGACGCGCAAGCGGTGGCGCTACTCGGCAGCCTCCGCCTGTTCCTCGGCCGGCATCAGCGCGGCGATGTTCGCCTGGATCCACTCGACCAGATCCTCGACCTTGGCCGCGGCCTGCTCGCCCAGCGGCGTAAGGGTATATTCGACGTGCGGCGGCACCACCGGCAGGCTGTAGCGGGTGACCAGCTGGTGCGCCTCGAGCTGCTGGAGCGTCTGGGCCAGCATGCGTTCGCTCACCCCGTTCACCCGGCGGCGGAGCTCGCTGAAGCGGCGGGTGCCGTCGCGGAGGGCTACCAGCACGAGCAGGCCCCAGCTGCTGGTGATCCGCTTGAGCACCGCGCGTGACGGGCAATCGGGGACGAACACGTCGCCGCGGTCCATCATCGCGGCCAAGGTGCGGGGCGTCTCATCCGACATTTTTGATACTTACCTTTGTGTGCGTACTTACGATTCGTAAGTGGGGTGTTACATCGCTCTGGTCAATCCACGATTGGAAGGAACTGCCATGTACGCCATCACCGGAGCTTCGGGCCAGCTGGGCCGCCTCGTTATCGAATCGCTGCTGCAGAAGGTCGCGCCGAGCGAGATCGTCGCGCTGGCGCGCAACCCCGAGCGCGTTGCCGATCTCGCCGCCAAGGGCGTGACCGTGCGTGCGTTCGACTATGACGCGCCGGAAACGCTGGCACCGGGGCTGGCGGGCGTGACCCGGCTGCTGCTGATCTCGGGCAATGCCATCGGCAGCCGCGTGCCGCAGCACCAGGCGGTGATCGAGGCGGCCAAGGCGGCGGGCGTGCAGCTGATCGCCTATACCAGCCTGCTCCGCGCGCAGACCTCGCCGATGCAGATGGCGGTCGAGCACAAGGCGACCGAGGATCTGCTCGCCGCCAGCGGCATCCCCGCCGCACTGCTGCGCAACGGCTGGTACACCGAGAACTATCTGATGAGCGCCGGTCCCGCGATCGAGCATGGCGTGCTGATCGGCAGCGCGGGCGACGGGCTGGTCTCGGGCGCGGCGCGCGCGGATTATGCCGAGGCGGCGGCGGTGGTGCTGGCGCGTGGGCAGGCGGGGACGTTCGAACTGGCCGGCGACAGCGGCTTCACCCATGCCGAACTGGCGGCGGCGCTGGCCGAGGCATCTGGCAAGCCGGTGGCCTATCAGGACCTGCCGCAGGCCGAGTACGCCAAGGCGCTGGAAGGCGCGGGGCTGCCGGGTCCGTTCGCGGCGATCCTGGCGGACAGCGATGCGCGGGTGGCGGACGGCGCGCTGTTCGACGAGTCGAAGACGCTGTCCGGGCTGATCGGCCGGCCGACCACGCCGTGGCGCGAGACGATCGCGGCCGGGGTGCAGGGCTGAAAAATTCCTCCCCGGAGCGGGGAGGGGGACCATTCGCGCCAGCAAATGGTGGAGGGGCCGCGCCGGCAGGCGCGGAAACCTTCCCGTGGGGGTGCGGGGCTGAGCCAAGCCCTTGTCATCCCGGCGGAAGCCGGGATCCATTCGCCACTCGCTCCAGGCAGGAGCCGATACGGCGACCCCAATGGATCCCGGCTTCCGCCGGGATGACGGCTGTTGGTGGCGGGATATCTGCTCGCTCCGGCGAGAAGATGCCCCGTTACAGGATTTCCCGAACCTTCTCAGGCGGCCTTCCCAGCCGGACCCCACGCTCCGTCACCACCAGCGGGCGTTCGATCAGGATCGGGTTGGCCGCCATCGCGTCGAGGATCGTGTCGTCGTCCGCGCCCTTGAGCGGCTTGGCGGCATCCTCGGCGATGCGCAGGCCTTCGCGGGCGGTCATGCCCGCGCGCTTGTACAGCTCCGCCAGCGTTTCGCGGCTCGGCGGAGTCTTCAGATATTCGATCACCTCCACCTCGGCGCCGGCGTCCCTGAGGATCGCCAGCGCCTCGCGCGACTTGGAGCAGCGCGGGTTGTGGTAGATGGTGGCCTTCACGCCGCGGCTGCCTCGTCCTGCTTGGCCAGCCACTCTTCGAGCCACTTGATCGTATAGTCGCCCTTCAGGAACTCGGGATCGTCGAGCAGGGCCTGGTGGAGCGGGATCGTCGTCTTGATGCCGTCGACCACGAACTCTTCCAATGCCCGCTTCAGTCGCAGGATGCAGCCCTCGCGGGTGCGGCCATAGACGATCAGCTTGGCGATCATGGAGTCGTAATAGGGCGGGATCCGGTAGCCCGAATAGATGCCGCTATCGACGCGGACGTGCATGCCGCCCGGCGCGTGGAAATGCGTGATCGTGCCCGGCGAAGGCGCGAAGGTGCGCGGATCCTCGGCGTTGATGCGGCACTCGATCGCGTGGCCGCGGAATTCCAGATCCTCCTGGCGCACCGACAGGCCGTGCCCTTCTGCGACGCGGATCTGCTCGCGCACCAGGTCCATGCCGGTGATCATCTCGGTCACCGGATGCTCGACCTGGAGGCGGGTGTTCATCTCGATGAAGTAGAACTCGCCATTTTCCCACAGGAACTCGATCGTGCCCGCGCCGCGATAGCCCATATCGGACATCGCCTTAGCGACGATGCCGCCCATGCGCGCACGCTCCTCGGGCGTGATCACCGGCGATAGCGCCTCTTCGAGCACCTTCTGGTGGCGGCGCTGGAGCGAGCAATCGCGCTCGCCCAAATGGATCGCGTTGCCGTTGCCGTCGCCGAACACCTGGAACTCGATGTGGCGCGGATTGCCGAGATACTTTTCGAGATAGACGGTGGCGTCGCCGAACGCGGCCTTCGCCTCCGAGCCCGCTTGCTGCATCAGCGTCTCAAGCTGGTCCTCGCTGGTGCACACCTTCATGCCGCGACCACCGCCGCCCGAAGCGGCCTTGATGATCACCGGATAGCCGGCCTTGGCGGCGATCGCCTTGGCCTCTTCCAGATCCGCGATCGGGCCGTCCGAGCCGGGCACCAGCGGCAGGCCGAGCGCGCCTGCGGTGCGCTTCGCTTCGATCTTGTCGCCCATGGTGCGGATATGCTCGGGCTTGGGACCGACGAAGATCAGCCCGTGCGCTTCGACGATCTCAGCGAACTGGGCGTTCTCCGAGAGGAAGCCATAGCCCGGGTGGATCGCATCCGCGCCCGAAATCTCGGCGGCCGAGATGATGTTCGGGATGTTGAGATAGCTCTCCGCCGCGGACGGCGGGCCGATGCAGATCGCCTCGTCCGCCAGGCGCACGTGCATCGCGTCGGAATCGGCGGTGGAGTGCACCGCCACCGTCTTGATGCCCATTTCGTGGCACGCGCGGTGGATGCGCAGCGCGATCTCGCCGCGATTGGCGATCAGCAGCTTCTTGATCTCGGGCATGGCCGTTCCCGTTACTCTACCACGACGAGCGGCTGGTCGAACTCGACCGGCTGGCCGTTCTCGACCAGGATCGCCTTGACCGTGCCGGCGCTGGGCGCGTGGATCGGGTTCATCACCTTCATCGCCTCGATGATCAGCAGCGTGTCGCCGGCGGCGACCTGCTGGCCGACGGTCACGAAGGTCTTCGCTTCCGGATTCGGCTTGAGATAGGCGGTGCCGACCATCGGCGACTTGACCGCGTTCGCGGCCGGCTGCGGCGCGGCGACGATCTCGGCCGGGGCAGCGGCAGCGGCCGGCGCGGCGAGCATCGGCGCCGCCGGGGCGGCGGCATACTGCACCGCTGCGGGCGCTGCGGTCACCTTGCGCGCGACGCGGACGCGGCGTTCGCCGTCCTCGACTTCGATCTCGGTGAGCTGGGTGTCATCGAGCACGGCGGCGAGCTGGCGAACCAGCTCGATGTCGACCATCATTGCACCCGACTTGGTTTCTTCGGCCATACGACCCTTCTTTTGAATTCTACAGATGAAACGGCGCCCTCTGTCAGAGACGCGCGGCGGCTTCAAGCGCGAGCATATAGGAGGTTGCACCAAACCCGGCCACTGTGCCTTTCGCAGCACGGGCGACGAGGCTCGTGTGGCGGAAGGATTCGCGCGCGTGCGGATTGGAGAGATGCACTTCGATCACCGGCGTGCTGATGCTTTTGATCGCATCGTGTAGCGCAACCGAGGTGTGCGTGTAGCCTCCCGGATTTAGTAGGACGGCGCGCGCGCCATCGGCCTGGGCTTCGTGCAGCCAGTCGATCAGATGGCCCTCATGGTTGGACTGGCGCACCTCGACCTCGAGCCCCAGCTCGCGGGCGCGATCCTCCAGCATGCCGGCAATGTCGTCCAGCGTGTCCGACCCATAGATTTCCGGCTCGCGGAGCCCCAGCAGATTGAGGTTGGGACCATTCAAGACGAAGATCGTATCGGCCAATGCAAAGCGCCTTTCGGTTGCGGGCAGGATGCGGTCCTCCCTATATGAGCCGGCGTCTCCGATCAAATCCAAGGCTCTTCATGCACAGCGACGGCACCGTCTCCATCCGCGTCAACGGCGAACACAAGCGCATCACCGCCGGGCTCACACTCGCACAGCTCGCGAGCGAGCTGGGGCTGGTGCCCGAGAAGGTGGCGGTGGAACGCAACCTCGAGGTGGTGCCGCGCTCGACGCTGGCGCAAGTGATCGTCGAGGACGGTGACGAGCTGGAAATCGTGCACTTTGTCGGCGGCGGCGACCATGCAGCGCCGCTCGCGGACGACAGCTGGACGGTGGCGGGCAAGACCTTCCGTTCGCGGCTGATCGTCGGCACCGGCAAGTACAAGGATTTCGAGCAGAATGCGGCCGCGGTCGCGGCTTCGGGTGCGGAGATCGTCACTGTGGCGGTGCGCCGGGTGAACGTGAGCGACCCCAAGGCGCCGATGCTCACCGACTATATCGATCCGAAGAAGATCACCTATCTCCCGAACACCGCCGGCTGCTTCGATGCCGATTCGGCGATCCGCACGCTCCGCCTGGCGCGCGAGGCCGGTGGCTGGGAGCTGGTGAAGCTGGAAGTGCTGGGCGAGGCGCGGACGCTGTATCCGGACATGGTCGAGACGCTGCGCGCCACCGAAGTGCTGGCCAAGGAAGGCTTTTTGCCGATGGTCTACTGCGTCGACGATCCCATCGCCGCCAAGCGGCTGGAGGATGCCGGCGCCGTCGCGATCATGCCGCTCGGCGCGCCGATCGGGTCGGGGCTCGGCATACAGAACCAGGTGACGATCCGGCTGATCGTCGAAGGCGCCAAGGTGCCGGTGCTGGTCGATGCCGGCGTCGGCTCGGCCTCGGACGCGGCGGTGGCGATGGAGCTGGGCTGCGACGGCGTGCTGATGAACACCGCGATCGCCGAGGCCAAGGATCCCATCCTGATGGCGGCGGCGATGAAGGCTGCGGTCGAGGCCGGGCGGCTTTCCTATCGCGCCGGCCGCATGGCGAAGCGCCGCTATGCCGATCCGTCGAGCCCGCTGGCAGGCCTGATCTGATGCGGCGCGCGCTGGCGGCACTGGCATTGGTCGCGGTGGCGGGCTGCCATCCGCGGCCGCAGAAAGACCCGATGGACAATCAGGGCCCGATCTCGGCCGAGCCGGTAACGCTGCGCGCCGCCGACGGGATCAAGATCGCGGGCGTCTATACCAAGGCGGCGAAGCCCAAGGCGCTGCTGCTGCTGTTCCACCAGGCCGAATCGGGCAAGGATGAGTACGCCTTGCTCGCGCCCCAGCTGGCGCAGGCGGGCTATTCGTCGCTGCGGATCGACCAACGCGCCGGCGGCACCTTGTTCGGCGTCAACGAGACGGTGAAGATGCTCGGCCATTCGGCCAGCTATGCCGATGCGAAGAAGGACCTCGACGCCGCCTTCGCCTGGGCGGAGCAGCAGAAGCTGCCGATCATCCTGTGGGGCAGCAGCTATTCGGCCGCGCTGATCTTCCCGCTCGCCGCCGAGCACAAGGGGCAGGTCAAAGCGCTGCTCGCCTTCTCGCCGGGCGAGTATCTCGACGAGAAGGGCGCCGTCGCGCGCGCGGCCAGGCAGGTTACCATGCCGATCTTCGTCACCTCGGCGCAGGACGGGAAGGAAGAGGATGCCACGCGGGCGATCCTCGCCGCGTCGCCGTCGACGCAGAAGACCCAGTTCGTGCCCAAGCTGGGCGGGGTGCATGGGTCGTCGACGCTGCTGCGGACCAAGAACCCGAACGGCGCGCTGGACGCATGGCGCGTGACCAAGGCGTTTCTGGGCGAAGTCACGCGCAACTGATCGGGAACGGTCCCGCCCGACAGTCGTTATTTCAGGCAAGTCGCAGGTGTCGTGTCGTGTGGCACCCGACCTTAGCCAGGAGTATCGATCATGGGCGAGCTGACCGACAAGATCAAAGGCAATCTCAACGAGCTGGCCGGCAAGGTGAAGCAGCAGAGCGGCAACCCGGAAACGCGCGATGAAGGCGCGGCGCAGGAGCTGAAGGGCAAGGCCCAGCAGCTCGGCGGCAAGGTGAAGGGTGCGCTCGGCGACGACATCTGAGTCGAGCGAGAGACCGGACAATTGGACGGGTCGTACCGAAAGGTGCGGCCCGTTCTGATTCTATCTAAAGCCCCTCCCCTTCAGGCGCATCAGGTCGGCGCTGCCCCCGGCAGCGCCTGAACAGCGCGGGGCGCTGTTCACCTGATGCGGGGTTGGGGTGGGGCAGTGTCTCACCGAGACCAACTGATGTTCTGGAATCCCTCCACCCCCAACCCCTCCTCCGAGGAGGAGGGGCTAAGAAGGGCTCCTCAATCCGGAACGTAGAACGCCCACATGTCCGGCTCGACCTGCGCCGCGGCGAAGCGCACCGGCGCCGAGGCGAGTCCGACCTCGCAGATCATGAACGAGAAGAGCTGGTCCGTGTGCAGCGGGTGCGGCAGGCGAACGGTGTTCTTGTTGATCCACCGCCACTCGCACTGCCAGAGTTGCCGCCCTCCCAGACGCACGCGGTCTCCCCGCTTGCCGAGATGCGCCGTCTTCCACCGCTCTTTCGTCTGCTGTCCCATGCAGACAATCTAGAATCGGGTCGGTTAACGGGTTCCTAGCCGTTCAGCGATTTCGTAGCTTGCTGATTGTCGTCGCCGGGCTGATCACTTCGACATCGGTCTTGCAGTGCAACAGCTTGAGCCCCGGTTGTTCGAGGGCAAGCGCCAGCGCCGGCGCAAACGCCTCCGTGGTTTCCACGGTGGTCGCCCAGCCGCCGAACGCGCGGGCGAGCGCGGCGAAGTCGGGGTTGCGGAGCTGCGTGCCCGAGAGGCGCTCGGGAAACTCCCGCTCCTGGTGCATGCGGATCGTGCCATAGGCGCTGTTGTCGACCACGATCACCAGCAGGTCCGCGCCGTGCTGGACCGCGGTGGCGAGTTCCTGGCCGTTCATCAGGAAGTCGCCGTCGCCTGCCACCGCAACGACTCGCCGATCGGGGAAGCGCAGCGCCGCGGCTACCGCGGCCGGCACGCCGTAACCCATCGCGCCGGCCGTGGGCGCGAGCTGGCTCGGCTGCGCGGTATAGGGCCAATAGCGGTGCCACCAGCCTGAGAAATTGCCCGCGCCGTTGCAGATGATCGTGTCCGCCGGCAGCACCGCGCGCATCGCGGCGACGCAGGGGCCGAGATCGAGCGCCACGCCGGCGCGCGGCTTGGGGCTGGACCATTCCAGCCATTCGGCATGCGCGGCGGTGCCGTCGAAGCGGGGGAGGTTGGCCGCTTCTGCCGTGGCCGAGGCGGCGACGGCGAACTCGAAGGGCCGGGCGCAGATCGGCAGGTCGACGCGGTAGACGCGGTGGAATTCGCTGGGGTCCGGGTGGACATGCACCAGCGTCTGCCCAGGATGCTCCGGAGTGATCAGGCTGTAGCCGTCCGTCGTCGCCTCGCCGAGCCGCGCGCCGACCACCAGCAGCAGGTCCGCCGCCTTGATCCGCGCGACCAGCTTGGGGTTGGGGCCATAGCCGAGATTGCCCGCCCAGACCGGCGAGGCATTGTCGATCGCATCCTGCCGCCGGAAGGCGCAGGCGACCGGCAGGTCGATCGACTCGGCGAAGCGGGCGAAATCCTCCGCCGTATCCGAATCCCAGCCGCCCCCGCCGACGATCGCGATCGGGCGCTCGGCCTCGCGGAGCAGATCGTAGAGCTGGTCGAGATCGAAGGCGTCGGCGGCCTGGATCGGCTCGGCGATGGCGGGGCGGTCGACCGCCTCGACCACATCGAGCAGCATGTCCTCGGGCAGCGCGATCACCACCGGGCCCGGCCGGCCCGAGGTGGCGACGTTCCAGGCGCGCGCGACATATTCGGGGATGCGCCGGGCATCCTCGATCCGCGTCGCCCATTTGGCGAGCGGCGCGAACATCGCGGGCAGGTCGACTTCCTGGAACCCCTCGCGGTCGCGCATGCCGCGGTCGACATCGCCGATGAACAGCAGCATCGGCTGCGAATCCTGCATCGCGACATGCACGCCGATGCTGGCATTGGTCGCGCCCGGCCCGCGCGTCACGAAGCACACCCCCGGCCGCCCGGTCATCGCGCCATCGGCACAGGCCATGAACGCCGCGCCGCCTTCCTGGCGGCAGGTGACGAGATCGATGCTCGACTCGTCATGCAGTGCGTCGAGCACGGCGAGGAAGCTCTCGCCCGGTACGTGGAAGATCCGGTCGCAGCCCTGCGCTACCAGATTGTCGACGAGGATCCTGCCCCCGGTGCGTTTTGCGGTCATCCCGCATGCTAGGCGCGCCGGGGGCGGAAAGTCGAGCGGTCAGCTGGCCCATTCCGCGGCGAGCTGCTCGGCGGGACCGTCATAGTAATTCTGGTCGACATGGCCGGCGCCGTCGCCCGGAATGCCGGGAACGGTCGCGGCACCGTCCGAATATTGCCACAGCCAATAGGATTTCCAGCTCGGCTGCACCGATGCCGTCGCGCTATATTGCGCCAGCCACAGCCGGTGCGCGCCGAAGAAGGGATCGATCCGGGTGCCCAGCTCCTCCTTGATCAGGCTGCCCGAGTAGAGCACCGCGCGCCGCCCCAGCTTTTCCTGGATGCGTTCCAGGAACTCGCGGGCGCCGTCCAGCGTCATCTGGTTGTTCGGGCTCGGCTCGTAATCGAGCGCCACCAAGGTCCTGTCGTCGGGCTTCGCCCAGCCGAGGAAGTTTTCGACCTGCTGGGCCGGGGGCAGCGCGGTGCCCCAGTGATAGGCGCCCCACAGCAAGCCGGCCTTCTCGGCAGCAAGGCGGCGATCGTCGTACAGCTCGTCCCGGCCGCTGATGCCGGTGGTCGCCTTGTGGATGATGCCTTGCACGCCGGCCGCCCTGGCAGCGGCCAGATCGCGGACGATGCTGCGGTGATAGACATCGACCACCATCGGAACCCTGGGGCGCACGGCGCTGCCGCCGGCGGTGCCTGCCGCCCCGGTCTGCAGCGCGTCGCAGCCGCCGCTCCACAGGAAATTCTGGTCGGTCGTGCCGTACCATAGTGCATTGCCCTGCACCGCATCGCCCACCGCCACGCTGGTGACGGGAACGACGGTGCCGGCGGCGAGCTTTCCGACTACCGGGGCGCTGATGCGCGGCGCGCCGTGGCGGAGGTTGACCAGCGTGGTGGTGCGCACCGTGCCGGTCACCGGCGTGGTCCCGGCGGCCATCAGCCGACCGCTCCGTCGGCGCTTGCCGGCAGGTCGGCGAGCGGTGCTGCGGCGACCGGCGTGGGGGCAGGCGTGGGCGTGGGTTGCGGCGCGGGCAGGCTGGGTGTGATCCGCGTCATGAAGCCTTCGATGAAGTCCGCGCCTGCATAGCCGGCGGCGGAAAGCGCGAAGATCTGCTGCGACGAGATATGGGCGAGGTCGCTGATCAGCTGGCTGCTGGCGAGCGCCCCGGCGATGAAGCCGATCAGCAGCGAGATGACGAGCTGCGTCGGCACGATCATCGCGGCCAGCGACGTGTTGGTGTTGGAGGCTTGGTCGTTGAGCTTCTTCATGCCCACGATCACGCGGATCGCCTGGCCCATCGCGCCGGCCAATCCGCCCAGCGTCAAAAGTTGAAACCACGCGACTGCATCGAATTGTGCCATGTTCGGCTCCCCCCAAGGCATGAACAACATGGATGGAGTGCGCACGGGGTGCGACTCCTACTGATGGGGGAAAGTATATCGATCGCGCCAATTGTAGGAAATAGCAGGCGCGTACCAGGCAAGCGTCGCTGTCTTGTGGATTTCGTGCAAACGAAAACCCCGCATCGTTGCCGATGCGGGGTCTTCGGAAATCGCGGCGCGGGGGCGCGCCGCCGATCCTGGATCGCTCAGAAGCGGTAGCCGATGCCGGCCAGCACCTGGTGGCGCACCACGTCCTGCGACGCGTTGGTGTAGCGATACTCGACCTTGCCGTAATAGTGGCCGAAGGTGCGCTCAACGCCGGCGCCGAGGCGCACGCCGTCGAGGTTCTCGGCGTCGCGGAGCTGGCCCGAACGCGCGATCACGCGGCTGTTGTCATAGCCGACCTTGCCGTACAGCAGGGTTGCCGGGGCGACGACGTAGCCGATGCGAGCGCCGGCGTAGAAATCGCGGCCGCCCTTGATCGTGCCGAGGTCGAAGGTCTTCTTGGTGGTGGTGCCGGTGATTTCACCGTCAACGCCGACAACCAGGTTGCCGCGCTGCAGGTCATAGCCCGCTGCACCGCCATAGACGAAGCCCGACGCGCTCACGCCATCCGACTTGATGTTGTCCCAGCCGCCGACCGCTTCGATGCGCGGGCCCTGGAAGGTCGCGTCCTGCGCGAGGGCGGGAGTTGCGGAGGCCATGAGGGCGAGCGCCGTCACTGCGAAAATACGCATGATTCAGATACCTTTGGACTTGTTACTTGTTATTCCCGGATGGCCATCCAGACGCCCCAAATAGGCACTCTGTTCGCGGGTGCAATATGACAAGTACGTTACACCTTGGTATGTTGCGCAGATGCAACAGTTAGCGCTTCCGTACGGTCAACCACGACAAGTTGAAACTCGGTTCAGGTTCGCTTGACCCGGTCGCCTCGGGGGTATTATCGCCACCCCAAACATTCGGAGGGAATCGTCGATGGACAAGCTCTACCCCAACGCGAACGCAGCGCTGGAAGGGCTGCTGTTCGACGGGATGATGATCTGCGCGGGCGGTTTCGGCCTGTGCGGCATCCCCGAGCGGCTGATCGACGCGATCCAGGCTGCGGGCGTCAAGGACCTCACCATCGCCTCGAACAATGCCGGCATCGATAACGAGGGCCTGGGCAAGCTGCTGCGCAGCCGTCAGGTGAAGAAGATGATCTCCTCCTATGTCGGCGAGAACAAGGAGTTCGAGCGCCAGTATCTCTCCGGCGAGCTGGAGGTGGAATTCTGTCCGCAGGGCACGCTGGCGGAGCGCTGCCGGGCAGGGGGCGCGGGCATCCCCGGCTTCTACACCAAGACCGGCGTCGGCACGAAGGTGGCCGAGGGCAAGGAAGTGAAGGTCTTCGACGGCGAGGAATATATCCTCGAACGCGGCATCCGCGCCGACATCTCGATCATCAAGGGCTGGAAGGCCGACGAGGCGGGCAACCTCATTTTCCGAAAGACCGCGCGCAACTTCAACCAGCCCATGGCCACCGCCAGCCACCTCTGCATCGCCGAGGTGGAGGAAGTGGTGCCGGTGGGCGCGCTGGACCCCGACCAGATCCACCTGCCGGGCATCTATGTGAAGCGGCTGGTCGTCGGCGCACCCTACGACAAGAAGATCGAGTTCCGCACCGTCCGTCCGCGCGAGGCGGCATGATTCGCCACGGGCTGCTCCTCGCGGCCGGGCTGGCGCTGTCGGGCTGCGTGGTCGATGCGAGCGTGACGCAGGCCCCGCCCGCGCCGGTGCCTGCGGTACCGGCCGGCGGGGTGCCGGCGGGCATGCAGTATCTCTACGGCTCCGGCGAGGCGGCCGCGCTCAGCGTGCAGGCCTATGCTGCGCTGGTCGACCAGACGCGGGCGCGCATCGCCAAGCGCGGCGGCGTGTCGGTGGTGCTGGAGCCCGGCGCGACGCTGGCGAGCCCGCGCTTCCAGTCCTGCGGCGACAAGCCGCCGGCCGCCGTGTTCGACGTCGACGAGACGCTGCTGCTCAACCTCGGCTATGAGGGCGACGATGCGCAGCGCTCGGACGGTTGGGATTCGGCGCGCTGGGATCGATGGGAAAAGACCGGCGCGATGAAGGTCGCCGCCGTCCCCGGTGCGCTCGACGCGGTGCGAGCGCTCAGGGCGATGGGCGTCACGGTGGTCTTTAATACCAACCGCGCCGCCGCCAACGCCGAGCAGACCGAAGCGGCGCTGACCTTCGCGGGACTGGGCCCGGCGAAATATGGCGAGACGCTGTTCCTCAAGGGCGATGTCGACGGCAAGTCGGGCAAGGACGGCCGCCGCAATGCGATCGCCCAGCGCTGGTGCGTGGTGGCGATGGGCGGCGACCAGCTCGGCGACTTCACCGACCTGTTCGCCGGCCTGACCCCGCCCGAGCGGCGCGCGGCGGCGGCGAGCCCGGCGCTCGCCGCGCTCTGGGGGCATGGCTGGTTCGTGCTGCCCAACCCCGTCTACGGAACCGGGCTCGGTTCCACCTATGACCAAACCTTCCCGTCGGCGACGCGCTGGACGGATCCGCAGGAGAAGCACTGATGGCCTGGACCCGCGACGACATGGCGGCGCGCGCCGCGAAGGAGCTGCAGGACGGCTTCTACGTCAATCTGGGCATCGGCATCCCGACGCTGGTGGCGAACCACATCCCGGCGGGCGTCGAGGTGACGCTCCAGTCCGAGAACGGCATGCTCGGCATCGGCCCCTTCCCGCTGGAAGGCGACGAGGATCCGGACCTGATCAACGCCGGCAAGCAGACGATCAGCGAGCTGCCCAGCTCGGTCTATTTCAGCTCGGCCGACAGCTTCGCGATGATCCGCGGCGGGCATATCGACCTGACCGTGCTCGGCGCGATGGAAGTGAGCCAAAGCGGCGACATCGCCAACTGGATGATCCCGGGCAAGATGATCAAGGGCATGGGCGGCGCGATGGACCTGGTCGCCGGCGTGAAGAAGATCATCGTGGTGATGGAGCACAACGCCAAGGACGGCAGCCCCAAGTTCATCCCCGACTGCACCCTGCCGCTGACGGGGAAGAATGTGGTGGACATGATCATCACCGACCTCGCGGTGTTTTCGCGCGCGGATCATGGCTCGCCGTTCCGGCTGATAGAGCTGGCACCGGGCGTGACCGCGGAGGAAGTCGCGGCGAAGACCACGGCGCAGTATGAGGTGGCGCTGGCCACGGCGTAAGGGGCGGGGGCGGCGCGCATCGAGAGGCGCTCGCGCCGATTGGTTCGCGACGCCCGCCCAACACCATAGTCATTGCCGCGTAGGCGACAATCCATCTGCCAAGAGGTTGGGGATAGAACCGAAAAGACCAGCGCCAAAGTATCCACGCTTGCGCGGGGATGACGCAGTAGCTGGGCCGGTCGCGATATCCTTACCGAAAGGGGCGTGGCCGCTACTGATGGTTAGCCGACGGCCCGCCTTCGGCGGCCGCCGACCATTAACGGACCTTCTGCGCCGTCCCCTGCCCATTGTGACGAATCATTCCAACGAGCTTTTGAGCGTCGGCACATATATCGGGCCAAGTAGAATGACCGGTGATCGCTTCGCCCCAATCTCCTGAGGTCTCAGCGCCAGCAAGCGCGTGAAGCTTGGCCGCAAGATCGTCAGCGACTAGGCTTTCGTCGGGGAACAGCCATAGGCCTTTTCCCTGACGCGGGTCATCGTATAGTTCGATCTCGTTGAGAAGCGTGCTCGCCGCTTCGCTAACATGTGCGGAAGTCGCTTGAGGATCCGCCAGGGTCGAACAAGCACGATAAAGATCGCGCCGTTCAGGCCACACCCACCGGTCGTCGTGCATATGCTGAACCTGAACCAACGTCCGCTACCAAGCAAGCTGCCAAGTCAATCGAATGACGCATTCTGGGGCGCTTCCGGTCAATTCGCCGGCACACCCCGGCTGTCCCCCACCTCCAGCCAGTAGCCGTCGGGATCCTGCACATAAATCTGCCGTACCCCGTCGAAGCGAAGCTGCATCGTGTGTGGCTCGCCGGTGAAGTTGGTCCAGGCGAGGTGGTGCGCGTCGAGCCACGCCGTCACCGTAGCGAGATCGTCGACATGGAGCGCGAGATGCTCGTCTCGGTTCGACGGCTTGGGGGCGGTGCGGCCGTCGAGGATGTGCAGCGCCATGCCATGGCCGAGATCGAGCCAGCGGCGGTTCTTGAGCGGGGTCGGGATGAGCCGCAGCCCGAATGCTTCGTGGTAGAAGGTCGCGCTGCGATCGATGTCGGCGGCCTGGATCGCGACATGCTCGGCCTGCGCAGGGGCGGGCGCCGCCTGCTGGGGCGGCGCGGCGAGGAGCAGCAGAACGGCATAAGGGTGCATGGGGCGACCTCTCCAATATCGTCGATCCGCGTGTCGCGGTGCGCGGAGCCTGCCAAAGCCGTGCGGGATTGGCCAGCGGCTTCTCCGGCGCCGGCCGGTGCGGCGCGGCAGGATCACCAACGCGCTACGGCGGGCGCGTGTTTGGTTGCGATCGTAACCAATGCGCGGCGTTCCGAACCAATTTTGATATGCGCGTCCGCAAAAGCCGCTTCGCGAGGCAGCCCGACAGGGTGCGAAGAAAGGTGTCGCGATGACGAACAGACCGGGCAACATGACGGCGATCGGGCAGCATTGCTGGCTTCTCGAGAGTCGTGGCGGAAACACCACCGACTATGTGGTGATGGCGCATTCGGCGCAGATCACCGGCAAGACCTTCACCGTCCCGCAGCGGGTCGCCATCCACTATGGCGTCTATGGCGGCAGCGCGCTGACGATGATGGACGGCCCGGTGCGCTTCTTCAGCGATTCGATCGCCAACAACCAACGGCATGTCACCGAGACGCGGCATAGCGAGTATCTCGCGTCCGATCTGGCCCTGGGAAAAGTCCTGGGATCGCACTGGCAGACGGGGACGACGACGGCGAGCGAGGATTATTGGGCGCTCAGCAGGCAGATGGGGAATGATCCTGCCTGGGCGCCGAACCTGGTGCTGGTGCGTAACCGCAACCGGATGATCGGCAGCGAAATCTATCTCAGCTATCTGATCGACCAGATCATGCGCGCGCGCCCGGCGGACTCGTACGCGTTCCACATCTGGGGCTGCCGCGGCATCGAAGCGGAAGCACGCTGGAAGCTCGGCAGCCAACGGTTCCAGACGCAGGCCTGAGGCGGGAGCTCCCCCGCATCTTCTCAGCGTGCGGCCACCTTCGCGTTTCGCTGCGGACCGACCCGAGCGGGCGCACGCGTACACCTTGTTGATCCTTCCGCAGGCCGAAGCGTTCTATGGGCAGGATTCAAAGAGAGGATCGCACATGAAGCCCCAGTTCCTGGCCGCACTCGCAGCGGCATGCCTCGTTTCCAGCCCGTCCCTGGCCGCCGGCTGCGTCAAGGGCGCGGCGGTCGGCGGCGTGGCGGGCCACTTCGTCGGCAAGGGCCATGCCGTCGCCGGTGCGGCGGCAGGCTGCCTCGTCGGGCATCACCAGGCAAAGGTCGCCAAGAAGCGCGCGGCGGCCCAGCACGGCTAATTCAGGCGACAATGAGGGGCGGCATCGTCGCCCCTCGCCCATCGTTCACCGCGCCGCCACCGCCGCGTCGCTGGCCAGCTTGTCGGCGCGCTCGTTGTCCGGGTGGCCGGCATGGCCCTTCACCCATTTCCACTCGACCCGGTGGGGCTTGGCGGCGGCGAGGAGTTCCTGCCAGAGATCGGCATTCTTGACCGGCTTCTTGTCCGCCGTGCGCCAGCCATTCTTCATCCAGCCATGGATCCACTTGGTCAGGCCGTCCATCACATAGCGGCTGTCGGTGGAGAGCGTCACCCGGCACGGACGCTTGAGTGCCTTCAGGCCCTGGATGGCGGCCATCAGCTCCATGCGGTTGTTGGTGGTGTGCGCCTCGCCGCCGGACATTTCCTTCTCGACGTCGCCCATGCGCAGCAGCGCGCCCCAGCCGCCCGGGCCGGGATTGCCCTTGCAAGCGCCGTCGGTCGCGATCTCGACATGCTGGAGTTCGGCGGTCATGCGATCGCCGCCAGTGCCGAGGCGTAGACGTGCGCGCGGCGCCAGAAGGCGAGCGGGTCCTTGCGCGTCACCAGCGCGTCGGCGGGGGTGTTGAGCCAGTCCCAGGCGCGCGACAGGGTGAAGCGGATGCAGGCGCCGGTAGCCAGCAGCGGCAGGATGGCACGCTCGGCTTCGGTCAGTTTGTAGCTGGTCTCATAGCCCTGGAGCAGCGCCTCGGAGACATAGGGATCGAACTTTTCGCCCGTGGAGTCGAACGCCCAGGCGGTGTGCATCACCGCGAGGTCGTAGAGCCGCAGGTCGGTGGAGGCGAAGTAGAAGTCGATTAGGCCGGTCACCCGGTTGCCGAGCATCAGGACATTGTCCGGGAACAGGTCGGCATGGATCGCGCAGGTGTCGAAGCCTTCGCGCGGCCACGCCTTGGTCACGCGGTCCAGCGCCTGGCCGATCTCGTCGTACAGGCCCGGCGCGATCTGGTTGAGGCTGGTGCCGCAGCGCTCGAACAGCGGGCGCCAGGTGTCGACGCCCATCGAATTGGGCCGATCCTGCGGGAAGTCGGCGACTGCCTTGTGCATCTTGCCCATCGCTTCGGCCGCCGCGCGGGCCTGCGCGGGTGTGGGGTGCGAGACCGAGACGCCCGACAGGAACTGGATCAGGCACGCCCGGCGGCCCTCCAGCGTGTGGATCAGCGTGCCGTCGCGATCTGGCACCGCCGGGGGCACCGGCAGCCCGCGATCGGCGCAGTGATCGAGCAGGCTCATGAAATAGGGCAGGTCACCCTGGTCGACGCGCTTCTCGTAGAGGGTC
This sequence comes from Sphingomonas trueperi, assembly GCF_040545965.1. Lineage (GTDB taxonomy): Bacteria > Pseudomonadota > Alphaproteobacteria > Sphingomonadales > Sphingomonadaceae > Sphingomonas > Sphingomonas trueperi_C. The sequence continues at coordinate 495,996 of NZ_JBEPMV010000003.1, read as the reverse complement.
AGGATGAAGCGGCTCTTGGTTGTGTCGACGAGATAGTTGCTGTTCTCCACCCCCTCGGCGATGCCCTTGGCGGAGACGAGTTCACCGACGTCGAAGCGCTCGAGAAACGCGGACAGCGCCTCGGCCGAAACCTGCGTGTAGACGGCCATTACGCAGCCTCGAGCCCGCGCGGCAGCTTGAACACGACGCTTTCCTCCACCGTCTCGACCTCGCGCTCGGTCACCGCGAACTGCGTGCCGATCCGCTCGACCACTTCGCGCACCAGCACTTCGGGCGCCGAGGCGCCGGCGCTGATGCCGACCTTGGTCACGCCGTCGAACCAGGCGAAGTCGATCTCGGCGGCGCGCTGGATCAGCACCGCGCGGGCGCCGCCGCGCTTGGCGACCTCGACCAGCCGCAGCGAGTTGGACGAGTTCGGCGCGCCGATCACCAGCACCAGCTCGGCCTGCTCGGCGATCGCCTTCACCGCGCCCTGGCGGTTGGAGGTGGCGTAGCAGATGTCGTCGGCGCCCGGCGCCAGCATCGTCGGGAAGCGGCGCTTGAGGATGCCCAGCACCGCGGCGGTATCGTCCACCGACAGCGTCGTCTGGGTGAGGAAGGCGAGGTTTTCGGGATCGGGCACCACGACCGACTCGGCGTCCGCCTCGGTCTCGACCAGCGTCATCGATCCTTCCGGCACCTGGCCGAAGGTGCCGATCACCTCGGGGTGGCCCTGGTGTCCGACGAACAGGATGTGGCGCCCAGCCGCGACATGCCGCTCGGCCTGGCGATGGACCTTGGAGACGAGCGGGCAGGTCGCGTCGAGATAGGAAAGGCCGCGCTGCTCGGCCTTGTGCGGCACCGCCTTGGGCACGCCGTGCGCGGAGAAGACCACCGGCACGCCGTCCGGCACATGGTCCAGCGTCTCGACGAACACGGCGCCCTTGGCGCGCAGATTCTCGACGACGAACTTGTTGTGGACGATCTCGTGCCGGACATAGACCGGCGCACCATATTTCTCGATCGCGAGTTCGACGATGCGGATCGCGCGGTCGACGCCGGCGCAGAAGCCGCGGGGCGCTGCGATCAGCAGCTCCAGGGGACGCTTTTCGGTGTTTGCCATCGGGTGGAGCCTCTACGCGATTGCTTGCGCGGGCGGAAGGCGGTTCCTATGGTGCGCGCCGTTCCGGCCCCGGTCCGTGTGAGATGGGGGGCGGCTGTTCGGTTCGAAAGGTTGCCTTCCTTGTCTGTCGCCAAGTTCACCGTTCCCGCCCTGATCCTGCTCGCCGCCGGCGGATGCGCCCGCACCGGCGAAATCACCGAAGGCGGTATCAGCGCGGTCCGCACCGCCTGCCCGACGGTGGCGATTCCGGCCGGCACCGGCGATGTGACGCTGTTCGATCCCGCGACCAGCCGCGAAGCCAGCGCGATCGACGTGGTGGCGACGATCACCAACGTCCAGTCGAGCTGCGACGATGCGAGCGCGCAGGTGGTGACCAGCATCAAGTTCGACGTGCTGGCGCGCCGCCGCGATGCCGGTCCGGCGCGCGACGTTGTGCTGCCCTATTTCCTGACCGTCGTGCGCGGCGGCACCAATGTCGAGGCGAAGCGCATCGCCAACGTCACGCTGCATTTCGATGCCGGGCAGATCCGCGCCAGCGCGGTCGGCCAGGCGACCAGCAGCGTTTCGCACGCCGCCGCGACGCTGCCCGACGACGTCCGCCGCCGCCTGACCGAGAAGCGCAAGGCCGGCGCGGAGTCGGCGGCGACCGATCCGCTGAGCGATCCCAATATCCGCCGCTCGGTGCTCTCGGCGACCTTCGAGGCGCTGGTGGGCTTCCAGCTGACCGACGAGCAGCTCAAGTACAACGCGACGCGGTGACCTTGTGAACCCCCTCCCGCGTGCGGGAGGGGGCAGGGGGGGTGGGCGCTCGCTCTCCTCCAGACAATGCGCTCGCAGTAAAGGGCCTGCCATGCTCTCCTGCGCCGGTGTGCTCGCGGATGGCGGGGCCTACCCCCAGCCCCTCCCGCAAGCGGGAGGGGCGCACGTTCTGCCCAGATTTACCCGCAATCCCGATTGACTCCGACAAGCCGTCCCGCCAAGGCTCCCCGCGTCGATGCCGGGCAACCGGCATGGGCATGCGCGGGAGAGAATCCGGTTCGCCGGATCGCCGAAGGAGCAACCGCCCCGGAATCTCTCAGGCACCGAGGACCGCGCAGGCCACGACACTCTGGAAAGCGAGACGGCCTTCGAGGCTGGGCTCCACCGAAGGGGTAAGCCGGGTCCAAACCCGTGCGAAAGCTCTCAGGTTCCGTGACAGAGGGGGCGATGGTGTGGCGGGGGCCTTGGGCCGACGCGCGCCGTTGAACCCTTGATGCCCGGAGTGCCCCGATGAGCGAAGCCGCCGAAGACACCGCCACCGACCTGCCGATCGAGACGCTGCCGCTCGACGCCTGGCACCGCGCGCGCGGCGGCCGGATGGTGCCGTTCGCGGGCTATTCGATGCCGGTCCAGTATGAAGGCATCATGGCCGAGCATCTCTGGACGCGCGAGCATGCCGGGCTGTTCGACGTCAGCCATATGGGCCAGCTGCTCTTCTCGGGCGTCGAGTTCGACGCCGGTCTCGAAAAGCTGCTGCCGGGCGACGTGAAGGGCCTGGGCGAGGGCAGGATGCGCTATTCGCTGCTGCTCAGCGAAGAAGGCGGCATCCATGACGACCTGATGATGACTCGTCTGCCCGCCGACAACGCCTTCGAGATCGATGGCGGCACGATCTACATGGTCGTCAATGGCGCGACCAAGTGGGACGATCTCGGCGTGTTCCGCGAATTCCTGCCCGACGAAGTGACGATCAACCATCTCGAAGACCAGGCGCTGCTGGCGCTGCAGGGGCCGGAAGCGGTCACCGCGCTCGCCCGCGTGCTTCCGGGTGTCGAGAAGCTGGTGTTCATGACCGCCGCCGCGTTCGAGTGGAACGGCAACCCGCTCTGGGTCAGCCGCTCGGGCTATACCGGCGAGGACGGCTACGAGATCTCGCTGCCGGGCGAGGCTGCGGAAGCATTCGCCGACGCGCTCACTGCGCAGCCGGAAGTCAAGCCGATCGGCCTGGGCGCGCGCGACTCGCTGCGCCTCGAAGCCGGCCTGCCGCTCTACGGCCACGACCTCGACCTGGAGACCACGCCGGTCGCCGCCGATCTCGGCTTCGCCCTGTCGAAGCGCCGCCGCGAGGAGGGTGGCTTTGCCGGTGCCGAGCGCATCCTCGCCGAGCGCGAGCAGGGCAGCGCCATGAAGCGCGTCGGCCTGATCGTCGAGGGCCGCCAGCCGGTGCGCGAGGGCGCGGCGGTGATCGATGCCAGCGGCGCGGAAGTCGGCAAGGTCACCTCGGGCGGGTTCGCGCCGTCGGTGCAGAAGCCGATTGCGATGGCCTATGTGCCCGCGGCCCTTGCAGCGGCCGGCACCAAGATTACGCTTGTCCAGCGGGGCAAGCAGCATTCCGCGGAGGTCGTTGCGATGCCCTTCGTACCCCACCGCTATGTCCGAAAGGGAGCGTGACATGAGCCGTTATTTTACCGAAGACCATGAGTGGATCGAAGTCGACGGCGACGTCGCGACGGTCGGCATCACCGAATATGCCCAGAGCCAGCTCGGCGACATCGTGTTCGTCGAAGTGCCCGACGAGGGCAAGGAACTGAGCAAGGGCGACGATGCCGCCGTTGTCGAGAGCGTGAAGGCGGCTTCGGACGTGTACGCGCCGGTGTCGGGCACCGTCGTCGAGGGCAATGCCGACCTCGCCGAGAACCCCGCGCTGGTGAACGAGGATCCGGAAGGCGAAGGCTGGTTCTTCAAGATGACGCTCAGCGACGAAAGCGAGCTGGAAGGCCTGATGAACGAGGCCAAGTACCAGGCGTTCGTCGAGAAGCTGTGATCTGACCTTTCACCCTCCCGCGTGCGGGAGGGGGCAGGGGGTGGGCCCACGCTCTCCTCCTGACCGGGCGCTCCGTAGATGGCGGGCGCCCACCCCCGGCCCCTCCCGCAAGCGGGAGGGGAGAATCACGGGGGGCACCGAATTTCTCCTCCTCATGCGGGAGGAATGCTGGGGCGGGCCAAATCCGCCCCAAACCGAAAGGCCCGCGGATGGCGGGCGCCCACCCCCAACCCCTCCCGCACGCGGGAGGGGAGTAGGACAGTCGATGCGCTACCTGCCCCTTACCCCGGCCGACCGTCAGGCGATGCTTGGCACGATCGGCGCCCAGTCGATCGACGACCTGTTCGTCGACGTGCCCGAAAGCGCCCGCCTCAGCGGGCCGATCGCCGGCCTGCCGATGCACGCGTCGGAACTCGCGGTCGAACGCCACATGACCGCGCTCGCCCGCAAGAACATTGCCGCCGGTGAGGCGCCGTTCTTCCTGGGGGCAGGGGCCTATCGCCACCATGTGCCGGCCTCGGTCGATCACCTCATCCAGCGCGGCGAGTTCCTCACCGCCTACACGCCCTACCAGCCGGAAATCGCGCAGGGCACGCTGCAGATGATGTTCGAGTTCCAGAGCCAGATCGCACGGCTGCTGGGCTGCGACGTCGCCAACGCCTCGATGTACGACGGCTCGACCGCGTGCTGGGAAGCGATCTCGATGGCGCGGCGCGTCACCAAGCGCGGCAAGGCGATCCTCTCGGGCGGCCTGCACCCGCACTATGTTTCGGTTGCCAAGACGATGGCGCGCTTCACCGGCGACCAGCTGGTCACCGGCGTGCCGACGCTGAGCCCCGAACCCGACACGCTCGACCTGATCAATGCGATCGACGCCGACACCTCGTGCGTCGTCGTCCAGTATCCCGACATTCTCGGCCGCATCGAGGACATGTCGGCGCTGGCCGAGGCGTGCCACGCCAAGAAGGCGCTGCTGATCGCCGTCGTCACCGAGCCGGTGGCGCTGGGCGCGATCAAGGCGCCGGGCGAGATGGGCGCGGACATCGTCGTCGGCGAGGGCCAGTCGCTCGGCGTCGGCCTGCAGTTCGGCGGTCCTTATGTCGGCCTGTTCGCCTGCTCGGAAAAGCTGGTCCGCCAGATGCCGGGCCGCCTCTGCGGCGAGACCGTCGATGCCAGCGGCAAGCGTGGCTTCGTGCTGACGCTCTCCACCCGCGAGCAGCATATCCGCCGCGAAAAGGCGACGTCGAACATCTGCACCAGCTCGGTGCTTTGCGCGCTCGCCATGTCGGTGCACATGACGCTGCTGGGCGAGAAGGGCCTGCGCCAGCTCGCCGAGCTCAACCATGTCGGCGCCAGCGCCGCCGCGGGTCGCCTGGCCGAAGTGGACGGGGTGGAGCTGGTCACCGACCGGTTCTTCAACGAATTCACCCTGAAGCTTTCCAAGGAAGCGCGCCCGGTCGTCCGTCAGCTGGCCGACAAGGGCATCCTGGCCGGCGTGTCGCTCGGTCGCCTCTATCCGGGCGTCGAGGAACTCCAGAACGGCCTCGTCGTCGCGGTCACCGAAACCACCACGGAGGAGGACGTCGAGACGCTTGCCTCCGCACTCGAGGAGCTGCTGGCATGAGCACGATCAACCAGTCGGGCTGGCGCCCCACCACGCCGCAGGCCGGCGAAAGCGACGCCGCCACCTTCACCGGCAACCGCGCGCTGATGCTGGAAGAGGCGCTGATCTTCGAGATCGGCTCCACCGACACCACCGGCGTCGATTTCGGTGAGGCCCCCGCGGGCAAGTCGCGCCTCGCCGGCATGGAGCGCTCGAAGGCGATCGGCCTGCCGGGCCTGTCCGAGCCCGAGACGGTGCGGCATTACACCCGCCTCAGCCGGCAGAACTATGCGATCGACCTCGGCCTGTTCCCGCTGGGCAGCTGCACGATGAAGCACAATCCGCGCCTCAACGAGCGGATGGCGCGCCTGCCGGGCTTCGCCGACATCCACCCGCTGCAGCCGGTCGATACCGTGCAGGGTGCGCTGGAAGCGATCGACCAGCTGGCGCACTGGCTGATCACGCTCACCGGCATGCAGGCGGTGGCGATGAGCCCCAAGGCCGGTGCGCACGGCGAACTCTGCGGCGTGCTGGCGATTCGCGCCGCGCTCGACGCCAAGGGCGAGACCGCGCGCCGCATCATGCTGGTGCCCGAATCCGCACACGGCACCAACCCGGCGACGGCGGCGTTCGCCGGCTTCGCGGTGGAAGATATCCCTGCGACGCCCGAAGGCCGGGTCGACGTGGCGGCGCTCAAGGCGCGGCTGGGACCGGACATTGCCGGCGTGATGATCACCAACCCGAACACCTGCGGGCTGTTCGAGCCGGACCTCAAGGATATTTCCGACGCGGTCCATGCCGCCGGCGGCTATGTCTATTGCGACGGCGCCAACTTCAACGCGATTGTCGGCCGGGTGCGCCCGGGCGACCTCGGCGTCGATGCGATGCACATCAACCTGCACAAGACCTTCTCCACCCCGCATGGCGGCGGTGGTCCGGGTTCGGGTCCGGTGGTGCTGTCGGCGGCGCTGGCGCCCTACGCCCCGCTGCCCTTCGTCGAGAAGACCGCGGACGGCTATCGCATCGTCGAGGAAGAGAATGCCGAGGAGCATCATGCCGGCACCTTCGGCCGCATGACCGCCTTCCACGGCCAGATGGGCATGTTCACCCGCGCGCTGACCTATATTCTCAGCCACGGTGCCGACGGCCTGCGCCAGGTCGCCGAGGATTCGGTGCTCAATGCCAACTATGTGCTGCGCTCGATGGAGGACGTGCTCGACGCGCCCTTCGCCAAGACCGGCCCGTGCATGCATGAGGCGATCTTCAGCGACAAGGGCCTGCCCGAGGGCTTCTCGACCATCGACATCGCCAAGGGGCTGATCGACGAGGGCTATCACCCGATGACGGTGTATTTCCCGCTTGTTGTCCACGGCGCGATGCTGGTCGAGCCGACCGAGACCGAGAGCAAGGCAGCACTCGACCAGTTCATCGGCGCGTTCCGCAACGTCGCGACCAAGGCCAAGCAGGGCGAGGCAGCGCTGAAGAGCGCACCGCACTTCGCGCCTCGCCGCCGCCTCGACGAGACGCTCGCCGCGCGCAAGCCGGTGCTGGCCTACAAGGACGCGGCACCGGCCGAAGCGGCCGAGTAAGCCACCGACCCGTTACCCCCCGAGAGGGTCGCACACGCCGGCTGGAAGCCCCCGCTTCCAGCCGGCGTCTTGCTTTTTGGGGCCTATTGCGGTCGCTGCCGCCGCTCTGCATACAGGGCGGGCCCGCGCGCGCTGCGCCGGGCCCGCGCGGGGGGCCAGCGGCGGAAGGACGCGCCGTAGACCCTCTTCCTTGCGGATGGCCGACTCCACTCCTTCGGAAAGTTGCTCGATGCGCCTGATCGCCTGCTGTCTCCTGGCTTCCCTGACCGCCGGCACCGCGACCGCGCAACAGCGCCCGGTGCTGACCGACGCCGCCTATAGCCGCGCCGCGCACCAGCTGGCGCCGTGGACGGCGCCGCTCGTCGACCATGCGGTGCGCTCGGCACACTGGATCGACGCGCGCCGCTTCTGGTATGTCGACACCGACCATGGCGTCCCGACCATCATGCTGGTCGACGCCGCCAAGCGCACCAAGAAGGCCGCCTTCGAGACCACGGCACTGCTCACGTCGCTCAACGCGGCCGGTCTGCAGGCGCAGGACGCATCGAAGCTAACCATTGGCGACTTCGCGCCGGATCTCGCAAAGAACAGCGCGGTCCTGAGCGTCGGCGGCAAGCGCTACATGTGCGCGATGGTGCAGCCCTATGGCTGCAAGGAGTCGGCGGCACCGAGCGCCGGGCAGATCGCGGGCTATCTGGCGCAGCAGGGCCCGGCGGATGCGGTGCTCTCCCCGGACGGCAAGCGCGCCGCCTTCGTCCGCGACTGGAACCTGTGGGTTCGCGACATGGCGACGGGCGCGGAGCGGCAGCTGACCACCGACGGCGTCAAGGATTTCGGCTACGCGACGGACAATGCGGGCTGGAAGCATTCGGACCAGGCGATCGTGATCTGGTCCCCGGACTCCAGGAAGCTCGCGACCTTCCAGCAGGACCAGCGCGCGGTGGCGGACTTTTCCACCACCACGACGCAGGTCGGGCACTCGCAGGTCGACACGTGGAAATATCCGTTCGTCGGCGACAAGGAGATCATCCAGATCCAGCGCGTCTTCGTCGATGTGGATACGGCCAAGGTTATCCGCCTCAAGATGCCGGCGGAGCCGCATCGCTCCTCGCTTTGCGACGACGTGGTCTGCGGCGAGGGCCCGCAGGACATGCAATGGGCGAAGGACGCGAAGACGCTCGCCTTCGTCTCGACCTCGCGCGACCACAAGGTGGAGACCGTGCGCATCGCCGATGCGGCGAGCGGCGCGGTGCGGGACGTGTTCACCGAGACGGTGCCGACCTGGTTCGACAGCGGCTATAACGACGAAGGGATCAACTGGCGCTATCTCTCCGAGCGCGGCGAGATCCTGTGGTGGTCGCAGCGCGACGACTGGGGCCATTATTATCTGTACAATGCCGGCACCGGCAAGCTCGTGCGGCAGGTGACCCAGGGCCAGTGGAACGTCGACCATCCCATCTACATCGACGAGCGCAGCGGCAAGATGCTGGTGGCGGGCGTCGGGCGCGAGGCCGGCACGGATCCCTATTACCGCAGCGTCTATGCGGTCGACCTGAAGGGTGGAAAGCCCAAGCTGCTGACGCCGGAGAAGCAGGACCATATCGCGTTCCCGTCGAGCGACGGCCGCTATTTCGTCGACATCTACTCGACCCCGCAGGAGCCGCAGACCGCGGTGCTGCGCCGCGCCGACGGAGCGATCGTCCAGCAACTGGCGGAGGGCGACGTGACGCGGCTGAAGGCGGCGGGCTGGCAGGCGCCGGAGAGCATCGCCGTCCAGTGCAGCGACGGCAAGACGCTGTGCCACGGCCTGTTGTTCAAGCCGGCGGGGCTCGATCCCCAGCGCAAATATCCGGTGATCGACTATGTCTATCCGGGCCCGTTCATGGGTACGATCCCCTCGCGGCAGTTCTCCGCATCACAGGGCGACGCGGGCGCGCTGGCGCAGCTGGGTTTCGCCGTGGTCGAGATTGACGCGCTGGGCACGCCGCGCCGCTCCAAGGCCTTCCAGGACTATTACTACCGCGACATGGGCAAGCAGGCGGTGCCCGACCAGAAGAGCGGTATCGAGGATCTGGGCAAGCGCTATGCCTGGCTCGACCTCGACCGCGTCGGCATCTGGGGCCATTCGGGCGGCGGCAATGCGACGGCGACCGCGATGTTCCTCTATCCCGACTTCTTCAAGGTCGGCATCGCCGAGAGCGGCAACCATGACAATCGCAACTATGAGGACGACTTCTACGAGAAGTATCTCGGTCTGCTGACCACCGACGGCAAGACCTCGAACTACGACATCCAGGCCAACCAGGACTTGGCCAAGAACCTGAAGGGCAAGCTGCTGCTGGCGCACGGCCTGCTCGACGACAATGTGCCGGTATCGTCGACGCTGCTGGTGGTCGATGCCCTTGAAAAGGCCAACAAGGACTTCGACCTCGTCCTGTTTCCACGTGCGCATCACGGCTATGGTGACCAGTCCTATTACATGATGCGCCGCCGCTGGGACTATTTCGTCGAGAACCTGATGGGCGCGGCGCCGCCGAAGGAATACAAGATCGAGCGCCCGGGCAACTGACGTCCTGTGTTCGGGCCGCGACAGGCGTCGCGGTCCGGGACAGGGCGTGAAAACCGTGTTTTGACGCCGTCGTGCTTCCCCCTATGCTGCATCGCATCGATTCCCGGGGGAATTCCGCCATGCAGTTCGATACGCCGCACCTGATCCAATATGGAATCACCGCACTCGTCGTGGGGCTGATCCTCGCCTTGCGGATGCGGCGGATGGCGAAGACTCGGCCGCTAACGCTTGAACGACTGTGGATCATCCCGGCGCTCTATGCACTGCTCGTCGCCAGCCTGTTCCTGAGGACGCAGCCAAGCCTCGGCGGCTGGGCGCTGTGCGCCGCAGCGCTGGTGGTGGGCGCCGGGCTCGGGTGGCAGCGGGGCAAGATGATGCGCCTCTCGGTCGATCCGGAGACGCACCAGCTCAACCAGAAGGCGTCGATTGGCGGGCTGTTGTTCATTGTCGTGCTGATTGCGGTTAAGATGATCTGCCAGGCCGAGGGCTCGGCGCTGCACCTCGACCTGATGCTGTTGACCCAGGCGTTCGGCACGATGGCGCTGGGGCTGTTCAGCTTGATGCGCGTCGAGATGTACCTTCGTGGGCGTAGGCTGCTCGCCCAGGCGCGCGCGGCCGCATGAGCGATCGCGAGCGCAGCTGGCTCGCCCCGCCCGAAGGCGTGCGGCGCCATGCCCCCGCGACGCTGCGCAACCGCGCGGCGATCGCGACCATGCTCGGCGACCTGCTCCCCGCCGCTGGTCGCGTACTCGAAGTGGCGAGCGGCAGCGGCGAGCATTGCGCCTATTTCGCCGAGCATTTCCCCAAGCTGGAATGGCATCCGAGCGACCCGGACCCGGACGCGCTCGCCTCGATCGCCGCGTGGTGCGAGGGGCTGGCCAATGTCCGCCCGCCGGTCGCGCTCGATGCGGCGGCGAAGGCGTGGCCGGTCGCCCATGCCGATGCGATCCTGTGCATCAACATGGTCCATATCAGCCCCTGGGACGCGACGCTGGGGCTGATGGCGGGGGCGGGGCGGCTTCTGCCGCCGGGCGCACCGCTGATCCTGTACGGGCCCTATCGCGAGGCCGACGTGCCCACCGCGCCCTCCAATGAAGAGTTCGACCAGTCGCTCCGCGCGCGCGATCCCGCCTGGGGCCTGCGGTTGCTGGGCGATGTCGTGGCGGCGGCGGAAGCGCAGGGGTTGGTGTTCGAGCGGCGGGTGGCGATGCCCGCCAACAACCTCATAGTGGCGTTTCGGCGTAGCTAGCGCGCCCACGCGCCAGCTTCTGCTCGCGATAGACGATGTAGAGCCCGCTGCCGATGATCACCGGCGCGCCGAGCCAGGTCGAGAAGGTCGGGAACACGTCGAACAGCAGCCAGCCGTAAAGCGTCGCCCAGATCAGCCCCGAATAGTCCATCGGCACCACCGCGGAGACGGGGGCGAAGCGCATAGCAGCGGTGAGCGCCAGCTGGCCGACGCCGCCGACGAGCCCGGTGGCGATCAGGATCGCCCAGGTAGCGGGATCATGGGGACGGTAGTTGAAGGCGTAGATCGCGCCCAGCACCGGCACCGAGAGCAGCGAGAACCAGAACACCGTGGTGCCCGCGCTTTCCGTCCGGGTGATCTGGCGCAGCGTGATCGCGACGATCGCGACGAACAGCGCCGCCGTGAGCCCGACCGCCGCACCGAGGATCGGGATCGCCTCGCGCCCCGGCTGCACGACGATCAGCACGCCGATGAAGCCAACGATCACTGCCCCCCAGCGGTGCCACCCGGTCGGCTCGCCGAGGATCAGCGCGCCGAGCAGCGTGGCGAAGATCGGGACGGTGAACTGGAAGGTCTGCGCTTCGGCCAGCGGCAGCAGGATCACCGCGCCGAAGGTGAAGATCATGCCGGTGAGCCCCACCGCGGTGCGCCAGACATGCGCGCCGAAACGCGCGGTCTTGAGCGACTTGAGGCCCGGCCCCATCACCACCCACAAGGTCACCAGCGGCACCGCCCAGAGCTGGCGATGGAACATCGTCTCGATCAGCGAGGCCCCGCGCAGCTCCGACATTTTGATGAGCGCCGACATCGTCGACATGCAGGCGATGGCGAAGAGGCGGAGCGCCAGGCCGGTGGCGATGCGGTCGGGTCGGGCTTCGGACACGGGGCGAGCGTTACGGACAAGCGATTGGCGCGGCAACCCTTTGCACTCGCCTTTCGGTGCGTCGACTTGATTTGCGGGATTTGTTAGGCGGGTCGCGACTGCCCAACCCATGGCTGGAAAAAGGAACCGCAATGGCCTCGTTGAACAAGCTGATCTGGCTGCAACGGCTAATCGTGCGACTTCGCATCCGCTTCTACAATAAATTCTGGGGTATGGACATTCACCCGACCGTTCGGATCTCGAACACGGCGAAGCTCGACAAGACCTTCCCCAAGGGAATCCATATCGACGAATGGTCCTATGTGGCCTTCGGTGCGGCGATTTTGTCGCACGACATGACGCGCAACCTGAAGACCGACACCTATATCGGCAAGAGCTGCTTCATCGGCGCGCGCAGCCTGATTCTGCCGGGCGTGCGCGTGGGCGACGGCTCGATCGTCGCCGCCGGATCGGTGGTGACCAAGGACGTGCCCCCCAAGTCGATCGTTGCCGGCAACCCCGCGGTGGTGGTGCGCTCGGGTATCGAGACCGACATCTGGGGCATCCTGCGCAAGCCGGGGGAACCCTATCTGCGCGATGCGCTGGTCAAATAAGCGGGTCGGCCTTGGCATCGCGCTTGCGCTGGTTGTCGTGACCGCCGGGCTGGGTTGGCGCTTCGTGCCGGCGTTCCGCTGGGGCGGTGCCGCGATGGTCGGCGCGGGGCAGCCGCTCGCCGCGCTCGGCGGCACGCTGGCGGTGCCGCGCGGCGGTACGATAGTGTGCGAGGGCGACAGCCTGACCTATGGCGCGCAGCGCCGGGGCGGCAGCGTGCCCGCGATCAACGGCGCGGGGGCGAAGCGGGTAGCAACTCCGTTTCCCGAGACGCTGGCCAGGGCGCTCGGCGAGCAGGTCCGCGTCGTCAACCATGGCTATCCGGCCGATACTACCGCGATGGGCGTGCGGCGCTGGGCATCCGAGCCCCGCGCCGACCTCGTCGTGCTGATGTACGGCACGAACGACGCCAATCCCCGCGGCTGGCGGCACGCGGTGCCGATCGACGCCTATCGGGCGACGCTGGCGGGGCTGGTGCGCCGGCATGTGACGGCGGGGGCACAGGTGCTCGTCCTCGCGCCGCCGCCGGCAGGTACGGCCTATGCGGCGAAGGCGATCGCGCCCTATCGCGAAGCGGCGCGGGCGGCGGCGGCGGCGGAAGGCGTGGCGTTCGCCGATCCGGCGGCGTTCCTTCAGGGGCTGGCGGTGCCGCTCCAGGCCGACGGGCTGCATCTCCGGGCCGAGGCTGCGGCGCGAATCGGCGAGGGGATCGCGCGGAGGATCACGGTTCGCTGATCGACAGGCTCCGCTTGGCGGAGAACGCGTCACCCATCCAGCCCGCCGTCATCCCGGCGGAAGCCGGGATCCATTGGGGTCTCCGTTCCGACCGCGGCTGAAACCGAGAGGCGACTGGATCCCGGCTTTCGCCGGGATAACGTGTAGGGGCGCGTTCAGCCGAGCAGTCGCGCTACGACGACCGCGAGCGAATCCTGCCACTGCGGCGCGCGATAGCCGAAGGTCTCGGCGAAGCGCGTGCAATCGAGTCGGGAGTTTGCCGGGCGCTGCGCAGGCGTCGGGTAGCCCGAGGTAGGGATGCCGGTAACCTCGGCGGTAGGGCCGCCATGCTTCGCGCTTTCGGCAAAGATCGCACGGGCAAAGTCCGCCCAGTTGGTCTCGCCCGAGCCGGTGAAATGGTAGAGCCCGCTGGTCGTGCCTTCGCGCTGCCAGTGATCGACCACCGTGAGGATGGCCGTTGCAATGTCGAGCGCCGAGCTCGGGCAGCCGCGCTGGTCCTCGACGACGTTCAATGCGTCGCGGGTTTCGGCGAGCCGCAGCATCGTCTTGACGAAATTCGCGCCGAACGGGCTGTAGACCCAGGCCAGTCGCAGCACCGCGTGGGTCGCGCCCGAGGCCTGCACCGCCTGCTCGCCGGCGAGCTTGGTCGCGCCATAGACGCCGAGCGGGCCGGTGGGATCGTCCTCGCGCCAGGGGCGGTCGAGGCTGCCGTCGAACACATAGTCGGTCGACAGATGGATGATCGGCGCGCCGATCTTGGCGCCCGCGCGCGCCAGCACGCCGGGGCCGTCGCCGTTGATCGCCATCGCCAGCTCGGGCTCGCTCTCGGCCTTGTCGACCGCCGTGTAGGCGGCGGCCGAGACGATCAGCTCGGGCTGGATCCGCGCCACCGCCGCCTCGATGGTCTCCGGCTTGGAGAGGTCGAACTCGGGATAGGTGGTGAAGACCAGCTCGTGGCCCTGCGCCTGCTCGGCCAGCGCCTGGGCGACCTGGCCGTCATGCCCGGTTACGAGGATGCGCATCAGGCGGTCTGGCCCAGACGCTCGCCGGCATACTTGCCGGAGCGGATCGGGCCCCACCACCATTCGTTGGCGAGATACCAGTCGATCGTCGCGGCGATGCCGGTGTCGAAATTCTCCTCGGCCTTCCAGCCGAGCTCGGTTTCGAGCTTGGTCGCGTCGATCGCATAGCGGCGGTCATGGCCGGGGCGGTCGGTGACGAAGGTGATCAGCTCGCGGCGCTTGCGGCCGTCGGCCAGCGGAATGCGCTGGTCGAGCAGGTCGCAGATCGTCTCGACCACCTGCAGGTTCGTGCGCTCGTTGCGGCCACCGACATTGTAGCTCTCGCCGACCTTGCCGGTCGTGGCGATGGTCGCCAGCGCCTTGGCGTGGTCGTCCACGTACAGCCAGTCGCGGATGTTCTCGCCCTTGCCGTAGACCGGCAGGGGCTTGCCCTCGAGCGCGTTGAGGATGGTCAGCGGGATCAGCTTCTCGGGGAAGTGGAACGGCCCGTAATTGTTCGAGCAGTTCGACAGCACCACCGGCAGGCCATAGGTGTGGCCCCAGGCGCGGACCAGATGGTCGCTCGCCGCCTTCGACGCCGAATAGGGCGAGGAGGGATCATAGGGCGTCTCTTCGGTGAAGATGCCGCTGTCGAACGGCAGGTCGCCGAACACTTCGTCGGTGGAGATGTGGTGGAAGCGAAACGCGTCGCGCTTCTCGCCTTCCAGCTCGCGCCAATATTGCAGCGCCGACTGGAGCAGCTTGAAGGTGCCGACGACATTGGTCTCGATGAACGCGCCCGGGCCGTCGATCGAGCGATCGACATGGCTCTCGGCGGCGAGGTGCATCACCACATCGACCTGCTCTTCGCGCAGCAGCGGCAGGATCGTCGCGGTGTCGGCGATGTCGGCATGGACGAAGCGGTAGTTGGGCGCGTTCTCGATCGCGGTCAGCGAGGCCGGGTTGCCGGCATAGGTGAGCTTGTCAAGATTGATGACGCGCGCACCCTGGCGAACCAGGTGGCGTACCACCGCCGAGCCGATGAAGCCGGCGCCGCCGGTGACGAGGAAGGTCTGCTGCATGGCTCAGCCCTGATAGAAGAAGGGGGTGTTGAAGTCGGCGAAGGACGGCGCTTCGGCGTCCTTTTCGGACAGCACGGGCGCCACGCCGATGTCCGGCCAGGCGATGGCGAGGTCGGGATCGTCCCAGCGGATCGCCATTTCCTCGTCCTTCGCGTATTTCGCGCTGACCTTATAGAGGATCTCGCAATCCGGAACGAGCGTCATGAAGCCGTGCGCGAAGCCGGCAGGCACCAGCAGCTGGTTCCACTTTTCCGCCGAGAGCTCGACACCGACCCATTTGCCATAGGTGGGCGAGCCACGACGGATGTCGACAGCAACGTCGAAAATCGCGCCGCGCAGCACGCGGACCAGCTTCGCCTGGGCGAAGGGCGGCGCCTGCAGGTGCAGGCCGCGGATCGTGCCGGGCTGCGCCGAGAAGCTCTGATTGTCCTGCACCCAGCGCGCCTCGACGCCCTCGGCATCGAGCACCGACTGCTTGAATACCTCGGAGAAGAAGCCGCGATGATCGCCGTACTTGGGGGGCGTGAACTCGATCACGCCGGACAGCTCGTGGTGATGGACCTGGGTCATGCCGCGGCCGCCACCTTGCGGAGATAGGCGGCATAGCCGGTCTTGCCGAGCCCGGCGGCGCGCTTGACCAGATCCTCGGCGCCGAGCCAGCCAGCCTCGAACGCCACTTCCTCGGGGCATGCGATCTTCACGCCGGTGCGGTGCTCCAGCGTCCGGACGAAGGAGCCGGCATCGTGCAGGCTGTCATGCGTGCCGGTGTCGAGCCAGGCATAGCCGCGGCCCAGCCGGGTGATGTGGAGGTCGCCGCGTTCCATATAGACGCGATTGACGTCGGTGATCTCGAGCTCGCCGCGGGGAGAGGGCTGGATCGACTTTGCGATGTCGACGACATCCTTGTCGTAGAAATAGAGGCCGGTGATCGCCCAATTCGATTTGGGGTTCTCCGGCTTTTCCTCGACGCTCGTGGCGACCCCCGTCTCGGGGTCGAACGCGACGACGCCGTAGCGCTCGGGATCGTCGACATGGTAGGCGAACACATTGGCGCCGCCCTGCGAGGCCTGCTCAGCGGCGGCCTTGCAGCGCTCGCCCATCTTTTCGCCGTGGTAGATATTGTCGCCCAGGATCAGCGCGCTGGGATTGTTGCCGACGAAATCGGCGCCGATCACGAAGGCCTCGGCCAGGCCGTTGGGCGAGGGCTGCTCGGCATAGCTGAGGTTGATGCCGAAGGCCGATCCGTCGCCAAGCAGCGCCTGGAACATCGGCAGGTCGCGGGGCGTGGAGATGATCAGGATGTCGCGGATGCCGGTGAGCATCAGCACCGACAGCGGGTAGAAGATCATCGGCTTGTCATACACGGGAAGCAGCTGCTTCGAGATCGACAGCGTTGCAGGGTAGAGGCGCGTGCCGCTGCCCCCCGCAAGGATGATGCCCTTCATTCAATAATCCCCCATGGCGCGGGCAGGGCCGCAACGACTACGAAACGAGAAACGGAAGCGGGGCCGCTGTCAATCCGTTCGCGGATCGATCGCGCGGCCCCGCGACGTGCGTGGATCAGAATGCGTTGGAGTGCACGATCACCCGCAGCGTCTTGAACAGGATGGTGATGTCGCGCCAGATGTCCCAGCCGTCGATATATTCCATGTCCGCCTGGAGGCGGTTGGTCAGGTCGACGCGGCGATCGGTGGCGCCGCGGAAGCCGCGCACCTGGGCGAGGCCGGTCATGCCCGGCTTGAGCGTGTGGCGGTGCCAGTAGCGCTCGTCGATTTCCCAGAACAGATGGTCGGCAGCGCGCGAGCCCAGCGCGTGCGGGCGGGGGCCCACCACGCTCATGTCGCCGCGGAGTACGTTGAGCAGCTGGGGCAACTCGTCGATGCTGGTCTTGCGGATGAAGCGGCCGACCTTGGTGATGCGATCGTCGTCGCGGCTGGCCGAGACATTGCCGTTCGCGTCGCACAGCGTGACGCGCATCGAACGGAACTTGAGGATCTTGAACAGCCGGTTGCCGCGGCCGACGCGATCCTGCGCGAACAGCACCGGGCCCGGGCTCTCCAGCTTGATCAGGATCGCGACGAGGATCATCAGCGGCGACAGTGCCAGCACCGCAGGTACCGTGATCGCGAGATCCAGCGCGCGCTTCTTGGCGCGGTTCGGCATGCTGAGCGGGCCCTGCGACACGACCAGCGTGTCCTTGCCGTCGTACGAATCCACACCGATCGCGCCGAGCGCGTTGAACTGGGGGACGAGGATCTCGCCCTTGATGTTCATGCCCTTGAGCAGCAGCGCCCAGACCGCGCGATGCTCCTCGGTGCAGGCGACGACCACGCGATCGAAGCCGATCACGGTGGTGCCCAGCCGGTGGAGCATCTGCGGGTCGCGCGGGTTCGGCGACAGGTTGATGATGCGTGCATCAAGCGCGACCGCATCGCCAGCCACGTCGAGCGATACGCCGTCAACGATCACCAGCTCGTCGAGCAGCCGGCCGCCGGTCGCCGCGCGGACGTGGCGACGGAACATCAGCCGGCCGGTGGTGAGCAGGAACAGGGACAGCAGCGTGCCCTCGGCCAGCTGGACGCGCGACAGCGGCAGCTCGGCGGTGAGCAGATAGCTGCCGAGCAGCACGACGAAGACCGAGAAGAAGAACGCCGAGAAGATGTTCTTCACCCCGCTCACCGGGTAGCGCAGGCAGGCCAGCGAATAGGTGCCGCTGGCGAGCGCGGTGCCCAGCGTGATCGGCAGCAGGAAGACGCCGACATTGATGCCGGCGAGCGACAACCAGTTGCCGTCGCGGGTGCAGGCGGCGAGATAAAAGGCGGCAAGGATCGCGATGCTGTCGAGCAAAAGAAGCTCGATATACAGGATCATGCGGAGCGTCGACCGACGCCAGACGGGGGCAACCGAAGGGTCGATCCGGGCATGCGCCCGAAGTTGCTCTTCAAAGGCGCGCTGTGCTTCGAAAGCGTTCATGGCCTCATCGGGCTCCCTCAACGGAATCTGCACGCTGACAGCGGCCGAGTCGGCCTGTTGCACTGCATTATAATGGGACGAATCGCGATCCGAAAGAGTGGGTATCGACCAAATGGTACGTTTTCGGGACCGGGATTCAACAAGATCGCACCCTGGATTGTTGCTGCTGACAGAAGGCTAACCCGCATGAACGCGCGAAGCCCCAGCAAATATCCCTCCGAAACCGACACTATTTGCCATATTTTCAGCGGATCGCGACCTGCAGCGATCTATGCCCAGGAATCGGGCCGGATCAAGGGCGGTCTCACCTTCTACCCCTCCAAAGCAGCCACTTTCTTCGCGCATGCAGCGTGTTTTTCGGCCGAAATTGCTGCGATGCACCCCAAATTTCTCCCGGCCGGTCGCGCGGCCTTTCCGTCGAGGGTGTAGCGGCGATGGCTTAAGGATGGCTGAAAGGGGAACGGCGGGCGGAGCGGAGCCTACGCATAAACCACAGAAACATTTGGCTTAATCGAGTCTTTACCAGCCTTCTTCATCATGGCGTCGACGAGTAGCGCCATGGAGGCAGAGTTCCGGAAATGACACGCGACGAGATGCAGGCCACCCTGCAGAGCGCTTTTGCGAGCCCATCGGCCGCCGAGCGCGAGGCCGAACTGCGCGAATCCGGGCTGGTGGCGCTGTCGCTGCTGCTCGGCGTGCACAACATTGCGATCACGCCAGAACAGCTGCGCCACGCGTTGGGGCATGGCGAATCGCCGACGATCGACGACCTGATCCTGCTCGCCAAGCGCCAGCAGGGCGTCCGCGCCAAGGCGGTCGACGTGCCGCGCGGCGGCCTCGCCCGCCAGCCGCTGCCCGCGATCGCCGACGGCCCCGAGGGCTGGTTCGTGATCGGGGGCCTTACCGAGCATGGCGTGATCATCCAGCGCCCCGGTCGCGCGCCGGAGCAGGTCGACCGCGACGGACTCGATTCGCTCTGGTCCGGCACGCTGGTGCTGCTCACCACGCGCGCGGTGGTGGGTCGGCCGCTGCGCTTCGGCTTTTCCTGGTTCACCGCGCAGTTCAAGCGCTACCGTCGGCTGTTCCTCGAGGTGCTGGGGATCACCTTCGCGCTCAACCTGCTCGGCCTCGCCGCGCCGCTCCTGTTCCAGAGCGTGATCGACAAGGTGCTGATCCACAACAGCATGAGCACGCTGAGCGTGCTCGCCTTCGCCTTCCTGATCGTCTCGGTCTGGGAAGTGGCGCTCGGCTGGATCCGTACCCGGCTGTTCACCGAGACGACGCAGAAGATCGACGTCGAGCTCGGCGCGCGGCTGTTCCACCATCTCCTCGCGCTGCCGCTTTCCTATTTTGAGAAGCGGCGGGTGGGCGACACCGTCACCCGCGTCCGCCAGCTCGAGACGATTCGCGAGTTCCTGACCAACGCCTCGCTCACCGTGCTGGTCGATCCGCTGTTCACGATCGTCTTCCTCGCGGCGATGCTGTTCTATTCGCCGATGCTGTCGGTGATCGTGGTGGCGTCGCTGGTGCTCTACGCCATCGTCTCGTTCGGCATCGCGGGTCCGCTGCGCACGCTGGTCGAGGACAAGTTCGAGAAGAGCTCGGCCAGCAATGCGCTGCTCGTCGAGAGTGTTTCGGGCATCCACACGATCAAGGCGACCGCGGTGGAGCCGCACTGGCAGAATGGCTGGGAGCGCCAGCTCGCCGCCTATACCGGCGCCTCGCAGCGGCTGATCAACACCGCCAATACCGGCAGCCAGGCGATCGAGATGATCTCCAAGCTGAGCTTCGCCGCGATTCTGTTCTTCGGCGCGCAGGCGGTGATCGGCGGCGCGATGAGCGTCGGCGCGCTGGTGGCGTTCAACATGTTCGCGCAGCGCGTGTCGGGACCGGTGATCCGCATGGCGCAGCTGTGGCAGGACTTCCAGCAGGTCCGCATCGCGATCGAACGCCTCGGCGACGTGCTCAACCACCCCGTGGAACCGCGCCCCGCCTCGGCGGCGACGCTGCCGGTGCTGCGCGGTGCGATCCGCTTCGAGAATGTCAGCTTCCGCTATGCCGAGGATCAGCCGCCCGTGCTGAGCGACATCACGCTCGACATTCCGGAGGGAACCTCGCTGGGCATCGTCGGCTCGTCGGGTTCGGGCAAGTCGACGCTGGCCAAGCTGCTCCAGCGGCTCAACCTGCCGAGCAACGGCCGCGTGCTGGTCGACGAGGTCGATGTCGCGCAGCTCGATGCGTCTTGGCTGCGCCGCCAGATCGGCGTGGTGCTGCAGGAGAATCTGCTGTTCAGCCGCACGATCCGCGAGAATATCGCGCTGTCCAACCCCGCCATGCCGTTCGAGCATGTCGTCGCGGCAGCCCAGCTTGCCGGCGCGCACGACTTCATCCTGCGCCAGCCGCGCGGCTATGACACCGAGATCGTCGAGCGCGGCGTCAACCTGTCGGGCGGTCAGCGCCAGCGGCTCGCCATCGCCCGCGCGCTGGTCGGCAATCCGCGCATCCTGGTGTTCGACGAGGCGACCTCGGCGCTCGACGCCGAGAGCGAGGAGCTGATCCAGAACAATCTGCGTGCGATCTCCGCCGGCCGCACGCTGGTGATCATCGCGCATCGCCTCTCGGCCGTTCGCGGCTGCGACCGGATCATCACGCTCGAACAGGGCCGCATCGTCGAAAGCGGCCGCCATGACGAACTGCTGCGCCTGGGCGGCCGCTATGCCGACCTGCACCGCCGCCAAAGCGGCTTCGGGGAGATTGCCGCATGAACGCCGTCGTCACCATGGGTCCCCGCGGCCCGCTCGCCCGGATCCGCGGCACCGTGCTGCCCGCGCGCAGCACCGACTATGACACCACCTTCCTGCCCGCCGCGCTCGAGATCATCGAGCGGCCGGTGTCGCCCACCGCGCGTCTCACCGCCAAGGTGATGGTCGCGGGGCTGGCGATCACCGCCGCCTGGCTGGCGATCGGCAAGGTCGAGGTGGTCGCGCCGACGCAAGGGAGGATCGCGCCGATCGGCGAGACCAAGATCGTCCAGTCGCCCGAATCGGGCATCGTCCGCCGCATTCTGGTGGGCGAGGGGCAGAAGGTGACCAAAGGCCAGGTGCTGGTCACGCTCGACCCGACCATGTCGGCGGCGGAAGCCAATCAGGCCAAGGTGGCACTGCTCAGCGCCCAGCTCGAGGTTGCACGCAACCAGGCGATCGTCGACGCGCTCGACGGCAAGGGCTTCCGCTTCGTCGCGCCCGCCGGGGCCAGCCCTGCCGAGGCGGCGACGCACCGCGACCTCGCCCGCGCACGTCTCGGCCAGATCGAGGCGGCGTACGCCGGCGGTCGGTCGGACAGCGGCGCCGCCGTCTCCGCCGCCGTCGAGGCGCAGGCGCAGGTGCAGAAGCTCGAACAATCGCTGCCGCTGCTCGAACAGCAGGTCGCCGCCAATGAGGCGATGGCCGCCAAGGGCTATGTCTCCAAGCTGCGCGTCGTCGAACTGCGCCGCCAACTGATCTCCGAGCGCCAGGATCTCGCCGCCGCGCGTGCCGGTGTCGCCAAGCTCGGCCAGCAGTCGCACAGCGCGAGCAGCCTTTCGGCCAAGACCCGCGAGGAAGCCCGTGCGCAGGTGCTGCAGGATCTGGTCAAGGCCGAGGGCGAAGTGCGCGGCCGCAGCGAGGACGTCGCCAAGGCGAGCCTGCGCAGCAGCTTCCGCGAACTCCGCGCGCCGGTGAGCGGCACCGTCTCGCAGCTCCAGGTCCATACCGAGGGCGGCGTCGTGGAGGGCGTGAAGCCGCTCCTTTCGATCGTGCCCGACAAGGCGCGGCTCGAGGCCGAGGTGATGATCGACAATAGCGACATCGGCTTCGTCCGCACCGGCATGCCGGTGAAGGTGAAGCTCCAGGCGTTCCCCTATACGCGCTACGGCATGATTCCCGGCACCGTGGTGGGGATCAGCCCCGAGGCGGTGCAAATGAAGGAAGGCCAGCCGCCGGTGTACAAGGCGCGGATCGCGCTCGACCGCAACTATGTCAACGCACACGGCGCCCAGGTGCCGCTGCGCCCGGGCATGATCGCCAGCGCCGACATCGTCACCGGCAAGCGGACGCTGCTCAGCTATCTGGTCGGCCCGGTGCTGGAGACGGGGAGCGACGCGCTGCACGAGCGGTGAGGCGAGGCGGGCATGGTTCCCGCCGCCCTTCCTTTGCATCTAAGATAGAGGGACAGGCCGCCCGCGCTGCTGGCCGGGCGGCCCTCGATCTTGGGGGAAGGCATGTTCAAGTGGCTGGCGAAACGGAACGCGGCGAAGACGGATCGCGCGGGCCCGGAGCTTGATCGTGCCGGGCAGGAAAGCCCGGCCGTCGCCCCGCGCTTCGAGCCGCAGAACGACCTCGAACGCGCATTGATGCGGGCCGGCGGCGACGTCGAATATC
This sequence comes from Sphingomonas trueperi, assembly GCF_040545965.1. Taxonomy (GTDB): domain Bacteria; phylum Pseudomonadota; class Alphaproteobacteria; order Sphingomonadales; family Sphingomonadaceae; genus Sphingomonas; species Sphingomonas trueperi_C. The sequence continues at coordinate 473,398 of NZ_JBEPMV010000003.1, read as the reverse complement.
GCGAGCACTTCACCGCCATGCTGCTGGAGGCGCCGCTGCTCTTCGCCACGCCCGAAGCCCCCGCTGAATCGGGCACGAGCGTGATCCAGGCGGGAGAAAACCTGTCGATCCTCCGTGCCCAGCGCTTCGACGGCGAAAGCTACCCGGCGCTCTTCACCTCCGAGCTTCGCGTCGCTGAGGCGTTCGGCGCCGGCACCGGCTATGTCCAGTTGCTGGGCAAGACGGCGCTGGAGATCGTCGCGGCGGACGGCGCCTGGCTCAACCCGGCCTCGAGCTACAACGTCGCCTGGCGGTCGCGCGACCTGCGCGCCATCTTGGGCCAGCCGGTCCCATGGACGGTGGAGCAGGAAACCCAGGTCCTGCTCGGAACGCCGCAGGAAACGCCCACCGCGTTGATCGCGCGGATACAGGCGATCGTGCTGCCGGATCCGCGCATCGAAAGCGCATGGCTGGCGCTGGCGCACTGGCCGACGACGAACAGCTTTTCCTGGTATCTCGACGTTCGGACCACGGCGCCGCGGGAGGAGATCGCGCCAGGCTTTGCCGGGGTCTGCGACGGCGGCGTTTCGGCCGGACGCGAGTTGGACATCCAGTTCCAGCCCCCCGGCGGCAACGAGGGCCAGGGCATCCGGATCAAGCCGCAGACGCTGCACGCCTAGCTCCGCGGGCGTTCGGGCCCTGCACCCGACTTTATGCAATCCTAACGCCGCGTGCCCCGCTTCGCTCTCGAAGCTTAATGCGGGCACTGCCTAGCTTGCGGATGCCGGCTCCATCGGGAGGCGGCGCTTGTAGGAGTGCGTTCGGCATGGCGTCCAATCTCGTTGCGGAGCCCGATCCGGCAGCCACCATCCTTTGGGTGGGGCAGGACCGGGAGGGGCATTGGCTGGTCCAGGAAAATCACGGCCTGATGGAGGGCCGCTTCGTCTCGCGCGAGGCGGCATGGCAGTTCGCGCGGGCCGAGCGACACGGCTTTCCCGGTGCCGAATGCGCCGAGGCGGGGCAGCCGCTGGTGCCGTGCATTTCCTTCGCGCCGGCCGGCGCCGATGAACGCGCGCCGCGCGTGGCGGCCTGAGGAGACGGCCATGAATCTCGCTTATGCCTATGCCGTCCCGCCGGTGCGACCCGGCGCCCCGCTTTCCACCATCGTCCGCCAAGCGCTGTGCGATGCCGCCGAGGCCGTCGCCGCGCGCGACCTGCGCTGGCCGGCGGTGCTCGAGCAGTTGAAGATGCTGCGCGCGGCGGGACGGCGGAGCGTCCGCATCGTCGATGCCGCATGCGGCGACGGGGTGCTGCTGCTGCCGGCACTGGGGCGAGCCCGCGCGCTCGGCTTCGTCGCGATTGAGGCGCGGGGGGTGGATGGCGATGTCGAGGCGCTCGCCCGTGCCCGCCGCGCGGCGGCGGCGATGGCCGACGTCGCCATTGCGGTGCAGTTCGATTGCGGCACCGTCGAAGCGGCGCTGCGCGAAGAGGCCGCCTTTCCTGCGGATATCCTGCTCTACGCCGCGGACCGATCGGAGATGGCCCGCTTCGCCGCGCTGGCGCGACGCGCCGGCGACATGGCGCTGGGCGGCCCGGCCCGGGAGGCGGTACGATGAGCCGCCAGGGCGACCGCTTGTGGCGCGGCGTCGGCGCCTTACTGCTGATTGCCGGCGGGCTGGCCGGAACGCTGACCGATATCAGCGGGCCGAAAGGCGCGGGGACGCTGCTGCTGCTCGGCTTCCCGCTCGCGATCCTCGGCCTGGTGCTGGTGGTGCAGGGCAAGCGCGCGCCGCTGGCGATCCGCGTCGAATGCAGCCGCCACCGGCACCTGCCCGAGCGCCTGCAGGCGCGCCGCACCGGCCGCCCGCCGCGCGGCTGACCCCGTCGCGTCCTCAACCAAGGAATTTCCATGTCTTTCCAGATGCGGGACGGCGTGCTCCACGCCGAAGACGTGCCGCTGCCGGTGATCGCCGATGCCGCGGGCACCCCTGCCTATGTCTATTCGGCCTCGGCAGTGCGCACCGCGGCGCGCCGCTTCGTCGAGGCGCTGGCACCGATCGCCCGCAAGCAGCTGCTCTATGCGGTGAAGGCCAATCCGCACCCGGCCATCCTTCAGACGCTGGCGGGGTTCGGCTTCGGCGCCGACATCGTCTCGGGCGGCGAACTGCAGGCGGCGCGCGCCGGCGGCATCGCGCCTGCCGACATCGTCTATTCGGGGGTCGGCAAGACCCGCGACGAGATGGCGGCGGCGCTGGACGCCGGGATCGGCCGGTTCAACATCGAGCATGAACGCGAAGGCGAGGTGTTGTCGGCGCTCGCCTGCGCGCACGGGGTGCGGGCGACGGCGCTGTTGCGGGTGAACCCGCTGGTCGATGCGCAGAGCCATGCCAAGATCAGCACGGCGCTGACCGACAGCAAGTTCGGCATTCCCTATCCGAAGGCCGTCCTGATGTACCGCCGCCTCGCCGCGCTGTCGGGGCTGAACCTTGAGGGCGTTGCGGTGCATATCGGCAGCCAGATCACCGATCTCGCGCCGCTACAGGCCGCGTATCGGCGGATCGGCACGCTCGTCGCGGCGCTGCGGGCGGAGGGGCATCGCCTCAGCCATGTCGATCTCGGGGGCGGGCTGGGTGTTTCCTATCGCGCGGGTGAGCCGGGTGCGGACATCGCCGCCTATGGCGCAATGGTCGGGCGCGAGACGCAGGGCTGGGACGTTAGCCTGTTGTTCGAACCCGGCCGGTTCCTCGTCGCGCAGGCGGGGGTGCTGCTCACCCGGGTATTGTGGGTCAAGCCGGCGCAGCCGCACCCGTTCGTGATCGTCGACGCCGCGATGAACGACCTGGCACGGCCAGCGCTCTACGATGCCTGGCACGAGTTCGTCGCAGTGCGGCCCCGGGGCTCGGAGCGGTTCGTTGCCAATGTCGTGGGGCCGGTATGCGAATCGGGGGACCGCTTCGCCCATGCGCGCGCCGTCGACCGCGTCGAGGAAGGCGACCTCGCAGTGCTGGCTACCGCGGGTGCCTATGGCGCGGCTATGGCCTCGACCTACAATGCCCGCGCGCTGGTGCCCGAGGTGTGGGTCGATGGCGATGGGTTCGACATTGTGTCGGATCGCGTGCCCGCAGCGAGGATCCGTCCGCAGCGATTGCCGCACTGGATGGACGCTCAAGGCCTGCGGGCGGCGGTGGGTCGTTGACAGGAGAAACATCGGGGCGGCACCAACGCCGCCCCAATGCGATCAGGCGCCCGCCTGATGGTGCGGTTCGATCGCCGCGGTCATCTGCGTGCCCAGCAGCGGGCGGAGTACCCGCGGGTCGAGCACCTTGACCAGCTCGCGCGCGAAATCGAGATTCGCCGCCAGCCCTTCCGCCGCCTCACTGTTGACCGTCGAGATGCGCACCAGCACGCCGTCGACGATCCAGCCCGCCATCTGGCTCTTCAGCCGCGCCATCAACTGCTCGTTGCCCGACTGGGGCAGATATTCGCCCACCCGCGCCCAGTAGAGGATCTGTTCGGTGCGGTTATAGTTGGTCGCAGTCAGCGCACGGCCCGGGATCGCCACCTTGTCGGCGATCGGGATCATCTCGGCATGGCTCTCCAGCACGGTGAAGCCGAAGAACGGATAGCAGACTTCGGGCCGGTGCAGCTGGAGCAGATCGGTCTGGGCGTTGCCATAGGCGATCAGCAGCATCACCGTGGTGCCGTCGGGCCGCGAAAAGGCGCGGCTGACCACCTGGTTGTACAGCTTGTCTTCCAGGCTGCCCTCGCGTGGCGGCGCGATCAGCGCGCCGGTATCCTCGGCCTTCCACTGGCCGAACGCCTTGGGCATCAGCGCGTCGAGCTTGGTCGCGCCGAGCAGGTCCATGCGACGACGCGGCTTGAGGCCGAGCGAGGCGCCGGCCGCGGCGAAGCAGCCGCCGCCAATCAGCAGGTCACGCCGGTTGAACATGGGACCTCCGACGCAGGAACAGCTGGGCTTGCTCGACCGCCCAGTCGATCGCGAAGATGCCGAGCAGCGCCACCACGAACATCACCATGCCGGTGGAGACGTGGAGGAAGCTCTGCGCCGCCTCGTCGCCCAGATGGTAGGTGATCAGCACCAGGATGACGATGCGCAGGATATTGGTGAGCACCGCCACCGGGATCACCAGCGCGGCGATGAACAGCGCATAGCGCCAAGACGGCTTGTTCTTGATGTAGATGTACAGCAGCGTCACCACGACGAGGCTGGAGAGCGAGCGCAGGCCCGAACAGGCATCCTCGACCAGCAGCTGATAGGGACCGACGAACAGCGTCACGCCCTGGCGGAGGATCGGATAGTCGAGCCACGACAGGAAGCTGGTCGCGGCATAGGAGACGAACTCCTTGAGCGGCGCGGTCACGCGGTCGACCGCCCAGCCCGGCGGCGGCACCAGGAAGAACAGCCACAGCACCGGAAACCAGGCGGACCGCAGGGCGCGGCCACCGAAATAGAGATAGCCCGCGCTGATCACCGCGCCGACCAGCCCGAAGGTTTCGATGCTGATGAAGTCGAAGACCCGGCCGAGCGAATAGATCGCCAGCGACGCGAGCAGCAGCAGGCCGCCGATCGCGAGATTGCCCGGCGCGCGCAGCGCCTCGATCGAGCCGCGCTGGCGCGCGAGCATCCACGCACCGGTAGCCAGGACGATCGGGCCGTGCACGCCGCCTTCGGCGCTCCACACCTGGCGGCCCAGGGTGATGAAGGTGGGGATAGCCAGCGCCAGCAGGCCGGCGATGGCGAACCAGTAGCCGCCGCCCGTCCTGCCTTGCTGCCGCTCGAGAGCGGTCGCGGTCATATGGTCCAAATCAATATCCGTTCAGCACGCAACCGACGACGTTGGTACGGTCTGCACGCAGGGTACGGGTCAGCGTGTTTACGTCGCGTATATAGCTGTTGTCCTTGCGGGCGACGATCATCGCATAACCGGCAACGTTGGCGACGCGCTGCGCATCGGCGCAGGTATTGGCCGCGGTCGTATCGAAGATGGTGATGTCGAACTCGCGCAGCAACTGCGTGGTCACGTCGCGAAACTGTTCGGACGACAGCAGTTCCTGCGGGCTGTGCTCGACATGGCCCGCCGGGATGATCGACAGCTGGTCGAGCCCCGTCGGATGAATGATCGAGGCGAGCTCGACGTCGCCCGAGGAGAGATAATCGGCCAGGCCCGGCTTGGCCGGATCGATCCCGAAAGCGGCGCCGACGGCGGGCGCACGCAGATTCGCGTCGACCAGCGCTGTCTTGATGCCGATCTGCGCGAGCGCAGTCGCCAGGTTGATCGCGATGAAGCTGCAGCCCGCGCCCTCAGAGGCAGCGCAGAGTGCCAGCGCGCGGCGCCCCTCGCGCAGGTGCTGCGCGATGATGCGGGTGCGCAGCGCGCGGATCGCCTCGGCCTCGATCCCCGTGGGGTCGGACAGGACGAGCTGATATTCGAGCGCAGCGGTGGTGTCCGGCGTCGTCGGAACGGCGCTCGGACGATCGCCTTCGGGCAGCGGTTCGGGCGTGGTCATCGCGTCCATCAGTTTACTGCAGCTCCGTGCGATTCGGCGGTTTCGCCGAGAGTTTCATGTGCGCGGCGAAGACGGGCGGAGAGCGCGGCGCGGCTCTGCACCACGCCCAGCACCGGCGCGTCGACCGCGGTTTCGAGGTCTTCGGGGCTGCGGACGCGGCGGCCGAGCAGCTCGACGAGCAGCGCGATCAGCAGGCCCAGGCCCAGGCCGAAGCCGGCGGCGCCGCCGATGATCATCGGCACCTTGGGATAATAGGGGCTGTCCGGCGCGCTCGCTTCGCTCAGCGTCGACATGCCGGTGTCGTTGCTGCTCGCCTCGAGGCGCAGATCGGCGACGCGCTGTGCGGCCTTCATATACTGGTCCTGCTTCAGCGACACGTCGCGCTGGAGCTGGGCGAGCTGGTCGACATCCTGGCGGTTGCCGAGCACGCGGGCGCGCTGGGCATTGGCCGCGCTCTGGATCGCGCTCTGCGCCGAACCGGCACCGCCGCCGGCCTGGGCGCGCTCCTGCGCCGCCGCCTTGGCATAGACCTCGCGCTGGCGCTGCAGCGCCTGGAAGGCCGGGTGGTTCGGGCCGAGATTGGTTGCGGCCTGCTGGATCTGCTGGTCGATCTGGGCGAGCTGGAGCTGCGCCGGGCCCATGCCGCCCGCCGCCACCACGGGCGCTGCGGGAACCGCTGCCTGGCCGGTCAGCTGCGAGAGCTTCTGGGTGTCGAGATCCGAGCCGGTGTCGGTCAGCACGATGCCCGACTTCTTGACGAAGGCGGTACGCGCCTCGACGGCGGCGAGCAGCGCCTGACGGGCCGATTCGGCCTGCTGGGCATACCAGTCGGCCGACTTGGTGGCCGCGGCGCGCTTGTTCGACAGCGCCTGGGCGAGGAAGGCGGTGCGGACCATGTTGGCGATCCGCTCGGCGCGATCCGGCGAGCTGTCCGAATAGGAGATCTCGAGGATGTTGCTCCCCTCGATGACGTTCGCCGAGGTGTTCTGGATGATCTGCTTGGCGAGCCAGCGACGGATGTCGCCCGTCGCTGCGGCGGGCGAGGCGTTGAACGCGGCGATGTTCGCCGGATCATTCGCCCAGCCAAGCTCGTCGACGACGCGGCCCGCGGTCGCATAGTCCTCGATCAGCTCCGTCTGGGTCTGGACATAGGCGCGCATGAACTGCGAGCTCATCACCTGCCCGGTGACCGGATCCGGCTTGAAGGTGTCGAGCACCAGCCGGGTGGTCGCCTTGTAGCGCTCCGGCAGGAACTGCACCACCAGCGTGGCGGTGGTGACGCAGACGAGGAACGCCGGGAGGATGATCCACCGACGCGCCCAGAGAATGCGGAAAAATTGTACGATATTCACTGGTGCGCCTCGTCAGCTGCCAACATTGCCTAGATCAGAACAACCGCTCGCCGATGACGATCGTGTCGCCGGGCTTGATCGGATCGTCCATCTTCAACTTGATCTCCTGGCCATCGCGCGTGACCTTGATCCGCTTGATCGAGCCGGCCGGTCCAAGACCGCCGCCCTGCGCGACCGCTCGACGGAGAGTCATGTCCGCCCGAATCGGGTATACCCCAGGCGCGTTCACTTGGCCATAAATGTAGAAACGCTCCACTTCGGGCACGAAGACCTTGTCGCCTGCCGTCACCGTGGGATCGTCGGCTGGTCCGCCCTGGGCCAACTTCTTATAGTCGAGCTTGACGCTGCTGCCGTCGGCGCGGGTGAGCATCACGAAATCGGCGGCGTCGGGCTTGAGCCCGCCGGCGCGCGCGATGATCTCCGAGACGTGGTAGCCGCGATCGACCGGCTGGAGCCCTGCCGAGCCGACCTGGCCGAGCACGGTCACATAGTTGCTGACGAAGGTGACGATATCCACGCTGACGATCGGCTTGGCGTAATACCCGCCGGCCTTGAGCAGGTCCTGGACCTTCTTGACCAGCGTGATCGCGGTCTCGCCCTTAGCCTGCACCGCGCCCAGATAGGGCAGGGTGATCGTGCCGTCGGACTGGACGCGGGCGCGGGTCTTGAAGTCGCTCTGGCCGAGCACGTCGACTTCGAGCACGTCATCGACACCGATGAGGTAGCCGGCCGGCGCTGCGCCGGTGGAAACCGGCGCGGTCGGCGTGGTGGTCTGTGCCGTCGCGGCCGGCACCTGTTGCTGCGGCTGGGCAGCGACAGGGCGCGGGCGTGCGGGGGCAGCAGGGCGGGTCGTGGCGATTTGCGCCGCGGCAGGCACCGCAAGTGCGGTCATGCCGGCGAGCGCCGAGACAAACATAAACCTACTCTTCTCGTGCATGGATACGCCCTTGTCAGAGCGCCAGCGACGTCGTGAAATTGACTCGCTTGGCGTGGTATTTGAAAAGCCGGATGCTCGATGTTCGTTCATCATAGCCCGCGCCCAGATTGAAGCGCAGGCGTCGAGTCGCATCGTACGACGCGTTCGCACCCAGGGACAACATGTTGTCGTTGCCCGAAATTGGGGCACCTGCGAACAGCGTGGACGAGTTATAGTCGCGCCACGTCTTGTTCGCGTTGAACGAAATGCGGGTGCGGGTGCTCAGGTCGTGCGAGATCGTGCCCGACAGCGACGTCATGATTTCGTAGCTGACGAAATAGATCGCCGAGGGCTGCGCCGCGCGCGATCCGGCGATCTGCACGGTGAACAGATCGGCATTGTACACCGCCGACAGATCGAAGCCGACGCCCGAGAAGTCGCTGGTGCCCGGCAGCTTCGGATCCACCTTGGTGTAGTTCACCGATCCGCGGAAGTTCAGGCGGGTCGAGACGGCGCGTTCGAGCTGCAGGCCTGCCGCATAGCTCTTGATGCCGTCGCGGCCCAGGCCGCCGCTCAGGCTCGGACGATGAATGTAGATGCTGTTCGAATAGCGGCCGAACAGCGAGATCGTGCCCAGCGAGGGCGATTGCAGGCCCAGCTGCGCGGTGATCGAATCGGTATCCGCATCGGCGTATTTGCGGAAAGCTTGAGTGTTGCGCACCTCGGTGCGCGAATAGGCGAGGGCGGGGCGCAGCCCATAGGGGCCGCCGCAGCCGATGTCGGCACTGTAGCGACGCGATTCCTCGCTGTTCTTGAAGCTGTCCGGCGCATCGAGCACGTACAGCGTCGAGAGATCGCTGATCCGCCGCTGATAGCCGAGCTCGCCATGCACCAGGCACGACGATAGGCGCTGGTCGGCGCCGCCGGTCAGCGAGATGTTCTCGCGGTTCAGCTGGGTGTATTTGTTGTAGAACCGGTATCCGACCGACCCGGCAAGATAAGTGGTGCCGGTCGCGCGCGGCAGCACGACGCTGAGGTCGAGCGATGGGGCGGCGAGCACGTCGCCGCTGTTGCCGCCGCGGCCGCCGCTGATCCGCGGGTCGCTGACCACGGCGTTGTCGTTATATTCGATCAACGCGCTGGCGCGCACGTCGATCTGCCGTCCGGCGGTGGCCGGCCGGGGCGTGAACGACGTCCGCTGTGCCAATGCGGGATGCGCCGATGCTGCAGTCGCGAACAAGGCGACGAGGCGGCAGGATAGGGTGAAACGGCCAGTAAGGCGCGTTTTTTCAGCCTTTTGAATGTCGTGTACTCGCACGATGGTCCCCCCGGGTGCTCGCTTCATTATCAATGGCCTCCAGTACAAGCAACCGGATCAACGCCCTGGCAAAGGCGCCGGAACCTGCCCTGGCCCTGTCCCCCGACCGTTTTCCTTGCGAAAAAACGTCGAGCCAAGCGCAAACTCCCATTTCGAGGCGGTGGTTGCTTAACGGCGTGTTATCACATTCGCGAGCATCTAGCGAGTTGCCGCGCGCGCTGCTAGTGCAGGTGCGAACGACGCCGGGAAGTCATTCGATTCCTGCGGCGAATGGAAAGGACATGCATGCAGACGCCATATGATTGGGTCACCATCGCGATATTCGCCGGCCTGATCGTTATCTTCCTGCAACGTTCCCAGGCCGATTCGGTTGTCCGCGACACGATGATCAGCTATTTACCACCGGCGATAGGCTGCGCTGTTGCGAACTATCTGGGGAACGAGAACTATCATGTGTTCGCGATTCTCACGATTGTACTGGTGCTTGCGTACATCGCGTTCGTGATCAAGCCGTACGAATTCATCAAGCGCCGCTGAAAAAGCGGCCGGCGATTCGCGAAGAGGATGCCCAGAGGCGCGAGCCCGGGTTCGCCCCGACTTTCGGTGGCGAAATTTTTTAAGAGGTGGTCGAGTGGCTTTAGGTTCCGCGCTGAAGTTCTTGTGGCCCTTCGGGCGCCGCGAAACGCCTGAGGACGAAGGCTATTTTCCCATTGCCGCGACCGTCGTGCCGCACCGCGATGCGCATGGTGCCAGCCGGCAGCGGCCTGACTTCCCGACCTTCCGCGCCTCTGCGCTGGATCGGCCGCTGGATCGCCGCCGCGAGGAGCGTCGGGAGATCACCCGTGCCCGCTTCGCGCTGGCGACCTATTTCACGCCGACCCAGCCGGTCGCCGATCGCTCCAGCTTCGCGGGTCGCCTGGGCGTGCTCGCGCGGCTGATCTCGGCGATCGAAAGCCAGCGCAGCCATGTCGTGCTCTATGGCGAGCGCGGCATCGGCAAGACCTCGCTGCTCCACGTGCTCGCGGACGTTGCGCGGGAATCGAGCTATATCGTCAGCTATGCGACGTGCGGCGCCAACGCCAATTTCCCGGACCTTTTCCGCGCGGTGCTGCAGGACGTGCCGCTGCTATTCCACCGCGACGTAGCGCCGAACGCCGGTGAGGCGGAGAGCGGCGGCAGCCTTGCCGATCGCCTGCCCGCGGGCAAGTTCGGTGCGGGCGAACTTGCCGATCTGTGCGCCGACGTGACCGGCACGCGCGTGCTGATCATCCTCGACGAATATGATCGCGTCGAGGATACTGCCTTCCGCCAGCAGGTCGCCGAGCTGATCAAGAACCTGTCGGACCGCGCCGCGCGCGTCCAGCTGGTGATCGCAGGTGTTGCTTCCAACCTTCAGGAACTGATCGGCTATGTGCCGTCGATCCGCCGCAACGTGATCGGCTTGCCGATGCCGCGGCTGGAGGAGAGCGAGGTCCAGGAGATGATCGCGCTGGGCGAAACCGCCTCGGGTGTTCGATTTGATCCGAACCTGACCAGAATCATCCATCTGCTCGCGCTGGGCTCGCCCTATTTCGCGCGGCTGCTTTGCCACCACGCCGCGGTCGAAGCGCTCGACCAAGGCCGTCTCACCGTCGACCAGGGACATCTGCGTCGCGCGCTCGACTCGGCCATCGTCGAGATGGAGGGCCGGATGGCGCCACGCACGGTGCTGGAGATGCGCAAGTTCGTCGGCGGGCGGTACGATCCGCTGCTCGCAGCCCTTGGCGAAGCCTCGCGCTCGGTCGATGGCTGGTTCAGTGGGCGCGCGGTGGTGGAGCTGCTCCCCGGTGCGCCGATCACACCGCAGCAGGTGGAGCAGGAGCTGGCCGGGCTCACCACCCAGCTGGGGCTCGATACCGAGATGCTGGACGGCGAACGCCGCTTCCGCTTCAGCGACGACACGCTGCCGATCTATCTGTGGTTGATGGTCGGTCGTCTGCGGCTCGACAGCGGCACGCTCGAAGACGTGCTGGCTACGGCCTGAAATTGCCGGCGAGGGGGCTTGCTGCTCCCTCGCCGCAACCGCCTCAGATCGGCAGGCCGATTGCCTGCAACAGGCCCGCGCCGCCGCGCCAGAAGCGGAGCGCGATCAGCGTCCCCAGCGCCTTGGCGCGCGCACCCTGGGTTTCGGGCGTGCGCAGGATACGCGCATAGTCGGACGGGATGAACGCCGGCTGCATCGCCGAGCGCGCTACCCAGCGCAGCCGGCCGCGCGGCTGCTCCAGGCTGAGCAGGAACAACTCGCGCTGGATACGGCGCGTCTTTTTGAGCATCGCGTTCCAGTCGGGTCGCGGCGGATGGCCGACCGAGGCGTTGCCGCAATAGTCGATCTTCATCCCCATCCGGATCGCACGGTTGCACCATTCGATATCTTCGGACACCCCGGTGCGGAAGCCGCCGATCCGCTCGAAATCCGCGCGCATCACGAACAGGTTCGCGGTAACGGTGAACTGCGACTTGCGGACATAGCTCTCGTTGTCGAACGCCAGCGCCAGCTCCACCGCGGCGCTGCCGGTGAGCTTACCTTCGGGGGGCAGCACGAACATGTGGCCGCCAAGGAAGGTGCCGGGCCGCACCATCGCCGCGCCAGCCGCCAGCCAGCCCGGCTGGGCGATGCAGTCGCTGTCGATGAAGGCGAGGATCTCGCCGCGCGCCTCCGCCGCCGCGCCGTTGCGGGCGGGGCCGGCCCCCTTTTCGGTGACCGTCACCACCCGCGCCCGGCCCGCGACCACCGTTTCGACCGCGGCGAGGCCGCAGGGCGAGGCGTTGTCGCCGACGATGATCTCGAAGGCGCCGCGCTCGATCGTCTGCCGGTCGAGCGAATCGAGGCAGAGCGCCAGGCCGTGCAGGTCGTTGTAATGCGGCAGGACCACGCTGATCCGGGGCGTGCTCATCGCTTCTTGGCTCCCCAGCCCGCGAGCAGTTCGCGCAGGCGATTGGCCAGCGCGGTCTGATCGGTGGTTGCTAGCTTGGGCTCGCTCGCCTTGGCCGCGGCAACCGCCTCGCCGAGCTTGGTTTCGTCGCGCACCGCCTGGAGCAGGCCGCGATCGGCAAAGGTCTGGGCGATCTCTTCCTGGTGATCGTCATAATGTTCGCCCAGGTCGAAGCGGCGCGGGAAGGCGACGACGCGGCAGCCGGCGCGCAGCGCGGTGACCAGCGATCCGGTGCCGCCATGACAGATCACCATGTCGGCGTCCCGCAGCAGCAGCTGGAGGTCGTCGAAGGGGATGGTACGGCGGATCTCGACGTCGGGAATGCCCGGGTCGGCCAGGTCTTGGTCGCCATATTGCAGCACCAGCTTGCCCGGAAGCCCGCCGGCGCGCTTCAGATCGAGCACCGCCTGCACCAGCCGCGGGAAGGGCAGGGTGGCGCCGACCGTGGCGAAGGTGAGCGCCTGCTTGGGCGGGCGCGGCGTGTCGAGCATCCGGAACGGATCGAACAGCTCCGCATCGGGCCAGGCCTGCTTGAGCGCGGCCGACTGGACGAAGGTGATCGTCGCCACGCCCTTGGCCATCTTACCGAAGGCAGAGGGGTGGTGGAAGCGAGCGAAGCTCTCGATATGGACGAACTTGGCGCCGGAAAGCTTGGCGAGCAGCGCGGTGAAGAACACCGCGCCGGCGCCGGTGGAGATCACCACATCGGGCTTCTGCCGGCGGACGATGCCCAGGCTCTGGCGGAAATTGCGCCACGCGCCGCCCAGCATGTGCAGCGGATGCCCGAGCCTTGCCTGGCCGAGCGCATAATGCTCGACCAATTCTACCGGATGCTTCTCGGCCAGGCTGCGGCCGAGCGCGGTATCTTCGGTGACGAAGAAATAGTCATGTTCCTTCCACACCGATTCCAGATCGAGGATCTGGCGCAGATGGCCGCCCCCGGAGGCGGCGAGGCACATCTTCAGCGGCTTGCCCGCATTTTGTTCCGTTGCGGTCGCGTCTGCCATGCCATTCCCTTCGTACCATGTGTCTCCCGGCGGGAGCCATGCTGCACTGCCAACACTATTGCGGATGCCCGCCCGCCCGAATAGGTTCAAGTAGAAGTTTGTGCCGTGCGCAATTCCGTGCCGGCGGGGAGGTTTTCATGAAGAAATGGTTCCTGGTGACGGCGGCGGCTGCGGCTGCGCTGGCCGTATCCGGTTGCGGCAGCAAGGACGGCAAGCTCGACAAGGGCCAGGTCGTCGCCAGCGTCGACGGCGACGAGATCACCATCTTCGAGCTCAACGCCGAAGTGCAGGCGTCGCAGGTGCCGCCGGGGACCGATCGCAAGCTCGCCGAGCAGCTCGCGCTGCAGCGCATCATCGAACGCAAGATCCTCTCCAAGATCGCGCGCGAGCAGAAGCTCGACAAGACCCCGGCCTTCCTGATCCAGGAGCGCCGCGCCGACGAGCTGATCCTGACGACGATGCTGCGCGACAAGATCGCCGGCGGGATCGCGCAGCCGACCGATGCGGAAATCGCCCAGTACCAGGCCGCGCATCCCGAGCGATTCGCGCAGCGCAAGATCTATAGCGTCGAGCAGATCCTGTTCCCGCCGCCCACTTCGGCCGACAAGTTCAAGCAGTTCGCGCCGCTGAAGACGCTGGACCAGCTGGCCGCCAAGCTGACTGCCGACGGCACCCAGTTCCGCCGCGCGCCGACCCAGATCGACACCGCCGCGCTGCCGCCGGAGATCATCGCCAAGATCGCGGCACTGCCTGCGGCCGAGATGTTCATTCTCCCGACCCAGCAGGGCCTGACCGCCAATGTGATCACCGCGGCGACGGTTCAGCCGCTGCCCGCCGACCAGGCGCGCGAACTGGCGCTGAATGCGCTGCGCAACGAGCGTTTCAGCAAGGCGGCCGATGCCCAACTCAACGAGCGGCTGAAGAAGGCGCGCGCGACCGTGAAGTACCAGCCGGGCTATCAGGCCCCACCGCAGTTGCAGGGTAGCGCTACCCCGCCGGCGGCGAGCCCGGCGGCGCCGGCTGACAACGCCGCGCAGTGAGCAACAAGAGGGGCGGCGCCTGCGGATGCCGCCCCTTTGTATCGGCCGCGGCTCAGCTGCGGCCTTCGTTTCCGGTGCGATAGCCGTACCACCAGCGCTGCCGCTCGCGGACGATCGGCGTCCAGGCGCGGCTCACCGAGGTGAAGCGTTCGCGCTTGCCCGGCATCATCCCCGCCAACAGCTTGCCCAGCGCGGCATATTTGAGTGCGGCGAACCACATCCCCCAGCCGGCCACGATCGCCCCGGTGGGGCTGTAATGCTTGCGGGCATAGTGCATCCGACCGATGGTCATGAACATGATCCGCCCGGCAGAGAGCGAATGGCCGCTGCCGGCGTCGTGCATCACCCGCACGCCAGGATCGACCAGCACGGTATAGCCCTTGTCGCGGATGCGTTTGAACAGGTCGACTTCCTCCGAATAGAGAAAGAAGCTCTCGTCGAAGCCGCCGATCTCGCGCCACACATCGGCGCGGACCATCATGAAGCCGCCGTTGAGCACGTCGACCGGGCCATGCGTGGTCGCTTCCGCGGGCAGGCCGCCGCGACGTAGCCGGCCGGCGGAGACCACCGAGAGCACGAAGTCGCCGGGGGTGGGTAGCGCCAGGAAATTGGCGGCGTCGAGATTGCCGGCGGGGTCGTAGGAGCGGCCGCCCCAGGCGGCAGCGTCCGGGTTCGCCGCTGCGAAGGCGACCAGCCGGTCGATCGCGCCAGGCTGCGGCACCGCATCGGGGTTGACCAGCAGCAGCAGCGGCGCGCGCGCATGGGCGGCGCAGCGATTATTGCCCGCGCCGAAGCCGATATTCCCTTCCGACGGCACGATGCGGACCTCCGGCAGCTCGGCGCGCACCAGCGCCTCGGTATCGCCGCCGCCATTGTCGATCATCAGGATCTCGTGCGGCGTCATCGGTGCTGCCGCGGCGATGCCCGACACGCACTGCCGAATAAAATCGGTCGAGTGATAGGCGACCACCAAGACGGAGACGTGCGGCGTTGCTTCGGTGCTCATGCGCCATGCTCTACCGGCAAAGCGATGCAGCGTCGACCCGCGCCAAGCGCGCACCGTTGTCGCTGCGCCCCCGGAAGGGCCAAGGGGAATAAATCTGCGGAAGGCGACCGTTAAGTATTTTTACACCACGCAATTACACCACTTATTTCATGGCCTTGTGGCAGTTTCTGGATCGAGGGAATCATGTGTCGATTTGGGGTCGACCAGTAACGTAAGGGTAGCACAACATGCCGGTTGTCAATAATCAGGCCGCGCTCGACGCTGCGATCAAGGCCGCCAAGAGCGGCGACGTGATCCTACTTGCGCCGGGTACCTATAGTTCGATCACGATGACGAACATCAATCCTGCGGCGAACATCACGATCCAGTCGCAGGACACGAACAACAAGGCCGTGGTTGGCACGGTGTGGCTCACCAATTCGAGCAACGTTACCCTGAAGGATTTCAACGTCGTCCGCCCGACGGTGCCGGATGACGACTTCGCAATCGCGAATCGCGTGCTGTCGTCGAGCAACATCACGATCAACGGCGTGCGCTTCACGGGCGGCACGGGCGATCCCAGCAACGCCAAGGGCACCGGCCTTTCGATTCGCGGCGGCACCAACAACAAGATCATCAATTCGGAAATCGATCACTTCGTGATCGGCATGGACGTCCGCGCTGTCGACACCATGCTGGTGCAGGGCAACCAGTTTCTCGACAATCGCCGCGACCACAGCAACTATTCCGAGATGAAGAACGTCGTGATCGACGACAACCTGTATAAGGGGTTGTACCCGATCAACGAAGAGCATCCCGACGCGATCCAGTTCATGACGGCTGGCCGTGCCTACGGCAACAGCAACATCACGATCACCAACAACGTTGTCCTGCAGGGCGATGGTCGTGGCACCCAGGGCTTCTTCCTGAACGACGAAACCGAAGTCACGCCGTATCAGAACGTCAAGATCGAGAACAATCTGATCTATCTGAGCGGGATGTATCACGGCATCAACCTGCGCAATGCGCAGGGTGTGTCGGTGAAGAACAACACGGTGCTCTCGGTCGCGGACGAAAAGTCCACCTGGATCCGTCTCGAGAACGTGTCGGGCACGGTGAGCGGCAACGTGACCGACCAGCTCGTCCTGGAAGGCACCAACAGCCTGACGAACACCAAGAATATCGAGCTGCTCAACGATCCTAACACGATGCGGAAGATCGCGGGGCTCAACCTCGGCAGCAAGGCCACGATTACGGGCCTGACGGTGGATGGCTATGGCTATCACACCGGCAAGAACAGCGTGGGCGCGGCCAGCCAGTTTACCAAGCAGGTCGCTGCCGAACTCGCCGCACCGAAGCCGGCGCTTGCACCGAAGCTGCTCCTCGACCTCACCTTCGGCACACAGGGCGTCCTGGATAACTCGGGCTGGAGCACCGACGATCTGGTGAATCCGCTCGGCGCCGGTCAGGTCAACAACGGCATGCTCAACGTCAGCACCGGAACGGGCATGGAACTCGTCCGCGGCACGTCGCGGCAGTTGTACAACCTCTCCGCCTTCACGTTGAACTTCGACCTGAAGCGTGCGGGCGTTACGGCCCCGGTGGGCCAGATCATGGGCATCTACAAGAGCTGGAACATCGCGCTACGTGCCGATGGCGAGCTGGTGTTCACGATGACCAACGATGCCGGCGTCACCTCGACGATGACGACCAGCGGCGCCAAGATCACCGACACCAACCTGCACAAGATCGCGCTCAGCTACCAGGCCGGCGGCACCTCGACGCTGTATGTCGACGGCAAGGCGGTGGGTTCGGCGACGATGTCGGGCAGCACCCGCAAGCAGGAATCCTGGGGTCTGTATGTGGGCAATCCGTTCACCGCGGCGTTCAGCGGATCGGTGGGCGAGATCGAGATGCGCGATACGGCGTTCAACGCGTCGCAGATCCTCGCGCTCAACGCCGGCAGCACCAACACCACCACGCCGGCAACGGCAGCGGACACGCTGAAGATGATGGTGGCGAAGGGCGTGGCAGACACCGCCGCGTCGCTGGCCGGCAGCACCGCCTGGGGCGGCGCAATGGCGTCGCCGGCAACGCTGAGCCTGACGAGCGCCTTCGGCACCAGCACCGCATCGGCGTCGCCGTTGGCGACGGCACTTGCTACCGCAAGTGCGAACGGATCGCTCTACAAGAGCACCTCGCCCTTCTCGATGCTGACCACGCCGCGTCTGGCGTCGCTCGACCTGTACCATAGCTGAGCCGGGCCGCCCCCAGGCGGCTTGCCCCGTGCGATCGCTTGTCTTAAGCGCGGGGCATCTTCTTGGGGGCGCTGGCTTTGAAGTTTGAGAACTTTCATCTGCGCGGCGTGCGCGGCCAGATGGTGATGGGCTTCGGGGTCAAGGGCTTAGGCGCTGCCACCAGCTTCCTCTTCACCTGGCTGCTCGCCCGCACGGCGGGTGCGGCGGGGGTCGGCGCGTTCGGCGCGTCGCTCACCACGGTGCAGATGTGCGTGATCCTGTCGTTGCTCGGGCTCGACGCGATCCTCGTGCGCTCGGTCTCGGTCAACCTCTCGATGGAGAAGACCGGGCGCGCCCGTGCTGCAGCGCGGCATGCGATTCGCATGGGCACTTCGGCGGGGATCGCACTCGCGACGATCATCGTGATCTTCCACTGGCAGATCGCGGTCGACCTCATCGGCAGCCCGGCGATCGCGCAGAGCCTGATGGTGCTCTCGCTGATCATCCCGATCATGGTGTATTGCCGCCTGGTCTCGACGGTGCTGCGCGGGGTGAAGTGGATCGGCCTTTCCCAGTTCATCGACGGCCCGCTGACCACCTCATTCGGCAGTCTGGTGCTCGGCGTGGTGTTCGTGCTGGGTCTGCCGGTAAGCGCGATCTTCCCGTCGCAGCTCTACCTGGTCGGCTGGATCCTTACCGCTGCGGTGGCGACCTTCCTCTATGCTCGCGCCGTGCGCTCCTGGGCACCGCATGAGCCGCTCGACGAATCGCTGCTCAAGCCCGGGTTCCTGATCCTCGTCGCCAATGCCAACAACTTGTTTACCGACTGGTTCGCGACGATCCTGCTCGCGGCGACGCACGGGCCTGCCGAGGCCGGACTGTTCCGCGTCGGCTACCAGATCGCGGCGACGCTCAAGCTGTTCTCGGCGACATCGGAAACCATTTTGCAGCCCGTCTTCGCCGTCGCCTACCGGCAGGGCGACCTCCGGCGGATCGGCCGCATCTTGCGGCTGACCATTCTGGGCCTGCTGCTCGCCTCGGCGCCGCTCGCGATCGGCGTGCTGGTCGTCCCGCAATGGATCATGCGGATCTTCGGCGCGCAGTTCACCGCCGGTGCCACCGCGATGCAGATCATGGTGCTCGGCCAGGTGTTCAGCCTGGTCTTTGCCGCCAGCGGCAGCGTGTTGATGATGGCCAGCCGTGAACGCCTCACCGTCGTGCTGACGACGATCTCGGCGGTGATCGGCACGGTGCTCGCGTTGCTGTTCATTCCGCCTTATGGTGCGTTGGGCGCGGCGGTCGCGATCCTGGGGCCGTTGCTGTTCTTGCGCCTTGCGTCCATGATGGCGGTCCGGCGCCTTGGCGTTCCGATTTTCTAAGGAGGCTTGGTTGGCACGGGCGGTGCGACGTTCAAAGACGATCCTCGGCCTCGGGGCGCTGCGCCTCGACGCGCCGTTCCGGGCGCTGCTGCGTCCGGGCCGCGACGTGCTGCCGGTCTATCATCCGCAGCGCCCCGGCTGGTCGGTCGCATTGCGCAAGGGCGCGCTGCTGGGCCTGATCGTCGTACTCGCCTTCCTCTATGGTGTGATGGCGGCGATCCTCCCGCCGGGGATGCTGGTGGGTGCGGCGGCGCCGCTCGCGCTGCTGGCGCTGCTGGTGGTCTGGGCGCTGCCGGACGCCAAGGCGGCACCGACACGGGCGCTGACCCATGCCTTTACCGCTTTCGTCCTCTTCATGATCCTGTGGCCCAACTATCTGGCGGTCTCCGTCGCCGGGCTGCCCTGGATCTCGATGCGGCGCCTGGTCGGCCTGATCCTCACCGCGCTGCTGATGATCTGCCTGTCGACCTCCAAGCCCTTCCGCCAGGGCATGGCGGACGTGTTCCGCACCTCGCCCTGGCTGTCGCGGCTGCTGATCGGCTTCATCATCATCCAGTTCCTCGCGTCGATCTTCTCGGTGTCGCCGGGCGAGACGATCGGGCGCTGGGTGAACACCACCTTCACCTCTACCGCGGTGTGCTTCACCACCATCTGGCTGTTCGGCCCGGGCGGCAAGACGGTGCCGTGGCTGGTCAACCGCCTCGCCATCGCGGTGTTCGTGCTGATGGTGATCGGCGTGTTCGAGGCGCGCGCGCAGCACGTGCTGTGGCTGGAGCATATCCCGAGCTTCCTGCGCATCGACGATGCCGTGCTGTCGCAGCTGATCCAGCCGCACATCCGCAACTGGTACCGCGTCGTCACCACCTACACGACGCCGCTCGCTTATGGTGAGCTGCTCGCACTGACGACGCCCTTCGTGCTGTACCGCATGGTCAATGCCAAGACCTGGCCGATCCGGCTGTTCTGGCTGGCCTTCGACGTGTTCGTCTTCTACTCGGCAGTGCTGTCGACTGCGCGTCTCGCGCTTGTCGGCTTCCTGGCCGCCCACGCGGTGTTCGGGCTGCTCTGGGGCCTCCACCGCTGGCGCAATGCCCGGGGCGACCTGATCGGCATTTCGGCGACGATGATGTACCCGGCGGTGCTGGTCGCGCTGGCGCTGGCGGTGTTGTTCGTGCCTGCGCTCCACGTCCGCGTGCTGGGCGGCGGTGCGGCGCAGGCCAGCACCGACGCGCGCAGCGCGCAGTTCCACATGGCGATGCCGGTCATCGCGCGGCGCCCGCTGCTCGGCTATGGCCCGGGCGAAGGCGGCGGCGCGATCAACTGGCGTACGCCCGAAGGCATTCTGACCATCGACCTCGGCTTCGTTGCACTTGCCGCCGACGTCGGCGTGTTCGGCTTCCTCGCCTATGTGGGGGTGATCCTGCTGTCGATCATCGGCCTGTTCCGTATCGGGTGGCGCGATTTCGCATCGCCGTTCCCGCCCGAATTCGCGATCGTGGTATCGCTGACGGTGCTGATCTCGACCCGCCTGGTGCTGGCGCAGGGCGACAATGATCCGCTGTTCATGATCCTGTTCGGCCTGTCGCTGGCCATGCTGTACGCGGCGCGGGGAAGGGATGCGGGAAATCGTGTGGTAGGGGGAACCAACGCGATCGGCCGGAGCGCATAACCACCGCTTCCGCCGACCGTCCGGGGGAGAAGCTTGTGATCGATGTCACGCGTAGAGCCGCGATGGGCGGCCTGCTCGCCGGTTCGCTGACGTCCGTCGCCTGTTCGGGCGAGACGCATTCCGAAAGCGCGGGGCGAGCCGGCGGACGCGGCAACGGGCTGCGGCCCGGGCGAACCTGGAACGGCACGGCGGGGAGCGGCGGCACGCCGCCCGCGCAGAGCGATGTTCCGCGCGGCACGCTGGTTCCCGACGAGCGCTTCATCGGCGGCTTCTCGGCCGCGCCGGGCCAGTGGATCCACGGCGAAGGCATCCGCATCACAGCGCTTGGCCTGCCGCCGCAGACTGCCGACGGCAGCGACATCAACTATTTCAAGGAAGCCGTGTTCTACCTGGAAGGGAACACGGCAACCGTCACCGAATGGAGCGTGAACCAGACGCCGGTGCGGCTCTACGACGGGCGGATGGTGCCGCAGGGCTCGATCGGCTTCTCGGTCGAGATCGGGGCCGGCGAGGGGCCGGTGACGGCCGGGGATGCCATCCTCTATTGCTATCTGCGCGGGGAGCACGGTCTGGAGCGGCGGATCGCGCTGCCCTTGGTGATCAATGTCGATCGCAGCCTCGATGCCAAGCGGCCGACGCGCTTCGTCGATCCCGTGGCCGGCGACGATGCCGCGGCCGGCACCCGGGCGGCGCCGTGGAAGACGATCGGCCGGGGACTGTGCGACCGCGGCGTCGGCAGTGGCGGTCTGCTGATCCTCGCCAAGCCGGGGCGCTATGTCGAGGATCTGAACGGCGGACCCGGCATGCGCCAGATCGACAACAGCCGCGTGATCGAAGTGCGGCCAGCCGACGGGCTGCGGAGCGATCAGGTGGTGATCACCCGCACCGACCGTTATCTGCCGGACGCCCGCTGGATCATCAACGCGCGGCGGGTCCATTTCCATGGGGTGACGGTGGACCTTTCCAAGTTCCCGCGGATCATGGGAGCACCCGGCACGCAGATCGGCTTTTTCGGGTGCCAGCTGCTCGACCGCGAGCGCCTCTATGGCGATCGGGATACCAAGAACCGGAGCATCGGGCTGAACATCGGCAACGGCGATCCGCGGCGCCGCGACATCTACCCCGTGCTGCCCTATGCCGGGCACGGCTTCTATCTGCTCGAAACGCTGGTCGACGCGCCCGAGCCGGCCGGTGCGCGCCTGTATCGCAACGTCACGGCTAAGTTGACGACCGACAGCCTGCAGGGCGGCCCCGGCTATGATGATGTCGTGATCGACGGCTATGACGCGGTGATCGGCGAGCCTGCCCCGGCGCGGCTGCATCTGGCGCCGGCGCTCACCGTCGAGGCGGTCGCGCGCGACGGGCAGGGCAATACCGCCATCACCGTGCACGACATGGGCGGCATGGTCGCGATGAAGCGGCAATGGGACCTCAAGGTCCGCGTCCTGTCCGGCGCGGGGACGGGCGCCGAGCCAATGCAGATCGTCCTGTCCGATCCCGGCACCCGACGCATCGTCGTCGAGGGCGATCAGGCGCGGACGGTGTCGCCGGGCGACGAGATCCTCTGCTACCAGATCTTCCATGTCGACTTCATGCAGCAGGGCGGCGTGGCCAAGCCTAATCAGCGCGGCATGCACAATCTGACCATCTTCCGCTATCGCGCCGAAGGGCCCACCGCGCAGCTGTTCCTGACGCAAGGCTTCGTGCCGCTGCTGCCCGGAACGGTGATCAGCACGAGCGGTACGGCGTTCCGCGTGGCGAGTCCCGCCGGTCAGAACGAGATCCTGCCCGACGATCTGCTCCAACTGCAGGGCGGTCCCCAATCCGGCGAGTACCGCGTCGTCAAAAGCTTCGATGCGGCAACCGGCGCGGGTGTGCTGCTGGATCCGTTCAGCGGCGACCAGGCGAACGTCCCCATCGCGCGCTCGAAGGCGATCACCGATTTCGTCATGGCGCTGTCGATCCTGCGCAAGACCGGTACGGGCTGGGAAATGGGCCAGTTCCAGCACGGCCATCGCAACTTCCTGCTCGCGCAGAACAGCTTCCTCAGCGAGCCCTATTGCCTCAGCTTCCGCAACCGGGCGCCGGCGCATGGCCACCGCAACCACGCCCAGCTCTTCAACCTTTGCACCCGCGTCGATGCCGAGACGCCCGAGCTGCCGCGCTGGGGATTGCGGGTCGAGCATGCGCACATGCTGTTGGGCAGCGCGCGCGGCAAGTTCGGGCGGGTGCGCAACGTCGCGCTCCGCTTCGAGGCGCAGCAGCGCTACGCACCCCCGCGCGAGCTGCTGCGAATGGGGCGCAAGCCGCTGATCCCGTTCGACAGCTTCGGCAATCCGGTCGACGCGGAGTCCCCGGTGGGCGCAGTTTCCGTCTAGGCGCCGCGCCCGCCGGCCCTTGCGTCGGCGCGCCCAGGCGCTAAGCGCTGGGGCATGATCAAGCACGCCCTTTCCGTCACGCGCGACGGCGATTTCGCGCAATGGTACCAGACCGTCATCAGCGAAGCCGACATGGCCGAGGATTCGGGCGTGCGCGGCTGCATGGTGATCCGGCCCTGGGGCTATGGCATCTGGGAGCGCATCCAGCGCCTGCTCGACGATCGCATCAAGGCGACGGGGCACGAGAATTGCTATTTCCCGCTGTTCATCCCGCTTTCCTATTTCGAGAAGGAAGCCGAGCATGTCGACGGCTTCGCCAAGGAAATGGCGGTCGTCACGCACCATCGCCTCGTCCAGAAGGACGGCCGGCTGGTGCCCGATCCCGAGGCGAAGCTCGAAGAGCCGCTGGTCGTCCGCCCCACGTCGGAGACGGTGATTGGTGCTGCGATGTCGCGCTGGGTGCAGAGCTGGCGTGACCTGCCGGTGCTGATCAACCAGTGGGCGAACGTCGTCCGCTGGGAAATGCGTACCCGCATGTTCCTGCGCACCGCCGAATTCCTGTGGCAGGAAGGGCATACCGCCCACGCCACGGTGGAAGAGGCGCAAGAAGAGACGCTCAAGATGCTCGAGGTCTATCGCAGCTTCGCCGAGGATTGTCTGGCGATGCCGGTGGTCGCGGGCGAGAAGCCGGAGAATGAGCGCTTCCCAGGCGCGGTGTCGACCTTCTCGATCGAGGCGATGATGCAGGACGGCAAGGCGCTGCAGGCCGGCACCTCGCACTTCCTGGGCACCACCTTCTCCTCGGCGCAGGACATCAAGTTCCAGAACTCGGAAGGCCAGTTCGAGCTGGCGCAGACGACCAGCTGGGGCGTCTCCACCCGCATGATCGGCGGGCTGATCATGGTGCATGGCGACGACGACGGCCTGCGCGTGCCGCCGATGGTGGCGCCGTGGCAGATCGTGATCGTGCCGATGCTGCGCGACCAGCCCGAGGATGCGGCGACGATCGAATACTGCAAGTCGCTCCAGGCCGAGCTGGCCAAGCTGAGCGCGCTGGGCGAGCCGGTGCGCGCGCTGCTCGACCTCAAGGCGGTGAAGGCGCAGACCAAGCGCTGGGGCTGGGTGAAGAAGGGCGCGCCGATCGTGATCGAGGTCGGCGGGCGCGACGTCGCCGGCGGCAACGTCTCGGTGATCCAGCGCAACAATCTGTACCGTGAGGACGGCAAGCTCGATTCGCAGATCATGCCGCGCGGGGATTTCGTGGCGGAAGCCGCGGCGATCCTCGAGAGCATCCAGCAGGGCCTGTATCTCGACGCGCGCGACCGGCTGGACAGCAATATCCGCCGCGACGTCACCGACTTCGACGCACTGACCGCGATGTTCGCCGATTCAGTGAAGTTCCCCGGCTGGGCCGAAGTCAGCTGGGCCAAGCCGACCGGCGCCGAGCTGGACGCGGTGGTGGAGCGGCTCAAGGCGCTCAAGCTCACCTTCCGCAACGTGCCGGGTGGTGCGGCACCGGCCGAAGGCACCTGCCTGTTCACCGGCAAGCCGGCGGTCGAGCGCATCCTGGTCGCGCGGGCGTACTGAGGTAAAGATCCTCCCCGTGCCGGGGAGGATCTCGGTTGACGCGGCGGCTGCCCCCTGCAACGACTCTGCTCCCGACCGGGGGGCGATCGATGCGGGTGGTACTGGCGACGATGAGCACGTTGGGGGACGTGCACCCCTTCATCGCGCTCGCGCTGGGCATGCAGGCGCGCGGGCACGTGCCGGTCTTCGCGGGCGCCGAATCGGTGCGCGGAATCGCCGAGCGGCACGGCATCGAATTCCATCCCATTCGCCCCGACGGCCCGCAGCTGATCGCCGATACCGGCATGGACGAGGGCGCGATCGCGCGGGCGATCGCCACGGATTTCGACTTCATCGTCAACCGCGTGCTGGTGCCCTATGCCGAGGTGACGCTGGCGGACCTGACGCCGGTGGTCGCGGGCGCGGACCTGGTGCTCGCCAGCAGCTTTTCCATCCATGCGCGGATCGCGGCGCAGGCGGCGGGGGTGCGGCTCGCCTCAGCGCTGCTCCAGCCGATCACCTTGCTCTCGGCGGAGGACCCGCCGGTGCTGACCCGCGGCGAAACCGCCTTGGTGACGCTGCGCCGCTGGTTCGGCGCGGGCGCGGTGCGGCCGCTGCTGCGGCTCGCCGAGAGGCGCTACGCCAAAGGGCTCAAGCCGTTCGCTGCACTGCGTGCGGCCGCCGGCGCGCCGCCCTTCGCGGGCAACGAGATGCTGTCCGGGCCGCTGGCGGTGGAGCGGGCGATCGGGCTGTGGTCGTCCGCCTTTTCCCTTGCGCCCGCCGACGCCCCGCTGAGCTTAGTTCAGACCGGCTTTCTCTTCTACGATGGCGGGTTCGCGGGGGAGGGGCTCTCGGCCGAGGTAGAGGCGTTCCTGGCGGCCGGGCCGCCGCCGCTGGTCTTCACGCTGGGCAGCATGGCAGTCTATGCCGAGCACGGCTTCTACGCGGCCAGTGCCGAGGCGGCGCGGCGGCTGGGGCGGCGGGCGGTGCTGCTGGTGGGGGACGATCTGCTCGAGCAGCACCGGCACCTCGCGGGCGATACGGTACTCGTGGCGGGCTATGCGCCGCATTCGCAGATCTTCCCGCGGGCCGTGGCGGTGATCGGCCATGGCGGCATCGGCACCACGGCCCAGGCGATCCGCGCGGGGGTGCCGCAGCTCGTCTGCCCGATCTTCGGCGACCAGTTCGACAATGCCGCGCGCATCGAGCGCGCCGGGCTGGGCTTGTCGCTGCCGAAGCGCCGCTACACCGCCGCGCGTGCATCCGCCGCCATCACGCGGCTGCTGGCGAGCGCCAGCATTGCCGAGCAGGCGCGCGCAGCGGGGGCGGCGATCACCGCGGAAGACGGAGTCGGGCGGGCGCTCGACGCACTGGGACTCGGCAAGCTCGGCTGAGCGAATCGAGTCGCGCAGCTAGGCGGCGCCCATCGATATCGGCTGCTCCGGCGCCGCGCCGGTCCCGTTTCGCCGCGAAGCATGGTTACCGCGGAACCGAATCGTCCCGTTCCGCGTCACTCGGGAAAGCCGATGGCGCGGGAATGGCCCTGATTGATGGTAAACGCGCTTTTCATCATCCAAATCCAACCCCATAACGGCGTAAGAGGGGCCGGTCGGGACGGCCCGATGGAGCAGAGGACGGCTGAGCGGTGACCGCATTATCACGTTTCCCGCGTTTCTTCGTGACCAGCCCGTCGCCCTGCCCGTATCTGCCCGGTCGGCAGGAACGGAAGATCTTCACCGAACTGTCGGGTGACCATGCCGGCGAGCTCAACGATGCGCTGAGCCGCATCGGCTTTCGCCGCAGCCAGTCGGTCGCCTATCGGCCGAGCTGCGCGGGCTGCACCGCCTGCGCCTCGGTGCGGGTGCTGACCAACGGTTTCGAGCCCAACGCCACTCAGCGCAAATTGCTCAAGCGCTATAGCGACCTCGAAGTGACCGCCTGCAAGCCCTGGGCTACCGGCGAGCAATATGAGCTGCTCAAGCGCTACCTCGACTCGCGCCACCCCGGCGGCGGCATGGCGGCGATGGACGAGAGCGACTATGCCGACATGGTCGAGCAGTCGCCGGTCAGCTCCTATGTCATCGAATATCGCGAGCCTTCGGTGGACGGTCAGCGCGGCCGGTTGGTAGGGGCGTGCATCACCGACCAGCAGGGCGACGGCCTGTCGATGATCTACAGCTTCTTCGTCACCGATGACGAGGCGCGGTCCGGCATGGGCAACTACATCATCATGGACCACATCCTGCGCGCCCGCGCCGCCGGGCTGCCCTATGTCTATCTCGGCTATTGGGTGAAGGGCAGCGCTCGGATGGCCTACAAGACGCGCTATCGCCCGATCGAGGTGCTCGGGCCGACGGGCTGGTCGCTTCTGGTGGACGAAGAAGCGGTGGGCGCGATGCCGAATGCGATG
Organism: Sphingomonas trueperi; assembly: GCF_040545965.1. Taxonomy (GTDB): domain Bacteria; phylum Pseudomonadota; class Alphaproteobacteria; order Sphingomonadales; family Sphingomonadaceae; genus Sphingomonas; species Sphingomonas trueperi_C. The sequence continues at coordinate 446,661 of NZ_JBEPMV010000003.1, read as the reverse complement.
GCGGCGGCGCTGGCCTGAGGTGGCTGGTAGACAGTGACAACTGTCATCCCGGCGAAAGCCGGGATCCAGTCGCCTATCGGCAGCCGCAAGAGTCCAGACGTAGACCCCAATGGATCCCGGCTTTCGCCGGGATGACGTTGTTGCGGAAGCCGCGGCGCTACCGCGGCTCGCCTATTCCTCGTTCCCCAGCCGATCGACATGCAGGTCCACCGCGAGCTGTTCCTCGCCATGCCCGATGCGGTGCCCTGCCACCGCCGCGGCCCCTTCGGAATCGAGGCCGACCGCCACCCGCACATAGCCGTCGTCGGGCGACAGCCCGGTGACCGGATCGAACGCCACCCAGCCCAGCCCCTGCACCCAGGCCTCGCACCAGGCATGCGGCGCGCACTGGGCGTCGCCGTCGAGATGATAGCCCGAGACATAGCGTGCCGGCGCCTCCAGCGTGCGCGCGGCGGAGACGAACATCTGCGCCACGTCGCGCGAGGCCTCCGCCTTGCCGGCAAAGGCCTCGGCCGCGGTCAGCCCGGTATCAGGCACGTCGGGCACGCAGCGGAAGCGGGCGTGGAGTGCCTGGTTGAGCCGGTGCAGCCGCTCGATCGGATCGTTGGTGCCGGCGCTCACATCCGCCGCGAACGCCGTCAGCTGCGGGCTCGGCGCAGTGCGCGGCGTCGTCCGCAGGAACAGGGCAGGGGGCAACGGCTCGGGCGTGCCGCGCAGCACCCCGGCATTGTCCTGGGTGAGCACCTCGCCGGTCACCGCGATCTCGATCGCCTCGATCGGGCCCTCGGCGTAGAGCATGGTCACGGCGTTGCCATAGCCGTCGACCGCGTCGCGCAGCCGCGCGTCGCAATCGACGCCGACCATCCAGCTTACCACCGTCTGGTGCTGGGTGTCGCAGGGGGTCAGCCGCAGCATCTGGACGATCCGTGCCTGGGGCTGGGTGAAGCGGTAGACCGAGCGGTGTTCGACGGCGATGCGCATCAGAGGAACCGGAACTGGCGAGCGATCGCGGCATCGAGCAGCGCGTTCTCGGTGATGAAGGTCTCCAGATATTCGTGCAGCCCGCCGACGATGATGTCGGGAGTGCGCGCCTTCTGGACGCGGGCGAGCCGGGCGCGGGCCATGCGATCGGCCTCGCCCTGCAGGCCGGTGCGCTTGGCGAGCTGGCTGAGCAGCGTCACGCTTTCCTCCACACAGGCGGCGACGCTGCGCGGCAGCTCGGTACGGCTGACCAGCAGGTCGATCACATTGTCGGGCCGCAGCCCCTCCGAATAGAGCCAGCGATAGGCAGTGACGGCGGAGACGGTCTGGAGGATGGTCGTCCACTGGTCGCGATCGACCGCGCCTCCGACGCTTTCGCCGGCGGGCAGCAGCAGGTGGTATTTGACGTCGACCAGCCGCGCGGTGTTGTCCGCCCGCTCGATCGCGGCGCCGAGCTGGATCAGCAGCGTCGCCTCGTTGCGCATCATCCGGTGGATCGCGCCTTCGAAGCCACGGGTTTCCCCCTTGACCTGCTCGACCAGGTTCAGCGTCTCGGTGGCGCCGCCGGTAGAGGCGCGGTTGGCGAACAGCCACCAGGCGCGGTTGATCGCGGTCCACGCCTCGCGGGTGAGCGCGGTGCGGACGGCGCGCGCGTTGTTGCGCGCCATTTCCAGGCAGCGGGTGATCGAGCCGGGGTTGTCGGCCTCCAGCGTCAGGAAGCGCGCGACATGCGCCTGGGTGGCGGGGAGGCCGGTCTCGGCGAAGAGCTCGTCGGTATAGCTGACGGTGAGCGCGCTCTGCCATGCGGCCTCGCCGGCGGGCCGGGCGGAGAGTGCATCGAGGCGGATCGTCGCTTCCACCAGCCGCGCGATGAAGTCCGCGCGCTCGACATAGCGGCCAAGCCAGTAGAGCGCCGCGGCGGTGCGGGAGAGCATCATCATGGGCGTGCCTCCCCGGAAAATTCCTCCCCGGCACGGGGAGGGGGACCGCCGGCCGTAGGCCGGTGGTGGAGGGGCCGCGCCGTCAGGCGCGGGGGGTGGGGAAAGCGAAGGCGTACCGCCGCGTGCCGCGGCGGCCCCTCCACCATGTGCTGGCGCACATGGTCCCCCCCCCCGTTCCGGGGAGGAATGTGGGTAGCCCCCCTCATGCCGCGTCCCCCAGCAGCACGAAGCTGTCTTTGGTGCCGCCGCCCTGGCTGGAATTGACGACCAGCGATCCCTCGCGCAGTGCCACGCGGGTCAGCCCGCCGGGGACGACGCGCACCTTGTCGCTGCCGGTCAGCACGAACGGCCGAAAGTCGACATGGCGCGGGGCCAGGCCCTTTTCGGTCAGCGTCGGCACGGTCGACAGCGCCAGCGTCGGCTGCGCGATATAGCGGTGCGGCTCGGCGATCAGTGCGGCGCGGAACGTCTCGATCTGCTCCTTGGTCGCGGTGGGGCCGACCAGCATGCCATAGCCGCCCGACCCGTCGACCAGCTTCACCACCAGCTCTGGCAAATGATCGAGGACATATTTCAGCGCCTGCGGTTCGCGGCAGCGCCAGGTCTCGACATTGGGCAGCTTGGCCTCGCCGCCCGAATAGAAGCGGACGATCTCCGGCATGTAGCTGTAGATCGCCTTGTCGTCGGCGATGCCGTTACCCGGCGCGTTGAGCAGCGCGACGTTGCCCGCGCGATAGGCGGCGATCAGCCCCGGCACGCCGAGCAGCGAGTCCGGGCGAAAGACCAGCGGATCGAGGAAATCGTCGTCGATGCGGCGGTAGATCACGTCCACCCGCACCCGTCCGGCGATCGTCTCCATATAGACCACATCGTCGTCGACCACGAGGTCGGCGGCCTCGACCAGCTCGACGCCCATCGAGTCGGCGAGGAAGCTGTGCTCGTAATAGGCCGAGTTGAAATGGCCCGGTGTCAGCACGACGCAGACCGGCCGCGCGCGGCCCAGCGGCGCCACCGAACGCATCGTCTCCAGCAGCATGTCCGGGTAGCTGTCGACCGGCGCCACGCGGAAATCGCGGAACAGCTCGGGGCACAGCCGGATCATCGCCTCGCGATTCTCCAGCATGTAGGAGACGCCCGAGGGCGTGCGGGCATTGTCTTCCAGCACGTAGAATTCGTCGGCGCCGGTGCGGACCAGGTCGATTCCGCAGATATGCGCCCAAACCCCATGCGGCGGGCGGATGCCGGCGACTTCGGGGCGGAACTGCTCGTTGCGCAGGATCAGCTCGGGCGGAAGGATCCCCTCGTCGAGGATGCGGCGGGCGCCGTAGATGTCCTCCAGGAAGGCGTTGATCGCCTCCACCCGCTGGACCAGGCCCTCGCTCAGTTTCTGCCATTCGCGTTGCAGGAACATGCGGGGGACGATGTCGAAGGGGATGATGCGCTCGGCGGCGTCGCTGTCACCATAGACGGCGAAGGTGATGCCCAGCTGGCGAAACGCGGCTTCGGCCGATTGCTGCCGGCGTTGCAGCTCCTCGGGGGGCGTGTCGGCAATCCATTGCGACAGCGCGGTAAACGCCTCGCGCGGCGCCTCCGGACCGCCATGACCCCAAATCTCGTCGAACGCCCCCAGTGATCCCATCGAAGCTCCCAAACGCCCGTGTGACCGAATGGCTGCATGCTGCAATGCTTCGTTGCGCTGCACAAGCGGCGAATGTGGACGTTTGCGCGTCGGCAGATTTTAACGGCGGGTGTGGCAGAATGCGGGCATGTCGCTCTTCTTGCTCGCGCTCGCCGCCGCCGCGCCGTTCACTATCGCCGAGACGGGGCAGGGCTATCCGACGCTCGCCGCCGCCGTCGCCTCGGTGCGCGACGGCACCGCGACGATCCTGATCGCGCCGGGTACCTACCACGAATGCGTGGTGCAGGCGGGGGGGCGAATCACCTATAAGGCGGTGCAGCCGGGCACAGCAATTTTCGAGCGCACCGTGTGCGAGGACAAGGCGGCGTTCGTGCTGCGCGGGCGCGGCGCGGCGGTGGACGGCCTCGTCTTCCGCAAGTTCCGGGTGCGCGACGGCAACGGCGCGGGCATCCGCATCGAGATGGGGGACTTAACCGTCACCCGCTCGACCTTCCTCGACAGCCAGGAGGGCATCCTCGGCGGCGGGCACCCGACGGTGCGCAGCATCACCATCGATCGCTCCAGCTTCGCCGGGCTCGGCCAATGCGACGAGTCGCCGAACTGTTCGCATTCGGTGTACCTGTCGGTCGACGGGCTGGTGACGATCGCCCATAGCCGCTTCGAGCGCGGCACCGGCGGGCACTATGTGAAGCTGCGTGCGCGGCGCGTGGCGATCACCGGCAACAGCTTCGACGACAGCGCGGGGCGGAAGACCAACTATATGATCGACCTGTCCGAGGGCGGCACCGGCACGATCGCGCAGAACATGTTCGTGCAGGGGTCGGCGAAGGAGAACCGATTGGGGCTGATCGTGGTCGCGGCGGAAGCGCGGACCTATCCGACGGACGGGCTGCGGGTGGAGGACAATATCGCCGGTCTGGCGCCGGGGGCGCCGGCAGCCCCGGCCTTCGTGGCGGACGTGTCCGGCGGGCGGATCACGGTGGCGAACAACCGGCTCACCGGCATGCGCGCGTTCGAGAAGCGGTAAGCCTCTCCACCTGCCCCGGCCCCTCCCGCTTGCGGGAGGGGCCGGGGCAGGGGATGGTTGCCACTCGGGAGGACCTCGCGGCAGGAACCTCCACGTCACACCCTCCCCTAGCCCCTCCCGCAAGCGGGAGGGGAATTTAAGAGGCGTTACTTGCAGCTATCCGCCACGCCCGCATCAGTATCAAGGCACCGCCCGTCGATCTCCACCGGCACCGGCACCTTGATCAGCGCGGCGAGCGTCGGGGCGATGTCGACGGTTTCCACCGACAGCGGCTGTTCGAAGCCGGTCATGCCCTTGCGCCAGAACAGGATCGGCACGCGGCGGTCATAGTCCCAGAAGCTGCCATGCGTCGCGACATAGCCGCCCACCGGATCGAGGATCGGCGTTACCCGCGGCTTGAGCGCGATGACCAGATCGCCCGAACGCTGCGGATCATAGGAGGCGCGGGCGCGCTCCAGCAGGCTCCAGGTCTCGGGGGGCGTGTGGACGATCGGCGTCGCCTCGATCTGGGCGCGGGTGAACACCGCCTGGACCTGCGGATTGGCCGCATAGAGTTTCGCCGCTTCGGCGAGCACTGCGGCGCGCTTCGCCTGCGGCACCGACGGCGTGACATACACGTCGCCGCCCGGACCGCCGACCAGCACCGGGCCGGTCAGCGCCAGCTTGCCCGCGAGCGCGCGGCTGATGCTGGAGGTGGTCACCTCGGGGGTGACGCGCTGCTCGGTCGGCGCGCCATGCTCGCGGTGGCGTTCGGGCAGGTCGTGGCCGCCATGGTCGGCGGTCAGCACCACCTGATAGTCGACGCCCGTGCGGTCGAGCGCCTCGAACAGCCGGCCAAGCGTCTGGTCGAGCGAGAGCAGCTGCAGGCACATCTCGCTGCCTTCGGTGCCATAGCTGTGGCCGACATAGTCAGTGGCCGAGGCGCCCAGGATCAGCAGATCGGTATGGCCCTGCCGGCCGAGCTTCATGTCCGTCGCGAGCTTGGCGCCGAGCGCCAGCACCGCGTCGTCGATCTCGGGCGAGGCGCGGAACGCCTTGGCGTCGCCGGCAGCGCGGGCGAAGCGGCCGTCGCCGACCGTCTTGTTGCCGCCCACGGGAATCGCGCGGCTGCGAGCCTTGCAGAAGCCCGGCAGGTCCAGCGCGGGCTGCGCCTCGGCGATGCGGGCGGAGGTCGCGGCGTTGATCCTCGTCACCGCCTCGGGGGCGGTGCGGCCGGCATAGGACACGAAGGCCTTGCCGTCCCACCACCAGAGCTCGTCGACCTTGTGACCGCCCATCATTACCGCCGCGCGGTCCTTGCCCGCGACCGAGACGACGCGCGACTGCGGGTCGGCCTGTTTCATCCACTCGCCGAGCGTCGGCACCTTCAGATGCTTGTCGGAGACGGTGTAGTGGGTCGAATCCGAGCCCGGCACGGTCTCGTCCTCGGCGCAGTAGACGGTCTTGTCGGCGCGCGGGGCGGCGAAGTCGGTCCAGTCATTGGCGATGATACCGGTGCGCGACGGGTGGTCGCCGGTGAGGATGGTCGAGTGGCCCGGGCAGGTCTCGGTCGCGGCGTGGCTCTGATAGCCCGCCGGGAACACCGCGCCGGTCATCAGCCGGGCGAAGCCGCTGCTGAACTGGCTGCGATATTCCGCGAAGAGATCGGCCGAGAACTGGTCGACCGAGATCACCACCACCAGCTTGGGCGGCGTCGCCGGGGCGGCAGGTGCGGGCGCGCTCTGCTGGGCGAGGGCGGGGGTGGCGGCCAGCGCAAGCGCGGCGAAGGTGGCAAGCAATTTCATTCGGGGCCGGCTCCGGGCACGGGTGGACGTTGGTACACCCAGCTATTGTCGAACGCGGCGAACTGGGCAAGGACGGCGCCATGGCCCAGCTTCGTTTCGCTTTGATGTCGCTCCTGCTCCTCCTTGCGAATGTCGTCCCGGCGGCGGCGCAGGGATTCGCCAAGGGCCCGCATGTCCGCAGCGAGCTGGTGGCGGAGACGGCGACACCGAAGCCGGGGAGCGAAGTCACCCTGGCGCTGGTCTCGACCCCCTATCCCAAATGGCATGCCTATTGGCAGAACCCCGGCGATGCCGGTCTGCCCGCCGAGGCGCACTGGACGCTGCCGGCAGGCGCCACCGCCGATGCATTCCGCTACCCGGTGCCGCAGCGGCTGCTGATCGCCGGGCTGATGAACTATGTCTACGAAGGCACCTTCGTCCGGCTGACCACGCTGCACATCCCCGTCGGTGCGTCGGGCGTGCTGCCGGTGAAGCTCAAGCTCGATTACCTCGTCTGCACCGATACGCTGTGCGTGCCTGAGAAGGCCGAGCTGGAGACCAGCCTCACCATCGGCGACGGCACGATCGACCCTGCGGTGCGGGCGAAGTTCGACGGCTGGCGCGCCAGGCTGCCCAAGCCGCTGAGCACCCCGGCGACCTTCCAGGCGACGGGCGGCACGCTGCGGATCGCGGTGCCCTATCCGGCGGGTGCGGCGGCCAAAGACGTGTATTTCTACCCGCTGACCGCCAACGCGGTCGACTATGCCGCGCCCCAGACCGTCATCCGCGACGGTGACCGGCTGGTGCTGGAGACCAAGGCCCGCACCGCACCGGCGGCGCTGGAGGGTGTGCTGGCGATCGACGGGCAGGGGCTGATCGTCACCGCCAAGCCGGGTACCGTCGCGGCGGCAAAGCCGGCGGCTACGCCGTGGCTGGCCGCGATCGGGGCGTTCTTTGCGGCGGTGCTGGGCGGGCTGATCCTCAACGTGATGCCCTGCGTCTTCCCGATCCTCAGCCTCAAGGCGCTGAGCCTCGCCAAGGCGAACAACGGCGCCGGCAGCCCGCGGGCCGAGGCGCTGGCCTATACCGCCGGCGTGGTGGCGGTGTGCTTGGCGCTGGGCGGGCTGCTGCTCGGGCTGCGGGCGGCGGGGGCGACGGTGGGCTGGGCGTTCCAGCTGCAGGATCCGCGCGTCATCCTGGTGCTGCTGCTGCTGGTCGCCGCGATCGCCTTCAATCTTGCCGGGCTGTTCGAGGTCACCACGCCGGCCTTCGTCAACCGTGCGGCCAGCAACGGGCATGGCGGCGCCTTCGCCACCGGCGCGCTGGCGGCGTTCATCGCCACGCCGTGTACCGGGCCGTTCATGGCCTCGGCGCTGGGCGCGGCGCTGGTGCTGCCCTGGTTCGCGGGGCTGGCGATCTTCGGCGGGCTGGGGCTGGGCATTGCGTTGCCCTTCCTGCTGCTCGGCTTCGTGCCGGCGCTGCGGCGGAAGCTGCCCAAGCCCGGCGCCTGGATGGCGACGATGCGGCACATCCTGTCGGTGCCGATGTTCCTTACCGCGCTGGCGCTCGCCTGGGTGCTGGGCAAGCAGGCGGGCGTCGACGGTATGACCATCGGGCTGGCGGCGACGCTGCTCGCCACGCTCGGCCTGTGGTGGTCCGGGGCTCGGCAGGCCAAGGGACGGAGCCGCGCCTGGCTGCCCGCACTGCCGCTGGTGCTGCTGGCGCTCGGCGGCGTGGCACTGGTGCATCCGGCCGCGGCGGGCGGCGCCCCTGCCGCCATGGCGGGGGCCGAGCCGTTCAGCGAGGCGCGCCTCACCGAGTTGCGGGCGCAGGGGCGGCCGGTCTTTGCCTATTTCACCGCCGACTGGTGCCTCACCTGCAAGGTCAACGAGGAGGCGGTGATCGAGACCGCGGCGGTCGAGCAGGCGCTGGCCGAGGGCAAGGTCGCGGTGCTGGTCGGCGACTGGACCAATGGCGACGCCACCCTCGGCCGCTTCATCGAGGCGCATAACCGGGCGGGGGTGCCGCTCTACCTCTGGTACAAGCCGGGGCAGGACTCGCCCGAGGTGCTGCCGCAGGTGCTGACCCAGGACCTGCTGGCGAGCCGCGCCAGGGGCGGGTGAGCCCTTTCGAATTTCCGTCATCCCGGCGAAAGCCGGGATCCAGTCGCCTCTCGGTCTCAGCAAGTGCCGCGCCGGTGACCCCAACGGATCCCGGCTTTCGCCGGGATGACGCTGGTGAGGGGCGGTCACCCCCTCACCGCAGCGTCTTGATGATCCCCGAGAAATCCAGCCCGGCGCCTTCGCCTTCGACGAACGCCGCGTAGAGCTGCTCGGCGCGCTCGCCCATCGGCACCTGCGCGCCGACGCTGGCCGCGGCTTCCAGCGCCAGCTTCAGGTCCTTGAGCATCAGCGGCGCCGCGAACCCGCCCTGATAGTCGCGATCCGCCGGGGTCTCCGGGCCGACGCCCGGCACCGGGCAATAGCTCGTCATTGACCAGCTCTGGCCCGAGGAGACCGAGGCGATGTCGAAGAAGCGCTGCTCGTCCAGCCCCAATTTCTCGGCCAGCGCGAAGGCCTCGCAGGTCGCGACCATCGTCGCGCCAAGGATCATGTTGTTGCAGATCTTCGCCGCCTGGCCCGCGCCGCTGGCGCCGGCGTGGATGACGGCCTTGCCCATGTCCTCGAGGAAGGGCTCGGCGCGCTCGAACGCCGCCACCGCACCGCCGACCATGAAGGTGAGCGTGCCGGCATTGGCTGCGGCAATTCCGCCCGAGACCGGCGCGTCGACCGCCAGCAGCCCGCGCTGGGTCGCGGCTTCGGCGACGCGGCGGGCGGTGGCGACGTCGATGGTCGAACAGTCGATCAGGATCGCGCCGGCCTCGGCATGGTCGAGCAGCGTCTCGGTGTAGAGCGCCTCGACGTGGCGCCCGGCGGGCAGCATGGTGACGATCGCCTCGGCGCCGGCGATCGCTTCGGCGGCGTTGGCGGCGGGCAGGCAGCCGGCCTTCTTCGCGCGCTCCAGCGCTTCCGGGGACAGATCGAAGGCGCGGACGTCGTGGCCGGCCTTGGCGAGGTTCGCCGCCATCCCGCCGCCCATGTTGCCGAGGCCGATAATCGCTACGCGTGCCATTCAGGTACTCCCCTCCCGCTTGCGGGAGGGGCTGGGGGTGGGCGCTCCCTCTCCACAAGCGATGGTGTCGCGGATGCCGGGGGCCCACCCCCCGGCCCCCTCCCGCACGCGGGAGGGGGAGTGGTTCAGTGCCTCAACGCCCGGTCCAGTTCCCCGGACGCTTCTCGACGAAGGCGGCCATGCCTTCCTTCTGGTCCTCGGTGCCGAACAGCGCGTGGAACAGGCGGCGCTCGAAGTGCACGCCTTGCGCCAAGCTAGTCTCGAACGCGACGTTGACCATTTCCTTGTTCGCCTTCACCGCCAGCGGCGGCATCGCGGCGATCGTCGCGGCGGTCTGCACCGCTTCCTCGACCAGCTCGGCGGCGGGCAGGATGCGGCTGACCAGCCCGGCGCGCTCGGCCTCGGCGGCGTCCATCATCCGGCCGGTGAGGCACATCTCCATCGCCTTGGCCTTGCCGACCGCACGCGTGAGCCGCTGCGAGCCGCCCATGCCCGGCGAGACGCCCAGCTTGATCTCGGGCTGGCCGAACTTCGCCGTATCTGCCGCCAGGATGAAGTCGCACATCATCGCCACTTCGCAGCCGCCGCCCAGCGCATAGCCGGATACCGCCGCGATGATCGGTTTGCGGGTACGGGTGAACGCATCCCAGCCGGCGAAGAAGTCATGGCCGTACATGTCGGCGAAGCCTTGGGCCTGCATCTCCTTGATGTCGGCGCCGGCGGCGAAGGCCTTTTCGCTGCCGGTGAGCACCGCGCAGCCCTGCGACGGATCGGCGTCGAAGGCGCGCATCACGTCGAGCAGCTCGCTCAGCACCTGGCTGTTGAGCGCGTTGAGCGCCTTGGGCCGGTTGAGCGTGATCAGCGTCACCGCGCCGCGCTGCTCGACGAGGAGGGTTTCGTAGGAAGACATGGCGTTCTCCGTTCAGGGCGCCCAGGCCTGCGCGGGCGGCAGGGGGGCGAAGATGGCATCGATCGCGGCGCTGTCGACCGCTTCCGGGGTGGATGGAGACCAATGCGGGGCATTGTCCTTGTCGACGATCACGGCGCGCACGCCCTCGGCGAAATCGGGCAGGCGGCAGACGCGGGTGGCGACGGCATATTCCTGCGCCATCTCGGCGGCGAAATCGGGCATGGTGCGGCCCTCGTGGACGATCCGCAGCGACACCTTGCAGGCTTGCGGCGACTTGGTGCGCAGCGTGGCGAGGGTGGCGGAGGCCCACTCGCTGTCCTCGGCCGCGAGCGCGGCGAAGATCTCTTCCACCGTGTCGCCGGCAAACAGCCGGTCGATGTCCGCATAATGCGCGAGGATCTTGGCGATCGGCGCCTCGATCGACAGATCGTCGAGAATTGCCAAGGCCTTGTCCGGCGCGGTGGTGATCTGCGCCTTGGCGGAGGCCAGCGCCTCGGCGGGCAGATAATGCGTGGCGAGGCCGAGCGCGAGGCATTCGGCGCCGTCGAGCCGGTGACCGGTGAGCGCCAGATACTCGCCCATTCGCCCCGGCAGCCGCGAGAGATACCAGCCCCCGCCCACATCGGGGAACAGGCCGATGCCGGTTTCGGGCATGGCGAACTTGGTGTTCTCGGTCGCGACCCGGTAGCGCGCGGGCTGCGAGATGCCGACCCCGCCGCCCATCACGATGCCGTCGGCGAAGGCGACGATCGGCTTGGGATAGGTGAACAGCCGGTGGTTGAGCCGGTATTCTACGCGGAAGAAGTCCGCCGCTTGCGTGCCGTCGCCCGCGCCGCTCTCCGCGATCATGCGGATGTCGCCGCCGGCGCAGAAGCCGCGGCCCTCGGCATGGTCGAGCAGGACGATGTGGACGGCGTCGTCCTGTTCCCAGGCGTCGAGCGCGTCCAACATCGCCTGGCACATCGCGGTGTTGAGCGCGTGGAGGGCCTTGGGCCGGTTGAGGCGCAGGCGCGCGACCGGGCCCTCGATGGCGGTGAGGATTTCCGTCATGCCACCACCCCCTGAAAGTTCCGAAAGTTCCGGGAAAGCGACATCAACCCGGCTTCCTCCTGAATCCGCGCGGCGGACAGGGGCGAACAAAGCATAAACGCACTGCTGTAGGAAAGCATTTTCCGCCTCAGTCCTTCAGCAGATCGCGGCCGACGATCATCCGCATCACCTGGTTGGTGCCCTCGAGGATCGAGTGGACGCGCAGGTCGCGCCAGAAGCGCTCGATCGGATAGTCCATGAGGTACCCATAGCCGCCGTGGAGCTGCAGCGCGCGGTCGACCACCGCCGAGCCGGTATCGGTCGCCAGCCGCTTGGCCATCGCGGCGAAGCGGGTCTTGTCGGGCGTGCCGGCGGTCACCTTGGCGGCCGCGAGGTAGAGCAGCGCGCGGGCCGCCTCCAGCTCGGTCGCCATGTCGGCGAGCATGAACTGAGTGTTCTGGAAATCGGCGATCGCCTTGCCGAATTGGCGGCGTTCCTGGGTGTAGCGCACCGCCTCGTCGAGGCAGCGCTGCGCCCCGCCGAGCGAGCAGGCGCCGATGTTGAGCCGGCCGCCGTCCAGCCCCATCATCGCGATGCGGAAGCCTTCGCCCTCGCTGCCGATCAGGTTCTCCACCGGCACGCGGACGCTGTCGAAGTTCACCTGCGCGGTGGGCTGCGAATGCCAGCCGAGCTTGCGCTCCTGTGCGCCGAAGCTGACGCCGGGCATGTCCTTCTCGATCACCAGCGCGGAAATGCCCTTGGGGCCGTCCTCGCCGGTGCGGACCATGGTGACATAGAGGTCGTTTGCGCCGCCGCCCGAGATGAACTGCTTGGTGCCGGTGACGACATAATGATCCCCGTCGCGCACCGCGCGGGTCTTGAGCGCCGCCGCGTCCGAGCCCGAGCCGGGCTCGGTGAGGCAGTAGCTGGCCAGCTTGTCCATGGTGACGAGGCTGGGGAGATACTTGCCCTTCACGCCCTGCGCGCCGAACCGGTCGATCATCCACGCGGCCATGTTGTGGATCGAGATGAACGCGCTGGTGGACGGGCAGCCATAGGCCATCGCCTCGAAGATCAGCGCGGATTCGAGCCGGCCGAGGCCGATGCCGCCCGATTCCTCCGAGACATAGATCGCCGCGAAGCCGAGCTCCGCGGCGGCCTTGATCGTGTCGCGCGGGAAGACGTGCTTCTCGTCCCATTCGGCCGCATGCGGAGTGATCGCATCGGTGGTGAACTTCTGCGCCATCTCCTGGATCTGGCGCTGGTCGTCGGTGAGGTCGAACTGGTGGGTCATGATGCCTGTTGTCTCAAGCTGTCATCCCGACGAAAGTCGGGATCCATTGGGGTCGCCGATGCGGCTCTATCTTTTGCCGAGTGGCGAATGGATCCCGGCTTTCGCCGGGATGACGGTGGAGGGTGGGGTGGACAAGCTGCCGTGCGTCTACATGCTCGCGAGCGGGCGCCACGGAACGCTGTATACGGGCGTCACGTCGGATCTGATGGGCCGGATTCACCAGCATCGCGCCGGCAGTTTTCCCGGCTTCACCAAGCACAACAACGTCAAGCGCCTCGTCTGGTACGAGGTCGGCGGCGACATGGCGGCGGCGATCCGGCGTGAGAAGCAGCTCAAGGAATGGAAGCGCGACTGGAAGGTGGCTCTGATCGAGCGCGAGAATCCCTTCTGGGAAGACCTCGCGCTCGGCCTCGGCTTTCCGCCGTTGGACGATCCCGCCCTCTAAGCCGTCATCCCGACGAAAGTCTGGATCCATTCGCCACTCGGGTGCAGCACGAGCCGTGACGGCGACCCCAATGGATCCCGGCTTTCGCCGGGATGACGGAATAGAGGAGAGCGGCGTCCTCAAGCGCGTCACCCCATGGTCGGGATGACGAAGGCGTTGCTGCCGTCGGGGGCGCCGTCGGGCCAGCGCTGGGTGACGGTCTTCACCTTGGTCCAGAAGCGAACGCCTTCCATGCCGTGCTGGTTGACGTCGCCGAACGCCGAGCGCTTCCAGCCGCCGAAGCTGTGATAGGCGACCGGCACCGGGATCGGCACGTTGATGCCGACCATGCCGACATTTACGCGGGCCGCGAATTCGCGTGCGGCATGGCCGTTGCGGGTGAAGATCGCGACGCCGTTGCCGTACTGATGCTCGCTCGGCAGGCGCAGCGCGGTCTCGAAATCGGGGGCGCGGACGATCTGGAGGACCGGGCCGAAGATCTCCTCCTGGTAGCTCTTCATGTCGGGCGTCACGCGGTCGAACAGTGACGGGCCGATGAAGAAGCCCTGCTCGTGCCCCTGCAGCTGGAAGCCGCGGCCGTCGACCACCAGCTCGGCGCCTTCGTCGACGCCGGTCTGGATCCAGTTCTCGACGCGCGCCTTGTGCGCGGCGTTGACCACCGGGCCGTATTGCGCCTCGGCATCGGTCGACACGCCCACCCGCAAGGCCTCGATCGCCGGGATCAGCTTTTCGCGGAGCGCGTCGGCGGTCTTGTCGCCGACCGGCACCACCACGGGGAGGGCCATGCAGCGCTCGCCGGCCGAGCCGAACGCGGCGCCGGAAAGGTCCGCCACGACCTGGTCGAGATCGGCGTCGGGCATGACGATGCCGTGGTTCTTGGCGCCGCCCATCGCCTGGACGCGCTTCCCCGCCTCGACGCCGCGGCGATAGACATAATGCGCGATATCCGACGAGCCGACGAAGCTCACCGCGCTGATCGCCGGATGGTCCAGGATCGCGTCGACCATTTCCTTGTCGCCCTGCACTACCTGGAGGATGCCCTCGGGCGCGCCGGCCTCCAGCATCAGCTCGGCGAGACGGACGGGCACCGAGGGATCGCGCTCGGAAGGCTTGAGTAGGAAGGCGTTGCCGCAGGCGATTGCCACGCCGAACATCCACATCGGGATCATCGCCGGGAAGTTGAACGGGGTGATGCCCGCGCCGATGCCCAGCGGCATCCGCATCGAGTAGACGTCGATGCCGGGGCCGGCGCCCTGGGTGTACTCGCCCTTGAGCGCGTGGGGGATGCCGCAGGCGAATTCGATCACCTCGAGCCCGCGCTGGATGTCGCCCTTCGAATCCGCGATCACCTTGCCGTGCTCGGCGGAGAGCAGGTGCGCGAGCGCGTCCATGTTTGCCTCGACCAGTTCCTTGAAGCGGAACATCACGCGGGCGCGGCGCTGCGGATTGGTCGCGGCCCAGCCGGGCTGGGCGGCCTGTGCGGCGGCGACGGCGCGGTTGAGATCGGCGGCGGTGCCGAGCGCCACCTGCGCCTGCACGGCGCCGCTATTGGGGTCGAAAACGTCCGACCTACGGCCCGCGCCGCCGCCGGAATGGCCGACGATCACATGATCGATAACACGCATCATACTCTCCTGCGGATCGGCTGGACGCCGACTCATGCCTTGTAATTAAGTTGCGCAATGACACAGCGCATCCGGGATGTCACCCCGGACGATAGGGGAGGCTTTCGCGCGTCACCGGCTTTGGTGTACTAGGTCGCTGCAACACGTACAGGAGAGACCCATGCCGCCGATGAGCCCCTGGTCGCACACGCGCCGCGAAGGCTATGCCGACGACATCGATTTCGAGATCAAGGGCCAGGAGCTGCAGTTCGTCGAGATCGAGCTCGATCCCGGCGAAAGCGCGGTGGCCGAGGCCGGCGCGATGGTGTGGAAGGACGCGCCCATCACCATGCAGACCGTGTTCGGCGACGGCAGCAACGCCGGCGGCGGAATCATGGACAAGCTGCTCGGCGCAGGCAAAAGGCTGGTCACCGGCGAGGGTCTGTTCACCACCGTCTTCACCCACCAGGGCAGCGGGAAGGCCCGCGTCTCGTTCGCCTCGCCCGTCCCCGGCGCGATCGTGCCGCTGCGGCTGGCGGACATCGGCGGCACGCTGATCTGCCAGAAGGACGCGTTCCTCGCTGCCGCCAAGGGCGTGCAGATGGGCATCGCCTTTCAGCGCCGGGTGATGACCGGGCTGTTCGGCGGCGAGGGCTTCATCATGCAGCGGCTCGACGGCGACGGCTGGGTGTTCGTCCAGATGGGCGGCGCGATCGTCGAGCGCGAGCTGGCCCCCGGCGAGGAACTCCATGTCGATACCGGCTGCTTGGCCGCCCTGACGCCGTCGGTGGATTTCGACCTGGTCTCGGTGGGCGGCGTGCGCAGCATGCTTTTCGGCGGCGAGGGCGTGTTCTTCGCGCGGCTGCGCGGACCCGGCAAGGTGTGGATCCAGTCGCTGCCCTTCGCTCGACTGGCCGGGCGCATGCTCGCCGCGGCCAATGGCGGCGGCCACAATCGCGGCGAGGGTTCGGTGCTGGGCGGGCTGGGCGACTTCATCGGCGGCAATCGCTGAGATGGCGGACACGCCCGTGCTGGCCACCGCGCGGCTGCGCCTGCGGCCGCGGACGGTGGACGATGCCGAGGCGCTGTTCCCCAGCCTCTCCGACGCCGCGCTGATGACTTGGTGGGCCCATGCGCCCCACCGAGATGTCGCGGAGACGCGTGACAGTTTCGCCGCCAACGGTCCCGGTCGGCGCGTGTGGTCGATCACTCTGGCTGAGAACGATTGCGCCATCGGCTTCATTCCGGTGACCGAGAAACGGCCGAACGTCAGCGAGATCGGCTATCTCCTCGCCCGCGCGCACTGGGGGCAGGGGATCGCCGAGGAAGCGATCGGCGCGGCGCTAGACCAGCTCTTCCTCGCCGAAAACCATCGGCGGGTTTTTGCGGACACGGACCCGGACAATGTGTATTCGCGCCGGCTGCTCGAACGGCTGGGCTTCCGGCTGGAGGGGGTGCTGCGCGCCGAATGGGAGACCCATATCGGCGTCCGCGACACCACGCTCTACGGGCTGCTGAAGGAAGACTGGACATGCCGACCCCGCCGAACCTGAACGATCCTGCCGAGCGCGCCGCCTACAAGGCCGAGCTCAAGCAGATCGCGCGGCCGTTGCGGATGGGGGCCGTGTGGCTGGCGGTGCTCGGCGCGCTGCTCGCGGCGCTGCGGGCGAAGGTCTGGCCGATGCCGATCGCGGTGCCCGCGGCGGTGCTCGGGCTGGCCTTCTTCCTGATGGTACTCGGCATCACCGTGCGGGTGAAATACCACCAGCGGCGGATGCGCGGCGACCTATAGGTAGCGCATCCACCAGGCGTCGCTCCGGCGCTTGCGGTCGCCGAAGGCACGGGTAGCGAACCAGCACGGCACCGCGACGATCGCCGCCAGCAGCCATAGCGCGGTGACGTTGGGCACGCTCACCGGCCCGGCCACGCCCAGCGCCGCACCCGCCGCCAGGTTCAGCGCCCGCAGCAGGTAGAGGTGGAACAGGTAGAAGAATAGCGGCGCGCCGCCCAGCACCGCCAGCAGTGCCGCGGCCCGCGCCGGCAGCCGCTCGAAGGAGGCCAGCACGATCAGCCCCACGCCCAGCGTCGCCAGCACGAAATCGGCCGAGGGCGGATATTTGGTGAGGTTGACGAACTGGAGCACGGTGCCGAGCGCGTCCGCGCCCGCCTGCCAGGGGTGGAGGTCGCCATAGACGTTGGTCGCGCGCAGCAGCACGAACAGCGCCAGCGCCGCGAGGCCCGTCGCCACCAGTTTCTTCTGCCGCGCGGCAGCGTCCACCTCGCGCGCGAACCACGGCCCCAGCGCGTAGCCGAGCGCGATCACCCCGATCCACGGCAGGAGCGGATAGCTGATCCGCAGCCGCCCGCCCCAGGGCAGGTCGAAGATCGTGCGTTCGTGCAGCACCGCCCAGATCGCGTGGCAGGGTTCGCTCGAGACGTGTGAGCCGTCGAACAGATTGTGCCCCAGTACGATCGCCAACCCGAGCGCGATCAACGCGGGACGGGGCAGGTGGACCAGCGCCGCCAGCGCCAGCATCGACAGCCCGATCACCCAGATCACCTGCAGGTAGAGCATCGCTGGCGTGAGATCGAAGCCCCAGGCGAAGTTCACCACGGTCAGTTCCAGCAAGACCAGGAACAGCCCGCGCTTCCACAGAAAGTCCGAAGCCGCCGCGGCCCCACCCCGCGACTGCGCATAGAGCCACGCCGCCAGCCCGGTGAGCAACACGAACACCGGCGCGCAAAAGTGCGCGGTCAGCCGGGTAAGGAACAGCGCGGTCGGCGTCTCCGGCCCCAGCGGGTCGGCGACCGGCACCGTCGAATAGAAGGTCTCGCGGGTGTGATCGACCAGCATCAGCAGCATCACCAGCCCGCGCAGGGCGTCGATCGAGCGGATGCGGGGGAGGGCGGACACGTCCGGGGCGATGGTTGACAAGCGCTGCAACATGCTGCAGCGCAATGATACAACATCACACAAAGGGCAACCCATTTTGCGCGTGACACTCGCCACGGCCTTGCTTTCGCTCGGCGCGATCTTCCCTGCCGCCGCCGAAGCGCACGAACCCGAAACCGATCCCGCCGGCCAGGAAATCGTCGTGCTCGGCACCCGCGAGCAGCATACGGACGGCACGCTATCCGCCGACCCGGCGACCGAGCGCATGTCGCCATCGAGCCGGGTGCTGGAGCGCGACCTGCTCACCGCCGCCGGCAGCTATCGCCTGTCCGACGCGCTGGAGCTGGTCAGCGGCGTGAGCAACCAGAACAACCGCGGCGGCGTGATGGACAATTTCGCGATCCGCGGCTTTCTCGGTACGCCCGACGGCGGCGCCGAATATTATGTCGACGGCTTCCTCGCCAATCGCGGCATGGCCCCGCCGCGCGACCCCGCCACGACCGAGCGGATCGAGCTGCTCAAGGGGCCGATGGGCGCGCTGTTCGGGGATGCCGATCCGGGCGGGCGGGTCAATCTGGTGAGCAAGACGCCGGGAACAGTCGCAACGGGCAGCGCCACGCTCACCTATGGCTCGTTCGACACCAAGCGCGCCGAGCTGGACCTCAACCAGCCGATCACCGCCACGCTGGCGGTGCGGGTCGCGGGCGCGGTGGAGGACAGCGACGGCTGGCGCGACTTCGTGACGCTCAAGCGCCGTACGCTCGCGCCCTCGGTCACCTGGCGACCGTCCGCGGGTGTGCAGTTCACCTATGTCGGCGAGATCACGCGCTTCGATACCCCGTTCGATCGCGGCATGCCCGCCATCGCCGGCGACGCCAACGCGCTGCCGCGCAACCGCTATTTCGGCGAGCCGAGCAACGGCGTCACTCGCTTCCGCAACGAGCGTCACCAGCTGACCGGCGAGGTCGCGCTCGGCGGCGGCTGGGCGCTCAACGGCGGCGTGGCATGGCGCACCGGATCGCTGAACGGCTTCTCCGCCGACCAGTCCCGGCTGGTGGGGAGCAGCCTGTGGCGGCAGCGGCGGCAGCGCGACTATACGGTGGACGACCTTTCTGCCCGGATGGAGCTGACCGGCCGCGTCACCCGCCACCAGCTGAGCGTCGGCCTCAAGGGCACGGTGCTCGACTATCGCGAAGGGCTGCTGCGCCGGAACCCGAGCGCCGCCGCGCCCTATGCGATCGACGTGTTCGCCCCCGTGTATGGCGGCACCGCGCTGCCGCTCACGCCCTTTACCGACAATCGCGAGAAGCGCTGGGCGGCGACCGCCTATCTCCAAGATTTGTGGGAAGTAACCGATCGGCTGACGCTGAGCGGCGCGGTGCGCTACGATCCCTATCGCCAGCGCATCGCCAACAACCGCACCGGTGCAGTGGGCCGGGCGGTGGACGATCCGGTGCACTTCCGCGTCGGCGCACAATATCGGCTCGACCCGCGCTTCGCCCTGCACGCGAACTGGGGCGAGAATTTCGTGCTCAACTCAGGCACCGGCCGCGACGGCAGCGGCTTCGCGCCGGAAACGGGCAAGGGCTATGAGCTGGGCGCCTCCGCGCGGCTGCCGGGAATCGATCTGTCGGCCAGCTGGTTTTCCATCGAGAAGCACAACATCCTGACCAACGATCCGGTGGATCCCAATTTCAACGCGCCCGTCGGCCGGTTGCGCAGCCACGGCATCGAGCTCGACGGATCGGCCCGGCTCGGCCGCCACTGGCAGCTGGTCGCCAACTATGCCTGGACGCATGCCCGCACGCTCGACCGCAGCTTTGCCACCGACCGGGTGCTCGACGTGCCGACCCATGCCGGCACCGTCTTCCTGCTTGGCCGCTTCCTCGATGCGGCCGGGAAGGGCCTCTCGGTGAGCGGCGGCCTCGCTTATGTCGGCGACCGCATCGGCGCGATCGACGGCAGCGGGCTGGTGCTGCCCGGCTACGTCAAGGCCAAGGCCGCGGCGGAATACGCCTTCTCGCGGCGCCTTACCGTGCGGCTGGAGGCGGACAATCTGTTCGACGCGCGCTATGCGATGAGCTCGTACAGCAGCCTCTGGGTCTACCCCGGTGCCCCGCGCACGGTGCGCGGATCGGTGCGGATCGCTTATTGAGGCGGGGCGGCCAGCTCGGCCGCCTTGCCGACCAGCCCGGCGAAGCGGCCTTGCTCGACCTCCTGCGCGGGGTCGTTCCAGCTGGCGGAGAGGACGGTCCAGCCGCCGTCCTTGCCCTGCAGCAGCAGCGTCATCGCGATCACGCCCGGCTCGGACCCGCCCTTGTAGCCGACATAGCTCCATTTGCTGGCGGCCAGCGGCGGGATGCCGGGGTTCTTGGACAGCACCGCGCGCGCGTCCTTGCCCTTGGGGCCTTCGGTGTTGCGACGGATCCAGTCCATCACCCGGACGAGATCGGCGGGCGTTTCGAACCATTCGAGCGTGTCGATCGACAGCGGCTTGCCGGCGGAGAACAGGCCGACATCCACCTTGCTGAGCGGCGTCGCTGCCACCTCGCCGGCGAGCAGCGCCCGCCGCTCGGCCTCGTTTGCGGCGATATAGCGATCGCGCAACGCCGGGATGGTCTTGAGCTTGAAGACCTCGCCGGTGCCG
This sequence comes from Sphingomonas trueperi, assembly GCF_040545965.1. Lineage (GTDB taxonomy): Bacteria > Pseudomonadota > Alphaproteobacteria > Sphingomonadales > Sphingomonadaceae > Sphingomonas > Sphingomonas trueperi_C. Next base: position 426,356 of record NZ_JBEPMV010000003.1, on the reverse strand, counting down.
AGGAACGGCCGGTTGCGCGCGGGATCGGCGATGCCGACCACCGGCAGCATCGCCTCGACCTTGGTGCGCCCCAGCGTCTTCAGCAGGATGTCGGTCGCGCTGTTGTCGCTGATCGAGATCATCTGCGTGGCCAGTTCGCGCAGCGAGACCTTGGTGCCGGCCGGCTTGGCTGTGTAGCCGCCGCCGGGCAGTTCGCTGCCGTCGAGCGTGACCATGTCGTCCCAGCTGCGCTCGCCGGCACTGGTTGCGCGGATCAGCTCGGCGAGGATCACCAGCTTGAATTCGGAGCCGATCGCGAAGGCCTGGTCGGCATTATGCTGGCGGAGCAGCTGCGGCTTGCCGTCGCCCAGCTTTGCGAGCGCATAGCCGGTGCGGCCCGGCAGCCCCTTGAGCGCGGCTTCGACCGCGTCGAGCGTCGCCTCGCGCGCGGTGACGCCCTGCACCAGCAGCCCGGTGATGCGGTGGTCGCCGGCAGGATCGACGGAGATCGCCATGCTGACCAGCGCGTCGCGATATTCGACGGTAATCGTGCCTGACCACGGCGTCTTGGCATCGAGATGCTGCAGGTCCGAATAGGGGCCGGCCGATGCCGCGATCTGCTGGCGCACCGTGTCGAACGTGGCCTTGGGCACCTGCGCGCGGAAGGCGTCGGAGAAGGCGGCGTCATAGTCGCCCTTGCCCTGCAACAGGTCGGGCAGCTGGTTGACGCGGTCGCGGAATTCCTTGGCCGCCTGCACCGGCGCGGCGGCGGGTGCCGCGGGCGCCGTCTGGGCCAGGCAAGGCGTCCCGCAGGCCAGCAGCGGCGGGACGATGGCGATGAGACGCATCCGACGTATCCCCCCCCTGTGTTAGGAGGATGGTACACATAGTCCGGCGGCGCGCAAGCCGCGACGCGCTCTCAGGCGTCGATCACCTCTTCGTCGAGCCGTGCCGCATTTTCCTGGATGAAGGCGAAGCGGTGGGCGGGGTTGTTACCCATCAGGCGGTCGACCAAGTCCTTCACCCCCGCGCGCTCCTCATATTCCTGGGGCAGCGTCACGCGCAGCATGCCGCGCGTCTTGGGGTCCATGGTGGTTTCCTTGAGTTGGTTCGGGTTCATCTCGCCGAGGCCCTTGAACCGGCTGACTTCGACCTTCTTGCCCTTGAACGCGGTCTTCTCGATCTCGATACGGTGCGCGTCGTCGCGGGCGTAGAGGCTCTTGGAGCCCACCGTCAGGCGGTAGAGCGGCGGCTGGGCGAGGTAGAGGTGGCCCTTGCGCACCAGGTCCGGCATTTCCTGGAAGAAGAAGGTCATCAGCAGCGTCGCGATATGGGCGCCGTCGACATCGGCGTCGGTCATGATGATGATGCGTTCGTAGCGCAGATGGGCGGCGTCGCAGTCCTTGCGGGTGCCGCAGCCGAGCGCCTGGATCAGGTCGGCGATTTCCTGATTCGCCAGGATCTTGGCCGAGGTCGCGCTGGCGACGTTGAGGATCTTGCCGCGGATCGGCAGGATCGCCTGGGTCTTGCGGTCGCGCGCCTGCTTGGCCGAACCACCGGCCGAATCGCCCTCGACGATGAACAACTCGGTGCCCTCGGGGCTATCGGCCGAACAGTCGGTGAGCTTGCCGGGCAGGCGCAGCTTGCGGCCGCTCGTCGCCGACTTGCGCTTGACCTCGCGCTCCTGCTTGCGGCGCAGGCGATCGTCCATCCGCTCGAGCACATAGCCGAGCAGCGCCTTGCCGCGCTCCATATTGTCGGTGAGGAAATGGTCGAAATGATCGCGCACCGCCTTTTCGACGAGCGCGGTCGCCTCGGGGCTGGTGAGGCGGTCCTTGGTCTGGCTCTGGAACTGCGGCTCGCGGATGAACACCGAGAGCATCACCTCGGAGCCGGTGACGACGTCGTCCGGGTTGAGGTCCTTGGCCTTCTTGTTGCCGACCAAATCGGCGAAGCTGCGCAGGCTCCGTACCAGCGCCTGGCGCAGGCCCTGCTCATGGGTGCCGCCGTCGGGCGTGGGGATGGTGTTGCAATACCAGCTATAGCTGCCGTCGCTCCACAGCGGCCAGGCGACCGCCCACTCGACCCGGCCCTGCGAATCGGGAAACTCCTGGGTGCCCGCGAAGAAATCGGCGGTGGCGCATTCGCGGCTGCCGACCTGTTCCTTCAGGTGATCGGCGAGGCCGCCGGGGAACTGGAACACCGCCTCGGCCGGCGTGTCGTCGGCGATCAGCGACGGATCGCACTTCCAGCGAATCTCGACGCCGGCGAACAGATAGGCCTTGGAGCGGGCGAGCTTGTACAGCCGCGCCGGCTTGAACAGCATCTCGCCGAAGATCTCGGGATCGGGGGTGAAGGCGACGCTGGTACCGCGCCGGTTGGGCGTGCCGCCGATCTTCTCCAGCGGGCCCAGCGTCTGGCCCTGGCTGAAGCGCTGGCGATAGAGCTGCTTGTCGCGCGCGACCTCGACCACCGTGTCGACCGACAGCGCGTTGACCACCGAGATGCCGACGCCGTGCAGGCCGCCCGAGGTGGCATAGGCCTTGCCCGAGAACTTGCCGCCCGAGTGGAGCATCGAGAGAATCACCTCGAGCGCCGACTTGTCCGGAAAGCGGGGGTGCGGATCGACTGGCATGCCGCGGCCATTGTCGACGATGGTGATGCGGTTGGGCGCGGAGAGCGTCACCTCGATGCGGTTGGCGTGCCCCGCAACCGCCTCGTCCATCGCATTGTCGAGGATTTCGGCTGCGAGATGGTGGAGCGCGCGCTCGTCGGTGCCGCCGATATACATGCCCGGGCGGCGCCGTACCGGCTCCAGGCCTTCGAGCACCTCGATCGACGAGGCGTCATAGGTGCCGGCGGGGACGGAGGGCGCAGCGAAGAGGTCTTCGGACATGCGGAACGTATAGGGGGTGCGGGGGTGCCCGCGCAAGGCGGGGTTGTATGTAGGTCCATGACCCCAACGCACGTCATCCCGGCTTTCGCCGGGATGACGGCTGGAAGCGAGAATCTATAGCTTACCGCGGGCGGGGCGTGCCGCCGAAGGGCATGGTCGGCGCCGGGCGACGGTCGCGGCGGGGGAGCTGCGCCTGATACGCGTGGCCGCAGTGATCGACGCAATAGGGGAAGCCCGGATTCACCTTCTCGCCGCAGAAGTGGAAGTCCGGCTCGCCCGGATGGCCGAGCGGCCATTTGCAGATCTTGTCGTTCAGATCGAGCAGCGTCGTCTTGCCCGCGATCGCCTCGCTCGGCTTGGCGGGGACGAGGCGGCGCGGCGGGGCCGGGGTGCTCGGCGGGGCCTGCTCGCCCGGATTCTGGCGGATGAAGCCGCCCGGGCCGACCGAGCGGAGCACCGGCTGGGGTGCGCGCGGTGCTGCGGGCTCGGCCGCGTCGGAGTCGCTGTCGACGTCCGCATCGTCGAAGGGCGCGGGTGCGGCAGGCGCGGGGGGCGCCGGGCGCGGGGCAGGGGCCGGCGCGGCTGCCTGGGGGCGCGGCACGGCGGGTGCCGGCGCAGGCTTGGGCGCGGGTGCCGGCTTAGGCTCGGCCGGCGCTGCTGCGGCAGGCGTCGCGGCGGCAGCGGCCTTGGCTTCGTTGGACTTCACCGGCGACGGACGCGAGGGCAGGCCGAGGCGGTGGGCCTTGCCGATCACCGCGTTGCGCGACACGCCGCCCAGTTCCTCGGCGATCTGCGTCGCGGTCAGGCCGCTGTCCCACATCTTCTTCAGCGTTTCGATACGCTCGTCGGTCCAGCTCACTTCGGTTCCTTCGTCTTGCGGGCGGCGGCGTCAGCGGGTACGCGATCGCGTCATGAGCAGCCACCCCGAAATCGGTTCACAGCTTCCCGAGCCGGGCGTTCCGGTGATTCGCAACGTCAACTGGGGAGGCTTGCGCACCCTCTATATCAAGGAGGTGCGCCGTTTCTTCAAGGTGCAGCTCCAGACGGTGTGGGCACCGGCGGTCACCACCCTGCTATATCTGGTGATCTTCACGGTCGCACTGGGCGGCGGCGGGCGCACCGTCACGCTCGACGGTGTCTCGATTCATTACGCCGATTTCATCGCCCCCGGCCTGATCGTGATGGGGATGCTGCAGAACGCTTTCGCCAATGCCAGCTTCTCGCTGCTCGTCGGCAAGATCCAGGGCACGATCGTCGACTATCTGATGCCGCCGCTCTCCACCGGCGAGATGCTGGCGGCACTGGCCGGCGGATCGGTGACGCGCGCCTTCTGCGTCGGCGGCACGGTGTGGCTGGCGATGGCGCTGTGGGGCGTCCACGTCTTCCCGGCGCATTTCTGGGCGGTGCTGTGGTTCGGCTTCCTCGGCTCGCTGTTCCTCGCGCTGATGGGGGTGCTCACCTCGATCTGGGCGGAGAAGTTCGACCATGCCGCAGCGGTGACCAACTTCGTGGTGGCGCCGCTCGCATTGCTGTCCGGCACCTTCTACTCGGTGGAGAATCTGTCGCCGGTGTTCCGCGCGATCAGCCATGCCAACCCGTTCTTCTACATCATCTCGGGCTTCCGCTACGGCTTCCTCGGCGTGGCCGATTCGCCGATCCTGATCGGCAGCCTGGTGATCCTGACGCTGGACGTGGTGCTGGGGCTGTTCTGCTACGGGCTGCTGCGTCGCGGCTGGAAGATCAAGAGCTGAGCGAAACCCGGTCTTAAGCCGAATCCCGCTATGGCTGCGTCCCCCGATGGACGCCGCCCATGCTGCACTTTGATTCCGCCCATTTCGATGCCCGGTCCGGCGAGACGACGTCGCTGGCCGAGATCCTGGGTGCCTTCTCCTACGCGCTCGACCTGACCGAGGGGCAGCCCGCCGGCCATTCGCTGCGGGCCTGCTGGATCGCCAGCCGGATGGCGGTGGCGCTGCGGTTGTCGGCAGCGGAGCGCCGGACCGTCTATTACGCGACGCTGCTCAAGGACCTGGGCTGCAGCAGCAACGCCGCGCGGATCGCCGAACTCTATCTCGCCGACGATCGCAAGGTGAAGCAGGAGCACAAGCTGCTGGCGGTCGGGCTCGGGCCGACGCTGCGCTATGTCTTCACCCGCACCGGACAGGGCGAGCGGCTGGGGGCGAGGGCCAAGGCGATCCTCGCCATCCTGCGCGATGGCAACGCCATCGTCACCGACCTGATCCAGACTCGCTGCACCCGCGGCGCCGACATCGCCCGCCAGCTCCGCTTCCCTGCGCCGGTGGCGCAGGCGATCGCCGCGCTCGACGAGCATTGGGACGGCAGCGGCAAGCCGCTCGGCCTGCGCGGCGATGCGATCCCGCTGGCGGCGCAGCTGGCGCTGCTCGCGCAGATCGTGGACGTCTTCCACGCCGCAGCCGGTCCGCAGGCGGCGATCGAGGAAGTGGCGGCGCGCTCGGGTAGCTGGTTCGACCCGGCGCTCGCGCGGTGCTTCACGGTGCTCGTCGCGCGCGAGCCGGGCTTCTGGGCGGACCTCGCCGATCCCGCGCTCGAAGCCCGCGTCCGCGCGTTCGAGCCCCGGGAGCAGCGCGTCGCGGTCGACGAGGATTATCTCGACGACATCGCCGCCGCCTTCGGGGCGGTGATCGACGCCAAGAGCCCCTATACCGGCGGCCATTCGGGGCGGGTGGGCGCCTATACCGAAGCGCTGGGGCAGGCGCTGGGCGTCGAGGGCGCCAAGCTGCGCACCCTCAAGCGCAGCGCGATGCTCCACGATGTCGGCAAGCTGGCCGTGAGCAGCCGGGTGCTGGAGAAGCCGGGCAAGCTCGACGAGATCGAATGGGAGGAAATGCGCAGCCATGCCGCGCACACCACCGCGATCCTCTCGCGCATCGCGCCGCTGCGCGACATGGCGGCGGTGGCCGGCGCGCATCACGAGCGGCTGGACGGGCGCGGCTATCCGCTCGGGCTCGACGCGATGCTGATCGCACGCGAGGCGCGGATCATCACCGTCTGCGACTTCTACGACGCGCTCACCGCCGATCGCCCCTATCGCGCGGCCCTGCCCGTCGAGCAGGCGCTGGGCATCATGGCGGGGGAGGTCGGCAAGGCGATCGACGGCGAGGTATTCGCGGCCTTGCGCGAAATCATTACCTAGTAAAACCGGTTATACGGTAAGGTGACATGAAGGGACTCGCGGGGGCGGGTTTCCAATGGGGTGGGGATCACTATGAAGACACTACGTTTTCTGTTCGCAATGGCTGCGGCAGGACTGTCGCTTGCGGGCTGTTCGCAGCCGCGGCCCAAGGCGATCATGGGCTGTAACTACAAGATGGTACCGATCAGCGTCGGTCCGGCATGGCAGGCACGCCAGATGCGGATGGTTGCCGGCGACGCCTTGGCGCGCGTGCCGAGCAGTGCGGAGGAAGAGCTTGGGGCGGCATTGCGCGCGCGCCGCACGCTGCGCCTGCGCACCACGGGGGCACCCGGTGCAACCGCTAGCTTCGTCGAGCCCGATCGCTTCCTCGCGCTCAGCGGCGGCGGCCAGCATGGTGCGTTCGGCGCGGGCTTCTTCTACGGTATGGGCAGACTACCGACCTGGGACATCGTCACCGGCGTGAGCACCGGATCGCTGCAGAGCACCCTGCTGTTCCTCGCCAACCAGAAGGTGCCGGGCGACCGCGACTATGCCGCCTGGGTCGATGGCCCGCTTTCCGGCAAGGAAGGCGATACCGGGTTCGTGGTGCAGCCGGGCACGTCCAATGTCGGCGACCTCGTCCTCGCCTACTCTATCCTGAAGGAAGCCGATCTGCTGCGCGTGCGCGGCGACGGGGCGGGGCTCGGCGCGGTGCTGAAGGGATCGAGCGCGACCTTCGTGCCGCTCCGCGCACGGCTGCTCAAGATCATGAGCCTCGGCACGCTCCACGAAGTGGCGGAGGAAGGAAAGGTCGGCCGCAAGCTGCTGGTCGGCGTGAGCAACCTCGATGATGGCGGGGCCTATGCCGTCGACCTCACCGCGCTCGTCGCACCGCTGCTGGGGAACCCGTCGCCTGCCGATCAGGAGCGGATCCATGGCTGCTATGTCGATGCGCTGCTCGCCTCGTCTTCGGTCCCGCCGGGCGTGCCGCCGGTGACGCTGCAACGGCTGGTCGACGGGCCGCCGGACCAGCCGATCCAGGAGCAGCGCATCCAGATGTACATGGATGGCGGCGCCCGCTTCGGCATGTTCCTCCAGCCCGAGGAGCGGGCGTTCGAGGCGGCGGGGCCGGGGGGCAGGGCCGAGATCACGCTCATGGTCAACACTTCGATGGATCCCGGTACCTGGACCGGTACCGACCAGCCGATGCAGCGCTTCTCGGCGATTTCCGGCGCGCTGCGGGCGGTCGATCTGCTCGAGACGCAGGTGTACAGCTTCTCCGCGGCGCAGGTGGAGGACCTAGGGCTGCGCTATGGCTGGCTGCGGATGGCGTCGCTCACCAGGGCGCCGGGTGGCGAGAAGCCGGAGGATCACGTCTTCAACGGCAAGACCTGCAGCCAGTGGCAGGCGATCGACGCCAAGGCCAAGCCGCTGCAATTCTACCCGTGGTACATGGCTTGCACCGCCGATTACGGCCGCAGCCGCGGTGCCACCCAGCAATGGAACCACCGCGTGCCGGCACAGCCATAGGGACGGGCATAAAGGCAGGTTGACCTGCGGCCCCAAGCGGCCCTAGATATGCGGGAGGGCGGCCCGGATAGGTCGCCCTTTTGCGTTTCTGGAGTTTCCCCAACCCTTTTTTCGTCAAGGAGTATCGTTCCCATGACCATCACCCCGCTCATGCCCGTCTACCCGCGGTGCGGTGTGCGGCCGGTGCGAGGCGAGGGCTGCTACCTGATCGGGGAACGAGGGGAACGCTATCTCGATTTCGCCGCCGGTATCGCCGTCAACGCGCTGGGCCATGGCCACCCGCATCTGGTGAAGGCGATCGCCGACCAGGCGGCCACGCTGATGCACGTCTCGAACCTCTACGGCTCGCCCCAGGGCGAGGCGCTGGCCGAGCGGCTGCTCAAGCACAGCTTCGCCGACACGGTGTTCTTCACCAATTCTGGCGTCGAGGCGATCGAGTGCGCGATCAAGACCGCGCGTCGCTATCACTATGCCAATGGCAATCCGCAGCGGCACAAGCTGATCACCTTCAAGAACGCCTTCCACGGCCGTTCGTTGGGCGCGATCTCGGCGACCGACCAGGGTAAGATGCGCGACGGGTTCGAGCCGCTGCTGCCGGGCTTCGACTATGTGCCGTTCAACGATCTCGAAGGTGCGATCGCCAAGATTGACGACGAGACCGCCGGCTTCCTGGTCGAGACGATCCAGGGTGAGGGCGGCATGACCGCCGGCAACGTCGAATTCATCCAGGGCCTGCGCAAGGCCGCGGACGAGCACGGCCTGCTGCTGATCCTCGACGAGATCCAGTGCGGCTATGGCCGTACCGGCAAGATGTGGGCCTATGAGCATTACGGCATCACGCCCGACATCATGACCTCGGCCAAGGGCATCGGCGCGGGCTTCCCGCTCGGCGCCTGCCTCGCGACCGAAGAGGCAGCCAAGGGCATGGTCGCCGGCACGCACGGCTCCACCTATGGCGGCAACCCGCTGGCGATGGCAGCGGGCATGGCGGTGCTCGACGTGATGGAGGAGCCCGGCTTCCTCGAGCATGTCACCCGCATGGGCGAGCGCCTCCGCCAGGCCTTCGAGCAGTTGATCCCCAACCATGATCATCTGTTCGAGGAGATCCGCGGCAAGGGGCTGATGCTCGGCATCAAGATGAAGGACAGCGTGGTGAGCCGCGACTTCGTCGCCCATCTGCGCGACCATCACGGGCTGCTGACCGTGGCCGCGGGCGAGAACGTGTTCCGCGTGCTGCCGCCGCTGGTGATCGACGAAAGCCACATCGCCGAGGCGGTCGACAAGCTGAGCGCCGGCGCGCGCAGCTTCGCCCCGGCCAACTAAAGCGTTTCCTCCCCCGCGAAGCGGGGGAGGGGGACCATGCGCAGCATGGTGGAGGGGGGCTCCCCCCGCGCGAGGCGTTGGTGGCCCGGGGCATTCCCCCTCCACCACCGGCTTCGCCGGCGGTCCCCCTCCCCCGCTGACGCGAGGGAGGAAACCATGACCCGCCACTTTATCGATCTCACCGATGCCGGCGCCGACGCGATCGCGGCGATGCTGAACGACGCGATGGCGCGCAAGCAGGCCCGTGCCGGCTGGCCCAAGGGCAAGCCCGATGCCGACGCCCCGCTCGCCGGCCATGTGCTGGCGATGATCTTCGAGAAGAACAGCACGCGCACCCGCGTCTCGTTCGACATGGCGATCCGCCAGCTCGGCGGCACCAGCATCGTGATGGACGCGGGCTCGATGCAGCTCGGCCGCGGCGAGAGCATCGCCGATACCGCGCGCGTGCTCTCGGGCTATGTCGACGCCATCATGATCCGTACCGACGACCACCAGAAGGTGCTCGACATGGCGAAGTACGCCAGCGTGCCGGTGATCAACGGCCTCACCGATGCCTCGCATCCCTGCCAGATCATGGCCGACCTGCTGACCATCCTCGAAAGCGGCAAGGCGCTGCCCGGCCTCAAGGTCGCGTGGCTGGGTGACGGCAACAACGTGCTCGCCTCCATCATGGAAGCCGGCGGGCTGATGCAGTTCGACGTCGTGGCCGCCTGCCCGCAGGGCTATCAGCCGAGCGACGCCGATGTGGCGCGTGGGCGTGGCCGCGCCCGCGTGGTCGGCACCGCGCGCGAGGCGGTGGAGGGCGCCGACATCATCGTCACCGATACCTGGATCTCGATGGGCCAGGCCCATGCCGAGACCAAGCTCAAGGCGATGATGCCCTTCCAGGTCGACGAGGCGCTGATGGCCGCCGCCAAGCCCGATGCGCGCTTCCTCCACTGCCTGCCCGCGCATCGCGGCGAGGAAGTGACCGACGCGGTGATCGACGGGCCGCAGTCGCTGATCTGGCCCGAGGCCGAGAACCGGCTGCACGCGCAGAAATCGGTTCTGCGCTGGTGCTTCGGGCAGCTTTGAGGGACGCTTAATCCTCCCCCTGGCGGGGGAGGATAGTGGGTCAGATCCCCGCTAGCGCGCTCACCGCGGCGACATCGGCCATCGGCAGCGCGCCCACGGCCTGCTCGACCGATGCGAGTGCCTGCTCCCCCGATTGCCGCTCGCTGTCGTCGCAGGGCGTGTCGTCGCGATGCTTGTGGTCCTTGCGGCGCAGTGCCGCCTTGAGCTCGCGGGCGAGGGCGCGGGCTTCGTTCTTGAAATCGTCGTCGGCCTTGGCACGCGCGGCATCGGCGGCGCGCTTGTCTTCGGCCGCCTTGTTTGTGCCAAGCGCGGTAGCTTCGGGCTTGGCCGCTTCGCCTTCGGTTGCCGCCTTGTCCTTCTCGGCAGTCTCCGCCGGGGGCGTCGCTTCGCCCGCACCTGCGGCAGGCGCGTCGGCCTTGACCTCGCCCGCGGGTGACGCCGCGCCGGCCGAAGCGTCCCCGCTATCCGCGCCGGCAAGTTCGGCCGTGCTGCCGCCGGCGCTGGTATAGCTCTTCACCGCCGCGGCGAGTTCGCGCGCGATCTGCGCGGCGGCGCGGGCCAGCTTCTTGGGGTCGCCCGCGTAGATCATCTTCAGCGCCTGCAGCCGCGCCTTCAGCTCCTTCACCTTCTGCGCCGCGCGCGCTCTCTGGTCGTCGTCCGTCTTGGTCTTGATCGTCTTGAGGGTGGCGACGGCGTCTTTCGCCTGCTGCAACTTGCGCGCGGCCATCTCCTCCTGCTTGGAAGGTGCTGCGTTCGTCGCGGCGCCGGTGGCGGTGCCGGTGCTGCGCGGCGGCGCCATCGAGGCCAAGGCGGAGAAGGAGACGACAGGGATCTTCATCTTCTCTTCATAGAAAGAGATGTGCGCCGTGGCTCGGATGCCCCGGTAAAACTACGTAAATCTTTCCTGTTGCCGCGCGCCAGACGCCGAGTTGTACGGCGCAGCGACCCGTGTTCGCGCGAACTGCCAAATAATCGACGGGGTTCCGCACAAAATTCGGTACACACCCTAACAATCCCTGTGCGGCACCCCATATGATAAGCGCTGACGTCGCATGCGACGGATATTGGGCCGCTTAGGCTCCTCCCTTTGTCCCTTTCTAGCCTCACCGAAGCCGGGATGCGCCGCTGTTGGCGCATGCCCGTCATGCCTGGGACAAAGGATGCCCATATGATCACCGGAACCGTAAAATTCTTCAATAACGACAAGGGCTATGGCTTCATCGCGCCGGAAACCGGCGGCGGCGACGCCTTCGTCCACATCTCGGCCGTCGAGCGCGCAGGCATGCACACGCTCGATAAGGACCAGCGCGTTACCTACGAGCTGGAGACGGACCGTCGGGGCAAGACCTCGGCCGTCAATCTTCAGTCGGCCTGAAGCACAGCGGATCGGGCGGGCATGCCAATGCCCGCCCGTTTCCATTTGGACCGAGCGGGAACCCCCTGCTTCAGGAAACGGAGGACAGCATGTCCAGAGCAATCAACGTCAGCGCCGCGAAAGAACATGTCGTCGCGACCTGCGCCAAGCGCAGCATCGTCATCAGCGCGATCGAGACGCTGCAGTCCGGCGGAACGCGCGTGGTGATGAACAGCGCCGCCGATACGGCGATCATCGCCAAAGCCTATGGCCGCAAGGTGATCACCGGCGCCGTCGTCCGCGTACCGACGCGCATGGGGAGGCTGTAAGAACATGGTAGCATATACGGCTCCAGGATTTCAGGAACGCGCGAGCGCCTCGGCTACGGCGAAGAGCCGGGCGCTGGCGATGCTGCGGTCACGGCCCGTCGCCGATGCCGATGCCTTGGCAGCGGCCAAGGAGCGTCGCGTGGCGGCCGAAAAGGCCAATGCCGAAAAGCGTGCAGCAGCGCTTGCCGAGCGCGAGGCACTTGCCGCTGCCAAGCGCGAGAGCAAGGCCGAAGCGATCCGTGCGGTAGAAGCCGCAGCGGCCGTCCCGGTACCCACCGAGGCGGATCGCAAGGCGGCACGCGACGCGCGCTACGCGGCTCGCAAGGCCAACAAGCGCGCCCGCTGATCCGATCGCGACCCTAGGGTCGCGACGGCGCAAGCCACAGGAGTAGCCATGGCCAAGGGTCAGAAGAAGTCGAACAAGGAAGCGCGCAAGCCGAAGGCCGAAAAGGCGCCGAAGCAGAATGCGTCCAATCCCAGCACCAAGGGCAAGCCGGTCGAGATGACCACGCTGAAGTCCTGACGAACGGGGGAGCGCGCAGGCGCTCCCCTTGTCGCATGCGGCAAAGGCCTGCCGGTTACGGCCCACATTGTTTCCGGCCGCCAAACCCCTATTTACACCTCCGAACCTAGAAAATGCGTTCGTCGGAACGCGCGGAGTCACCCCGACTTCTCGCGACCGCAAACGAATGCCGGAGACGTATCGTGACTCATCCCGTTCCCGCCGCCGATCTCGATCGCGTGACCGGCTTTGCTATCCCCGAGCGCCATGTCCGCGGCCGCGTTACGCGGCTGGGTCCGGTGCTGAACGAGATTCTCTCGGCCCATGCCTATCCGGCGCCGATCGAGAAGCTGCTGGCCGAGGCGCTGACCCTCACCGCGCTGCTCGGCAGCACGCTCAAGGATGCCGAGGGGCAGATGACGCTGCAGGCGCAGACCCAGCGCGGCATCGTCAGCCTGATGGTGTGCGACTACAAGAATGGCGAGCTGCGCGGCTATGTGCAGTTCGATGCCAAGCGGCTGAGCCAGCTCGGCAAGAACCCGTCGCTCAGCGCGCTGTTCAACGGCGGCTATCTGGCGGTGACCTTCGACCAGGCGCTCACCAACGAACGCTACCAGGGCATCGTGCCGCTGGAGGGTGCCTCCATCGCCGAGGCGGCGCAGAGCTATTTCCTCCAGTCGGAACAGATCCCGACGCTGGTGCGGCTCGGCGTGCACAAGGACAAGACGACCGGCAAGGTGATCGCCGGCGGCCTGTTCCTGCAGCATCTGCCCGAGGGCGAGGTGGGGCGCGAGCGGCTGCACGTGCGGCTGGACCATCCCGAATGGCAGCATGTCGAGGCGCTGGGCGGCACGATGGGCGCCGACGAACTGGCCGATCCGGCGATCCCGCTGGAAGGGCTGGTGTGGCGGCTGTTCAACGAGGAGAGCGAGGTGCGCATGCTCGCCGGGCATGATCTGTCGCGCGGCTGCCGCTGCGGGGCAGACTATATCCAGCAGGTGCTCGCCAAGTTCCCCGAGGAAGAGCGCGCGGCGATGGCCGACGAAGGCGGCGTGATCAAGGTCGATTGCGCCTTCTGCTCGAAGCAGTTCCCGGTGGCGCTCGCCGATTTCGTTCCGCCGTCGTTGTAAAGCCGTAATCCTCCTATGATATGTGAATCGGCGGACGGTGCCGTGGGAGCGGCGCCGTCACCGTTATGGAGGTTGAACGGGTGAACAAGCGGGTGGTGTGGATGGCGGTGGCCGGGCTGGCGCTGGCGGCGACGGGTGCATCGGCGCAGCAGCGGCCGGGTGCGGCGGCGGCACGGCCAGTCGATGTGCCGGCGATCAACCTCATCCAGAAGGGCAAATGGGCGGTACGTGACAGCGAGGGTAGCGAGCGCACGATGTGCGTGCGCGATCCCTATCAGATCCTCCGCCCCGAGAAGATCACCACGCCCTGCCAGAATGTAGTGATGGAAAGCGCTGCCAGCCGCGCGACGGTGCGCAGTGTTTGCACCGGCCATGGCACGATGCTCACCCGCATCACCACCGACACGCCGCGGCAGGTGACCGTGGAGATGCAGGGCGTGATCGACGGCCAGCCTTTCTCCGAAACCTATGACGCAAAGCGCATCGGGGAGTGTTCCTGAGCAGCTTGGTTACCATTCGTTAACCGGTTGGGGATAGAAGGATGAGGTCCCCAGGGAGGTGTCTCTCCCTGGTTTGGTTTTCCCATTTCTATCCTTTCCGGCCGTCCCTTCGGGGGCGGCCATTTTTTTGCCGGCGAAAGCGCCTACATGCCGCCGATGACTCAAAGCATTGCCATCGCCCTGGTCTCGGGCGGACTCGATTCCATGGTCTCCGCCGCGCGTGCCCGCGAGGACGGCCACCGCCTGCTCGCCCTGTCCATCGATTACAACCAGCGCCACAAGGTCGAGCTGGAAGCGGCTGCGAAGATCGCTGCCATGCTGGGTGCCGAGCGCCACGTCGTGCTGCCGCTGGACCTGCGCGCTTTTGGCGGCTCCGCGCTGACTGCCGATATCGACGTGCCCAAGACCGGCGTCGGCAGCGACATCCCCGTGACCTATGTGCCGGCGCGCAACACGATCTTCCTCAGCCTCGCGCTCGGCTGGGCCGAAGCGGCGGGGGCGCGCGACCTGTATATCGGCGTCAACGCGCTCGATTATTCGGGCTATCCCGATTGCCGGCCCGAGTTCATCGCCGGCTTCGAGAAGCTGGCCGAGCTCGCCACCAAGGCGGGCGTGGAGGGCGAGCCCTTCCGCATCCAGGCGCCGCTGCAGAACATGAGCAAGGCCGATATCGTCCGCGAGGCGGCGCGGCTCGGGCTCGACGCCGGGCTCAGCTGGTCCTGCTACGACCCGACGCCGGAGGGGCTGCATTGCGGGCTGTGCGACAGCTGCCGGCTGCGTTCGCGCGGGTTCGAGGAAGCCGGGCTGCCCGATCCGACCCGCTACGCCACCCACCCATGAGCTACGCCGTCAAGGAGATGTTCCTCACCCTGCAGGGGGAGGGCGTCAATGCCGGCGCGCGGGCGGTGTTCGTCCGCTTCGCCGGCTGCAACCTCTGGTCCGGCCGCGAGGAAGACCGGGCGACCGCGGTCTGCCGCTTCTGCGATACCGATTTCGTCGGGATCGACGGGGTGGGCGGTGGCCGGTTCGCCGATGCCGCGACGCTGGTCGACGCGGTGGAGGGGCATTGGGGGCCCGGCCAGGACAAGCGCTTCGTGGTGCTGACCGGGGGCGAGCCGATGCTCCAGATCGACGACGCGCTGGTCGAGGCGCTGCATGCCCGCGGTTTCCGCATCGCGATCGAGAGCAACGGCACGCTGCCGGTCCACCCCGGCATCGACTGGGTGTGCATCAGCCCCAAGGCGGGCAGCGCGGTGGTGCAGCGGCGTGGCGACGAGCTCAAGCTGGTCTGGCCGCAGGCGGGTACGGACATCGAAGCGATCGAGGGTTGGGACTTCGCCCATTTCCTGATCCAGCCGATGGACAGCGCCGAGGCCGAGGCGAACACCCGCGCGGCGATCGCCGTGGCGATGGAGCGGCCGCGCTGGCGGCTGACGCTGCAGACCCACAAGCTGCTGGGCCTGCGCTGAGCAAAAAAGAAGGGGTGGCGCAGCGGCCACCCCTCGTTGTTTCAGCCTTGTGCTTGATTCAGCTCAAGGATCCGCACTTGCGCGCCTGATACTCGCCGTTGCGCCAGCATTTGTCGTTGCCGAACTGCGGCAGCGGGCGCAGGACCGGCCAGACGAAGTTCACCCGGCGGGTGCGGAAATGCTGCTCGCCCCAGGCCTTGAGGCTCTCGCGCAGCTCACGCATCCGCTTCATCGCCACATCGCCCACGGTGCCGCGCGGTGCGAACACCACGTCCTGGCCGATTGAGGCAGTCGTCTGGCAGAAAGACAGCTGACCGGAGACCGTCGAAAAGCTCGAATAGACGCGGGTCGAGAAGACGTCGAGCGCGTTTTGCGCAGCCTTCTTGGTCTTGGTCGTTTTTAGGAAATATTTCTCAAGCGTATCATATGCTTTATTGAACTCTTCCTCATGGTCTTTGCGGGCTGCGACATAGTTGTCGTCCGCCAGCAGAGTCGGCTCAAACTTGCATTGCAGTGCAGCAACGTTGAGCGCGGCGCGCAGGCTCCACACCAACGCCGCCCGATATTCCGCCGGCGTGGCGCCGGGCATCGCCTGGGCGATCATGCCGGGCTCGGCGCCCGTGACGGGCGGACCCGACAAGTCCACGGGTTTGAAGAAGAATTGCGCCGAAGCAGGCGCCGAAACGCACATTGCCGCGAGGGCAGCCATGCCCAAAGTGATACGCCGACCGAGCATCCCATCCTCTTGATACCGCTTAGAGAGATGTTCGTTAGGGCGTTTCGATTCGTCGCCCAAGCCCCTTTTTTCCAAACACGACGATCTGTGGACGCGGGGGAGGGTCGGTCCCGAAACGAGAAGGGCCGCCCGGTCGCCCGGACGGCCCTTTCGTAACGTACGCCGAAGCGCGATGATTACATCGCGTTCGAAGCGTTCATCGTGCCGTTGTCGACCATCGCGCCGTTGTCGACCGGAGCGGCGACGTCAACGTTGGTGACCGAAGCGTCGGTGGTGTTTTCCGGAGCCACGACTTCGGTGGTGTTGTTGACGTTGGTCTCGGTGTTGCTGCTGCAAGCCGAAGCCAGGAGGGCCGCGCCGGCGATCATCGAGCCAGCAACGATCTTCGAAAGGACTGCACGCATGTAATAGCTCCCTAGATAATGGATTTGGACGACGCTTGTACGCCGCTAATACCCAAACCGCGCTGGACATTAGACGGTTCGGGGGACACCCTCAAGACTCGAATTTATCCCGCGCGATCCAGAGCGTCCAAAAATGGCAAAAATGTGGCCTGTAAGGCCTGATCGAAGCGGTCCGTCGCAATCGGTTTGCCCAGCTTGGCGGCGCTGGTGACGGGGAATTCGGCGATTCCGCAGGGCACGATGCCGGTGAAATGGGTCAGATCGGGATCGAGGTTGATCGCGAATCCGTGCAGCGTCACCCATTGGCGGATTCGCACGCCGATCGCGCCGATTTTCGCCTCCACCCCGCGATCGAGCGTCCAGATGCCGATCCGGCCGGGCGCGCGGAACGCCTCGATGTCGCATTCACCCAGCGCCGCGATCACCCAGCCTTCGATGGCATGGACATAGTTGCGCACGTCGCGCAGTCGCTCGCGCAGGTCGAGCACGACATAGCCGATCCGCTGGCCGGGGCCGTGATAGGTATAGCGTCCGCCGCGCCCGGTGCGGTGGACGGGGAAGCGCGGATCGAGCATCTCGGCGGGATCGGCGCTGGTGCCGGCGGTGTAGACGGGCGGATGCTCGAGCAGCCAGACCAGTTCCTGCGCCGTGTGCGCGGTGACGGCGGCGGCGCGCGCCTCCATTGCGGCATGGGCTTCGGCATAGTCGATCGGCCGGGGCTCGACCCGCCATTCGATGGTTTCGTGCATGATCGCCGCCGCTTGCGCCCTTCCTGCGCCCAAGGCAAGCATTGGCAAGGCGGTGCCCCCCGGCTAACACCCCGGGTCCCTCACGCAAGGACTTCGCCGCATGGCAAAAATGAGCATCGTCTGGGATCGGACCACGGCGTTCGTCGGCGAGCATCTCGGCACGCTGGTGCCGCTCGCGCTGGCGGCGTTCGTCGCCCCGGGCGTGATCAACAGCTGCGTCTCGGCGGCGGCGGTGACGGCGGGCCCGGGCGTGCGACTGGCGGTTGGGGCCCTGGTCGTCCTCCTGTCGATCCTGTCCTTCTGGGGTTCGCTCACCGTGATCGCGCTGGCGACGGGCGCGGGCAACCTTGCGGATGCAGGCCGCGTTGCGGCGCGCCGGCTGCCGGCGGCGCTGCTCGTCGCGATCGGTATCGGAATCGCCGCTGCGGTGGCGATGCTGCCGGTGCCGCTGATCCTCGCGACCCGCGGCTATGACCTGATGGCGATCGCCAACGGGCAGGGGGCGAACATCGTCGTCGATCCCCAGACCTCGAGCATGGTCGCGCTGTGGGGGGTGGTGCTGATCGTCGCCGGCCTCTTCCTCTTTACGCGACTGCTCCTCGTCAGCACGGTGGTGCTGCGCGAGGGGGTGCTGTTCGGCGCGATCCGCCGTTCCTGGGCGCTCACCCGCGGGCATGGCTGGCGGATTCTTGGCCTGTTGCTGCTGTTCACGGTGATCGGTGGAGTCGCGCAGCTCGCCGCGCGCATCGTGTTCGGCAGCGTCTTCGCGCTCCTCTTCGGCAACGCGCCGGGGCTGACGACGGCGATGGTGCTTACCACCGTTGTGACCGCGAGCGTGCAGGCGGTGGTGGTGGTGTTGCTCGCCGCGTTCCAGGGCAGGCTCTACGTCGCGCTGACCACCAGCGATTCGGTGTGGCGCGCATGACCTTGCGCCTGGCTGGCCTGTTCGCCGACGCAAAGACCCTGTGGCAGCGCGAGCGCACGCTGGTGCTGCCGGTCGCGGGGCTGTTCTTCCTGCTGCCGAGCCTCGGCATCCTGCTGCTGATGGTGCAGGGCGCCCCCGATCTGGAATCGCTTTCCGACCAGACCGTGCTGCTCGCCTTCTACCAGAAGTTCGTCGAGGCGAACGTCGTGCCGATCGCGCTGGCCTATCTCGCGGTCGACTACGGCATCTTCGCACTGTTCAGCCTCTATCTGCGCGGCCAGGGGCAGACACTGGGGCAGGTGATGAAGGCGGCGCTGCGGCGGCTGTTCCCGTTCCTGGTGCTGGAAGTGGCGGTGAGCATCGGCTTCCAGCTCGGCTTCTCGCTGTTCATCGCGCCGGGACTGTTCATTCTCGCACGGACCTGGCTGGCGGCGCCCGCCTATGCCGCCCGGCCCGAGGCGGGGCTGATCGAGGCGTTCAAGCAGGGCTGGGTGCGCAGCAGCGGCGTGACCGGGCTGCTCTTCCTGCTGGTCGCGGCGATGGTGTTCGTCGGCGGCATCGGGGCGATGGCGGTATCGAGCATCTTTACCGGGCTGATCGCGACGGCGGCGGGCGGCGGCGCGGTGCCCGAGTTCCTCGGCTATCTGCTGCTGTCGATGATCGGCGCAGGGGTTTGGACGGCGCTGGTGGTCCTGCGCGTCGCCGCCTATCGCGCGACCGAGCCGAGGCAGGGGATGTGAGGCGCCGCGTCGGCCGGTAGCACGCCGAGCAGACGCGGATCGGGAAAGGTCTCGATGGTGCGCTTATAGGGCACGAAGCCGTGGCGGCGGTAGAAGCCGAGCGCGGCGGGGTGGTCGAGCGTGCAGGTGTGCACCCAGACGCGGGTCACGTCCCTGCGCCAGGCGAAAGCCAGCGCCTGTGCCATCAGCCATGCGCCATGGCCCTTGCCGGTGATCTCCGGCACCAGCCCGACATAGGAAAGCTCGCAGGTCGCGGGTGTCCGGAAGTCGAGCTCCAGCATGCCCACCTCGACGCCCGCCCGGTCCACCACCGCGTAGACGGCGACCTGCGGATCATCGAGAATCGCCCGCAGCCGCGCCTCGTCCATTACCAGCCGCGAGAACCACAGCCACGGCCCGCCGACGCGGCGGAACAGCGCGCGATACTTCTCGCTCTCGGGCGCGGGCCAATGGACCAGCCGGAACGGGGAGGGCGGCACCGGCCGGGGCCTGGGCCGTTCGCGCATTTCCAGCGCGGTGCCGATGGTGGCGAGGTGATCGTTCGCGACGGGCAACAGGCCCATGGCGTCAGCTCCAGGCGGCCATCGGTGGCAGGCTCATCAGGATCGCGTCGACATTGCCGCCAGTCTTGAGGCCGAACAGCGTGCCGCGATCGTAGATCAGGTTGAACTCGGCATAGCGGCCGCGCCATTCGAGCTGGCGCTGGCGATCGGCATCGTCGAACGGCAGGTGCATGCGCCGCCGCACCAGCTTGGGATAGATGTCGAGGAACGCCCGGCCGACATCCTGGGTCAGGGCGAAGTCCGCCTCCCAATCGCCTTCGAGGTGATCGTAGAAGATGCCGCCCACGCCGCGATGCACCTTGCGGTGGGGGATGTAGAAATAGTCGTCCGCCCACGCCTTGAAGCGCGGATAATAGTCCGGGTCATGCGCGTCGCAGGCGGCCTGCAGCCGGGCGTGGAAGTCGGCAGTGTCCTCCGCATACGGCAGCGGCGGATTGAGATCGGCGCCGCCGCCGAACCAGCGCTTGGTGGTCGTCAGGAAGCGCGTGTTCATATGAACCGCGGGGACATGCGGATTCGCCATGTGCGCGACCAGGCTGATGCCGGTGGCGAAGAAGCTGGGGTCTTCGCCCGCACCGTGGATGGTCTTGGCGAAATCGCCCTCGAACGCGCCGCCGACGGTCGAGACGTTGACACCCACCTTCTCGAACACCCGGCCCTTCATCACCCCGCGCACGCCGCCGCCGCCGGGCGCGCCGCTCGCATCGACGCGGTCCCAGGCGAGATAGTCGAAGGACGCGTCGGAGCCGGCCTCGCGCTCGATCGCCTCGAACTCGGCGCAGATCGAGTCGCGCAGGCCCTCGAACCAGGTGCGGGCGCGCTGCTGCTGTTCGTCGAGCGTGATCACTGGGGGAATCCTTCGGTCTGGCGGAGTGCCTCGGCGAGCCCGATGCCCGTTGCGACGGCGAGGTTCAAGGAGCGCAGCTCGGGCCGGAGCGGTATTCGCGCTGCAGCATCGGCGCGGTCGTGCACGAAATCGGGTACGCCGCTGCTCTCGGCGCCGAATAGCAAGGTGTCGCCGGGCGCGAACCGCGCTTCGGGGAGGCGCGTGCCGCCGCGGGTGGTGAACAGCACCAGCCGGCCGGGCAGCCGCGCCTCGAACGCGTCCCAGTCGGCATGGCGGGTCATATCGGGTTCATAGTCCATCGCCGCGCGCTTGCGGGCACGATCGCCCCAGGGAAAACCCATAGGCTCGATCAGGTCGACCGCCACCCCCATGCACGCCGCCAGCCGCAAGATGGTGCCGACATTTCCTGCAATTTCAGGCTGGAACAAAGCGACGCGAATTGTGGAAGGCGAAGTCATTTTGCAGTGCAACATTAAGGCCTTGGAGACGAGAAGATGAAAAACCCTGTTGGCAAAGCTGCGGTGTGCCGTCTATCAAACTTGTAACGCCACCGGAAATCCGGCCGGCACTGAGCTTCGTTTCGTCCGCGTTCCTCTTTCCGCGGTTTTGGCGCGGAAGAGTTCCCGAAGTGCAAGGGCTAGAGCATGGCAACGTTTGAAGAAGGCGTTACTCCCGATCAGACCATAGGCCCAGGCGGCGAAATCCTCGAGAATCCCCGTCGTCGCGATTATCTGCTGTACGCCGCCCCGGCCGTCGCGGCCGTCGGCGCAGGCGTGGTGGTGCTGCCGCTCGTCAACTCGATGAATCCGTCGGCCGACGTGCTGGCGCAGTCGACCACCGAGGTGAACCTCGCGGCGATCGAGCCGGGGCAGGCGATCAAGGCCAGCTTCCGCAAGCAGCCGCTGTTCGTGCGCAACCTGACGCCGCAGGAGATTGCCCAGGCCGAGGCTGTTCCCGTCTCCAGCCTGCGCGACCCGCAGACGCTGGAACAGCGCACCAAGGAAGGCCACAAGAACTGGCTGATCACGCTGGGCGTGTGCACCCATCTCGGCTGCGTGCCGCTGGGAGCGGGCGAGGGCGAGAGCCGGGGGCCGTTCGGCGGCTATTTCTGCCCGTGCCACGGATCGGCCTATGATACCGCCGGCCGTATCCGCCAGGGTCCGGCACCGAAGAATCTCGAAGTACCAAAATATAATTTCACGTCCGACACTGTCGTCACGGTCGGGTGAGGAGAGACCTGGATGAGCTTTCCCTGGGCGCGCCATTACGAGCCGAAAAACCCGGTGATGAAATGGGTGGACGATCGGCTGCCGCTGCCGCGGTTCGTCTATAACGCGATCGGTGCCGGCTATCCGGTGCCGCGCAACCTGAATTACTTCTGGAATTTCGGCATTCTCGCCGGGCTTTCGCTGGTGATCCAGATCGTCACCGGCATCGTGCTGGCGATGCACTTCCACAGCTCGGCCGCCGGGGCCTTCGATTCGGTCAACGGCACGATCATGCGGGATGTGAACGCGGGCTGGTTCCTGCGCTTCGCCCACGCCAACGGCGCCAGCATGTTCTTCATCGTGGTGTACATCCACATCTTCCGCGGCCTCCACTACGGATCGTACAAGGCGCCGCGCGAGATGGTGTGGCTGCTCGGCGTGGTGATCTTCCTGCTGATGATGGCCACCGCCTTCATGGGCTATGTGCTCCCCTGGGGGCAGATGAGCTTCTGGGGGGCGCAGGTGATTACCGGCTTCTTCTCGGCGATACCGGTGGTCGGCGACTGGATCCGCGTCTGGCTGCTCGGCGGCTATGCGCCGGACGATGCGGCGCTCAACCGCTTCTTCTCGCTCCACTATCTGCTGCCCTTCGTGATCGCGGGCGTGATCATCCTGCACATCTGGGCGCTGCACATTCCGGGCTCGAACAACCCCACCGGCGTGGAGGTGAAGGGCGAGCAGGACACGGTGCCCTTCCACCCGTACTACACCGCCAAGGACGGCTTCGGGGTCGGCATCTTCCTGATCCTGTTCTCGATCCTGATCTTCTTCTATCCGGACTATCTGGGCCACCCGGACAATTACATCCCGGCCAACCCGCTCTCGACCCCTGCGCACATCGTGCCCGAATGGTATTTCTGGCCCTTCTACGCGATCCTGCGCGCCTTCACCGCGGACTTCATCCTGCCGGCGAAGCTGTGGGGCGTGCTGGCGATGTTCGGCTCGATCCTGCTGCTGTTCTTCCTGCCCTGGCTCGATCGCTCGCCGGTGCGCTCGGCCAATTACCGGCCGATGTACCGCGTCGCCTTCTGGGTGCTCGTAGTCGACGTGCTGATCCTCGGCTGGTGCGGCGGTTCGCCCGCGGAGCCGGTCTACGTGATCACCAGCCAGATCGCCGCCGCCTATTATTTCGCGCACTTCCTGATCATCGTGCCGATCATCTCGCGGATCGAGACGCCGCGCCCGCTGCCCAACTCGATCACCGAAGCGGTGCTCGGGAATGAAGGCGGATCGCGCATCACCGCCACCGCGGCGACGGCATAAGGGGGCCGGGAACCATGACGTCGATCTTTTTCCGCTCGATCAAGTTCCTGATCGGTGCCGGCTTCGTCTTCGTGCTGCTGCTCGCCCTGCTGGGCAGCATCACCGGCCTGATCAAGGAACCGCCGAAGCAGACCGCCGAACAGGCGCTGCACAAGCACCCCAAGGAGCTGGACATCGCCTCGAACGGGCCGCTCGGCAAGTTCGACACCGCCCAGCTCCAGCGCGGGTTCAAGGTGTACAAGGAAGTCTGCGCGGCGTGCCACTCGCTGCACATGATCGCCTTCCGCAACCTCAAGGACCTGGGGTACAGCGATGCCCAGGTGAAGAAGATCGCCAAGGAATGGGCGAACAAGCAGCCGGTGTTCGACGAGAAGGCCGGCACCTGGGGCGAGCGCGACAACATCCCCTCCGATCACATCCCCAAGGTCTATTATGCCGGCACCGGCAACCCGCCGGACCTCAGCCTGATCACCAAGGCGCGGCATGACGGCGCGGCCTATGTCCATTCGCTGCTGACCGGCTATGACGAGAAGCCCGATCCCGCCAAGGCGGCGCAGTTCCCGGAGGCGATGAAGACGCCCGAGGGCATGCACTTCAACCCCTATTTCGCCAATCTCAACATCGCGATGCCGCCGCCGCTGACCAGCGAAGGCCAGGTCCAGTATGACGACGGCACCCGCGCCACCGTCGACCAGATGGCGAAGGACGTCTCCGCCTTCCTCGTATGGACCGCCGAGCCGACGCTGCAGACGCGCCACCAGGCGGGCGTGGCGGTCGTGATCTTCTTGCTGTTTGCCACCGTGCTCGCCTATGGCGCGTACCTCACGGTTTGGCGCGGCATGAAGCATTGATGGAAATCCAGCAGAACGAAGACATCCGTAGTCGCATTCGCACGATCCCCGACTTTCCGAAGCCGGGGATCCTGTTTCGCGACATCACCACGCTGCTGCTCGACCCCGAAGGGCTGCGGCTGACCATCGAGAAGATGGCGGCGCAGGTGGACGGCAAGATCGATCTGGTCGCCGGCGTCGAGGCGCGCGGCTTCGTGTTCGGCGCGGCGCTGGCGGTGCGGCTCGGCACCGGCGTGCTGCTGATCCGCAAGGACGGCAAGCTGCCGGGGGCTACGATCGCCGAGGATTACGCCCTCGAATATGGCACCGACCGGATCGCCATCCATGCCGATGCGCTGGTGCCCGGCGCCCGCGTGCTGCTGGTCGACGACCTGATCGCCACCGGCGGGACGGCGCGTGCGGCGGTGCGGCTGCTGCGCAAGGCGGGGGCGGAGGTGGTCCAGGCCTCGTTCGTCGTCGACCTGCCCGACCTCGGGGGTGCCGATGCGCTGCGCAGCGACGGCATCCAGGTCGCGTCGCTCGTCGCGTTCGAAGGACACTGACGGAACCCCAGCGGGCATCCGTGCGCTTCTCCGCTCGAGGGGCGCGGCCAGGGGCATCGCCCCGCCGCGCGCCCCCGGTACAGGAGCGTAACCCATGCACATCGGCTTGAAATCCATCCTCAGCGCGGCGCTTCTCGGCGGGGCGGCGGCACTCGGCGGCTGCATGGACGACGGCTATGGCTATGGCGGATCGCGCGTCGCGGTCGGCTATGGCAGCGGCTACGGTAGCCCGTACTGGGGCTGGTACGACGACTATTATTACCCCGGCACCGGCGCCTATGTGTACGATCGCTATCGCCACCGCCATGCCTGGAACGATGGCCAGCGCGCCTATTGGGAGCAGCGCCGCGGTAGCTGGCGTGGCGAGCAGCGTTGGCGCAACAACTGGCGCGACTTCCGCGGCCGCCCCGGCGGGCCGCGGCGCCGCTGAGCCAGCGGGCGAGCAGGTATCTCCGAGAAAACTGCGGACAATCAGCTGCCGGAACAACGGTACTGTCCGGCGCCCTCGATCCCTGTTAGGTGGAAGTTGCTTTCACTTCTGAAAGTATCATTTGTCGCGACAGCTCTGTCACGGTGATCGAACATCTCACAGTTGCGCATCTATAGGGAGATAGTTGCGAATTCGCAACGAGATGTACCCTGTTCTTAGGTACATTTCCTTGTCCGCTGTTTCGCGCCGGGTCTGTGATCTTCGTCTATGAAGGATTGACGGAGATCAATGACTGGAGGTGGGAATGCAGTGGTTCAAGGCGAATGCGCCGATTCGATTGAAGCTGCTCATCGCCTTCGGGCTTTTCGTTGGCCTGTTGTTGGCCGCGACTTTGGCGGACGCTCTCTTTGTGCCCAGCGTCTCGCTGGGCATCGAGATCACGCTGCTCGCATCGGGTGTACTCAGCGCCTGGTGGCTGCGCGAGGCGATCGCGGTGCCCTATGTCACCACCGTCGTCCGCATGGAGGCGCTGGCAGCGGGGGACCTGAAGAGCCCCATCGCCTATACCGAATTCACCGACTGCGTCGGCCGGCTCACCCGCGCCATGGCCAGCTTCAAGCAGGCCGCCGAGGAGCAGATCGAGCAGAACCAGCTCGCCAAGGAACATGCGGCGGTGGTGCGCGGCATGGCGGTTTATTTCCAGCGCCTGGCGGATGGCGATCTCAGCGCCAAGATCACCGAACACTATCCAGACGAGTTCAGCGACCTCAAGGACGGTTATAACGGCGCGATCGATCGCCTGCGCGACCTGATCGACGCGCTGATGGACAGCACCCAGTCGATCGAGACCGGCAGTCGCGAGATCGCCCAGGCCTCGGGCAATCTCGCCCGCCGTACCGAGCAGGCCTCGGCCGAGCTGAGCCACACCGCGGTCGCGGTCAAGCAGATCACCGGCAGCGTGCGCGAGACCGCCGCGGCGGCGGACCAGTCGCTCGCCGCCAGCCATTCGGCGCGCTCGGCGGTGACCGAAGGCCGCAACCGCACCACTGCCGCCACCGTCGCAATGGATGCGGTGACCGAAAGCTCGGCCGCCATCGACGGCGTGATCGAAGGCCTTGAGAAGATCGCCTTCCAGACACGGGTTCTGGCCATGAACGCCGCCGTTGAGGCGGGCCGTGCTGGCGAGGCGGGGCGCGGCTTTGCGGTTGTCGCCGATCTGGTGAGTGCGCTCGCGCTACGGGCCGAGACGGAGTCGGCGAGCGCCAAGGAACAGCTCACCCGCGCGCGCGACGAAATCGGCACTGCCGTCGCGGCAGTCGGGCTGATCGACGAAGCCTTCCAGACGATCGAAACCTCTACCGAGGACAGCGCGCGGCGTGCCGATGAAATCGCCCGCGCCAGCCGCGAGCAGGCCGATGCCACCAAGGCTGTCTCCGGCGCGCTCAACTCGATCGAGGCGGGCATCCAGCAGAACGCCGCGATGGTCGAGGAAACCTCGGCGGCGACGACGCACCTGCTCCGCGAAGTCGAAGTGCTGAGCGGCCAGACCGGCGCGTTCAAGCTCGAGCGCGGGGCCGCCAAGCGGCGTGCGGCGATGCTGCAGGCCGCTTGAGGCGCGCAACCGGCGACCGATCAGCTGCGAACGTCTCAGGCGACTCAGCGAAGGGTGCCGCTGGGGTCGAAGGTCCCTGCCACGGCACCCCCCAGCACTTCACCGAACGCGTGGCCGCTCGCATTCCCGCGCGGCGCCATTTTGGCGTGGCAAACGGACAATAGATGTAGCGGGAGGTCCAGCACGACCGGTGCCCATTCGAGCGTGCCGGGCTTGATCAGACAGATATGGCCGTAGCTCTCGAATTCGGCCTGTTCCGGGAAATGGTTGATCGCCCAGTCGAAGCGTCGATCGCGACGCCGGATTGCTTCTCCTTCCAGCAGGCCCAGATCGTCGAGGAAGCTGTAATAGCCTGCGGCCGGCCCGCGGTCCGCGGCCCGGAAGGCCCGCACGTCGGGGTTCGGCTCCGGATCGCCCGACACGGGCGAGAATGGCCGTCGCGGCAGCGTCGCTGTCAGCCAAGCGTCGATCGCGTGCGCCGCCGCGGCGCCGTTGGTGGCCGAATCGAGCAGGGGCGCAGCCGTGATGCCCCGCTGGGCGAAATAATCGAGCAGCGCAGCCAGGCGATGTTCCCGCCGACGCAGGAAAGCGGCGAGCGCGGCATCCTCCCGGCCGTCGCGGAACGTCTCGCGATGGACGGTCTGCACGGGCACATGCACGGGATAGGCCGCAAACAGCCGCTGCAGCGCGGTTGCTGCGCCATGCTCTTTGGCGATCCTGCCGCGCAGCTTTTCCCAAAGGCCCGCCATGCCTGAAGACTAGGATCTTGCAGTCCCCCTGTCAGGCACGGCCGCAGCGATCGACCGCGCGGAATGCACCGTGCGTCCACTTGGGCATGCACTGAGCGCGAGGCTAGGCGCAGACGCCGTGATTCTCGTCCGCCGCGGCGCGGATCAGCGCGCGGAACGCCGTTTCGTCCAGCACCGCGTCCTGCCGCAGATCGATTGCCCGGCGGGTGCCCGCGTCGAGGCTGGCATTAAACAGCCCGGCCGGGTCCGGCAGCGCTGCGCCGCGCGCGAAGGTGAGCTTCACCTTGTCCTTGTAGAGCTCGCCGGTGCACAGGATGCCGCCATGCGACCAGACCGGCACGCCGCCCGGATTGCTCGGTTTGCGCCATTTCACCGATTCGACGACCTCGGGCACGGCCTCGTGGATCAGCTGGCGGATGCGGGCCAATAGCGGACCGCGCCAATCGCCGAGCGCGGCGATCTTGGCATCGATTTCGGCGGTGTCGGATGTCACGGCAACGGACATGGTCCCTCTCCCGAGCATGTAGCCGGTCGAACTGCTGCCCGGCGCTGCATGGGAGCGAGCATAGCAGCGAACAGCAAGCGCGTCCTTCGGCTAAGTTGCCAAAGTTCACGCTCGTGAACGATTATCGTGGCGCTCAAACTGGAGCGGAATCGCAAGATGCTTCCGCAACTTTCCCCACCTTGCTGGGCACTGCCGGTACACGAAATCGCCGGGTAGCGCGAAGGGCCACCCGGCGACGTCGATCATGCTATGGCGATGCGATCAGGCATATTCCCAGACGATCACCAGGCCGCCATTGGCGGGGCCGCCGGCGCGCGCTGCCATGTTCGCGATGTTGGAGGCACCGCCGCCGCCGCCGGCTCCGTTGCTGTTCGGGTTGCCGCCACCGGCGCCACCGTTGATGCTCCCTGCGGACGCGCCGTTCAGAGCGCTGTCCCCGCCGCGTCCGCCGACCGAAGACGAAGGGCTAAGCGCCAGCCCGATACCGCCGGCACCGCCGCCGCCGCCGCCCAGATTGGCACCCGTCGGCGGAAGACCGCCGTTCGTCCCCCACGTTGCGGCGGGAGATGACGTCGCGACGCCGGCTGTTCCGCCCAGGCCCCCGGGTGCGACCAGCAGATTGCCGAAGCTCGACGCCTGCCCGTCCGCGCCGGCAGCACCCGGGCTCGTGGCGAATGCGCCGAGGCCGACCGTCACGGTCACGCCAGCAAAGCCCGAGGTGAACCGTGCCCTGCCATAGGATCCTGCAGCGCCGCCGCCGCCTGCGGACGACTGGTTGGATCCGGTTGCCGCGCAGCCGCCCCCACCACCGCCGCCGCCAAACGCTTCGACGATGACGCTCGTCGTACCCGGCGTCGGCGTGTAGACACCGCTTACGGAGAAGCGTTGGACGTTTATCAGACTTCCCGACACGCTCGACGCGCCTTGGCCTGAGAAATCGCGCTCGTCGGTGATGTCTTCGTTCAGGATTTTGGCCTGCGCAGGCCGCAGCTTCACCTGCGCCACTGGCAGGAAGCCCGTGGGAATGGCCGGCGCAACGGGCGTGGCGCTTTCCGTCCCCGCGATCCTGCTCGCGACGCCGGTCTGCGGGTTGAGCACCACGCGATCGATGCGGGTATTCGAGGTTGGGGCAATGAAGCCCGACACGAGCTGTTCGTCATTCTCGATCAGCGTCGTCCCCGCCATCACGTGTCCCGCGTCGACGGCGATGGCGAGGCTGGCGGGGTCCGTTTCATGGGGCGCGTAGGCGGCGGCAATCCGCGCCAATACGGCCAGATTCCCATCGACGATCGACGATGGGAGGCCAAAGGTTGAAACCGTCATGTTTGATTCTCCACCTGTTGCAGACGCGACTTCGCGCGGCCCGATGTCACGCTGACACAGCCAATCTGGGGTACGTCGATGTCGAGAGGCTGGACTGGCCCCGACCGGGGCGAGATTCGTCAGCGTTCCTGTTTTGTTCCATATTATCGTGACGATGTCAAGGGTTTCTCAGAAGTTTGAGTCCCATCGTCCGTCAGAAGAGGCCAACACTGATGGGCGTACTGGGGTGAAATCACCCCGCGGTGCGGCGTGCGATCAGCGCGTTGGCGATGAAGGTGAGCACCGGCTCGTCGTTCTGGTTGAACGTCGTCAGCCGGCTGCGCACGATGCCCATGCCGGGGCGGCTCTGCGAGGCGCGGGCTTCCAGCACTTCGGTTTCGCAGCGGAGCACGTCGCCCGGATAGACCGGCTTCAGCCAGCGCAGCTCGTCGATGCCCGCCGCGCCCAGGCTGGCGATCGGGTTTTCCTCATAGTGCGCGACCAGCATCGCCATCGTCATCGCGTTGGTATGCCAGCCGCTCGCCGCCAGCCGGCCGAAATGGGTCTTGGCCGCCGCCTCGTCCGAGAGGTGGAAGGGCTGAGGATCATATTTGCGGGCGAATTCCAGCACTTCCTCGCGGGTGACGTCGTAGCGGCCGAAGCTGGCGCGGTCGCCGGGCTGGATGTCGTCGAAGAAGCGCATGGCAACGAGTTTCATTGAGAAACCCGTTGCTGGCAAGCGGATTCAGCGGGGCTGGAGCAGGGGGCGGAAGGGCGCGTCGTCGCCGTCGAGACCCGGCTTGGGCGGCAGCCCGAGAAGGTCGCGGAGCAGCGGGGTGACGTCGACATTGTCGAACGCCGGGACCATGCCGTGGCGGAAGGCGGGGCCGGCCGCGACGAACAGCGCGGCCATGTCCGCCGACCGGTTGTCATAGCCGTGCTCGCCGCGGGTATAGGGCGCATCGGGCAGCTTCTCGACGATCATCCAGCGCGGGTCGGCGAGGCAGAAGAGCGCGGCGATGCGCGGGTTGGTGCCGTAGCGGAAGCGCGGGGGGATGTCGGCCTTGCGCCAGCATTGCATGTGCGGATGGGGCCGGAGCAGCGCCTGCTCGACCAGCGCATCCTTGCCGGGCAGGGGGTTGAGCGCGGCGAAGGGGCCGGCCTCGATCAGGTGATAGCTGTCCTTGGGCAGGCCGAGCGGGATCACGCGGGTGTCGCTGGTCTCGGACATGCCATGGTCCGAGACGACGACGAGGTTCGCGGGCTGGTGGAGCGCGGCGAGGCCTTCGAGCAGCGCGCCGATCTGCGCGTCGACGGCGGCAGCGGCCTGGGTGACCTCGGAGGAGTCGGGGCCGTGCTCGTGGCCGACCACGTCGACCCGGTCGAAGTAGAGAGTGACGAAGCGCGGCCGGCTGGCGGCGGGTCGGCGCAGCCAGTCGAGCACGGTGTCGACGCGCTGGGTGTCGTTCACCACCTGGTTGTACTGGAGCCAGTCGTGGGGACGGGTGCCGCCGGCATAGTCGCCGTGATCGGGCCTGGTGACCGTGCTGCCCCAGGCGACGTTGGCGCCGGGCCAGAACACGGTGCCGGTGCGGATGCCGGCCCTCTCCGCCTCGACCCAGATCGGCGCGGCGGCGTTCCACCAATAGGGCGCGTCGCTGGCGGTGGTGAAGGTCTCGTTCGGGTGGGCGGCGTCCTCCATCCGGTTGCCGACGATGCCGTGATGGTCGGGGACCAGGCCGGTGACCAGGGTCCAGTGGTTGGGGAAGGTCTTGCTCGGGAAGCTCGGCCGCATCGGGCCGGTGATGCCCTGCGCGGCGAGGCGGACGAGATTGGGGGTGACGCCGCGCTGGAGGTAATCTGCGCGGAAGCCGTCGATCGAGATCAGGATCGTGACCGGCGCGCGGGCCTCGACCGCCGCGGGCGGCGGGGGCGGGGCCTCGACTGGCGGGGTGGCACAGGCCTGGAGGACCGCGATCAGCGCGGCGGCGGCGATTCTGGTGGTCCAGCGCATGGATGCGCCATGCGCCGGTTTTGTTGCGGGGGGAAGACCTCGGGGTGCCCCCTCCACTACTGCCTCCGGCGGCGGTCCCCCTCCCCCGCTTCGCGGGAGAGGAGACGCTATCCGCAAAGGTGTTTCCTCCACCGCGAAGCGGGGGAGGGGGACCGCGCCGCGTCAGCGGCGTGGTGGAGGGGGCGCCCCCGCGCTTACCGCCCCAACGCAAACCTTGCGAACAGCGTGTAGCTCACCGGCGCCTTGCCGTACGCTGCATCCAGCGCCGACGGCTTGGCATAGGCCGCGACCGATCCGCCCAGCGCCAGCTCGGTCTGGTGCGCGAGCGGGATGCGGTAGGCATAGCCGCCCTCGAACCGCGTCACCCGGAACTTGGTGTCGTGCAGCGGATCGTCATGGTCCGGAAAGAGCTCGTCGTTCGCGACATTCTCCACCCGGCCGAACAGGCTGTGGCGGCTGGTCAGGTCCCAGTTCGCCTCGGCGGTGAACGCGCTCAGCACGGGCCCGGGCAGGCGGTGCTTGGCGGCATAGGCGACCATCGCCGAGAGTTTGCCGCTGCTATAGTGGAGGCTGGCGGTGGTGCGCTGCTCGTCCTCGCCCTGGTGGGTGACCTCGGGGCTTTTGAGGTGCCCGGTCGAGACCTGCGCCACCCAATTGTCCGTCGGCGACCAGCTGGCGCGCACGCTCCAGCTGTCGAGCTTGATCGGATCGATGTCCCAGCGATGCTCGTCGGGCTCGCGGCCGTTGAACCAGGAGCCTTCGAGCTGCACGCGGCCCGCCTGCACCCCGCCGGTGACGACGCCATAGGTGATGTGGCTGCTGTCGAACCAGTGGTGCGCGATCGGCGACAGCGCGAAATAGCGCGCCGAGCGGCGGTGCATGAAGGCGCTGGGGCCGAGCGCGGGCTCCGCGACTGGGCCGCCATAGACGAACAGCTTGGTGCCCGGCGCGACCTGGGTATCGACGCGTGCGGAAAGCTCCATGAACAGGTCGTGCGGATGCTGGCGATCGACCAAAGGCTGGCCGTTCGCGGTCTCGCCGCTGGCGAAGAGGTTGGGATAGCCGCGCTGGCCCATGGCGGGCTCCAGGCTGCCCATCGCGCGGAGCTGCAGCGAGGTACCGCCCCAGTCGCGGCTGGCGCTGAGCATCGCCATCGATTCGACGAAGGCCTCGTCCTTGCCGCGCCTGCCGCCCTGATCGGTATAGACGCCCCAGACATAGCCGTGCGCCATCACCATCCAGTCGCCATGGGTGAGCATCACCCCGCGCATCGGCCCGTCGGCCTGGGGCAGCAGCGCCGTGCCCGAGCCGCCCGTCGCATGGTCCGAGCCGCCCATCCGCATGCTCGGCATCGGCTGGGACATGTCCATATCCGCCATGCTGTGGCCCATCGCCGCATGGTCCTGCGGGGTGGGCTCGGTGGGCATCGACCCCATGTCGTGCATGCTGTGATCCTCCTGCGCCATGGCGGGCAGGGGGGCGAGCAGGGCGAGGGCGGCGAAAGTCGTACGCAAGGGGTCAGACTCCCAGCAGGGGTCGCGCGAGCATCCAGAGGCCCATCGCGATCATCATCAGGTTTTCGGTGAGCGACACGAAGCCCAGCGGCACGTTGCTGTCGCCGCCGACACAGGCGCATTTGAGGTCGCGGCGGTCGACATAGACCGCCTTGAACACCGACACCGCGCCGATCCCGCCGATGAACAGCGCCAGCGGGGCCGAGAACCAGGTCAGCACGTTGGCGGTCATCAGCAGCCCGGCGGTGGCTTCGGCGAAGGGGTAGAGCGTGGCATAGAGCACCCAGCGGCGGGCGAGCAGGTCGTAGCCGAGGAACATCGTCGCGAAGCCGGACACGTCGCGCAGCTTGAGCATCGCCAGCAGGCACATCGAAAAGCTGACGAACCACTCGCCCGCGCGCATCGTGAGCGGGGTCGCAAAGGCGGCCTGGCTGGCGGCGAGCGCCATCAGCGCGGCGATGGCGAACAGCGCGAGTACCGGGCGATAGGTCTTCGCCTTGGGATCGCGGACCTTCAGGCTGAGGAAGCGGCGGAGATCATCATGCCCGCCGATCCGCCGCTCGCCGATGAAGACCTGCGGCGTCGTCGTCACGCCGTAACGGGCCTTGAACGCATCGGTCTCCTCGCGGGTGGTGAGGTGGCGATCATCGACCGTGTAGCCGTGGGTTTTCAGCAGGTGCAGGGCGCGCAGGCCCCAGGGGCAGACATGCGTGCCCATCACCATGCGGTAGAGAATTGCGCTTTTTTCCGAGGCGGATGACATGGGGTTTCCTTCACTCCGCACCCCCTATAGGCTCCGTACCATGGTACGGAGTCAAGCCATGTCGCAACTGACGATCGGAAAGCTGGCGGATGCCGGCGGGGTGGGGGTGGAAACGGTGCGCTATTACCAGCGCCGCGGGCTGCTGCCGACGCCCGAGCGCGGCGGCGGACCCGATGCGGGCGTGCGGCGATACGGTGAGGAAGAGGTGCGACGCCTGCGCTTCATCCGCTCGGCGCAGGCGGCGGGGTTCACGCTGGAGGAGATCGGCGAGCTGCTCGAACTCGACGCCACCGACGACAGGGCCCGGGCGCGCGAACTGGCCCGTGCGCGGATCGCGGCGCTGGACGTGAAGATCGCCGAGCTAATGCAGGCGCGCGAAGGGCTCGCCCGGCTGGCGCTGGAGTGCGGGTCGGGGAGCGCCGGGCCGTGTCCGATCCTGACGGCGTTCGAGGGGTAGGGGGAGCAGGCGAGGGCGAGGCTGCGCCCTTTTCTCCCCTCCCGCAGGCGGGAGGGGGATTT
Organism: Sphingomonas trueperi; assembly: GCF_040545965.1. GTDB lineage: Bacteria > Pseudomonadota > Alphaproteobacteria > Sphingomonadales > Sphingomonadaceae > Sphingomonas > Sphingomonas trueperi_C. The sequence continues at coordinate 392,820 of NZ_JBEPMV010000003.1, read as the reverse complement.
GTAGGAGCGAGCGTCAGCTCAGTACGCCATCTCGAACGCAGGTTCTGCTGCGCCGTGGCCGTACCCAACCAATTCCTCGTTAACCCGGAACGCCTCGGCATTGCCGAGCAGCGTCGCCGCCTCGCGGTCGAGCGAGCGGGCGGCGGCGGAGGTCTGCTCCACCATCGCGGCGTTCTGCTGGGTAGCGGTTTCCATCTCGACCACCGACCGGGTGATGTCCGAAATCGCGCTGGCCTGCGAGCGATTGTCCTCGCGCAGCGCCTGCAGCAGTTCCTGCACGCTGTCGAAATTCTCGACGATCTCGCCGAGTGCCGTGTCCACCGCGCGGACTTCGCTGGCGGCGGTGGCGACGTCGATCTGGGTCTCGTTGATGAGGTCGCGGCCGCGCTTGGCCTCTTCCTCGGCGCGCAGCGCGAGCGCGGAAACCAGGTCGGCAACCACCGCGAAGCCGCGGCCCGCCTCACCGGCACGTCCTGCCTCGACCGCGGCGTTCATCGCCAGCACCCGCGTCTGGAAGGCGATCTTATCGAGCCCTTCGACCACCGTATCGATCGCATTGGCGCGTTCGGAGACGCTGTTCATCGCGGTCGCGGCGCTCTGCGCGGTGGTGCGGCCGGAGTGGACCATTGCGCCCGCTTGTTCGGCGCGCTCCATCGTGGTCTCGGCCGACTGGCTGCTGCTCTTCAGCCGGTTCTCGATCAGCTGGATCGCGGCGCTGGTTTCCTGCAGCGTGTTTGCGGTCATCTCGGTGCGGCGGGCAAGATCCTCCGAGGCGGTGGCGATCTCGCTGGAGCCGGTGCCGATGTTGCGCGCGCTGTGGATCGCGGTGCGCAGCATCGCCGAGAGCGCGCCGGCCGCCCGGTTGAAGCTCAGCCGCACCGGCTCGTAGACGCCGGGGAAGGGGGTGTTGATGCGGTGGCGCAGATCGCCCTTCTCCAGCGCGGCGAGCGCGGCGCCCAGCACCTCGCCGACATTCTCCTGCTCGGCAAGGTGGGCGGCGTCCATCTCGGCGCGGCTGCGCGCGGCGGCGTGGAAGCGGGCGACGGCCTGGGCGATGTCGCCAAGTTCGTCAGTACGATCGCGATAGGGGATCGCGGTGTCCTGACCGCGCGACAGCGTGGTGGTCGCCTGCGCGACCTGGGCCAGCGGCTGGGCGACGCGGCGGGTGAGCCACCAGGCGAACCAGCCGATCGTGCCGAACAGCGCCAGTGCGAGCAGGGTCAACACCCCGATCGAGGCCCAGAGCGACTGCGTCGAGCGGTCGCCGAACGCCGCCTGTTCCTTGGCGGTGGCGCTGACCAGCGCGTCGATTGCCTTGCGGTGCGCGTCATAGGCCTCGGTCAGCACGGCGTAGCGGGCGCGGGCGGTGACCATGTCGTTGGCGGCGATCGCATCTAGAAACGAGCCCTGCGCCTCCTGCCAGAAGCGCATCGCCGGGGTGTGCGTGTCGGCGAGGATCGCGCGCTTGAGGTGCTCGGGCAGCTGGGACTGTTCCCACACCGCGTGGCGTTCGTCATAGGCCTTGCGCAGCTCGGCAAGGCGGGCGCGGGTGGCGTCGATCCGCTCGGGGTGATCGAGCAGCAGCGTCGCCTCGAGATAGGGCTCGATGATATATTCGGGCGGGGGCAGGATGTCCGCGTTGAGATCGGCGATCTCCATGGAGGCGCGGTGCATCGGCCCGCCCATCCGGATGGCGTGGATCCGCCACGCCGAAACGGCGAAGGCGATGGCCAGAAGCAAGATCAGCGCAATCGCGCCGCTGCGAACCCGCGCGGTAATCGTCATGAAGTTCCCCCGAGTGATCTATGCCCCCGTACCGGACCCATTGTAGAAACATTTCTCGCGCGTTGCCGGTCGAAGCGAAGATTTGTTGCGCAGCTGGCGCACCGCCCGCACATCCGGCGTGCAAGATTCACATAGGTTATCGCTGTAGGCGCCCGGATGAACGATTGCGGTGCAGAAACATTGTGCCGCCACCGGGGCTGGCGTGATACGCGGTGTGGAGGAGCATGATGGGCGACGGAGGCTACCCGATCGGTGGGGGGCAGCTCGGGCAGTTGATTCGGGACTTCGACTGGGCGGCAACCTCGATCGGGCCATTGGCGCAATGGCCGCAGAGCCTGAAATCGGTCACCCAGATGCTGCTGCTCTCGCCCGTGCCGATCGTGCTGCTGTGGGGCGAGGACGGCGTGATGATCTACAACGACGCCTATTCGGAATTCGCCGGCAGCCGGCACCCGGCGCTGCTGGGATCGAAGGTGCGCGAAGGCTGGTCGGAGATCGCCGACTTCAACGACAATGTCATGCGGGTGGGGCTGAGCGGGCAGACGCTCGCCTATCGCGACCAGGAGCTGGCGCTGCAGCGTCGAGGGAAGCTGGAGCCGGTCTGGATGGACCTGGATTACTCGCCGGTGCTCGATGAATCGGGCACGCCGGCGGGGGTGATCGCGATCGTGGTCGAAACCACCCAGAAGGTGCTCGCCCAGCGCCAGTTGCGCGAGAGCGAAGGACGATTGCGCGCGTTCGTCGAGGCGACTTCGGACGCGATCTACCGGATGAGCCCGGACTGGTCGGAGCTGCTCCATCTCGACGGGGGCACCTTCCTCGCCCATGCCAGCCAGACTCTGCCCGAATGGGTAGATGCCTATATCCCTGCCGAAGACCGCGCGCGTGTGCAGGCGGCGATCGTCGAGGCGGTGGCGACCCGGCAGCCGCTCGAGCTCGAACACCGCGTCCATCAGGCCGATGGCAGCGTCGGCTGGGTGGCCTCGCGCGCGGTACCGCTCACCGACGAGGCGGACAATCTGGTCGAATGGTTCGGCGCCGCCTCCGACATCACCGAGCAGCGCCGCACCAACGAGCATCTCCGGCTGGTGATCAACGAACTCAACCACCGGGTGAAGAACACGCTGGCGATGGTGCAGGCGATCGCGATGCGCACCTTCCGCGCCGCGCCCGATCTCGCGGTGGCGCAAGAGCAGTTCGCGGCGCGGCTGGTGGCGCTGGCCCAGGCCAACGACCTGCTCACCGGCGAGCGCTGGGCGGGGGCGTCGCTGCGCGAGGCGATCGACCAGGCCGTGCGCCCGCACCAGCATGACCCGGCACGCTGCACGCTGGAGGGCGCCGACGTCCGCATCTCGCCCAAGACCGCACTGGCGCTGGCGCTGGCGATGCACGAGCTTTCCACCAATGCGGTGAAATACGGCGCCTGGTCCAACGAAACGGGGCGCGTGGCGATCGCCTGGTCGGTTGCGAACGGTCAGCTGCGGCTCGAATGGCGTGAGCGCCAAGGCCCGATCGTGGTGGCGCCGGCGCGGCGCGGTTTCGGATCGCGGCTGATCGAACGTGGCCTGGCGGGGGAACTTGGCGGCAAGGTGACGCTTTACTTCGAGCCCGAGGGGCTGCGCTGCACCGTCGAGGCGCCGCTCGCCGCCGTGACCGTAGAGTAGGATTGTTGCCGTGCGTGTCCTGATCGTCGAAGATGAAATGACGATCGCCTTCCTGATCGAGGACATGCTGGAAGATCTCGGCCATGAGGTGGTGGAGATTGCGATGCGGCTGCCCGAGGCCCTGGAGGCGGCGCGGCGGGTCGAGGCCGATCTGGCAATCCTCGACGTCAATCTCGACGGCCATCGGTCGTTCCCGGTGGCGGACATCCTGGCGGAGCGGGCGATCCCCTATGCTTTCGCTACCGGATACGGCGCGCTGGGCCTGGAGGGGGTGTATCGCGAGCGGCCGGTACTGGCCAAGCCCTTCCTGCGCGAGCATCTGGTGGCGCTGATCGCGAAGGCGTGTGGGTAGGCAGGCTATATAAGCCCCTCCCCTTCAGGGGAGGGGTTGGGGTGGGGCTGTGTCTCATCGAGACCACCCCGCGTTCTGGAATCCCTCCACCCCAACCCCTCCTCCAAGGAGGAGGGGCTAATGACAATCCTCAGCTATGCAGGAAGTGCATCACGTCGCCGTCATTGACGACATAGGCCTTGCCTTCCGCGCGCAGCTTGCCGGCCTCGCGTGCCTTGGCTTCGCCGCCGAGCGCCACGAAGTCGTCGTACGCGATCGTCTCTGCGCGGATGAAGCCCTTCTCGAAATCGCTGTGGATCTCGCCCGCCGCGTTCGGCGCGGTGGCGCCGCGATGGACCGTCCAGGCGCGCGCTTCCTTGGGGCCGACGGTGAAGAAGGTCAGCAGGTCGAGCAGCTTGTAGCCGGCGCGGATCACGCGAGCGAGGCCGGTTTCCTCCAGCCCGAGCTCGCCGAGGAACTCGCCGCGCTCCTCCAGGGGCATGGTCGCAATCTCGGCCTCGATCGCGGCCGAGACGACCACCGCCTGCGCACCCTCGGCCGCTGCCTTGGCGAAGACCTTGGCCGAGAGCTCGTTGCCGTTGGCTGCGTCTTCCTCGTTGACGTTGCAGACGTATAGCACCGGCTTGGCGGTGAGCAGCTGGGCGAGGCGCAGGTGGCGGGCCTCGTCCTCGTCCTTGGGCTGGGTCAGCCGCGCGGGCTTGCCGTCGCGCAGCAGGTCGAGCGCCTGGCCGAGCACCGATGCGGCGGCCTTGGCCTCCTTGTCGCCCTGCGCCGCCTTCTTGGCGAGGTTGGGCACCCGCTTCTCGAGGCTTTCGAGGTCGGAGAGCATCAGCTCGGTCTCGACCGTCTCGGCGTCCGCGATGGGGTCGACGCGGTTGTCGACGTGCTGGATGTCGTCATTCTCGAAGCAGCGCAGGACGTGGACGACCGCGTCCACCTCGCGGATGTTGCCGAGGAACTGGTTGCCCAGGCCTTCGCCCTTGCTGGCGCCGCGCACCAGCCCAGCGATGTCGACGAAGCCGAGCTGCGTCTCGATGATCTTCTGCGAGCCGGCGATCTCGGCCAGCTTGTTCAGCCGAGGATCGGGCACCGCGACGTTACCGACGTTCGGCTCGATCGTGCAGAACGGATAATTGGCTGCCTGCGCCGCGGCCGTCTCGGTCAGTGCATTGAAAAGCGTGGACTTGCCGACATTGGGCAGGCCGACGATGCCGCAACGGAAACCCATGGTAGTTCGATCCTGTCGTGAAGGGGCCGGCGGGCGCGCCGGCGATATGGCGGGCTCGATACGCGCAGGCGGCGGGTTTTTCCAGTGTAACGCGCGCGGCCTTGACGCAGGGGCGTTCATCTGGGGTACAGGGGGCCAAGTCTTTTCCTGCGTGCGCCAGGTTCTCGAGGAGTTTTCGTATGATTCGCCGTTATGTCATTCTGGGCAGCGCCGCGGCTGCTGCCGCGCTGGCAAGCTGCAGCGGCGGTGGGGACTCCTCGCCGACCCCGACGCCGACGGCTTCCGGTTCGGCGACGCCCACCCCGACGCCGACCGCGACTTACACCGCTTTCCCGCTGACCGCCGCTACCGAGTTCAGCACGCTGAATGCGACGACCAACTATACCGGCGATCCGGCGACGAGCGCCGTCACGCTGGGCGTGACCGCGACCGAGACCTTCAACAGCCGCGTGAAGCTGGCCGCCACCGCGGACCTCACCAACGGCACCTTCGTGATGGACGAGGCGACCGAGGAATCGCGCTTCACCAGCACCAACGTCACCACGCCGGCGGCGCCGACGGTAACCGAGTTCGTCTACCGCAGCGTCAGCACCGCGACCGGCGCGGCGGCGGGCAATTTCAGCCAGCTGGAAGTGCTCAACAACATCGGTACGCGCACTGCCGGCACGACGACGGGGGTCGTGACGAGCGACAGCCTGCTCAGCCAGCTGACCGTGCTGAGCTACGCCAATTGGTGGCGCGGTGATTCGACCGCAGGCCAGAAGCGCCTGACCTATTCGATCTGGGGCTATCCGACGCTATCCTACGACATGCTGACCACCGGCAGTGCCACCTACACCGCCCGCGTGGTCGGCCGCTCGGTGAGCGTCGCCAACGGCGCGACGACGCTGGTCCGCGTCGGCGGCACCGCGACCGTGACGGTCAACTTTGCCACCGGCCTCGTCACCACCGCGATGAACCTGACGACGCTGCCGAGCGGCGGCGCCGAGACTGCTTATGTGACCCTGAACGCGCAGGGCGCAATCCCGATCGGGCAGAACCAGTTCAGCGGCAGCCTCGTCAGCGGCGGGGCGGCGACCGGCACGATCGCCGGTGCCTTCTATGGCTCGAAGGGCGTGAACATCGGCGTCGTGTTCGGCGCCTCGGGCACGATCAACGGTGCGGACACGCGCATCGTCGGCGAAGTGGTCGGCGTGAAGCAGCAATAAGCGAGATCACCGCTTGCAAACCGAAGGGGCTCGGGAAACCGGGCCCCTTTTCTTTTCTGCGCGGGTGCTGCGTCAGCGGAGCAGGAGCACGAACGGGAGCGCGAGCAGGCCGAGCAGGAGCAGGCAGCCGAACGACGCGAGCCATTCCACCCACCAGGGCCTGCCGCGTCCGATCTGATAGCCGAACACGTCCGCCACGAACGCGGCCGCGGATTCGATCAGCCAGCCCATGCAATTCTTCCGCCTCTGCGCGGAATCGCTTAGCGCACCGGCGCCAGCGCAGGCGAATAATCCGCCATCGTCATGAAGATGCTCTCGACCTTGGTGACGATCTTGCCATTCGCCTCGGATTCGGCGACCACCTTCTGCCATTCGGGATCGGCGCCGAACGCCTTCCAGTCCGCCTCGCGCGCTTCGCGGCTGGGGTAGGAGAGGATGTAGACCACGCGGCCCTCGGGCGCGTCCGCACGGGGCAGTTCGTTCCAATAGGCGACGTTGTGCATGCCGTGCTTGGCGAACAGCTTGAGCGTGTGGTTGCGGAAGCGCGCGTTGAGCGCCTCCGCCTTGCCGGGGGCGGGGTAGTAGATCCGCAGCTCATAGACCGGCTGCGGCGCCGGGGCGGGTGCTGGGGCGGTCTGGGCCGCGGCGGGCGCGGCGAGGGAGAGGAACGCGAGCAGGGCAGGCAGGGCGAGGCGCATCGGGGATCCCTTCCTCGACGGTTGCCGCAGGATGGCACGGGCGGTGCCGCCGTTCCATCGCAACCTCTTTGATTCAAGGTAAGAACCTTGAGCGCCCGGCGCTCAGTCCTGCATCCGCCGCGCAACCTCGTTCATGAAGCGCACATCGTCGCCCGCTGCCAGCCAGGAGGCCTCGGCGGCGATCGCGCCCAGCATGTCGGACAAGGCCTCGATCTCCGCCTTGGCATAGTTGCCCAGCACATAGCCGGTCACCCGGTCCTTGTGCCCGGGATGGCCGATGCCGAGGCGCACGCGGCGGAAATCGGGTCCCAGATGCGCGTCGGTGGAGCGCAGGCCGTTATGCCCGGCGGTGCCGCCGCCGCGCTTCACCTTCACCTTCATCGGCAGCAGGTCGAGTTCGTCGTGGAAGACGGTCACGTCCTCGGGAGCGAGCTTGTAGAAATCCATCGCGGCGCGCACCGCGCGGCCGCTCTCGTTCATGAACGTGCCCGGCTTGAGCAGCACGATCTTCTCGGTGCCGATGCGGCCTTCCTGGGTCCAACCCTGGAACTGCTTCTTGGGCGCGGAAAAGCCGTGCACCTCGGCCAGCGCGTCCAGCGCCATGAACCCGACATTGTGGCGGTGCATCGCATATTGCGGCCCCGGATTGCCGAGACCCACCCATAGCTGCATCACCCACACTCCTAGAAAAGAAAATCGCCCCCGCACCTAGGGTGCGGAGGCGATCTTTTGAACCCGTGAAGGGAAGGCCGATCAGCCCTCGGCCGACTCGGCTTCCGCTTCGCCGTCGGCCGACTTCAGCGCCGACGGCGCGACGACGGTGGCGATGGTGAAGTCGCGGTCGGTGATCGACGGGGTCGCGCCCTTCGGCAGGGTCACGGCCGAGATGTGCAGCGAATCGCCGACTTCGAGGCCCTTGACCGAGATCTCGATCTGGTCGGGGATCTCGGCTGCGTCGACCACCAGCTCCAGCTCGTGGCGGACGACGTTGAGCACGCCGCCGCGCTTCAGGCCGGGGGCCAGCTCCTCGTCGACGAACACGATCGGCACTTCGACGGTGACGGTAGCGTGCTCGGAGATGCGCAGGAAGTCGACGTGCAGCGGACGATCGGTGACGACGTCGAAGGCGACGTCCTTGGCCAGCGTGCGCTCGCCGTTGACCATGATCACCGAGTTGAAGAAGTGGCCGGTGTTCAGCAGCTTCTGCAGCTCACGCTCGTTGACGTGGATGCTGGCGGGATCCTGCTTGTTGCCATAGATCACGGCGGGGACGCGGCCTTCACGACGCAGCGCCCGGGAGGCTCCCTTGCCAGCCCGGTCGCGCGTTTCGGCCGACAGCGTAAGCGTGTCGCTCATGTGTCGATTTCCAATGCGCTAAATGTTTCAACGTGCATGCAGCGACAGGCCTCCAGGGATGACCCTGCCACGGCAAGCGCGCGCCTATAGGCGAAGCGGGGGGAGATCGCAAGGCGGACGTGCGCCGCCAATGAGGGTTTCCTCCACCGCGAAGCGGGGGAGGGGGACCGCCGCCGAAGGCGGTGGTGGAGGGGGCTGTCCGGGCATGCCCCCTCCACCACGCCGCCGGCGCGGCGCGGTCCCCCTCCCCCGGAGCTGCGCTCCGGGGGAGGAAACGCTCTTATTGAAGGCGTTCGACCTTCAATCCGGCCTTGGACAGGAGCGCCAGCACGCTCGCGTCCCCCGCCAGATGCCCAGCGCCGACCGCGACGAACACCGTCCCCGGCGTCTGCATCCGGGCGCGAATCCAGTCCGCCCAGGCGCGGTTGCGGCGGAGCAGCAGCGTCTCGCGCAGTTCGGGATTGCCGGCGAGATCGGCGTTGAGCATCCGTGCCAGCGTGTCCGCATCGCCCTTGCTCCAGGCGGCAACGGCGGCGTCGAGATTGGCGCCGGTCTCGGGCAGCCCGGTCAACGTATCGCCGAGCAGACGGCCCTGCGCGGCAGCGGAGAGATGGTCGAAATAGCCGAACTGCTGTTCGGCGGTCTCGAGCCCCGTTACCTGCTTGCCCGCCTTCTTCGCTGCGGCCTGCAGCACCTGCTCGACCCCATTCGCATCGTCATAGCCGAGCTTCTGAAGCGGCAGCAGCGACAGGGTGAGCGCGGCGAGCCACGGCTCGTCGCGGTCGAGCGCCTGTGGGGGCAGGCCTGCCTGGCGAAGCGCGCCTTCCAGCCTGGCATGTTCGGGTGCGGGCAGGGCGGCGACGGTCGGGTCGCCCGGCGTTCGGCCAAGCTTGTCGAGCAGCGCCTGGGTTTCGGCCTCGGGCGGCATCACCAGTTCGAGGACGAGCGTGTCGCTGGCGTCGAACGCGGTGCGCACCGGCCCTCCGAACCAGCGCAGCTCGGGGCGGAGCAGGTGGACGGTGCCGAACAGATAGACGGTGGTGTCGCCGTCGCGCACCGCCCAGAGCGCGGGCTTGGCCTCGCGGGGCGCGGCGCCGCAGCTGCCGAGGAGGAACAGGGCGGCGAGGAGGAATGCGCGGAACATGGGGTCGGGCTTGGCGGGGCAGGGGCGGCGGAGTCAACGGGGTGCTACGTCTCCCCTAAGCCGTCATCCCGACGAAAGTCGGGATCCATTCGCCACGCCGTTGAAGATGGAGCCGCGCCGGTGCCGCCAATGGATCCCGGCTTTCGCCGGGATGACGACTGGGGGGTGAGGGGCCCCCGGTTGACCCTCTCCGCGCCCTGCGCCAAAGCGCTCCCCAAACCTTACAGGGTGACCAACTTGTCCGAACCTCTCAGCTTCCAGCGCATGATCCTGACGCTCCATGACTATTGGAGCACGCGCGGCTGCCTGATCCTGCAGCCCTATGACATGCGCATGGGCGCCGGTACCTTCCACCCCGCCACCACGCTGCGCGCGCTGGGGCCGGAGCCGTGGAACGCCGCCTTCGTCCAGCCCTGCCGCCGCCCGACCGACGGCCGCTATGGCGAGAACCCCAACCGCCTCCAGCATTATTACCAGTATCAGGTGATCCTGAAGCCGAGCCCGCCCGATCTGCAGGAGCTGTACCTCGGCTCGCTGGCCGCGATCGGCATCGATTTCACCAAGCACGACATCCGCTTCGTCGAGGACGATTGGGAATCGCCGACGCTCGGCGCCTGGGGTCTCGGCTGGGAAGTGTGGTGCGACGGGATGGAAGTCACCCAGTTCACTTATTTCCAGCAAATGGGCGGGTTCGACTGCAAGCCGGTCGCGGGCGAGCTGACCTACGGGCTCGAACGGCTCGCCATGTACATCCAGAACAAGGACAGCGTGTACGACCTCGCTTTCAACGATGCGGGCGTAACGTACGGCGACGTGTTCCTGGAGAATGAGCGCGAGATGTCGAAGTGGAACTTCGAGATCGCCGATACCGACGCGCTGTTCGACCTGTTCCGCAAGGCCGCGGCGGAGTGCGAGCGCTCGCTGGAGGCGAAGCTGCCGATCCCGGCCTATGAGCAGGCGATCGAGGCAAGTCACATCTTCAACCTGCTGAACGCGCGCGGCGTGATCTCGGTGGCGGAGCGCCAGGCCTATATCGGCCGAGTGCGTGATCTGGCGAAGGGCGCCTGTGCGGCGTGGATCGAGAAGAAGACTCCCGAATGGGAAGCTGCGTACCCCGGCTGGTCGGCGTGATGCGCGCCTGCCGTTTCCTTCTCCGTGCACCTGCGCAAGCAGGCGCCCAGGGCCCCAAGCGGCTCGCTCTCCAACACTGGGCACTTGGCAACGCCGGTGCACTTGGAATTGCCCATGACTGACTTTCTTCTCGAACTCCGCTCGGAGGAAATCCCGGCGCGCATGCAGGAAAAGGCGCGGGAGGATCTCTCCCGCCTGTTTGCCGCCGAGCTGGACAAGGCCGGCCTCAAGGCCGCCGAGACGATCAGCTATGCCACGCCGCGCCGGCTGGCGCTGATCCTCAAGGGCCTGCCCGCCGAGACCGCCGCCGTCTCCGAAGAGACCAAGGGCCCGCGCGTCGGCGCGCCGCCCCAGGCGCTGGAAGGCTTCCTGCGCAAGACCGGCCTCACCGCCGATCAGCTGGTCGAGCGTGACGGCGTGCTTTTCGCGGTGGTCGACAAGCCCGGCCGCGCGACGGCAGAAGTGCTGGCGGCTGCGATCCCCGCGGTGATCCGCGCCTTCCCCTGGCCCAAGTCGATGCGCTGGGGCGCGCCGTCGCTCTCCACCGAGAGCCCGCGCTGGGTGCGTCCGCTGCAGGGCATCATCGCGCTGTTCGGCAGCGACGTGGTGCCGTGCGAAATCGCCGGCGTCACCAGCGGTGCGGCGACGGTGGGGCATCGCTTCCACCATCCGGGCGTGATCACGATCGGTTCGGCCGACGACTATGTCGAGAAGCTGCGCGCCTGCCATGTCATCGTCGACGGGGCCGAGCGCCGCAACATCATCGCGCTGGGCGCGAAGATGGCAGCGAAGAAGGCCGGGCTCAGCCTGATCGAGGACGAGGGCCTGCTGTTCGAGAATGCCGGGCTGACTGAATGGCCGATGCCGCTGCTCGGCCGCTTCGACGAGGCGTTCCTGGCGGTGCCGCCCGAGGTGATCCAGCTCACCGCGCGGGTGAACCAGAAATATTTCGTCTGCCGCGATTCCGAGGGCAAGCTCGCCAACGCGTTCGTCTGTGTGGCGAATATCGACGCGGCCGATGGCGGCGAGAAGATCGTCGCGGGCAACCAGAAGGTGCTGGCCGCCCGGCTGAGCGACGCGCGCTTCTTCTACGAGACGGATCTCAAGGTGCCGCTCGCCGATCAGGCTGGGAAGCTCGAGAAGATCGTCTTCCACGAGAAGCTGGGCACGGTGGCCGACAAGGTCGAGCGCGTCGCCAAGCTGGCCGAGTGGCTGGCGACCGAGAAGATCGTGCCGAACTGCGATCCCGCTCTGGCGCGCCGCGCGGCCGAGCTCGCCAAGGCGGACCTCGTCACCGGCATGGTCGGCGAGTTCCCCGAGCTGCAGGGCCTGATGGGCGGCTATTACGCCGCCGCGCAAGGGGAAGACCCGGCGGTCGCCGCGGCGATCCGCGATCACTACAAGCCGGTTGGGCAGGGCGACGACGTCCCCACCGATCCGGTGACGGTGGCGGTGGCGCTGGCGGACAAGCTGGACAGCATCACCCAGTTCTTCGGCGTCGACCTCAAGCCGAGCGGCTCCAAGGACCCGTTCGCATTGCGGCGCTCAGCACTGGGCGTGCTGGCGATCCTGCTCGACAATGGTCTGCGCTTCCCGCTGCTTCTCTCGGTCAGCCAGGACGTGCTCGACTTCTTCGCGGACCGTCTGAAGGTCCAGCAGCGCGAAGCGGGTGTCCGCCACGACCTGATCGATGCGGTGTTCGCGCTCGGCGGCGAGGACGATCTCGTCCGCCTGCTCGCGCGGGTGAAGGCGTTGCAGGCGTTCGTCGGTACCGAGGACGGTGCCAACCTGCTCGCCGGCTACAAGCGTGCGGCGAACATCCTCAAGAAGGAAGGCGTCGGCACTGCCAGTGCTCCTGCGGACGCAGGAGCCCAGGGTAGCGAAGGGCAGAGCAACCCTGGGCCCCTGCTTTCGCAGGGGAACGGGTTTGCCTACGACCCTGAACCCGCCGAGGCCGCACTCGCCGCAGCCCTCGATGCCGCCGAGCCCAAGGCCACCGCCGCGATCGAAGCCGAGCAGTTCGAGGACGCGATGGCCGCGCTCGCGATCCTGCGCGCGCCGATCGACGCCTTCTTCGACCAAGTGACCGTCAACGACACTGATCCGGTCAAGCGCGCCGCGCGCCTGGGCCTGCTCGCTCGGATGCGTGATGCAGTGCACAAGGTGGCGGACTTCGCCAAGATCGAAGGTTGAGGGGCTTAATTGTACGATTAATATCCCGTAAATTGGCCTGAAACTGCCTCGGTCCCGAAATATTCGGATACCGACAACGTAGTCAGCGGTTCCGCCTTCTTCGCACCTGCGGTAGCGCCCTTTCTGTCTTGATAGGGCGCTTCGATCGGAAGGGGATCAGAATGACGCAATATGTGTACCGCTTCGGCGGTGGTGTTTCGGACGGTGGTGCGGGCGACAAGAATCTGCTCGGCGGCAAGGGTGCGAACCTCGCCGAGATGGCCTCGATCGGGCTGCCGGTGCCGCCGGGCTTCACCATCTCCACGGCGATGTGCACGCGTTATTATGAGGAAGGCGAGACCTTCCCCGAGAGCGTGAAGGCGGAGGTCGCGAACGGCATCGCGCACATCGCCGCGATCACCGGCAAGCAGTTCGGCGACGCGGGCGATCCGCTGCTCGTATCGGTCCGCTCGGGCGCGCGCGTCTCGATGCCGGGGATGATGGACACGGTCCTCAACCTCGGCCTCAACGACCAGACCGTGCAGGGGCTGGCCGCCACCAGCGGCGACGATCGCTTCGCCTGGGACAGCTATCGCCGCTTCATCCAGATGTATGCGGACGTGGTGCTGGGCCTCGACCACGGCCGGTTCGAGGAAGCGCTGGAGATCGCCAAGGAAGATCGCGGCTTCACGCTCGATACCGAGCTGTCGGCCACCGACCTCCAGGCGCTGGTCGCCGAGTATAAGAGCATCGTCGAGGAGCTGTGGAACAAGCCGTTCCCGCAGGACGTGCACGACCAGCTGTGGGGCGCGATCGGCGCGGTGTTCGGCTCGTGGCAGTCGGAGCGCGCCAAGGTCTATCGCCGCCTCAACGACATCCCGGCGGACTGGGGCACGGCGGTGAACGTGCAGGCGATGGTGTTCGGCAACATGGGCGACACCTCGGCGACGGGCGTGGCCTTCACCCGCGACCCTTCCACCGGCGAGCGGGCTTATTATGGCGAGTTCCTGATCAACGCGCAGGGCGAGGACGTCGTCGCCGGCATCCGCACGCCGCAATACCTCACCAAGACCGCCCGCGAGGCGGCAGGCGCCAAGCCCGCCTCGATGGAAGAGGCGATGCCCGAGGTTTACGGCGAGCTGGCGGCGGTGTTCGACCGGCTCGAGACCCATTACCGCGACATGCAGGACATCGAGTTCACCGTCGAACGGGCCAAGCTGTGGATGCTGCAGACCCGCAGCGGCAAGCGCACCGCCAAGGCGGCGCTCAAGATCGCGGTCGACATGGCCAATGAGGGGCTGATCACCCGCGAGGAGGCGATCCTGCGCGTGGATCCGCAAGCGCTCGACCAGCTGCTCCACCCGACGCTCGATCCCAAGGCGCCGCGCGACGTGCTGACCAAGGGCCTGCCCGCCTCGCCGGGCGCGGCCTCGGGCCTCGCGGTGTTCGACAGCGACACGGCGGAGAAGCGCGCCAATGCCGGCGACTCGGTGATCCTGATCCGCGTCGAAACCAGCCCCGAGGACATTCACGGCATGCACGCGGCGCGCGGCATCCTCACGGCGCGCGGCGGCATGACTAGCCATGCGGCGGTCGTGGCGCGCGGGATGGGCCGGCCTTGCGTCTCCGGTGCGGGCAGCCTGTCGATCAACGCGCGCGAGAAGGTGATGCGCGTCGGCAGCCGTGAGGTCCGCGAGGGCGACATGGTTACGATCGACGGCGCTACCGGCGAGGTGATGGCCGGGCAGGTGCCGACCGTGCAGCCCGAGCTGTCGGGCGATTTCGGCACGCTGATGACCTGGGCCGACGAAGTCCGCCGCCTCAAGGTCCGCGCCAATGCCGAGACGCCGCTCGATTGCCGCACCGCGCGCGAGTTCGGCGCCGAGGGCGTCGGGCTGTGCCGCACCGAGCACATGTTCTTCGATTCGGCGCGCATCACCGCGGTGCGCCAGATGATCCTCGCCGAGAACGAGGCCGGCCGTCGTGCCGCACTGGAGAAGCTGCTGCCCGAACAGCGCAGCGACTTCCTCGAGATCTTCGAGGTGATGGCGGGGCTGCCGGTGACGATCCGCCTGCTCGATCCGCCGCTGCATGAGTTCCTGCCGCACGAAGAGGCCGAGTTCGCCGAAGTCGCCACGGCGGCGGGTGTGGACGTCGACACGCTGAAGCGCCGTGCGGCCGAGCTGCACGAGTTCAACCCGATGCTCGGCCATCGCGGCTGCCGCCTCGGCGTGACCTATCCCGAAATCTACGAGATGCAGGCGCGCGCGATCTTCGAGGCGGCGATCGCGGTCGCGGAGAAGTCGGGCGCGGCGCCGGTGCCGGAAGTGATGATCCCGCTGGTCGGCACCCGCCGCGAGCTGGAGCTGATGAAGGCGGTGGTCGACAAGGCCGCGCAGGCGGTGTTCGCCGAGAAGGGCCGCACGATCGACTATCTCGTCGGCACGATGATCGAGCTGCCGCGCGCGGCGCTGATGGCGGGCGAGATCGCCGAGGTCGGCGCCTTCTTCTCGTTCGGTACCAACGACCTCACCCAGACGACGCTGGGCGTGAGCCGCGACGATGCCTCGCGCTTCCTCACCACCTATGTTGAGAAGGGCATCTACGCCAAGGATCCGTTCGTCAGCCTCGACGTGGAGGGCGTCGGCCAGCTGATCGCGCTCGCCGCCGAGCGCGGCCGTGCGACCCGGCCCGACATCAAGCTCGGCATTTGCGGCGAGCATGGCGGCGATCCGGCCTCGATCGCGTTCTGCGAGAAGACGGGGCTCGATTATGTCTCGGCTTCGCCCTATCGCGTGCCGATCGCGCGGCTTGCGGCAGCGCAGGCGGCAATTCGAGGAAAGTGATGCTGGTAGTGGCGGTAGCGGTAGCGACGGACGATGCGGCGGCACTCAGCCGCGACCTTCTCGCCAGCCCTACCGCCACCGCCGTGCTGGAGCGGCGCTGCGGCGGCCCGATCCGCGCCGAGGTGGACCGCGCGGCGCACAAGGAGCCGACGCCGGAGCAGCGCAAGCGGCTGGGCGTCGGGCCGGACGAGCGGGTGGTATATCGCAGCGTCGTGCTCAGCTGTGCGGGCGTGGCCTTGTCGGTCGCCGAGAACTGGTACGTGCCGTCGCGCCTTACGCCGGGGATGAACGCCGCGCTGGAGCAGGGTGACACCCCGTTCGGCGCGGTGATCCGGCCGCTCAAGCCGCATCGCAAGCCGCTGGAGCAGGTGCTGACGGGCGTCGCACCCTATGTGCTGCGCCACCGCGCGCTGGTGCTGGACGGCGAGGGGCGGGTGCTGGCCGAGGTGGTGGAGAACTATACCACTGCCGTGCTGAAGACACTGGAGGGGCGTTGAGCAGATGGGCTTCGATACGATCGGCCCCTATTCGCTCCGCCGGCGTGACCTGATAGCGGCGGCGCTGGTGATCTCGTTCGTGACAGGCTCGAAGGCGACGCGCTGGAAATCCTGGGTGATCGTCGCCGTCTGCGTGTCCCTGATTCTGATGGGGATATCGGACAACGACAGCATGAACATAGTGTATGGCATCGGCCTGGCGTTGTTGCTGTTCGTGGTTGCGCCGGGGGTGCGATCGCTCAAACAGGTCAACCCGATCTATCCCTCTTGTAGTCCCGAAGGAATCGTGGCGGAGACGCCGATCCTTAGAACCACCTATAAGTGGTCGACGATCAGCAAGGTGAAGCGGGTCGGTTCACGACTCTTCATCATGATTTCACCAGCGCACGCGCTCGTCGTGTCCGACCACATTACCAGCGCGGACAATATGGCGCGGCTGATCGCCAGTCTGGGCGACCGATCACACGACGGGACCACCTGCTGAGCGCTGCGGGCAGTGCTCGATCAATAGCATCCTGCCGGGCTGGACGAGACTTGCACGACAATCAGGCGCGATAGTCGGCAAAGCCCGCAAGCCAGTCCCTTGAAGGGGGGCGGTGTCTCACCGAGACGGTATCCCCCGATCTGACGCTTTCCGCGGTGGGGGCTGGACCATGCCGCGGCCTCGGTACTTGGCTTCTCCGTCACGCCCCACCCCAACCCCTCCCCTGAAGGGGAGGGGCTTTTTTCTTTTCCACCCCCAGAACGAGAAACGCCCCCCTTCCTTGCGGAAGAGGGGCGCTTCCGGAGATAGCCCAGGGTCCGTCGATCAGAACTTGGTCGTGGCCGACAGGTAGAAGGTGCGACCGGTGCGGCTGGCCATCTGGAAGGTGTCCGCGGTGGTCTGGTAGGCGTCTTCGTGGGTGTTGTTCAGGTTGATGATGCCGCCGGTGAAGCTCAGCCACTTGTTCGGCGTGAAGCCCAGCGCCAGGTCCATCTGGGTGCGCGCGCGCACCGTGTGGATCTCGCCGCCGTTGACGAAGAAGCTGCTGGCGGCGTCCTGCTTGTACGAGCTGCGGTGGTTGACCGAGAAGCGCACGCTGAACATCTCGTTTTCCCAATAGGGCGTGATGTTGGCGGTGAACTTCGACAGGTCGCGCAGGTTGAAGCCGGTGCCCAGCGCGCTCGAGTTGGTGTCGACCAGCGTGACGTTGCCGGTGGCGCCGAAGCCCTTGACCGGCAGGAAGCCATCGAAATTCTCGGTCGCCGAGAATTCCACGCCCTTGATGTGGATCGTCCGGCTGTCGTTCAGCACGCGGCTGAAGCTGTAGTCGCTCTTCAGATCCGCCGACTGGCAGTCCGTGGTCACGCCGTTCAGCGCCACGCCGTTGTACGAGGTCGGGCAGTAGAACTGGGTGAAGGTGCCGTTCTTCACCGCCTTGTAGAAGCCGGCGACGCTGATCGAGTTGCCGCGGCCATGGTAGAATTCCAGGCTGACGTCGAGCTGGTTCGCAGTCAGCGGCTTGAGGCGCGATTCACCCGCCGAGACGCTGGTGAAGGCACGCTTCTGCTGCGAGATGCCGGTGCTGATGGTGTCGGCCATCTGCGTCTGGCTGTTGAGCAGCGGGCGCACCAGCACCTTGGCCGCGGCGAAGCGGGCGACCAGCTTCGGCGTCAGGTCGAGGGCGAAGCTCGCGCTCGGCAGGACGTTGCCGTAATCCTGGACGATGTGCTGCTGGCCGAGCAGCGCGGCGTCGCTGCCGGTGCCGTCGGTCAGGCTGGCGGTGACGTTCTGGTGGGTGTGCTCGTAGCGCACGCCGAGATTGCCGCGCAGCGCCATGCCGCCGACGGTCGTGTCGACATTGGCCATCGCATAGACCGCGGGAACGTAGCGGTCGACGCGGTAGGTGCTGGGCCAGTCGGGCACGTCGGGCACGGTGATGCCCTTGGAGGCGAGCAGGCTCTGCCAGACATCGGCGTTGGTCGACAGGAACGAATGCGGGATCGACATCGCGCCGTCGAGGAAGTTGGTCACCAGCTGGCCGGTGGTGCCCAGGTTCGGGATGTAATTGAACTCGGGGTACTTCACCGGATCGGTGACGTCGCCGTCACGATCGTGGCGATAGGCGTTGGTGGCGAAGCTTTCGTGGTGGAACTTGGCGCCGATCACCAGCGACTGGAGGCCGTGCCAGCCCAGATCCTTGGTCACGTCGACCTGCGCGGCCTTGTCCTTGGCGGTCTGGATGTGCGTCGCGCCGTCGACGAAGGCGAACCAGGTGCGGTTGGCGTTGTTCCAAAGCGAGCCGTCGGTCAGGCTCTGCGTCGTCCACTTGATGTTGTTCGGGTTCGAGATGTCGAGCGTGCCGCCCTGGGCGAACTTCACTTCGTCGATCGACGCCCACTCGTACAGCGCCGCGTCACCCTTGGTATAATGGGCGACGGCGTGGACCTTCCAGGTCTCGCCCGGCTGCCAGTTGATCGTGCCGGTATAGGCCTGCGTCTTCAGGTTGCGCAGCTCGGGCTGAGTGTTGTTGTCGACGTTGAAGTTGCTGATCGTGATGTTGTTGGCGATGCCATCGGCCTTGCTGTTCACCTTGACCGCGCTCGCATCCCAGCGGCCGAATACATATTGGCGCGTGGTGTAGCGGGTGTGGTCGCGCGAATATTCGCCCTGGAGCAGCACTTCGAAATTGTCGCTCGGCTTCCACTGGATCGCGCCGCTTGCCATCAGCTGCTCGGTATCGCGATCGATGCGGCGGTAGCGGAAATTGCCCGGCACGCGCACATCGGGATCGATCACCCCGGCATTGTACCAGTTCTTGATGAAGACATAGTCGCCGCGATCCTTCAGCTTCTGGTAGCTGACATTCGCCATCACGCCCAGCGTGCCGCCGGCGAAGCTGTCGATATAGGCGCCGCTGACCTTGGGCGTGACTTCCTTGCCGCGATATTCGGAATTGTAACCCTTCACGCCGACGATGAAGCGCGGGCCCTTATAGGCAAGCGGCTTGACCGTATCGATGTTGACCGTGCCCGACAGGCCGCCGGTGTCCATGTCCGCGGTGGGCGACTTCACCACCTGGATCGCGCTGGCGAGATCGGTCTGGATGATGTCGTAGCGGAAGCCGTCCTTGAAGTCGGCGCTGGCGAAGGTCTGGCCGTTGATCGTGGTGCGGGCGTACTGCGCGCCGAGGCCGCGGATGCTGATCGTCGAGCCGCGGCCGTTGATGTTGGACATCTGGACGCCGGCAATGCGCTGGATCGCCTCGGTGATGTTCTGCGCCGGGAACTTGCCGATATCCTCGGCCGAGATGCCGTCGGTGATGCGGATGTCCTTGCGCTTCGCGTCGAGCGCGGAAGCGAGGCTGGAGCGGAAGCCGGTAACGACGATGTCGCCGCCGGTATCGTCCTGGCCCTGGGCGGCGGGCGCGGCATCGGTCTGGGCGAAGGCCGGGTCGCCAAGCGCCAAGGCAGCGACGCAACCTGCGGAAAGCAATACCAACTTGGTACCGGAAACGGCGCGACGCGCCCTGATCGTCGAAGGACTCAACATCAAACCACCCCTCATCAAAAAATGGCGAACCCTGCTGCGGTGCTCTGTTTTTCTCTTCCGAGCTTGCTGCTCGTGGTCCGACAAATGTCCTAGAGGCCTGACCAGTTGTCAAGCCAGTCGGCGACAGCGGCATGACCTATTTGAGACGTTCCAATGAAAGGTAGGGGATCGGTTATGGCTTGCGCGGCGATTTTATCAGTGCTCGCGTCTTTTCATTCTTGCAAAGATGAGGCGCTAAAGGGCGGTAAAGCGGGCATTCTCGCGCTTCTCCGCTCAAGTGGCGGCGGAACGCTTTCGCCGGCATGGCACGCACAAAAAAACGCCCGAGCGTTGCGCCCGAGCGACAGTCAACCTCTATTGTAAGACAAGATCAGGCGTGGTGGCCGAACCTGCGGGCATGCTCGTCGGTCTCGCCGGCCCGGAGCAGGGCCGCCTGTTCGCGCCAGCGCTCCTCGACGATCGTGCCGTGTAGCAGGCCGAGTCGTTCTTCCAGCGGCAGCTCGTCGCCGCGGGGCAATTCCTCGATGTCGCGGAAATGCTGGATGCCCAATTGGTTGAGCTGGCGCTCGCGGTGCTCGTCGATGCCGTGGATGCGGGCGAGTACGTCGGTGCCGCCGTAGAACCAGCTGCGGATCGCCGAATCACGCTTGGTGGGGGCGGGGTCGGCAAGCGGCACGGCGGGGCGGCGATCGGCGACGGTGCGCTCCAGCCGTGAATTGGCGGCTTCGAGATCGCGGATCCGGGTGTTGGCGGTGGCGAGTTCCTCGCGCAGCGCCTGATGGGCGTCGCGCTCGGCCTCGTAGCGTTCGCGCCAGCGACGCCCGGCATTGCTGCTCGCCAGGCCGAGCAGCCAGCCGGCGACCAGCGCAAGCGCCAGGCCGATGAACTGCAGGGGGGTGGTGTAGGGCAAGTCGGTCATCAATCGGGCTCCCGGCAACCCGCCAACAACCTGTCACCGCGCCTTCGGTTCCGTAAGCGTCAATGCATCAGTGAATCGTTGATCGAGCAGGCAGCGGGCCCGAGGATCACGATGAACAGCACCGGCAGGATGAACAGAATCAGTGGAACGGTCATGATCGCGGGCAAGCGTGCGGCTTTTTCTTCCGCGCGCATCATGCGTTCATTGCGGAATTCTGCAGATAGGACGCGCAGTGCCGAGGCGAGGGGGGTGCCGTACTTCTCGGTTTGGATCATGGTTGTAACGACACCGCGAATTGCATCCAGATTGATGCGCATCGCCATGTTCTCGAATGCCGCACGTCGATCGGTGAGGAAGCCGAGCTCGATAGCGGTCAGCGAGAATTCCTCACCCAGTTCGGGATAGGCGCGCCCCAGTTCCTTGGCGACGCGGCCGAAGGCGGCATCGACGGTCAGGCCGGCCTCGGCGCAGATCACCAGCAGGTCGAGCGCGTCGGGCAGGCCCTTCCGGATCGCGTCGGTGCGCTTTTGAATCCGGTTCTTGAGGTAGAGGTCGGGCGCCTTGTAGCTGAGGATGAAGCTGCCGGCGACCAGGCCATAGGCCTTGAGCGGGCTCCAGTCGGCGAACATGTCGGTGCCGTAGACGAAGTAGAGCATCGGCCCGCCGAACAGGATCGGCAGTACCAGCCGGCCGAGGATCACCCCCACCGCCCATTCCCGCCTGCGAATGCCGGCCTGGAGCAGCTTGACCTGCGCCGCCTTGACCTGCTCGTCCTGCAGCACCTTGAGCGAGCTGAGGAAGCTGCGGATCCGGTCGGTGGTGTCGCTGCGCTGGACCAGCTTGGCGCGCCGTTTCGACGGCGTGGCGACGATGCCGGCCTTCAGCTGCTCGCGGCGTTCGTTGAGCATCTTCACTCGGCGCGCCATCGGGTTGCGCACCGTGGTCGCGGCATAGATGGCGACGAGCACGGCGAAGGCGGCGATCGCCGACAGGATCGTCGCGACCCAGAGGACGTCGATGCCGAGCAGGGTGGGGCCTTGGCTGGGTTCCATCGCCGTCAGATCTCGAAATTGACCATCTTGGCCATGATGAAGGCGCCCAGCGCCATCCACACCAGCCCGCCGCCGCCGATCACGACCAGCCGCTGATCGGTGAAGAAGTGCATCATATATTCGTTGTTGATCGACCAGATCAGCCCGAAGACGATGAAGGGCAGGGCGCCGACGATGATCGCCGACGCCTTCGCCTCCGACGACATCGCCTTGATCTTCAGCTTCATCTGCGCGCGCTTGCGCAGCACGTCGGACAGATTGCCGAGCGTTTCCGCAAGGTTGCCGCCGGTCTCGCGCTGGATCTGGATGGTGATGGTGAAGAACTGGAACTCGGGCGTGCCGAGCCGGTCGGCGGTTTCCTGCAGCGCCGCGTCGAGCGTGCGGCCGATCTTCATCTTGTCGCTGATCGCGCGGAATTCCTCGCCCACCGGCCCCGGTATCTCGAAGCCGACAACGCCGATCGTCTCGGTGATCGGCAGGCCCGAGCGCAGCCCGCGGACCAGCAGGTCGATCGCATCGGGGAAGGTGGCGGTGAACTTGCCGACGCGGCGCTTGATCAGGAAGCCGACGACGAAATGGGGGAGGCCGAGCCCGAGGAACAGCCCGAACACGATCGAGAGCAGCGGCGGCGCTCCCTTGAGAAACAGCAGCAACGCCACCGCTAGCGTGAGGCCCAGCGTCGCCAGGCCATACTGGCCGAGCGTCCAGTTCTTGCCGGTCATCGCTAGGCGCTTTTCGAGCTGCTCCTGGTTGGGCAACAGCCGCGCGAAGGTGAGGTCGACGCCGCTGGCCTGCGTCGTCGAGATGCGGCGCAGCTGCGCTTCCATCGCGTTGGCGCCGGTGGCGCTTACCATGTGGCGGTCGCGCAGCGAGGTGAGCCGCCGCGCGCTCGCCCGCTGCGCCGAGGGGCCGGACAGCGCCAGCACCAGCAGCACCAGCACCGCGGCGGCACCCAGGCCCAGCATCAGGAGCGGCAGCAGCGGCATCGGCGGCCTACTTCTTCTTGCTCGCCATCAGCGCCTTGAGGTCGCCCAGCTTGCTGAGCAGCGAGCCGCCCTTGGCCGCTTCCTTGCGCTCGCCTTCGGCACCGGCATCGGTAATCTCGAGGATGCGGCCGGCCAGTTCGCCGATCGGCGCCATCGCCCGGTTGGTGCGGCCCACCTCCGCCATCGGCTTGCCGAGCTTGGCGGCCTGGGCGGCGAGCTTGGGCTCGAACGGCACGACGAAGTCGATCGGGCGCTCGATCGAGCCTTCGAATTCCTTGCGGCTGATCTCGAGCAACGCAGGCTGCGGCATCTTGTTGGCGAGGAGGAAGATCTGGGTCTGCGGCGCGTTGGACTTGAACCAGCTGAGGATGCGGATCGTGTCGCGCGCGGCGGCCAGGGTCAGCTCGGTCACCAGCACCGCCACCTGCATGTCGGCGATCAGATGCGGGTGCTGCACCAGCATCTGGCGCGGCAGATCGGTGATCGTGCATTCGAACGCACCGCGAATCTCTTCCTGCAGCTGGTAGAAGGCGGCGCCGTCGCCGGTCATCGGCGCGTTGATCGGCGCCTCGGCCGAAAGCACCGCCAGCCGTTCGGAGGCGCGGACCATCGCGCGTTCGATGAACAGCCCGTCGATGCGGCTGGGGTTTTCGATCGCGTCGGTCAGCCCGCGGCCGGGCTCCAGGTCGAGCGCGAGCGCGCCGGTGCCGAAATGCACGTCGAGGTCGAGCAGCGCGGTGGTGCGGCCCTGCTTTTCTCCCATCAGCCAAGCGAGCGACGTCGCGATGCTGGTCGCGCCGCAGCCGCCGCGGGTGCCGATCACCGCCGCAGCGCAGTGCGGCCGGCCCACGCTCGCATCGCTCTGCTTGGGCGCCGCCAGCGCGGTCTGCGCTTGCAGGAACGCGTCGCGCAGCATGTCCGGGTTGATCGGCTTGAGCAGGTAATCCTGGATGCCGCTGGCGATCAGGTCGCGGTACAGCCGCACGTCGTTCACCGCCCCGGCGGTAAGCACGATCGTGCCGGGCTCGCATACCTCGGCGAGCGCGTTGATGTCGTTGAGCGGGTCGCCCGATTCGGAGAGGTCGACGAACAGCACGTGCGGGCTGGCGGAGACGGCAAGCGTCTGCACGGCGTTGCGCAGCCCGCCCTTGTTGACCTTCTCCGGCGACCAGCCGAGCTCGACGGCGATCGGCCGCATCAAATCGGCCGTGGCCTCGTCGCAGACGAACGCGGTGAACGGATCGCGGCTAGCCGCGCGGCCGGGGGTGAAGGGGGCGTTCACTTCGGCCCTCCGCTTGATTCACTCTTCACTGTCGAGCCGCCGCCGCCGCTGGGCGCGGCCGCGCGATAGGCGCCGATCGCCTTGCTCACCGTCATCGGGTCTGCGGTGGGCGAGCCCGGCGCACCGCGCACCAGATCGGACGGGTCGGCGATCATCGCGGCGAGGTTGGATGCGGTGGCACAGCCGAAGTTGGAGCTGGTGCTGGCATCGGCGGTCGCGCCGCTGAAATGGCGATAATCGGGGCAGCCCGGCACCGCGGCGCTGGTGCGGGTGAGCACCACGCGCACCGTGCCCGGCGAGTCCGGCCGGCCGGTGGCTGGCGCGCGGTCGGCGAGCAGCAGGCCGTAGCGCCCGGCGGCGGCGGCGATGTCGCTGCGGCCGGTACTGCCGTCGGCGCCGTCGTCGATGGCTAGGCGGTCGCCATAGCGCAGGTTCATCGCGCCCATCCATTCGGCGAGGCGCCGGTCTTCGCCGGGGGCGAGCCGTCCGCCGTCTGCCTGGAGATCGAGCGTCAGGTCCTGGCGGCTGACGATCGGCTGGTGCACCGAATCGAGGCCGCCATTATAGCCCGCGCAGCCGGCGAGCAGCAGTGCGGGGGCGAGCAGGGCGAGAGCGGGACGCGGCAACACGGCTGTTCTCCTCGACGGGCGCATCACAGGCCGAAGCCCGGCGCGGCGGCGGCGTTCTTGGATTTGCGGGACGGGCTGGCCGGCGCGACCGGCGCAGGGACCAGCGCACCGGTGGCGGGTGCCGCGCTTTGCGGCGCCATGCTCGGCATCGGCCGTTCGCCGCCCGATTTGCCCTCGCCCAGCGAGCCCAGGAAGATGCGATCGAAATCGTTGGGCGCCTTGTAGCCGTCGGTCGGCAGGCGGATCTGGTTCGCGTTGACCGGGCGCACCAGGTACGGCGTGATCACGATCACCAGCTCGGTCTCGTTGCGCTGGAACGCGTTGGAGCGGAACAGCGCGCCCAGGATCGGCATGTCGCCCAGGCCCGGGGTCTTGGTGATCGAGTTGTTGTGGCTGTTCTGCAGCAGCCCGCCGATCACCATGCTCTCACCCGAGCCCATCTCCACCGTTGTTTCGCTGCGGCGGGTGGTGAGCGCGGGGATGGTGGTGTTGGCCAAGGTCACCGCGCCCGAGGAGGAGAGCTGCGACACTTCGGGGCGGACGTGGAGCGAGATGCGGCCGTCCGCCAGCACGGTGGGGGTGAAGGCGAGGCTGACGCCGTACTGCTTATATTCCACCGTGGTGGTGCCGAGCGCCTGGGCGATCGGGATCGGGATTTCGCCGCCGGCCAGGAAGTTGGCGGTCTCGCCCGACAGCGCGACGAGGCTGGGCGAGGCAAGGGTGGAGACCTGGCCGATCGTCTCGCCGAAATCGAGGCTGGCGAGCAAATCGGTGCCGAGGAAGCGGCCGGCCGCGCCGAGCATGGTGTTGCCGGTGCTGGGCGCGGGGAAGGAGAAGATGCTGGCGCCCGGGGGGGCCCCGGTGGCGGGGTCCGCTGCGGTGCCGGTGTTGGTGGTGATCGTGCCGGCCTTGCCCTGGCTGATGCCGAACAGGAAGCTGCCGCGATCACGGTTGGTCAGGTTGACGTTGAGGTTCTTGACGAAGCTGCGGCTCACCTCGGCGAAGCGGACCTGCAGCTGCACCTGCAGCGGCGTCGCGGTGCGCAGCCGGTTGACCACGCCGATCTTGAGCGACGCATTGGCGTCGTTGACGTTGATGCCGGGGTTGAGCAGCCCGGTGACCAGCCGCTGCGCCTGCTCGCTGTCCTGCGGCGAGCGGACCGTGCCGTTGAGCACTGCGATTTGGCCGACGGTGGTGACGGTGATGTCGGAATCGGGCATCGCCGCCCGCATCATCGCATCGATGCTGCTGATGTTCTGGCTGACGCGGATATTGGCGGAATAGACGACCGCCCCGGCGGCATTGGTGGCGAACACCGTCGCCTCGCCGAATGCCTTGCCGTAAAGGTGGATCTGCCGGGTGCTCGCGACATAGACGTCGGCGACGCCGGGGTTCGAGGTCCACACATTGGCCGCGGCGGCGGGCAGGGTGACCAGTTCGCCTTCGCCGATCGAGAGCACCACGTCGCGCGTCGGGCGCTGGCTGCCGGCGGGCAGTTGCGCCATGCGGGCGACGGGCTTGGCGCTGCGGGTTTGCGCAAGCGCATGCGGGGCGGCGAGCAGCGCGACGAGGGTCGCGGCGCCGAGAGGGAGGGTGCGCTGCATCTCAGTTCTTTCCGCCGACGGGGACGAGGCTGGCATCGCTGCCGCGAACGACGCGCACCACCGGGCCGATGGCTTGTACCACCACCGGCGTGCCGGTGGTCTGGGCCGGCGCGGCCATTCCGGCGGGCGGACCTTCCTTGGCCGGCACGGTGCGGCGCTGGAAGCGCGACACGTCGGCCCCGGTGACATAGGAGTCGCTCTCGTCCTGCGGCCGGCTGGTGGCGCGGGCGAGGAACGCCTTTTCCTTCTTGGGGTCGTCGGGCACGCTCACTGCGCCGCTGGCGATCGCCTCGTCGAGGTCGGTCTGCGTGTCGGCGAGCGAGCGCAGCGACAGCGACAGGGTGCCGACGGTCTGCGCGACGGCGATCTTCTCGGCGATCTTGGGCGTCGCTTCGACCGTCACGGTCGAATAGGCGGTGACCACGGTCTTGCCCTTGTCGTCGGTCTGCTTGTCGGTGCGCTGGTCGGTGGCGAGCACGCGCAGGTTGCGCAGCACCGTCTCCGAAGCGCGCAGCGGCGGGCCTTCGCCGCTCACCGTCTGGGTGAGGATCAGGTCGATATGGTCGCCCGGGAAGACGAAGCCGGCAACCGCGCTCTGAGCGGAGACGGGGACGGTCACCGCGCGCATGCCGGGGCCGAGGGCTGCGGCGAGGAAGCCGCGGTCGCCGGGCTTGACCAGCGCGCCCTGGGTCACCGGCTGGCCGGCGGGCACCGCGAAGCGGACGACGGCGCCCTGCAGCTTGGCGGGCTCGCTCTGGCCGCGGACATAGTATGCGCCCTCGACCAGATCCTTGGGCCAGGGGCGGAATTCGAGCGCGGTGGCGTCGAGGATGGTGCCCACCGGCAGCGCGCGCTTGGCGACCAGCACTTCGGTGGTGTTGACCGGCGCGGCAGCGGAAGCGGCCGGGACGCCCGGCGCCATCGCCCCGGCAGCGGGTGCGGCCGAGCCGAGCACCAGCGTGCGCGCCATGAACGCGGTGATGCCGGCGACCAGCAACGCGCCGACGAGCAGCAATAGCCTACGTGCGTCCATGTGGATTACGCCTTCTCGTATTCTTTGGCCGACCCGGTTGTGGCGGCGTTAATCATCACCCAATCCGGTTAAGAATCGGTTCGTAGAGGACAATTCCGGCGCCCAGCGTGATCGCCACGCCGTACGGCACCTCGATCGCGCCGACGCTGCGGCGGCGCAGCCACTGGGTGAGCAGCATCCCCAGCGTCAGCGCGCCGCCCAGCAGCGACATCAGGACCAGCATCCGCAGCAGCGGCACCAGCGGCAGCCATAGCGCGAGGGCTCCGATCAGCTTGACGTCGCCGCCGCCCATCGCGCCCGCGGCGAACACGCCGATGAACAACACGAAGACGATCGCGGCGCATCCGATCTGGAGCGTGACGTCCGGCCACAGCGCCATGCCGCTCGCCCACCACCAGAGCGGCGCGGCGAGCGCGATGGCTGCGTTCTTGGCATTGGCGATGGTGCGGAAGCGCACGTCCTCCACACCCGCCGATAGCAGGAGCAGCGCCAGCGCGCCGAGCAGACAGGCCTGGAAGATCGCCCCCATGGGCCAAATGGGTAGACGGACCGGCTTACGAAACCGTAACCACGCCGCATGGCAGTTTCCCGGAATTTCGCGCGTGCGATACCCGACGGCGCGGTGATCGACCGCTGGGGCGCTCCCGACGGCTGGCCGCTCCGCCGCTTTCACTGGCCGGCCGAGGGTACCCCGCGCGGCAGCATCCTGTTCCAGACGGGTCGCGGCGATGTGTTCGAGAAGTATCTGGAAAGCTTTGCGCATTGGCACGCAGCAGGCTGGACGATCACCGCCTTCGACTGGCGCGGGCAGGGCGGCTCCGGCCGGCTGACGCCCAAGGGTGATTGCGGCCATATCGATGACTTCGCGACCTATATCGAAGATCTCCGCGCCTTCGCCGTGCAGTGGCAGGCGGAGACGCCGGGGCCGCATGTCGTGATGGGGCATTCGATGGGCGGGCATCTGGTGCTGCGCGGGCTGGGCGAGGGCGCCATCGCGCCGGATGCGGCGGTGCTGATCGCACCGATGCTGGGGGTGCGCAGCGCGCTGGGCAAGCTGGCGCCGCCGCTGGCGCGGGTGCTGGCGCGGCTCGGCGATCCGCGGCGACCGGCGTGGAAGGGCAACGAGAAGCCCTATACGACCGAGACCCGCGCCAACCTGCTCACCCACGACCCCGCCCGCTATGCCGACGAGCTATGGTGGCAGGCCAAGGAGCGCGCGTTGCTGACCGGTCCGCCGAGCTGGCAATGGCTGGTCGCGGCGTTCCGTTCGATGGCGGCGCTGGAGGCGGCGCCGTTGGAGGCGGTCCGCACGCCGCTATTGTTCGTCATCGCCGAGGCAGACGGGCTGGTCGACGCGCGCGCCGCGCTGCGGATCGCGCCGCGGCTGCCGCATGCCGAGGTGCTGCGGTTCGGACCGGAGAGTGCGCACGAGATTTTGCGCGAAGCCGATCCGGTGCGCGATCGTGCGTTGGCCAGGATCGACGGCTTCCTCGATGCGCAGGCGCCGCGCCGATGACGCGGTTCGACGCTGCGATCATCGGGGCCGGTATTGCAGGCGCAAGCCTGGCAGCCGAACTCGCGCCGCATGCGCGCGTGCTGCTGCTCGAAGCCGAGGATCGGCCCGGCTATCACGCGACAGGACGCTCCGCCGCCTTCTGGTCCGAAACCTATGGCGGGCCCGATATCCAGCCGCTCACCACCGCCTCGGGGCCGATGCTGCGCGAGGGCGGCTTCCTCGATCCGCTGGGCGAACTCCATCTGGCGCGGGTCGGCGACCAAGGGCGAGTCGATGCCTTCCTCGCAGCCTTCGAGGGCAGCGGCGTTTCGCTCCACGCGGTCGATCCGCGCAGCATCGTGCCGGGCTTGCGCGAGGATTGGGCGCTCGGCGTCCATGAGCCGGGCTGCGCCTATATCGACGTCGCCGCGCTGCATCAGCATTTCCTCGCCCGCGTCAGGGCGGCAGGCGCGGTGCTGCACTGCTCGGCCGGGCTGACCGGCGCGGTGCGCGAGGGCGGGCTGTGGCGTCTGGAGACTCGAGCCGGCACGTTCGAGGCCGACCTGCTGGTCAACGCCGCGGGCGCTTGGGCCGACAGGGTCGCCGCGCTGGCGGGGGGCGCGCCGATCGGCATTCGCGCCTATCGTCGCACCATGGTCCAGCTGCGCACCGATCCGGCACCGCCTGCCGGCTGCCCGTTGGTCAGCGACCTTGGCGGCAGCTTCTACTTCAAGCCCGAGGCGGGCGGGCGCCTCTGGCTCACGCCGCATGACGAAGTGGACAGCCCACCTTGCGATGCCGCGCCCGAGGAAATCGACATCGCCACCGCCATCCACCGCTTCGAGCAGGTGGTCGATTGGCGCGTGGCCGCACTCGAGCATCGCTGGGCAGGCCTGCGCAGTTTCGCGCCCGATCGTCGACCGGTCTATGGCTTCGATCCGGCGGTGCCGGGCTTCTTCTGGTGCGCAGGGCAGGGGGGCTTCGGCATTCAGACCGCGCCCGCCGCCAGCCGATTGGCCAGCCAGTTGCTGCTTGGTGAGGTGCCCGCGCTAGAGCCCGACCGTTACTTGCCCGATCGGTTTCGGGATTGAGTGGTAAGGCCAAAGGCTTTGCGAAAACCCATCGCTCGCCTATGAGAGTCGGTGATGAAACTGAACCGAAGCAAGCTCTACCAGCGCGTAGCCGCGTCGATCGCCGATGGTATCGAGGGCGGGCGCTGGGCCCCGGGCACCCGCCTGCCCGGCGAACGCGACCTGGCGGAAGAGTATAAGGTCAGCCGGCCAACCATCCGCGAGGCGATGATCGCGCTGGAGATGAAGGGCTGGATCGAGGCGCGCCACGGCTCGGGCCTCTACGTCACCCACCGCGACAGCTCGGGCGGGCTGCGCGAGGACGCGCTCAATCTCGACATCGGCGCATTCGACCTCACCGAGGCACGGATCCTGTTCGAAGGCGAGGCGGCGGCGTTGGCGGCAGTGTCGATCACCGCCGAGCAGCTCGCCGAGCTCGACCAGATCGCAGAGGAGATGGCCGATCCGGCCACCGGCAACGCGACGTTGTTCGATGCCGATCACCGCTTCCACATCGCGGTGGCCAATGCGACCGGCAACGCGGCGATCCGCAGCGTGGTGGAATATCTGTGGGAGCTGCGCACCCGCTCGCCGCTCTGCGCCAACATGTTCGATCGTGCGCGGCGCAACGGCGTCAATCCGCGCTACGACGAGCATCGCCCGATCCTCGACGCGCTCCATGCCCGCGATCCGCACGGCGCCCGCGCGGCGATGCGGCGGCACCTGCGCGGGGTGGTCGACGACCTGCTCGAGGCGACCGAGCTCGAGCTGCTCGAACGTGCCCGCCACGAGCTCGACGCGCGCCGCGACACGCTGGCGAAGCGGCTGGAAATCGGCCCGGCTTGACCGCCTGCCGCTACGGCATCCGCGGCCGCCGCAAGAAGATGTCATGCGGAGCAATTTACTTTGCTGCCGGGTCGCTTGTTGGAACCCACTGGTCTATGATGTCGGGGTGAGCAACGCTGCGATTCCCTTCGAATTCCGGGTCGACGTCGAACAGGACGATATCGACTTCATGGGACATGTGAACAACGCGTCCTATCTGAAGTGGGTGCAGGCGGCGGTGGTCAGCCACTGGCAGGCGCTGGCGCCGGTAGAGGCGGTCGCCGAGCATCTCTGGGTCGCGCTCAAGCACGAGATCACCTATCGCCGCCCGGCCTTCCTGGAGGACGACGTGGTCGCCACCGTCCTGCTGGAAAAGGTGCAGGGCGCCCGCGCCTTCTACGAGACGATCATCCGTCGCGGGTCCGAGGTGCTGGCCGAGGTGAAATCCAGTTGGTGCTGCCTCGATGCCGAGACCAAGCGTCCCGCCCGGCTCGCCAAGGACGTGATCGACCATTTCTTCGTCAAAGGCGTCGATTGACGGAAACATGGCGGACGCATAGCGTCCGGCGATGTTGTCCCCGTTCCGCCGCCGCTATCTCGACCTGCTGGGGTCGATCTACATCTACAACGAGCATCGCGGCTATACGAGCATCGACCGGGTGCTCGAGGCGGTGCGGGCGCGCGCGCCGGACGATCACGCGCTGATCGCCGCGATCGAGAAACATCGTGCCGACGAGCGCAAGCATTACCAGATGTTCAAGCGCTGGTTCGAGCTGCAGGGGCGGATGCCGCTGAAGGTGGACCGGACTTGCGGCCATATCGACCGCTTCGTCGAGATCATGTTCCGCCGCACCATCGATGCGCTCGATACACAGAAGCTGATCGAGGACGACGCCCAGTTCGAGAAGTTGTGTCGGGTGATCTCGCTCACCGAACAGCGCGGCCATCGCCAGGTCCACATCCTGCTCAACCATCCCGCGGTGCTGAGCGACAAGGTGCTGACTCGCATCTTCCGCATCATCGAGAAGGACGAGCCGAGCCATTGGGCCCCCTATGACGGCTGGCTACGCGCGCACGGCAAGCGCGAGCCCCGCTGGTGGGAGCGGGCAGTGGATACCTTCATCCACTCCGAACTGCTGTTCGTGAAGCTGCCCTTCCTGTTCCTGAATCCGTTCGTGAAACGGCGCACCGACTGGGCGGATGCAGGCGAGCCGTTGCACCATATGATAGGCTTGGCTGCGGCCTGAGCGCTTGCACCGTCGTGCAGGCGCGCGCATGGGCACCCGCAGTTTCCATGGTGCGAGTACCCGCATGGCTGCCCTTCGTCGCTGGATCGATCCCTATCTGTTGATGCTGCTCGGCACGGTTGGCCTCGCCGCGCTGTTCCCCGCGCGGGGCATGTGGGCGAGCATCGCCGACGAGGCGGTGACGATCGCGGTGGCGCTGCTGTTCTTCCTCTACGGCGCGCGGCTGGCGCCCTCGGCGATCTGGGCGGGGCTGACCAACTGGCGGCTCCAGCTGACGGTGTTCCTCAGCACCTTCCTGTTCTTCCCCATCCTCGGATTGGGGGCCTATGCGGTAGCCGGGCATGTGCTGCCGGGCGGGATCGCGCTGGGGCTGCTGTTCCTCTGCCTGCTGCCCTCCACCGTCCAGTCCTCGATCGCCTTCACCTCGATCGCGCGTGGCAACGTGCCGGCGGCGCTGTGCAGCGCCTCGCTTTCCAACCTGATCGGCGTTCTCATCACGCCGCTGCTCGTTGCGTTGCTATTGCCTAGCAATAGCGGAGCGGGCTTCTCGCTGTCGCAGCTGGAATCGATCGCAATGCAGATACTGCTGCCCTTTGCCGCCGGGCAGGCGGCTCGGCCGCTGATCGGCGGGTTCATCCTCAAGCACAAGCTGCTGACCATGGTGGTCGATCGCGGCTCGATCCTGCTCGTCGTCTACGCCGCCTTCAGCGAGGGCATGGTGGCGGGCGTGTGGAGCCGCGTGTCGCTCGCCGACCTGGCGCTGGTGCTGGCGTTCAACGCCGTGCTGCTCGGCATCGTCATCGCCACGACGATGTTCGGCAGCCGCAAGCTGGGCTTCAGCAAGGAGGACGAGATCGCCATCGTCTTCTGCGGATCGAAGAAGAGCATGGCCAGCGGCATCCCGATGGCGACGATCCTGTTCCCCGGCGGCGCGGTGAGCCTGATCGTGCTGCCGCTGATGATCTTCCACCAGCTCCAGTTGTTCGTCTGCGCGGTGCTGGCGCGAAAATATGGAGCGCGACCCTGATGCGAATCCTGCTCACCGGATCGTCGGGCTGGCTGGGGCGCTTCCTGGCGCCGATGCTGGGAGGCGCAGGGCACCAGGTCGTCGGGTTGGACGTCGCGCCTGGCGTGGATACCGACGTGCTGGGTTCCGTCGCCGATCGCGCGCTGGTCGAGCAGGTCTTCGCCGAGCATGGCATCGAAGCGGTGATCCATGCCGGCGGGCTGCACAAGCCGGACATCGTGCGGTACCCGGCGCAGGCCTTTGTCGACGTGAACGTCGCGGGCACGCTCAACCTGCTGGAATGCGCGGCGGCGGCGGGACATGACCGGTTCGTCTTCACCTCAACGACGTCGCTGATGATCAGCCAGGCGATCCGCGACGAGGCGGGCGAGTCGGCGGTGTGGCTCGACGATGCGAGCGGCCCACTCGCGCCGCGCAACATCTACGGCGTCACCAAGCTCGCCGCCGAAGGGCTGTGCCGGGTCGCCTGGGCGGAGCAGGGGCTCGCCACGATCGTACTGCGCACCAGCCGCTTCTTCCCCGAGGACGACGACACGCATGCCACGCCGTCGGGCGAGAATCTCAAGGCCAATGAGCTGCTCCATCGCCGGCTGACGGTAGAGGATGCGGCGCGGGCGCATCTGGTGGCGCTGGAGCGGGCGCCGGCGATCGGCCATGGCGTGTTCGTCATCTCGGCGCCGACGCCCTTCGCCCGCGCCGACTGCGCCGCGCTCAAGCAGGATGCCGCTGCGGTGATCGCGCGTGCCTTCCCGGATGCCCCTTCGCTCTACGCGGCACGCGGCTGGACGCTGCCCGCCACCATCGGCCGCGTCTATGATTCGAGCCTCGCCGAACGCGTGCTGGGCTTCCGCTGCGAGACCGATTTCGCCGCGGTGCTGGCGGCACTGCGCGAGGGCGCGGCGCTGCCCTTCGCGCACGACCCCGGCTACGTCTCGCCGAAGGAAATGCTCGGCTGAACGCCCGCGAAGATCGCGCGCCGCTGGTCTGAGTTTTCGATGCCTCCCAAACGGGGCAACCCCATGTACGCGGACTATTGACTTCACCTGCGGTCAACAATAGCGTGGCGATGTTAACGTGAACATAGCTCGATGGGGGCGAAGCCGTGGTGCGCACTAGCGTGTCTCGGGCAAGTCTTTCGCGCGAATTGTAAGATAACCAAGGCGTTGGACTGGAGAGGAGCCGATCGGTAGCCGTGGTGCACTTGTTGCGCCGCGACAGGAATGATGCGTCTTGGCGTTGTCGGCAGGCTCGGCGCGTCCCGCCGCGCATTCGCCGCCGCCTCCCCGCCGGTCCGAACAACGGACGCCGAATCAGGGAGGTGAGGATGTTCTACGACAAGAGGGATCGCCGCCGCGCATTGCTGCGCACCACGTCGCTCGGGCTGATCGTCGCGGGGGCGTGCCTCGCGCCGCTCTCCGCGCTGGCGCAGACCGCGCCCGCGCCGCCGCCGCCAGCGCAGGCGAGCGAGGACACCGTCCCCCAGACCCGCAGCGAAGCGCAGGACAGCGAAATCATCGTCACCGGCTCGCGCATCGCGGTGAGCGGCTTCAACGCGCCGACGCCGACCACGGTGCTGGGCGAGGAGCAGATCGCCGCCAACGCGCAGCCCAACGTCTTCACCACCATCTCGCAACTGCCGTCGCTGCAGGGCTCGTCGGGCACGCAGGTCAACACCTTCAGCACCTCGAGCGGGCAGCAGGGGCTCAGCTCCTTCTCGCTGCGCGGCCTGGGCACCATTCGCACGCTGACCCTGCTCGACGGCCAGCGCGTGGTCGGCGCCAACGTCACCGGCGTGCCCGATGTCAGCCTATTCCCCCAGCTGCTGGTCAAGCGCGTCGATATCGTCAACGGCGGCGCCTCGGCCTCCTATGGCTCGGATGCGGTGGGCGGCGTGGTGAACTTCATCACCGACACGCGCTTCAAAGGCATTCGCGGCAATATCCAGGGCGGCATCACCACCTATGGCGACGATGCGACCGGGCTCGTCCAGCTCGCGGCGGGCACCAGCGCGCTCGGCGACCGGCTCCACCTCGTCGGCAGTGCCGAATATGACAAGGAAGAGGGCATCGGCGGCGGCGCGTTCGGCACCAAGCTCGCCAATGGCCGCGACTGGTTCACGCAGCGCTCGCTGATCGATCGCGGCGTGCTCAATGACGGGTCGCCGCAATATGTCGTGCGCGACTGGGCGCAGTCGATCACCTTCACCAAATATGGCCTGATCACCGCCGGCCCGCTGCAGGGCACGGCCTTCGACCAAAGCGGCCAGCCCTTCCAGTTCCAGTACGGTTCGAACGGCGTTCCCTCGCGCACCGCCAGCGGCGCGGTGATCGGCTGCTTCGCCGGCTTCTGCCAGGGCGGCGATCTTTCGGGCAACATCGACGCCGGCCGCTCGCTCAAATCGGCGATCGAGCGGATCAACGGCTATGCCCGCGCCGGCTTCGACATCGCGCCGGATAACGAGATCTACTTCACCGCCAATATCGGCCAGGTGAAGACCAACAACCAGCCGGTCAACGGCCAGAACCGGCCGGGGCTGACGCTGCAATGCGCCAATCCGTACGTGCCGGCGCTGGTCCAGCAGGCCTGCGCCGCGGCCGGCATCACCAGCTTCCAGTACGGCACCAGCAACGCGGCGCTCGGCAACACCCGCGTTTATACCGATCGTCGCCAATATCGCTTCGTGCTCGGCGGCAAGGGCAAGGTGGAGGTCGCAGGCACGCCCTGGACCTACGACATCTATGGCGAGCACGGCACCAACTATACCGATATCGACGTCCGCAACATCATGCTGTCACGCCGCTTCAACCAGGCGATCGACGCGACGACGCTGAACGGCACGATCGTCTGCCGCGACGCCACGGCGCGGGCGAACGGCTGCCAGCCGCTCAACATCATCGGCGGCAATCCTTCCGCGGCGGCGCTGGCCTATATCATGCCCGAGCATGGGCCCTACCAGCGTACCCGCCAGACCCAGGACGTGGCCAGCATCAACATCTCGGGCTCGCCGCTCGACCTGTGGGCGGGGCCGCTGTCGATCGCATTCGGCGGCGAGTATCGCCACGAATATTACAGGGTCAGCGCCGATCCCTATGGCGCCGGCTTCGCGGCGACCGCCCCGGGCGGCGACTATCCGGCCGATCCGGTGCTGCTCACCACCGGCAACAACTGGTATGCCGGCAACTACAAGAACGGCACCGGCGCCTATAGCGTCAAGGAGGCGTTCTTCGAGGCGAACCTGCCGCTGCTCAATTCGGACAAGCTGGGCCACGCCAATCTGAACGGCGCGGCGCGGGTGACCGACTATACCACCTCGGGCACGGTCTGGGCGTGGAAGATCGGCGGCACCTGGGAGCTGCCGATCGACGGCCTGCGTATCCGCGGCGTCACCTCGCGCGACGTCCGCGCGCCGAACCTGTCCGAGCTGTTCGCCGCCCCGGTCACGACGACGCTGCCCAACTTCTTCGACCCGTTCAACAAGGTCAACGTGCTGGTCATCCAGAACTCGATCGGTAACACCGCGCTGAAGCCGGAGATCGCGCGCAACACCACCGCCGGCATCACTCTCGCCAATCCCGGCTGGGCGCGCGGGCTGAACCTTTCGTTCGACTGGTACAAGATCAAGATCGACGAGGTGATCTCCAGCCTGGCGGCGACTGACATCGTCAATCTCTGCTTCCAGAAGGTGCTGCTGGAGACGTGCAGCGCGTTCAATCTCAGCAATACCGCCGGGCCTAATTTCATCAACGTCCAGGCGTTCAACCTTGCCTCGATCCGCACCGAGGGCTTCGACATCGAGGCGAGCTATCGCTGGGCGCGGCCGCTGGGGCTGCCGGGCAACTTCACGCTCCGCGCGCTGGCGACGCACGTGATCAACAACATCACCGATACCGGGCTGCCGGGCACCGTGCCCGTCGACAATGCCGGCAACAACCTCGGTGCTACGCCCAAGTGGAAATGGCTGGCGGTGCAGACCTATGACAGCGGCCGCTTCTCGCTGCTGGTGCAGGAGCGCTGGTTCACCTCGGGCACGATCGGCAACCAATATGTCGTCTGCCAGAGCAATTGCCCGGCCTCGACCACGCAGCGGCCGACGATCGACAACAACTATATCCCGGGGTCCTTCTACCTCGACGTCGGCGCGACCTTCGACGTGATCAAGGACGTGACGCTCTACGGCAAGATCGACAATCTGTTCGACCGCGATCCGGCACGCTCGACGATCTTCAACAACCCGGCGCTCTACGACCAGATCGGCCGGGTGTACCGCGCCGGCGTGCGGTTCAAGTTCTGAGCGACGCTGGCGAACGCCACTCCGCTTTGGCATAGCCCTTCTTGTTCCCCTCCCGCGTGCGGGAGGGGGGCTTGGAGCAAGGGGACGGCATGCGGATCTTGGCGCGATTGGGGCTGGGCGTGGCGGCGGTGGCGGTGGTGGCCGTGGCTGGGCTCTACGGCGCGTCCGAATGGGTGATCCGCCGCAGCCATGCCGTCCCGCTTACGCCGATCGCCGTGCCCCGCGATGCTGTCGCGCTGGCGGAGGGATCGCGGCTGGCGACGCTCACCGGCTGCAAGAGCTGTCACGGCGACGGCAAGGGGGCGGTGTGGACGCCGGTCGACTGGCGCGAGGGCCAGGTCGCCCCGCCGCCGATCGCCCGCAGCATCGCGCGCTATTCGGACGCCGAACTCGCCCGGCTGATCCGCCAGGGCGTGACCAGGGAAGGGCGAACGGTCTTCATCATGCCCGCCTGGTCGATGACCTATCTCGCCGACGACGATGTCGGCCGCATCATCGCCTGGGCCCGCAGCCTCAAGCCGGCGCCCGACGATGTGCAGGCGAGCACCTGGTTCGGCCCCGTCGGCCGCTGGAAGATCCTCACCGGCGCGACCCGTCCGAGCTTGGTCGCGGACCCGCACGGCGTGGCGAAGCGTCCAGCGGATCCGGGGCGGTATCTGACGCAGGTCCTCTGCTCCGAATGCCACGCACTCACCGAGCCGCGGGTTCATGACGGCAAAGTGGTACCGCCGCTGGCGCCGATGGCAGCGTCCTATGCACCGGCGGACTTCCAGCGGCTGCTGCACGAGGGCGTCGGGGCAGGGGGTCGCGATGTCGGCTTCATGGGAACGATCGTGAAGGAAAACCTTCACGCACTGCGGCCGGAGGAGGTGGCAGCGGTGCAGCGCTATTTGCGTGGGATTGCGGCGAAGTAACCGGTCCGCGTGGACCCGCCGCTCAGTGGCCGCGCGCGGTGACGAACAGATAGAGGAACATGCCTAGGCCGACCGAGAGCATCAGCGGCGCCGCATGGCGACAATAGGTGATGTCGCGCCGGATCGGCTTTCCCTTGGAGCGCGAATCCACGATGCTTCCGGTCGCCGAGAAGGAGATAAGGCCCGCCAGACCGATCACGAGGAAGGTGATGACCAGCAGCGCCAGCGATCGTCCCGCCACCTTGTCGGTCAGCGCGGCCACGCCGCCCAGC
This sequence comes from Sphingomonas trueperi, assembly GCF_040545965.1. Classification (GTDB taxonomy): domain Bacteria; phylum Pseudomonadota; class Alphaproteobacteria; order Sphingomonadales; family Sphingomonadaceae; genus Sphingomonas; species Sphingomonas trueperi_C. The sequence goes on along the minus strand of NZ_JBEPMV010000003.1, from coordinate 354,561 downwards.
GAAAACAGGCATAGCCCGGTGAGGTGCTTGAAGTAATCGTAGAGCAGCGCGGCGCCGTCGTGATTCGCCGGCATTTCTTCTTCTTCCACTGGCCCGCCCCCGTTCCGATTGCGCGACACGCTATGCAGCCGGTGCGACAGCGGTTGCAAGGGGTGTGCTGGGGTGTTGCCGCCCCTCCTGGTCCGCACGACCTTTCCATGGCGTTTAGACAGTGGCAGCCTCGCTACAGGTCAGCTGAGGCGGCAGCAGAAAATGTCCCCAAAGCTTGCATCTGCGCACGATTCGATTAGAGCGCGAGCATGTCGAGTGAACCGCGCACCCTGTACGAGAAGATCTGGGCCGACCATGTCGTCGAGCGCCGGGACGATGGCACCTGCCTGATCTATATCGATCGGCACCTCGTCCACGAAGTGACCAGCCCGCAGGCCTTTGCCGGCCTCCGTGCGGCCGATCGCAAGGTGCGCCGCCCCGACCTTACCCTCGCGGTGCCCGATCACAATCTGCCGACCACGCCGCGCGTCGATGCCGCCGGCAATCCGCTGCCGATCGCCGACCCTGCCAGCGCCGGCCAGCTCTCGGCATTGCGCGGCAACGTCGCGGAGTTCGGCGTGCCCTATATCGACGCACTCGATGCGCGGCAGGGGATCGTCCATGTCGTCGGGCCCGAACAGGGCTTCACGCTGCCCGGCACCACCCTGGTGTGCGGCGACAGCCACACCTCGGCGCATGGCGCGCTGGGGGCGCTGGCCTTCGGCATCGGCACCAGCGAGGTCGAGCATGTGCTCGCGACGCAAACGCTGCTGCTCAAGCAATCGAAGACGATGGAAGTCCGCGTCGACGGCACGCTCGGCCACGGGGTCAGCGCCAAGGACGTGGTGCTGGCGATCATCGGCAAGATCGGCGCAGCCGGCGGCACCGGCTATGTCATCGAGTTCACCGGCGAGGTGATCCGCGACCTCTCGATCGAGGGGCGGCTGACGATCTCCAACATGTCGATCGAGGGCGGCGCGCGCTCGGGGCTGATCGCGCCGGACGAGAAGACCTTCGCCTATCTCAAGGGCCGCCCGATGGCCCCCACCGGCGAGGCATGGGACCGCGCCGTCGCCTATTGGAAGACGCTGCCGACCGACAAGGGCGCGGTGTACGACAAGGTGGTGACGCTGGACGCGGCGGACATTGCGCCTTCGCTCACCTGGGGCACCAGCCCCGAGGACGTGGTGCCGATCACCGGCGTCGTGCCCGATCCCGAGAGCTTCGCCGATCCCTCCAAGCGCGCCGCCGCGCAGCGCTCGCTCGACTATATGGGCCTCACCCCCGGGACCGCGATGCAGGACATCCCGGTCGAGCACATCTTCATCGGATCGTGCACCAACAGCCGCATCGAGGATCTGCGCGCCGCCGCTGCGGTGGTGCAGGGCCGCAAGGTCGCCGACCGCATCCGCCAGGCGCTGATCGTGCCGGGCTCGGGGCTGGTCAAGCGCCAGGCCGAGAAGGAAGGGCTCGACCGGATCTTCCTGGAAGCGGGCTTCCAGTGGCGCGAGCCGGGCTGCTCGATGTGCCTGGCGATGAACCCGGACAAGGTGCCGGCCGGCGAACGTTGTGCTTCCACTTCGAATCGCAATTTCGTAGGGCGGCAGGGCCCGGGGTCGCGCACCCACCTCGTCTCGCCCGCAATGGCGGCGGCGGCGGCGGTGACCGGGCACCTGACGGACGTTCGCGAGTTGATGGCGAACCAGGCGTAATAGTTAAGGGGAGAGACGCCGTGAAAAAGGCGCTCGTCGCATTGATTGCCGGAACGATCCTGAGCGGTGTCGCCGCTGCCTATGCGGGTGCCTATCCGCGGCCGGAAACGCCGATCAAGACCATACCGGCGCTCGAGCGGACTGTCGTCGCACCGCGCTGACGCGGGCGGCCGATTGCCGGAAATTGGGATGGCCGCCGGCCATTCGTTAGGAAAGCTGTGTCCATGCATCTGAACACCGTGTCGGCGGAGCGCCGCTGATGGAGCCGATCCAACAGGTTTCGGGCCGCGCCTATCCTTGGGGCGCCAAGAACATCGATACGGACATCATCATCCCCGCGCACTGGCTGAAGACCACGACACGCGAGGGGCTGGGCAAGGGCGCCTTCGAAAGCGTGCGCGCGGAGCCGGGCAATCTGTTCGACGATCCGCGCTATGCCGGTGCCCCGATCCTGGTGGCGGGCGAGAATTTCGGTTGCGGCTCCAGCCGCGAGCATGCCGCCTGGGCACTGGCCGATATGGGCATCAAGGCGGTGATCGCGCCGAGCTTTTCGGACATCTTCTCGGGCAACGCCTTCAAGAACGGCATCGTCACCGTGGTGCTGCCGCAGGAGGCGATCGACCGGCTGGTGCAGGTGGCAACCGCCAACAATATCACCGTCGACCTGGAGACGATGACCGTCACCACAGACTTCCAGGATCGCTTCGCCTTCGAGCTCGACCCGTTCCGCCGCGACTGCCTGATGCAGGGGCTGGACGAGATCGGCATGACGCTGGCACAAGATACCGCGATTTCGAAATTCGAATCCGCGGTTGCGCACGAACGCCCGTGGATCGCTGTAGGAGGCGGACATGAAGGCGTTGCTGTCGAAGGCATCGGGCGGACCTGATACTCTAAGCCTGGAAGAGGTGGCCGATCCCGTCGTCGGGAAAGGCCAGGTGCTGGTCGGCGTGCGCGCCTGCGCGATCAACTATCCCGACGTGCTGATCATCGAGGACCGCTACCAGTTCAAACCGCCCCGGCCGTTTGCGCCGGGCGGCGAGATCGCCGGCGTGGTCGAAGCGGTAGGCGAGGGAGTCACCGACTGGGCGCCGGGCGACCGGGTGATCGCGGTGCCGGGCCATGGCGGGCTGGTCGAGAAGCTGCTGCTGAGCCCGGCGCAGCTCTACCGCCTGCCCGAGTGCCGCAGCTTCGAGGACGGTGCGGCGCTGCTGCTCACTTATGCGACGACGATCCATGCGCTGCTCGATCGCGGCAAGCTGAAGGCCGGCCAGACGCTGCTGGTGCTGGGCGCGGCCGGCGGCGTCGGGCTCGCGGCGATCGAGCTGGGCAAGGCGTTCGGCGCGACCGTGGTGGCGGCGGTCTCCTCCGAGGAGAAGGCCGAAGCCGCGCGCGCGGCGGGGGCGGATGCGACTTTGGTCTATCCGCGTGGGCCGCTCGACAAGGAAGCCTCGAAGGCGCTGGCCGAGGCGTTCAAGGCGGCGGTAGGCCCCCAGGGCGCGGACGTGATCTATGATCCGGTCGGCGGCGATTATGCCGAGCCGGCGCTGCGCGCAATCGGCTGGGAAGGCCGCTATCTGGTGGTGGGCTTCCCGGCGGGCATCCCCAAGCTGCCGCTGAACCTGACGCTACTCAAGAGCTGCGACGTGTGCGGCGTATTCTGGGGCGCCTTCGCCGCGCGCGACCCCCAGGCCAACCGCGCGCATGTCGACACGCTGTTCCGGCTGTGGAGCGAAGGCAAGATCGCGCCGCGGGTGACGGAGGTTTTTCCGTTCGCCGAGGGCGGCGCTGCGATCGCCAAGATGGCGGCGCGGGCGGTGATCGGGAAGGTGGTGGTGCGGGTGGCGGGGTGACGGCTTAGGACGTCCGGCAATATGGCGCCGCAGCGACGCCCGGCCTGCGTCCCTCTGCGATCGGCCGCACCGCCAGCAGCGCTGCTAGCGTCCGGCCCTGCTCCTCGAGCATCGGCAGGTGCCCTGAATTCTCGAACCAGCAGAGCATCTTGGCCGGCGCATGCAGGCGCTTGAGCCAATCCGCCGCGATCGAGGAGGGCGTCGTGCTGTCGTAGCGGCCCAGGAACAGCACCATGGGCACGTCCAGGCGCGCAAGCGCGGTGAACGACACGTCGGCAAGGCGCGGCCACATCGTCGTCGCGGTCAGCGCGCTTCCCTTGCCCCAGGCGGCGCGGTCCTGCGGCGTGTAGAGCGGCGAAAGCTTGGTCGAGTCGAAGTAGAAGTCGGCATCCGGTCGCTGCCCGGCCAGCGACCCATAGCGGTTTGCCCATTTGCGCCAGGCATCGGCCTGCTCGATCGTGAACGGCCCGCTGTCCGGATAGGGGCGCAGCGCGGCGATCGCGCGCACGGCCTCGTCGTCGCCGCGGGCGCGGGCAAGCTTGAGCGTGTGCGCCATGCCGACCCGCTCGTTCTCGCGAAAGTCGATCAGCTGGCCCATGCCGATATAGGCGTGGAGCAGATCGGGCCGTTTCTGCGCCACCGCCAGCCCGACGGCCGAGCCGAAGCTGTGGCCGAGCACGAATATCTTCCGCTTCCCCAGCCGGGTGCGGAGCTGCTCGATCAACGCGATCGCGTCGTCCCGATACCGCTCGAAGCTCATCGACGCCGCGATCCGGGCGGGATCGTTGAGCGCATAGGATCGCCCGGCGCCGCGCTGGTCCCATTGCACGACGGTGTAAAAGTCCTCCCACGGCCGCTGGAAGCTCCATGCCATCGGCATCTCGACCGATCCGGGGCCGCCATGGATGTAGAGCAGCACCGGGTTTGCCTTGTCGGCACCACGGATATTCACGACCTGCCGGGCGCCACCGATGTCGAGGGTAAGCGTTTCGTCGATGCCGTTCGGCGTCACGATCTTCTGCACGTCGGCGATGATGGCGCGGGCCTGATCGAGGCCGTCGGGGCGCGGTGTCCCGGCCGATTGCGCGTGGGCATCGGCCGGACTGCCCAAGGCGATTGCCATCAGAAGCGTACGCGCGTTCCCCTTCATGGCGTTACCCTGCTCCCTTCCTCGATCCGGTAACGATGATCGGGACCGTTCTGTCGAGATGCCCGCCCTCCGATACAGTTGCCGGGGTTTGTCCGTACGCATTCAGAAGTGTCCGGAGCCAAGGGTAATTGCAATCCCCAGGATGCGCCTGCAACCTGTGGCGATGGCAGACGTCGTCGAACTCGTATTTCAGTGCTTTTGGGAAGGCTGCGTCGAGTTCCTCTATCGGCGTTGGGGCTGGCCCGGTGCCATCCTGGGAATTGTCGCGCCGTTCGTCATCGCGGGTGGCATGATCGCGCTGTTCTTGCGCGCATGATTGCGGCGGAAGGAGGCGCCCGACCCCGCCATCCGGAACCTCCCCCGTTGCCAGCGCGGCCCCGCCCTCCTATCTCGGGCCCGAGTTTAGCTAAGGGGCATATGATGACCGCATTCGACGATCGCGAACGGGCGTTCGAGGCGAAGTTCGCGCGCGACGAGGATATGGCGTTCCGCATCACCGCGCGTCGCAACAAGCTGCTCGGCCAGTGGGCCGCCGCCAAGATGGGCCTCACGCCCGAAGAGACCGACGCCTATGCCAAGGCGGTCGTCCAGGCCGATTTCGAGGAAGCCGGCGACGAGGACGTGATCCGCAAGCTGCTCGGCGACATGCTCGCCGCCAATGTCGAGATCGACGACGCCACCGTGCGCCGCGCGATCGAGGAGCAGACCGTCGAAGCGCGCCGCCAGCTGATGGAATCCAAGTAACATGCCGATGCCCGCTGCCGAGATCGAGGCGCTGATCCGCGCCGGCATCCCCGATGCGCAGATCGAGATCACCGATCTGGCCGGCGACGGCGACCACTATGCAGCGCGGGTTGTCGCCCCCATGTTCCGGGGCATGCCGCGCGTGCGGCAGCATCAGGCCGTCTATGCGGCGCTGGGTGGACGGATGGGCGGCGTGCTCCACGCGCTGCAGCTGACCACCGAAGCGACGCCCGAGGAGTAAGCAATGACCGACGATACCCAGGCCCGCATCCAGCAGCTGGTCGACGGCAGCGACGTGCTGCTGTTCATGAAGGGCAGCCCGCTGTTCCCCCAGTGCGGCTTTTCCAGCCGCGCCGTGGCGATCCTCAACCATCTCGGCGTCGAGTTCGACAGCGTCGACGTGCTGCAGGACCAGGGCGTCCGCCAGGGCATCAAGGCGTTTTCCGACTGGCCGACCATCCCCCAGCTTTATGTGAAGGGCGAGTTCGTCGGCGGTTCGGACATCATGATGGAAATGTACGAGAGCGGCGAGCTGACCCAACTGATGGCCGACAAGGGCGTCGCGGCTTCGGCCTGAGACGCGGTTCGTACCGATCGACGGAAGGGCTCTCGCCGGTGGCGGGGGCCCTTTTTCGTTTTTGCGCTCGCGCCGAGCGATTGATCCATTTGCGATCCACTCCGACTGGAGTGCGGCCCGCGGCTGCGCCAGGCCACCGATGCAACCGGAGGGGTGGGCGATGGCGATCGAGCGTACCGACGCGACTCTTTGGTCGATCCAGTATCTTCGTGCGGCCGCGGCTGTCGGCGTGATCGTGTTTCACCAGATGCAGATGCGGCACCGGATATTCGGGCTGGGCGAGCATGGGGTGGACCTGTTCTTCGTGATCAGCGGGTTCATCATGGTCGCGCTCACCGACGCGCGGCCGACCAGGCCGCGGACGTTCCTCCTCGATCGCATCGCCCGGATCGTGCCGCCCTACTGGATCGCGACGCTGTGCGCCTTTCTGGTCGCGGCCGTCGATCCGTACTTTTACCATGGTTCGACCGATCCGGGGCTGCTCGCCAAATCCCTGTTTTTCGTGCCCGCGCGCAACGCCTTCGGCGAGATCGAGCCGACGCTGTTTCTTGGCTGGACGCTCAATTACGAGATGTTCTTCTATGCCGTGTTCGCGCTGACGCTGTTCCTGCCGCGCGGCCGGCTGGTGGTGCTCTGTACGCTGTTCGGTGCGCTGGTGGCGATCGGCAGGCCGATGCACCCGACAGGGGCGGCGACGACCATCTATACCGATCCGCTGCTCCTGGAATTCGCGGCGGGCGCAATCCTGGGGCGCGTGTTCGGCGCGGGGGCGGCAGTGCCGGCGAGTCTGCGCCAGGTGCTTGCCGCGCTTGCGGTTGCGCTGGTGCTGACGTTGCTGGCCTTCTGGTCGGGACGCCTCCTCTTCGGTGCTGTCGCGGTGGTGCTGGTTGCCGGCGGGCTGCTGCTGGAGCGTGGCGGAGCGATGCCGCGCCTGCCATGGCTCAAGCTGCTCGGCGACGCGTCGTTCGCCATTTATCTGTTCCAGCAATTCGCCTTCGTGCTGGTGGGCAAGAGCTTGGCCCTGACAGGGCGACTGCTCCACCATGCGGTGCCTCATCTGCTGATAGAAGCGCTGAACATCGTGGCGGCGATCGCGCTGGGCCTGCTGGTGCTGCGGCTGCTCGAACGGCCGTTGACAAAGACGGTCAAAGAGGCGCTGCGTCGGCTGAGCGGCGAGCCGGTTGGGCTGCGCGCGGCGGCTTGAACCGCCTCGAGAGGGTGTGACGCCGGTGCGGGCAGGTCGATGGCCATGCCGGTGAACCATCGACCCGCCCTGAAGCGTCTTTGGGGGACGCTGGAGCATTTTTGGGGAATGCTCCGGGTGCCTCTCACGTTGCAGGGTGCGTGCCAATTCCCGCAACGGACGGTGTTCCGCGGGGTATGATGGTGAAGCGCCGTTAACCGCACCGCGCAGGTGTAAATTTCCCCGACGCTTTGAGCGCGCGTCCTCCGGTTCATCCCGTATTCAGCAGCTTGACTACACACGTAAACGCAGCGATTACATGCGTAGTCAGTGAGGGTGTATGACCGAGCGAATCAGCGAAGCCGAACATGCAGTGATGGAAGTGCTCTGGGAGGAGTCGCCGCTCACTGCGCAGGAGGTGGCCGAACGCGTGCCGGCCGATCGCAGCTGGAGCGGTAATACCGTCAAGACGCTGCTCGGTCGTCTGCTCGCCAAGAACGTGATCGCGCATGAGGAAGAGGGGCGACGCTATCGCTATCGCCCGCTCGTCGCGCGCGGCGATTATGTGGTGGGCGAGTCGCGCAAGCTGATCGACCGGCTGTTCGGCGGCCGGCTGACCCCGCTGGTGGCGCACCTGGCGGAACGCGACGCCATCACCGACCAAGACATCGCCGAAATCGAAGCTCTTCTGAAGGAGCTGAAGCAATGACCGGCTGGTGGATCGAAACCATGCTGGCGAGCACGCTGCTGATGCTGCTCGCGCTCGTCCTGCGCGGGCCCGTGCGCAAGGCGTTCGGGCCGCAGCTCGCCTATGCGCTGTGGGTGCTTCCCGTCGCGCGGATGCTGCTGCCGCCGCTGCCGGGGCAGTGGCATCTCAGCGAGTGGCTCGCCCCGCTTACCCGCAAGGTGGCCGAGGGGCCGAGCATGGCAGTGGGCGTTTTCCAGGGCGACGCCGCGCCCGTCGTCGCCGACAAGGCCGGGGCGATCGAGATCGATATCGGCATGGCGGTGGATGCCGCGCCGGTCGCCGCCGCCAGCCACCATGCGCCGGCGGTGCTGGCCACCCCGACGACGGGGATCGAGGGGCTGAACGTCTCGCTCTCGCTGCTCCTGCTGCTTTGGGCCACCGGCGCGCTGCTGTTCCTCGGCTATCACCTCGTCGCGCATCGCCGCTTCTGCCGGCACCTTCTGTCGCGGGCGCGGGTGGATCGCACCGTCGCGCAGGGCCGGGTGCGGGTGATCGAGACCGATGCCGCGCACGGCCCGCTCGCCTTCGGCATCTTCCGCAAGTACGTCGCCTTCCCGCGCGACTTTTCCGAGCGCTATGACGAGGTCGAACGCGATCTCGCGCTGGCGCACGAACTCGGCCACCATCTGCGCGGCGACCTGATCGCCAACTGGGTCGCGCTGATCGTGCTGGCCGCCCATTGGTTCAATCCGGTCGCATGGCGGGCGTTCCGCGCCTTCCGCGCCGACCAGGAAATGGCCTGCGACGCCCTGGTGCTCGCCGGCCGCGCCCAGGCACTGCGCCATGCTTATGGCCGTGCGATCGTCAAGTCCGCGCATGGGGGCGCGGTCTCGGCGGCTTGTCACCTCCACACCATAAACGACGTCAAAGGGAGATTGCGCATGCTCTCGATCCACCGGAAGCTTTCCCCCATCCGCATCGGCGCGGGGCTGGCCGGGATCACCACCGTTTCGCTCGCCGCGCTGGCGCTGACCGCCTCGGGCAGCCAGGCCGCCGAGCGGATCCGCGACAAGATGACCGCGGCGATCCAAGCGCAGGACGTGCCGGTAGCGCCCGCTGCCCCGGCTGCACCGGCGGCGCCTGCGGGCTCCGCCGCACCCGCTGCTCCGGCAGCGCCCGCTGCGCCGCGGGTCTCGCCCGTGCCGCCGGCGCCGCCTGCACCGCCGGTCGCGGAAGCCGGTGCCGGCAAGCATCAGGTCGTCCGGATCGACCGAACGGCGAGCGACGGCAAGGCGATCAAGAAGATGGTGATCATCCATCGGGACGGCACCCGTCGCGAAGTAGACATGCCCGACATGGCGGCGATCCAGGCGAGCATTCCGGAAATCCGCAGCGGCACCTGCGGCAAGGGTACCGGGCCGACGGTCGAACACCGCCGCGAGGGCAACAAGCAGATCATGATCATTTGCAGCGACCGCATGGCTGCGATGAGCAGCGATGCCGGGCTGATGGCGATGCACAGCAAGGCCATGGCGATGAACACCAAGCAGATGGCGATGAACAGCGCGCTGATGAGCCTGCAGCACGCCCGCCGCACGGTCGAGATCCAGTCGAGCCTCAGCCCCCAGCAGCGTGCCGAAGCGCTGAAGGGGATCGACGAGGCGCTCGCCGAACTGCGCAACGACGCGAACGACGACAGCGACGACTGAGTGTAGCGCGCCGCCGCAACGTCTCACGGCGGCGTGCTCGGCGGGGCCGGCCTACTCCTTCGGGGCCGGTCCCGCTCCCCCTGCACCTTGCTCTGGGGCCCCCAATCCCCAAATGCATCGTCATGACCGACGACGCGCCCACGGGCCTTGCGATGACGCTCGAACCGCTGGTGACGCGGGTGCTGGCGAACAATCCCTCGCCCTTCACCTTCGAGGGTACCCAGACCTATCTGGTGGGTACTACCGACCTGGCGGTGATCGATCCCGGTCCCGACGATGCCGAGCATCTCGCCGCGCTGCTCGCGGCGATCGGTGGGCGGCCGGTGCGCGCGATCCTGTGCACCCATACCCACCGTGACCACAGTCCCGCCGCGCCCGCGCTCAAGGCAGCGACGGGCGCCCCGATCACCGGCTGTGCGCCGCTGGTGCTCGACGATGCCGGCCCCCGCGCCGATGCTTCGTTCGACACCGGCTATGCGCCGGATGCCGTCCTCGCAGATGGAGAGCAGGTGGCGGGGCAAGGCTGGACGCTCACCGCGGTGGCGACGCCGGGCCACACCTCCAACCATCTCTGCTTCGCGCTGGAGGAGAGCGGCGCGCTGTTCACCGGCGACCATGTGATGGGCTGGTCGACCACGGTGGTGGCGCCCCCCGACGGCAACATGGCGGCCTATATGGCCAGCCTGGAGAGATTGATGGCCCGTGCGCAGGACCGGATCTATTATCCGGCGCATGGCGACCCGATCGAGCGGCCGCAGCGCTTCGTGCGCGGACTCGCCGGGCACCGCAAGCAGCGCGAGGGACAGATCCTGCGGCTGCTGGCGGAAGGGGTGGGCGCGGTGACGGACATGGTGGCGCGCATGTATGTCGGGCTCGATCCGCAGCTGCACGGCGCGGCGGGGCGATCGGTGCTCGCCCATCTGCTCGACCTCGAGGCACGCGGACGCGTCGAGGCGCTGGGTGGTTCATGGCGGCTGCTGCCCGAGTAACGATCCAAAACGGGTATAGTAGAATTGCCCGGATTTGCAGAATTGCCAAAGTAGAGCTATACCGAGCCCAAATCGGAGGGGTGAGGAAATGGCAACGATTGCGCAGGCGCCGCTCCGCGTGCGTGCTGGGGACACGCGTTTCTTTCTGGTGATGGCGTTCGTCATGGGCGCGATCGATGTCGCCGGCTTCTCGCTCAACCTGGCGGCAGGCCGCTCCAGCTTCGCGGTGCCGCTGATCTTCCACGTCCACGCCTTCGTCTTTTTCGGCTGGATCGCGCTGTACATCGCGCAGAACGTGCTGGTCGACAGTGGATCGATGGCGCTGCATCGGCGGCTTGGCTGGGTGGCGCTGTTCTGGGTGCCGCTGATGGTTGCTCTCGGCACGTTGATGACGGTGCTCTCGGTCCAGCACGGCGCGCCCTTCTTTTTCGACGTCCGCCAGTTCCTGTTCAGCAATCCGCTGCAGTTGCTGCTGTTTGCCGGCTTCGTCGGCGCGGCGCTGGTCCTGCGGCGGCAGACCAGCTGGCACCGCCGGCTGATGTATTGCGGCATGGCGATCCTTACCGGGCCGGGCCTCGGGCGGTTGCTGCCGATGCCGCTGTTCATGCCCTATGCCTGGTGGGTGACGGTGGTCGCGGTGCTGGTGCTGCCGCTGATCGGCGCGATCGCCGACCAGCGCCGCGCGGGCCGCGTCCACCCTGCCTGGATCTGGGGCATCGGGATGATGCTGGCGGTGCAGCTGACCGCCGACGCCATCGCATTCAGCCCTGCGGGCACCGCCTTCACCCGCAGCATCACCGCCGGCACCGCCGGCAGCCATCGCCCGATCACGCCTGCCTTCCCTTGATCCCGCGGCCCGACCGGGCCATGTGGCGGGCGAACCACGGGAGTTTTGGGAATGGACGCGCGCAACGGCATCGGCGGCAGCCTTAGCGGACTCGATCTCCGCGCCGAGATCGAGCGGCTCCGCAAGGAGCGTAACGCCGTCATTCTGGCGCATTATTACCAGAAGCCCGAATTGCAGGACCTGGCCGATTTCGTCGGCGACAGCCTCGATCTCAGCCGCAAGGCGGCGGAGACCGATGCGGACGTGATCGCCTTTTGCGGCGTGCGCTTCATGGCGGAGACCGCCAAGATCCTCTCGCCCGACAAGATCGTCGTGCTGCCCGACATGGACGCCGGCTGCAGCCTGGAAGACAGCTGCCCGCCAGACCAGTTCGCCGCCTTCCGCGCGCAGCACCCCGATCACATCGCGCTGACCTATATCAACTGCTCGACCGAGGTGAAGGCGCTGAGCGACATCATCGTCACCAGCAGCTCGGCCGAGAAGATCCTCGCGCAGATCCCCGCCGACCAGAAGATCATCTTCGGCCCCGATCGCAACCTGGGCGGCTATCTCCAGCGCAAGACCGGCCGCGAGCTGCTGCTGTGGCCGGGGGTGTGCATCGTCCACGAGGCATTCAGCGAGACCGAATTGCTCAAGCTCAAGGCCGAGCATCCCGGCGCGCCGATCGCCGCGCACCCCGAATGCCCGGCCTATATCCTCGATCACGCCGATTATGTCGGCTCGACCAAGGGCATTCTCGATTTCTCCAAGACGATGCCCGGCGACACGCTGATCGTCGCGACCGAGCCGCACATCATCCACCAGATGCAGAAGGCGATGCCGGAGAAGAACTTCATCGGCGCGCCCGGTGCGGACGGCAACTGCAACTGCAACATCTGCCCCTACATGGCGCTCAACACGATGGAGAAGCTGTACCTCGCGCTGCGTGACCTCAGCCCCAGGATCGAGATCGAGGAAGGGCTGCGCGTGCAGGCGAAGAAGAGCCTCGATCGCATGCTGGAACTGGCGAGCGGCACGGTGGGGCAGGGCGATCTGGGACCGGTGCCCGCCTGATCGTCGAGCGGTCGAGAACCTAGAGCGCCTTCGCCCAAGGTGAAAAAGCTCTAGCCGCGCGCTTCGGAAAACAGCGCGCCTAGTCGCGCTGCGGTGTTCGCAAAGCCGATCGCGTATACCGGCGCCTCGCAGCGATCGAACCGGGCAGACTCGAGCGCGATCAGGTGGTTGCAGTCGATGCAGGTGCGGTCGGCGAGCTGTTCGAGCGACCATCCCAATGCTTCGCGACTATCGCGAAGCGCCGCCGCGGCGACGATCCAACTGTCGGGCCAGCCCCCGGGCCGGCTTCGAGGCCCATTTTCCGGCAGCATTCCCTGTTTCATTTTGATACAGCGACCTCAGCTACGTCGACCAGCCCATTGATCTGGGCTAGTAACGATTCTCTATTTTCGGGTTACTCATTCTGAGTGGGGTGAATGAGGACTTGTGTTATCTTTCCCGCTGGGGCCGATTTTGCCGATGCAGGATATGATCCGATCCGCGCCTGTCCTCGATTGCAAGCACCCGGTGATGCCGCACGGTCGGCTGATCGTGCGGCTGATCGCGGCGCTGGAGACGACGATGGTCGCAGCAGGCGTGCGCGCGCTGGACGGTGATCTCGACCGGTCGATCATCTTCATGGTGGTGGCACGCGCGAGCGAGATGCTGTCGCCCCACGGCGCGGGCCATGCCCGTCGCGACGGACGCGGGGCCAAGGCAATCAGCATCAATGCGCTCGCCGCCTCGCTCGGCCGCCCCTTCGAGACGATGCGGCGGCATATCCATGCGCTGTGCGCGGCGGGCCTGTGCGAGCGCGGCCCTGCCGGTGTGACGGTACCCGAGGCGGTGCATGCACGCCCCGAGATCGTTGCGCTGTTCCGCGGCAACCACGATGCGCTGGTGGCGATGGTCGAGGATATGCGCAGCTTCGGCGTGCCGCTGCCGGAAACGCGCGCGCATGTCTGCTATGACTGGCATACCGGCCTCGCCGCCGCGCATGACGTGCTGCTGACCGGCATCGAATTCCATGCCCACCGCTTCCAGTCTTGGACCGACCTGGTGCTGGCCAATGCGATCCTGTGCGCCAATGCGCGCCCGCTCACCGAAAATCGGGATCTGGCGCTGGCCTATGCCGAGTTCAGCACGTCCCCGCCCGACGGCCTTTGGCAGCCCGTTTCGACCGGATCGGTGGCGCGGGCGCTGGGCCTGCCGCCCTCGACCGCGCATCGCCGGGTGGCCGCGATGATCGAAACCGGCTGCCTCGCCCGCCGTTCGCGCGGCGTGGTGCTCACCGAAAAGGCGCTGACGGACCCGGAGCGAATCGAAGAGAGCCGCACGAGCATGCTCCACGTCCGCCAGATCCTGATCCGCCTCGCTGCCGGCGGCTTCCGCTTCGACCAGCCTGCCGCCAACTATCTCGACGGACGGCCCGCGCCGCTGCAGATCGCGTAGACGCGCGCGGCCGGGGATTCTACAGCCCCGCCATGACCTTCGCGCTTCCCGATTTCGATTGCGACTCGTTCGTCCGCGCCACGCTGGCCGAGGATCTCGGCAGCGGCGGTGACATCACTGCCGCGGCGGTGATCCCTGCCGAGGCGCGTTTCGAAGGCGTGATGGACAGCCGCGACCCGATCACCGTCGCCGGGCTCCCCATTGCCGAGGCGTTCTTCCGCGCACTCGATCCAGAGGTCGAGCTCGAACGGCTGGTCGAGGACGGCGCGCAGGTCGCCCCCGGCACCGCGCTGCTGCGGCTGCGGGGCAGGGCGCGGGCGATGCTCACCGCCGAGCGCTCGGCGCTCAACACCGTCCAGCATCTCAGCGGCATCGCGACGATGACGCGGACCTATGTCGATGCGATCGCCGGCACCGGCGCGACGCTGCTCGATACCCGCAAGACGCTGCCGGGCCTGCGCTTGCTGGAGAAATACGCCACCCGCATGGGCGGCGCGACCAACCATCGCATGGGCCTGTGGGACGCGGCGATGATCAAGGACAACCATGTCGCGGTCGCCGGTTCGGTCGAGGCGGCGGTAGCCCGCGCGGTCGCGGCGGGAATCGAACGGATCATCGTCGAGGTCGATCGGCTCGACCAGATCGAACCCGCGCTCGGCGCTGGCGCGACGCATCTGCTGCTCGACAATATGGGCCCTGCGATGCTGCGCGAGGCGGTGGCGCTGGTGGCCGGCCGGGTGCCGACCGAGGCTTCGGGCGGGGTGCGGCTCGATACGATACGGGCGATCGCCGAGAGCGGCGTCACCTATGTCAGCGTCGGCCGGCTGACCCAGTCGGCCCCGGCGGCCGATATCGGCCTCGATTTCGCGAGCCTGTGAGGGAGATGGGGATGAAGACGATTCTGGGAAGCATGAGCGTCCTCGCGGCGCTGGTGCCCGGCGCGGCGCTCGCGCAGGCGCAGATGTGCATGGCGCCGAACAAGGTCGAGCGGCCGCTGCCCGACCTGCCCAGCGCCAAGGAGCCGCAGCGCATCCTGCCGATCGGCAGCTACACGCTGGCGCTGACCTGGGCGCCGGGCTTCTGCCGCGCGCATGGCGACGAGCCGGGCAAGGCGTTCCAGTGCGGCGGGCAGAATCGCTTCGGCTTCACCCTCCACGGGCTGTGGCCGGACGGGCGCGGCAAGCTGTGGCCGCAATATTGCAAGGCGACGCCGATCTTGCCGCCCGCGCTGATCCGCAAGACGATGTGCGCGACTCCCTCCGAACAGCTGATCCAGCACGAATGGGCCAAGCACGGCACCTGCATGAAAACGACGCCCGAAGCCTATTTCCAGCGCTCCACCAGCATGTACCGGGCGATCCGCTACCCGGACACGGAGGCGCTGTCGCAGGGAACGCTGACGGTGGGCGACTTCAAGCGGGCCTTCGCCGCGAAGAACCGCGCGATCCCGGCGAGCGCGATCCGCGTGACGACGACGCGCGAAGGCTGGCTCGACGAGCTGTGGCTCTGCCTGGATACCCGCTTCCGCTATCGCCGCTGCGAGGCGGGAACGGGCGGTGCGGCGGACGATGCGACGTTGAAGATCTGGCGGGGGCGGTGAGGCTGCGCTTCTAAGCCCCTCCCCTTCAGGGGAAGGGGTTTGGGGTGGGGCTGTGCCTCGCAGAGACCAACCCATGTTCTGGAATCCCTCCACCCCAACCCCTCCTCCAAGGAGGAGGGGCTTATTGCTGCAACCTTACCCCTCTATCACCATGCTCGCGGGGTGGTGCTTGTCGAGGTAGCGCTTGATCAGTCGCACGTTGCGGGTGTTCGAGCGGAAGAAGAAGTCCGGCACCGCGCCGACGAAGGGGATCATCCCCAGCGCCCAGTCGACTCCGATATTGCCCGCCATCCGCGCGATCGTGCGCTTGGGCATGCCGAGATTGCGCGCTTCCCAGGCGAGATACGCGCCCATCGCAGCCGCGATGCTGGGCCCCACCGCCGGCACGAAATCGAGCAGCACGTCCAGTCCCACCTTGCGGCGGGTGCCGGGGATGGTCACCATGCCTTCCAGCAGATGCTCCATTGCCTCGATCCGCTGGCGCACTGCCGCGGCATCGGTGCCGATCGGCAGCCGCTGTGCGAAACCCTCATTGAGCCTAGTCGCCCGTGCCATTCCCTGACCCTCACTGCTTGCGCAGATGGTTCAACGGGTGCCAGGCGCGCGCGTTCCCCTGCCAGTTGGCCAGGCGCAGCGCGACGATCGACCAGCGCAGCGGCTGGGCAATCGGCACGAAGGCGACATCGCTCGCCAGCATCGCATCGGCCTCGGCGATGCGGTGGGTGCGGTTGTAGAGATCGGGTGCGTCGCGCGCCGCGGCGATCAGCGTTGCGGTGTCGTCGGAGCAGGCGCGGCAGGCATTCGCCAGATACCAGCGCCCGCTGTCATAGGGCGCCACTTCGTCGACCAGCGCGAGATCGGCGCGCGGATCGCCGAGGCCCACGCGGTGCGGCGTGATGCCGATAGCGATCAAGGAGGACGCGAGATGTCCCCACAGGAGCGTCGCGCCGGCGCCCGAGGGCAAGGCGAGGGTGATGTCGACGGGTCCGCGATGCACCGCCTGCCATTCGCGCACCCGCTGGCTGGCGAGCGCGCGGCGCTGGTCGGGCGCGACGGTCATCCAGCTGCCGGGGGCGGGGGGCGCAGCCGAGTCCATCTGCGCGGGGAGGATCGTCTCGGCCGGGGACCAGTTCGGGGCGATCGCCTGGGTCAGCGCGCTGCGATCAATCGCCATGGCGATGGCCGCGCGGTTCTGCGGGGTGGAGAGAAAGCCGTCGCGGTGCAGCACCGCCAGCCCAAACAGCCCGACTGCCGCATCGACGCGGATATTTTCCGGCGCGATGCCGGCCGCATCGATGATCGGCCAATCCACCAGCGATCCACCGAGCACGAGATCGGAAGCTCCCGCACGGAACCGGGCGATGGCGGCCGCGGCGCGTTCGCCGCGCAGCCGGACATATTCCTGCGGTGCCGGTGCGGCCTTGGGATCGTCGCCTGGTTCCTCGGCGGGGCGGAGCAGCAGGCCGTCGCGCTTGCCCGCTACGATCCGGAACGGCCCCGAACCGGCGAAATTGCGCCCGCGGAACACCGCCATTTCGGGCTGGGCGAACAGGTTGAGCAGGTCGGGGCGAGGGCTTTTCAGCCGCACCTCGATCACCTGGGGCGTCATTTCGACGATTTCGTCGATCACCGCGAGATAGGGCTGCAGGCGGCTCTTGCTGTTCGCCGCCACGGCACGGCGCAGCACGCGGACGATCTCGCCGGCGGTGACCGGCTGGCCATCGGGCCAGGTCGCCTCGCCCAGGCGGAAGATATAGCTGCGCGCATCGTCGAACACCGCCCAGCGTTCGGCCAGTGCCGGCTCGATCTGTCCGTTGCGATCGAAGCGGACCAACCCCTGCGCGGTTGCCGCCAGCGCGACGGCTTGTGCCGTGTCGATCGCGGTCCCGCTGGGGTCGACCAGCAGCGCATCGCTGCCGATCGCGCTGACTACCACCGGTGTCGTGTCCTTGCGCTGCCCCGTCGGCCCGCCGCACGCGGTGGCGGAGAGCAGCAGGGCGATCACGGGCAGGCGCAGGCGTTGCATCGGCGGGTCCCTGGCGGCGAAACCCAAGCTCTATGGGAGCGGGCCCGTGCTGCCAACCCCGGTGGGTTCCGCGGGCGCGTTCCGGCGCCTATCAGGCTGATATGGCATCGAATCGGCTCCGCTCGCATCCGGCCGTGGCGTCGGCGATCGCGCTGGCGCTACGCGGCTATCTGGCGGTGCGGACGGTCGGCTGGTTCGTCACTCGGCCCCAGACCCGCGGCGTGCGCGCGATCGCGCTGACGCCCGCAGGCCAGGTGATCCTCGTCCGCCACAGCTACATCCAGGGCTGGCATCTGCCGGGCGGCGGCCAGGAGGCAGGCGAGACTGCGGAGGAAGCGGTGCTGCGCGAACTCCGTGAGGAAGCAGGGATGGTGTCGCATGGTGCGGTACGCATCCGCGGCACGCTGCAGCATCGCCCCAATTTCCGTCGCGACACGGTGACGCTAGCGCTCGTCGAGCATGTCGCCTTCGCTTTTCGCCCGTCGCTGGAGATCGTCGAGGCACGGGCTTTCGACCTCGACGCGCTGCCCGATGGCATCGCCGCCGGCACCGCTCGCCGCCTTGCCGAATGGCGCGCAGGGCAGTCGTTGCCCAAGGACTGGTAGCGCAAAGGCCGGCTTGCCACGCCGATGCTGCCTGGTTACCCCCGGCCGCATTCGGTCAAGGACGTCGTTCGAAGCCGAACCATGATCGCGCTGGTGCCCTGAGAGGGGCTTAAAAGGGAACGCGGTGTGGGCGCATGCGCCCGAAGCCGAGGCTGTCCCTGCAACTGTAAGCGGCGAGCGAGATGCGCGGGCTTCCTCCCACGGAAGCAGCCACTGGGCCCTGGCCTGGGAAGGTGCGCACCGAGCGACGACCCGTGAGCCAGGAGACCTGCCAGCGAGAGGTCGCTCTTGCCCTGGCCCAGGGGATGGCCGTGGCACGGTTCTCCGTCTGAGCGACGAACGAGCGGTGGAGGCCGCATCGGTTCGTCTCGTGGCGCTTCTGGGCGTCGGCGCCCGAGGCGTGCCGGCCGTTCGCAAACGGCAGGGCTCCGCCGCGTGTCGCGAGACGCCCGGAGAAGACGATTGAGAACATTGCTATTTTCCGGCCTAGCGGTCGTGTCCGTCGGCCTTGCAGCACCAGCATGCGCACAGGAGGCAGAGGGCGAGGACATCCTCGTCTTCGGCCGCGGCGAGACCAAGATCGGCGTCGCCCAGGCGGCGAGCGAGGGCACGGTCTCCGGCGCCGACCTGCTGGTGCGGCCGCTGCTGCGGGTCGCCGAACTGCTCGAGGCGGTGCCCGGCATGATCGCCGCCCAGCATTCGGGCAGCGGCAAGGCCAACCAGTATTTCCTTCGCGGCTTCAACCTCGACCATGGCACCGATTTCACCACGCTGATCGATGGGGTGCCGATGAACCTGCGCTCGCACGGCCATGGCCAGGGCTATCTGGACCTCAACGGGCTGATACCCGAAATCGTCGGTCGCGAGGACTTCCGCAAAGGGCCCTACCGCGCCGATGGCGGTGACTTCGCGCTGGCGGGTGCTGCCGCCATGACCACGATCGCCGGGTTCGATCGGCCCTGGCTTTCGGTGGAGGGCGGCGCCTATGGCTATCGGCGTATCGCGGCCGGTGGTTCGGCGAAGGGCGTGGGCACAGGCACGCTCACCCTGGTCGGGCAGCTGCGTGCCTATGACGGCCCGTGGCAGCAGCCGGAACATCTCCGTCACGCCTCAGGCTTCGCCAAATACGCCGCGCCGCTGGGCGCAGGCACGATTGCGGCGACACTGCACGCCTACCACGCCAGCTGGCGCCCGACCGAGCAGATCCCCGAGCGGGCCATCGGCACCGCAGCGTGCCCGGACGTGTTCTGCTCGCCCGATCCGAGCGCGCGGGGCCGGACGACACGGCTGATCGGCAATGTTGCGATCCGCCAGCGGGGCTGGGACGGCAATGTCTATGGCCAGTTCTACGACTGGGCGATGTATTCGAACCCAACCTATGCCGATTCCGATGGCACAAGCGCGCAGATCCGCCAGTTCGACAAGCGCTGGATCCTGGGCGGGCGCGGCGAGAAACGCTGGCAGGTCGCACCTGCGCTCGCGCTGTCGGTCGGGGGCGAGGCGCGGTACGATCATGCCGGCAATGTCGGCGTGGCGCGGACGGACGAGCGTACGCCGCTCTTCTCGCTCGGCCGCTATCATGTCGAGGAAAGCTCGGCCGCGCTCTATGGCGAGGCGCGCTGGACGCCGCTGGCCGGGATGCGGCTGATCGGCGGGCTGCGCGGCGATGGCTATCGCTATGCGGTCCGCGCGCGCGATCCCGAGTCGGCGGCGCTCGGCACCGGCGCGGGCAGCGACGGCATCGTCTCCCCCAAGGTCTCGGTCGCCTATGCGCTCACCCCGCATCTGGAGCTTTATGGCAATTGGGGGCGGGGCTTCCATTCGAACGACGTGCGCGGCGCGGTCAATGTCGAGACGCCGGTGCCGGTGCTCGTCCGCGGCACCGGCAAGGAACTGGGTGCGCGATGGCAGCGCGGCGGGCTGACGCTCACCGGTACCTACTGGTGGCTGGCGGTGGGCAGCGAGCTGCGCTTCGTCGGCGATTCCAATGCGGTAGAGCCCACGGGCGCAAGCCGCCGGCATGGCTATGAGCTGGTCGCCTTCTGGCGGCCGGCGCCGTGGCTCGCGATCGACGGCAACGTCACCGCCAGCCATTCGCGCTACGACAATGGCGACCGCATCCCGAACGCATTCGAGAACGCAGCCTCGGCCGGCGTGGCGGTGGTGCGGGCCGGCTGGGAGGCGAGCCTCCGCGTCCGTCACCTCGGCCCTTATCCGTTGATCGAGGACAACAGCGCCCGCGACAAGGGCAGCACCGTGGTCAACCTGCGCGCGGCGCGCACGCTCGGCCGGCTGCAGCTCTATGGCGAGCTGCTCAACCTGTTCGACAGCCGCGACAAGGACATCGCCTATTCCTACGATTCCTACCTGCCAGCCGTCGACCGCGACGGCCCGGTGGGGGGGCGGCTGAGCCGCGTCGTCGAACCGCGCACCCTGCGGCTCGGCGCGCGGGTGCGCTTCTAGGGCCCGGATGCGACAAGGCCCGGATGTCGGCGACGATGCCGATATCCGGGCCTTTTCAGCATGGAATCGATGCCAAGCTGGTGCGGACGGCGGGACTCGAACCCGCACGCCTCGAAAGGCAGAAGATTTTAAGTCTCCGGCGTCTACCGGTTCCGCCACGTCCGCGATGGGCGGCAGGCAAGACGCTGCCGCACGCCGCGTGTCAAGCGCGCATCACATGTTGAGGCGGATGCGCATCTCCTTGCCGGGCTTGAAATAAGGGACGCGCTTGGCGTCCACTTCCACGGACTCGCCCGTCCGCGGATTGCGACCCACGCGCGCATCGCGCGCGCGCGTCGAGAACGCACCGAAGCCGCGCAGCTCTACGCGACCATCTTCACTCAGCCGGCCGACAATCTCGTCGAAGAAGATCGACACGATCTTTTCGACTTCCCGGACCGAAAGTCCCGGGTTTTCCTGTACCAGCAATTGAACCAACTCAGACCGGATCATCCGGGCCCCTCCCTTGGCGAAACGCGCCCCCCAATGGCCGCGCAACGGCTATCCCCAAGGAAACCTTAGCGCTTTTTCCCAATCTGCAGCAACCAGAAGATGTGGTTGATGCGGTCTAAAAATCAAAAAAGAAGGGCTCGGGAACCGCTTGCGCGGCGCCCGAGCCCCTCTTCAGGTCGAAAGATTAGTTGTTCTGGCTGCGGGCCTTGAGGGCCTCACCCAGAATGTCGCCCAGCGACGCGCCCGAGTCGGACGAGCCATACTGCTGCACGGCCTGCTTCTCTTCGGCGATCTGCATCGCCTTGACCGAGAAGGTCGGCTTCTTCGAACGATCGAAGCCGGTGACCATCGCGTCGAACTTCTGGCCGACCTGGAAACGCTCCGGACGCTGCTCGTCGCGGTCGCGGCCGAGATCGGTGCGCTTGATGAAGCCGGTCGCGCCATCGTCGCCAACCTGCACTTCGAGGCCCGCGTCGCGGACTTCGAGGACGGTGACGGTGACGACCGAGTTCTTGCCCAGACGATCGGCACCACCGGTCGAACCGGCAGCGGCGACGCCGCCACGCTCGAGCTGCTTCATGCCGAGCGAGATGCGCTCCTTGTCGGCTTCGACGGCCAGAACGATCGCGGTGACGGTCTCACCCTTGCGGTGCAGCGCCAGCGCGTCTTCACCCGAGATGCCCCAAGCGATGTCGGACATGTGGACCATGCCGTCGACGTCGTTGTCCAGGCCGATGAACAGGCCGAACTCGGTGGCGTTCTTGACTTCGCCCTCGACGGTCGAACCGACCGGGTGCTCTTCGGCGAACTTTTCCCACGGGTTCTGCTGGGCCTGCTTGAGGCCGAGCGAGATGCGGCGCTTTTCCTGATCGACCTCGAGCACGACGACTTCGACTTCCTGCGAGGTCGAGACGATCTTGCCCGGATGGACGTTCTTCTTGGTCCAGCTCATTTCGGACACGTGGACCAGGCCCTCGATGCCGGCTTCCAGCTCGACGAACGCACCGTACTCGGTGATGTTGGTCACGCGGCCCGACAGCTTGGCGCCGACCGGGTACTTCGCGCTCGCGCCATCCCACGGATCGCTCTCGAGCTGCTTCATGCCCAGCGAGATGCGCTGCGTGTCGCGGTTGATGCGGATGATCTGAACGCGGACGGTGTCGCCGATGTTCAGGACTTCCGACGGGTGGTTGACGCGCTTGTAGCTCAGGTCGGTGACGTGCAGCAGGCCGTCGATGCCGCCCAGGTCGACGAACGCACCGTAATCGGTGATGTTCTTGACGACGCCGTCGATCACCTGGCCCTCGGCGAGGCTCTGGATCAGGCCCGAGCGCTGCTCGGCGCGGGTTTCCTCGAGCACCGCGCGACGCGACACGACGATGTTGCCGCGCTTGCGGTCCATCTTGAGGATCTGAAAGGGCTGGGCGATGTCCATCAGCGGGGTGACGTCGCGCACCGGACGGATGTCGACCTGGCTGCCCGGCAGGAAGGCCACGGCGCCGTTGAGGTCGACGGTGAAGCCGCCCTTGACGCGGCCGAAGATGACGCCTTCGACGCGGGTGTTCTGGGCGAATTCCGCCTCGAGCTTGTCCCAGGCGGCTTCGCGGCGGGCGCGGTCGCGGCTGAGCATCGCTTCGCCGTTCGCGTTCTCGACGCGGTCGACATAGACTTCGACTTCGTCGCCGACCTTGAGGTCCGCCTTCTGGCCCGGCGCTGCGAATTCGCGCAGCGGCACGCGGCCTTCGGACTTGAGGCCCACGTCGATGACGGCGAGGTCGTTCTCGATGCCGGTGACGGTGCCGATCACGACGCGGCCTTCAAAGCCGTCCGCCTGACCGAAGGTTTCGTCGAGCAGTGCCGCGAAATCGTCGCGGGATGGGGTTGCCGTAGTGGCCATAGAAAAGAGTTTCCTAACGTTCGTTTTTTCCGGCCAACCGGTTGGATCCGGCGGTCTTGTGGGCCAGAAATGCCGCGGCGGCCGAATGCCGGTCGCGACATCCTTCGCACGGGTTCAGGCAGGGGACGGCCAGACGCGTCGAAACGCGAAAAGGGCGCATGGAAGCAAGGCTCCCAGCGCCATCCCCCACGAGCACCCGCCCGCAGGATGCGCGCGCCTTACTGCGGATGGGGCGCGAAAGCAAGGTTTTCGGGGGCGAGGCACCCGCTAAGCCCCTCCTCCTTGGAGGAGGGGTTGGGGGTGGAGGGATTCCAGAACTTGCGTTGGTCTCTGCGAGACACAGCCCCACCCCAAACCCCGCATCAGGTGAACAGCGCCCCGCGCTGTTCAGGCGCTGCTGGGAGCAGCGCCGACCTGATGCGCCCGAGGGGGAGGGGTTTAAGCTGTCGCCCGCTTCTTCTCGACGATCTCGATCGCGCGCTGCACCGCCGCGTCGATCGAGAGGAAGCTGGTATCCAACGTCACCGCGTCGGGGGCCTGCACCAGCGGCGCCTCGCTGCGCTGCGAGTCGCGCTCGTCGCGGGCGCGGATGTCGGCCAGCACCTTGTCGAGGCTGACGTTAATGCCGTTCTTGCGGAGCTCCAGATGCCGGCGCTGGGCGCGGATCATCGGAGTCGCCTTCACGAACAGCTTCACCTCGGCCTCGGGCGCGATCACCGTGCCGATGTCGCGGCCGTCGAGCAGCGCGCCGCCGGGCTGCTGGGCGAAGCGCTTCTGCCGGGCGAGCAGCGCCGCGCGGACCAGCGGATGCGCCGAGACGATCGAGGCGGTCTGGCCCACCTCGTCGGTGCGCAGGACCGGGTCTGCGAGCAGCGAATCGTCGAAGCCGCAGGCGGCTACCGCATCGGCTTCCTTGCCCGGGTCCAGCCCTTCGCGCAGTACCGTTGCGGCAACGGCACGATAGAGCAGGCCGGTATCAAGATGCGGCAAGTTGTACTGGCGGGCGAGGGCGCGCGCGATGGTGCCCTTGCCCGAAGCTGCCGGGCCGTCGACTGCGATAATCATGCGGTTCCCTTGCGAGACCGGCGCCGCGCGTCAAGGGACTTGCCGTGAACTTGTCGCATCAGCTGTGAGTCAGCGCGTCCAGCGTGGCGAAGAAGTTCGGATAGCTGGTCGCCACCGGCGCGACATCGTCGATCGCGATCGGTTGTTCGGCGGCGAGTGCAGCGACGGTCATGCTCATCGCGATGCGGTGGTCGAGCAGCGTCGCGACCTTGCCGCCGCCGGCGAGCGGTGCGCCGGCCGAGCCTTGGATGGCGAGGCCGTCTTCGAACTCCTCGGTCACCACGCCGCAGGCTTCCAGCGCGGTGCGCATCGCGGCGATCCGGTCCGATTCCTTCACCCGCAGTTCGTGCGCGCCGCGGGCAACGGTGCGGCCCTCGGCCAGCGAGGCGGCCACGAACAGCACCGGATATTCGTCGATCATGCTCGGCGCGAGATCGGCGGGAACCTCGATCGCCTTGAGCGGCGCATGGCGGACGACCAGGTCGGCGACCGGCTCGCCGCCCACCGTACGGGCGTTGGTCTCGGCGATGTCCGCGCCCATCATGCGCAGCGCGGTAATCAGCCCGGTGCGCGTCGGGTTCATGCAGACATTGGCGATGGTGATTTCCGACCCCGGCACGATCGACGCGGCGACCATCCAGAAACCCGCGGAGGAGGGGTCGCCCGGCACGACGATGTGCTGGGGCTTGAGCTCGGCCTCGCCGGTGATCGAGATGATCTTGCCGTCGGGGCCGTCCTCGACGGTCAGCTCGGCACCGAAGCCGCGCAGCATCCGCTCGCTATGGTCGCGGGTGGGGACGGGTTCGATCACGCGGGTGATGCCCGGCGTGTTGAGCCCCGCGAGCAGCACTGCCGACTTCACCTGCGCCGAGGCGACGGGCAGGGTGTATTCGATCGGCACCGCCGGGCACATGCCGCGGAGCATCAGCGGCAGGCGGCCGCCGGGGCTGGCGGTGATCTCGGCGCCCATCTGGCTCAGCGGCTCGATCACCCGGCCCATCGGGCGGCCCGAAAGCGACGCATCGCCGGTGAAGGTGGCGGTGATGCCGTGGCTGGCGACCAGGCCCATCAGCAGGCGGGTCGACGTGCCGCTATTGCCCATGTCGAGCGCCTGGGCCGGCTGCTGCAGCCCGCCGACGCCCACGCCGTGGACGCGCCATACGCCGTCCTCGCCGCGTTCCACCTGCGCACCCATCGCCCGCATCGCGGCGGCGGTGGCGAGCACGTCCTCACCTTCCAGCAGGCCTTCGATCCGGCTTTCACCGACGGCAAGCGCGGAAAACATGATTGCGCGGTGGCTGATCGACTTGTCGCCGGGAACGGTAACGGTGCCGCGCAGCGGACCACGGGCGGCGAGGGTGAGAGGGCGGGGATCGGTGTTCGACATGGGCGCGGCTTTGACAGGCGGCTTGCAGCATGGCAAGGCGCGCCCCACTTTCCGGGATCACATCCCGAAATCTCCGAACACAGCGAAAGGCGAAGAGGCAACACATGGTGAAGCCGGAATGGGGCACCAAGCGCAGCTGCCCGAAGTGCGGTACGCGCTTCTATGATCTGACCAAGGACGAGCCGGTCACCTGCATCAACTGCGGCTTCGCCTGGGAGCCCGAGCCCATCCTGAAGTCGAAGCAGCCGCTGCCGTTCGAGGCAGTGAAGGCCAACACCGACAAGCCGGAAGCCGAGGATTCGGATCTGGTGGGCGATGACGATCTGGACATCGGTGCGGACGACGAGGAGCCCTCGCCGGACGACGACGTCGATCTGGGCGGCGACGACGACCTGGGCGTCGAGACCGTCAGCGACGACGACGAGCAGTAAGTCGGAAAAAATTTGGCAAGCGCGAAAAAGGCGCTTGCCAACCCCGCAAGGCCCTTATAGAGGGGCCGCCTTCCCGGGGAATGGGGCCGTAGCTCAGCTGGGAGAGCGTCGCAATGGCATTGCGAAGGTCAGGGGTTCGATCCCCCTCGGCTCCACCATTTCCCCCTGGAATCCCGGCACTGCCGGGCGCCTGATCGGCGAGATCGATCGCTTCCCCAGAGATGAAGAAACGGCGCTCCGCCTAGCGGAGCTGCTCCTCCAGGCTACGGGTGCGATCGGTCATTTCCGCGCCCGTGTGCAAGGTCGAGGCAGGCTCGATCAGCAGGATCCAGCATTCCTCGTCCGCAACCGGATTGTGCCGCACTCCCTTGGGGACGGTCAGGAACTCGCCCTGGCGGAGGGTCGTCACGCCGTCATCGAACTCGATGCGGAGCGAGCCCTTCACGACATAGAACAGCTCGTCCTCCGCATCGTGTGCGTGCCAGACGAGTTCCCCCTTCAGCTTGGCGGCCTTGAGCAGTTGGTCGTTCACGCGGCCGATCACCTTGGGCGACCAATAGTCGGTCACGCGCTCGAATGCGTCGACGAGATTCGCTGCAGGCAACATGGGTGATTCTTTCTGCCGAACGGGCGGTTTGCGATGTCGGCGGCTTAATCCATCGTCATCTTGGCGCCAATGCCGCCGGCGTAGACGGAGAGGGTGCGGGTGGCAGGCGCGCCACCCGCCGCACGTTTAGGCCGCGTCGAGCGTCGGGTAGTCGGTATAGCCTTCGGCACCGCCGCCTGCGTAGAATAGCGCCGGGCGCCCCTCGTTGAGCGGGGCATCGGCCTTCAACCGTTCGACGAGGTCGGGATTGGCCAGCGCCAGCACGCCCAAGGCTTCGATATCGGCGAGGCCCGCGGCGACATCCGCGCCGATCTGGTCGCGCTGCCGTCCGGGGCGGTTCAGCACCAGCGTGCCGCGGAACAGCCCGCGCAGTTCGGCGAGCAGCGGATCGTCGCCGCGGACGAACAGCAGGTGGAGATAGGCAAGGCCCATCCCGCCGAATTCGGTCGCAAGATAGCGGTAGAGATCGTCATTGCCGCTGCCCTCGGCGATTCCCCCGGTCGGCACGCCCGGCGACAGGCGTATCGCGGTCCGCTCCGGCCCGATCGCTTCCGCCACCGCACGCACCAACTCGATCGCGAAGCGCGCGCGATTCTCCATCAATCCGCCATAGCGGTCGGTGCGCTGGTTGGCATCTTCGGCAAGGAACTGGTGGACCAGATAGCCATTGGCGCCGTGGATCTCGACGCCGTCCGCGCCTGCCTCGATGGCGCGCTTTGCCGCGTGCGCGAAATCGGCGACGGTCTGCTCAACCTCGGCGGTCGACAGTGCGCGCGGGACGGGGACCGGCTGCATGCCGCCCATGGTGAACATGTCCTCGCCCGGCGCGATCGCCGAGGGGGCGACCGGCTGGCGATGGTGCGGCGTGTTGTCCGGATGCGCACGCCGGCCGACATGCATCAGCTGAACGAAGACCCGGCCCCCGGCGGCATGAACCGCATCGGTCACCCTCCGCCAGCCGGCGACATGCGCGTCGGTATAGATGCCGGGGGTGGCGAGATAGCCCTGGCCGTCATCCGAAGGCTGGGTGCCTTCGGTGATCAACAGGCCCATGCTGGCGCGCTGCTCATAGTAGAGCGCGGCGAGATCGCCGGGCGTGCCGTCGGGCTTGGCGCGGCTGCGGGTCATCGGTGCCATGGCGAGCCGGTGGGGGAGCTGCAGTTTGCCGGTGGTCAGCGGGGTCCAGATGTCGGTCATGATTCTTCTCCTGAGACGTGCGAGGATCAGAGGCGGCCTTGGGCCAGCAGTTCGCGGGTGCGCTGGAGCGTGGAGAGCAGGGCGGCCTTGTAGCCGCGTTCGCTGTCGAAACTGGCCTGCTCGGCCTGTTCCTCGGGGCCGCCGGGTGCGTGATCGCGCAGGCCGAGATAGCAATAGAAGCGCAGCTGGAGCGCGCCGGCCGCGTCCTCGAACAGCTCGTTGACGATCGCGCCTTCGCGCGGGCCGGTCGCCTGGAAGAAGGTAACCTTGCGCCCCGGCTCCAGCGTGATGATCTCCCGCAGATCGGCGCCGGCGATGGTCGCCTCGCGGACGAAATGCGTGTCGCTGTCCTCCGTCACGTCGCAGCGGGTGCACAGGCCTTCGGGGAGGAACAGCCGGGCGTCGCGTGCCTTGGCTTCCAGGCCCTTCCAGACCTGGTCGCGGGTGAGCGGGGTTTCGCCGGCGGGGTTCACCGGAACGGTGGCGGTCGAGTAGATCATAGCGGGGCTCCTTGGCTGGCCGTGCTTGGCTGACCCCCAAATTAGTGATCCACAGGCGATCCAATAGCCGCTATATCTGGACGCGCCGTCTCACAGGTGGAACGCAAATGGATCTGCTGGCGCTTGCCGATTTCAACCTCGTCGCCCGGCACGGTGGCTTCGGCAAGGCGGCGCGGGCGACCGGCCGACCCAAGGCGACGCTGTCGCGGCGGGTTGCCGAGCTGGAAGCGGCGTTGGAGCTGCGGCTGTTCGAGCGTGGTACCCGCAACCTCCAGCTGACCGAGGAGGGCAGCGCGTTGTTTGCGCGCACCGGCCAGCTGCTCACCGAACTTGAGGAGACCGCCGCGGCAATTGCCGCCGGTGGCGAGCGTCCACGCGGGCGGCTGCGGATCAGCGCGCCCTTGCTCTTCTCGCAGGCGGCGATGGGCAAGATCGCGGCGGGCTTTGCGCTCGCCTATCCCGAGGTCCGCCCGGAGATCATCGTCGAGGATCGCGCCGTCGATATGATCGAGGAGGCCTATGACCTAGTCATCCGGGTCAATCCGCAGCCGGACGTCGCCCTGGTCGGGCGCGCCTTTCTCCACGACCGGCAGGTGGTGGTCGCTGCACCAGGGCTGGCGCGGCCGGCGGCAGGCGAGGCGGTGCCGGCGCTGGTGCGCGGGGCGCTCGGCGAGGCGGGCGTGTGGAAGCTCGATGCACAGGGCGGGCCCGTGGACCTGCCGGTGGTGCCGGTACTCGCCATGTCATCGAACATGATGCTGCGCGACGCGGTGCGGATGGGCGTCGGCGCAGCGCGGCTGCCGCTGTCGCTGGTGAGCGGCGACATCGCGAGCGGCCGGCTCGTTCATTGGGGCGACCTCGCCGGGGCGACGGTGGCCTTGTGGGCACTCTATCCGTCCAGGCGGCTGCTCAGCGCGCGGGTATCGGCGTTCCTCGACTATCTCAAGGCGGCCTTCCCGAACGGTACGCCCGAAGAACTAGCCGCCTTCTTGGAGGGGTGAATCCAGACCGCGCCGATTAGGCCGTGTCCGCCACCTGTCTCGACCGATCGGTAGCCCTATACCAGCGTGTGGTTTCGCCGTTGTACCGATCCTGCGATGAACGGCGGCAGCCGATCGGGCGCGTACCATGCCCTTGTTGAATTGGCATTGATTCAAAGGAGCGCGGGGATGAGCGGAATCGAGAATATGCTGGGCGTCACGCGCCGCGAATTGCTGGAAGGCGCGCTGGCGGTCGGTGCCGTCGCAGCGCTCGCCCCGGCGGCGCAGGCGATGGCCCAGGGCCATTCACATCATGGAGAAGCGAACATGGCTACCATCACGGTCAAGGACGGCACGACGATCTTCTACAAGGACTGGGGCCCCAAGACTGCCCAGCCGATTGTGTTCCACCATGGCTGGCCGCTCTCGTCGGACGACTGGGACGCGCAGATGCTCTACTTCCTCGAGAAGGGCTTCCGCGTGATCGCGCATGACCGCCGGGGCCATGGCCGTTCGACCCAGACCGACACCGGTAACGACATGGCGACCTATGCGTCGGACGTGCTGGAGCTGGCCGAGGCGCTGGACCTGAAGAACGCCGTGCATATCGGCCACTCGACCGGCGGCGGCGAAGTCGCGGCCTATGTCGCGCGGTCCAAGCCGGGCCGCGTCGCCAAGGCGGTGCTGGTCGGTGCGATCCCGCCGATCATGCTCAAGACCGCCAGCAACCCGGGCGGCCTGCCGATCGAGGTGTTCGACGGCTTCCGTGCCGCGCTCGCCGCGAACCGCGCGCAATTCTACCTCGATGTGCCGTCGGGTCCGTTCTACGGCTTCAACCGTCCGGGTGCGAAGGTCTCGCAGGGCATCATCCAGAATTGGTGGCGCCAGGGCATGATCGGCGGCGCCAAGGCGCAGTATGACTGCATCAAGGCCTTCTCGGAGACCGACCAGACCGAGGATCTGAAGAAGATCCAGGTGCCGGTGCTGTTCATGCACGGCGACGACGATCAGATCGTGCCGATCGCGGATTCGGCGATGCTGGGCGTGAAGCTGGTCAAGAATGGCGAGCTGAAGGTCTACAAGGGCTATCCGCACGGCATGCTGACCACGCACGCCGATGTGCTGAACCCGGATCTGCTGGCGTTCATCCGCAAGTGATGCGCTGACAAAAGGGCCGCGCCTGCTCGATTGGCAGGCGCGGCCCTTTTTTGCAAGTGCGGGCGGTTAAGCATGTTCGGCAACCGCTCGTTTACACCCGGCTGCGACACTGGCGCATCGGAGTAGCGCCATGATCGCCACCAACATTGCCCTTACGGGGGTCCAGGCCAGCGTCGCGCGGATCAACGTCAGCGCGCAGAACGTCGCCAACGCCAATACCACCGGCGAAACCGTCAAGGCGGTGAAGGCGGCGGAGGCGATCGGCAAGACGGTCAACCACGCCTATCAGCCGATCGCGATCTACCAGGCGGCGGCCGCTGCGGGCGGCGTCAACGCCAAGCCGGTGCCGGCGGTGCCGGGAACGGGCCCGCGCTACGACCCGGAATCGCAGGACGCCGATGAAGATGGGAACATCGAAGCGCCCGACGTCGATTTCGCGAGCGAGGATGTCGAGCAGCGCAAGGCGCTCTTTTCGTTCCGCGCGAACCTGTCGGTGATCAAGACCGACAACCAGATGATGGGTTCGCTGCTGGACATGCGGGTCTAGCCGACAAACGAAAACCCTCTTCCGAGGCGGAAGAGGGTTTCGTCACGCTTTGCTTGTCGGGCGCGCCCGATGCCCCCTCCGAAGAGGGGGCAGGGGCCGTCCGCCTTCAGGCCAGCGTCAGGCCGACATTCACGTTGCCGCGGGTCGCGTTCGAATAGGGGCAGGTCTGGTGCGCGGCGTCGACCAGCTTCTGGGCTTCTTCGCGATCCATCCCCGGCAGGTCGATCAGCAGATCGGCGGTGATGCCGAAGCCGCCTTCCGAACGCGGGCCGATACCCACGGTGGCGGTGACCTTCACGTCGGCCGGAACCTTGATCTTCATGCCCGCACCGACGGCCTTGAGCGCGCCGATGAAGCAGGCCGAATAACCGGCTGCGAACAGCTGCTCGGGATTGGTGCCGTCGCCGCCGGCGCCGCCCAGTTCCTTCGGGGTCGAGAGCTTCACTTCCAGAACGCCGTCTTCCGAGCGCGCGCTGCCGTCGCGGCCGCCGGTTGCAGTTGCCTTGGTGGTGTACTTCACATCGACCGACATCGGGTGTCTCCTTGCTTTCTGCGATAATCATTATCGCGATAACGGCTAGATAGGCGAGGCCGAACCCCTTGTCCAGAGGAATCTTTATCGCGATATAGGTTTTATCCCGCCGCTGTCCGGCGGGGAGGAGTTTCTGCCCATGCCCGCCCCGCTTCCGCTCGACGGCCAGCTCTGCTTTTCGCTCTACAGCGCGAGCATGGCGATCACGCGCGTCTACAAGCCTATCCTGGATCGGCTGGGGATTACCTATCCGCAATATCTGGTGCTCCACGCGCTGTGGGAGAAGGACGGCCGCACGGTAGGCGCGATCGGCGAGCGGCTCGCGCTCGAGTCGAGCACGATCACCCCGCTGGTGAAGCGGCTGGAGGCGGCCGGTCTGGTGACACGCAAGCGGAACCCGGAGGACGAGCGCCAGGTGCAGGTGTTCCTGACCGAGCAGGGCCAAGCAATCCGCGAGCAATGCGGCTGCCTGGGCGAGGCGATCCTCGAGAAGACCGACCTCACGCTGGAGCGGCTGGCGGCACTCAACCGCGAGGCGCAGGCACTGCGCGACTCGCTGGCGCGCGACTGAGCGATACGCACCAATCCCCGGTTTGCCGCGCGGGCCCATGCGGCTAAGGGGGGAGCATCCCGCCCCCCACATCTGCTGGAACCCATTTTTCGATGCTGCGCCTGTCCGGACTTTCCCTGCCCCTCGACCATCCCGCCGATGCGCTCGCGCCCGCGATCGCGGCGCGGCTGGGCGTGGCGCCGGCCGAGGTGCGCGGCTTCACCGTGTTCAAGCGCGGCAACGATGCCCGGCGGCGCAATGCGATCCTGCTGGTCTACACGGTCGACGTCGACCTGACCGACGAGGCCGAGGTGCTGGCGCGCCTCGCCGGCGACAAGGATGTGCGGCCTACGCCGGACATGACCTATCGCCCGCCGGTCCATGCGCCGCAGGGCTGGCAAGGTCTGCGCCCGGTGGTGATCGGTGCGGGGCCGTGCGGGCTTTTCGCCGGGCTGATCCTTGCCCAGATGGGCTTCCGCCCGATCATCGTCGATCGCGGCAAGATCGTGCGCGAGCGCACCAAGGACACTTGGGGCCTGTGGCGCCGCTCCGAGCTCAACCCGGACTCCAACGTCCAGTTCGGCGAGGGCGGGGCAGGGACCTTCTCCGACGGCAAGCTCTACTGCCGGGTGAAGGACCCGCGCTTTCTGGGCCGCAAGGTGCTCGAGGAATTCGTGAAGGCCGGCGCGCCCGACGACATCCTGTGGCAGGCGCATCCGCATATCGGCACCTTCCGCCTGGTCTCGATGGTGGAGAGCATGCGCCGCACCATCGAGGAACTGGGCGGCGAATATCGCTGGCAGACCCGCGTCGACGCGATCGAGCTCGACGGCGAGCGCAAGATGCGCGGCCTCCACCTGCACGACGGCAGCTTTCTGGAGGCGGACCATGTCGTGCTCGCAGTGGGCCATAGCGCCCGCCCGACGTTCGAGATGCTCCACCGCATGGGCGTCCACCTGGAGGCCAAGCCCTTTTCGATCGGCGTGCGGATCGAGCATCCGCAAAGCTGGATCGACCAGGCGCGCTTCGGCAACTGCGCCAAGCACCCGGACCTAGGCGCCGCCGCCTATGCGCTGTCGCACCACTGCGCCAATGGCCGCACCGTCTACAGCTTCTGCATGTGCCCGGGCGGGCGGGTGGTGGCGGCGACCTCGGAAGAGGGCCGCGTCGTCACCAACGGCATGAGCCAGTATTCGCGTGCCGAGTTCAACGCCAATTCCGGCCTGGTCGTGGCGATCGATCCCGCGCGGGACTATCCGGGCGGCCCGCTCGCCGGCATCGAGCTCCAGCGGAAATGGGAGGACGCAGCGTTTATCGCCGGCGGCTCGAACTACCATGCGCCGGGCCAGTTGGTCGGCGACCTGCTCGCCGGGCGGCCCTCGACCGCGCTGGGGCAGGTGGTGCCGAGCTACAAGCCGGGGGTGACGCCGACCGATCTCTCCGCCTGCCTGCCTGACTTCGTGATCGAGGCGTTCCGCGAGGCGCTGCCGGTGTTCGGCCGCCAGATCGCCCGCTACGATCATCCCGAAGCGGTGATGACCGGCGTCGAGACGCGCACCTCTTCGCCGCTGCGGATCACCCGCGGGGCGGACCTGCAGAGCCTCAACACGCCGCGGCTGTTCCCGGCGGGCGAGGGCGCGGGCTATGCCGGCGGCATCCTTTCGGCGGCGATCGACGGCATCAAGGTCGCCGAGGCGGTCGCGAAGAGCATCATGGCCGATTAACCACGGCTTTTCAGCGCTGTGCGGAAACGTTCGTTCGCGACGTCTATAATGGACGGCGAAGGGAACGATTGTGCAGGATTACCGGGAAGCGGCGCGACTCGACGCGCTGCATCAGCTGAAGCTGCTCGACACGCCCCCGAGCGAGCATTTCGATCGCATCACGCGCATGGCGGCCCAGATCTTTGGCCTGCCGATCGCCGCCGTGTCGCTGACCGACAAGGACCGGCAATGGTTCAAGTCGCGGGTCGGCGTCGAGCATAGCAGCATCCCGCGCGACAAGGCGCCGTGCTCTGAAGTTGCCGAGACGCGCGACGTCGTGGTGATCGAGGACTTCGCCGCGCACCCCTGCTATTCGGACAGCCTGCTCGCCGAACATGGCACGCGCTTCTATGCCGGTGCGCCGCTGGTGACGCGGGATGGCTATGGGCTGGGCGCGCTGTGCGTGCTGGGTGCCGAGCCGCGCGTTGCGACCCCAGAGGAGCTCACGGCGCTGACCGATCTCGCCGCGATGGTGATGGAGCAGATCGAGCTGCAGCATGCCTTCGGCCGGATCGATCCGGTCAGCGGCCTGCCGACGCGCGCGCAATTCTGCGACGACCTCGCCGACCTGGCGCTCGACTGCCCCGGCCAGGCGCGGATCGCGGTGGTGGCCGATCTCGCCCGCGACGACCAGATCGCCAAGATCGTCGGCGCGATGGGTGCCGTGCGGCTCGATGAATTGGTGCGCGAGGCGGCACACGCCATCCAGAACATCCTGGGGCCGGACCGGACCGCCTATCATGTCGGCACCACCCAGTTCGCTTTCCTGTCGGCACCGGACGTGGAGGTGCAGGCCTATATCGCGCTGCTCGAACGCGGCTTCGAGGTGATCAGGGCAAATTCGAGCGTGCGCTTCGTCACCAGCGTGGCCATCGGCGTGCGCCCGTTCCGGCTGGGCGCGGTGCCGCCCGAGGACGTGCTGCGCGGCGCGGGCAGCGCAGCGCAGGACGCGCGGCGCACCGACGGCGCGATTGCGCTCTATTCGGAAGCGCGCGACTCTGCGATGCGGCGCCATTACGACCTGCTCCAGGATTTCGGCGCGGCGCTGGAGGCGGGCGACCAGCTGCGGCTGGTCTTCCAGCCGCGTGTGGACCTCGCCACGGGGCAGTGCCTGGGGGCGGAGACGCTGCTGCGCTGGCGCCACCCGACGCTGGGCGACATCTCGCCCGCCGAGTTCATCCCGATCATCGAACAGACCGCGCTGGCCCGCCCGACGACGCAGTGGGTGCTGGAGCACGCGCTCGACCAGCTCGTGGCGTGGGGCGCTGCGGGACTGGACCTGACGCTGTCGATCAACATCTCCGCTGCCAACCTGATGGAAGCCGATCTGATCCAGCGCATCCAGCTGGCGCTGATGACGCGCCAGTTGCGGCCGTCGCAGCTGGAGATCGAACTCACCGAAAGCGCGATGATGGCGCAGCCCGAAAAGGCGCTGGCGATGCTGCGCGAACTGGCCGAGGCGGGGGTCGCGCTGGCGATCGACGATTTCGGCACGGGGCACAGCAGCCTGGCCTATCTTCAGCAGGTGCCGGCGCACGTGGTGAAAATCGACCAGGCCTTCGTCCGCGACCTCAGCGCCGCCTGGGGTGCCGATTACGTGCTGGTCGAGACGATGGTCGGCCTGCTCCACAAGCTCGGCCGCCGCGTGGTGGCGGAAGGTGTCGAGACGGCGGATGCCGCCGCGATCCTCGCCGGCATGGGCTGCGAGGAAGCCCAGGGCTATTGGTTCGCGCGGCCGCTGGAAGTGGCGGCGTTCGCCGAGTGGATCGCGTCCCGCCAGGCGATGGCAGCTTAAGCGTTTCCTCCCCCGGCGTGCCGGGGGAGGGGGACCGCGCCGCATCGCGGCGTGGTGGAGGGGGCGCGCCGCCAGGCGCGGCCGGCGGTCGGCCCCCTCCACCACCGCCTTCGGCGGCGGTCCCCCTCCCCGCTTCGCGAGGGAGGAAATGCTTATGGTGTTCGTGGGCTACGCAGCTTCGTTGAACTGCAGCGCCGCGAGCCGGGCGTAGAGTCCGCCCTGCGCCACCAGCTCCGCATGGGTGCCGGTCTCGACGATACGCCCGCCGTCCATCACGATGATCCGTCCCGCCGCGCGCACCGTGGCTAGGCGGTGGGCGATCACCAGCGTGGTGCGACCCTGCATCAAATGCTCTAAAGCATCCTGCACCAGCTTCTCGCTCTCGGCATCCAGCGCGCTGGTCGCCTCGTCGAGCAGCAGGATCGGCGCGTCGCGGAGCAGGGCGCGGGCGATGGAGAGCCGCTGCCGCTGCCCGCCGGAAAGCCGGGCGCCGCCTTCGCCGAGAAAAGTGTCGAGCCCGTCCGGCAGGCTGCGCAGGAACTCCGCGGCGTTGGCGGCCTCGGCGGCGGCCCAGATCGCGTCGTCTCTGGCCTCCCAGGCCCCATATCGGAGATTGTCGCGCGCGCTTGCCGCGAAGATGACCGTCTCCTGCGGGACCATCGCGATACGGGCGCGCACGTCCGTCGGATCCGCCTTGGGGATGGCGACGCCGTCGATGCGGATCTCGCCGCTTTCGGGATCGTAGAAGCGCTGGAGCAGCTGGAACAAGGTCGACTTGCCGGCACCTGAGGGCCCGACCACCGCCACGGTTTCGCCGGGTGCGACGAACAGCGAGAAGTCCTGCAGCGCCGAGACTTCGGGGCGGGTGGGGTAGCGGAAGGTGACGGCGTCGAACGCGATCGCGCCTTCGGCCGGGCTGGGCAGCGCGACTGGGTTGGCAGGCGGGGCGATGTCCGGCTCCTGCTGAAGCAGCTCGGCAAGTCGGCTGGCGGCGCCCGAGGCACGCAGCAGGTCGCCATAGACCTCGGTCAGCGCGCCGAACGAGCCGGTGACGAGGCCCGCGGTGATCACGAACGCCGTGATCGCGCCGCCGCTGATCTGCCCGGCGGCAACGCCCGACACCGCATCCCACATGATCAGCGTGATCGCGGTGAACAGCAGGCCGATGACCAGCGCGGTCATCACCGCGCGCAGGGCGAAGCGCTTCTGCGCGGCGGCAAAGCTGCGCACCACCGCGTCCTGGAAGCGCTGGCTCTCGCGGCGCTCCTGTCCGAAGGCCTGGACGATTCGCATCGCCCCCAGCGTTTCGGAGGCGATCGCGCCGATATCGGCGACGCGGTCCTGGCTGTTGCGCGAATATTGGCGCACGCGGCCGCCCAGCCACACGATCGGCAGCACGGTCAGCGGCATGCCGACGATCAGATACGCGGCGATCTTGGGCGAGAGCACGAACAGATAGATCACGCCGCCGATGCCGGTCAGCAGGTTGCGCAGCGCGATCGACACGGTGGAGCCGACCACCTGCTCGACCAGCGCGGTATCCGAGGTGAGTCGCGAGGCGATCTCCGACGGGCGGTTTTCCTCGAACCATTTCGGCGGCAGGCGCAGCAAATTGCGGTGCACCGCAACGCGAAGATCCGCCACGGTCCGCTCCGCCACCCAGGAGATGAAGAAGAAGCGGATGGCTGTCGCGATCGACAGCACCAGGATCACCGCCAGCAGGCCCTCGAAATAGACCCCGATCCTGCTGGTGTCGGCATCGGCCGAGAAGCCGTTGTCGACGATCTGCTTGAAGGTGCGCGGAATCCACAGCGTCGCGGCGGACGAGGTGAGCAGCGACACCATCGCGACGACGATCTGCAGCGGATAGCGGCGGGTGAACTGCCAGATGACAAGCAGGCTGCTGAGCTTGCGGCGCGGCGCCGGCGGCGGGGTCGTGTCGGCCATGGGACAAGCGACTAGCGCGGTTCGCGGGGCAGGGGAACCACCTCCGTTTCTCTCTGTTCCGCATAGCTACGACGTTGCGACGCACAAGAGCGGCGTCTATATGAGTGGTAAGACAACCCCCGCTGCAGGGATCGGGGCACGGGGAAGGAATTTTATGCTGTACGACGCTTACGAATTCCAACGTTCGATGCTCGCCGGGGCGAGTGCTCTGGCCAATTTTGGCGCGGGGCTGCTCAACAATCCGGCCAATCCGTTTGCCTATTTCGGCGGCGGCCCGGTGATGGCCTCGGCGCTGGAGGTGTTCGCACACGCCTCGGCACCGCGCGGCAAACCGGATTTCGCGCTCGACTTCACCGAGATCGATGGCCGCCGGGTCGAGGTCCACGAGGAGATCGTGCTGCGCAAGCCCTTCGGCCAGCTCAAGCGCTTCGTGCGCGAGGGCGTGGAGGGCGGCCCGAAACTGCTGATCGTCGCGCCGATGTCTGGCCACTATGCCACGCTGCTGCGCGGCACGGTGCAGCGGATGCTGCCGGTGGCGGACGTCTACATCACCGACTGGCGCGACGCCAAGCTGGTGCCGACCAGCGAGGGCCGCTTCGACCTCGACGACTATGTCGACTATGTGATCGATTTCCTCGCGCATATCGGTGCCGAAGGCGCTGCGCGGCCGCACATGCTGGCGGTGTGCCAGCCCTCGGTGCCTTGCTACGCCGCCGCGGCGGTGATGAGCGCGGACAACCATCCCAATCGCCCGGCCACGCTGACGATGATGGGTGGCCCGATCGACACGCGCGAGGCGCCCACCGCGGTCAACACGCTGGCGACCGAGCGCCCCTACAGCTGGTTCGAGCACAACGTCATCGCCACCGTGCCGATGACCTATGCGGGCGCGGGCCGGAAGGTCTATCCCGGCTTCCTGCAGCTCGCCGGCTTCATGACGATGAATCTGGGCAATCACCTCATCTCGCACTGGGAGATGTTCAAGCATCTCGTCCAGGGCGACGACGAGAGCGCCGACGCGACGATGAAGTTCTACGAAGAATATCGCTCGGTCTGTGACATGACGGCGGAATTCTACCTGCAGACGATCGAAGTGGTGTTCCAGACGCACGCGTTGCCCAAGGGGGAGATGCTGCACCGCGGCCGCAAGGTAGATCCGGGCGCGATCAAGGACATCGGCATTCTCGCCATTGAGGGCGAGCGCGACGACATCTCGGGCATCGGCCAGACCAAGGCGGCGTTGACCATCGCGACCAACCTGCCGGAATCGTACAAGCAGTACCATCTGGCCGAAGGCGTCGGCCATTATGGCATCTTCAACGGCTCTAAGTGGCGCAACCGCATCGCGCCGGTCGTCGAGCAGTGGATGGCCACGCACGGCGGATGAGCCTCTTATCCCTCTCCCCACCGGGGAGAGGGAGGGGCCCGCTGCCGAAGGCAGTGGGAGGGAGAGGGGCAGTCCGGCTATCGAACGGCTAGGCAGCGCTTGCGCGCCGCTCACCCTCTCCAAACTTCGCTAGCCGGCAAGCCGCCAAGCTTCGCTATCCTCTCCCTCAAGGGAGAGGATAGATAGGTCCAATCAAATCCCCCCTTCGTCCAGGCTGAGCAGCGTCGCGTTGCCGCCGGCGCTGGTGGTATCCACCGACACCGCCCGCTCCGCGCAGAAGCGGTGCAGATAGTGCGGCCCGCCCGCCTTCGGGCCGGTGCCCGACAGGCCCTCGCCGCCGAAGGGCTGCGAGCCGACCACCGCGCCGATCATCGAACGATTGATGTAGAGATTGCCGACGCGCGCCTCCGCCTCGACCAGCTCGGCCGAACGGGC
Source organism: Sphingomonas trueperi (assembly GCF_040545965.1). Classification (GTDB taxonomy): domain Bacteria; phylum Pseudomonadota; class Alphaproteobacteria; order Sphingomonadales; family Sphingomonadaceae; genus Sphingomonas; species Sphingomonas trueperi_C. The sequence continues at coordinate 315,231 of NZ_JBEPMV010000003.1, read as the reverse complement.
AATGCGGCTGTGCAGGCCCATGGTCAGGCCGAAGCCCTTGGCGTTGACCCGCGCGACCGTCTCGGCGAGCTGGCCCGCCTTCCAGGTGGCGACGTGCAGGATCGGGCCGAACCATTCGCGGGTCAGGTCCTCGGGGCGATCGATGCGGATCATCGTCGGCGGCACGAACAGGCCGTTGGCGGGGACCGGCACGGTCTTGATCCACTGGGCCTTGGCGCTGTCGCGATAGGCCATCAGCTTGTCATAGGCCGCCTGGTCGATGACAGGGCCGATATCGGTGCGCGGATCGGCGGGGTCGCCGAGGATCAGCAGCTCCATCGCGCCGCGCAGCATCTCGATCACGCCCTCGGCGATCTCCTCCTGCAGCAGCAGCAGGCGCAGCGCCGAGCAGCGCTGGCCGGCCGAGCGGAAAGCCGAGGTGAGCACGTCGGCTACCACCTGCTCGGGCAGCGCGGTGGAATCGACGATCATCGCGTTGATGCCGCCGGTCTCGGCGATCAGCGGCACCAGCGGGCGGTCGTCGCCTTCGAGAAGCGATGCGGCGATCTTCTTGGCGGTCGGGGTCGAGCCGGTGAAGGCCACGCCGGCAATGCGCGGATCGGCGGTAAGGGCTGCGCCCACCTCCGGGCCGCCGGTCACCAGCACCAGCGCGTCTTCCGGTACGCCTGCCTGATGCGCGAGGCGCACCGCGGCGCGGGCGATCTCCGGCGTCTGCGGGGCGGGCTTTGCCACCACCGCGTTGCCGGCGACGAGGGCGGCTGCGGTCTGGCCGAGGAAGATCGCCAGCGGGAAGTTCCACGGCGCGATCGCCGCCCACACGCCGCGGCCTTCCATGCGCAGCTCGTTACGCTCGCCGGTCGGCCCGGGGAGGGTGATCGGCGCCAGGCCGGTGCGGGCCTGGAGGGCATAATAGCGGCAGAAATCGGCGGCCTCGCGGACCTCGCCGAGCGCGTCGGGAATCGTCTTGAAGGCTTCCTTCACCGCGAGCGCCATCAGCTCGATGCGGTTTTCCTCGAGCAGGTCGGCGAGGCGCTCGAGGATTGCGGCGCGGGTGGCGAGCGGGGTGGCTGCCCAGCCGGGGAAGGCGGCCGTCGCACGGTCGATGGCAGCGCGCACGTCGGTGGGCGCACTCGTCTCGGCAGCGGGGAGTGGCTTGGAAGTAATTGCGATTGCCGTTTCCGCCAGGATCGTCCGCTCGGCGAGATCGATGCCGCCGCTATTCTTCCACGCGCCGAACAGCTCGACGGGCAGCGGAATGCTCGGGTGCCGCGTGCCACCCACCGCCGCGATCTTCTCCACCGGATCGGCGAGCAGCTCGGCCTCGCTCAGCTGTTCATCGGCGAGCTGGTGGACGAAGCTCGAGTTCGCGCCATTCTCCAGCAGACGGCGGACCAGGTACGCCAGTAGGTCACGATGCCCGCCCACCGGCGCGTAGATGCGGCAGTGATAGCCCTGCTCGTTGACCAGCCGCTCGTATAGGCCTTCGCCCATGCCGTGGAGGCGCTGGAATTCGAAGTCGCGGCTGTCGCCGGCCCAGTCGAGGATGGTGGCGACGGTCAGCGCATTGTGGCTGGCGAAGGCCGGCACGATGTTCCTGGCCGCGAGCATGTCGCGGGCGCAGGCGAGGTACGACACGTCGGTCGCCGCCTTGCGCGTGAACAGCGGATAGTCCGACAGGCCCTCCACCTGGGTGCGCTTGATCTCGCTGTCCCAATAGGCGCCCTTGACCAGGCGGACATGCATCGGCCGGCCAAGGTCGTCGGCCCAGCCGATCACCGCGCGGGCGCGCTTGCCATAGGCCTGCACTGCCATGCCGAAGCCATTCCAGCCCTTGAGCTCGGGACGGCGTGCGACCGAACCGATGATGTCGAGGCTCATGTCGAGCCGCTCGCTCTCCTCGGCGTCGACGGTGAGCGGGATGCTCTGCGCCGCCGATTCCGAGGCGAGCTGCGCGAGCATGTCGGTCAGCTCGGGCACGCAGCGATCATATTGCGCGACTTCGTAGCGCGGGTGGAGCGCGGAGAGCTTCACCGAGATCGAATGGCCCGCCTTGGGATCGCGGCCGACCGCGCGGATCGCCTCGAAATAGGCCTGGAAATAGCGTTCGGCATCGGCCTTGGTCCGCGCGGCTTCGCCGAGCATGTCGAAGCTGGCGGTGAAGCCCTTGTTCTCGGGCTTCTTCATCCGCTTCATCGCCTCGTCGATGGTGCGGCCCATCACGAAGACCTCGCCCATCCGCTTCATCGCGGCACCTACCGCCTGGCGGACGAAGGGCTCGCCGGCGCGCGAGATCAGGCGGCGGAGCGCGCCCGTCTTCTCGTCGCCGACCAGCGCGCGGCCGAGCATCAGGCCCCAGGTCGCCGAATTGACCAGCACCGAGTTGGACTTGCCCGAATGCGCCTTCCAGTCGGCATCGCCGAGCTTGTCGGCGATCAGCAGGTCGGCGGTTTCGGGATCGGGCACGCGCAGGAACGCTTCAGCCAGGCTGAGCAGCGCGACGCCTTCGGACGAGTTGAGCCGGTATTCCTGGAGGAACTGGTTCACCCAGCCGCGGGTCTGCGCCGCACGAAGGTCCGCCAGCAGCGCCAGCGCATGATCCATCACCCGCTCGCGCGAATCGGGCGTGAGTCGCGCCCGCTCCAGAAGCGGTTTTAGAACATCGGGTTCGGCCGCACGGTGCAGCTTGGCCATCGATTCGCGGTGGTGTGACGGTACGGCAGTCGGCATTTTCCAGTTTCCGGTCGGCTAAAGCTTGCAGGGAGGCCGGTGGCCCCACTAGATATGGCGTGCCTATGAAAGATAATTACGCGAGAGGATAGTCTTGGCGGCGACCGTCACCCCGCACGCGATGGCCGAACGGATCGGCGCCGAGCATGTCTCGGACTGGGTGGAGGTCACCCAGGCGATGATCGACCAGTTCGCGGACGCGACCGGCGATCACCAGTTCATCCATGTCGATCCGGTGCGCGCGGCCGAGACCCCGTTCGGCGGCACGGTCGCGCATGGCTTCCTGTCGCTCTCGCTGATGCCGATGCTCGCTGCGCGTACCGATGCGCCCGCCATTGAGGGCGCGCGGATGGGGGTGAACTATGGGGGGAACAAGGTCCGGTTCCTTACCCCTGTGCGCTCCGGCAAGCGGGTGCGGGGGCGGTTCACGCTCAAGAAGTTCGTCGAGCGCCAGCCCGGCGTCTGGGAACAGGTGCAGGAATATGTGCTCGAGATCGAAGGCGAGGAGAAGCCGGCGGTGATCGCCGAGTGGATCGCGCTGGTGTATGTTTGAGGTTCAAAAAGCCCCTCCCCTTCAGGGAAGGGGTTGGGGGTGGGGGATGACCGATCCACCAGCCCTACGCTGTTAAGAAGTACCCCACCCCAACCCCTCCCCTGAAGGGGAGGGGCTTAAGAATTAGTGAGAGAGGAACCCTATGCGCTCCGCAGTCATCGTTTCCACCGCCCGCACGGGCATCGGCCGGGCCTATCGCGGGGCGTTCAACGCCACGCCGGCGCCGACCCTGGGCGCGCACGCGATCCGCGCCGCGGTCGAGCGGGCAGGCATCGAGCCGGGCCAGGTCGACGACGTCGTGTTCGGCGCCGCGCTCCAGCAGGGCAGCCAGGCGCCCAACATCGCCCGCCTCGCGCTGCTCCGCGCCGGGCTGCCGGTGCAAGTGCCGGGCATGTCGATCGATCGCCAGTGCGCCTCCGGCCTGATGGCGATCGCGACGGCGGCCAAGCAGATCGTCGTCGACAATATGGACATCACCCTCGGCGGCGGCGTGGAGTCGATCAGCATCGTCCAGACCCCGCAGATGCGCGTCGAGCCCGATCGCTCGCTGATTGAACTGCACAACGACACGTACATGCCGATGCTCCAGACCGCCGAAGTGGTCGCCGCCCGCTACGGCATCGGCCGCGACGCGTGCGACGCCTATGCGCTCCAGTCGCAGCAGCGCACCGCCGCCGCGCAGGCCGCGGGCAAGTTCGACGACGAGATCGTGCCGGTCACCGCGACGATGAACCTGGTCAACAAGGAAACCAAGGAAGTCTCGCAGAAGGAAATCACGCTTTCCAAGGATGAGGGCAATCGTCCCGAGACGACGCTGGAGGGCCTGCAGGCGCTGCAGACCGTCCTGCCGAACGGCACCGTCACCGCGGGCAATGCCAGCCAGCTGTCCGACGGCTCCTCGGCCGCGGTGCTGATGGAGGAGAAGCTCGCCGAGAAGCGCGGCCTCACCCCGCTCGGCCGCTATGTCGGCATGGCGGTGGCGGGCACCAAGCCCGACGAGATGGGCATCGGCCCGATCTATGCCATCCCCAAGCTGCTCAAGCGCTTCAACCTGAAGATGGACGATATAGGCCTGTGGGAGCTTAACGAGGCGTTCGCCGTGCAGGTGCTCTACTGCCGCGACAAGCTGGGCATCCCCAACGAGCTGCTCAACGTCAACGGCGGCGCCATCTCGATCGGCCACCCGTACGGCATGTCGGGTGCGCGCATGACCGGCCATGCGCTGATCGAAGGCAAGCGCCGCGGCGCGAAGTATGTCGTGGTGACGATGTGCATCGGCGGCGGCATGGGCGCTGCGGGTCTTTTCGAGACGCTGTAACCACTTGACCGGAGGGTGCGGCGCGCTGCACCCTCCCTTCCATGACAGCAGCCAGCTATCGCGACGGGGTGTCGCTGCGGAACGGCCTCCGCGCCATCGGCCAGAGCTTCGTGTTCCACGGCCGCTCGACACGCAGCGAACTGACCAGCGCGCTGATCCTGATCGCGATCGGCGAACTGCTGCTGTTCCTCGGCTTCCACTTCTTCCATCCGCCGACGCCGCTCAACGTCACGGTCTTCTGGCGCCGCGTCGCGGTGGAGGAGGCGCTGGCGCTGCTGCTGTTCGTGCCGCTGATCGGGCTGATCGTGCGGCGGCTGCACGATGTCGGGCTGCCGGCGATCCCCGGGCTGCTGCTCGCGGCGATCGGCGTGGCGGGAGATCTGGACCGGACCCAGGTGGCGATCGGGCTGCATCCTGGCGTGCCGATGCTGCCCATCGCAGGGCAAGTCGCGCTCGCGATTCTGGCAGTCGCGCTCTACTGGTCGCCGGCCATCGGCGCCAATCGTTTCGGCGCGGACCCGCGAACCGCCTGAAATTCGCGCGAAAACCAAACTAATTGTCGCTTGTTTATTGCTACGGTAACCATTGTTAGCGATATCGCCTGTCCGAGTTTCGCGAAGAAGCCGGCAGGGGAGAGAGGGCTCAATGGAAGATGGCGTGGCGCTGGTGGCCGATATCGGCCGACAATCGGTTCGCTTCGGCCTGACCGGCGGCGGCGACGATGTCGAGCCGCGCGAGATCAAGCGCTTTTCCAACGCCGACCATCAGACCTTCACCAGCGCTCTGGTTGCGTATCTTGCCGGGGTGGGCCTGCGTGATGCTCGGCTGCCGAGCGTGCTGGCGGTGGCAGGCGCGGTGCGCGGCGACCTGATCAACCTGACCGGCAGCCGCTGGTACATCTCACTCGCGGGCGTCGAGGCGGTGCTGCGCGAGAAGCCGGTGGCGCTCAACGAATGCGCCGCCAACGCGCTGGCACTTACGCGACTTCCGGCGACAACGTTTACCGCGCTCCCCGGCGCCGCGCCCAAGCCGATCACGCCTGGCGGCAATTATGCGGTGATCGGGGTCGGCACCGGGCTCGGCGTCGCGGCGCTGATCGGCGCGGACGGACGGCATGTGCCGGTGCAAAGCGAGGCCGGGCATATCGGCTTTGCGCCCCAGAACGGCGACGAGGAGCGGTTCGCCACCTTCTGCAGGGCGCGCGGTGGGCTGGTCGAGGTCGAGACCCTGCTCAGCGCCAATGGGCTGCTGCTCGCCTATGAGGCGCTGTCCGGCGGCAAGCGGCTGCCCGCGCCGGAGGACGTGACCCGCAATATCGGCCGCGATCCCGTCGCGGCCGCGGTGGTGCGGATGTTCGTAGAGCATCTCGGCGCGTTTGTCGGCGACCTCGTCCTGACCTTCGATGCGTGGGACGGGGTGTTTCTCACCGGCGCGATCGCCCGTGCGCTGGAGACGCAGCTCAAGCAGCCCGGCTTCCGTAAACGGATGGAGGCGCGCACCGCCTTTCGCCGCCAGCTCGGCGATACCCCGGTGGCGCTGGTCAACCGCGCCGACCTCGAACTGATCGGCGCCGCCGCCGCGATCCGGAACGCCTGAGCGGACCTGCACGTTACCCGCAGGTATCCAAACTCGGGAGACGATCATGGCCGATACGGTCGAACTGAAGAAGCATTTCTGGTCCAAGCTGGCGGACAGTCCCTTCATGATGGCGGGCCTGCAGGACGGCCAGCACAGCGAGCCGCTGACCGCGCAGCTCGACGAGGACCAGGTCGACACGATCTTCTTCTTCATCGGCAAGGACAACCGCATGGCCAAGGGTGGCCCGGCGATGCTGCAGTTCGTGTCGAAGGGGCATGACTTCTTCGCCTGCCTCTCGGGCACCGCGCGCGTCGACAACGACTTCGCGATGATCGACAAGCTGTGGAACAGCCAGGTCGAAGCCTGGTTTCCGGGCGGCAAGCAGGACCCGAACCTCGCGCTGCTCCGCGTCGACATCGACGATGCCGAGCTGTGGGAAACGGACATGTCGATCACCGGCAAGGTGAAGATGCTGTTCGGCGGCAAGATCAAGTCGGACGAGACCGGCAGCCACGCCAAGGTCGAGACCACGGCCGAGCGCTAACCCGCATTGACCGGCGCACGCGGCTGGGCGATTCAGGGGCATGGGTCCTTCTCTCGCGCACCGCGTCCGCACCGAGGCGCATGCCGTATGGCTCGCCATCCGCGATCCGCGTACGCCCCTAGCTGCGCGGATCGTTGGCATATTGGTCGCGGCCTATGCGCTGTCGCCGATCGACCTGATCCCCGATTTCATTCCCGTGCTCGGGCTGGTGGACGACGCCATCCTGATCCCGCTCGGCGTATGGCTGTTCGAGCGGCTGATCCCCGCCGATCAGTTCGCCGAGCACCGCGCGGCGGCGGAAGAAGCCAGCCATCGGCCGGTCAGCTGGGGCGGGATCGCCATCGTGCTGGGGGTGTGGGCGCTGCTCGCCTGGGGCGTGTGGAGCTGGCTGGTGACGAAGTACGACTGAGCGGGAGCGTCCCCGCCTAGCTTCGTCATCCCGGCAAAAGCCGGCATCCATTGGGGGCGCCGGATCGGTGCGTGCTACGCCGGAGGGGCGAATGGATCCCGGCTTTCGCCGGGATGACGGCTTGGAGGGAGCAGCGCCCTTTCAGCGCTCGCCCTCTTCCTTGTCCACGCGCATCACCGGCTGCACGTCCGGATAGGGCATGATGATCTTGCCGTCGGGCGCCGCGGTATAAGTGGTCTGGGTCGGGTAGGGGATGCTGATGCCCTCTTCTGCCAGCCTGCGCACGATGCCGATCAGGATGCGATCGCGGGTCGGGTGGCCGACATCCCAGCTGCCGGTCGCGACCTCGGCGATCAGCTCGTAATCGATCGAACTATCGCCGAACCCCGAGAAACCGTTGCGCACCGCGGTCGCGCCGTTCGCCTCGACGATCTCCTTGAAGATGTCGTGCAGCCGCTCGAGCTTCTCCGGCGGCGTCTCGTACGCCACGCCGATCTTGAACGGCAGGCGGATGCGCGTGCGATCGGTGAGGTTCTGCAGCTCCTTGTCGAGCAGCTGGCGGTTCGAGATGATGTGCATCTCGCCGTCGAACGAGCGGACGCGGGTGGACTTGAGGCCGATTTCGGCCACCGTGCCGCTGGTCTGGTCGAACTTGATGTTGTCGCCGACACGGAAGGGGCGGGTGAACAGGATAGATAGCGCCGCGATCAGGTCGCCGAAAATGCCCTGCGCGGCAAGACCGATGGCGATGCCGCCGACGCCGAGACCGGCGATGAGGCCTGTGACATTCACCCCGACATTGGCGAGCACCATCACCAGCGCGATGGCGAACAGCGCGATCGAGATCAGCAGGCGGATGATGCCTACCGCGCTCGCGAGACTCTCGCTGGGGTTGTCGCTGCTGGTACGGTGCTCGATCAGCCCGAAGATCACCTCGCGGATCCAAATCGCCACCTGGAAGAAGGCCGCAATCGTGAACAGCAGGGTGATCGTCTTGTCGAGCAATGGCGGCGTCTCTGCGACATTCACCACTAGCCGGATCGCTGTCATCACGATGAAGAAATTGTTGGTCCGCGCAATCGTGCGGCCGAAGATCGTGTACCAATTGGTGCCGCCGCCATTGCTGTTCCGGCACAGCCGCATGCCCCAGCGGCGCAGCGTGTGCAGAACCAGCACGATGACGGCCGCGATGCCGGTGGCGACCAGGATGCTCAGCCAATGGTCGGCGATCCAGTCCGGCGTGTCGCCGATGAATGCTTGGAGCTGGCGTTCGAAATGGGTGGGCTTGGTGCGGGCGGTGATCAGCATCGGGTCTCGTCAGGCTGCCTTGGCGGGCTGTTCGGCCGGATCGGTCTCCAGGAAGACGATCAGGCCGCGTTCGTAGCGGTCGAGGTACTGCGTCGTGCGGGGCAGGCGCAAGCCAGCGCGGAACAGCGCCTGGCTGGGCTTGTCGCGCGCCAGCTCGATCAGCCGCGGATGGACATAGGATTTTCGGGCGATGGCGGGGGTATTGCCCAGCGCTTCGGTGACGGGCTCCAGCAGGGTCTTGAGGCCGATCGGCTCGGGTGCCTCCGCCAGCGTGCGATAGGCGATCACGCTCGCCCCCCAGGTACGGAAATGCTTGGCGCTGAAATGCTCGCCCATCGCCTCGCGGATATAGGCGTTGACGTCGCTGGACGTGACCGGGTGCGCCTCGCCAGCATCGTCGATCCAGCGGAACAGGTTCTGGCCGGGCAAGTCCTGGCAGCGCTTGACGAAGCGGCTGAGCGACTTGTCGGTCACCGTCATCACCCGCAGCTTGCCGGACTTGGCGCGGAACTGGAGCTTGAGCGTGCCGCCCGCGACCTTGACGTGACGCTTGCGCAGCGTGGTGGCGCCGAAGCTCTTATTCTCCTGCGCATAGGTCTCGTTGCCGACGCGGATCGAGCCGAGGTCGAGCAGCCGGACGACGGCGGCCACGGCCTTGTCCTTGCACAGTCCGCGCAAGCGGAGATCGCTCTCCACCTTGCGGCGCAGGCGCGGCAGGCGTTCGCCGAACATGCCGCAGCGATCATATTTCGCCGCCTCCTGCGCCTCGCGGAAGCCATTGTGGTAGCGATATTGCTTCCGGCCCTTAACGTCATAGCCGGTCGCCTGGATATGGCCGTTGGGGTCCGGGCAGAACCACGCATTCTCATAGGCGGGGGGCAAGCCGATGGCGTTCAGCCGGTCGATTTCGTCCCGGTTAGTGATGCGGGTGCCGTCCGCGTCGAAATAGCCCCAGCCGTGGCGCATCTTGCGCCGGGTGATGCCGGGGGCCTGGTCTTCGACATAGACGATCTCGGCGCTGTCCATCGCGGTTCCTTGGGGCAGAGCCTAGGCAAATGCGCCGCAGCAACAATTCGTTCCGGAACAAGGCGCGGGGGCTCCGGGTTGGCCCGGCATATTCAGAACGACTGGAAAGGATGCCCCCATGGCCAATCTGCAGAATGCGCGCGTGCTGATGCTCGCCACCGACGGCTTCGAGGAGTCGGAGCTGTTCGAACCGCGTCAGGCGCTGCTCGATGCCGGCGCGCAGGTGACGCTCGCCTCGATCAAGACCGATCCGATCACCGGCGAAAGCGGCGGCGAGAAGGGCAAGAGCATCACGCCGGACACGACGCTGGACGCGGTCGAGCTTGATCAGTTCGACGCGCTGGTGCTGCCGGGCGGCGTCGGCAATCCGGACAAGCTGCGGATGAACGAGAAGGCAGTCGAGATTGCCCGCAACTTCATGGATTCCAAACGGCTGGTCGCGGCGATCTGCCATGCGCCGTGGCTGCTCGCCGAGGCCGATGTGGTCGCCGGTCGTCGCCTGACCAGCTGGCCGTCGATCCGCACCGATCTGGCCAATGCCGGTGCCGATGTGGTCGACGAGGAAGTGGTGACCGACGGCAACCTTATCACCAGCCGCAAGCCGGACGATATCCCCGCGTTCAACCGGGCGGTGATCGCCGCGCTGGAAGACGTGACCGCCCCGGTCTGAACCCGAGGGCGTTGACCCAGCGCTGCGCGGGGCGCTCCACCCAGTAGTGGAGCGCTACCGACGCGGCGAGGACCAGCAGCAGATACAGCGCCGCGAGCGGCCAGCCGATCGTCGCGGTGCGGACGAAGGCGAGCTTGAAGGCGAACCACAGCAGGAAGTGGCTGAGATAGGTCGCATAGCTGATCTCGCCGAGGCGGTGGAGCAGCGCGCCTTCGAGGGGATTGCCCGGCCGGCCTGCGGTTAGGGCCAGTCCCAACAGCAGCGCCGCAAGGGCCGCGGGAACGGCCAGCGTTTCCGGCGCACCCAATCGCCATGCCATGCCGAACAGCGCGGCTATGCCGAAGCTGGCAAGGACTGCGCGGCGTTCCCGCCAGCGTTGCCAAAGGGCATGGATCAGCGTGCCGGTCGCGAACTCGAGCAGGCAACGCACGACCCCGAGATGCGGGATATCCTGCCCCAATGTATCGGCACCGCGCAGCGCGAACGCTGCGCCCAGCCCCAGCAGCAGCGCCCCGATCGCGCCCAGAAGGGCGGGCGTAGCCCGGCCGCGCCAGTCGATCGCCATCACCCAGAGCGGGAACAGCAGGTACGCCGCCAGTTCGCACGAGATCGACCAGGCAGGATCGTTCCAGCGCAGCGGTTCGGCGAAGCCCCAGGCCTGGACGAGCAGCAGGTGCGCCGGCAGCTCGGCCAGGGGGAATTCGGGCGCAGCGCGCCCGCTGGCGCGAAGGACCAGCAGCAACAGCACCGCAAAGCCGAGCATCACCGCGTGGAGCGGCCAGATCCGCGCGATCCGTCGGCGCAGGAAGTCGGGCACCACGGCGAGGCCCGCCGAGCGGAGGCGCTCGCCGTGGCTGAGCGCCAGCACGAAGCCCGACAGCAGGAAGAAGAAGTCGACGGCGAGATAGCCCTTGGCGAGCACGGCTTCGGCCGTGCCCGGCAGCCCGGCGAGCGATCCGCGCAGATGGTACAGCACCACCCACCACGCCGAGATGCCCCGCACCGAGGTCAGCGCGCGCAACTCGCCTCGATCACTCATGCGGCGACGGCGCGCGCCTTGCGCAGCGGCCGCCAGTCCGCCGCCGCGCGCTTGCGGGCACAATAGGTGTCGAGCCCGATCTGCGCCCCGATCAGCATGTAGATGAAGGGCTGGTAGGCGATCGCCACGAACGCCGCGCCGAGCAGATAGACGATGTGCCCGTTCTGCAGCGCGGCAGCGAGCGGCGCGATCCAGGCCTGCTCGCCCTCGGCGCGCGCATAGCGGCGACGCAGCACTTCCATGCGGAACAGACCGGCAAGGTTGATCGTCAGCCACAGCGCGAGCCCAGGATAGCCCTGTTCGCCGAGCATTTCGAAATAGGCGCTGTGATAGGCCCGCGCCTTGTCGACCTCGAGCGAGCGGTCGACCACCGCCACGCCGCCCTGGTCTTCCACCGCCACCTTTTCGTAGCGGATCTGGTTCTGGCGATAGGCCTCGAACCCGCCGCCCAGCGGGTGCTCGCGGGCAAAGTCCATCGTCCATTGCCATACGGCGAGGCGGGTGGAGGCGGAAGCGTCGCCCTGGTAGGTCTTGATCGTTCCCATCCGCTCGGTGAAGGCGGAAGGCAGGAAGGGCAGGGCGGCCAGGCCCATCGCCGCCACGCAGCCCAGATAGAGCAGCTTCTTCTGGCTATCCCGCAGCATCAGCAGCGCGACCAGCCCGATGCAGAGCAGCCCGGTGCGCGTCGAGGTGCCGATCGGGATCAGCAGGCAGGCGAAGCACAGCGCGTACGCAAAGACCTTCACCCGCCAGTCGGGCGCGAAGATCGTGCCGTGCCGGGTGAACCATAGGATCAGCGGCAGGATGGCGATGGCGACGGTGGAGATGGTGCTGCCCTCGTACAGCCCCGAATTGTTCGAGACCATCAGGTTGAGCTCGCCATAGCCGCCGCCGGAGAGGATGGTCTTGATCGCGCCGACGATGATGATCGAGCTTGCCGACAGCACCATGAACAGCAGCAGCGCCTCGATCCGCAGCCGTGTGCGCAAGGTGAGCGGCAGGAAGGCGGCGAAGGCGAGCGCCTTCCACACCCAGTCCCATTTGTCCTTGGCCTCCACCGGAAAGTCGGCGTGGAGCGTGGTGAACCAGCAATAGCCGATCAGCGCAACGATCAGCAGCTGGCGCGGCGCCACCCGCACGTCGCGCTTGTCGTCGAACAGCAGGAACCCGGCCAGCGCCAGCGCAGCCGCCATCGCCGAGATCGGCAGGGAATTGAGCAGCAGATAGGTCAGCCGCTGGGGCGCAACGATGTCGATATAGGCGTAGACCAGCACGAACAGGAACGGCTTGCGAAAGCCGCTGCCGAAGAACGCCGCCAGGAATAGCACGAAGACATAGTCACGCACCGCGCTTGCCCCAGCGCCCACGTTTCTTCTCCTTGGGCGCGGCGTCCTCGCGATCAAGATCGGGCCGGCGAAGCAGGAGGAAGGCCGCGAGCAGCATCAGCCCATGGGTGAGCGCAAGCGAGAGATTGTCGATCATCGGGCGAGCCGTTCCTTCCGCGCCCTCCCTAGCGCAGGTGCAGTTGACGTGCCGTTAAGCGCGGCATGGCATGCAGGCGTGCATGCGAGTCCTCCACCTTCTGGATCATGGCCTGCCGCTCCACAGCGGCTATGCGTTCCGCACCCGCGCGATCCTGAAGGCCGAGCTGGCGCGCGGCTGGGAGGTGGCGGCGGTCACCGGCCCGCGGCACGGACCTGCACCGGCCGACGAGGAAGTGGTCGACGGCCTGCGCTTCTTCCGCACCCGGCCGGTCGCAGCCAAGCTGGCCGGCCTGAGCGAATGGCGCGAGATCGATGCCTTTGCGCAACGCATTCACCAGGTAGTGAAAAGCTTCCGGCCCGACGTGCTCCACGCCCATTCGCCGGTGCTCTGCGCGCTCGCTGGCCTGCGGGTGCGGCGCTGGAGCGGGGTGCCTTTGCTCTACGAGATCCGTGCTTTCTGGGAGGATGCCGCGGTCGGCAACGGTACCGGACGCGAGGGGAGCCTGCGCTACCGCATCACCAAGGCGCTGGAGACGCATGCGGTCCGCCAAGCCGACGCGGTGGCGGTGATCTGCGACGGGCTGCGCGGCGACCTGATCGCGCGGGGGATCGATTCGGCGAAGATAGCGGTCTCTCCCAACGGGGTCGACATGGCACTGTTCGGCGAGCCCGTGCCGCAGGATGCCGCGCTAACCGCGCAACTGGGCCTGGAAGGCGCGGAGACGATCGGGTTCATCGGCAGCTTCTACGACTATGAGGGGCTCGACGTGCTGATCGCGGCGATGCCGGCGCTGGTCGCGGTGCGCCCCGCGATGCAGCTGCTGCTCGTTGGCGGTGGCCCGGCAGAGCCCGCGCTGCGCGCCCAGGCGGCGGCGTCGCCCGTCGCTGACCGCATCCATTTCCTCGGCCGGGTGCCCCATGAGGCAGTCGAGCGCTACTACAGTCTGATCGACGTGCTGGTCTATCCGCGCAAGAAGATGCGGCTCACCGACCTGGTCACACCGCTCAAGCCGTTGGAAGCAATGGCGCAGCAACGCCTCGTCGCGGCGTCGGATGTCGGCGGGCACCGCGAGCTGATCGAGGACGGTATCACCGGCACATTGTTTCCGGCGGATGACCCGGCGGCGCTCGCAAAAGCGCTTGAAAATCTATTTTGCATGCGCGATCAATGGGATGTTCGCAGAAAACAGGCCCGCGCGTATATCGAGGCCGAGCGCAACTGGTTTGTAAATATTGCCGTCTATGACGGTTTGTATGAAAACCTTGCCATAAAGATGGCATGAGAACCACGTGGTCGCACACGTATCGGGTGAACGCATGAAGCTGCCGCTCGTCCCCTTTGCCGCTCTCTTGCTGGGCGGCGTATCGGCTCTGGCCGTGGCCGCGCTGCCGGCAGCGTCCCTGCATCTTCCGATGATCGAGGCGGCCGGCACGAGGCCGCAGCTCGCCGGTTTGCCCACGCTGTTAGTTGCCGTTGCCGCCGGCGCGATCGGCGCAGGAGTGGGCGCGCTGACCGCACGCTGGTTCGCGCGCCGTGCTCCCGAAAGTGTCGCAGCGGGTGATCTGGATCCGCTGCCGACGCCCATCATCCGCCGTGCCGACGCGCATCCCGACGCACGGCCGCGCCCGCCGCTGCGCGCGGGTCACGAGCTCGACACGCCGCCTTGGGCGCTGCCCAAGGTGCCGGTCGAGCAGGAACCGGCCGCCGCCGAGCGCGACCTGCCCGTCGATCTCGACCAGCCGCTCGCCGCGTTCGACCCCACCGCAATCCCGGCGGTGCCGTTGCCGCCGCCCGTCCCGCCGCGCCGCGAGCGCGCTGCGAGCGCAGGCCAGCGAACGCCGGCGAGCCGCGACCCCGGTGACCGGCTGGTCCACCCCGAAACCGACGCCTCGGTGCACGCGCTGCTCGAACGGCTCGAGCGGGGCGTCGTTCACCGCAATCCGGCGCCGCAGGTGCGCGGCCGCGTGCGGGCCGATCGCGGGCTGGACGACGCGCTCGCCGCGCTGCGCAGCCTGGCCCGCCAGGCCTGAGGGCCGAGTCAGCACTCCTCGACGGTCAGCGCCTCGACCGCGGTGCGCAGCACGCCGTCCACCGTTTCCACCGTCCCCACCTGCAGATCGGCGACCAGGTGCCCGCGGATCGGCAGTTCCAGCTCGGGAAGCGCGACCAGCCAGGCCCGCGCGACGACGCTCGCATCCAGCTCCAGCAGCAGCCGGTGCCGCGCACCGCTGAAGGTGACGCTCGCCCACGGCACCCAGTTCGCCTCCACGATCCGCAGCACGCAGCCCTCCGTCGCCGCCGCGGCGATCAGCGCGCGTTCGAGCCGCGCGCCGATATCGCGCCGCCGCGCCGCCCGGGCTTCCAGGCCGGCGGGGCGGCGAGGAAGGCGCGCAGCCGTGCTGTCAACGCTGGCCCCGGTACGCGGCCCTGCCGCAGATCGCCGACCAGTCGCGGATCGCCCGCTGCCAAGCGTCCGAACCGCGTCGCCGGCATCCGGGTCCGTTCCAGGAACGCTTCGATTTCCCCATGTAAGGACACCCATGTCCTCCTCCTTCGACTCGGATGATCACGATATGTTCTCATCTAAGTCTTGCCTAGGAAAAATCCTATGTGTAGGAAAGAGGGTATGGAAGCTGATGTGCAACGGGCAAATTTTGCGAAGCTGGTGGCCGCCAAAGGGGTGCGTCTCGCCACGTTGTCGCGCGTGCTCGGCCGCAACCCGGCCTATCTGCAGCAATATCTGATGCGCGGTTCGCCGCGCGAATTGCCGGAGCGCGACCGGGCGCGGCTGGCCGAATATCTGGGCGTCGACGAGACGCTGCTGGGCGGCCGGCCGCAGGCGGCCCTGGTAACGGTGCCGCGAATCGATCTTGGCGCGTCGGCGGGGCCCGGTGGCTGGGCCGAAGACGAGACCCTGCAGGCGCCGTTCGCCTTCCCGCCGCTGCTGCTGCGGCAGCTCGGCGTTCGGCCGGAGGCGGCGTCGATGGTGCGCGTGGCGGGCGACTCTATGGCGCCGACGCTGAGCGACGGCGACGAGATACTGGTCGATCGCGATCGCTGCCGGATCGATGCGCGCGGCATCTTCGTGCTGCGGGTGGAGGGGGAACTGCTGGTCAAGCGGCTGCGGCCCGCGGTGGGCGGGGTGGAACTGGTGAGCGACAACCCGGACTATCCGGTGCGGCTGGCACGCGCTGGCCGGTTTCAGCTGATCGGACGCGTCGCCTGGCTCGGGCGCGCGCTGTGAGCGAGGGGGGCGATGTCGCCGCATTCATCCGGGAGCATCTGCCGGTGGTGGCAGTGCCCGGTGTGCCGGAATTGCGGTTGCACAAGGCCGGGCCGGCAAGTGGCGTAGGCCGACTGGGCGAGGCTGCCCCCTATTGGGCCTATTGGTGGGGCGGCGGGCTGGCGCTGGCGCGGTACGTGCTGGACCATCCGGCGCAGGTCGCCGGGCGGCGGGTCCTGGATCTCGGTGCAGGCTCGGGGCTGGTCGGGATCGCCGCCGCGCGGGCGGGCGCAGCCGAGGTCACGGCGTCCGAGATCGACCCCCATGCGCGCGCCGCCATCGCGCTCAATGCGGCGCTGAACGAGGTCCCGCTGGCGGAGATCGTCGGCGACATCACGGACGGGCCGGCGCCCAATGTTGACCTGCTGCTGGTCGGCGACGTGTTCTACGCGCCCGAGGTGGCGGTGCGCGTCACTGCGTTCCTCGACCGATGTGTTGCGGCCGGCACCACGGTGCTGGTCGGCGACCCGTGGCGTTCGCCGCTGCCGGTCGAGCGATTGACGCTGCTGGCGCGCTACGACGTCGCCGAAACCGGCGTGACCAAGTCAGCGGGGGTATTCGCCTATCGCGCCGGGTGAGGCCGGGGGCAGGGCGCCCCCGGCGTTCCCTTACCAGACGTGCACCCGCGCTTCGGGCGCGAGATACAGCGCGTCTCCGGGCTTCACGCCGAACGCCTTGTACCAGGCGTCCATGTTCCGCACGATGCCGTTGACGCGATACTTGTCCGGGCTGTGCGGATCGGAGAGCAGCTGCGCCCGCACCGCGCCTTCGCGCGCCTTGCCCTGCCAGCTGGCGGCATAGGCGAGGAAGAAGCGCTGGTCGCCGGTCAGGCCGTCCAGCACCTTGGGCTCGCCGTGGCGGGCGACATAGCGGCGATAGGCGGCGTAGGCGACTTCCAGCCCGCCGAGATCGGCGAGGTTCTCGCCGAGGGTCAGCTGGCCCTTGATGTGGACGCCGGGGATCGGCTCATAGGCGTCGAACTGCTTGACCAGCGCCTGGGCGTGCGCGGTGTAGCGCTCGGCCGATTGGGCGGTCCACCAGTCGCGCAGCTTGCCGCTGGCATCGAACTGGCGGCCCTCGTCGTCGAAGCCATGGCCCATCTCGTGGCCGATCGTCGCGCCCGTCTCGCCATAGTTGACCGCCGGATCGGCGGCCGGATCGAAGAAGGGCGGCGCCAGCTGGGCGGCGGGGAAGGTCACCTGATTCATCACCGGGTCGTAATAGGCGTTCACCGTCTGCGGGGTCATCTCCCACAGCGTGCGATCCACCGGCTTGCCGAGCCGCGACAGCTGCAGCTTCCACTCGAATTCGTCTGAGGCGAGGTCGTTCGCCAGCGGATCGGTGGCGCTGACCGGCATCGAGGAATAATCGATATACTTCTCCGGATGGCCGATGCGCGGATCGAACGCGGCGAGCTTTGCGAGCGCTTCCTTGCGGGTGGGCGCGTCCATCCAGGCGGCGGCCTTGATCTTGTCCGCATAGGCGGCGCGGAGATCCTCGACGAGCTCCTTCGACAGGGCCTCGGCGGCGGGGCCCCAGTGGCGCTCGGCGTAGATCTTGCCGATCGCCTCGCCCAGCGCGCCGTTGACGACGCGGACGCCGCGCTTCCAGCGCTCCGACTGCGCCTGCACGTCGCGGAGCGTATGGCCGTAGAAATCGAACTGCGCGGCGTCGAACGCCTTGGGCAGCACCGCGGCATGGTCACTGATGAAGCGGAAGCGCAGCCAGTCCTTCCAGGTCGCGAGCGGCACGTCGCCCAGCCGCTTGGCGGCGGCGGTGACGGCGGTCGTCTCGCGCACGATGACGGTGGGCATCTTGCCCAGGCCCTGATGCGCGAGCACCGCATCCCAGTCGAACTCGGGCGCCAGCTTGGCGAGCTGGGCGCGGTCCATCGGGTTGTAGGTCTTCTGCGGATCGCGGCGCGCCTCGGGCGTCCACTGGTCCTTGGCGAGGCTGGTCTCAAGCGCGAGGATCGCATCGGCCTTGGCCTCGGCATCAGGGATGCCGGCCAGCTGCTGGATCTTGACGATATAGGCGCGATAGGCCTTGCGGATCGTTTCGTACTTTTCGCCCGGCAGCAGGTAATAGTCGCGGGTCGGCAGGCCGAGCCCGGCCTGGCCGGCCATCACGGTGTAGCGGGTCGGATCCTTCTCGTCGGCCGAGATGCCGATGCCGATCGGGCTGGCATAGCCATGGTCGGCCATCAGCAGTTCGAGGTCGAGGCGATCCTGGACCGCATCGATGCGGGCAAGATACGGCTTGAGCGGCGCAGTGCCGCGCGCCTCGATGCCGGCCTCGTCCATGAAGGCGTGATAGTAGGTTGCGACCTGGCGCAGCACCGGATCGCTGGGCGAGGGGCCGGCATCCTCGATCAGCTTGCGCACCTCCACCTCGGTCTCGTCGGGCAGATCGTAGTTGTAGCCGATGCGCGCCTTGTCGGCCGGGATCGGCGCATCGCGCAGCCAGCTGCCCAGTGCATAGGCGTAGAAGTCGTTCCCCGGCTTCACGCTGCGATCCATGGTGGTGAGGTCGACGCCCCAGGGGCCGTACTTGGCCGTTGCGGCGGTCTGGGCGAGGGCGGGAGAAGCGAGCAGGGAAGTGCCGAGCAGCAGGGCTGCGAGACGCGGAAGACGCATGGAGGCGGAGTCCTTCTGGGTGATGTAGCGGGCTAGCACGGTGGCAGGTTGCGCTCAATCGTCTCGCCGCACGCGTGGGAGCAAAGAAAAGGGCGCCCGGATCGCTCCGGACGCCCCTTCTTCAGCCGATCCGTATGGGATCAGCTCGAATAGTACATGTCGTACTCGACCGGGCTCGGGGTCATTTCCCAACGGGCCACGTCGGCGCGCTTGATCTCGATATAGGCCTCGATCTGGTCCTTCGAGAACACGTCGCCCTTCAGCAGGAAGTCGAAATCGGCTTCCAGGCTGTCCAGCGCCTCGCGGAGCGAACCGCACACGGTCGGCACTTCGGCCAGCTCGGCCGGGGGCAGATCGTACAGGTTCTTGTCCATCGGGTCGCCCGGGTGGATCTTGTTCTGGATGCCGTCCAGGCCTGCCATCAGCAGCGCCGAATAGCAGAGATACGGGTTGGCCAGCGCGTCCGGGAAGCGGAACTCGACGCGCTTCGCCTTGCTGCCCGTGCCGTACGGGATGCGGCACGAGGCCGAGCGGTTGCGGCTCGAATAGGCGAGCAGCACCGGCGCTTCATAGCCCGGGACCAGGCGCTTGTAGCTGTTGGTCGACGGGTTGGTGAAGGCGTTGAGTGCCTTGGCATGCTTGATCACGCCGCCGATGAAATAGAGGCAGGTCTCGCTGAGGCCAGCATAGCCGTTGCCGGCGAACAGCGGGTTGCCCTTCTCCCAGATCGACATGTGGGTGTGCATGCCCGAGCCGTTATCTTCCTTGATCGGCTTCGGCATGAAGGTCGCGGTCTTGCCATAGGCCTGGGCGACCTGGTGCACGACATACTTGTAGATCTGCATGCGATCGGCGGTGGTCACCAGCGTGCCGAAGGTCAGGCCCAGCTCGTGCTGCGCGGCGGCGACTTCGTGGTGGTGCTTGTCGCAGGGCAGGCCCATTTCGAGCATGGTCGAAACCATCTCGCCGCGGATGTCGACGGCCGAGTCGACCGGCGCGACCGGGAAGTAGCCGCCCTTGGCGCGCGGACGGTGGCCGAGGTTGCCGGCCTCATACTCGCGGCCCGAATTGCCCGGCAGCTCGATGTCGTCGATCTTGTAATAGCTGGTCGAGTAGCTGTTCTCGAACCGCACGTCGTCGAACATGAAGAACTCGGCTTCGGGGCCGACATAGATGGTGTCGCCGATGCCGGTGGTCTTGAGGTACGCCTCGGCGCGCTTCGCGGTCGAGCGCGGGTCGCGGGCATAGAGTTCGCCGGTCGAGGGCTCGACGATGTCGCACACCAGGATCAGCATCGGGGTGGCCGAGAACGGATCGATCCACACCGCGTCCAGATCCGGCTTCAGGATCATGTCGGACTCGTTGATAGCCTTCCAGCCTTCGATCGACGAACCGTCGAACATCAGGCCGTCGGTCAGCTCGTCCTCACCGAGGACCGACGCGACCATGGTCAGGTGCTGCCACTTGCCCTTGGGGTCGGTGAAGCGCAGGTCGATCCATTCGATCTCCTGGTCCTTCACCATCTTCAGGATGTCACTGGCCGAATTCGCCATCGTAATGCCCTTTCGCTCTCTTTCGTGTGCCCGACGAATCGGGCAATAAAATTACTCGTGCGGCGGCCTCATCGCCGCCGCCCCCGCCCACGTCAAACGGCGTTTTCGTTCCGCTCGCCGGTGCGGATGCGCAGCGCGGTCTCGACCGGGATGACGAAGATCTTGCCGTCGCCGATCCGGCCGGTCTGCGCGGCGGCGGCGATCGCCTCCACCACGCGCTCGGCCAGCGTGTCTTCCACCACCACTTCCAGCTTCACCTTGGGCAGGAAGTCCACGACATACTCGGCGCCGCGATAGAGCTCGGTATGCCCCTTCTGGCGGCCGAAGCCCTTGGCTTCGGTGACGGTGATCCCCGAGACGCCCACTTCGTGCAGCGCCTCCTTCACTTCATCCAGCTTGAACGGCTTGATGATGGCTTCGATCTTTTTCACGTTTTCCCCCAGGCAGCGGAAATGCCCGCGACAGGTCTGATTCCTGGGTGTTTAGCAACCTGCATGCCAGAACGGGAATAGCCAGGGTGCCCCATCGCGCCGAACGGATTTCGGCGCAGGAATGTGCCCGATAATCAGGCAATGGCTGCTCAATCGCGCAGCAGATCAGGCGGCGCGGACCTCTAACAGAAAACGGTCGACCTCGCCGGACAGTTCCTCCGCGCCGGTCAGCAGGCCCGCGGACAGATCGGCGATGGCGAGCGCGTTGCCCGAGGCGGCCTGCGCGGCGACGCGGACCTGCTCGATATCGGTCTGGACCGCGCGGGTGCCGGAGACGCTTTCGGCAACGTTGCGGGCGATGCTGCGGGTGGCGTGGTGCTGCTCGCGCACCGCGCATTCGATGCTGGAGGACAGGCCGGCAATGCCGGTGATCGCCTGCTCGACCCGCCCGTGGTTGGCCGTGACGCGGTCCACCACGTTGCGGATGCCGGCCACTTTGGTGCCGACGCTCTGCGCGGCATGGCGGACCTGGCCAGCCAGCGCCTTGATCTCGTTGGCCACCACGGTGAAGCCGCGGCCGGCCTCGCCCGCGCGTGCGGCCTCGATCGCGGCGTTGAGCGCGAGCAGGTTCACTTGGCCCGCGATCTCGCCGATGGTGGCGGTGACCGCGCCGACATTCTCGGCAAAGGCGTCGAGCTCGGCGGTGCCCAACCGGCTGTCGTCGACAAGCGCGACCGCTTCGGCGGCCGAGGCACGCGCGGTGACCGTGTCGCGGCCGATCGCGTCGAGCGTCGCCGCCAGCGCCTCCGATTCCCGGGCGATCGCGGCGAGATTGTCGTGGCTCTGTGCGACGGCTGCGGCGAGCGCGGTCGCCGAGGCGCTGTTGGCGCTCGCCCGCTCGACGGTGGCGGCGGCGCTGGCGCGCAGTGTGCCGGCAAGATCGCGCAACTGCCCGGCCATTGCGCCGACCTCGGCCTCGATCCGTTCGCTTGCCGCCTCGATGCGGCGGGCGCGGGCGGTCTGCTCCGCGGCCTCGCGCACCCGGTCCTCGGCGGCGAGCTGGATGATGCGGCGGTTGCTAATCGCGGCGAACAGCTCCCCGCCGCGCGTAAGGATCATGCCTTCCTGCCCGTCGGCGGCCGAATAGGCATCGACCAGCGCGCGCGGCGACTGGGCGTAATCGGCAACGGGGCAGGGTCGCACCATGGATTCCAGCCGGCGGCCATAGGCCGGGTTGCGCAGCAGCGCATGGCCATAGGGATTGAGGAGCAGCCGGCGCACGTCCTTCTCGAACACCGCGCCCAGCGGCCGGTGACGGGCATCGAGCACCGGCAGCAGTCGCAGCGACGGATCGTCCTGAAAGCAGCGCACCGCCTCGCCGAGCGGCGTCTCCAGCGTCAGCCAGGGCGGCGTGCGCTCGGCCTCGGTAAGCCACGCGAAGAGGAAGCGGAGAGGGGCGGGCATGTCGAGCATCGCCGCCCCCGGTAGGGCATGCCGGTAAACGAGCGATTAGTGTTTGATGACAGGTTTACGACATTCACCCATGAAATCTTCGGACTTTTGCGGCTGAAGCGGGGTGTGAACGTTAACGGCAACGATCACGCACTGAACAGGGGAAGCTTCGATGCGATCGCTGCCGATGAATGCGCCAGCCGAGCTGCGACGGCGGATCGCCGATGGCGTGGCGTCGGCGGGCGCACGCTCGGTGGTGGTCGCGCGAGGCTCGCTGGTGCTGATGGCGCATGGCCTATCGGCGGTGCGGCCCGAACAGCGCGGCGAGTGCTGGATTGAGACCGAAGGCGGGACCCTGACCGCGGACGATACGCTGGCGCTGCTGCGGCACTGGACCACCGGTGCCCCCATGGCACAGAGCGTTTAGGCCCCCGAAGCGCTACTTTCTGGACGCAGCCGGCTTCTGGTGGCAGAGGGCCGCCTTTGTTAATTTCCAATCCCGGTACCGCCATGCGGGCGGCCGGGCCGACCTGAGCGTTACGAGGATCCGCTGTTCATGACCGTCGACACGCGCGCGCCCGCGCTGCTTCCCGAACATCCCGCCTTCGCCACCGCCAAGGTGCTGTGGGTCCGTCACTGGAACGAGCATCTGTTCAGCTTCGCGATCGAGCGGCCGGCGAGCTTCCGCTTCCGCTCGGGCGAGTTCGTGATGATCGGGCTCGAAGGCGAGGGCGGCAAGCCGCTGATGCGCGCCTATTCGGTCGCCAGCCCGTCCTGGGCGGAGGAGCTCGAATTCCTCTCCATCAAGGTGCAGGACGGTCCGCTGACCTCGAAGCTGCAGAAGATCGTGCCGGGCGACGACATCTATCTCGGCAAGAAGTCGACCGGCACGCTGGTCGCCGATGCGCTGCTGCCGGGCCGCCGCCTGTTCCTGCTCTCGACCGGCACCGGCCTGGCGCCGTTCCTCAGCGTCGCGCGCGATCCCGAGATCTACGAGCGGTTCGAGCAGGTGATCACGGTGCACAGCGTGCGCCGGGTGAGCGACCTTGCCTATCATGACGAACTCGCCGCCAAGCTTGCCGACGATCCCTTGATCGGCGAGCAGGCCGCGCACCAGTTCCACTATGTGCCGACCGTCACCCGCGAGCCGTTCCACACCAGCGAGCGGATCGGTGCGCTGCTCGAGAACGGCAAGCTGTTCGAAGGCGTGCCGGGCGATGCGGTGCTCCACCCGGAGACCGACCGCGTGATGCTGTGCGGATCGATGGACATGATCCGCGATTTCGCCACGCTGCTCGAAGGCAAGGGCTTCAAGGAAGGCTCGAACAACGCGCCGGGCGATTTCGTGATCGAGCGCGCCTTCGTCGGCTAAACTGGCGTCGCCACCCAACCGGCGTTTCCTCTCCCGCGAAGCGGGGGAGGGGGACCGCCGCCGAAGGCGGTGGTGGAGGGGGAAATCCTCCGCCGCCGGCAAGCCCCCTCCACCATTTGCTTACGCAAATGGTCCCCCTCCCCCGGAGCTGCGCTCCGAGGGAGGAAACACTTAGGCGGCGAGTGCCGTGGCTCCGCTCACCGCGCGAATGTCGGCGGCAAGCTGGTCCACCCGCGCCGGATCGGCATCCCAGGCGAACATGAACCGCGCCCCGCCGCCGATGAAGGTATAGAAGCGCCAGCCGCGCGCGCGCAGGCCCTCCAGCACCGGCTCCGGGGCCCGGACGAAGACGCCATTGGCTTCCACCGGGAACATCAGCTCGATCCCCGGCAACCCTTCGATCTGCCCCGCCAGCCGCTGCGCGCAGGCATTGGCATGGCGCGCGTTGCGCAGCCACGCGCCATTCTCCAGCATGCCGACCCAGGGCGCCGCCAGGAATCGCATCTTGGATGCCAGCTGCCCGGCCTGCTTGCAGCGATAGTCAAAGTCCTGCGCCAGCGCGCGATCGAAGAACAGGACCGCTTCGCCGACCGCCATGCCGTTCTTGGTGCCGCCGAAGCAGAGCACGTCGACGCCAGCGCGCCAGGTGATCTCGGCGGGGTCGCAGCCGAGCGTCGCGCAGGCATGGGCAAAGCGTGCGCCGTCCATGTGCAGCTTGAGGCCAAGCTCGCGGCAGACCGCCGAGAGTGCCTTCACCTCGTCCACCGTGTAGACCTGCCCGGTCTCGGTCGGCTGGGTGATCGTCACCACACGCGGCTTGGGAAAGTGGATGTCGGAACGGCTGGTCGCTACCGCGCGCACCGCCTCCGGCGTCAGCTTGCCGTCCTCGCTCTGCGCGACGAGCAGCTTGGAGCCGTTCGAGAAGAACTCCGGCGCGCCGCACTCATCGGTCTCGACATGCGCCGCCGCCGAGCAGATCACGCTGTGATAGGATTGGCAGAGCGCTGCCAGCGCGAGCGAATTGGCCGCGGTGCCGTTGAAGGCGAAGAACACCTCGCAATCGGTCTCGAACAGCGTGCGGAAGGCATCGGCGGCGGTGTGGGTCCAGCGATCGTCGCCATAGGCCGGTGCGTGGCCCTGGTTGGCGGCTTCCATCGCTGCCCATGCCTCGGGGCAGATTCCGGCATAATTGTCGCTGGCGAATTGCTGGGCTTCGGTCGTCACGCTGTACTGCCTTCTTCCTGTTCCAGGAGGCGGGCTGACGACAGGAAATGTGGCGTGGACACCGTGTTGCCGGGTTCGGCCACATCCCTCCACTTTGCCATGGAGGCACCACCTTGCACGGGGCAGGTTGGTGCCGGGCGTCGGCCCGACTCTTGATGCTGCAGCAGCGAATAACGGAAGTTGCGAGGGGGCGCAAGATTGTTGCGGCATTCCCCTCCCGCTTACGGGAGGGGAGCGCAGTAGGGCAGGTTCGATCTTCGCTCAGTACGGCGGCTGGTGCAGGCCCTTGGGGCTGGTCGTGAAGATCTCGCAGCCGGTCTCGGTGATGCCGATCGAATGCTCGAACTGCGCCGAAAGCGAGCGGTCGCGGGTCACTGCCGTCCAGCCATCGTCGAGCAGCTTCACGTCGGGACGGCCGATGTTGATCATCGGCTCGATCGTGAAGAACATGCCCGGACGCAGTTCGGGCCCGGTGCCGGGGCGCCCGACATGGACCACCTCGGGCGCGTCGTGGAACACTTGGCCGAGGCCATGCCCGCAGAAATCGCGGACCACGCCGTAGCGATGCTTCTCGGCATGGCGCTGGATCGCGTGGCTGATGTCGCCCAGATGATTGCCCGGCTTGGCCTGCTCGATGCCGAGCATCAGGCACTCATAGGTCACGTCGACCAGCCGGCGTGCCTTGATTGGCACGTCACCGACCAGATACATGCGGCTTGTGTCGCCGTGCCAGCCGCCGAGCAGCGGGGTCACGTCGATATTGACGATGTCGCCGTCCTTGAGGACGCGGTCGCCCGGAATCCCGTGGCAGACGACATGGTTGATCGAGATGCAGCAGCTATGCGTGTAGCCGCGATAGCCGAGCGTCGCGGGCACCGCGCCGGCGGCAACCGTCATCTGCCGGACGATGTCGTCCAGCTCCTGGGTCGTCACGCCGGGCACGACATGCGGCACCAGCGCGTCGAGGATCTCGGCGGCGAGGCGGCCGGCCTTGCGCATGCCTTCGAAGCCTTCGGGGCCATGGAGCTTGATCGCATGGCTGCGCGCCTGCGGCATGTCCGCCGTCACGTTCACATATTCGGTCATGCTTGCGATATAGGAGACCCGGGCGCAAAGGGCGAGGGGGCTTTGGAGGTTGCGGATGCAGGAATCGAGCGCGGCGTGGCTGGAAGGCGGATGTGCCTGCGGCGAGGTGCGCTACCGCGTCGCCGCCGATCCGATCCTCGTCAACAACTGCTACTGCACGCGCTGCCAGCGCCAGACCGGCTCGACCAGCGTGGTCAACCTGTTCATCGAGAGCGAGAAGCTGGAGCTGCTCACGGGCGAGACCAGCAGCCATGTCGTCAAGGCAGGGTCGGGTGGCCCACACGAGATCGTCCGATGCGCGACCTGCGGCACCGCGTTGTGGAGCTTCTACCCGCGGCTGGGCCGGCTGGGCGCCGGGGTGCGCGTAACGACCCTCGACGAACCGGCCCGTATCCGTCCGAATGCGGCCATCTACACCGCCGATCGCATGCCCTGGGTGACGCTGCCCGAAGGCGTGCCGCAGTTCGAAGCCGCCTATGATCCGGCCGCGGTACTGCCGCCGGATCGGCTGGCCCGGATGCGCGCGCTGGCCGAGCGCAAGCGGGCGGCGGCGCTCTGATGGCCGCGCGGATCTGGACCGCCGGCCTGGTGGTGATCGGCGACGAAATCCTGTCGGGCCGCACCCAAGACAAGAATATCGCGCAGCTCGCCACCTGGCTGAACGCGCAGGGCATCCGTCTCGCCGAGGTGCGGGTGGTGCCGGACCAGCAGGCGGCGATCGTCGAGGCGGTGAACACGCTGCGGGCACGCAACGACTATTGCTTCACCACCGGCGGGATCGGCCCCACGCATGACGACATCACCGTCGACGCCATTGCCGCGGCGCTGGGTGTGCCCGTGGTGGTGCACGCGGAAGCGCGCGCGGCGCTGGCCGACTATTATGCCAGCAAGGGCGGGCTTACCGAGGCGCGGTTGCGGATGGCGCGGGTGCCCGAGGGCGCCGAGCTGATCGTCAACCGCATGTCGGGCGCGCCGGGGATCCGCTGGGGCAATATCTTCATCCTTGCGGGCGTGCCCCACATCGCCGCGGGCATGCTCGATGCGCTCACCGGTACGCTGGAGGGCGGACTGCCAGTCGTATCGCGCACGGTCGGCTGCTGGGTAGCGGAAAGCGAGATTGCAGACCTGCTCGGCGAGACCGAACGGGCGCACGAAGGCGTATCGATCGGCAGCTACCCCTTCTTCCGCGATGGGCGCGTGGGCGCCAACTTCGTGGTGCGCGCAACCGATGCGGCGCTCGTCGACCGCGTCATCGCGATCCTCGCCGACGGGCTGGAAGCGCGCGGCTTCGAGGCGGTCGACGGCGGCATCTGATTCCCGGCTGCGGTACGCGCGGCGCCTCGATCACCGACAAACGCCAAAAAAAAGAGCGGCACTCCGAAGAGTGCCGCTCCCATTCCATCATCCCTTAGGGGATTGATCAGAACTTGAAGGTCGCGCCCACGTACAGCATGCGGCCGTACAGGTCGTACGTATCCGCCACCGTCTGCGTGCCCGGCCAGGTGACCTGGTTGGTGTCGCCGAAGACGGGCGGCTTGGTGTCGAGCAGGTTGTTCACGCCCGCATACAGCTCCATCTGCTGCTTCTCGCCGACCATCACCTTGCCCTGCAGGTTGTGGTAGAAATAGGCCGAGATACGCTGCGCATCGGGATCGCCGAGGTTGTCGGTCAGCGGGCCCATATAGTCGATGCGGTAGTTCAGCTGGAACTTGGGCGCGCTGAACGTGATGTTGGCAACGCCCTTGTCCTTGAAGCCCGAACCGAGGCGACCGCAGCTGTAGCAATCGGCCTGACCAAGCTCGTTCTGGACCGGACCGCCCGGGAACGGCGTCTGCTGCTGCTTGAAGCGATGGTTGTACATCACGTCGAAGTCAAAGCGCGATGCGCCGACCGGCACCGCATAGCGCGCCTCGACGTCGATGCCCGACACGAGGAACGAACCGGTATTCAGGTTGAGCGCGTTGACGCGGGTGATGAAGCCGTTGCTGTCGCGGATGACGTTGTTGCAGAACAGCGGGTTCCCCGATGCGATGCATTCGTCGATCGAGACCTGCTGGCCGATGATGCCGATCGCGTTCTTCACCTTGATGGTGTAATAGTCGACGGTCATGCTGAAGTTCTTGAAGAACGTCGGCGTGATCACCGCACCGGCGGTGAAGGTGTCGGCGGTTTCCTCGCGCAGGTTGCGATTGCCGCCGAGCAGGCCGTCGATCGTCTGGATCTGTGCCGTGCTGTAGGCGAACGCACCGCGGGTTGCGACCGTGTTCGCGATACCCGGGATGTTGGCGCACGCAGGATTCAGCGCGCCGATCGGAGCGCCGTCACCGTCGCCGCCACGCTGGTCGCACCGGTCGGTCACTGCCGGGAACGTCTGGCTGATCGAAGCGAACAGTTCGCCGATGTTCGGTGCGCGGGTCGCGCGCGAATAAACGCCGCGGAAGCGGATGTCCGAGGTCGGTGCAAAGGTGGCGCCGCCCTTGAAGCTCCACACGCCGCCGACGGTCGAATAGTCGGCATAGCGCGCCGCGCCCTCAAGGCCGAGATACTTGATGCCCGGACGGTCTTCGACGATCGGCGCGACGACTTCGACGAAGCCTTCCTTGACGTTGAAGCTGCCCTGCGTGTTCGTGATCTGGTTGCCCGCGCTCAGGCCCGCCTGGGTGAACGGATCGAACACCTCGGAGCTCTTCTCGTGGCGATATTCGCCGCCGAATGAGATCGCGACCGGACCGCCCCACAGCGAGAACAGGTCGCCGTTGATGCTGCCGGACACGACGTCCTGGTTCACCTTCGCCAGATAATCGAAGGCAACGTTGCTGCCGTTGACCAGCTGCACGGTGCCGCCGTCGATCAGGGTCACGGTGCGCGTCGGGCCGGTATAGGTCTGCAGGAACTTCGAGGCTGCCGCCGAGACGGTATTGGCGCCGAAGATGTTCATCGGCACGCAGCCCGCTGCACGCGCCGCCGCATCCGAGCAGCGAACCTGGCCGTCGGGGCCGATCTCGTTGCTCAGCGCCGCACCGTAGTTGGGCGTGTAGATCGACTGCGCGGTGGTGTGATCGCGGCTTTCCGAGTGCTCGTAATAGATATCGTACGACCAGTTGGTGCCGGCGGTGAACTGACCCTTCGCACCGATCACGCCGCGATAGAAATCACGCTCGTTCTTGTTGCTGCGGCTGAAGATGTCGTTCGAGCGGCGACGGAACTGGACGACGTCCACGCCGTTGGCGACCGCGGCTGCGCGGATCGCGTCCGGCACGTACGGGCTGCTGATCGGGATGCCGGCATAGGCCGAACCGTCGAAGTTCAGCGCTGCGCCCGCGCCCGTGTTGGCGATGGCCGACGGCTCGAGCGAAGCGTTCGAGTTGGTGCGGCTGTACTGGCCCTGCGCGTAGAGCTTGAACGCATCCGAGAAATCGTAATGGGCGAGGACCGCACCCTGGTAGCGCTCGACCGGCACCGACAGCAGGCGATCGCCGTTGCGGTTGTACCCATCGACGTTCGCGCCCTGATAGCCCTTCAGGGCGTTGTTCGGACCGAAGGTGAAGGTGCTGGGGTTACCGGCAGTGAAGCCATCGGTATCCGGGCCGCTGACGTCGAACACACCCTGCGAAGCGTAGGAGCTGCGGTTCGGCAGGTCGCGCGACGAGAAGGCGCGGTCGCGCGAATACAGGCCGTGATCATTGTCATAGCTGAAGTTCGCGGTCACGTTGCCGCGGCCGCCGCCGAAGTTCTGGCCGCCGGTGATCGTGACATACTGGCGCGGCGAGTCGCCCTTGTCCGAGAGGGTGTTCTGCGCGCGGACGCGCAGGCCCTGGAAGTCGTTCTTGAGGACGAAGTTGACCACGCCCGCGATCGCTTCCGAACCATAGACCGCCGAGGCGCCGCCGGTGACGACTTCGACGCGCTGGACCAGATCGGTCGGGATGTTGTTGACGTCGACGGCCGAGCTGCCGGCGATGCCCAGCGTACGACGGCCGTCGATCAGCACCAGGGTGCGCGACGAGCCGAGGTTGCGCAGGTTCACCGTCGCGGTGCCGTTGCCGGTGTTCGAGAAGTTCGAGCTGGTGCGGCTGATATTCTGGCCAACCGACGGCAGCGTGGCGAGCACGTCCTGGATATTCGACGCACCGGTCTGCTCGATGCGCTCGGCGCTGACGACGGCGACAGGGGTCGACGACTGGAGATCGGGGCGCGCGATGCGCGAGCCGGTCACGACGATTTCGGTGCCGGCGCCCTGCTGCGCGGCGTCAGTCGCGCCATTCTGGTCCTGGGCAAATGCGGGCGCGGCGAACAACGCCACGGCGCCCATTCCTGCCAGCGCCGTGCCGGCGCGGAGGGCATACGCGATACGAGACATAACCTACTATCTTCCTTTGCTGCGCGCGCCGGCGTTCCAGACGGAGGGGCGCGCGCTCTCCCTAGATCGTGTCGGCAGCTAGGCTGGCGACGACACTGCGGCGGGGCATGAGCCGCTGTAACCATGGTGTAAAGTAGCCTCCGCCACCCCTAGCGGCTTTGTCTCGGCCATGTGGCTTCCAGAACACAGTTAAGGAGCAAAGATATGGCTCGAGAGAAACAAATATATAAACGCCACTGCTGATTGGCATCAATATTTCACTGTTACAATTTGGCAACAAATGGTGACTATCGGCAACATTGTCACGGCCACGCCATCGGGCGCGAAGGCGTCCGGGCGGGCGGCAATGTTGTTTTTTAGGAAGGCAGTATGGCGAGCGTTAGGGCTGCTGGGAGAGCAGCTGCCGCGCCTGCGCTGCGTCCAGATTCATCTGAACGGTAAGCGCATCGAGGCTGTCGAACTTCGCCTCGGGGCGGAGATAGTCGATCAGCGCGACCTCCAGCGTCTGGCCGTACAGGTCGCCGCTGAAATCGAAGAAGAAGCTCTCGAGCAGTTCGATCGGCGGATCGAAGCTGGGCCGGATGCCGAGATTGGCAACGCCGTCCAGCACGCGCCCGTCGGGCAGGCGTCCGCGCACGGCGTAGATGCCGTATTTCGGGCGGAGATAGGTGCCGAGCCGCATGTTCGCGGTGGGGTAGCCAAGCTGGCGGCCCAGCTTCGCGCCGCCTTCCACTTCCGCCGCGATCGCGAAGGGGCGGGTGAGCAGCGCCGTGGCACCACGGGGTTCGCCAGCCTTGAGATGCTCGCGGATGCGGCTGGAGGAGACGATCTGGCCCTCCGTCGCCACCGCGCCTACCGTTTCGGCGGTAAAGCCGAGCTCGACGCCCAGCGCAGCCAGTGTCGCGACATTGCCCTCGCGGCCCTTGCCGAAGGTAAAATCCTCGCCGGTAACCACCCCGGCGGCACCGACCGTTTCGACCAGCTGCTCGGCGAACTGGCGTGCGGTCAGGCGCGCGAGGGTGGCGTCGAAGTGGAAGACCAGCATGCCGCAGGCACCCGCGCCGGCGAACAGCCGCTCGCGCTGGTCGAGCGTGGTCAGCCGGAAGGGCGGGGCGTCGGGCTGGAAGAAGCGGCGCGGGTGCGGATCGAAAGTCGCGACGATCGCCGGGCGGCCCTCGGCGCGGGCACGCGCCACCGCGCGGCCGACGACCGCCTGGTGCCCAAGATGGAAGCCATCGAAATTCCCGAGCGCGACGATCGCGCCCCGGAGAGGAAGCGGAACCGCCGAGCCGCCGTCCAGCCGCTGCATGCGGTGGCTATAGGGATTGGCCGGCGCGATGCCAATGGGGGAGCGGGAGCGCGCAAACACTTAAGCCCCTCCTCCTCGGAGGAGGGGTTGGGGTGGAGGGATTCCAGAACATCTGTTGGTCTCTGTGAGACACTGCCCCACCCCAACCCCTCCCCTGAAGGGGAGGGGCTTAGGCTATCCCCGCTCCATTCCCGCCTTCAGCACGCGCAGCACATTCCCGCCCATCACCTTGGCGATTTCCTGCTCGGAAAAACCGCGATCGACCAGCGCCTGGGTCACCACCGCCAGCTGCGATGCATCGAACCCGGTGGTCACCGCGCCGTCGAAGTCCGAGCCGAGCCCGACATGGTCGATTCCAACCAGGTCCCGCACATGCACGATTGCCGCCGCTACAGCCTCGGGGCTGGTCGAGCAGACCGCCGCCTCCCAATAGCCGATCCCGACAACCCCGCCGGTGCGGGCGATGCCGCGGATCTCCTCGTCGGTGAGGTTGCGGTTGACCTTGCAGGTCGCCTGCACGCCGCCATGGCTGGAGACGACCGGCCGCCGCGCCATCGCAATGATATCCGCCACCGCCGCATGGCTGGCATGGGCGATGTCGACCACCATGCCGAGCGCCTCCATCCGCCGCAGCACCTGCCGGCCGAGCGGCGTCAGCCCGCCCTTGGCCTGCCCATGCATCGAGCCCGCCGCTTCGTTGTCGGAGAAATGGGCGAAGCCGGCCATGCGGAACCCAGCCGCATAAAGCCGGTCGAGATTGGCCGGATTGCCCTCCAGATCCTGCAGCCCCTCGATCGACAGCAGCCCGCCGGTGACCTTGCGCCCGGCCGCGCGATCGGCGAGCAGTTGGTCGAGCGCGGCGGGGGTGCGGATCACCCGCAGCGCACCGCCCGAGGCGGCGGCCGCGCGGTCCAGCTTCTCCGCGTGCCAGAGCGAGCGCTGGAGCAGCGAGCCCCAGGTGCGCGGCGGCTGCGCTTGCGCGATGGCGAGCAGCGTGATGTTGTCGCTGTCCGAGCCATTGGCGTCGTAATTCTGGTGTCGCGGCGTCTTGGTGACCGAGGAGAAGACCTGCAGCGCGACATTGCCCGCCTGCAGCCGCGGCAGGTCGACCTGGCCGCGATTGGCGCGATCGAGCAGGTTGCGGCGCCACAGCAGCGTGTCCGCGTGCATGTCGGCGATGGCGAGGCTGGCGTGCAGCGCGCGGGTCTGCGGCGTGACATGGGGCAGGGGCACCGGTACGACGCGGTTCATCCCTGCCTCCACCGCCGCCGGCGCGATCCCGAAAAAGCCGAACGCTGCGATGGCCAGCACCGCCGCGACGCCGATCAGGATCGGGCGCTTCATCGCCGCCGAAGGAGCGTCACGAAATCATAGGCGGGGCGATCGCCGTCCGCTGGATGCGGCTCGCGCGCGGTCTCTTCCCAATTGTCGGGGTCGAAGGCGGGGACGTGCGCGTCGCCAACAGCATCGAGATGCACTTCGGTCAGCTCGATCCGATCGGCGCGGTCGAGGAACAGCGCGAACACCTCCGCGCCGCCGATCACCGCCACGTCCTCGCCCGCCAGCGCCAGCGCTTGGTCGACGTCATGCGCCACCTCGGCGCCCTCGGCCTGCCAGCCGGTGTCGCGGGTGAGCACGATATGGCGCCGGCCGGGCAGGGGGGCGGGAAAGGATTCGAAGGTCTTGCGCCCCATGATCATCGGCCGCCCCAGCGTCTGCGCCTTGAAGCGCTTGAGATCGGCGGGCAGCCGCCAGGGAAGCTGGCCGTCACGGCCGATCACGCCATTGTCCGCGCGGGCGAGGTGGAAGCTGATCATACCGCCACGGGCGCCTTGATGTGCGGCTGCGCGACATAATCGTGGATTGCGAAATCCTCATACTCATAGGCGTCGATCGACGGCGCGTTGCGGAGGATCTCCAGCCGCGGGAGCGGGCCGGGCGTGCGGCTGAGCTGCTCCTGCGCCTGCTCGAGATGGTTGAGATAGAGGTGGCAGTCGCCGCCGGTCCAGATGAAGTCGCCGACCTCGAGCCCGGCCTGCTGCGCCAGCAGATGGGTGAGCAGCGCATAGCTGGCGATGTTGAACGGCACGCCGAGGAAGATGTCGGCGGAGCGCTGGTAGAGCTGCAGGCTCAGCCGGCCGTTCGCGACATGGCACTGGAACAAGCAGTGGCACGGCGCCAGCGCCATCGCGCCCAGCTCGCCCGGATTCCAGGCGGAAACGACCATCCGGCGCGAGGCAGGATTGGTCTTCAGCGTTTCGAGCAGCTCGGCGATCTGGTCGATATGGCGGCCGTCGGCAGCCTCCCAGTCGCGCCACTGCTTGCCATAGACCGGGCCGAGATCGCCGTTTTCGTCGGCCCACTCGTCCCAGATGCTCACCTTGCGCTCCTGCAGCCAGCGGACATTGGTGTCGCCGCGCAGGAACCACAGCAGCTCGATCAGGATCGAGCGGAGGTGGAGCTTCTTGGTGGTGAGCAAGGGGAAGCCCTTGCGCAGGTCGAAGCGCATCTGTGCGCCGAACACGCTGCGCGTGCCGGTGCCGGTGCGGTCCATCACCTCCACGCCATCGTTCAGCGCGCGGGCCATCAGGTCGAGATACTGGTGCATGGCCGGAAC
This sequence comes from Sphingomonas trueperi, assembly GCF_040545965.1. Lineage (GTDB taxonomy): Bacteria > Pseudomonadota > Alphaproteobacteria > Sphingomonadales > Sphingomonadaceae > Sphingomonas > Sphingomonas trueperi_C. The sequence continues at coordinate 281,251 of NZ_JBEPMV010000003.1, read as the reverse complement.
CTAGCGGCGCGCGCCACGCGAGTCATCCGGCTTCGCGCCATTTCGGAGGTCCGGATCGGATCGGGTTGCGGTTCGTGCGGCCGGCGCAGGGTGGCATGCCGGGACATGGTACTCGTGTCTCCGGACCCGTATATTCTAGACTTTCCCGCCGCGCGTGCGCTGTTCGGCAGGCTTGCCGAGGCGCGTACCGAGATCGCCGCCTTCGCCTATCTGGCGCGCGATGGCCGATTGCTCGGCATGCGACACCTGCGCGGGGAGCATGCCGCCATGGTCGATATTCCCGTGCGCTGGGTAGTCGCCGACGCATTGACGTTCGACGCCGCCGCGGTGGTGATGGCGCACAACCATCCGAGCGGCGACCCCACCCCCAGCGCCGCCGACCGGGCGGCGACCCGTCGGCTGCTGGTGGCGCTCGAACCGATCGAGGTGCGGCTGATCGATCATCTCGTGCTCGCCCGCGACGGCACGGCGAGCTTCCACGCGCTGGGCTGGCTCTAGCGCGCGAGCGCGGTCAGCACGCTGCGATAATAGGTGATCGAGGGCGCGATCTCGCTGAGCGGAGACTTTTCGTTCAGCCCATGGGCGAAGCTTTCGCCGGGCGTGGTGAACATCGGGCTGACGCCGTAGCTCGGCACGCCCTTGGCGCGGAACCACATCGAATCGCTGGCGCCCGTGCTCATGCCCGGCACCACCGCGACGCCGGGGAAGCGGGCATGGATCGCGCTGGTCACCGCGGCGATCAGATCGGGACGCAGCGGCGAGGCGGGACTCGCGACCGAGCCGCTGTCGAGCGTGCGGATGGTGAGCGCCGGGTCGGCCGCGGCCGTGGCGAGCGTCTGCCGCACCTGCTCCACCGGCGTGCCGGGGAAGATGCGGCAATTGATGTTGGCAGTCGCGCGCTGGGGTAGGGCGTTGGTCGCGTGGCCGCCGTTGATCATGGTGGCGACGCAGGTGGTGCCCGTCTGCCCGACCAGGCTGGGCTCCGCTCGCAGCGCCGCCAGTGCCTCGCCATCGTTCGGGTTGGCGAGGAAGCGGCGGATCATCGCGGCGCGGGCGGGCTCGGCCTTGGCGGCCTCGGCTTCCCAGCTGCCGCGGGTGATCTCGTTGATCTGGCCCGGAAAGGCGTGCGCCTCGATGCGGGTGAGGGCATGGGCGAGCGTGTAGATCGCATTTTCGCGGCGCGGCGCGCTCGAATGGCCGCCGGGATTGGTGACCGTCAGCTCGAAATCGGCATAGGTCTTCTCGGCGCCGTCGATGCCGAAATAGGTGGGCTTGCCGCCGGCATCGAGCGCGCCGCCGCCGCCATCGACGTTGAGCAGCAGCTCGGCATCTGGGAAGCGGTCGGCCATCAGTGCGGTGGTCTTCATTGCCGTCTCCTCGTCGCCGGAGAGCAGCAGCACGATGTCGCGCGCGGGCCGGAAGCCGCTGCGCTTGAGGTCGATCAGCGTCGCGACCATCGTCGACAGATCATATTTCATGTCGGCGGCGCCGCGGCCGTAGATGAAGCCGTTCTCGATCACCGGGGTGAACGGGTCGCGCGTCCAGTCGGCGGGCTTGGCCTCCACCACGTCCATATGGCCGGAGATCAGCAGCGGCTTGGCGCCGCCCTTGGCCTTGCCGGTGCCGCGATAGCGGGCGACCAGATAGGCGGTGTCGCCCACCGGCACGATCTCGACATCTTTGTCCGCAAAGCCGCCAGCGACGAGCGTCTGCTTCAGGAAGGCGGCATAAGCCGGGGTCTGGTTGCCGGGCCCCGCGACGGTGCGGAAGGCGATGCCGCGCTTGAGCAGATCGAGCGCCTGCGCCTCGGCCTGCGGATGCTGCTGGGCGTGCGCGGCGCCCGTGCCGCACGCGAACGCAAGCGCCACCATGGCGAGGCGAAGAGATGCACGCATGAAAAATCCCCCGATCGGCTGATGGATCAGGAGCTTACTGGGTTGCGGGGGCAGCGCAAGGTCATGCCGGGTCCTCCTCGCGAAGCTCGACGATCTCGAATGCGAACGATGTCCAGCCGCGCTTCCTGGCGGCCTCCGCGGTCGCCGCCTTCTTGCCGGTGGCTTCCTTGGCCGACTTGCTGTGCCCCCAGAACACTTCCGTCTTTCCGTTCTCGAGCACCGCGACGATGCGCCAGAAATGCGTGAAAGGTGCGGCGGTGGGGCCGATGGTCTTCACATAGCCATCGGCCATGGTTGCGGTCAGGTAGCGCTTCTTTCTCGCCATGCCGCGCTGATATCGGAGCGGCCGCGGCCGGTCACGGATTTATCCGGCGCGTCGAGTAGGTGCGTGCTGCACAGGCCTCAAAAGCCGATGCGCATCGTCAGCCGGAATACCCGCCCGACCACATCGTAGAGCAGCCGGTTGGTCTGCGCATAGGCCGGCCAGTTGTTGCCGTCCGGGCCGTTGCCGACAAGCACCGGGGCCTTGTTGAGAAGGTTCGTCACGGCCAGCGTCAGTGACCGCTCGCGGCGCGGGGCGCCGAAATCAACGCGCACCGATGCATCCAGATAGGTGATGCCGCTGATCCGATTGTCGTTGATCGTGCGATGCTGGGCAGTCGACGCCGGGCATCCGGACGTGCAACTGACATAGCTGTTGCTGTAGACCCCCGAGCCGAACCCCCGCGCCACCAGGTTGAACGTCAAGGGATCGATCGACCAGAAAGCGCTGGCGCGGAAGACCCAGCTCGGCATGGCGGGGCTGTTGAACGTGCTGTCGCCGTTCACGCCGGCATAATCGACCGGGTAGATCCCGTTATCGACGACATTGTCGATGTAATGCGTCGCCGCGCCATCGACGCGAAATTCTCCGGGCAGGCTGCGGGCGATGTGCGCCAGCGGGATCGCATAGCTGGCGTGGAAATCGATCCCGCGCTCGGATTGCCGCGCGAAATTGACCGGGCGCACCAGTACCGATGTGGGCATTCCACCGGAGGAGAGGAGGTTGGCGCAATAGACGCTCGCGCCGGAATAGCAGAGGTCGACCGTCTGCTGGGCGGTCGCTGCGCCGATCGCATCGCGGATGGAGATCGCGAAATAGTCGACCGATGCCGTCAGTCCTTCGATGAGATGCGGGGTGAAGACCATCCCCGCGGTCCAGCTTCTCGCCCGTTCGGGCTTCAGTTCGGCATTGGGGAGGGTGAGTTCGACGATCGATACCGTGCCCGCCGCCGGTGCATTCGCCGGCAGGACGACGCTGTTGGTCCGCGAGGTGGCGCCCGCATAGAGATCTGCGAGATTGGGTGCCCGCACGTCCCGGCTGACATTGCCGCGCAGCCGCACGCCGGGGAGCGGCTCCCATGCCGCGCCGAGCTTCCACGTCCCGACCCAGCCGGAGGTGGAGTAGCGGGCAAGCCGGGCGGCGCCGTCGATCCGAACGGAGGACAGGATGGGGAGGCCGAGTTCGAGATAGGCCTCTCCCACGTTATTGGACCCGTGGGCAGGCTGATAGTTGCCGTACAGCCAGCCTGACCGATAGGGATCGGCGACCCGCGACGAGATCGCGTCGCGCCGCCACTCCGCGCCCGCGGCGAGAACCGCGTTGCCGCCGAGAAGCGCGAACAGGGGCCCCTGGAGTCGCATGCTCACGAGATCCTGCGTCAGCCGTTCCGTCCGCTCCGGCTGGCCGGGGCCGATTACATAGGCCAGCGCCGCGCTTGAGGAGCCCTCCGTACCCAGCCGGTCGATCGAAATGCAGCCATTGGCGGGTTCGGTGAGCGTGGAACGGCAGACCGGCCCGTTCGCTGTCGCCACGGCGTCCTGCGCGAGCTGCATGCGCTGCAGGTTCCAGACGTTCCTCAGCCGCTCGCGCGCCGATGTCTCGCCATGCTGGGCATGCACATCCCATTGGAAGCGCCCGCCGAGCAGCGCGACGTCGCCGTGCAGGGTGCCCGACAGCCGGAACACGTCGCGCCGGTTGCTGCTTCCCGGCACCGGGAAGCCGGCATTGCTGGTGCCGATCGACAAGGATTTCAGGCCGAGCGAGTCCATGCGGGCGGCGATCTGGGGGTATTGCGCGCGCAGATAGGCATTGTCCGCCGCGATGGTGACGCCGGTACTTGGCGTCTGCTGGTAGGCGCTTTCTCCCGCATAGCGGTTCCACGCCCCCTCGACCGCCAGCGACGTCGCGCCGCCCAGATCGATCGTGCTGCGCTGGAACAGGCTGATCCGATGTTCCTGGGGGATCAGCGCGTTGGTTCCGACATGGCCCGCCAGCGTCGAGGACGTATCGCCGCCGACCATCCAGGCGCCGATCGCCGGCGCATACTGCCCATAGCGCAGGGTCGTCGTGGCGCCGGCGCCCAGAAACTGCGTGCCCAGTAGCGGTCCCGACGTCACCAGCCCGCCGGGCGCATATGTGGCAGGCGCGACCCCGGTGCCGACGATGCGCTGGGGCTGGCCGTTGCCTGGCGAATAGGCCGGATTGTTGATCTGGAAATAGCCGCGCGCGTTCCAGGGGCGGGCGATCGTGTCGACGCCGTCCTGGTCGAAATACTCGCCGCTCAGCAGGATCCTGATCCTGCCGTCGAGGAGGGACAGGCCCGAGGTTACGCCCACCCGCCGGTACGCGCCGTCGCCATAGGTGGAGATGCCCTGGTCAAGCTTTACCTCGGTTCCGCGACGGTCCGTGTCCAGGATGAAGTTGACGACGCCGCCGATCGCATCCGAACCATATTGAGCCGATGCGCCCCCGGTCACCACCTCGACCCCGCGGACGAGCCCCTGCGGGATGGTATTGATGTCCACGACGCCGTTGATCGCCGCGCCGACGGTGCGCTGCCCGTCGATCAGCACCAGCGTTCGCGTCGTGCCAAGGCCGCGCAGATTGACCGCGGCGATCCCGGCCAGCCCATTGGACATGTTGCCCGAACTGTTGCCCGGCGTGCTTCCGGGTGTGATCGCCGGCAACTGCGCCAGGAGATCTATCAGGTTGCCGGGATTCTGCGCGGCAATGTCGCGCTCGCCGAGTACCGATACGGGGACGGTGGCTGCACGGCCGTCATAGACCCGGGAGCCGGTAACCGTAATTTCCGAGGTCGAAGGCTCGCCACCCGGCGCTGCCGGCGCCTGCTGCGCCATGGCCGGCGCGATGATCGACGCCATGCAGGTCGGAAATGCCAGGATTCTTGCGCCGCGCCTGCCATGCGCAGCCGGGGTGCGTCGAGCCGGCACGTTCCGGTCCCGCTCGTGGATTTCCATATGACCTTGAAACTGTCCCATCCGCTACCCCCGTCCCTCTGGCTTTTGGGCTGGCGTGCGGGTTAGGGAATACGGTAGGTGGTATATGTTGACGCTCCGCCGCCATTGCGCGAACTGCCGCACAGCCAAAGGCTGTGCCTGTACGATGCGCAAGGCGAAGGAATGATCTCCCGGCTGGCTTCGATGGCAGTCCCTGCGTGGCCTTTCCCAAGAGTTGACCTGCGTTAATGAACCATCCGGACGTATTCCTGGACTCTCCCATCGCCATCTTGTGCGAGGACTGGTCGAAGATCCGCGAGGTCGTGCTGCAGGATTTCGGCAACGACGTCGAGCGCCTGAACCAGAGGATCGAGGAAGACGAGACCTATCTGCATCGCCTGCGCGGCATGCACAGCATCGTGGACGCAAACCCGGCGGCGCTGCAATTGCTGGGGGTTCGCGACATCGCGCATCTTCAGTCGATCGTGCACATGCTGCTACCGGCGGATCCCACGGGCCAGGTCGTGAAGGCGATCGTCGGCGGCGAGCGGCGTTGCGAAGGCGAGCGGGATCTGCCCAGCGCGCTCGGCAACCGGACGCCGATTCTCTGGCGCTCCACGCTTCCCGAAGACCCGGCCAATTTCAACCGCGTCTATTTCTTTGCGGTCGATGTCTCGCGCCAGAAGCAGGCCCAGGCGGAACTCGATCTGGCGCGTGCCAACCTCAACCATGCAGGACGCCTGTCGCTGGTGGGCGAGCTCGTCGCGTCGATGACCCATGAGGTGTCGCAGCCCATCAGTTCCATCGCCATACTGGCCGGCGCCATGGACAAATGGCTTTCGCACGAGCCGCCGCGGGTGGAGAAAGCGGCCGCGCTGACCCGCAAGGTGCTGGCCAACGCCAATCACGCCGGGGAAGTGATCGCGCGCGTGCGGGATTTCTCGCGCAGCGCCCCGCATCACCTCAGCGCGGTCGATCCGACGAAGCTCCTGTCTGAAGCAATCGCACTCGTCGAACCCGAAAGCCGGCGGCAGGGGATCAGCGTCAGCGTCTCGGCACAGACCGGTCTCCGCCCGATCAGCGTTGATCCGATCCAGATAAAGCAGGTCGTCGTAAACCTTGTCATCAACGCCATCCAGGCGATGTCGGGGCAGGTCCATGGGGCGGGGGAACGCCGGATCCAGATCGCGGTTCGGGAAACGCAGGACAGCTGCCACTTCAGCATCGCCGACACCGGGCCCGGCTTTGCCGACCTGACCGCAGCTGTCACGCCCTTCTTCTCCACCAAGCGCGAAGGGCTGGGCCTGGGACTTTCGATTTGCCGGCGCATCGTCGAGGATCATGGCGGCGTCCTCGATATCGAGAGCGACCCCTCGGGTGCGCGCGTGACCTTCACCGTGCCGTTCCTCGCGCCGCACGTATTGGATGGCGAACGGACTGCGGGCTGACCGGCCCGCCACGCTCATTGTCGCGTGCGTGATGGTCCTCGCGCCGTGGCAAAGGCGATGAAACTGAGCGCCGAACAGACCAGCATGTAATAGCCCGGTGCGGAATGGGTGCCGAGCGCGCGCATCAGCCCGGTCACCGCCAACTGGGCAAAGCCGCCGACGAGGACGCCCAGGCCATAGACCAGCGCAAGACCCGTCGCGCGGACCTGATCGGCGAAGGCGCGCAGGATCATGATCAGGGTCGCCCCGGCCTGCAGGCCGTTCAGGCAGATCAGCACGCTGGTGATCACCAGGATCCATGGCAGACCCGGCGATCGGGACAGGATCGTGAACGCCGGCACGGAAAGGATCGCCAGCCCGCCCGACCCCAGCATCGCGAGCCCGCGGGCGGAGAAGATGCTGTCCGCAAGCCGGCCGCCCAGCAGCGACATCGCCGCCATCACCGTGCCCGCGCAGGCCCCGGCGACGAAGCCCGTATGGACCGGCATGCCGAGGATGCCCGAGAGATAGGTCGGGATGTAGAAGATCGCTACATAGGTGGTGGAGGTGCCCGACATGAACATGACCAGGCCGATCCCGACGCCGGCTTTGTGCCTGGTCAGTACATCCCGCAGGGGCGATGCCTTGCTGCGCGCCTTCTCGGGGAAATAGGATGCGCTCCGCAGCATCATGCCCACGGGCCCAAGCAAGAGCCCGAACAAGAAGGGAAGGCGCCATGCCCAGCTCTCGATGGCGGCGGCACTGAAGGTGGCGTTCAGCCACAGGCCGGTCAGTCCCGCCAATATCGCCGCCACGCCCTGCGCGGCCATGAAGATGCTTACATAGGAGGTTCGCTGCGATGGTGGCGCAAGATCGAGCAGGATCGCCGCACTCGGCCCCACTTCGCCGCCGATCCCGAAGCCCTGAATCAATCGCCCCGTCACTAGGAGGATCGGCGCCAGCACCCCCACCGAGGCATAGACGGGCGCACAGGCGACCATTGCGGTGCCCAGGGTCATCAGCGCCAGCGTCAGGACGACCGCGGCGCGCCGCCCCTGTTTGTCGGCATAGACTCCGAAAACGACCGCGCCGATCGGGCGGGTCACGAAGCCGACCCCAAAGGTGGACAAGGTCAGCATCAGGGACGTGACCGGATCATGGGCGGGGAAAAAGAGCCGGGAAAGGACGACCGCGAACTGGCTGAACAGAACGAAGTCATACAGCTCAAAACAGCTCCCCACCGCAACCGCGAGGCAGATTCGCTGTCGCTGCCGCCGATCCAATGCTTCCGTCCCCGGTGCCATCGGCGAGACCTTCGCGGCGTTCGTCGGTGGATCGAGGGACGGCAGGGCGGATTTTTCGAAGCGCATTCGTGCATGTCTCAAGCAGCCGGACTGGCGGCTGAGACGATGCTCCCATCCGGTGGTCCTGTATTTGGTATGCCATCCATAGCGGATGAACTTCCGGACGTCATGCTTCCGGGAGCGCGCAGCAAGGAAGGGCAGGGGGGGCTTCCTGATGGTCGCCGCTGCGAGCGCGCCGGGGCCGGGGCGGGCAGGGTCAGGAGAGCCCCAGCAAGTGGATCAGGCCGAGGCTGATCGCCCCGAGCATGAGGAGCGAGAGGACCACCGCGGCGGTCACCCGGCCGCCGGCATGGGCCACCGTGCGAACGTCGACCCCAAGGCCCAGAGCGGCCATCGAGACGACGGTGAGCAGCGTCGCGGCCTCGTTCGCCGGAGCCAGGGCCGCTTGCGGGATCAGGCCGAAGGACCGCAGGCCGACTAGGCCGAGGAAGCCGAGGATGAACCAGGGCACCAGGTGGTGCAGCGGCGGCCGGCCACGGGCAGGGCGTTCGCCGGTGGTGACGTGCGGGAGCAGTTCGTCGGCTTCCTCGCGCAGCTTGGGCGCGATCAGCGAAAGGATCAGGCAGACCGGGCCGAGCATCAGCACGCGTACCAGCTTGACCAGCGTCCCCATCTGGACGGCGGCGGCACCACCCGGCGCAGCGGCGGCGATCACCTGCGGCACGGCATAAACGGTGAGACCGGCCAGCGCGCCGAACTGGTGACCGCTCAGGTGGAGGCCGAAGGCGAGCAGCGGCAGCGCCAGGACGACGACCACGCCGAGCACCGCTGTGAAGCCGATCGAGGCCGCGACGTCGTCGCCGTCCGCACCGATCACCGGCGCCACCGCCGCGATGGCGGAGTTGCCGCAGATCGAGTTGCCGCAGGCGACGAGCAGCGCCATGCGCTTCGGCAGCCGCAGCATCCGGGCGATCAGATAGCTGCTGGCGATCGCCACGCAGACCACGCCCGCGATGCCGATCAGCAGGCCCGGCCCGGCGGCGAGGATCGTCGCGGCGCTTACCGAGGCGCCGAGCAGGATGACGGCGAGTTCGAGCAGGAACTTGGCGCTGAACGTGATGCCCGGAAACCAGCGCTTGTCCGGCGTCCAGGCGGTCCGCACGGCGGTGCCGATCAGGATGGCGAGAACCAGCGCTTCCAGCCAGGCGCGTCCGAACACCGCCTCCTCGATCCGCTGCAGCACGAAGGCGCCACCGGTAACGGTCAGGCACAGCCCCAGGCCGGGCAGCAGGGTGCTGCCGGGCAGGGGGAAGGGGCGGGATAGGCTCTGCGTGGTCACCGTGTGTCTCCTTGGTGAGGCACAGATGCGGTTGCAGAACCAGTGTTTCCAACGATCAGTTTATATCGTTCTGATCACTCTAGGTTGTGATTTTGTACCGCGTTGGGGCGGCTGTCTGCCTTCACTGACGCTACGGCGTAGAAAAGGCTGCATCGCTTGTTCAAAGCGGTGCAGCCAAGGCGATGAAATCAACAATTGGCAGCGATCAGTTTGGCTGGCGTTGTCGACTAGCGTGCAGCCCAGCGGATGGCGTTGGTGAGGATGCGCCGATAATTGCGATCATCATAGGCTTCGGGCGAATGGCCGAGTGCCGAATAGAAGACGCGTCCCTTGGTGGAAGGGTTGACCCAAATCACCGGATGGACGCCCATCGCCAGCTTGGCGCCCGGCCGATAGCTCGCCTCGTCGATCCTGGCGAGCACGGTCATGCCCTTCGCGGCAGGGTTGGAATCGAAGGAATACCATTCGTCGACCAGCGACCAGGGCAGCTTCACGCCGGCCATGGCGGGATGGTCCGGCTTGTCGACCAGCAGCTGCGCGGACTGGAGGTGATCGGCGCCGCCCGGATGGCCGATGAACGTCGTGCCGATCACCGTCTGGACATACCACGGGTCGGTATGGCTGTTGTCGCCCGCCGCATGTAGCGCCACGACGCCGCCGCCACGCGCGACGAACCGCGCGAAGGCCGCGCGCTGCTCGGGCGTGAGGAAGTCGCCGCTCGCGCTGTTGAGCACCACCACGGAGAAGTGGCGCAGCTGCTCGTCGTTGAAGACCGCCGCATTCTCGGTGACGAAGCTTGCGCGGCCGAGATCCTTGGCGATGTTGGCGAGCACGCTGTTCGAGTGCGGGATATGCTCGATATGGCGCCAGCCATTGGTCTTGGACACGATCAGGACTGCGTGCTGCAAGCCTTGGGGCAGTGTCGGCGCGACGGAATCCTGGATCGGCTTGGGCAGATGCGGGTCCGGCAAGCTTTGCGCCGACGCGAAAAGCGCCAATACGGCCAGTATCTTACGCATGTCGTCTCTCCCGCCTCGGCATCCTTTGGGCACACCCTGGAGGATTCGAGACGCTTGGTTCAAGCGTAAACCTGCTTGTTCACGGAGGATGCGGCGATACGAGTGCCGCCGCACTCGCATGAAGAGGGCACGCTTCGCCCTGGATCGGTCACCGGTTGCACGCCCTGCTGAAGCTCCTGGGGCGCTTTTTCACTGCTCCGAGCGTGCGGCCCCGCGATGTCCGCTCATCGCCGCGCCGGCGTCGGGCGCGAAGCGGCAGTTCCAGAACAGCGCAGAGGCGGAGATCCCCGCCACGATCACGAAGGCCAGCGAGAAATCGGCAAGATGAAGCTGCGCACGGTGCGCCAGCCGCGGTCCCAACTCGAGCGCGGTCGCTGCGGTGCAGATGCCGAGCGACAGGGTCAGCTGCTGGAAGGTCGCGTAGAGGCTGGTCGCTGCGCTCATCTCCTGCTTCTCGACATCGGCATAGGCGATCGCGTTGTAGCCGGTGAACTGGAACGAGGTGAAAAATCCCGAAAGCGCCAGCACCGCCACCATTGCGCCGACCGGCCAGTCCGGTCGGAACAAGGCGCAGCTGGCATAGCCGAGGCTGCTCGCCACGCCGGAGACGATCAGGCTGTCGCGGAATCCCCAGTGGCGCAACACGCGGGGCGCCAGCGCCTTCATCGCCAGCGCGCCGATCGCGCCGACCATGGTGATCGTGCCGGTGGTCGCGGCGGAGAAGCCGAAGCCCAACTGGAACATCAGCGGCAGCAGGAAGGGCTGCGCGCCCTGGGTGATGCGGGTGAGCGAGCCGGCAATGGTTGACAGTCGAAAGGTATCGATCCGCATCAGCCGCGGATCGAGGATCGGGTCGCTGGCGCGGCGGGCATGCCAGACATAGCCGAGGCCGAAGACCAGCCCGATGCCGAGCAGCGCAACCGCCACCCTGCCGGTACCGGGATAGCTCGACAGTTCGAAGCCGAACAGCAGGCAGCCCAGCGCCACGCCGGAGAGGAAGAAGCCGCTGGTATCGAAGCGCGGGCGGGCGTCGCCGCGGATCTCGGGCACCAGCAGCATGGCGCCGATGATGCCGGCGATGCCGATCGGCAGGTTGAGGTAGAAGATCCAGCGCCAGTCGAGCCAGGTGACGATGAAACCGCCCAGCGGCGGCCCCAGAATCGGGCCGATCAGCGCCGGCATCACCAGCCAGGACAGCGCCTGGACCATGTCTTCCTTGGCGACGCTGCGGAGCAGCACCAGCCGGCCGACGGGCACCATCATCGCGCCGCCGATCCCCTGCAGAAAGCGCGCGGCGACCAGAGTCGGCAGCGTCCCCGCCTGCGCGCAGAGGATCGAGCCGGCGAGAAAGATGGCGATCGCCGCGCAGAAGATGGTGCGCGATCCGAACCGGTCGGCCAGCGTGCCGCTCGCCGGGATGAACAGCGCAAGGGCGAGTAGGTAGCTGGTCAGCGCAAGGCTGAGGCTAGTCGCGGAGGTGCCGAGGTCGCGTGCCATGGTCGGCAGGGCGACGGTGAGCACGGTGCCGTCGAGCTGCTGCATGAACAGCGCCGCGGCGACGACGAGTGCGATCGCGCGGTAGCCGCTGCCGCTACCCCGTTCGGGCTTGGCCGGCGTGGTCACCGCCTCGACCGCGGGCGCCAGGCCGTCGCCGACGTCCGCGCTCATCGAAGCCAAATTACGTCGTCTCCACCGCATGCCGTTCTACGCATCCTTCCGTTGTCCGGCGCATCAAAAAGCGATCTGCGCGCGACCCTCGACGCTCTGGCCGTGGTTGATGACGATCACGCCCTTGGCATCCGGACTGACGATCGTCCAATCGATCGCGTTCAGCTGCAGTCGCACGAAATTGTCGGGATATCAGTTCATCCCCAGCGCGGATTTGATCGTCACCTCGGCATCGGCGGAATTGCCCTCCCGCACATAGGCCACGTGACTGCCGATCGCGCCTTGCATACCCAGGCGCAGCGACCGCGCCGCGACCTAGGGCGTCGCGGGTGCGTCCCGGGCGCCGATCAGCAGCGCCAGCAGCGAGAGCAGCGCGGCGAGGGCACACCAGGCGCCCGGGATCGCCTTGTCGCCGGTCGCGCCGATCAGCGCGGTGCTGATCGCCGGCGTGAAGCCGCCGAAGACCGCCGTCGCCAGGCTATAGGCCAGGCTGAAGCCGACGGTGCGGACATGCGCCGGGATCACCTCGGTCAGATAGACGATGAACGCTCCGTTATAGGTCGCGTAGATCGCGGCAAGCAGCAGCTCGACGGTGAGCAGGCGCCCGAAGCTGGGCGCATCGACCAGCCAGCGCATCAGCGGATAGGCGAGCAGGATGCCGAGCAGCGTCGCCGTGATCAGCAGCGGCTTGCGTCCGATCCGGTCCGACAGCGCGCCCATCACCGGCAGCAGGGTGAAGTTGGTGATGCCGACACAGGCAGTGACGAACAGGCTCTCGCCTGGCCCCAGCGCCAGCACCTTGTTGCCGAAGGTGGGGGTGTAGGCGGTGATCATGTAGAAGAACACGGTGGTCATCACCACCATGAAGGTGCCCTGCGTCACCAGGCCCCAGTTGGCGCCGACGGTGCGGACGATCTCGCGGAGGTCGGGCCGGGCCTTGCGCTTCAGAAAGGCCTCGGTCTCCTCCGCCGAACACCATGAAGTCTAACATCTCCAGGAAGTTGCCGCTGGCAACGATGAATATCGACTTGAAGGCGGAGCTGCGCCGTTCGGCGAGCTCGGGCGCGGCGCCGGCGTTCTCGGCATAGAGCGAAGGAATCTGGCTCATGGCTGTACTTTCTGCGACGCAGGCTCAAGTCCGCTGTCGCGGATGATCGCGTAGGCGCGGGGCGAGGCGAGATAGGCGATCAGCGAGCGCGCCGCCTTCGGATGCCGGGAATATGCGACGACGCCGGCGGAGAAGGGCGTCACCTTCTGCAGCGATTCCGGCAGCATCCCGACGATGCGGATGCCCTTCACCGGCTTGAGCTCGCTGAGCTGCTGGAAGCCGAGCTCGGCCTGCCCCTGCGCGACGATCTCGCCCACCGGCGTGGCGGGGATCATGCGGCCTTTCGGGCGAACCTCGGCGGCGATGCCGAGCCGGTCGAGCATGGTCGTCTGGCGATCGAGTATAGGCGATTGATGTCCGCAGGATCATAGCCGCCACGCCGTCGGATTGCCGGGAGCAAAGGACGCCGACAGACCGGCGGATCAAAGGCTGTGTCCGCCCCGTTGATAGTTGCGAGCGCGATGCGAGAGGAGCAACTTCGCCTTTCACGCGGCGTAGCTCTTATCGCTTTCACACCGCACCAGTGGGAATATCGTGCCAACCATGACAGTGCATTGCGGTTTCATGGAAGCGAGCTCCAGCGCCCGCCGGGGCGGGTCGGCCTCGCCTCGATGACGGGGAAATACGAAGACACCCGCCTCGATACGGACGAGTGGAACGTCGTGGAGATCGCAGCGGGGCTGTTCGCCGCCCGCGAGGATTGGCGCGCCGCCTACCGGCCGGGCCCGTGCGCACTGGTGCGATTCCCGTCGCGACGGCGACTGGAGCTGATCCTCTCCGACCTTTCGGGCGCGCTGTTTCCGCTGCGGCTGGGGCCGAGCTCGGTGCTGGCCGAGAACGAGGCGAGCTATGTCGAGCAGGCGCTCGGCCGCGCGCTGGCGGCCCTGCGCGACCAGGTGCAGCTGGAAATCGTCGCGCGCTGCACGACCCCCGAAGCCGAAGCGCGGGCGGAAGCCGGGCGTATCGTCGCGGCGTTCGCCAAGGAACTGCCGGCTATCCGCCGCGTGCTCGACACCGATATCGAGGCCGCTTATGCCGGCGATCCGGCGGCGCGCAGTGTCGACGAGGTGCTGATCTGCTACCCCGGCATCCAGGCGGTGATTCCCTATCGGCTGGCGAACAGCCTGTACCGGCACGGCGCGCCGCTGATCGCCCGGGTGATCGCCGAGATCGCCCATTCGCAGACCGGCATCGACATCCATCCCGGCGCCAGCATCGGCGGCAGCTTCTTCATCGATCACGGCAACGGCGTGGTGATCGGCGAGACCGCGATCGTCGGTGAGCGCGTGCGCATCTACCAGGCGGTCACGCTGGGCGCGCGCAGCTTCCCCTCGGAGAAGGACGGCACCCTCACCAAGGGCGTGGCGCGGCACCCGATCGTCGAGGACGATGTCGTGATCTATGCGGGCGCGACGATCCTCGGGCGCGTCACGGTGGGGGCGGGGGCGGTGATCGGCGGCAATGTCTGGCTCACCGAGAGCGTGCCGCCGGGCAGCGTGATCCACCAGGCCTTTGCCGAGCGCGCGCGGGGCGACGCCTCCGCGCTGCCGAGAGGCAATGTCGTCGAGGAAGCCGATCCCGATGCTCCGCGCGGCCTCATCTAACGAACGGCGATGGCCACGATCAGCGCGTTCGTCCATCTCGAGCGGGTCGACATGCTGCGCGGGCCGCAGGTGATGCTCTAGGGTCGCAACTCCAGCGCCGCGGCATCTACAAACACGACCATCCCGGCCAGACCTTCCGCGTCACCCTGGGGCTCGATGTGCCGGTCAATCGCTACACCGCCGCGCGGGCGCTGCGCAGCGCAGGCTGAGCCTCGGCACGGCATTCCGGCCCTGCCGGCGTCTCTCCTTCAGACGGGAAATTGATGAACCTCCGAGCCCCCCGCAGGCCTTGTTTTCGTTCGCGTGTCTTCTGGGGGCGCGGGTCTTGGTCTTCCGGATCGCCATATCGCTCAAAGGCATGGTTCGAGCCTCTCATCCCGGGGCCCACCCACTTTGGGGATCGTGCAAAAAAGAGGGGCCCGCGATTTCTGAGGAGGCCCCATCTGCAGTTGCGATTCAATGCGATGAGACGAGCGATCACGTACCGGACAGCCCGAAAAATACCGCAGACTTGCGCGGTTTACAAAGCTCTGTGGGCTGTCGTGAGATCGAGAATTGGAGCGGTGAAGGGAAACCAACCGGCCGAAATACGCTACTTAAAACAGTTGCTTACCGCACTGCAGCAAAAATTGAGCCCCAGGGGTCAGGCCCCACTCCCCTTTTCGTAAATCGGGTTCGAAGCACAAACGCGATCAGGTTAGGCAACTACGAACACCGGAGATGTCCCACGATTGTTCGGCAGCTGGCGACCAGAATGCGCCGTTCCCCGCCTCCTTTACGATGTCAGTTCCTGACAACAGCTGCCATTGCCATTCCCTCTATTTGCCCTGGGAGCAGCGCGCTCAATCTGGATCGTTTGAGATATTGTCGAACGATCCCGAAACAGTCGTTGTTCATATGCTGCTCGCGAGTATCACGCTGGCATTCTCGCCAAGCGGCGCCCAACGTCACTGGCGAGGAAGTCTTGAACGTCATCCCTTCTCAGTGACGGCTAGAGAATCGCGTTGCCAGTCGGGTTGCTGCACAGCTTTACGGCGGCTGGTCGTCCATAGCGCCACCAGCCCGATCAGCGACGTCGCCGCGCCCGCCATCGCCACTGCCGGATAGCCGAGCCCCGCGGCGATCACGCCGCCTCCCAGCGCTGCACCGGACGCATTGCCGAGGTTGAACGCGCCGATATTGACCGCAGAGGCGAGGTTGGGCGCATCCGCTGCCGCGGTCATCACCCGCACCTGCAGCGGCGGCACCAGTGCGAAGCTTGCGACTCCCCACAGGAAGATCAGCACCGCGCTCGGGCCGGCCTGCGGCATCAGCAGGGCAAAGGCGATCAGGATGGCGGAGAGGCCGGCCAGCGTGATCAGCAAGGTACGGTCAACCGAGCGATCGGCGAACCGCCCGCCCAGCCAGTTGCCCGCCGTGAGCCCGAGGCCATAGAGCACGAGCATCGCGGTGATGAAGCCCAGCGACGCATGCGTCGCGTCGCGCAGGATCGGCGTGATATAGGTGAACACGGTGAACATCGCGCTCGATCCGACCACGGTCAGCGCCAGCGCGCCCAGCACCTGCTTGCGGGTGAGCACCCGGAGTTCTGCGAGGACGTTGCCGCCCGAAGGCGCGGGGAGGGCAGGCAGGGTCAGGCGCAGTGCGGCCATCGTCAGCACGCCGAGAGCGGCGATTCCCCAGAAGGACGCGCGCCATCCAAGATGCTCGCCCGCCCAGGTGGCGAGCGGCACGCCCACCACATTGGCGATGGTCAGCCCCATGAACATCGATGCGACGGCGCTGGCCCGGCGCTCGGGCGGGACCAGCCCTGCCGCCACGACCGACCCGACGCCGAAAAAAGCGCCGTGGTTGAACGAGGTGAGCACGCGTGCGACGAGCAGCATCGCATAGCTGTCGGACAGCGCCGCAAGCAGGTTGCCCGCGGTGAAGATGCCCGCCAGGCCGATCAGCAGAATCCGCCGCGGCACCCGCCCGGTGGTCAGCGTCATCAGCGGCGCGCCGAGCATCACGCCCACCGCATAGGCGCTGATCAGCAGCCCCGCCGCGGGGATGGACACCTGCAGATCCTTCGCGATGACGGGCAGCAGCCCCATCGGTGCGAATTCGGTCACGCCGATGCCGAACGCACCGACGGCAAGGGCCAGCAGGCCCAGTTGGTTCTTCATACGAGCCTCGGTGCCAGGCGGGCAAAACCCTCTTGCTGGCGATAGGGGGTGTGCGGATAGGCCGGCTGCACTTCGCTGGCGCGATCGAGCGTGGCAATCTGCTCTGCGCTCAGCGCCCAGCCGACGGCGCCCAGATTCTGGCGCAGCTGCGCCTCGTCGCGTGCGCCGAGGATCACCGACGATACGGTCGGGCGCTGCAGCAGCCAGTTGATCGCGATCTGCGGCACGGTCTTGCCGGTCTCCGCGGCAACCGCCTCCAGCGCATCGACGACGCGGTAGAGATGCTCGGTCTCGACCGGCGGTGCGAATTGTTCGGTTGCATGCAGGCGGCTGCCTTCGGGGATCGGGCGACCGCGGCCGATCTTGCCGGTCAGCCGGCCCCAGCCGAGCGGGCTCCAAACCAGCGCGCCCACGCCCTGATCGGCGGCGAGCGGCATCAGATCCGCCTCATAGGCGCGGCCGATCAGCGAATAATAGACCTGGTGGGCGACCAGCCGCGGCCAGCCATGGCGCTCCGCCACCGCCTGCGCCTTCATCACCTGCCAGCCGGGATAGTTGGAAACGCCGGCATATCGAACCTTGCCCGAAGCGATCAGCAGGTCGAACGTGCCCATCACTTCCTCGGTCGGGGTGGAGGCGTCGAAGGCGTGGAGCTGGAGCAGGTCGATATGATCGGTGCCCAGCCGTCGCAGCGCATCTTCGACCGCGCGGATTAGCCGGGCGCGGGAGGCGCCCCAATCCTGGGGGCCGTCGCCCATCGGCAGACCTGCCTTGGTCGAAACGAGCACCGCGTCGCGGCGGCCACGGATTGCTTCGCCCAGAATCTCCTCCGAAGCGCCGCCGGAATAGACGTCGGCGGTATCGAACAGCGTCACCCCGGCATCGAGGCAGATGTCGATCAGACGGCGTGCCTCGGTCGCATCGCTCTGGCCCCAGGCGCTGAACAGCGGCCCCTGGCCGCCGAACGTCCCTGCGCCAAAGCTGAGCGCGGGCACGCGCAGGCCCGATCGTCCCAATTGCCGATATTCCATGATCATCGTCCTGTTGCTTGTTCAGGACAAAAATGGACGGCAGAACGGTGAAGGTGTAGCTGGCGCGAACGCGAAGGATTTGTGCAATGGACGCAAAGCTGAACGGCGGCGGCGATCGGGCGCATGCCTTGGCATTGTTCGCCGCAGTGATCGAGCGGGGCAGCTTCTCGGCAGCGGGCCGACAGTTGGGCATGAGTCCTTCGGCGGTGGCGCGCGCCGTCGACCGCATCGAGGCGCGGCTAGGCGTGCGCCTGCTGCTGCGCTCTACCCGCGCGCTCACGCTCACCGCCGAGGGCTACGCCTATCTGCAGGCCGCGCGTCGGATCCTCGCCGATCTCGACGACGCGGAGCAGCAGATCGCCGACCAGGGCAGCCCGCGGGGGCGACTGCGGGTCAGCGCCGCGCTGTCGCATGGGCGACTGTGCGTCGTGCCACTACTCGGCGAGTTTGCCGCGCTGTACCCCGACATCCTGATCGACATCGCATTGACCGATACGCTGGTCGACATCGCCGCCGGGCAGGCCGATGTCGCGGTGCGGTTCGGGCCGCTCCCGGACAGCTCCCTCACCGCGCGCAAGCTCGGCGAGACCCGGCGGGTGATCGTCGCCGCCCCCGATTATCTCGCGCGCCACGGCACGCCCCGCGTACCCGAGGACCTGTTCGCCCATAATTGCCTGAACTTCAGCTTCCGTCGTTCCGAACCCGTCTGGCCGTTCCGCCGCGAGGGCCATGACTTCGCGCTATCGGTGCGCGGCGGCTTCGAGGCCAACAACGGCGAGACGCTCGGGCAACTGGCGGCGCTCGGAGTCGGCATCGCGCGGGTGGGCGCCTTCAGCGTGGGCGAGGAGATCGCGAACGGCACGCTCGTGCCGCTCCTCGAGGCGTTCAACCCAGGCGATGTCGAGCAGATTCACGCGGTGTTCGTCGGCGGGCCCAATGTACCTGCGCGCGTGCGGGTATTTGTGGACTTTCTGGCCGCCAACCTTCGCTAGGCTTTCGGGAAATGCGCCCGCGCATCAGGGCTCCGGCCGGTGCCGGGCTTCGCCAGATCGGCGATCGACCTCGCGCATGGCGTAGCCGAGCGTCGGCGCCACGCGCCGGATCCGCGGCTCCCAGCGATGGCGTTCGGCCAGATAGCCGTCGACGGTATCGGCATCGACGACGATGCCGGCGCTCCTCAGCGTTTGTACGGCCGCGAGGAAGCTCTGGCGTAGCCGCCACGTCTCGGCGGCGTCTTCTTGACGCCCCTTGAGCGTAGGGAAATTGGCGTCGAGCGTCTCGATCAACATGTCTGCGCCCAACGCCACCGAGCGGACGGCGGCCGAACCGCGAAGGGCCCCATAGCGGTGCGGATCTAGTGCGGTATCGATCAGTGTGACCAGGTCGAGCAGGACGAAGCTGAACCGCGACACCGCGTAGCGCGGCTCCTCGAAGCGGAAGTAATAGAGCAGCGGATAGAAATGATGCGCCTCCTTGGTGGCCGCGAGCGAGCGGGCGAGATTGGCGAGTTCGCTGGTCGCGTCGTCCATCTTGCCGCCGGGCATGAGGCGGGCGAGCATCACCGCCGCGTCGCCGGTACCGCCGGTCATCAGGTCAATGGTCAGCGCCAGCGCGTTGCGCTCGCGCAGCCCCGAATAAACCTGGACGAGATAGCTCAGCACCAGCGACAGCACCGACGCGCCGATTAGCGAGTTCATCAGGAACAGCAGCCGCGTGCCCGCGCTGTGCGGAGCATAGTCGCCCCCGCCGACGATCGACAGGCTGTTTCCCGCAACGAGCAATGCCGTGACGAAATCCCTCGGCGTCTCCCCGCTGGACGGGCGAATGGCGGTGCCGAGCTCCGGCTGGATGACCAGCGCCGCGCCCAGCGTGAGACCCAGCGCCCAGAAGCCAATCAGTGACACGACAATCAGTGGTCCGGCCATCGACAGGATCGTGCCGCGGCGCCTGCCGGCGCGCCTGGCGAGGCCGCGAAGCACCGCCCACACCATGCGATTCCAGCGCGGTGCGAGCAGCCCCGTGCCCGCCCGGGCATAGAGCACGGTCAGGAAGATGTCGGCGAGGAACAGCAGGGTCAGCGCCGCGCCTAGGATCTGCTCGATCAGCATCGCTCGGAAGCCTTCTGGGGCCTCAAGGCATGAAGACGGCGCGCAGGCAGCCATCCTCCTTGTGCTTGAACATGTGATAGCCCTTGGCGCTGTCCTCGAGCGAGAAGCGATGCGTGGCGAGCGCGGCCGGGGTGAGCTCGCCGCGGAGCGCGTGTTCGAGCAGGCGCGGCACGTAGGCCTGGCCGTGTTGCTGCGCCGTCCGCACGGTGACGCCCTTGTTCATCAGGACCCCGAGCGGAAACTTGTCCATCAGCCCATAGACGCCGAGGATCGACAGCGTGCCGCCCTTGCGCACCGCCAGCATCGCCTGGCGCAGCGCCGTGCCGCGATCGGTCTCCAGATAGAGCGCCTGCTTCACCCGGTCATAGGCGTGCTGGAGTCCAGTGCCGCTCGCCTCCATGCCCACCGCATCGATGCACGCGTCGGGTCCGCGCCCGCCGGTCAGTTCCTTCAGCGCCTCAAGCACGTCCACCTGGGTGAAGTCGAGCGGCGTGGCGCCGAACGCCGCCGCCTGGGCGAGCCGCTCGGGATATTGGTCGATCGCGATCACGCGTTCGGCACCGAGGATCATCGCGCTTTGCTGCGCCATCAGGCCGACTCCGCCGCAGCCCCAGACCGCAACCACGTCGCCGCGCTGGATGTCGCAGAAGTCGGCACCCATGAAGCCGGTCGGGGCGGCATCCGAGATGAAGAGGGCGTCCTCGTCGGCGAGACCGTCGGGCACGACGAAACAATCGGTATCGGCGAAGGGCACGCGGACATATTCGGCATGGCTGCCGGCATAGCCGCCAAAGGCATGCGAATAGGCGTAGATGCCCGCCGTCGGGTAGCCGAGCAGCGGCTCCTGCAGTTCGGGCTTGGGGTGGCTGGTGTCGCACAGCGAATAGAGATCGTGCTGGCAATACCAGCACTGTCCGCAGGCGATGAAGGAAGGCACGACGACGCGGTCGCCCCGTTTCACCTTCTTCACCGCGCGCCCGACGTCGACGATCTCGCCCATGAACTCATGGCCCAGCACGTCGCCTTCGCGCATCGTCGGGATCAGGCCGTCGATCAGGTGCAGGTCCGATCCGCAGGTGGTGGAAAGACGGACCTTGAGGATGACGTCGCTCGGGTTGAGGATTTCGGGGTCGGCGACGGTCTCGACGCGGAGATCGTTGCCTCGGTTCCAGCAGAGTGCGCGCATCGGCCTGCTCCTAGTGATCGGCCCCGCCCTTGCGGGCGGCGGGCTGCGGGTCGGTGGTGGGAATTTCGCCGGTGAGGGCGAGCGCGCGGAACTTGTACAGCGCGTGGGCAACGATCTCGGCCGGGACGATGTGGAACAGCTTGCTGACCGCTTCGCCGATCAGGCCGCCCGGCGGATCGAATCGCACGTTCAGATGCAGTTCGGTGCCGCGCTCGCCCGGCGCGGGACGGAAGGACAGGTCGCCGGTGTTCGGCACGTCGGCGCCGTCCAGCGAGGACCAGCGGATCGCGTCCGGCGCGCTGTCCGCGACTTCCGTCCGCCATCGATAGTCGCCGCCCGCCGGGCCATGGGTGCGCCAGTCGGCGGTGCGGTCGTCGAGTGCGACCACATCGGCGAAATGCGTCCAGATCTTTACCTGCGTTTGGGGGTCCAGCCAGAGCGCACGCAGTTCCTCGGCCGGCCGGCCGATCGTCACGGCGGCGCGCGCCGCGGCATCGAGCCTGGTGTCGGCAGCAGCGGCGTTCATGCGGGAAGCGCCGGCAGCGCGTCCGCCACCGTCCCCTCGGCGCGATAGTCCTCCGGGATGTCGAAATCCTTTCGGGCCAGGCCGCGCGAGGCGGTCGCACCGCGCGGCAGGCCCGAGCGATCGGAATAGTCGCGGTTGCTGCTCGCCTCGCGCTGGTGGGCCGCCTTCACCCCCGCCAGCGCGGCAAGATCGAGCAGGGTGATGCCCGCGACGAGCGCCGTGGCAATGGCCGCGTTGCGACGCTTGGGATTGTCCTTGCGCAGCGCCGTCGCCAGCGTGCCGAGGTCGAGCGCATCGACGCCGAGCCGCGCCGCCAGCCCGATGGGCTTGTCGATCGAGAGCGTCGGGATGGCGCTGGCCAGCTCACGCGCGCCATAGGCACGGATCAGGCCCTCCTTGTCCTCCAGGCCCAGCGTGCGGGCGATGCGGCCGGGTGCCACGAGTTCGGTGACCCCGAGCCCGATCGAGAACCAGCCGAGCGCGCGGGCGAGCCGGTCGGCACCGGTGAGCGAACTGGGGCCCTTGTGTTCGATCTTGGGATCGCCTTCCGAACGCGCGATCCCGGTGAGATTGGTGAGGGACATGGGTGCCTCCTTCAGGGCTGGAGCATGACTTTGACGCAGCCGTCCGCCTTGTCGCGGAAGGTCGCGTACATCTCGGGACCGCGGGAGAGATCGACCTTGTGGGTGATCACGAAGGACGGATCGATCTGCCCGTCCTCGATCCGCCGCAGCAGGTCGCCGGTCCAGCGGGGCACGTGTGCCTGGGCCATGCGGAAGGTGAGGCCCTTGTTCATCGCCTGGCCCATGGGGATCTTGTCGACCAAACCCAGATAGACGCCGATGATCGAGATGACGCCGCCCGGGCGGCAGACATAGATCATCTCGCGCAGCACGTGCGGCCGGTCGTTCTCCGCCATCAGCATCTGCTTGGCGCGATCGAGCAGCGTATCGGGCTGGCCGAGATTGACATGGCTTTCGGTGCCGACCGCGTCGATGCACTTGTGCGGCCCCTTGCCGTCGGTGAGCTCGTTCAGCCGCTCGACGACGCTCTCGGTCTCAAAATTGATGGTGATCGCGCCCGCGGCGGCGGCCATCGACAGGCGTTCCGGGAGATGATCGATTGCGACCACCTGCTCGGCGCCGAGTAGGATGGCCGAGCGGATCGTCATCTGCCCGACCGGCCCGCAGCCCCAGACGGCAACCGTGTCGCCCGGCTGGATGTCGGCCTGCACCGCCGCCTGCCAGCCGGTCGGCAGGATGTCCGAGAGGAACAGCAGCTTCTCGTCGTCGATGCCGTCGGGCACCTTGATGTGCGTGGTGTCGGCGAAGGGCACGCGGAGATATTCGGCCTGGCCGCCGGGATAGCCGCCGGTGAGATGAGTATAGCCGAACAGCCCGGCGGTCGCATGGCCGAACGCCTTGTCGCCCAGTTCCTTCTTGCGGTTGGTGCGCTCGCACACCGAGAAGTTGCCGCGGCGGCACTGGTCGCATTCGCCGCACTGGATGGTGAACGGGATCACCACGCGGTCGCCCTTCTTCAACGCGCCCTTTGCGCCGCTGCCGACCTCGACGACCTCGCCCATCGTCTCATGGCCCATGATGTCGCCGGGCAGCATCGCGGGGACGAGATTGTGGAAGAGATGCAGGTCCGAGCCGCAAATCGCACAACTCGTAACCCTTATTATGGCGTCGCGCGGGTCTTCGAGCGAAGGGTCGGACACCGTGTCGTATCGGATGTCCTCCTTGCCGTGCCAGACTAGGGCTTTCATGCCGGTCTCCTCGGTTGGATGTCCCCGACCTAGGTTTCGCCTTGCCACGAGCACATACGGGCGATGCCTAGGGAACTCTCCCCGCTGAGGGGCAGTTGCCGGCTGCACCGGCAAGGACCGAGGAGAAGCCGGCGTGGCGCTGGAAAAATCACGGTCGACGGTTGTACAGCGCGATCGAGAGCCGGCATTTAAAGCGGAAGAAGCGCTCGCAAACCATGCCCGCTTCCTCGAGGCGAGTCTCTCTGCCATTCCGGACTATGTTTACGCCTTCGATCGAGAGCGGCGGTTCGTCTACGCGAACCGGGCGATGCTGGCGCTGTTCGGGCTCAGCGCCGAGACGATGCTGGGCAAGACGTTCGCGGAACTCGACTATCCGCAGGATCTGGCCGCGGTGCTCAACGGGCACATTGATCAGATCTTCGCCGAGGGCGTGACCGTCCAGAACGAGGTCTTCTTCCGCAGCCCCACGGGCCAGGCCGCCTATTTCACCTATCTCTGGGGACCGGTGCGCGACGCAGCAGGCGCGGTCGAACTCGTCGTCGGAGTCTCGCGCGACACCAGCGAGCGACGGGCCTTCGAGGAATCGCTGCGCACCAGCGAGGCACGCCTGCGTGCCGCGACCGAACTGGTCGGCATCGGCATCTATGCCTGGGATCCGCTGACCGGCGCGCTCGAATGGGACGATCGGCTCCGGGCGATGTGGGGCCTGCCGCCGGGCGCAGCAACCGACAGCGCCGTCTTCGAGGCGGGCATTTATCCCGAGGACCGCGCGCGTGTGCAGGAGGCGATCGCGCGCTGTGTCGATCCCGCGGGCGACGGCAGCTATTCAATCGAATATCGGGTGATCGGGCGGGACGACGGCGTGACGCGTCATATCGCCACGTCCGGGCGGGCGAGCTTTGCGGACGGCAGAGCCGTCGGCTTTATCGGCGCGGCCGTCGATGTGACGCAGCAGCGCGTTGCCGAAGCGGCGATACGCGCGAGCGAAGCGCGGTTTCGCGGCTTTGCCGACAACAGCACCAACCTGATCTGGATTGGCGATCCCGCCACCGGCACCATCACCTATCGCAGCGCCGCCTATGCGCGGATCTGGGGGATGCCGTGCGCGGAGGCGCCGAACGACCTCGCGATCTGGATGCAGGACGTGCATCCCGAGGATCGCCAACAGGTCGAGCACGCGCTGGCAGCAGTCGCGGCCGGTGAGGTCGTGCAGTTCGAATATCGTCTCATCCGCCCGCGGGACGGTGCGGTGCGCCGGCTGCGCGATACGAGCTTCCCGATCCTCGATAGCGCGGGCGCGGTTACGCAGATCGGCGGCATCACCGAGGACCTGACCGTGAAGGAGGTGCGCCACATCTACATCGTGAACGGCAAGGCGGCGGACGCACGCAGGCTGACCGGCTGGGTGCGCGGACTTGGCTATCGCGCGCAAAGTTTCGCCAGCGCGGCGGCGTTTCTGGTCTTGGCGCCGGCACTTGCTCCGGGATGCGTGCTCATCGATCTGCGTCGCAAGCGCGACGAGGGGCTGTCGGTACCCCGCGAGTTGCGCGCACGATCCATCAGCCTGCCGACGATCGCGCTCGATATTGCTGACGCCGATGTAAGCTGCGCCGTCGCCGCGATGAAGGCAGGCGCGGTCGATTACCTCCCCATCGGGGACGAAGCCGCACTCAAGACCGCGTTGGCGGATGCGATCGCCGCATGCCAGGGCACCGCGCGCGCCACCTCGCGCGACGCGAGCGCGGCGGCCCGCATCGCCAGGCTGACGCCGAGAGAGCGCGAGGTGCTCCTCGGGCTGGTTGACGGGGGCACGAACAAGATGATCGCGCAGACGCTCGGCATCAGCCCCCGCACGGTCGAACTGCACCGCGCGCAGTTGATGCACCGATTGGACGCGAGCAGCCTGACCGAGGTCCTTCAGCTCGCTTTGGCGGCCGGGCTGTCTCCTTATGTGGGGTACCAAGGGAAGCCCGTGTAGGGGTCGCCGGCTTCCGGCAAGAACTGCCTTTCAACACGATTGGTGGGAAGGGCGGGAAAGTCTTGAGCGTCGTGATGTCGGCCCCTCGCCAAAGGCGAGGAGCCGATCGATCAAATCTCGGTATTTTCGGCAAGGGCGAGCGCGTCTTCCACGTCGATCCCGAGAAAGCGCACCGTGTTCTCGATCTTGCTATGACCGAGGAGGAGCTGAACGGCGCGCAGGTTGCCGGTAGCTCGGTAGATGATCGAAGCCTTCGTCCGGCGAAGCGAATGCGTTCCATACTCGCTTTGCATCAGCCCGACTCCGGTCACCCATTCATCGACGAGCCGGGCATACTGGTGAGTACTGAGATGCCCGTCGTGATCAACCCTGCTGGGAAATACATAGTCGTTGACCGTGCCGCCCCGCCGCTCGAGCCAAGCCAGCAGGCTGGCCCGCGCGTCCGAAAGCAGCTCGAATTGTACAGGCTGGCCCGTTTTCTGCTGCATCACGATCGCCCGCGTTCGGATCTGGCCGCCGCTGACAAGGTCGCCGATCTTCATCTGCACCAGGTCGCAGCCCCGGAGCTTGCTGTCGATCGCCAGGTCGAACAGCGCCCGATCCCGCAAACGGCGCCGCTGATTGAGATAGAATCGAATTTCCCAAATCTGCTTCGGCTTTAGAGCGCGTTTCGCGCCGACTGTTTTTCCGCGTTCCAGACCGAGCGCCTGGCGGCGGTGGATTCCGTTTCAAGCTTTTCCATGATCGCTCTCCGATGGCCAGATTGGCCGGCTGAACAACGCTTTGGGAACGTTGAGCAGCGATCGCCTCGGGGGCGCCTGGCGACCAGAATGCGCCGTTCGCGGATCGGGCTTTGAACGGCAGCTACGGTCCGAACCTGCCGTTCGCTTAGCACGAAGCTGCCAGACCGCAACGCGCCCACTTCCCGCCGCTGGGAGCTACTCGCGAGCTCCCGAGAAGCGGACGCCGCGGCATGGAGTGCGCAGTTGGTGCGGGCGCTCTTACTATTCACCCTTACATGCTTCCCAACCCTAATACGCATCTTTGCGAGGCCAGCAATGGACGCAATCAAAATAAAAAAGGCGGATGCTCAGAGGACCGAGGAGGACTGAAGATGCACGGCCCCGCATTTCAAACCGACCAGACCCGCCGCTCTGCACCGCACATTGCTCAGGAGCCTCGTGAGCAATGTCCTAGCTGCAGCCAGTGGTTCGACCCGCGCGACCTCAGCGACGTGATACAACACGACCTGGAGCGCGGCTTCGAGAGTGGACACTGACTCATCTTGAATTCGCGCCTGACCCCCCGACATTCGACGACCCCATGAGCTTTTCAAAAGGCCTCATGGCATACTCCAGGCTATGCCAGTACCGTCACAGAACGACTTCC
Organism: Sphingomonas trueperi; assembly: GCF_040545965.1. Taxonomy (GTDB): domain Bacteria; phylum Pseudomonadota; class Alphaproteobacteria; order Sphingomonadales; family Sphingomonadaceae; genus Sphingomonas; species Sphingomonas trueperi_C. Next base: position 254,451 of record NZ_JBEPMV010000003.1, on the reverse strand, counting down.
GGACTGATAGCTGCGCCGGTGCGAGGGAAGGTTGTTGCAATCGCCGCATAGCGACGACAACCGTAAGGGACGCAGCATGCCGTTCCTTCAAATCGCGATCGCCATTTGTGGCGTTGCCCGCAGCCGCCCAACGTCGCGAACGGGCGGAGCGCCGAAAAGGCGGCGATATTCGCGGCTGAACTGCGACGGGCTGTCATAGCCGACGCGGAAGCCTGCCTCTGCCGCGTCGAGCCGATCGGCCAGCATCAGCGCCCGGGCTTCCTGCAACCGCAGTTGCTTCTGATATTGCAGCGGGGTCATCGCGGTGGCGCGGCGGAAATGGTCGTGGAAGCTCGACAGGCTCATGCCGGCAAGGGCGGCAAGGTGCGGCCCGCTGAACGGTTCGCGGAAATGGGCCTTGAGCCAGGCAATGGCCTGCGCGATCTGGCCGGTGCGACTTTCACTGCTGGCGATCGCGCGCAGGGCACCGCCCCCCGCTCCGGTCATCAGCCGCACCAGCAATTCCCGCTCGACCAGCGGCGCGAGCAGCGGTGCGTTCGCCGGATCACCGAGCAGCGCCGTCATCCGCGTCGCCGCGTCGATCAGTTCCGGCGTCATGGGGTGCAGTGTCATTGCGGCGCTATCCTCCGCGGCTGGCAGGGGCGGCAGGGTCAGCGCGATCTCCGACAGCAGAGCGGCGTCGAGATAGAGGCAGAAGCAGAGATAGGGTGCATCCGCGCTGGCCTGCGTCACGGCTCCGGTGATCGGCAGGTCGAGCGAGGCGACGAGATAGCTGGCGGGACCATAATCGATCACTGCGTCGCCCAGCAGCACGCGCTTGCCCCCCTGCGCAATGATGCACAGCGCCGGGCGCTGGACCATATGCACCGGCTCCCCGCTTTGGCCCGAGCGGACCAGCGCAAGGCGCGGGATGGACGTGTCGATGATGCCGTCGCGCTCGGCATATCGGGCAATCTTCTCCGCCAGGTCTCGATGCATCATTGTTTTAGATTCCTATCATCGACGGGCAACCTACAGAGCTGATGGCGGCCGCTCCACCCCGCAGCTGCGAATCTGGAATATCGTACAATCATTTCGCACGACCGTTCTACCGCACGCTATCCCGATGGCGCCATCCGGGTGCATCGGATCGATGGTTCGATCCGCCTGCACCGAAAGGACTATCATGGCTATTGAGAACAAGGTCATCGCCATCACGGGCGCCAGCAGCGGCATCGGCGAAGGCACGGCGCGGCTGCTGGCGACGCGCGGCGCGAAGCTGATGCTGGGGGCGCGCCGCACCGATAGGCTGGCCGCGCTGGCCGAGGAACTGAACGCGGCGGGCGGCACGGTCGCCTTCCGATCGCTCGACGTCACCGACCGCGCCGATTTCGAGGCGTTCATCGCCGCGACGGAAGCCGACTATGGCCGGGTTGATGTGCTGGTCAACAATGCTGGCCTGATGCCGCTCTCGCGCTTCGACAGCCTCAAGGTCGACGAATGGGACCGGATGATCGACGTCAACATCCGCGGCGTCCTTCACGGCATCGCCGCCGCGCTTCCGCGCTTCAAGGAGCAGGGGAGCGGCCAGTTCGTCAACATCTCCTCGATCGGTGGCTACGCCGTGTGGCCGACCTGCGGTGTCTACAGCGCGACCAAATATGCAGTGCGTGCGATCTCCGAGGCGCTGCGTATGGAGCATGACGACATTCGCGTCACCATCATCGCGCCGGGCGTGGTGGAATCGGAACTGGCCCACACGATCACCGATCCCGTGGCGGCTCAGGCGATGGTCGATTTCCGTGCCATCGCCCTCACCCCGGATGCGATCGCTCGCGCCATAGCCTATGCGGTGGGGCAGCCGGCGGACGTCGACGTCAACACGCTGATCGTTCGGCCGGTGCGCTCGACGATCTGATGCTGAGGGACGTCCGTTCGACTCCGTCTCCCTCTCGCCTCAACGGCCCCTCCCGCCGCAAGGAGGGGCCGATCCTGCGCGTTACGCCGTTGCGCCGCCATCGATGTCAAGCGTCGGGCCGGTGATTTAGGTGACCTCCGATCCGGTGAGGAACGAGACCGCCCGATGCAGGCTGAATGCTGCGAGGGGTGGTTGCTGGCCACCCGAAGTGAGAGGAGTCGACCAGCCTAAGTCGTTCCAGGCCCGTGTATGACTGGCCGCTCCTGCCGGAACCCGCCATTGCTATTCCTTTGATCGATCCGGCAGCAGCGCGCCCAATTCCGGTCATTAAAAGGTGCTCCACGGCTTCCCAGAAGCGGACATGGCGCTAGCCTGGTTCGCAGTAGGTCCCGACACGCCGGCAGGGGGTACCCAGCTGCGCAACTACTCTCAGACGGCCAGCAAGGAAACTGATCAACCCCAAAGCGGACCCGGGCGAACGGCCCGCAGATCCACCTCGCCAAGGACCGGGAGTGGAACGAAACGGCCGTTCGCGAACGGTATGACGAACGGCGGCTCTCGTAAAATGCCGACACGCAATGGTAGCTGGAGGGGCGTTGAAGAAGCCACGAGCAAAGGCCAGCGGCCGACCTATTGCCTTCAGCTGAAACTCAGGGCCGGGTTACACGGTCGCCTCGTTCGGCGATCCTGCTGTCGGTCGGCTTCGGGCTAGGATCACGCCTCCCAGCGCTGCGGCGAACCCCAGCAGCTGAAGCGAAACGAGTTGCTCGCCGAAAAGCAGCCAAGCTTCGATCGCGGCGAGCGGCGGGACCAGCAGGAGCAGCGCGCTTACCCGCGTCGCCCCCTGCGCACGCGTCATCCATACCAGCAGGGAAACACCCACGACCGAAAGTCCGAACACCGACCAGCCGAGACCAAGCCATAGCGGCAGCACGTTGGCCCAACGATGCTCGCCCAGCAGCAGGGCCGCCGCGCCGCAAAGCAAGGCGCCGGCCATATGCTGGACCGCGCCGGCGACGAGCATCGGATCGCGTGCAGCCCCGCCCCGCTGGATCATCGTGCCGCCAGCCATGGCCAGGATCGCGCCAATCGCAGCGGCCAGGGCCAAAGGCGCGATCGGCTGCGCGCTGCTGCGGCCGAGCAGCGGATATAGCACCAGCATCACCCCGGCCAATCCGATCGCGAGCCCGAGCCATGCGCGCGGGCGCAAGCGCTCGCTCAGCAGTACGAACGACCCCAAAGCCACGATCAGCGGCTGAAGCGATCCGAGAAGCGCCATCACCCCGGCGGGCATCCCCGCGGCGATCGCCCACCAGCTCGCACCCAGATACACGCCGTTCAGGAGGCTGCCTGCCGCGAGGTGCAGCGCCAGAGCCCGCCCTCGCGGCAATCGCTGGCCAGCCAGTAGGGCGGCGACGCCCAGCAGGAGCGCCGTGAGGACGAGCCGGGCGGTGAGCACGAGTTCCGCGCTCGCATAGGGTGTCGTCGCCCGCGCCACGATAAAGCCGGTGGACCAGATCAGAACGAAAATGATTGGCGCTAACAGCTGCATGGCACTGCCCTTTGCAGATCGAAGGGGCGTCGGTCGAGGGCAGGCGTGACGGTACGGGCTCCCGCGCCGCCGCGCCCATAGTTGCCTCAGATGCATTGCAGATCGGCCAGCGTGGTGCGCACCGCTTCGAGGAGCGGTGTCCGCGGCTCGCCGCCCAGCGTCGCCACGAGCCGATCGTTGATCATACGAACCGGCTGACGCCAGAGATAGCGCATCTCCATCATCTCGCGCGGCGTGGTCGCCACCAGCGCCGCGACGCGTAGCAGCCACCAGGGCAGCGGACGGATCGGCACGACGGGATCCCCGAGCACGCGCGCGATCGCCTGCACCATCTGGCGCCCGTCATGGTCCCAGTGCCCCTCCATGTGGAACGAGGCGAAGGCCGGCAGATCCGCGCGCTCCAGCAGCCGGACCATGGTTTCGGCGACGTCGGGCAAGTACGCCCATTGATGGCCGATGCCGCGCGTGCCCGGGTTGCGGATGACCTTGGGACGCGCCCCGGGCGTCACCAGGCCCTGCCCGAACCAGTTGTTGGCCGCGCCGGGGCCGAAAAAGTCGCCCGCCCGCACGATGAGCGCGCTGCACTTCCCCTGCTTCGCCGCGGTGCGGAGCCGCTCCTCCAACTCGACGCGGATCCGGCCTTTCCGCGTCTTAGGCGTCTGCGGCGCATCCTCGGCGATGTTCTGAAACGCGTTGGGCCCGTAATTATAGACCGTCCCCGGCAGGAGGATGCAGGCGCCGCTGGCGGACGCCGCACGAATCGTGTTGTCAAGCATCGGCAGGACCAGGCGATCCCAGTCGCGATAGCCCGGCGGGTTGACTGCATGGACGATGACCGAGGCGGCCTCGGCAGCCGATGCGACCGAGGCCGCATCCATCGCATCCCCCACCACCGCCTCGCATCCGGCAGGAAAGTCGACATCGGCGCGGCGGGTCAGCGCCCGAACCGTCCAACCGCCCGCGATCATGCGACGCATCACGGCACCGCCGACACCACCCGTCGCGCCCAGAACCAACGCTACCTTCTTCATCGTTCGCCTCCTCGTTTGTCTGGAGGCAGAATGACGTCGATTTGGATAAACATTAATTGCCGTATTGTGTGCAGTCACTATACGAAAATAAATGAACAAGGAACCGAGCTGGGATGTCTACCGCAGCTTCGCTGCGGTGCTGCAGCAGGGCTCGCTCTCGGCTGCGTCGCGCGCGCTCGGCATGACCCAGCCCAGCATTGCCCGGCACATCGATGCGCTGGAGCAGGCGACCGGTGCCAAGCTGTTCGTCCGTTCGCAGCGGGGTCTCTCCGCCACCGAGCACGCGTTGGCCTTGCGGCCGCACGCCGAAGCTCTTGTTGCCGCGGCGGAAGCGCTTCGCAGATCCGCCGAAGGCGCGCCGGGGATGCCGGAGGGCACGGTGCGCATCACTGCCAGCCAGGCGGTGGGGACGCACCATCTGCCGGCGATCGTCACGGACCTTCGGCGCGCCCAGCCCAGGCTGCATTTCGAGCTGGCGTTGACCGATGACCTGGACGACCTGCTGCAGCGCCGGTCGGACATCGCGATACGGATGGCGCAACCCGAGCAGAAGTCGCTGGTGGCCAAGAGCGTCGGCACTGTTCGCCTCGGCTTCCATGCACACCATAGCTATCTCGAGCGAAGAGGCGTGCCCCACCGACTCGAGGATCTTCGCGAACACGACCTAATCGGCTTCGACACGGAGACACCGTTCACCCGGGCGGGCATGCGCCATTTGCCGGGAATCGATCGCTCGATGTTCGCCCTGCGCGTCGATGGCGCGGCGGCCCAGTTCGAAGCGATTCGCGCGGGCTTCGGCATCGGCATTTGCCAGACCGCCGTCGCCAGGCGCGACCCGGATCTTTGCCGCGTCATGGCAGATGCATTCGACCTGCCACTGCCGGTGTGGATTGTCATGCATGAGGATCTGAGAAACGGCAGTCGCTACAGGCTCACCTTCGACGCGCTCGTGCAGGCACTAACCGATATTACGCAAACTGCATAAAGCGCGCGACAATCTCGGTGGTGACGACGGGTGAGGCTGGTTGTTGCAATCGGGTCCTTTCAAGCGGGCTGGAAGTCCGATCACGCGCAATGCTTGACCGACAGACTCCAACAATGGCGGCTTCTCTCATAAACGGACGGTTCCTAGCGATGAGCCAAACGGCGCATCTTGGTCGCGAGCGGCCGCCGGGAGGCGGGCAGGGGCATCAGGCAGCAGCGCGCCCAATATCGGCCGTTAGAAGGTGCTCGACGCTTTCCAGAAGCGGACGTGACGGGAACCTAGTTCGCAATAGGTCCCGGCGTTCCGGGAGGGTAGGGGGGCACCCAGCTGCGCACCTACTCGTAGACGGCCAGCAGGCCGATTGATGAACCCAAAAGCGTACCCAGACGAACGGCCCTCAGATCCGCATCGCCGGCGACTGGGAGTGGGACGAAGCCGTCATTGCAATGTGACCTGCCGACCGACCGCTATTGTCAGAACCCGTCGTTCCGCCCAGTTCAACCAGCACGGCAGAATGGCGTATCCGCGCCACAAGACGCCCTCAGAAGGCCAGCACCTGACATATCGCGCATTGTTGGAGAACAAATCTGGCCGCCGAACGATAGTCATAGAGGCCTTGAGGCCAAAGCCATTCTCCTCGCCCCCCTATAGATGGCGGGAGGCCGAGGATCGCCGTACCGCCCACGGACGTCCCCAATCTACAGCGAAGATGGTCCCGATCGCTCGCGGGTTGCCGCGGAATACCCGATCCATCGCGTCAGGATGGCCGAGGCTACTGGCAATCAACTGCGCGCCTCACGGACGGCACAGGGCCGGTAACGCTTCCGCCGCGCACGCAATGTTCGACCGCAATGCCGCCAGCTGGCGGAGATTATCGTGAACATCGATCCCCTCGATCAGGGGGTTGTAATCGCCGGGGCGCGCCCCTTGGCCATCGAGCACCGCGAACCAACTCGCGTCGCGGAACAGCTCGTCACTCGACAAGACGATCCGGCCCGAGCTCCGGAAATGCGCTAGGCGTTCAGTGAGCGTCTCGGGGATCGCCATCGCCTGCCGCTCGCGCCACATCGGCTCCTCGCGTCCCGCCGTTGCATGATAATGGAAGATCAGGAAATCGCGAATATCGAGCATTTCCTGCCCGAAAATCCGGTTGAATTGCCGCGCCAGCAGGGGCGAACAGTCGGCAGCCGGAAACAGCGACAACAGCTTGGCGATGCCGCTCTGGATCAGATGGATGCTGGTTGATTCGAGCGGCTCGAGGAATCCGCTCGACAGGCCGATCGCCACCACATTGGCACGCCATGCCTCGCGCCGCATGCCTGGCATGAAGCGGATCAGGCGCGGATCGGAAAGCGGCGGCCCCTCCATTGCGGCCAGCAGCGAGGCACGGGCCGCCGCTTCGTCCTGGAAGCGGCTGGCGAAGACATAGCCATTGCCGACCCGGTGCTGGAGCGGGATACGCCAGCGCCACCCGGCCTCGGCCGCCGTCGCGCGCGTGAACGGGGTGAGGTGCGCCTCCGCTGCACTCGGCGCCGCCCAGGCGCGGTCGCACGGCAGCCAGTGCGACCAGTCGTCATAGCCGACGCCGAGTGTCTCCTCGATCAGCAAGCCGCGCATCCCCGAACAGTCGAGGAAGAGATCGCCTTCGACGATACGCCCGTCGTCGAGCATCAGCGACCGGACGAAGCCGCTTTCTCCGTCCCGCTGGACCGAGCCGACCCTGCCTTCGATCCGGGTCACGCCTGCCTGCTCGGCCAGCCCGCGCAGGTAGCGCGCGTAGAGGCCCGCATCGAAATGATAGGCATAGCCCAAGGTCGACAATAGCGACCGGCGATCGGGGACCGGCCGCGCAAAGCGGCCCGAACGCGCTGCCTGCGCGGTCAGGGAATAGGCCTCGGTGGGCGCAGTATCGCCATCGGCCCGTCCCCGGATGAGGCGGTGAAGGAACATCGCGCCATCGCCCGGCGGCCCGAACGTCCCGAAGGGGTGGAAGTATCGGCTCCCCTCGCCGTTCCAGCCGACGAACTCGATGCCGAGCTTCACCGTCGCCTTGGTTTCGGCCAGGAACTGGCGCTCGTCCAGGCCGATGATCTGGTTGAACCAGTGGATGGTGGGGATGGTGGCCTCGCCCACCCCGATGGTGCCGATCGTGTCGGACTCGACCAGCGTGATCGCGACGCGTTGTCCAGCGAGCACGCGCGACAGGGCGGCCGCGCTCATCCAGCCTGCCGTCCCGCCACCCAGAATCACGATCCGGCGAATGCGATTGTCGGTCATAGGGTTCCGTCTACCCACTCCCACAGGTGTGTGCGAGCGTCATCCGCCGATGCAGGCGATCGCCGGGCCTGCCGGCCGGCGGAGCGCCAGATACACGGTGCTCCAGAGTTGCGCGGCGTTGGATTCGTCGACGTCCGCCCCCGCCGCGCCGAAGGGCACGACCTGGTACCGGTCATCGGCATACCGCCACGACCAGAGTTCGGAACTCTGCACGCTGCGCGTCTTTTCGATCCCGTCCCACAGGCAGGACTGCGCACGGACGATCTGCTGGCGGACATTGGCGGGCAGGTCCTTGCGTTCGAGCTGCCGTGCCAGCCCCGCGGCGACGAGCGCCTGCTGCCAGCTCCAGATCACCGTGCCGTGATAGGCATTGGGCGAGAATTTCCGCTGTATTCCTGGCTCGGCAAAGGCTGGGTTGGCGACCAGCATGCCCGCACCGGTGCGCAACCCTGCGGGAAATGCGTCGATGAGGCTGGCTGTCATGACGTCCAGTGCCGCTGCAGAAGGCTTTTCGAACAGCAGCGCGAAGCCGGGATCGCTGTTCTGCACGGGGATCGGCCGGCCCAGCGCGTCCAGCGCGATCGCCGGGAAGCGGACCGGCTGGGCACCGATCGCGGCCAGCGCGGGCCCGTCCGGCACGCCGACACTGCGCGCATAGTCGCGGACGGCGCGCCGCGCGGCTTCGGCGGGCACGGTCACGTCGAATAAGGGCAACGCCTTGGCGCGCCAGACATCGGCGACCGCACGGGCTCGCGCGAAGGCGGCCGGATCGCCGGCGGCCAGATAGGGACGAAGCAGCCCGCTCGCCTGCAACGCCGCGGCGGAATCGAGTGCCGCGGGAACCAGTACGGCGTTGACGTCATAGGGCAGGCGCCCGCCCGCCAGCCCGTCATTGCTGTCGCGCCACTCGCCCGCATCCATGCCGGGCTTGAGCGCGATCAGATGCGCGGCAACGGGATCGCGGGCAAAGGGCGCCGCCTGTTGCAGCACGAAGCGAAGGTTGCGGACAAGCCGCGCGCCCATGGTTTCTCCGGCCGTGCGCTGCGCCAGAAAGGCCTGCGCCCGCGCACGCCCACGCGGATCGTCGAGCAGCCACGCCCGCGCGACCGGCGCGAGCATATAGTCGCTGTCGACCATGTTGTAGTTGTAGACCGGCGCGTCCGACAGGGTGCCGTCGGTCCGTTGATGGTCGAGGATAGCGAACTCGCCGATATCCTCCTCATGCGCCACCTCCCCGCGTGGCGACAGGCGCGCCAGCACCGATGCCAACCCCGTCTCCACCGCCGCGGGCTGCAGCGCCGGCATCAGCAACCGGACCGACATCAGCGTGTCGCGCCCGAAATAGGTGTCGAACCGCCAGGAGCCTGCCAGATACTTTTCGGCGTAGCTGAGGAAGGTGAGTGCATTGCGCGCGCCTGGATCGGCTTGTGCCTTGGCGTTGAGGAGGTCCGTACCGCCGCGCGGCGAGAGCGGCTTCTCGCCCGTCACCGCCGTCACGGCAAGGCGGATCCTCCCGTCCGGGCCGGCGAGGATGGCACCGCCCGCGATGCGGCCGCCGATGACGTTCATCGCAAGATCATAGCCCGCCGCGCCGTCGAGGCGATCGCGCGACCACCGGATACCATCGCCCGTCGTCCGAGCTGCGGTCAGCACCGCGGCGGGTGCCTTGCCCAGCGCCTGGTAATCACGGATGACGCGGATGCTCGACAGCACCGCCTGGTGCGGGACCAGGCGTTCGGCGTCGATCGTCGCCACGAAGCGGACGCCGTGGAGCGGCCGTCCCTTGGCGTCGCGCAGCGTGACCGGGCGGGGGGCGCCTTCGATACGCCACTCGGCATCCTTGGCGAGCGGCTCGAACCACAACGCCGTGCCGCTATTGCCCGCCGGAAAGGCGATCAGCAGCCGGGGCTGCCGGCCCGACCGCAGCACGACATGTGCCGCGACCGGACCCGAACGCGTGAAGCTGTTGAGGTTCAGCCCCTCGCGCACCGCATATTGCTCGACCCGCGCAGCGCCAGGGGCGGCACCGCTCAACAGCAACGCCGCCGCCAGCCCCAGCGACGGCCGCAGCCCCGCCTTCAGCTTCACAGCTTGAGCGTCGCGCTGATCAGCGCGTTGCGCCCGACGATCGCACGGCCGTAAAAATAGCCGTCGACGATCGACTGGGTCTGTCCCTGGCGCGGGTTGCCCTCGGTAAAGCCCTTCACGTCGGTCAGGTTGTCGACACTGACCGACAGATTCAGGCGCGGCGTGACGTCCAGGCTCGCCCCGATCGAGAACACCCCATAATCGGGCAGCGCGATGCCGTTGCCGCTGTCGGCGAAAATCTTGCCGACATATTTGTAGCGGCCGTAAATCTCGCCCAGCCCGCCCGGCAGGATGAAGGACGGGGTGACGGTCAGCAGCTTCTTCGGGGTGCGCTCGGGCGTGTTGCCGTCATATTGAGGCTGTGCGACGCCGTCGAAGCGCAGATTGCCTAGCTTGGGCTCCTGGTACACGCCCTGCACGTTCAGGCTGAAGAACTGCACCGGTCGCACCGTGGCATCGAGCTGCACGCCGTTGGTGGTGTTGTCTGCCAGCGCGTTGCTCGCCTGCGCCGGGTTCGCCGGGTTGACAAACTGGTAGGACTGGTCGCGGAATTCGGTGCGGAAGCCGATGATCGAGGCGTTGAAGGCTGCCGCCTTGAACCGCACCCCGCCTTCATACAGCGTCAGCTCGGTCGGCTTGTGGGTCCCGCCCGTGTCACCGCCATTGGTCTGGAACCCGCGCGCACCGCGAACATAGAGCGCGACATGGTCGGTGAGTTCGTAATTGACGCCCCCTGTAAACGCCCAGTCGGAATAATTGGCGCTCTGGCGCGTATAGGTGCCGGCGAACGTGCTGCCGACATTGTCATACAGACCGACCGTGCCCGCCGGCACCGGCGCGTTGACGGTCGCGGTTTTGCCGATGTCGACCCGCACATGCTGGTGCTCGTAGCGCGCACCGAAGTCGACGTGCAGCCGCTCGCCGATGGTCAGCTCGTCGTTGAAATAAGCGGAGAGCGAGGTGACCTCGTCGTTGAACAGGCCCTGCCCCCAGTTGCCGTAATTGACCATGCCGTTGTTGGTCAGCGACCCCAGCACGCCGCCTGCCGCATTCAGCGCGACCATGTCGTACACGTTGGAATCGTTGCGCACGTCGTTGAGGACGGTCGCCACCGCCGACTGATCGTTCCGCCGGCGGACATTATAGACCATGCCGCCCACCGTCAGCGAATTGTCGAGGTTGCTGCCGCTCGCGTCCCATTTCACCCCGAAGTCGCTGCCGAAATCCTTGGTCGCGAGCGTCTGGTGGTTGAGGACGGTCTGCTGGAGCAGGCCATTGCCGTTCAGGCTGTTCAGGGCGGCAGTGTTCGATGCCGCAATGACCTGCCCCGTGCGGATGTTACGCAGTCCATATTGGACCACCCCGGGGAAGCGCTGCGCCGCGACCTGGAAGTAAGTCTGCGACGATCCCTCGAGCGGAGTCAGCCCGGCGAGGGGAGAGAGAGCGGGCGTCAGATAGTTGAGCGCCGGGGTCAGTCCCGCGGTGCCCGACCCGCTGCCGGGAAAGATGCCGTTGAAGTCATAGGAGCCGTCCAGATAACGTGCCCGGGCGAACAGGCGCACGCTGGGGCTGACCGGCATTTCCAGATCGACACGGTAGGTGGTCGACTTGACGTGGACGCCGTCTGCGGAGCTGAACCGGCGCAGGCTGGTGCCGGTTGCAGGCGCATCAGGGACCAGGAACTCGGTGAAGCCGCGCCCACCGACGTCGTCCCGCTTGAGATCGAGGCCGGGCACGCTGCTGATGGTGCCGTTGGCGGCGACGCGGAACGGCATGTCGGCATAATAGGGGAAATGCTTGTCGCCATTCTTGATGGTGAAGCGGAGCAGGCCACCATTGGAGAATTTCTTCTCCAGCATCGCTTTCACGTCATAGGCATTGAAGGTGAAGGGCGTGCGCCGCACACCCTTTTGCGAGGTGACATAGCCGCCGACATTGAACGCCCAGCCATCGGCGATCGGTGCCGAGAAATAGCCGTCCGCGCGCAAATCGCCATAGGTCGCGCCGGTGAAGCGGACCATCGCGGTCGCCTGGTCGTGGTTGGGCTTCATCGAGATGAAGTTGATCGTGGCTCCGGCGCCATTGGGAGCAAGCACGCCCGAAGTGCCACCCTCGACCGCTTCGAGGCGATTGATGGTGATGTCGTTCTGAAAATAGAAGTCCGCGCCACCGCCGCCATAGAGGATCGGCATGCCGTCTTCCTCCAAGGTGATGAAAGTCTGACCGCCGCCACGCAGGCCGCGAACGGAATAATTGTTGGAGATCGGCCCCGCCGTACCTTCCACGAACACCCCGGGAACCAGTTCCAGCGTATCCGCGGTCGAGCGCGGCGCTTTCCGCTGCAGGTCGGCGGCGCTGGCCAGCGTGACGTTGGACGAGGAGTTGAACAGCGTACGCTTGTCGGAGGTGTTGCCGGTGACGATGATTTCGTTCTCTGGGCTGTCCTCGGCCTGCGCCGTCTCGGTCGCGGGAGCACTCGACTGCGTGCCGGCGGCCGCGTCGCGCGGCGCGCTATTGCTGGCATGGCGCGCGGCAAGCGGATTGGCCGCGGCGATCACTGCGGTACGGCCGTCGAAGGACATCAGTCGCAAATGGCTGCGGGCAATCAGCCTGCGCAGCCCTTCCTCGACGCTGAACTTGCCCTTCACCTCCGAGATAGTCTGGCCGTTCGTTGCTTCGCCGGGCGCGATGATCTGGATGTTCGCCTGCTGCGCGAACCGGACTAGCCCGGCAGCGGCGGGCTGGCGCGGCACGTTGAACTCGCGGATGGTCTGGGCGGCTACGGCAGGCGTGGAGAGCACGGCGGCGATCGCCACCATCGAAACGCTAAAAATCTGGCTCTTGCGCAAGGCACCTCTCCCTGGAATGTCGAACGCGCTTCGTACGGCGCTGATCCAAGGATGCACGGCCCCGCAACTTCCGTCGGCGATGCAAAATTTTTCAGGGCAGGATCCGCGTGACGGGCCCTACGCCCGGTCGGTCTACCCGTTCGACACGTCCGCCGACCATCGCGGCGCTGGAGTCGGCGAAACCGTCCACATCGTCGATGCGGAACCAGCCGACCACGCGCCTGCCGACGAGTGGCGGCGCAACCTCCAGCCGGGTGATGTTGTAGCGGTTGAACTCGGCCGCCGCCTCGCCCAGCGTCATGTTGTCCAGCACGATCTTTCGCTCGCGCCAGGCCAGTTGCTGATCGGATGCCTGGGGGCGCATCGCTTTCGTCGCGATTGCCTTGCCGGGCTGCAGCACCGCCCATTCGCCCGCCGCGACACGCCGCGCCGGTTCGTCGCTGTCGACCGACCAGATTTTCACCACGCCGGTGGTCACGACGACCCGCGCGGCTTCCCCCTCCCGTCGCACATCGAAGGCGGTACCGACCGCCTGTACGCGATAGGGGCCGCTGGCGACAACGAACGGCCGCGCCTTGTTGTGTGCGACCTCGAACCATGCCTCGCCCTTGGTCATCTCGACATGACGCTTGGCGCGCGTGAACGCCACGCGAAGTCTCGTCCCGCTGTTGACGACCGCAACTGATCCGTCGGTCAATTGCATGCTGCGGATCTCGCCCACCCGGGTGTCGATCACCTCCCCGCGATCGATCCACACGCCGACGCCCAAGGCGGCGACCAAGACCGCCGCGACTGCGCCGGCACTGACCGTCCACCGGTGCCGACGACGGGGCTGAACCGGCAATGGCTCTTCCCAGTCGGGCAGCGCATGTCGCTGGTCGAGCAGGCTCATCGCCGCCTTGGTCCGCAGCAGCGCGCCGCGATGCCGCCGATCCTGTGCCAACCAGGCCGCGAGCTCGGCCTCTTCCGCGTCGCTCAGCCCGCGGTCGATCGCGGCGGCCCAGCGGCAGGCGATCTCGTCGATCATCGCCGCCCTCCGGTTTCGCACCGCTTGCCGTGCTCCGCCGTCCGCGCGGCTCGGCGCCGGATCGGCAGCTCGGCCTTCTCCTCCTCGCTTAGTTGGTCGAGGATACGGAGGAGGCCACGCGCGACGTCATTCTCGACGGCGGTTTCCGGGATGCGCAGCCGCAAGGCGATGTCTCGCTGTGCCATGCCGTCGATCTTGCGGAGCCGGAACACCTGCCGCGCGCGATCGGGCAGCGCGTCAATCAACCGCTCGATGCGGGCGATCATGTGACGTCCGGCGACGATTTCTTCGGGCGACTGAGCGGGATCGGGTGCGTTGTCCATTTCGGCAAGGCCGCTGGCGGCGCCGATGCTGACCACGCGCTCGCGGCGGATCTGCTCCAGCACGACGTTGCGCGCAGCGCGAAAGAAATAGCTGCGCGGATCGTCGATGTGCTCGAACTGGTCGAGCCCGCTTATTCGGCAATAGGTTTCCTGCACCACGTCGTCCACGTCCACCGCCGGAAACGCCGCGCGCAACCAGACCCGCAACTGCCGCTCGTGCGGCAGGATGTGGCGACCGACCCATACGACTAGCTGATCTGAACTCACAGGCTTCCCTCAGCCTTCTTAGATGCAGCAGCGCCGCAGTTCCGTCGAGCAGCCTGTTGTATTTCGCCCTTTGCCGTGATCCTGTCGCGGAGGATCGGGGCCTGCAACACCGTGAACGGCGTCGGCAAGGACGTCTGCTTGGCCAGTTCTGCCGTCTCGAACGCGTCGGGCCAGAACCACAAGAAGTTACCGACCCGGCATCACAGGCAATGCCGCCCGCGATGCCGCCCGCTGCCTTCCGTAGCCGAACGGGCCGTCGCCCCGAGTGGGAATGAGCCGGGGAAAGGAAGCGAGGCAGCAGCGCGCCCAATTGCGGACATCCAGCAGCCCCCACCGCTCCCCAAAAGCCGTCATAGACAAACGTTAAGCGACGGTACTCCCGACACCGGCAATGCCTTCCTGTTCGGCGAGATTGCGCCCGTCAGCGCGCTAACGCCGCTTCACTGCCGCCGGCAGCATCGATAAAGCGACATTAATTGCATACACAACGTGATAGCGCCGGCTTTGTCTATAAAGCGGTATGGCAAGAGCAATGATACCCCATGAAAGCGAACCCGTCGCGCCGACTTCGCAGCGATCGGAGGAGACCACGATTCCGCTAGCGCTTCAGGAGAGTGTCCTGCGACATCAGAAGCACCTGGCGGCACTGGTAGAAAGCCTCCGCGCTGCCGGGGTGGGAGAAGACATGATCGATGCCAGCGTCGACCAGCTGCTGGATAGCTATCGCAATGAGCTCACGGCCGCGGTACGCGTCCTCGTCAAGGATTCGCTGCGTGCTTGATCCGAAGCTTGCCGACGATGAGGCGCGCATCGCTGCGTTGGGTAGACTGCAGGTCATCGAGACGGCGCCCGAAGAGCCGTTCGAGAAGATCGTGCATCTCGTCCGGACCGTGTTGGCGGTGCCAATCTCTACGGTCTCCCTCGTCGACCGCGATCGCCAGTGGTTTAAGGCCTATCGGGGCCTCGACGTTCGTGAAACACCGCGATCCGTATCTTTCTGCACCTACACGATCCAGCAATCAGATCCGCTGATCATAGAGGACGCGCTACTTGATGAGCGGTTTGCGGCCAATCCGCTTGTATTAGGTGGTCCGAAAATCCGTAGCTATGCGGGAGTGCCGCTGCGGAGCCCCGACGGTTACAACGTTGGCTCGCTCTGCGCGATGGACACCAGGCCGCGCCGGTTCAGCCCAGCAGATATTGCGATTCTAGGCAACTTTGCAAATATCGTCTGCGATGAGCTGGAGCTGCGGCTGATTGCAAGCACCGACCATCTTACCGGCGCACTCACCAGGCGTGGGTTTGATGAGCAAGTCAGTCACGAATTTGCGCGTCATCGCCGGTACGGGAGACCTAGTTCAATCGTCGCGTTTGACATTGATCACTTCAAAAAGATCAATGACGGCTACGGCCACCCGGCAGGTGACGAGGTACTCCGTCAAGTTGCAGATTTTGCCACCCAGGCTCTTCGACCAACAGACTTTCTCGGCCGGATGGGCGGTGAAGAATTTGCCGTACTACTCCCTGAGACCGGTGCGGCTGATGCATTCATTGCAGCAGAACGGCTGCGTCGAACGATCGAGCAGCACCAGTTTGCCATTCCTGGAGGTGCTGAGATCAACGTCACAGCCAGCTTCGGTGTATCCGCCGTGGGTGACTTCCCGACTACCTCCGAGTGGTTGGCGTGCGCCGACAAGCTTCTGTACGAAGCAAAGATAAGTGGTCGAAATTGTACTAAGGCGACAGATATCTTCCAGTAATCTAAGGCACTCGCACTGGCTCCGACCTAGGCTATCAACGTCGCCCGCCACCAGGGGATACGTACATATACGGAAGGTATCCGGTGTTTCGCTGAAGATCTTTGAAAGGGAATCACTTCTATAGATCCCGAATGTGCGCAAAGCTTTCAGTACCCGCACGCAACCAAGCCAAGGCGGAGCTTCGGAAATCTCGTGACGAGCGAATGCTAGATAGCTCGGCCACGGCTGCGATCTGCGCCGGACCTGACAATCTTATCGTCTCTTGGAACGCTGGGGCAGAGAACCTGTTCGGTTTCACCGAGTTCGAGGTGCTGGGTAAGCCGCTCTCTCTGATAATTCCCGCCAAGCACCGCGCTGCTCATGATGCACGCCTGGCAAGAGCTGTACGGGCGGGTGAGGCGCGGCTGGCGGGCCACTCCGTTGAGATCATAGCCCAACATGCAGATGGTCGAGAGTTCCCGGTCGATCTCTCCCTCTCGATGTGGTTTGAGGGTGGGCAACCTCTGTTCGGCGCACTGCTCCGCGATGTAACCGACCGGCATGCTGCCAAGCGGCGTCTGGAGCATCTCGCCCACTGCGACACTCTTACGGCTCTGCCGAACCGTAACGCTCTCTATGCGAAGCTGGGATCCGCCGTTCAACGTTCCCCACGGCCTCACCGCGGTGCTCATGATCGTAGCCGCCATCCCTCTCATCATTGGAGTGGCCTGAAATGCTTCACGCTCACCTTACCTGGCTTTGGTACGCGGTCGCGGCTCTCATGCTGGTCGACGCTGTCGCCTATACCTTCGGCGCGATCGGCCCGATCCGCCGGGCCTTGAACCCAGCCGAGCCCTATTGGCGGAAGCGATTGCTCCTGAACCTGATGCTCGCCAACCAGGGCTTGTACCTCGGTGCCGGCATCGCATTGGCTGGCGCGGTAATCAACGCACAGCAGCCGGGCACCGCACACGCACTGTTTTGGCTGACGCTCG
Organism: Sphingomonas trueperi; assembly: GCF_040545965.1. Classification (GTDB taxonomy): domain Bacteria; phylum Pseudomonadota; class Alphaproteobacteria; order Sphingomonadales; family Sphingomonadaceae; genus Sphingomonas; species Sphingomonas trueperi_C. The sequence goes on along the minus strand of NZ_JBEPMV010000003.1, from coordinate 237,421 downwards.
CCACGTGCATCTACACCCTGGTAACAGTTCCGATCTTCACCCCGCGCGACAGCGGTCACGCCATCCCTCGCGCGCTCGCAGCAGTCCTGATCCTCGCTGGCTTCGTGCTAGGCTGAGATCGCGGCCCCAATTGGCATCATGTCTTCGGGACGGCGTCTATAGACAGCTTGTGGGCGGGACCGGTCGAAACAGCGGGAGGGCTGGGGAGCCAGGCGGCTGCGCGCCCAGTTCCAGACGCTAAGGACGAAGATCGACGGTCCTGGAAGCGGACGACCGGCGACGGGCTGTCCGCGGCTTGAAGCGAGGGGGAATAGGACATCTGATACCTAGAAAGCTCTCTGTGATAGTTGGGCTTTCCACCGAGAGAGCAGAGCCGCAGGCATTTTTAGTTGAAGTATTCACCCCGAGGAATATTTTCCTCAACAAGAGATCGTGCACGTCCCCTGCGCTGCCGCTATCCCTCAAGCTTATTTCGGCCAGACCGACGCGGCGGGGGATTTCAGCACCTCGAACGAACATCGCAGGCCGCCGGCGGCATACTCGATCTGGCCATGCCGCAGGACCCGCTTAAGAAGCTTTGTACCAAAGCCGAATGTTCTCGGGGGGTCCACATCCGGGCCCCCGCTTTCCTCCCAAAGCGCTTTGAAACTTTCCCCCTGGTCGAGAAGAACAATATTCACCATCCCCTCTGCCGAAGAAAGGCTGCCGTATTTCACCGCGTTCGAGGCCAGTTCGTGAACCGCCAGCGCGAGAAGCACGGCTTGCTGGCTTGAAATTGCGCCCTCGTCCGTATTGAGCACAATCCGTGCGTCGAAGTCACGAAACGGCGTGAGCGCCGCCTGGATAACGCGCAACAGCGGAGCTGACGGATCGCTAACATGCGCACCCAGCACATCCGTCGCGGCAGCGAGAGCACCAAGCCGCTCGACGAGCTTTCCAGCTTCCGGAGAGCTACGCTCGAGGGACTGCAGCACAATCGATTGCACAATCGTCAGCGTATTTTTCAGCCGATGCGACAGCTCGCCAGCGAAAAGCTCGGCACGATATGCTTCTTTCTCCAGCTTCAGCACTTCACGTTCGTGGTGAAGTTCCATGCTTCGCCGATAAGGTCTGGAGGCAATGACGATCGAGCTTGAGATCACCGCCATCCCGATGAGGGGTACCACTTGCGCACCGTTAATCTCCCAATTGTCCGGCGCAAAGGCCATGCGCCACGAGATCAGGCCTCCAACGATCGCGCACGTCGTGCCAGCAAGCCCACCTGCGTACAAAGTGGTCACAGACAGACATGCGACCACGGTCACGAAGGGCAGTTGCTGCGGGTTGAGCGGCAGTAGCGAGCGTACCAGCACGGCTACACCTGCCGCTGCCAAACCAACGGCAACTTTCCCGAACGCCGTGCGGGGACCCACCTGCCAAAATCTACCCAGCTTTTGCCGCAAAGGCTCGAATATGCGTCTATTTGCAAGGCTTTGGTGGTGGGCTATCACCATTTTAGATTGCCGCTTTTCACGGCCACGGCAAGTCAGTGGAGCACGAGGACCTTGGAAGTTCCCCAAAGGCCACGTCTCGGCCACGGAGAGCTTCCGCCTTGACGGCTGCGCTTGTCGAACGACTGCCTCGAACGGAGGGCGCCCCCCACGCAACTATCCGTGAAGTTGCCTCCTAGCCAGATGTCCTAACATGGGACATGCCCGGTCACGCCTGATCCAAGTGGGACATGTTTCGCTAGATCGCAGCCGATCGTTACGGCATCGACCGTCGCTGGCAGTGCTAAACTGCGTGTTGTGCCGGAGGGGGAGTCACCGGAGTGGCCGTTAACCAATCTTCGCCCCACATTGGGGATCTGAGCGGCCACGACGAGTTGAAGATCGCGCGGAACCGCTGCCTGCCTCCAAAACTTAGGCGACATGCTCTTGGATAAGCCCGTCTTGATCCTCTTGGTTGAGGATGAACCTATCATGCTGATCCATGCCCAGGATGCACTGGAAGATGGCGGCTACACAGTCGTGGAAGCGTCTTCCGGCGAGGATGCCATTCAGCTCCTGAGTCAGCAGGGTGACCAGATCATCGGTCTTGTGACGGATGTTCGCTTGGGCAAGGGCATGAACGGCTGGGACGTCGCCCGACGAGCGAGAGAACAAAAGGCAAGTCTCCCCGTCGTGTATCTGACCGCGGAAAGCGCGGAAGACTGGGCTGCCCAGGGGGTGCCGAAGAGCCTTCTGGTGCAAAAGCCATACGCACCCGCTCAGCTGCTGACAGCCATCTCCACGCTCATCAACGAGGCAAGCGCCAACGCTGCCGGCTGAGCAGTCTCAGTCGCGAGAGATTGTGGCTGCAGAGCCGGCATTTCCTGTCAGGGTCACGCGGACGATATAGCCAGGATCACCGGCTTCCCGTTCGACGGTTCCAGCTAGTTGCTTCGCGAGCAGCTTGACCAGCTTTGACCCCAGTCCGGCCTTCCCGAGATCCTCGCAACCAACTCCATCATCGCGAACCTCGATGACCAGCCGGTTTGGTTCAGAGTGAAGGGTAACCTCCACCGTGCCGCCCCGTTCTGACGGGAAGGCGTATTTGAGGCTGTTCGTCACAAGCTCGTTGACGATGAGGCCAACATTCACCGCGAGGTCCGTCTGCACCAGGAGGCGCGGGCAGTGCACGCGAACCGCAATCGGCCGAACGTCACGGAGGAGATCGCCCAGGTCGTGGCATAGCTCGGCCACATAAGAGCTGAGATCTACGCGCCCATCCGCCTTGCCTCCGCGTAGCCGCTCCTGCGCCCGCGCAACCACGAGGACCCGAGCATTGGCCGCCGCCAAGGCATCCCGTACCGCAGGGTCGGAGCTGGCATTCCGCTGCAGCGTGATCGCGGAGCTGATAATCGCGAGATCGTTCTTCGTTCGGTGCGCGAGTTCCTCGAGAAGCAGAGCTTTCGATCGCTCGCTCTCGTTCAGCTTTTCAATCGTGCCGCGAAGCGCCTCGATTACCAGTGACATCCCAATGCCTATGATGACGAAGATCGTAAGCGCAACCGCGGAACTCGCCGTCAACGCGAACGAATACCTGGGTTCGACGATGAAGTAACCTGCCAGGGCTGCACCGCAGAAAGTGGTCGTAGCACCTCCAATCTTGCCTAGCACGATTGCAGAGAAGAAGACCGCTGGGACGAACAGCAGGAGCGGGAAGCCACCCAAGGCTCCGCTCAAACTATGTTGAAGAATGAATCCGCCTATCGCGAAGGCTGATCCGATCAGGACTTGCAGCGAGACCCCTAACCGGCGCTCCGGCATTAACCACAATATGGCTCTATGCATTGTTCATGCTCGACCTTCCAGCCGTCACTGCTGAGGCATCGGCATACCAGATCATTCTTCAAGTACCATCGATCTCGATCAGTCTAGCTTCATAGAGTCCTGCATCGGTGTTGGACAATCGATCTCAGTAGCTGCGGCCGAGTGCTCCATCGCTCAATCCGAGCTTCGATGTCTAGGACTGCTGGTTCTCAACCGCCGCATCCCATCGCATATCGTTAACCGTTTCAAGCTAAGCCGATTTTCTTTCCCCAAAAGCGGCACAGCGATGGACATCGTCGATCTCGATCACCTCGGTACACACCTCCCTGCTTGGATGTCGGTAGCGGCAAACGACAACGAAACGGGCCATATGAGGCGACCCAGCTGGCTTAGGTCCATCTAAGCACAGCAGCCCCCGCTCACTGGCGACGTTCGCTCGAGATCCCGCGCCGGTATGCAGCTCTGACGTGCGCTCCGCGTCTAGACACGCGCGGATCACTTGCGCAAATATATTCACGGAGGTTGGTGGGGCGAAGGTCCCTGCGAGTATCGAGCAGGCATTTGGCGGTGGCATACCCGACTACAGATACAGGGCGTTGGCCGAACTTACTGATAGGGAGGAGCTCGCTCTCCGTGAACTCGGGCCGATCGAGACCGTAAGGCGACGGCGAAACCTTTCAGCGGGAGGGGGATCAACTTAGTGGCTTCCATCTCCATAATGCTGGGTGGATATCGTCTTCGATCGTGCTCCGTGGCGGCAAGCGACTGATCCAGAAGGTGCATCTGCCGGGTGACATCCTGGGGACCCCAAGTATGGCCCTCCAGACAGCCGCAGACACTTTGACGTGCATCACGGACGCTGCGACTGCGTTTGTTTCCTACGCTCGGCTCCGCGATCTCTACACGCGTGCTCCTAAAGTGGCGGCCCTGTTCACCATGGCGGTTCAGATCGAGCGGTTAAGTCTCATGGATATGCTCGCGGCAGTCGGCCACGCATCAGCCAGGGCCCGCTTGAGCAAGCTTCTACTGGACTTTCGTGCGCGGCTCTCACCGCTTGGCCTGGTGGAGCACGACGTCTTCGACCTACCGCTCACGCAAGAAATGCTGGGCGACCTCCTCGGGCTGACGTCGGTGCACGTCAATCGAACGATCCGGGACATGGAGCGGGAAGGGCTGATTGCCCGCAGCGACCACAGGATCAAGTTGCTAGACGTCCCGAAGCTCCAATCCTTATCGCCATTACCGCTCCGACAGCTAGCATTTGAGCCGGCATGGCTGCCGCAACCGGCTTGATCACCTGCCTCGCCAGCGGGTCAGCTGTGCGCCCAATTCCAGTCATCGAGACCGGTCACCTCGACCGTCTTCTTCTGACAACACCTGCCTTAACCCCGCAACGCACCAAGCGCGAGTTTACGGTCATCCTGCTCGGGGCGAAGGGAGGGGGCGGCGCGAGCTCTCGAATGAAGAAGCGCAGTTTATCCCGCTGCAAAAATGGCCTTTTAGCATGCGGTTACGCTTGTTTCACAAATACTTGCTAGCTCCGACCGAATGGCATTGGTGAATCTCCCGGTCCTCGTCCTACGTGCGGTGGTTCGCCGGTTGGCGGCGCGGCCTTGGCGAACCGCATTCGACGTCCGCAAGCCGGTCCGCATCGCTGAGGTAGTCGAGGCGACTACGCGGCAGGATCAATGGCAAGGTATCAGATCCGTCAATCCGAAGTCCGGCGACGGCTTCCTCGGGTCGGCCGATGCGCCGCCCCCTATTGTGCAATCATCCGCGCAACAACGGTCTCAAGTGATCACGGCGATCTTCGATGAACTCCGTGACGAATCCGTTGCCGCCAAGGCCTCCGCTCAATCCACATTCGTGGCCATCGTTGAAGTGGAACGCTTTGCACCGCTTCGGAAAAGCATCGGGTACCGGCTCGCCAACCAATTGCTGGAAATCCTCGCCGATCGAGTTGAAGCCGCGATTGAAAGTGCCGAGCGTGGGCGTATTGGCCGTACCACGATTGAGTTTGCCTTCAACGCGGCCAGCCTCGAGGCGGCAACAGCGAACCTGCAAGACCTTGTCGAAACGCTGGAGGCGCGGCTGTTTGTCGATGCGTTCAGCATCAGCCCCACGGTGACGATCGGCTTCGCCGACGCCGGCCAGAGCTCCATTCGCGACGAGCTTGTCGATCAGGCGGCGGCCGCACTGAGCGCCGCGCAAACCGAACGGCGCAAAATCCGCTTCGCGGATCCGGCGGTGCTTTTGCAAAACAGCTTGTCTGACCTGGAGCTTATGCGCGCTCTGCCGCATGCGCTCGCGTCGGGCGAACTGAGCTTGTACTACCAGCCGAAGCTTCACGCGCGGACGAACACAATCACCTCCGTCGAGGCGCTGATCCGGTGGATCCGGCCCGGCAGCGGCCTTGTTCCGACCGATCGTTTCATCGCGCTCGCCGAGGAAACCGGGGCAATCCGCGAACTCAGCGAATGGGTGATCACGCGCGCCATCGACGACCAGCAGTACCTCATCGAGCGCGGGCACGCCGTTGATATTTACGTCAACATCTCTGGGCAGCTCCTTCCCGACCATGGCTTCGCCGCCGCCGCGCTTGCATTGGTCCGCCACGCGAAGGGCAGGATCGGGTTCGAGATTACCGAAACCGCGGTGATCAGCGATCCTGACGCAGCACTCGCAAATCTGCGCGCTTTCACCGAAGCCGGCATCCGAATCGCGATCGACGATTACGGCTCCGGCCTTTCGTCGCTCGCCTACCTAAAGCAGCTGCCGGCCCAGGAGCTCAAGATCGATCGCATGTTCGTGAGTGGCCTTACTAACAGCAATCGCGACCCGCTTCTTGTCCGATCCTCGATCGATTTGGCGCACGCACTTGAAATGGAAGTCACTGCCGAAGGTGTGGACACGGCGATGAGCCTGTCGCTTCTCCGCATCATGGGCTGCGACCTCCTCCAGGGCTATTTCATCTCTCCACCGCTACCGTTGCCGCAGCTGATCGAATTCCTGAGAGACGAAGCGCATCTGGAGCGCCTGGCTGGTCCGGGCCCAGGGCAATGGCAAGCCTCATTAGGTGCATGAAATTGAAGCGATAAATTATACCTTAACGATGGCTTAACGACATTTCTTCGGTTCTCGGTAACAATTGGCGGCGCAAGACCCTCTCAAATCAAAACGACAAGACGGCAACAGGGAGCTGGCTTGAACGGGGGCTTCCCAATGACGATGCGCACGTTGATCCGCTCGTATCTTTTCGCGACGGCCGGATTCGGCGGCTTGGTGGCCGCGGGTGGCGCCGAGGCCCAGACCGCGCCCACGGCGCCTGCTCCGACGCCTTCGCCCGCCCGCGCGCAGCCGGTGGTGGTTCGGCCCGGTCCCGTATCGGCAGACAAGCCGGTGCAGACGCTGAGTGGTACGCTCACCCCCTATGTGGGCAACATCCGAACGTTCACCGGCGATCTCGATCCGCTGGTCGGCAACATCCGCACCTTCAGCGGCGACCTGAGCCCCTATATCGGCAACATCCGCACCTTCAGCGGTACCGTAGACCCATATGTGGGCAATATCCGCACCTTCTGGGGCGATCTGGCACCCGCTATGGGTGATCTCGACCCGATGATCGGGAACATCCGGACGTTCTCCGACGCGTACGTTACCACCAGCAAGGATGCGCTGGGCTATTGGCTGAACCTGTCGGGTACTGCCTCGTCCACTGACCTGTCGACGCTCGTTACCAAGATCAACGGGATGATCGGACAGTCCAAGGACGCTTGGGGCTCGGCTGTCCAGACGCAGACGGGCAAGACCTTCGAGGCCGGGTTCGTTGCTCCGATGCTGGCCAAGTGGGGACTCGATCTGACCAACCCCGCCTCGCTGACCTCGGTGGATGCCTATACGCGACAGATGTTCTTCATCGACTGGTACGACCAGCTCAACCAATATGCGGGCATGGACCACACCGACTGGTGGATGCAGACGATCAACTGGTCGCCTGCCATCACCAAGACGATCGGCGAGGGCAAGCGCTCGATCGTCGGTCTGCTCGACTTCACCGTGACCGGCGAAGGCACCAGCAATATCACCAAATACAGCGGCATCTCGGACTTCTCGAACGGCCACGGCGCCGCGGTCGCGAGCCTGATCATCGCCGCGCACGACGGCAAGGGCGTAATGGGTATCGCGCCGATGGCCTCGGTCGTCGCCTACAATCCGTTCGACAGCTCGGGCACTGCCAACTGGACCGACGTGAAGAACGGCGTGCTGATGATCGCGCAGAACAATGCCAGCATCGTCAACATGTCGCTCGGCGAACCCGGCAAGACGCTGCCGCAGGGCTGGAACGACGTGTTCGGCGATCCGGATGTCGCTGCCTATGCCAAGAAGACGATCTTCGTCATCGCGGCGGGCAATGACGGGATCACCCAGACCCAGAACATCAAGTGGGACAAGGCCAATCCCTACATGATCGTGGTTGGCTCGGTCGGGCCGACGGGAACGATTTCCGACTTCTCCAACCGGCCGGGCAGTGCCTGCCTTGTCGATGCCAAGGGCAATTGCGCGCCCGACATGAAGCTGATGAACCGCTTCATCACTGCGCCGGGCGAGATGATCCTGGTGTCGGACGGGCAGGGCGGGGTGACGCGCGCGTCGGGCACCTCGTTCGCCGCGCCGCTGGTCACCGGAACGATCGCGCTGCTCCACGATCGCTGGCCGTGGCTGTCCAACTATCCCAAGGAGACGGTCGACATCATCCTGAAGTCGGCGCGCGATGTTGGCGCGCCGGGCGTCGACCCCGTCTACGGCGTCGGCATCCTCGACGTCACCGCTGCCCTGTCGCCGCTGAGCTTCGACGGGCTGAAGTGGTACCAGTACGACGCGAAGGGCAATATAGTCGCCACCCAGGCCGCTAAGATCCGCGACCCCAAGGAGCAGGCCAAGTGGGAAGCGGCGGGCATGTTCTTCTATGCCTATGAAGACGTTGGGGCGACTTTTCGCGACTTCGCCATCCCGGTGTCGAGCAAGCTGACCGACGCGACGGCGATGTCGCTGACCGGTTCGAATGAATATCTGCAGAGCTATATCTACAGCCGCTTCATGGCTTGGGCGACGACGAAGAGCGGCCCGGGGCCCAAGGGACCGGGCGCGTTCAGCGGCTTCGCATTCTCCGCGCCAATCTCCAACAAGGGGGGCCTGCAGCTCTCGATGGCGGTGGCGCCGCGCACGCGCATGCTGGGCTTCTACCAGAGCCAGCTGCCCTATCAAACGGCGGTGCGGCTGGTCACCCCGGGCGATCGCGTTGCCTTCACCTTCGGCGACGGCGATGGTGCGACCCAGCTCAGCGGCGGCAGCTTCGCGCTGCCTTCCGACTTCGATCCCAACGTCGGTGGTGCGAACCCGTTGATGGGCTTCGCGTCGGGCGGCGGCTATCTCCAGACCAGCGTCGCGCTGAGTGATCACTGGACGATCTCGAGCGGGCTCACCCAGCGGACGCTGCGCCGCGATCTGCGGCAGATGGATACGCTCACGGCCTTCGCGATGGGCGCAGTGGATCCCTATCGGGCCGGCGCGCAGAATGTCGCGGTGCGCTACACCGCCGGCACCGGCGCGCTGAGCGCGAGCTACACGCGCCTGCGCGAGGCCAAGGCGATGCTGGGCATCGAATCGGCGGACCCTTATGATTTTGCGCGCGGCAGCATCAGCGACGGCGTCACCCTCGGCGCAGACCTTGCGCTGACCCCGACCCTGGCACTTGCTGCGACCGGGACCGTCGGCCGCACCCGAGCGGCGGGCGCCGCAACGATCACACCGGCCGGCGGCGGTCTGGTAAGCACCTCGTTCCAGGTCGGGCTGACGAAGAGCGAATTGTTCGGCAAGACCGACCTGTTTCGCATGACGCTGGCGCAGCCGATGCACCTCGAACGGGCGAGCGTCGACCTGACCACGGTGCAGGTCATCGACCGACAGACCGGCGAGTTGGGGCCGCTCACCCAGCGGTTCAATCTCGGGGTTCCCGAGCGGCAATATGTCGGCGAGGCGATGTATGGGCGAACGATACTGGACGGCGCGGCGCAGGTGAGCATCTTCGGCCGCGCGACGTTCAATGGTGCGCAGACGCAAGCCTTGCCGCGCCTCACGGGCGGCGCCGCATTCCGCATGAACTTCTGAGCCAGTCCTGCCGGCTGTGCCCGTGGGGGGCCGCCGGCATGGTGGGACATGCCTTAACCTTTTCGCCCTAAAATATTCTGGCGAAGGGAGATTCGGCCGGATGCGATGTGTGGAAGGCCTATGTCTGCTGGCGCTCGCAATTGCGACGCCTGCAGTTGCCCAGATGCCATTGGCGCCGGTGAAGGCGGATAAGGCCGCCCTCGCGCGGTTCGATCAGGACATCGCCGCCGCCAAGACCGCAATGATGGCGGACCCAAGCCAAGCCCTTGGGCTGGCCGACAAGGCGTTGGTGCGCGCGCGTGCGCTTGCGGCTTCACCGGAGGCCGAGCGCGCCGTCGCGACGGCCGAATGGCTGAAGGGCGAGGCCTATATCCGGATCAGCGAGCCGGCCAAGGCCCGGCCGATCATCGATGCAGCGCTCGCCCGCATTGCGGTGCATGGCCACGATACCAAGCTGCAGGGCGATCTGATGCGCTCGCGCGGGGCGATCGCGGCCACTTCGGGCAACATCGTCGAGGCACTGCAGGACTACCAGCGCGCGCACGACATTTTCCGCGTCGCTCGCGAAATCCGCAGCCAGGCCATTGTGCTGCAAGACATCGGGCAGATCTATTCGGACGCCGGTGATTATCCGCGCGCGCTCGACTATTACTCGCAGGCGGGTGAACTCTACTCGGCCGATCCGAGCTTCCGGCTGAGTACCTATAACAACCGCGCCGAGGTGTTGCGCCTGCTCGGTCGCTACGACCAGGCTGAGCGGGACTATCGGGATGCGCTGAAGAGCGCGCGCGAACTCGGCAGCCCGCTGCTGCAGATCCAGATCCTTGCCAATCTGGCGAGCGCGGAAACCGAACGCCGCAAGTTCGCTGCGGCGGGCCAGGCCGTTGCGGACGCGCTGCGGCTTTCCCGTTCGGAAGAGGCGGCATCGATGCGCCCGGTGGCCTTCGCCGCGGCGGCCAAGCTCAAGGCGGCGCATGGGGATTATGGCGGCGCCGCGGCGCTGCTGCGTACGACCTTCGCTGGAGTCGACCTCACCACCACGCCCATGCCGGACAAGGAGTTCCACGCCACCGCGGCGGAAGTGTTCGAGAAGCTCGGCGATCCGGCGATGGCGCTCCAGCATCTCAAAGCGTTCGAGCGCCTCGACAAGGAGGCGAGCCGGCTCACGGCCTCGGCCGCGTCGCAGTTGATGGCCGCGCGCTTCGACTTCCAGAACCAGAAGCAGAAGATTTTCGAGCGCGATGCCCGTATCCACCAGCAGCAGGCGGAGTTCCGCACCAAGCTTCTCCTGGGCCTGGTCGCGGCGGCTACGATCGTGCTGGTGCTGCTGCTGATCAGCGCGCTGCGGATCCGCAAGAGCCGCAATGAAACACGCGCGGCCAACGTTGTGCTGAACCAGACCAACGCGGCGCTGGAGAAGGCGCTGAAGGCCAAGACCGAATTCCTGGCCACGACCAGCCACGAGATCCGCACCCCCCTCAATGGCATCCTTGGCATGACGCAGATCCTGCTGACCAATCCGCGCCTCGATGCCGAAGCGCGCGAGCAGGTGCAGGTGGTGTTCGGTGCCGGCGAGGCGATGCGCGCGCTGGTCGACGATATCCTCGACGTCGCCAAGATGGAGACGGGCGAGATCGCAGTCGCGCAGGAAGACGTGGCGTTCCGTGCACTCTTGGAGGACGCGGCGCGGCTGTGGAGCGGACATGCCGCCGCCAAGGGCATCGCGCTGAACCTCAACATCGCGGACGCACCGGTGCGCATCCTGTCCGACAATGCGCGGCTTCGCCAGATCATCGGCAATCTGCTGTCGAACGCCGTCAAGTTCACGCCTGCCGGCAGCGTGACGCTGCGCGCCGGCGTCGCGGGCAACTCGGAAATGCTCGTCGTCGAGGTGGAAGACACCGGCATCGGCATCCCGGCGGATCATCTCGACCGCGTGTTCGAAGCCTTCCACCAGGTGGACGGCGGCTTGAACCGCCAGTTTAGCGGCACCGGCCTTGGCCTCTCCATTTGCGTGAAGCTGGCGTGCGCGCTGGGCGGTGCGCTGGACGTCGCGAGCGCGCTGGGGGAGGGATCACGCTTCACGCTGCGCGTGCCGCTGCAGCGCACAGTTGCCGAGAACGAAGCGCCGTCGCAGGGCGGACGTCCCGCCAGCCTGGCGGAAGCGCGGTTGGTGCTGGTCGAGGCCAACCCGCTGACGCAGGGCATGATGCGCGGACTGCTCGATCCGGTCGCGGCCGTGGTCGACTGCCTCACCGATGGAGACAGCGCGATCGCGGCAGTGCGCGCGGGCACGGTGGATCACCTGCTCGTCGAGGCGCGATCGGCGACGGTCGAGGGTCTACCGCCGCTCGATTCGCTGCGCGCGCTGATTGGCGCGTGTCGGGCGGCCGAGCTGCCGATCAGTCTCCTGTTCGCGCCGGCCGAGGACCTGCCGCTCGATGAGATGGCGCGGCTGGGTGCGACGCAATTGATCGTCAAGCCCGTCGGCGCGGTCCAGCTCATCGCCGCGCTGCGAGGCGTGTATGCGGAGGGAGCACCGCAGGACGCCCCGGTGCGGATGGCTTCAGCATCCTAATCAACTATTTACGCCCTGCTGCTAGGCAGGTTTGCTCCAGGGAGCGTGCCATGCAGATTTTGTTCGTCGAAGACGACCCCATGAACCGCCGCGTCGTGAAGGACATGCTGCGCGTGGTGGGGGCGCATATGGAGGAAGCCGCGGATGCGGAGACTGGCCTCCAGATGATCGCCAATGGTGATTACAGCATCATCCTGATGGACCTGCGCATGCCCGGCATGGACGGGCTCACCGCCATCCAGCATCTCCGCGCCACGCCGGGGGAGAAGGCTGCGCTGCCGGTCATCGTCGTCACGGCCGACGCCGCCACCGATCTTCGAGAAAGGTGCATGGCTGCAGGTGCCGACGAGGTGATCATGAAACCGGTCGCGATGACCGCGCTGCTCAACGCGATGGGCCGAATGCTGACGAAGCGCGGGACCGACGGGGTTGTGCTGAGCTGATCTGTCGAATGCGCTCGGCTCGTTCCTGTTGCACGTGGACGCGCCGCACGTGGACGACACGGGCTGGACGTGCTTCGGATCAATGAGATTCGCTTTCGCCAGTGGGCGTAGGGCGACCGGAGCCTTGGGGAAGTTGGCAATTTGAACGTGGGTTCGCGAAACAATGTGCGGACGTTCGGATCTGGTGAATCGGCGATCCTGTTCGCGCACGGCTATGGCTGTGACCAGACGATGTGGCGCCATGTCGCGCCTGCCTTCGAGCACGCGCACCGCGTGATTCTGTTCGATCATGTCGGTGCCGGCGGCTCCGATCTCGCTGCCTGGAATCCCGCCAAGTATCAATCGCTGCATGGCTATGCCGAAGACGTGGTCGAGATCGGCTCGAGCTTGGGCCTTCGGGACGCGATCTTCGTCGGCCACTCCGTGAGCGCGATGATCGGCATCCTAGCCGCGAAAATGGCACCTGGCATGTTCACCAAGCTGGTTCTCGTCGGCCCGTCCCCGCGGTACATCAACGATGGAGAATATTTTGGCGGATTCGAGGCGACCGAGATCGATAGGCTGATGGCGCTTTCGGAGGAGGATTTCCGCGATTGGTCCATTCAGGTGGCCTCGCTCGCGATCGGAAATCCCGAACGCTCGGAGTTGGTCGAGGAACTTGTTGCGAGCTTCTGTCGCGCCGATCCGGCTATTGCCAGGCACTTCGCCCATGTAACATTCTCGTCGGACAACCGCCGGGACCTCGAAGCGGTGCCGGCAAAGGTGCTGATCCTGCAGTGCTCGAATGACGCGATAGCACCCGAAGTAGTTGGGCGGTATGTTCAAGCGCGCATTACCGGCAGCGACTTCGTCCGATTGCGTGCGACTGGCCACTGCCCTAACCTCAGTGCGCCCGAGGAAACAATCAGGGCGATTTGCGCTTGGCTCGACAGTCAACTGGCGGTGGATACTTAACACCGTGCGGGGGTGTTCGGCCTTGCCCTATTATTGGCCCGTTGCTGGATTGACGGGTTTCGTCAGGACCTGCCGTTCCTCACGCATGCCCTGAAGGACTGCAAAGTCCCAGACCCCGTCACTGCCTCGTGTAATCTCATCGGCCGCAATCGCTTCAGTTGCTATGGACGTAGGTCGTGCTCAGCTCGGCGGCTGGGCGCTACCGTCAGCTATGATCCGAAATACCTCGCCAGAGCCGGCGTCTCGGTAAAGATCGATTCGGCGACCGTCCCAGTGATAATCAAGATGGCGGCCTTGCCGCGGATTCCGTGCAAGGTCTGGATGAAAGAGGCCGACGCATTCTCCGCCCTCGTCGCGCAAGCTTGGATAAACTACTCCATCGCTGCCCATCGATCGGAGTGCGGCTCCAAGAGCCTGACCGGCAGCGTGGGATTTCGGATCCAGGACGTCGGAAACGCTCTCGGGGTGCGTTCGCAAGTCGTGCAGCTCCGCCCGAACGTCGAGGATGATCTCGCGGAACTGCGAAGTCCAGCCCGGCGCTTCTCTGGTTCGCTCCATAAACCTGGCGTGATGGTGAATCGTCTCGAGCAGGGCCGTCTGAAATCGGCTGCCGGCATACAGAACACCGGTCCGCCCATCGCTGAATCGACTGGGCCGATCTGTGCTTACATGAGTGAACGGCGCCATCAGGTAGCTCGCCCCCGGACCGGCTACACGGCGCTCAGGAGGTACCAGATCGATTGCCCCGATGGTCTCCATTAGCCGCGGATTCGTCTTTTGCTCGGCAGCGATCAGGAGCGGCCAATCAGCTGGGTCGGCGATGTCCTCGAATAGATCGATCGGTGGGTAAAGGCTCCGTATAATCCGGACCGCGCCATCCCACTCAACCCTCGCGCGCGTTAGGTGGGTTGGCTCAATCACCAACCGCCGCGCTCAGCGTCTAGGTAGCGCCGCACTCGCATCAGGTCGGTCAGTTCGCCACCGAGCATGACTTCGAGCGCCGTCCGCCCACTGAAGGCATCATTTGCGGCTTTGATCCAGGCATAACCACGCTGCGGCTCACGCAGGATTAGTCGTAGCGCCTTATGGATACCCATCAGGTTGGAGAGGCGTGCTTTCTTGTCACGATCTAGTTTGCCTTGCGCGCCCGTCTTCCAGCGACGGTAAGTGCGCAACGGCATGTCGAGGAGCGTTGAAGCTTGCTCATCCGTTAGGTCCCAAAGCCTGAACAAGTTGGCGACGGCACGAAACATGGCCGCGCCCTCTTCATCCGAGATTGGCTTAGGGACGAAGGGCGGCGGTGAGGTCTCGATACGTTGTAACGCAGTCATCGCAGTCTCCTTTTGGCACCACATAGAGCTTCTGGTGCCAAATGGCAACCAACCCAAACGCGCTGACCTCTAAGTGTGTTGGTGAGGTGGGCCGAAGCGGAGAGTTCGCTATACCCAAAAGCACAAGCCGATCGAGTTGAGGGCCGTGTCCGCTTTCGCCCTTGTGGGCCTAAAAAGCTGCGTGACGGCTTCGGCCCAGAGGCGGGCGGAAGACGCGATACCTGAAAGCACGAGTCAGCCGCCGCACGCCTATGTCCGCTTTCGCGTGTCCCCCCCCAAAAGCCGTCTGGCGGCTTACGGCCCAGTTGCGGCCGGTGTGCAAGGCCAGTCGTGCGATCGCTGAGTGTCGGCGATTGGCGAAACCTGCCGCTTGCACGTTGCTGTAGGAACGACCGTTAAGTCCCAGCATACGTCGATCGAGCTTGTCGCGGCAGTCGACCAGAGCCGGTCGGTCGCCGGCGCACGGCGAACGGCGGCTTCTGATACAACCTGAAGCTGGCTCAGCGTAAAACCGGTTGATAGCACCGCGCCCACAAGTTGGTCGTTCGGTGCGCCGCGATGCATTTCCCCAAAGCTGTCATGCTCTCCACTACCTATCGTTGTCTTTCCAGCTCCACATCAACGAATATCTCGCACGAGCGCATCTTCAAGCGCGCTAACCCGCGCATTGCCTAGTTGTAACGCCGCTAGATCCGCCAAGGCAGCTGCACCAACACGAGCCTCGGCGTCGCGGCGGACGATTAGCGTCGCCGCGTCGGTGCCGCCGAGCAGGCCCAGCGGCTCCTCCAACGCGCGGATGGTGTACCGGGCATGGAGATATTGCGGGTGCCATAGCGGCACCACGATCCATCGCTTCTCCGCAACTGCCGCTTCGAAGCGATCGAAACAATCGGCTTCGCTGCCGGTCTCGAAATGATAGCCACCCGCGCCGAGGCCGTAGCGGTCAACAATGGCTTGCGAGAAGCGGCTGATGCCGGCGCCGGGGTTGATCCCCTGGATACGGCGTTCCATCCGCTCCAGCGCCGGCGCGCTGAGCAGATCGGCAACGCCGGCCACCTCGGCCGACACATAGTCCGGTACGCCCCAGATGCAGTAGGGCGTGTAGAGCACGGTCAGCTTGCGCACGTCGTTCTCGAACGGATCGAGATACGTGCCATGGCTCGCGGGCAGCCAAGCGGAGACGAGCAGGTCCACCTCGCCGCGTCCCATGCGCCGGAACATCTCCTCATGGGGTGCAGCAGAGCGCTCGACGCGGTGGCCGTGGCGCGCGAGGACGGACTCGACCACGCGCGCGCTGGCATCGTGAAAGCCGAGTGCAATATGGCCGACGCGTATGAGGGACATGGCAGGATCTCCTTTTCGATGTGCACCCTTCGTGCACGCGCCTGCGGCCCAGGGGCATCGCCAGCTTCGAATTGTGGTCATGCGTCGGCGCATGGTGAGCCGCATCCCCTACCGGGGCAGGCCCGTGGTGGTCCACGGTGCAGGTGGTGCATGGCGGCTGATCGAGTCAGGCCACGACCATGCAGCGCTGCATGGAGAACATGCGTGATTGGCCGTGGAGCGCGGCTGAAAGGCTCCCCATTGTTCTCGGCAACGAAAGGACACCGCCATGAAGACCCATGTCACACGGATTGCCGTTGCCGCCGCCATTACCTCCGCGATGCTACCGGCGAGTGCCGGCGCTGCGCGTCTGGACGACCACGCCGCGATCGCCGCCACCCGTCCGCAGGAGCTGATCGTCGCGGCCGATATGCCGGCCGCCGAACGCGCACGGTTGCTCGCGCCGGTGGATGCCTTTTACGGTTTCTGGGCGAACGGGAGCGCGACGCTGCTTGCCCGCGCGATCGGTGCCGACTTCGTCGACCACACGCTGCCCGCCGGCAGGCCGCAAGGGCCTAGCGGCCCCGCCGCCGCGTCCAAGGCATTTCTCGGGGCAGTGCCCGACCTAAAGGTCACCGTCGTGCAGCGGCTGGTGGTCGCCGATCGCGTAGTATCGCATCTGCGCTTCACCGGCCATTTCACCGGCAGCTTCGGCGGTCGACAGGGGCGAGGCGAGCCGGTGGACTTCATCGCGACGGACATCGTTCGCGTCCGAGACGGTCGCATCACTGACAATTGGCATCTCGAGGACAACCTGACCTTCCTCCAGCAGATCGGCATGGCTGCGCGATGAGCGCGGGAAAGGAAAATTCGATGAAGCACATCGTCGCCGCGCTGGCACTCGCCGTCGCCGCACCCGCCCTTGCCCAGCCGGCCAGAGTGGAGGTGGTCGCCAACCTTACCGGGGCGATGCCCACCGGCGTCACCATCGCCCCCAGCGGGCGCATCTTTCTCAACTATCCCCAGTGGGGAGATCATCCGCCATTCGCGGTGGGCGAGCTTCGCGGCGGCAAGGTGATCGCCTATCCCGATGCCGCGACCAACGATCCCCAGGGCGACCCGGCTCACCATTTCCTCAGCGTGCAAAGCGTCGTCGCGGACGGTGTCAACCGGCTCTGGGTGCTCGACACCGCCGCACCGGGTTTTGCCGCGCCGACCGTCGGCGGCCCGAAGCTGGTCGCGATCGACCTGGCGACCGACAAGATCGTCCGCACGATCGTGCTGGGCCCCGAGGTGGTGCTGCCCACCACCTATCTGAACGATGTGCGGTTCGATCTCCGCCAGGGCGAGGCCGGCGTCGCCTATATCACCGACAGCTCGGTGAAGGGCCCCGGCGGGCTCATCGTCGTCGATCTTGCCAGCGGCAAGGCACTGCGCCGCCTGTCGGGCCATGCGAGCACCATGCCCGATCCGGGCTTCACCCCGCGCATCGAGGGCGCGGTGCTGATGAACCGGCCCGCTGGCGCCGCGCCGAGCCCGTGGCTGGTGGCGACCGACGGTATCGCCATCTCGCCGGACGGGGAGACGCTCTATTACTGCGCGCTTTCCAGCCGCCACTTCTACGCCGTGCCGACCGCCCTGCTGCGGGATCCGGCGACGAACGACGCAACGATCGCCGCCGCGATCCGCGACCTCGGCCCCAAGGCCCCGTCGGACGGGTTGGCCGAGGATGATCGCGGCGTGATCTACGCCGGCGATTACGAACAGGGCACCATCCGCAGCTTTGCCGATGGCGTCTGGAAGACGATCGCGCGCGACCCGCGTATCCTGTGGCCGGACACGCTTTCGGTCGGCACCGACGGCTATCTCTATTTCACCGCCAACCAACTCTACCGCCAGCCCGGCTTCCACCAGGGCAAGGATCTGCGCAGGCCGCCCTATCAACTGCTGCGCGTGAAGATCGGCGCCGACCCCGTCTTGTTGAAGTGAGGATTCCGATGACCGACACCAACCAAATCCATCTCGTCGCCTATCTCGTCGCCAAGACGGCCAAGGAGCAAGCGCTGATCGACGCAGTTCTCGCGATCGTGCCCGCCGTTCGCGAGGAGCGGGGCTGCATCGCCTATGAGCCGCATCTAAGCCTCGAGCACCCTGGAACGGTGGTGATGGTGGAGGCCTGGCAGGACCAGGCCGCGCTCGATGCGCACGCCGCAGGCGCCAGTTTCACCGCACTTGCCGCGCGGTTCGACGAACTGCTCGCCGAACCGCTCCGCGTCGAAACCCTGCGCCGACTCGCCTGAGCGGCGCTTCAGGAGAAGACAGCATGTCCAACTGGTTCATCACCGGCATCAGCAGCGGCCTCGGCCGTGCGCTGGCCGAAACCCTGCTCGCGCGCGGCGATCGCGTATTCGGTACCGTCCGAGCGATCGAGCTCGTCGCCGAGCTGCGCGAGCGCTACCCTGATCGGCTGCACGTCGCCACGCTCGACCTGCGCGCCATCGATGCCGTGCGCGCCGTGGTGGACGACGCGTTCGCGGTACTCGGCAGCATCGACGCGGTCGTCAACAATGCGGGCTACGGCCTCTTCGGGGCGGCGGAGAGCCTCACCCTCGAGCAGATCAAGGACCAGCTGGCCACCAACCTTCTCGCGCCGATTGAGGTGGCGCGCGCGGCGCTCCCCCATCTGCGTCGGCAGGGCAGCGGGCGGCTGATCGCCATCTCCTCCTATGGCGGCCAGGCGACGCATGGCGGCGCATCGCTATATCACGCCAGCAAATGGGGACTGGAGGGCTTTTTCGATGCGCTCGCCCAGGAAGTCGCCCCGTTCGGCATCGGCGTGACGATCGTCGAGCCGGGGGCGGCGCGCACCGGATTCCGCGCCGCCGCCACCGCAGCGCTCGGCGCGGACCTCGACGCCTATCGCGGAACCCCGATCGGGCATTTGCGCACCGTGCTCAGCGATCCGGCCCGCACGCCGGGCGGCGATCCGCAGCGCATGGCAGCAGCGATCATCAAAAGCGCGGCCGCCGAACCTGCGCCGCTGCGGTTGGTGCTCGGCAGTGATGCCCCGGCCATTCTGGATCGCGCACTCTCCGCCCGGCTGGAACAGGTCCGCGCACAGGCGGAAACCGCATCGCGAACCGACGCCGTCGCGGGCTGACGACGTGCACCGGGCGGAGGGACGGCACCTCCTTCCGCCCGGCGTGCCCGGTCAGCCCTGCACGGCGTATAGCTGTAACCGGTCCGTTCCCGCTCCACGCGCCCGAAGCCGGGGAAGCGGACATGCATGCCGGTGACCAGCGCGCCATCCACCGAGACCCGGTCGAACAGCGAGAGCCGGGACGTGCGCGCGCCCGCCTGGTCCACGTCCGCCTGCACGGAAACCGCCGGGTCCCGCGTCTGCACGTCAACCTGGTGCACCGCATCGCCTCAAACGACCAGCTGCTGCTTGCCGGCGCCGTCGACGTGGAAGCCGCTATGCCCCGGCGTATGCCCGGGCAGCGCCAGCGCCTCGATGCCGGGCAGGATCTCGCCCCCCGTGAACGGCTCGATACGGCCGGCATAGGGCGCGAAGGCTTCGTGCGCCCAGTCGTACAGCGCGCGCATGGTCTCGGGCGCTGCCGTCCGCGCGTCCTCCGACAGCCAGAAATCCACCTCGCGCTGGTGCACGAAGATCTGGGCATTGGCGAACAACGGGGCCTTGTCCGCGTCGATCAGGCCATTGGTGTGATCGGGGTGGATGTGCGTGCACAGCACCGCATCGATATCGGCGGGCGTGAGGCCCACCGCGGCAAGGCTCGCGCCCAACTTGTTGACGGTGGGGCCCAACTGGGCACCGGCGCCGGTATCGACGAGGATGTTGCGCGCTCCCGTCTGCAGCAGGAAGCAGTTCACGTCGAGGTGGAAGGTCTCGCCGTCCATCGCCTGGGCGCCGTCGGGGCGCTGCAGAAAGCCGGTCGGCAGGTCGAAATGGCCGTCGTGCAGCGCCGTTACATGAAATTGGCCGAGCGCGAGGGCACGGGGAGCGGTGTCCGCTCCAGAAGTCGTCGTTTCCATTCTAGGGATTCCCTTGCGGATGCCGGAGGCGGCGGTTCCTGTGGTATCGAATGGATACCTCGTGTAAATTACGCACCGAAAGATCATAAGGTATCGCGGAGGTGACCGGGCATGGCGGAGCATGAGGAACTGGAGGCGATGCGCCTGCTGATCGATCTGCTGGCCGACAAATGGACCATTGCGGTGCTGGCGTCGCTGTGCACGGGCGGCGGCGCGCAACGGTTCAACGCCATCCGGCGGGCGGTGCCGGCGATCTCGCAGAAGAGCCTGGTGACCTGCCTCAAGCGGCTGGAGCGGAACGGCCTGATCGAGCGCGTGGTGATGACGACGGGGGAACTGGCGGTCGAATATCGCGTGACTCCGCTGGGGCGGACGCTCGACGATCCGGTAGCGGCGCTGCTGCAATGGTCTGCGCTGCACAGCCCGGCGGTGCGCGCCGCGCGCCATGCCTTTGCCGAGCGCGCCGCCGCCAATGCAGGCGCCTGGGGGCGGGAACCGCTCGCAACCGCGTGCCCTGTCCCCCTTTCGGTATAGCTTGTGCGGATGCGCCTGCGCGGCGATGAAACGGCATGGCCGCCGAACCGACGCTCCGCCTCGACTGGGATGATCTCAAGCTGTTCGTCGAGATCGCCCATACCGGCACGCTGACGGCGGCAGCCGAGCGTCTGCGGCTCAGCCAGCCCACGGCAGGCCGGCGGCTGCGCAGCCTGGAAGAGGCGGTCGGCGCGGCGCTGTTCCAGCGCACGCCTGCCGGCTTCCGCCTGACCGACGAAGGCGAGGCGATGCTGGTCCATGCCGAGCAGATGGCGGAGGAGGCGGTCGCCCTGCAGCGCAAGCTGATCGGCGGCGCGCGCGGGCTGGAAGGCGTGCTGCGGCTCTCCGCCTCGGACTGGGTTTCGTCGCGGGTGCTGGCGGCGCCGCTCGCCGGCTTCGCGGTCGAGCATCCCGGCCTTGTCGTGGAGGTGCTGGCCGACTCCCGCCTCTATGATCTTCAGCGGCGCGAGGCGGACCTGGTGCTGCGCTTCGTGCCGTTCTCCGGCAGCGACATCGTCCAGCGCCGCTTCCTGCGGATTCGCTATGCGCTCTACGCCGCGCCCGCCTATCTGGCGCGCTGCGGCGATCCGCGCGCGAGCGGGGACGGCAACGGCCACCGGCTCGTGACAATGAACAGTGCGCTCGATCAGCTCCCCGATGTCGCCTGGCTACGCGGTCGCTGGCCTGCCGCCACGCCGGCCTTCCGCAGCAACAATCGCGAGGCCCAGGGCGCAGCCTGCGTTGCGGGCGCTGGACTGGCCGTGCTGCCGCGGGTGATCGGCGACCAGTTGCCGCTCGCCCGGCTGGAAGGCGAGGAGCCACCGCCGCGCGACCTGTGGGTCGGCTATCACCAGGATCTGCGGCGGTTGCGACGGCTTCGGATGCTCGTGGACGCGCTGGTTTCCGCGCTGCCTAGCGAACTCTGAGGTGCATGCATCATCGCATGGCGGCCGTGCGGAACTGGCCGTGGCGGCACGCATTCGCATGGACGATCTGTAGCGCGAACGATCATCAGGAGGTTCGACATGAAAGCCATCGGTTACCATCAGCCCGGCAGCATAGACCGCGAAGACGCGCTGCTCGACCTGGACATTCCCGCACCCACGCCCGGCCCGCACGACCTGCTCGTCCGGGTGAAGGCGGTCTCGGTCAATCCGGTCGACGTGAAGGTCCGTGGCGGCAGCCCGGCGCCAGAAGGCGGCCCGAAGATCCTCGGCTGGGATGCATCGGGCATTGTCGAGGCGGTGGGGGACGCCGTCACGCTGTTCCGCCCGGGCGACGTAGTCTTCTACGCGGGCGACATCACCCGTCCCGGCGCCAACGCCGAGCTGCACACGGTCGACGAGCGCATCGTCGGGCACAAGCCAGTCAGCCTGGATTGGGCGGAAGCCGCCGCGCTGCCGCTCACCGCGATCACCGCGTGGGAATTGCTGTTCGACCGGCTGAACGTGCCGCATGGGCGCAAGCGGGCGCAGGGCAGCCTGCTGGTGATCAACGGCGCCGGGGGTGTCGGATCGATCCTGATCCAGATGGCACGGCGACTGACCGGCCTCACGGTCATCGCCACCGCCTCGCGCCCGGAGACGATCGCCTGGGTGGAGCAAATGGGGGCGCATCATGTGATCGACCACCACAAGCCGCTGGACGAGGAACTTGCCCGGATCGGCCATCCGGAAGTCAACTATGTCGCCGGCCTCACCGCGTCGGACCGCTACCTGCCGCTGTTCCCCAAGATCGTCGCGGCGCAGGGGCATATCGCGTTGATCGATGATCCCGCGCACTTCGACATCGTGCCGCTGAAGCGCAAGTCGATCACCGTCGCCTGGGAGCTGATGTTCACGCGCGCAATGTTCCAGACGCCCGACATGATCGAGCAGCACCGGCTGCTGGAGGAAGTGGCGCATCTCGTCGACGCGGGCGTGCTGCGGACGACGCTACGGGAGCGCGTGGCCGGCATCGACGCAGCCAATCTGAAGCAGGTGCATGCGTTGCTGGAGAGCGGGCGCGCGATCGGCAAGACCGTATTGGAAGCGTTGTAATCAGCACAATGGCCGGCATGGCTGCAGGCAGGTCATGCCGGCGAATAAGAACTAGGATCAGTCCCCTTGATCATTTCCGCTGCGGCAATTGGTCGCAAGCGTCATCGTTCAGTGGAGTGGCTCCGGGGGATCGATTTGCGTTTTCCCTCCATTAGCGATCTCCCGTTGAATGAGCTATGGCTGGCGCGATGCCGTGGCGGCTTGCGGCGAGAGCAGCCGTTCCGGGGGCACCTGAAGAATGACGGCTTTGTCCCACACCCGGTCAATCGTTGCCTTATCGCTCCAGGGTCGGGGCTGCCTCATATGTCATCGGATCATCAAGCCAGCAGCTAACAGCAGACTCGCGCCAGCCGATACAGCGGGTGCTGATCTGCGTGCTAGCGGGGAAGGTGCCTGCTTCCATCTTCCGGTAAAGGGTGGAACGCGTGAGGCCTGTTAGAGCGAGGACGGCTTTGCGCCGCAGGATGCGGTCCGTTGCGTTGGAGTGCATTGCTATCACCTTGCATCGTTCGGGGGTTGGTGGAGGGTTTCGACGCAAGATGGACCCGAACGGCTTGCCGGCAGAAGAGTTCGTCTGGGGCTGAAATGGCACTGTTCGGTGCAGGCTGGCATGTACATCGACTGGGATCGACGGTCGTGCGAGCAGTCCGTCTGCCCGAGAGTGTCGCCGACTAGGTTGCAGCCCACCTGAGCCTGCATGGCACAAGTAAGAGACTTTGCGTTCTTGCCCTTCGTTCCCATTTTGTTCTAGCTGACAATCCGCTGCCGATGCAGCGATTCGACATCATTGGGAGCTTCGGCATGGAGCACGACCTCCAGCTGCGCGCTGCTGCGCGTGCGATCTACGACGCCTGCTATCCGAGCGAGGAATGGGCGCCGTTCGGCTTCGACGAGGCGGAGCGCTTCAGGACCATCCACTATCGCCAGGCAGTCGGCGCGGCGCTGCAGGCGCGTCGGGCGCTGCACGATCGCGCCGTGCAACCGAGCCTGTTCGCCGAGCAGGTGCACGCCTGACGCCCGCGCGATGGATGCGATCGAGAGGACCAACTGGCTGGCGCACCGCTGGCCGATCGAACTCGAAACCTTCTCCTATGGTGGATGGCTGATCCATGTAGGCAGAGTCGAGGGGCATCGCCTGGGGCAGGTCAATTCCGCTGCGGAGTTCGAGACCTGGAAGTCGGCGCAGCGACCGCTATGCCTGGCACGCTTCATTGCGGGGAGGCGCGAGCTTCACCCTCCGGCGGTGCTGGTGGTTGCCGGCAAGTACCGCCTGGGCCGAATCCCGCCGGAACTGTGGTGCGGCTATGACGCGACGCTGCTGATGGATGCACCGGCGGCGACGCTCCTGTCCGCCAAGGTGCGGGCGATGTTCCCGGCTTGGCCAGATGCTCTTATCCGGGTGGTGCCGCAGGCGCAGGTGCCCGCGCTCGGCCTGCACCCTGCGCCTGCGGCGGCAGGTCCGCGCCTGCGCTTGGTAGGTTGATATGGCACGCTACGACGCAGATGGCGGGCAGGTGCCCCGGACGCTGTTCGAGGCTGCGGCGTTCCACCGTTCGGTCCGGGCAGCCTGTGCGGGGTGCGGACACATCGGGGTCTTTCATGCGGCGGCGCTCTGGCGGCTGTTCGAGCGCAGGCAATGGCCCGGCCTGCTCGTCGAGGTGGGGGCTCGCCTCCGATGCTCGCGGTGCGGGCGGCGCGGCACGACGATCAGCCTGACCCGTGATCCGCCGACGATTACCAGCCTGCCGCTCCCGAGCGATGTCGAATGGCGGCGGGCGGTCAGCCGGTTTCGTGCCTAGAACAGGGCCGGCTGTTCGACAGCGCCCTTGCGCTTCACCCAGGGCTCGTCGGTACGCTCAATGACAATCAGGTCATCGGGGAAGCAGCGCGCCTGGAAAGCGAGGATGTCATCGAAGCTGCCGTGCAGCCAGCGATCATGGTCGTCGCGGTGAAGCAGCACCGGCATGCGATCGTGCACCGGGCGGATCGCCTCGTTGCAGTCGGTCATCACGCCGGAATAGACCGGACCCCATTCGGCGCTGTCCCGCCACAGTCCCGCCCAGGCGAAGAGCGACGCATCCTTGACGCTGAACCAGGTCCGCGTCTTCGATCCCTTGGCGCCTTCCGCTTCGGCAAAGCCGGTCAGCGGGATGAGGCAGCGCCATTCCGGCTTGCGCGCGAGCCCGACCCACATCGGCTTGGTGAGATCGGCGATGTTGTTGACCGGCTTCGGCTTTGCGGTCGGGCTCATCCCCTTGAGCCGGAGCGGGAAGCCCCAGCCCATCGACTGGAGCACGCGGGCGCCCGCTTCCTCGCGCACCACCATGCCGGGGTAGCCGGGGTAGACTTCTTCGCCCGCGTTGGACTGCACCGGATTGTCGACGCCGAAATGCGCGGCGACTTCGGCTGCGCTCTTCCGAAGGTGGTAGAGGTTGCACATCGCGGCAGCCTAGGTCGAAGGCGAGGGGGCTGCAACGCGCAGCCCATGGTTCGCGGCTAGAGCAGGTCCAACTGCGTGCCATCGGGCGGCGGACCGCCGCCGCGCCAGGAATTTTCGGTGCGCAGGACGACCATCCGCTCGGCCGCAATCGGCGGGCGAAACTGGAAGCCGATCACGTCGCGGATCGAGCCGTGCAGCGAGCGCGCGTGCTCGTGCGGCTCGAGCAGTACCGGCATGCGATCGTTGGTCGGCGGAATGGCCGCGTTCGCCTCCATGGTCATGCCCGCATAGGAAGGGCCCACCTCGGGGAAGTTCCGGCAGAAGCCTGCCCAAGCCAGGATTGGCTGGTCGCGGACCGAGAACCATGTCCGTGTCTTGGCCCCTTCGTCGCCGTCCGGGTTGCCGAAATGCGTGATCGGGATGATGCAGCGGTAGCGTGGCTCGACGACGGTCTGCTCCTAGAGCGGATTGGTGAGGTCCGCTACCAGGCCGATGATCTCGGGCTCGTTCCGCTGCAACTGCGCGTCGCGGATACGGCGGGGAAAGCCCCAGCGCATCATCCGCAGCCGCCTGCGGCGACCGGCCTCGAACATCACCAGCCCTTGGCGGCCCTCGGTTACGTCGGGCGGAAGGGTGATCTGCCCCACGGGCTCCGCGTCCAGGAAGCGGGTGACATCGTCGATCGTGGCGCGGAGGCTGTGAAGGCGGGACATGGTTCGACGCGGGAGCCTAGCGCTACCCGCCGACGGGGCAAGGGCACCGCGCAAATGCGGACATCCGCCGCTGCTGCCGCCCTGCAAACATTTTTTCGGGTCGGACCCCGTGTTTCGCCGTCGGCTGCGTCAATCGCTCCAGTGCCGGGACACCGGCCGCGGGAGAAAAGAATGACGATTTCGAAAAGGGCGCTTTGTGCGGCGACGCTTGCCGCGACGCTTTCCTACAGTGACATGGTGGTTGTCGAGGCACGCGCCCAGGCGGGCGCGACGCGCTTCGACCTGCCGGCGCAGGACCTTGCCTCCACGCTCCGTGCGATCGCTCGTCAGGGCGGCCGGGAGATCCTGTTCGCGGACGAGGAGGTGCGCGGCAAGCGCTCGGGGACGATCCGGGGTATCTACACCGTCGAGCAGGCGGTGCGTCTCGCCATAGGAGAGGAACTTCTGGTCGGCGAGGAATCCGGCGCCATCGTTATCCGGGAGCGACCCGGCAAAGGCGGGGGCGCCTCAGCCCAAGAAGAGAAATCGGATGCCATCACGGTAACCGGCTCGCGCATCCGCGGGGCCGAGGGGCCTTCGCCAGTCATTATCGTGTCGCGCTGGGGGCTGGAGGAGCAGGGTATCCCCGACATGGCGAGTGTTTCGCGGATACTCCCGCAGAATTTCACCGGAGGGCAAAACCCCGGGGTCGCGGGGGGCGGTGACCAGGGCGGATACAATAATGCGAACAATGCGACGACGCTCAACCTTCGCGGGTTGGGCTCGGACGCGACGTTGACGCTCATCAATGGTCGTCGCCTTCGGGCAAAAGCGTGCGCTGGTCATTTGGCAGCGCATCCTGCTGCCGAACGGCAGTTCGCTCCGGATCGACAACGTGCCGGCGACCGATGCCTCGGGCTATGCCGGCCTGCAGGACAAGGTGGACTTCCACACCTGGACGCTGCTCAAGGGGATCGCGCTGTCGACCCTGCTCGGCGTGGGCTCGGAGCTGACGATTTCCGGTGACAGCGATCTTGTCCGGGCGATCCGGCAGTCGACGCAGCAGAATGTCGCGCGCGCGGGCGACCAGCTCACCTCCCGCAATCTCAACGTCCAACCGACGCTCACGGTTCGCCCCGGCACGAACGTGCTGCTCGTGGTCCACAAGGACCTGATCCTCGCGCCCTGGCGCGGATAGGAGGCCGACATGCCCGACCTGAAACTCGCCAAGCTACCGGATCGAAAGCCCGTCAAGCTGGCGATCCTCATCACGCCCGACCTGCACCAACGGCTGCAGGACTATGCTGCGCTATATGCCGACACCTATGGTCAGAAGGAGGCGGTAACGGATCTGATCCCGGCGATGCTGGCGTCCTTCCTCGAGAGCGGTCGGGGGTTCGCGCGGGGGCGGGGAGCCAGCCGATGACATCCGGTCTGGCAGGCTGAAGCTTCGTTGCTGGCCAACTTGCCAATCTCGGCGCCGCCGGAAGCAGAGCCTCCAGCGCCCGATGTGAGTCCTGTAAGCGCGGCGTCTAGGAGGCTGAAGCTTCCGGAAAAGGGAGGATAGTCGCTCCGCATCGTAAGCTGTCCAGCAGGTTCAACCACCACTGTGCCCTGGCCATGCGCTCCTTCCAGTGGGTACCGCCATGATAGGCCGCACGCACATTGTCGGTATCGCCATGCGCTAATGGTAACCCCTACGTTCGCACGCGTCTTGACTTTCGCCGCCTCGCTGACAATGTAGCAACATATCGTCAAGCGCCAGGAGGGCGTCATGGGCATCACCAGCCTTACCAGCCGCGAGTTCAATCAGGACGCCGCCCGCGCCAAGAAGGCGGCCCTGCATGGCCCTGTGTTCATCACCGATCGCGGGCGCCCCGCGCATGTCCTGCTCTCGATCGAAGAATATCAGCGGCTGATCGGCAAGGGCCCGACGCTAGCGGATATGTTTGCGGATAAGGACGGTGGCGGAGACTTCGATTTCGACCCGCCCAAGCTGAACATCGGCTTCCGTCCAGCCGAGTTCGGCGAGGATTGATGTTCCTGTTCGATACCAACGTCGTGTCGGCACTCCGAAAGCCGGAACGGGCAGGCCCTGCGTTCGAGGCTTGGACAAAGATGGCAGTCGGTGCTCGCCCGTTCGTGTCGGCAGTGACGATCATGGAAATCGAGATCGGCATCCTTCGGCTGCAACGGCGGGACGAAGCGCAGGCAGCATCGCTCCGTCGCTGGATGGACAAGACCGTGATGCCCGGATTTGCGGATCACATTCTCGACTTCGATTCTGCGGTGGCCCGTCGCTGCGCAGCCCTCCACGTTCCCGATCCTCGCGCAGAACGCGATGCAATGATTGCCGCCACCGCCCTTGTTCACGGCCTCACCGTCGTCACCCGCAATACCGCCGACTTCATTGCGACCGGCGTTCCGCTGCTCAATCCCTGGGAAGACCCCGCCCAATAGGCGTGCGGCGTCGCATACCGACACCTAAAACGGCGCGCGATCGGGCGGCGTGACCGGAGGCGTTCAGCCGACCCGCACTCCCGGGAAGGGCAAGATCGTTGCGCCGCTGCGCAGGTTGTCGAGCAGGTTCGACCACCACTGTGCCATCGCTACCCGCTCTTTCCAATGGGTACCGCGATGATAGGCCGCACGAACCTTGTCGGTATCGCCATGCGCCAGCGCGCGTTCGATCGCGTCGTAGGACCACTTGCCCGACTCGTTGAGCAGGGTGCTCGCCATGGCGCGGAAGCCATGTTCGGTCATTTCATTGCTGGCATAGCCCAATCGGCGGAGTGCGGCGTTGAGGGTGTTGTCCGACATCGGCCGCGTGCGCGACCGCATTGACGGGAATACATATCCGTTTGACCCTGTGATCGACCGGATCTCCAGCAGGATGGCGATCGACTGGGTCGAAAGCGGGACGTGATGCGGCTTGCGCATCTTCATCTTCTCGGCCGGGATGGTCCACACTGCGGCGTCGAAGTCGATCTCGTCCCATCGTGCGTGACGTAGTTCTCCGGGGCGCACGAACACATGCGGCGCCAGTTGCAGCGCCCATTTGGTCATGCCCTAGCCCTCATAGGCGTCGATTGCACGCAGCAGCTTGCCAACGTCCTTCGCCTCGGTGACCGCGCCGTAGTGCTTGACGGTTGGCGTCAGCAGCGAGCCGCGCAGGTCCCTCGTCGGGTCCGACTTCAATCGGGCAGTGGCGACGGCGTAGCGGAACACGGCGCTCGCCAACTGCAAGGTTCGCCGTGCGCTCTCCAGCTTGCCACGCTTCTCGATCTTTCGAATCGCGGTCAGCGCATCGATGGGCTCTATCTCATGGATCGGCATTGTGCCGATGGAGGTGTCGAGCAGGCTGAGGAGATATTCGCACCGTGCAGCGGTGGAGGGTGCCCAGGCCCGGTCGCCGTCGCGCCGCCGCTTCGAGCAGTATTCGTTGGCGATGCGAGTGAAGGTGTTTTCCGCCAGTGCTTCGGCCCGAATTCTCTCGCGCTGCTTCTCCAGAACGGGGTCCTTCCCCTCGGCAAGGATCTCGCGCGCGTCATCGCGCAGTTTACGCGCGTCGCGCAGGCTGACCTCCGGGTAGGAGCCGAAGCTGAGCTTCTTCTCGACGCCACGGTGTTTGAACTTCATCCGCCACAGGCGGGAGCCGGACGGAGACACGATGACGTAAAGGCCCAATTCGTCATATAGCTTGTAGGCCTTTTCGCGGGTCTTGGCCTTGCGGATCGCCATATCACTCAACGGCATGGTTCGGGCCTCTCATCCCGAGGCCCCACCACCTTGGGGCCTCGTGCAAAAAAGTGGGGCCCGCGATTTTTGAGAAGGCCCCATCTCCAGTTGCGATTTGATGAGATGAGACGAGCGATCACGAACCGGACAGCCCGAAAAATACCGCCGATTTCCGCGGTTTACAAAGTTCTGTGGGATTTCGTGAGATCGGAAAATGGAGCGGGTGAAGGGAATCGAACCCTCGTCGTAAGCTTGGGAAGCTTCTGCTCTACCATTGAGCTACACCCGCAAACCGTTGAGAGGCCTCAACTTTTCGCCGCTGCCGCCGAGTTGTTTTGCAAAATGTTTTGCAACCGGCGGCTGGTGGAGGTCGAAATAGCGACGCTGGCGCCCTCTGGCAATGCCCCACTTGCTGCCAGAGAGCGCCGCGATCCGTTGTCCGAGAGCGACAACGACGCGCGTGTGATCAACGTACACCTTGCGGATGTGTGCGACGCGGTCGGGCCACCATCCCATGATATCGACCGCCCCCTGATCCGTTAATTCCCACTCGGTCAGCAGCATTGTGCAAAAGGTGCCGCGAACGTCGTGCAGGTGCTTTGGCCGCACGTCACCGTCTTCGTCGACGTGCACGATGTTGGCAGCGTCGCGGATTCGGTTGAAGCTGCCGCCGAAGCCATCGCCGGTCCATGGCTCGCCACGGCTGTTCACCAGCACGTTGTTCACACCTGGTGAACGGTAGCGGCTGCGCAGCTCGCCCAGAACCAGCTCCAGCTGGGATGTCTGTGGAATGACGGCCCGGCGGCGTTTGCCTCGGCTGCGCTTCAACGTGCGCTTCACGATCGCAAACTCCCCGACTTGGTCTCAAGTCAGCGAGACGAGATCCTGCCGGCGCATACCGGTAACCGCCGCCAGTTGCAGTCCGTCGATCAAGTAAGGGCAGCCCCCTCCCAGGCGTGCCACTCGAACGCAGCCATGTCGTCGTTCGTCCAGACGATCTCGGCTCGGTCGCTGCCCTTGTAAAGCTGCGGTATGTCGCGGGCTACGTTCTCGGGAACATGTCCGCGCAGGCGTGCGAACGCCAGCAGAGCCGACAGCACGGTGATGCCTATGTCGCCTGATCGCGGTGTTGCTGCCCGCTCGTTGCGCCACTTCACAACCTTCGCCGTCATCCGAGGATCGGCGAAGATGGCGGTGGGGAACTTACCCGCCCGTTCCTCGATCAAGTCGATGTGGCCGCGGCATACGCGTCGCGATTCGAACACGCTGCCCGAACCGTCAGGAGAGATCTGGAAGCCGGCAACGTCAAGGCCGAGCTCGCGAGCGATGTTGACGGCCTCGGCAATCTTACCGCGACGGGCCCAACGGGTCCGGTGCTCTCGTTCTGTCGTGTCATCGGCGGCGTTCTCCCACTACGGCAGCGATCGCGAGCACGAGCAGGCCCAGCATGACGGCGATCGACGAACGCGCGGTGCCTGCGGCGCGCACGGGCGCCGCGGCGCGGATAGGCGACACTAATCGCGGTGCAGAGGGCGGCCTGGGTGCGGCCTCGGCAAGCACGACATTCTGCACGCCTTCGGCATAGAGGGCGGCAAAGATGCCGGAGCGCGTGACGTCGACGCCCAGGCGGTGCTGGCGATCGCGATACTCCTCAACCCGGCTACAGGCCTCGGTGAGTACGATCGAGCCATCAGGGCCGCTGTACGTCGTGAGGGTGGCGGCGATCTGGTAGGTAAGATCGTCGCGGACTGCACCGTCACCGCGTCGGTGAGCGGGCGCACCGCCTCAGCTGAGACGTGCGCCGAGATCTTGGCCAGCAGCTCGGGCGAGGCGGTGCCGTCGCCCAGACGCGACAGGATGGTGACCAGCACCCCCCCCAGGTGCGGGCTGGTCGCGCTGGAGCCCGGCGACGTTCATCAGCGCGGCGAGCCGGTCGAGATCCGAGAGGTCGACTGCGGCGAAGGTGACGGAGGTATCGACCATGACGGCCATTTTGCGGCGACCGGGGCAGGCTTGCCAGCGGTGGGGCTTGTAAAGAGCGAGTTTACAAGGTCAGTCGAGACAGGCGAACGGCTGAAAGCGGCGCTGGAACTGCCGTTCCGCTCTCATGGCCTTATCAATCGTCGATCCTCTCAGGCTCCACCTCTTTAACAAAGTTAAGCCTGGGTTTCTTCAGCATAACGAAGATAGCGAGCGCCGCGTATATGGCTAATGCTGTCAAAATACCGCAAATTAGCCCTAGTGAGTCAAATAACTGCAACTGTTTTATCCCTTCCTCTTCGTGATTGGGTGGGAATGGATCAGTCGCCGTTTGCCGCCATTATATCGGCAATAAGTACAGTCGCGATCGGCAGTGCTATGAAGATGATAAAGAGCGTTGCAATGATGCCCAGTGCAAACGATAGCGCAAGTGCAAACATTTTTTTCCCCGGTTACGTCGCCCCCTGTGAGGGTCGCAAGTCGGTATTTCGAAATATTACTCGATTGCAACGCAAGGAAATATTTCAGTATTTATGAAGGCTTTTGTCGTTCCCACGGGAATGCGCCATCGGGTGGTGCTGCAAGCCGGACGAGTGTGCCAGAAGGGAACAGCAAGGAGTTTGTCTTGCGAAAAAAAGTTGGGAACAACAAGTGATAAGTACCGGGCAGTGCGCAAAAAAAAAGTTCCTTTCATATCGGCTCCGTCACGATACGGTGCGCCTACACCGGGCCCCCTTTCCGAAATACGGTCAGGGTAATCTCGTCGGGTGGCAGAGCAGCATGTCGAGCATTGCGCCCGCTTAGGCACCGGTGACGCCCAGCAACGCGCGGCGAGCGTAGCGTAAGGGTTTCGCCTTGGCCGCCGGCCGATCCATCAATCCGTGTTGAGACACGCCGGCAATTTCCGACGCACGACCAAAAAGCCGATCCACGCCTCTCGATCGGTAGCGCCAGCGCGCAGGTTGCGCCCGTTGCGAAGCTTGCGGAACATGGCAGCGCGCCGAATGCTGCTCTTGCGCCGATACTTCCCCGCGCCCTTGTTCTGCTCCTCGGGCTCCAGGGGTAGCCAGCGGTCGACCTTGTTCCAGAAGAAGCTACGCGCGCCGCCGGCCTCGACGTCGAAGCCGGTGAGTAGGTTGCCCTCGTGGGTCCAGCTCTTCATCAGCACCAGGCGCGGCTCGGCGGCGCCCTTAGGGTAGAGAAACTTCACCGCGTAATTACCTGGGCGCGGCGCGGGCTTGGCCTTGGGTGGGCTGTAGGCGCTGCCATCGGGGTTCTGCTAGCGACCGATGCGCGCGGCTTGCGAGCGCTGCAGCTCCTTGACCATTGCCGGAGGAGGCGGCGCGGTCCTGGCGGCACGATTGTCCGCAGCCATGCGCTCGCGATCCGCTCCAGCTCGGCCAGGTCGCCGCGCATTCGACGAGCCGCGGTTCGGCCAGTTGCACGGCGTTGAAGCCGCCCTGCGCCAACGCCTCGACCGACACCGCCTCGGTCAGCTCGATCCACGCCGACACGTCGGCCGCGTCGGCGTCGAGGAGTTCGGACTCGAAGCGGAAGGGGTCCTGCTGGCCCACCGCGAGCCGTTCGGGCTGGGCTTCGGTGCTCCAGGCGAGAATGGGCACCATCAGCCCATCGATAGAGCCGGCATAGTCCCGGGCTACGATGTTGAGCGTGTAGCGATATTTGAAGGACAGCCGGTCGCGCCGCGCGGCGACGCGACCCTTGTCGACGAACAGGCTGCGCTTCAAGGGATCAGCGCCGAGCTGAGGCACAGTTGGTAGAGCATCTTGTTTACACTGATAGCCCATGCTTCGAGTGTACTGCAGAAGAGTTGGTGGTCCGCTCCGTGGGGAAGCTGCCAGTCCGTCCACGCCCCAGCTTGCAGGGCCAGTAGACGCCCGCGAGCCTCAATTGTTCGGCTCGTGCGGTGCAAGCAATTTACCCGCTGGGCTGAGGCTCTTATCCTGCGGTGCCGGATAGAGGAGCATGACATGTCGCGTGGGAAAGTGATGGTTAATAACCGCAGCGAGCAGAAGCTGGCGGCGCTGGTCGTGTTTCATACGCCAAGCCTGCCGGAACCCCAAGATCTCCAGCTTAGCCGCGCCGTGATTAACGTTGCCGGCCCGGAGCATGGGCTGGGGGCGAATGGAGACGTGGACCTGCCCACCTCGCCTTTTGACTTCTGGATGCTCGGCTGCCGGTTCGAGGGCGATGACGCGGGCTATGCCATGTCGAACATCTCCTCCATGCCCTTCAAGGAATTCGCCATATCCGACGGCGACAGGATCGAGTTTGAAATCCGCGAGGCCGGGCTACCCGGACATTATCCCGTCGACGTCAAGCTCAACGGCGACTATTCGGCCACCGCGAAGCTGGTGAACGCGAAGGAGCTCGTGGTGCTCGAACTGGTCGAGGTGCTGCTCGGGGTAATCGGCGGAATCTGAACGGGCGGGTTCGGGCGCGGCAGTCAGCTTCCTCTGCGCTACGAGCGATAGCTGCCCGCGAGCTTCCCACCCAATCTCGGCCTTCAGGATAGACCTACGTCCAAGACCGGACGAGTGCCTGCTCCGCTCATCCATGACCTGAGCTGAAATTAGTTTGCAGGCTCTTGTTAAGTGGCTGTTCTGTAATGATATTTTTGAGACCGTCTTTGCGCTGAATAGCTGGGAAAGGTGCGGAAACGGCCAGCTTGGGAAGCTTCTGCTCTACCATCAAGCTACACCCGCAATGCCGCCACGGGGCCGTGGTGCATCAGCGTTTCTGCCCGGCGGAATAGCGTTGCTTAACTGCAGTGGCAATGGGGTAGTTGACGCTATTGGCGCAGCTGCGCACCGGCAATATGGCATGGCAGCCGGCACGCGTTCGTATGAGTATAGCGATTTCGTGCATGGGATCGCAGGGAGTGCGCTTTTTGGACAGATTCGATATTCTGATCGTCGGTAGCGGCCATGGCGGGGCGCAGTGCGCGGTGGCGCTCCGGCAGGCGGGGTTCGGGGGCACGCTGGCGGTGATCGGCGAGGATCCCGAGCTGCCCTATGAGCGGCCGCCGCTCTCCAAGGATTATCTGAAGGGCGAGAAGAGCTTCGAGCGCATCCTGATCCGCGCGCCCGCCTTCTGGGAGGAGCGCTCGGTGACGATGCTGGCCGGGCGCCGGGTTGTGGCGGTCGATCCCGCGGCGAAGACCGTTACCGACGCGGCGGGCGCGCAGATCGGCTATGGCGCGCTCGTCTGGTCTGCGGGCGGCAGCGCGCGGCGGCTGGCGTGCAGCGGGCATGATCTCGCCGGCGTCCATGCCATCCGCACGCGCCGCGACGTCGACCAACTGCTTGCCGAATTGCCGGCGACCAAGCGGATCGTCGTGATCGGCGGCGGCTATATCGGGCTGGAGGCGGCCGCCGCGCTGATCAAGGCCGACAAGCACGTTGTTGTGCTGGAAGCGATGGACCGGGTGCTCGCCCGCGTCGCCGGCGAGCCGCTGTCGCGCTTCTACGAGGCCGAGCACCGCGCCCACGGGGTCGAGATCCGCACCGGCGCGCTGGTCAAATGCCTGGAGGAGCAGGACGGGCGCGTCTCCGGCGTGCGGCTGGCGGGCGGCGAGGTGCTGCCGGCGGACATGGTGATCGTCGGCATCGGCATCGTCCCCGAAGTGGCGCCGCTGCTTGAAGCGGGCGCTGCCGGCGGCAACGGCGTGCGAGTGGACGCGCAGTGCCGCACCAGCCTGGCGGACGTCTATGCGATCGGCGACTGCGCGCTGCATGTGAACGGCTATGCCGACGGCGCCGAGATCCGGCTGGAATCGGTGCAGAATGCCAATGATCAGGCGAATGTCGTCGCCAAGCTGCTCACCGGCCAGGACGCGCATTATGACGCGGTGCCGTGGTTCTGGTCGAACCAGTACGACCTCAAGCTGCAGACCGTCGGGCTGTCGATCGGCCATGACGCGACGGTGCTCCGCGGCGATCCGGCGGCACGATCCTTTTCGGTGATCTACCTCAAGCAGGGGCGGGTGATCGCGCTCGATTGCGTCAACGCCATGCGCGACTATGTCCAGGGCAAGCGGCTGGTGGCCGAGCGCATGGTGGTCGATCCCGCCGTGCTCGCGGATCCGGCGACGGTGCTCAAGGAGCTTTGAGTTGCGCGAGGCCGCGCGCGCGGGCATCCCGTTTCCCGACCAAAAGGAGAAGTGAGGATGTCCGACGCGCCGGTGCTGCTTGCGATGGAAGGCGATGTCGCGGTGGTGCACCTGAACCGCCCCGATCGGCTCAACGCGCTCACCCCCGACATGCTCGATCTGCTCGCGGCGACGCTACGGCGCGCGGCAGAGGATGGAGCGCGGGCGGTGCTGCTCACCGGCGAGGGTCGTGCCTTCTGCGCGGGCGCGGACCTTACCGCCAGCGTCGGCATGCGCGATTCGGGCGAGGCGTTGCGGCGGCACTATAATCCGGTGATCGCGACGATGGCCGAGCTGCCGATCCCGATCGTCGCCGCGGTCAATGGCGCGGCAGCGGGGGCGGGGGCCTCGATCGCGCTCGCCGCGGACATCGTGGTGATGGCGCAATCGGCCTATCTGCTGCTCGCCTTCGCCAATATCGGGCTGGTGCCCGATGCCGGGGCGACCTGGCTGATCGGCAAGGCGGCGGGCCGTGCGCGGCTCTTGGAAATGGCGCTGCTCGGCGAGCGGATGCTGGCCGAGGAAGCGCTGGCCAACGGGCTCGTCACACGGGTCGTGGAGGATGGCGGGCTGCTGCAGGTGGCGCACGGGCTGGCGACCAAGCTGGCGGCCATGCCCACCGTCGCGCTGGGGCTGATCCGCAAGCAGGTAAGCGTCGCGCTCTCGGGAACGCTGGCCGAGACGATGGAGATCGAGGCCGATCACCAGAGCATCGCCGCCAAGACCGACGATTGCCGCGAGGCGATCGCCGCCTTCCTCGAAAAGCGCGAGGCGCATTTCACCGGCCACTGAGCGACGCCACGAAATCGGTTCTCGGGCGTTACGAGGGCCATGCAGACGCTCTGGTTCATCACCAATCCCAATTCCGGCACCACCTCGCAGGCGAAATGCGACGCGATGGAGGCGGTGTTCGAGGAGCGCGGGTTGCGGCTCGCCGGCCGCACCCGCTTCCCCGAGGACGCGCTGCCCGAGGCGGCGCGGCTCTACGCGGCGGACGTCGATACGGTGGTGCTGTTCGCCGGCGACGGCACGATCAACGCGGCGCTGCGCGCGTTGGCGGATTGGGAAGGCGCGTTCCTGATCCTGCCCGGCGGGACGATGAACCTGCTCGCCAAGGCGCTGCACGACGAGACCGATCCCCACAAGATCATCCACGCCGCGCATGGCTGTGATCGCCGGGTGGCGCTGCCCTATATCGTGGCGGGCGAGCATCGCGCGTTCGTTGGCCTGATCCTCGGTCCGGCGGCGAGCTGGTTCCGTGCGCGGGAGGTAGTTCGCAAAGGCCGGTTCGGCCGGCTGCTCGCGGCAGTACGCGGCGCCTGGCGGAGCACCTTCCACCGGCGCGGCGTGCGGGTGCAGGGCGCCCGCAATCTCGGCGACAGCTACCAGGCGGTGTTCGTCACGCCCACGCTCGAGGGGCTGGAGGTCGCGGCGGTCGATGCGCGCGACTGGGGCTCGATCGCGCAGCTCGGCTGGGAATGGGTGACCGGCGACTGGGTCGCGGCGCGCGCGGTGACCGAAAGCCGCACCGAGCAGCTCAAGCTCGCCGAGCGCAAGCCGGTGCTCGCATTGTTCGACGGCGAGCCCGAGACGCTCGAGCCCGGCACCACCATCCGCGCGGGACGGAGCCTGGAGACGTTCATCGCCACCCGCGCGGAGGTGCCGGCCGCATGACCCGCTTTTTCCATGTCAGTGACGTGCATTTCGGCCGAGAAAATCGTGAGGCGGTCGACTGGTTCAACGCCAAGGTGCGTGACGAAAAGCCCGCTGCGGTGATCATGACGGGCGACCTCACCATGCGCGCCCGCGCCAAGGAGTTCGCCGCCGCCGCCGAGTGGCTGGAGAGCCTGGCAGTGCCGACCACGGTAGAGGTCGGCAACCACGACCTGCCCTATTTCAACCCGTTTGCGCGACTGGCGATGCCCTATCGCCGCTACCGCGCGCTGGAGCGGATGATCGAACGCCCGCTCGACATCCGCGGCGTCTCGATCGTCCCGCTCAAGACCACCGCACGCTTCCAGTTCCGCACCAATTGGTCGAAGGGCCATGTCAGCCGCCACGCGCTGCACAAGTCGCTGGCGTTGGCGGAGGCGGTGCCGGCGGGTGGGCTGGTCTTCGTCGCCGCGCACCACCCGCTGGTAGAGGCAGGCACCCGCGCCACCTCGCGCACCCGCGGCGGACGACGGGCGCTGGAGGCGCTGGCCCAGGCCGGCGCGAACGCGGTGCTGACGGGGCATGTCCACGACCCCTTCGATATCGAGCACCCCGTCGGCGATCGCACGGTGCGGCTGATCGGTGCGGGCACGCTGTCCGAACGCACCCGCGACCAGCCGCCCTCGTTCAACGAGATCACCGTCGACGGCACCAGCTTCTCCACCCGCGCCCGCTTCCTGGGCGAGGCGAGCGTCGCACTCTAGCGGCGAAACAGCGCCAGCGGTCCGCGCCCGGCGGTCGACCAGGTTGACCAGTTGGGGAAGACATAGGGCATGTCCGCATTGCTCACGCCGTGCCATCGCGCGATCGCGCCGAGATATTCCTCCTGCGCGATGCCGGGGATGAAGCGGCCCTCCTTGGTGATGTCGTCGTCGCCGCCGAGCACCGGATCGGGATAGGTGCCGAAGATGCCGCCCTTCGCGACGTCTCCGCCCATCACGAGGTGGTTGTTGCCCCAGGCGTGGTCGGTGCCGTTCTGCGCATTGCTGGCATAGGTGCGGCCGAAGTCGCTCATCGTGAAGGTCGTCACGTTGGCGCCTACGCCCAGCGCCGTCACCGCGCGGTGGAAGGCGGCCATCGCCTGCGCGAGATCGCCCAGCTGGTCCGCGTGCGCGCCGGCGGTGGGGGAACCCTGGATCTGGTTGGCGTGATAGTCGAACCCGGCCATGCTGAGCAGGAAGCTCTGGCGGCTATGGCCCAGCGTGCCGCGTGCCTCGATCATCTTCGCCGCGCCGAGCAGCTGTGCCGCGATGTCGCTGGTCAGCGCGCGCCCGTTCGCATCGACGAAATAGCGGGTGACGCTGCTCGCGCCCGAAAGCAGGCTGTTGGCCAGGTCCGCCTGGTCGAACGTATCGCGCAGCGTCGACTCCACGCCGTCCATGATCGGGCCGCCATCGCTCGTCGCGAGCATGGTGGTGGCGAGGTTCTTGGCGGTGTCCTTGGCGCTGTAGCCCGAACGGCCCGGGAGGCCCGAGGCGGGAAGCACCAGCGGCGTCGCCGTCTTGCCGATCAGCGCCAGGGTCGACCCGGCAAGCGAGATCAGCGGCGGCAGCCGGCCGCCCGGCATGCGATCGGCCAAGCGGCCCAGGAACCCGTCGCTGGCGGCATCGCGGGCGCGCAGACCCTGCCAATGCGCCTGCTCGTCCGAATGGCTCATCAGGTTGCTAGGGCGCAGGTCCGGGCGGGACTGATACGTCGCCTTGGTCAACGGGGCGAACAGCGTCCCGGTGTTGAGCACCAGCGACAGCGCGCCTTCATCCCAGATCGGGCGCAGCGCCGCCATCGCCGGGTGCAGGGCATAGCTGCTGTTCGTGAGCGGCGTCAGCGTGTTGCGGGGCAGCGCGACGCCGCCGCGCGCAGCCTGATAGGCGGCGTGCCGGGCATCCGTCGGCACCACCATGTTCCAGCCGTCATTGCCGCCATAGAGGAAGATGCCCACCATCGCCCGGTAGCTGCCGCTGGGGGCGGCGACCGCGGCGGTGCGGCCGAGCTGGCCCATGGCGGCCAGGGCACCGGTGCCCGCGGTGAGGCGCACGAAATCGCGTCGGGAAAGCGTCATCGGATCGGTTCCTTACCGGTCGACCAGGAATTGCGGGCTGGTGGCGGCGATGTAGAGCAGCATCTGCGCGCGCTTGCGGGCGCGCACACGCACATCCTTGTCGTTGATCGCCATCGCGGCAGTGCGCAGCGCGGCGCGCTGAGCCGGCGTAATGCTATTGCCCAGCAATAGTACGTCTACGGCGGCGACCATCGCATCGACATTGTCGCCGAAGGACTCCCAGGTCGCCCAGGCGAATTTGGTGCCGGAAGCGGTGCCATAGCCGGTCGGCGCCTTGAACTCCGCGGTCGAAACCTCGGTGCGCACGGTCCATTCGTACATCATGTTGTGCAGTCGAAGAACGGTGCTGCTGTTGAGCAGCTTCGACGCCGGGTTGAACAGCGTGGCGCTGCCCTGCAGCGGGTAATCGACCGGGTAGAAGTTGAACACCGAAGGCGCGTGCATCACCGGCTGGCCGAGCCCGGTATCGCGCATGACGAAGGCATAGCCGTCGGTGGTCATGCCGATCGCGCGGGCGAGCGAGACCATCGCCAGTACCGGCTCCTTCAGCTTGCCGCGATCAACGCGGGGCGCGGTGCGGGCCTCAGGATCGGTGAGGATCGCGTGCACCACCGCCTTGAGGTCGCCGCGTACGCCCTGGCCGTTGTTGGCGAACACCGCTGCCACGCGGCCGATATAGCCCGGGGTGGGGTTGGCGGTGACGAGATGGACGATCAGGTGGCGCGAAACGAACGGAGCCGTGGAGGGGTGGTTGAACGCGGCGTCGACCACCGCATCCACGCTCGCCTGCTGGCTCGCGCCCGCGGGCACTCGGGTGCCGAGGAACTGCTTCTCGCCGGCGTCGTAGCGATCGGGCACCGGGATCATCGGCTTGACGTCGTCGCCGGCGAGCTGGTTGGTGATCGGGGCATTGCCGATCCGCGCGCGATCCCAGCCGGTGAGCGCGCGGGCAACGCCGCGGATATCGTCCGGGCCATAGTTGGGCACGGTGCCGCCGGTCGCGTCGCGGCGCGGCGAGCCGTTCTGGTTGAGCATGTTCGGGCCCATCGAGAACAGCTGGAGCATCTCGCGCGCATAATTCTCGGAAGGGGCGGCCTTGTTGCTGCCTGCCATGTTCAGGTACATGCCCATATACGGGCTGAGCGTGACGGCCTTCAGCAGCGTGCGGTAATTGCCGAAGGCGTTATCGAGAAACAGCTGGTTGAACGACGCCATGCCGGCGGTGGAGCGCTGCTCCTGCTCGGACGCGACGATCATCTGGGCGAGCGCAAAGGCAACGCGCTGGCGCAGCTGGTCCGGTGCCGAGACGGCGTTGGCGTAGAAGCGCATCGCCACGGGCGTGCGGCTGAAATAGCGGCGGTTGCAGGGGACGTCCTTGCAATAGTCGATCCTGCGCGCCACCGCGAGATCGGCATAGGTGCTGCCGCGGGCCGAGAATTGCTGGTTGAGCCAGCCTTCGGTGCCCAGCTTCGAGATCTGCTCGAGCACCTGTGGCGTAGGACCGAAGGTCGTTTGCCGCGCCAGCCGAATGCCGTCGGTCACCTGGGATTGCGCCGGCGAAAGCCCGGCATTGGCGGCCGACAGGTCGACCAGCCCGCTGGTCATCCGGGTGTCCGCCAGGTTGATGTTGTCGCTGCTGCCGTCGCAAGCCGACAGCAGGCCCGCCGCGCCAAGCGCAGCCGCCGTCCAAATCCGTCGCATGTCTGAATTCCCCGCCCGCAGGTTTTGCCGCGTTGCACCCAAGCTTTACGGGGAACCGATTTTTTTAGGAAGACCTGTCCCAGAGTGGGATTATCTGCGCTACCCTGAACAAGCACGGTACAAGGCGGGACGATACGCTATCGTATCGAGTTTTCCTGCGGTCGGCCGTTGCGAGTCCACGGCGATTTTCTTGGAACAAGTGCATCCGAAGCGCGTCTCACGACGTAGTCGTGCGCTCGCTGGCTACCATCCGGCGCCACCGCAGCGGCCAAGTCATCGCCCTTTGCGCGTTGCGGTGCACCATTTTGGGTAAGGAGGCAAGCGGCTAGGCCAACCCGCCGGATTTCACCAGCACGAAAAAGGGCGGCCCGTTGCCGGACCGCCCCAAATTCCTTGGCCGAAGCCGAGATGCTTAGCGCTTCGAGAACTGGAAGCTGCGGCGGGCCTTCGCCTTGCCGTACTTCTTACGCTCGACGGCGCGGCTGTCGCGGGTCAGGAAGCCGGCCTTCTTCACCGGGGCGCGCAGCACCGGCTCATACTTGGTCAGCGCCTGCGAGATACCGTGCTTCACGGCACCGGCCTGGCCCGAGAGACCGCCGCCCTTGACGGTGCAGATCACGTCATACTGGCCCTCACGCTCGGCGACACCGAACGGCTGGTTGATGACGAGACGCAGCGTCGGACGCGCGAAATAGATTTCCTGGTCACGACCGTTGATCGTGATCTTGCCGGTGCCCGGCTTCAGCCACACGCGGGCCACGGCGTCCTTACGACGGCCGGTGGCATAGGCGCGGCCATACTGGTCCAGTTCCTGCGCACGCAGCGGCGTGGTCGGGGCGGCCGGCTCGTCGATCTGGCCGGCGAGATAGGCGTCGGCAGCGGCGGCAGCAGCCGGAGCGGCGGCCTGGCCTTCGGTCGGCGCGGCGGGCTGCTGGCCCAGCGCTGCGCCCAGGTCGGAAAGCGACTGGCGGTTGTCAGACATTATGCACCCACCTTGTTCTTGCGGCTCATGCCGGCGATGTCGAGAACCTCGGGGTTCTGAGCTTCATGCGGATGCTCCGAACCGGCGAAGATGCGCAGGTTGCGCATCTGCTGGCGACCGAGCGGGCCGCGCGGGATCATGCGCTCCACGGCCTTCTCCAGAACGCGCTCCGGGAAGCGGCCCTCGAGAACCTTGGCGGCGGTGATGCCCTTGATGCCGCCTGCGTAGCCGGTGTGCTTGTAGTACACCTTCTGGCCGAGCTTCTTGCCGGTGAAACGGATCTTGTCCGCGTTGATCACGATGACATTGTCACCGCAGTCGACGTGCGGGGTGAAGCTGGTCTTGTGCTTGCCGCGCAGGACGTTAGCGATCACCACCGCTGCACGACCGACGACGAGCCCTTCGGCGTCGACGATGTGCCACTTCTTCTCCACCTCGGCCGGCTTGGCCGACTTGGTGGTCTTCATCAGCGCCTTCATGGCCTGTGACCTTTCGCGTAGGAAATGCATACGCGCCACCGTTGCCGGCAGCGCGATCC
Source organism: Sphingomonas trueperi (assembly GCF_040545965.1). Taxonomy (GTDB): domain Bacteria; phylum Pseudomonadota; class Alphaproteobacteria; order Sphingomonadales; family Sphingomonadaceae; genus Sphingomonas; species Sphingomonas trueperi_C. The sequence continues at coordinate 194,688 of NZ_JBEPMV010000003.1, read as the reverse complement.
ACGCCCCAATGCCGATAGAGGGCCTGAAAGTCAAGAAATGCGTGGGTTTGCTGACGGGTAAAATGATACCTGTCGGTTCAGCGTGTCTCTTCGGCGATCCAGCGGACGACGGCGGCCCCCGCTTCGACGGGCCATTGCTCGATCACCGGCAGGTCATAGCCGTGGACCGCCGCGATCCGCTCGCGCAGGCGGAGTGCCAGGGCAGGGCGGGTCTTGAACAGGGCGGGGACTTCCTCGCCGCGCTGGATGTCGCCCTGCCAGCGATAGATCGAGGTGCAGGGCGCGAGGATGTTGACACAGGCCGCCAGCTGTTCTGCCAGTACCGTCTTCGCCACCCGCTCGGCATCGGCGCGGCTGGCGAAGGTGACGTAGAGCAGCGCGGTGTCGCTCACCGGGGGCGGCCGATGGCGTGGACGCCCCAGACGGTCGCGCAGACCAGCAGCGCGCCGACCAGCTGGTGGGTGGCGGCAAGGTGGAGGTTCACGCCGGTCATCACGGTCGCGATGCCGAGCAGGATCTGGATGCCGAACGCCGAGTGGATTGCGATCGACGCGCGGCGATCGCCGGCCGCCTTGGCCTTGCGGGCGAGCACGATCAGCCCGGCGACGACGACCCAGGCCCACCAGCGATGGATGAAGTGGACGATGGCGGGATCGTAGAGCGCGGCGTGGAGCGGGCTCTCGCCGACCTGGCTGACGCCTGGGAAGAAGCGGTCGTTCATCAGCGGCCACTGATCGGTGACCAGCCCAGCGTCGAGCCCCGCGACCAGCGCGCCGTAGAAGAGCTGGATCGCCAGCAGCACCAGCACACCGGCGCTGAGCCCGGTCAGCCGGGCAGGGCGCTCGGCATGATTGGCGGCGAGCGCACGCAGGTCGAGCATCGTCCAAACAATGCCGCCCAGCGTGAACAGTGCGGTCATCAGGTGGGTCGCCAGCCAGAAATGGCTGACCGAGGTGCGGGTGTGGTTGAGCCCCGACTTGACCATCCACCAGCCGAACGCACCCTGCAGCCCGCCTAGCGCCAGCAACGCCACCAGCCGCCAGCCATAACCCTGCGGGATCTGCTTGCGGACCCAGAACCACAGCAGCGGCAGCGCGAACACCATGCCGATCAGCCGGCCGAGCAGGCGGTGGATATATTCCCAGAAGAAGATCGACTTGAAGCCGGCGAGCGTCATGCCCTGGTTGAGCTGCTCATACTGGCCGATCTGCTTGTAGTGATCGAATTCGGCCTGCCACTGCGCGTCGTTGAGCGGCGGGATGATGCCGGAGATCGGCTTCCATTCGGTGATCGACAGGCCGGATTCGGTCAGCCGGGTGATGCCCCCGACCACAACCATCGCGACGATCATCGCGGCGACGACGAACAGCCAGTGCGCGAGCGCGCGGGGGCGGGCGGTTAGGGGTAGGATGGTCATTTTCAGCACGTACCGCGATGTACGCGCTCGGGGAAGCGGGTGCTAGCTGCCGGCTTGTGGACTTTCGGGAAGTGCAGGCGGTGCCGGCGGTGCTGCGCTCTGGCGCTTCATCGCGATGTCGATCAGCGTCTCCAGGCGGATCACCCGCTCGCGTGTCTCGATCGAGTGGCGGCGCGCTTCCTCGGCGGTGGTCAGCGCCTGATCGACCTTGTGCTGAAGGAGCGCGACCTGCTGGAGGGCGCGCAACGCGTCGGTCCAGAAGCTCACTGGCGCGCCCAGCCGGACAGGGCGGTGGAGAGTGCGTCCCAATCGATCGACGAATCGGCCAGCAGCTGCTCGCGCACCTCAGCGCGATACGCCTCTTCATTGAACTCGGCGGCGGCGGTGCGCGCAGCTTCGAGTTGCGCAAAGGCCTCGTCCGTGCGGGCATTGGCCTGTTCGAGCTGGGCGAGCAGGTCGCGCATCAGCGCCATCTCGGCATCGGTCGGTTCGGTATAGCGCTCGGCAGCGGTGCGCATGAAGTCGCTCACCGTCATGTCGGCCGCTTCCGCATTGGCGGAAATACGCCGCTTTTCCTCGGGCGATACCAGCACGACGACACGGCTGGAGCGAGTCTGGGGAAGCTGCGTAGCCATGTGCATGTACATGGCATGTGCATGTTGGAGATTCAAGGACGCAAGTGTTTCCTTCCCTGCCAGGGGGAGGTGGCGCCGAAGGCGACGGAGGGGGAGGTTGGCGACCCACTGGCCGTGGTGCTTCCTCCCCCTCCACCATGCTTCGCATGGTCCCCCTCCCCCTGGCGGGGAAGGATACGGAATCCCTTACGCCCGCGCGCCGTCGGCCAGCTCGGCCTCGTTGTAGCGCAGTGCCTTCAGCACCGTGTCGACGATGTTCGCGGCATTCAGCCCCGCTTCGTCATACTGCTTCTCGGGCTTGTCCTGGTCCTGGAACACGTCCGGCAGGCGCATCGTGCGCAGCTTGAGGCCCGCATCGATCAGGCCGGTGTCGCTGGCCAGCGTCAGCACATGTGCGCCGAGGCCGCCGATCGCGCCTTCCTCGATCGTCACCGCCACTTCGTGGGTGGTGAGCAGGCGACGGATCAGATCCTCGTCGAGCGGCTTGGCGAAGCGCAGGTCGGCGACAGTCGTCGAAAGCCCCTTGGCTTCCAGCGTATCGGCAGCCTTGAGCGCCTCGGCCAGACGCGTGCCGAGCGACAGGATCGCCACCTTCTTGCCCTCACGGACGACCCGGCCCTTGCCGATCTCCAGCCGCTCGGGAACCTTGGGCAGTTCCAGTCCGACGCCGTTGCCGCGCGGATAGCGGAGCGCGATCGGGCCGCTGTCGTGCATCGCGGCGGTGTGCGTCATGTGGACGAGTTCGACCTCGTCCGCCGCTGCCATCACCACGAAGTTGGGCAGGCTGGCGAGATAGGTCACGTCGAAGCTGCCGGCATGGGTCGCGCCGTCGGCGCCGACCAGACCCGCGCGGTCGATCGCGAAGCGGACCGGCAGGTTCTGGATCGCGACGTCGTGGACGACCTGGTCGTACGCACGTTGCAGGAAGGTCGAGTAGATCGCGCAGAACGGCCGCATGCCCTGCGCGGCGAGACCCGCCGCGAAGGTGACGGCGTGCTGCTCGGCAATGCCCACGTCGAAGGTACGATCCGGAAATGTCGCCTGGAACTTGTCGAGACCGGTGCCCGAGGGCATCGCCGCGGTGATCGCGCAGACGGTCGCGTCGCGCTCCGCCTCGGCGAGCAGCGCGTCGGCGAAGACCTTGGTGTACGCCGGCGGGCCCGGGGGCGCCTTGGCCTGCGCGCCGGTGATCACGTCGAACTTCTGGACGCCGTGATATTTGTCCGCCGCCGCTTCGGCCGGGGCATAGCCCTTGCCCTTCTTGGTCACGACATGGATCAGGATCGGGCCCTGCTCGCTGTCGCGGACATTCTCCAGCACCGGGATCAGATGCTCGAGATTGTGGCCGTCGATCGGGCCGACATAATAGAAGCCCAGTTCCTCGAACAGCGTGCCGCCGGTCGCCATGCCGCGGGCGAATTCCTCCGCCTTGCCGGCCGCAACGGTGAGGCGGCGCGAAAGCTTGCGGGTGAAGCGCTTGGCCAGTTCGCGCAGGCCGAGATATTCGGACGAGGAAATGAGCCGTGCAAGATAGGCCGAAAGCCCGCCCACCGGCGGCGCGATCGACATGTCGTTGTCGTTGAGGATCACGATGAGCCGGTTGCCGGCGGCCTCGGCGTTGTTCATCGCCTCATAGGCCATGCCGGCGCTCATCGCGCCGTCGCCGATCACCGCGATCGCCTTGCCCGGCGCTTCGTTGAGCTTGTTGGCGATCGCGAAGCCGAGCGCTGCCGAGATCGAGGTCGAGGAGTGCGCGGCGCCGAACGGATCGTACTCGCTCTCGCTGCGCTTGGTGAATCCGGACAGACCGCCCCCCTGGCGGATCGTGCGGATACGGTCGCGCCGGCCGGTGAGGATCTTGTGCGGATAGCATTGGTGCCCAACGTCCCAGATCAGCCGGTCGTCGGGGGTGTTAAACACATAGTGGATCGCCACCGTCAGCTCGACGACGCCGAGGCCGGAGCCGAGATGTCCGCCGGTGGAGCCCACCGCACTGATGGTTTCGGCGCGAAGCTCGTCGGCCAGCTGGCGAAGCTGGGCGGGGGCGAGCTTCCGGAGGTCCTGCGGCGTGTCGACCGTGTCGAGCAGCGGCGTCTTGGGTAGGTCAGCCATGGGCTTTGTTAGCGCAGTGTTAGTCTCAAGTCGAACGGTCTGTTGGGCAGGTCAGTCGCACTTGCCGCACTTGCCGCGCACCTCGATCACCGGGCGGACCGGCGAAAAACCGGCATGCTGCGCGGCCGAGCGGACGTTCTTGGTGATCGAATCGTCGTCGATATGCGTGGTCTGGCCGCAGCTGTCGCACACCAGGAAGATGCAGTCGTGCAGGCATTCGGGGTGCGCATTGGCGACATAGGCATTCGCGCTTTCCACGCGGCGTGCCAGATTGGAACCGACAAACAGGTCGAGGATGCGATACACGCTGTTCGCGGCGACCCGGCGGCCTTCGGCCTTCGATACCGCTTCGGCGATGTCATAGGCCGAAGCCGGCTTGTCGAACCCGGCCAGCGCCTCGAACACGCGCTCGCGCATCGCCGTCCACTGCTCGCCGGCCTCTTCCAGCCGGGTGCGGGCAGCCTTGGTAAGATCGGCCCCATGGTGTTCGTGATGATTGTGCGCGGACATGCAGGGGATTTAGGCGTTGCGGGGCGCTGCGGCAAGCAGCGGCCGGCGTGCGCTCAATAGGTCGCGCGGCGGTTGAGATCGTGACCGAGCGCGACCAGCGACACGCCGACCAGCGTCCAGAAGGTCTCGAACCCGCCATGCGGCAGGCTCAGCGCGCCGCCCATGATGCCCAGCCCGAACGCACCGACGGCGGCGGGGGCCATATAGCCGTGATGGACGATGCCGCGGCCGAGCGCATAGATGCCGAACCCGATCGCGAGGACCAGGCCGTATTCATGGATGTGCGGGTTGAGCAGGCCGCCTGCGGTCGACACGATCGTCAGCAGCACGGTCGTCGCGATGCAATGAATCAGGCACAAGCCGCTGATCCCGATCGCGATGCGATCAAAGGCGCCATCCATGCCCGCCCACCAGCGGGCCATCGGGGTACTCAACGACATGGGCTGCCATATAGACCCGTGGTCCCGGCGGTACAATATATCATGGCGCAATTTCGTGCGGAATCTGGGAGAAGGTGCCGAAATGCCCTGTCACGCGCGAACGCGGACCGGCAGCTCGCGCCAAGGATGTATTGGCTATGCAACTAGATGGCTCGCGATGTTGCGATGCAAGCGCGGCTCAGTACGAAATTGTGTGACAATTTCGTGAAGTACAGGCTGCTGCGGCGAGGGTAGGCCGGATGCCGCTCTAGGGTACGTCACCCGGCCATTCCCATAGCGTCTACTATAGATCGTCCTCCTTGCGTTTACCAGTGTGCTTGCACCGATTTAGCCGCGTTTTGTGCGGTGCTGGCCGTGCGGTCGCCAAGATAATGTGCCTGGGCTGCGTCGGTCGCGTTGACTGCCAGCAGCGAGCGTGCTTCGGCGGTGGTCCGCACCGATCCGCTGCGCTCGGCGGCAGTGTCGAGCAGCCGGTCGAGCAGCGCCTGGCCTTCTTCCCACCAGCCGATGCCGCTCGCGGCATTGAGGTGGCCCTGCGGCCCGGCATCGACGAACAGGCTGCCCCAGCCGCGGGCGAGATCCTCGGACCGCTCGATCGACATCCAGGGATCGTCGCTGCTTGCCACCACGACGCTGGGGAAGGGGAGCAGGGTTGCCGGTGTCGGGCGGAAGGCATGAAGCTCGGCGGGCGCCGAGTCGCGGTCGACATCTGCGGGGGCGACCAGCAGCGCGCCGGCCACCGGCGTGCCGAAGGTCTGTCCGGCAAGCGTCGCCCACCAGGCAACGGCGAGACAGCCCAGGCTGTGCGCCGCGAGTACCACCGGTGCCTGCGCCTGCCGGATCGCCTGGTCGAGCTTGGTCACCCACGCATTGCGATGCGGCGTGTCCCACATGCCGAGCTCGACTCGGTGGGTGTCGGGGCGGGATTGCTCCCACAGCGTCTGCCAGTGCGACGGCCCGGAGCCGCCGAGGCCGGGGACGGTGAGGATGATCGGCGAGCGATCATCGATCGGCGAAAAGATCGTCATTGCGTTCCTCTCCTTGTGTCCTGGGAGGGACTGGCCGGACTTCTTCTATAATCCCCACTGGATTAGTAGGCAATAAGCCTTGCGTCGAATGGAGGAGCGGTTGCGCCGGGGCGTTGGCCGCGCCTAAAGGGCGGCATGGCAAAGCTTCGCGCCGATCAACTGCTCGTCGACCGCGGGCTCGCCGAGAGCCGCACGCGGGCGCAGGCGCTCATCATGGCGGGCCTCGCCTTCACCGGCGAGCGCAAGATCGAGAAGGCGGGCCAGATGCTCGCCGAGGACGCGACGCTGGAGGTGCGCGGCCGCGACCATCCCTGGGTGTCGCGCGGCGGCATCAAGCTCGCCCATGCGCTCGAGCATTTCGGCTGGGACGTGACCGGCGCCGTCGCGATCGACGTCGGTTCCTCGACCGGCGGCTTCACCGACGTGCTGCTGACGAACGGCGCAGTGCGCGTCTATGCGGTGGACAGCGGCACCAACCAGCTCGCCTGGAAGCTGCGCCAGGACGAGCGTGTGGTGGTCCATGAGCAGACCAGCGCGCGCATCCTCACCCCGTCGCACATTCCCGAGCCGATCGACCTGGTGGTGTGCGACGCGAGCTTCATCGGGCTGGCCAAGGTGCTCGACGTCCCGCTTGGCTTCGCGCGGCCCGGCGGGCGGCTGGCGGCGCTGATCAAGCCGCAGTTCGAAGCGGGGCGCGAGGAAGTCGGCAAGGGCGGGGTGGTGCGCGATCCTGCGGTGCACGAGCGGGTGTGTGCCGAGGTGGCGGCCTGGCTGGAAGGCAAGGGCTGGCAGGTGCTGGGCGTGACCCGCAGCCCGATCACCGGGCCGGAGGGCAATGTGGAGTTTTTGATCGGGGCGGTGCGCGACTAGTTCGGCCTAACCGAGACTCGCGCGCGCTGCATACCGGCCGCCGCGCCTCGATGGTCAGTCCTCCTCCGGCTCCTTGCCTTTTTGCGGCATGACGAAGCGTACGATATCTATGCATCCTGTGCGCCCGCTGGCCGAGGAGGCCTGGCGCGCCTGCATCACGATGTCGCGTGCCTTGTCGCCAAACGCTGCCGCCGGCTCGGCGGCGAGGACACGGACGTTGCCGGTCTGTCCCCAAGGCGCCACGTCATAACCGACAATTGCCCAGCCTTCGATCCGTCGCTCCGCGAAGCCCGCGGGGAATTGCAACTTGGGCATGCTCGTCCAGCCGGTGTCGCCATCGGGGCAGCGCGCGTCCGCGGGCCGGAAGCTGGCCTTGTCGGGGGACGTTGGCGCCGCGATCGTCTCCTCGCTGCGACGATAATAGGGATAGGTGCAGCCATGCCGCGCCTCGGGCGCGAAGCGGGACTGCTCCACCGCCCGGACCGAGGCGCGATCGAGCGCTGCATTCCCGTCGGAGCCGATGATCCGCACATTCGTCGGCCGTCCCTTCGCGTCAATGTCGAACGCCGCCATCGCATAGGCCCAACTGCCGGGGGCAACTGCGATGTTCTCGAAAGCTGGATAGGCGCGAAGGCGTACCTTGGGGTTGCCCGCGCCGATGCAATTGGTGTCGGCTGGATGGAAACGGCGGAAGATCGTCTGCTCGCCCGAGAGTCGCGGATGCGGCGCGACGATATAGCGCATGGCCCTCTGCGGGGGTGCCTCGCTGGCGGCGACCTGCTGTGGTTCGAAACGTATCGTACAGTTCTTGCGTGCGCCGGGTGCGAAACGCGACACGGCAAAGGCTGGAATCACGTCAGCGTCCGAGAAGTAAAGCCGGTTGGGGCTCCACTCGCTGGCATCCGCGCGTTTGATGCCGAACGGCCTTCCCTGTGCATCCAATTGAAAGGTGAGAGTAATCGGGAGCGGGGCGTTCCCGTTGCCGTAGACTGCCGTCGGCAGGGGTGCCTCGCGTCGCACCAGCGCCACCGGCCCTCCGTCACAGCGCGCCTCACCGGCGGTGGGTGTAATCAGAAGCAAGGTCGGCGCGGCCCCCGGCTTTCCCGGGCCCGGATAGATCGGCGGCGGAGGCAACTCCTGGGACGGCGCGGCGGAGACGGCGAGCGACAGGAGCAGTGCGGAAAGAGTCATGCAGCGAAGTTGCGCCGCGTTTACTGTCGGTTCAAGAACAAACTTCTCAATTTTATTGTGTTCTCAGAAGGATATCGATTTCACTGCAGTTCTCGTCTTGATGTTCTCGCGGCCGCGTCCTCCGCGAGGAGGAATGGCCTCGCGCGCACGAGGATGCGGGCCGCCTTTGCAGATTCGCGGCAATCGCCTAGGCCATGCCGCGGGTCCGGCAACTGCAAAGGGGAGATCGTGTGAACGCACTGGCATCGAAGGCGCAACTACGGCGTGGCTTCTGGCGGCGTGCGCTGGTGACGGTGCCCGTGGTGGTGCTGCTCGGCTTCGGATCGGCGATGGTCGCGCCCGCCGGGGACCAGAATCCATGGTTCACCGCGCTCGCCAAGCCGGCGATCCAGCCGCCCAACATCGCCTTTCCGGTCGTCTGGACCATGCTCTATGTGCTGATGGGCCTGGCGCTCGCGCTGGTGCTCAGCGCACGGGGCGCGCGGGGGCGGGCGGCGGCAGTGGTGCTGTTCGTCCTCCAACTCGCGGTGAACCTCGCCTGGTCGCCGATCTTCTTCCGCTTCCACATGCTCGATCTCGCGCTGATCGTGATCGTGGCGCTGGCGGTGCTCGTCGCCGTGACGATGGTCGCCTTCTGGCGCATCCGCATGCTCGCCGGGTTGATGCTGCTGCCCTATCTCGCCTGGGTGTGCTTCGCGAGCGTGCTGTTTTCGCAGGTCCGCGATCTCAATCCGGATGCGGAAAAGATTGCGTCGGCGGCGCCGAACGCCCACATCCACCTCGAAACGCTTTGACTGGGATTCTTTGACATGCAGACCGACAACCGCCTGTTCGACGATCTGGTGAAGATGGTGAACGGCGCCGCCGGCACCTTCGCCGGGGTGGCGCGCGAAGCCGAGGCCGGTGCCCGCGAGCGCGCCCGCGAATGGATCGGCGGGCTCGATTTCGTCAGCCGCGACGAGTTCGAAGCGGTGAAGGCGATGGCCGCGGCCGCGCGCGACGAGGCCGATGCGCTGAAGGCGCGCCTCGATGCGCTCGAGGCGAAGCTCAACCCGCAAGGGAATGCGTGACGCTGGCTAGGGCTTCCTTGTCCACAGTTTTGAGCGGCGGGGCGCAGGCGCAAGCTTGTGCCCCGTCCGCGCGCTTGGCACTAGCGGGCATGGCTACACGACCGGGGGCGACATGGGCATGCTAGACGAAGCGGAATTCGACCGCGACGCCGCGGCGCCCATCGACATGCTCGAAACCTATTTCGCCGCACATGGCTGGACCCATGAGCGCGAGGACGACGAGATCGTCGCCAAGGTGAAGGGCAGCTGGACCCAGTACGAGCTCCGCGCGATCTGGCGCGAGGACGACGGCGTGCTGCAGTTCATGGGCTTCCCCGACGTGCGCGTGCCCGAGGAGCGGCGCGGGCTGGTCTATGAGACGATCGGGTTGGTCAACGAACAGCTGTGGATCGGCCATTTCGAGCTTTGGTCGTCGACCGGCATCCTGCTGTTCCGCCATGCCGCGCTGATCGACGGCGACGAGGGCGCGTCGCTGACGCTCGCCCAGGCCGAGCTGCTGGTGGAAAGCGCGATCGACGAGTGCGAGCGCTTCTACCCGGTCTTCCAGTTCGTCTTGTGGGGCGGCAAGACGCCGACCGAGGCGATCGCCGCCGCGCTGATCGAGACCCAGGGCGAGGCCTGACATGGCGGCGCTGCTCGAACGGATCTGGCTGGTCGGCGCCGGCAATATGGGCGGGGCGATGCTCCGCCGCTGGGCCGAGGCGGGTATCGACGCATCCACGATCACCGTCATCGATCCGGGCAGCCCGTCGGTTCCCGAGGGCGTGCGGCATGTGACCACGCCGCTGGAGGGCGAGCGCCCGACTGCGCTGGTGCTGGCGGTGAAGCCGCAGCAGCTCCACGCTGTGGCGCCCGTACTCGCGCCGTTCGTGGCGGGCGTGCCGCTGCTCGTGTCGATCCTGGCGGGGGTGGAAGTCGCGACGCTGGCGGAGGCGCTGGGGGCGCAGACCGTCGTCCGCGCGATGCCGAACCTGCCGGTCGCGATCGGCAAGGGCGTCGTCGGCCTCACCACCCCGAGCGACGATGCCCAGGCGCGTGCCGCCGCCGAGACGCTGATGCAGCCGCTCGGGCTGGTCGAATGGGTGCCGAGCGAGACCATGCTCGACGCGCTGACTGCGCTCGCCGGCTGCGGCCCGGGCTTCGTCTTCCGCTTCGTCGATGCGCTCGCCGAAGCGGGTGCGGCGCTGGGCCTGCCGGCCGACCAGGCGCAACGGCTTGCGCTCGCCACCGTCGAAGGATCGGGGCTGATGGCGGCTGCTGCCAGCGAAAGCCCGGCAGTGCTGGCCGACCGTGTGGCGAGCCCTGGCGGCTCGACCCGCGAGGGGCTGAACGTGCTCGATCGCGACGACGCGCTGAAGACCTTGCTGCGCGAGACGCTCGCGGCGTCCGCGCGTCGCAACGCCGAAATGGCCGCCGAAGCGCGCAAATAGCGCGGTATTCTACGGAACGCCTAGTATTCCCAACGGTTAAGCCTCCGATCCCACGTATCGACGGAGGCTTTTATGGCTACCACGACCGAATCGAAGCGGAACACCAAGACCAACGCGAACAACACCGCCAAGACGAGCGGCAACGGTGCCAGCCTGGGCGTGATCGCCGGCGCGGCGGCCGGCGGTGCGGCGCTGGGCCTGCTCGCGATGCTCGGCCGCAAGGCGGCGGTACAGGCGCCGAGCGCGCTCGCCGGCAATTGGGACGATGCGCTCAAGGCCGAGCACAAGGCGGTGCTCAAGGTGTTCGACACGCTCGAAGCGACCGACGACAAGGCGACGATCCGCCGCAACATGCTCCTCGCGCACATCAAGCACGCGCTGGTGAAGCATGCGATCGAGGAAGAGAATGTCATCTACCCGGCGCTCCGCGAAGCGGGCAAGACCGAGCAGGCCGACGAGCTCAACGCCGAGCATGGCTATGTGAAGCAGTTCCTCTACGAACTGGAAAACATGCCGAGCACCTCGCCCAAGTGGCTGGAGAAGGTGAAGGAATTCCGCGCGGCGCTGGAAAAGCACATCCGCGAGGAAGAAGACACGCTGTTCCCCGAGCTCCGCGCCCAGCTGAGCGAGGAAAAGAACAAGGCGCTTACTCTTGCGATGAACAAGGAAGGCTTCAAGGTCGCCTGAACCAGGCGGCGGCGCGCGGGCGCTCAGCGCCCCAGCGTCGCCACCCGGCCGCGCTCGTCCTTGGGCATCAGCCCTTCGAGCACGGCCCAGAATCCCCCGACGGCTCCCTGGCCGGCGCTCGAATAGGCGCCGGCCATTTTTTCGCGCAGCGCTTCGAACAACTCCGATTCCAGCTTCGCGCCAGCGTCGGTGAGCCGCAGCAGCCGCTGCCGCCGGTCGCGCGTGCCCGCGCGCGTCTCGACCAGCCCGCGCTCGGCCAGCTCGCCCAGCACCCGGCCCAGCGACTGTTTGGTGATCGCGAGTAGCGAGAGCAACTCGCTCACCGTCAGGTCGGGCTTGCGGGCGATGAAATAGAGCGCGCGGTGGTGCGCGCGGCCCAGCCCCTGGCGCGCCAGCCCGTCGTCGATCGAGCGGGTGAGGTGCGAATAGCCGAAATAGAGCAGCTCGATGCCGCGCCGGATTTCGGGTTCGCGCAGGAAGAGGGGAGAGGCAGGAATTGGGGCAGCCATGTTGACCGTTTCTGCCACCGCGCCTAGTCCTGCGCAACCCGAGGCTCTGGGGACGAGAAAGACCGAGTGATGGAAGACGCGACGATCCTGGATTTCGAATTCGAGGCCCACACCAACCCGCGCAGCGGCGACGAGCGCGCGACGATCCTCGCGAACCCCGGCTTCGGCAAGGTATTCACCGATCACATGGCGGTGATCCGCTATTCGGCCGACAAGGGCTGGCACGATGCGCGCATCCAGCCCTATGCGCCGCTCCAGATCGATCCGGCCTGCGCGGTGCTGCATTATGCACAGGAGATTTTCGAGGGGCTCAAGGCCTATCGTCTGCCCGATGGCGGCGCGGGGCTGTTCCGCCCGGCCGAGAATGCCCGCCGCTTTCGCGAATCGGCCGAGCGCATGGCGATGACGCCGCTGCCGGAGAAACTGTTCCTCAGCTCCATCCGCGCGCTGGTGAAGGCCGACCGCGACTGGATTCCGGAAGGCGAGGGCGCCTCGCTGTACCTGCGCCCCTTCATGTTCGCGAGCGAGACCTTCCTCGGCGTCAAGCCGGCGAGCGAGTATCTGTACCTCGTCATTGCCTCGCCGGCGGGGGCCTATTTCAAGGGCGGCGCGCCGTCGGTCACCCTGTGGGTGTCCGATCACTATACCCGCGCAGCGCCGGGCGGCACCGGGGCTGCCAAGTGCGGCGGCAACTATGCCGCCAGCCTGGTCGCCCAGGCCGAGGCGATCCGCCAGGGCTGCGACCAGGTCGTGTTCCTCGACGCGGTTGAGAACCGCTTTGTCGAAGAACTCGGCGGCATGAACGTGTTCTTCGTCTTCGACGACGGCACCATCGCAACCCCGCCGCTTTCGGGCACGATCCTGCCGGGCATCACCCGCGAATCGCTGATCACGCTGGCGCGCGGCGTGGGCGTCGAGGTGCGCGAGGAGCGCTATTCGATCGACCAGTGGCGCGAGGACGCCAAGAGCGGCCGCCTGCGCGAGGCCTTCGCCTGCGGCACCGCCGCGGTGGTGACGCCGATCGGCGCGGTGCGCGGGTCGGGCTTCGAGTTCCAGATCGGCAATGGCGGCCCGGGCCTGCTCACCGAGAAGCTGCGGGAGCAGCTGGTGGGAATCCAGCGCGGCGTGGCACCGGATCCGCATGGGTGGCTTGAACGTCTGTTCTGAGGCTCTATAAGCCCGCTTCCCGTTGGGGCGTCGCCAAGTGGTAAGGCAACGGTTTTTGGTACCGTCATTCGGAGGTTCGAATCCTCCCGCCCCAGCCAGAGATCAAAAAGCGTTTTATTTCAAGCCATTGGAACCTCGAATTCGTCTCTTGTGGGGCAGGTTTGTGGGGGCGGGCGTGACTTCGCGCGTCTCTACTTTCGCCGATTCGCGGCGCGAGGCACAACGTCCCGTCGGCAATCGAATCATGATTGTGGAGTGGGCCATGTTTGACCTTCCTGATCCCGTAGAGGCGTTGCCTTCTGATCCGGTTGAGCGGGTGTTGGCGCTCCGGCTCGGCTTGGTGTCCCAGGCGACGGGCGAGACTATCGATCAGAACGTGTACCGCGTTCTCCGCGCGGAGCTGATGCAAAACCCGTCCTTGAGCGACTTGCTGCCAAGGTTCGTGAGGACCTGTCAGTCCCCAGACGATTTCTGGCAGTTCATCAAAGCGGAGTACTCCTCCTACGCAGAGCGTCGGACGTTCTTGCGCGAGCAGTTTGCCCCCGCTGTTAGAGCGGCTGGAGATGCGAGGGAGTCCGACGGCGGACCTCATCACATACAGGCTCAACAGTCACGACGCAGCCGAGGTTGGCAGGGTGTGGGAGAAGGCGCTCTCTAGGTGTGCGGGCGATGCGGAGGGAGCGGTTACATCTGCGCGAACGCTGCTTGAAAGCGTATGCATGCACATTCTGGACGAGTTCACAGATGGCGAGCCCCTTTACGAAGCAGGGGACGATCTGCCGAAACTTTATCGCCTCACGGCCGAAAAGCTGAACCTTGCCCCGTCTCAGCACACCGAACAGGTCTTCAAACAGCTGCTTGGCGGTTGCGTTACGGTTGTTGAAGGCATTGGCGCAATCCGGAATCGGCTCGGCGACGCGCACGGCAAAGGGAAGCGGCCTGTTAGGATCGCAGAGCGGCACGCCCACTTGGTCGTGAACCTCGCCGGTTCCATGGCGCTCTATCTGGTTGAGACGGCAGCGCATCGCCTCGACAGCGCGGAATAATCGAACGCGACCCGCGCTCGATGTGTTTGGAAGGGGATACCCTAAGAATTACATAGAGGTGCTGTATCGTGCCCGCTTCGAAAAAAGCAGGGCTTCGGGGAAACAAGCCATCACCCCGCCGCGCAATAGCGCTTCACCGTCGCAGCGGATAGACCGAACTGCAGGGAAGTTGCGGCGATGCTGGCGCTCTGCGCCTTCCGCCATTCCCACACCGCAGCTGCGTCAGCGGCGAGCGGACGGCAAGGCTCTCCTTGCCCCGGTGGTCCTGCCGGTCTCCGCCAGTGCCTTTCGGGCAGCCATACGGCCCGCCTCAGTGCGCTCGGCGATCCTGCGTCGCTCCAGGGCGGCCATCTGAGCCAGAACGGCAATGATGATCTCGCCCACGCCTTCACCGATGGGCCAATCCCGTGAACGTGCGGGGTTACGCCCTTGCCCAGAAGGTCACGGACGGTGGTCTGCACGTCGATGGCGTTGCGCCCGAGGCGGTCGACCGCGTAGACGTGGCCCGACATCGCGGCGGCGGAGCGGCGGCTCGCGGCTGCCGACCATCGCCTCGCCGCAGCGCGCGCGGCCTTTCTCCCTCGTATCCAGCTGGCGGGAAGCGGCGGCGGGGTGGCCTCGACCTTGCTTGACGATCCGATTTCGCTGTTCTCGGTCGGCGGATCGATCCTCGCGCCGATCTTCCAGGGCGGTGCGCTCCGTGCCGGCGCGGACGCGGAGGCCGCGCAGCGTGACGAGGCCGCCTATGCGTACAAGGCCACCGTGCTCCAGGCCTTTCGGGACGTGGAAGACGCAATGGCCTCGCTCCGCTTCCTGACCGAGGAAGCGGAAGCCGCCGAGCGGCAGGTCGCGGCGCTGGACCAGGCCTATCGGGTGGGGCGGCGGCGTCACGAGGCAGGCTATGCGTCGTATTTGGACCAGCTCGATGCCAAGCGGGCGCTGCTTTCCGCAAGGCTCGACCTGGTGCAACTCCGATTCCAGCGGCTCACCGCAATAGTGAGCCTCGTCCGCGGTATCGGCGGCGGCTGGACACACGACTAGCGCGAGAGGACATGCCGGGCCGAAGCGGAGCGCGCCGCACCGGGCGCGCTCCGTTGTTTCATGCCCGCAGCTGCTTCACTGCATGGTCCGCGGCGCGCATCGTCAACGCCATGAAGGTCAGCGACGGGTTGACGCAGGAGGCCGAGGCCATCTGCGCGCCGTCGGTGACGTAGAGGTTCGGCGCGTCATGTGCCTGGCTGAAGCCGTTGAGCACCGAGTTGCGCGGATCGGTGCCCATGCGTGCGCCGCCCATTTCGTGGATGGCGTCGCCGGGGACGTGCTCGCCCTCGTTGCTCGTCACGTTCTGCAGGCCGGCGGCGCGCAGCATCGCTTCGCCCTGCACCTTGGCGTCGGCGATCAGCTTCAGTTCGTTCTCGCGGAAGGTCACGTCGAAGCGCATCAGCGGCACCCCGAAGCGATCGACCTTGCTCGGGTGGAGCGAGACGCGATTGTCCTTGTAGGGCAGGCACTCGCCGAACGCGCCCATGCTGAACCGCCACGGGCCGTAGCGGCGCATGCCGTGCTTCATCTCGGCACCGAAGCCCACCGGGCCCGCGGGCTGGCGCCAGGCGCTGCCCTGATAGCCATAGCCGCGCTTGAAGCCCACGCCTTCCTCGCCGCCGATGTTGCGGAAGCGGGGGATGTAGACGCCGCCGGGGCGCCGGCCATATTCGATCAGATCGGTCATGCCCGGGATCTCTCCGTCGATGCCGACGCGGAAGATATGGTCCATGACATAGCGGCCCAGCGTGCCGCTGCTGTCGAAATGGCTGCGCTCGCTGCCCGGCGCGCGCGAGTTGAGCAGGATCTGGTTCGATCCCATCGCCGAGGCGCAGAGGAAGACGAGGTCGGCATTCACCACGGTCGCCTGGCCGGTCTTGGCATCGATGTAGCGGACGCCGGTGACGCGCTTCTTGGCTGCGTCATATTCGATGTTGGTCACCACGGCGTCCGACTGGAGCGTCAGCTTGCCCGTGGCGCGGGCAGCGGGGAGGGTGACCGCCTGGGTCGAGAAATAGGCGCCGAACGAGCAGCCATTGCCGCACTGGTTGCGGAACTGGCACTTGGTGCGGCCCTGGTCGGGCTTGTCCTCGGTCATGTTGGACAGGCGGGTGTTGATCAGCTTGCGGCCGGGGAACTTGGATTCCAGCCGCTCCTTCAGCCACTTCTCGGCGACGTTCATCGGCATCGGCGGCTGGAAGTTGCTGTCCGGCAGATAGGGCAGGTTCTCGCGCGAGCCCGAGACGCCGATATAATCCTCGACCTTGGCGTACCACGGCGCGATGTCGTCATAGCCGATCGGCCAGGCGCCATCGACGCCCTCGCGCTTGTTCGCCTCGAAATCCTCGGGCGCCCAGCGGAAGCTCCAGCGCCCCCAGATCAGCGACTTGCCGCCGACCGCACCCGGGCGGATCCAGTAGAATTTGCTGCCCTCGTCGAAGGCATAGGGGTTCATGCGGTCGTTGTTGTAGAAGCCCATGTTGCTGGGCTGCACATAGCCGCGCTTGGCGATGAAATAATCGCGTTCCTGCAGCGGCTTGGGCATGATGTTGTGCGCCGGCACCTCATAGGCGGGCTTGCCGTCATACGGATAGTCTTCGCCGTGCTCGACCATGCGGCCACGGTCGAGCATCAGCACGCGGAGCCCCTTTTGAGTCAGTTCCTTGGCGGCAAAGCCGCCGCTCACGCCCGAGCCGATGACGATTGCATCGAACCTGTTGGTTGCAGCCATTGTATGTCCCTCTCCCAGGGAGTGTGGTTTGGTTAGAAGCGCAGCGCTTGTAGCGTCTTGAAGCTGGTGGTGATGTCCGGAAGATAAGGCGCGGGCGCCTCGTCATTCTCGACATAGAAGTGGCGGACATGGGCGCTCGACGGACGCTTGAACAGCGCCGCGAAGTCGATCGTGCCGGTGCCCACCGCGGTCATCTTGCCATCGGGGCGCATGTCCTTGACGTGGTAGGAATACAGCCGGTTGCTGAGCCGGTCGATCAGCGCGCCCAGATCCTGGCCTGCATGCTTGGCCCAGTAGAGGTCTAGCTCCACCTTCACCAGCGCGGGATCGGTTTCCTTGAGGAACCGATCGTAGAGGCTGACGCCGCCGGGCTTGTTGGTGAACTCGAAATCATGGTTGTGATAGGCGAAGTCGAAGCCCGCCTTCTTGAGGTCGCGCGCGAACTTGTTGAAGTTCGGCAACGCAGCGTTCCAGCCGGCCTCGGTGCGGTGCTCGTCGGTCATGTAGGGCAGGATTACCGTCTTGGCGCCGAGGGTGCGGGCCATGGCTACCGACTTGTCGAACTGCCCGAGCAGCGCGTCATAGCCGATGTGGAGCGAAGGGCAGCGCAGGCCGGCCTTGTCCATCGTGGCGCGGAGCATCGCCGGGTCCATGCTGTCATAGCCGCCACCGCCGAACTCGATCTCGCGATAACCGATCTTCGCGATCGCCTGGAGCGTGCCGACGGGATCCTTCTGGAAGATGTCGCGCACGGTATAGAGCTGGATGCCCACCGCGGGGATCTGCGCGGCAAAGGCCTGCGGGATCAGGCGATCCATCAGCGCGAGGGCGGTGACTCCGCCGGCACCGGCGAGCAGGGTACGACGGGTGATCATCATGCGCTGTACACCTTGTTGACCTGGGAATAGGGGAAGGCACCGTTATATTCGCCCGGCACCGGCAGATATTCGCGCTCCTGGGTGATGCCGATCTCCGAGGTGTAATACCCCGTGATCACCAGCTGGCGGAACGCCTCGAAGAAGGTCTTGCCGCCCGCGATCTGGCCGTTCATCGCCAGGGTGAGCAGCGCGTCCTGTTGCGCCGGCGTCGCCTTGGCAGCGGCGACCTTATAGTCCTGCTGGGACCGCGCCTCGATCGCGTCGAGTCCGGCGACGATCGGCACGCGGTCGTCCGGCATCGCCCAGTCGGCGAGCAGCTTCTCGATGAAGGCGGGCACGCCCGCGGAAATCGCCCCCGGCGTGTCGGTGGTGGGGATCACCCGCTCGCTCAGCGCGGTCATCAGCGCGCGCTGGGCAGGGGTGAACACGGCGACGCTGGGCGGACCCTCGGGGATCATCTGTGTCGCGGTCATCTGGGCGGCACGGGCAATGGGGGCGAACACGCCCGCCCCGAACAGGGCGAGCACGCCGGTGAGCGCGGCGCGACGGTCGATGTTCATTTGCGGTCTCCCGGGAGGTCCTGGGCGATTGCCGCTTCAGGCAGCGGGCGCACCCAGATGTTGCGGAACGACACCGGCGAGTCATGGTCCTGCAGCTGGATCGGCAGGGCATCGGCATGCGCGGTATATTCGGCGACATGGCGCCAGTTGGTGGTGCCGAGCATCGCCTGGTGGTTCTGCACGAGCACGCCGTTGAGGAAGGCGGTGATATAGGCCGGGCGCAGCAGCTTGCCGTCGGTGGCGAAGCGGGGGCGCTCGAAGACGATATCGTAGCTCTGCCACTCGCCGGGCTTGCGCGACGGGTTCACCAGTGGGGGCTTCCAGCCATAGACGCCGCCCACCGTGCCGTCGGCATAGGTGGGGTTCTGATAGCCGTCGAGGATCTGGATCTCGTAGCGCTGCATGAACCAGATGCCGCTGTTGCCGCGATCCTGCGAGCTCTTGGTCGGCGGGTTGGGCGAGCGGAATTCGAGGTGGAGCTGGACGTCGCCGAAGCTCTGCTTGGAGATCAGCGCATTCTCGCCGCCGCTGCTTGCGCGGGTCGGCACGGTGAGCACGCCGTTTGCCACCGGCCACAGCTTGCGCTGCGCGGTCCAGGCATCGAGCGAGCGGCCGTCGAACAGGACGATCGCGTCCGAAGGCGCGCCGCCGGGCTGCGCGGCGGGGGTGACGACCGTCGGGTACGGGCGGTCCGAATCATGGACGTGCCAGTTCCCGCCGCCCGGCAGGATAGGCGTGTCCTTGAATCCGGGCTTTTCCTGTGCCGCAGCGGGCGTCGCGGCAAGCACCGCCATACCCGCGAGCAGCAGCTGTGTGCGTCTCGTCATGCTTCTCTCTCCCCTCAGACGGCGTCGATCGTGCGATAGGCGGCGATCAGCCGCTCCTCGCCCGCGCGCCCCTTGATCGAATTGCCGTGTTCCATGCCGATCGTTCCGGCATATTTCCGCTCGCGCAGCCAGCGGACGATGTTCGTGAAGTTGATTTCGCCGGTGCCTGGCTCGTTGCGGCCGGGATTGTCGCCGAACTGGATATAGCCGATCTCGCTCCAGCAGGTGTCGAGCACCGGGATCAGGTTCCCGGACTGGATCTGCTCGTGATAGAGGTCGGCGAGGATCTTCACCCCCGGGCTGTTCGCCCCGCGCGCCACCGCATAGCCCTGCGCGATGCTCTGCATGTAGACGCCGGGATGATTGGTGCGGGTGTTGAGCGGCTCCATCACCAGCGCCATCCCGTGCGGCGCGACCAGATCGCCCGCGCGGCGCATCAGGTCGATCACCCGCGCGGTCTGGATGTCGAGCGGCACCTTGGGATCGAGGAAGCCGGTGACCACCGTCATCCGCGTGGCGTTCAGCCGCTTGGCGACGTCGATGGAGGCGCGGATGTCGGCCAGGAACGCCTCGCGCTCGGCGCCGTCGTTCGCGCCGAGGATCGGGCGGGACTGACCCCATTTGGGCATCGAGGTGACGAACACGCCCATCGTCATGCCGCGGCTGGACAGCGCCTTGGCCATCGCCACCTGCTCGTCGACCGGGCGCGTGGCGGCCTCGTTATCCTCCCAGGCGGTGAAGCCCTGGTCAGCGGCGAAGGCGATCTGTTCCAGCCGGCTGCCGCGGCTGGCGAAGCTGCCCTCGTGCGGCGCGAAGTGGAGCGAGAACCGCGCCGCATTCGACTGGCCGCGCGCCGAGGATGCCACCAGGGGCATCGCCGTCGCGCCGGCCAATACGGTGCGGCGCGTCACGCTCATTTGCCGCTCATCGCCTTGAGGTACGCGATGATCTGCTGGCGCTTGGCGGGATCGGCCATGCCGATCGGCATGCGGGTACCCGGCACCTTCTTCATCGGCGCGGCGATGAACTGGTCGAGCGACGCCGGATCCCAGGTCAGCTTGGAGTTCTTGAGCGCGGTCGAATAGTTGAAGCCGGGCGCCGAAGCCGCCGGGCGGCCGACCACGCCATTCAGGTTGGGGCCGACGCCGTTCTTGCCGCCCTTCTCGACGGTGTGGCACGCCTTGCACGCTGCAAAGGCGGGCGGGGCGGTCTGCGCCCAGGCGGGCGCGCCCGCCGTCAGCGCCGCGGTTGCGGCAAGGCCAATCCAGAACTTCATCTACGCTCTCCGGTTACGATCTCGGTCCATTTGGTGTCGGCCTTCGCATTGGCGATCATCGCCTCCACGAACGCCATCGTCCGCAATCCATCCGCGACGCCCGGCACCTGCGCCGAATCGCCGCGAACAATGCGTGCGAACCCACGATAAAGGTTTGCAAACGCTTCGATATACCCTTCCGGATGTCCGGCGGGTGTACGAAGCAACGGCATCGTGCTGTCGCCCAGTCCGGGCCCGCCCGCGCGCAGCGTTTCGGTGGGGCGATCGAGCCAGCGCAGGGTGAGCGTGTTCGGCTCCATCTGCGCCCATTCCAGCCCGCCGCGCTCGCCATGGATACGGAGGCGCAGGCCGTTTTCCTCGCCTGCAGCGACCTGGGTCGCCTTGAGCGTGCCGCGCGCGCCGCCCTCGAAGCGCAGCAGTGCGCTCACGTCGTCGTCCAGTCGCCGGCCGGGGACATGCGTCGCGAGTTCGGCCGACAGGGTTTCGACGCGCAGGCCCGAGACCAGCTCGGCAAGGTGAAAGGCGTGGGTGCCGATATCGCCGAGGCAGCCGCCGAGACCGGCACGGGCCGGATCGGTGCGCCATTCGGCCTGCTTGTTGCCCTCCGTGTCGAGCGAACCGCTCAGCCAACCCTGGATATACTCGACCTGCACCAGCCGGATCGCGCCGAAATCGCCGCGGGCGACGCGCGCGCGCGCCTCCTCGACCAGCGGATAGCCGCTATAGGTGAAGGCGAGGGCGAACTGTTTGCCGCTCGCGCGCGCGGCGGCGGCGATGGCGCGGGCCTCGTCCCCGTTCATCGCCATCGGCTTTTCGCAGAAGACGTGGAAGCCGGTGTTCAGCGCGGCGATGGCAACCGGCGCGTGGAGATGGTTCGGGGTGACGATCGCCACCGCGCCGATCCGCTCGCCCTCCGGCAGCGCAGCTTCGCCGGCGAGCAGGTCGTCATAGGTCGCATAAACCCGCGCTGGATCAAGCCCGAGCAGGTCGCCGGTCCGCGCATTCTTTCCGCCATCGGTGCTGAACGCGCCCGCGGCCAGCCGCCAGTCGCCGTCCAGCGCCGCCGCCATGCGGTGCACGGCGCCGATGAATGCGCCTTCGCCGCCGCCGACCATGCCGAGTTTCAGCGGATGCCGGATCATGCGTCGCCGCGCTCCAGACCCAGCAGATTGCGGATCGCGCTCTTGTCGACGCCGCTCGAGGCGAAGTCGTCGAACGCGCGCTCGGTCACGCGGATGATATGGTCGCGGATGAACGGCGCGCCTTCGCGGGCGCCGTCCTCGCTGTTCTTCAGCGCACATTCCCACTCGATCACGGCCCAGCCGCGATAGCCGTACTGGGCAAGCTTGCTGAAGATGCCGATAAAATCGACCTGGCCGTCGCCGGTCGAGCGGAAGCGGCCGGCGCGGTTCACCCAGCTCTCGTACCCCCCATAGACGCCGCTGCGGCCGGTCGGGTTGAACTCGGCATCCTTCACATGGAAGCACGAAATCCGGTCGTGATAGCGATCGATGAAGTCGAGATAGTCGAGCTGCTGCAGCACATAGTGCGACGGATCGAATAGGATGCGCGCGCGGGGATGGTGGTTCACCGCCTCCAGGAATCGCTCCCAGCTGGCGCCGTCATGGATGTCCTCGCCGGGGTGAATCTCGAAGGCGCAGTCGACGCCGGATTCCTCGAACACGTCGAGGATCGGCAGCCAGCGCCGGGCGAGCTCGGCGAATGCCTCTTCGACGAGGCCCGCGGGGCGCTGCGGCCAGGGATAGACATAGGGCCAGGCGAGCGCGCCCGAGAAGGTGGCATGCGCCTTCAGCCCCAGCCGGCCACTGGCGCGGGCGGCGAGCTTGACCTGCTCGACCGCCCAGGCCTGGCGCTCGGCGGGCTTGCCGTGCAGCTCGGCCGGCGCGAAGCCGTCGAACAGCGTGTCGTACGCCGGATGCACCGCGACCAGCTGGCCCTGGAGGTGGGTCGAAAGCTCGGTCGGCTGGATGCCGAACTTGTCGAGCCGCGCGCGAAGATCGTCGCAATAGGCCTGACTTTCGGCGGCCTGTTTCAGATCGATCAGCCGCGGGTCGCACGGGATCTGCACGCCGACATAGCGGAGGCCCGCCGCCCATTCCGCCATATGGTCGAGCGTGTCGAACGGCGCGGTATCGCCGAGAAACTGGGCGAGGAAGATGCCCGGACCCTGCATCGCGGTCATGCTTGCACCTCGTTGCGGTTGTTCTTGAAGGTGAACTGGAAAAGCAGCGCGATCACCGCGGCGGCGATCGCCGGGTACCACCAGAGATGGTGCCAGTCGGCCACGGTCGCGTCCGCCGGCAGTTGCGCATAGAGCAGGCCGCCGATCTGCGAGCCGAGCAGCATGCCCACGCCATAGGTGAACAGCGTCAGCATGCCCTGGGCCTGGGCGTTGACGCCCTTGGGCGTGGCGATGGTGCCGGTGTAGATCGCACCGGCGACGAAGAAGAAGTCGTAGCAAACACCGTGCAGCGCCACGCCGAGATAGATCGCCCAGATCCCCGCGCCACCGTCGCCGATCGCGAACAGCGCATAGCGCAGCGCCCAGGCGACCATGCCGACGAGCAGCAGCGGCTTCACCCCGAAGCGGCGATAGAGCCAAGGCATCGAGAACATGAAGACCAGCTCGGACATCTGCCCGATCGCCAGCGTGCCGCCGACATTCTCGATCCCCGCCGCGCCAACATAGGGCGAGGCATAGGCATAATACATCGCCAGCGGGATCGAGATCAGCGTGGCGCACAGGATGAAGATCAGGAAGGAGCGGTTGCGCATCAGGCCGAAGGCTTCGGTGCAGAACACCTCGGCGACCAGGCTCTTGCCCTGCGGCGCATCGGGCTGAACGTTCGGCAGCGTAATGCTGTAGAGGCCCAGCGCGAGCGAGACGACGCCCGCCACCTGGAAGATCTGCGGGCTGGCAGAGAGGTGCGCCCAGCCGATGATTAGCCCGGCAACGATCCAGCCGAGCGTGCCGAAGGCGCGGACGAAGGGGAAGCGGTCGACCCGCTCGCCGAAGCTCTTGAGCGCGATCGTGTTCGCCAGGCCCACGGTCGGCATGTAAAGGATCATGTAGCCGAGCAGCAGCCAGACGAAGCTGGCGCCATGCTCCGGGGTGAGCAGCGTCGGCAGGATGAACAGCAGCACGCCGCCGATGAGGTGAAGCACCACCATCAGCATCTTGGGGCTGAGGAACCGCGCCGCCGCCATGCCAAGCAGGAACGAGCCGACGATCGAGGCGATCGGGCCGACCGAAAAGGCATTGGCGATCAGGCTGCCGACGCCGACGGTCTGCATCACCAGGCCGAGCGTGACGTTCCACGCGCCCCAGACGAAGAACTGCATGAACATCAAGGCGCTGAGCCGCCCGGTGAGTACTCCCGATACGGGCTGCGTGCTGTTCATGGTGATCCCTCCAGCAGCGACCATGCGCTTCCTCTCCCCCGCGCGGCTTTGCCGCTGTTCGACTCGCAGCCTATGCAGAGCCGGATACGATGTAAAGGATTACATTCGCGGGGCTCGACACGGCGCGTCGCACGCTACAAAGATATCTGCATGGCTACGATTATCGAAGTCGCCGCGGCCGCGGGCGTTTCCACTGCCACGGTGTCGCGCGTGCTGAGCCAGCCCACGCGGGTGGCGGAAGCGACGCGCGCCAAGGTGATGGAGGTGGTAGAGGCGCTCGATTACCGGCCCAACGTCGCGGCGCGGACGCTGCGCACGCTGCGCGCCGCCAAGATCCTGCTGACCGTGCCGGACATCTCCAACCCCTTCTTCGCCAGCGTCATCCGCGGCGCCGAGGAGGCGGCGCGCGATGCGGGCTATGCGGTGGTGCTGGGGGATACCCGGCACGACCCCGAGGTCGAGGACCAGTATGCCGAGATGCTGTCGCGCCGCGAGGTCGACGGGCTGGTGTTCCTCGGCCACCGGCTGCCGGCGAGCCTGGAAGCGCTGGTCGCGCGGGAGGGGGCGTCGGCGCCGATCGTCAATGGCTGCGAGTACAGCCCCGAGATCGGGGTGCCGAGCGTGCATATCGACAATGCCGCCGGGAGCGCCGATGCGATCGAGCATCTGGTCGCGCTCGGCCACCGCGGCATCGGCATCATCACCGGCCCGCCGATCAGCCCGATCAGCCGCGACCGCCTCGCTGGCGTGCTGCGCGCGGCCGATCGGCATGGGCTCAAGGACCGGCTGCACCTGCGCGAAGGCGATTACGGTGCCGATTCCGCCCACCGCGCCGCCCGCGCACTGTTGGCGGAGGGCGTGACCGCATTGTTCTGCTTCAGCGACGAAATGGCGCTGGGGGCAATCAGCGCGGTAGGGGCGGCGGGGCTGTCGTGCCCGGGCGACGTTTCGGTGATCGGCTTCGACGACCTGCCGCTGGCGCGTTTCTTCCATCCGGCGCTGACGACGATCGCGCAGCCCAAGGGGATGATCGGGCGGCGCGCGGTGGAGCTGCTGGTCGGCATCCTGCGCGGTATCGAGCCTGTCGAGCGGCAGCTGACGCTCGCCCATGAGCTGATCCGCCGCGCCAGCACGGGGGCCGCGCCGAACCCCCGGTGACACGCGGCGCGTGCGTGCTATGCTTCTGGAAACGCGATCGAAAGCATCGCCTGCCGGGAGAGACACGATGCCGATGTTCCGAAAGCTAAGCGCGCTCGGCCTGATCGCCGCGACGATGATCGGCGCCGCGCCGCCGAACGAAGGGCGACCGCCGATCACCGGCATCTCGCACCTCGCCGTCTACGCCACCGACATGGCGGCGAGCGATCATTTCTATCGGGTGGTGCTCGGCGCGCGGAAGGGCACGGACCCGGAAGACGCGGCGGGCGTGCGCTATTATTTCAGCCCGCGCCAGTTCGTCGAGGTGCTGCCCGCCCCGAAAGGTCATGGCCCGAGCATGCTCGCCCATGTCGGCTACATCACTGCCGATGCGGGCAAGCTGCGGAGTTGGCTCGCCGCGCGCGGCGTCCGCGATCTCACCCCGGTGCAGCGCGGGCAAGGCGGCGACCAATGGTTCGGCGGGCTCGATCCCGAGGGCAACCAGATCCAGTTCGTCCAGCCCGGCAGCAGCGCCTCCACGGCGGAGAAGGGGGCAATCAGCGGCCGGATCATCCATGTCGGCCATGCAGTGCACGATCGCGCGAAGCAGGACGGCTTCTACCGCACGCTGCTTGGCTTCCGCCCCTATTGGTTCGGCGCGTTCCACCCGGACAAGGTCGACTGGGTGTCCCAGCAGCTTCCCGACGGACGCGACTGGCTGGAATATATGATGGTGGGCGAAGGCTCGGACGTGACGCCCGAGAAGGTCGATGCGCGGCAGCTGGGGGTGCTCAACCATCTATCGCTGGGCGTGGTCAACATGCAGGCGGCGGTGACCACGCTCTACCGCGAGAACCGGCTGAGCCCGCGCCATGACGGCCCACAAATGGGCCTCGACGGCAAGTGGCAGGCCAATTTCTACGATCCCGACGGCACCCGCGTGGAACTGATGGAGTTCAAGCCGGCGACCAAGCCCTGCTGCTCGCCCTTCACGGCGGACAGTCCTGACCCCTGACCCTTCCTGTCCATCGCTGGGACGGCAACCCTGTTCAAATCGCAACGCTTGCGTTACAAAAACGGGGTAGAGGGGGGTGGTGCAGGAACAGCGGAACTTGCGGGTCCGGGCGGAAGCGCCCGGCGTACCCTATTTCAACGTCTCGAACGCGCCGCCCGAACTGCGCTTCGACGCCTATGCGGCGTCGGTGGATCCGATCTTCGATACGCGGCGCGAGGCGGTATCGGGCGATTTCAGCGTGGGGCTCGACGGGTTCAACGCCGGGCCGGTGCTGATCGGCCGCTCGCGCATGTGGGGCGCGGGGTTCCGCTATGACCGCAATATCCGCAAGGTAGCGCAAACCGGCGTCGAGGCGGTGCTGGTCCAGATCATCACCCGCGGCAGCGATGTGCGGCTGCACGACGGCGAGGGGACGGTGACCCGTCCCGGCGACATCTGCGTCGCCGACATGACGCGGCCCTTCGCTACCCGCACCGATGGCTGCGAGAATATCAGCATGGTGGTGCACCACGGCGCGCTGGGACTCGACGAGCCGCGGCTCGACGGGTTGCACGGGCTGGTGCTGCGCCGCGAGACGCTGGCAGCGCAACTACTGGGCGAACATGCTCGAATGCTGGTCGAGCGGCTGCCGCAGGCAGGCGCGGAAGATGCGATGGCGGTGGCGCGCGCGACCGGGTTGATGATGGGCGGGCTGATCGCGCCCGTCGTGCAGGAGAGCGGTCCCCGCGCCTCGGTCGCGGTGGCGGCGCTGTTCCGGATCAAGCGGTTCATCCGCGCAAACCTTGCGCATCCTGACCTAGGCCCGGACATGGTAGCCCGCGCGATGGGCATGTCGCGCGCCTCGCTTTACCGCGCCTTCACGCCGCTGGGCAGTGTCGGCGACTTCATCCGGCGCCAGCGGCTGGAGCGCGTACTGAGCGATCTGGGGGATGCGGCGCAACGCGGCAAGTCGATCGCCGAGATTGCGTATGGCTGAGGGTTCGCCGACTGGTCGACCTTTTCGCGTGCCTTCAAGGCGGCGTTCGGCATCACGCCGAGCGAGGCGCGCGCCGGGGCCGGGCTGGTGCTGCACCAGTCCGAGGGCGGCGCGGGCGACGTGCTGCTGCCGCACTGGATCCGCACGATGGAGACGCTCCGCCTCCCGACCTGACGCTTGTCGGCTAGCCGTTGGTATAGGTCTGCACCGCAGGCCTATGCGCTAGGGCGGTTCATCCCCTATGCGGCGCAGATTGCGAGTCCCGAAGGCTGGGGTTGCACCGCAACGCAACCAAATGGCCGTTCGGCTCTTTGGTGCGCCGCGAGATAAAAGGATATGAAATGAAGCGTGGGAGTTGGCGCGTGGGGCAGGGGGCTCTGCTCGCGATCATGGCGTTCGGAACTGCGATGCCCGCCTTGGCGCAGCAGGTGGACGTGGGCGCACCGCCGCCGCCGGCGGACGAACTCAACAAGCCCAAGCCCGACGCGACGCAGGCGGATGCCGGCTCCGGGCCGCGCGCGGATACCCAGCGCCGTGCGCGGAGCCACATGCTCCACCCGCGCGATCCATCGCCCTCGTCGCTGGCCGGTGACACGCAGAGCGCGCCGCCCCCCGGCCTCATCGGGGACTGGCAGGATATCCGCACCCGCATGGGCGAGCGCGGTATCGGCCTCTCCGCCCGCTATGCCTCGGAAACGGCGTACAACTTCACCGGCGGGGATCGCAACCTGGTGGCGGAGACCGGCCAGTTCGATTTCGGCGCGTTGCTCGATCTAGGCAAGTTGGTCGGTTGGAGCGGGGCGGCGCTGCAGGGCACCGTCACGTGGCGCAGGGGCATCGACCTGACCACCACCGCCGGCCTCGGCGCGCTGCAGCAGGTGCAGGAAGTCTATGGCCGCGGCCAGACGGTGCGCGTGACGCAGCTGTGGCTCCAGCAGAAGCTGGGCAGCAAGGTGGAAGTGAAGCTGGGCCGCACCAATCCCGGCGAGGATTTCGCGGTCTTTTCCTGCCACTTCCAGAATCTGAGCTTCTGCGGCGCCCAGCCGGGCAATCTCGTCGGCGACTATTGGTACAACTGGCCGGTTAGCCAATGGGGTGCCAACGTCCATGTCGACGTGGCGCCCGGCGTCTATGTCCAGGGCGGTGCCTATGAGGTGAACCCGCGCAACCTGGAGAGCACCTTCTTCATCGGCCATTTCAAGGGCGCGACCGGCGTGCTGCTCCCCGCCGAGATCGGCTGGACGCGCGGCGGCGACAAGGGCCATGTCGGCTCGTACAAGCTGGGCGGCTGGATCTCGACCGCCGACGGCGACGATCTGGTGCTCGACATCAACCGCCAGCCGCGCGCGGTGACGGGGCTGGCCCCGCTCCAGCATTCGAGCCGCTACGGCGTGTTCGCCAGCGTCCAGCAGCAGCTGACCGGTACCTCGAAGGATGGCCGCTCGCTGACCGGCTTCAGCATGTTCGCCAATGCGACCTTCGCCGATCGGGCGACGTCGCTGACCGACAACCAGGTCTCGGTGGGCCTTTTCTACAAGGGCCTCGCGCCTAGCCTCCCGGGCGACGTGATCGGGCTGGCGGTCGCGCGGACTAATGTGAACGGTCGGATCGACACCGCGGATCGGCTCGCGGGCAAGCCGGCGCGGGATGCGGAATATGCGGCCGAGCTCTACTACAGCGTCTCGCCTACCGAATGGCTGGTGGTGCAGCCCAACGTGCAGTGGATCCACCAGCCGGGCGGGGTGAAGAACGCCAAGGATGTCGGGGTGTTGGGGCTGAAGTTCGCGGTGACGTTGTAGAGACAGTCGCTAAGCCCCTCCCCTTTAGGGGAGGGGTTGGGGTGGGGCGGTGTCTCACCGAGACCAACGAGCGTTCTGGAATCCCTCCACCCCCAACCCCTCCTCCAAGGAGGAGGGGCTTTATCCCTCCACCACCGCCGCCAGCTGGTCGAACTGCTCGGCGATCCCACCTTCCATGTCCTCGAAGGCCGCGTCGAGCGACTCCTTCGAGCCGTGGCGGTCATGATAGGTCACCAGCGTCTTGCCGTCGGTCTCCTCGAAGGTCACCGTAGTCAGCGCGCCGTCGTCGCTTTCCTCGTTAGTCCAGACGATCTTCTCGTTCGGGACCACTTCGACATAGCGGCCGAAAAAGGCATGCACCGGCCCCTCATCCTCACCGAATTCGAGCCGGTAGCTGCCGCCGGTGCGCACCTCCATCTCGCAGGTCCGCAGGCGGACCGGCGCGGACGCGGGCACCCACCAGCGGCGGAACAGTTCGGCGTCGCTCCACGCCTGGAAGACGAGGCGGGCGGGGGCGTCGAAGGTTCGCCGGACGACCATATCCACGTCCGAGGTGCGCTCCACCTTGGTCCGCGACATTGCCGCGTCATGCATGCTCAGGCCCATCCGACTGCTCCTTGCGTTTGAGTTCCTCTACGATTCCGTCCAGCACGTCGAACCGCGCATCCCAAAGTTGCTGTATGCCTTCGATCCAGGCGGCCTCGGCCCGCAGGCCCCGGCCGTCCAGCCGGCAGGTCCGCACTCGCCCGATCTTCTCGGTGGTGACGAGGCCTGCCTGTTCCAGCACGCCGATATGCTTCTTCATGCCGGTAAGGGTCATGTCGAACGCATCGGCGAGCGCGGAGACCGAGCTTTCCTGCCGCCCGAGCTGCTCCAGGATGCCACGGCGGGTGGCATCGGAGAGCGCGGCGAACAACGCATCCAGCGCGGCGCTGCTATACTGAACCATATGGTTCAGTGTTAAATCGAGTCACGTAGGAAAGCAAGGGGGAACGATAATAGCCCCTCCCCTTCAGGGGGGGGGTGGGGTGGGGCAGTGTCTCACCGAGACCAACCTCAGTTCTGGAATCCCTCCACCCCTACCCCTCCTCCAAGGAGGAGGGGCTTGAGAAAGGAATGTTACCCCAGTGTCCGCCGCAGGGCGTCGTGCCACCCAGCGAGCAGCGTGGTCCGGTGCCCCGCTTCCATCGCCGGCTCGAAGCAGGCCTGACGCGACCAGATCGCCGAGAGTTCATCGAGCCCCGACCATAGCCCCACCGCCAGCCCGGCATGGAACGCCGCGCCGCGCGCGGTGGTCTCCAGATCGTCCGGCCGCTCCACTGCGACGTCGAGGATGTCGGCAAGGAACCGGCACAGCCAGTCGTTCGCCGCCATGCCGCCGTCGACACGCAGCATCGCCGGTCGCACGCCGCCATCCTGCACCATCGCCGCGACCAGGTCGTAGGTCTGGTAGGCCACAGCCTCGAGCGCCGCCCGGGCGAGATGGGCTTGGGTTGCACTGAGCGTCAGCCCGAAGATCGCGCCGCGCGCCTCGGGATCCCAGTGCGGCGCGCCGAGCCCGACGAACGCCGGGACCATGTAGACGCCGTGGCTGTCCGACACGCGCGTCGCCATGTCGTTGGTCTGGCGGGCATGGGTGATCACGCCGATGCCGTCGCGCAGCCACTTGATCGCGGCACCGGCGACAAAGATCGAGCCTTCCAGCGCGTAGGAGGTCCGCCCGTTGATGCGGTAGGCGGGGGTGGTGAGCATCCGGTGCTCGGAGGCGACGGCCTTGTCGCCGGTGTTGAGCAGCAGGAAGCAGCCGGTGCCGTAGGTCGACTTGGCGGTGCCCGGCGCGAAGCAGCACTGGCCGAACAGCGCGGCCTGCTGGTCGCCCGCCATGCCCGCGATCGGGATCGGCAGGCCGAACCATTCGGGATCCGTCATCCCATAGACATGGGCGTTGTCGTGCACCGCGGGCAGCAGCGCCATGGGAATGCCGAACAGCCGGCACAGCTCGGCGTCCCATTCGCCCGTGTGGATGTTGAACAGCGAGGTGCGTGCCGCATTGGTCACGTCGGTTGCATGCACCGCGCCCTTGGTCAGCCGCCAGAGCAGGAAGCTGTCGATCGTGCCGAAGGCGAGTTCGCCGCGCTCGGCCCGCGCGCGTGCGCCCGGCACATGGTCGAGGATCCAGCCGAGCTTGGTCGCCGAGAAATAGGGGTCGACCAGCAGCCCGGTGCGCGCCCGCACCTCGGCCTCTACGCCCTCCGCCTTGAGCTCGGCGCAGCGATCGGCGGTGCGGCGGTCCTGCCAGACGATCGCGCGGTGGATCGGTTCGCCGGTGGCGCGGTCCCAGACGAGCGTCGTCTCGCGCTGATTGGTGATGCCGATCGCGGCGATGCTCGCCACCCCGACGCCGCTCTTGAGCAGCGCTTCGCGCGCGGTGATGAGCGCATCGCGCCAGATCGTCTCGGGATCATGCTCCACCCAGCCTTGGTCGGGATAATGCTGTTCGAATTCGGTCTGCGCTGTGGCGACGCGGCGTCCGGCCGAATCGAAGATCACGCTGCGCGTCGAGGTGGTGCCCTGATCGATCGCGAGAATGTGATTCCGGTCCACCAAAGCCTCTCCCATGTTCGTTCGGACGCTCGTAGATTTTCGTTCGCGCGTCAACGCTTTCGTTTCTGTTCGCTTGCTGCTATAAACGAAAAATAGCGAACATGAGGCGAAGCATGGCGGCCGCATACTCCGAAGAGCGTTTCGATCTGCTGGTAGTGGGCGGCGGCATCAACGGCGCCGGGATCGCGCGCGATGCGGCGGGGCGGGGCCTGTCGGTGCTGCTGGTCGAGAAGGAAGACCTGGCCAGCCACACTTCCTCGGCCTCGACCAAGCTGATCCATGGCGGCCTGCGCTATCTCGAATATGGCGAGTTCCGACTGGTGCGCGAGGCGCTGATCGAGCGCGAGCGGCTGTGGGGCATGGCGCCGCACATCATCTGGCCGCTGCGCTTCGTGCTGCCGCAGACCCAGTCGCCGCGCCCGGCCTGGATGGTGCGGCTGGGGCTGTTCCTCTACGATCATCTCGGCGGGCGGAAGAAGCTGCCGGGCACCGACACAATCGACCTTGCCCGCACCCCGTTCGGGCGCGGGCTCAAGACCGCCAAGGGCAAGGCCTTCGTCTATTCGGACTGCTGGGTGGAAGACAGCCGGCTGGTGGTGCTCAACGCGATGGACGCGGCGGAGAAGGGGGCGGACATCCGCACCCGCACCGCGCTGCGCCGGGCGCGTCGCGAGGGGCGCGAATGGACCGCGACCATCGCCGACGATACGGGCGAGCGGACGGTGCGCGCCAAGGCGCTGGTCAATGCGGCGGGCCCCTGGGTGGCGGACGTGCTGGGCCGCGTGCCCGACGTGGTCGCCGATCGAGGGCTGCGGCTGGTCAAGGGCAGCCATCTCGTCGTGCCCAGGCTCTATCCGGGCGACCATGCCTTCATGCTGCAGAACCCCGATCGCCGGATCGTGTTCACCGTCCCCTATGAGGGCAAGTACACGCTGATCGGCACCACCGACCAGGTGTGGGAGGGCGCGCCGGGCGAGGCGCAGATCAGCGCCGAGGAAACCCGCTACCTGCTCGATACCGCCGCGCGCTATTTCGACGATCCCCCGTCCGAGAAGGACGTGGTGTGGAGCTATGCCGGCATTCGCCCGCTCTATGACGACAAGGCCGGCAATGCCTCGGCGGTAACACGCGACTATGTGCTCGATCTCGACGGCGACGAAGACCGCGCGCCGATGCTGAGCATCTTCGGCGGCAAGATCACCACCTATCGCAAGCTCGCCGAGCACGCGATGGCCGAACTGGCGCGCTTCTTCCCGCAGGCGACGGGTGCCTGGACCGCAGGCGCGGTGCTGCCCGGCGGCGACCTGCCCGAGGGCGATTTCGATCGCTTCGTCGCCGGCCTGCAATATGCCCGGCCGGGCATGCCGGCCGAGCTCCTGCGGCGGCTCGCCCGTGCCTACGGCACGCGGGTCCATGCGCTGCTCGGTGATGCGATGACTCCGTTCGACCTGGGCGCGGATCTCGGCGGCGGGCTGACGCTGCGCGAAGTCGACTATCTGCGTGCGCAGGAATGGGCGGTGACCGCGGAAGACATCCTCTATCGCCGCAGCAAGCTGGGGCTGCACGTGCCGCCGGGCACCGCCGAGCGGCTCACTGAATATCTCGCGGGCGAGCCCCGGCGGATGGCGCGGTCGGCCTGATGGCCGAGGACCTGCCCGATCTGGTCGCGGGGCGCCATGCGCGGATCCTCGAACTCGCCCGGCGGACCGGCAGCGTGAGCGTCGAGGCGCTGGCGACGGCGCTGGAAGTGACGCCGCAGACGATTCGGCGCGATCTCAACCAGCTCGCCAAACGGGCAATGCTGTCGCGCGTGCATGGCGGTGCGGTGGTGACCTCGGGCGTAGACAATCTCGATCGCGAGGCGCGGCGCCAGGTCGCGGCCGACGCCAAGGCGGCGATCGGCGCCGCGGCGGCGGCGCTGGTGCCCGACGGCGCCAGCCTGTTCATCAATATCGGCACGACCACCGAGGCGATTGCCCGCGCGCTGGTGCTGCACCGCCACCTGCTGGTGGTGACCAACAATCTCAATGTCGCCGACATCCTGGGCGGCGTGCCGACGATCGAAGTGGTGGTGGTCGGCGGCCGGGTGCGCGCCAGCGACCGCGCCGTGGTGGGCGCGCTGGCGATGGATTTCCTGCGCGGCTTCAAGCTCGATTATGCGCTGATCGGGGCCTCGGCGATCGACGAGGAGGGGACGCTGCTCGACTTCGACATGGACGAGGTGCGCGTCTCGCAGACGATCATCGAGCAGGCGCGCACCGTGATCCTCGGGACCGACCAGACCAAGTTCGGCAGGCCGGCACCCGTGCGGATCGCCGAGATCGGCATCGTTGATCATTTGGTCACCGATCGCCTCCTACATCCTGGGATCGCGGCGGCCTGCGCGGCGGGGCAAGTGAAGGTGACGCAGACGGACGCTTGATTGGTCAGGCCAATCTGTGCAGGATTGCCGAAACCGAAGAACAGAATGGCCGGGGAGCCATTCAGAGAGGGCAGTGAAAGGTTTATGCGGCGTATTGCCCATCTTCGCTGGTGGATCGTCGGGCTGATCTGTGCCGGCACCATTGCCAATTATCTTGCGCGTAACTCGCTGGGCGTGCTCGCACCCGAGCTGAAGACCGTGATGCACATGACCACCGAGCAATACAGCTACGTGGTCGGCGGCTTCCAGCTCGCCTATACGGTGATGCAACCGGTCGCGGGGATGATTGTCGACCGCATCGGGCTGCGCGCTGGCTTCGCGCTGTTCGGCGCGGCGTGGTCGGTCGCCAACATGCTCCACGCGCTGGCGGCGGGTTGGCTGGGGCTGGTGTTCTTTCGCGGGCTGCTCGGCATGTTCGAATCCGCCGCGATCCCCTCCGGTATCAAGGCGATCGCCGAATGGTTTCCGGCGCGCGAGCGTTCGGTGGCGGTCGGCTGGTTCAACGCCGGCACCTCGCTCGGCGCGCTGCTGGCGCCGCCGGTGGTGGCGATCGTGATGATCTATACCGACTGGCGGATGGCGTTCGTGGTCACCGGCGCGGTGGGGCTGCTCTGGTCGCTCGCCTGGTGGGTGTTCTACCGCAGCCCCGGCAACCATCCCAAGATCACCCATCATGAACGCATGTTGATCGCCGACGGAAGGACGGCGCCGCTCGATCGTCGTGCCTCGGCACGCGAGATCCTGGGTACCGCACGCTTCTGGATCATCGCGGTGCCGCGCTTCCTCGCCGAGCCGGCCTGGCAGACCTTCAGCTTCTGGATCCCGCTGTACCTTGCCACCGAACGCGGCATGGACCTCAAGCAGATCGCGCTGTTCGCCTGGCTGCCTTTCCTCGCCGCCGATCTGGGCGGGGTGCTGGGCGGCTATCTCTCGCCCTTCCTAGTGACGCGCTTCCGCCTACCGCTGATCGCCTCGCGCGTCGCCGGCGTCGCGCTGGCGGCGGTGCTGATGATCGCGCCGGGCTGCATCGGGCTGGCTGCCAGCCCCTATACCGCGATCGCGCTATTCTGCGTCGGCGGCTTTGCCCACCAGATGATCTCAGTGCTGATCAACACGCTGTCGGCCGACGTGTTCACGCCCGAGGAAGTCGGCGCGGCCAACGGCTTTATCGGCCAGGCCGGCTGGGTCGGCGGGCTGCTCTTCTCGCTGCTGATCGGGCAGCTGGCCGACACGGTCGGCTATGCGCCGCTGTTCGGCATGCTTTCCGTCTTCGACATTATCGGTGCCGTCGTGCTGATCGCCGGCCTGCGCCATCTTCGCCTTCCGGAGCCTGTGAAATGAGACGCGCCACGCTATCCAATCCCCCGCGCTTTACCGTCGCCGAGGAGGGGCAGGGGCGGATCACGCTGGAGTCCGATACCGGCGCGGTCGCCCATCTGTTCGTGCTCGAGCCGGACATGGTGCGGCTGCTGCTGCTGGCGACCGGTGCCGTCACCAGCCCGCCGAGCTGGGCGATCGCGCCGGGGCAGGAGGACATTGCCGAGCCGGGTCGCGGCCGGATGGACGTGTCCGGCTTTACCTGCCCGGCCTATAGACTGTCGCACGATGCCGAGCAGCTGGTGCTGGAGAGCGATCGCATCCGGCTCACCGCACGGCTGCACGGGCTGCACTGCCGCTGGGAGCAGCGCGACGGCGACGACTGGGTCCTGATGGCGCAGGATCGGCCGACCCACGCCTATGATTTCGGCTGGTGGGACGGCAAGGCGCATCACTATGTCGCGCGCAGCCCGGGCGAGCGCTTCTACGGCCTGGGCGATCGCACCGGCGATGCCAACCGCGCCGGCCGCAGCTTCCGCCTGACCAACCTCGACCCGATGGGCTATGACGCGGAAACGAGCGATCCGCAGTACAAGTCGATCCCCTATGTGCTGGTCGCAGACGAGAGCGGCCGCTGCCACGGCGCCTTCTACGACACGGTGGCCGACGTCGCGTTCGATTTCGGGCGCGAGCTCGACAATTACCACGGCTATTATCGCCACATGGTCGCCGAGCATGGCGATGTCGACCTGTGGATGATCGCCGGGCCCGATCCGCTGGCGGTGACCAAGCGCTTCACCTGGCTGACCGGCCGCCCAGCGCTGATGCCGCGCTGGTCGCTCGGCTATTCGGGCTCGACCATGACCTATACCGACGCGCCCGACGCCGCGGCGCAGATGGGCGGGTTCCTGGAGAAGCTCGCCGAGCATGACATCGGCTGCACCTCGTTCCACCTCTCCTCGGGCTACACCTCGATCGGCGACAAGCGCTATGTGTTCCACTGGAACCGCGACAAGTTCCCCGATCCCAAGGCGTTCGTGTCGAGCTATGCCGAGGCTGGCGTCGAGCTGGTGCCGAACATCAAGCCGGCGCTGCTGCGCAGCCACCCGCGCTATGATGAGGTCGCGGCAGCGGGCTATTTCGTGAGCGACGCTGAGGGCCAGCCCGTCGAGGCGCAGTTCTGGGACGAAGTCGGCAGCTATATCGACTTCACCAATCCGGACGCCGCTGCCTGGTGGCGCGCGCAGGTGACGTCGGCGCTTCTCGACAACGGCATCCGTTCGACGTGGAACGACAATAACGAATATGAAGTGTGGGATGCCCGCGCGCGCTTCGCCGGCTTCGGCACCTCGGTGCCCGCCGCGGCGATGCGGCCGGTCCAGCCGCTGCTGATGATGCGCGCCTCGCGCCGCGCGCAGATTGAGGCGCGGCCCGACGAACTGCCCTATGTCGTCACCCGCGCCGGCATGGCCGGGCTGCAGCGCTACGCCCAGACCTGGACCGGCGACAACCGCACCGAATGGAAGACGCTGCGCTACAATGCGCGGATGGCGATCGGCCTGGCGCTGTCGGGCGTGTCGAACAGCGGCCATGACGTGGGCGGCTTTGCGGGTCCGGCGCCGGACCCCGAGCTGCTGGTCCGCTGGGTGCAGGCGGGCGTGCTGATGCCGCGCTTCAGCATCCATAGCTGGAACGACGATCGCACCGTCAACGAGCCCTGGATGTACCCGGAGGCGCTGCCCGCGATCCAGGCG
This sequence comes from Sphingomonas trueperi, assembly GCF_040545965.1. Lineage (GTDB taxonomy): Bacteria > Pseudomonadota > Alphaproteobacteria > Sphingomonadales > Sphingomonadaceae > Sphingomonas > Sphingomonas trueperi_C. Next base: position 157,815 of record NZ_JBEPMV010000003.1, on the reverse strand, counting down.
CTGATGCGGCTGCGCCAGCAGCTGGTGCCGTTCTTCCACGACCTGCTGCACCGCTATCACTCGGACTATGTGCCGATGGTGCTGCCGACTTGGGCGGTGTTCCCCCAGGATCCGCAATGCTGGGCGGAAAGCGACGAGCATCTGCTCGGCACCGATGTGCTCGCCGCGCCCGTGGTGGAGCAGGGGGCGACCGATCGGCGGCTGTATCTGCCCGCGGGCACCGACTGGACCCACGTTTGGACCGGCGAGACCTTCGCCGGCGGTGCCTGGGTGACGGTCGCCGCGCCGCTGGACGAGCCCCCGCCGCTGTTCGCGCGCGCGGGTTCGGCGATGCTGGTCGATTTGGCGGATGGCGGCTGGCGAGCCGGTGCCCCGCGCCGCGCCCTGTGCCTCTTCCCGCCGCGCGCGGGCGCCTTCACCTGCGAAGTGATCGAAGACGAGGGCGACAGTCAGCATGGCATCCTGCGCTGGCATGTGCAGGGCGAGGCGCACGAGAACCGGATATTGGTCCGCCTTCAGCAACAAGGTGTCACATTGGGAGCTAAGGATATAACCTTGTTGATGCCAAATAATGACCAACGCAAAGTAGAAGTGAAAGGTGATGTGACCGCAACTGTTGCCTCTCAGCAACAGATTTGGATCAACCGTAAGTAACAAACGATTGCACACCGTGTTTCCCCGATATTTCTCGCGATGTCGGGGAACCTATTGTCCGGCTGTCTAAAAGTGAGGTGCGGGTAGAACCCTGCCGGACAAGGGGAGTATTAATGAGAGGTTACCAAGTATCGGTCGCGCATGTCGCACTAGTTGCTGCATGCATGGCGTGCAGCGCCCATGCTCAGACCCAGACCGTTGACACGTCCGCCGCAACTACCGCTGCCGCAGGTGCCGCCGTGGCCCAGTCGGCCGGCAAGATGGCGCAGGACGATGGTGAGATCGTCGTTACCACGACCGCCCAGAAGCGCTTCGAAAATATCCAGAACGTCCCGCTCGCGGTGCAGGTGGTGACCCCCGCACAGCTGGAAGCTCAGGGCGTTCGCAACTTCCAGGATCTCGGCAAGGTCGCGCCCTCGCTGACCATCCGCCCGGCCGAACACCCGGTCAACGCCAACGTCTCGCTGCGCGGCGTCGGCACCTTCGCCTTCGGCATCGGCGTGGAATCCTCGGTCGCCGTGACCGTCGACGGCGCGGCGCTGGCCTTCCAGGCGCGCGCCTTCACCGATCTGCCCGACGTCGCGCAGATCGAAGTGCTGCGCGGTCCGCAGAGCACGCTGTACGGCAAGGCGGCCTCGGCCGGTCTGATCAAGATCATGACCACCCAGCCGACCAACGACTTCCACATCAAGGCCAACACGACCGTCACCGACGACAACGAATATGGCGCCAATTTCAGCGTCAGCGGCCCGCTGAACGACAAGCTGGGCTATGTCTTCTCGGCCAGCTATTCGAACTGGGACGGCAACGTCCTCAACGTCTTCAACGGCAAGAAGGTCAATGGCCGCGAGACGCTGAACACGCGTGCCAAGCTCAAGTGGAAGGCGTCGCCGGACGTCGTTTTCACGCTGTCGGGCAATTATCTGAACGGCAACACCACGGTGGGCCGCCCGTTCATCCGCATGGCGCCGACCGCACTGCTGCGCGGCTCGGCGGGGCAGACCAGCGCCGTCACCATGCCGGGCGTGACGGTCAGCGAAGGCAACCAGACCGTCAGCAACGACTATGACTCGCGCACCAAATACTGGGGCGCCGGCGGCCTGCTGCGTACCGACATCAACATCGGCAAGCTGCAGTTGCTCGGCCTGACCAACTATGACCGCTTCCGCCTGGACGATTATCTCGACCATGACGACACGTCGTCGACGAAGATCAAGAACCTCCAGATCGGCGCCTTCAAGTCGAAGATGTTCACCCAGGAAATCCGGCTGCTGTCGCCGGGTACCGACGCGTTCCGCTACGCCCTGGGCCTCTATTATGCCAACACGCAGTTCCAGCGCCCGTTCCTGCGTGGACCTGCCTATTCGTCGGCCGATTGGTACGCCACCTCGGGTTCGCGGCAGATCGCCGCATTCGGGCAGATCGACTGGGAATTCATCAAGAGCCTGACCGCGACGGTAGGTGGCCGTGCACAGAACGAGCGCGTGAAATATACCTTCCGCGACAACATTGCGAAGGCCAGCTTCGCCGGCAATGCCAGCGACAATGCCACCACCTACCGCCTGGGCCTCAACTGGCAGGCGACACCCGACGTGATGCTGTTCGGCAGCTACTCGACTGGCTACAAGGGCCAGACGTACGACCTGACCACCGGCTTCAACCAGAGCCGTGCCAATGCGGGCCCGATCAAGCCGGAGACGTCGAAGGACAAGGAACTCGGTATCCGCACCCAGTTCTTCGATCGTCACGTGACCTTCAACGTCACCTATTTCGACACCAATTATACCAACCTGCAGGCGCAGACGATTGAAACGATCGATGGCGTAGCCAACTTTCGCCTGACGAACGTCGGCGGCCTCAATACCAAGGGCCTCGAGTTCGAAGTGGCGGCGCGGCCGATCCGGGATCTCACGATCAGCGGTTCGGCGACCTATCTGGACGCGACCTACACCTCGTTCCCCGCGGCGCCCTGTTACGCGCTGCAGTCGGCTGCGGCAGGTTGTGCCACCTTGGGCAAATTGACGTACCAGGTGCTGACCGGCACGCGCGCCGTGCAGTCGCCGGAATGGAAGACCTCCGCGGCGATCGACTTCGCCCCGGCCCTCACCGAAACGCTGAACGGCGTCGCGCAGCTCAGCTGGCAGTACCAGGGGGATGTCTATTATGCCGCGCGCGATCCGCAGCAGTTCCAGCCGGCGTTCAGCATCTTCAATCTGGGCCTGGGCGTGCGCGATCACAAGCGCCGTTGGGAAGCGACGGTTTTCGTCAGCAACCTGTTCGACAAGCAATATTACCCCTCGCTCGTGAACTCGGCAGGCAACTGGGGCATCCAGCCCCAGCTCGCCACGCAGGTCATCCTGCCGCGTGACTTCCGTCGCTACGCGGGTATCCGCTTCGGCGTGAACTACTGAGCGAATAGATCAAGACGGTGAAGAAAAGGGCGGGGGGAAACCTCCGCCCTTTTTCGTATAACAAAATGCAAACGTTTGCCTGACTGTGGCTCCTGCGTTACACTTTGCTCCCGTTATTGGCAAAGGTTGGCGATAATTCTCAAGCAAATTTGGGAATTCTCCCGCCGGTCCTACAATTGTCAGGACAGGGCGACCGGTGGCCAGAGAGTATACCGGCGTTGGGAGAGGAGGGATGAGGTTCACCTTCCAAAGGGGCATGATTAATGAGGGGTTACCAGTTTCCGCTGTGCACGCTTGCGCTCGCCGCATCGTTCATCGGCAGCGCCGCGCACGCGAACGTGGCGGAAGAGCATCGCGATCCGGCGGCCGCGCCGGCCCAGGCCGCGGCGCCGTCCAAGGATGACGGCGAGATCATCGTCACCACGACCGCGCAGAAGCGCTTCGAGAACATCCAGAACGTTCCGCTCGCGGTGCAGGTCGTCACCCCCGCCCAGCTCGAGGCGCAGGGCGTCCGACACTTCCAGGATCTCGGCAAGGTCGCGCCGTCGCTGGTGATCCGCACGGCCGAGAACCCGGTCAATTCCAACGTCTCGCTGCGCGGCGTCGGCACCTATGCCTTCGGCATCGGCGTCGAATCCTCGGTCGCGGTAACCGTCGACGGCGTGCCGCTCGCCTTCCAGGCGCGTGCCTTCACCGATCTGCCCGACGTGGCGATGATCGAGGTGCTGCGCGGTCCGCAGAGCACGCTGTATGGCAAGGCAGCGTCGGCCGGCCTGATCAAGATCATGACGACGCAGCCGACCAACGACTTCCACGTCAAGGCCAACCTCACCGCCACCGACGACCGCGAATATGGCGGCAATTTCAGCGTCACCGGCCCGATCAGCGATACGCTCGGCTATGTCTTCTCGGCCAGCTATTCGAACTGGGGCGGCAATGTCCGCAACGTCATCGATGGCAAGGACGTCAATGGCCGCGAGACGCTGAGCACCCGCGGCAAGCTCAAGTGGAAGGCGACCCCCGATGTCGTCTTCACGCTTTCGGGCAACTATCTGAACGGCAACAGCACCGTGGGACGTCCGTTCATCCACGCCGATCCGAACGGGCTGCTGAGCTACCAGGCCGGCCTTACCCCGTCCGTTATCCTGCCAGGCATTACGATCGACCCGCTGAATCAGAAGGTCGCCAACAATGATCGTGCCGGTACCAAATATTGGGGCTGGGGCACGATGCTCCGCACCGATATCAACATCGGCAAGATGAACGTGCTTGGCCTGACCTCGTACGACAAGTTCCGAATGGACGACTATATCGATCATGACGACAGCGCTGCGCCGGGTCCCTTCGGCCGCAACACCCAGGTGGGCGCGTTCAAGTCGAAGCTGTTCACCCAGGAAATCCGCCTGCTATCGCCGGGGACGGACGCGTTCCGTTACGCATTGGGCGTCTACTACGCGAATGTGAACTTCCAGCGCCCGTTCCGCCGCGGACCGGCCTTCTCGCAGGCCGACTGGTTCGCGACTTCGGGTTCGCGCCAGATCGCGGCCTTCGGCCAGATCGACTGGGAGTTCGTCAAGAACCTCACCGCCACCGTGGGCGGCCGCGCGCAGAACGAGCGGGTGAAGTACACCTTCCTCGACAAGAATCTGAAGGTCCCTACCAGCTGGGACGGCCATGCCAGCGACAATGCCACCACTTATCGCCTGGGTCTGCAATACCAGGCGACCCGCGACATCATGTTCTTCGGTAGCTACGCCACCGGCTACAAGGGCCAGACCTATGATCTGACCACCGGCTTCAATCAGGGGCGTGCCGACGCCGGGCCGATCCGTCCGGAAACGTCGAAGGACAAGGAACTGGGTATCCGCACGCAGTTTTTCGGGCGGCGCATGACGTTCAATGTCACCTATTTCGACACGGACTATACGGACCTGCAGGCGCAGTCGATCGAAACGATCAACGGCACCAGCAACTATCGCCTGACCAACGTCGGTGGACTCAACACCAAGGGGCTCGAGTTCGAGAGCGCGGCGCGCATCACCCGCGATCTGACGATCAGCGGCGCGGCGACCTATCTCGACGCGACCTACACTTCGTACCCCACGGCACGCTGCTACCCGCTGCAGACCCAGGCGCAGGGGTGTAACCCTGGCAAGCCGGCATACCAGAACCTCACGGGCACGCGCGCAGCGCAGGCACCGGAATGGAAAGCGAACGCCACGATCGAATATACGCCTGCGCTGACCGACAAGCTGAACGGCGTGGTCCAGGGCAGCTGGCAGTATCAGTCGAGCGTCTATTATGTGGCGCACGATCCCGAGACGTTCCAGCCCGCCTTCAGCATCTTCAACGTGAGCGCCGGCATCCGCGACCACAAGCGCCGCTGGGAAGCGACGCTGTTCGTCAACAATCTGTTCGACAAGCAGTATTTCCAGTCGCTGGTGAACACGGCGTCGAACTTCAACATTCTGCCGGTGAAGGACTCGCCCAACACGCTGGCGACCCAGTCGTTGCTGCCGCGCGATTTCCGCCGCTATGCGGGCATCCGTTTTGGCCTTAACTACTGAACCCTTCGCTCAGCGGAGGAGATACCCGGGGAGGGGCGGAGGCGATGCTTCCGCCCCTTTTTCGTGCGCGCTGCGCACGCTCGCAACATTCGGAAACAGGTGAGACCGAAAACATTTGGGGTCATTTTACGGTCTAGCCAAAACACTTATCCTATAATTCTCACAAAATCAGCGTCGGCGCGCGGACACGCGCAGCCGGCCGTTCCAGCTTGGGAGAGGCAAACGATAGCATCACGCAAGGGGTTCAAGTTTCATGAGGGGTTTCCCATTCTCGGCACGCGCCGCTGCGCTCGCCGCCACGTTCCTCGCCGGCAGCGCCTATGCCGCAACGCCCGAGGACGCTGACAAGGGTGCGGGGGCGCCCGCCCAGGCCGGGCCGACCGCCGGCCAGGATGACGGCGAGATCATCGTCACCACCACCGCGCAGAAGCGCTTCGAGAACATCCAGAACGTCCCCCTCGCGGTGCAGGTGGTAACGCCCGCCGATCTCGAGGCGCAGGGCGTCCGCCACTTCCAGGATCTCGGCAAGGTGTCGCCCTCGCTGGTGATCCGCCCGTCGGAAAATCCGGTCAACGCCAACGTCTCGCTGCGCGGCATCGGCACCTTCGCCTACGCGATCGGCGTCGAGTCCTCGGTCGCGGTGACCGTCGACGGCGTGCCGCTCGCCTTCCAGGCCCGCGCCTTCTCCGACCTGCCCGACGTCGCCATGATCGAAGTGCTGCGCGGGCCGCAGAGCACGCTGTACGGCAAGGCCGCCTCGGCCGGCCTGATCAAGATCATGACCACCCAGCCGACCAAGGACTTCCATGTGAAGGCCAATGTGCTGGCGACCGATGACCGCGAATATAGCGGCAATTTCAGCGTCACCGGCCCGATCAACGACAATCTCGGCTATGTCGTCTCGGCGAGCTATTCGAACTGGGACGGCAACGTCTTCAACACGTTCAACGACAAGCGCGTCAACGGTCGCGAGACGCTGAACACCCGCGCCAAGCTGAAGTGGAAGGCGACGCCGGACGTCACCTTCACGCTCTCCGGCAACTATGTCGACGGCAAGACCGATTTCGGCCGCCCGTTTATCCGCATGACGCCCGGTGTGACGCTGCTCAACCGCCCGGGCCTGACCACCGATGTGGTGCTGCCGGGGATCACGATCGACCCGCAGAACCAGAAGATCGCCAACAATGATCGCGCAGGCACCAAGTTCGCCGGCGGCGGCGGCATCCTGCGCACCGACATCAATATCGGCAAGATGCAGGTGCTGGGCCTGACCTCGTACGACAAGTTCCACATGGACGACTATCTCGACCAGGACGACACCGTCGCCCCGGGCGCGATCGGCCGCAACATCCAGGACGGCCGCTTCCAGTCGCGCCTGTTCACCCAGGAAATCCGCCTGCTGTCGCCGGGCGAGGACGCGTTCCGCTATGCCCTCGGCGTCTATTATGCCGATGCGGCGTTCCAGCGCCGCTTCTATCGCGGCCCGGCGACTTCGGTGCGCGACTGGTTCGCCACCTCGGGCTCGCGGCAGATTGCCGCGTTCGGCCAGATCGACTGGGAATTCGTCAAGCACCTGACCGCCACCGTCGGCGGTCGTGCGCAGAACGAGCGGGTGGAATACACCTTCAACGACAAGCTGCTCGCAACCAACTATGGTGGGCATGCGAGCGACAACGCCACCACCTACCGGCTGGGGCTGAACTGGCAGGCAACCCGCGATATCCTGGCGTTCGGCAGCTATGCCACCGGCTATAAGGGCCAGACCTACGACATCAGCAGCGGGTTCGACCGCAACCGCGCCGCTGCCGGCCCGATCCGCCCGGAAACCTCGAAGGATTGGGAGTTCGGCCTTCGCACCCAGTTCTTCGACCGCCACCTGACCTTCAACGTCACCTACTTCAACACCGAGTACACCGATCTGCAGGCGCAGACGATCGAGCCGCTGGCCGACGGCACGTCCAACTTCCGCCTCACCAATGTCGGCAAGATGAAGACCCAGGGGCTTGAGTTCGAGGCGGCAGCGCGCGTGATGCGCGACCTGACGATCAACGGCGGCCTGACCTATCTCGATGCCAAGTACACCTCCTGGCCGGCGGCGACCTGCTATACCCAGCAGACGGCGGCGACGGGCTGCATCACCCAGGGGATTTTGCGATATCAGAACCTGAGCGGCACTCGTGCAGTGCAGGCTCCGGAGTGGAAGGGCTCGATGTCCTTCGACTATACCCCGGCGATCACCGACAAGCTGAACGGTGTGCTGGTCGGCAGCTGGCAGTATCAGACGAGCGTCTATTATTCGGCGCGCGATCCGGAGACCTTCCAGCCCGCCTTCAGCATCTTCAACCTGAGCGTCGGCGTGCGCGAGCATAGCCGCCGTTGGGAAGCGACGCTGTTCGTCAACAACCTGTTCGACAAGCAGTATTTCCCGGCGCTGGTGAACTCGGGTGGCAATTTCGGCCCCGCGGGCGTCACCATCGCCACCCAGTCGGTCCTGCCGCGCGATTTCCGTCGCTATGCAGGCCTGCGCTTCGGTGTAAATTACTGATGCAGACACGGGAGGGCGGGGGCGATGCCTCCGCCCTCGCCATCAGGAGAGGGGACCGGATGATCGGCAAAATCGGAATCGCGGCTGCAGCATGCGCAGCCGCGATTTTTGCGTTTGAGAGCCAGGCGCAGCAGGCGCCGGCTCGGCCCAGCGTTGACGCGCCGGAACTGGCCGCGCTCGGCAACTACGGCATCGGCGTCGCCGATCTGGAATTGGTCCAGCCCGGCCGCGCCGATCCGCTCCAGGGCACAGACAAGCCGGCGATCGTCGATCGGCACATTCCCATCAAGGTCTGGTATCCGGCCTCCGCGAAGGGGGCAGGCACCCGCTATCGCACCGCGCTGCCGGGCGAGAAGGGCAGCGACGTGCCGTTCGAGGTGCCGGGCCTCGCCACGCCCGGCGCGGCGGCCGCCAAGGGGCGCTTTCCGCTGGTGATCCTCGCCCATGGCTATAGCAACACGCCCGAGGTGCTGTCGTGGCTCGGCGAGAATTTGGCGAGCAAGGGCTATGTCGTGGTCGCGCCTGCGTTCCGCGATCCGCCGATTACCATCCGTACCCCGGCCGCGCGTGCCGGACCGCTGACCAGCCGCCCGCTCGACCTCGCCTTCGTCGCCGCGGAAGCGCAGCGGCGGGCGAAGGCTGGGCGGGGGGCGTTCGCCGCCGCCGACCCCGCGCGCACCGCGCTGATCGGGTATTCGATGGGCGGCTATGGCGTGCTCACCGCGGCCGGAGCGCCGCTCGATCCCGCGGTTGGGTCGGCGACGCGCGGCGTGCTGGCCCCCTATGTGGCGGGGGCGGAGAAGGCGGGGAGCCTCAAGGTCGCCGATCTCAAGGCCGTGGTGGCGATCTCGCCGGCGAGCAATCTCTACGGCACCCCGCTCTGGGCGGCGCCCGGCGTTGCCGCGATCCGCGCGCCGACGCTGTTCATCGTCGGCAGCCAGGACCATGTCGTCGGCTATGATCCCGGCGTGCGCACGCTGTTCGACCAGGAGGTCCATGCGCCCCGCTACCTGCTCACCTTCCGCGAGGCGGCGCACAGCATCGCGCTGATCGGCGCGCCGCCCGCCATGCGCGAGAGCTTCTGGGACCTGGACTGGTTCGAGGATGCCGTCTGGCGCAAGGACCGGCTGATGGCGGTGCAGGCGCACTTCATCACGGCGTTTCTCGACCGCTATGTGAAGGGCGAGGAGGCGAAGGCGTCGTACATCGACGGGCTGGTGCCGAACTCAAACGACGGGAAGTGGGTAGGCGCGCCCGGCGGCCGCTATGCCGGGTTCAGCCCCGGCGCACCGGCCTCGACGATCTGGAAGGGCTTCCAGCCCAGCCGCGTCTCGGGAATGAACTTCGAGTTCAAGCCCACCCAGCCCTAAGCTGGGTCAGCACTCGACGACGTTGACCGCTAAGCCGCCGAGGCTCGTCTCCTTGTACTTGGAGCGCATGTCGAGGCCGGTCTGGCGCATCGTCTCGATCACTGCATCGAGCGAGACCTTGTGGGTGCCGTCGCCGTGGAGCGCGAGCATGGCAGCGTTGATCGCCTTCACCGCGCCCATCGTGTTGCGCTCGATGCAGGGGATCTGCACCAGCCCGCCGATCGGATCGCAGGTGAGGCCGAGATTATGCTCCATGCCGATCTCGGCGGCGTTCTCGATCTGGGCGTTGCTGCCGCCCAGCGCGGCGGCAAGGCCCGCCGCCGCCATCGAGCAGGCGACGCCCACTTCGCCCTGGCAGCCCATCTCGGCCGCCGAGATCGACGCCTGGCGCTTATAAAGGATGCCGATTGCCGCGGCGGTGAGCAGCAGGCGGCGCGCGCCGACCTTGGTCGCGTTGCCGACGAAGCATTCGTAATAGCGCAGCACCGCCGGGATCACGCCCGCCGCGCCGTTGGTCGGCGCGGTGACGACGCGGCCGCCCGCTGCATTCTCCTCGTTCACCGCCAGCGCCCAGAGGCTCACCCATTCGAGCACCGAGGCGGGCTCGACGCGGGGACCGCGCGCCATCAGCTTCTGGTGCAGCTTGCGCGCGCGGCGGGGGACTTCCAGCCCGCCCGGCAGGATGCCGTCCTGCGCCATGCCGCGATCCATGCAGGCGTTCATCGCATCGTGGATGCCGTCAACGAACGCCAGCGTCGCCGCATCGTCGCGCCAGCCGCGCTCGTTGGCGAGCATCAGCCCGGCGATGTCGAGCCCGAGCTCGTCGCAGCGCTCCAGCATCTCGCGGGCGCTGGCGAAGGGGTGGTTGGTGCCGGCGGAGAGGCCGGCCGCCGCTTCCTCCCCCTCGCGCCGGATCGCGCCGCCGCCGACCGAATAATAGGTCCGCTCCAGCACCGCCCCGTCGACCAGCGTGGCGCGCAGCTTCATGCCGTTGGGGTGGCCGGGGAGGAACTGGCGCTTGCGGAATTTGATATCGGCCTCGGGATCGAACCCCACCGATGCGGTGCCGCCAAGCGGGATGCGACGCTCGGCGGCGATCTGTGCCAGCATCGGCTCGACCGCATCCGGGTCGACGCCGTCGGGCCGCTCGCCCGCAAGGCCCAGGATCACCGCGCGATCGGTTGCATGGCCCCGCCCGGTGAGCGCCAGCGAGCCGAATAGCTCGCAGCACAGCTTGGTGACCGCGCGGCCATCCGCGACGACCCAGGCCGCGAAGTCGCGCGCGGCGCGCATCGGCCCCACGGTATGCGAGCTCGACGGCCCGATGCCGATGGTGAACACGTCGGTGATGCTGATCGGCCCTGCATTCGGCCCGACGCCTTTGGTCGCCACGGAACCCGTCTCCTGAAACACTCGGTTGCGGGCCCCTTCTGTCCATTTGCCTGAGATCGCTATCCCGTCGGCGGGCGCGCGCGGCGCCACTCTCCAGAATGTGGTGGTCGGAAGGTCCTTTTGCCTGAGAGTTTCCGGGGCGGTTGCTCCTTCGGCGATCCGGTTTCCCGGATTCTCTCCCTTTCCGACAGCTTGTGTTTCGCTTTGAGGCCTTGCGCTGTCAAACGTTGATTGGGCGAAGGGCTTCCAGTGCGGGCAACAGTTCGGCGAAGGAATCGATCACCGCCTCGGCGCCGAGCGTGGCCACCGGCACCTGCGAGAAGCCGAAGCTGCAGGCGATCACGGGCACGCCCGCCGCTTGCGCTGCCTGCACGTCATAGACGGAGTCGCCGACGAACGCCGCCGGACCGCCGCACCGCCGGAGCATCTCCAAGATCGGCGCCGGGGAGGGCTTGGCAGTGCCGGGGCCGAGCGTGTCGCCGCCGATCACCGTGGCGAAGCGGCGGAGCAGGCCGGTCGCTTCCAGCAGTGGCAAAGTGAGGGCCTCGAGCTTGTTGGTCACCACCGCCAGCGTGATGCCCTGCGCGGCCAGCGCATCGAGCGCATCGACCACGCCGGGATAGGGGCGGCTATGCTCGGCATTGTGCGCGGCATAGGTGTCGACGAAGCGGGGATAGAGCCGCGCCACCACCGCTGCATCGCCGCCGCCGGTTGCCGCTACCGCCTGCTCCAGCAGTTTGTGCACGCCGCGGCCGACCATGGACAGGACGTGGTCGAGCGGCAGCGTTGGCCGGCCGTCCTCGGTCAAGACGCGGTTGAGCGTCGCGGCAAGGTCGCCGCTGGTGTCGAGCAGGGTGCCGTCGAGATCGAAGCCGATGGTGCGGAAGGGCAGGGGCATGGGGCGCGCATGGCAGCATCGCTATGGAAAAGCCATGTCCACCGTGGCAGGGGTTGCACCCCATATCGACCGGAGACTGGCCACGTGACTGCACCCATCGCCGCGATCATCCTCGCCGCCGGCAAGGGCACGCGGATGAAATCCGATACCCACAAGGTGCTCCATCCGATCGCCGGGCGGCCGATGCTGCTCCACCTGATCGACAGCGTGAAGGCGCTCGGCGCCGCGCGCGAGGTGGTGGTGGTCGGCGCCGGGCGCGAGCAGGTCGAGGCCGCGGTGACGCCGCTGGGCGCGGAGACCGCGCACCAGGCCGAGCAGCTCGGCACCGGCCACGCCGTGCTTCAGGCCAAGGATGCGCTGGCGGGCTTCGAGGGCGACGTGCTGATCCTCTATGGCGACGTGCCCCTGGTCACCACCGCGACGATGCGGCGGATGGTCGAGCGGCTGCATGGGGACGACGCGCCCGCAGTCGTCGTGCTAGGCTTCCGCCCGGCCGATCCGGGTGCGTATGGCCGGCTGATCGTCGAGGGCGGCGATCGCCTGTCGAAGATCGTCGAATACAAGGATGCGAGCGCGGAGGAACGCGCCGTCACCCTGTGCAATTCGGGGCTGATGGCGGTGCGCGGCGCCGATCTGTTCGCGCTGCTCGAGCGCGTGACCAACGATAATGCGGCGGGCGAATATTACCTGACGGACATTGTCGAGCTGGCAAACGGCGACGGCCGGGTTGCGGCGGTGATCGAGACCGCCGCGGTGGAAGTCGCCGGCGTCAACAGCCGCGGCGAGCTGGCAGCGCTGGAGGCCGAGTGGCAGCAGGCCCGCCGTGCCCGCGCGATGGTCGAAGGCGCGACGCTGATCGCCCCCGAGACGGTGTGGTTCGCCCACGACACCCAGATCGGCCGCGACGTGACGATCGAGCCGAACGTGGTGTTCGGCCCCGGCGTCACCGTGGCGGACGGCGTGGTGCTGCGCGCGTTCAGCCATATCGAAGGCGCGACCATCGCCAGCGGCGCGACCGTCGGCCCCTATGCGCGGCTGCGGCCCGGCGCGGTGCTGGAGGCGGATTCCCATGTCGGCAATTTCGTCGAGCTGAAGAATGCCGTGCTGGGCAAGGGCGCCAAGGCCAACCATCTCACTTATCTGGGCGATGCCAGCATCGGCGCGGGCGCGAATATCGGCGCCGGCACGATCACCTGCAATTACAACGGCTTCCTCAAGCAGAAGACGGTGATCGGCGAAGGTGCGTTCATCGGATCGAATAGCGCGCTGGTGGCGCCGGTGGCGATCGGCGACGGCGCGATCATCGGCGCCGGATCGGTGATCACGCGCGACGTCGAGGCCGATGCGCTGGCCGTTACCCGGCCGGAAACATTGACGAAGCGGGGCTGGGCCACGACCTTCCGTACGATAATGAAGGCACGAAAGGCCGCCAAATGACCGACCGCTACACCGACAAGCCCTTCCTCAAGCTGCTCGACGCCTATGTGCTCGATGCGATCGGCCATCTCGACGAAAAGAGCGATGCCCAGCTGACCGCCGCCGAACCCGCGCTGCGCGAGGCGTTCGGCGGCGAGAGCGACTGGCGCGGCATCGTGGTGCAGCGGATGCAGTTCCCGGAAGGGATCGCCGGCGCGATCCGCGAGGTGTGGGAAAAGGGTGCCGTCCGCTTCCGCGAAGAGCAGGGCCACGAGCCCGACCCGTCCGAATTCACGCGGATCTTCAACGACACCAACTTCCCGCACTGACGCGTTGCGCCCGCCCCTATTTGGAGGGGGCGGGGCGCAGCTGCGCGGAATCGATGTGCCAGCGCAGCTGCGAGTCCGACGCGCCGTCCACGCCATTGACCCGCCGCACGACATAGCTGCCGGTGAAGCGCTGCGCGGTGCCGTCGTCCAGCGTTGCGGCCACCGTAACCGGCACCGTCTGATAGACCGATCCTGCCGCGCCTTCGCTGGGCCCTAGCGCGCCGATCGTCACCTTGGTCGCGCGGGTGTGGGCAAAGCCCTTCTCGAACGCCGCGAGGGTTTGGCCGGGCCGGCCGTCGTCGCCCCATTGGGTCCAGGCGGTGCCGAAATCGCGGGCGTCGATCGCCGCGTAGTAGCGGCGCACGACGTCCGCCGCCGCCTGGCTGCTCTTGGGATCCACCACACAGCCTGACATCGGCTGGCCGTCGCCGTCGAACAGCGCGCAGCTGCGGGCGATCTCGTCCTCGATCATCGCACAGCTGTTGGCGGCATTGCACGGCGGGTGCGTCGCCGGAGAGACGTTGCGGCAGAGTTTCACCCGCTGCGCCGCTGCTGCCTTGCCGATCTCCGCGTCGCAGCTTCGTGGTTCCAGCGCTGCAAGCGCGGACGAAGGGCTGGACTTGGGGGAAAGCGGGGCGGTCGGATCCTTGCGCATCGGCGCCTTGCTGACCTGCGTCGTGCCGTTGGACGGCGCGGGGGCAGGGTCGGTGGTGCCGCACGCGCCAAGGGGCAGCAGGAACGCGAGCAGCACAGCGTTTCGACGAAGCATCGGATCGACCTCTTTCTTCCAGCGGCGGGCGCTGTGTTTTCGGACAAGGCGAAACGCCGCGCCAGCCCCCAGGGAGGCAGACGGCCGTTCAGCTCATCGCAACCAAAGCGTGGCTAGGCGCGGCCGCCCACCCGCGCTAGGGCTGGGGCAGGAGGACGGATGCCATGTGCGGAATCGTTGGAATCGTGGGCAAGGAAGACGTCGCAGAGCGTCTGTTCGAGGGTCTCAAGCGCCTGGAATATCGCGGCTATGATTCGGCCGGCATCGCCACGGACGTAGAAGGGAAGATCGAGCGCCGCCGCGCCTCGGGCAAGCTGGTCAATCTCGGCAAGGAACTCGCCGCCAATCCGCTGCCCGGCACCACCGGCATCGCCCATACCCGCTGGGCGACGCATGGCGGTCCGACCACCAACAATGCCCACCCGCACGCCACCGGCGAAGTGGCGCTGGTCCACAACGGCATCATCGAGAACTTCAAGACGCTGCGCGAGGAGCTGATCGCCCGCGGCCGTACCTTCACCAGCGAGACGGACACCGAAGTCGTCGCGCATCTGGTGAGCGAGAAGGTCGAGGCCGGCATGGCCCCGGCCGAGGCGGTGCGCGAGGTGCTGCCGCGCCTCCACGGGGCCTTCGCGCTCGCCATCCTGTTCCGCCAGCATCCCGATCTGCTGATCGGCGCGCGGCTCGGCTCGCCGTTGGTCGTCGGCTATGGCGAGGGCGAGACCTATCTCGGCTCGGACGCGCTGGCGCTGGCACCGCTCACCCAGCGCATCGCCTATCTGGAAGAGGGCGACTGGGTCGTCATCACCAAGGATGGTGCGGAGATCTTCGACAAGGACAACAATCCCGTCGAGCGGCCGATCACTATTTCCGGCGTCACCGGCGAGCTGATCTCCAAGGGCAACCATCGGCATTACATGCTGAAGGAGATCTACGAGCAGCCGATCGTCGTCGCGCAGACGCTGCGCTCCTACCTCCAGCGCATGGAGGAGAAGATCACGCTGCCGATCCCCGAGTTCGATCTCTCGGCGATTCGGCGCGTCACCATCGTCGCCTGCGGCACCAGCTATTACGCCGGCATGGTGGCGAAATACTGGTTCGAGCAGTTCGCCCGCGTGCCGGTGGACATCGATGTCGCCTCCGAATTCCGCTACCGCGCGCCGGTGATGGAAGAGGGCGGGCTGATGATCGTGATCAGCCAGTCGGGCGAGACGGCGGACACGCTCGCCGCGCTCCGCCATGCGCGCAGCGAGGGACAGAAGATCGCCGCCGTCGTCAACGTGCCGACCAGCTCGATGGCACGCGAGGCGGACCTGCTGCTGCCGACCCATGCCGGGCCCGAGATCGGCGTCGCCTCGACCAAGGCGTTCACCTGCCAGCTGGCGGTGCTCGCGGCGCTGGCGGCCAATCTCGCGATTGCCAAGGGCAAGCTGGACGAGGCCGAGGAGCGCCGCATCGTGCGTCACCTCGCCGAAGCGCCGGCCTCGCTCAACGCGGCGCTTGCCTATGACGAATCGATCCAGGCAATGGCCGGCGTGATCGCCGCAGCGCGCGACGTGCTGTATCTGGGCCGTGGCACCGATTATCCGCTGGCGCTGGAAGGCGCGCTGAAGCTCAAGGAAATCAGCTACATCCATGCCGAAGGCTATGCCGCCGGCGAGATGAAGCACGGCCCGATCGCGCTGATCGACGATGCCGTGCCGGTGATCGTGATTGCGCCTTCGGGCCCGCTGTTCGACAAGACTGTCAGCAACATGCAGGAAGTGCAGGCGCGCGGCGGCAAGGTGGTGCTGATCTCGGACTATGACGGCATCCAGGCGGCGGGCGACGGCTGCATTGCCACCATCACCATGCCGAAGGTCCACCCGCTGATCGCGCCGCTCGTCTATGCGGTGCCGGTGCAGCTGCTGGCGTACCATGTCGCCGTGGCCAAGGGCACCGACGTCGACCAGCCGCGCAACCTGGCCAAGTCCGTCACCGTCGAGTGACGTGTCGGCGTCGCCGGGGTTCACTGTAAAACTACAATAAAGTTTTCCCCTTCCCAATAAAGTTCTCCCACCGACAATAGATTTCTCCTGTGGCGTGCCGGCCGGTTCGTCCCGATGATCAGGGTTGCCCTGATCATCGAACCGCATTGCGGCACACCGCCCAATTCGGAGCCGACTGTCGGCACGGCTTGCGGATGATGCGCTACACTCGCACAAAGGTTTGCACGGGTGCCGATGGCGGACGGCATGTGGAGAAGAGTCGCGTCGGCGGAGGGGGCGGGTTTTGAGCGAGATGGGCGATGGGGCGGATCAGGGTATAGTTGGCGCGACTGCATCGAGTGTGTCGCAGTATTTTACCTTCGTCAGGTCTGGCGACCACGCGACCCAGCGGCTCGACTGGGACAAGGGTCCGGAACAGGTGCGCAAGGCGCTGGGCGAGGCGCTCGGCGCGCGCAACGTCGCCTTCCTGCTCGGTGCGGGCTGCTCGTCGATGGTGAAGGACGGCACCGAGCGCGGCATCGCCACGATGGCGCCGCTGGCGGCGGAGTTCTGCGGTGCGGCCGGCGCCGCCGCGGGCGGCCCCGCCTGGGCGCTTGACGCATCCGACCTGTCATGTCTGGCGGGGCACGGCCTCACCCTGGCTGGCGACTACACCCGCAACCTGGAACGGCTGATGGAGACGCTGCACGCGCTCCGATTCGTGCTGTCGCGGAGCGACGACGCCGGGGACGTGGACGAGGTCGCGGCGATCGAGGGCATGATCGCCAAGGTGCAGGCGTTCCTGTGGGAGCGGTGCACGGCCGGGGCGTTCGCCAACGGGGACGACCAGGTGCTCGGCCTCTACGAATCCTTCTACCGCCGCCTGGTGCTGCGCGACCGCTCGCTGCCCCGGCCCTGGATCTTCACGACGAACTACGACCTGTTCAGCGAACGGGCGATGGACCGTCTGGGGCTGCCATACGCGAACGGGTTCTCAGGCGTCGTCGAGCGTCGCTTCAATCCGGCGACGTTCAGATACGCGCTCGCCGAGCAGCTCGACATCTCGAACCGCAAGTGGTCGGCGGTCGACGGATTCGTGTACCTGTGCAAGCTGCACGGCTCGATCAGCTGGACGGAGGACGACCACGGGCTCTTCCCGATCCGCGAGACCTGGCCGCAGACCGGGCCGTCGAAGGTCATGATCTTTCCGACGCCGGCGAAGCAGAACTCGAGCCTAGGCTCACCGTATTCCGACCTGTTCCGCGAGTTCCAGTCTCGCATCGTGCGCGAGCAGAGCGTGCTGATCACCATGGGCTACGCCTTCGGCGACGAGCACCTGAACAACATCATATACCAGGCGCTGACCATCCCGACCTTCAGGCTCATCGTGTTCGCCGATCCTGGTTCGGACGGCGACATCGCCAAGCTGCGTGCGCTGGCCGATCCGCGCATCTGGATCATCGGCGGGTCGGGCCCGCCCGGCGGCGCGCCGGCCCATTACTTCAGCACCATCGTCGAGCACCTGCTGCCGAGGCGGCCGTCGGACCGCATCGACGACGCGGTGAAGCTGGTGCTCCAGACCATGGCCGCCAGCTCGGCCGCCGCCGCGGTGCCGACCGATGACGACTGACGATAGGCGCCGCGCCATCGGCTCGGTGGTCGCGGTCGCGGCCGACAGGTTCGTCATCGAGATGCATGGCGGCACGGACAGCTTCACCGTGGTCGGGTTCGACGACGTGCACTACGTCGCCCGGCTGGGCTCGTTCGTCATGATTCCGGCCCAGGCGGAATACGTCGTGGCGGAGATCGTGGGGCTGCGCGAGCGCGACGCCGGTGCGGGTGGCGAGATGGACAAGGCCGGCTCGGCCAAGTTCCTCGACGTCGTGCCCGTGGGCATGCTGCCCGTGGAGGGCGGAAGGTTCCGCTTCGGCGTCTCCATTTTCCCCTCCCTCTACGCTGATGCCCTTTACGCGCTGGACAAGGAACTAGACCGCATTTTCGACACGAGCCCGGCGTCGGAAAGGTCGTCGGGTCCAGATGGCGGCAACTGCGTGCCGGCTGAGGCGACCCGGCTGCGCATCTTGGAGATCGGGCAGTCGGTCGTATTCGAGGATTACCGGGTCAAGGTGCGCATCGACGAGTTCTTCGGCGGCCATGCGGCCGTGCTGGGCAACACCGGAAGTGGCAAGTCGTGCACCGTCGCGTCGATCCTGCAGGAGCTGTTCGACAAGCCCGACGAGCACCATGCCAGGGGCGCGACCTTCGTCGCGCTCGACGTCAACGGGGAATACCACCAGGCGTTCGGCAGGCTGGCCGCGGCGGGCGTGATCGGCGTGGATCGGCTGGTGCTCGACGGCACGGCCGCTGCCGACCGGTTCCGAATTCCGCACTGGTTCCTGGACCTTTCGGAATGGGAACTGCTGCTCCAGGCGAGCGAGCGCACGCAGGTGCCTATCCTGCGCATGGCGCTCGGCCTGGCAACGCTGTTCGGGGGCGCGGCCGACCAGCAGCTCAACGGCATCCGCAACCACATCCTCGCCAAGTGCATCACCCAGATCCTGTCCGACGAGAGCCCGCCCGGCGCCAAGGAGACGCGGATCCTTGGCATTCTCCAGCGTTTCAGGACCGCCGAGATCAACTCGGGCACGATCGGCGCGATGGTGCACACGCACTTCGGCAAGATGGACCATATCGAAGACGCATTCGAATACCTGGTCGGTGCGGATGGCGACGGCGGCTTCGTCATCGAAAAATTCAAGCTGCCCGACTATTCGAACAGCCCGTTTGAGTTTTCGACATTGGGTGACGCTATCGACCTGGCGCTGCTCTACGAGGAGGCGCACGGCAACCGCCAGATCCGGGACCATTGCTCACAGATGGTAACTCGCTTCAAGGCCCTGCTGGAGCGTGAGGATTACGCCTTCATGCGCCACCCGACGGCGGGCGCGACGGGGGACACCGGCCCGTTTCTCGCCCGGCTGCTGGGCCTCGGCGTCCAGAACGGCTGCCATGTGAAGAACTCGCAGGTCGTGATCATCGACATGAACGCGGTCGAGGACGAGGTCGTCGAGCTCGTCAGCGCGGTGGTCGCGCGCATGGTCTTCAGGCTGCTGCGGCGCGCCGAGCCCCGCAGCCGCTTTCCAGTCCACCTCCTGCTCGAAGAGGCGCACCGCTACATCTCGTCCACGCCGTCCCGCTATGCGTTGGACGCCGGCCGGGTGTTCGAGCGGATCGCGAAGGAGGGCCGCAAGTATGGCCTCTTCCTACTGGTGGCGTCGCAACGGCCGAGCGAGCTGTCGAAGACCGTGCTGTCGCAATGCTCGAACTTCGTCGTCCACCGCATCCAGAACCCCGACGACCTGTCGCAGATCAGGCAGATGTCGCCGTCCATATCCGACGGCGTGCTGCGCCGGCTGCCGACGCTGCCCAAGCAGCACGCCCTCGTGTTCGGCAACTCGGTCAACCTGCCGACGACGTTCAAGGTCCGGAGCGCCGATCCCCTGCCGGCGAGCGACGACGCGAAGATCGTCGACCTGTGGTTCCACGAGGCCGGACGCAAGGCGGGCATCACCTTCTCGGCCGCGCCCGCCGACCTGATCGACGAGGAAGAGGACGATCCGCCGTTCTGACCGCCCGTCTTTTCCTCTCAACCAAGGACCACCTCGCTAAGCCTAGCGGCGCCTGAAGACGCGCTTCATGGGCTTGTTCCTCGGCGGCATAACGCCGCCCCGCACGTTGATCTCGACCCGGCGGCGGCCGATGATGCGGCCCCATTGGTAGACCGTTACATCCATCGCGTGGTTGCCGTTGTAGGCGGAGTGCTCGTCGGCCGCGAGTTCCGCCCCGGCGAAGTGCCCGATGTCGTTCTTGCTCCAGGCGTCGTGCCCGCGGTTGCGGACGGTCCAGCGAACCGAAGCGCCGGCCGGCAGCTCGTCGGCGTTGATCAGCTCGAAGTGGATCGAGCAGTTCTTCACGATCGTAGCGATGGAGTTCACGCCGTCGCGGACGTAGCTGGCGTTGTCCTTCGAGACGGCCCGGATGTAGATCCGGGGGTCAAAGGTGTAGGCGACCAGCGCCGTGCCCTTGGCGACGGTCGCCTGGCTGCGTTCGCCCTCATTCTCGCCATCGACGTCCTCGGGCATGGGGAAGAAGTGCTCGAAGGCCTCGGTCCATATCTCGGCGGCGCTCTCCTCGCTGGTGGCGGCGTTGGCGCGTCGCGCGGTGTCCTCGAACTCGCGCAGCCGAGCGACGAGATCATCGCTGGCTTCGGACGTAAGCCTGTTGAGGTTTTCCCCGGTGTCAGCCGGATTGAAAACCGCGGCATCCTCATCCAGCCGGTCGGCGACGGCGGTGATCGTCTTGTCCAGCACGTCGTCATCGTCGACCAGGTCCGATCGGGCGAGTTCGCTAAAGGCCTCGGCGGCCAGGACGGTGAGCATGATCGACGACGGGCGCGCGGCCTCGTCCTCGATCTTCAGCGCCGCCCACATCTTGAAGTAGCAGACGAGACGCCGCAGTTGAGCGCGGTCCCGCGCATCCTCGTGCAGGCCCTTGAACCAAGTGTAGATCGCCTTGGGATCGCTGTCCTCCCATCCGCGCGTCTCGGTCGCCAGCGCGCGCCGGTCGGCGCCGCGGTCCAGATGATAGCAGGGCACGTCGATGTGGAAGTCCGGCTTGAAGGCGATGCGGCAGCACCGCTCTTTCGGGTCCGCAACGCCAGATGCGTCGTTCTCGTCATCGTCGGCATAGTCCAGCAGCGCGTTCTGCACGAGTTCCTTGAACCCCTCGGGCTCATAGTCGCCGTCGTCGTCGTCGCCCGCCCATTCGAAGTAGAGGCCGAGGTCGATGTCGAACTCGGCGCCGGATTCCCACGGGCGGATCTGGGTGTCGAACTTGTAAGAGCCCTGGAGCCAGGTGCTCATCGTGTAGCCCGTGTCGTCCTTGAGCCGCGACTTCAGGAAGTCGGCCAGGTCGTTCCAACGCGCCTGCTGTGTCGCGAACTGGTCGCTGGACGGCGTGATGCGCGCGTAGAGCGTCTGGTCGGACTTGGAATGGAACAGGCGTGCGGCGCGGGACATGGGGCCTCAGATGCTCGCGTTGACGAAGGTGAATGGCGGCGCCTCGTGCGCGAGGAACGCGCGCAGCCGTTCATCCGCGGACACCTCGGCGAACGAGGCGCGCGCGATCGACTGCAGGTTGGCGACCGCGCCTGGCGTGGCCACGTCGAGCGCCAGCTCGCTGCGCTGCTCGTCGGCCTGACGCCGGTCGATGCGCATGTACCGGTCGGCGAGGACGTGCTTCATCATGTCATTGATCAACGCTTGCTGCGACCCGATCATTACGTCGGTGAGCCGCTGGTTTCTCGTCCATCCCCAGACCCCCATGTCCGGGTCGAGCGAGCTGGACACGGCGAAGTCGGTGGTGGTCGTCCCGACGCTGAGCACGTGAATGTCCTCACGCCGAGCGCCTAGGAACATCTCGGCCTCGTGCGTCGCGATCATGTCGGGCGAGTTCGCGAACATGCCGCCGTCGGCGAAGAGCTCGTCGCCGATCCGGTGCGCTGGGAAGTATGTGGGCGCGGCGGAGGTGGCGAGCGCCACGTCGGCCACCTTCAGACGCCAGTCCAGCACGAAGCGCGGATGATGCCCCGTCTTGAACACCTTGGGACCGCCCTTCGTCAGGTTCACTGACGGGATCACCACGGGCCGGGTCAGGTCCGACATGCGGGTGTCCTTGCCGACGATCTGCTCGACCGTGTCGCGCAGCGGAGCGGCGCCGTAGAGCGGCTTGGGCACGCTGCGGGCGAAGCGGAGCAGCGAGGCGGTCTTCGTCTTCGGCGCGGCGCGGGGGAAGATTCGCGGTCCATGTTCGATGAAGGCGTCGCGGATGTGGCTGGCCGGGCGCCCCGCAGCGAGCCCGAGCGCGATGATGCCCCCGATCGAGGTGCCCGCGATCAGGTCGAAGCACTGGTTGAGCGGCTTTCCCGACCGCTCCTCGAGTTCCGCCAGCACGGCGGCGGTGTAGAGCCCGAGGAACCCACCTCCGGAAAGCGACAGGATCTGAAAGGCCACGCACACCCCCTCTGTCGAACATAGCGCGAACAGGCCTGGATGCAACGACGATCGCAAGTTGCGATGGCGGGTGACCGCCCCCGACGTCGCGTCTGGCTCGGGCTCGTTCGTCGCCGCGTATGACAGCCAGGGCGTTGTTCGATTGTCTGGGGATCTGCTACGTTGAGACGATGTTCGGGCCGCGTGCACTTCACCGCCTATTCGCCATGTCCCTCATCTGCCTGATGATGGTCGTGCGGGCGGGCCCTGCGTGCGCGGGGATCGCGATGCCGACCGCCGTCGCTGCCATGCCCACGGCCGGCTCGGAAGCGGACTGCCATGAGCGCACGGGCGGGCGGGCGCCGGACGGGCACGAGGGCTCCTCGAAGGGCGAGACGGCTTGCGGGGTGGCCTGTGCGGCCTTGCCGGCAGAACTTGTGCGCGAGCCGCGTCAGCCTGCCGTCGCGGCGGTGACCGCGGCGCACCTGCAGCGCATCGCCGCAGGATTAAAACTGGCCCCAACACCACCTCCGCCCCGCACGTGAGCCGATGATTCGAGCACACGAACAAGAGGTTAGAGGAATACATATGAAGACGATCAAGATCATCGGCGCCGCGCTGGCGCTCACCATCTCGGGCGCTGCCGCTGCAGCCACCGCCGACTGCTGCAAGGACATGGCCTGCTGCAAGGAAGGCGCGGACTGCTGCAAGGACGGCAAGCAGTCGGACTGCTGTCACGGCATGAAGAAGGGCGGCGACCACGCCGGCCACGACATGTCGGGCAAGCCCGCGAAGTGACGTGACGGAGAGGAGCGCGCCCGGCGCGCTCCTCTTTCTCAGTGCCGTGCGAAGACGCGGCGCCCGCCGGGACCGAATGCGACCACGACGTAGGGCTGCGCCTTCACGCCTGGCATTTCCATGCCGGGCGAACCCATCGGCATCCCGACCACCGCGAGGCCGCTCACGCCCTTCGGGCGTGTTGCGAGCGCGCGCTTCATGTCGGCGACGGGCACATGCCCCTCGAACGTCATGCCGTCGATGACGGCGGTGTGGCACGATGCGAGATCCGCCGGGACGCCGCGCGCCTTCATGAATGCCGGACGCGCGGCGTCGTCGACGACCTTCGCGGCCCGACCGAACTGCGCCTTCACCTGCTGCACCCACTTCTCGCAGCACGGGCAGCCCGGGTCGCGGTGCATGAGGACGGGATCGGCCGCGATGGCGGCCACGGGGATCGCACATGCGAGCGCGGCGGAGACCAGGTGCGGTAGCTTCATGTCGGACTCCAAGGTTGCACCCCGCGGTCCTTGGGATCGCGGGGGACGTGATGCCTGTCTATTGCGCCCGCTTTCCGTGCGCGCGCAACCAGGCGTTCAGCTCGGCGACCTCCTTCTGCTGCATGGCGACGGTCTTGGTCGCCATCTGCCGCACCTTCTGATCGCGGGTCTGCCGGATGACCATCTGCGACATCTCGATGCCGCCGCGATGGTGCTCGATCATCTTCCGGACCCATGTCTCCGTCGCGTCGGCGCCGACGGCGGCCATCATCTTCTCGTGCATCCGCATCTCGGCCGGCGGATAGGGATTGGCAGGCGTCGCCTGCATCGTCATTCCGCCCGCGGGATGGTGGCCGGCATGGCCCCTCTGCTGCGCGACGGCGGTGCCGCCCGCGATGCCAGCGAGGGCGATGGCGCTCAGGACTGCTTTTCTCACACGAACTCTCCAGTTGCCCCGCTCACGCACCATACGCAGGAGCGCCGGTTACCCCTCCGCCCTGCGACGCCTTTTTCTCGGCCAGCGCAGATAGAGCAGGATCGTCCCCGCGATGGCGAGCAGAAGCCCGCCGATGGCGAAGGCCTTCAGCCATGGCGTGTTGAAGTCCTCGTGCTCGCTCCAGTCCATGATGTGGAGCGCCCAGAAGAAGTCGTAGAACCGCCATGTCCCGGTGCGGACGGCGGCGATGCGCCCGGCATCGTCGATGTAGATCCGCGTCGCCTCGCCATCGGCGAATGCGGCCTGCCACGCCGGCAGTCGGCCCTTATACTCGGTGCTGCCGGTGGTGACCCGGGCGACCGCGACGGCGGGCGCAGGCCGCCCCCTGTATGCGGCCGACGCGATGCGGCTCGCCGTCGTTGCATCGATCGCCGGCAGTCGGTCGCCCGTTGCCGCGTCGTGAAGCCGCAGCTCGCCGGATGCGGTCTCGATCTCCACGACCGGGCGGCCGAGCAGCAGGCGATGCCGCGCGCTCCGCAGCGGCGTCCCCGCCGCGATGCGGTCGAGCGGCGCGTAGTCCTGCGCTGGCAGGACGCCCCCGTCCTCGCGCTCGACCAGGTGCTCGCCGCGCACCCGCTCGATCGGCAGCAGGCTCATGACGAGCCCGCTCGTGAACCACAGCAGCAGCTGAACGCCGATTATGAGCGCCAGCCAGCGGTGAAGTCGGCTCGCCCCGATGTGCAGCCGCATCCTCGTGCTTCGCATTCGTCCCCCTCGTGGTCGGGCGCCTCACTGGCGAGCGAGCATGCCCTTCATCTGGTCGATTTCCTGCTGCTGCGAGCGGATGATGTCCTGGCACAGCGACTTCAGCTCGGGGTCGCGCAGCGACGCCTCGCGGCACATCAGGATCGCGCCCGAGTGATGCGGGATCATCGAGCGCAGGAAGGCCGTGTCGCCGATCGTCGTCTGGGTGCGTATGAGCGCGAAGCTCGCCACGAACACCACCGCCGACCCGACGAGCAGGGCGGCGTTTGCCCGCTTCGACGGGAACATGTGCGGCATGGCGATGATCATCAGCACGACCATCGGCGTGACCATCATCAGCGCCATGTAGAGCATATTCAGGTTGTTGAAGAAGCTCGACAGGCGGTCGATCATCACGAACATGACGAAGTACATGATGATGCCGCCCACGAGCGACTGGACCGCGAGGTTCACGTAAGGGTTCTTCATGGCGTCACTCCCTGTTGCCCCGCTCTCCACTCCGCTCAGAACCAGGCGCGGATCCCCGCGACGAGGCTGAAGCCGCCGGTGCCTTCGCCCGCCGCGCGGCTGTATCGAGCGGTGTCGCCGAACCTGCGCTCCCAGGACACGCCGACATAGGGGGCGAACTCGCGCCTGATCTCGTAGCGCAGGCGCAGCCCGGCCTCGGCGTCGGTCACGCCCGATCCGATGTTGCTGGACGGCACGTCCTGCGCCGACAGGTTGAGCTCGACGCGCGGCTGCAGCACGAGCCGCTGGGTCATGCGCTGGTCATAATAGCCTTCGAGGCGCCCGAGCACATCGCCCCTGTCCGACAGGAACAGCGCGCCTTCTACGTCGAACCAGTATGGCGCGAGGCCTTCGAAGCCGACCGTCGCGTAGGTCCGGTCCGGGCCGCGACGGAAGTCCTGCCGGACGCCGGCCTGCAGGTTGAAGTAGGGTCCGACGGCGCGGCTGTAGAGCGCCTGCACCTCACCTTCGGCGTCCTCCCGGAACGTGCCTTCGCCCTCGCTCTTGATGGTCAGCCGGTTGATGTCGCCGCCATACCAGAACTCGCCGTCCCACCTGTAGCCGTCGCGGCCGTCGCGGAACTGCACCTCGGCGAGGTTCAGCATCAGCTGCGAGAACGACATGCCGCCATGCTCGCTGCGCAGCGTGGCGCGCGCAGGCGCCATCGCGTCGCGGCCCCAGACGCGGTCTGCGTAGTTCGCCTCGGGCGCCGCGGGCGCGGGTGCGTTCCCCGCGGGCAGCGCGGTGCCGCCCGTGCTCATCGAAGCCGGGGCGGCGGCAGGCGCGGTCGCCTTGGGCGTGCAGTGACCCACCGCGGCGTGCTCGGGCGGACAGTCCGGATCGCTCGTGGCCGCAGCAGCAGGCGCGGCAGCCGCGGGGGGTGCCGCCTGTTGCGCCGCCGGCGCCGACGCCTTGGGCGTGCAGTGACCCATCGCCGCATGCTCCGGCGGGCACGACGGATCTACTGGCGCGGCGGCGGGCGCCGCGCCGGCGCGTGGAGGCGGTGCCGAACGCTGTGCCGGGCGCGCGGGCGCCTTGGCCGCCGGCTTCGGCCTAGCCGCCGGCTTGGGATTGGCCGACTTCGGCTTGGCGGCGGCGGGCATCTTGCAGTGGCCCATGGCCGCGTGCTCGGGCGTGCACTGGGCGGCCGACGCCAGCAGGATGGCGCTGAGGACGAGGCTCATTTCGTGTCTCCATCGCGCGGGCGGACGGAGACGACCTGCATCATGCCGGCGTGCATGTGATAGAGCATGTGGCAGTGGAAGGCCCAGTCACCGACCGCGTCGGTGGTGACGTCGAACGTAGCGGTGCCGCCCGGCTGGACCTGGATCGTGTGCTTGCGCGGCGCATACTCGCCGTGGCCCGTGACGAGCTCGAAGAAGTGGCCGTGCAGGTGGATCGGGTGACCCATCATGGTGTCGTTGACCAGCGTGACCCGGACCCGCTCGTCCTTGAGGAACGGGATCGGCTTCTTCACCTCGTTCAGCTTCTCGCCGTCGAAGGCCCACATGTAGCGTTCCATGTTGCCGGTGAGGTGGATGCGCATCGACCGGTCGGGCGCGCGCACGTCCGGATTGCGGTCGACCGCCGTCAGGTCTGTGTAGACGAGCACCTTGTGGCCCACGTCCTCCAGGCCCTGGCCGGGCTCACCCATGCGGTCGACCGGCATCGGCGAGATGGTCTGGACGGTCGGCGTCTTCTTCACCTCCGGCGCGACCGAGAAGTCGCGCATCGAGTGCTTCATCGCGCCCGAGCCGTGGTCCATGCCGGCATGCTGTCCGGCCGTCGCGGGCGCAGACGGTCCGGTCGCCGGCGCAGGCGTGCAGTGGCCCATTGCGGCGTGCTCGGGCGGGCACGCTGCGGCCGTCGGGGCGGCACTTGCGCCCTGGCCCATGGCGGAATGGTCCATCCCCGCCATCGCGCCGCCGGAGGCGGCCGCGCCGTGTTCCATCCCGGCCATCGAGCCGCCGGAACCGTGGTCCATGTCGCCCATGTCGCCCATGCCCATGTCCTTCATGTCGGCGAGCGGGCGTCGGCGCAGCGGTGGGACGGCGGCGGACATGCCCTCGCGCGGCGCGAGCGTCGCGCGCGCCATGCCCGACCGGTCGACGCTCTCGCCGACGATCGTGTAGGCGCGCTCGTCGGCGGGCTGGACGATGACGTCGTATGTCTCGGCGACGGCGATCTGCATCTCGTCGACGGCGACAGGGCGGACCGGCAGGCCGTCGGCCTGCACGACGGTCATCTTCAGGCCGGGGATGCGGAAGTTGAAGGTCGTCATTGCCGAGGCGTTGATGATCCGCAGACGCACGCGCTCGCCGGGGCGGAAGAGCCCAGTCCAGTTGTCGCGCGGGCCATGGCCGTTGACGAGATAGGTGTAGGTGCTTCCGGTCACGTCGGCGACGTCGGTCGGGTCCATCCGCATGGCGCCCCACTCGCGACGCTCCTTCGCCGACTGGTCCTTGCCGGCGAGCAGCCCGGCCAGCGTCTGCTTCTGGAAGTTGAAGTAGCCGCCCTGCTGCTTGAGCTTCTTGAAGATGATGTGCGGGTGCATCTGGCTGTGGTCGGACAGCACGATCACGTGCTCGCGGTCCGACCGGATCGGGTCGTCGCCCCTGGGGTCGATGACGATCGGGCCGTAGTGGCCCAGCTGCTCCTGCAGGCCGGAATGGCTGTGATACCAGTAGGTGCCCGACTGCACGATGGGGAACTCGTACGTGAACGTCGATCGCGGCTTGATGCCCGGGAAGCTGACGCCGGGAACTCCGTCCATGTGGAACGGCAGGATCAGCCCGTGCCAGTGGATCGAGCTGTCCTCGTCGAGTGCGTTCTCGACGTGCAGCCGCACGTTCTGGCCCTCGCGCAGCCGGATGAGCGGCGCAGGGACCGTGCCGTTGATGCCGATGGCGTGGCTCTCGCGGCCGTCGATGGTCATCATCTGGTGCGCGATGCGCAGGGTGATGTCCTCGCCCGACACGGTCGGAAGCGGCTTCACGATTCCTGCGGACACCGACTGCGCCCAGGCAGGCATCCAGGCGGACAACGCCAGCCCGCCGCCGGCGAGCGTGGCGCCGCGCAGCAGGCGTCGGCGGTCGATGGTGGCGTTCATGCGGTCTTTCGGTTCTCGGTTGAGCGGACAGTGTCTGTGCTTATTACGCAGCGGCGGGTCACGCCCCTCGCCGTTTTGGGATCAGCGGCCGAGCATTTCCGCGAGGCGGGCGCGGGCGCGCCGGATGCGGGTCTCGACCGCCTTTTCGCTAACCGAAAGCAGGGTTGCCGCTTCGGCCTGGCTGAGACCATCGACCGCGCACAGAACCAGCGGCTCGCGCTGGGACGCTGGCAGCTGTGCGACGGCACGCGAGAGGCGCGCAAGGTCCGCCCGGTCTGCCGCTTCGGCATCCGGGAGCGGTCGGTCGTCGGCGTGCAGGTCGGCGACCTCGTCGAGCGGAGTGGCCAGACCGAACAGCCGCCGAACGGCTCGGCGCCGGCCCCAGTCGCGGCACTTGTTGATCGCGATGCGCGCGAGCCACGCCGACATGGGCCGGTTCGGATCGAAGCGGCGGAGCGCCCCGTGCGCGGACACGAACGTCTCCTGCACGAGGTCGAGCGCTTCGTCCGGATCGGCGACGTTGGCGAGGATGAGGCGGTAGACGCGCTGGCGGTGCCTTCGCATGATCTCGGCGAACGCCTCGTCGTCCCCGCCCGCCGACAGGCTGGCGAGGTCGCTGTCGGCGAGTGCCGCCAGGTCCGCCCTCACCGGGCGCCGGTGGTCAGCGACTTCGTGACCGCGCGGTCGAACGCCGCCTGCTGCTCAGGACGCAGCACTTCGCGCATCGCGAAAACGTGCGTGAGCGTCGCCTTCTGCAGCTCGCCCATCGCGCGATGCGACGCGTCCACGGCAGCGGCAACCTTGGGTCCGTTCCCGTGCTCGGCCTCGATGGCGGCGGCGAGCCGCGCGTTGTCGCTGCGCAGCTCGGCTTCCAGCGATTGGCGCCTGACCGCGAACTCGCGTTCGAGCTGCTCGATCCTTGCTTCCTGATCGGCGTCGAGCTTGAGGTCGTGGTGCAGCAGGGCGTGCAGCTCGGACGTCTGAGCATGCCGGGCCGGGATGATCACGCGGCCGACGAACACGCCGCCGATCGCGGCGAGGAAGGCGACGACGGCGACCAGCGCCGTCCAGCGTCCGCGCGTCATCGGTCGGCGAGCAGCAGCGTCGACGGAGCGAGCGGGCTCGCCACGCCGAAGGGGTCGATGGGGGCGGCGCTCGCGGACGACGCCGCGGAGCCGGCGGTCATGGTCCCGAGCATGATCGCACCGGCGGCGGCGAACGCGACGGCGCCGGTGCCGGTCCGCGCGCTCGTCCGGTTCGCCTGCACGCGGTTGAGCACGGCCGCCTCGATCGAGCGCAGTCCGGGATGCTCGTCGTCGGCGACCCGGCGGAGCGCGGCATCGAGATCGAGGTCCATCTGGTTCTCCATTCCGTCTTATACGGGCTGGTTGCTAGCAGCCCTCGTCGATGGGCGCAGTTGCGAAGTGCGACGACGCCGCGAGGGGGCGAGCGGCGCCGCGCGTATTGGTCGAAGATCCCCCTGATTTCACGATGGAGTCGAAGATGCGTTTCCAAGCTGTCGCCGCCGCTGCCGCCCTCATGGCGATCGCGGCGCCCGCCATGGCCCATCCGAAGCTGGTGTCGGCCAATCCGGCGCCGAACGCCACGGTCGCGCCGACGGCGCGGGTGCAGGTGACCTTCACCGAGGCGCTGCTGCCCAAGCTCTCGGGCGCAGACATCGTGATGACGGGCATGCCGGGCATGGATTCGCACCCGCCGATGAAGATGCCGGCGAAGATCGGCGTCAGCCCTGACCGCAAGACGATGATCCTGACGCTGGCCAAGCCGCTGCCCAAGGGCACATACCGTCTCGACTGGCACGGGGTGTCGGCCGACACGCACCGCGTGAAGGGCAGCTACGTCTTCAAGGTCGCCTGACCGTGGACTGGGCGGGCGTCGCCGTCCGGTTCGCGCTGTATCTGGACCTGATGCTCGCCTGCGGCCTGGCCGCCTTCGCGCTGACCGCGCCGGCAGGGACCGGGAGGGCCATGCCGCTGCGCACGGTGCTCGTCGCCTTCGGGTGCCTGGGTCTCGTCCTGTCCGCGGGCGGTCTCATCGTCATGACGGCGGCGATGGCCGGCACCACGCTTGGGCAGATCGACCGCGAGACGCTGACGATGATCATCGACGAGACTCCCTATGGCGCCGCCTGGACGGTCCGGATCGTCGCGCTCGTCCTGGCGATCGGATCTGCATCGACCATCCGCGGCGCGGAGCCCGCATCGACGCGCATCGCGGCGTCGGCGGCCGCGTTCGCGCTTGCGGTCGCCACGCTGGCCTGGGGCGGCCACGGTGCGATGAGCGAAGGCGCTCTCGGGTTTCTGCACCTGGGCGCGGACATCCTCCACCTGCTCGCGGCGGCGGTCTGGATGGGATCGCTTCTCGGCCTCGTCCTGCTCGTCGCAAGACCGGTGGCGAGGATGGACGCGGAACATCTCCATCTGTCCTGGCGCGCGCTTCACGGCTTTTCGCGCACGGGCATGGCGGCGGTTGCGATCATCGTCCTTACTGGCGTCGTGAACGGCTGGCTGATCGTGGGTCCGAACGGCCTGCCCAGCCTCCCATCGACGCTTTACGGCCAGCTGTTGCTGGCGAAGCTGGCCGCTTTCGCCGCCATGGTGGCGCTGGCCTCGCTGAACCGGTTCCGGCTGACGCCCGCCCTGGGCTACGTCGCGTCGTCCGGTGCGGCGGCGCGGGAGCTCGGCGCGTTGCGGACGAGCCTTGCGTCCGAGGCCACGCTGGGGATCGCGATCCTGGCGCTCGTCGCATGGCTGGGCACGCTGGAGCCGGGCGCGGCGACCGGGTGACGGTGCGGGCGGGCGCGCAGCGACCGCCCGCAGGCCCTCACATTCCGCCGATGCCGGTCAGCATCCAGACGGCCATCGCGATCATGCCGAGGTTCTCGGTGAGCGAGACGAATCCCAGCGGCACGTTGGACGAGCCGCCGACGCATGCGCATTTGAGTTCGCGCCTGTCGATGTAGACGGCCTTGAAGACCGACACGGCGCCGACCGTGCCGATGAACAGCGCGATCGGAATCGAGAGCCAGTCCAGCGCACCGGCCACCATGAGGACGCCGGCCAACCCTTCCGCGAAGGGGTAGACGTATCCGTAAGGGATCCAGCGCTTGGCGAGCAGGTCGTAGTTGAGGAACATCGTCGAGAACTTCTCGACATCCTGCAGCTTGAGCAGCGCCAGGATGGCCATGCTGAAGCCGCCGAACCACTGCAGCGCGTGGAGCGTGAACGGCGTGCCGAAGGCGGCATGGCTCGCCGCCAGCGCGAGCAGCGCGGTCATGGCGAAGAGCGCGATGACCGGACGGTAGCTGGTGGCGCCGGGCTCGGCGACGTGCATTCCGAAGTGCCGCCGCAGGTCGTCGTATCCGCCGATGCGCTCGCCGCCGATGAACACCTGCGGCGTGGTCTTCACGCCGTGCTCGGCCTTGAAGGCGTCGGTCTCGGCGCGCGTGGTGAGGTGGTGGTCCTCGACTTCGAAGCCCTTGCGCCTAAGCAGGTCCAGCGCCTTGAGCCCGTAGGGACAGGTGTGTTCGGGCATCACCATGCGGTGAAGGACGGCGGTGGGAAGGGTCGACACGGGTGCGCTCCTCGTTTGCGGTTCAACGGCACCCGGCCCATATGGGGTCCGTAGCATGGTCCGGAGTCAAGAGCCGATGTCGACGTTGACGATCGCGAGGCTGGCGGAGGCCGGCGGAGTGGGCGTGGAGACCGTGCGATACTATCAGCGGCGGGGTCTGCTGCGCGAACCGGAACGGCCGGACGGCGGCGGCTTCCGCAGCTACGGCGAGCTCGACGTCCGGCGCCTGCGCTTCATCCGCTCGGCACAGGGCGCCGGGTTCACGTTGGACGAGATCGGCGAGCTTCTCGAGCTTGACGCGATCGATGACAGGGCTCGGGCTCGTGAGCTGGCACGCTCCCGGGTGGCCGCGCTCGATGCTCGGATCGCGGAACTCCAGGGCGCCCGTGCGGCGCTGGCGCGGCTGGCCGACGCCTGTGCCGGCGGCTCCGCCGGGGCCTGCCCGATCATCACCGCCTTCGAGCCGTGATCACCTGCGCCGCGGATACGACCGCCACGGCCGCTGCGACGGCGTGAGGGTGAGCCCCAGCACCTGCGCCCGGCCTCGCAGGCCGTCGATCGTCCTTCCCATCTCCCGGGCGATCTGCGCCGTCTGCTGGCGCGCCTCGAGGCGGACGCGGAGTTCGGCGTCGTCCTCGTCCGTCCACCGGCGTGGCGCCCGCGGCGCCGCCGGCGGCTTCCCGTCGTCAGCTATGGAGATGCCCGCTCTCCTCGCACGCCTCGCCCGGTCCCTCGGTCTGGATCGTCGCGTGCTCGATCCCGAACCGCTCGTCGATCAGGTCCGCCACGGCCTTGCGGACGGTGTCGGCATCGGCGCCCGGTGCCAGCGTGACGTGCATCGTGCAGCTGACGTCGTCGTTCGACATCGACCAGACGTGCAGGTCGTGGAGCCCCGCGACGCCGGGGACGGCCGAGACCGCCGCCCGCACCTCGACGAGCCGCAGGCTCGACGGCACGCCCTCGAGCAGCACGTTCGTCGTGTCGCGCAGCAGGACCCACGTCCGCGGCAGCACCCACAGGCCGATCGCCACGGCGACGATCGGATCGATCCAAGTCCAGCCGGTGAAGCGGATCGCCAGCGCGCCGACGATGACGCCGACCGACCCGATCATGTCCGCCCACACCTCGAGATAGGCTCCCTTGACGTTGAAGCTCCCGTCCTTGCCGGCGGTCAGCAGCCGCATCGAGATCAGGTTCACGACGAGACCGATCGCCGCGACGATGAGCATGCCCCACGACTGCACCGGCTCGGGATCGGTGAAGCGCCGGACCGCCTCGACGAACACGTAGATCGCGATGCCGAACAGCAGGATCGCGTTGAAGGCCGCGGCCAGGATCTCGAAGCGGCGGTAGCCGAACGTGCGGCGGTTGTCAGGCGGACGCTGCCCGATCCGGATCGCCATCAGCGCGATCACCAGGGCGGCGACGTCGGTGAGCATGTGGGCGGCGTCGGACAGCAGCGCGAGGCTGTTGAAGACGAAGCCGCCGACGACCTCCGCCACCAGGTAGGTGGACGTGAGCGCGAGCGCCCAGCCGAGCATCCTCGCGTTCGCGCCGGCCGTGTGGTCGTGGGAATGACCGCCGGCTCCGTGATCATGCGCCATGCGTCCGGGCTCCTTCGATGTCGGTGGTTTCGAAAGTCGGTGCTGTCTCGATCCGCCGCTGGCCGAAGCGGGCGTAGAGCGTCGGCAGCACGAACAGCGTCAGCAGCGTGGCCGAGATCAGCCCGCCGATGACGACCGTCGCCAGCGGCTTCTGCACCTCGGCCCCCGCGCCATGACCCAGCGCCATCGGCACGAAGCCGAGCGAGGCGACGAGCGCCGTCATCGCGACGGGCCGCAGGCGCGCCAGCGCGCCCTCGCGGGCGGCCGCGGCCCGGTCGAGGCCTCGGGCCATCAGGTCTTGGATCGCCGACAGCATCACCAGTCCGTTGAGCACCGCGACGCCCGACAGCGCGATGAACCCGACCGCTGCGGAGATGGAGAACGGCATGCCCCGGAGCAGCAGTGCGAGAATGCCACCGACCAGGGCCAGCGGCACGCCGGTGAAGACGATCAGCGCGTCGCGGACCGAGCCGAGCGCCCCGTAGAGCAGCAGCATGATGACCGCGAAGCAGATCGGCACCACGACCATCAGCCGGTCACGCGCCGACGCCAGGTTCTCGAACTGGCCGCCCCATTCCAGGTATGTGCCCGGCGGCATCTTCACCCGTGCGCCGATCGCCGCCTGCGCGTCCGCCACGACGCCCGCGACGTCCCGGCCGCGCACGTTCGCCTGCACGACGACGCGGCGCTTGCCGTTCTCGC
Source organism: Sphingomonas trueperi (assembly GCF_040545965.1). GTDB lineage: Bacteria > Pseudomonadota > Alphaproteobacteria > Sphingomonadales > Sphingomonadaceae > Sphingomonas > Sphingomonas trueperi_C. The sequence goes on along the minus strand of NZ_JBEPMV010000003.1, from coordinate 123,453 downwards.
GGCTGATCTGGTTGGGGCCGTCGACGATCTCGATGTTCGCGACCGTCGACAGCGGCACGAACCCGCCCTCGGCCGTGGGCACGGGCACCTGCGCGATGGCGGTGAGGTCGGAGCGTGCCGACTCCGGCAGGCGGATCACGACCGGGAAGCGCCGGTCCCCCTCGAAGATCATGCCGGCCTCGCGACCGCCGATCGCGGCGGCGACCGTGTCCTGCACGTCACCGGCCGTCACCCCGACCCGCGACATCGCGGTGCGGTTCGGGCGGATGTCGAGCATCGGCAGCCCCTCCGTCTGCTCGACCCGCACGTCGGTCGCGCCCTGCGTCCGGCGCAGCACGCCGGCGATCGCCTCGGCGGTCGCGTTCATCTGCGCGAAGTCGTCGCCGAACACCTTGACCGCGACGTCGCCGCGCACGCCGGCGATGAGCTCGTTGAAGCGCATCTGGATGGGTTGCGTGATCTCGTAGTTGTTGCCCGGCAGGGTCGAGAGTCGCTTCTCCAGCCGCTCGACGAACTCGGCCTTGCCGAGGTTCGGGTCGGGCCACTGGTCCCTCGGCTTCAGGATCACGAAGGTGTCGGTGATGTTCGCCGGCATCGGGTCCGACGCGATCTCCGACGTGCCGGTCCGCGAGAACGCGAACTGGACCTCCGGCTCCTTGGCGATCGCCTTCTCGACCTGCGCCTGCATCGCCTGGCTCTGGTCGACCGACGTGCCGGGGATTCGGATCGCCTGGACCAGCACGTTGCCCTCGTCGAGCTGCGGCAGGAACTCCTGTCCGAGCGTCGTGAAGGCCACGGCCGACAGCGCGAGCGCGCCGACCGCGATGCCGAGCGTGGCGTTGGGTCGGCGCAGGGCGGTGTCGAGGCCGGGTTCGTAGCGCCGGCGGAGCTCGGATACGATCCGGCCCTCCTTCTCCTCCACCCGCTTGCTCAGCCAGATCGCGATCGCGGCGGGCACGAAGGTCAGCGACAGGACGAAGGCGAAGACCAGCGCGATGATCACGGTCAGCGCCATGGGCTCGAACATCTTGCCCTCGACGCCCGTGAAGGTGAGCAGCGGCGCGTAGACGAGGATGATGATCGCCTGCCCGTAGACGGACGGGCGGATCATCTCGCGAGCGGACGCCGCGACGATGGCGAGCCGCTCCTTCAGCGGCGGCGCGTCGTCGCGTCCGTGCTGTGCCTCGGCCAGGCGTCGCAGCGAGTTCTCGACGATGATCACGGCGCCGTCGACGATCAGCCCGAAGTCGAGCGCGCCGAGGCTCATCAGGTTGGCGGACACGCCCGCCTGCAGCATGCCGATGCTGGTCAGCAGCATGGTGAAGGGGATCACCATCGCGGCGATCAGCGCCGCGCGGAAGTTGCCCAGCAGCGCGAACAGCACGACGATGACGAGCAGCGCGCCCTCGGCGAGGTTACGTGCCACCGTCGATATCGTCGAGTTGACGAGGTCGGTGCGGTTCAGCACCGGCTTGACCACCACGTCGACCGGCAGCGACGGCCCGATCTCCTCCAGTCGCTCCGACACGCCCGTCGAGACGGTGCGGCTGTTCTCGCCGATCCGCATGACGGCGGTGCCGACGACGACCTCGTGCCCGTTCTCGGACGCCGAGCCCATGCGCAGGCCCTGACCGGTCCTGACCTCCGCCACCTGGCTCAGCACGATCGCCACGCCTTCGCGCGTGGCGATTACCGTCCGGGCCAGTTCGTCGGCCGTGCGGACGCGGCCGTCCGCGCGCACCGACAGTCCCTCGCCGTTGCGGTCGACGACGCCTGCGCCAGCGCTCGTGTTGTTGCGCTCGAGCGCCGTGGCGAGGTCCTGCAGCGTGATCTTCATCGCCGCCATGCGCTGGACGTCGGGGACGACCAGGTATTCCTTGGTGTAGCCGCCGAGCGAGTCGATGCCGGCCAGGCCGGCGGTGCCCTTCAGCTGCGGCGCGACGATCCAGTCCTGCACGGTGCGCAGGTAGGTCGCCTTGTCCGCCTCGCTGACGAGATGGTCGCCTTCGGGGCTGATGTAGCTGCCGTCGGGCTGCAGTCCGGGCTCGCCGCTCTTGTGGTTGACCTTGTCGAGCTCGCGGTATTCGACCGTCCACATGAAGATGTCGCCGAGCCCGGTGGCGATCGGTCCCATCTCGGGGTTCACGCCCTCGGGCAGGTCCTCCTCGGCCGTGCGCAGGCGCTCGGACACCTGCTGGCGCGCGAAGTAGATGTCGGTGCCCTCGTCGAAGACGGCGGTGATCTGGGCGAAGCCGTTGCGGCTGAGCGAGCGGGTGTATTCGAGGCCGGGGATGCCGGCGAGCGCGGTTTCGACCGTGAATGCAACCTGCTTCTCGACCTGGTCGGGTGAGAGGGCTGGTGCGACGACGTTGATCTGGACCTGGTTGTTAGTGATGTCGGGGACGGCGTCGATCGGCAGCCGCTGGAGCGCGAGCATGCCGGCGATGGCGGCGACGGCGGTGAGCAGCAGGACGAACCAGCGCCGCTCCACCGAGAAGGTGACGATGCGGGCGATCACGGGTCAGTCCTCGTGCTCGGCTTCGCCCTTTCCGAGCTCGGCCTTGAGGGTGAAGGAGTTGGTGGACGCGATGCGTTCGCTACCGTTGAGACCGGCCGTGACGACGACCTGGCCGCCGTTGCGCCGGCCGAGCGTTACCGGCACGGCCTTGAAGCCTGTGGCGGTGCGCACGAAGACGTGCGGCTTGTCCTCGATCATCTGGACGGCCGCCGACGGCACCGCGACGGTCCGGTCGCCGCCTGCGGGCACAATGACCGACGCGTTGACGGTCTCGCCCACGTGCCAGGTGTTGCCGCCGTTGTCGAGCGTGGCGATGACCGGCACCAGCCGGGTGGTCTCGTCGAGAACCGGCGACACGAACGTGACCCTCGCCGCCTGCCGGCGCCCGGGACCTGTAACCTCGACCTGGGCGCCAGGCTGCACGCGTCCGGCGTCGGCCGGAAGCAGCGACATAGCGACCGATACCTTCGACAGGTTGGCGATGCGGAACAGCTCCGCGTCCGCCGCCACCGTCTGGCCGAGGGTGGCCGACCGGGCGATGACCTGCCCGGAGATGGGGGATCGCACGGTGACGCGGTTGAGCGCCCCGCCGCCGCCGCCCGTAGCGGCGAGCTGCTGCTGCGCGAGCCGCAGGGCGATGTTGGCCTCGGTCGCGGCGGTGCGGGCGGCGATCAGGTCCTGCTCGGGCGAGACGCGCTCGGCGAACAGGCGCTGCTCGCGGCGGAGGTTCGACTGCGCCAGCGCCGCGCGGGCGCGCGCCGCCTCGATCTCGCCCTTCAGCGATGCGGCCTCGCGGCTCTCGATCACGGCGAGCACGTCGCCGCGTCCGACGGATTGGCCGAGGTTCCTGGTCAGCGATACGAGCCGCCCGCCGATCGCGGCCGACGCGACCTGGACGCCCTGCGGATCGCCCTCGATGGTGGCGCTCACCTCGATGGCGCCGGCGACGCCGCCGACCGTCGGCCGGACGACCTCCATGCCCGCCTCGGTGATCTGCTGCTGGGTGAGCGTGACCACGCCTTCCTCGGCGTGGCCTTCCTCGGCCGCATGCTCCCCGGCGGCGTTCTCGGCTGGCGCTTCGGTGCCGCCGCCGCAGCCGGCGAGCGCCAGCGCTAGGGTCGCAGGGACGAGCGCCCCAAGGATCGTCTTCTTCATGGCTGGACTTCCGTGTTGGCGGGCGCGCGGGCGGTGAGCCGCTCCAGGCGTGCCTTGGCGTCTTGGTAGGCGGCGAGTGCGTCGATGGCGGCCGAGCGGGTCTGGGCGAGCGTGCGCTCCGCCTCGAGCAGGTCGAGCTGGCCGAACTTGCCCTCGCGGTAGCCGATGCGGGCGATGCGGGCGGCCTCCTGAGCCGCCGCGAGTGCCGGTCCGTTGGCCGCTCGCGCGTTCGCCTCCGCGTTGGCGAGGTCGGTCTCCGCCGTGGCGATCGCCTGCTGCGCGTCGAACAGCGCGACCCGCCGCAGCGCCTCGGCCTGCTCTCGCTGGGCGCGGGCGGCGTCGATGCCCGCCCGGCCGTTGTTGAACAGCGGGATCGGAAGGCTGACGCCGAACACCGCCGCCACGTCGTTGGTGGCCTCCAGCCGGCGGGCACCTGCGCTCAGCGTCAGGTCCGGGACCCGCTGGCTTCGGGCCAATCGCACTTGGGCGTTGGCGGTGGCGACCTCCGCCTCCGCGGCGGCCAGGGCCAGCGTCCCTTCCGGGCTGGCCGGAACCCTCGGGCCGACGCCGCCGGCGACCCTGTCGAACCAGCCGGGGTCGAGCGCGCCGGGTTCCCGCCCGACCAGGCGGGCCAGGTTGGCGCGCGCGAGCGCCGCCGCCCGCTCGGCCTGGGCGAGCGCCGTGTCCGCGTTGATGCGCGCGACGTCGGCGCGCTGCTCCTCCAGCGGGGAGGCCCGGCCGGCGCGGACGCGCACGTTCGCCGCCCTCAGTCCCTCGATGGCGATGCGCTGCTGGTCGCGCGCGATCAGCAGCCGGCGCTCGGACGCCACCGCCTCGTTGTAGGCCTGGGTGACGCGGAGCCTGAGATCGGCACGGGCCGTCACCACCGCCAGTCGGGCACGGGCGGTCTGGGTGTCCGCCACGGCGATCCGCGCGGAGCGCTTGCCGCCGAGCTCCAGCGGCAGCGACATGCCGACGGTCGTCTCGGCGCCGCGGATGCCGCTGTAGGCGCCCGTGCCGACGACGTTCTCGACCTCTACGTTGACCGAGGGGTTGGGCCGCTGCCCGGCGACGCGGCGCTGAGCCTCCGCGGCCCTGACCCCGGCGTCCGCCACCCCGATCCCCGGCGCATTGGCGCCGGCGAGGTTGAGCGCCTGTTCGAGCGTGAGCCCATCCTGCGCGGTCGCCGGTGGACTGGTCTGCGCCTGCGCGGATGATGCGCAGACGGTTGCGGCCAGCGCGGCCGCGATGATGCGATGCATGTGTTGCTCCTGACGTGGGATGACGGCCGCCGGGGTCCGGCGGCGCGGCGCACGTCAGGCGATCGGCGGTCTCAGCGTGGAGTCGGCCTGGACCATCGCGAGTTCGGCGCTGTCGCCGGCCATGTGCTGGCCGGTGCTCGCCGGCGGGGCGGCGTGCGCGACCCGGTCGAGGGGCGCGGCGACGTGGTGGCCGTGGCACCCACCGTGGTGATGGGGGTAGCCCTTCTCGGAATCGGCGGGCACCTGGTCGGCGTCGCCGTCGACGTGGCCGGCGACTGCGGTCGCTTCGACGCCCGGGATGCACATCTGCTCGTTCGCGTGCGCGGCCACACCCAGCCCCATGGAGGCGAGGAGCGCGAGGCTCATCAGAAAGCGCAGCATGCGTGACACGAGGAACCGCATAGCACCGTCGAACGGGCGTGTCAGCGACGGAGCGGTCACGGCCTAGTCTCGGCATCGATCGCGGCGCGCAGGTCGGCCGGGATCGCCATGGGCTCGAAGGCGCTGACGTTGGAGCGGCCCGTGTTGCCGATCGGTATCCGACGGGTCAGCGAGCCGATCGGCGCCAGCGCCAGCCGCAGCGTCTGTCCGGGGACCTCTCGCAGGTCGCCCGTCCGAACGGCGTAGCCGAGCATGGTCCAGTGCACCCGCAGGTGCAGCGGAAGATCGGATTGCGAGAGAATGTGGGCGCGCTGGAGCGCCCACCACGCTGCACCGGTGTCCCCGATGGCGGCCGACGCGTCGTGGCGCTCCAGTTCGAGTCCGACGAGTTCATGCCGTCTGGACTTGGCGAGGTGCGTCATCATGCTGCTCCGCTCTGCAGGACGTTTGCCCGGCGGCCGCCGCTCAGCTCGGCGCGCGCCTGCCGGATGATCTGGACGCCGCCCGAGATGCCCAGCGCGGCCATGATCCCGGCGACGATCAGGTCTGGCCAGGCGGTGCCGGTGCCGAACACGCCGGCGGCGGCGAGCACCACTGCGACGTTGCCGATGGCGTCGTTGCGCGAGCAGATCCATACCGAGCGCATGTTCGCGTCGCCGGTGCGAAAGCGATAGAGCATCAGCGCCACAGCGGCGTTGGCGACGAGGGCGGCGACGCCCACGACGCCCATCACCTCGGCCTCGGGCATCCGACCGTGCCAGACCGCCCATAGGGTCGCGCAGAGCACGTAGATGCCGAGGGCGGCGAGCGTCGCTCCCTTCAGCAGGGCCGCGCGGGCCCGCCAGGCGAGCGCCATGCCCGCGACGCCGAGGCTGATCGCGTAGTTGGCGGCGTCGCCCAGGAAGTCGAGCGCGTCGGCCTGGAGCGCCTTCGATCCGCCCGCGACGCCCGCCGCCATCTCGGCCACGAACATGGTCGCGTTCACCGCCAGCGCGATCCACAGCGCGCGGCGCCACGACGGGCTGTTGTTGGGGTCGGGCTTTCCCGATGCGCAGCTGCTGCAGACCATTTCCACCTCGTGCGACTCGACGTGGATTGGTATATGGACCCTGTAGCAACTACAGACTCAAGGGGTTTTCTCGTGGCGAACCTGACGATCGGTCGCCTGGCCGAAGCGACGGGCGTGAAGGTGGAAACGATTCGGTATTACGAGCGGGCCGGCCTGATCGCGCCGCCGGCGCGCACCGCCGGCAACTATCGCGCCTATGCAACCGACGATCTCGACCGGCTCCGCTTCATCCGTCGGACGCGGGACCTGGGGTTCACGCTGGAGGAGGTGCGCGCCATGCTCGATCTCGCGGCCCAGCGGGACCGTTCGTGCGGGACCATTGACGCGATCGCCACGAAGCATCTCGACGAGGTGGATCGGAAGATCGCCGATCTGCAGGGGCTGCGGCGCGAGCTGTCCGCCATCATCTCGAGCTGCGCGGGCGGCACCGTCGGCCAGTGCCGGATCCTCGAGGCGTTCGCCGAGCAGCATGCCCGGGATGCTGCCGCATGAGTTCCGGTCTCGAACGCAAGCCGGAGACCGCGCCCCCGAGCCTGGAAGGGCTGGAGCGCGACGAACGCGTCGAGGCCATGGTCGGCGGGTTCTTCGAGAACTTCGAAGACCCGGGAGCGCACACGCCGCACGACAGCAGCGAGGGCGGGTTCCAGTATATCTGGGGCGGCCCATACGATGCGCTGGACCAGATCGGGTCAGCCTTCCCGGATGCGGAGCAGGACGAGATCGAGGAGGCGGTGGACGAGGTGCAGGCGGACGGCACCTACGACTGGGCCCCGTCCGACAGCCGGATCCAGCCCGACGATTATGACGATCCCGACATGGAGCTGGACGGCGGTTTGGAACTCGACGGCGGCCCGGCACCGGAACCGCTGGCGGATCGGCTGGCCGTTCTTGGCGAGCAGCTGGATCGGATCGAGGGGCACGTGTCGGCGCTGCTGAAGCTGCGCACGGAGGAGACCGGCGGCCTCGCGGGCATCGGCCACAACCGCCCCCCGGACGACGTCGACGGCGAGATCGACCTTCATGCCGTTCAGGAGAGCATCGAGGATGTTCGTGCCGAACTGGCCAAGCCAGCACGCGAGGACGACGCGGACGCCGAGAAGCTGGCTCGCGCCGAAACCCGCTTCCGCCGGCTCTTGGCGTGGGTGCAGCAGCACGCCGCCGAGGCGCCTGGCAAGTTGGTCGGCGGAGCGATCGCCGCAGCGGGCGGGCTGATGTTCAAATACGCGGTGGAGCACCAGGACCAGATCCTCGGCGCGCTGGAGCCTGCGATCTCTACGATATCGTCCTGGGCGGTGGCGGTGCACGCCTTGTTCTGAAGCTCGGGTTGGCCGGCGGCTTGCACCCCGCCGGCCGCCCGGCCGGGCGACGTCCGGGCCTTCCACAAGCCCGGGCGTCCGGCAATGCGTGATACGTTCAGCGCGTCTTTTCGAACAATTTTCAGAATCTTTTCGTCAGCGCGGCGCGATGGCGACGGCCGAGTGATCCGGAGGCGCATGGGCTTTCGGACCCGCCGCCTTGCGCTCCGAATACCTGTCGACGAGCTGGGCCGAATGGGGCCGCAGCAGGACGGTGAACCGCACAAGCTCCTCCATCACGTCGACGATGCGGTCGTAATAGCTGGATGGCTTCATGCGCCCGGCGTCGTCGAACTCCTTGTAGGCCATGGCGACCGACGACTGGTTGGGTATCGTGAACATGCGCATCCACCGGCCGAGCAGGCGCAGCGTGTTGACCGCGTTGAAGGACTGCGATCCGCCGGACACCTGCATGACCGCGAGCGTGCGGCCCTGGGTCGGCCGCATGCCCTTCATCTCGAGCGGGAGATGGTCGATCTGCGCCTTCATGATGCCGGTCACCTGTCCGTGCCGCTCCGGGCTGCACCAGACCATGCCCTCGGACCACAGCGCGTGTTCGCGCAGCTCGTGGACGGCGGGATGGTCGTCGCCGGCGATCTGGTCCGGCAGCGGCAGGTCGGACGGGTCGAAGATGCGCGTCTCGGCGCCGAACAGCCGGAGCAGCCGCGCCGCCTCCTCGGTCGCGAGGCGGGAGAAGGAACGCTGGCGCAGCGATCCATACAGAAGCAGGATGCGAGGCGGCGGCTGGTCCGAGCCGAGGCCGTCTGCCGGGCGGCGGATTACGAACGCCGGGTCCAGCGCCGGCAGGACGTCCACGTCATGCAGCTGGCGGAGGCGGCTCATGCGAGTTCCTTGACGAGATATGAGGCGCTCGCTGGGCAGAGCGACGAGAACTGGGCGGTGCCGGTGATTGCAGCCGGGGCCGTCGTGCGGTCGCCGTCGCGATAGCCGCGCCCGCGAAACAACCCGGCGACGCTCGTGGTGAGCAGGTGCAGGCGCTCGACGCCTTCCCGGCGCGCTACCGCCTCGGCATGAGCCATGAGAAGCCCACCATGTCCTTGGCGCTTGCGGCTCGGCAGCACCACAAGCGAGCGGAGCAGGCGATCCGGTCCATCGCCCTCGATGCCGATGAACCCGATCGGCCCGTTGTCGTCGGACAGCTCGAAGAAGGCGCGGCCTGGGTGGTCGAGGTCGTCGGTCGGAAGACCGGCGGCGTCTAGCGCCAGCTTCAGGATGTCGCGTGCACCGCCTGCCAGTGGGGCGAAGATCGTACGGTTCACGCCGGAGCGCCTTCATACCAGAAGCGCGTGCGCTTGACGATAGCGACGACGCTCAGCATGACGGGCACCTCGACCAGCACGCCGACCACCGTCGCCAGGGCTGCACCGGACTTGAGGCCGAACAGCGAGATCGCCGCCGCAACCGCGAGCTCGAAGAAGTTGGACGCGCCGATCAGCGCGGCGGGCGCCGCCACGCACCAGGCAACGCCGAGGCGCCTGGACAGCCAATATGCGATGCCCGCGTTGAAGTAGACCTGGATGAGGATCGGCACCGCGATCAGCGCAATGACGAGCGGCTGCGCGACGATCTGCTCGCCCTGGAAGCCGAACAGCAGGATGAGCGTCGCGAGCAGCGCGACGAGCGACGCGGGGCCGAGCCTGCGCAGGATCCGGTCGAGCGCCGGCTGACCGCCGCTCGCCAGCAATGCCCGGCGGACGATCTGCGCGGCGATGACCGGCACGACGATGTAGAGCACGACCGATAGCAGCAGCGTATCCCAGGGGACGGTCACGGAGGCGACGCCCAGGAGCAGCGCGACCAGCGGTGCGAACAGGAATACCATGAGCAGGTCGTTGAGCGCCACCTGGCTCAGCGTGTAGGTCGGCTCGCCCTCGCACAGGTTGGACCAGACGAACACCATGGCGGTGCAGGGCGCAGCGGCCAGCAGGATAAGGCCCGCTATGTAGGACTGGATCTCCCCCGCCGGCAGCAGCGGCGCGAACAGCCAGCCGAGGAACATCGTCCCGAGCGCGGCCATGGAGAAGGGCTTCACGGCCCAGTTGACGAATAGCGTGACGCCGACGCCCTTCCAGTGCTGCCGGACCGAGCCGAGCGCGGCGAAGTCGATCTTCAGCAGCATGGGGATGATCATCAGCCAGACGAGCGCCGCCACGACGAGGTTAACGCGCGCCACCTCGGCGGCAGCGATCGCGGCGAAGACCTTTGGGATCGCCTGTCCGAGCGCGATCCCCGCGACGATGCACAGCACCACCCAGAGCGACAGGTATCGCTCGAACGTGCCCATCAGCGCACGCGCTGGCCGGCGGCGTCGACGACCTGTTCGCCGTCCTCCTTGGCGAAGGCGCCACGCTGCGGCCCGGGCAGGATGTCGAGCACGGCTTCGGAGGGGCGGCATAGGCGCACGCCGAGCGGCGTCACGACGAGCGGACGGTTGATCAAAACTGGGTTCGCCATCATCGCGTCGACGAGCGCCTCATCGCTCAAGGCTTCGTCGCCCAGACCGAGCTCACCGTATGGCGTGCCCTTCTCGCGCAGCAGCTGCCTTGGGGTGAGACCTGCTCGCTCGATCAGCTGGATGAGCAGCGCCCGGGCGGGCGGCGTCTTGAGATACTCGACGACGTGCGGCTCAATGCCGGCGTTGCGGATCATCGCCAGCGTGTTGCGTGACGTCCCGCATTCGGGATTGTGGTAGATGACGACGTCGACAGCCATCGGCGGTTCCTCAGCAGCAGGCGGTGAGTTCGGCGACGAGCGGCTCGCACAGTTCGGCACGGCCCTGGCAGCAATCCTTAGCCAGGAAGGTCATCAGGTCGCGCAGCGCGTCCAGGTTGGCGCGCTGGACCATGCGGCGGCCCTGCTTGTCGGATTTGACCAGTCCCGCCTTGGCGAGAACCGCGAGATGTGTGGAGAACGTGCTCTGCGTGAGCGAGAGCATTTCGGCGAGCTCGCCCGTCGAAAGCCCCTTCGGCTCGTGCCGAACCAGATGGCGGAAGGTCGACAGCCGCGTCTGGTTCGCCAGCGCGGCCAGCACATCAAGAGCATCGGCCTGGTTCATGCATCGGCATTATCCGATGCAAATGCCGCGCGCAAGAAGCATCGGCATTCCCCGATACATTGCGGATTTGGCCGGACCTACGACTACCTGGGGTGCTGCCGATCGCATGGCGGCAAAGTTGGTCGAGCTGGTCTTTCCTCGGGCGGATCAGTCGTCGACTGCCGTTCCGGTCGGTGTCTTCCGCCTCGTGTCCCAGGTTGCGACCAGGAAGGTCGCCATCGAGCCTGCGAGGTTGACCGCGAGCTCCGCGTGTCGTGCCGCCGGACGCGCCCGCTTCGGTCCGCCGCCGTGCGCATCGCCGAGCTTGTTGCGGAGCGCGCCGAGCGACTCGACGATCGACTGGCAGTTGCCGAGGATCTGCTTGAACACCTGTTCGCTGTGATCGTCCGGCGCCAGCTTTAGTCCTTTCGACAGCTTGCGGTAGAGCGCCGGCAGGTCGTCCTGATCCGCCGCCGGTATGTCGAGATCGTCGAGCAGCCAGCGGCAGACGTCTTCCAGGAGCGTGCGCGCCAGCGTGATAGCGCCGGCGGGATCGTCGCTGCGACGGTCCAGGGCCGCGGTCCAGCGCGCATGCACCTGTTCGGGTTCGAACTTGGCCAACGTGTTCGAGATCGTGGCGTCGGCGGGCGATCCGATGGCGGCAGCATTGACCGTGTAGACCGGGCAGCCCGAGATCCGGCCGGTGCGCGACAGGCGGTAGCCGTCGTGCTGGAGATGGCGGTTGATCCTCTCGACGCGATCCTTCTGGCCGTTCTCGTCGATCGCCGTGGGATGCACGGCCGCTTCAAGGAAGCGGAAGAGGAGCGCCTTAGACGCGTCGAGCAGGCCCAGTCGCTCCAGCAGCTCGCGGTTGGTCCAGTCGTCATTCCGGATGGTGTGCTGGACGATGTCGTCCTTCAGCGAGCGGTGCCCCCAGACATCCGTGTCGGCAAAGGCGGACGGCATGGCTGCGACCGGCCATATCTGCTCGATGAAGTCGAGCTGGTCATACTCGGTGCACAGCGGCTCGCCCTCGAACGCATCGAAGATACGCCGCCGCGTCAGCACGGATACCGGGGGGGTCCCCTGTTCCGCCACCTTCGCGACGTGCTCGGCGAGCCAGAAGTCGCCATCCTGCTCCAGGAGTTCCTGCGCGATCTTGACCAGCCGCGCGGTCGGCACCGAGTTGAGTCGCGAGTTCACGTAGCGCAGCTTGCTCCGCATCGCCTCGTCTTCCGTCCCGGGCGCTAGGCCGAGCCGGGCGCAGATGGCGGGAACGTCATATGCCTTGTTGCCCGCCACGACCTCGGCGATGCGGGTTCTAAGATTATTTACGTCCGTGCGGGTCATGCTGGCAGCGTATATGATGCGACGATCTCCACCAAGTGGCTGCGCCTCGGTCGGTTTTAGGCGATCGGGGCGTCGCCGATCACGTCCTTGACGCGCTCGCCGCAGCAGCAGTCCATCCGTTCGAGCTGCGGGTCGATGACGTCGGCACAGCCAAGGCAGCAATCGTGCATGAGGAACAGCGCGAGGTCGCGCACGGCGTCGGGCTCCGCCCTGTAGGTGATGTTGCGCCCGGCTTTGGTCGATGAGATCAGGCCGGCGCGGGACAGGATGGTCAGGTGCACCGACATGGTGCTCGCCGGCGTGCCGATGCGTTCGGCAAGCTGGCCAGGGGACAGGCCGTCCGGCCGCGCCCGAGCGAGCTGGGTGAAGACCTCCAGACGGGTCGGCTGCGCGAGGGCGCTCATCACCTCGATCGCTTTCATCTTTTCCACTCCTCTAGAATAGTCGAAGCGACAGCGGCCGCAAGCCGTTCCGGCGTGGCCACACTCGTGAAACGAGCGTTAACCATCAAAATATATTTCGTTGTTTCTAGAAAGGTTGAAATAAGGAGCGACGGGTCCATATCGTCGCCGTCCGGCCATCCGTCGCCAGGGTCGGGCGAGTGAGCGTCAGAACCACCGGCGACTGGGAGTAGGCTATGAACGCCATCACTCTGGGCGCGGATCATGGCGCCATGCGGGTCGACTATCCGACCAGCGACATCGACTACCAGGATCCCCTGGATGCGGACGAGCCGAACGACGGCATCGTCGCCACCTCGCGGCGGGGGCTGACCCGTCTCGCTCTCGTCGCCGCCGAGGCGGGCGCCCGTTTCCAGCGTGAGGGGATCGCCCACGATCCCGTGGCCTGGATGCTCGCCCCGCGCCAGCTCTTCCGCGGAGCCGCGGCGATCGAGGCCTGTCTCGAACGCGACGACTGCATGCGCGCGGTCCTGCTGCACGGGCTCTCCATCGGGCTGGATGCCGCGCCGGCTCGCATCGACGCCCTGCTCGCTGACAGCCCGGGCGACGACGACCTCGGCGGCCCGTGGCTCGGCGGGGAGCGTGGAGGGATCGCGAGCGGTCCGCCCGGCAGTCGCCGGCTGCGCCTCTACAGTGCGGTCATCGTGATCGCCCGGGGCGGCGAGCTGCTCCACGCCTTCCACGCGTCGGTCGCGCCGTCGGCAGCCGTGGTGCGCGAGCGTATCCGCGCGCGGTTCGGCTCGGCGGCAGCCGCACAGGCCGAGATCCGCGTCGGCTTCGACCCCGAGTGCCCCGCGACGATGGGCATGGTGCCGCCCGCCGTCGTCGACACGCTGATCGCCGCTGGCCGCCGGCGCCGCCCCGCCATGCTCGCCGGTCTCGACATCACGGTGGAGCAGCGCCTGCCGTCCTGATCCCGGGCGAGCGCACCAGACGACGACCGACACCACAATCGAATACGGAGGCAACCATGTCGTTCTCGAACGTCGGGTGCGAAGTCGCGCCCGCGGATCACAACGATTCGTCCGTCCGCATCCTGCACAGGCTCGACGTGCAGGAGGGCCCGACCGGTGAGGGCGCAGGCAAGGGCCCGCATGTTGGGCTGGTGCTCGACGTCGAGACCACCGGCCTGGACTTCGAGCGCGATGCCATCATCGAACTCGCCGCGCGCCGGTTCCGCTATGACGATGAGGGCGTCATCACCCACATCGACCGGCCCTACGAATGGACCGAGGATCCGGGCAAGCCGATCCCGCCGGAGATCGCCGCGCTCACGGGGCTGCGCGACGAGGACGTCGCCGGCCGGTTCATCGATGACGAGGCCGCGACGCGCCTGCTGCGGTCCGCGACCGTCGTGATCGCCCACCATAGCCGTTTCGACCGCCGCTGGGTCGAGCGGCGGCTCGAGGGAGCGCAGGGTCTGGCCTGGGCGTGCTCGATGGAGCAGATCGACTGGCGGGGGCGCGGCTTCGATGGCCGCAGCCTCGGCTTCCTCCTGTGCCAGGCGGGCTGGTTCCACGACGGCCACCGTGCGGGCGCCGACGTGGACGCCGTGATCCAGCTGCTGCGCCACCCGTTCGAGGACGGGCGGACGGCCTTGGCGGACCTGCTCGAGCGTTCGGCGAGGCCGAGCTGGGTGGTGCGGGCGGTCGGTGCCGACTTCTCGGTCAAGGATCTGCTGCGCTCGCGTGGTTATCGCTGGGACCCTGCGCGCAAGACCTGGTGGACGGAGGTCACGGACGACGAGCGCGTGCGCGAGGAGTTCTGGCTGGCGGCCAACGTCTACTCGACCTCCGCGCGAGCGCTGGGCCCCACATTCGAGGAGATCTCGGCGACGACGAGGTTCCTGTGACCGGCGGCGGTCATCGTCGCGGTCATCGGGCCGCCGACCGGAGCGCCGTGCTAGTCGAGGCGCCCCACCTTGGTGAGGGCTGCTGGCCCGCGCTCGACGTCGAGGCGTCTTCCGTTCTGCTTGTGCGCCCGGTGCCCGGTCACGATGGCAGGCGCAACGCGATCTGGAGCCTCGATGCCGGTCCGGCTCGCGCCCAAGCCGTGTTCGACTGGATGGCGAATCGGGTGGACCAGTGGCCGCTCTGGGCGAGGCTGGCCTGCCTGTTCGGCGAGCAGGCGGTCACGGCGATCGTGGTCGACGGCGCGGAACGCGACGCCGAGCAGGCGGCACTGCGGGAGGAGAGCGCAAGGCTGGAGGCGGAGGAGCGTCGCAGGCTGCACGAGCGCATCGAGCTGTTCGTGCTCGACCCGAAGAACAAGCGTCCCGGCCTGTCCCTGGAGAGTGGCGACGAGGACAAGCCGTTCTTCGTCATGCGATTTTCCGAGAAGTGGGAGCGCGAGCGTGTCCTTGACTGGATGCGTTGGCAGAAGCCGCGGTTCCAGGAGTTTCGCGGGATCGCCGAGGCCGAAGGCGCGGTCGTGCTCGAGCGCGTGGTAATTGCCGGCATGCGTGAGACCGAGGCCGAGGTGAAGCGCCGCGGCATCGGCTCGGGCGGCCGTCGCCCGCTCCGGTTCTGGAGGGGCGAATGACGGGATCCACCCTCCATGGCGATGCGGACCGGGGCACTGAGGTGGCGCTCGTGCCGGGTCAGATGAATGCCCCGTCGGTGTTGATCGCGCAGGGCTTTGGGGCCGACGCGCCACCGCTCGGTCTGGCCGCTGCGCTTCCGCTTCGCGGCGGTGGCAGCCGGGTCCGGGATCGGTTGATGTCCGAACTCGGCTTCCACTGGCAGGCGGAGTTGCGCGGTGTGGTGGAGCGAGCGGTCGCTCGTTCCCGCGCCGTGGGAGCAGATTGGCTGACGATTCCGCCGCTGCTGCTCTGCGGCCCCACTGGCGTCGGGCGCACGCACGTCGCAAGGCGCATCGCAGAAATGGCAGGTCTCCCGCACGTCGGCATAGCGGTCGGGGGCTCATCGGGCATCGAGCAGCTTCGACCGAGCAGCTGCGGTCCCGACCTTCTGCTTCCGTCGGCGCCGGTCCTGGCCATGGCGGTCTCGCGATGCGCCAACCCCGCCGTCAGCGTCTTCGGAGTGGAGGCGCTCGACGCTCACGGGCAGGCCGAGCTCGCACGGATGATCGATCCCGCAACGGCGGAACGGTGGGTCGACTATGCCTGCGGGGCCACCGTCGACCTCCGGCACGTCAACTGGATGGTCCAGGCGCACGAGCCCGCAGCGCTGGTGCCGTCCCTCTTGCGTCTGCTCCAGCCGGTCTGGCTCCGCTTTCCTGAAGGTGCCGATGTCCCGCTGCACCTCTCCGAGATCCTAGCCGAGGCGGCCATCGATCTGGGGGTGATCGACCGCGTCGGGAGCCGCGCCAGCGACGGGGTGGAGCATCTCTCGCGCCTGCGCGGTGAGCTCTCGACCGCGCGCATTTACGCAGCCGCGCGGCAATGGCTCGACTCGCAATTCGGATGATCAACGGAAGAAGGAGATGAAGATGAATGGGGACGACCGTTTCGAGATTGAGGTCGACGACAGGTTGGTTGCCGCGACCGGGTCCGCGGTTTCGGCGGACGGAGTTCTGGCGTTGTCCGGGCTTGGCGATGGCGGGATCGTGATCCGTGTCGATGGAGGGCGGGCCGCCCACCTGGCGCATGGAGCCAGCGTGCCGCTCGAGCCCGGCATTCGGCCCGCCTTCAGAACCTTCCGAGGTGCGACGGTCCGCCACCTGCGAGTGGCCGGCCTGATCTGGGATTGGGGCGACCCGGCAATCACGGAGACGGAGATCCGCGCGATCGGCGGCATCGGTGACGACGTCGATCTGTGGCGGGATGGCGGGAGCGAGCCGCTGCGCCGAGGCTCGGTCGTCGATCTGACCACCCCGTGGCCGCCGCAGATCGATGCTCGTGACGCGGTGCCGGAACGCTCGTCGGTGCCGGTAGTAATCAATGGCCGACAGGTGCTGCTGGAGCGGCCCGAGGTTACGTTCGAGGATCTCGTGGGCCTGGCGTTCCCCGGCACCGACCTCGTCAGCGCGTCGAGCCGCGCCCTGACCGTCACCTATCGCCAGGGACCACCAGATCGACCGGAAGGCTCATTGCTTGCGCAGGAGGCGATCAGGGTCCGCCAGGGCGAGGTGTTCAATGTCAGCGCCACGAACAAGTCGTAGCCCCGACCTCCAGCGCCTTGTCGACGATGGCTACGACGTGGCCATCGTTGCCGGGTTCCTGGTCGTGCGCGACGTTCCCTATGTCGATCGCTACAGGCAGGTCAGACGCGGGCAGCTGGTGTCGCGCCTCGATCTCGCCGGCGACCGCACGGTCGCCCCGCGCGACCATCAGGTCTGGTTCGCCGGCGCGCTCCCCTGCGACCGGGAGGGGCGGCCCCTCGTCAACATGGTCCATTCCCAGAACGCGCGACGGGATCTCGGCGGCGGGCTGGTGGTCGACCACTGGCTCTGCAGCAGGCCGATCGGTCGCGAGTTCGTGGACTATCACGAGAAGATGGTGACGTTCGTAAATCAGATCTCGGGCCACGCGGCGGCGATCGATCCCGCGGCGAGCGCGCGGCCGGGCAGGATCGTCACTGCTGACCCGTCGGACTCCCCGTTTCACTATGTCGACACCGCCACCTCGCGCAACGGGACCGGCAGGCTGGCCGACCGCATCGCCGGTCAGTCGGTCGGCATCGTCGGGCTAGGCGGAACTGGCGGCTATGTGCTCGACTTCGTGAGTAAGACGCCAGTCGCCCGTATCCATTTGTTCGACGACGACGAGTTCCTGCAGCACAACGCCTTCAGGGCGCCCGGTGCTGCCTCGCGCGACAGCCTTGGGGATCGGCGCGCAAAGGTGGATCACTTCGACCGGATCTACTCTCGGTTGCATCGCGGTATCGTGCCGCATCGAGTGAGGATGGGCCGTGCGACTGTGGATCTGCTCGACGGCATGGACTTCGTGTTCCTCTGCCTGGACGATCCTTCGGCTAAGCGGCCCGTGATCGAGCGACTCGAGGATCGGGGGGTCGCCTTCGTCGACGTCGGCATGGGATTGCAGGCTGGAGACGGCGGGCTGACGGGCATCTTGCGGGTGACCACAAGCACCGCGGAGATGCGTGACCACGTGTGGGACCGGAACCGCATCCCCATGGCGGGCGCCGATGCCGACGATCCGTATTCGACCAACATTCAAGTGGTCGAGCTCAACGCCCTGAACGCAGCGCTCGCCGTGATCCGGTGGAAGCGCCTTTTCGGCTTCTACGTCGATCTCGGCGCAGAATACTTCGCCACATACGACGTCGCGGGGAACTACATCATCAACGAGGATCAGCACAATTACTTGAGAGTTGGACTCTAGAGTCCAACTCTCAAGTTGACTTAAACTCAGAGTCAATGAATTTATGAGGACATGATAAAGGCCGACAGATTCGCCGGTAAGGTGCTCCTAAGGAAGCGCAGCTCCTGCATCGCAGATCTGGAGCAGCTCTACGCGGAACGTGACGAGCTGATCGAGCAGTTGAGACAGCTCGATGCGATGATCGGTGCGACGCAGGCATACATTCGCGAGCTCGACATCCGTGCTGGCGACGCGCCTGCGGATCGCCGGCTACGCGGCGCACGCAGCATACGGGAGATGGTGCTGACGGTCGTGACGCAGGCCGGCGGGCCGCTTCGGGCGAGCGACATTCAGGCCCGGATCGAGAAGGAGTTCAGCCGCCGTGTCGAGCGGACCAGTCTGTCGCCCGTCCTCTCGAAGCTGAGGTGGGCGGGAAAGCTCGGACACGGAGAGGAGGGATGGAGTATCCCGTGAAATGAGGCGGGGCCGTTCGCGCCAACGAACGACCCCGCAGTGGCTTAGTCGATTCCAGACAGCCCTCGAAGACCAACCAGCGGGTTGCACCCCGCCAGCCAAGAAAGGAACTCAACCATGACCTGACAGAACAAGCCTGAAAAGTCCGCCGACTCGAGAGTCGCACAGTCGCGAATCGGGGTCAATCCCGCACCATCCTCCTGCCGGCAATCAGTAGAAATCGATCTCGGTCCGACGCCAGGCGCCGGACCGATGGAGGCATGCGGGTGGCCAAAAGGCAGATAAAGATGACGGAGCAGGTGATCGGCGAGCGATACCGCGCCGGGCGCGGAATCGGCGACCGCGACACCTATCGGCCGTGGCTCGACGTCCATGACCTATCCTCTCTCGGGCTCTCCGCGCGGGTGCCGTGCCCGAAGACCGGCCGGTTGCATCACCTGCTGTCGGGCCTCGAGACTGGAGCGTTCATGGAATTCATGTTGATGCCGGACGTCATCGATGTCCAGGAGCAGTATCCGCTCGACCGCGAGGACACACGATCGATCGCCCTGGAGATGGGGGTAGCGCATCCGACCTATCCCGGTGGGAAGGTCGACGTCGTGATGACTACGGATCTCGTCGTTCATCGCCGCACGCCTAACGGCGTCGTGCGGTATGCGCGCTCGGTGAAGCCGGTCGCGGAGCTTGATGACGCGCGGACGCTCCTGAAACTGGAGATCGAGCGGCGTTACTGGAAATCGCGAGGCATCGAATGGATGCTGGTCACGGATCTCGATCAATCTCGCCGTCGGCACACCGGCATCGCGTGGATGTATGCGCGGCTCGCGTTGGAGGAGCACGAAGACCCGGCCTATTGGTCGTCACGCGTGGACGCGCTCCTAGGCGCATACCGGTCGGGCAAGGCTAAGACGTTCGCCGACATCGACACTGAACTCCGGCTGCGTGGACATGCGGCGGAAGGCGAGACCGTGGAGATCGTGCGGCACCTTTGCGCCACCGGCCGCCTGATCTTCGACCCCGAACGCGTCTTCGACATCAGCTGGTTGCTGACCGAGCTTCCGCTGGTCGAGACAGGCATGCGGCACGCAGCCTGATGTCGCACGGTCCGATCTTGCAGGGCGACGTCTTGCGGTTCGCAGAGACCGGGCGTCATGTCCGTGTCGTCTGGATAGAGCAGCCGGCGGACCTGCTCGTGGTCTTCGATCTCGAGGGCGACGAAGGCTTCTCGCGGGCGAGCTTTAGCGGGACCGAGGCGATGATCGCCGCAGGGTCGGTGGAGCCCGTATTCAAGCACGGCTTCGACGCACCCATTCGGCCCGGGCCGATATCGGAGAAGCGTGCGGATCGCGGCAAGGTGCTGATGAAGGCCATCGAACCGCTCCTCGCGATGGGGGTCGAACTCTTCGACGACCGCAAGCGTGGTTCAGCCGTGATGCGCGCTGCGGCCGACGGGCCCGACCGCAAGACCCTGCATGCGGCTCTCGACCGCTACTTCAGACATGGCATGACGCCTGCGGCCGTGATTCCGGGTTTCCTCAACTGCGGCGCACCCAATAGGAAGAAGCGTCGGGGCCTGGTGAAGCTCGGCCGCCCGAGGAGGCTGGGCAAGCGGCCGGGCACCAACGTCACGCCTGAGATCGAGAAGATCTTTGAGCTTGGGATCAGGCGTTACTACGGACGGAACGGGCGCATTAGTCTTGCGAAGGCGCGAGTCCTCATGCTGACCGAGCTCTGCATGGAGCGCCGGATTGATCCGGACACGCGCAGGATCGTCTACACGGCGAAGCCGCTCTATGAGGAGGAGGATTTCCCGACCATCCGGCAGCTCTCCTACTGGTTCAAGGAGAACGCGGACATCTTCGCGATCAAGCGCGAGCGGACCGGCCGCAAGAGCTACGATCGCAACCTGCGCGGTATCACGGGCAGCGCTCAGTCTCACGTCAGGGGACCAGGTTCGCGCTACGAGATCGATGCCACGATCATCAACATCTATGTCGTTTCGGAACTTGAAGACGGGCTGATCATCGGCCGACCGGTCCTCTATGTCGTCGTCGACGTCTTCAGCAAGATGATCGTCGGCTTCTACATTGGCCTCGAGGGACCCTCTTGGGTCGGTGCGATGATGGCGCTGGTCTCGGTGGTCGAGAACAAGCGCGAGTTCTGCGCCCGCTACGGCGTGATCATCCGTGATGGCGAGTGGCCCTGTGAGTTCCTACCGGAGGCGCTCCTCGGCGACCGCGGTGAGATCGCGTCTCGCATCATCGAGATGCTGCAGCAGCGGCACAACGTGATCGTCGAGAACGCGCAATCGCACCGTCCGGACTGGAAGGGGACGGTCGAGAAGCGGTTCGACCTCATCGATGTTGAGTATCGGCCGTTCGTGTCAGGCTATGTCGCCCCCGATTTCGGCGAGCGGGGAGTTCGCGACCCGCGGCTGGACGCGATCTGGACCATCTCGGACCTCTACAGGACGATGATCCCGCTCATCCTCCACTTCAACAACCGGCACAAGTTGGTCGACTATCCCCGGGACGGTGCGATGATCCGTGAGGGGGTGCGCGCCATTCCCGCAGAACTGTGGGAGTGGGGGATTGCGACCCGCCAGGGACGGATGCGACGCGCCTCGGTCGATGCGGTCAAGTTCGCGGTGATGCCGACGGACACCTGCACGGTGCGCCATAAGGGAATCTACTTCCGCGGGCTCTATTACACGTGCGACAGAGCCGAAGCGGAGGATTGGTTCGCCCACGCGCGCCAGACTAGATGGTTGTCGAAACCGATGTCCTACGACTTGCGGTCGGTGCGGCACATCTACCTTCACGACGACAGTGCCCCGGAGGGCTACGTCGTCTGCAAGCTGCTGCCGCATTTCGAGTGCTACGAGAACCTTTCCTTCATGGAAGTCGCGGCGATCATGGCGAGTGACAAGG
This sequence comes from Sphingomonas trueperi, assembly GCF_040545965.1. Classification (GTDB taxonomy): domain Bacteria; phylum Pseudomonadota; class Alphaproteobacteria; order Sphingomonadales; family Sphingomonadaceae; genus Sphingomonas; species Sphingomonas trueperi_C. The sequence goes on along the minus strand of NZ_JBEPMV010000003.1, from coordinate 102,159 downwards.
CGGACACCGCCGACCGGTCGGTGGAGGAGGTCACGTCGCAGGCCGAGGTCGCCGCGATGATGCAGGACACCGAGCGCGCCGCCCGTGAGAGGGGCAAGGCCTTCCGGGCGCGCCGTCCGAAGGATGTGAAGGGCATCCGCGAGAACCACGCCGGCGAAAAGGCCGAACGGCGCCGGGACGAGGCCTTCGATCTCGGCGAGGGCCGCGCGAACGGCGGCAACGTACATCAACTTCCGATGCCTTCACGCCACGACCGGAACGACGACGATGATGGCGCCGAACCGACGCTCTCGCAGCTCCTGAAGCGGAAGGACGACACACGATGACCACGTGCGGAAATCATGCCAGCGGCAGCTTCTACACCGCCGGCCTCCCCACGGTTCGTGCTGCGGCCGATCTCTATGCTGATCTTGCGGTGCCGCCGCGTTGGACGGAGGACGAGCGCAACCTCGACCACTGCCATCGCCGCATCTGCGTGGTGAGGCTCAGCAACTACTTCAAGCCCGGTGCGCGGCACATCAAGTTTGCGGAAGGGTTCCTCATGTTCCTGCACAAGGGATACGAGGGCAGGGGGCGGCTTGTGACGGACCACCAGCGCCGCATCCGGGAGTTCGCGGCCGAACGCGCGGCCGGCACGTTGCTCGACCTGTCGGATGAGGCTGGCCCGCACGCTCCTCGAGTCCATATGACGCGCAAGGCGATGGGCACGAACAACTCGGCGAGCAGCGCGGTGCTGCTTGGCATGGCTGGCATGGGAAAGACACTCACGACGGAGGAGATCCTCAACGGCGTGCCGGAGGTGATCGAGCACACCGCTCCAGTGACGATGAAGCAGGTTGTGTGGCTGAAGCTCGACTGTCCCCACAAGGGGTCAGTGCGGGCGCTCTGCATCGACTTCTTCGCTGAAATGGATCGGATCCTGGGCACCTCCTACAAGCGTCAGTATGCCTCCTCCCGTGCCACGGAGGAGTCGATGATGAGCGACATGGCGCTCGTTGCGAATCTTCATGCCCTGGGCGTGCTGGTGATCGACGAGATCCAGCACCTAGGACGTGTCCGCGAAGACAATGACGTCCTGCTCAAGTTTCTCGTCACGCTCATCAACAAGATTGGGGTGCCGGTGCTGCTCGTCGGGACGACGGCAGCGACTGACATCGTTCGCAAGACGCTTCGGCTCGGTCGGCGTTCTGTCGGTCTCGGATCAGCCTCATGGGATCGCTACGACCGTGCCGACGCCGACTGGAACGAGTTCGTCGACGACCTCTGGTCGTATCAGTGGACGGATGTCGAGACGCCGCTCGACGATGCCCTCCGTGAGGTATTCTACGACGAGACGCAGGGTATCGTGGACCTCGCGGTGAAACTTTACATCCTGGCGCAGATGCGTGCGATCCGGCGGGGCGAATCCGGTGGCAACGAGCGGATCACGCCAGCCATTGTTCGCCGCGTCGCCAGCGAGGATCTCGCGATTGTCCGTCCGCTCATCGATGCGCTGCGCTCGGGTGATCGCCGACGCATCGAGAAGTATGGCGATATGTCGTCGCTGCGTGACGAGTTCACGAAGGTGCTTGAGGCGCAGTTGGGGCGTCCAGGCTTCGCTCTGCCGGCGCCGACGCCGGGACACCGCGGCACCCGTGCAGAGGGCGAGGCCGAGATGTCGGACGATGACCGGTTTCTTCAGCAGGTGTTCCGCCAGCTTGGGATTGGAGACGACGTGGGGTCCCGGATGGTGGAGGACGTGCGGCAGGACGAACCCGGCGCGGACGTCTGGCGGATCGCGGACCTGCTGCGTGCTGACCGTGGGGCGCCTAAGCGCAAGCCGCGGATCGCTGCTGCGAAGGCACCGGCTGTGCCCATGCAGGCCGACGATATGCGCGCCATCGTGGCCGCTGGAGGCGCTGACGGGCTTTCCGCCTATGCGTCGCTGGCGAACGCCGGTCTGGCCGGCCCTCAGACCTTCTTCAGGACGGTGTAGGCGTGCTCGCCTACTTCCCTGAAGTGATGCCGGACGAGCTGCTTTACAGCGCCCTCGCCCGGCTGCGGCGACATCGCGGGATTGGGGCTTCCAGTCAGTTCATGGAGGAGCTGTTCGGACGCAGTCACGCCGTTGCCTCATTCGACTTGCCCGGCGGGATTGGAGCTCTCGTCGAACGGCTGGGGTCGGCGTGCGGCCTCAACGCCGAGGCGATCATCCGCCGCGCTACGCTGTTCCCATTCTACACCGCCTTTGTCTCCGCAGAGGCCAGGGAGACCACCCGGCGTGCCATGGTCGAAAGCACAGTTGGCGTTCACCTTCGGCTGGGGTTGGCTGCGTCGCGCATCCCCGTCGTGCGCGCACTTCGCTACTGTCCCGAATGCATCAGCTCGATGGGCGCCAGGGGAGGTGAGCGGTATTGGCGGCGTGCGCATCAGCTACCAGGCATCACCACCTGTCCGGACCATGGAATTGCGCTCCATCGTTCGTCCCTCGTCGTGGGCCAGACGCGTCGCCATGGGTTCGTTGCTGCGGACGACGCAGACCTTGTCGTCGTCGGATCAGGAAACCCGGTGATCGCCTCACCGGACGCCGCACGTCTGCAGGCCCTCGCGGTGGCGGCCGCACGGCTTCTTGAAACGCCGCCCGAACCAGCGGAGCCAGCGGACATTTCCGAAGGTTATCGCGCCAGGTTGGCGCGTGTCGGCCTCGCGACGGGCGCCAAGGTCCACCAAGCCGAGCTTGAGCAGGCATTCCGCGGATACTGGGGGGCGGCGCTTCATCATGTTCCGGGCATCTTATCCCGCGCCGCGTTGCAGGGGGATTGGCTTGCCAGCCTCGTGCGGCCGCGTCCCCGCGCGATGCACCCCATCTACCATCTTCTCCTCAGGCTGTTTCTCGACGAACTGGCTGAAGTCCAGCCGCCGTTCGGCTCCGGCCCATGGGAGTGTCTTAATCCGCTTGCCCCTCACTTAGGCGATTTCGTCGTGACCGACTTGCGGGTGAGACGTGATCGCTCGCATCTCTACGGCGACTTCGAATGCGGTTGCGGTTACGTCTACACACGCAGGCGAGACGTAGACGGGACGATCGGGCCAGCCCGTTATCGCTTATACGGCCCCAGCTTTGCGCCGGCGCTCAGGGAGGCGATCGCGCGCGGTGAGGGGCTGCGGGCTGTAGCGCGCCGGCTGAAGCTCGACCCCAAGACGGTGATGCGGGAGGCTGCTATCGCCGGCGTCGCGACGCCTTGGCGGCTGGCGCCGTCCGGTGCTGTAGCGCGGGGCAACCCCGTCGATGTGCGATGCAGATCGCAGTCCGCCGTGCAGACACCGCATCATGGGTCCTGCGCGCGGGACTGGTCGTTCATCGATCGTCTCATAGCGAGGGCTGTCGGCGCCGAGGCGGCGGCCGTCCATTCGCTGCTGCCGCCTGTGCGGGTGACGTTCAGCGAACTGGAGCGACGTATGACAAGCCAATCGTGGATCCGTGACCGCAGCGCCAAGCTGCCGAGGACGATCGCGCGCATCGACTCCGTCGTTGAGTCTACGAACGCATTCCGCGAGCGTCGTCTCGGCTTCGCGCTGTCTGAAGCGGAGGGCGCCACGAACGTCACCGCGTCGTGCATTCTCAGGAGCGCCGGACTCCCAACCACATGGATGCCCAGGGTTCGTGCTGCGATGGCTGCGAGGAGCACGGTCCAGGTGGAAGAGGCCGCGTGACAAACGCAGGCAACTCTTCCGGGACTGGCGGGCCTCTCGCAGGGCTCGCCTACATGCCGGAGCGCTTTCCCGACGAACTGCTCTTCAGCTGGCTAAGCCGCAGTCACGTCCACTACGGATCGCCTGATCCGGTGACGTTCACCCGCTCGCTCTTCGGCTCGAAGAGGATGGCCTCGTCCTACGACTTGCCGGGGAACCTGCGGCTGCTTTCGTCATGTTTGCCGACGCGCACCGACCTGGCAGCGGAGATGATGCTCTGGGAAATGACCCTGTTCCCCTACTACGCCGCGTTCGCAGATCGTGCGAACCGCGACGCGGCCATGGCGGCGCTGATTGAGGGGGAAGGAGCCCAGGGTAGGGCCCTCCTCGGGATGAACGCGCGGAGCCACAAGTTATCGGCATTTCGATTCTGTCCCGAATGTCGCGACGAAGATATTGCGGAATTCGGCGAAACCTACTGGCGCCGCGCCTTTCAGGTAGAGGCTGCACTGGCGTGCCCGAAGCACCAAAGGATGCTCTTGGCATCGGATTGCCAGCTCGAGGGTAAGTATCGCTTCCAGGCCGCGACTCGTGAGAACTGCCGCGATGACGCGGTCCCTGTTTCAGTAGCGACGGATGCAGGGGTTATCGAGCGCCTGGCAAGACTTACGTCCGCGGTGCAGCACCTCTTGGTGCTTCCTCCGGCAGCGATGTCGAGGACGGAGCTCAGGGATGATTACAGGCGACGTTTCGCCGACGTGGGCATCGCCCGCATGCGTGGCGACAAGTATAGTGCCGCGCTCAATCAAGCGATGGTTGAGCACTGGGGAGGAGCGCTTGCCTGCTTGGGCTCGCAGGCGGAGATCGACGAGAAGATGCCTTGGCCTACGCGGATGGCGACATCGAGCTACGGCCATTCGGTCGTTCGCCATCTGCTGCTGAGGGGCTTGCTCGATGCTGCCCAGGATGGGCGATTCGGACGTGACCGACCCTTCGGTAACGGACCATGGAATTGTGAGAACCCGCTCGCTGAACACCGAGGGCAACCAACGATACCGACTTGCAAGCTGGGCCGGAGCTATGCTGGCGGCGGGCGCGCCGGCATCTTCGAATGTTGTTGCGGTTACGTCTACACGCGCAGATTGATGCCTGACGGCTCCATCAAGCAGCCGGCACGGCAGAGTTGGGGGCCACTTCTGGAGCCCTACCTTCGAGAGTGCGCATCCAACGGCCTTGACGCGTCCGTCGTCGCCGTGAGGCTCGGCTGCACACCGAAAACCGTGCGGAGTCTGGCGGCTTATTACAACTTGGGCACGAGTGTATCGCGTCAGGTGTATCGAAACTCTTGGGTATCGACCTACGTTGATGGGCCTCGGCGCCGCAAGTCTAAGCCGCCAGCGACTGACGGCAAGAAGCCGGTCAAGCGCGGCCGCGACTGGGGCGCTTTCGATTCCGATCTCGCAGTTCGGCTCGCTGCCGCGAACGCAGAGATCCTGTCGGCAGATCCTCCAATCCGTGTAACGCTGGAAGCATTGGCGGCTCGGGTCGAAGAGTGGCCCGCCGCAATATCGGGCAATTTGCACCGCATGCCGCAAGTCGCGGAATTCTTGCGCGTGGCAATTGAAACGAAGCTAGGGTGGGATACTAGGCGGGCGCAGATGATCGTCCCTTTTCTCCGGGCGAACTGGGATAGCCTGATGAAATTGGAGCGTTTGCGGCTGCTTAACAGCCCCGGCGTTCGGCAAAGGCGCGCGATGGATCGAGCGTCAGGCGATCCGTGGTAAAACTCTATTGGTTCAGATCAGATTGAAGTGAGGAATATTTTCGGTCCGCTTTGTCCGCTGTGGGAAAACTTTTGAGCGGAACGGGTCGAAATGGTGGCGGCGTAGCCAGCGGCTCAGTGGGATTTCTTTATTGCACTTTCACATTCACGTGTAGGCGTTCAAAGAGACTGCGTCGGACATTAAAATCTCTGGGCTGTGGACCGGACGGCGGAAAGATCTCCAACGACAGGCCTTTGGCTTGGCGGACGGGTTCAGCTGGCCGAGGTCGTACTCCCAGACCTCGGCCGTGACTGCTGGACCGCTATGATGGCCAGGCGACCGGAGGAAGCTGCCGCCGGCCTAATGGCCTTCTGCGACGCCGTGATCGCGCTAGTGGCGGGGCACCATGACAGGCGTCTCGTCCAGGTGGTGATAGACACGCTGACCTGGGCGCGGGACAATCGCGACCGCTCTTGAGCCGCGAGTTGCGCGCGCTCGGTTATCGCAAGCTATCGGCGCGGCCGAACACCATGCCCAAGACCCGGAGTCGATGAAGGCTCTTAAAAAGGGTGCTTCGCTGCCGAGCTGGACAACTTCAGGCGCTCCCTCCGCGCGGCACACCGATAGAGATCTGGTTTCAGGGCCCGCCCCGGACTTGATCCGGGAACGAGGCGCGGGTCGGGTAAGAGAATATCGGCGCCGCACGACCAGCGCACCAAATCCGCCTTACCTCTTCGGCGCGATCTGCCCTCGGGAGGGTAAGGCCGCGGGCCTCGTTCTGCCGTTCTGCAATATCGACACCGTGAACCTGCACCTGGCCGAAATCGCCAGGCACCTGGCCCCAGGCGTCCACGCCGTGCTGATCATGGATCAGGCCGGCTGGCACATGACGAACAAAGTTGCCGTGCCTGGCGACATCAGCATTTTCCCAATACCTGTCAAATGCTTCGAACTCAATCTGCAGGAGAATGTCTAGCAATTCCTGCGCGATAACTAGCTTGGGGGCCGCATCCTAGCCTACTAAGAGGAAATCGCCTACCATCGCCTCGGCACCTGAAAACGGCTTGTCGACCAAAGCGCGGTCGCCATGGCAAACCTCCTATCCGGCTGCATTGCTGAATCAAGGCCAGACTCTGCCTGCAAGTCCCCACGACTCGCCCTCTTCGAGCCTTCATGTCGGTAGGTGCAATCAAGTGGCCGATCTTGCTGCTTTGCATTTGGAGGTTATTGATTTAATATTCGGGCGAGGGGGAGGCGAGCGCATGCTCGAACACGCAGATGACCTCACGCGATCGTTGATTGCCCGCCTTGCCGATGGCACCGGCCTGCCGGTCGTTGCCCTTTCCGCGGGGCAGGGCGGCGACATCGACCGGATCGAGGTGCGTCTGGTTGCCGTGCGGCCTCGGGGCACACCCCGCAGCTGGGATCGGGCCGATCACCTTCAGCTCGATTATCTGGTGACGGTGCGGCGCGGCGATCCGCTGGCCGAGCATCGCGCCGTTGCCGACCTTGCCTTTGCGCTGCTCGGCGATCCTGGCTTTGCCATTGTCGACGATGCCGATGTCCCCGGCTGCTGTGCCCGGCTGGGCATGGCGCTCGCGCCCGGCATGGTGGTGCGGGCATCGCTGGTCCGCATGCAGCCGGCGGAGGAAGCGCCGCTGGTCCGCTTCCCGCTGCGCGCGCAGATGGGCGCGATCGGCAGCGTACAGGGGCGCGTACTGGGGCCGGCCGAAACGCCGATCGCCGGGGCGCTCGTCAATCTCGTGGGGTTCGATCCCGTCACCCGCACGGGCGCCGATGGCGGCTTCCGGCTGTCCGCGCCCGCCGATCCGGAGTCCGCGCTGCGGGTACGCGTGCGGGCGCGCGGCTTGGAAGCGGAGATGCCGGTCGCCCCCGGCGAACCGACGATCGTCACGTTGAGGATGGAGAGCTGACATGGCGGCCTATCTCAGTCCCGGTGTCTATGTGGAGGAAGTCAGCTCGGGTCCACGCCCGATCGAGGCGGTGGGAACCTCGACGGCGGGGTTCGTCGGCCTGGCGCCCAGCGCCGGGGCACGGCCCGGCGAAGCAGTGGCGATCAACAACTGGAGCGCGTTCGTCCGCGACTTCGTCGAACCCGGCAGCGCCGCGACGGACCTCGCCAATGCCGTATACGGCTTCTTCCTCAACGGCGGCACGCGCTGCTATGTGGTCAATATCGGGACATCGGACGGCGCGATCGCCGGCGGCGGGCGTGGGCTCGACCTGCTGGAGGCGATCGACGAGATCGCGATCATCGCCGCGCCCGGCCGCACCGATCCGGCCGCCTATGCCGCGCTGCTCGACTCCGCGGAGCGGATGCGGGACCGTGTCGCGATCCTCGACGGGCCGGCCACGGTCGACGACGTCGAAGCGCTGACCCGCGCCGCCAGCGTGAGCCCCACCGAAGGCGAGGAGGGCGATGGCCGAAAGGCGAAGCAGAAGCCCGGCCTTCGCCCGCGTGATTCCGACGGCGGCTATGGCGCCTTCTATTACCCCTGGATCATCGTCCGCGACGCGCTGGACCCGGACAAGCAGGTGCAAATCGCGCCCTCCGGCCATCTCGCTGGCATCTATGCGCGGACCGATGCCGAGCGCGGCGTCCACAAGGCGCCGGCCAACCTGCCGATCCGGGGTGCGCTGGGCGTCAGTCGCATCGTGTCGCGCGCGGAGCAGGATGTGCTCAACCCTGTGGGCGTGAACTGCATCCGCCAGTTCAGTCGCGAGGGCGTGCGCGTGTGGGGTGCCCGCACCCTCGCCCCCGCCGGCAGCGAATGGCGCTACCTGAACGTGCGGCGCCTGTTCAACATGATCGAGGAATCGATCGCGATCGCGACGCGATGGGTGGTGTTCGAGCCGAACGACCGGCCCTTGTGGAAGTCCGTCAAGCGCGACGTCGATGCGTTTCTCACCCTTTTGTGGCGGCAGGGCGCGCTGGCCGGAGCGACGCCGCAGGAAGCCTTTTTCGTGCGCTGCGACGCAGAGACCAATCCGCCGGAGGTGGTGGATGCCGGGCAGGTGGTCGCGCTGATCGGGATCGCGCCGGTCAAGCCCGCCGAGTTCGTCATTTTCCGCATCGGCCAAAGCGCCACGGGGGCAAGCGTCGAACGCGCCTGACCCCGGCCTTGTTGAGGAGATGTTGCGATGCCCGATGCACCCACGGACAATGGCACCAAGCAATCGCGGGTGGGCGCGCCCACCGACCCATATCGCAACTATCATTTCCTGCTGACGATCCAGGACGTGTCCGAGGCGCGGTTCACCGAATGCGTCGGGCTGGGAATGCGCATCCAGCCGATCCGGTACCGCGAGTCGGGCGCCGGGCAGATCGTCCGCGCGCTGCCAGGGCCGGTCGACTATGCAGAGGTCACGCTGCGCTATGGCCTCACCAACTCGACCGAGTTGTGGAACTGGATGAACGCGGCGGCGACCGGGCGGCCGCTGCGGCGGCACGTCTCGATCGTGTTGCTCGAAAGCGACGGCGCGCGCGAGGCGATGCGCTGGAACCTCATCAACGCATGGCCGTGCCAGTGGCGCGGCGCCGTGCTCGACGCGATGGGCCGCGACGTCGCGATAGAGGAATTGTCGCTGGCCTTCGATTCGCTGGATCGGGGCTGATCCGATGGACCAGATGGGGCGCGTGCTGGGCAGCGTGCTGGCGGCACTGGCCGCGCTGATGCGGTTCCTGGCCGACAGGCTGGATCGCGCAGGCGGGCGGCGTGCGACGTCCGAACGGACGATGCTGGCGCTGCGTCGCCGTTATCCTGATGCCCCGGATCACTGGCTGCAGACCCTTGCCGAGCGGGCGCCGCACCTCGCCGCGCCGGAAACGGCGTTCGAGGGGGACGCGGCCTATGGTCTGGAGGAGGGGCCGGTCGACGAGGCCGCACAGCCGCCCGCGATCGGGCCCGTTGGGGAGCGCGCGCGCCGACCGCGGTTGTCTCGGCCGGCGCCGCTGCGCTGGCTCTTCCCGCGCCGCAATCTGCCGTCGCGCGCTTCGGCGCCCGAGCAGAGGCGGAAGCCGCGGTTCGCGCCCCGCTTCCCGGCGACGCATCGCCGCCCGCCGCCACCCGCAACCGCCTGGGGCGACGCGGCGCTTCAACCTTCGCGCGTACCCGCGCCGCGCCGCGAGGACGGCGCCCGGACGGTGCGTTCGCGACCGGCTGATCGCTGGCCCCTGCCGCCGGCGGCGCGCGTAGACGCCGGGTCGGACGGGCCTGATCCCATCTCGCCGCCGCCCGTCGCGTTGCCGGTCTGGCCGGAACTGCCGCACCGCCCGCGAGCGGACCCGCGCTTCCCGCGTGACGGGCACGCAAACGGCCATGCTGAGATGGCCTTCGACGTGCCGGATCGCCCCGGCGTCGCGCCGTCGCATCGCCCGCGATCGATGGACGCCCGCTGGCCGTCGCTCCCTGATGCCGATCCCGAAACTACGGCGCTGCCGTGGCGCCCGGCGAGTGATCTCGCCGCCGAACAGGGGAGCAACCGATGGAGCGCGTGACGTTCGTCATCGAGGCGACCGGGGATCGCTTCTCCGCGCTGCTCAACCCGGAGAGCCTGGAGATGCGGCGCACCGCAGGCTTGCGGCGGCGTGCCGGCGCGGGTGGTGTCGTGCTGGGTGGAGCCCGCACCGACGATCCGCTGATCGCCACCGGCGGCGGCGCCACCGAATATGACCTGTACCTGCTGTTCGACGTCGACTTGGCGGAGGAGGCGCGCAGCGTGCGCGCGGCAGACCAGGCGCCGTCACTGGGCAGCCGCGACGTGCGCGAACTCACCCGGCCGCTCTGGAACCTGAGCGAGAATGCCGGCGGCGAAGACGGCACCAGTGCCCCGCCGATGGTGCGCTTCATCTGGGGCAAGGCGTGGAACGTGCCCGGCGTCATCACCGCGGTGGCGGAGCGACTGGAGCAGTTCGATGCGAACGGGGCGCCTCGGCGATCCTGGCTGAGCCTGCGCCTGCGCCGTGTCGAGGAGCGGGTGCCGTCGCCGGCCGTGCCACAGCCGACGAGCCCGCAGTTCGAGGTCGCGACGCCGCTGCGCGACGAACGCAACATCGTGAACTATGATTCCATCGCGGTGGCGGCGGGCGAGGGCGGCATGCTGCTCAACCGGCTCTATCTGATCGCGGCCGAACGCTATGGAGACGCCGCCTATGCCCGCGCGATCGCGCGGTTCAACGGTCTCGACGATCTGCTGCGCATCCCCGAGGGGGGCGCGCTCACCCTGCCGCCGGCGGCGGTACTGATGCAGTTTCTATGAGCGGGCCGGTGCTGCGCCGCCTTCCCGAACTCCGCCTGTCCGGCGCGCTGGTCGCGGGGCCGATGGCGGCATCGGTCACGTCGCTTGTCGTGCGGCACGCGCTGGGCGCGCCCACGGCGGCCGAGATCCTGTGGGCGGATCTGGCGCCGGCCCACCGCGCCGAGATCGCGATCGGCGCCCCCGTCGAAATAGGCGTGCGCGGCGAGGGCTGGTTGTTCGACGGGGAGATCACGGCCATCGAGCATCAGGTCGATGGCGCAGGCGGGCGTATCCTGCGCGTGCGCGCCTTCGACCGGTTGCACCGGCTGCGCAAGCGACAACGGCCCCGCGCGCTGAGCGAGGTGACGCTCGCGACCCTGCTGGCCGAGGCGATGGCGGAGGTCGGCGCCGCCTCCTTCGTAGCGCCCGACACGCCGCCGCGGCCGACCCTCATCCAGCACGACCAAAGCGACTTCGACCTGATCGCCGAATGCGCCGCCGCCCATGGCTATTATCTCCGGCTGCAGGACGGCGTGCTCGATGCATGTAGCCTGGCCGGCGACGGGCGGCCGGCCCTGCCGCTGGAGGTTGGGGCGGAACTGCTCGCCGCCCGCGCCGCCACGAGCGTGGAAACGCTGCGCCGATCGAGCGAGGCGCAAGGCTGGAGCCCCGCCGATCTCGCGCCGATCGCGGCGACGGCCGGGCTTGCCCGGCAGGACGCGGTGGAATTGCGGGATATCGATGGCGGCGCCTTTTCCGACCTGGGCGCCCGTTTCCTTCTCAATCGCATCGGCGCGGATCGGGACGAGGCGCTCGGCTTCGCTCAGGCGGACATGGACCGGGCCGTCGCGGCGCAGCTCGTGCTCGAGGCGACGGTGGCGGGTACGGCGGCGCTGCTGCCCGGCCGGGTGCTGGCGGTGCGCGGCATCGCGGACGAGGTCGACGGCGCATTCGTGGCGACCGTGACCGAGCATCGCTTCGATGCGGCGATGGGCTATGTCGTCGAACTGTCGACCGCGCCGCCCCCGGTGCCTGCCCGCGCCCGGGTTCCGGCGGTGACGCTGGGAACGATCGCCGATGTCGACGACCCGCAGCGGCTGGGCCGCGCGCGCGCGCTGCTGCCGGCCTTTGGCGGGGTCCAGAGCGGCTGGATGCCGGTGCTGTCGCTCGGCGCCGGCACCGGCAAGGGCGCGGTGCTGCTGCCCGAACCGGAGGACGACGCGCTCGTCCTTCTGCCCGATGGCGATCCCGCGCGCGGCATCATTCTGGGCGGTCTATATGCCACGGGGGACGCCGATCCGCGGCTCGCCTGGGACGGTGTGCCTCGCGCCTATGAGCTCCAGGCGCCGGGCGGCCAGAAGCTTCGCTTGTCCGGGCATGATGCCTCCTGCCGGCTCGAAACGGGGGCCGGCGACGTCTTCGAATTCGGGCCGGATGGCGCGAAGCTCCACGCCACCGGCGATCTGGTGATCGAGGCGCCGGGGCGGCGGCTGCGGCTGCGCGCCGCCGCGATCGATTTCGAGCGGGCCTGAGCGATGCGCTGGCTGACCCGCGATGCCACGATGATTTGCGACCATGTCGGCCATGTCGACATCGGCTTCACCCAGACGCTGGTGCGCATCCAGGGCCGCGAGGTGCTGGTGGCGACCGATCCCGAGGGGCCGCGCATCACCGGCTGCCCGAACATCAATCCGGTGATCGGCCTGCGCCCTTGCCTGACCACGCTCAAGGTGGCCGAAGGCTATTCGGCGCTGGTGCGGATCGAGGGGCGTCCGGTGTGCCTCGATACGGTGCATGGGCTTACCGACGGCTCTCCGCCGGGCACCGTCGCCTATAAGGTGACCGCTCCCGGCCAGACGCTGGTGGAGGCGGCGGCATGAGCCTGCGGCCGATCCGGGGGTTCCGCTTCGAGGGCGGCCTGCTCGGCACCAGCGCCGGGCCGTTCGACGGGCTGACGCTGACGCCCACGGGTACGTTGGCGATGGTGGATGATCATGCTGCGGTCCGCCAGGCGGTTCTGATCCTGCTGACGACGGTGCCGGGGGAGCGGGTGATGCGCCCCGACTATGGGTGCCCGCTCGATCGGCTGATGTTCGCGCCCAATGATGCGACGACGGCCGGGCTCGCGATCCATTATGTGCGTGAGGCAATTCGCCGCTGGGAGCCGCGAGTCGAGATTGTCCGCATCGATGCGGGCGTCGAGGATGCCGACGGGGGACGGCTGCGCATCGAACTCGACTATCGCGTGCGCCGCACCGATCGGCTGGACAGCATCGTCCTGCCGATCGACCTGCAGGGAGCGAACTGATGCCGCTGCCTTCGCCACGGCTGGACGATCGCACCTACCAGCAGCTGGTCGACCAGGCGCTTGCGCAGGCGAGCGCGACCTGCCCCGAATGGACCGACCACAACCCCGCCGATCCTGGCCGCACGCTGCTCGAGTTGTTCGCCTTTCTTACCGAGGCGATGCTCTACCGGGTCAACCGGGTGCCGGAAAAGCTCTACATCGCGCTTCTCAACCTGGCGGGGGTGGAACTGCGGCCGCCCAGCGCGGCGGCGGCGACGCTCACCTTCGCGCGTACCGGGGGCGGGGATGCCGCCATCGCGGTGCCGCGCGGCACCCAGGTGACGACGGCGGACGGAAGCGTGCAGTTCGTCACCACTCAGGCGGCCACGCTCGACACCGGCCAGGCGAGCGTCGACGTGCCGGCGCTCGACTGTACGCTGATCGAGGGCGAATTGCTCGGCGTGGCGAGCGGCCAGCCGGGCCAGACCCTCTCGGTGTCGCGCGCGCCCGTCATCGCGCCCAGCCATATGGGCGCCGACTTCCTGCTGGGCGTCGAAGCCGCGCCGGAGGAAGATCTGGAAGGCGACGCGACGATGCCGTTCGGCACCAAGGCCTATCGGCTGTGGCGCGAGGTCGACAGTTTCGCCGATATCGGGGCCGGCGACCGGCTGTATCGGCTCGACCGGGCGCAGGGGCGCGTGCAGTTCGCGCCAGCCATCGATGCGAGCGGGCAGGGCGCGCGTGCCGTGGCCGCCCTGCCGCCGCCGGGGCGCGAACTGCGCGCCTGGTATCGCACCGGCGGCGGGCGCAGCGGCAATGTGGCGGCGGGCGCGCTGAAGCTGCTCAAGAACGGCCCCGTCGGCGTGGCGGTGACCAATGCCGCCCGTGCCACGGGCGGCACCGATGCGGAGACGCTGGCGGAGGCGCTGGCCCGCGCCCCGCTGGCACTTTCGTCGCTGCGCTGCGCGGTGACCGAACGCGATTATGAGCAGGTCGCGCTGTCCACCGGCGGTGTCGCCCGCGCCCGCGCCTATGCGCAGGCGCAGGCCTGGGCCCATGCCGATCCAGGCGTGGTCGAGGTGCAACTGATCCCCGAGATCGACCCCGCGGTACTGCCCGATCGCGCGATCACCGCCGAGGTCGTAAGTGATCATCGCGGCGAGGAACTGCGCCAGCGCGTCGCCTCCGCGCTCGATCTCCGCCGTCCGCTCGGCGTGCGTACGGCCGTGGTCTGGGCGCGGGTGCGGCCGGTTGCGGTCTCGGTGCGGGTGGTGGTGGGCAAGGAGGCCGATCATGCCCGGATCGGCCAGGCGGTGCGCGAGCGCGTCAACGATCTGCTGTCGCCGCTGCGCGGGCTGCCGTTCGGTGCAGCGCTGCGCGCCGCCGACGTCTACGAGGCGATCATGGGTCAGGCCGGTGTCCGTTATGCCGACCGGCTGTGCTTCGAGATCGGCGAGACGCCCGATCGTGACGTGGCGGCACTGGTCCGCGATCCGCACCAGCCGGGCTGCTGGTTCGCGGGCGGCGCGACGGGGCTGTACCGCAGCCTCGACGATGCCGACAGCTGGGCCCGCGTGCTGGCGAACGAGGGCGAGACCGTCCGCTTCGTCGTGCCCCATGCCAGCCTCGCCGGGGTGCTGGCGGTGGGGGTGATCCGCGCCAAGGGCGCCGCCATTCATGTCTCCTATGATCTTGGCGAGACCTGGCGGCAGAATGCGGTGGTGTTCGACGCGGAGGTGTTCGACGCCGAGTGGATCGATCGCGACGGCGCGCCGATGCTGCTGATCGCAACCGCGCAGGGGCTCCGCCAGTTCGCCCCGCGCGGGACGGCGGGGCCGGTGCCCGTGTCGGTCGACAAGGCGATCGATACCAGGGGCTTCTATGCGGTCGCCAGCGCCACCTCGCCCTCGGGGGTGGTATCCGTCGCGGTCGCGGCGTGCGGGGAAGGCGGCGTCTATCTCTCGGCCGCCGGCGGCGTTTCGGAGACTTTCCGGCCGGTGGGCCTGAAGGGCAAGGATGTCCGCGTGCTTGCCGTCCAACACACCCAGGCGCGCGCGTTTCTCTGGGCGGGTGTCGCCGCCGAAGCGGGCGAGCAGGGCGAGGGCGCCTATCGCAGCGAATTGCGCGCCGACGGCGCCAATGATCCGGACGGGTTCCAGCCGTTCAACATCGGCTGGCAGGGCGGCAGCTGCCAGGCCCTCGCCTTTGCCGATGCGATGGTGTTCGCCGGCTCCAATCGCGCGGGCGTCCTGTGGACGGACGCGATGGCGGGCAAGCCGGCCTGGACCGGGGTACGGCTCGATGCCGGGCTGCCGATTCGCGACACCGAACGGCTGCTCCATGTCGTCAGCGCGCTGGCCGCGACGCCGCAACCGGGTGGAGCGCCGATGGTGCTCAGCGGCGGGCCGCTCGGCGTGCATGCCAGCATCGACGGCGGCAACCGCTTCCTGCTCGCCTCGGCGACGCGCTTCACCGAACGTATCCCGCTGCCGCCGGGCTGGCTCTATTGCGCCGGGGCGCACCGCATCGACGTGGCGAGCGACGACGGGGCGTGGCGCTGATGCGGCGCGAACTGATCGCCGGGTTCCTGCCCGAAATCTACCAGGTCGCGCTGCGCCCGGGGACGCCGCTCGCCGCCCTTCTCGCAGTGATGGAGGGGCTCCACATGCCGACCGAAGCCCGGCTCGACAGCCTGGACGCGGTGCTCGACCCGCTGCGCGGCGAAGAGCGCTTCGTGTTCATGCTCGCCGACTGGCTCGGCTTGGCCGCGTATCTCGACTGGACCGGCGGGCGCCCGGGGGCAGGTGTGGCGAGCTTCGCCACGGGGAACGAGCGCCTGCGCCTGCTCGTCGCCGAGGCCGCCCGCCTGTGGCGCGATCGCGGCCTGCGCCAGACGCTGGAGCGTTTCCTGACAGTCGCGACGGGGATTGACGGCATCCAGGTGGAGGACGGGGTGGCAGGCGCGGACGGGCGCATCCGCCCGTTCCATCTTCATGTGCTGCTGCCGGCGGGAGCGCGCCGCTATGCCACGCTCGTCGCGCGGATCGTCGCCGCCGAGCGGCCCGCCCACGCGACCTATTCCATCCGCTATGCCGAGCCAAGTGAGGACCAGGAGCAGCATGCCGAGCTTTGAAATTCCTGACGGCCCCGCCGAGCTGAAGCTTGCCGCGGGGGGAAGTGGCACCGCCGTCTACGCGGTGACGAACAAGGCGGCGCTGTCGCTCAGGGGCCGGGTAAGCGTGCAGGTCAGCGACGGCGCCCGGCCCGAATGGTTCACGATCAAGGGCGAGAGCGAGCGCCAGTTCGGGGTCGGTGAAAGCCAGACCGTCGAGGTTCAGGTCGCCGTGCCGCAGGGCACCGTGTCCGGACGCTACAAGTTCCGGCTGCGCGCGGTGGCGGTGAACGATCCCGACAATGACCATGCCGAAAGCCCCGCCGGCGCGATCGTGCTAGTCGGCGGCAAGCCGGACCCCTTCCCTTGGCTGACGCTGCTGCTGGGCCTGGTCGCGCTGGCGATCGTGGTCGGGCTGGGCGTCTGGCTGCTGACGATGAAGGGCGCGGCCCCCAAGCCCACGCCTTCCGACACGCCCAGGCCCGCGCCGCCGACACCGACGCCGGTGGCATCGGCAGCGCCGCCGCTGGTGCAGCCCAGCGCGGACTGCCACTGGGCATTTTCACCGGGCGCGCGGGAGTCCGGCGTCGATCTAATCGACGGGCCACCGATCCGGCGGCTGCGGTTCGGCGATTTCGACGGCGATGGCAGGACCGACGTCTTCACCAGCGTCGCCCAGTCGGACGGTAGCTTCCGCTGGTTCTATTCGCCCGGCGGTGCCAAGCCGTTCCGCCCGCTGGGCAGCGGCGCCGATCTTGCCGATCTCGGCTTTGGCGATTTCGACGGCGACGGCAAGACGGACGTCTTCTACACGACGCCCCTTCCGGACGGGACGACGCAGTGGCGCTTCGTGCCCGCCGGAACCGGAACGCCGCAGGACCTGCGGGTCGGCCCGGATATCAAGCATCTCGGTTTCGCCGATTTTGATGGCGACGGCACCACCGACGTGCTGACCACGGTGCCCGATGGTGCCGGGCAGTTCCGCTGGCAGATGTTCTCGGGCGGGCGTCGCGCCCCCCGCGCGCTGGGCCTCGGGCCCGATCTGCCGGCGCTGCGCTTCGGCGATTTCGACGGGGACGGGGAAAGCGACATCTTCTTCTCGCTCCCCTCGACGCTGTATCCCGGCGCCTTCGCCTGGTGGATCCAGTTCAATAGCGGCCTGCGCAAGACCGCCGATGGCGACGAAACCTCCACCCTGCGGTTCGGCGATTTTGACGGCGACGGCAAGACCGACGTGCTTGCCACCTCGCTCAGCCAGCCGGGTGTCTATCAGTGGAAATATTCGTCTGCGGCGAATTCCAATTACCAGCCGGTCGCATCGGGGCCGAGCTATGAACAGCTCGCTGTCGGTGACTTCAATGGCGACAGCGTATCCGACGTCTTCTACGTGTCGTGCAATTGAGGACTTCGGGAGACGGCCTGCTTTAGGGGAGTGGCGCGATGTCGAGCTTCGAGATACCGGATGGTCCGGCCCAGGTGACGTTGAAGCCGGGGGCGTCGCCCGCCGATCCGGCACGCGGCAGCGCCGTCTATGCGGTGACCAACAAGGCGCTTGCGCCGGTCACCGCCCGCCTCGCCGTGCAGGTCACGGGCGATGCGAAGAGCGACTGGTTCGCGGTCGAGGGCGAACGCGAGCGGCCCTTCGCGCCCGGCGAGACCCAGACCGTCACTGTCTCGATCGCGGTTCCGCCCGGGGCGCCGCCGGGGGAACACAAGTTCCGGCTTAGGGTGGTGGCGGTCAACGACCCCGACAATGATCATGTCGAGAGCCCCATCGGCACGATCGCCGTCGCGGCTGCCCCCCTGGCGGGGGGGAACGCATTTCCCTGGTGGGCCGTCGCCATCGGGATCGGCACTCTGGTGCTGCTCGTCTTTCTGTTCACCGCGTTCGTCAGCCCCGGCTTTCTGCGAGGGACGCCGGCCGTGGCGCCGACGCCAACGCCCACATCCACGCCTACGTCTACGCCGTCACTGCCGCCGATCGACGAGGCGCGCTTCCGCGACAAGCCCTATAGCTACGCCGAAGGGTATCTGGGGGCCATCGGCTACAAAACGCGCGCGCGGGCGAATGCCACCGCAACCGGGCTGGCCCCACAGGCCTTTCTTTCCGCCACCGTGTCGACGGCCGCCGGCGATCCGCCGGGTACGGTCGACATCCTCTACGATCCCGGCGTTGCCGTTCCGCACTTCCTGGGGCTTACGCCAGCCCAGGCAAAAGACCGTGCCGGCGACCGTTTCAACCTGTCGCTCTGCAAGTCGAACACGCCGACCGATGAGATCAGCGGAAAGGTAGTGCGCCAGAGCGTCGACGATGGATCCGTGGTGGCGAAGGGAAGCCCGGTGCAACTCACCGTTGCAACCGTCGAGAATATCCCCCTCTGCCTGCGCCGGCCGTTCCCGATCCAGACCTTCTCGCCGATCCTCGACTATCGGAAGTTCGGTATCGATGCCGCCCGGCGGCGCCCTCCGATCGATCGCTAGGCGCCCGATGCGCATCCTCGGCCTGCTGCTGTTGCTGATCGGCGCCAGCTTCGCAATCATCGAAGGCTATGCGATGCTCGCGCCCGAACAGGCGCCCGCACAGGAGCCGAGCGGCAGCTGCGGTTCGCCCCCGCCGATGAAGGACGGCACGCTCGACCAGGACCGCGCCCAGGGCTGGTGCGCGAATCCGCCCGGCCCGGTCGCCTTCCTGACCCGGCGGTTCGCGCCGCGCACCCATCTCCTCGATCATCCGGTGCGCGCTTCGGCGGAGCTTGGCGACGCGACGGTGGCGGTACCGTCCGTGCCTGAGGCGCAGCGGGGGGATGCGCGCCGATCGACGCGGCAGGCGCCGTTCGAATGGCGCGCGGGGGCGGCGATGCTGCTTGTCCATGGCGATCAGAGGCTCTGCCTGTGCCGGCCGGGCCAGCCGCTCGATGCCTCTGCCACGACCGCGTGCGGGGCAGGCTGGATCGCGCACCGCGCCGGGTCGGACGGTGCGCTGCAGTGCGGGCGCAAGGACGGCGCCGGCATGTTGTTGCTGGCACCGCAAGGCGGGACGATCCGCTTTCACGCGCTGGGCGGTGAATCCAGCGTCGCGCAGCCGGAGGGCTAGCCGCCGGCTGTTCCACGCTACCCGGTCGGGGCGAGACTGCGAATGGCCTTGATCGTGGCGATGAGCGATCCGATCAGCAGCAGGATCAGCCAGATCAGGCCGATAATGGCGATGATCAGCGCAACCAATGCATCGGCAATGCTGGCGAGAAACGACGGGACGAACGCCTGCACGAAGCCCACGAGCCAAGTCAGGCCGATCGAGGCGGCGGTGATGAAGATCAGCCCCTTGTTCTGCAGGAAGCGTTGGTGCGCCAGCGGCAGCAGGAGCGCGAACCCCAGCTTAAACAGCATCAGCAGCAACAGGGTGCCGGCGGCCGCATGCACCGCGAAATGGCCCCACGCCGCAAGATAGGCGATCGTCCCGAACGGCACCGCCAGCAACAGGCTGACCATCAGCATAAGCAGGGCGAAGGCGCCCGCCACGGGCACCGCAAGGACGAAGGCGATACCGGCTAGCGCGAGAAGCAGCGTCACCGGTCCCTGCAGGCGACCGACCAGATTGCGCGGCGCGACCAGTTGCAGCGCCATCAGCGCGATGCTGTGGAACAGCAGCACGTCAAGGATCGCCAGCGCCCGAATTGCGATGCCGGGGGTGGCGTGTTCGCACGCCATGCGGGCGATCGCCCAGGTCGAGGCGAGTTCGATCAGAAGCGCGAGCAGCAGCAGCCAGCAGGCGAGCAGGAAGAAGGGGATGCGAAGCCGCTCCATCAGCTATCGACCGGCGCCGTCATGTCCACCGCTCGGCGGCAGGCGCGGCCGGAGCGGGGGCGGGCGGCTGGTTCCGGTTTTCCCGTCGCCAATAGAAGTACAGCATCAGCGCCATCACCCCCGAAAAGCTGTGCCAGAGCAGCCCGTGCGGCTGGAACGCGCTGTGCGGGCTGCACCAGATGTCGCCCGGCTTGGCAGAAAGCGCGCGGGCGGTCATCGCGAAGAGGAAGCTTGCGCCGGCAATGCCCCAGAAGGTCATCGCCCAGCCGTCCCGAAAGCCGAGGAAATTCATCGGCCAGTAACGCCAGTTCGATTGCCAGAAGTAGAGATTGCGCGGCAACAGCTCGAGCAGCCCGTACAGGCCGACCAGCAGCCCGACCAGGATCTCCGAATTCACGCCCCGCGCGCCGATCTGCGTGAAGAACATGACGACTAGCGGATAGCCGAGCAGCAATATCGTTCCGCGCACGCCGCGCGACGCGCCATGCGCCACGAAGATGCGATCGAGCGTGTAGAACAGCAGGAACCCGGCAAAGGCATACATCGACATGCCGTCCATCCAGGCGACATGCTTGGCGGCCGACGCGTGCAGCCACATGCTGCCCAAGCCGAGGAACAGCGCGACCAGGACATAAAGGTCGGCCCAGAACCCGCTCGACTGCATGCTGTTGGCGGCATCGCCGCGATGGCGATCACGCGAGAGGGTGAAGGCGATGATCGGCACCGTGACGAACACATAGAGGTTCGACCAGGTGTTGACCGGTTGCCGAATGCCGCGGGCGCCTGCGGTAACGTCCCGCACGTCGAAATATTCGCAATAGCAATAGGTGTCGACACAGTCCTCGGGCACCGGCGGCCAGCCGAGTACCACGGCGAACAGGGTGAACAGGCCCATCAGGAACAGGGCGGCGCTGATCCACAGGATCCAGGGCCGCAGCACCGGCCAGGCGAACACGATGTCAGCCCTTCAGAACGAAGCTGGCGATCAGCGCGAGGACGATCAGGATCATGTCGGTGACGGTCAGCCAGTCGGGCAGGCCGGTGAACTTGCCGCCCAGCTTGGGCGGATCGATGCTGCCCGAAGGCTCGCCGCCGGTACCGAAGAGGAAGCCTGTGATGCCGCCGAAAAGCGCCACTCCCGCCCAGGGAAGCGCAGCAGGGCTATGCCGGGCAATGCCCAAATAGAGCAGCAATATGCCGGCACCCACTGCACCGGCGCATGCCAATATCCGGAAAATATTCGTCACAGCGACGTCCTCCCTCGTCCGCAGGCCGGTGTTCCGGCGCGGGTTGATCCGTTCGTCTGCGACCTTGCTCTTCGTCCAGCGCTACTGGTTCGGCGACCGACTCCGGCGGCTCGGCTAAGATAGCATACGGTACTACACGCCTCCAATAAGGCTGCTATTCTTGTTGCGCGTAATCGACCGATCGCCGGGTTTCCTTATTTTCGCACGCAGTCAGTTGTTAACAATGGGTTTTCTCGGGATTGGCGGAGACTTTGATTATATGGACACATTAGGCCCGGCCACGCCGGTGGTCATTGTTCCCGCGCGGCCTCGCGGCGGATTTGTTCGATCGGCTGGACCAGGTACGCCAGGATCGAGCGGCGGCCGATCGAGATGTCGTTGGTGGTGGCAAGCCCCGCGCCAAGCGGCACCTTGCCCTTGTCCGTGTCGATGCTCGATTTCTCCAGCGCGATCCGGGCGAGGAAATAGGGGCCGATGTCCTTGTCCGGCACCGCGTCGCGGCTGATCGTCAGGATGCGGCCGGGGATGGTGCCATAGGTGGTGAAGGGGAAGGCCTGGAGCTTCACCGCCACCGGCTGGCGGGGACGCACGAAGCCGGCGTCGCGATTGAGCACCTTTGCCTCGACGGTCAGCCCGCCATTGGGCACCACGATCATCAGCGGCTTGGCCGGCTCGACAACGCCACCGATGGTGTGGACGGCGAGCTGCTGTACCGTGCCCGCCACCGGCGCATAGAGCCGCTGGAGCCGCGACTTCTCGCGTGCCTTGCGCAGTTCCTCGGCGCGCAGCACGGCGTCGCCCTGCGCCTTGGCGAGCTCGGCGAGCGCGCGCTGCTGCGCCTCGGCGCGGGTCTGGACGCCCTGGTCGCCGAACTTGCGCGCTTCGGAGAGCGCGCGTGCCTGCTGCGCCTCGGCCACCTTGCGCTCGCCGCCCTCGGAATGGCGCTGGCGCTCCAACTCCATCAGCCGCAGCCCGGGGGCATAGCCCTTGGCGGCGAGGCCGTTCATCGCGTCGATCTCGGCATCGAGGACGGGCGCTGTGGCGTGATATTTGCGGACCTGCTCGGCCGCGGCCTTGGCATCGGCCATGGCGGAGGCGCGGGCGGCGCCATAGCCGTGCACCGCCGCCTCGATCTGCGCGAGCTGCGCGGCGATCAGGCGGCGCTGGGTCTCGACCACCTCGGGCGGGGTGCCCTCAGGCGCAGCGAAGCGCAAGGGGCCGCCGCGCAGCGCATCGGCGATGGCCTGCGCGCGGGCCACGTCTAGCCTGGCGGTCGCCAGCGCCTGTTCGGCCTGGCGTTCCTCGGCACCCGAGACGGTGGGGTCGAGGTCGAGCAGCGGTTGGCCCTTCTGCACCACATCGCCTTCATGGACGAAGATGTGGCGGACCACGCCGGTCTCCGAGGCCTGGACGAGCTTGACGCTGTCCGCCGGCACGATGCTGCCCTCGGCCGAGGCGACCACGTCGACCTTGCCGAAGGTCATCCAGGCGAGCGTGAGCGCGAAGCAGAGGAGGAGCAGCCAGGCGGTGACGCGGCCGGTGGGAGAGACCGGCTTCTCGATCACTTCCAGCGCGGCGGGCAGGAAGTCGGGCTCGTGGCTGACGAGGCGGCCCTGGGTGCGGGCCTTCTCGGCGCGGACGGCGTCGGTCCAGAGATGGGCGTAGTGGCGGAGCGCGCTCATGCCGCGAACCCCTGGGTCACGCCCGCTTGGCGGCGGTGCAGGTCGGCATAGCGGCCGTCGAGCGCGAGCAGTTCGTGGTGGCTGCCGCGTTCGACGATGTGGCCGCGCTCCAGCGTGATGATGCTGTCGCACTGGCGGATCGCGGAGAGGCGGTGGGCGATGATCAGCACCGTGCGCCCTTCCGCCATCGCCTTGAGGTTGGTCTGGATGATTTCCTCGCTTTCGGCGTCGAGCGCCGAGGTCGCTTCGTCGAAGATCAGGATGCGCGGATCGGTGACCAGCGCGCGGGCGATGGCGAGCCGCTGGCGCTGGCCGCCCGACAGGTTGGTGCCGCGCTCCTCGATCATCGTGTCATAGCCCTGGGGCAGGCGGGTGATGAATTCGTGCGCGCCCGCCAGCTCGGCCGCGGCGATCACCTTTTCCAGCGGCAGGGCGGGGTTGGCGAGGGCGATATTCTCGCGCACGCTGCGGCTGAATAACAGGTTTTCCTGCAGCACCACGCCGATCTGGCGGCGGAGCCAGGCCGGATCAATCTGGGCGATGTCGACGCCGTCGATCAGCACCCGCCCGCCGGCGGGCACATAGAGCCGCTGGAGCAGCTTGGTGAGCGTCGACTTGCCCGATCCCGAAGAGCCGACGATGCCGAGCGACTGGCCGGAAAGGACGGTGAGGTCGATATCCTCCAGCGTCCACGGCCCTTCCAGGCCATAGCGGAACTTCACGTTCTCGAAGCGCACCTCGCCGCGCAGCGCCGGCAGCGCCACCTGGCTGCCCGCGCCCGGCTCGGTCGGCTGGTTGAGCACGTCGCCCAGCCGCGCGACCGAGATGCGCACCTGCTGGAAGTCCTGCCACAGCTGCGCCATCCGGATCACCGGCCCGGACAGGCGCTGGGCGAACATGTTGAACGCGACCAGTCCACCGACGGTCAGTTCGTGCGCTATCACCTGCTTGGCGCCGAAATAGAGGATACCGGCCATGCTCAGCTTGGAGATCAGCTGGATCGCCTGGCTGCCGGTATTGCCCAGGTCGATCACCCGCTGGCTGGCGTGCGAATAGCCGGCGAGCTGGCGCTCCCAACGGTCCTGCCATTGCGGCTCGACCGCGGCGGCCTTGATCGTCTGGATGCCGCCGATGCTTTCGATCAGCAGCGCGTTGTTCGCCGAGCCGCGCTCGAACTTGTCGTTCACCCGCGCCCGCAAGGGGCCGGTGACGAGGATCGCGACCGCGAAATAGGCGGGGATGGTCAGCACCGCGACGATCGACAGCGATGACGAATAGACGAACATCGCCACCAGGAACACGATGGTGAACAGCGGATCGACCAGCACCGAGAGCGACGCGTTGGTGAGGAACTCGCGCACCGATTCCAGCTGGCGCACGCGCATCGCGGTGTCGCCCACCCGCCGCGCCTCGAAATAGCCGAGCGGCAGCCGCAGCAGGTGCCAGAACAGCTTGGCGCCGAGTTCGACGTCGATCTTCTGGCTGGTCTCCGAATAGAGCCGGGTGCGCAGCCAGCCGAACAGCGTCTCCCATACCGAGACCGCGACGAAGCCGATCGCCAGCACCGTCAGGGTAGAGAGCGTGTTGTGCACCAGCACCTTGTCGACGATGTTCTGGAAGAACAAAGGCGCGGCGAGGCCCAGCAGATTCAGCACCAGCGTGATCAGCAGCACCTCGCCGATCAGCTTGCGATACTTGGCGGCCTGGGGGACGAACCAGCTGAAGTCGAAGGCGCGGGCGGTGGCGCCCACCGCCTCGCGGGTGGTGACCAGCACCAGCTCGCCCGACCAGAACTGCGTCATCTCCTCGCGATGGACCTTCACGATCCCTTCACTGGGGCGCTGGATCAGTGCCTCATCGCCGGCGACGCGGCCGAGCAGGAACCAGCCGTCCGGGCCGTTGGCGAGCACCGGCAGCGGCAGTCGCGCGAGCTGGTCCCAGCTGGCCGTGCGGCTGCGCGCCTTGGTGCCTTCCTGGCGGCGAATCAGGCGGAGCATGTCGGTGGCGTCGAGCGGCGCCTGGTGGCCGATTGCGTGCCGCAGCTGGGCGGGGTCGGCGGCGATACGGTGCATGCTCAGCAGCTGGGCGAGCATGATGGGGCCGCTCTCGGTGCGGTTCGAGGCGTCGCTCACGGGTTGGGCTTTCGAAGGCTGGGGGTGATGGGCTGCGGGGTGATCGTCGCCGCATCCGGCTTGAGCACGGGCGCGGCGGCCGGCGCGGGCCGGGCGGGCGCGTGGACCCGCGCGGCGGGCACCAGGATCGCGTCGAGCGCGCCGACCGTGTCGTCGAGCGGCAGCCGGTTGGCTTCGCGGGCCGCGGCGCGGGCGGGCTTGGGATCGTGGAGCGGCACGCCGCTGGTGAGGTCGTCGGCCTCAAGCGTGCCGATCCGGCGGAGCAACGTCGCCCGGCTGACATAGCGGTCGCGCTCGGCATCGAGCACCGCGACCTCGGCGTCGCGCAGCGTCTGCTGGGCGTAGAGCAGGTCGAAGGTCGAGCGGAGGCCCAGCCGATATTCGGCCAGCATGCCCTCCAGCTGGGTGCCTGCAGCTTCGCGACGCTCGGCGCTGATCGTGCCGATCCGGTCGGCGGTGGCAATGTCGTTCCAGGCATCGGTCACCACGCGCGCCAGTTCGCGCTCGGCGGCTTCGATGCGGAGCCGATCGGCCTGGGCGCGGGCGGTCGCCTCGCGGACCTGCGAGGCGCGCAGCCCGCCGCCGAGCAGCGGCACAGCGAGCACGACGCTGCCCGAATAGGCCTTGTCCTGGTCAGCCAAGCGATAGGGCAGCGTCGCCCGCCCGCTGAGCCCGGCAGAGCCGCGCACGGCAAGGGTGGGGCGGCCGGTGGCGCGTGCCGCCTCGACGTCATGGAGCGAGGCCTGAGCAGTGTTGCGCGCATAGGCGAGCTCGGGGCTGCGCTGCGAGGCGAGGAAGAAGGCGCGATCGGGGTCGGCGGGCAGCCCGGGCAGGGCGGGGGGGACCGGCGCCGTCTCCAGCTCGGCACCGACCACCGACAGGAAATCGGCCTGGGCAGTGCGCAGCGACTGCTCCGCCTGGAGCAGCTGCGCCTCGGCCTGGGCGACCTGGCCGCGCGCCTGGGCGATGTCGGTACGGGTCAGCTCGCCGGCGACCTGGCGCGCCTCGATCTCGTCGAGCAGCTTGTGCAGTTCCTGCACGCTGGCGGCACGCACCTCGCGCTCGGCACCGAAGCGGTAGATGTCCATATAGGTGGAGACGACCGAGAGCAGCAGGTCGCCTTCGGTGGCGCGCAGCCGCTGCTCGCCCGCGCTCACGGTCGCCTCGGCCGAGCGCCGGGCGGCGGTGGCATGCCCGCCGGTGTAGAGCGGCTGCTGGACGCTGAGGCCGAGCTGGCTCTGCGACTGCGCGCTGTAGGGCGTGCCGAACAGGTTTTCGCGGCGCGAGACCCGGCCCTCGATGTTCCACTGATACCCGGCGGTCGCCTGCGCATCGGCGCGCAGCCGCAGCTCGGCCTTGGCCTGGGCGATCCGTTCGTCGACGCCGCGCAGATCGTAGCGGGTCGCCTGGAGCGTGGGGTTGTTGCGATAGGCAAGCGCGATCGCCGCGGCGAGCGTCCGCACCGTCTGCGGGCGATCCGCATCGATGGGCGCAACCGTCTGGGCAATCGCGTGGGTGGGGAGCAGCGCTCCGGCACAGGCGAGCGCGATCGCGCAACCCCTGCGCAGCGAGGTTGCGCGAGCCCGATGAGATGGGCGCAAGAAATGCGTTCCTTACCAATGGAAAAGGGGCGCCGCGTGGGGGACGAACCGCCACGCGACGCCGGTAGTTGGGGCCTAGGGATTAACGGAACATCGATGCGGCCGAGAAAGACGATGCGCCGCTAGCGCCCCCGGCGGCCGTCTTCGCGGCGCTGCCGATCACGCCGTCGCCGTTGAGATCGACCGAGAACAGCTTTTCGGCGGCGCCGACGCTGTTCTTGTCGAAGCTCTCCTCGCCGTACCAATGGCCATTGGCGTCGAGGATCCAGGCGTAGCGCATGTCCGAGAACGGGCTGGTGTCGAGCACGCGGGTGCGGCCCTGGTCGTCGATCGCGATCGCCGCCAGGCCCCAGTCACCACGCTGCTGCAGCACGTCGCCCCAATTCGCTCCGTCCCGCGTGATCTGCAGCGGGTTGGACCCGTCGATCGAGAAGGAGGCCTTGCCGGTCGACTGGTCGACGAACAGCGTCGCGCCGCCATGCTGGTCCACCGGGCGCAGCGCCGAGGTGCCGACCACGCCGTCGCCGTTCAGGTCGGAGCCGAAGATCGTCTCCGCCTTGGGCAGATCGGTGCCGGCAAACACGTCCTCGCCGACCCAGTGGCCGGTCTTGTCGAGGATCCACGCCCAGTGCTGCGAGTTCGGCCCCATGTCGTTGGCGTTGCCGTCGAGCACGCGCAGCCGGCCCTGGTCGTCCCGACCGACCG
Source organism: Sphingomonas trueperi (assembly GCF_040545965.1). Lineage (GTDB taxonomy): Bacteria > Pseudomonadota > Alphaproteobacteria > Sphingomonadales > Sphingomonadaceae > Sphingomonas > Sphingomonas trueperi_C. Next base: position 74,895 of record NZ_JBEPMV010000003.1, on the reverse strand, counting down.
CGAACAGCTTGGAGCCGCGATCGAGCTTCACCGCCTCGTCCGGCCCGCCGCGGGTGATGGTGAGGCGGGTGCCGTCTTCCAGCTGGATCAGCGCATTGCCGGTTGCCGGATCGACGAGCAGGCGCAGCTCGCCATTCTTGGCCACCAGCTGGGCGAGCGGTGCGGGGATCAACCCGTCGCCGTTCAGGTCCTTCTGGAACAGCGCCTCGCCGTCCTGGAAGTTGCGGGGCGTGTAGACCGTCTCGCCGATCCAGTTGCCCTTGGCATCCAGCTTCCAGCCATAGCTGGCGCCCGCGCCGGCCATCGAGTCCAGCACGCGGATGTTGCCGTCCTGGTCGCGGCCGATCGCCGAGAGGCTCCAGCCGTTGCGGGCCAGCGCGGTGGGCTTGCCGTCGGCATCGCGGAAGATGGCCGACATGCGGCCGTCCCCGTCCTGCACATAAGCGAGGCCGCTGCCCGTATCGAGGATCAGCTTCAGGCTGCCGTTCCGGGCGACCGTCTGCAGCGCGCCGCGCACGACGATGCCGTCGCCGTTGATGTCGGTGCCGTACATCGGTTCCAGCGTCTGCCAGTCGTTCTTGTACAGCGCCGCACCGCCGCCGCCGATGTGCAGCGAGGCGTCGAGCTTGAACGGGTAATAGGGCTCGCCGCCATTGACCGAGGCCAGCAGCACCAGCGACCCGTCGGCGTCACGGCCGATACCCGCCAGTTTCGTGTGGTCGTCGAGCGTCAGCGACTGGCGCTTGTCGCCGTTCAGCAGCGCCCGCGGTTGTGCGTTGCCGATGGTGATCCAGGCAGTGCCGGTATTGGCTTCGACCGACAGCGTCAGGTCGCCGTTGACCGCGATCGTGGTGAGCGCGAATTCGGGCGGATCGGTCGGCAGGTCGAGCGGCACGCCGTCCGGACGCTGCGGGATGTCCTGGCTCTGGAAGTCCGTGGTGTGGAGCTGGCCGTCCGCGGTCTTGGTCACCATGTCGCCTGCGCCGACGGTCAGCTTGGTGCCGTCGGAGAAGGTTATTGTGGTTTCCTTGTCGCTAGGATTGAACGCGGTGTAGCTCTTCACGCCGTTCTTGTTGAATGCCACCGCGAAGCTGCTGTTCGAGGTGATCGAGAGGTCCGGCGTGCCCAGCTGCACGAGGGTTTCGATCCACTGCAGCGTGTAGACGCGCGATTCCTCGCCCTGGCCGCTCTGATATTGCGGGTTGGCGAGATAGTCGGCGAGGGCGGCTTCCGGATCGGCGAGGGCCAGGGCCATCTGCGATCCGTTCATCCACTCGCTGGCGCGCCCGTCCTTCTGGAGCGCATGCATCTCGTTGATTTCTTCGAGCAGCTCCTTCGGATAGCCGGCCATGAACAGCGAGCCGGCGTTGATCGGCGTGTACTGGATGCCGATGATGTGCGCCGGATCGCCATCAAAGAAGTTGGTGAAGCCCGCGCCGTCGGCACCGACGATGCCCATGATCGAACGATCGACCCCGTCCGGGAACACCGCATTGTCGACGTCCTGCCAATATTGCTGGAAGGCAGTCGCTTCGGTGGTGTGAAGGTAGGTGCCGAGATCGGCGAGATCCTTCTGGCCGGTCACGGCGCCCCAACGGGCCACGGCACTCGCGAACTCCAACGCTTCCGACGCAGATTCCTGGTTCTGCCCGTTGCCCGTGCCCGATGCCCAGCTGTGGCCGGCATAGGGATCGAAGTTGCGCAGGAAGGTGTAGGTCAGGTCGTTGCGATCGTCGTTCGCCGCGTCCTTGATCAGCTCGTTGACCATCGCGCCCCACTTGCCCTGCTGTGCCCATTGCGGGTCGAGCTGCGCGATCGTGGCGGCGGCATTGATGATGTAGCCGTAATGGAAATGGTGGTCGTTGAGCTTGTCGTCGGAATCGTACGAGGCCGGATAGCCGATCAGCGTCGCCCATTCCTTGTCGTAGACGAACTCGAACTTGTCGCCGTCATCGGCAGTGAACCAGCGCTCCAGCTGCTTCTCGATCGCACCGACGAAGACGTCCTTGGCCTGGCCATAGCCGACCATCTGGGCCAGCATCGCAAGATCGCCGAACTTGGCGTTCTGGCGCGATCCCCAATAGGTGTCACCTTCCAGCGGGTTGCCCTGCGCGGTGAGGAACGTCTTGAGCTCGCCGTGCAGCATGTCGACGATCTGCTGCCGCTGCGCTTCGGTGCCGACGAACGGCAGGATCGGCAGGATCGGCTGGATGTTCATCGTCGTCGTGAACGTGTTGCCGTCCTTCAGCACCTTGATCTCGCCGCGCGGCGAAGCGTAGCTGATGTTGCTGAGCGGCGCGTCCGAGTTGATGTACTGGTGCCGGTACAGCGCCATCATCGGGTTCTCGGACAGGCCGGGGCCGGTCTCCATCATCTGCGTGGTCGCAGTGAAGGTGGTGGTGAGCTTGCCGGTGTTCTGGTCGACGACGAACGACGACTTGGTGTCGGTCACGAAGGCATAGGCGTGCGCGCGGAAGTCCATCAGCGTGCTGACCGATGCATCCGGCAGCACCGCCACCGAATAATAGTCCTTACCGTCGAGGTTCGAGGTCAGGCCCTTACCGGTGAACGTCCAGGTCGCGCCGCTCGGGCCGAAGATCCCGTAGTTCTTGCCGTTGATCGTCACGCCGACCACGCCGTCCTGCGCGTACCAGACACGGCCCGGACCTTCATAGCCCGGCACGCTCAGGCCCGGCTGGATATGGGTGGTGTCGTAGGTCGGCGCACCCGCTGGCGTGGCAGTGAGGCCCGAGGGATCGCTGCCTGCCTTGGCGCCGCCCTGCAGGTACAGCACGCCGCCGTCGACGGCCTTGCCGATCGCGTCGGTCAGGTTGCTGAAGGGCAGCTTGACGTAGCTGGCCGCATCGTTGGTGCGCACCGAGACATCGTCCTCGCCATTGGCGCGCCACAGCTCGACCTTCACCGAGCCGTTGTGCATGTCCTTCATCGCGCCGGTGGCGGTGAGCAGCTTGGCGCCGGTATAATCCTGGTCGCCCTGGGCAGCATCGGTGCCGTACCAGTCATAGGTCTCGACGCGATCGACCTTGCCGTCGCCGTCGAAGTCGTAGGAGAGGCGGAACTGGATACCGTCCGCGACATGGGATCCGGCATCCACCGGGAAGTTGAACGCGAGCGCGCCGCCGTTGAAGCTGCCGTTGAGGCCGGTGGCCATGTAGCTCAGCGGATTGTTGGGAACGTCGCGGGTCGGCCCGGTCTGCTGGCTGAAGTCGATCTCGACATCGGCGCTGCTCGAACGGGTGACATAGACGAAGGGCAGGCCTTCGCCCATCGTCGCGCGCATCTGGCCATCCCAATCGGCGGTCGCGGTCCAGTCGGACTCCGCGGCCAGCTTGGTGCCGCTGGCGTTCATGCCGACCAGGCCGAGCGTGATGTCGGCATGGAAGTCGTAATTATAGCCGGTTTCGGTGACGCGCGGCGTATCCGAATAGCCGATGTTCAGGCCGTGCGCCTGGGTCTGGAAGCCGAACGGATCGGCCTGCATGACGCTGGAGAAATTGCCGTACTGGGCATAGGCCAGCGTGGTGAAGATCGAATTGCTGGGCGGTGCGCCGACATAATCGTCGGTAAGACGCGGCTTTACCGGTACGCCCGCGTCGTTGGTCGGACCCTTGGAACCATCGGGAAACTCGGTCGCAATACTGCCGGCCCCCACCGAAATAACGGTACCCATATGCGCGTTACTCCCTTTTTACTGACTGTACTGAGACCTGGCGGCTCAGCATGCGCAGGTGGGACTCCCCGGTTTCCCGTGCGTCGCACGGTACAATCCCCCCGAACATGGGGCCGACCCTTCACCATCGGCGATGTCGGTCTTGTGACATTCGCAACGCTGGATGGTTACGATTGAAATGCGGGCCGGCGTTCTTGGCGCCGGCCCGGCGGCCTCGCGTACGGGTCAGGCGAGGAAGAGATCCAGATGCGCGACGAACTGCTCCGGATACTGGAAGTGCGGCGCGTGCCCGGAATCCGGGAACAGGATCAGCTGCGCGTTCGGCAGATGCTGCTGGAGGTAGAAGGAGTTGATCGTCGGCAGCATCACGTCGGTGTGGCCGTTGGCGACCAGCGTCGGGACGGTGATCCGCGCGAGATCGGCGAAGCGTTCACCGTGCGGCGACAGCCAGTCGCGGCCGGCGGCGACCTGCGCCAGGATGGTCGGCATTTCGCTGGGTGGATCGCGATCCTCGGTGCGGGCATGGCGGCGCTGCCAATAGCGGGCCGCCGCCGCGCGGCCGGCATCCGAATGGCCGAAGAACAGCCAGGCCATTTCCCCTTCGCCGGCATTGCCGCGGGCACGCTGCGCCACCTCGGCGCCGAACGGCGTGGGATCGCCGCCGCGCGGCGAGGTGCCCACCAGCACGAGCCGGCGGATGCGGTCGGCATGCTGCTTGGCATAGGCCTGGGCGACCATGCCGCCCATCGAGAAGCCTAGCAGGTCGAACTGGGTAAGGCCCAGCGCATCGACGAAGTCGCGGATGCAATCGGCCATGCCCTCGATCGCCTGCGGCGTCTCACCGGTCGAGGCACCGACGCCGGCGTTGTCGACCAGGATCACCTCACGGCTGGCAGCGACGCCGTCGGTGAAGGCGGGGTCCCAATGGTCGAGCCCGCCGGTGAAGTGCTGCAGCAGCACGATCGGCACGGCCGAGGGGGTGCCGAAGCGGCGATAGGCGTAGCGGACGCCGGCGGCGTCGATGAACTGGGTCGGGGCAGTGGCATGGGTGTGCATGGCAAGTCTCCTTGCCGCACAGCTTGGATATGCACGCCCGCGCCGACGATATGAACGCCGGTATGGGTTTGAAGTCAGTCCGCCGAGCCCACCGCCGGAAGGATCAGGGTGAAGGCTGCACCGGTGCCTTCGGTGCGATCGCGCACCTCCATCTTGCCGCCATGCGCCTCGGCAATCGAGCGGCAGATGGTGAGGCCGATGCCCAGGCCGTTGGCCTTGGTGGTGCGAAAGGACTGGAAGGGATCGGTCCGGAAGTCGGCGGCGAGACCGGGGCCGCTATCTGCCACCTCGGCAGACACCATGCCGTCGCGGCTACGCAGCGTCAGGTCGATGCGGCGTTCGCCGAAAGGCACGGCGTCCATCGCCTGGATCGCGTTGACCATCAGGTTGGCGAGCAGCTGCTGCAGCTGGATGCGGTCGCCGCACACCTGGGGCAGGTCCGCATCACGCGTCATCGTGACCAGCACGCCCTGCTCCCCGAGCTCCTGGCGGAGCAGCAGCCGCGTCTCGGCGACGACATCGGCAAGCGACAGCGGCACCATCGGTATCTCGCGATTGGCGGCGAGCGCGCGGATGCGCTGGATGATCTCGCCGACGCGCAGCGCGTTCTGGCCGATCTGGCCGGTGATCTTGCCGAGCTTTTCCAGCTGCGGCTCGGGTGCCTTCGCCAGCCGCTCTGCGGCGGCGGCGTGCATGGCGATGGCGGTGACCGGCTGGCTGATCTCGTGCACGATCGAGGCGGAGAGCTGGCCGAGCAGCGCAATGCGCGAGGCATGCGACGCCTGCTGGCGCATCCGTTCGATCTCGTCGCGCGCCTTCACCTGCTCGCTGATGTCGATCTGCGCGACCAGCACTTCGGGGCTGGTCGGATCGGGATTGGAGACGCGGCAGAACAGCGTGTCGAACGGCGTGCCGTCGAGCCGGAACATCCGTACCTCGGCCTGGAACACCGGCTCGCGGACATAGGAGCCTTCGATCGAACGGCGCAGTACCTCGCATCCGGGCTGCATCAGCCCCGTGAGCGAGCGGCCGATCAGTTCGTCGGCCGATCGAGCGCCGTACAGGCGCACCGCCGCTTCGTTGACCGCGGTGAAGCGCAGGTTCGCCGCGAGCTGGTCGACCAGCTCCGGATGCCGGTCGATATAGGCGTGCATGTCGGTGACGCCCTCGGCACGCAGGCGGGTGAACAGCGCCCGCGTATCGGGCGCGGCGAGCTCCGACACCGCGATGGTCGGCACGTCGAGCAGCATCTTGCGCCGCATGCTCGCTTCGTCGCGCTGGCGGGTGGCCTGCACGCGATCGGTGATGTCGGTGAAGCCCACCAGCAGCGTGCCGTTGCCAACCGTGCCGGGGAGGAAGGAGACGGTGAACAGCGCGTCGAACTCGCGGCCGTCGAGCGCGCGCATCCGGGTCTCGGCGACATGGCGCGGCTTGCCGCCGATCGCGGAGAGTACGCTCTCGAGGAAGTCGCCGGTGCTCGTCTCGGGCCAGTAGCGGTCCAGCGGGGTGGTGATCAGGTCGCGCTTGGTGCCGGGGCCGAACATCTCGATCGAGCGATCGTTGGTATCGACGATCCGCGTCGCGCGCATCATCTGGCGGACCAGCGCCGGGGTGACGCGGAGATGCCCGGCGATGTCGGTCACGCCCTGTTCGCGCAGACTGCGCAGCAACGCGCCGACCCCGCTGAAATCCATCTCCCAGAAGGAGGCGGCAACTGCGCCGAACAGGTTGCGATAGCGATATTCGCTCGCCGCCAGCGCCACTTCGGCGGGGTGGGCGGGATCGACGGGGGTGGAAACCTCCATCCACGCATCCTCGGCATCGGTGCAGCTGGCGAGCCGGACATGAACGGTGGTGGTGGTGCCGTCGCGGCGGCGCCGCTCGACACGGCCCTGCCACAGGCCGCGCCCGCGCAGTTCCGAGATCGCACCCTCCGGATAGGGGCCGAGCAGATCCGGCAGCGGCTGGCCCAGCGCTTCCTGCGGATGCCAGCCATAGAGCGTGGTGGCGGCGAGATTCCAGCTGGTGATCGCCGCGCCCGCGGTGGTGGAGATCATGCTCTCGCTTGATAGATCCAGCAATTGCGCTGGCACTCGCTGCACGTATATTCCCCGACCTTCGCCCTGCCGGATGCAGCGCGACCGCCGCCCTGCTATCATCAGGGCGGGGCAAGGTACATGGGGTTGCTCAGCCTGCGAGGTGGCGGTGGACGGCGGAGACCACCGCTGCGCCTTCCCCCACGCCGGAGGCGACGCGCTTGACCGATCCCGCCCGCACATCGCCCACTGCGAACACGCCGTCGATGGTGGTGGCATAGGGCGAGGTGAGGGGGCGCCCCCCGGCATCGAGGCCGGTGGGCACGAAGCCGGCGGGATCGAGGGTGAGGCAGTCCGCCACCCATTCGGTGTTGGGCGCGGCGCCGATCATCACGAACAGGCCGCGCACGTCGCGGGTTTCGGTGGCGTCGCTTGCGCGGTCGCGCCAGCTGAGGCGGGTCAGGAATTCGTCGCCTTCGACTGCGGTCACCTCGCAATAGGGGTGGAGCTGGACGTTGGCGCTATTGGCGATGCGCTGGACGAGATAGTCGGACATGGTCGCGGCGAGGCCGGGGCCGCGCACCAGGATGTGGACCTTGGCGCAGCTGCGCGACAGGAACATCGCCGCTTGGCCGGCCGAGTTGCCGCCGCCGACCACCACCACTTCGGCCCCCGCGCAGAGCTGCGCTTCCATCGGCGTGGCGGCGTAATAGATGCCCCGGCCCTCGAGCGCGGCATAGCCCGGCAGGTCGAGCCGGCGATAGCGCGCACCGGTGGCGATGACGACGGCGCGGGCGGACACCGTCTCGCCGCCCTCCAGCGCGATGCGAAAGGGGCGGGCGCTGCAATCGAGATGCTCGGCCCGGCGCGACACGCGCAGCACCGCGCCGAACTTGTGCGCCTGGGTGATCGCGCGGCCGGCCAGCGCCTGGCCCGAAATGCCGGTGGGGAAGCCGAGATAATTCTCGATCCGGCTGCTGGTGCCCGCCTGGCCGCCGGGCGCCTCTGCCTCGACGACGAAGGTGGAGAGGCCTTCCGACGCGCCGTACACCGCCGCCGCGAGTCCGGCAGGGCCGGCACCGACCACGACCAAGTCATAGGTCTCGTCGCGGCCAGCCGCCGCGTTGAGGCCGAGCAGATCGGCCAGTTGAGCGGAGGAGGGTCTGGAAAGTACCCGGCCCTCGGGCAGCAGCACCGCGGGCAACTCTGCCGCCTCAAGCGTGTCTGGCGCGGCGGGATCGCGCAGGTCGACGAAGCGATGCGGATGGGCGTTTCGGGTAAGGAACTCGCGGATCCGGTGCGTCTCCGGATCCTCGGCCGATCCGACCAGCGTGATGCCGCCGAAGCCGGTGGCGAGCAGGTCGACGCGGCGCAGGATGAAGGCGCGCATCACGATCTCGCCGATGTCCGGCTCGGCTGAAGCCATGCGGCGAAAGGCGGCGGGGGCGAGGCGGAGCAGCCGCGTGCCGGCGGCGGCGCGGCCGTCGAGCAGCGAGGCGCGGCCGCTGAAAAGGTGCAGCTCGCCGCTGAACTGGCCGGGCAGATAGCTGCGGACATAGCCGCCATCGGTATCGAACAGGTCGATCGCACCTTCCAGCACGACGAAGAAGTCCGGCCCGCGATCGCCGCGACCGAACAGCAGGGTGTCGGACGCCGGGGACTCCTCCGCGCCATAGGCGGCGATCCGCGCGATCAGCGGCGCGGCGAGGCGCGGGAAGATCTGCTCCTCGCGCGCATGGACCGGCGGCTCGGGGCGCAGCGGGGTATCGACGTCCGACATCGGCTCAGCCGAACACATAGTGGTCGATGTCGATCGACACGACCAGAGGCTCGGGCACGCGCTGGCCGTCGGGCTGGCGCGGGTAGATGCGGCGGCGGGTGGGCAGGCGGATGCCGTCGACCTCGGTATAGTCGGTCAGATAGTGCGCGCCCGGCGTGCCGCCGGCGATCTCCACGTCATAGTCGTGGCGGGCGATCAGTCCCTCCTCGGTGACGTAGAGCGTCTGCACGCTGCTGTGGCTGACGATGCCGGACGGCAGCGTCACGCGCAGGCGGCGCCAGCGGTTGCCGTCTTCCTCCCGGTCGGCCAGCTGCTCGGTCTCCACGCCGTCCCAGGCGAGCAGGAACGGCATGTTGAAATAGGTCCACATCGCGCAGCCGGCGAAATAGGCGAGCTGCGGCGGGGTCCAGGGCGTTTCCAGGGTGTGGCCGGCGAAGCTGTCGCGCGGCTGGTCGAGCGCGGCGATCTCCACGCCTTCGGCGTCGAGAAGCGTAACCCGGTCGGGGCGATAGTCCGAGCGGGCAGCGACGGTGCCGAACGGCGCATGGCCGGCGTGGATCTCGCGCAGGCTGACGGTGACGCTGGTATCGTCGAGCACGCCGCCCTGGCCCTTGAGCGGCCAGAGCACGCCGCCCTGGGTCAGGTGCGCAGTGAGGCGGTCGTGGCGCTTCCAGCGCTCCAGACCGCCATGGGCGTCGATGATTTCTGCGGCGAGCTTGAACATGGTGTCGGTCCCTTCCGGTTTCCCCAAAGCTTAGGGGCGGGGGACCGACGCGCCATCATACGCCGGTAGGAGCGGCAGCACGCGGGGCAGGGGGCTCGTCGAACGGCATCGCCTGTGCGCGGCGCGGGCTGCGCGGCTGGGGGCTGTCGAGCAGGATGCGTACCGCCCAGGGGCGGCCGGCATTGCGGGCATAGTTCACGCGCATCTTCGGTCTCCTGAAGTCTTGCAGCCATAAGCACCAGGCCGGGCGACCGCTCCATTCTACGGACGGCATGGCGGCGCCATACGTGCGTTTAGGTTAGCTCTTCGGTGTGGCCGGAACCGCCTATGCATACCGCGGTGGAGGGGGCGGGATACGCACGCCTGATAGCGGCCCGGCGCGGACCCAAGCACAAGCAATTCTCTGATTTCCCGCTCCAGAGAAGGACTTCGCCCATGAAGGCTGCCATCCTCAACGCCAATGAAGGCCGCTTCGACATCGAGCAGGTCGCGATCGACGCCCCCAAGGGCCATGAAGTGCTGGTCGAGGTGAAGGCCGCGGGCCTTTGCCATACGGACCTGCATCTGGCCGAAGCCAATTACGGCACCCCGCTCCCCGCAGTGCTGGGGCACGAACTGGCCGGCGTGGTGAAGGCGCTGGGGCCGGGCGTGACCGAGTTCGCGATCGGCGACCATGTCGTCGCATCGCTGGTACAGTTCTGCGGCCATTGCTTTCCGTGCCTCGACGGCCGCACCTTTCAGTGCGACCATCCCGAGGAGACGATGCGCCCGGCCGAGCAGGGCCAGCGGCTGACCCGCGCCGCCGACGGCGCGCCGGTCTATCCCGGCTTCGGCACCGCTGCCTTTGCCGAGATGGCGCTGATCCACCAGAACCAGCTGGTGAAGGTGCCCAAGGCGATGCCGTTCCCGCAGGCCTCGCTGCTCGGCTGCAGCGTGATCACCGGCGCCGGTGCGGCGATCAACACCGCGCAGGTCCGCCCGGGCGACAGCGTCGTGGTGATCGGCGCGGGCGGCGTGGGGCTGAACGCGATCGCCGGCGCCAAGCTGGCGGGCGCCGCGCACATCATCGCCGTCGATGCCCAGCCGCAGAAGGAGGCGCTCGCCCGCAAGTTCGGTGCGACCGACTTCATCGACGCGCGCGCGACCAACGCGCTGGAGGCGGTGCGCACGCAATTCCCCGGCGGCGTCGACCATGCCTTCGAGATCATCGGGCTGGTGCCAACGTCGGAACAGGCGGTGGCGATGGTCCGCAAGGGCGGCGGCGCCTATCTGATCGGGCTGCACCGGCCGGGCGTGAACGTGGCGGTTTCCGGCCTCGACCTGATCGTCCGCCAGGTGGAGCTGCGCGGCGTCTACATGGGATCGAGCAACATCAAGCACGACATCCCGATGTTCGCCGAGCTGTACCTGCAGGGCCGCTACAATCTCGACGATCTGGTCTCGCGCGAGGTGAACGTCGCCGAGATCAACGAGGCCTATGAGGATCTGAAGCACGGCGCCGTCGCGCGCGCGGTGATCACCTCGTTCTGAGGGCTCGCAACGCGCTCCGGCGCGTCCGGCGCTTCGCCGCCCGGTGACGTTCCCCAGCCCGCATCCCACCTTCTGTTCCAAGCAGGAAAGCAGCGGGTTGCTCGGAACCGGCCGCCGGGCGGCGGATATGCGGCGGCCTTCCGCCCTTTCCCGATCATCCTTTTCCTGAAAGGCCCACAGGCGAACGGCATCGCCTGCGAGCCCTTCTCGTGCGTGCGCGGCGTCACGGGCCGGGCTGCCATCGCTTGCGCTGCATGGGGGAGGTTGTCGGGCGGCGGGGGGGCAGGGGGGCAATGCCGCCCGACCCCTTCTATGTACCGCGCCGCGTGCCGTGACGTCAGTATACGGAGGTATCCGCTAACCCATCCTGGGGTAAGGCTGCCCGATCCTTCAATGCCGGGGAAGTACAGCCTCGACACAGCCGAGCAGCTCCGTCGGGTCGAACGGCTTGGCCAGGACGCAGCTAACGCCGAGGGCCTCGGCGCTTCGCCGAACGGAGTCGGTCGCATAGGCGGAGATCAGGATGATCGGCGTGGTCACCGCTTCCGAACGGAGGTGGCGGGAGAGTTCGATGCCGGTCATCCCCGGCATCTGGATGTCGCTGACGATGCACTGACACTTCTCGGCCACCGCCGCGCGCAGGAAATCGCCGGCGCAGCCAAAGGCCCGCGTGCGCAAGCCGCTGCTCTCGAACAGATCGGCCAGTGCCTCGCGCACGCCGGCATCGTCGTCAACGATGGAGACGAGGGGGGCGTCATTCACGCGCAAGACCTTCTTGCCGATAGTTCACCCGATCACCTCTCGACCCTTCCTGCTGCTGCGCAATCCATACTCGGGTATGCGGAGGAGGGTTCCTGCGCGTCAAAGCAAATATGCTCCGTTTCCTGTCTCCGCCGCATACTGGCGTAGGGCTACCCGCGGGCGGGGCGGCCGTACCAGATCGGGGCTCCCCGTTTCGATTTTTGGGAGTCTTCACAATGTCCGATATCGACCCAGCCGCCGCCCGTCACTTGCTGATCGACGGCAAGCTCGTGCCCGGCGATGCGCAGCTGGACATCGTCGACCCCACCACCGGCGGAGTGTTCGCCCAGGCACCGCGCGCCAGCGCCGCCCAGGCCGAGCAGGCGATCGCCGCTGCCAAGGCCGCCCAACCAGGCTGGGAAGCGCTCGGCTATGACGGCCGCAAGCCCTATCTGCACGCGCTCGCGGACGCGATCGATGCGCGGGTAAGCGAGCTCGCCACGGTGCTGACTCGCGAGCGCGGCGGCCCGATCGCCGAATGCCGCCGCGAGGTGGGCATTGCCGCCGGCGCGATCCGCCACTTCGCGGACCAGCGGCTCGAGGACGAGGTTCGCCGCGATACCGAGGCGGAGCTGATCGTCGGCCAGCGCTATGCTCAGGGCGTGGTGGTGGCGATCACGCCGTGGAACCGGCCGATGACGCTGCTGTCGTTCAAGCTCGGCCCGGCGCTGATCACCGGCAACACCGTCATCTCCAAGCCGGCGCCGACCACCCCGCTCGCCACGCTGCTGCTCGGCGAGATCGCCAGCACGATCCTGCCCCCGGGCGTGTTCCAGACGCTGGCCGACGCCAATGATCTCGGCCCACTGCTCACCAGCCATCCGGACGTTGCTCATGTCAGCTTCACCGGTTCGACGCCCACCGGCAAGAAGGTGCTGACCAGCGCTGCCGGCACGATGAAGCGCTTCACGCTGGAGCTGGGCGGCAACGACGCCGCGATCATTCTCGACGATGCCGATCTGGACGTGGTGCTGCCCCGGATCTTCGCCGCCGCGATGATCAACGCCGGCCAGGTCTGCTACGCCGCCAAGCGCATTTACGCGCCGGCTGCGATGCTGGATGCGGTGAGCGAGGGGCTGGCGGCACTTGCCCGAGCGGCGGTGCTGGGCGACGGGCTCGATACCGCCACCACCATCGGCCCGGTGCAGAACAAGATGCAGTTCGAGAAGGTGCTCGGCTTCATCCAGAGCGCCCGCGACGAGGGGGGCACAATCCTCAGCGGCGGCGAGGCGCTCGGCCGCGGCTATTTCATCGCACCGACGATCGTTCGCGACCTGCCGCTGACCGCGAAGCTGGTTCGCGAGGAGCAGTTCGGCCCGGCGCTGCCGGTGCTTGGCTACGAAACCGTCGAAGACGTGATCGCCGAGGCGAACAACAGCGAGTTCGGCCTGGGCGGATCGATCTGGACCGGCGACGTGGCGCGCGGCATCGCGGTCGCCTCGCGGATACAGAGCGGCACGGTATGGGTTAACCGGCACATGTCGCTGCCCTATGACGTGCCGTTCGGCGGCGCCAAGGAATCCGGCCTCGGCCTGCAGAACGGGCATGAGGGCATGGAAGATTTCACCCAGCTGCGCATCGTCAATGTCGCAAGGAGCTTTTGAGCCATGACCGATTCCCGTACTCCGGACGCGCGCGCCGCCGGCACCTTCGCGATCGGCGGCGACATGGAGGTCGTCCGCCTCGGCTATGGCGCGATGCGGATCGCCGGACCGGGCGTGTGGGGCCCGCCGCGCGACCGCGACGCGGTGCTGGCGACGCTCCGTCGCCTGGCCGAGCTGGGCGTGAATTTTATTGACACGGCGGACTCGTATGGTCCCGATGTGTCCGAGCCGCTGATCCGCGAAGGGCTGCATCCCTATGACGGGCTGTTCGTCGCGACCAAGGCGGGGCTCAAGCGCCCGGGTCCGGACCAGTGGGCGCCGCACGGCGATCCCGACTATCTGGTCTCGCAGGCGCATCGTAGCCGCGAGCTGCTCGGGGTCGAGCGTATCGACCTGTGGCAGCTGCATCGCATCGATCCCAAGGTGCCGGTGCGCGAGCAGTTCGACGCGATCGCGCGGCTGCTGGCCGAGGGCGTGATCCGTCACGCCGGCCTCAGCCAGGTGACCGTCGAGGAGATCGAGGCGGCGCGCGCGGTGTTCCCGGTGGCGACGGTGCAGAACCGCTACAATCTGGGCGACCGCAGCAGCGAGGATGTGCTCGATTATTGCACGCGGGAGGGGATCGGCTTCATCCCCTGGTACCCACTGTCGGCCGGGCGGCTGACCGAGAAGGGCTCGGTGCTTGATCGGATCGCGCACGAACATGGCGTGACGCCGGGGCAGATCGCGCTCGCCTGGCTGCTCCAGCGCAGCCCGGTGATGCTGCCGATCCCGGGGACGGGCCAGGTGCACCATCTGGAGGAGAATGTCGCCGCGGCCGGTATCCGGCTGAGCGACGACGCCTTTGCCGAGCTGGACGCCGCCGGCCGGGCATGAACGGCGGAGCCCCCTTCCCGCGGGAAGGGGGCTCGTGGCGCTTCATTCGTGGTCCGAATATGCATCCATGGCGCGCGTCGAATAGACCAGCGCCGCACCAGCGTTCAGGCTGATCGCCACGCCGAGCGCTTCGGCCAGTTCCTCCGGGGTCGCACCGGCCTTGCGCGCCGCATCGGTGTGCACGGTGATGCAGCCGTCGCAACGCAGGCTCACCGCGCAGGCCACCGCGATCAGCTCGCGCGTCTTCTGGTCCAGACGCCCTGTCTTCGCGCCGGCGCCACCCAGCGTCGCATAGCCGCGCACCGTGTCCGGCGTGAGCTTGCCCAGGCCGCCGACGCCGGCCAGTACCTGCTCGCGATAGCCGTTCCAATCCATCATGTGCATGATTTCTCTCCAAATTCGTGCCCGTTGCGGACGAGCAACGGTGTAGCAGGGGCGGGGCGCGGCGCCGTCCTAGACGGGGGTATGGCGGGAGGTGGCGGCGGCGCACCTACCCCGGTATAGGATGGTCGCAGCGGTGGCTGTGCCAACGTCCCGGTGGGCAACCGCCCGAGCCACGAGCAGGAGCCATATGACCGCGAACGGGACCAGAGTGGCGCTGCGGACCGCCGCCGTCGCTTTGGCGGCCATGGTGTTCTGGTGCGATTCCATTGCCGAAATCGACGCGTCGATCGCCATCCTCTACCTGCTCGTCCCGATGCTGGTCGCAGGGGCCGGCGGCGAGGGCGAGATCCGGCTGGCGACAGGCGCCTGTATCGTACTGGCGCTGCTCTCCTGGTGCCTGGTGCATGGCGCAGCGCCGGATTCCGGCAATGTCTTGCGCGTGCTGTTCGCCTGCGTCGCGATCGGGGTTACCGGTGCGCTGCTGGTCAGCCACCAGCGGCTGACGGCCGTGCGCGAGGCGCTGGAGACCAGCCGGCGGGAGATGGAGCATTTCGCGGATTCGGTGCCGCAGATCCTGTGGCGCTCGCGGCCGGAAGGCCAAATCGACTTCTTCAACCGCGCCTATGCGGACCTGACCGGCCGCTCCATCCCCGACGCGATCGCCACGCAGGACTGGACGCCGGATCTCTATCCCGAGGAGGCGCCTGCCTTCCTGGCGCATACCCAGGCATGCTTTGAAGCCGGCGCGGACATCCGCACCATGTATCGGCTGCGGCATGCAAGCGGGCAGTATCGCTGGATGCTGATCTCCGCCCGGCCGGTGCGGGACGCGAACGGACAGGTGCTCGCCTATTACGGCAGCAATACCGACGTACACGACCAAGTGACGATGCAGGAGCAGGTGCGCGAACTGAACGCGACGCTCGAAACCCTTGTCGCCGAGCGCACCGCCGCGCTGACCAAGGAGCAGGTGCGCAACTCCAGCCTGTTCGAGCTGAGCAGCATCAGCTTCGCCGAGATGGACTTCGGCGCGACCCTGCCGATCCTGGAGGGCCTGCGCCGCGCCGGCGTGCGCGACCTGCGCGCCTATTTTGCCGACCATCCGGACGAGCTCGCGCGTTGCCTCAGCCTGGTCCGCACCACCCGCGTCAACACCGCGCTGGCCAAGCTGATGGGCTATGCCGACCTCGCCGAACTGGCCGCCAAGCCGCCGGCCGAGAATGCGGAGGACGGGCCGGAGGTGCAGCTCCAGCAGCTGGAGATGATCTATGCCGGCGAAACGACGCTGAACGGCCACACCGTGCTGATCGGCAAGGACGGGCTGCGCGTTCCCGTATACTTCTCGGTCAGCACGCTGGGCGACGGGCTGCACCTGTCGAGCCTGGTCGATCTCACCGAGCGCGAGCGAATCGAGGAACTGCGCCGCGGGGCGCAGGCCGAACTGGCGCGGGCCAACCGCGCAGCGACGCTGGGCGCATATTCCGCATCGATCGCGCATGAACTCAACCAGCCCGTCGCCTCGCTGCTGATGGACGCACGCACCGGTCTGCGCACGCTGCAGGGCGACGCGCCGAACCCGGAACTCGCCGCACGGGTACTGGACCGGATCAATCAGGCCGCCCAGCGCATCGCCGCGATCATCGCGCGCGCGCGGGACACGATCGTCGCCGGCGACCGGCCCGCCGAACCTGTGGACCTCTGCGCGCTTGCGTCCGAATTGCGCGAACTGCTTGAGCGGCAGCTGCGCGCCGCGCGGGCGACGATCGAAGTGACCTGCGCGGAGGGAACGCCCCCGGTGCTCGCCGATCGGGTCAACCTGCAGCAGGTGCTCGTCAATCTCGTCAGCAACGCCGCCGATGCCCTGCGCGACAGCAGTGGCGTGCGCCGCATCCTCGTGTCGGTCCAGCCGGAGGCGGACGGGGTCGAGGTGCGCGTGGAGGATACCGGTCCGGGCATCGCCGAGGCGCATCTCGACAAGCTGTTCCAGCCCTTCTTCACTACCAAGGCCGGCGGAATCGGCATGGGGCTGCAGATCTGCCGCTCGATCGTCGAGGGCATGGGCGGGCGGCTGGAGGCGGGAAACCGGCCCGAAGGCGGGGCGTGGTTCCGCTTCGTCCTCGTCGCGGCGGACGAGGACGGGGCGATCAGCGCAGGTTGAGCGCGCGAACCTTCTGGATCATGTCGGCGACGGTGGTCGCCTTGAGCTTCCGGAAGGCGCTGCTGCGGTGCATCTTCACGGTGATCTCGGCGATGCCCAGCTCATAGGCGATCTGCTTGTTGAGCAGCCCGCGATCGACCGCCTTGAGGACGTCCAGCTCGCGCGGGGTGAGCCGCTCGGCGAGCTTGCGCAGCTCCGCGGTGCCCGCCTCGGCGGCGCGCTGCTCGGCATCGGTGCGCAGCGCCTCGGCCACTGCGTCCAGCAGTTCCTGGTCGCGAAACGGCTTGGGTAGGAAGTTCACCGCACCCAGCTTCATCGCGCGCACCGACATCGGCACATCGGCATGGCCGGTGATGAAGATGATCGGAATCCGCACGCTTTGGTCGTTCATGCGGCGCTGTAGATCCAGACCACTTTCTTCAGGCATGCGCACGTCGAGCACGAGGCAGCTCGGCACGTCGCGGCGCGGCGCGTCGAGAAAGGCGCGGGTGGAGGGGAAGGCTTCGGCGTGGAGGCCGACCGAGCCGAACAGGTCGACCAGCGCCTCGCGAATCATCGCATCGTCGTCGACGACGAAGATCTGACTATCGGCCAACACGGGTTCGGCGCGTTCTTCTCGCAATGCCAGCATTCCCATTCTCCTGCTGGAGCGAACCGAAGCGGCACGGCGCAGCAACGGATCGTAACATACCGCACGCGGCGCCATCCGTAAAATCCCGCAGGCCCCTACCGTAGTATGGGGGGCGAGCTTATTCGGCCCGCAGCTTCCCCACATCCTTCGGCGCGATCTTCGACGGCATCGTGCCGAAGCGCGCGGTCACGTAATTGGCGACGGCGGCGATCTCGGTGTCGCTGTAGCTGTGCGCGAACCCGGGCATATAGGGGCGGCCGGCGGTTTGCGGGCCGGTGCCCTGCAGCACCATCAGCGCCACGTTGGCCGCGGTGGGATCGCTGACCGCCTTCTTGGCGGTGAGCTGCGCGTCGGCGGTGAGCGAACCCTTGCCGCTCCAGGCGTGGCAGCTGACGCAGGCCTGCTCGAACACGCGCTTGCCGATCGGATTGTCAATCGGCCCCTGTGCGTGCGACACGGCGGCGAATTCGGCAGGGGCACCCAGGCGCGCGCTGTGGATCGGCGGGATGGTCTGCAGATAGGTGGCGATGGCGGCGATGTCGCCCTTGGTCAGCTTGGAGAAGCTGAGGTCGACCGCCTCGCGCATCGGACCGGAGGCGACGCTACGCCCATTCGCATGGCCGGTGGCAAGATAGGCCTCGATCTCCGGCTTGCTCCACGCGCCGATGCCGGTCGTGCGGTCGCTGGTGATGTTGTAGGCATTCCAGCCTTCCGCCACGCCGCCGGCGAACTTCGCCCGTGTGTTCATCGCCTGCGCCAGGGTGCGCGGGGTGTGGCACTCGCCGCAATGGGCTGGTCCTTCCACCAGGTAGGCGCCGCGATTCCATTCCGGGCTGCGCTCGGCGATTGCCTCGAAGCGCTTGTCCTTGTTGAAGAAATAGCCCCAGATCCCCATCAACCAGCGCTGGTTGTAGGGGAAGTGGAAAGTGTTGGGCAGATTGGCCTGGCGCACCGGCTGGAGCGAGAAGAGATAGGCCTTGATCGCCAGCACGTCCCCGTCGGGCATCAGCGAGTAGGAGGCATAGGGGAAGGCGGGGTAGAGCCGCGTGCCGTCGGCCGAGATGCCCTGGTGGACCGCGCGGAGGAACTGCGCGTCGGTCCAGTTGCCGATGCCGGTGGCTTTGTCCGGCGTAATGTTGGGCGTATAGAGCGTGCCGAAGGGCAGCTTGAACGGCCGCCCGCCGGCGAACGGCGTGCCGCCCTTGGCGGTGTGGCAGGCGCGGCAATCGGCCGCGTCGGTGAGGTAGCGGCCCTTCTCGACCAGGCTGGCATTGGCCAGCTCGGCCGGCACGCCGACGGGCGAGGGGCCCTTATAATCGGCCAGCGCGACCTTGGTGCCGCCCGCGAAATCAAGCGGACCTGGGAGGAAGAGCATGCGGCCGGCAATGCCGCCGCCGCCGATCACCACGGCAGCGCCCACCAGCAGGGCGATGGTGCGGGTGCGGATCGCCATGTCAGGCCTTTCGTGCGAGGAGAGTAGTGTCGATCGGCATGCGGGTCAGTTGCACGCCGGTCGCTGCATAGACGGCGTTGGCTACCGCCGGCTGGACGCTCACGGTGCCGGGCTCACCGATGCCGCCCGGTGCCTCGGCGCTGGGGACCAGATGGACTTCGATCTGCGGCATCTCGTCGATGCGCAGCACGCGATAGTCGTGGAAGTTGCTCTGCTGCACGCGGCCCTTTTCCAGCGTGATCTGTTGGTGGAGCACGGCGGAGAGGCCGAACACATGCCCGCCCTGGATCTGCGAGATCACGCCGTCCGGATTGACAGTGACGCCGCAATCCACCGCGGTCACCACGCGCTGCACCCGCACCGTGCCGTCATCGGCCACGGCGACTTCGGCCACCGTCGCGAGATAGCTGCCGAACGCATATTGGAGGCAGATGCCGCGCCCCGAGCGCGCCGGCAGCGGCGTCCCCCAGCCGGCCTTTTCGGCGGCGAGATCCAGAACATGGCGTGCTCGGCCCTTGGGATCGGTGAGGCTGCGGCGATAGTCGAGCGGATCCTTGCCAGCCTTGTTGGCCAGCAGGTCGACGAAGCTCTCGGTCGAGAACACGTTATTGTTCGGCCCCACGCCGCGCCAGAAGCAGGTCTGGACGCCCACCGGTTCGTGCCGGACATAGTTTACCGCCGGGCTGGGCAGCACATAGGGCGTCTCCGCGGCGCCATCGATAGCGTCGACATCGATGCCGCCGACAAAGGCGGGCGGGAGGAACCGGGCGATCTCGGCCGGGCCAACGACCTTGTGCGACCAGCCCACGGGCCTGCCGTCCTTCAGCTTGGCGCTGAGCCAGCTGCCATATACCGAGCGATACGGCGCCTTCTGGATGTCTTCCTCGCGGGTCCAGACGATCTTGACCGGGCCGTCGACCTTCTGCGCGACGCGCACCGCCTTCTCGACCATGTCCACTTCCAGCCGCCGACCGAAGCCGCCGCCGATGAGGTGGTTGTTGAGCGTCACCGCCTCGGGCGGGATGCCGAGCACCTGCGCGGCGATCCCCTGCGCCTTGGTGCTGACCTGGGTCCCGACCCACAGCTCGCAGGCGCCGGGCTTCACGTGCACCGTGCAGTTCATCGGCTCCATCGGCGCATGGGCGAGCAGCGGGATCTCGTAATGCGCGGAGACCACGTCCGTGGCGTTCGGATCGACCGCGTTGCCCTTGGTCACCGGCACGCCTGGCTGGGCGGCGGCTGCCTGCAGGCCCTGCCACAGCGTCTCGGTGGAGACTGCGGCGTTGGCGCCGTCCTGCCAGGTGATGGCAATGGCATCGAGCCCCTGCTTGGCCGCCCACATATGGTCGCCGACCACCGCGACGATGTCGTCCAGCACGATGATCTGGCGGACGCCCGGTAGCGCCTTGGCCTGGCTGTCGTCGACATGCGCCACCTTGCCGCCCAGCACCGGGCTGGCGCAGAGCGTGGCGAACTTCACGCCTTCGGGCATCGCGTCGATGCCGTATTTCAGGCTGCCGTCGACCTTGTGCGCAGTATCCAGCCGGTGGTGCGGCTTGCCGATCAGGCGGAAGTTCTTGGGATCCTTGAGCGCCGGCTCGGCGGGCGGCTTGAGGCGAGCGGCGGCACTGGCGACCTCGCCATAGCCGATCGCGCGGCCGCTGGCGGCATGCCGGATCTGGCCGTTCTCGGTGGTGCAACTCGCCGGATCGACGCTCCAGCGGGCAGCGGCTGCCTGCACCAGCATCGCGCGGGCCGCGGCGCCGGCCTTGCGCATCGGCAGGAAATAGCCGCGAACCGAGGTGGAGCCGCCGGTCACCTGGATCTTGAAGATGGGGTTGCCGTACAGCGCGTCGCTCGGCGGCGCCTCCGCCAGCGTCACCGTGGCGAGGTCGACGTCGAGCTCCTCCGCGATCAGCATTGCGAGGGTGGTGTAGATGCCCTGGCCCATCTCGACCTGGGGCATGATCATCGTCGTCGTGCCGTCGGTGCCGATGCGGATGAACGCGTCGGGGGCGAAGGCCGCGGCATGCGCGGGGTCGCCGGCGACGGCAATCCTGCTGCCGGCGATGCCCACCGCGAGGACGAAGCCGCCCGCGGCCATGCCGCGCAGCAGCTGGCGGCGGGTAGGGGCCGCGGCGTTCATGCGTGGTGCTCCGCCGCGGCCTTCTTGATACCCTCGCGGATGCGGACATAGGTGCCGCAGCGGCAGATATTCCCGGCCATCGCCGCATCGATATCGGCGTCGCTGGGGGCAGGGGTGCTGGCGATCAGCGCCGCGGCGGACATGATCTGGCCGGACTGGCAATAGCCGCACTGGATCACGTCCAGGTCCAGCCATGCCTTCTGGACGGCAGCCCCGGCGGGGGTCTGGCCCACGCCTTCCACCGTCGTGATCTTGCGCGCGCCGACCAGGCCGACCGGCAACAGGCATGAGCGGACCGGCTGGCCGTCGAGATGGACGGTGCAGGCGCCGCACTGGGCGATGCCGCAGCCGAACTTGGTGCCGGTCATGCCGAGCACGTCGCGCAGCACCCAGAGGAGCGGCACATCCGCCGTCACGTCGGCGCTGTGCGCCTCGCCGTTGATCGATAGCTCGAACATGCGCCCCTCGAAAATGCTGGTTTGATACGCGGCCGAACCTACCTGCGCCGGCCGCCCTGCGCAGCCATACGGCCGTATGCCTCCGCTTGGCCGATCGTACGATTTCGGTGCGGCGCAAAGCAGGTGATCGTGAAACTCCAGCAACCCGCAGCCGCAGCCGGAGGAGGCGCCCGATGATGCACAGTCCGCAGCTTCGCTTCGAAGGTCATGCCGGCCCCTATGCCGAGGCGGTGGGCCTTGCCCCCGAGGGGATCGGGCCGGGCCGCGACCGCTGCGACTTCACCCCGCTCGAATGGCTCGCCATCGCGATCGGCCAGCAGGAGGGGATCGAGGCGCGCGGCGGCCTGTTCCGGCTGGGCGCGCTGCTCCGCGGCCTGTTCGGCGGCCCGCGGGTGCGGCGAATGGCGGTCGACCGGCTCGAGGTGCTGAGCCGTATCGCCGCACGCGCCCAGATCGCTGGCGCGCGTCTGGCGGACGAGGACGTCACCCTGTTCCGCCGCGCAGGCTATTCCAACGGGCAGCTGCTGTTGCTGCACGCCAGCCTCGAACAAGCGCGACGGCTTCAGCCCGAGGAGAGTCTGTGAAGCTTTATACCCATCCGGGCGCGAGTTCGCTGTCGGTCCACATCCTGCTGCGTGAAACCGGGCTGCCGTTCGAGCTGGAGGTAGTGAACGTCACCGCCAAGACGCGGCCGGACGGCAGCGACTATCGCGGCGTGGCGCCGCGCGGGATGGTGCCACTGCTCGAGCTGGACGACGGTACCAGCCTTACCGAGAACATGGTGATCGCGCAGTATATCTGCGATCGCTCGGGCCGGTACGACCTGATGCCAGAAGCGGGCAGCATGGCGCGCTACCGGGTGATGGAGTGGCAGAGCTTCGTCGCCGCCGAGCTGCACAAGGGCTATATCCCGCTACGCTGGGCGCTCTCCCCCGAGGCAATGGCCTTTGCGCGGGACCGGCTGTTCAAGCGTCTCGCCATCGCCGATGCGGCGCTGGAAGGGCGGCGCTACCTGACCGGAGAGACCTTCACCGCCGCCGACGCCTATCTGTTCGTGATCGCCGGCTGGGTCTATTATTTCGAGTTCGAGGTGGCCAGGCTGCCGCGCATCGAACGCTTCCTCGCCGAGGTCAACCAGCGCCCCGCCGTACAGGCGGCGATGGAAGCCGAAGGCAAGGGCCTGGTGGTCATTCCGTCTCCCTGAGGGCGCGCTCGCCGCTGTGCGCGACCAGCGCAAGGAAGATGGCGAGGACCAGCCCGCTGACGATCGCGCTCACCAGCGCGTCCCGGAACAGCGGGTAGAGCAGCCAGGCGAGCAGCGCCGCCACGCCCCCCAGCAACGCGATCCGCGCCACCAATGCCCAGCGCTGCCGGCGCTCGCGCTGCTGGCGCAGGGTGCGGGCGGCACGCTGCCGCGCGGCGATGACGGTGCGTCGCATCATGGTCTCCAAGTGGGCCGTTCGCCCGAAGGAAGCGGAGCCATGAATGTGCCGCCGCGTGGCGGTCCGAGACAACTATCCACCGGTATGCCGCACCCTGCGCGCGGGATGGTGGTGCCGCGGTGGGATGTCGCGATACCGGCGTATGAATCGGCAAGCGGCGGGCGGGGCCGGTAGATCCGGGCCATGGACGGCACCCGGATGCCCGGCCGCCGGCGTTCAGGCGGCGATCGACATCGTCGGCCGCGCCGCGCGCCGGATCACCTGTGGCGGCTGGCCGAAGGCGCGCAGGAACGCGCGGCGCATCCGGTCGCGATCGCCGAAGCCGGTCTGTTGCGCGACCACGTCGATCGAGTGGTTGGAATCCTCCATCATCGCGCGCGCCGCCTCCAGGCGCAGATGCTCCACCGCCTTGGCGGGCGACTGGCCGGTTTCGGCCTGGAACGCCCGGCTGAACTGGCGCGGGCTGAGATGCGCGACGTCCGCCAGATCCTCGACGCTCAGCCGCTGGGCGAGGTTGCGCTTGGCAAAAGCGAGCGCGGTCTGGATTCGATCGGACTTGGGCTCCAGCTCCAGCAGCGCGGAGAATTGCGACTGGCCCCCCGTGCGGCGGTGGTACATCACCAGCTTGCGGGCGACGCCGCGCGCCGCCTCGATCCCGATATCCTCCTCGATCAGCGCGATCGCCAGATCGATGCCCGCCGTCATGCCCGCCGAGGTCCAGACATGGCCGTCGGCGATGAAGATGCGATCTTCCTCCACCTTGATGGCGGGGAACCGTTCCTGCAGCTCGCGGGCGCGGGCCCAGTGCGTCGTCGCGCGGCGACCGTCGAGCAGACCTGCCTCGGCCAACAGGAACGCGCCGGTGCAGGTCGCCGCCACGCGGCGCGCCCGTTCCGCGACGCGGCGGACGAAGGCGATCGTCTCGGCGCTCGATTCCTCCATGCCGCCGCCGATCAGCAGCAGGTCATAGTCGTCGGCGTCGAGCGCCTCGGTCATCACCGGGAAACCGACCGAGGTGCGCACCGGGCCGCCGCGCTCAGACAGCATGTGCACCGCATAGACCGGGGCGCCCGCCTGGAGATTGGCGATCTCGAACGCCGTCGCGACCGCGAATCCCATCGGCGAGAAGCCCGGGTGAATCAGAAAACCGACCTTGCGCATAACCGTCATCCTATGTCCGAAATCGCCGTGTTTATGACATTTCGGACGGAGAACGACAAGCCTAGAACAGCGCCATGGCCAACGCGGCCTTCCAAGGGAGATTGAACATGAGCACGAATTCCAAGGGCACTGCCGTCATCACCGGCGCATCGAGCGGCATCGGCGCGATCTATGCGGACCGGCTGGCACGGCGCGGCTATGACCTGATCCTCGTCGCCCGCAACCAGGAGCGGCTGCAGGACGTCGCCCGCAAGATCACCGACGAAACCGGTCGCTCGATCAACGTCGTCGCGGCCGATCTGGGCGCCCCCAAGGACCTGCGCCGCGTCGAGGCGATCCTGCGCGACAATGCGAGCATCACGCTGCTGGTGAACAATGCCGGCTTCGGCTCGGTCACGCCGCTGCTCGGCAGCGACATCGACAAGATGGAAGCGATGATCGACCTCAACGTCACCGCGCTGACCCGGCTGACCTATGCCGCGGTGCCCGGCTTCGTGGCACGCGGCGCGGGAGCGGTGATCAACATCTCGTCGATCGTCGCGATCGGCCCGGAAATCCTCAACGGCGTCTATGGCGGCAGCAAGGCCTATGTCCTCGCCTTCTCGCAGAGCCTGCACCACGAACTGGCCGACAAGGGCGTGCGCGTCCAGGCGGTGCTGCCGGGCGGCACGGCGACCGAGTTCTGGAACATCGCCGGCTTCGGCGCCTATGCCGAGAGCCCCAAGGTGATGGCCGCGACCGACATGGTCGATGCCGCGCTGGCCGGCTTCGACCTGGGCGAACTTGTCACCATTCCGCCGCTCCAGCAGGACGGCCGCTGGGAAGCGCACGACGCCGAGCGCCGCGCCATCGCCGCGGACCTCGCCCATGCCCAGCCGGCCCCGCGCTACCGCGCCGCCGCGCTCGCCTGACACGAATTTTCAGCTTCAAATCCAAGTAGAAGGACCAATCCCATGCAGATGCAGGGCAATACCATCTTCATCACCGGCTCCACCTCCGGCATCGGCCGTGCGCTGGCCGAGGCGTTCCACAAGCTGGGCAACAAGGTGATCGTGTCGGGCCGACGCCAAGCGCTGATCGACGAGATCGTCGCCGCCAATCCCGGCATGGCGGGCGTCGCCCTCGACATCACCGATCCGGCGAGCATCCAGGCCGCCGCGAAGCAGCTGCTGGCCGAGCACCCGGACCTCAACGTGCTGATCAACAATGCCGGCATCATGCCGTTCGACGATCCCGGCGCGCCGGTCGCGGACGAACTGGTCGACCGGATCTACACCACAAACTTCCTCGGCCCGATCCGCATGACCTCGGCGCTGATCGAGCATCTGAAGACCAAGCCCTATGCGGCGATCCTCAACAACACCTCGGTGCTGGCCTATGTGCCGATCGCGACCAACGGCGTCTATTCGGCGCTGAAGGCGGCGCTGCATTCCTACACCCTGTCGCAGCGCTTCCAGCTGCGCGACACCAAGGTGCAGGTACAGGAAATCGCGCCGCCCTGGGTCGATACCGATCTGATCCACAAGAGCGGCGACCCGCGTGCGATGCCGCTCGACGCCTTCATCGCCGAGACGATGTCGAAGCTGGGCGGGGATGCACCGGAAGTGTTCGTCGATGCGATCCAGATGCTGCGCGACAATCCGGGCTCGGGCGAACACGCCTTCTTCGATGCCTTCAACCAGTCGCTGGTCGAGAACCCGATCCCGGTCGGCGCCTGACATCCTCCGGCGGCGGGCGCGCCCCGCCGCCTTTCTCTTCCCCGAAGGCGATCTTTCGATGGACCCGGCAAGCGCAACCGATCAGTATCTCGCGACCATTCCCGCCGCCCGCGCGGCGCTGGCCACCGCCTATACGCAAGGCGGCCATTGGCTGGTGCTGTGGGGGTGGCTGTTCTCGATCCTCGTGCCGATCGTGATCCTGCGCACCGGGCTGATGCGCCGCATCGCCGCCAAGGCAGCAGGCGAGAAGGACCGCAAGAACCGCGCGGTGTTTGCGGTGGCGGCCACCTTCTTCCTGCTCCACTGGCTGCTGCTCCTGCCATGGAGCGCCTATGCCGATTGGTGGCGGGAGCGCAGCTACGGCATCACCAGCATCGCGGGCGACGCCTGGTTCGCCCAGTCGCTGATCAGCGCGATTGTCTCGGCGATCTCGGGCGGCATTTTCCTGGTGCTGCTCTACCTGCTGATCCGCAAGACCGGGCGGCGCTGGTGGCTCTGGGGGACCGGCATCTCGGCGATCGCCCTTTTCGCGGCAATCGTGCTCCAGCCGGTGCTGCTCGGCCCGGTGTTCCAGAAGTTCACGCCGCTGCCGCAAGGCCCGGTCCGCGAGACGGTCGTGGCGATCGCGCACGAGACCGGCACCCCGGCCGAGCAGACCGTGATCGCGCATGGCGGCGACGGCCCCAGCTATACCGCCCGCGTCGACGGGCTGGGCAGCTTCGCCCGCATCGTGCTGGGCGAGGGGATGGTCGCGACACCGGTCGACACCGCCGCGCTCAGCGCCGTGGTTGGCCACGAGATCGGCCACTACAAGCACCAGCACCTGCTGTGGCTGACCTTGTTCATGACCGTGCTGGTCGCCGTCGCGCTGCTGGTGATCGACCGGCTGTTCGCGCCGATCGCGCGCCTGCTGGGGGCGGGCGACCGCAGCCTCGCCGATCCCGCCGGCCTGCCGGTGCTGGTGGTGATCTTCTCCACCTTCATTTTTCTCACCACCCCGCTGATCAACACCGCGCTGCGCACCGTGGAGCTCGATGCTGATCGCTATGGGCTGGAGCACGCCCGCGAGCCGGACGGTGCCGCCCGCGCGCTGCTCAAGACCGTCGACTATCGTGCGCCGTCACCGGGGCGGCTCGAGGAAATCCTGTTCTACGAGCATCCGAGCATCCGTCACCGGCTGGAGAACGCGATGGCCTGGAAGGCCGCGCATCCGGCCGCGCACCCCTGATTACACTCAATTTTCTCCGCAACTGAGGAGCAATAGCATGCAATTCGATCAGATCCTGCGCCTTGCCGCCAGCGGCAACTCCAACCGCATCGGCATTGCCGGCATGAAGATCGCCATCGCCATCATCTTCCTGTGGATCGGCGCGCTCAAGTTCGTGCCCTATGAGGCGGACAGCATCACGCCGTTCGTGGCGAACAGTCCGGTGATGTCGTTCTTCTACAAGGACCCCGCGGCCTACAAGCCGCACTTCACCCATGAGGGGGAGCTGAACGTCGCCAAGCGCGAATGGCAGGTGCAGAATCGTACCTACAGCTTCTCGCGCGGCCTCGGCACGGTGGAGCTGATCATCGGCTTCCTCACGCTGGCCGGGCTGGTCTCGGCGCGGGTAGGGCTGGTGGGGGCGATCCTTGCCTTCTGTACGCCGTTCGTGACCCTGTCCTTCCTGGTGACCACGCCCGAGGCCTGGGTGCCCGCCCTCGGCGATGCGCAGCACGGCTTTCCCTATCTCTCCGACGCTGGCCGGCTGGTGCTGAAGGACGTCGCGCTGCTCGCCGGCGCCTGGCTCGTGATCGCGGATACCGCGCGGGTGCTGCTCGCCCGCCGCGCGGCAGCGCCCGCCTCGTTCGCGCCGGAAGGCTATTGGGGCGCCCCACGCGCCCGCTGACGCACCGCTTGGACATCTTGGAAAGGCATGTTGCCATGCAAAACGATCTCGTCCCCAACCTCGCCACCGAAGGCTTCGCGATCGAGCCGTTCGAAGGCGAGAAGCTCCATCGTACGGTGCCTGCAAGCTTCGATACCGTCGTCGCGCGCCTCTCGGCCCAACTGGGCCGCCTGAGCGCGGACGAGGTCAACGTCCTCGCCGCCGAAGCCGCCGATCATGCCGCGTTCGGCAGCGCCGTGCAGGCGCGGCTGGGCGCGAGCGGCTTCGTGGTCCTGGGGGTGATCGATCACGGCACCTGGCTCAGGCTGTTCGGTCATGAAGGCCGACTGGAGCGCTGGTTT
Source organism: Sphingomonas trueperi (assembly GCF_040545965.1). GTDB lineage: Bacteria > Pseudomonadota > Alphaproteobacteria > Sphingomonadales > Sphingomonadaceae > Sphingomonas > Sphingomonas trueperi_C. The sequence goes on along the minus strand of NZ_JBEPMV010000003.1, from coordinate 47,013 downwards.
GTCGGCAACCCGCTGATCGCGGAGACGATGATCGCCGAGGATCGGGTCGCCGGCCTGTTTGCCCCGGTCGAACTGCTGATCGACGAGGTGGGGCCGGCGCAGACCCGGATCGCCCTGGTGCGTCCGTCGACCCTGATCGGGCGCGGACATTCGGAAGCGCTCGATCGCATCACCGCGATGCTCGACGCGAAGCTGCTGGCACTGATCGAGCACGCGGGCTGACCCACGAAAGGGCCGCCGCGCGTCGGGCGTGGCGGCCTCGCTGTTTTACACGCCGCGATAGACCAGCGTCGTGAACAGGGCGGGGCTGATGATCATCTGGCCCCATTTCGCATCGAACTGGGCGGTCGGCTGGGCGGCGATGGTCTCCTCCAGCGTCTTGCCCTGCTGCTTCAGTGCGGCGACGTTGGCGCGGATCGCCACCAGCATGTCGCGATATTCGACCAGTGTCGCGCGGGTGCCGAGCGGCCCGTGGCCGGGGACCACGATCGTGTTCTCGCCCGCCATCGCGATATTGGCGTTGGCGGCCGCGATCATGCCGTCGATGCTGCCGCCCGCGACATAGTCGATGAACGGATAGAGACCGTTCCAATAGGTGTCGCCGGTCAGCAGCACATCGGCCTTGGTGAAATAGGCCGAGAGGTCGCCATCGGTGTGCGACGGCATATAGGCCCGCAGGCGCAGGACGTCGGTGCCGTAGGGGAGCATCTTCTCCGTGGCGACCAGCATGGCGGCACGGCCGCCCGCGGGCAGCGGCGCGAAGGTGTGGCCCCATTCGACGACGCGGATCGTCTGGCCGAGATGCTTGGCGGTGTTCGCCTGGGCGATGATCATCGCACCGGCATCGTGGACCCAGACATTGCCGTCGGTATGGTCCCAGTGCCAGTGCGTGTTGACCGCGTACTTGATGCCGCTCGGCTGGATGTCGTGCAGTTTCGCTTCTACCTTGGCCTTGGACAGCGCGATGCCGTCATCGACCATCAGCAGCCCGTCCGGTCCCGGCATCGCGACCATGTTGCCGCCGGAGCCCTGGAGCAGCACCACGCCGCCGCGTAGCGGGGTCGTGGTGATCTCCGACGACGCGGCGGCGGCGTTGATCTGGTCGTAGGGCGTCTGCTGCGCGGCGGCGAGGCTCGGCGCCGCCAGCCCGGCAAGCAGGGCCGTGGCGGATGCCAGCAGCCGGGGCAATGATGTGTTCTTCATGTCGCTCTCCCTGTTGGATCATGGGTGCTGCGCCGCCGATTTCCGCCGAGCTGATCGGTCGCGGAGGGCCGGGCGCGTGCCATGCGAGGGTAGGGCAGGCCGCGCGTCAGCCTGCTCTATACGGCCGTATCGAACGCTACCTGTTGGGTGCTGCCCCACCCATACCGTCTGCGGGCCTACGGGCGTAGGGGTGCCGCACATCAGGCCTTGGCCATACAGTTCCTTCGAGTTCACCGATGAGGCATAGGCATACATTGACCATACAAAATGCGGTTCATACGGATTGTGTATGGGTGATGCCGCGCCTATCTAGCATCCGAATGCAGCGACTCAGGAGTGTGGGTCATGACCGAACCGACCAAGGCAGCGTTTCCGTGGATCCTGAAAAGCGGATGGAAGGGGCTGTGCCCGCGCTGCGGCAAGGGGCGGATGTTCCGGTCCTGGCTGAAAGTGGTCGACAAGTGCGAGGCATGCCGGCTCGACTATCGCTTCGCCTCGCCGGACGACGGCCCCGCCTTCTTCTCGCTTTGCATCGTCGTCTTTCCGCTCACCTTCGTGGTGGTGTGGGTGCAGGTGGCGTTCGATCCGCCCTTGTGGATCCACCTGTTCACCTCGCTGCCGCTGATGGTGCTGGGCAGCCTGTTGCCGCTGCGGCCGATCAAGGGCTGGCTGGTCGCCTCCCAATATGTGAACCGCGCCCGCGAGGCGGGCACCGAGCGGCTGTGGAACCGGCTCGACGGCCGCGCCGCCGGCAGCGACCTGTTCGAGGGGTGATCGCCATGGCCTCGCCTTTCGCACAGATCGAGGCCGCGCGCGCTGCTGCCGCAGCGGTGCTCGTCGACATGGGGCGGCTGGCCGAGGCCGATATGGTCGCGCGCGGGCAGGGCGACGATTTCCTGGAGGTGCGGACGGCGCTGCTCGCGGTCCAGCGGGCGAGCGGCCGGGTCGCGCTGCTCGAACGGGCACTGCACTGCTATGCCGATCCGGACTTCTGGGATGCGGAGCCTTGCGAGGCGATGCTCGCCTATCATGATCGCGGTGACGTCGCCCGCGCCGCGCTGCGCGGCCGCGACGGCTTTGCGCAGCACCGGGATTGAGGGGCAGGGCATGCGCAGAACGTCTGTAATTTTGTATGGGATCGGCTAGGCCTCGAACCATGCAAGGCTGGAAACCCGACATCGCCGGAACTCTGGGTCCGAAGTACCTCGCCATCGCCGAGGCGATCGCGCGCGACATTGAGGCGGGGACGTTGCAACCGGGCGACCGGCTGCCGCCGCAGCGAATGCTGGCCGAGGCACTGGGCGTGGACCTCACCACCATCACCCGCGCCTATGGCGAGGCGCAGCGGCTGGAACTGATCGAAGGCGATGGTCGCCGCGGCAGCTTCGTGCGCAACAAGGCCGCCGAGCCCAGCGGCATTCCCTATACCGAGCCGGCCGATGCCGGGATGAATGCACCGCCCGAAGCCGCGGACCGCCAGCTGGAAAAGGCGTTCGCCAGCTCGGCGGCGAACCTGCTCGGCCGCGCGGACGGGCCTGCGCCGTTCCACTATCAGCCCCGCGGCGGCATGCCGCTGGCGCGTGCGGCGGGCGCCGCCCTGCTGCAGGGTCGCGGCATCCCGGCCCAGGAAGATACCGTGCTGGTCAGCGCGGGCGGGCAGCACGCGCTGCACGCGGTGATCAGCACCGAGCTGCGACCCGGCGACGTGCTGGCGGTGGGCGCGTTCGTCTATCCGGGGTTGCTCGCGGTCGCGCGGCGCTATGGCTTGGCGCTGCGGGTGATCGCGAGCGACGGCGAGGGGCTGGTGCCCGAGGCGCTGGCGGAAGCCTGCATGGAGGGCGTTGCGGCGGTCTATGTCGTCCCCACCAACGACAACCCGACCACCGCGACGATGGGCCTGGCCCGACGCGAGGCGCTGGCGGCCGTCGTCCGCCGCCACGCGCTGAAGCTGATCGAGGACGATGCCTATGGGCTGCTTCCCGCGGAGTCGCTGCCGCCGCTCGCCGCGCTGGTGCCGGAGCGGTGCTGGCATATCGCGAGCGTCTCCAAGATCCTGTCGCCCGGCCTGCGCGTCGCCTGGATCGCGGCGCCCGACATCGCGGCGGCATGGCGGCTCGCCGCCGATCTGCACGAGACCGCGGTGATGGCGCCGCCGCTCAACGTCGCCGTGGTCGCCGACTGGCTGCATGGCGGGAGTTTCGACACGCTGCGGGCGGCCGTGCGGGAAGAGGCCCGCGCGCGGCAGGCGATCGCCCGCGCGGTGCTGCGCCCCGGCGGCTTCCAGTCGCAGGACGACGGCTACCACCTCTGGATGCCGCTTCCGGACGGCGCCAATGCGGCGGAGATCGTCAACGCCCTGAGGCCGCAGGGCCTGGCCGTGGTGGCGGGCGACGCCTTCGCGGTAGACCCGAGCAGTGCTCCGCCAGCGCTCAGAATTTCCATCGGCGGATCAACGCCACGCGACCGGCTGGAGCGTGCGCTGCGATTGCTCGATGCGCTTACCACGCCCGACGTGACCCGAAAAATCGCGCTCGTCTAGCGGTTCGACCGACCCTCCGCCTGCCTCGGCAGGCTGCAACTCAATCCGGGAGGTTTCCTGCCATGGGAGACGAAGCCCTTCTCCTCGCGCGCGCCCAGTTCGCGTTCACGGTGTCGTTCCATTTCATCTTCCCGGCCTTCTCGATCGGCACGGCCAGCTTCCTAATGGTGCTGGAGGCGCTGTGGCTGAAGACCGGGCGCGGCGTGTACGCCAATCTCTACCGCTACTGGCTGAAGATCTTCGCGGTGGCGTTCGGCATGGGCGTCGTCTCTGGGCTGGTGATGGCCTATCAGTTCGGCACCAACTGGTCGGTCTTCTCGGACAAGGCGGGGCCGATCGTGGGGCCGCTGATGGCCTATGAGGTGATGACCGCCTTCTTCCTCGAGGCTGGGTTCCTCGGCGTGATGCTGTTCGGCATCAACAAGGTGGGGCCGAAGCTGCACTTTTTCGCCACCCTGATGGTGGCGACGGGCACGTTGATTTCCGCCACCTGGATCGTCAGCACCAACAGCTGGATGCAGACGCCGGCGGGCTTCGTCATCAGCGACAAGGGCCAGTTCGTGCCCGCCGGTTCCTGGCTGCCGATTATCTTCAATCCCAGCTTTCCCTATCGCGTCGTCCATGTCGTGATTGCGGCCTATCTCACCACGTCGCTGGTGGTGGCGGGGGTGGGCGGCTGGCACCTGCTGCGCGACCGCAGCAATGTCGGCGCGCGCAAGATGTTCTCGATGGCGATGTGGATGGTGGCGATCTCTGCCCCGGCTCAGATCCTCGCCGGCGACGCGCATGGGCTCAACACGCTCGAGCATCAGCCGGTGAAGATCATGGCGATGGAGGGGCATTATGAAAGCCACCCGCACGGCGCCCCGCTGATCCTGTTCGGCATCCCCGATCCGGCCGCCAAGCGGATCGACTATGCGATCCAGATCCCGAAGATGTCGTCGCTGATCCTCATGCATGATCCCAACGCGCCGCTGGGCGGGCTGGACAGCGTGCCCGACGATCGCATTCCGCCGGTCCCGATCGTGTTCTTCAGCTTCCGCATCATGGTCGGCCTGGGCTTCGCGATGCTGGGGCTGGCGCTGTTCGGGCTGGCGATGCGCGTCCGCCGCAAGCTGTACGATGCGCCCTGGCTTCACCGCCTGGCGGTGCTGATGGGGCCGACCGGCTTCGTCGGAGTGATCGCCGGCTGGGTGACGACGGAGGTCGGGCGGCAGCCCTTCACCGTCTATGGCTTCCTGCGGACGGCGCAGTCGCATTCGCCGTTGCAGGCATCGGCGGTGGCGGCGTCGCTCGCCAGCTTCGTCATCGTCTATTTCATCGTGTTCGGGTCGGGCACCTATTACCTGCTGCGCCTGATGGCCAAGCCACCCGCGCCGCACGAGACCGAGCCGGCAGCGATCCCGCAGCGCGCCGCCGGCATCACCCCCGCACCCGCGTTCGAAGGAGTCAGCGGCGATGCTCACTAATCCCGATCTCGCCACCGTCTGGGCGTGCATCATCGCCTTCGCCATCTTCGCCTATGTCGTGATGGACGGGTTCGACCTGGGCATCGGCATCCTCTTCCCCACGCTGAAGGTTGGGGCGGAGCGCGACCAGGCGATGAACTCGATCGCGCCGGTGTGGGACGGCAACGAGACCTGGCTGGTGATGGGCGGGGGCGGGCTGATGGCCGCCTTTCCGCTCGCCTATGCGGTGATCCTGCCGGCCACCTACCCGCTGGTGATCGCGATGCTGCTCGGCCTGGTCTTTCGCGGCGTCGCGTTCGAATATCGCTGGCGCGACCCACGGCACCGGCCGGCCTGGGACCTTGCCTTCTGCATCGGCTCCGTCGTTGCCACCTTCGCGCAGGGGGTGATGCTGGGCGCGGTGCTGCAGGGGATCCATGTCGTCGGCCGCGCCTATGCCGGTGGCAGCTTCGACTGGCTGACCCCCTTCAGCCTGCTGACCGGCGTCTCGCTGCTCGCTGGCTATGCCATGCTGGCGGCGAGCTGGCTGATCGGCAAGACGCATGGGCAGGTGCAGGACCAGGCGCGTCGCATGGCCTTCCGGCTCGGCATCCTGACCATCATCGCCATGGCCGCGGTGAGCCTCGCCACGCCGTTCCTGGCGATCGACTATTGGCACCGCTGGCTCCGGATGCCGGGTGTGCTGTTCACCGCGCAGGTGCCGCTCGCCACCGCCATCGTCACCGTCCTGTTCTTCTGGAGTCTGAAGCGGGCCCGCGAGCGACTGCCCTTCTTGGTGGCGCTGGGGATGTTCGGCCTCGGCTTCATCGGCCTGGGGATCAGCATGTTCCCCTATGTCGTGCCGCGCGCGTTGACGATCTGGGACACCGCCGCGCCGCAGAGCAGCCAGATCTTCATGCTGGTGGGCGCGGTGTTCATCCTCCCGCTGATCCTCGGCTATACCGGCTGGGCCTATTACGTCTTCCGAGGGAAGACCGTGACCGAGGGGTATCATTGATGCCCGCCCGGCCGCTCGCGCCGCTGTGGCAGCGGCTGGGTTGGATGGTGCTGATCTGGGCTCTCAGCGTCTCCGCCCTTGGTATCGTCGCTACGGTGATCCGCTGGTGGCTGCATTCTTGAAGGTATTGCAAGCCCCGTACGCCGGCAGGGGCGCTGGTGCAGCCTCGGCTCGGGCGCGGAAGGCCCGATGCAGTCCGGAAAAGGAGCCGGGCGCAGCCGCAAAGCGGTGCGCCCGGCCTTGGCGTCTCAGGCCTGACGGTAGACCGAGTGCACCCAGTTAACGATGAGGTCGGCATAGCGGGGCGCCGCATCCTCCCAGACGAAGTGGCCGCTATCCACCACCTCGTGCACGCAATGCGGCAGCCGCTCCGCCAGGAAGTCGCCGTTCGAGGTCGGCACGAACGGGTCGTCCTTGCCCGAGATGACGAGCACCGGCGTCTCGATGCCCCCGAGTATCTTGCCGAGGCGGGGCAGGTCGCGGGCATAGGCGCGGACGAACGCCGCGGCGTCGTTCCAGCGGCTGCCCGCCGAGGACTGGCGATAGTCTTCCAGTACCTCCTCTTCGATCGGCACGCGTGCGGTCAAGCGGATCAGGCCCACCACCTGCTCGCCGCCGTCGACGCCTGCGAAATCCGCGTGGCTGCTCTCGACGATCTGGCGCAGCGGCTCGCCGAGCAGCGGCAGGGCGACGCCGCCGCTGCCGCCGACGATGCTCTCGAAGCGGTCGGGGTGCCGCGCAGCGGCGAACAGCGCCGCCAGCGTGCCGACATCGGGCACGATCGCATGCACCCGCTCCAGCCCGAGTCCGTCGAGCAGCAGAGGCAGGAAGTCGCCCATCGCCTGGGGCGACATCAGGGCCTCGCTCTGATCGGACAGGCCGAAGCCCGGTAGGTCGACGGCGACGATGGGCCCAAGCGGCGCCAGCGCGGCCCACGCCCTGTCGAAGGCGCGGACGCTTTGCGGATAGGGGGCGGTAAGAAACAGCGGCGTGCCCTCGGTGCCTCCGCCCCTGCGCAGGCGGATGCGAATGCCATCGACCGTGATGGTCTCCAGGGTCGGCGTGGTGGTGTTAGTCGTCGTCATCATGGAATGTCCTTCAGGCGGAGAGGAAGGCGTTCACGTCGCGCGCAAATTCACCATGGTGCTGGAACAGGAAGCCATGGCCGGCATCGGGGTAGATCTTCACCTGGGCTTGCGGAATCAGGCCGCCCATCAGGTGCGAGAGGCTGGGCGGGATCATTGCATCGGCATCGCCATTGGCGACGAAGGTCGGCTGGCGGATGCTCTGCAGCCGCTGCAGCTTAGCATGATCGGCGACGCCCCAGGCGCACACCGCGTCGTAATGGGCATCGCGGGTCTGCAGGCTGCTCGCCACGTCGCGATCCTCGGTGCGGGCGAGGAAGCGGCCCAGATATTCCCTGCCTGCCGCCTGGCTGGTCGCGGTGGGCTTGAAGAAGGTGTAGAGCAACTCCGCGGCACCGGGTTCGTCCTTGCGGACGGCGTCGGCGATGTCCTTGCGCCAGCCATGCATGTTCGGGCCGCCCTGCGGTCCGGTCGCGGCGAGGATCAGCCGGCGGACGAGATCGGGCCGGATCAGTGCCACTTCCTGCGCGACGAAGCCGCCGAGCGAGAAGCCGAGCAGGTCGATATGCGTGATGTCCAGCGCGTCGATAAAGGCGAGCAGGTCGCGCGCCATCTCGAAGATGGTCGCGGGCGTGGTTCCGCTGGTGCTGCTGACGCCACGATTGTTGACGAGGATCAGTTCGCGCTCGGCCGCGAGCGCATCGAGCAGCGCCGAATCCCAGGTATCGAGGTCGCCGCGGAAGCGCGGCAGTAGCATGAGGGGCGTGCCGCCCGCCTTGCCGTAGCGCCGATAGGCATAGCGGATGCCGTTCTCCGCTGCGAGAAAGCGGGTAGGGGCGGTCAGGCTGGTATAGGTGGCAGACATTGCAGACTCCAAAGCTCTGGAATGTCTCCAAGAATTCCCGTTCCGGCGAGGCGGCGCCATCGGCCCGCGGCAGGGGGTGGCCGATGCCGGGGTATGTAGGGACACGCGCGTCAGCACCGGGTAAACCACCAAGAAGCTCGGCGAACTACCGTCTCCGGACGGCGGCCGATCGTATTTCTCGCCGCCATGGTGCGGATTGCCCACCACGGCGACGTTTGATGCTTTGACGTCACTGCGTTACAAAAAGTCCGATTTCGGCCCGCTTGCCGCCCTGTTCCGGCGGTCTATATCGCTCGCACCCGCAGCAAAGAACGATAGGATGACCGCAACCACCCGCCCCCAAGGGCCCCGAGGCCCCAGCCTGCTCGCATCGATCCACGATGTCGGGCCCCGTTCCGAGGGTGCGGTGGACCAGCTTTCCGAGCTGTTCCTGCGGCATATCGGCGCGCCCCGCTATGCGATGCTGGTCGTGCCGGACCATTGGGGCTCGGCGCCGCTCGTCGCCGGCAGCCCGTTTGCGACGCGGCTGCGCGCCTGGGCCGATTCGGGCATCGAGATGTTCCTGCACGGCTGGTTCCACAAGGACGTGTCCGAACACGCCTCGGCCAGCGCGCGCTTCATGGCCAAGCACATGACCGCGGGCGAGGGCGAATTCCTCGGTCTCGATTACGCCACCGCGCGCGATCGTATGACGCGCGGCCGGGCGCTGGTGGAGGACATTATCGGCCGCCCGGTCACCGGCTTCATCGCGCCGGCCTGGCTGTACGGCGACGGTGCCCGCGAGGCGTTGCGCGACCTCGGCTTCGCATTGGCCGAGGACCATTTCCGCGTCTGGGCGCCCCAGCAGCAGGACCGCGTGCTCGCCAAGGGGCCGGTGATTACCTGGGCCAGCCGCAGCAAGAGCCGGATCGCCTCGTCGCTCACCGTCGCCGCGCTCGCCCGCACGTTGCTCCCGCGCCGCCCGGCGATGCGGCTCGGCGTGCATCCGGGGGACGTTACCGTGCCGGCCTTGCTCACGAGCATCGACAAGACGCTCGGGGCGCTCACCAAGGGCGGCCGCTTCGGCCAATATAGCGAATTGCTGGAGACGCATTGATGCGCATCCTCGACGTCTGCGCCTTCTACAGCCCCTATGGCGGCGGCGTGAAAACCTATGTCCGTCGCAAGATGGAGCTCGGCGCCAAGCTGGGGCACGAGATCGTCATCCTCGCCCCCGGTGAGCGCGAGGAGATCCTCGAGGAGCGCGACGGCGCAATCCTCGCGACGATCCCGGCGCCGCTGCTGCCGCTCGACCGCCGCTACCGCTATTTCGACGACGAGCCTGCGCTGCACGCCGCGCTCAATCGCTGGCGGCCCGATTTCGTCGAGGCCTCCTCGCCCTGGCGCAGCGCCTCGATGGTAGCGCGCTGGCAGGGTTCGGCGGCACGTTCGCTGGTGATGCACGCCGATCCGCTGGCGGCCTATGCCTATCGCTGGTTCGGTACGATCGCCAACCGCGAGACGATCGACAAGGGCTTCTCCTCCTTCTGGCAGCATCTCCGCCGGCTGGACGACGGCTTCGACCAGGTGGTGACGGCGGGGCGCGACCTTGCCCGGCGGCTGACCGAAGGCGGTCTCACCAAGGTGGTGACGATCCCGATGGGCGTCGAGCCGGGCTATTTCAGCCCGACCCTGCGCGACGAATCGCTGCGTGCGGAGTTGCTCGCCAGCTGCGGGCTGGGGCCCGAGGCGACGCTGCTTATCGGCGTCGGCCGGCTGGCAGCGGAGAAGCGCTGGCCGATGGTGATCGAGGCGGCCGAGGCGGCGGCGGGGCGGCACCCCATGGGGCTGATCCTGATCGGCACCGGCACCGCGCGCTCGAAGGTGATCACCGCGATCGGGCGCAACCCGCATGCCCAGCTGTTCGAGCCGACCAGCAACCGCCAGCAGCTCGCCCGCGTGCTGGCGAGCTCGGACGCGCTGGTCCATGGCTGCGAGGCGGAGACCTTCTGCATGGTAGCGGCCGAGGCGCGCGCGAGCGGCCTGCCGCTGATCGTACCCGACGAGGGCGGCGCGGCGGACCAGTTCGTCGAGGGGCAGGGGATGCTGTACCGGGCGGCCGACCCAGTGTCCCTGCGCGATGCGCTGACCCACTTCGTCGACACTACTCCGATGTTCCACCGCATGCGCGCGACCGCCGACGCGCCGTCGACGCGGACGATGGACCAGCATTTCGAGGAGCTGTTCGCGAGCTATCAGGCGATGGCGTACTCGCGGGCGGCGTGAGGCTGGGTTTGTAAGGTCGGGTCACTGTCACCTGGAGCAGGGGGCGGGCTCGGGAGCGGCCTGGGAATGTCTACTTCTGGGTAGTGAGCGGACACTTTCCATTCACCCCCGCGCAGGCGCCGTCGCCGTCTCTAGCCGCTTCAGGAACTGCGGCAGTGGGCAGCGATGCTCGATGCCCTCGTCGCAGCCTGCGAGCCGCAGCGGGGCCCAGACCGTCCGATCGCGCGCGGCGCGCATGTCGGTGGCGCTCTGGCTGCGGTACCAGAGGCGCACCGCCTGCCGGCCGTTCGGTGCGCGAATGAGCGCGATGGCGATGCCGCCGCCCGGGGACGGATCATTGGTCGCGAACCCGGGCGCCTTGACCGGTACGCCCAGCACCGCCGCCAGTGCCGCGACATTGGTGTCGTGGCCGATCAGCATGTCGATCTTGGGCGCGGTGACGGCGGTTAGGTCCTGGGTGATGCGGTCGACCGTCGGCGCCATCTGGAAGGCGGCCATGTAGGGCGGGCGGCTGAACACGTCGAACAGTGCGCCATGGACTGCGCCCAGCGCTTCGAGCCGCGCGGGAGTCGCTCGGCCCCAGCCCACCTGCGCGAGCGGCATGCCCTCGAGATATTGCAGCATCAGCACCTGCGCGGTGCCGGACGCGGCGCGGATCGGGCCCTTGAGGTCGATCCCGTGGCCGTCCTCGCTGGCGCGGACCGAAGACGGTTCCACCGGGCTGCACGGTGCGGCCGGGCAGGCGAGCACCTGCTTCAGCAGCGTGAGCCCTTTGGCATGGCGCCGGGTCAGCGCCTCGGCACTGCCTGTGTAGCGGAGGATCGAATCCACTGCGCGTTTGGCGTCGAATGCGGCTGGATAGGCGCCCAGCGGCTCGAAGATCGGATCGTTGGCGCCTTCGGGCTTGTGGCTCACCGTGACCCCGCAACCGGGCGCGAAGCCCGCCGCATAGGCCTCGCCGCTGGCGATCGTGCGCGGCGAGCTGTTGGTCCAGAGCCGGAGCGCGGCAGGATCGGGGCAGCCCTTCGCGGCGACCAGCCCGGCGGCGGCGAACCAGCGCCGGTCGGCCCTGGCGAGCGCGCGGAGCGCCGCGGCGCCGTGCGGCGTCACCTGCTCGGCCGGCGCATTCCAGTGCGGCCAGGGCTGGCCGGTGCGCGTGGCGGGGGGCACCTCGCCATCGAGCGGCGCGCGCACGCCGTGGCGCATCAGCAGCACCAGCCGCTCGACCTGCGGGGGCTTGGGCGTCGTCGCCTGCGCGAGGGCTGGAAGCAAGCCAAGTGCGGCAAGTGCGACAAGCGCGACCGTGCGCGCGAAAGGAACCGTGATCATCGGGCGACGCTACCCGGACCGCATGAAAGCTGTGTGACGGAAACTAGTACCAATTTAATAATTGGTATTATCTACACGTTTTCCGCAATTTATGCTGCACTGCAGCAAATCTGTAACCTCAAGGCACTGAAAATGCCATGGACGCTACGCTGAATTGCCGCCGGGCAAGGCTAGCGGCAGCAGCGACCAGCCGGAACAGGCTGGCACCAATATCCAGCGAAGGACATAACCAAATGGGACACTGGAACAAGCGCACCGCGCTGCTCCTGGGCGGGGGCATGGTCGCACTCATCGCACAGGGCCAGGCATGGGCCGCAACGCCGCGCGAGGACACCGTCGCGGCCGCCGCGTCGGACACCCCGGCCTCGGACAATGACGACCAGACGCGCGATGGCGACACGATCGTCGTCACCGGCCAGCGCGCGGCGATCAAGACGGTGCAGGACGAGCAGGTGAAGAACGCCTCGCTCGTCACCATCGTCTCGGGCGAGGAGCTGCGCGCGCAGCCGCAGCAGAACCTGGCCGACCTGCTCAGCCGCTTGCCGGGCGTCAGCTCCTCGGTCGACCAGTCGCGCAACGCTGCCTCGACCGGCGAGGCGCAGTATCTCTCGATCCGCGGCCTCGACACCGCGTACAACGCCTATGAGCTCGACGGCGTTCGCCTGGCGCAGACCGATGCGCGCACCCGCGCCATCTCGATGAACCTGCTGTCGCCCTTCGCGCTTTCCGAAGTCCGCGTCGACAAGGCGCCGACCGCAGCGCAGGACGGCGATGCCATCGCCGGCGTGATCGACCTGCGCACTGCCTCGCCCTTCGATTTCGGCGCGCACCATTTCCAGATCCGCGCGCAGGGCCAGATCGCCGGCCGTGCCGCCGCGCGCGACCAGGATCCCTGGGGCGGCACGATCGCGCTCGAAACTGCGCAGCAGTTCGGCCAGTTCGGGATCTATGCCTCGGGCTATTACGGCAAGAAGAACGTCTTCAGCGAGTCGGTGGCGATCCACAAGGATTACACCAAGCTCAACGGCAATGTGCCGGGCGCGGTGCGCGACAACCTCGCCAATGCCGTGCCGGTCGGCGTCGAGTGGAACATCTTCCAGAACAAGATCGAGCGCTTCGGCGGCACGGTGAACCTGGAATGGAAGGGCGACAGCACCGATGTCTACGCCCGCACCACCTATGGCGAGTATCGCCTGAAGAACTGGATGGACCAGACCGCCGCGCGCAGCGTGGGTCTCACCGCGGGCCAGACCAACCCCAATCCGTCCAACCCGCTCGGCTCCAACTATGACGCGGCCGGCTATCTGGCAATGTACGGCCTGGGCGGCACCAACTATTTCCGTACCGAGCACAGCAATCAGCGCCTGTTCAGCACCAAGATCGGCGGCGAAAGCCGGCTGGGCGACCTGACGCTCGACTATAACGGCGCCTATTCGCGCGGCGCGACCAGCTATCCGCTGCGCATCCAGGCCAAGTGGGGCAGCCCGACCTATATCGGCACCAACGCGACGGGCCCGGCGACCTACAAGCTGATCACCGGCCTGGCCGATCGCACCAACCCACAGGTGGTGCTGACCGACGACGCCCGCAACACGATCACTAACCTCGATAATTTCGCCCAGTCCTACACCACGGCGCAGTTCGAGGATTCGTGGGAATCGAAGCTCGAGGGCCGGCTCGACGGCACCTGGAAGTTCGGCGACCGCGGGCTCTCCTCGATCCAGGCGGGCGGCAAGTACGAAGCCTCCAAACGCTATTCGAACAGCCTCGGCGACGACGGCGCGCTCGAATATGACTTCACCGCCACCGACCCGAACATCACCAAGCTCACATCGGTGCCGGGCAAGCGGCTAAACGGCTTCATGAACGACGTGCAGGTGCCGTTCTACATCCCCGATCATGCTTGGATCGAGGCGCAGAACGCGAAGCTGTCGCTCGCCAAGCTTTCAAGCATCGATCCTGTGCTGCTCGAACAGAACCGGCTCGACGGCAAGGAGCACCGCGCCAGCGCCTATGTGCTCGCCAACTTCGCGTTCGGCGGACTGACGATCACGCCGGGGCTGCGCTACGAGCATAACTGGTTCCAGGGCCGCTACTGGCAGGACAATGGCAAGACGTCTGGCTTCACCACCAGCGCCCGCAGCTATGACGAGTGGCTGCCCAGCCTGGTTGCCTCCTACCGCCCGGGCGAGACCACCGTGTACCGCTTCTCGGTGCGCAAGAGCTATTCGCGCCCGGCGTTCGACCTGCTGCTCGGGCCGACCAGCGTCTCGCGCGACGACAGCGGCAAGATCACCTCGATCTTCGTGCCCAACCCCAATCTCGACGCGGTGGAGGCGTGGAACGTCGATACCTCGATCGAGCACAAGGGGGCGGGCACCGACCTGTTCTCGGCGGCGCTCTACTATAAGCGCCTGAACCATGTGATGTTCTCGACCGGCTCGACCAACGCGACCGGCGACCTCAATGTGTGGAATGCGCCGAACAGCCAGCTCTCGCCCGACGGCGTCGAGATCGACACGCTCGACACTAGCGGCAAGGGCAGCGTGTACGGCGTGGAACTGTTCGTGCGGTACAGCCTGAAGGGTCTGCCGGGCATGCTCGACGGCCTAGGCTTCCAGGGCAATGTCACGCTGCAGCGCGCGGATGCGACGGTGTATGTCTCCAACGGCTATCGCCGCCAGCGCATGCCGCAGGCGCCGCAGGTGATGTTCAACACCGAGCTGTTCTGGGTGCATGGCGGGTTCCACGCCGCGCTGAACTACGCCTATACCGGCAACAAGCTGTACGACCTGCGCTCGTCACAGCCGGATACCTATGTGCAGCCGGTCTCCACGATGAACGCGATCCTCAGCTACACGGTGAACCGGCATCTCACCGCGGGCGTGTCGGTGCAGAACCTGCTCGACTCGCACAGCTATTGGGCGACGGCGGGGGTCGGCAAGGCGCTGCTCTCGGTGGATCGCAAGGGCGGCTATGTCGAGGTGGGCCGCACCTACATGCTCAACCTGTCCTACGCGTTCTGAACAAAAAGGCCGGTCCGCCAAGGGAGGGAAGCGGACCGGCCTGTCATGCGCAAGCAGTACTCTCGTACGCGGAAAACAAGTCGGCGCCCCACTGGGGGGATCGGTCGTGGGACGCCGACTTGTTCCAAAATGGCTGCGCCCTGCGTCAGTTCAGGGCTGGCCGATACGCGGTTACTGGCGAAGGGAGCGGGGGGAAGCGCTGCCGTTCGCGTGCCCTCCAGATAGCCGCTCGGGCCTGCTCCGGCCATTCGGGGGGAGTCCGATCCGGGTTTCTCCGTAACGCTTTCTCAACGAACCAATCGATTGCAGTCGGCCACCGCCGCCAGCACGGGCTCCGCCCATTCGCGGCGGCAGATCAGCAGATCGGGCACGCTGGTGCTCGCCTGGTTGTAGACGATCGGGCTGCCGTCGATGCGCGAGGCATGCAGGCCCGCCGCAAGCGCGACTGCGACCGGCGCGCAATTGTCCCACTGATGCTGGCCGCCCGAATGGAGATAGATCTCCGCCTCGCCGCGCACCACCGCCATCGCCTTGGCGCCCGCCGAGCCCATGCCGACATGCACCGCACCGATCGAACTGCCGACCTCGGCGCAGAGCTGGCTGGCGCGGGTGCGGCTGACCAGCATGCGCGGGGGCTGTTGCGGGGTGGCAAGCGCGGGCGGGGTGTCGCTGGCGAGGGTCACGCCCAGCCGGGGCAGGGCGACCGCGCCGACCGCCGGTGCGCCGTCGATCGCGAGTGCGACATGCACCGCCCAATCCTCGCGCCGCTCGGCAAACTCGCGGGTGCCGTCGAGCGGGTCGATGATCCACACCCGGCGACGGCTCAGGCGAACGGGATCGTCAGCCGATTCCTCGGAGAGGATCGCGTCGTCAGGTCGGGCCGCGCGCAGCATATCGAGGATCAGCGCATTGGCCTCCGCGTCGCCGCGCGCGCCGCCTGCGCACTCACTCTGGATGCGGAGCAGCAGCGCGCCGGCTTCCTCGGCGATGGCATGGGCGAGTTGGGCGTCGTTCACAGCATCGGGCTCCACACGCCCATGATCGCCTCAACGATCTGCTCGGCCGCTTCCTCGGGGCTCGTGCGGGTGGTGTCGATGCGGATCTCCGGCGCGAGCGGCGGCTCATAGGGGCTGGAGATGCCGGTAAAATTGGAGATCTCGCCGGCCCGCGCCTTCTTGTAGAGCCCCTTCACGTCGCGGCGCTCGGCCTCCTCGATCGGGGTATCGACGAAGATCTCGAAGAATTCGCCGGCGGGCAGCAGCGATCGCACCATCGCCCGCTCCGCGCGGAAGGGGGAGATGAAGGCGGTGAGCACTATCAGGCCGGCATCTGTCATCAGCTTGGCAACCTCGCCGATGCGGCGGATATTTTCCACCCGGTCCTGATCGCTGAAGCCGAGGTCGCGGTTGAGCCCGTGGCGGATATTGTCGCCGTCGAGCAGGAAGCTGTGCTTGCCCAGCGCGTGCAGCTTCTTCTCGACCAGATTGGCGATGGTCGACTTGCCCGAACCCGACAGCCCGGTGAACCACAGCAGGCGCGGCTGCTGGCCCTTTTGCTGGGCATGCGCCTCGCGGGTGATCTCCACCGCCTGCCAATGGACGTTCTGCGCACGCCGCAGCGCGAAATCGAGCATGCCCGCGCCGACCGTGGCGTTGGTCAGCTTGTCGATTAGGATGAAGCCGCCGAGATCGTGGCTCTCGGCATAGGGTTCGAACACGATCGCCCGATCGGTGGCGACCTCGGCGACGCCGATGTCGTTCAACGCCAGCGTCTTGGCGGGGGTGCGCGCCATGGTGTTGACGTCGATGGCGTATTCGGGCGCGCGGATGACCGCGCTGACCGTCTGGGTGCCGAGCTTAAGCCAATAGGCGCGGCCGGGCAGCAGCTCGGCCGGGTCCATCCAGACCAATGTCGCCTTGAATTGGTCCGCGGCCTGCGGAGGTGCGTCTGCCGTGGCGATCACGTCGCCGCGCGAGCAATCGACTTCGTCCGCGAAGGTGAGGGTTACCGACTCCCCGGCGACGGCCACCTCCCTGTCGCCGCCCATCGCGACGATCCGCGCAACCGTGCTGGTCCGCCCCGAAGGCAGGATGCGCACCGGATCGCCCGGCCGGACGGTGCCGCCGGCGATCATCCCGGCAAAGCCACGAAAGTCCAGGTTCGGCCGGTTGACCCATTGCACCGGCATGCGGAAGGGCTTGATGCGATCGATGTCGGCATCGACCTCGACGCTTTCGAGGTGATCGAGCAGCACCGGGCCGGTGAACCAGGGCATCGCATCGCTGCGCGTCGTGACGTTGTCGCCCTGGAAGCCTGAGATCGGGATCGGCGTGAAATCCTGGATGCCGATCGACTGGGCGAACTCGGAATAGGCATCGACGATGCGCTCGAACACGGCCTGGTCATAGTCGACCAGGTCCATCTTGTTCACCGCCACCACCAAGTGCCGGATGCCGAGCAGATGCGCGAGGAAGCTGTGGCGCTTGGTCTGGGTCAGCACGCCCTTGCGCGCGTCAATAAGGATTACGGCTAGGTCGGCGGTCGAGGCGCCGGTGACCATGTTGCGAGTATATTGCTCGTGGCCGGGCGTATCGGCGACGATGAACTTGCGCTTCTCGGTGGCGAAGAAGCGATAGGCGACGTCGATGGTGATGCCCTGCTCGCGCTCGGCGGCGAGACCGTCGACCAGCAGCGCGAAGTCGATCGCCTGGCCCTGGGTGCCGACGCGTTTCGAGTCACTCTCCAACGCCGAGAGCTGGTCCTCGAAGATTTGCTTCGAATCGTAGAGCAGGCGGCCGATCAGCGTCGACTTGCCGTCGTCGACCGAGCCGCAGGTAAGGAAGCGCAGCAGCGACTTGTGCTGGTGCAGTTCGAGATAGGCGGAGATGTCGGAAGCGATCAGTGCGTCGGGGCGATAGGCGGTCATCAGAAATACCCCTCCTGCTTCTTCTTCTCCATGCTGGCGGCCTGGTCGTGGTCGATCGCGCGGCCCTGGCGCTCGCTGGTGGTGGTGAGCAGCATTTCCTGGATCACCGTCTCCAGCGTGTCCGCCGTGCTCTCCACTGCGCCTGTCAGCGGGTAGCAGCCGAGCGTGCGGAAACGGATCGAGCGTTCGACCGGCGCTTCGCCGGGGTTCAGCCGGAAGCGCTCGTCATCGACCATCAGCAGCATGCCGTCGCGCTCCACCGTCGGGCGGGGGGCGGCGAAATAGAGCGGGACGATCTCGATGTTCTCGGCCAGGATGTACTGCCAGATGTCGAGCTCGGTCCAGTTGGAGAGCGGGAAGACGCGGATGCTCTCGCCCTTGGCCTTGCGGGCATTGTACAGCCGCCACAGTTCCGGGCGCTGGTTCTTCGGGTCCCAGCGGTGGCTGGCGGTGCGGAAGCTGAAGATGCGCTCCTTGGCGCGGCTCTTCTCCTCGTCGCGCCGGGCGCCGCCAAAGGCCGCGTCGAAACCATATTTGTCGAGCGCCTGCTTCAGACCCTCGGTCTTCCACAGATCGGTATGCAGGCCGCCATGATCGAACGGGTTGATCCCGCGCGCGATCGCGTCGGGATTCTGGTGGACGAGCAACTCCATGCCCGCCTTCTGTGCTGAGCGCTCGCGCAGCTCGTACATCGCCTTGAACTTCCAGGTCGTGTCAACATGGAGCAGCGGGAAGGGCGGGGGCGCCGGATAGAAGGCCTTGCGCGCGAGATGGAGCATCACCGCGCTGTCCTTGCCGATCGAATAGAGCATCACCGGGCGTTCGGCCTCGGCGACGACTTCGCGCAGGATGTGGATGCTCTCCGCCTCGAGCCGCTGAAGATGGGTCAGCGGGCCGGGCGATGCGGTGGCGGAATCCATGGCGCTCGTTTGCAGCATGGAAGGGGATGTAAAA
Source organism: Sphingomonas trueperi (assembly GCF_040545965.1). Taxonomy (GTDB): domain Bacteria; phylum Pseudomonadota; class Alphaproteobacteria; order Sphingomonadales; family Sphingomonadaceae; genus Sphingomonas; species Sphingomonas trueperi_C. The sequence continues at coordinate 28,355 of NZ_JBEPMV010000003.1, read as the reverse complement.
AGCCCAGGCGCCCCGCGCGATCTAGTTATTGTTTAGCGCGGCATACCCGCCCCCGCCGCAGGTGGCGGGGGCGGGCAGCGGATCAGTCGTGGCTCGGCTTGCCGACGCCGGTATACTGCAGGCCGGCGCGCTCGAGCTCGGCCGGCGGATAGATGTTGCGCAGGTCGACCAGCACGGGGCTGTTCAGGCTGTTCTTGATGCGGGTGAGGTCGAGCGCGCGGAACGCGTCCCACTCGGTCACGATCACCAGCGCGTCGGAGCCTTCGGCCGCCGCATAGGGGTTCTCGACGAACTCGACGTCGGTCAGCATCTTGGCCGCCTGCTCGACGCCTTCCGGATCATATGCCTTCACCGTGGCGCCGGCATCCTGCAGCGCGGCGATGATCGAAAGGCTCGGCGCGTCGCGCATGTCGTCGGTGTTCGGCTTGAAGGTCAGACCGAGGATGCCGACGGTCTTGCCGCGCACGTCGCCGCCCATTGCCTTGATGACCTTGCGGCCCATCGCGCGCTTGCGGGCATCGTTCACCTGCACCGTCGCCTCGACGATGCGCAGCGGCGTCTCGTTGTCGGCCGCGGTCTTCATCAGCGCCAGCGTGTCCTTGGGGAAGCACGAGCCGCCATAGCCGGGGCCGGCGTGGAGGAACTTGCCGCCAATACGGTTGTCCATGCCGATGCCGCGCGACACTTCCTGCACGTCCGCGCCGACCTGTTCGCACAGGTCCGCGATCTCGTTGATGAAGGTGATCTTCACCGCGAGGAAGGCGTTGGCGGCGTACTTGATCAGCTCGCTGGTGCGGCGGCCGGTGAACAGCACCGGGGCCGACTGGTTGAGCGACAGCGGGCGGTAGATTTCGCGCATCACCTGGCGGGCGAACTCGTCGTCGGTGCCGACGACGACACGGTCGGGACGCTTGAAGTCCTCGATCGCCGCGCCTTCACGCAGGAACTCGGGGTTCGACACGACCTTGGCGCCGCTGTTCGGGGCGACTTCGGCGATGATCCGCTCGACCTCGTCGCCGGTACCCACCGGCACGGTCGACTTGGTGACGATCACGCTCGGCTTGGTCAGGTTCTCGGCGATCTCGCGCGCGGCGGCGAAGACGTAGGAGAGATCGGCATGACCGTCGCCGCGGCGGCTGGGCGTGCCGACCGCGATGAACACCGCATCGGCATCCTTCACGCCTTCAGCGAGGTCAGTGGTGAACGAGAGGCGGCCCGCCTTGACGTTGCTGGCGACCAGCGCGTCGAGGCCCGGTTCGTAGATGGGCATCACATTCTGGTGGAGCAGCTCGATCTTGCGCGCGTCCTTGTCCACGCAGATGACTTCATGGCCGAAGTCCGAGAAGCAGGCTCCAGATACCAGGCCCACATAGCCCGTGCCGATCATCGCAATGCGCACGATTTTCCCCTGTGCCGAGAGTGCTGTTTCCAGCGGTCAGCCAAGGCTCTTAACCGAACCTGCCGCGACCGCAACCCACCGCAGTGCAGCAAAAGCGTCAGGGCGTTGGCTACAAAAGAAAAAGGCCTGCGGGGGCAGGCCTTTTTCCTGGTTAATGTCGGCCGGCGACGTCGCGCCGCCAGCGTCCAAAGGATTGAATTCAGAGCGGGCGGATCTCGGTGCCGCCGACGCCATCACGGAAGAAGAGGTTGATGAAGGTCATTTTTTTGGCTCCCATTTCTGCGCTGTTCCGCGCAAGTCATTTCGTTAATGAAAAATTTACTTTCCCGCAATCGGGGATTCTGCGGAGGCTGAGAGCTGCGCAGATATGCAAATTCCTGTTTACCTTTTCTTCAATCACTTTTCGTAATCCTGTTCTTCCAACGGTTCGGGGCGCGTTCGCGAGGGGCAGGTCGGGGCCGGCAGGCAGCATAAATCACGAAAAATGCCGGTTTTTGGCTGCTTTCAACATCAGCCAGTAGTTTTTCGCGAATCTGTCCTTTATTCGGTGAGTGGCCGAACAGGCGGCGGGAGGGCATTCGGTGAGCCAGGGCTTGAACGTGTCGGTGTTGTGCCGCGTGACCAATTTCGAGACAGCGCGCCGCATCCTCGGCAAAAATGGCCTGCATTTCGCTGCCGAGGCGCTGGCAGCACGAATCGTTGCGCAGGCTGACGGTGTGCAACTCGTCGGCGTCGGTCGTGACCTCATCGAGTTTCATATTGCCGTAGCGGATCGCGAACAGGCCACGGCCCGCCTCCAGACGCTCCGTCGTGCGCTGGATGCCCAGCAGCGCGAGGCCCTGGCCGAGGTGCGGCTGGAATTCGCCATCGGTGCCGCCTGCGCCTCTACCGAGGAGGGCGACACGCTGCGGTTGCTCGAGGTTGCCGAAATCGCACTGGAGCGTGCGGGCGAGGCGGGCGGTTTCGAGATGATCGATCTTTCGCTCGCGGATCACGCGATCGACCGTCTCACGCTCATCGCCGACCTGCCGCGCGCCATCGCGGCTAGCGAGCTGTTCCTCCACTATCAGCCCAAGATCAACGTCCGCCAGCAGCAGGTGTCGAGCGCTGAGGCGCTGATCCGCTGGCAGCATCCCGAGCGCGGCCTGGTCATGCCGGGCGACTTCATCGCCGCGGCGGAGGATTCGGGCCTGATCGGTCCGCTGACGCTATGGACGCTGCGCCAGGTGATCGCCGACCAGCGCCGGCTTGCGGCGCTCGGGCACGACATCCCGCTGTTCCTCAATATCTCGGGCATGCTGCTCGCCAACGCGGGCTTCATCGACGAGGTGTGCGAGATCATCACTGCCAATCCGGCGGCGAAGCTCGGCTTCGAAATCACCGAAACCGCGGTGATCCGCGATCCCGAAAGTGCCATCCGCCACCTGCAGCGCTTCGCCGATCACGGTGTGGTGCTGGCGATCGACGATTATGGCGCGGGCCTGTCCTCGCTGGCCTATCTCAAGCAGCTCCCCGCCAAGGAGCTGAAGATCGACAAGATGTTCATCACCCAGCTCACCTCGAGCCACCGCGATCCGCTGATCGTGCGGTCGACGATCGATCTCGCCCATGCGCTCGAGATGGAGGTGACTGCAGAAGGCGTGGAGACGCCGGCGGCGCTTGCCCTGTTGAGCGTGATGGGCTGCGATCTCGTGCAGGGCTATCTGATCTCGCGTCCCGTGCCGTTCCCGGCGCTCTGCTCCTATCTCGGCGAGCAGGACCAACTGGCCGAGACCATGGCCAGCCGTCCGGTGTTTCTCCGGTCGGGAAGTTCGTGGACCCGCGCGTGAATCGCACCGGGCACCTGCTTGCTCGTGCTGTTCCGCTACTCTTCATCGTCGCTGCCCCCGCAACGGTACGCGCGCAGCAGTTGCCGCGGGACGTTGCCGGGCTCGTGTCGCAAGCGCGGGATCGCATTGTCGATCAATCGGCGGACCCGAAGCCGCTGATCAACCGGATCAACGATGCAGCCGATCGAAGCCAGGACTCCGGCCAGCGTGCGCTCATCCGCGGCACGGCGCTATGGCTTCGCGCGGAAATGCAGCTGCGCTCCGACGACGTGAATGCGGCGCGTCTTTCGCTGGAGGAGGCGCAAAGGGCGGTCGCGCCGATAGCCGCACCGGTACGCGTGAAGGGCGACCTTCTGCTTTCGCTTGGCAACCTGTACATGATGCGCGACCAAGCAGCCGAGGCGCTGTCGGCGTTTCAGCGCGCCTATCGAGTTTTCGAACAATTGCATGAAGTGCGCAGTCAGGCGCTGGCGCTTCAGTCGATCGGCTCCTTGTATGTGATCGCGCATGATGATCACCGGGCCGAACGCTATTTCCGCCAGGCGTCGTTGCTCTACGGTGGGGACGACATCCTGTCGCTCAGCCTGCACAACAGCCGCGGCAACGTGCTGCTCGTCCTTGAACGCTATCGCGAAGCCGATGCCGAATATACCGAAGCTGTGCGCCTGGCGCGGAAGCTCGGCAAACCGGTTCTCGAAGCGCGAATTCTCGACAATTTAGCGAGGAGCCAGATCGAAGCGCGCGATCTGCGCAGTGCGCAGGCGACGCTCGATCGTGCCTTTGCGCTCGCCAAGGGGGGCGATGCGGGGGGCTTGGAGCGGCTGCTGAACGCGACTGCGGCCAAGCTGGCGAAGGACGAGGGCAATCTGCAGCGCGCGGCGGCATTGATCGGGGAGACATTCAAGGGTGTCGACCTGGCGACGACCACGCAGGATTATCGCACGCCGCATCTGTTCGCCTACCTCATCTACCGCAAGCTCGGCGAGGATCGGCTGGCGCTGCGGCACCTGGAGGCGCTCAAGCGGCTGAGCGACGAGGCGGCGAAGGTGGCGACCACCAACAGCGCCGCGCTGATGGCGGCCCGGTTCGACTATGCGAACCAGGAACTGACCATCCAGCGGCTCAAGACCGAGCAACTGCAAAAGGCCGCGCATTTCCAGCGCGTGCTGTTCCTCTCGCTCGGCCTGGCCACTCTTGTGGTGATCCTGCTGCTGAGCGTTGGGCTGTTCACCATCCGCCGCAGCCGCAACCAGGTGCGGGCGGCGAACCGCGTGCTCGCCTCCACCAACGCCGCGCTCGAAAAGGCGCTGCGTGCCAAGACCGAGTTCCTGGCGACCACCAGCCACGAGATCCGCACGCCGCTCAACGGCATCCTCGGCATGACCCAGGTGATGCTGGCCGACGACGCCATCGACGGCGATGTGCGCGAGCGGCTGGAGGTGGTGCAGGGCGCCGGGCTGACCATGCGGGCGCTGGTCGACGACATTCTCGATGTCGCCAAGATCGAGAGTGGCAATCTTAGCGTCGATCCCGTGCCGATGGATTTCCGTGCGCTCGCCGAGGAAGTCGCGCGGCTCTGGACCGATCCGGCACAAGCCAAGGGGCTGGCCTTTGACGTCCAGCTGGGCGGCGCGCCTGGCTGGATCGTCAGCGATCCCAGCCGGCTGCGGCAGCTGCTGTTCAACCTGCTGTCGAACGCGCTCAAATTCACCTCGGCCGGCGCGATCGGCTTGCGGGCAGAGGTGGTGCCGGGCGAAGGCGGCGCGGGCGAACGCTTGCGGATTGCCGTCTCCGATACCGGAATCGGCATTCCGGCCGATAAGCTCGGCGAGATTTTCGAGAGCTTCCGCCAGGCGGATTCCAGCACCACCCGGCAATATGGAGGTACCGGCCTCGGCCTCACCATCTGCCGCAACCTGACCGAAGCGCTGGGCGGCGTGATCCTGGTGGCAAGCACGCCGGGCGAAGGCTCGACCTTCACGCTTGACCTGCCGCTGCTGCGCGCCGAGCCGCCGGCCACGCTGCCGGACGCCGGCGAAGCGGGCACCGGCGTGCTGATTCTCGAGCGCAATCCGATCACCCGGGCGATGCTGCGGACTCTGTTCGAAGCCGAAGCGGACCGAGTCCGATTCGCCAAGGACCGCGACGAAGCCGCGCAGCTACTCGAATTGGAGCAGTTCGATGCGCTGGTGATTGACGAAGCGGCACTCGCCACCGCAACGCAAGATCTGGTGGAGGGAGTCGCTATCCTACGCAGTATACAGCCCGATCTATGCGCAACCTTGCTGTGGAGCGGCAAGAACGTTGAACAACGTTCGCAATTTCTGGACGCCGGCATAACACAGGTGATAGAAAAGCCCGTCGCTGGAACGGAATTGGTAGCAGCGGCACTGCCCGCGTCCGCGCGGAAAAAGAAGAAACTGGGGAACGACCCGCTTGTTTCGCAGGCGGCTTAGGGCGATAATACACCTAGACATGCACAACGTGGCCAGAACGCCGGTTTCTGCCCAGAAGGGCCAGCGTCGATGAACATCCTGTTCATCGAGGACGATCCGATGAATCGGCGCGTCGTGAAGGACATGCTCGACGTGGCCGGGGCGACGATGGCCGAGGCGGCCTGGGCCGAGGAGGGGCTCGCTCGAATCGACGACGAGACTTTCGATATCATTCTGGTGGATCTGCGCATGCCCGGCACCGACGGGTTCGAGACGATTCGCCAGATCCGCGCACGTCCCGATGCCAAGGCCGAACTGCCGATCATCGTGGTCACCGCCGATACCGCGCTCGACCTGCGCGAGCGCTGCCTGGCGACCGGCGCCGATGACGTACTGTTCAAGCCGGTGGCAATGGACGCGCTGTTCGATGCGATCGGCCGGGTGCTCGCCAAGCGGGGCGGGGCGATCCTCGCGTGAGGCTCAGTCCTCGGCGATCCGGCTGTTGCGCGCGGTATCGCGCATCGTCGCATAGGTGATCAGCGAGATGCCGATCATCGCGGTGACGTACCAGTAGAAGCCGCGCTCCCAGCCTTCTTGCTTGAACCACAAGGCCACCGAAGGCGCGGTGCCGCCGAAGATCGCGTTCGCCAGCGCATAGGGCAGCGCGACGCCCAGGGTGCGGATATGCGCGGGGAACAGCTCCGCCTTCACCACCGCGTTGATCGCGGTGTAGCCGGTGACGATCAGCAGCGCCGCCGTCATCAGCCAGAAGGCCGAGGGCCCGTCGCGCACGCCCTCCATCGCAACGAAGATGGGGTAGGTGAAACACACCCCCAGCACGCCGAAGCCGATCATCAGCGGCTTGCGGCCGATCCGGTCGGACAGCGCCCCCGCCAGCGGCTGGACCAGCATGAACACGAACAGCGCCGCCGCATTGACCTGGGTGGCCGCCGCATCGGAGAATCCAGCGGTCTTCTTGAGGAAGGTGATCGGGTAGATGGTGTAGGCGTAGAAGGCGAGGGTGCCGCCGGCGGTGAGCAGCAGCACCAGCATCGCTTCGCGCGGGTGCTGGCGGAACAGCGCCAAGGCACTCGAGGCCGCCTTGCGATCGCGCTTGGCGAAGCTCTCGGTTTCGGCGAGGCGGCGCCGGAGCCAGTAGACCAACAGCGCGAGCGCGCCGCCGAGCGCGAAGGGCAGGCGCCAGCCCCAGTCGCGCAGGCTCCCCTCGGGCAGGACTGCCTGCAGCGCGAGCAGCGCCACCAGCGCGGTGAGCTGGCCGGAAATAAGCGTGACATATTGGAAGCTGGAGAAAAAGCCGCGGTGTCGCCGGCCCGCCATCTCCGACAGATAGGTGGCACTCGCGCCATATTCGCCGCCGAGCGACAGACCCTGCAGCAGCCGTGCGATCACCAAAGCGGCGGTCGCCGCCCAGCCGATCGCGCTGTAGCTGGGCGTCGCCGCGATCAGCAGCGAACCCGCGCACATCAGCGTGACCGACAGGCTCAGCCCCGCCTTGCGACCGTGGCGGTCGCCATAGACGCCCATCAGCCAGCCGCCGATCGGCCGCATGAAGAAGCCGATCGCGAAGACGATCCAGGCGTTCAGGTCCTGCGCGGTGCCGGGCGCGAAGAAATGCGGGGCAAGATAGCTGGCGAGCGCCGCATAGGCATACCAGTCATACCATTCGACGAGGTTGCCGGCCGATCCGCCGAGGATCGAGCGAAGGCGGGTGCCGCGATCGAGCGGAGTTTCGGAAACATGGGCCATCGCCCGCCTGTATAGCAAAGCTCCGCCCGCCGGAATGGCGCGCACAGGGGGCAGCGCGTCGCTCGGCGGGCGCAGTTGCAGTCGCGCGGAAAGCCGTACGCGCGATGCGGAGCCGCCGTTGGGGCTGCGGCTTGTGCGTGCTGTGCAGCGGGAACCTCGCCGGACGATGTCGCGGCGTAACGACGTGTTGCGTCAGGTTGCCAGCGGCAGGCGGACCCGCACCCGGCCGCCGGCGCCGCTGGGCCGGTTGGCGAGCATCACCTCGCCGCCGTGAAGCTCGACGATGGAGCGCACGATCGCCAGGCCCAGTCCGGTGCCGCCCGTCGCGCGGTTGCGCGAGCTTTCGCCGCGGACGAACGGCGCGAACAGATTCTCGGCGCGCGAAAGGTCGAATCCCGGGCCTTCGTCATCGACATGGATTTCGCCATGCCCGCTTCGAATGCTCCAGCTGATCCGTGCGACATGGCCATAGCGGATCGCGTTCTCGATCAGGTTGCCGAACAGTCGCCGCAGCGCCTGGGTGTCGCCGATCAGCACCATGCGCGGTCCGGGATCGACCGTCACCGGGGTTCCCGCCGTCGCCAGGTCGTCGGCGAGGCTGTCGATCAGCGAGCCCAAATCGAGCCGCACCATCTCGCCATGCGCGCGATCGTCGCGGGTGAAGCGCAGCGTCGCGGCGAGCATCGCGCGCATCTCGCCGATGTCGGCGACGGCGCGTTCGCGGGCCGCTTCGGGCAGTTGCTCGATCCAGAAGGCAAGGCGGGAGAGGGGGGTGCCCAGGTCGTGCGCCATCGCGGCCAGCATCACGGTGCGATTTTCGGCCTGCTGGAGGATGCGCGCCTGCATCGCCTCCATCGCGCGCCCGAGTTCGCGAATTTCGCGTGGACCGTCGAGCGGGATCGCCTCGGGGGCGCCGAGCCGCGCGCGTTTCGCCGCCTCCGCCAGCCGCCGGATGGGGCGGGAGATTCGCCGCGCTGCCGCCCAGGCGAGCAGCGAAAGGATCACCAGCGTCAGCAGCATCCATTGGAGGATCGCGACTCGCCAGCGGCCGAGCGTCGGCGCGCGGCTGACCGAGGCGACCAGCCAGCCCTTGTCAGTGCGGCGCCCGATCGTGAAGCTGCCATGGATGTCTTGGTCGGGATCGCTGGTCGGCCACTCATAATAGCCGCGCACGCTGCCCGCAGGCGCGGGGATCAGCGCCGCGATCGCGGAGTCGCGTTCCGGAAATGCCCGTTCTTCCGTTCGCCCGAAGCGATCGCTGTCGGCGTAATAGAGGTGGATCGCCTCGCCATGGATACGAGCGGGGGCGCGGCCGGTGCGCAGTGCATCGGCGACGCGCGCGATCGGGACCGGGCCGAAGCCGGGAGGCGGACCGTGGAACACCACCGCGAACTGCACCAGCATCACCACCGCTGCCGAGGTGATGGCGAACAGCATCATCGGCACCACGATCGACGCCGGGCGGCCGATCACTTGGTGGTCACCTCGGCGATGAACATATAGCCTTCGTTGCGGATGGTGCGGATCAGCTCGTCCGCGTCCGAGCGAGCGAGTTTCTTGCGCAGCCGGCTCATCTGCACGTCGATCGCGCGATCGAAATGCTCGGCATGGGCGCCGCGCGAATAATCGAGCAGCGCATCGCGGGTCAGCACCCGGCGCGGCCGCTCGACCAGCGCGAGGAGCAGGCGGAACTCGCCGTCCGACAGGTTGATCAGCACGCCCTCGGGATCATAGAGCTGCCGCCCGACCGGATCGAGCCGCCACCCGGCGAAACGCAGATAGCTGCGCTCCAGCGTGCTGGTCGTAGCCGGGGCCGCGACAGCGCGGCGCAGCACCGAACGAATGCGCGCCAGCAATTCGCGCGGATTGGCCGGCTTGGCGATGTAATCGTCGGCGCCCATCTCCAGGCCGACGATGCGATCGATGTCCTCGCTCAGCACCGAGTGGAGAATCACCGCGGGGCCCGCCTGGCGGTCCATTGTGCGGAGGATGGAAAGGCCGTCCTCGCCGGGCATCATCAGATCGAGCACCACCAGCGCATAGCTGTTGGCGGCGATCGCCGCGCGCATCGCGGTCGCATCCTCGGCCGTGTCGACGACATAGCCGTGCTGCGCCAGGAATGCGGCGGTGAGTTCGCGGATGCCGGGATCGTCGTCGACGATGAGGAGGCGGGTTTCGAGATCCAATGCGGGAGCTGACTGCATCATGAAGTGGGTATTGCGACCCGAACCTATCGACCGGGTTGCAGCGCTGCAATCTGCTGTAATGCGAATTCGGACGCGGCGCGCCCTCAATTCTGCGGAAGCATGGCGGCCATGCACGCTTTTGCTTGAAGAATCGAACGGGCGCTGATAGGAGGCCCGTTCGACGCCGTACCTTTGGTTTCGGCGGCCCCTTGCTATTGAGTTTGATCGGAGCTGTACGACTTTATGCAAATCATCGTTCGCGACAACAACGTCGACCAGGCGCTGCGGGCGCTCAAGAAGAAGCTGCAGCGTGAAGGCGTCTATCGCGAGATGAAGCTGCGCCGTCACTACGAGAAGCCGAGCGAGAAGCGCGCTCGCGAGCGTGCCGCCGCCGTGCGTCGCGCCCGCAAGCTGGAGCGCAAGCGCATGGAGCGCGACAGCGCCCGTTGAGGCCTGCCCGGCGCGCGTTGAACCAGCGCGCGCCGTCGTTTCTGTTTCCTACATAAACGGGGATGCCTTCCCCGTCGGAGTCCGATCATGTCGGTGACCGCCGTTCCGCTCCAGCCCGTCAAGGGCAGCTACAAGCTCTGGATCTGGTTGGGGGTGCTGGCAGCGGCTGCCATCGCCGCTGCGCTTGCCTGGACGGGCACGCGCACGCCGGCCGCATCGCATCTCGATGCCGATGCATTCATGGCGTGGCACAAGAACCAGTCGGGCATCCAGACCACGCCGTCGGGTCTCCAGTATCAGGTGATCGAGGCCGGAAGCGGCGCCACCCCTGCCGAGCAGGACGGTGTCGTCACCGAGATTCGCGGCGTTCTGCGCAGCGGCAAGGAATTCCAGCCGAAGACGCCGATGCGTTTCCAGATCGGCCAGCCGATGATCCCGGGCTTCACCGAAGGCGTGAAGCTGATGAAGAAGGGCGCCCATTATCGTTTCTGGCTTCCGCCGAAGCTGGGCTATGGCGCCGAGGGTGGCCAGCAGAACGAGCTGTCCGACCAGGTGCTGATCTTCGACGTCACCATGCAGGAACTGGTGCCTGCCGCGGTCATCCGCCAGATGATGATGCAGCAGCAGCAGGGCGGCATGCCGCAGGGCGCAGGCGAAGCCCCCGCCCAGTAAGCAGCTTCCGATTGCAGTATTTCGAAAAGCCCGCGAGCGACCCTCGCGGGCTTTTTCGTGTGCGCGTCAGGCGCCGGTGGCGAGGAAGCGGCGCTCCGGGCCATCGAGGCATAGCGCGGTAAGGCGACCGGTGGCGCTGGCGCCGGTGTCGATCGCGATACGATTCGGGTGAATCTCTGGTTCGCCGACGACCGTATGGCCGTGGACGATCAGCACCCCGTGGTCCGCGGCGCTGCGGAGGAACGGCGTCCGGATCCACCGCAGGTCCTGCGGCTCCTGCGCCTCCAGCGCCACCCCGGGGCGAATGCCGGCATGGACGAACAGAACGTCGCCAATCCGCACCGAATCGGGAAGCGCGCGCAGCAGCGTGGCGTGCGCCCCGGGAATTGCTGTGCGGAGCAGCGCCGGTGCAGCCGCAGGCTCGGCCAACAGCGCAATCGGGTCGAGTCCGTAGCTGGCGGCGCATTCCTCGCCACCGAAGTGCAGCCAGCTTTCGAGATCGCGCAGATTGCCGTCAAGCATCGCAACCAGCATCGTCTCGTGGTTGCCGCCGAGGATCGTCAGGCTGGGGTCGGACGCCTGCCGTTCGAGCAGGAGATCGAGCACCCCACGCGAGTCTGGGCCGCGATCGATCAGGTCGCCGAGCAGGATCAGATGCTCGCGGGCGCGGGGATCGGCGGCACGCTCGGCATCGATCCGTGCCAGCAGTTCTTCCAGCAGGTCACGCCGGCCATGCACGTCGCCGATTGCGTAGGCGCGGGTGCCCGCCGGCAGCGCATAGGCCGGCGGCTCAGGCCTGCGGAACAGCTCGGTGAGCATGTTCACCCGGCGAGGCGCAGACCGGCGGCGATGCTCTCCGGCGCAGGCTGGTCCGGCCAGATGCCGCGCGTGTCATAGACCAGCTTGCCCGCACGCTCGTCGAGCGGCACCGACTTGAACAGGTCGTGATCCACCAGGACGATGAAGATCGGGCAGCTTTCGATCGCGCTGTCGATATCGGTCAGCGTCGCGCCCGTTGCGGCGAGGGTAGGAGGCAGCGCTTGGGCATAGGGCTCTACGATACGGACGCGGGCCCCGTGCTGCTCGGCGATTGCTTGCGCCACCTTGAGCGCGGGGCTCTCGCGGAAATCGTCGATATTGGCCTTGAAGGCGAGGCCGAGGCAGGCGATCGGCGCGCCCGGCAGCCGGGCGATCAGCGCCTCGGCGCGCGCGATGCTGTGCGCGACCTTGCCGTCGTTCACTTCGCGCGCGGTTCGGATCAGCGGGCTTTGCGCCGGGTTGGAATGGACGAGAAACCAGGGGTCCACCGCGATGCAGTGGCCGCCCACGCCGGGTCCGGGCGAGAGGATGTTGACGCGCGGGTGGCGGTTGGCCAGCCGGATCACCTCCCACACGTCGACGCCCATGCCCTCGGCCAGAATTGAGAGTTCGTTGGCGAAGGCGATGTTGACGTCGCGGAACGCGTTCTCGGTGAGCTTGGTCATCTCGGCCGCGCGTGCGGTGGTGGTGACGCAGGCGCCGCGAACGAAGCGGCGGTAGAAGTGCAGCGCCTTGCGCGCACAGCGCGGGGTGATGCCGCCGATCACCCGGTCGTTCTCGATCAGCTCTACAAGGATGCGGCCGGGCAGCACGCGCTCGGGGCAATAGGCGATGGCGATGTCGGCGCTGCCGCTGCTGTGGCCGGGCACCTTGAGGTCGGGGCGCAGCTGGGCGAGCAGCTCGGCCACCTTCTCGGTGGTGCCTACGGGGGAGGTCGATTCGAGGATCACCACGTCACCGAACTTGAGCACCGTCGCGATGGTGGTCGCCGCCTGCAGCACATAGCCGATGTCCGGCGCATGGTTGGCGCCGAACGGCGTCGGCACGGCAATGACGAACACGTCTGCCGGCTCGATCGCCAGCGCCGCACGGAGATTGCCGCGCGCGACCACCCCGGAGACGAGGCCGTCGAGATCGATCTCCTCGATATGCACCCGGCCGGAGTTCACCGTCTCCACCACGGCCGCGTCGACGTCGATGCCCAGCACCCGGGCGCCCGTCCGCGCGATCACCGCCGCGGTGGGTAGCCCGATATAGCCGAGGCCGAGCACTGCGACCTTCGGCTCCGTGGTGACAAGCATCGCAAACTCCGCGCGAAATCAGGAGCGGCGACCATGGCAGAGAGGCGTTAAAATATCGGAAGACGGCTCAGTCGAAGCCGAAGCTCTCGCGGATGATGGCGGCGATGCGGGTCGCGGCATGGCCGTCGCCGAACGGGTTGTGCGCGCGTGCCATCGCGGCGTGCGCGTCCCGATCATCGAGCAGGCGGCTGACTTCCTCGACGATGCGATCGGCATCGGTACCCACCAGTCGCGCGGTGCCAGCGGTGACGCCTTCCGGCCGCTCCGTGGTATCGCGCATTACCAGCACCGGCTTACCGAGCGCCGGCGCTTCTTCCTGAACCCCGCCCGAATCGCTCAGCACCAGATCGGCCATGTCCAGCGCGCGTATGAAGGTCGGATAATCGAGCGGGTCGATGCGGGCGATGTTGGGCTGCTCGCTCAGGGCGGCGTCCATCACCGCGACGACATTGGGATTTGGATGCACCGGAAACAGGATCGCTACGTCCGGTCTTGCTGCGATGCGGCGAAGTGCGTCGGCAATCGCAACCATGCCCTCGCCGAAGTTCTCGCGGCGATGGGTTGTGACCAGCACTATCCGCTTGCCGGCGAAGCGCGTCGCAATCGGGTCGAGCCCGGCCGCGAGCTGCGGTTCGGCCATGATTCGCGCCCGCGTCGCGAGCAGCGCGTCGATCACCGTGTTACCCGTGACATGGATGGTGGCGGCGGCCACATTCTCGTCGCGCAGCGCGTTGGCGGCGGTTTCTGTCGGGGCGAAATGCTGGTCGGCGATCGGGGCGACGATCCGGCGGTTCACCTCCTCCGGCCAGGGCTGGTAGATGTCGCCCGAGCGCAGCCCTGCCTCGACATGGCTCACCGGAATCTTGCGATAATAGGCCGCCAGCGCGCCTACCATCGCGGTAGCGGTGTCGCCCTGCACGATCACCCGGTCCGGCCCCACCGAATCGAGCGCGTCGCCGATGCCGGTCAGCAGCCGCACCGTCAGCGCGTCGAGCGACTGGCCGGGGGTCATCAGGTCGAGATCGACGTCCGGGGTAATCCCTGCGATTGCCAGCACCTGATCCAGCAGGCCGCGATGCTGCGCGGTCACGCAGGTAACGACGTCGAACTTCGTCGACGCCTGCAGCGCGCGAATCACGGGGAAGAGCTTGATCGCTTCGGGACGTGTGCCGAAGACGACGAACAGCTTTTTGCGGACCTGTGCCATTTCGGTTCCCTAGCGTAATTGCATCACCGAACCATTACGGAAGCCGTGCGTTTGCCACCCGCGCGGTATACCGTTATGCCGCACTGCACCCAAAATTTACCATGAGGGGGGTTATGACGATCAAGCCGCTGCGTAAGGCCGTGTTCCCGGTTGCGGGACTCGGTACCCGGTTCCTGCCCGCCACCAAGGCGATGCCGAAGGAGATGCTGCCGGTCGTCGACCGCCCGCTGATCCAGTACGCCGTCGACGAGGCGGTGGAAGCCGGCATCGAGCAGATGATCTTCGTCACCGGCCGCGGCAAGTCCGCGCTCGAGGACCATTTCGACATCGCCTATGAGCTGGAAGCGACCATGGCCGCGCGCGGCAAGTCGCTGGAGGTGCTGGACGGCACTCGCCTCAAGCCGGGCAACATCGCCTATGTCCGCCAGCAGGAGCCGATGGGCCTGGGCCATGCCGTGTGGTGCGCCCGCGACATCGTCGGCGACGAGCCTTTCGCGGTGCTGCTGCCGGACGACTTCATGTTCGGCCAGCCCGGCTGCCTCAAGCAGATGGTCGACGCCTATAACAAGGTGGGCGGCAACCTGATCTGCGCCGAGGAAGTGCCGGATGACCAGACGCACCGCTACGGCATCATCACGCCGGGCACGCAGGACGGCACGCTGACCGAGGTGAAGGGGCTGGTGGAAAAGCCGGCGCCGGGCACTGCGCCGTCGAACCTGTCGGTGATCGGCCGTTACATCCTGCAGCCCGAAGTGATGCGCATCCTGGAGAACCAGGGCAAGGGCGCCGGCGGCGAGATTCAGCTGACCGACGCGATGCAGCGCATGATCGGGGACCAGCCGTTCCACGGCGTGACCTTCCAGGGCACCCGCTACGATTGCGGCGACAAGGCCGGATTCATCCAGGCGAACCTCGCGGTCGCCCTGTCGCGTCCGGATCTCGAACCGGCTGTGCGCGCCTTTGCGGAGAAGGCGCTGGGCTAAGCCTATCTGGCGGTGCGCCGGGCAGTCCGGCGCGCCGCGTCAGGCGCGGGCGATGTTCTCGCCCGTGACGCCTGCCTTGCCGCAGGCATTGCGCGTGTCGATCACCAGCTTTGCCGAGGCCGCCAGTGCGGTGTAATCGACCGCGTCGTGGTCGGTGGCGATCAGCACCGCATCGTAGCCGGCGATCGCGGCTTCGTCCCATGCCACCCCGTGTCGATAGTTGAGCGTCGGATGCTCGCGCGTGCCGTTGATCTGGGCGACGTGGGGATCGTGGAAATCGGCCGTTGCGCCGCGCGCCTCGATCAGTTCCATCAGGCGGAGCGACGGGCTCTCGCGGATGTCGTCGACATTCTTCTTGTAGGCCACCCCCAGTACCAGCACCCGCGCGCCGCGCAGCCCTCGGCCGAAGCGGGCGTCGAGCGTATCCGCCAGCACGCGGATCACGTGCTGCGGCATGTCGGCATTGATCTGGCCGGCCAGCTCGATGAAGCGGGTGTGCTGGTTGTACTCGCGGGCCTTCCAGGTGAGGTAGAAGGGGTCGATCGGGATACAGTGCCCGCCCAGCCCCGGGCCGGGATAGAAGGGCATGAAGCCGAACGGCTTGGACTTGGCCGCCTCGATCACTTCCCACACGTCGATGTCCATCGCGGTGAAGATCAGCTTCAGCTCGTTGACCAGGGCGATGTTGACCGCGCGGAACACGTTCTCGGTGATCTTCACCGCCTCTGCCGTCGCCGCCGAGGAGACCTGGATCGCCTGGGGCACGATGTGGCGGTAGAGCGCCATCGCCAGCCCGGCTGAGGCGGGATCGTCGGCGCCGACCACCTTTGGGATCTTGGTGGTGGAGAAGGTCGGGTTGCCGGGATCCTCGCGCTCGGGCGAATAGGCGAGGAAGAAATCCCTGCCCGCGGTCATGCCGTTCTCCTCGAGGATCGGCTGCATTACCTCGCGGGTGGTGCCGGGATAGGTGGTCGATTCGAGGATCACCAGCTGGCCCTTGCGCAAGCTGTGCGCGATCGCGCGGGTGGTGTGTTCGACATATTTGAGGTCGGGTTCGAGGTGGCGGGTGAGCGGCGTCGGCACGCAGATCAGCAGCACGTCGACCTCGCCCAGCCGGTCGAGATCGGCCGTCGCGGCGAGGCGCTTCTCGCCGACCAGCGGCGCGATGCGGTCGCCAGGGATGTGCTTGATATAGCTCTCGCCCCGGTTGAGCGCGACGACCTTCTCAGGATCGAGATCGAAGCCGAGGACGGAGCAGCCCGCCTCGCCGAACGCAACCGCCAGCGGCAGGCCGACATAGCCCATGCCGATCACGCCGATCGTCGCTGCGCGCGTCTCGATCCGGGTCTGCAGCTCGAGTCCGTGCGCCGGCCATTCGAAGGTCATCTTGTCCGCTCCAATCGGGAGCGGCTCTTGTGCACCAGCGCCGGTTTCAGCTTCGATAATGCTCCAGATACCAGCGCACGAACTGCGCCACGCCTTCCTCGGGGGTGGTGGAGGGCGCATAGCCGGTGAGACGACGGAGCAGGTCGGACGAGGCTTCGGTCGCCGGTACGTCGCCGGCCTGCATCGGCAGGAAGTTCTTGATCGCGGTGCGGCCCAGCGCCTTCTCCGCCGCGCCGATATAGTCCATCAGCGGGGTGGGGCGGCCCGCGCCGATATTGACGATGCGGAAGGGCGCGGCGGGGGACAGGCTGTCTCCCTCCACCGGTACGTCGCCAGGGACGGCGTCGATCAGCCGCACGATCGATTCGGCGAGATCGTCGATGAAGGTGAAGTCCCGCACCATCTCGCCATTGTTGTACACGTCGATCGGTTCGCCGGCGAGAATGGCGCGGGTGAACTTGAACAGAGCCATGTCCGGGCGTCCCCAGGGGCCATAGACCGTGAAGAAGCGGAAGAAGGTCATCGGCGTGCGGAACAAATGCGCGTAGCTGTGCCCCATCAGCTCGGTCGCGCCCTTGGTGGCCGCGTAGAGGCTCATCGGCGTGGCGGTGCGCTGGGTCTCGCCGAAGGGCATGTCGGTATTGGCGCCATAGACCGAACTGGTCGAGGCGGCGAGGAAGTGGCGGACCGAATGGTGGCGCGCCAGCTCGAGCAGGTTGAACGTGCCGACCACGTTCGCGCCGATATAGCTGGCCGGCTGCTCGATGCTGAAGCGCACGCCGGCCTGCGCGGCGAGGTGGATCACGACGTCGGGCCGGAACTCGGTCCAGGCATCGGCGAGTGCTGTCTGGTCCTCGATCGACAGGCGGGCCACCCGGAAATTCGCGTGGTTGGACAGCATGTCGTTGCGCGCTTCCTTGAGCGCGACGTCATAGTAATCCGAGAAATTGTCGATGCCGAGCACCGTCGCGCCTGCCTGGAGCAGGCGGCTGGCGGTGTGGAAGCCGATGAACCCGGCCGATCCGGTAACGAGCACGCGCGGGGGCTTGGCGGTCGGGTCGGTCATCATGGCTCCTGTGCTGCGGTGTCGGTGCCACTCCTAGGCCGCTTCTCCTTACCGGAGCGTTCCCGTGCCGCAAGACGGGCAGCCCGGATCCTTGGGCAGCTGGAGCGTGCGGAAGCGGAAGGCGAGTGCATCGACCAGCAGCAGCTTGCCGGCGGTGTCGTCGCCGAACGGCGTGATCGCCCGGATCACCTCCAGCGCGGCGAGGCTGCCGAGAATGCCGGTGAGCGCCCCCAGCACGCCCTGTTCGGAGCAGCTGATGCCCTCGCGCTCGGGATCGTGGCCGACGAAGCAGCGGTAACACGGCCTGTCCGCCTCCCAGCCGCGGAAGGTGCCAAGCTGGCCCTCGAACTCGGCGACGGCGGAGGAGACGAGCGGCACGCGAGCGGCGAGCGCCGCATCGGCGACGGCGAGGCGGGTGGCGAAATTGTCGGTGCCGTCGAGCACGACATCGTGCCCGGCGATCAGCGCAGGCGCGTCGGCGGCGGAGAGGCGGCGTGTCTCGACGCGGACCGTGACATTGGGGTTGATCGCGGCGACGCGGGCGGCAGCCGCTTCGGCCTTGCCGGTGCCGATATCGTCGGTGCCGAACAGTATCTGGCGCTGGAGATTGGAGCGGTCGACCACGTCGTCGTCGACGATGGTCAGCGTCCCCACGCCGGCGGCGGCGAGATACTGGATCGCCGGCGCGCCGATGCCGCCGGCGCCGATCACCAGCACCCGCGCGGCCTTGAGCTTCGCTTGGCCCGCACCGCCCACCTCGCGCAGGATGATGTGCCGGGCGTAGCGTTCCAGCTCTTCGTCGGAGAGCGTCATTTGGCCCAGGAGAAGGTTACCGTCGTGCGGTACCATTGATCGGCATTGGCCATGCGCGGCAGCAGGTTGCCCCGCGCGGCGCCGGCCACCATCGCGGCGGCATATTGCTCCACCGTCGGGCACTGGATCGCGCGTGGCACGGTCGTGCGGATATTGTCCTGCGCATCGACCAACACGGCGACGTCGACGCTCAGCGTCAGCCCCGGCCCGATCGCGACCGGGCATTTGCGCGTGGTCACTTCATTGGCGACGAAGGCGAGCATGTCCGGGCTGATCTGCGGCTCGGCGCGGTAGGGCAGCGGTGCGAGCGACGGCCAGTCGATCACCCGCGGCGGGTTCGCCTGCAGCGCAACGGCGAGGGCCAAGGTGGCGATCATCGCCCGGTCGAGCCGAAGCCGCCGGCCCCCCGTGTGGTTTCGTCGAGGCTGTTCACTTCGTCCAAGTCGGCGCGCTGCACCGGGGCGGGGACCAGCTGGGCGATCCGGTCGCCGCGCGCGATCGGGAAGTCCTCGGTGCCAAGATTGGCGAGGATCACCTTGATTTCGCCGCGATAATCGCTGTCGATCGTGCCCGGCGTGTTGAGGCAGGTGATGCCGTGCTTGAGCGCCAGCCCCGAGCGCGGGCGGACCTGCACCTCATAGCCGGCGGGGATCGCCATGGCGAAGCCGGTGGCGACGGCGTGGCGCGCGCCCGGGGCGAGCGTCAGGTCCTCGGCGGCGACCACGTCCATGCCCGCCGCACCTTCGGTGGCGTAGCGGGGGAGGGGTAGGTTCTCGCCATGGGGCAGGCGCTGGATCGCGATACGGATCGGCGGCAGCAAGGTCAGCCTTTCGTGGGAAGCGCGGTCGCCAGCCGGGTGGTTGCCGCCAGCACTTCGGGATCGTTGAGCAGATCATGTCCCCGTCCGGGGACGATCCGGAGATCGGTAGCGATGCCGCGAAGTGCAAGGGCCTCGGCATAGGCCCGCGACAGCGCCGGGGGCGTGATCTTGTCGTCGAGGCCGACCAGCACCGCGGCGCGCATGCCCGGCATTACCCCACCGGCGGTCTTGAGCGGATCGAGGCTGGCGACCGGCGTCGCCCAGGCGGCACCGTGGCGCTGCTTCTGCATGCCCTTGCGCCATTCGGGCAGCGCGCAGGGGCAGCCGACCAGCACCATCGCATCGACCAGATCGGGGCGGATGCCGGCGATGTCGGCGGCAATCGCCGCACCGCCCGAATCACCGACCAGGATCAGCCGCGCGGACGCGAAGCGGCGGCGCAGAATGCCGAGCGACTCCGCGATCGCGTCGATCCGCTCCTGCGTATAATCGTCACCGAAGCCGAGCCCGGCCTGTCCCGGCGAGCGGTTGCCGGCGGCATCGCCATAGCCCGGGCGCAGCAGCGCGACCGCAGCGCTGTTGGGGATGTTCTGGGTGGCCGCCTCGGCGAAGCGATAGTGGTCGCTGCGCGATTCCGGGCCGCCGTCGCCGTGGAGGACGACGATCAGCGTGCGCACCGTGTCCGGCGCGGTGGCGCCGAAGTTGCGGGCGTGCAGGTTGAGCGCCGGCTCCACCTTGGCGACGGTGTGCGTCGTTGCGACAGGCGTGGTGCAGCCGGCGAGCAGCGCAATGCCGGCAAGGGCGGGCAGCAGCTTAGAGCGCATCGGCGATCCGTTCGGCGAGGCGGCGGGCGACGTCGGCCTTGGACGCGCGCTCCCAGCTTTCGACGCCCTCGGCGGTGACGAGATGGACGGCATTGGCTTCACCCCCCATCACATCGCCCGAAACATCGTTGGCGACAATCCAGTCCGCGTTCTTGCGCGTGCGTTTCGCGACGGCATGTTCAATCACTCGCTCGGTTTCCGCCGCGAAACCCACCACGAGCCGCGGCCGGCGCGATCCCTGCGCCACGCCGGCGAGAATATCAGGATTCTGCGCGAGGTGCAGCAGCGGCGCGGCGTCCCCCTTCTTCAACTTCTGCGCAGCGGGCTCAACGTGCCAATCGGCTACAGCGGCAACCATCACGGCTGCGTCGGCGGGGAGGGCGGCGTCCACCGCGGCCGCCATCTCGCGCGCGGTCTCCACGTCGACCCGAGTGACGCCCGCCGGCGTGGGCAGCGTCACCGGCCCCGCGATCAGCGTGACCCGCGCACCCAGCGCCGCCAGCGCGCCGGCAATGGCAAAGCCCTGCTTCCCCGAGGAACGGTTGGCGATGTAGCGCACCGGGTCGATCGGCTCGTGCGTGGGACCTGCGGTGACGAGCACATGCTTGCCGGCCAGCCGCTGTTCGACGGGCGAAAGCGCCTGCTGGATCGCGGCGAGGATCGGCTCGGGCTCGGGCAGCCGACCGGCGCCATATTCGCCGCAGGCCATCGGGCCCTCGTCGGGTTCCAGCACGGTCACGCCGTCCGCGCGAAGCTGGGCCACGTTGCGGCGGGTGGCGGCATGGCTCCACATCCGCACGTTCATCGCCGGGGCCGCGAGCACCGGCTTGTCGGTGGCGAGCAGCAGCGTGGTCGCCAGGTCGCTGGCGATGCCGCCGGCCATGCGGGCGAGCAGATCGGCGGTAGCCGGCGCCACCACAACCAGATCGGCCTGGCGGCTGAGCTGGATATGGCCCATCTCCGCCTCGTCCTTCAGGTCCCACAGCGTCGTGTAGACCTGGTTCTCGGACAGCGCGGCGAGCGTCATCGGCGTGACGAAATGCTGGCCGCCTTCGGTGAGCACGCAGGTGACGCCGATCCCGGCCTTGCGGCACAGGCGAACGAGTTCGCACGCCTTGTAGGCGGCGATGCCCCCGCCGACGATGAGCAGGATGCGCTTCATGGAGTCACCGTTGTAACCGTGATCCGCCGCCTGTCGAGCGCACGGTGCCACAGGTCCGCCAGCGCATCGGGGACGAACACCAGCCCGACCAGTGCGGCGGGGGCGATCATCAGCGCCCAGTAAAAATTGTCGAGCCGCGCGAAGATCGAAATCACCACGCCATAGGCGATCAGCAGCGCGAACATCCGCAAGCCCAGCGGCTCGTCCCAGCTCGCCCAGCCGAGTAGTGCCAGCACGATCAGCACCGCGCCGACCATCACCGGCAGGGCCTGCAGCGCGGTGGAAGTGACCAGCGCGCGAAGGAAGAAGCCGGGGCCGTTGAACGCCGACCAGCCCGGCGATGCGGCATCGAGCGGGCCGGTCACGCCTGCCACGGCATGCGCGTGCAGCGCCAGCACCCCGCCGAAGACCAGCAGCGCCACGCCCCAGCCCAGCGCCTCGCCCCGCCGATCCTCGCCCCAGGCGAAGACCAGCATGACGATCGCGTACAGGGCTGCAGTCTCGCGGATCAGCATCGCGGCGAGGCCGAGCGCGATCGCCTCCAGCGCGCGACCCGGGCGGCGCAGCGCCAGCGACAGCGCGACGAGCAGGCCGGCCCAAACCTCGTGGAACAGCACGAGACCCGGCTGGAAGAAGGCCAGCATCGAGACCGCGAGCATCATCATCATCACCGCGCGCGGGAACAGCCCGTTCAGGGCCAAGCCTACGCGCGACGCCCATGCAAAGGCGGTCAGTGCAGCGAGCGCCAGCAGCAGGCCGATGCTCGCCCATCCGGGGATCAGCGCCTCGAGTGCCGCCAGCGCGGGCAGTCGCATGGTGAAGAACGGCCGCAGCGGATAGCCGCCGGCGCGCATCGCGTCGCTCGCCGCGACATAATAGGTATCGCCGCCCTTCATCGCCGCGACGACGCGCTCATACAGCCCGATATCGGTCATCCGATCGGCGGTGGCAGCGGCGGTGGCGCCGTCGCCGGTGAGCGACGGCACCGCCAGCGCGGTCAGCGAGGTGAGCACCAGCAGCAGCACCGCCAGCCAGGCCAGCCGCGCGCGGCCCCGCGACAGGGCGGCAAAGCGGCTCGGCTGGAGGGTCCAGAGGCGGCGCGTGCGCCCGGTCATTTCAGCAGCAGCGTTCCGGCCACACCGGCCAGCGCGGCGACGATGCTGACCAGCGCATAGCGCCAGCCGCCGCCGACGCGCACGACCTGGATCTCGCGCAAGGGCGGCTCGGGCGGGGCGCCGCCGGGGCCGGGGAAACGAAGTTCGATGTTACGGACCAGCTCCGGCAGGCGGGCAAGGGTGCGCAAGTCCTGGATCAGGCGATCGGCGACCTTGGCCTCCGGCCCCAGCTCGGTGCGGATCCATTCGCGGACGAACGGTGCCGAGACTTCCCACAGATTGATGTCCGGATCGAGCCCACGCGCGACGCCTTCCACCATCACCATCGTCTTCTGGAGCAGCAGCAAGTGCGGCTGCGTCATCATGTCGAAATCGCGGGTAATCGAGAACAGCCCGTCGAGCATGCCGCCGATCGACATTTCCTTCACCGGCAGGCCGCGCATCGGCTCGCCCACCGCGCGCAGGGCAGTGGCGAACTCGGCGACATTGTGGTGGGCGGGGACATAGCCCGCCTCGAAATGGATCTCGGCGACGCGCTTATAGTCGCCGGTGAGCAGTCCATAGAGGATCTCGGCGAGCCAAACGCGGGCGCGGCGGTCGATCCGACCCATGATGCCGAAGTCGATCGCGGCGATGCGGCCATCGGGCAGCGCGAACAGATTGCCCTGGTGCATGTCCGCGTGGAAAAAGCCCTCGGCGATCGCCTGGCGCAGGAACGCCTTGATCAGCTTGCCCGCAAGGCCCGGCATGTCGTGCCCGGCGCGGACCAGCGCGTCCCGGTCGCTCAGCTTGATGCCGTCGATCCACTCCAGTGTCAGCACCTTGCCGGTGGTGCGCTGCCAGTCGATCTGGGGGACCATGAAGTCCGGCTCGGCGGTCATGCCCTCGGCGAGTTCGGAGGCCGAGGCGGCCTCGCGGCGGAAGTCGAGCTCGCGTGCGGTCCAGCGCTTGAAGCTTTCGATCACCAGCCGCGGGCGCAGGCGGCGCGCCTCGCCGCCATAAGCTTCGAGCTGGGCGGCGGCCCATTCATAGGTGTCGATGGCGCGCGCGAAGTCGCTTTCAATACCCGGGCGCAGCACCTTCACCGCGACACGACGGCCGTCGGTGGTCACCGCGCGGTGCACCTGCGCGATCGAGGCGGCGCCGATCGGGGCTTCCTCCACTTCCGCAAACATCGCGGAGAGCGGGCGCCCAAAGCTGGTCTCGATCCGTTCGCGGATGATGTCGAAGGGGACCGGCGGCAGCGCATCCTGCAACCGGAGCAGGTCGTGCGCGGCGGTCTCGCCGACGAGATCCGGGCGGGTGGCGAGCGTCTGGCCGAGCTTGATCGCGGCGGGACCGATTGCCTGGAAGGCGTCGGCATAGGCAGGGACTGCCGGCACGCGCGCGCCCAACCGGGCAATGCGGGCAACGCGGCGCACCGGGCGCGGGGTGTTCGCATCGCGCTCGATACCCCGCAATGCGCCGTGGCGCGCAAGGATGCGGCCCCATTTGAGCAGGCGCCAGAGATGGACGGCAGGCGCGGTCATGCCTCTAGGCCCTCCTCCTGGGAGGAGGGGATGGGGGTGGAGGGATTCCAGAATGTCTGTCGGTCTCGGTGAGACACGGCCCCACCCCAAACCCCTCCCCTGAAGGGGAGGGGCTCAAACGCGTGCGCCATCAAATCTTCCAGCCGCTGTGGATCGCGACGAGCCCGCCGAGCAGCGGCTCCACCTTGGTCTGCTTGAACCCCGCCTCGGCGATCATCCGCTCGAAGCTCGGCATGTCGGGGAAGCGGCGGATCGATTCGATGAGGTAGCGATAGCTGTCCTCGTCTTGCGCTAGCAGCTTGCCGAGCTTGGGGACCAGCTTGTGCGAATAGGCGTCATAGATCTCGGCGAAGCCCGGCCACTGGGTGGTCGAGAATTCCAGCACGAAGAAACGGCCGCCGCGCTTCAACACGCGGTGCGCCTCGCGGAGCGCCTTGGGGATGTCGGTTACGTTCCGGATGCCGAACGCGATCGTATAGGCATCGAAGAAGCGATCGGGGAATTGCAGCGTCTCGGCATTGGCCTCGGTCCACACCAGCCCGTCAATGCCGCGCTGGGCGGCGCGCTCGACGCCGACGCTGAGCATTTCCGGATTGATGTCGGCCACCGTGATCGCGGCACCCGTCTCGGCCATGCGGAAGGCGATGTCGCCGGTGCCGCCGGCCATGTCGAGGATGTGCTCGCCCGCGCGCGGCTTTACCCGGCGGACGAAGCGATCCTTCCACAGCCGGTGCATGCCGCCCGACATGGCGTCGTTCATCAGGTCGTATTTGCTGGCGACATTCGAGAACACTTCGCCGACGCGGCGGGTCTTGTCCTCAGGGGCGACGTCTTCGTAACCGAAGGAAACGGTATCGGGCATGGGGGTGCCTTAGCCGCAGGTGACGGCCAAACCAAGAGGGCTGAGGGGCAGGTGACATTCCGCCCCGCACTTCCTAGCTGTAAGGCCAGATGCCTGAGCTTCCCGAAGTAGAAACCACCGTTCGCGGCCTGGCCCCCGTGCTGGAGGGGCAGCGGATCGAGCGCGTGCTGCTGAATCGCGCCGATCTGCGCCGCCCCTTCCCGGTCGATTTGGGCCAGCGGCTTACGGGCGCGACCGTCACCAGCCTGTCGAGGCGGGCGAAATATGGCCTTATAGATACGGACCGCGAGGACACGCTGGTATTCCACCTCGGCATGTCCGGGCGTTGGCGGATCGATCCGGCGGAATTGGGCAAGCACGACCATGTCGTGATCGAGACCGCGCGGCACCGGCTGTCGCTCAACGATCCCCGGCGATTCGGCTCGATGGACCTGGTGCCGACCGCCGAGTTGGCGGAATGGCCCGCGTTCAAGGCACTCGGGCCGGAACCCTTGGGCCCGGACTTCACCGCCGCGCATCTGGTGGCGGCGTTCGAGGACCGAATCGCGCCGGTGAAGGCCCTGCTGCTCGACCAGCGAATCGTCGCCGGGCTCGGCAATATCTATGTGTGCGAGGCGCTGTTCCTCGCGGGCATCGCACCGACCAAGCCGGCGGGCTCGATCGGCCGGGCCAAGCTGGAGAAATTGGTCGACGCGGTGAGAGAGGTGCTGGCGGCCGCGATTCGCGCCGGCGGCTCCACCTTGCGCGATTATGCCCGGCCCGACGGCGAGCTCGGCTATTTCGCCAAGGAGTGGCGGGTCTATGGCCGGGAAGGGGAGCCCTGTAGCTGTGGCCGCCCGGTGCAGCGCCGCGTCGATTCAGGGCGTTCCACCTTCTATTGTGGCAAATGCCAGCGCTGAAAAGGTTGACCCGA
The DNA here is from genome assembly GCF_040545965.1 of Sphingomonas trueperi. GTDB lineage: Bacteria > Pseudomonadota > Alphaproteobacteria > Sphingomonadales > Sphingomonadaceae > Sphingomonas > Sphingomonas trueperi_C. The sequence continues at coordinate 2,817 of NZ_JBEPMV010000003.1, read as the reverse complement.
ATCGCTACAGCCGGTAAGGGGCCCGTCTTTCCGGCGTGGGCTCGCTTCCGCGCCTCACCCATTTCGAGCAGGAACAAGACCGAATGGCGAATACGCCGCAAGCGAAGAAGCGCATCCGTCGCAACGACCGCCGCGCCGAGATCAACGGTGCACGCGTCGGCCGCATCCGTACCTTCATCAAGAAGGTCGAAGCTGCGCTGACCGCCGGCGACAAGGCCGCTGCCACCGAAGCGCTCGCCGCTGCGCAGCCGGAAATCGCCCGTGGCGTCGCCAAGGGCGTACTCCACAAGAATACGGCAGCGCGCAAGTTCTCGCGCCTGAACAAGCGTCTTCAGACGCTCGCCTAACCGTAACTATTCGGTAACGAAAAACCCTGCCGGACTCTGTCCGGCGGGGTTTTTCGCGTTTGCGCTGCAAAAAAATGGTTAAAATTTGAGCAACGCAAGCGAATCGCGCGAATCCACGAGTCGTCCCGATTCGGTCGACGATGACTCTGGCTTTACCATGCTAACTGACGGAATTAGTTGAGGAATTCTGGCACCCCCACGGTTTTCCTAGGGGTTCGGGCTGTCAACAAAACTATTTCAGAAAGTTTACATGGCAGGCCCTTGCTCGACTCAGTTCGAGCTTCCTACAACGAACCTCCCGGCCACGTTGCTGGCCGGGGACAACGAGCTCAGCGCGCGTCTCCGGGGGCATGACCGGCTGCGATGGGCCTCATGATCGACAATGGTTTTAGAACGCGGGAATCGTGATTCCCGCGAAGGAAGGGTGCGTCACAGTGACTCAGGTTCAACCGCTGGAACGTGAGGAAGGCCGCGACGTCGCCAAGGCTTGGGCGCATGTGCGCACCAACCTGCGCCGCTCGGCCGGCCAGCGGCTGTTCGACCAGTGGCTGAAGCCTGTGGTCCTCGTCGAGGGCAGCGATTCGCACGCCGTGCGTCTGGGCCTGCCGTCCCCGTTCCTCACCCAGTGGGTGAAGAATCACTATGCCGAGCGCCTGCTGCTCGAGTTCCGCGCGGTGCTGCCCAACGTGCGCACCGTTACGCTGGAGACGCTGCAGGACGCCGAGCAGCGCGTGCTCAGCGCCGAGCCGGCGCCCGCGCCCCGCAAGGAAACGCTGGTCGAGCCGGCCGAGCGCCCTTCCTTCGATCCGCGCTTCACCTTCGATCGATTCGTGGTGAGCACGACGAATCGCGTCGCCTTCAACGCCGCGCGCACCGTCGCGCAGCCGGGCGTGCCGATGTTCAGCCCGCTCTACCTCCATGCCGGCACCGGCCAGGGCAAGACGCACCTGATGCACGCGATCGGCCACGCCTTCCTCGAGGCGAACCCGGGCGCGACCGCGATCTACTCGACCGGCGAGCGCTTCATGTTCGAGTTCGTGCAGGCGCTGCGCAACAAGGACACGCTGGCGTTCAAGACCCGGCTGCGTTCGGTCGACCTGCTGATGATCGACGATCTTCAGTTCATCGGCGGCAAGGACGCGACCCAGGAAGAATTCTTCCACACGGTCAACGAGTTCATGAGCGCCGGCAAGCGGCTGGTGATCGCCGCCGACCGCGCGCCCCAGGCCTTGGAGGGCTTCGAGCCGCGCCTCGTCGGCCGCCTCGGCGCCGGGCTGGTGGCGGACATCAAGCCCGCCGAGCTGGACCTCCGCCGCGCGATCGTCGAGCGCAAGCTGAAGGACATGCCGGCAGTCGACATGCCCGTCGAGGTCGCTGACCTGCTGGCCGCGCGTATCACCACCAACGTTCGCGAGCTCGAAGGCGCGCTGAACCGTCTCGTCGCCTATGCCAGCCTGTCGAACGAATCGATCACCATCGACTTCGCGACCAGCGTCCTTGGCGAAGTGCTGCGCACCAGCCAGCGCCGCATCACCATCGACGAGATCCAGCGCGCGGTTTCGACCCATTTCGAGGTGAAGCAGCTCGACCTGATCTCGGCCCGCCGCGCGGTGGCAATCGCCCGCCCCCGCCAGATCGCGATGTACCTCGCCAAGCGGCTGACCACCCGCTCGCTGCCGGAGATCGGCCGCAAGTTCGGCAACCGCGACCACTCGACGGTGATCCATGCGGTCAAGCGGATCGAGGATCTGCGCAGCAAGGATGTCGAGATCGACGGCGCCGTCCGCGCGCTGATGCGCACCCTGGAGGGGTGAGCCCGGTGATTCGCTCCGCTGTCGCCCAAGACGGCGCGGCGGTCTGGGCGATCCTGGAGCCGGTGATCCGCGCCGGCGAAACCTATGCGCTGGACCGCGATCTATCGCGCGATGATGCCTTGGCCTATTGGCTAGGCGCCGATCGCGCAAGCTTCGTGGCCGAGGCGGAAGGGCAGGTGCTCGGCACCTACTATCTTCGCGCGAATCAGGCCGGTGGCGGCGCGCATGTCGCCAATTGTGGCTATGCGACGCATCCCGAGGCGCGCGGACGCGGCATTGCCCGCGCCATGGCCGAGCACAGCTTCGCCGAGTCGCGAGCACGGGGCTTTCGCGCGATGCAGTTCAACTTCGTCGTAAGCAGCAACACGCCCGCCGTGCGGCTGTGGCACGCACTCGGCTTCGAGACGGTCGGGCGGGTGCCCGAAGCGTTCGACCATCCGGAATGCGGGCTCGTCGATGCGCTCGTGCTGTATCGGCGGCTTTGACGGCAGCAAAACCGCGGACCGTTCAATAGCCGCGACAATTCGCGGCAGGCGCAGGTGCTCACGTCAAAGTCGTCGCCTAGAGCATCTTCACGATGGGCGGAATCGCGAGGGATTCCCTTTTCGGTGGTCGTGTGATTCATAGGCGTCCGTCACGACGGAGGCGGCAATGGG
>NZ_JBEPMV010000002.1:0-799911 GCF_040545965.1 Sphingomonas trueperi | reverse complement strand
GCGGCAAGAGCAGCCATGCGGGCGCCGACTGTCGCCTTCTGGTGCGAACGGCCGCAGACGGAAGGGCAGGGCACCAGGCAGCAGCGCGCCCAAAGCCGGACATTAAATGAGCCAGTCGAGCTTCCTGAAAGCGGACGCAAACGGCTGGCGCCCGATGAGGCAGGAGGCGGTGGGCTGGACGACGCGACGCGACGCGGCAGCCGCTCCAGCCGGGTGGCGTGGCAATATGTCGTGGATCTTGCCGGCCGCACGGGTGTAGCACTGTGACAAGCGCTTCGCAGGGCGGGGAAAATCCGCCTGTCGTGCAGCGCTATGGCCGCCCGCGAGTTTAGGGTCGGACAGGCAACAGGGAGCCGCCGGATGAGCGACGATCGCGAGCACAAGGTACGGGAGCGGGCGCACGCCATCTGGCAGCGGGAAGGCGAGCCGCAAGGGCGCCACGACGAACATTGGCACCAGGCCAATCGCGAGATCGACGAGGAACATGGCTCGGCTCAGAACGCGGTGGCCCAGACACCCGTCGCCGAGGACGGCGCCGCGACCGAGGCAGCCCCCAAGCGCCGCAAGCGCACTGCCGCCGAGACACCCGCGACCGACAAGCCCGCGCCCAAGCGTCGCACCACCAAAAAGGCCGATCCCGGGGCCTGATACCGGATCAGCGGCTTCCGCAGTCCCCGATCAGGCGGCGGAACAGCGTGGCATATTGGCGGGCCGGGCCGCGCCACGACACGTCGCTCGCCATGCCATTGGCCTGAAGCCGGCTCCAGGCGTCGCCATCGCGATAGAGTGCGGCGGCCCGTGCCAGGCCGCTGCGCAGGGAAGGTAGCGAATCCGGGGGGAATTGCACGCCGGTGGCAAAGCCCTGATGGAGCGCCATCGGGCTCGCGTCGATCACCGTGTCGCTCAGTCCGCCCACCCGCGCGACCAGCGGCACTGCGCCATACCGCAGCGCGCAAAGCTGGGTGAGGCCGCATGGCTCGAACCGGGAGGGGACGAGGATCGCGTCCGCGCCGCCCTGCACCAGATGGGCCAGCGCCTCGTCATAGCCGAGGATACAGCCGATCCGGTCGGAATCTCCGGCGGCACTGTCAAAGCCCTGCTCCAGCGGCTTGTCGCCGCTCCCGAGCAGCGCGAGCTGGGCATTGAGGCGCGGAAAGTCGGCAAGCGCGGCGAGCAGCAGGTCCAGGCCCTTCTGCGCCGTCAGCCGGCTCACCACGCCGATCAGCAGCGCGTCCGGGTCCGGCGCCAGGCCGAAGCGCTGCTGTACCGCGCGTTTGTTCTCGGCGCGGGCGGCGACATGGGCGGCATCGAACCGCGCGGCGAGCGCGTCGTCGGTGGTCGGGTTCCACACCTCGACGTCGATGCCGTTGAGGATGCCGGCCAGCGCGTGGGCCCGGCTGTCGAGCAGGCCGTCCAGCCCCATGCCGTGCGCCGGCGTGCGGATCTCGTCGGCATAGGTGGGCGAGACGGTAGTGACCTGATCGGCGAAATAGATGCCGCCCTTCAGATAGCCGAGCTGGCCGTAATATTCGACGCCGTCCACTGCGAACGCTTCCGCCGGCAAGCCGATCGTGCCGAGCAGATGGGCGGGGAAGATGCCCTGGAACGCAAGATTGTGGATGGTCAGCGCCACCGGCACCCGCGCGCCCGATACATCGAAATACTGGTAGACCGGGATTAGCGCGGCCTGCCAGTCATGCGCCTGGACGATGTCGGGCCGGACGCCCGGGATATGGCCGGCCGCGCAATCGGCACCGGCGCGAGCGAGCGCGGCGAAGCGGAGCGCATTGTCCGGCCAATCCAGCCCGTCGGGGCCGAGATAGGGGTTGCCCGGCCGATCGAAGAACCCCGGCGCGTCGAGCATCAGCAGGTCGAGCCCCGCCGCCTGCCCGCGGACCAGCCGGGCAGGCTGGCCGAACAGCGCGCCATATTCGTGCACCACCGCGCCGCCCTGCAGCGCCGCGCGGACCGCCGGATAGCCGGGCACCAGCGTCAGCGTCTCGATCCCCTCGGCGGCGAGCGCGGCCGGGAGCGCGCCGACCACATCGGCCAGGCCGCCGGTCTTGACGAGCGGGAAAACTTCGGACGCGACCGACAGCAGCCGGATCGGCATCAGCGTTCCAGGTCCGCGATCATCTTGGACGTGATCAGGCAGATGCCCTTTTCGGTGCGGCGGAAGCGGCGCGCATCGGCCTCCGGATCCTCGCCCACCACCAGACCGTCCGGGATCTTCACGCCGCGTTCGATGATGACGTTCTTCAGCCGCGTGGACCGGCCGATGTTGACGCGCGGCAGGATCACCGCATTCTCGATCTGGCCATAGCTGTTGGCGCGCACGCCGGTGAACAGCAGCGAGTTGCGGATGGTCGCACCCGAGACGATGCAGTCGCCCGAGACCAGCGAGGAGATCGCCTCGCCGCGGCGGCCATCGTCGTCATGAACGAACTTGCACGGCGCCGTCATCTCCGAATAGGTCCAGATGGGCCATTCGCGATCGTATAGGTCCAGGTCGGGATCCGCCGTAGTCAGGTCGATATTGGCGGCGAAATAGGCGTCGAGCGTACCGACGTCGCGCCAATAGGGCTCGGCATGCGGGCCGGAACGCAGCGCCGACCTGCTGAAATGATGCGCGCGCGCGCCGCCGTCCTTCACCAGCTTGGGGATGATGTTGTGCCCGAAATCATGCGCCGAATCCGGATCGGAGGCGTCGCTGTGCAGAATGTCGAATAGGAATTCGGTGTCGAACACATAGATGCCCATACTGGCGAGTGCCAGATCGGGATGGCCGGGCATGGCGGGGGGATCGGCCGGCTTTTCGAGGAACTGCAGGATGCGATCCTTCTCGTCGACATGCATCACGCCGAAGCCGCTGGCCTCGTGCCGCGGCACCTCGACACAGCCGACGGTGACGGTGGCGCCGCTTTCGCAATGCTCCTCCAGCATCACGCCATAATCCTGCTTGTAGACATGGTCGCCGGCCAGCACGACCAGGTATTTGGGCGCGTAGCTGCGGATGATGTCCATGTTCTGGTACACGGCGTCGGCGGTGCCGAGATACCAGTTCTCTTCCGACACGCGCTGGCTGGCGGGCAGGATGTCGAAGCTTTCGTTCCGCTCGGGCCGGAAGAAGCTCCAGCCATGCTGCAGATGGCGGATCAGGCTGTGCGCCTTGTACTGGGTCGCCACGCCGATACGCGGGATGCCGGAGTTCAGCGCGTTCGACAGGGCGAAGTCGATAATGCGGGTCTTGCCGCCGAAATAGACGGCGGGCTTGGCGCGACTATCGGTCATCTCCATCAGCCGGCTGCCGCGGCCGCCGGCCAGGACGATCGCCATTGCCGTGCGCGTAACAAGGCCGCGTAACGTCGAACTAGGTGCCATTCCCGGAAGATCCCCACTGATCCCGGTGAAGCGGCTAAGGGACCAAGGAGTTCCCAACTTCTTTCGTCACTTGGCACTTTTCATGTCCAATATCGTTCGGAGCGCGCGGGAGCATGATGAAAAGGGGCAGCGCAGGTGCAGCATACCGTCCGGCCGGCCGAGCAATGGCTGCACGATCCGTTCGCCTATCTGGGGCCGCAGGGCGATGTCCTGCGGGTCTGGCAGCCTAGCGCGCGCGGCGTGGCCTGGATCGCGGCAGACGGCGCGGAGCAACCCCTGGCACCGCAGGGCGACGGCCTGTTCGAGGGCAGTGCGCCCCACGGCGCCTATCGCCTGAAGGTGGACTGGCCCGGCGGCACCCAGCTGCTGGACGATCCCTATCGCTTCGACCCAGTGCTGGGGGACCTGGACCTCTATCTGTTTGGCGAAGGGCGGCATTGGGAGCTTGCCACCCGGCTGGGCGCGAACCCGCGCACGATCGACGGCGTGGAAGGCACGGCCTTCGCGGTCTGGGCGCCCAATGCGCGATCGGTATGCGTCACCGGCGATTTCACCGGGTGGGACGCGCGGCGCCTGCCGATGCGCGCGCGCCACGACAGCGGCATCTGGGAATTGTTCGTGCCGGGCGTCGGTGTCGGAGCATGCTACAAGTTCGTCGTCACCGGCGCGGATGGAGTGGCGCGCGAAAAGGCAGATCCGCTGGCCCGCGCGACCGAGCTGCCGCCCGCGACTGCCTCGATCGTCGCCGCGGCGCCCGCGTTCGCCTGGCAGGACCAGGCATGGATGGAGACGCGCGCCGACCGGCACCATCCCGGCGCGCCGGTCAGCATCTACGAACTGCACGCTGCCTCCTGGCGCCGTCCATGGCATGACGACGCGCATCACGACTGGGACGAACTGGCCGACGCGCTGATCCCCTATCTGCAGGACATAGGCTTCAGCCATGTCGAGCTGATGCCGATCATGGAGCATCCGTTCGGCGGCTCCTGGGGCTATCAGCCGCTGTCGCAATTCGCGCCGTCGGCGCGGTTCGGCACGCCAGAGGGGTTCGCCCGGTTCGTCGATCGCTGCCATCAGGGCGGGATCGGCGTGATCCTTGACTGGGTGCCGGCCCATTTTCCGACCGACGCGCATGGCCTGGCGCAGTTCGACGGCACCGCGCTCTACGAGCATGCCGATCCACGCGAAGGCTTCCACCCGGACTGGAACACCGCGATCTACAATCTCGGCCGCACCGAAGTGGCCGGCACGCTGATCGCCTCCGCACTATGGTGGCTGGAGACCTTCCATGTCGACGGGCTGCGCGTCGATGCCGTCGCCTCGATGCTGTACCGCGACTATAGCCGCAAGGCCGGCGAGTGGATCCCCAACCAGCATGGCGGGCGCGAGAATCTGGAATCGATCGCGTTCCTGCGACGCCTGAACAGCGTGGTGGCGGAGCGCTGCCCCGGCGCGATCACCATCGCCGAGGAATCGACCGCCTTTCCCGGCGTGACCGACCGGCCGGAAGATGGCGGGCTGGGGTTCAACTATAAGTGGAACATGGGCTGGATGAACGACACGCTCCGCTACATGGAGCAGGATCCGGTCCATCGCCGCTGGCATCACGGCGAGATGACGTTCGGCCTAGTCTATGCGTTCAGCGAGCGCTTCATCCTGCCGCTCAGCCATGACGAGGTGGTGCATGGCAAACAGTCGCTGATCGCCAAGATGCCGGGCGATCGCTGGCAGAAATTCGCAAATCTGCGCGCCTATCTCGCCTTCATGTGGGCGCATCCGGGCAAGAAGCTGCTCTTCATGGGCGGTGAGATCGCCCAGTGGCAGGAATGGAACCATGATGCCGAGCTGGACTGGGCGGCGCTGCAACAGCCCGATCACGCCGGGGTGCAGGGGCTGGTCCGCGACCTGAACGCGCTCTATGCCCGTGAAGGCGCGCTCCACCACGGCGATGCCGATCCCGCCGGGTTCGAATGGCTGGTCGGCGACGATGCGGACAACAGCGTCTACGCCTTTGCCCGGCTCTCGCGCTACGGCGCCGCGCCGCTGGTGTTCGCCGTCAACCTCACACCGGTGCCGCGCCACGGCTACCGGGTCGGCGTCCCGCTCGCCGGTGCGTGGCGCACGGTGCTGAACAGCGATGCAGAACGCTATGCCGGCGGGAACATCGCCGGCCCCGATGTCGTTCACACCGCCGCGATCGCCTCGCATGGCCGGACGGACTCGCTCGAGCTCGTCCTGCCGCCCCTGGGTGCGATCCTCCTCCGACATGAAGGACCCGCCGCGTGAGTTCTCTTCCCGACCGGCTGCTGAGCGGCGCACCCTATCCGCTCGGCGCCACGTTCGACGGCCTGGGCGTCAACTTTGCGGTCTTCTCGGCCAATGCCGAGCGGATCGAGCTGTGCCTGTTCGACGATAGCGGCCGGCGCGAGATCGCCCGGCTGCCGCTGCCGGAATGCACGGACGAAGTGTGGCACGGCTATCTGCCCGATGCGCGGCCGGGCCAGCTCTATGGCTTTCGCGCGCATGGCCGCTATGCCCCGGAAGAGGGGCATCGTTTCAATCCGAACAAGCTGCTGATCGATCCCTATGCCCGCCAGCTGGCCGGGCAGATCCGCTGGAACGATTCGCTCCATGGCTATCGCGTCAATTCGCCGCGCGCCGACTTGAGCTTCGATCGCCGCGACAGTGCCCCCTCGATGCCCAAGAGCGTGGTCGTCACGGACGCGTTCGACTGGGGCGACGATCGCCGGCCGAACGTACCCTGGTCGGAAACCATCCTGTACGAGGCGCACATCAAGGGCCTGACCCAGCTGATGGAGGACGTGCCCGTCGGCGAGCGCGGCACCTATCGCGCTCTCAGCCATCCGCGGGTGATCGCACATCTCCAGCGGCTCGGCATCACCGCGGTGGAGCTGCTGCCGATCCACGGCTTCGTGCAGGACCGGTTCCTGCAGGAAAAGGGGCTGGTGAACTATTGGGGCTATAACAGCCTCACCTTCTTCGCGCCCGAGGCCCGCTATCTCGGCGGCGGCACGGCGGACGATTTGCGACTGGCGGTGCGCCGGCTGCACGCAGCCGGGATCGAAGTGATCCTGGACGTGGTCTACAATCACACGGCCGAGGGCAGCGAACTGGGCCAGACCCTGTCGTTCCGCGGCCTGGACAATGCGACCTATTACCGGCTGCAGCGCGACAATCCGCGCTACTGCGTGAACGACACCGGCACCGGCAACACGCTGAACGTCAGCAAGGCGCGCGTGCTGCAGATGGTGATGGATTCGCTGCGCTATTGGGCAGAGAGCTATCATGTGGACGGCTTCCGCTTCGATCTGGGCGCGACGCTGGGCCGGGTGGGCGATGGCGGGTTCGATCCCGGCGCCGCCTTTTTCCACGCTCTACGCCAGGATCCGGTGCTCGGCCGGCTGAAGCTGATCTCCGAGCCATGGGACATCGGCCCGGGCGGATACCAGCTGGGCAACCACCCGCCGGGCTTCGCCGAATGGAACGACAAGTTCCGCGACAGCGCCCGCCGCTTCTGGCGGGGCGATGCCGGCATCCGCCCAGAATTCGCCGCGCGCATCGCCGGATCGGGCGACCTGTTCGATCGCCGCGCCCGCCGTCCCTGGGCCAGCGTCAACTATATCGCCAGCCATGACGGCCAGACGCTGGCCGACATCACCCAGTACGAACAGCGCCACAACGAGGCCAATGGCGAGGACAATCGCGACGGCCATAGCGAGAATTATTCCTGCAACTGGGGCGCCGAGGGCCCGACCGACGATGCCGGGATCAACGCGATCCGCGAGAAGGTGCGCCGGTCGATGCTGATCACCGTGCTCGCCTCGCTCGGCACGCCGATGCTGATGGCAGGCGACGAGTTCGGCCGCACCCAGCAGGGCAACAACAATGCCTATGCGCAGGACAACGAGATCAGCTGGCTAGACTGGAAGGCAGCGGAATCGCCTGCGGGCGAGAGCCTGACGCATTTCGTCCGCCGGCTGATCCTGATCCGCAAACACTATCCGCTCGTGCGCTCCGGCGCGTTCCTCTATGGCGAGGAGATCGCGCCGGGCCTGCGCAACATCGAATGGTTCGACGAGCGCGGCCAGCCGCTCTCGCCCGAGGACTGGCAGAATCCCGAGGGCAAGGCGCTGATCATGCGGCGCACCCGGCTGACCAGCGAGAACGAGTTCGAGGCTATCACGCTGTTGATGAACGGCTCGCAATCGCCGCTCACCTTCGAACTGCCGGGGCCGCACGGCTATCGCCGGTTGCTGGTCGACAGTGCCGACACCGGCATCGGCGAGCGTGACCTGGAGGAACGCTCGATCGAGGTGCAGGACCGCAGCGCCGTGCTGCTGCTCGCCAAGGGCCCGATCGAATGAGATGGGGGCCCCAGCCGGTCGCGCCCGGACGCACGCGCTTCGCGCTCTGGGCGCCGGCGCTCGATGCGCTGACGCTGGAGCTGGAGGGGGCACCGCCAGTGCCGATGATACCCGCCGCGGACGGCTGGTTCGAGACGGAGGCGGAGGCCGGGGCGGGCGCCCGCTATCGCTTCCGCCTGCCGGACGGCACGGCGGTGCCCGATCCTGCCGCGCGGCTGCAGGCCAGTGGCGTGCATGGCTGGAGCGTGGTGCCCGACACGATGGATGCCGCCGAGGATGGCTGGCGCGGCCGCCCCTGGGAAGAGACGGTGCTGCAGGAGGTCCATGCCGGCGTGCTGGGCGGCTTTGCCGGCGTCGCGGAGACGCTGCCGTCGCTCGCGGAACTCGGCATCACCGCGATCGAGCTGATGCCTATCGCCGGTGTCTCGGGCAGCCGCAACTGGGGCTATGACGGCGTGCTGCCCTATGCGTTGCACGAGGATCTGGGATCGCCGGAGGAACTGCGTGCCCTGATCGACCGGGCGCATGCGCTGGGGATCAGCGTGTTCCTCGACGTGGTCTATAATCATTTCGGGCCGGACGGGAATTATCTCGGCAGCTACGCGCCCGGCTTCTTCCAGGCCGATGTGCACACGCCCTGGGGCGGCGCGATCGATTTCGGCAAGGAACCGGTGGCCCGCTTCTTCCTCGACAATGCGCTGCATTGGCTGAGCGAATATCGCTTCGACGGCCTGCGCTTCGATGCGGTCCATGCGATCGGCGACAATGGCTTTCTCGATCGGCTGGCGGCGGAAGTGCGCGGCGCGTTTCCCGATCGCCACATCCATCTGGTGCTGGAGAACGAGTCGAACGACGCCGCCCGGCTGGAACGCGGCTTCGATGCGCAGTGGAACGACGACTTCCACAATGTGCTGCACGTCCTCCTGACCGACGAGGATCAGGCCTATTACCAGGATTTCGCCACGGAACCGGCCGCCAAGCTGGCGCGGTGCCTGGCAGAGGGGTTCATCTACCAGGGCGATCCCTCGCCCAACCATGACGGCGCGCCGCGGGGAAGCGCCAGCGGCCACCTGCCGCCAACACGGTTCGTGAGCTTCCTTCAGAACCATGACCAGGTCGGCAACCGCGCGCTGGGCGAGCGACTGACCGTGCTGGTGGCGCCCGATCGCCTGCGCGCCGCCACGGGCCTGTTGCTGCTGTGCCCGCAGATTCCGCTTCTCTTCATGGGCGACGAGAGCGGATCGCAGTCGCCCTTCCTGTTCTTCACCGACTTTCATGACGAACTGGCCGATGCGGTGTGCGAGGGGCGCCGTCGGGAATTCGCCAAATTTCCGGCCTTCGCCGATCCCGAGGCACGGGCGCGCATCCCCGATCCCAATGCGCGCGAGACGTTCCTCGCCTCCCGCCCCGAGCCGGGGCCGGATGCGGAGGCATGGCGGACGCTCTACCGGGACCTGCTAGCGCTGCGCCGGACGCATATCGTCCCGGACCTCCGCGCCGCCCGCGCGCTGGGCGCGGATACGATCGGGCCCAAGGCGGTGCGCGCTGCGTGGCAGTTGGGCGCGCAGCGGCTGACGCTCGCGATCAATCTGGGCGACGCGGATGTGGCGCTTGCCGCGCCGGAGGCCGCTCCGCTGGTCGTCCTCGGCCAGGGCCCTTCGGGCGGCATGCTGGCGCCGGCCAGCTTCGTCGCCTGGCTGGAAACGGTCGCATGAGCGATGCCGATGTCATGCGCCTGGCCAAGGCGGCCGAGCTGCTGATCGAGTGGGAGGATGCTGCCGGCCAGGCGCGCACCGTGTCGCCGGAATCGCTCCGCCTGATCCTCGACGGGCTGGGACTGGCGTGCGGAACGCCCGCGCAATGTGCCGAGAGCATGGCCTGGCTGCAGGCACGCCGGTCGCCGCTGCGCATCCTGGACGGCGATACGGTGCTCGCCGCAAGGGGCCGGGTGCATCTGGAGGATGGCAGCGCGCGCGATGCCGCGGCCGGCCCGCTGCCGATCGGCTATCACCGGCTGGAGACCGATGCCGGGATGATCGATCTCGCCGTCGCGCCGCCGCAGGGCTGGCGCGTCGCGGATCTGGGGCTCGATCGACGCCCCTGGGGCACGGCGGTGCAGCTCTACAGCCTGCGCGAGGGCGACGCGTTCGGCGATTTCGGCGCGCTCGGCCGGTTCGTGGGGGTAGCCGGCGCGGCCGGGCTGGACGCCGTGGCGATGAGCCCGGTACATGCGCTCTTCACCGCCGATCCCCAGCGCTACAGCCCCTATTCGCCGTCGAGCCGCGAATATCTGAACCCGCTCTATGCCGATCCGGCGCTGCTGGGTTTCGACGCCACGGAAGCGGACGGGCCCGCGCTGATCGACTGGCCGGTGGCGGCCCCGGCGAAACTAGCCCGGTTGCGCGACGCCTATGCGGCGCTGCCGGAAGAGGCTGCCCACGCGTTTGCCGACTATGTCGCCGCCGCGGATGGCCGGTTGATCGACCATGCCCGGTTCGAGGCGCTGCACGGCCATTTCCTCCGCACGACCGGCGCGCATGGCTGGCAGGGCTGGCCCGAGCCTTATCGCAATCCGCGCAGCCCGGAAGTGGCCGCCTTTGCCGACGCCTATGCCGGGGAAGTGCGCTTCCACCTGTTCCTGCAATGGCTCGCCGATGCCTCGCTGGCCCGCGCGGCCGATGCCGCCCGCGGCATGGCGCTGGGCCTGATCGCCGACATCGCGGTGGGGCTGGACGTCGGCGGCAGCCATGCCTGGAGTCGCGGCGATGAACTGATGCTGGGCATCGGCATCGGCGCGCCGCCCGATGCGTTCCAGGCCGCCGGGCAGAATTGGGGCATCACCAGCTTCTCGCCCTTCGCATTGCGCGAGCAGGGCTATGCGCCGTTCCTGTCGCTGCTGCGCAGCGCGATGCGGCACGCGGGCGGGGTGCGGATCGATCACGCGCTGGGCCTGCGCCGGCTCTGGGTGGTGCCGAACGGCGCCTCGCCGCTGGACGGTGCCTATCTGACCATGCCGGAGGTCGATCTGCTGCGGCTGATCGCGCTGGAATCGCACCGCGCCCAGGCAATCGTGATCGGCGAAGATCTTGGCGTGGTGCCCCCTGGCCTGCGCGAAGCGCTGACGGCGCATGGCCTGTACGGCATGCGCGTGCTGCCGTTCGAGCGCGACGAAGATGGCTTCATCCCGCCCGCCAGGTGGCCCGCGCACGCGGTGGCGATGACCAGCACCCATGATCTGCCGCCGATCGCCGGCTGGTGGAAGGGGCGGGACATCGACTGGCGCGAGCGCCTGGCGCCGGACGAGGATCGCAGCCAGGAACGCGTCGAGCGCGAGGAGGACCGCGCGCGCTTCCGCGAGGCGGTCGAGGCGGCCGGCATCACGGAGGACGACCCGGTCGATGCCGCCATCGCCTATACCGCCAGCGCGCCCTGCGAATTGCTGATCGTCCCAGCCGAAGATCTGTTCGCGACCGACGAGGCGCCGAACCTGCCCGGCACGATCGACGAGCATCCCAATTGGCGTCGCCGCCTGCCTGCCGACGCTGCCACCCTGTTCGCCGCCCCGGCGGTGCGCGCCCGCATCCAAGCCGTGAAGGACCGACGATGATCCCGCGCGCCACTTATCGCCTCCAGTTCCACAAGGACTTTCCCTTCGCCGCGGCCGAGCCGCTGGCCCCCTATCTGCGCGATCTGGGCATCAGCCATGTCTATGCCTCGCCGATCGCCGCCGCGCGGGCCGGGTCGACCCATGGCTATGACGGCATCGATCCCGCCCGGATCAATCCGGAACTGGGTGGGGAGGAGGGCTTTCGCCGCCTCGCCGCCACGCTGAAGGCGCACGGGATCGGCATCGTCGTCGATATCGTGCCCAATCACCTGGCCGTGGGCGGCGCCGACAATCGCTGGTGGCTGAGCGTGCTGGAACGTGGCGCCGCCAGCCCCTTTGCCCGCTATTTCGACATCGACTGGACCTCCGCCGATGTCGCCTTGCGGGGAAAGCTGCTGGCGCCGTTTCTGGGCGTGCCGCTGGACGAGGCGCTGCGCAGCGGGGCGATCCGGCTGGTCCGCGATGCCGAGGGCATGGCGCTGGTCGCGCACGACACGCACCGTTTCCCGATCCGGCCGGAGGATCGCGAGGCGCTCGCCGAACTGGACGACCATACGCTCGCCCGGCAGTTCGATGCCGCCACGCCGGAGGGCTATACCCAGCTCGCCAAGCTCCACGCCCGCCAGCATTATCGCCTCGCCTGGTGGCGCACCGCGGCGGACAGGATCAACTGGCGCCGGTTCTTCGACATCACCGAGCTGGCCGGGCTTCGCGTCGAGGATCCGGAAGTGTTCGACGCGGTGCATGCGCTGCCGCTGCGCCTCTATGCCGAGGGGCTGATCGACGGGGTCCGGGTCGACCATGTCGATGGCCTGGCCGATCCGCCCGGCTATGGCCGCCGGCTTCGCGCTGCGCTGGAGGAGGCGGGGCGCCACCGCCCGGCCGACGCGAACCCCGGTCCGCCCTGGTTGATCGTCGAGAAGATCCTGGGCGCGGGCGAGCGGCTGCCCGTCGATTGGGCCACCGACGGCACCAGCGGCTATGACTTCATGGACCAGGTGTCCGCGCTGCAGCACGCCCCCGCGGGTGCTGCGCCGCTCACCGCTCACTGGCAGGCGCTGAGCGGCCGCCCCGGCGAGTTCGAGGCGGAGGAGACGCTCGCCCGCGACCAGATCCTGGATTGGGCGTTCCCCGGCCAGCTGGAAGCGGCGGCGGGCGCGTTCGAGCGGCTGGCCACGCTGGAGGGCGATCATTGCGACGTCACCGCCGGCATGCTGCGCCGGGGCATCGGCACGCTGTTGCGGGCGATGCGGGTCTATCGCAGCTATGGCAGCGCCGCGCTGGCGGACAGTCCGGCGCTGCGCGCGGCGCGTGCGGTGGCCCAGGCCAGTGCCGCCCCCGGCGAGGCGTTCGTGCTCGATCTGCTGTGCGACTGGATCGAGGGGCGTCGCTCGCCCTATCATTCGCTGCGTCGCGAAGCCGTGCAGCGTTTCGAGCAATTGAGCGCGCCGCTGTCGGCCAAGGCGGTCGAGGACACCGCGTTTTACCGCTATGCCCGGCTGCTCTCACGCACCGATGTGGGCTTCTCCGCCGATACCTTCAGCCTCAGTCCCGCCGACTTCGCCGCGCGGGTGGCGATACGGTCTGGCGATCATCTTCATGCGATGCTCACCACCGCGACGCACGACCATAAGCGCGGGGAGGATGTGCGGGCCCGGCTGGCGGTGCTGAGCGAACTGCCCGAGGCGTGGATCGCCGCCAGCGAGCGCTGGATGGACATGCCGCCCGGCGAGACGTTGCTGCCGGGCGATCGCTACGCCATCCTGCAGACGGTGGTCGGCGCCTGGCCGCTGGACCTGGACGCGAACGAACCGGCAGGCTTGCAAGCCTTCGCCGTGCGCGTGATCGACTGGAGCCGCAAGGCCATGCGCGAGGCCAAGCTGCGTTCCTTCTGGGCCCAGCCGGACGAGGCCTATGAAGCGGCCGGCGCCGAATTCATCCGTGCGCTGCTGGCCCCCGGCAGCGACGCCGCGCAGGATCTCGCTGCCTTCGTCCGGCGCATCGCACCCGGGGGCGCGGTCAACGCGGTTGCCCAGGCGGTGCTGCGCAGCACGCTGCCGGGCGTGCCCGATCTCTATCAGGGTTGCGACCTGTGGGACTGGAGCCTGGTCGATCCCGACAATCGCCGCCCGGTCGACTATGCCGCCCGCATGCCGATGGCGAGGCTGGGCGAGGGCACGCCCGGCTGGCCCGACGGTCGCCTGAAACAGGCGGCGATTGCCGAGGCGCTGCATCTGCGCCGCGCCGATCCGGCGCTGTTCGCGGCGGGCGACTTCGCGCTTCTGGAGACCGCGGGTGCGCGCGCCGGCCATCTCTTCGCCTTTGCCCGTCGCCACGAAGGACGCACGCTGCTCGTCGCAGTGCCGCTGCACTGCGCCACCGCCGTGGACGCCGATCTGCGGATCGATCCCGATTGGTGGGGCGACACCGCGATCCTCGCGCCCGATGGCGCGCGCATCCCGGCCCACGACGCGTTCGCCGAGCGGCCGTTCCTCCTGCGCCAGGGCTGAGCGGAAAGCGCCCTGCCTCTCCGGAAGAACCGGGCCGGCGCCGAATAGTGCTTGTTCGGCCGGCGTGGATCGTGCGACGGCGCGCGGCATGACGAGCATCGGCATCTGAGACCTTGCCCGCTTGGCTCGGGTATCTCGGGCGTCGACGCGCAGCGCGCGAATGACTGCTCTTGGCAACTTGCGACGTTCGCGTCGCCAAAACGAACGTCGCAATCTGGTCGACATCTGCCAATCAGCGGCAAGGGCGGGTGGCGAATCGGATCTGGGGTTTCATTCGCCGTGATCGTCGGTCGCGATTGAGATAGAGAATTTCATTAACCATCATCCGTCTTTTCCATGCTGCATGCATGGTTGTGTGAAGAGCGAGAGAAAGGAAAATAAGAAGAATTTGGATATAATTTTGGTTGATGCGAGAGCTTTCTCCATGTGGCCCGAAAGGCGCGATTTGGAAAAATTCTAAATCAGGTGCTGCGCGTTCACTTTCAATTAAGGGTTTGATGTCAGAAGGAGAAATACTTCTTTTTTTCCTTTCTCTCTGCCTCTTCGAACCTCGCGTCGTACGTCGAGAGCTCCCTCCGATCTGCTGGGACGGCAGCCAGGCGGTGCTAACCGGCGCCACGGGGTGGCGCCGGCCTGCGAGCCTAGATCGCGCGTTCTTCGAGGCGCTGCGGCGCCGGTACATCGCATCCATCGATCAGTTGATCGATGGTGATCTGCGCCAAGCGCTCGTACGCGCGCACTTTGCCCGCGAACGCAGCTTTTTCGCTCCGCGCAGGGAGGCGAGGATTATGTCGCAGCTTGAACTGGTCGTCGATGCGGAACGCACCCCATTGGTTGTTGTCCGGGACGAGCCAGCAGCGGCCGCCGCTCTGCGGCAGCCACAGCATGCAATTCTCGAAGGCCATAGCCTGGCCGTCATCGTCGACATGCACCAGCGAGATGATGGGGACATAGGGGTTCTCCTCCACGAAGGTGAAGTTGAGGATGTTGCGCTTCGAGGCACGAGCGAAGTGCGTCAGATTTGAAGCAGTCAAGTTGCTGCCCGACAGTGATCGCGATGTTGCGATCAACGTGCTCGAACTGGCCGGGTTTTCCCGTCAGCAGGTAGGCAACCGCGACCATGATGTTTGCGGCCTTCTGCTCGTCGGAGTAGTTTTTCATTTCAGTTCCTTGGTGATTGGCGCGCAGGCGGATGCCTGCGCTGACCTTCTCTTTTTCCGCCCTTCAAAGGGCGCATATTCACCTTTTGTTCTATTTCTCTTCCAGGCGCGCGGGTGCGCGCTCAAGGGTTTGCGACGTCATGACGTCACGCAGGATGCGATCGCCATGCTGGATCCAGTCTGACGCGTACGGGCGGTGGGAGAGGTGCTCGGCGACGAAGCGCGTCATGCGGAGCGTGGACTCGAGAGCGGAAGTGCTGCCGCCGACCAGATGCCGCCATCGCATCAGGAGGAGCGCGGTGGTCAGAACATCGCCCTCGGCGACGGCCTTGACCGTGGACCATTTACCACGTTCCATGAGCTCGTGGATGCGTTCCGGATGACAGGTCAGCTTGGCCGGAATATCGAGCTTCGCCGCCAGTTCGGCGAGATGGACGCGGTCCGCGCCGCCACATATTTCGCTCATCAGGTCGAGATGTCCCTCGCGTCCGCGCGGCCATGGCGCATGGAGTTTCGCAAGGCTTGCGGGGAGCCGGAGACCGGCGGCTGCCGCCGCCAGCAAGATGCGCGGTACGTCGCTGCGGAAGCCGTTATAGGTCACTATGGTGAGCGCCTGATAGCTCGCCATATCGTTGAAAAAGCTGGCGACGATTTCCGCCTCGTCATGTTCCGGGGCCCCGCGGGTCTCCATCCGCACCGGACGAAGCCCGTCAGGGCCATCGATCATCACCAGCCAGCTGAGCGTATTGATCCGCTGGGCCGCCCAACGCGGCGTCAGGCGCAGGGCCTGCCTGGGATCGCTCGCCGTACGCGGCGGAATGTCTTCGGGGTTCACGTGTTCGGCGGCCAGGTACCGGTCATGGACGTCGAGGGCATATTCGGTTTCGGCGTCGAGAATGACGAATACGTTCGGCGTTTCGGCCTTGAACAGCCGATTTGGTTCAATGTGCATGAGATCTCCAGCGGACGCGGCGGTCCGGCATGTCAGGGATGGGGAGGGGGATCAGCTTGTTGGGCGCTGCGCAGCACGCCATTGTCGAGGGCCCGCAGAGCGGCTTGCGCCGGGTGAGTCGTGTCGTCGAAATCACCGAAGTGGCGCGACCAGATCTGCCAGCCGGCGATGGCTTCGTCGGCGAGCTCAATCGCGGATGTCACGGGATCTGGCAGCAGCACTGCAGGTACCCGTGCGGCACATTCGTGGATGCGGACGGCAGGACCACACAGACAGGGCAGTGCCGCAGCACGCGCCTGCCGCCGGTGCCAGGTATGACCCCGAGGCATGTCGCGCCAACGACCCGCCGTATCGAGCGCTGCCGCGCTGATGTGCGGATGCCGCGCCGGGTCCGCAACCGCGCGCAGCCTCCAGGGAACCGAGCCCCAGTTATGCCAGCTGATCACGGCGCCCTGGTCAGGAAGGTGCAGTTCCAGGAAGTCGAGTAGCGAGGCAACGTCGTCGCCTTCCGTCAGGCAACAAGCATCGGCAGTGAACGCGCAGCCATGCTCTGGATCAGGGGTGACGACGAATAGTCCGATGCCGGTGATAAGCCGGGTATCCGGTCGGTAGCGGGCGCCATAGCAAGCGCCAATCGAGCGAACGGCAATACTGATCGAAACAGGCGACCAGCCCCGCTCCTCGATGGAAAAGTCGATAAGGGACATGGTGATTTCCTTTGTAAGTCGCTGCGATGGAAATGATTTGATCAGTCGGCGAGCGAGCGCAGATCGGTGATGTGGAGGCGGGTTGCGACGTGGCCGGCCTGATCAAGCCAGGCGACGAATTGTGTGCTGATGGCGCCGGCGACGTTGCGGGCGACCGGGCTCGTCGCAGCGATGCGACGCAGGACCAGGCGGAACGCGGCCAGCACGTCGACTTCGACGTCCAGCTCGATTTGCCCTGTTTCGGCGCGGACCCAGTCGGCGAACCGGCGGCTGGGATCGGTCTGCGCGCACAGGATCTGCGACAAGGCACAGGCCTGCTCGAAGCGCAGCGGGCGGTCATCGACGGTGGCGGACAGATCGATCACCTGCTGCTTGCCGCGTCCCTTCAGTGCGCGAAGCGCATCCGACCATGTGGTTTCGGCCAGGCCATCGAGCAGATCGGTCACCTCCGAGAGGCGGTAGCCGGCAATCGTCGCGCCCTCCGTTGTCAGGTTTCGATCGAGCCAGGCCAGCAATGCGTTGCCCGTATCGGACGGACGGAGCACATGACTGTCGAGTGTGAATTGGACCGTCGGCCCTTTTAGACGAGCGGTCAGGACGGCAGCCCCGATGGGGATTTGCCTGTCGAGTCCCAAGCGACGCCCGCCATCGAGCCGAGCCAAGCTGAGCGTGGTGATAATAGGTTTGGGAAGCATTTACGGTGTGCTCCAGGCACGCGACGTGCCAACCCCATGCCGCGCAGGCGGATGGGCTCGGGACGCGCAAGTGGTGGTGAGAATGACCGGTAGTCACGGTCGACGACGAAAGTTCCGATGGGTGGCTCAGCCGGCGGATGCCGACTTTCTTTTCCTTCCCTTCAGAACCTACGTCTTACCTGCTGGTAGATAACGGCATCATCGATGCCTATTTTCCATGCGTGCAGCATGGGTAGACCTTCCGGCTCGACCCTCTGGTTCAATTGGCTCGACGCAGAATTCAGGGAAGCGGCCGCGGCTTTCGAGGCAACCGCCCGAGGGCCGCATTGTCGCAGCGCATTGCGACCATTTCTTGTGAGGTCGCAACGTCCTGCTGCTGGATTCAGAAAGCTTGATTTGCTGTCCCAAGACGCGGGGAGCGATCTGGTCGATCGCTCTCCTTGCCGCATCGCGCGGCCTGGAGAAATATCATGGACGACAACCATCAGACCGTTTCGCCGCCCGCAACCGCCAACCTTGATTTGAACGATGTCGGTGACACGACGGTCGCTGCGGACAGCTCGGCACCGGGTGCCGTTACCCCGCTCGTCGATCTCGATCAGCCCGAGGCTTACAATATACTTGGGCCTGTCCACTTTCTCGATCCGGCGCTTTGCATGCCGTTCGACGGGGCGCCGCGGGCAGGGTACCGGTACGACGAACGCCGAGATGCGGACCTCACCGCGGACATCAAGGCCCACGGCATCATTGATCCCATCGTCGTCCTGCGACGGCCAGATAAGCGTGTCATAGTATCCGGCAATCGACGTCGTGCAATCGTTGCTCATCTGCGTTCGCAGGGCATCGATATCCCGATGCCGGTGCGCATCGCTAGCTTCAATGATATTGAGGCGGTCGCCTACGCGACAGCGTGTAACGCAGGGCGAGCCGCACCGACGGCGATGGAAATGGCTCGTTCCGTTCGGTGGGCGCTCGAGAATGTCGATGAAAATCAGGCAACGCTGGCGCGTGCTCTGGCGATGGACCAGGCCAAGGTTTCCCATCTCTGCGTTCTGGCATCGCTGCCGGCGTGGGTGACGGACATCGTAACCGATCCCGAAACGCTGTCCGAGAATTTTGCCGCGCTGATCGGCCCCGGCCTGGCTGATGACGCGACGCGGCAGGTCATGAAGGAACGCGCCGAACGGCTGGCGGCGGAAAATGTCACACTCGCCGGACCTGCCGCCGCCCGCTATCTGCGGACCGGCGAGCGTGCTGCCGCCTCGCGCGAATTGCGTAATGCCGATGGCGCCACGTTCGGCAGCCTCAAGCGCGACCCTCGTGGCGGCATCGCGCTTTGCCTGTCGCCCCAATGGCAGAAGGTTGGCACGGACCCCGCGCTGATCGTCACGCGGGTCACAGAAGCGCTCGCAGATGCGATGCGAGGCGCCTCATAGCGACCCGTGGCCAAAACTGTTCGTATCCGTCAACCATCAGAAATATCCTGGGCGGCGGGGCGTTGACGTCTCGCCGCTTCGCGTTGTTTGCGCGCCTGGCGCTCGGCCCGACGGGCAAGCGCCTGTTCGACCAGAAGCAGGATATCAGCCATCCGTTGGCTCCACCCGCTGCGGATCGGGACGTCCATCGATAGAATCGGCAGTGGCGGATTCGATCGCCGAGAGGGCGACGGCATAGCCTTCATAACCGGCAGAGGCGCCGGGTCGATCGCGATGCGGTAGGGTTCACCCAAGGCCGGCAACGGAGGACGACGCTGGATGTTGGGCGCCGCTTGCGTCCGCGCCGCCAGCGGCAATCCTGGCATACGCGATGTGCGAACCGGGGCGAATTCGGGCAACGCGTTCGGCAGGCCTTTCATGGCGGCAGGCACGATGACCGGTTTCGCCTCGAGTGGAGGCGAGGGCGGCAGAGCGGCTCGTGAGGGGGGCAGCGAGATTGGCCGATAGCGTGCATCGATGGCGTCTCGCTCTACCTTGCGTTCGGCGCGCCAGCGGGCGCGGTCCTTGGCCAGCAGGGCTTCGTTGTCGGCGATCCGCTGTCGATTCCGCTCATTTGCGCCGACGATGTCGCCATCGCGCGCCGCCTGGGTCAGCGCTGGTCCAAGCGGTAACAGGGGCAAGGCTCGCAAGCCCCGCGCCGCGTTTGAAAGATGGGTGTACACCCGGTTCTTGCCATGTGCCTGCGTCACCTCCGTCATGGTCTGGGCGAAGAGCGCCCGGAGGTAGGTGAAGCGCGCTTCGCCGTCGAATTCGGTCGCCAGGCGCGGCGCAACATCCCATTCGTGGGAGCCGAGCCGGTGCATCGGCCGCAAGGCGAAAGCGATGTGCGCATGGAAGTTTCGCGCGTCGCCCTCCGGTGGCGGCGTGTGGATCGTTGCGACATAGGGTAGGTTGTGAAGACCGAAGGCCTCAGCGCAGAAGCCTTCGAGGATCTGGCGCCTGGCCTGCGGACTGACGTCATGGGGCAGATTGACGACCATCGAGAAGACGACCTTGGCATTGCCCCGGCTCGACCGCGCGAGCGTCTCGATCAGATCGAACGCGGTCGCCTGTTCGGCGACATCTTCGCCGACATTGGTCAGGATCGTGGGATTGCCGTCGTCGTCGCACTCGAGCGCGTCTGGCCGGGTAATATAGAGCACCAACCGCCGTGCAACGCCGATCCTGGCCCGCTTCGACCCGTAATAGCGGACCGCGACGAACACACCCTGGCGCCCCAGCCGGTCTATCACAGCGCCTTGATAAGCGGGCAACTTGGTCGAACCCGCGGGCATCGTGCCGGTCTGCCGCTTGCGTGAAGGCTGCGGCGCCCGTCGCTTGATGCCCTGCGGCTTCGCGAAAAACCGCCTCCAGAACCGCTCGATCGCACGATCGGCAGCGCGTTGCTCGCGCAGATAGTGGATTCTGGCGGCAGTATCGCGCATCGCCTACGCGGCGCGCGCGCGGATCTCGCGATGCTTGTTCAACAGCGTGATCAGCCGATCTGCGCGTTTCATGGCCAGCATCTCCGCCCGCCCGACGCTGAGGCTGACCTTCAGCCCCTTGTCGCTGACGAAGGAAAATCCTGCCGCAAGCTTCGCGCGCGCCGCGCGCTCGTCTTGTGAATTCACAAGGGTGGGGACAGGAGGGGGAGGGGGGCCGTTTTTGGATTTGGGCATCGCTCAAACATTTCTTTCGACTACAGCCCCCAATCCTACCCCTTCTCCTGGCGCCGTCTTGGGACAGCAAATCCGCCGCGGATAACCGATGCTTCAGAGTCCCCGGCTATCGGTAGCGCCATGCCCCCGACGCAGCACACGGACATCCGCGGACATATTCGAGCGCTTGCGCATCGCGACGGGCTGGCGCAGCGCATGCGGGGGCGCGGTGACATCTTGAAATGGGCGTCCGCCCTGATTGCCGCGCAGGACAACCCGGGGCGGTCGCTGCCGACGAACCTGCCTGAGCTAGGGCCGTCCTTTCCGAGCGCAACCGAGCTTGTCCGGGCGCTGATCCCGGAGGTGGAACTGCCGCCGGGCGAGACGCGAGGACGTCCCGTACCGGGAGGAGTGCACCATCCGCTCCTGCATTGGTCGCCCGTGCTGCAGTTCGCTCGCCTTGGCGCTTCAGACGGCTTGGTAGACGGGCAGCGGATCGAGGCGTTGCCGCACAACTTTTCCATGCTGGCGGCATGGTTGGAGCGCAGCATGGGACTGATGCCTGCGGAGGGCGGGCAGCAGCGGGATTATGATCGGGACGAGCTGCAGAAAAGCTTCCGAAAGCGGTTCACCTTCTCGACCGACGAGTTTGCTCGCTGGTTGATCGGCGTGCGGGGTACGGACCCGGTGTTGTTCGTGATGCTGATGTCACGGGAGTACCGGCTGGCGCTGCGGCATTGTCCCGAGCTTGGCGATCCGCCAGCCCCGGGCTGTGCCGTTGCCGATGCCATGCCGGCGTTGAAGACGGCGCCAATTCTCGCGGCCATGACGGCTGGCGAGATTCAGCGATTGTTCGCGCTCACGCGCGATCTGGCAGGGCGCATGGGATCGACGTTCCGCGATGCCGCGATCGAGCTGGGCGACAAAAGCGCGTCTGTCGCCGCTCGCGGTAACAAGATTGCCGACGCAATCGGTGGAAAGCGTGCAGCAGGATTCGCCTATGATCACGAACCGATGCGAGTTGAGTCGATCCGGAAGCGTGTATTCCTCGTGCCCAACCGGGACTTGTCGAAACTCGACGAAGATAGCTTCCTTTGCGCGATCTTCGGCGGCTCCACGGATTGGAACCACATCAGGTCGGCTGGTCGACTTGCCGGCGCTCGCGAACTGATTGCGTCGATCCTCGCGCCCAAGATGTTCAAGAAAAGCGGCTCGGGTAGAGGTAAGGGATACTACAAGGATTCGCTCGACCACTATTATGGCCTGTCGATCGGTGATCTGCCCTATGTCGCACTGCTTGAACTAGGAGTGGTACTCCATAATGCGCAGATGCGCGGCGAAACCGCGCCGCTTGCGGCGCGCCTGCTCGCGATTGCGGCCAGCGCCAACGGAACACCCAAAGAACGAAAGCATAAATCGTCGGTCAAAAAGGCTAAGCGATATCTGCGGAAATTCCCCAGGCCCGGGTCTGGCGGCCGCTTCGTGGCCGTGGCCTGGCTCGATCCCGAGCGGGATGCAGCATGGTTCAAAAAGCTGCTCAAACCGGTCGGCGCCATTGATCGGCAAAACATGCGTTCCAGCACCGGCTGGATGAAACCCATTGCGCTGCGCTACCTGCAGCTGTGCTTCCCTCGCCTCTACGAACAGGTAGACAGTCATGATCAATCGGCGAGGCTGATGGCCCATTTGGCAACCTCGTCGGCTGCCTTCACCTCCGACCCGATCTTTTGCGGCATGTTGCGCGACGCTGCCGCGAAGGCTAAAGCATCGGTGAAGGTAAAGAGCAACTTCCTTAAGCGCCCGCCGCCGTCACCTCTGCTGCCGATTTCCCAAAAAATCATCGATGCCGTACGGTTCGCGACGGAGGAAGACGAGCCGGGCGCGGGGCTGGCACATAGCTAATGAGTTGCGCCGATTGGTAACGGACGGTGGTTCCGTGCCCGGACCATTGCTTGGTGCACTGGGCAAGGGCTGCTGATGGAGCGTTGTGGGGTATCCCCAACGACCCGCTCCTCGATGTGAACGTGAATCATTTGGTGTCCCAAGACGTCGACGATGGGCCATGATCATGTCCGCTCTTCCCGCAAGGAGGAGCAGACCATGGATACGAATAGCGATGGACGCCGCGAACCGCATCGGAACTGGCATATCTACAGCCTCGGGGCTCACCTGCCTGAGTACGGCTTCCGCGGCGAGGATGCCGATGCCCTGATGGAGCTGCGGGGACTCCCGGTCACCCAGGGGGTCCAGATGCTGGTAGCGGATCTCGGCCACGGGCAAGTGCTTGGCGGCGTGCTGAAGACGGTGGTCGACAAGCATAGGGGGATGCTAGAGGACCTCGGACGGCAATTGTCGTGGGAGCGGCGCTCGCGCCGTTACCACGCCGCGCTGGCGGATTGGAACGCGCAGCCCGATGCCGTCCAGCAAGGCAGGTGGAGACAGCTGGCGATGACCGCCCGACAGCGGGCCCTGGTGCAGATCACGGCCGACCTTCTCGATATCGCGATTCCGCCCGGGCTGGATCGCGGTACGGCGGCCGACTGGCTAGAACGCCATGGCGCCAACCTCGCCTATCGCGGGGAGAAGTGACATGCCCACGCTCACCATCACGACCGTCGACGGCCAGGGAAAGCCGATCGAGGACACGGCAGCGCTGGAAGCCGAGATCACCAAGTTTGAGGAGGCACTGCAGGCGCTTATCCCGGATCTGGAAGGCGACGATGACGAGGCAGGAAGCCGCGCCGCCAGTCGCTATCGCGTCCTCAAATATTACTTCGACCTCATTCTTGAAAACATCGATTGGTGGAACGAACAGGTTGGCAACGAGCGGAGAGCTGCTCGGCGAAAACTTGCCTCTGCTCTAAAAGCGCGGCGAAAAGAAAATCAGTGAAAATCATGTGAATTTGCGAAATAATTCAGTGAGATTTCCGAAGGAACGAGGCGAATTACTGCCGTTCGTTTGAGATCGGCCGAGGTGGCGCCAATGTTATTGGTTGCCAAGGACGGAGGGATCATTCGGCTACCGCACCGCATCGTCGCCCCTTCCTCCTTAGGTTAGGGGCGTCCGGCAGACCCGGTGCGGTTCAATTTCCATGGCATTCGGCTACCGGGGGGGCATCATGCTTGATCGCAAAGGACACATGTTGAATTACAAAGAGCTATACTTGGGCAGGCCCGGGAGCGGGCCCGTGGCAGCTGGGCGCTGATGCCAGTGACATCGCCGTAGGATCGAGCGGCCGCATAGCGCTACAACGCGGCGCGAGATTTCGGCGTTGCTGCGACGGCCGCGAAGGCCCTTGCGAGCTCGCAATCGAATTGCAAAACCGTGTTTCAGATCGTCAGCGTTTCTCCATCGGCGGGAATGCGCAGGTACTGCTCGTACCCATCCCTTTTCGAAAACGCGCGCAAATCAGCTCGACTGAGAATGCAGTGATTGACGGCTTCCATGTGGCTGGCGATCAGCATCGCATGGGGCGCAGCACGATGTACGGCGAGAACGTCGGTTGGACCCATGATGATCGGATCCAGCCCGATCACCGTAGCCATGCCAGTGTTCAGGACGATCACGTCCGGAGCGTGAGTGGCGATGGCGCGCTCGACCTCGCGGTTCCAGATCGTGTCGCCGGCGACATACAGCGTTTTGTGCGCGGGGTGCCGCAGGACGAAGCCGCTGACCGGGCCGAGGATCTGCGGCAGTGCCTTCAGGTCCGCATCGGTACCATGCTGCCCGCCGGTGCGGTGCAAGCGCACACCGCGAAAATCGGTGTCCTCGGTAAGAAGACGCACGTCCGAAAAACCTGCCGATCGGAGTTGGCCGGCATCGCCGGCGTTCTGCGCGAAGATGGGCAGCGCCTTGTTCAGCTTGGCCTTCGCCACCTCGTCCCAATGATCGGGATGCAGGTGCGTCACGATGACGGCATCCACGTCGATGATGGACGCCAGTGGCAGGGGCAGCGGAACCAGCGGGTTGCGCCGTTGGCTGTTGGCTGTCCCCTCGAAGCCGGGATAGGCGTCCTTGTCCGCCAGCACGGGGTCGACCAGGAAGCGAACGCCGCCGAAATCTATCCGCAAGGTGGCATTGCGGACCTGAGTCAGGCTGGCGCTCGCCGCCGGGCGCGCGATGGCGGCACCGATCGATAGCGGTGCGGCAAACAGCGCCGAGCCAAGTATCGTGGCGCCGGCCAGCGTCATCGCCTGGCGACGGTCGAGTGCTCTGGGCGAGTCGGATGCGTCGGCCATCTACCGTCTCCTTCATCATATTGTTCGATCAACCGTCTCGCGGCCGAAGATCGAGCAAATCAGCGCCCGCCGGGGTCGGCTCGCGATCGCCGCTCTCCGCGCCGCTGCCGAGTCAGTGCGGCATGTCCGAAAATTGGGGCAAATCGAGCGGCTGCTGCCAATCCAAGCGGCGCTTTACGAACATCTCCAGAACCGGCCGAATGCCGCTCGGGTCATCAAGCGAGCCGATCTGGATGAAGGTAAGTTCCGGAAAGCCTTCCAGGTCGCTCGTGTAGAGCCGCGCCCCGCATTCGGTACAGAAGTTGCGGGTGAGCTTCTTCCCGGAATCCGCGACATAGACGAACCCCTTCATCTTGTCGGCGCCCGCCGTGATCTTGAAGGCGGTGGTGGGGACGCCGAACCAGGTCGCGGCCTCGCCGCCGGAAGCCTTCTTGCAATCCAGGCAGTGGCAGATCGCGATGAAGGTGGGATCGAACTCGAACGCGAAGTTCACCGAACCGCAGGCGCAACGGCCTGTACGATGCGTCGCCATGGCGTCTCTCCTTGATTAAACGATCTGTAGGCTCGAACCTCGCCGATATCCGAGGACAGCGTGGTGGCGCGCTGCCCTCGGACTGGGCGCGTCAGTTCGCGCTGGTGGCAGCCGCTTCGATAAAGGCGGCAACATCCTTGGGGTGCGACAGCATGACGGCGTGGCTGCTGTTGATCTCGGTCAGCTTGGCCTTGGCGCGGGTCGCCATGAAGCGTTGGGTGGTCGGCGAAACCATGTGGTCCTGCGTCGTCAGCATCCAGCGGACCGGCTTGTCGTGCCACGCCGCGGTGGTCAGCTTGGTCTGCACCGCGGCCAGGCCCCAGGGGACCTGCGCCACCGCCATGAAGCCGGTGATCGATATATCGACATCCGCCGCGAAGGCCGCGGGAAACTTGGCCGGATCGACGATGATGAACCCGTCTTCCGGCGGCAGCAGCGGCGGGCCGGATTCGCCCGGCACCGGCCGGGTCGCCAGTTCGTACACCGATTCCCCCGCATCGGGCGCAAGCGCGGCGATATAGGCGAGGCTCTTCACCTTGGGATCCGCGCCGGCTTCGGTGATGACCGCGCCGCCATAGCTGTGGCCGACCAGCACGACCGGCTTGCTCGCTTTCGCGATCACCTGGCGGGTGGCCGCGACGTCGCCGTCGAGCGTGACGGTCGGGTTCTGGACGACCAGCACTTCATATCCGTCCTTGGTCAGAATGTCGTAGACCGACTTCCAGCCCGAGGCATCGACGAACGCACCATGCACCAGCACGATCGAGACGGGCTTGTTCGGCACGCGCGGCTGAGCAGTGGCGGAAGCGGCGGTGGCCATGGCGAGGAGTACTCCTGCAATAAGATGTTTCATTGACGTCACTCCAGAATTGGGAGCGCGGACGTTGTCGCTGGGTACCGTCGCAGGGTCCCAGTCCGAAGCGTACGCGGTTTCCTCGGCATTGCACCGAGGTCGGTGGAAGGTCAGCCGTGGCCGAGCTTGCGATCCAGCGCGGCGATGAAGGCCTTGGCGATCGGATGGTCCGAGCGCGGATTCTGGCCGGTGATCAGTTCGCGATCCTCGATGACATAGGGCTCGAAGTCCGGGCCGGTATCGACGATGGCGCCTGCCAGACCGAGCGCATAGGGCATGTCGAAATAGATCTTGGCGTGGAGGATCGTGTCCTCGATCACCTTCTCCTCGGACTTCTGAAACACGGTCATCCGGTAGCCGGCATATTGCCAGTCCTTGGTCCACTCCTTCGCCTTGGCCTCGTCGCCGGCGATCAGCGCGGCGCGGAACTCGCGAGCGTACGGCATCGCTGCGGTCGAGGATATGGGGCCGTGGCAGAGCATGGCCGTCGGCTTCTGATGTTCGTGGAAATGGCGCAGGATCTCGCCCAGTTCCTGATCCTGCATCAGATCCACGATCGGCGCCTGACCGCCGGGGATGAAGACGCCGTCATACGCCTCGATGCCTTCATCGAGGATCGAGCGCAGCGTGCGGCCCTTCATCGACGGGTCGTTGGCCCAGAAAGCCTTCGCGCGTTCATAGGCTTGCTGGTCACCTCCAAAATGCGCGGGCGAGTCAGAAGCTTTGTCGATTGTCGGCGGTACCCCATCGGGCGTTGCCAGAACTGTTTCGTAGCCGGCATCGATGAGCGCCAGCATGGGAACTACCGTTTCGTTCAGGTAGTTGCCCGTTTCGCCCCAATAGCCACCCTTGGTTTCAATGCGGTTCGCATTGGACCCGATGACGACGACCCTACCTTTACTCATCCTATTCTCCCTCGCCAAGCGGCTAAGTTGCAGTCCGGATCTATCTAGTCCCATCCCGGCGGCAGAAGGCGTCAATTGCGGTAACGTCGTGTTAAGGGAGGGGCAGGGGTCTTGGGGAGCGCGACTGCATTGGCTTCTCCAGATTTGACCGGGCTTAACTGATGCCTCGAAGATAACTGCGCTACGAGAGCGTGCGCCTTGGGCAGATCGTCCGGCAGTCGCGATGGAGACAGTTCGGTGGAAATTTCCGCTCAAAATTGCAGTGAGACGGGAGGACCATTGCTGGACGCGTCCGCGCTCCGGCTGCTTCTTGCCGAGATCGTGCATCGTACCGCGAATGACTTCGCAGTGGCGCACGCAGAGGTGTATCTCGCGGCACGCGCGGCAAGCCTTTCGTTCGCGCGACCGCGACTCGCGGCATTGACCCAGCGGCTGCATGCTCTGGCGTCTATCCAGCGCTTGCTGCAGCCGCCGAGCCAGCCGTCGATCGATCTTGGAAACCGATTGTGCGAGCTCTGCCATCACCATGCGGAAGCGCGTTTCGCCGAGCAAGGTGCGTTCATCCGGCTCCAAACCTGTGAAGTGTTCATGGAGGCAGAGCGCGGCTGGGCATTGCTCATGATCGTCTCCGAACTGCTGACCAACGCCGCGCGTCACGCCTTCAACCAGCCGGGAGGGTTGGTGCAGGTGGAAGTCAGCAGCGCGGACGACGTCGTTCTCTGCCGTCTTCAGGACAACGGCGTCGGGAGCGCTCGCAATCAGGCGAACCGCGGCACCGGCACCGCACTCGTTGAGGAGCTTGCCCGGCGCGCCAATATCACGCTTGCCCCGTTTGCGTGCGAGCAAGGCACCGGCATCGAATTGCACGTGCCGCTATCCGAAACCCCGGTACAGCCCAAGGAGGAAGCAAGATGGCCAGCAATGTAAAGACCGTCGGCGTGCTGACTGCCCATCCCGGCAAAGAAGCGGATTTGCAGAAGTTGCTCGAAGAGTTGATAGGGCCGAGCCGGGCGGAGCCTGGGAACCTGCGCTACGATCTGTGGGTGGATCAGGACGAGCCGGGCGTTTTCATCCTCGACGAGCTCTACATCGACGCTGCAGCGCGCGAGGCGCATCGCGCGACGCCGCACTTCCAGCACTATCTGGCAACCATTGTACAGCTTGCCGAACGCAAGGCATTCAGCCTCGACCCCGTGGTCGTGGCCTGAGGGGAAATGCTTGGGCGGAGGGCCTGAAGTGCACACACCATTTCCAAACATCGGGCATGTTCGCGCATATATCAGACATGGGCGTCCGAGCGTCGGCACGAGGCGGCTTGTTGTGCCTTTCGGCGGGTCAGCATGGTGTGGATTTGTGCCACGACCGCGGCGCCTTCACCCACCGCAGCCGCCACGCGCTTTGTCGAGCCCGCACGAACATCGCCAATCGCGAAAATGCCGGGCCTGCTCGTCTCCAGCGGCAAGCTGCCACTCCCCGTCAAAATGAAGCCAGCCGCGTCGGTGTCGACGCACCCCTGCAGCCACTCGGAATTGGGATCGGCGCCGATGAACAGAAAGAGATAGTTCAGGTCCAGTTGCTCGATCGACCCGTCTGACAGGCGCCGGAACCTGACCGATCGCAACCCGACGAGGGGAGATCCCTCGAGACCGAGGATCTCGGTGCCGATATGCAGCTCGACATTCGGTAGGGCAGCGATGCGTTCGATAAGGTAGCGCGACATGGTTTGCGACAGATCGCGCCGGACGAACAGATGGAGCCGCCGCACATGGGGCGAGAGATAGGCAATCGCCTGGCCCGCGGAATTGCCGCCGCCCACCAAAGCGATGTCCTGGTTGGCGCACATCTTCGCCTCGATCGGAGACGCCCAATAGGACACGCCGACGCCCGCATGGGCCTCGAGATCGGGGATGTCGGGCCGGCGGTAGCGGGCGCCGGACGCGACCACCACCGCATGCGCGGTCAGCCGCCGCCCATCGTCGAGTTCCAGACGTGCAAGCTCCCGCGTACAATCCAGACGCGTGACCGCCAAGGGCGCGGCGATTTCGGCGCCGAATTTGATCGCCTGGTTCCGCGCACGGGCGGCAAGGGCATGTCCGGAGATGCCGGTGGGAAAGCCGAGATAGTTCTCGATCCGGGCAGATGCTCCGGCCTGGCCGCCATAGGACCTCGCTTCGAGGACGATGACCGAAAGGCCCTCGGAAGCCGCATAGACGGCCGCCGCCAGCCCCGCCGGTCCAGCGCCGACGATGGCAACGTCATATGGCGCGCTGCGCAACGCGGGCATCATGCCGAGGCAGGTCGAAATCTCCGCATCACTGGGATTGCGCAGCATCGTGCCATCCGGACACACGACCAGGGGCAGTTCGGCCGGCGGGATGCCGATCTGCTCGACCAATGCGCGACCCTTCACATCGATCGAAGCGTCGAGGACGAGGGTAGGATAACCACTGCGGGTGAGGAATCCCTGTAGACGAAGCAGGTCGGCGCTGTTTGGTGCGCCGATGAGAATCGTGCCCGCTCCGGAATCCAGGATCAGTTCCGTCCGCCGCAAAATCAGCGCGCGCATCACGATCTCGCCAAGCTCCGCCGAGCCAATCAGCAGCGCACGTAGATGCAGGTTATCGAAAGGGATCGCCGTGCACCCGCCCGCGCCAGCTCGACCGCTGGAGATTGACGGTTCGCCCGATAGCTGGTTGACCTCGCCACTGAACTGGCCTGCGCCATAGACGATGGCCTGGGTTTCCTGGCCCAGACCGTGTCGTCGCCAGATCTCCAGGCTCCCGCCGGTTACGAGCCAGGTTGGCACATTCCGCTCGCCGATCGCGTACAGGACCTCGCCGGGCTCGAAATGCCGCTCGGCGCCGCTGGCGAAGCGACGGGCGACGTCGACCTGCGCAATATCCAGTGTCGGGAACATCTGGTGCCGGCGCGTGTCGAGCAGGCCGGGCGTCCTTCGATCTTTGTGCATGCGTCCCACCTGATTGGCGGCCCGGGTCCGTGTCCTTTTGCATCGCGCACCTGAAGGGGCACATCGCGTACGGCGCCGAGGCTGTGGTTCTTGGAAGCCAAGGTCGCAAATGGGTGCGCGTCGAGACAATAGCGCATTTCACAATCCGCTCGTGCAGTTCTGTGCATGTCGCGCACGGCGAGCGACCGATAGGGTTTGCCAGCACGGCCATGGCCGCGGCACCGCCAGCTTACATCGGAAATCGCGTAATGTTCTCCTTAGCCTCAAGCGCTGCGCCTCTGAAGAGCGTGTTGCTTCGGTCCACGGCTATCCGTGCCCGGCTTCTTGGAAGCGCTCCGATCGCTGCGATGGCTGTCGCGTCAGGTCTACAGCCCGGTGGGCCGCCACGAGCGCACGCACACGATCGCCACAGCGACTTCCAGCTTTGGGCGTCGACCTCAGCCACGACGAAGCTGGGCGAGGGGGCCGAGACACGGATCGATGGTCTGGTTCAGGTCACTGATGATCTCTCGCGGGTCGGGCGAACACTTGTCCGCACGATCGTGCTCGCCGAGGTAAACAACCGGATCAAGCTTGGGGGCGGTTATCTCTGGACGCAGATTGATCCGGTGCCGGGCATCAGGTTCGTTGAACATCGCGCGGTGCAGGAATTCGACTTCCACGCACCGATCGGTCGGCGGGGGCTTGCGTTCACTGCGCGGACCCAGATGGAGCAACGGTGGCGCCAAAGAGAGGTGGGGACGTCGTTCCGCTGGCGCCAACTGACGCGGCTCGACGTTCCGCTGAGCCATGGTCTGCGCCTGGTGTTCTGGGACGAATATTTTCACGAGCTTCGCCACACGGCGTGGTCTGGAAAGCCAGGGCCAAGTCTGATGATCAACTTCGCCGGGCTGCACCTGCCGCTCAGCCGAGCCATCGCGGTAGAGCCGGGATATCTCAACCAGACCCAGTTCGACCATGGCGCGAACAGGGTGCGGCATGCGATTGCCCTGTACACCACCGTGCGCTTCTGAGCCCCGGCCGAACCCATCAACCTGAGACGGGATCGCGGCGTTCCGACGATTGGGCTTCGATGGCCCGTTGCCGGGACTTCCACGCCGCGATGCGCTCCGCGTCCAGGTTCAGCCGGGACAAGACCGCAACCGCGGTCTCGACGCCTGCAACCTTCCCGGCGTCAACGACCGGTACCAAGCCGATCGACGCATATTGTGCCGCTTGCGATGGGCTGTCCACCACGGCGATCCGGACGAGATCGGGATAATAGGTCCGCGCGATGGGCGTGATGCTGCTGGAGAGTTCGAAGGTGGGGGCGGTGAGAACACTGATCTTGCGATCCTGCATCGCAACCGGCTCCCAAATCCTTGGATCCGCCAAATCACCGAACGCAACGCGATAGCCGTCGGCGATGGCCCGTCGTAGGCGCTGCGGGTTGTTGTCGATCGCGGCATAGCGGATGTCGAATTCGGTAAGGGCGTCGGCCAGCATACGCCCGCATGGCCCCATGCCGACGATGAACACCGGTCCTGCCAGATTTCGCGGCGCAAGTTCGTGCGTGGGTTGGCCGCTCCGCTGTCGCAGACGCCCCGCCAGCGAACGCCCGACCGTCGCAAGCTGCGGCGTCGCGCCGATGCTCAGTACGACGGCGGCGATGAGGATGTCGCAGCGATCGGCACCGACCATCTCCCGAACCGGCGGAAGACTGAAGATCACCAGGGCGAATTCGGAGGTCTGCGCAAGAAGGAAGCCCAGCTGCAGCGAGCCTGGAACGGACCAGCGGAAGGCCAGGTTGGCGCATGCGTTGAGCGCGATCTTGACGAGGATCAGGCCGGCGCTGACGGCGAGAATGACCAGCCACCAGCGATGGAGCAACGACAGCGACAGCGAAAGTCCGAGCGAGATGAAGAAGAAGCCCAGCAGCAGGCCACGAAACGGTTTGATCTCCGATCCGACAATGGCTTGATAGGGTGTGCCCGCGAGCATCATGCCGCCCAGGAACGCGCCGAGCGTAAGCGACAGGCCGAGAATGCCGGTGACCCAGCCGGCGGACAATGCCACGAGGAGCGCCATGGCGGTGAAGACCTCCTCGTTGCGGGTCCGT
Source organism: Sphingomonas trueperi (assembly GCF_040545965.1). Lineage (GTDB taxonomy): Bacteria > Pseudomonadota > Alphaproteobacteria > Sphingomonadales > Sphingomonadaceae > Sphingomonas > Sphingomonas trueperi_C. The sequence goes on along the minus strand of NZ_JBEPMV010000002.1, from coordinate 767,786 downwards.
GCGACCAGGTCAAACAAGGGCCGGACCAGGAGCCATGCGCAGAACATCGCGGCACCGAAAGCCGCGGTCGCCTTGGCTAGAGCCAGGGCCAGGGCGGGGAGCAGCGCGGTGCCCGAGGACAAGGCGCTGGCGATGATAAGGAGGAAGATCGCCGCCAGATCCTGAAACACCAGGATCCCGGTCGCCGTCATGCCGACGGGACAGGTCTGCTGATGGCGCTCGGCGATGATCCGCGCGACGACCGCTGTCGAGGAGAGCGCGAGCGTCGCACCGACGAAGAACGCCGGTGCAGCCGGAACCCCTAGTGCCATCGCAGCCAGGCCGAGCCCCAGCGTGCAGGTCAGCATCTGCGCCGAGCCGAAGCCGAACACGGCGACGATCTGTTCGCGCAGATGCCGCGGGGAGAAATGCAGGCCGACATCGAACAGCAGGAAGACGACGCCGAGTTCCGCCAGGATGCGGATCGCCTCGTTGGATCGCACCAGCCCGGAGACGTTCAGACCAACGCCGAGCAGCAGATATCCAACAATCGGCCCAAGCCGCACCGCGCGCGAGAGGATGACCGTGACGACGCCCAGTGCGAGCAGCAGGATGATCGGCAGAACTGCGGCGAGGATGGGGGCTTCCATGCTCAGCGCGCCGGGGAACGATGCGGCAGGACGTCGACCATCAGGACTGACTGCATATTCCTGTGCTTTCCGCGGCCAATGCTCTCGGGGCGCGTCAATCCGCGACCCTCGGCGCCGGCAATGCTATCGCAAGCTGTCGTGAAAGCGGGTTAAATCCGGTACATTGCATTCCGGAGGCACCTTGAGGCACCAATGCCCGTCGGCACTGGACCGACGAGGCACCGGTGCGGCGACTAGAATTTGACGACCGCTCGCCCGAGAATCTTGTTCTCGCGCATCAGATCCAGATAGTCGTTGATCTGCTCGAAGGCGATCGTCTTGATTGTGTGCTGGATCTTGCCTTCGGTCGCGAGTGCCATGACCTCGCTGAGATCGGCATTGTTGCCCCAGAACGATCCGTGGAAGACCTGCTCCCCCGAAACGCGCGGGAACAGCGGCACGTCGATGCGATCGCCGACAAAGCCGACATCGGCATAATGGCCGGCGATCCCCAGCAACTGGAAACCCATCTGCATCATCTCGGGCGCGCCGACACAGTCCATGATCGCATCGAGCTTTGCCTGGCCGGTCGCCTGCGCCAGCTCCTTGCCGACCTCTTCGACCGACTTGTCCTTCACCGCGATGATATGGTCTGCCCCGTATCGTTTGGCGATTTCCAGCTTGTCGAGGCTCCGGGCAAAGGCGACCACGATCGCGCCGGCGCCCAGCAGCTTGGCATATTGGACCGCATAGGCGCCCAGACCGCCGACGCCGAACACCCCGACCACCCGATCCGGGCCCAGGCCGCCCGCATCGCGGATTTTCTTCAGCGCGCGATAGGGGGTGAGGCCGGCATCGGTGAGCGGCGCGAGTTCCTCGAATTTCAGGTGCTGCGCGACCTTGATCACATAGCGTGCGGGCACAGGGATGTATTCGGCGAAGCCTCCATAGGTGCCGAAGCCCGGCCAGCGCACATTGGGGCAAATCTGCGTGTTGCCGACCTGGCAATGGCGGCAGATTCCATCGCCCCAGCCGGGCGAGACCACGACATGGTCGCCTTCCGCGATGCCCGCGTTTCGGGGAACCACGCTGCCGATCCTCTCGATCGTACCGGTGATCTCATGTCCGGGGATGATCGGTAGCGGGATATCGGCGTACCCCTGGAAGAAGCCGTCGACGAGCAGCACGTCCGAACGGCACATGCCGCACGCTGCCACCTTCACCAGCACCTCGTCGGGCTGGATGTCGGGGACGGGGACATCCTCGAAGACGAGCGGTTGCTTGTATGCGCGTATCACTGCGGCTTTCATGGGTGCACTCCTCTTGGTTGCGTGGGCGACTGCGCTGCATTTGGGGCGCTTATTCGGTGCGCAGGCGCATCTCTTCCCGAGCGTCGTGAGGGCTGGAGCTGCCGCCATTGAAGGCGGCGATCATCGCCTGGGCCACGGCGACGTCCTGCTCGACCGTGCCCGCGCTGGCGCCGACTGCGCCGACAATCTCGTCACCGAGCCGGACGAGCAGGCCGCCGCCGAAGATCACGACCTCGCCGTGATTGCTTTGCTGAATCCCGAACAGGGGCTGCCGAGGCTGAGCGAGGTCGGCGAGTTGGGCGGTCGGCTTGTCGAACAGCCGCGCGGTCACCGCCTTGCTGATGGCAAGATCGATGCTGCCGATCAGTGCATCGTCCTGTCGGATGAAGGCGACCAGATGGGCGCCCGCGTCGACGATCGCCAGATTGTAGGCCAGGCCCGTCTCTCCGGCGGCATGCTCGCCGGCACGCAGCATCCGTTTGGCGTCGTCCAGTGTCAATGTCGTCATTGATCGTGGCATGCCAACCTCGCTGTTTTGCCAAGTTTGGCGCGAATATCGGCTCGAACAATTGGAGATCGCGAAAGGCGCTTGTGCAGGAATCCCCAGGGAACCATTGCGGATTTCGCGCCGTGCTCTTTTCGTGCGTTCCATGGGTAAATGCTGACCGTGCGATGGGCGCACACCACGACTTAACCGCAATTAACGCGCTGAAATCGTTGGCTCACGGTACAACCACTGGGCCCGTCAACGGCTCGGTCGATGGCGGCGAAGCAGCCTTGCCGGCGCTCCCCAACGCACGATCAGGAGTGGAACGACCGATGGAATGGAGTGACATCCGCATATTCCTGCAAGTCGCGCGGGACGGAACCATGCTGGCAGCCAGTGGCGCGCTGCGGATGGACCACACAACGATCAGCCGGCGGATATCGCGGCTTGAGGAACAGACGCGGGTCCGCCTCTTCGATCGGGCGGGCAGGCGTCTTTCGCTGACGTCCGAAGGCGAAAAGCTTCTTCGCGCCGCGGAGAGGCTCGATTCCATCGTCGTTCGCGATGTTTTGAACCTGCGCGACGAAGGCGAGCGCATCGTCGGCCCGGTGCGGATCGGCACCACCGAGGACTTCGGCGCCCACTATCTGGCTCCGCGAATGGCGGCATTGACCTCCGCCCATCCCGGTATCGAGATCGAACTGGTGGCGCTCCCGCGCAGCTTCTCGCTCGCAGCCCGCGAAGTGGACCTGCTGGTATCGCTCGATCGGCCCATCGCCGGCGATATCCGGTACAAGAAGCTGACGGATGTCGAGTTCGGCATCTACGCCGGCAGCAGCTATTTCGAAGCGCGCCCGCGCCCCGGCGCTATGGACGATCTCGCGGGCGAGACCTGGTGCGGCTATATCAAGGAATTGCTGGCCTCGCCTGCGTTGGACATGCTTCCCTTCGAGGAAACCGTTCCCGCAAGATATCGCACGACCAGCAGCACGGTCCAGCTGGCCGCGGTGAAAAGCGGCTACGCGCTTGCGGCCTTGCCGTGTTTCGTTGCGAGCACGGTATCGGGGCTGGAGCGGGTGCTGCCGGACCGGGCGATCTTCGAACGCAGCTACTGGCTCGCGGTCCACCAGGATCTCGCGCAATATCCGCGCGTGCGAGCGCTGATGTCGGCAATCGAAGCCGAGGTCGCGCAGGATCGGGCGTTGTTCAGGCCCAGCGCCGTAGCCGCAGCCACGGCAGCGCGACCGGCCGCCACCATCCTTCGTTGGCTCGAACCGCAGAATGTCGCACCCGATGCGGTGCTGCCTGGTCGGATGGCGGCCGGCGCGGTGCAGCCGGCAAGGGCGCGCAATGCATAGGGTTGCTGCGCGTGGCGAGCGTCGGGGCCCGAGCGGCCATCCGATCACCTTCGCAGTCCAATCGAATGCGGCCCCCGCGGTCGCGGGTCGAGGCGCCGGCGATTGCCCACCATCCCCCCGCCAGGCGTCTCGACCCAATTTCTCTCTTGCTTGAACCGGAGAAGGACATGCTGGAAGTCGTGCAGGCGTTTGACCGCGCAAAGATCGCCGATCTCGACGTAGATGACGCAGCCGCCCTCGAGGCGAAATTCGTTGTTGCCGAACGCCTCTATCGCGACCGTGTATCCTGGCTTCCCCCGCATCGGCGGATCGCCATCCTGCGCATGCTTGGCGAGCTCGTATCCGCGAAACGAGAGGATTTTGCGCTGTTGATCGCGCGCGAAGGGGGGAAGCCGTATAGCGACGCGCTGGTCGAGACCGATCGCGCCATCGACGGCATTCGCAACGCCGCCGACCAGCTGCGGACCCGGAGCGGCGTCGAAATCCCGATGGGGCTCACGCCCGCGACCGACCGCCGCCGCGCCTGGACGGTCGAGGAGCCGATCGGCGTCGTCGCCGCGATCTCCGCCTTCAACCATCCGCTCAATCTAATCGTCCACCAGATCGCGCCGGCCATCGCCACGGGCTGTCCGGTCATCATCAAGCCGGCGGGCCCGACACCTTTGTGCTGCCTCGAGCTGGTGAAGCTGGTGCATGCGGCAGGCATGCCGGAGGGCTGGGTGCAGACGTTCCTGCCTGCCGACCGGTCGCTGCTGGAAAAGTTCACCGCCGATCCGCGCATCGCATTCCTGAGCTTCATCGGGTCGGCGCGGGTTGGCTGGCAGTTGCGCTCGACGGTCGCGCCGGGCGTGCGCTGCGCGCTCGAGCATGGCGGCGTCGCGCCGCTGATCATCGATCGGGAGGTCGATCTCGACGCGATCATCGAGCCGATCGCGAAGGGCGGCTATTATCACGCGGGCCAGGTCTGCGTCTCGGTCCAGCGCATCTATGTCCATGCCGACATCCAGCAGGCGTTCGTCGATCGCTTCGCTGCCAGAGTCGAGCGTCTCCGGGTCGGGGACCCGCGCCTGCCCGAAACCGAGGTAGGGCCGCTGATCACGCCGGCGGAGGCGGCGCGGGTGGAAAGCTGGATCGCGGAGGCGGTCGCCGGTGGCGCCCGTCAGATCGGCGGCGGGCGGCTGAGCGACACGACGCTGAAGCCGGCGATCCTGGTTGCGCCTGAGGACGCCAAGGTTTCGACGCTGGAAGTGTTCGGGCCGCTGACCTGCATCTATCCCTATCGAGCGATCGACGATGCGATCAACTCGGCCAACGCATTGCCCGTGTCCTTCCAGTCCAGCATCTTCACCAACGACCTTTCCGTCGCCCTCGACGCGGCGGAGCGGCTGGATGCGTCCGCGGTGATGGTGAACGACCACACCGCGTTCCGAGCAGACTGGATGCCCTTTGCGGGCCGCCGGGTTTCCGGGCTGGGCGTGGGCGGCATTCCCTACACCATGGCGGAGATGACCGCCGAGAAGATGATCGTCTTCAAATACTAAGGCGGCGTGCGAGCGAGCATGGTTTCGTCCGCCTGTCGCGGCTGACACAGTAGTGCGCGGATTTACTTCAATTAACGCTGCTCCAGCGCAATGCGCGGCTATCTTGTCGCGCTGAGGCGGCTCCTGCCAGGTCTGCCGAATGCAGCAGTTTCGGGAGATTGATCTTGGACATGACCGCGCTGATACTTTCCCGGATACAATTTGCGAGCACCGTCTCGTTCCATATCATCTTTCCGACCTTCACCATCGGCCTCGCCGCCTGGCTCTGCGTTCTGGAAGCGACATCGCTGGTGACCGGCAAGGCCGTGTATTGCCGGCTGTTCGACTTCTGGCTGCAGATCTTCGCGGTCGCCTTTGCGATGGGCGTCGTATCGGGGATCGTGATGGCGTTTCAGTTCGGCACGAACTGGAGCGAATTGTCGCGGCGCACGGGGCCGATCCAGGGCCCGCTGCTCGGCTATGAAAGTTTCACTGCCTTCGCGGTCGAGGCGAGCTTTCTCGGCATCGTCCTGTTCGGCCGCAACCTCGTGCCGAGATGGTTTTACCTGTTCTCGTGTGTGATGGTGGCGATCGGCACGACGATGTCGTCGTTCTGGATCATGGTCAACAACAGCTGGATGCAGTTCCCGACCGGGTATCGCATCGCACCCGATGGCGTGTTCGTGCCGACCGACTGGTGGGCGATCCTCTTCAGCCCCGTCCTTATAGTGCGCATGCCGCACATGTTGCTGGCCGCCTATCTGACCTCCGCATTCTGCATCGCGGCAACCGGCGCATGGCACATGCTGCGCGGTTCCTTTCTCGAGGAATCGCGGATGATGATGCGCATGTCCCTGGCGCTTGCCGCGGTGCTGGTCCCGCTGCAGTTGTTCCTGGGGCATCTGGTCGGGGATTATACCCGCGACAAGCAGCCGACGAAGTTCGCTGCGATCGAGGGGCGCTGGCACGACGAACGTCCTGCGGCGGAGGTGCTGATCGCCTGGCCCGACGAGGAGAACGAGCGCAATCGCTTCGAGGTCAAGGTTCCCTATCTCGGAAGCCTGATCGCCGCCTCATCTTTAGATTCGAAGGAGGTCGGTCTCGCCAACTGGCCGAGGGCGCAGCGTCCGCCCGTGCTGCTGCCGTTCCTCGCGTTTCGCGCAATGGTCGGATGCGGTCTGCTGATGCTCTTTCTGGCCTGGTATGGAAGCCTGCAGCTCTACCGGGAACGGATCGACCGGCAGCGATGGCTGCTGTGGCTGACATTTCTCTCGTTCCCGGTCGGTTTCGTCGCGACGCTGACAGGCTGGATCGTGGCCGAAGTGGGCAGGCAGCCCTGGACCGTCTACGGCGTCGTCCGCACGTCCGAAGCTGCAACGCCGTTCCTTACCCCGCAACTGGTGGCAGCGACGCTCGCCACCTTCTTCGTGGTCTACAGCGTCATCTTCGCGTTCGGGATCCTGTTCATCTACCGGCTTTTGAAGCGCGGGCCCGTTCCGGCGCCCGAACCGATCCTGGGCGACACCAACCCGAAACGCCCCCTGTCGATCGCTGCGGTAGAGGCAATGGAGGCGGCAGAATGATCGAGTTCTGGACCGGGGCGCTCGCGCTCACAATTTTCCTCTATGTCACGCTCGACGGCTTCGATCTGGGCGTGGGCATGCTGATGCCGCTTGCCAGCGAACGCGCGGATCGAGGGCATGTGATCGCAGCGATTGCTCCTGTCTGGGACGGCAATGAGACGTGGCTGGTGCTCACCGGCACCATCTTGTTCGGGATGTTCCCGCTCGCCTATGCTACTCTGCTTTCCGCCTTCCATCTTCCCCTTATCGTCATGCTCTGCGCGCTGATCTTCCGGGGAGTCTCCTTCGAGTATCGCGCCCAGTCGACCTGGTCTCGCGCTTTCTGGGACAGGGGTTTCGTGGTCGGCTCCTATGTGGCGACCTTCATGCAAGGTGCCGCGGTAGGTGCACTGGTCCACGGCCTGCCGATGGAGGGGGATCGGTATGTTGGCGGGACGTTCGGCTGGTTCTCGCCTTTCGCGCTTTTTTGCGGCGTTGGCCTGTGTATCGGATACGCGTTGCTCGGCGCCGGTTGGCTGACCTACAAAACCGAGCATCGTGTCCAGGATCTCGCATTTCGGCTGATCCCGCGACTGCTGGCGGCGCTCGCACTGTTCCTGGCGATCGTCTTCGCGATCGCACTCACCGACCATCTGTCGGTGGTGCACCGCTGGCTGCAGGCGCCGATCCTGTTCATGTTTCCCGCCATGGGGGCGGCTGCCGGTGCAGTGATGCTCTGGGCCGTCTGGGAGCGCCGGGAAATCTTGCCGTTCTTCGCCGCGATAGTTTTGTTCGCGGCCGCGATGGGAACACTGGCCCTGTCTTTCTATCCGTACATGATCCCCTTCGCGATCACGACGTACCAGGCCGCTGCACCGGCCGCATCGCTTTCCTTCATGTTCTGGGGAGGCGGTCTCGTGATCTTGCCGCTGACTCTGGTGTACACCAGCGTCGTCTATTTCTTTTTCAAGGGCAAGGTCGCGCCTGGCGGACATGGGCAGTGACGCTGCCCGTCCTGCAGACGACGCCTTGAAGGGATAGCCCGTGATTAACTTGGCTTGACCGCGTTTCACGCGCCGACGGCGCCCATCGGGGCTACCTCTTGAAAATCGGGGCCGGGGCCAGCGCGGCTGGAAAAGGCTCCTCAAGCAACGCTGCGGGCTCCCCATGGTGACACTGACGATAAATGGACAGGCTCGGCAAGCGGACGTCACCGACGATATGCCGCTGCTATGGGTCTTGCGCGACGTGTTCGGCATGACGGGGACAAAGTTCGGCTGCGGTATCGCACAATGCGGCGCCTGCACGGTGCACCTCGACGGCCGGGCCGTCCGCTCCTGTGTGTTGCCGGTCGGTGCGGTCGGGTCGCGCCCGATCACGACGATCGAGGCGGTCGGCGAGCAACCCGCTGGCGCTCGCATACAACAGGCCTGGCTCGATCTGGAAGTGATCCAGTGCGGCTATTGCCAATCCGGCCAGATCATGGCGGCGACGGCCCTCCTCAACGACGTTCCGCACCCGGACGACGCGGACATCGACGCTGCGCTCGCCGGCAACATCTGCAGATGCGGGACCTATGTTCGCATTCGCGAGGCGATCAAGCACGCCTCCAACGCGCTGCGCTGACGATGGCGGAGGTCAACGTCCCCATGCCCACTAGTGCAAGGCTTTCGCGCCGCGGCCTCCTCGGCATGGCTTCCGGAGCCGCATTCGTCATCGGCTTCGCCGTGCCGTTCGATAATGAGGGGCACGCGGAAGAGTCGGCCCTGGCGGCGGACGCGTTCATCAGGATCGATCGGCGAGGCGACATCACGCTGATCATGCCCCAGGTGGAGATGGGGCAGGGGATCTACACCGCGCTCGCCATGATCCTTGCCGAGGAACTGGATGCCGATTGGTCACGGGTCCGGCTGGAGCATGCGCCCGAGAACGGCAAACTGTACCGCAACGCGCTGTTGCAGGAGCAGAGCACCGGCGGCTCGACCTCGATGCGCGCCTTCTGGATGCCCCTGCGGAAGGCCGGGGCGGGCGCTCGCGCGTGCCTGGTCCAGGCAGCGGCACGGCGGTGGAGCGTCCCCGTCACGACGCTTCGAACCCAGAAGAGCGTGGTCTATCATGACGCGTCCGGGCGGAGCCTTCCCTATGGCGCCCTGATCGACGCTGCTGCTGCGTTGGCGGTGCCGGCAGATCCTCCGCTCAAAGATCCGAAGCTTTTCACGCTCATCGGCAAGCCGCTGCGCCGGCTCGATACGCCCGACAAGACCAACGGGAAGGCCATCTACGGCATCGATGCCATGCCCGCCGGCGTGAAGTTCGCGACGCTCCGGATCAGCCCGGTTCAGGGCGGCCGGGTCCGCCATGTCGACGACCGTGCCGCCAGGAGCGTTCCCGGCGTGCGCCAGATCGTCGTGCTGGAGGATCTTGTCGCAGTGGTCGGCGATCACATGTGGGCCGCCAAATGCGGGCTCGACGCGCTCGAGGTTACCTGGGACGACGGACCCAACGCCGTGGTGAACACCGCGCTCATCTGGGAACGGCTCCGCACCGCGAGCGAGCGGCCCGGGGCGATCGCGCGTAACGATGGCGATGCGCTCGGCAAGCTCCAGACCGGCGACGTGTTCACGGCCACCTACGAGATGCCGTTCCTGGCGCATACGACCATGGAGCCGCTCAATTGCACCGTCCACATCCGGCCCGATGGCGCGGAGGTATGGATCGGGACGCAGGTGATGACGCGGGTGCGCGACATCGTCGCAAAGGTTGCGGGTGTCCACCGCGACAAGGTCCAGATTCACCAGCATCTGCTCGGCGGCGGCTTTGGCCGGCGGCTGGAGCCCGATATGGCAGGCACGGCCGCGCGCATCGGGAAGCACGTCGAAGGTCCGGTTAAAATCGTCTGGACGCGCGAGGAGGATATGCGGGACGATTATTTCCGCCCGGCCTATCACGACGTGTTGACCGCCAGACTCGGCGATAAACGCATCGAGGCGTGGAGTCACAAGGTCACGGGGTCGGCGATTCTGGCCCGCTATGCGCCCGTCGTCTTCCGAGACGGCATCGACGCCGATGCCGTCGATAGCGCTCGGGACATGCCCTACGACATCCCCCATGTGCGGATGGCGTTCGTCCGCGAGGAACCGCCCGGCGTCAAGACCGGCTGGTGGCGTGGCGTCGGCCCCAACAACAATGTGTTCGCGATCGAGTCCTTCATCGAGGAACTCGCGCGGCGGGCACAGGCGGACTCGATTGCCTTCCGCCGCGCGCATCTCCAGAAGGCGCCGCGCCTGCTCGCGGCGCTGGATCTGGTGCGCGAGAAGTCGGGCTGGGGAACGCCGCTACCGCACGGAGCGGGACGCGGCGTGGCGGTGCAGGCAGCGTTCGGCAGCTTCATTGCCACCGTCGTCGAGTGCGAGGTGGACGATTTCGGCGAGATCCGCCTGCGCCGCGTCACGAGCTGCGTCGATACCGGGCTGGTGGTCAATCCGAACACGGTCATCGCGCAGCTGCAGGGTGGGCTGATCTACGGACTGACGGCCGGCCTTTACGGCGAGATCACCCACGACAAGGGCCGCATCCAGCAATCCAATTTTCACGACTATCGCGCGCTGCGGATCGATCAGGCCCCGCCGATCGAGGTGCATCTTCTGCCGAGCGGGGAAGCGCCGGGAGGCATTGGCGAGACGGGAACCACGGCGTCCGTGGCGGCGCTGCGCAACGCCATCTACGATGCGACCGGCGTGCCGCTGCGTCGCATGCCAGCGGACCGAGCCCTCTTGACGCGGGGTTCGCTGTCATGAGCGCGCGCCAGGGCGTTCTTGCATCGATCAAGGCACATTGGCAGCGCATCCTGCTGGCACTGGCCGCGCTCGCAATCTGCGTCGGCGGGCCGCTGGCCTGGTACATGCTTCCGCCCGGGGCGATGCACTTTGCCGGAGGCAGGCAGGTGGACCTTGCCGACTATCCTGGGCCGTCCCCCGTCGGCGTACCTGCCGAGCTCCGCAATGCGCCCCTGATCGTCCGTGGGAAGTATCTGACCGAAGCCGCCGACTGCGCGGCTTGTCATACCACCACGGGTGGCACGCCCTATGCGGGCGGGCGGGCCTTCCGCACGCCGTTCGGCACGCTCTATTCCCCCAACATCACCGCCGACGCGGAGACCGGCATCGGCAGGTGGAGCGATGCGGAGTTCCTTCGCGCGCTGCACAAGGGCATAGGGAAGGATGGATCGCGGCTCTACCCGGCCTTCCCGTACGAATCCTACACCCTGCTCACCGACGAGGATGGAAAGGCGATCAAGGCCTATCTGTTCAGTCTGCCGAAACATCACGGCGCGCCACCGCCGAACGCAATGAACTTCCCGTTCAATCAGCGCTGGCTGATGGGGCTCTGGTCGGCCTTCTACAATCCGGACACGCGCTTCCGGCCCAATGTCGAGCGCTCGGCCGAATGGAACCGCGGTGCGTATATGGTCGAGGCGCTCGCGCATTGCGGCGATTGTCACACGCCTCGAAATCCGGGGCAGGCGCTGGACAACCGGCGGAAATTCGCCGGGGGAGTCGTCGATGGCTGGCTGGCCTACAACATCACCCAGAACAAGGACTCGGGGATTGGCGCCTGGACGGACCAGCAGATCGCCGACTATTTGAAGACGGGCCATACCGTCGGGCGCGGCTCGGCGGGTGGACCGATGGCCGAGGCGGTCGATGTCAGCCTGAGCAAGATCGCTGCTTCCGACATCCGCGCGATCGTGACCTATCTGCGAACGATCCCGCCGGTTTCCACCGCACGCCTGCCGGCGCCCAAGGCCGAAGCCGCATCGGACCGGCATAGCGAGATGGCCGGTGCCGCCAACCCGCGCGGCAAGCAGGTCTTCGAAGGTGCCTGCGTCAGCTGTCATGGATGGTCCGGTCGCAGCCTGATCCACCCGGATGCCACCCTGGTCGGCGCGCGATCGGTGAACGACACCGGCGCGAGCAATGTGGCGCTCGCGGTTCTGAGTGGCATCCAGCGCCCAGCCCCGTCGCTTTCTATGCCGGCGTTTCGCGGGTCCTATAGCGATGCCGAGATCGCGGCGGTTGCCAACTATGTCACTGCGCGCTTCGGCGCCAAGGGGGCGGCGCTCACCGCGAAGGATGTTGCGAAACTGCGGATCCAATCTGCCCCGTGACAAACCGTCTCCTACAAGGGCCATCGAGCGGATGCGCGGAGGTGGCCCCCATATGCTTCGATCGGCGGTTGATCCTGCGGGCCGCGGTCTAGTTCGCGCGACGCGGCTTGCGCCTCTCGATGGCAATGTCGTCGAGGGGCGTCTCGGCCGGTGCCGGGGCATCCTGCCATCCGCCCCCTAAGGCCAGGAACAGCGTGACCTGCATGTCCGCCACGCGCGCACGCGCGTCGGCGAGCGCCGCATCGGACGCAATCAGGGTTCGCTCCGCATCGAGCGTGTCGATGAACTGACCGACTCCGCCTCGGTAAAGCCGTTCGGTATTCTGGGCGGCTTCGGCTGCCTGCGATCGCGCGCGCTGCAGGCTTTGCTCGGCGTCGAGTTGCCGGGCTAGATTGGACAGGGCGGTTTCGGTCTCACGTAGCGCGACGAGGACGGTGCCATCGAAGCTCGCGAGCTGGCCGCGCGCAACGGCGCCGGCGCGCGCGATGTCGGATCGCGCGGCGGAGATGTTGGGGAAGGACCAGTGGATCAGCGGCCCCGCGCCCCAGTTGAACGCACGGTTGCTCAAAAGGTCACTGCCCTTGTTGGCGGCGATCCCGAGTTGCCCGCCCAGCGTGATCGATGGATAGAGCTGGCTGGTCGCCAGGCCGATGCGTGCCACGGATCCCGCCAACCTGCGTTCGGCCTCCCGCACATCGGGGCGCCGCTTGAGCAGCGAGGCACCGTCACCCACCGGTATTGGGCGACGCAGCACCAAGGGCGTTGCGCAGCTCGCGACGCCGGCCGGCACCTGCTCGGGTGGATCCCCCACCAGGGTAGCGAGCAGGTAGAGCGCGGCGCGCTGGCGGGCGATGAGGCTCGGCAACCCGGCTTCGGTCTGGGCGAGAAGCGCGCGGGCGCGAACCACGTCGTTGACGCCGGCGATGCCGCCCTTGAACCGGCGCTGCGCGACGGAAACGATATTCTCCGCGAGCGCGATCGAGCGGTTCGTCACGGCGATCTGATCGCCCGCCGCGCAGACCGTCGCATAGCTTCCGGTGACCGCCGCGGCGACATTCACGCGCGCGAGGTCGAGCGCGGCCTGCGCGACACCGATGTCGGCGACGCTCGCCTGGATCCCGCGCCTGATCCGCCCGGCAAGATCGACATCGTAGCTTACCGCGGCGGACCATGCGTACAGGGGCGCCGGGCGGAGTGCGTTCGGGGCGCCACGAGCGTCCCCCGAACCCTGTCCGTAAGTGGCGCTCGACGCCAGTCCCGTCTGCACCGTGCGCGCAAGCTCCGTCCCTCGGAGCGCCGCTTCCGCTGCCTCAAGCGTCGCGAGCGCAGTGCGCAGGTCGGCATTGTAGCGCAGGGCCTTGTCGACCAGCGCATCGAGTTCCGGGGCAGCATAAAGACGCCACCAGGCGTTTGGCGGCTCCTCGACGGCAAAAGCAGGGCCTTTCGCTTCGATCAGGTGTGGCGGCGCGGACAGAGGGCGCATCGCGGAAGGCGCCCGATAGTCGGGACCGGCCGTACACGACGCGAGGGTGGCGATCGCGGCGGTCGTGGCGAGCGTTCGCTTCACGATCGTGTCGTACCTGCCGCTCGGGCGGCCGGGGGAGGGGGCGCAGTCACGAGGGCTGCGCCCCCATCTTGTTTGGAGGCGTCTGTCCTCCGTGCGTGTGCCGCTGGGAGAATGATGACGCTCGCCGTGCGACCCGCCACCATCTTCATGCCCGGCGGGACCGCATCGACAACGACGCGAACGGGGATGCGCTGGGCGAGGCGGATCCACGAGAATGTCGGATTGACGTTCGGCAGGGCGCCGTTCGAGGCACTATCCTCGCGGTCGGTGATCCCGGCCGCCATGCTCACGACGTGCCCCCATAACGGCCGGCTATCGCCAAGCAGCACGATTCGTGCGCGATCGCCAACATTCACCCGATGGAGCTTGTTCTCCTCGAAATAGCCGAGGATGTAGAGACTGTTGACGTCGAGTAGCGCAAAGTTTGGAACGCCGCTCGTGACATAGGCGCCAGGGCGCATCCTGAAGCCTGTAACATACCCATCGACCCGGGCGCGCACTTCGGAGCGTTCGAAATTGATCTGCGCGATGTGCCGGTCTGCCGCCGCCTGACGCAATGTCGCGCGCGCGACATCTGCAGCCGTCACGTGCTGGTCGCGCTCCTGACGGCTGACCAGATCCCCGAGCGCAACGTAGCGACGCTGCTCGCGAAGTGCATTGGCGAGCGTTGCATTGGCACGCGCGACGCTCGCATCGGCCTGCTCGAGCTGGGCAGCGAAACGCTCCTTGTCCACCACGAAAAGGACCGTGCCGCTTCGGACAAATTGATTGTCCTGCACCAGAACCTGCGTGACCAGACCCGATACGTCGGACGCCACCGGAACACTGTCTGCGCGGACTTTGCCGTCGCGTGTCCAGGGATCATCCTCATAGCGCTGCCAAACATAGACAAGCGCCGCCACGGCCGCCGCGACGAAAAGCAATGTCAGCAGCACACGGCCGATGTTGAGGACGATGCGCGTCATGTTGAGATCCCGATGATGGGCAGGCGGCCAGCAGCGGCGAGCAGGATGCAGAACATGGCTACTTCGACGAGCGGCCTGTTCCAGACGATCCGATAGAAGCCGAGCCGACTGAGCAGCAGTGACAGCACGAAGGTCGCGGTCATAGCCAGCACGCACGCTGCCACGATTGGCGAAATGACAATGCCGCCGATCATCAACTGGTTGCTCACGCAGCACCTGCCGCCGTGCTCGGCATCAGGGGCGACGGCGCGGTAAGCGCCAGCCGCAGGCCTATGAGTGCGGCGAGTGCTTCCGCGCGCGATGTGCTTTCCGGAAGCTCGATCGCCGCTGCCAGCGCAGCGTCGAGGTACGGAAGAATGGCCCGATGGTCAGGCGCGCCACGCTTCGCAAATTCCATTGCGATCGCGTCTCTCACCTCGGCGACTGCTTGCCGTATCGGGGGAAGATGGTCTTCCTGTGCGCGCAGGCGGAGCAGATTGGCCCCCGCGCGGAAGGGCGTCAGCATGTCTTCGCGCTGCAGCGGGTCGTCCGTCGGCATGCCGTCCACCACGGCGAAGTATAGCGACATCCGATCGACGCTGAGCGAAACGAAACGATCCGTCGTGGGGAGACGGTGGCGCCGGGCGACGTCGACGACATCATTGCGGAGGGCGCGGGCGAGCCTGCGCGCCTGAAAGCGAGCGCGGTCGAACTGGAAGAGGTGCAGGGCACCATAGCTGATCATGCATCCGGCCATCGAACCGAGCGCGAGCTCGAGTGTTGCCCCGAAGTCAGCAGCATAAGCGTTCTGCAGGCCGAGGGATGCGAACGCGTTGGCGAGGATCAACACCCCTGCCGGAGACATCGCTGCCAGCAGGCCGAATGGGATCATCGCCGCGGCCAGCACGATCAGGAGCAACGGGAAATCGGTGACGCGCGGCAGAATCGCGAATTGATAGAGAAGTGTCAACGCGTTCGCGATCGTGACCCAGAGAAGGATGCCGCGCGTCGATCGCAGCGCGTCCGGTGTGCCGAGGACAAACCCGAGCGTTATGCACACGAACACCATCGCGAAAATGGCGGCGGTCCAAGCCGTGAAGTACCAGAGAGCTGAACATAGGAAGAGCGCGAAGGCCAGCGGCAGGGTATCGGCCAGGCCCAGGACATAGTCGGTGCTCCAAGCCGGCCAGGCCGCGCGCGCTGCCCTGCGAAGCTCAGGATCCGGCCGGGTGCCGGTGATGACGGCAAACACGCTCTGTTCGAGCCTGCTATAGTGGCGGACGAGCTCCGACAATCGCAGCAATGCCGTGGCCTGAAGCAGCCGCCCGAAATCGGTGCCACCCATATTTTCCCGGCTGCTGGCAAGAAGCCTGTCGCTTAATTCGAGGCCTTGCGCCGCGTGGCCGAGAATTGCGCCGTTGTTGAGCGCCGGTCCTTCCAACATCCAGTCGCGAACCGCCTTTGGGTGAAGCTCGAATGCAGCCAGCCCGTTTGAGGTTCGGCGCGCCGCCTCGACCCAGAGGTTCGACGCGGCGAGATGGACGACCACGTGCGAGACCAACAGCCGCAGGAGCCGCATGTCACGACGACGCGGAGGGACTGGGACGATGTCGTACGGAAGCTGGATACCGGCCGCGGCAAGCAGCGTCAGCAGGCCCGCGAACTTATGAAAGCCGAGCCGTCGCGCTGCGCGTGCGTCCGTCGTCTGACATGCATCGGGGGACAACGCCGCGGCTGCCCAGGTGCTCGCCCGGACGTGCCAGTCGATTATCAGATGGCTGAAGCCCGGCATCGCCGAGCGCGGCAGCAGGACGCTGTCAATCAGACCTACAACTAGGATCGCGAGGCAGATCTCGAGCATCCGGTTCATCGCCATCATGAAGATCGTTCCGGGCAGCGGTGCCTGCGCGATCGCGAGAACGGCAATGGTGAGCGGCGCCACGAACCAGGTGTAGTTGGTCGGGGTTCGGTCGAGCGTCTTCGGGTAGAAGGTCACGAGGATGGCGAGGATGCTGGCGATCAACAATGCACCGACATGGCTCGCGAACAGGATGGCGAGCAGGATGGCGATCACTCCGCCCGCCAGGGTACCGAGCAATCGGAATATCGCCTTGGAACGAATGGCGCCGGCCTCGGGCTGGCCGATCAGCACATAGACGGTCAGCGCGGACCAGTAAGGATTTTCGAGGTTCTGACTGAAGCCGATCGCCAGCGCTACGGCGACGGCAAGTGCTGCCTTCGCCGAGAAGACATAGTCGTGTGTCGAGGGAACGCGAAGCGCCGCCCATGTACCGTGTGCACTGAGGATCGGTGCCGGTGATCCCCTGACAGACATCAGGCAGAACCCACGAGCATGACGCGCCCTGCGCAGATTTCATGGAACACCTTAACCATCAGCTTCTTGATCCATTCGGCGCCGCTGCCATGTGGAGGTTTTCCAATTTGGCTGCCGATGATGACGACCCGCATCTGCAAGCACTTGGTCCTGTTACTGCGACGGGTTTCCGTCGATCGGGGAGGTAACACGCCGTATCTGGATGCTGGGGTAAATTTGGGTGAATAAAGGGCGTTCGCAAAACTTCGCTAAGCGCTATTGAGGTGTGCCGTTTCCGATAGGCATTCGCCCCGGCGGGACATGCTGCCGCTTTCCTGGTTTCACGCCACACCAGCATCAATGAAGCGGTTTTCTTAGAACCTCCATGGTCATTTCCTTTTGCTGATCGAGAAAGCGTCGATGGCGCAGACGCGGGGCGCCATCCGGTCGACGCGGGGCGCGGCGACCGGGGAACGACAGGACATGCATTCGGATCGATCAGTCCGAAATGGGCAGGGGAGCGGCGGGATTGACGAGGCCTTGTTTGCGCAGTTCGCGCCAGAAGCCGACAGGAACGACTTCGCGTAGCGCCGCTCCGTCTTCGGCGATCCGCTCGGGGCGGCTGGCGCCGGGGATCACCGCGGCGACGGCCGGATTGGCGAGCGCGAACTGCAGGCCGGCGGCCTTCATGGAAATACCGTGGCGATCGGCGATCGCCTTGATCGCCGCGACCTTGGCAAGTATTGCGGGCGTAGCAGGCGCATATTCAAAATTGGGTCCGCCCACCAACGCACCGGAGCTGTAGGGACCTCCGACGACGATCCCCAAGCCCCGCTCCGCAACCGTCGGCATCACCCGTTGCAACGCCCGGTCATGGTCGAGCAACGAATAGCGTCCGGCGAGGAGGAAGCCGTCCGGCCGGGCCTCCTCGAGCGCCAACAGCAATTCGATCGGCTCTACGCGGTTCACGCCCAGGCCCCAGGCTTTGATCATGCCTTCGTCGCGCATCCGATCGAGCGCACGGAATGCGCCCTTGCGCGCTTCCTCGAACTTGCCGAGCCATTCGTCTCCATAGAAATCCTGAGCCACGTCATGGACCCAGACGATCTCGACATGATCCGTCTTGAGGCGCGTCAGACTGTCTTCGATGGAGCGATAGGTCGCGGCCTCTGAATAGTCGTTGACGACCTTGTTCGGGCGGCCGTGCTTGAACACTTCGCCCTTTTCGCCATTGTCACGCGGTGCGGAGTCGATCTCGTCGAGCACGATGCGTCCGACCTTGGTTGAAATCACATAGTCGTCGCGTGGCTTGCCGACGAGCGCCTGACCCATCCGGATCTCCGCCAGGCCGGCGCCATAAAATGGAGCATTGTCGTAATAGCGAATGCCATCCTTCCATGCCGCCTCGACGGTGGCCAGCGCCTCCTCTTCGGGAATGGCGCGGAACATGTTGCCCAACGGCGCTGCACCAAAACCCAGCCGGCTCTTGAGGATATGCTTGATGGCCATCTTCTTGCTCCTTGATCATTTCTCTCGCGATCCGTTCGGTCACCGTGCGGATCACCTGCTTGTGCGATGCTGGGTTCCAGAAGCCGTCGGCAGGTCACAGTCCATGCGGGCTGGATTCAGGCGGGCGTTCCAGACCGCAGGTCGGGAATCGTTGGGGAGCGAGCGACCACGCATACGGTTCCTGCCTGGGGCCACGAAGCAAGGGATCTTGCCCGCTCGATGTCGATCGACAAGATGAAAGTGGGAATGCCGAATTTGACTCTTTGACCTGCTCAGATGGTACAATCACTCATATAAGTACGACAGCATTGCCGATCCGATAGTAACTTGTGGTGAATTTTAGTAAGCCATGGTTTTATGCGTTGAAGGCGTCGGCCTTGGTGGCGCGATATACAAAAATGTACAAATTTTTACTTGCATCGAGGCTGGTCGGTGGCGGAGAAGGTTTGTGTCGCTTCTCGAGCGCGGATACGATCGGCCAATCCATCGGCGGATAGCTGCTCGACGATCGGCTGGGGCTATTCCGAAGGAGGGTGCAAATGCCGAACACACCCGAACCGTTCGAAATCGCCGTTGACCGGATCGAGGTAGCGGGCGGATCGATCTTCTACCGTGCGGCGGGTCATCCAGAGCGGCCAGTGGTGTTGCTGCTGCACGGCTTCCCCAGTTCGTCGCACCAGTTCCGGTCCCTGATGCCGCGCCTGGCCGATCGATACCGGGTGATCGCCCCGGATCTTCCCGGCTTCGGCTTCACCGAGGTATCCGACGGCTTCGCGTTCAGCTTCGACCGCATCGCGGAGACGATTGGCGCGTTTTGCGACGCGCTATGCCTGACCCGATATGCCCTGTACCTGTTCGATTACGGCGCGCCGGTGGGCTTCCGCCTCGCCCTGGAACGCCCGGATGCAATCAGCGCCATCGTCTCCCAGAACGGTAACGCTTATGAAGAGGGTATGAGCGACGGGTGGGCGCCGACGCGAGCCTATTGGGCGGACCCGTCACCGGCCAACCGCGATGCGATGCGCAGCATGCTCACGCTTGAGACTACGCAGTGGCAGTATACCCATGGCGCGCCCGATCCGGCCAAGGTCGCTCCCGAAGGCTATTGGCTCGATTCCGCGCTGTTGGCGCGGGCCGGGCAAGACGCGATCCAGTTGGACCTGATCGCCGATTATGCGAGCAACGTCGCGCTGTACCCGCGCATCCATGCGTATCTGCGCGACCGTCAGCCGCCGCTGCTCGCGGTCTGGGGGGCGAACGATCCGTTCTTCCTGCCGGCGGGCGCGAAAGCGTATCTGCGCGATCTGCCCGAGGCGGAGGTGCACCTGCTCGACGCGGGCCACTTTGCGCTCGAGACACATGCAGCCGAGATCGCGGATCACATGCGGGACTTCCTTCAGCGCCAGCTTCGTTAGACAGGTCCGGCCGCATCCGACGGTGAGAGGAACACCATGCACGAAAATGACGACGTTCAGAACAACGTGGCGGCAAGCCGATACGAGCTGGTGACCCCAAGGGGGATCGCCTTTTCAGAATATCGTCGCCACGACGACATCGTCGTCTTCACCCACACGGTCGTTCCCAAGGCCCTCGAGGGGCAGGGGATCGGCAGCCGCCTGATTGCCGGCGCGCTGGCCGACGTCCGCGCGCAGGGGTTGCGGCTGATCTCGCGCTGCCCATTCGTCAGCGCCTATCTGCAGCGGCATCCCGACGCGCGCGATCTTCTGGCCGAGCCCAGCACGACCTAGTCGATCGTGATGTTCCGGGAGTTGGCGAGCCGCCGCCACAGCCGTGCGTTGAACAGGCGGTGCGCCCTGTCCAACCACGCCGACCATCGCGATGTGCCGCGACGCTCATAGGCGATGTGCGCGGGGATAGCGAGTAACAGCTCCGTGCCGCCTTCCGAGGGGGACCGGATGTCGAGGGTGCCGCGCAGTTTCCTCGCCCGCTCCCGCATCCCTTGCAGACCGTAATGGCCGGCCTTCCGCCCCTCTTCGAGGATGGGGGACGGTATCCCTACGCCGTCGTCCAACAACCGGATGGTGAAAGGGCGGGCGAACCGAATGTCGATGTGCAATTGGTTTGCGTCGGCATGTTGGCGAACATTGGCGACGGCCTCGCCGGCGATACGGACGATTTCGTCGATCGTGCACGGCGCCAGAGGCCGCGGATTGCCGATGGCCTGGATGCGAACGCTCGTTGCGGGACCGAAGCTCTGGTCGGCGACGATGTCGGCCAGGATTTCGACGATGCCTTCGGGATCATGCTGCGTACGCAGGTCACGGACGCGGTCGCGGCCCTCCGATATCGCCCGGTCCGCGCGCGTCAGGGCATTTTCCAGCTTCGCGCGTTCCGGCGTGCCCTGCGGCAGATCATCCACGGCCACCTGTACATGCAGGGTGAGCGTCTGGACCGATTGCAACAGCGTGTCATGCAGCTCGCGGGCGATGCGTTCGCGCTCGCCCGTCCGCTCGGCCGTCCGCGCGCGGATGCGTTGGGAAACGGCCCGCAGCCGGAGCATGTACACAAGCCAGAGCAGCAGCAGCACCGCGAAACCGCAAAGGAGGCGGAACGGCCAGCTCTGGACAAAGGTGGGCGGGATTTCGAATTCCAGGGTCGCGCCCTGTTGGTTCCACACGCCGTCTTCGTTCGCTGCGATCAGGCGGAAGCGGTATCTGCCCGGTGCAAGGCCGGTGTAGAAGGCCTCGCGGCGCGTGCCCGCGTCTACCCAGCCATCGTCAATTCCCTCCAGCAGGTAGCGGAATTGCACGCGCGACGGCACCGAAACGCTCGTCGCGGTATAGGCGATCTGGAGGTTCGAGGTGCCTGCGGGCAGTCGTAGGAGCTCCCCGCCAACATAGGCGCGTGTCCCGGAAATCAGGCCTTTGATGATTACCGGTGGAGGTAAGCGATTCAAGAATAGCTGCTTCGGATCGATCCACGCGACCCCGACCCTGGTGAGGAACCATAGGCGTCCATCCGCGGCTTCGATCGCCGTTTGCGACCAGGAATCCTGCTGCGCCACGCCGGGCATACCGTCGTCGCGGTCGAACATGCGTGCCTTTATCGGGCGTTGCGGGTGCGCGAACGCGTCTTCAAGGTCGGCGCGCGCGATCTTGATTACGCCACTGGCGGCATTGAGCCAAAGGTCGCCGTCCGACGTCTCGGCAATCCCGGCAATCCGGCTCAGAAACGGATGAACGTCTGCCTTCAGGGTGATGAAGTTGCGGCCGTCGAACCGCGCTAATCCGAAGTCACCTCCCGCATAGACATGCTCTCCTCGAACGGCGATGACCACAACAATGCCCAGCGCGAGATCCTCGCGTGCGGAGAATACGCGCCGCGTGGATCCATCGATCATCTCGATCCGATGGCCTTCCGCGATCCAGACGCGCCCGGCATCGTCGCGAAGCATCTGCGTAGGCGCGTACCCCGGCGTGGCGAGCTGGGGTTGGCGCTTCCATCCGCTGCCCTCCCGGCAGAAGGCGCCTTCTGCCGACGATATGCAGATTTCGCCGTGACGTTCCTCCAGAAGCGCAAAGGGCGTCGGTCGCGACCAGGGCAACGGCACATCGCGCACGGCGGTTCCTGACCACACGCCCAGCGTTCGGTCCGTGCCGATCCAAGTGCGCCCTAGCGCGTCCGTGTGCAGGATCAACGGTCGCCGCGGAAGTCCAGCCAGCTTGCGAGCGGCGCGCCCGGGGGCGGCGAGGAACAACCCGTCGTTGGTGGAGACGTACATCGCACCTGCAGGCCCCGGCGCGATCCTGAAGCCGTTCCGCGAATCGGTGGGAAGCCCTGTCGCCACCACCGCGCTCGTTTCCCGGAACTGATCGAGGCCCAAGTTTGTCCCTACCCAAATATTGCCTTCCCGGTCCTCCAATATGGGGTTGGCGAGATTGGACGTCAGGCCGCGCTCGGCACCGAACTTCTCGCGCGGGCCCCGGGCGACGAGAGCGGCGCCAACCCGGCTCAGACCGAGGCGGAAAACCCCGCCGCTTCCATATGTCCCCCAGAGGCTGCTGCCGCGCCGGTCGAACAGCAAGCTTTCCGCGCGGGGATTGGCCGTCCTCGGCGGGAGCACCCATGTCGGCGGGGCGTCCTGCGCCCATGGCTCGATGCGCTGGAGACCGGGCCGCGCTCCGGTGCTCAGCCAAATCGCACCATCGGGCGCCTGCCTTACTTGCGGCCTCTCCGAAGCCGAGGCGGGCACGCGCGAGAATCGGGTGGCGCCGGGACGCAGCACCTCCAACTCTCCGCCCACCGCGACCCACACCGATCCGTCTGCCGCTGCGAGAACGCTGGTGGCCGCACCTGCCGGAATGCCCTGAGTGCGGCCGAGCATCTCCCATCGGCCGTACCTGAAACGTACGACGCCACCCCTGTTGTCCTCGCCCAGAACCGCCCAGACCACGCCTGCGCGGTCTTCAGCCAGTGCCAGCACGGCGACGGACGGTATCCCGAGATCGAAGGCTTTCAGGTGTCCTGCGCGCAGCCTTGCGACGGAGCCCGACGCGAGGCCAATCCACAGATCGCCATTGCGGGCTGCGAGCAGGGAGTTGACGTTGAGCGAGGGCAGGCGTTCGCCGTTCAGGGGGCGGAACTTCTCGAAGCGCGCGCCGTCGAATCGGTAGAGCCCGCTGCCAGTTCCCAGCCACAGATAGCCATCCTCCGACTGCGCGAGCGCCCAGATCTCGGGTGGTGCGCCTTCCCGTGCGGTCCAGGCGGTATGGCGTAGTTGTTGAAGGGTACGCTGTCCCGTCGCCGCGGGCGCCTCGCACGCGCCTAAGAACGACGCCAGCACTCCCCACATCCAATATTTCGCGCGGCACGGCATGCGGCATATTTCGTCCAAAGCGGGCCGGGTGTCACGAGGCAGCAGGGCAGCCGGTCATGTCGATCCCCCAAATGGGTGAAGCTAGCTGACCCGGGGGTAGGGTGCGCCACCGCCGCCATCGGCCTAGTCTTCGTGGCATCACAGCATCGTTCCGGCATGACTGGCACCCTGAATTGCACCCGCTGTGAGGGTGCGGAGCGATGCAAACGGGAGATCATCAGCATGTCGTCTGCCGCCTTACCGACGCTTGCGCCGCTGCCCTCCTACCAAGCACCCTTGGTGCGAGCGATCGAGCGGTGCTTCCGTTTCGGCCCCTTCGTTCTCAAGCCTGGCAGGCAGTTGCTGCTGAAGCATGATGCTCCCGTGAAGATCGGTGCCCGCGCACTCGACATTCTCACCATATTGGCCGAGCGTCCAGGAGAGGTCGTCAGCAAGCGCGAGTTGCGCGCGCGCACGTGGCCCGACACTTTCGTCGGTGACGGCAACCTCAAGGTTCATGTTGCGAGTCTGCGCAGAGTGTTGGGCGAAGGGGTCAAAGCGCCGCTCTACATCGCCACCGTTACCGGCCGCGGCTATCGCTTCATCGCAGACGTACAGAACTAAGCGTGCCGTAGCGTAGGTCAGCGATTGAAGAAGCCGCGTCTGATCGCAACAGTTACCGCATGGGTGCGGTCGTCCACCCTCAGCTTCGCGAAGATATTTTTGAGATGTGACTTGATCGTGTCCGGCGACAGATCAAGATTTCGCGCGATTTGCTTGTTGGGGTGTCCCTCGGCAACCATGCCGAGGATCGCCATCTCACGATCGGTGAGCTGTTCATCCAGTGCATGTTCGGCCACGGCGTGGCTGACCTCAGGGCTCATTGCGCGGCGGCCGGCATGTACGGTCCTGATCGCGTCCAGCAATTCGGTGCGCAGGCAACTCTTCAATAGATAGCCCGCGGCTCCGGCCCGGATCGCGCGCACCGCCTGTGCGTCCCCCGAGTAAGTGGTGAGCACCAGGATCCTGGCCCCGGGGCGCAGGTTCAGAATCCTGCCGATGGCATCGAGGCCGTCCAGGTCCGGCATTTGCAGGTCCATCAGCGTCACATCAGGCGTGAGCGCGCGGAACATCGCCACGCCCTCCACGCCATTCGCTGCCTCGCCTGCGATCTCCATGTCGGGTTGCCGAGCGATCAGCGCGGCCACACCGTCGCGGACCGTGGCGTGATCATCGACCGTCAGCACCCGTATCGTCACGTTTCCCCAATCTCCCGGTGGCGCCCTTCCATTCCCCGAAGTCGCGACCGTGGTATCTACTTCGGCTATACTAGCAATCTTGCAACGAATTTTCCACGGCTTACGGCGACACCGCTCCCGAAACGGGGGACTAAGTCCCTCCTGGCATCGGTTCTCCACGCGTGCGCTGCGCATCGCCAGCATTTAACCGCGCCTTACCATAGCTGACCAGAGCGCCGTAGGGATATGGCCTATACCCCTTGGGCGGACGGATCGTTCGTGCCGTGCGCTGCTGCCGACACAGGAGGACGATGCCGAAGGATGACCAAGTTGTTATCGCCCGTACCTCCTTAGTCTAACGTGCCTGCCGATGTTGGCGCATTCCTGATGGTTTCCCAAAGTCCGCGCCCCGGGTCAGAACCTGTTTCTTCGCGGCGATCGAAGACCATCTTCATGCCAGCGGGCGGGGAGAGCGCCAGAAGCCCATGGGAGGTAATCCTCGTGGCCCGGATGTGCCGATGCTTGGCCTCCTCTTCGCCAGGTTGTTCTTCGACGCCCCTTATCCGTCCGGAGTAAGACAATGACCGAGAGCATCTCCCCCCTGGTTTCTGAAGAGATCACTCTGTCGGTCGATCATGTGTCGGTCTTTGTCCGCGCCTGGCGCCCCGTTTCGTCACCGCGCGCGATCGTGGCGATCAGCCATGGGTTCAACGCGCATGGCGGCCTGTATACACGGGCTGCCGAGCAACTGGTTGCCGCGGGCTATGCGGTCTATGCCGTGGACCTGCGCGGGCGTGGTCGATCCAGCGGCCCGCGATTCACCATCACCCGGTTCGACGACTATGTGGCGGACATCGCGGCCATGATAGCGCTGGCGAGGCAACGCGATCAGGACCTGCCGTTGTACCTACTGGGACACAGTGCCGGTGGCGTGGCCGCTTGCCTCTACACGATCGACCACCCTTTCGGGTTGCAGGGCTTAATCTGTGAAAGCTTTGCCTTCCGGCTACCCGCGCCCGCCATAGCATTGGCATTGGTCAGGTTGCTCAGTCACGTTGCGCCTCGGGCCCCTGTACTGCGCTTGAAGAACGAAGACTTCTCCCGCGACCTCGAATGGATTGCCCATTTGAATGCCGATCCGCTGATCGCCGGCGAGACCCAGCCAGCAATTACCGTAGCGGCACTGATCCGCGCGGGAACGCGATTGGGTCGCGACTTCTCGCATGTGACGACGCCGATCCTTATCCTCCACGGTACCGCCGACCGAGCGACGCAGCCCAGCGGAAGTCAGCAACTCTATGAGATGGCCGGATCCAAGGATAAAACGCTGCGACTCTACGAGGGGGCTTATCATGATCTTCTATCGGACATCGGCAGAGATGCCGTCATGAGAGACATTCTGTCTTGGTTAGCGCAGCGCGTGCCTGCCGCCTAGCGCAGATTGACATTCACCGTAACCAGATCATCGGCGGTAGCGCTATCGAAAGGACGCATGGCCTGGGTCTCAGCCCACACTCTCGGTGCGATGTTGGACCAAATCAGCTTACGTGCGTACGTTGGCGCTGTGGAGATATCAGCGCGCTTCGCAGGCAAAGCCTAGTTCTGCAGCGGCCAAATCCTGCCCCCGCAACCAATTTAACTTGTCGCACCTCGGACGCAGCCGCTTCCGGGGTGTTTTTGCGTTTGGCCTCTTGCGAGATCAGCAGCATCGCCGCCAGTTCACCCGTCATGTCTACTTGCAGCCGGCCGTCGACCGGCGTCAGTACGATACGGTCGATCAGGCCGCGTGTGCCGCGCCTGAAGCACCACATCGGTGCCCTGCCGGCTCTGATCGACCACCCTCCGCAGCCTTTCCAACGATGCACCGCATCGCCGAAACCTTACACCAAATCGATATGGCAGCGTGTCCCATCTCCAATGGTCTCCGGCAAATTCGGCGCGGTTCATAAGGAGTCACTTTGGGCGCCACCTCAGCCTGCGGACCATTCGGTTCGTCCGGGTAGATCGCCTCAGTCTTGATCACAAGCGCTGCGGAATGCCGAAAACCCTGTGCCCTTCGTGCCGGTGAGACCTTCTAGCTGCCGCCCAGCGTATAGAACAGGATGCAGAGCGCGTTGCCGGCGAAACGCAGCACCGGCACCACCGCGAAACACAGGTACAGCGCCGTCACCGCCGATGCCGGTTGCTGGATGATTTCGACCGATCGGCGAGTGATCATCCGGTTGGTTTGCCCGCGGAGAGCTGCGCATACGTACGTATTAGCGTCTTACCCGCAGGTCTTGCTCTAGGGGGTGGGCATGGCAGTGACAGACTTGGCCGATGACGGGCGCCCCCTGGTCGTGCAGCCGGGCGCCGATGCAGCCGCGCGCTATCGCGTCATCGTCTACGAGAGCACTCAGTCGTGGGGCGCAAGAGCACCGGTCTGAAGTACGATCGCAGCCCGGACCTTGAACTTCTGGAGAACGCAATCGCAATGCCCACGCTCGACCTTAGCAATGTCTCGAAGCGCTACGGCCGCAAGACCGTGCTGGCGGAGGTGAACCTGCAGCTCTCGAAGGGGCTGAGCCTGCTCGTCGGCCCCAGCGGTGCGGGCAAGTCCACCCTGCTGCGGCTGATCGCCACCGCGGAGCGACCGACTAGCGGAACGCTAGTGTGGAACGGCGCGGCGCTCCCGGCTGCGCGCAAATCCTTGCGGCGAAGCCTAGGATATGCCCCGCAGGCGGTCGACCTGCCCGAGGATCTCACCGCGCTGGAATTCGCGTTGCACATGGCTGCGCTGAAGGAACTCGACCGCGGAGCGAGCGAGGCACAGGCGCGCTTTCTCGCCGACGCCCTGGGCCTTGGTGACGATCTGGAGCGGCGGATCTCGACGTATTCCGGCGGCATGCGCCGGCGGCTGATCCTGTTGCAGGCGATTCTCGGCGATCCGCAGTTGCTCGCCCTGGACGAGCCGACTGCGGAACTCGATTCCGCCAGCATCGCGCGTGTGGTGGCGCTGATCCGCGAGCGCGCCTCCACGGCGATCGTGGTCATGACGACCCATCTGGAACATGCTCTGGCGGGCACGGCGCAAACGAGCTTCCATGTCGAGCAGGGAGAGGTTCGCCCGCTATGACGGCGCTGGGTGCACTATGGGCCTGCTGCGCCGACGATCTGCGGCGCTACCGGCGAAGCCGCGGGCTGTGGTTGATCCATCGGCGCGCGCTTCCTGGTGGACGGCAGCACGATCCACATCGCCCTTGAGGACCATTTGCTCGTGATGGATTGGGGCGCGGTCGGACTTACCCTCGGGGTCGTCGTGTCCACCATGCTGCTGCCCGTCGGGTTCCTCTATTTGCGGTCCAGCGTCACCCGGCGCAGGCCCTGGCAGGTGGAGGATGTGGCACCCGCGCCGCGCGCTACGATGGTGCTCGGCCATTTTCTTGCGGATGGCGTCGTTCTTCTGGGCGCGCTTGCGGTCGCTACGGTCGCCGGATGCGTGCTCGCCTGGCGGATGGGGCAGGGGCCCGTCGCCGTCCCGTTGCTCGTCGGCGCAACCTGGGTGATAGCCGCGTCCAGCCTGCTTTGCATGGTGGCCGTGCGGCACCTGTTGAACGCGGCGCCGATCACGCGCGGCGCGTTGGGCGATGTGGCGGCGTTCCTGTGCTGGATCGCCATGCTGTCGCTGCCCGTCGCGGTCGGCCACCGCCCGTCGAGCTTCCCGGTCAACATGCGGGATCCCGCCGGTTACACGCGTCCGATCGTCGGCAACGCGCCCGTCCTAGCCCGGGAGTTTTCGATCGGTGGCGGCCCGGTTCGCTCCGGTCGGGTGGCGCTTGATACGAACCGGGGGCTCGCTGCGGACGGCTTTCTGCTTTCGCGGCTGGCCTGGCTGGGTATTGCGCTCGCGGTGGCACTCCTCGCGAGCGCGATCGATCGGCCGATGGGCATCGCCTCGACGCGGGAGCGGGCGTGGCACCGATGGCAGCCGCGCTTGCGTTTCGGTGTTCGGAAGGCGAGCGATTTGCCCGCCACCCGCGTGCGCGCGCCATGGGTTTGGCAGGGCATCGATCAGTTCCTCCTCATCGGCCAGGGCGGCGGGTTCCTCGTCCTGGCGATCGCGGCAGCGCTGCTGGGGCTTGTGGGCGCCTATCGCCATATCGGCAGCCCGGCCGCGTTGCTGCTGCTGGTCTTTGCGCTGAGCGCGCAAGCCGGCCGGAACGAGGGGCGGGGCCTCGCCGCGTTGGCGGCGACGACGCCCACATCGGCGTCCTACCGGCGCGCTGCCTTCGTGGTGGCGGGCACGATCTGGTCGTTGCTGATGGCTGTGCCGGCAACGTTGCGGGCGGGGTCGTTCGAACCGCTATTGCTCGCGGGCGGAGTGGGTGCGACCACGGCATTTCTCGCCATGGCCGTCGCCGCCTTCACCGGCTCGGCGTTCGCGCCGCGCATGCTCCTGCTCTTCGGGTGGTACGCCTATTTCGCCACCTGATTCGACGTGCGGAAATCAGCCCAAGGCTATTGCGCCCAGCATCTCCTACAACGCCCGGGGAGGCGGCTGTAGCCGGATCCCCTGCGCGTGGCTGGGCCAGAACGCTTCGGGCACATCACGTTCCGCGGCCGGGCGACAAATGTGCGACGCCCGCCGCGTACCGGCACGATTCCGGCCGGAGGGGCGAACCTCGGTATAGGGTATAACCCTACCGCGTAGAATGGCCGTCATCCTCCTGATTTGCGAGGTTTTTGCCAGAACAAGCGGGAGCCGATCGCATGGACGCATCACCCCTGGCGACGGTTGTGCCGGCGCTTAAGGAACTGCCTGCCTTCACCGAAAGTCAACAGGTTCGCGTGCTGGAGCGCGCGCCGATCGGCCATTATCGCGTGCCGATCTATCTTCGCGGCCATGTCGGCACCGTCGAGCGGGTGATCGAACCCGCGATGATCGACAATGAAGAAGAAGGCTATGGCCGCAACGCCGGCAACAAGCTGCACTATTACCGCGTGTCGTTCCGCATGACCGAAGTCTGGACCGACTATGACGGTTCGCCGCGCGACGAACTCCACATCGAAATCTTCGAAACCTGGCTGGAGCTGGCCTGATGGCACAAGATCACGACCACGATCACGGGCATGACCACGACCATGACGACCATGCCCCGATCACCGCCGACGCCGCCCCCGGCTATTACGAGGTGATGGAGACGGCAGTGCGCGAGATCCTGATCGCGAAGGGCTATCTCACCGCCAACGACATTCGCCACCAGATCGAGGTGCTGGACAGCCGCACGCCCGCGCTGGGCGCAGCGGTGGTGGCACGCGCCTGGACCGATCCCGCCTTCAAGGCGCGGCTGCTCGAAAACGGGCGCACCGCCTGCGAGGAGCTGGGGATCAGCTTCTACGACGATACCCAGCTGATCGTGCTGGAGAACACCACCGAGGTGCACAACCTGATCGTGTGCACGCTCTGCTCCTGCTATCCGCGCCCGGTGTTGGGCCTGCCGCCCGACTGGTACAAGCTCAAGCCCTATCGCGCCCGCGCGGTGAGCGAGCCGCGCAAGGTGCTCGCCGAATTCGGCACGATCCTTCCCGACGATGTCGAGATCCGGGTCAGCGATTCCACCGCGGTCATCCGCTACCTCGTCCTGCCGCGCCGCCCCGAGGGGACCGAAGGCTGGTCCGAGGCGCAGCTGGCCGCGATCGTCACCCGCGACGCGATGATCGGCGTGATCCCCGTAACGCTCGAGAAGGAGGCCGCTTGATGCCCACCCAGGATTTCGTCAGCCGCCTGCCGAACGACATCGGCGGGTTCGAGGCCGGTTCGGTGCAGCGCGTCGAGCATGTGCTGGAGCCGTGGGAAAAGCGCTGCCACGCGCTGGCCGACGTGCTCGACTTCAAGAAGCTGATCAACACCGAGGAGAAGCGCAAGGGTGTGGAAGCACTCGGCGAGACGCTGATCGGCAAGCTGCCCTATTACGAACGCTGGATCGTCGCCTTTGCGAACATCAGTTTCACCAAGGGCTTCTTCACGCCCACCGAGCTGGCCGAGAAGATGGCCGAGGTGGAGGCGCGGTTCGCGGCGCAGCAGGCGGACTGACATGGCCGCACAGCCCACCTGCTTTCACGAGGCCGATCCCAGGTTGGCGCTATGGCGCCGCGCCGGCATGGAGGGAACCGGTACCTTCTTCCTGATGCTTGCCGCAGGCGGGGGCGGGATCGCCGCTGCGCGAGCCTTCGCGGCGGTGCCGGGCATGATCCTGCCGATCACCGCGACCGTGATCGCTTCGGCGCTGGTGGCGCTGATCGTGGCGCTCGGCAGCGTCTCGGGCGGCCATTACAATCCCCTGATCACCATGCTGCAATGGCTGGCCGGGGAGCGCTCGCGCGGGTGCGCCATCGCCTATGTGCTGGCGCAGTTCGCTGGCGGGCTTGCCGGCGGGACCGCCGCGGCGCTGCTCTGGAGCGCGCCGGTCGGCGGGGCCGGGGGCTTCGGCTGGGACGGTATTGCCAGCGAGCTCGTGGCCAGCGCCGGACTGATGCTGGTAGTGTTCGGCTGCATGCGCAGCAAGCGGGTGGAGACCGGACCCTTCGCGGTCGGCGCCTGGCTGATCGCCGCCGTCATCGCGCTGCCGACCACCTCCTTCGCCAATCCGGCAATCGTCCTCGGAGCGGCGGTCTCCGCAGGTCCGGTTGCATTGGGAGGGGCATCGCTGGCGCCTTATATTGGCGCCGAGATCGTCGGCGCGCTGCTCGCACTGCTTCTCATTTTGCTGCTGTTCCCCAGGGGAGCCGACGCGTGATCGCACCTGCGACGTCGGCGCCTGCGGCAAGCGCCCGCTTCCGTCGCCACCTCGCCTGGGTCTATGCGGTTCTCGCGGTCCTGAACCTCGGCGGATGGGCCGCCGCGCTGCTTTTCTTCCACGACCAGCCGGCGACGCTCGGCATTGCGGTGGTCGTATACGGCCTGGGCCTGCGCCACGCGGTGGATGCCGACCACATCGCCGCGATCGACAATGTCACACGCAAGCTGATGCAGGAGCGCCAGGAACCGGTGTCGGTGGGCTTCTGGTTCGCTATCGGCCATTCGCTCGTCGTGATCCTCGTTACCGCCCTGGTGGTTCTCGCTACGTCGAGACTGCAGGTGTTTGCCGCGTTGCAGGAAACCGGAGGCACGATCAGCACCTGTGTCTCGGCCGCGTTTCTGCTCGCCGTCGCCGCGATGAACTTCGTCATCTTGCGCACGATCGTCCGCGCCCTGCGCCGCGTTCGAGCGGGAGACGCGATCGATGACGGGGAACTCGATCTGTTGTTCGCCGGCACAGTAACGCTATCCCGTCTGTTCCGCCCGTTGTTCAGCTTGATTTCCCGACCCTGGCAGATGGCGCCGCTGGGGTTCCTGTTCGGCCTGAGCTTCGACACCGCGACGGAGGTGACGCTCTTCGGGCTGTCCGCCACCCAAGCCTCGCACGGTGTGTCGCCATTGGCCGCGCTGATCTTTCCCGTGCTGTTCGCGGCGGGGATGTCGCTGCTCGATACCACCGACGGGGTCCTGATGGTCGGCGCCTATCGCTGGGCGTTCGTGAAGCCGGTGCGCAAGCTCTACTACAATATGACGATCACGCTGATGTCGATTGCCGTCGCCCTCTTCATCGGCGGTGTGGAAATCATCGCGCTGGTCGTCCGCCGCATTCATCTCGAAGGCGTGTCGGCCCAGATCGCCACCGCGCTGAACGAGAACTTCAATGCGCTGGGCTTCGCGATCATCGCTGCCTTTGCGCTTGCGTGGCTGCTATCCTATTGCCTCTTCCGATGCACCGAGGCACCGGCCCGCGCACCGGCCGAGTGCTAACGCCCGGCAGGCTGGAAATTCCGCGGCGCACGAGTGTCGAAGTAGCGCGCGGGCGCCATCCTTCGCCGCCCTGAGGTGCTTTTCGTCAATCCTGGCCTATAGGTCTGGCGAAACCCGATGATAATTCCGGGCCCCCAGAATTGTTGGTTACGGATGCCCTATGGATCGGTTGGAGATGTTGCGGACGTTCATCGCGGTTGCCGACAGGGGCAGCTTCGCAGAGGCCGCGCGCAGCCTGAACATGACCCCCTCGACCGCGACCCGCGCCATCAAGGATCTGGAAGAGTCGCTGGGCCTCACCCTATTGATGCGTACGACCCGTTCAGTGCGGCTGACCGAAGCCGGTGAGGGCTATATCGCCCGCTGCCGCGCCGCGCTGGCGGAGCTGGACGCAGCGGAACGGGACGTGCGCGGCGTCGGTGCCAAGCCGCACGGCACGCTGGTCGTCACCGCGCCGATGGTGTTCGGCCGGCTCCACATCGTGCCGGTGATCGACGCGGTGATCCGCGCCAATCCCGACCTCAACATCCGCCTGCTGCTGCTCGATCGCGTGGTGCGGATGGTGGAGGAGGGGATCGACGTCGCCGTGCGCATCGCCGACCTCTCGGACAGCGCCTTCCACGCCGTGCGCGTCGGCGAGATCCGCAAGGTGGTTATCGCGAGTCCGGCCTACCTCGCCGCGCATGGCGAGCCTAGCAGCGTCCCCGAGCTGGCCGCGCACCGGCTGATCCATTTCGACGGGCTGGCTGGGCCGCCGGGGGAATGGCGCTTCGGCGCGTCAGGGCGGCCTGCACACCGGCTGGAACCGCGGTTGATCGTCAACACTGCGGATGCTGCCATCAAGGCGGCATGCCTGGGGATGGGGATCACGCGTGCGCTCTCCTATCAGGTAGCGGACGATATCGCCGCGGGGCGATTGAAGCCGCTGCTGATCGACCAGGAACCGCCACCCGTGCCGGTGCACCTGCTGTTCCAGGGCCAGCGATCCGCGTCTCCCAACCTCCGCGTGTTCATCGACGCGGCGAAGCAGTATTTCCGTGGCGCCACTCTCGGCTGAGCCGGGGCGGGTGGGTGCGCGGGCCTGTGGAGGTACCAGCCCGCGCACCTGGTTCATGCCGCCGCCCGATCGTGGAACGGATAGTCGGTGTAGCCGCGGGCATCCCCGCCATAGAAGGTCGCTCGGTCATAGGCGTTGAGCGGCAGGCCCAGCCGCAGTCGCTCCGGCAGATCGGGATTGGCGATGAACGCTCGTCCGAAGGCTACCGCATCGGCATCCCCTGCCGCGAGCAGGGCTTCTGCGCTGGCACCGTCAAACCCGCCTGCTGCGATCAACGTGCCGCGGAACAAGGGGCGAAGGTGACGCACCGCAACCGGTTCGGCTTCGGCGATGAGTTCCGTGCCCTTGATGCGCGGCTCGACGACGTGGAGATAGGCGATGCTCAGCGCATCCAGCTTCCGCGCGACATAGCCGAACGTCGCCTGCGGATCGCTGTCGAACATCGATCCATAGGTGCCGCTCGGGCTCAGCCGCACGCCGACGCGATCGGCACCGAACGCGTCGATCGCGGCCTGCGTCGCCTTGAGCAGGAAGCGTGCGCGGTTTTCTACCGGGCCGCCATAGTCGTCGGTGCGCCGGTTGGTGCCGTCCTGGAGGAATTGATCGGGCAGATAGCCATTGGCGCCATGGATCTCGACGCCGTCGAAGCCGGCGGCTCGGGCCCGCGCCGCGCCCGCACCGAATTCGGCGATGATCGCCGGGATTTCGTCCCGCTCCAGCGCACGCGGCATGCTGAACGGGACCGGGCCGTGCGTGGCATAGCCATAGCCCTCGGCCGCGATAGCTGAGGGCGCGACCGGGGCCGCACCGTCTGGCTGGATATCCGGGTGCGATTGCCGGCCGACATGCCAGAGCTGCAGCACGATCTGCCCGCCCTTGGCATGGACGGCGTCGGTCACCGCCCGCCAGCCCTCGATCTGGGCATCGTCATAGATCCCCGGCGCCCCGGCATAGCCATAGCCCTGGCGCGAGATCGGCGTCGCCTCGGAGACGATCAGCCCACCCGCGGAGGCGCGCTGGGTGTAATAGTCGCGCATCAGCGCGCTGGGGCGATCGCCGGGATCCGCGCGCATCCGGGTGAGCGGCGCCATCACCACGCGGTGTCCGAGCGTCAGGGCGCCGGCGGTGACCGGCGTGAACAAGTTGGGCATGGGACTTTCTCCTTGAGGATGGTTCAGGCAACCGGCACCAGCGCCTCGACGCGGGTGACGGCGCGCTGGACGGCAGGGCGCTGCTCGACCTCGGCGTACCAGCGGGCGAGGTTGGGAGCTGCGTCCAGTCCGATCCCGGCGAATTCCCGGCGCCACAGCCAGCCGAAATGGGCGATGTCGGCGATGGTGACGGCGTCGCCGGCGACGAAGCGGCGGGTCGCCAGCACCGCGTCGAGCACGGCGACGGTGCGCTTCGCTTCTCCGGAGAAGCGCTTGATGGCGAGCGGCTGCGGCTCGGCAGCAAGGCGCTGGAAGAAGCCCGATTGGCCGAAGGCGGGGCTCAGGCCGGAGGCGTGGAAGAACAGTTGCTCGAACACGCGTGCCCGGGCCTCGCCCGTGGCGGGGAGCAGCTTGCCGGTCTTCTCGGCGAGAAAGACCAGGATCGCGGCGGACTCGGTGAGCACCAGGTCGTTGTCGACCAGCACCGGCACCTTGGCGTTCGGGTTGAGCGCGATGAAGTCGGGCAGCTTCTGCTCGCCCTTGCGGATGTTCACCGCGTGCAGGTCATAGTCGAGGCCGAGCTCTTCCAGTGCGATCGGCACCTTGATGCTGTTGGGCGTGGCGAAGGCATAGACGTCAAGCATGGCAGTCCTCCTTGGAGTTGAAACGCGCCCGCAGCAGCGGCGCGGCTACCGCGACGAGCGCAGGGATCGGGCTGCCGGTGCTCTGGTAGGCGAGCAGCCCGTCGAGCAGCGCGGGGGCGGCGCTGGTGCGCATCAGCCATGTCAGCATCGTCGTTCTCCGCTTCCGCTCCGGCCGATCCGAAGGCGTGACGACCAGATGCCTCTTCTGTTATGGACATGGCAGCGGGCTACAGGCGATAACGTCCATTCCAAGGAGGAATGACGTGGATCGATACCAGGCAATGGCCACCTTCGTGCGGGTGGTGGAGACCGGCTCCTTCTCGGCGGCTGCGCGTCATCTCAACGTGGGGCAGCCTGCGGTATCGAAGACGATCGCGCAGCTGGAGGGCCGGCTGCAGGTGAGCCTGCTGATCCGCTCGACCCACGGCCTCACACCCACCGAGGCCGGCCAGCGCTTCTACGAGCGCGCCAAGCTGGCGATCCAGGAAGCCGACGAGGCCGAGCTCGCTGCGCGGGGGGCGGGGGCGGGCCTGTCCGGCTGCCTGCGCGTCTCCGCCGCGACCACCTTCGCGCGGCTGCACGTCGTCCCGCTGCTGCCCCGCTTCCTCGCGCAGCACCCGGAGTTGGAGATCGACGTGATCCTCGACGATCGCGTGATCGACCTGATCGCCGAGGGCATCGACGTCTCGCTGCGGATGGGGGCGCTGCCCGATTCCTCGGCCGTGGCGCGCAAGCTGGCGACCGGACGGCGTTCGGTACTGGCGACGCCGGCCTATCTCGCCCGCGCCGGCGCGCCGCAGAGCCCGGCCGACATCGCCGCACACGATACCGTGCTGTACAGCCAGCTTTCCAACATCTGGTCGTTCCATCGCGACGGCACCGAAGCGTCGGTGACGGTGCGAAGCCGGGTGCGGGTGAGCGCAGCGGAAGGGCTGCGCGCCGCGGTGCTGAGCGACATGGGGCTGACCATCGCGTCGGACTGGATGTTCTGGCCCGAACTTGCCGACGGCAGCGTGCGCCCGGTACTGACGGACTGGTCGCTGCCGCCGATCGACCTCTGGGCGGTATTCCCGGCCGGCCGCATGGCCAGCGCCAAGGCGCGCCAGTTCGCCGCCTTTGTCGAGGCGGCCATGGCGGACCAGCACCAGGATATTGCCTAGAACCGGCAGCAACTGCTGCTCATTCCCCGGCGGAATGGACGTTAGTCGCCGGGCGCGGCTGCACCGGCGGCGCGCGGTGGCGCATCTGTGCCTTGCCACTACGGACAAGGATTACGCCCATGACTCTCCAAGCCAAGCTCGACGCCTTCAAGGCCGATTTCGAAGCCGGCAAGCCGCCCTACAATGTGCCGCCCTCGGTGATCGCGACAATGCGCCGCGCGACGGCGGAGCTGATCGCCAGCGGTGCTGCAGCCGAGGCGCGCAAGGCGGGTGACAAGGCCCCGGCCTTCACCCTAAACGATCCCGACGGCAACCCCGTCTCCTCGGCAGCGCTGCTTGCCAAGGGGCCGCTGGTCGTCAGCTTCTACCGCGGCGTCTGGTGCCCCTATTGCAACATGGAGCTGCAGGCGCTGCAGGAAGCGCTGCCCGCATTCCAGGCGCTGGGCGCCAACCTCGTCGCCATCTCGCCGCAGACTGGGGTGAACAGCCGCAAGTCGGTGCGCCAGAACGCGCTGGGCTTCCCGATCCTGTCGGACGCGCATAACGACGTCGCCGCCGCGTTCGGCCTGCGCTTCGCGCTGCCCGACTACCTGGTCGAGCTCTACCAGGGCCTGAAGAACGACCTGCCGTCGTTCAACGGCGATCCCAGCTGGACCCTGCCGATGCCGGCCCGCTACGTGATCGGCCAGGACGGCACGATCCTCTACGCCGAGGTGAACCCGGACTATACCCGCCGCCCCGAGCCCGAGGACATGCTGCCGGCGCTCCGCCGCGCCGTCGCCCTCTCCGCCTGACCCTCCGCCCGGCCGCGCCTGCGGCCGGGCCCTTCGGGAGCAATCCCCATGTCGCGTACCTTCCTCGTCACCGGTGCCAGCAAGGGCATCGGCCTGGCGCTCGCCGAGCGCCTGCATCGAAGCGGCCACCATGCCGTCGGCCTCGCACGCCGCTCGACCGCGGACTTTCCGGGCACGCTGGTGCTGTCCGACCTTTCCGATCCGGAGGCGACCGCGGCGACGCTGCGTGAGCTCACGGGCCATTTCCGCTTCGACGGCGTCGTCAACAATGTCGGGCTGGTGCGCCCGCAGCCGCTCGGCGGCGTCGAACTTCCCGTGCTGGACGAGGTGCTGCGCGTGAACCTCCACCCCGCGCTGCAGGCCGTGCAGGCACTGCTGCCGGGGATGATCGAGCGCGGCTGGGGCAGGGTGGTCAACATCACCAGCCTGACCGTGCTCGGCGCGCCCGAGCGCACCGCCTATGCCGCCGCCAAGTCCGCGCTGGCCAGCTTCAGCCGCAGCTGGGCGCTGGAACTGGCGACCACCGGCATCACCGTCAACGCGGTGTCGCCCGGGCCGACCCAGACTGCGTTGTTCCGCGAGAACAATCCGGCGGGCAGCAGCGGCGAGCAGCGCTATCTGGCGCAGGTGCCGATGCGTCGCCTCGGCTGGCCGGACGAGATCGCGGCGGCGATCGCCTTCCTGCTGTCCGACGATGCCGGCTTCATTACCGGGCAGACGCTCCACGTCGATGGCGGCGCCTCGATCGGCAAGGCGGCATTCTGAAACAGCACGGTGGTGCCTGCACTCACGGGCGGGTGCGCTGATGGAGTAGCTGCAGGCACCAGTCCGTGAACGCGCGCACCTTGGCCGGGCGATGCTGTCGGGTGGGGTAAAGCGCGTAGAGCGGGAAGGTCTCGCCCGGCCAGTCCGGAAACAGCTCGACCAGCGCGCCGCGCTCCAGGAGATCGCCGCTGCCCAGCTCCAGGATCTGCGCGATCCCGGCACCCTCGCAGCAGGCGCCGATCATCGTGTCGACGTCCGAGACCATCAGCCGCGCCGGCTGACGCACGGGGAGCACCACGTCGCCCCGCCTGAATTCCCAGGCGAAAGGGCGGCCGGTGCGCGGATCCTGATAGTCGATACAGGCATGGCCGATCAGCTCCCGCGGGTCTGCCGGGCGGCCCTGCGCGGCGAGATAGCCGGGCGAGGCCACGGTCAGGATGCGAGTCTCCAGCAGCTTGCGCGCGGTGACCCCGGCCGAAGGCGGCTCGCCGAAGCGCAGTGCCATGTCGAACCCGTCGGCGACCAGATCGCCGACATGGTCGCGCATCAGCAGCTCCAGCCGCAGCTCGGGGTGCGCTGCGAGGAACGCGGTCAGCGCCGGCGCGAGCACCAGCCGCGAGAAGAACGGATCGACATTCACCCGCAACCTGCCGCGGACCCGTTGGCTGCTGCCGGCGGCTTCGAGCGCGGCCTGTTCGATCCCTTCGAGATGGGGACCGACCTGCTCCCAGAACCGCCGCCCTTCGTCGGTAAGGCGCAGGCTGCGCGTCGTCCGGTCGAGCAGCCGCACGCCGACGCGCGTCTCCAGCCGCTGGATGGCGCGTCCGACGCCCGACTGGGTCAGCCCCAGCGCCTCGGCGGCGCGCGTCATCGTGCCGGCCTCCACCACCGCCATCAGCACGGTCACGCCCGAGAGCAGCCGTCCGTCATATGCCATGGTTCCATGACTCCTTGTCCGGAATGTCTGGACGGAACGGCGCTACGCCTGCCGCCGTTGCCAGGCCATAGGAATGGGGTGTTTTTGAGGAGGATCGCATGACAGAAGCTTCGACTGCCCTGGTTCTCGGCGCGTCGCGCGGGCTTGGGCTCGCCCTTGCCGAGGAATGGCTCGGCCGCGGCTGGCGGGTGATCGCCACGGCGCGGGGCGCATCCGAGGGGCTCGACGCGCTTGCACGTCGCTACCCCGGTGCGCTCGAGATCGAGCAGGTCGACATCAACGCGGCGGACGCGGTGCGGGCGCTGCGCGCGCGACTCGACCGGCGGCGGCTCGACGTGCTGTTCGTCAACGCCGGCATCGCCCGCGCGATCGAGGCGAGCCCCGCCACGGCCGACGAAGCCGATTTCCTCGACATGATGCGGACCAACGCCTTCTCGCCGGTGCGCGCCGCCGAACTGCTGCGCGACCTGGTGCCCGCGGGCGGCACTATCGCCGTCATGACGTCCGAGCTAGGCAGCATCGAGCATGCCGGGGGTGGCTGGCAGCTCTATTCGGCGAGCAAGGCCGCGCTCAACATGCTGATGAAGGGCTATGCGGCGAAGCATGCGGGCGACGGGCATGTGCTGCTCCTCGTCGCGCCGGGATGGGTGCGGACCGACATGGGCGGCAGCGATGCGGCGCTGTCGATCGAGGAGAGCATTCCGTTGGTGGTCGACATGATCGAGGCCAATCGCGGCAAGCCGGGGCTCCGCTGTGTCGACCGGTTCAATCGGCGCATTCCCTGGTGAGACCGGGTTCGGCGGCGGCTCGGCGGCCGCCGCCGATCTCCAGCGTCAGCGGGTCGGCAGGGTGCGTCCCAGAAAGTCCTGGATCAGGGGCACGATTTCGTCGGCCTTGTCCTCCAGCGCGAAATGGCCGGAGTCGATCAGGTGCAGCTCGGCCTTGGGGTTGTCGCGCAGATAGGCCTTGGCGCCAGCGACGACGAAGCATTCGTCCTTGGCCCCCCACACGATCAGCATCGGCGGCTTGCGCGTGCGGAAAAACGCCTGGAATTGCGGATAAAGCGCCAGGTTGTTGCGATAGTCGTAGAACAGGTCGAGCTGGATCTCGTCATTGCCCGGGCGATCGAGCAGCGCCTGATCATGGCCCCACGTATCCGGATCGACCCGGCTGGGGTCCGACACGCCGTTCAGATATTGCCACTTGGTGATTTCCGGCGTCACCACCTTGCGCAGCGCGTTGCGATTGGCGGGGCTGGGATCTGCCCAAAGCGCCTGCACCGGCTTCCAAAAGTCTTGGATGCCGTCGAGATAGGCGTTGCCGTTCTGGACGATCAGGCCGGTCACGCGGTCAGGATGGCGCAGCGCAAGCCGCAGGCCGATCGGCGCGCCATAATCCTGGATGTACATCGTGTAGCTGGTCACGCCGATCTGATCGAGCAGCGCTTCGGTCACGTCGGTCAGATGCGCGAAGGTGTAGGCAAACTGGGTGTGATCGGGCGCGCTCGACTGGCCGAAGCCGGGATAGTCGGGCGCTATCACATGGTAGCGCGCCGCTAAGGCGGGGATGAGGTTGCGATACTGGAAGGACGAGCTCGGGAAGCCGTGCAGCAGCAGCACCGTCGGCGCGTCCTTGGCGCCGGCTTCCCGATAGAAGATGTCGAGGCCCTGTACCTTGGCCGTGCGATAGTGGACGACGGTTTCAGGTGCCTGCACGGTGGCCGGGCTTGCGGGCGCAGCTGCATGCGCAGCGGGTGTGCCAAAGGCGAGAGCGGCGGCAAGCGCGCCGAAGGCGAGAGCGTTGGTCATGATCTGCTCCTTGAGCGAATGGTCTGGACGGCGCGTTTTCGCTCAAGGCAGATCGGGCGATAATCGGGGATTATCGAAGTTCATCGTTGCGTGATTGGTGCATAATCGCGCTCAACGCGTGCCACGAAGTCACGAACGGCGGTCGCAAAGGCCTCAGGCTCTTCGAGATGTGCGAAATGGCCGCTATCTTCGAACACTATCCTGGCGGCGTTCGGGAGACCTGCCATGAGAATGTCGGCATAGTGCGGTCCTAGGATGAAATCGTCCCGGCCGGCCATCACCAATGTCGCGGTCTTCAGGGCCTGCAGCTGGTTGCGCACGTCGAACGGCTGTGAATCGCCGACCAGCAAGGTAGCGCGCAGCGCATGGCGCAGTGCGGCCAGCGTGTCCGAAGACCGCATGGGATCGGAAAAATAGGCGGGCAGCAGACCTTTGAGCGTCGCGGTATAGGCGTCGTCGCTGTCCATCGACCGCAATCCGTTCCATGCCGCGTGCACGCTCTCTGCGTCCGGCGTGCCTTGATGGCGTCGCACAAACGCGTCGATCCGCGCGGCGGCGGAGGCCATGAAGTCTTCCCCAGTATAGGCGGCGCCCGCATAGAGCAGCAGGCCCGCAATTGCGTCGGGCTGTCGCAGCGCCGCTTCCAGCACGACGAAGGCACCATGCGAATGGCCGAGCAGGTAGGGCCTTTCGGTGCCGGCATCGGCCAGCAGGGCGAGCAACTGGTCCGCGAACCGATCGATCGAATAGCCGATCGGATGGGTGGGGAGCCGCCCGGATTCGCCGGTGCCGATCGGATCGA
Organism: Sphingomonas trueperi; assembly: GCF_040545965.1. Classification (GTDB taxonomy): domain Bacteria; phylum Pseudomonadota; class Alphaproteobacteria; order Sphingomonadales; family Sphingomonadaceae; genus Sphingomonas; species Sphingomonas trueperi_C. The sequence continues at coordinate 726,443 of NZ_JBEPMV010000002.1, read as the reverse complement.
GATAGACCATCGTAAGATGCGGTTCGAGCAGCGGCAGCCGCAGATAGCCGGAGTCTATCCCGGGCCCACCGAAATGGACGATGCAGCAGGGGCCTTGCCCCGCGACCCGGAAATGCTGCGGGATGCCGTCAATCACCAGGGTATGACTGCCGGGCTTGAAGGAATGGGACATGGCGCTCTTTCGATAGCGAGCGCGAGAGACGCATCCGGTATTCGCGCATTCGCGGTGGCCTGTGCTGCGGTCACGCGGGTTGGGGAGAGGACGCAACGCGGAGCCCGGCCCGCGTCGATGGAACGCGGGCCGGGCAGTGTTGGAGTCGAAGGCTGGTCAGGCGGCCTGGGCGGCCGGCTTGGTCCATTCATTGCCCTGCATGAAGCTGTCGAGCGGGGTGTGGACGATGTGGTTGGTGTAGTTGCTCATCACCTTGGTCGCGACGCCGAGCACGACCTCGAGCACGTTCTGGCGGGTGAAGCCTGCGGCGAGGAAGGCGTCCACCTCCGCGGTGTCGACCCAGCCGCGGTTGCGCACCACCAGCGTGGCGAAGCGGTGCAGCGCTTCCAGCCGCGCGTCGGGCAGCGGGGTGCCGGCGCGGAGCGCGGCGATCACGCCGGCGTCCATCTTCTGCATCTTGGCCAGGGTGGTGTGGCCGGCCATGCAGTAATGGCATTCATTCTCGAAATTGGCGGTGAGGTAGACGACCTGCTGCTCATGCGCGGTCAGGCTGGTCTTCGAGAACAGGTCCCACAGCGCAGTGTAGCCGGCGAGCAGCTCGGGCGACTCCGCCATGTACGCCTGAAGGTTGGGGACGAAGCCGAAGGCTGCCTTGACGCCTTCGAAGATCGGGCGGGCGGCGGCCGGGGCGGTTTCAACGGTGTAGGCGGTGAAGTCGGTCATGGGTCGTTCCTTTCCTGGGGTGATGCTTTCGACAGGCAGGGAAATGCCGCTTCCCACGGCGGCAACGAAGACCGCTTGGCCGACTAATGCCTATGCCTGCCGAGAATGGGGTGGCGGCTGGTTGGGCTCAGCCGGGATGGCGCGCGAGGAAATTGAGGATCCGCTGCGCGATGGCATCGGTGGCTTCATCGAGCGCGAAATGGCCGGCGTCGAGCAGGTGGATCTCCGCATCGGGCAGGTCGCGCCGATAGGCTTCGGCACCGGCGGCGACGAAGGACGGATCGTTGGCGCCCCAGGCGACCAGCGTCGGCGGCCGATGCGTGCGGAGCCACGCCTGCCAGGCGGGATAGGCGGCGGCGTTGGTGCGATAGTCGTAGAGCAGCGCCGCCTGGATGGCGCGCTGACCCGGCTGGGCGAGATGCGCGAATTCGTCGGTCCAGCTGTCGGGGTCATAGCGTTCCGGATGGCGGGTGCCGGCAAGGTGGCGCTGCTTCGTGGCCTCGAAAGACAGGAAGGCATCCACCACCTCCGGATGCTCGGCCGGTGCCGCCCAATAGTCGGCGATCTTCGCCCATTTCGGGCCGAGGCCCTCGCGATAGGCATTGCCGTTCTGGACGATCAGCGCCTGGAGCCGTTCGGGATGCGCGAGGATCATGCGGTAGCCGACCGGCGCGCCGTAATCGTGCAGATACAACGCGTAGCGACGGATCCCGAGCTGGTCGAGCAGCTTGCCGGTCGTTTGGGCAAGGTGATCGAAGCTGTAGCGATAGGTGTCGGGCGGCGGCGTGTCGCTCTGGCCGAAGCCCGGATAGTCCGGCGCGATCAGGTGATAGCGCGTCGCCAGCAGCGGGATCAGGCTGTCGAATTCGCGCGACGAGGACGGAAAGCCGTGGAGCAGAACGATCGTCGGTGCGTCCCGCGGCCCCGCCTCCCGGTAGAAGATCCCGATCCCGTCGACCTGCACCTTGTGGAAGCTGGTCGTCGCTGAGGTGGATGGCAGGGGCGGCGCGGGCAACGCCGGCGTGGTAGCGCTGAGGGCGAGGGCCGCAAGCTGCTGGAACATGGAAGCCTCCGAAATTTGTGGAGTTGCGCAGGTCGCCGATCGACAGGGCGGTCAATGGAGCGCGGCGAGGAGTCCGTCGCGAAGCCACGCCCCCAGCCAGCCGCCGACGATGGCGGCGCTGGCCGCTTCGCCATGCTCCTCGGCAAGGGCAGCGCAGAGCGCGCCGAAGCGCATGCCCGCCTCCAGCTGCAGGATCGCCGTCGCCTCGGCTTGCTCGATCGTGCGGAAGCTGGGGTTGAAGCCGTCGCGCCAGAGGAGCACGGCGCCAGGCGCGGGCAGGCGCTGGGCGGCGGGCGGAACGGTGCCGTCGACAAGCGATTGCCACAGGGCCGCGGCATTGGTCGTTACGGGCAGCATGGCGAGGTTGGGAACGAAGGCGAAGCGCGCCGTCTCCCATTCTACGGTGCCGAGCGCTTCCACGGTGAGAGGGGCAATGTCGGGCGTGGTGAACGCCGCCGCCAGCGCCCATTCGATCCGCGCCAGTTCGGCGCCTTCGGGATCGTCGGGGTAAAGCGCCGCGATGGTGTCCGGAAAGTCCGCGCCATAAGCGTCGAGCGTCCAGGCGTAGGGTGGTGAGGCGTCGATATGCTGCGCGGCGGCGGCGAGGAAGGCGGTCTCGCCCAGCCAGCGCTGCAGCTGCGGGAAGCTGCTCTCGAGCGCGGCGACCAGCTGGCTGCGATAGTTGTTGAGATAGACATCCAGACCCGGACCGTCGCCCAGCCGCGTCGCCGCATCCGGGCACTCGGCCTGCAGCCAGCGGCCGAAATCCGCCTGGAGGGCCGCCAGCCTCATGCCGCCACCCCAAGCGCCGCGATGGCCCGGGCGTGATCGAGTTCGGCGAGCAGCTCGGCGAGCGGAGGAATGGCGTCGTCGCGCTCGATCATCGTCGCCACCGGCCCGACGCGCTCCAACGCCTCGGCATAGAGCGCCCAGACGGGATCGGGCACCGGTCGGTCATGGGTGTCGATCAGCAGGGTCTCGCCGCGGCTGTGCCCGGCAAGGTGGATCTGCCGCACGCGCGCGGCGGGAATGCCGGCCAGATAGGCATGCGCGTCGAACCCGTGATTGGTCGCGCTGACGAAGATGTTGTTGACGTCGAGCAGCAGTTCGCAGCCGGTGCGGGCGCACAGCGCGTCGAGGAATGCCCATTCGGTCATGTCGGCGCCGTCGAAGGCGATATAGCTCGACGGGTTCTCGATCAGCATGGTGCGGCCAAGCGCCGTCTGCGCTGCATCGACATTGTCGCAGACGGTGCGCAACGCTTCCTCGGTATAGGGCAAGGGGAGCAGGTCGTGCGACTGGAAGTCGCCGAAGCGCGTCCAGCAGAGATGGTCCGATACGAACAGCGGCTCGACCGCGTCGACCAGCGCGCGAAGGCGCTGCAGATAGTCACGGTCCAGGCCGTCGGCGGAGCCGACCGACATCGACACGCCGTGCAGCGCCACCGGATGGCGCTCGCGCACCCGGCGCAGGATGTCGCGCGGGCGGCCGCCTGGGACCATGAAATTTTCGGAGATGACTTCGACGAAGTCGACCGGGACCGGCGCTGCGGCCTCCAGGAAATCGGCATAATGCGGCTTGCGCAGCCCCAGGCCGAAAAGATGCGGATGGGCCATGCCCTTCCTCCTTCAAAACGGGGCGGCCCGGCGAGGAGGCCGGGCCGCCGGGCGCGTCACTTCGGCTCGGTGAGGCTGCCGCCCGCTGCCTTGCAGGCCTTGGCGGAAACCGCCTTGAAGCCCTGGCCCTTGCACTCGTTCTGGCCCTTGCAGTCATGGTTGCCGGACTTGCAGTCCGACGTGCCCTTGCAGCTGTTGATGCCGTAGCAGTGGACGACCTTGCCGGCCGAGGCGACCGGAGCGGCGACGCTGACGCCCGAGAGCGCGACGAGAGCGGCGGTGGCGGCGATGCTGGCGCCGGTCTGGAGGGTGATCATGAAGTGTTTCCCTTGAATGGATTGGTGCCGGATCGGCCTTCCATCTACGGGCCGGCGCCACGGCCGGTTACACGCTCACCACCGCAGGACGCGCGGTCCCAGCAACGCCCCCAGTCCGGTCGCCAGCAGGATGCCCAGGCTGTACCAGGTCAGCACGAACACCGCGGCATATTCGTCGCAGTGCAGGCAGTAGATGGTGGCGGCCCAGGCCCCCGCGGCCAGCCCCGCGGCGGCGCCCGCCGCGCGCAGATTGGTCGGCGCCAGCTTGCGGAACGACCAGAGCAGGCCAATGAAGATCGGCACCGCGAGCAGCAGCACGCGCCACGGGCAGCGGTTCCAGCTGCCGCCCAGCCACATCGACAGCCAGTCGCGCATCGGCGTGCGCGACATTTCCTCGATGGCGAGCGCCGCGAGCAGCAGGATCGGCAGCGCCAGCGGCCACAGCATGCGCAGCGATCCGCCCTCCGGCCGTGCCAGCCGCACCGTCGCCGCGACCGCGATCAGCCCGAGCGACAGCGTGTAGGCCCATTTCATCCAGAAGGAGAAGCCGAACATCGCCTGCGGAAAGTCCGGCCGCATGCCAAAAAGGGCAAAGACCAGCCCGATGCTCACCACCCCGCCGCCCGCGATGCCGAGCGCGATGCGGCGCCCGATGAAGCGCGGCGGGATGGGCGGCACGTCGGCGGACAGCGCGGCAATCAGCCGCTCGGTGCTGTTGGTGTCGGGGTCGGGTGCCATCATTCGTGCCCCCGCAGCCGCGCGGCGAGCGCCTTGAGCCCGCGATGCACCGATACCTTGACGTCGGACTGGCCGATCCGCGCGCCCTCGGCCGCTTCGGCGACACTCAGGCCCTCCAGATGCGTGTCGCGGATCGCGCGGGCCTGCTTGTCCGAAAGGCCGGAAAGCAGCCGATCGACATCGACGCGCGCGGTCACCGCCTCCTCGAAGCCTTCGGTGATCAGGATCGCCTCGACCTCCTCGATCGGCACCGAAACGCGGCGCCGTCGGAGATGGTCGATCAGCCGATAGCGGGCGACGGCATAGAGCCAGGCGGTGAACGGTCGATCGCGGTCATAGGTGCCGCGCTTGGTGTGAATGGCAATCAGCGTTTCCTGCACCAGATCCTCGATATCCTCATCCCCCCGCATCCGCCGGCGAAAGAAGCTGCGTAGCAGCGGCACCAGCGCGCGCAGCAATGCCGCATGGGCGGCGGCGTCGCCGTCCAGTCCTGCTGTCATCCACGCTCGTAACTCTGCTTCGCTGTGCCGCATTCCCACTCCTGGTCGGGCGTACGTGGGCGAATGGCGGGAGGTTACAGCAGCGGCGCAGAAAAGAAATCGCAGGGGGCAGAGCGGATCTGTAACCGCGCTTTTACCCGCGGCGTACGGCAGCAGGTGACCCGGCGCCTCCGCCTTCCCCGGGGTCACCGCGCGGCGGCCATGCCCCCCTGCGGGTCGCCGCGCGAGAGGCCCCCTTCAACGGAGTATCCCCATGATCAAGACGTCCGCCGCGCTCGCCGCGACCCTCGCCCTCGGCATCGCCGCCACCGCCGCCCAGGCCCAGCAGCCCAAGATGGAGAAATGCTACGGCGTGGCACTTGCCGGCAAGAACGACTGCAAGGCGGGTGCCGGCACCAGCTGCGCCGGTACTGCCACGAAGAACTACCAGGGCAACGCCTGGAAGCTGGTCAAGGCCGGCACCTGCACCTCGATCAAGACCCCGAAGGGCAATGGCTCGCTGACGCCCAAGGCGTGATCCCGTGCCCGGCCGCGAGACCGGCCGGGCATCCTCCCACATTCCGGAGTTCGCCATGCGATCTTTCGCCGCCCTCTACGCCAGCGCCTGCGCCCTTGCGGCGCGGATATTGCCGCCCTCGTTCCTGCTGCTTGTCGCGCGTGTCGGCATCGCGGCGATCTTCTTTCTGTCCGGCCGCACCAAGGTGGAGGGCTGGCTGACGATTACCGATTCCGCCTACGAGCTGTTCCGAACCGATTATGCGCTGCCCTTTGCGCCGCCGGTGCTCGCCGCGCATCTCGCAACCTATTCGGAGCATCTCTTTCCGATCCTGCTCGTGCTCGGCCTCTTCACCCGGCCTGCCGCGCTGGCGCTGCTGGGCATGACGACGGTGATCGAAGTGTTCGTCTATCCCGATGCTTGGCCGACGCATCTCAGCTGGGCCGGGCTGCTGCTCCCACTCATCGCCGCCGGGCCGGGGGCGTGGTCGCTGGATCGCCTGATCGGGCTGGACGGGCAGGATACATAGAAGGGCGCGGCGGCGACGCTGCCCCAGCTTCTTTCGCAGCCCAAAGGGCCGATTCGGTATCGCGGCAGATTGCTACCGTCCTGCTACGAATTGGGAAGTTGCAGCCTATTTGATCTGGTTGCTGGCCGCGGGCGCGTCGCCGCGCATCGCAGGCACGAAATCCTCCCGCACCGCCTTGGCGACGAGATCGGGGGGCAACAGGCCCAGGCCGATCACGAAATTGTTGAAGGCGAGGCGATCGAAGCGCGATCCCAGCGCGAACTCGGTCTCGACGCGCAGCTGTAGCAGGCGGGTATAGCCGTAGAAATAGCTGCCCGCCTGGCCCGGCGCGCGCGCGGTGTAGCGCTCGATTTCCTGCCGCGCCATCGCTGGCGACTGCACAACCTCCTCCGTGAGAATGCGGCGCGCCTCGTCGAGCGAGATCCGGTTCAAGTTCAGCATCGGATCGAGCATCGCCCGCGCCGCGCGCAGCAGCCGCGCCTGCAGCGCCATCAATTGCCCGTCGAGGGGGTGGTAGGGCAGGGCCTCCGCCTCGGCATAGAGCGCCCAGCCTTCGACATTGACGCTGTTGAAGGCATAGAGCGAGCGCGCCTGTGAGACGCCGCGCTCGACCATCGCGGAGAATTGCAGCTCGTGCCCGGGGCGCCCCTCATGCGCGGCGACCGTCCATTGCACCGCACGGGAATTGAAATCGTCATAGGCTGACTTGGGATCATTGCCGCCGACGCCGACCGGCAGCACGAACACGCCGTGCTCGCCCTTGTTGCCCACCATCGGCGGCGGCTGCATGTGCGGGGCGGGGCTGGCGGCGGACTCCGCCGCGCTGGCAAGCCGCATCTCCATCGGTCGGCTGGGCAGGTCGACGATGTGTTCGCGGCGGATCACCGACTCGTTGGTGCGGATCACCTCGGCATAGCTTGCCTCGAGCTGGTCGTCGGGCACCGGCGCCTGCTTGATCCGGCGAATGACGTCGCGATAGTCGGTCTGGCTCCACCCCTTTTCTTTAGCGACGCGGGGTGCGAGCGCGATCATCGCCGCCCGCGTCTCGGCATATTCGATCTGCGCCTGGCGGATCAGCGCGTCGGGCGCGATGTCGATGCCCCGCTCCTTGAGCTGAAAGGCATAGACCTCGGCGGGCAGGTGGAAGTCCTCCCGGGCGAGGGGGCGCACCGTCGCCCGTTCCCACGCCGTATAGGCGGCGATCTGCGCATCGAGCTTGGCCAGCGCGCGCTCGGCCCCGGTGATCTTATATTCCTTGAACATGTCGCGGATGCCCTTGGCGTAGGTCTCGGCGTTGGCGAGCGCGCGATCGAGCGTGACGCGCGTGGGGCCGAGCAGGCCGGGCGCGCGGGTTTCCTCGAAGCGGGCACGTGCCTGATCGACCAGCGGCGTCGTGCCCGGCCAGTCGCCGACATAGCGGCGCAGCAGCTCCACGGCCTCGGCGCGACGGGCAGGCGCTACCTGCTCGTCGAGCAGGCCCTTGATGCCCTCGAAGATCGCCGCCGGCGCATCGGTCCAGGCGAGGAAGTGGCGGCGGTTCAGCCGGTCGCGCTCGAGCTGCTGGTCGATCGCACCGATCAGGATGGCCAGATCCTGGCGGACATTCGCGTCGTCGGTGGCGGCGAGACGGCGGGCGAACTCGGCGCGCACCGGTGCAAGCGCCGCAGCCCGGCGGGCCTCCAGCTTCGGCCCGAGGTCGCTGGCACGCCCGTCGAACGCCACGACGCCATTTTGCGAAATCGTCTCCGGATCGAACTGACCTTCGGCTTCGAGAAGCAGACGGGTGTTGGCATCGCTCGCGGCAATCCACGCGCGGTCGGTAGACGCGGATAGTGGCGCCGCGGCAGCGAGCGCAGGGCTGGAGAGGGCAAGCGCGAGGATCGAAGCGGTGCGATGCATGGCAGGTCCATCGGAAGGGAAGGGACGAAGGCGATGATGTCCTGATGCAAGGAAGGGGAAACACAGCTGCGGTTCAAGCACGAATATTCGGCGCATCGGCTCGGGTTGGGGGAGAGCCTCAATCCCCGCTGCGGGAACACGGCGTCCTGGGTACTTCCCGTTCGGCAGAGAAGGCGATAGGAGCCCATATCGACGTCGGCCGCTGAGCGAGCGTGCGGGCGACCCAACCGAATTCCTTGAAAGTCTTCCGCGTGTCCTCTGCCACCGATCAAACTTCCGAAACTGCGCTTCCACTCGACGTACTGACTCCGTCGGCCACGCTCTCGATGGACGAGATCCACCAGCGCTATCCGGCGCGTTCGCTGCCCGAAGGCGCGCGCGTGACGCGGTTCGGCCCGAGCCCGACTGGCTTCATCCATATCGGCGGCCTGTATGTGTCGCTGATCTCGGAGCGCACCGCGCATCAGTCGGGCGGGCTGTTCTACCTGCGCATCGAGGATACCGATCGCAAGCGCGAGGTGCCCGGCGCGGTCGAGCTGATCCTCGGCGCGCTCAACGACTTCGGCATCGCGTTCGACGAAGGCCCCTCGCTTGCTGGCACCGAGACCGGCGCCTATGGCCCGTATCGCCAGAGCGAGCGGCAGGAACTCTACCAGAGCGTCGTCCGCGACCTGCTCGTGCGCGGCCATGCCTATGCCTGCTTCGCCACGCCCGAGGAGCTCGAGGCGATGCGCACTGAGCAGAATCTGCGCAAGATCCCGCCGGGCTATTATGGCAGCTGGGCGATCTGGCGGAACCGCAGCGTCGAGGACGTCCAGGCGGCGCTGGCCGAAGGCCGCAGCTTCGTCATCCGGCTCAAGGCGCCGGCGGCCGAGGGCAACGGCCGCGTCGAGCTGCCCGACCTGATCCGCGGCAAGCTCAACGTGCCCGCCAACAACCAGGACATCGTGCTGCTCAAGGCGGACGGTCTGCCGACCTACCATCTCGCGCATGTCGTCGACGATCACCTGATGGGGACGACCGAGGTGATCCGCGGCGACGAGTGGCTGTCCTCCTATCCGGTGCACGCCCAGCTGTTCGACCTGCTTGGCTGGCAGCGGCCGCGCTATGCGCATATCGCGCCGATCGAGAAGAATGTCGGCTCGTCGCGCCGCAAGCTCAGCAAGCGGCACGACCCGGAAGCGGCGGTCGACTGGTATTCGGTCGAAGGCTATCCGCGCCAGGCGGTGATCGAGTATCTGCTCAACCTCGCCGACGGCAAGTTCGAGGACTGGCGCAAGGCCAATCCGACCGCGGATACGGAGAGCTTCCCGCTCCAGGTCGAGCGCCTCAACCGCAGCGGCGCGCTGTTCGATCTGGTCAAGCTGTCAAGCATCAGCCGCGAGGTGATCGGCGCGATGACCGCGGCGCAGGTCTATGACGCGGCGCTCGCCTGGGCGCAGGTCCACGACCAGCCCTTCGCCGAGCGGCTGGCGGCCCATGCCGACTACGTACGGGCGATCCTGAACATCGAACGCGGCGCGGCACGTGCCCGCAAGGACATCGTCAAATGGTCCGACGTGCCGAGCGATACCGGCTATTTCTTCGACGACCTCTTCGTGCCGCGCGACGAGGCCAATCAGCCGCTGTGGGATGCGCTTGCGCCCGGCCTGGCCGCGATCCTGCGCGAAGTGGCGGAGGGGTTCGACCCGGCGGTGGATCGCGATGCATGGCTTGAGTGGGTCCGCGCCATCGGCGAGAAGCATGGCTATGCGGCGAACGGCAAGGCCTACAAGGCCGAGCCGGAGCGCTATCAGGGCCAGTTCAGTGCAATTGCCGGAGTTCTACGCCTCGCGCTGGCCGGCAAGCCCAACACGCCCGATCTGTTCGAGGTGATGTCGGTGATGGGGCCGGAGCGGGTGCGTGCCCGCTTGTCCGACGCCGCGGCATGGATCGAGGGCAGGGGCTGAGCCCCCGCCCGCTACAGGGCGATCGTTCCGTCGCGTAGCTGGCGGTTGCGCGCTGCCAGTTCGGCGTCGTCGGCGGGGAACAACATCGACATGCCGGTCGTCGCCGCCCGTTCCTGGACCTCCTCCACGAACGGGCGGAGGCCGGTTTCATAGGCCTGGAAGGCGGCAACATGGTCGCCCGGGTATTGGGCGAGCGCATCGGCCAGATGCGCCGCGCCGATCAGTGCCATCGATCCGCCCATACCCGCCACCGGCGAGACGCAGTACCCCGCGTCGCCGACCAGCGCGATCCTGCCCTTCGACCAGCGCTGCATCCGGATCTGGTTGGCCTGATCGAAATAGAAATCGCCCTCGGCATCGACATGGGCGAGCATTGCCGGCACCTTCCAGCCTAGGCCGTCGAACTGCTGGTGGATCAGCTGGCGCTGTGCTGCCTTGTCGCGGAAGTCATGGGCGATCGGCTGGTCGGCGCGGAAGGCGAGGCAGATATCGGTGCGGTCGTGATAACCGTTGAGCATCGCGCCCTTGCCGGGCACGCTGAACAGTTGCGAGGTGTCGCCCGGCAGCAGCCCGGTTTCGGGCACCACGCGCAGGTAGAAATAGCCGCCCATGAAGTAGGACGCGGTTTCCGCATCGTCGAACGCCAGTGCGCGGGTGTTGGAGCGGTTGCCGTCGCAGCCGAGGACGAGCGCGTAGTCTTCCGCCACGCCGTCGTCAAAGGCGACCGTTACCGCCGCCGAACCTTCCGACAGCTGGCGAATCGAGCGGCCGAACCGCAGGTCGACCGTGGCGTCGACTGCCGCGAACAGGATGTCGAGCAGATCGTCGCGATGGATCTCGTACCGCGCCTGGGCCGGATCCCGGTCGTCCGCTGCCGCCGGGAAGCCGCCAAGCGTCGTATCGTCCTCGTCCTTGAACTCGAAGCCCCGCGGCGGGAGCGCCTTTGCCATCACGGCGTCGAGTAGGCCCATGCGGCGGAGAATGTCGATCGTCTCGCCCATGATGTCGACGGGGGTGCCGCCGCGACGGAGGCCGGGCGCCAGCTCGACGATGGTCACGCGGTGGCCCAGACGGGTCATCCAGAACGCCGTCGCGAGTCCGGCAAAGCTTGCACCACTGATCAAAACACGCATTGGATCGGACACGAGAACCTCGCTAGGCGTTAGAACTATACCTAGTACATAAATATACTGAGTACAGAAAGCAAGCGATGCCCGATCCCGCCGTCGAACGACGCACGCGCAAGCGGCAGATGACCCGCCAGGCAATCTCCGACGTTGCGACGCGGCTGTTCTTCGAGCGCGGCTTCGACGGGGTGACGATCGACGAGATCGCCCAGGCGGCGGACGTCGGCCGGATGACGGTGTTCAACCACTTCCCGCGCAAGGAGGACCTGTTCTTCGATCGCGAGGACGCCATCCGCGACGCCGCCTTGACTGCCCTTCGCGCGCGGGATCGGGCGACTTCTCCTATACAGGCGCTCCGCGCGCTGGCGCATCGGCTGATCGACACGCCCGATCCGACCTTCCCGCTGTTCGACGGCACCTGCCGCTTCGTCCAGACCGCGTTGGCCAGCGAGGCGCTGAAGGCGCGGGCGCGGCAGATGCGCGACGAGTTCGTGCAATTGCTGGCGGCGGCGCTGGTAGAGGATGCGGCCGCTCCGAAGGACGATCCCGATGCACATCTCGCCGCCGGGCTGATCGCCGCGGCTTGGACCGTCGCGTTCATGGAAGCGCACAAGCTGTTCGCTGAAAAAGACGACCTCGACGCTGCGAACCGCCGCTTCCTGGCGCTGATCGACAAGGGCATGGCCGGGGTAGAGGCGGCGCTGGCCGGGTCCGCTTATGCGGGGGCTGCCTAGCCCTCACGTAGAACCGTTCGACAACCCGGGCCCGGCCGGGTAGGCACAATGCCCGTGTCCGTCCTGCGCCGCCTCCTGCTCGAGCATCGCCTGCTGTGCGGCTGGCTGATCGCGGCCGCGCTGTTGATGAAGGCGGTGCTGCCGGCCGGGTTCATGCCAATGCAGTCCGGTGATACGATCGTGCTGGGTTTCTGCTCGGGATACGGGCCGACGCCGATGGCGATGTCCATGCCTATGGCAATGCCGATGAAGGAACACCCTTCGGCCCCCGACGAGCACCAGCCCAAGGCGGAGATGCCCTGCGCGTTCGCCGGTCTGGCAATGGCTGGCCTCCCCGCGGTCGACCCGATGCTGCTGGCGCTGGCGATCGCCTTCGTCCTCGAACGCGCGACCCGTACCGCGACGATTCTGCCACGGATCGTCCGCGTCTATCTCCGACCACCGTTACGAGGTCCACCAAGCGCGGCCTGATCCCCCGATTGCCCTTTCATGCGTTCGCGTTGTCGCGCGTGCGCACCCGGATCAGGAAGATTTCATGTCCAAGCTCTTGTTATCGGCGGCCGTTTCGGCCGTCCTTTGCGCATCTGCCGCGTCCGCGCAGACATCCGATGACGCGCGCCGCGCCGAACTGCTCCGCCAGCGCGCGGCGATCGATGCCGAGCTGGCCAAGCTCGATGCCGCTGCACCGAAGGCACAAGCGGCACCCTTTGCCGTCACGCCGCCCGGCACCGACGAGATCTTCGTCACCGGCAAGGCGCTGTCGCTCACCACGCAGGTGAGCGGCCAAACGGTAACGACGGTCGACGCGACCGCCTTCCGCAACACGCCCGCGACGACCATCGCCGACATCGTCCGGCTTTCGCCCGGCATCGCTGTCACCCAGGGCAACGGCCCGCGCGACGTCGGCGTCTCGGTGCGCGGCTCGAATGCGCGCAACGGGTTCGGCGCGCGCAATCTGCAGGTGTTCGAGGATGATTTCCCCGTCACCCAACCCGACGGTCTCGCCCGGTTCGACCTCACCGATCCGCATGCCTATGGCGCAGTCGACGTGGTGCGCGGGCCCTCCTCGGCGCGCTACGGCAATTACGCGCTGGGCGGCGCGGTCAACTTCCGCACCCGCTCGGGCCGCGAGATCCAGGGCGTCGAGGCCGGATTCGACGCGGGCGGCGATGGCTATGCCAATCTCTATGCGACGATCGGGCACGCGACGGCGGGCCATGACATCGCGGTGTTCGGCAGCTATGTCCGCGGCGACGGCGCGACCGGCCATACTGGCTACGAGACCGGCACGCTCAACGCGCTGGCTAAGTTCGAGCTGGGTAACAGCGACCGTGTGGCGTTGAAGCTGATCTACAACGAAGGCGATTTCCGTCTGTCGACCCGGCTCTCGTACAACCAGTATCTCGCCAATCCCTATCAGCAGGGCTGCCAGGCGGCGGCGACCGCCGCGCCGGGCTGCGGCACCATTTCGGTGCTGGTCAACGGCATCAACGGCGCGCGGATCGCGCAGACCGCGGACGAGGGCAATCTCGCGCGCAACGATCGCCGGACGATCGTCGGCACCCGCTACGAGCATGATCTCGGCCCGACCACCACCTGGCGCACCCAGGCGACCTTCGACAGCCGCGTGGTCAACCAGCCGACCAGCGCGACGCCTTTCAAGGGCACGCTCGACAGCTACAACCTCACCTCGGACGTGACCCATCACGGCCGGATCGTGGGGATGGAGTCCACCAGCTTCGTGGGCGTGTTCTACAACTATCTCGACAACCAGAGCTACAGCTTCAACAAGACTCCCGCCGGCCGCAACGGCTTCGGCGCGCTGACCCAGACGGTGTTCGGCGACGTCCGCAACCTGGGGGTGCGCGCCCGCGAGGAGCTGCAGCTCACCGGGCGGCTGCAGGCGATCGCCGGGATCGGGGCCGAGCGCTCGATCCTCGACGTCCGTCAGACCGCCTATACCTATCCGGTCGGGACCAACCCGGTGCCCGCCTATATCCCCGCCGATCGCCACTTCACCAATGTCGCGCCCGAGGCGGCGCTGTTCTGGCAGGCGGTCGATGCGGTGCGGCTGCATGCGCGGGTGGGGACGGGCTATGGCATCCCGCAGGCCGGCAACCTGTTCGTCACGCCGGCGGGTGTGGCGGGCAACAACGCCAGCCTCAAGGCGCAGCGCAATACCGGCGTCGATCTCGGCGCGGAGGTGGCATTGGGCAGCAACTTCAAGGCCGAGCTGACCGGCTATTATGAATGGTTCACCAACGAGCTGGTCAGCCAGTCGGCCGGCGTGAACCTGCTCGCCTATACCTCGAACGTGCCGCACTCGGTGCATCGCGGCGTCGAGCTGGGGGTGAGCTGGAAGCCGCTGCCGGGGCTGCTGCCCGGCGCCAAGCTCGACGCGAGCTACAGCTATAACGACCAATATTATACCGACTTCCAGGAGCGGCTGACCGCCGGTTCGGTGTCCGCGGTCCTCGATCGGAACGGCAAGGCAATTCCTGGCGTGATCCCGAATTTCGTCAATGCGCGCCTTGGCTATGACCAGCCCACCGGCCCACTGCAGGGCCTGGGCGGCTTCGCCGAGCTGGGGTATCGCGACCGCTTCTTCGTCGACAACAGCAACCTGCTGGCGATGCCCTCGGCGACCTTGGTCAACCTCAACCTCCATTATGACCCGCCAAAGGGCAGCGGTCCGCTCTCGCGACTGAGCTTCTATGCCTCGGTGCAGAACCTGTTCGACGTCACGTACGTGGGCGCGGCCTCGGTGATCTCGAACAGCCTCGCGGCCTCGGGCGCGGAGAACCCGGCCTCGGTCCTCGCCAACACCACCGGCTCGGTCTACGCCGGGCAGCCGCGCACGGTCTATGCCGGCGTCAAGGCACGGTTCTGAGGGGGAGGGGATCCATGGCGCATAGCCGCAATCGGCGCTGGCCGAACACCGCGACCGTTTGGCGCTGGCACTTCTACGCCGGCCTGTTCTGCATCCCGTTCGTGCTGTGGCTGGCGGTCACCGGCGCGATCTACCTGTTCCGCCCGCAGGTGGAGGCGCTGATCGACGCGCCCTACGCCAACCTCGCCATCACTGGTCCGCGCGCCTCGGCGGCGGAGCAGGCGGCCGCTGCCGTGCGGGCGGTGCCGGGATCGGTGCTCCACCGCTACCAGCTGCCCGATACCGACCGTGAGGCAGTACAGATCATCGTCGGCAAGGGGCAGAACGAGACGCGCGTCTATGTCCATCCCCAGACGCTTGCGGTGCTCAAGACCGTCGACGAGGACCAGCGGCTGATGCGCGTGGTGTTCCGGCTCCACGGCGAGCTGCTCGCCGGCACGCTGGGATCCTACCTGGTCGAGCTGGCCGCCTCCTGGACGATCGTGATGCTGCTCTCCGGCCTGTTCCTGTGGTGGCCGCGCCGCGGGGGTCTGGGTGGCATCGTCTATCCGCGGCTGGGGGCGGGCGGGCGACGCTTCTGGCGGGATCTGCACGCTGTCACCGGTTTCTGGGTCTCGGCCTTCGCGCTGTTCCTGCTCGTCTCGGGACTGCCCTGGGCGAAGAGCTGGGGCGGCTATCTCAAGGCGGTACGCGGAGTGTTGGAGGGCCACCCCGTCAAGCAGGACTGGACCACCGGCAGTGCCGACGAACTCCGCCAGCGCGCCGCCGATGCCGGCACCCGCGCGATGATGGGCGAGCATGCCGAGCATCACGGCATGGCCATGGCGCACCCGGCGGTGTCCCTCGTGCCACTAGACCGGCTGATCGCCACGCTCGGCCCGCTGCGGCTGGCGACGCCGGTGCTGGTCTCGCCGCCGACCGGCCCCGGCCAGCCCTGGACCGCCAAGTCCGATGCCGCCAACCGCCCGCTGCGCACCGACCTGACGCTCGACGGCGAGACGGGCAAGCTGCTCTCGCGCAAGGAATTCGCGCAGCGGCGACTGGTCGACCGGCTGGTCGGCTACGGCGTGGCGATCCATGAGGGGCAGGCGTTCGGCTGGCTCAACCAGCTGCTCAACCTGTTGACCGCGCTGGGGCTGATCCTGCTCGCGGTGAGCAGCGTGGTGCTATGGTGGCGCCGGCGACCCGAGGGCGTGCTCGGCGCGCCGCGGGCCGGCGAGCCGCGGCCGGCGGCGCTGGCCTTTTTCGCGCTCGTGATCTCTCTGGGGCTGTTCCTGCCGCTGATGGGGATCAGCCTGCTCGCGGTGCTGGTGGTCGAGCGGCTGGTGCTGGTCCACCTGCCGGGCGTGCGGCGCTGGCTGGGACTGCGCGGGGCGCGCGTATCGGCCTGAAATCAAGTTGCGCCAGCCGGAACGCCTCTTGTCTCAACGCTGTCATCACGGCGAAAGCCGGGATCCATTCACCTCTCGGTGACTGCAGGAGCCGATAGCGAGACCTCAATGGACCCCGGCTTTCGCCGGGGTGACGGCTTGGGGAGCAGGGATGGGCTCTTGTCCGTGCAGCTTGGTATGAGCCGCAGATTTGCCGCCCGCAGGTGCAGCGGTTAGCCTTGCCCCCGGAACCTATCGCCGCGCTGTTGCTATAAGTCACGGCCGCGTAGGGCCGCAGGGGGAAGACGATGCATCCGGTCGACACGTTTGAGCTGGTCCTCGTGCTGTTCTCGGCGATCATCGCGCTGCACTGGGCGGCCGAGCGGCTCTCGTTCCTGCCCTCGGCAGCGCTGCTGCTCGGCGGCGGGGCGCTCGCCTTCCTGCCGAACTTGCCCAAGGTGTCGCTCGATCCCGAGCTCGTCCTCGTGCTGTTCCTGCCGCCGCTGCTGATGGACGGCGCCTATTATGCCGCGTTCGGGCGACTGCGGCGGCATCTGCCGGGCATCCTGTCGCTCGCGGTAGGCGCGGTGCTGTTCACCACGCTGGTCGTGGGGCTGGTGCTGCACCTGCTGGTGCCGGGGCTGCCCTGGGCGGCGTGCTTTGCCCTCGGCGCCATCGTCTCGCCGCCCGACGCGGTCGCCGCACGCTCGGTGCTGCAGCGGGTGCAGCTGCCGCGTCGTCTCCTGGCGCTGCTGGAGGGCGAGAGCCTGATCAACGACGCGACCGGGCTGGTGCTGTTCCGCTTCGCCGTCGCCGCCACGCTCACCGGCAGCTTCAACGCGCTCGATGCGGGGACGAGCTTCGTGCTGCTGTCGATCGGCGGCGTGGTGGTCGGCACCGCAGTCGGCTTTGGCGGCAAGTTCATCCTGCGCCGCCTGCCGGACCAGACGCTGATCGTCGCCACCGCGACACTGCTCAGCTGGGCCGCCTATCTGGCCGGCGAGGCGCTGCACGTATCGGGCGTCATTGCCGTGGTCGCGGCGGGCATCGTGTTCGGCTGGTTCCAGCACGAGGTGCTGCCGGCGCGGGTGCGGATGCAGGGGGCTGCCTTCTGGCGGACGCTGGTGTTCAGCCTCGAAGCGCTGGTGTTCATCCTGATCGGCTTCTCGCTGCGCGGGGTGCTCGATCGCGTCGGGCTGGAGCGGGTGTTCACCTCGATGGCGCTGCCGGTGATCGGCATCGTCGTCGCGGTGCTGGTCACCCGCTTCGTGTGGGTATTCGGCAGCGAGTTGCTGCTCGGCACGCTCAAGCGGACCGGCGTGTCGCAGGTGCGGCCGCTCGGCTGGCGGCAGGCGACGGTGCTGTCCTGGGCGGGAATGCGCGGCGTCGTGACGCTGGCCGTCGCGCTGTCGCTGCCCAATGAGATGCCCGGGCGCGACCTGATGCTGGTCAGCGCTTTCGCGGTGATCCTCGCAACGGTGGTGCTGCAGGGCGCCAGCCTCGGCTGGGTGATCCATGCCATCTCGCCGCAGGATCGTGATCCGCCGCCCAACGTCACGCTGGTGCAGGCCGAGGCGGCGATCGCCCGCGCCAAGCGCGTCGAGGTGGAGGCGCGCGCCTATGACGCAGACGGCAAGCTGGTTCATCCGCGGCTGCTCGAGGAATATCGCAAGCGCGACCATGTCACCGAACGCTACGCCGGCGATGCCAGCACCTACATGCCCGGCATCCGCGCGCATTTCGACATCGTGCTCGCGGCAGTGGCGGCGGGTCGCAAGGAGTTGCTGCGCCTGCACCGCGAAGGCGAGATCGAGGACGAAGTGCTCCACAATCTGGAGCGCGATCTCGACCTCGAGGAACTGGGCGCATTGTTCCAGGGCGGCGAGGGCGCCGATATCCATGGCCCGGGAGAACAAGCGTGACCGATCCGCAGCCTCCATCCTTCACGATCCGTCCGGCGATGGCGGCGGACCGCGCGCAGCTCGGCCGGCTGGGCGCGCAGATGGTCGCGGTGCACCACGCCTTCGACGCGCGCCGCTTCATCGCGCCGACACCGGAGACTCCCGACGTCTATGGCGGCTTCCTCATCCGCCAGATCGGGCGGCCCGAGTCCGTGCTGCGCGTGGCGGCGGCGGGCGATGCGGTGCTCGGCTATGTCTATGCCGGGGTGGAGGGCAACGACTATATGGCGCTGCGTGGGCCGGCGGGCGTGATCTACGATCTGATCGTCGCGCCCGATCATCGGCGTCAGGGCATCGGCCGAGCGCTGCTCGACGCGGCGATGGCGGCGCTGGAACCCCATAAGCTGCCGCGGCTCGTGCTGTTCACCGCCGAGCGCAATGTCGAGGCGCAGGCGCTATTCGCCTCGGCGGGCTTCCACCGCACCATGGTGGAGATGACCCGCGACCTCGCCTGAGCGTCGAGCGACCCAAGGAACCTTTGCAGGATCGGAGAGCTATGGCTAGGGGCCGCACGGTCAGGCGGCTGGAGCGGGCGTGAACCGAAGCGAAGACGACACCGACGCCGAAGCGCGGCGGCGCAGTGCAGCAGTGCGGGCGAAGCGACGGCGTCGCGTCGCGGTGGCGTTGCTCGTGCTGGTGTCGGCAAGCGTGGCGACGGTGTGGCTACAGCGGCGGACGATCGCGCAAGGCTTTGTCGACCGCGAGCTGGCGCGGCGCGGCGTGCCCGCGCGCTACACGATCGCGCAGCTCTCCCCCTGGCGCCAGCGGCTGACCAACGTCTCGATCGGCGATCCGCGCAATCCCGACCTCACCGCCGACTGGATCGAGCTGCGCACGGCCCTGTATCCGTGGCGCGCCGAACTGCTGGTGGCGAAGGCGGGCACGGTGCGGGTGCAGGGGCGGATCGTCGATGGCGCGCTCTCGCTCGGGTCGCTCGACCGGCTGATGCCGCCGCGTTCGGGCAAGCCTTTCTCCCTGCCGCGGCTCAGCGTGGAGGTCGCGGACGCGCAGCTGCGGCTGGATAGCGATGCGGGGCTGGTGGTGCTCGGCCTGCGCGGCAAGGGACTGTTGACCGACGGGTTTGCCGGGACGCTTCGCGCGCAGTCCGGGCAGCTGCACCTCGGGGGCTGCGACCTTCTCGGCCTCGGTGCCGAGATGCAGGTCCGCATCCGCAAGGGCGCGCCGAGCCTCACCGGGCCGTTGGCGGCGCAGCGGCTGGCGTGCGGCGATATCCAAGCCTTGCAGCCGAGCGGTACCGTCCGCGTGACGCTCGATGCGGCGTTTGTCGGCTGGAACGGCGATGCACGGCTGGGTCTGGCGTCCCTGCGCTCGGCTTATGGCAGCCTTGGCCGCAGCGACGCCCGGCTGGATTTTGCGGGAGACCGAAGCCGAACGACGGGCGCGGTCACCCTCCAAGGCACGGATGCGCGGACCGACGCGATGCGCGCCCGTATCGTCGACGCGTCCGGACGCTATGCCGTCGGTACGGTGATGGCCTTTGACGGCCGCATCAGCGTGCGAGATGCGGCGATTTCTGCAGCGTTGCGCGGGCAGATGGGTAGCTATCGCAAAGCAGTAGCAGCCACGCCGGTGGGGCCGCTCGCCGCCAGGTTCGCCTCGGCGGTGGATGCCGCGGGGCGCCAGTTCGGCGGATCGGCGACGCTCGGGATCGCCACGCGCGGGAGCGGCGCCACGATCCGGGTGAATGCTGTCGATCTTACTGCACGCTCCGGTGCGCGCGTCCGCTTTGCGGGCGAGCAGGGCGCGGTGCTGGATGTCCCCAAGGGCGCGGTCGCGCTTGCCGGGCAGCTGTCGCTGGGCGGCGGCGGGATGCCGGACCTTACGCTCGATCTCCTGCAACGCCCCGGCAGCGACCAGCTCCAGGGGACCGGCACGCTGCGCCCATATGCGGCGGGCGGCGCGCGGCTGGCGCTGGCGGACCTTTATTTCACCATGCGGGGCGGAGCAGGCTCGGCGCGCACCGTCGCGACGCTGTACGGCCCAATCGGTAGTGGCCGGGTCGACGACCTCTCGATGCCGCTGGTCGCGCGCTGGAGCGGCCCGAGCGTGCTGGTGAACCCCGCGTGCGAGACGCTCGGCTTCGCGCGGATCACCGCCGCCGGCATGGTGCTGCGGGGCCATCGCCAGCGCCTGTGCCCGATAGGCCCGGCGATGCTCGCCTGGAACGGCAAGCACCTTACCGGCGGCGTCCGCACCGGTGCGATCGCCTTGGCGGGCAGCATGGGCAGCAACCCGCTCAGCCTCGCAGCGAGCGATGCGCGCGTGGACTTGGCCCGACAGGCCTTCGACCTGACCGGCGTTGCGGTCCGCATGGGCGCGGACCGACCGACGCGGCTTGATGTCGGCCAGCTCCAGGGCGCGTTCGGCAAGACGCTCGGTGGCAGCTTCGATGCGCTGGGCGGGCAGACCGGCGCGGTGCCGCTGGTGCTCTCGCAGGGCAAGGGCAGCTGGCAGGTCGCCGATGGCGGGCTCGCGCTGCTCGGCAGCTTCCGCCTCGCCGATGCCGAAGCCAGCCAGCGCTTCGAGCCGCTGCTCGCTCCCGCAGGACGGCTGACGTTGCGGGGCAATCGGATCGAGGCGCAGGCCGATCTCGTCGGCACAAAACGGCCGGTCGATGTCGCCAGGGTGTCGATCACCCATGATCTCGGCGAGGGCGTGGGGCAGGCGCTGCTCGACGTGCCGGGCATCCGCTTCAAGACCGACGGCCTCCAGCCGCTCGAGCTCACCCCGCTCACCCTCGGCGTGATCGCCGATGTCGACGGCACCGTGGCGGGGTCGGGGAGCATCGCATGGGACAGCGAGACGGTGACCAGCAGCGGCCGCTTCACCGCCACCAATGTCGCGCTGGCGGCAGCCTTCGGCCCAGTGCAGGGGCTCACCACCGAACTTAACTTCACCGATCTGCTCAATGTGCAGACCGCGCCGGTGCAGGTGGCGACGGTCGCCGAGATCAATCCCGGCGTGCCGGTGCGCGAGGGCGTGTTCCGCTACCAGCTGCTCGACAGCCGCCGGGTGCGAGTGGAAGGTGCGCGCTGGCCCTTCGCCGGGGGCGAGCTCGTCCTTGAGCCGACCACGCTCGACTTCAACGAGGCGGGCAAGCGCCGGATGACCTTCCAGGTGAAGGGCGTCGACGCCGCCCTGTTCCTCAAGGAAATGGCGTTCGACAATCTCGACGCCACCGGCACCTTCGACGGCACGCTGCCGATGATCTTCGACGAGACCGGCGGCCGGATTGAGGGCGGCGAGCTGCGCGCCCGCAAGGGCGGGCACATCGCCTATGTCGGCGAGGTCTCGCGCGAGAATCTGGGCACCTGGGGCAACATGGCGTTCGAGGCGCTCAAGTCGCTTGACTATCGCAACCTCGCGATCCGGATGAACGGGCCGCTGGCCGGCGAGATGATCACCGACATCAGCTTTTCCGGGCTCAGCCAGGGGCAGGGCACCAAGTCCAATTTCCTGATCCGGCGGCTGGCGAAGCTGCCGCTCGTCTTCAACGTGCGAATCAACGCGCCCTTCCGCCAGCTGATGGACTCGGTGCAATCCTGGTACGATCCGCGGCGCCTGATCGAGCGCAACCTGCCGGCGTTGATCGAGGAGCAGAAACGTGCGCAGGAAGCGGGCCCCAATGCGGTTCAATCCACCGTTCAGCCCGCCGAAAGCACAACCCGTCCATGAAAGGCATGTCTATGAGCTTGGAAGCATGAAACAGGGTTTGTCTCTTCGGCTGGGGGCATGCGGGATTGCCCCGCTGGCGCTGCTCGGCGGCTGCGTCACGGTGAACGCGCCCGACAAGCCGATCGTGATCAACCTCAATATTTCGATCACCCAGGAAGTGGTCTATCGCCTCGACAACAAGGCGAAGGCCATCATCCAGGACAATCCGGGGATTTTCTGATGCGACAGTTGCTCTCGACCTTCGCCATGGCAGCCGCAATCGCGGCGGGCGGCATCGCCCCGGCCTATGCCCAGCGCGACCCCGCCTATCAGGCGGCGCGCCAGCAGGGTCAGGTGGGCGAACAGCCCGACGGCTATCTCGGCATCGTCGGCGCGGCCTCGCCCGAGCTGCAGGCGATCGTCAACAACATCAATATCCAGCGCAAGCGCCAGTACACCCAGCAGGCAGCGGCAAGCTCCACCGTCGAGCAGATGGCGTTCGTCACGGGCTGCAACCTGATCCTGCGCACCGCGCCGGGCGAGAAGTATCGCGCACCCGATGGCCGCTGGCTGACCCGCGGCGCCGACGCGCCGGTGCGCGACCCGCGCTGCCTCTGACCCCCGCGGCGTAGCGGGGGCTCACCCTCGCTTACGCCATCGTACGCCCCGTCCCGCCTAACCGGACGGGGCGCATGCGGTCGGCCCCAGGTTCGTGCAGGCGCGTCGCCAACAGCACGAAGGGACGGGCGCAGACCCCATGCATCGCCGATTTTCGCCTGCTTCGGCCCGCCGCCCCCGCATGTGGCTGCGCCTCGCGCCGCTGGCCGTCGTCGTGCTTGGCGGTTGTACCCGCCCAGGCGACCGGCTTGCGCCCCAAAGCTTCGATCGTCCCTGGACTCCCGCGACGAGCGCTAGCGGCGAGATCCTGCCGGTGCCGGCGGACAAGGCTGCGCCTGCCCCGGCAGCCGGTTATGTCCTGCCCGAGAACTCCGCGCTGGCGACGCTGCCGTCCGCGCCCGATACCGATCCGCAACATGTCTACAGCCTCACCGAGCTGGTGGACCTGGCGCATACCGCCAATCCGAGCGTCCGCGTCGCCTGGTACGAGGCGCGCAGCGCGGCGCTGGTGCCGGGCATCGTCCGCGCCAGCCATGGGCCGCGCATCTCGGCGACCGGCGTCGGCGGCGGCGTGGTGAGCGGCGGCTATCTCGGCAAGGGGGTGAACGGCGAGGACCGCGATTCCAACGGCGGCACTGCGGTCGCGGCGATCTCGCTCGAATGGCTGCTGTTCGATTTCGGCGGCCGCGAGGCGCAGATCGCTGCGGCGCGCCAGCAGGCGATGGTCGCCGACATCGCCTTTACCGCCGAGCACCAGCAGGTCACCCATCAGATCTCGCTGGCCTATTATGACGACGTCGCCGCGCGGTCGCGTTCGGCCAATGCGGACCGCGCGGTCGAGCTGGCGGCGCAGGTCCAGGCGTCGGCCGAGGCGCGCTTCCGCCGCGGTGTCGGCACCACGATGGAGGCGGCGCAGACGCGTCAGGCTACCGCCCAGTTGCGCCTCGCTGCCGTGCAGGCGCGAGCCGCGGCCACCGACGCGAGGCTGCGGCTGATTACCGCGATCGGCCTGCCGCCCTTCACCAAGCTGCGCATCGCCGACACCGGGGATCGCACGCTCGCGCCGGCAATGGCCGACATGGCGGAGGAGGCCGTCGCCAAGGCGCTCTCCCGCCGTCCCGACATGCTCGCGGCGCTCGCCAGCCGCAAGGCGAGCGAGGAAGGCGTGCTGGCCGCCCGCGCCGACTTCAAGCCCAAGATCTTCGCATCGGGCACCGCCTCGCACATTCGCGGCAACCGCGATCTGACGACACTGCCGGGCACCGGCGGGGAATCGGCGACGCTCAACGTCTCCGCGCGGCGGACCAGCGGATCGGTGCTGGTCGGCCTGCGGGTGCCGCTGTTCGACGGCGGGCTGCGCGCCGCGCGGCTCGAACAGGCGCGCGATCGGGTGGAAGGTGCTTCGGCCAGGCTGGAGGCAACACGCAATCGTGCCGTGCTCGAGATCGTCACCGCCGAGAACGGGCTGCGCGCGGCGTTGGAGGCGAATGCTGCCGCCGAGGAATCGCGCAGCGCGGCCCGCACCAGCTTCGATGCCGCCTTCGCCGCGTACAAGAACGGCGTGGGTGCCATTGCCGAGGTGAGCCTGGCGCAGCAGCAACTGCTCGCCGCTGAAAATGCGGTGAGCGATGCGCGTGCCTCTGCGCTGCGGGCAGCGGCGACGCTAGCGCTGGCGACCGGCACGCTGGGTGCTGCGCCGGAATGATCCGTTAGCCCTGCATCTCACTGCCGCTAGCGCTCGCTTACGCCGTGCGGGCGCGGGGCGGCCTATCGTCCCTATCCTCTGGCGGGCCCTGCCCGCGTCCATTGGCTTGCCCTTCCGGGAGGCACCGTGTCCACGAAGCCGTTCGATTACGCAGCAAAGCTTGATTATGCGGGGAAGACGGCAGCGATCATCGGGGGCGGGGTGATCGGCGCATCCTGGGCGGCGCTATTCGCCGCCAACGGGCTGAACGTCGTCATCAGCGATCCCGACCCTGATATCGAGACCAAGGCGCGGACGCGCATTGCCGCTGCGATGCCCGCGCTGGTGGCGCTGGGGCATGCGCCGTTCGACATCGGCGAACGGATCCGCTTTGTCGACGACCATGCTCATGCCGTGGCCGATGCCTTCATCGTGCAGGAAGCCGGGCCCGAGCGGCCGGGCTTCAAACAGGGCCTTTGGGAAGTCGTCGAGGGCGCCGCGCCTGCCGACGCGCTGCTGTGCAGCTCCAGCGCGGGCATCCCCGCCTCGCTCCAGCAGACCGAGATGCGCGATCACACGCGCCTCCTCATCGCGCACCCGATCAACCCGCCGCATCTGATGCCGCTGGTCGAGGTGGTGCCGACGCAGACGACCGACCCCGAAGTCACCGCCCGCGCCGTCGCCTTCTATGACGGGCTGGGCAAGGTGACGCGCGTCATCCGCAAGGAGGTACCGGGTTTCGTCGCCAACCGCCTGCAGGCGGCGATCTTCCGCGAGTGCGTGGCGCTGGTGCGCGGCGGCGTGGTGACGATCGACGAACTCGACGATATCGTCACGACGTCGCTCGGCGTTCGGCTTGCCACCTCGGGCCCCTTCCTGTCGCTTCATCTGAGCGGCGGGGACGGCGGCTTGCCGCATTCGATCGAGCAGCTCGGGCCGCCCATGGAGCGGCTGTGGGAGTCGCTGGACGCGGCGGACTTCGATCCGGTCACCAAGGAGCTGATCGCCCGGCAGGCCGACCAGTCCTATGGCGCCTGGCCGATCGCGCAGCTCGCGCAGAGCCGCGAGGCCAAGGAAATCGCCGTCCTCAATGCGCTTGCCGCGACCTGATGCTCAGAACCGCTTCCTGCGGTGCGGGCGGACGACCGAAGACACCGAGGCCTGGCGCTCTTCGATCCAAGCGATGAACCGGTCGTGCCCGGAGAACTCCAAGCGAATCTCGTCGTTCAGGCTGCGCACGATCGGGCAGGTGAGGAACCGATCGATGTTGCGGGACCAGATCTTCCACATCCGCGGCCGGACATAACCTTGCTCGCGTAATTCGTAGAGTTCGAGAATCAGGTGCAGCACCTGCAGCAGCCCCGGCAGGATCCGAGCAACTTCCTCGGGGGGAAGCTCGGCGGTCCAGATCGGCAGCAACTCGGTGCGCAGCATGTGGCGTATGGTCTGCAGGCGATCGGAAAAGGACAGGAATATCTGTGCGTTGAGCTGGCGGGTATTGTTCCGCATGCCAACATACACGGCGATCATGCCGACGAACACGCCACCCGTGGTCATCAGTCGAAGAACAGTTTCCAACATCACGCCCGTCTGTAGCAGCCGCTTGCCTCCCCTGGCTTAGGGACATGCCAGGCTAGGTGATCCCTTGCACCGGCAGAGGTAAGCGGAGGTTAGTCGGCCATGCTGGGCAGCAGCGCCCGCGCGGCACGGATGTCGGCGAACACGTCGTCGCCCTCGGTGGTGGCGAGCACCGGCGCGAGGATCGCCTGCGCAGCGCTCGGCTCGGCGAGCCGCGCCAGCGAGGTCGCTGCGCGCAGCGACCACAGTCCCGCGCCCTGTTCCTGGGCGAGCGCCAGGGCCTGCTCGAAGCGGCGCTGTGCACCGGCCAAGTCGCCGGCATCGTGCTTGGCTTCCCCGTCGGCGCGGAGAATTTCCGCCGTGGCCCATTGCGGCGGACCGGCTTCGGCGCGTGCAACCACCTCCGCATCGCACAGTGCGGCGCAGGCGGTGACGAACACGTCCTTGTCGTGCGGGAGCGGCGGCCGCAGCTGCTCCAGCGCGGGCAGCTGCGGCACCTTGCCAAGGCGGAGATCGGCGATCCGCGTGAACCAGTCGGCGAGCTCGGCCATATAGTTGAAGCGGTTGGCCTCGGCCGTGCGGGCGAGCAGCCCCGCATAGTGGCGGGCGAGCTCGTCGTCGCCCAGCCAAAGCGCGATCGGGCAGGCAGCGCTGCTCAGCAGATAGCAAAAGGAATTGGAATTGCGCAGCCGGTGGGCATCGATCGCCGCCTCCATGATCATCGCCTTGGCGCTTTCCAGCTTGCCCTGGATCGCCAGGGTCACCGCATGGTTCCCGCGCGTGATCGTGGAGTGGTCGAAGCGGAGCACCGCGCCATAGGATCCCCGGCCGGTAAGCCCGCGGACGAGATCGCTGCCCATCGCCGCCGCCTCGTGCACGCGGCCGGAGCGGAGCGTCATGACGGCGATCACGCGGCGGGCAAAGGCCTGCAGCTCGGGATCGAGAGCGGACCCCTCCGGGCCGAGCATCTGCTGCGCGAGCGTGAGCGCTGCTTCATGGTCCCCCAGGATCGTGCGATGGCCGGACAGCAGCCAAAGGCCGGTGGCGCGAGCCAGGGGATCGCCGATCTTCTTGCCGATCCGCAGCACCTGCGTCGCCGCACGGACAAAGGCTTCGCTGGGCCGATCGGAATTGTAGAGCAGCACGCACAGGCCGTTCTGAAGCTGGATCTCCTCGGGGCCGCCGGCTTCGCCGAGCGCCTCCAGTGTCGCCAGCGCGCGCTCCAGCCAGGCGTTGTACTCGCCGAACTGCGACATCCCGAGCCACAGCGGTGCCGAGGCGATCGTCAGCCGCACCCCCAGGCGCATGTCGCCGGCTTCGCCGAGCGACCAGGCGAGCGCCGCGCGGACATCGTCGATTGCCGGGCCATAGCGTTCCCACCAAACCGTGCGCTCGAGCCGGGACCAGTCCGCCTGCGCGCGCGCCAGCACACCACCCACCCATTCGGCGTGGCGGCGCGCAGTAACGCCTGCCAGCCCGGACTCCTCCAGCTTGCGCCGCGCATAGGCCTTGGTGGTCTCGAGCAGGCGATAGCTGACGCCGTGCGGCGCGGTCTCGACGACGAGCAGCGACTTGGCTGCGAGCTGCAGCACCGCCTGTGCGGTCTGCGTCTCTGCCTCCTCGTCCAGCGCCGCCATCTGTACGGCGGCGGGCAGATCGAAGCCGGCGCGGAAATTCGCAAGACAGGCGAGTACGGTGCGCTCCACCGGGGAGAGCAGCTCGAAGCTCCAGTCGAGCATCGCCTCCAGCGTCTCGTGCCGGGCGAGGGTGCGGCGGCCGAAGGCCAGCAGCGACAGGCGGACAGTGAGGCCGCTGGAAAGCGCATCCAACCCGACCATCGGCACCGCCGCCGCCGCCAGTTCCAGCGCGAGCGGCAACCCGTCGAGCGATCGGCATACGGTTGCGATCTGCAGGGCATTCTCCTCGGTGATCGCGAAGCCACCCATAGCCGCGCCGAGCCGCTCCGCGAACAGCGCGACGGCAGGATTGTCCGCGATCATGCCTGTCGTGTCGGCAACGGCCGGCACGGGCAGGGGCTGAAGATGCACCTGCATCTCGCCGGGCACGCGGATCGGTTCGCGGCTTGTCGCCAGCAGCTTCACGCGCGGACAGGAGCGCAGGACCGTGTCGGCGACATGCGCGACCACCCCGATCAGATGCTCGCAATTGTCAAGCAGCAGGATCAGTTCGGATTCGCGCAGGCGATCGACCAGGACCGACGGGGTCGTGTCGCGCCCCATCGGGCTTTGCAGCGCCGCCGCCGCGGCCGCGGCGACATGCTCGACCGTCGCGCAGTTGGTGAGGTCGACGAAACACACCGGCGTCTCGTCGTCGAGCCCCGTCAGCGCGGCCAGCGCGACGCTGGTCTTGCCGATCCCGCCCGCGCCGACGATGGTGACGAGCCGGTGGAGATGGATGCAGGCGAGCACCTGCGCCACGCTTTCTTCCCGGCCGATCAGCCGGTTGACCTGCAGGGGCAGGGGGAGCGGCCGGAAGCCGGGCGGCGGTGCGACCTCGTCGCTCTCCTCCCCGGCATCGTCGACCGCCACGTCCGCGCTGAGCCTATAGCCGCGGCCGGGCACGTTGACGATTTCCACGTCGCTGTCGGCGGCACGAAGCGCCCGGCGGATCGCGCTCATGTGGACGCGAAGGTTGTTCTCCTGGACGAACAGGTTCGGCCAGACATGCTCGTTGATTTCCTGGACCGAGACGACCTCGCCGGCGCGCTCGGCCAGCAGCGCGAGAATCGCGAGCGCGCGGGAGCCGAGGCCGACGCGCACGCCGCCGTTCAGCAACTGCTCCCGTTCGGGCCGAAGCTCGAACGGGCCGAACCGCAAGATCCTCTCGGTCATGGCTGTGCCGCCATTGTTAAGCCCATCAGCGTCCCCCCGAACATACCGTTAGCGCTAACCTATGCGCGAATTAGCAGCTCTTGGCATCTGTTAAGTGGGGAAGCGTCGCGGCTTGGAGTATCCGCCACGAGCAGAGGGGGACGATCGGCAACAATGTTCGACGCCGCCCGATCACCATCATGGGGAGACTGTGTATGCGCCGGGCAGATCCTGCCGCGCCGGCCCGTGCCGGCGAAGAACCGTTGATCGAAGAACCCACCGCCGATGCCGTGCGTGGCCAGTTGGAACGGCTGCGCACCCATGCGTTCGCCGGTTCGGGCAAGCTCTTTTCCTTCCTCCGCTTCGTCGTCGACGAGGCGCTGGCGGGGCGGGGAGCGACGCTCAAGGAACTGGTGATCGGCATCGAGCTCTATGGGGGCGTCGTCGACTATGATCCGCGGATCGATTCCACGGTGCGGGTGGAGGCGCGGCGACTGCGGCGCAAGCTCGATGCCTATTATAGCGGCCAGGGCGCCCACGACGCGGTGATCATCTCGATGCCGACCGGCAGCTATGCACCCTGCTTCCGGATGCGCGTCGAGGCCGAGCCGGTGCTGCCGAAGCTGCCCGAGCCGGTCGTTCGTGCGCCGATGCTTGCCGTGCTGCCGTTCACCGCCTTGTGCGGGGAAGAGCGTGCGTTCGCCGCCGGCCTTACCGACGAGCTGATCCATGCAGCCGAGCGCGCCGTCCGGTTCCGCGCGGCGCCGCGGGCGATCATGTTCCAGTTCCGCGAGACCCGCTATTCGCTCGACGTCGTCGCAGCCGAGGCGGGTGCCGATCTCGTGCTCCACGGCACGGTGCGGTGCGCGCAGGACGTGCGGCGGATCGCCATGGAGCTCTCCAATCGCTGGGGCCAGATCCTCTGGTCCGATCGCATGGATGTCGCCGGCGACGACGATCTGGCCGCCCAGGAGCGGATCGCGGCGGAAATCCTCACGCGGCTGCCGACGGCCGTGGCGGAGCCGAGCTGACAGCGGTGTCTCCCTCCCGGGATACCGCCAGCCTATCTGCGTCGCGGGCGACCGCGTCCAGTTCCGCCCCCGCACCCGGCTGCGCGAGCAGCAGCGACGATTCCAGCCGATCGATGCGCGCGAGCAGGTCGTGCCGCGCCTCGACCCATTCGGGTGCGGGGCGCAGGCGCTCCGGCTCGAACGATGCGAGTTCGACCGAGCGGCGAAGCGTCGCCGCTGCGGCCATGGCCTGGCTGATGCGCGCTTCGCGCACGGCACCGCAGGCGCCGGCTGCCTGGCGGAGCAGCGCGATCAGGCGGGCGATCGCCGGGTCGATCGTCCTGGCCACCGACACCGGCCAGAGCCGAGTGAACACCAGATAGGATATGCCGGTGCCAAGCAGCACGCCCAGCACGCGGTCGCGCGAGAGGGTGAGGTCGAAGCCCGGCCCGTGCCCCTGCAGCGTGCACAGCAGGAAAGCGAAGGCGAGCTGGAATCCGGCATAGGAAATCCGCGCATCGCCCGCCGCAATCCAGCTGGCGAGGAACATGCCCGAGGCGATCACTAGTAGAATGCCGGTGATCGAGGTGATCGCGGGCAGAACATAGACGATCGTCGCGAGCCCCAGCGCCGCGCCGACCAGGCATCCGGCGATGCGCAGCGACAGCTTCTCGATGGTCTCCGCCGCCGTGCCCAGGCCGACGATGTAGCAGGTGATCATCGCGGTATGGATGCCCGGCCAGTCCCACAGCGCGAACAGCAGGTAGCAGAGCATCGCCCCGATCGTGACCTTCAGCGCATATTCGACGTGCGCCGGGTTGGTGAAGGCACCGGCGACGAAGAAGCCGCTTTTCGCTCCATGTCCCTGCGCGGGCGGCGGCGGCGGGGTGGTGGCGAAACCGGTGATCGCCTCGTCCAGGATGGCGAGGACGGGCGTGAGGTCGGCCGGAACCTTTGCCGGCCAGCACGGCGCTTCGATCTCGACAGGATAGCCGCCGCTCGCGAGGATCGCCGCCATGGCGCGCAGCGTTGGGGCGAGCGCGACCGCGAGGGCTTCGCGCGCCGTCGCATCGGTGGAGCGGTCGATCAGGTCGACCGCTGCCAGGATCCGCACCGTCGCCGCGGCCGCGGAGCGATAGGCTTCGCTTGCCCGCGGCGTCAGCGCGCCTTCCACCTTCGCAAGCTTGAGCAGCCCGGGCGTGCCCAAAGCGGCTTGATGGCGGAGCGCATCGAACTGCGCGCGCCCTGCGTCTTTGGGGCCTTCTAGGAGGTCGGCAGCACTGCCGAGCGCGCGCGCGAGGAGCCCTCCCGCGAGCCGGCGCGGCGCTGGTGCGATCAGCAGGTCGGCGAGCACGGAAACGCTGGCAGGCACCCCAACGAACAACAGGGCATAGAGCAGCCCGCGCGTTGCCAACTCGCCCCCGGGCAGGCTGCCGAGCAGATCGAGGACATAGGCGGTGATCAGCGCCATGCTCGATGCGAAGGGGCGCAGCTTGCTCGCCGAGCCGAGGAACATCAGCCCGAAGGAAAGGACGGCCATCGCCACCGTCCGCCAGAAGGGAGCATTGATCAGCAACGCGGTGACCGGGACCAGCGAGAAGACCACCACCGTCATGAACAGCTGCATTACCACGGCTATCGCCAGGCTGCTCATCCGGTCCGGGCGATTGAGGAATAGCGCGAGATAAACGATGAGCGCCGGATCCGGAATCTCGAACCACAGCCCGATGAGCGCCGAGCCGCAGCAGACCAGGGTCAGCCGCAGCGCGAAGACGAGGCGGTCCGGCGTGTTCGCCCAAAGCGCCGCCCACGCCGCGGCCAGCGGGCCGGCGCGTTCAACGCTTGCAGGCACTGCCGGACCGGATCTGGATGACGGCGCTCGCCCCCAGCCGCATCAGCGTCGCCGGCGGCGCGGTCAGGCGAACGCGCACCGGGAAGCGCTGGGCCACACGCACCCAGTTGAGCGACTTCTCCACATAGGGCAGTGCGCGCGGCACGTTGATGCGGTCGCCGTCGAGCACCCCGGCGCCGATGCCGGTCACCACGCCGCGGATCGGCTGGGTGCGGTCGATCATCGTGTAGACGGTGGCGCAGTCGCCCGGCGCGATCCGCTTGAGCTCGGTCTCGCGGAAATTGCCCACGGCGAACCACGCGTCGGCATTGACCAGCGTGAAGATCGACTGGCCGGGCGCGACCATCTCGCCCGACAGGACCGAGAGCCCGGTCACCCGCCCGGCATGGTCGGCGCGGACGACGGTGTTGCCCAGCGAATGCTCGGCGACCGCGAGTGCGGCTTCGCGCGCCTGGATGTTCGCGGCCGAGCTATCGGTCGTGTCGATCGCGGCGGCGGTGCCCTGGCGCTGCGTTTGCGCCTGGCGCAGGCTGGTGGCGGCGTCGCGCTCGTTGGTCTCGGCCTGGTCGAGCTGCTGGCGGGGGACATAGCCCTGATCGGCGAGCGGCCGCAGCCGCGCGACCGTCCGGCGGGCGAGCGCGAGGTTGGCCTCGGCGCGCGCGATCTGCTCGGCGGCGACGGTGGCGGCGGAGCGTTGGGTCGATACCGCACGGCCCTGGCTCGCGTGCGAGGCGCGGGCGAAGGCGAGGTCGGCGCGCGCCTGGGCGACCGCTTGCTGATAGGGCACCGGATCGATGCGGAATAGCAGCTGGCCCGGGCGGACGAGTTGGTTCTCGGTCACCGCGATCTCGACGATGCGGCCGCCGACGGCCGCGGCGACATGGACGACCTCGGCATCGACCGCGGCATCGTCGGTGGAGGGATGGGCGCTGCTGCGCTGCAGGGCGTAGAGGCCGAACGCGATGGAGACGAGGATGACGGCGATCGACGCCAGCCGCGCGCCGATCCCGAAGCGGGGTTTCCCTTCTGCGCGCATCGTCACAGCCCCACGCAGAGCGCGGCGACGACCAGCCCCGTGGTGGTACCGATCGCGGTGCACAGCAGCAGCTGGTAGGGCAGCCGGTGCGAAAGGCCCGACACCACCATCAGCGTGCGGGCGAGGCCCGCCGCGACGCAGCCGATTACCGCGCACGCCAGCCAGATCGGGAAATAGGCGCCGAAGAAGACAAGCGAGGGCGCCCCGCGCGCGCAGCCGGCGGCCGGCACCGCGAGGAACGCTGCGGCCAGGCGCACCGCGATGCTGTCCGGCCTGCCGAGCCGGGTGGATAGGGGGCTGGTACGCACGTCGCCGTCTCCGAGATTGCTGTCGGGCCGGTTTCGCCGTGCGGGCGATGCTTCGGGAGTGAGGCCGGGTTGGTGCGATCGGCTCACCCGGGCTAACGTCTCCCAGGGGCGCTCGTGACTAGAACGCGATCCGCTCCGCTTGGGAGAGGTCGGGGCGAGTGGCGGCGGGAGCAGGCCGGCTGCGCGTCCCAACCCTCTTGCGCGCGTGCCCGGTCGGCTTCCGCCTTTTAGCGGCCAAGCCGTTCCGCCAGCCAGCGCGCGGCGGTATCTGGACTTTGCTTGTCGGTATCGCGATCGACCAGGTAATTGGCCTGCCGCATCCGCTCGACGGGCACCGCGCCGATCAGCGGGCGGAGCGCTGCCTGGAAGCGCACGTCGTTCGCATGGCGGGGCGAGACCAGCAGCACCGCGTCATAGCCTGGAATCGCGCCCTTGGGGTCCTTCAGTACCGTCAGCCCCTGCGCGGCGATCCGGCCGTCGGAGGAGAAGGCGGGGATCACATCGGCGGTGCCGCTGGTCAGCGCCCGGTACATAAAGGTGGGCTGATAGGGATGCGCCTCGGCGAAGCGCAGGCCATAGGCGCGCTGCACCGCCTTCCATTCGGAGCGTTCGAGAAACTCGATATCGGTGGCGAGCTTGAGCGACGGGGCCACCTTGGCGAGATCGGCAATGGTCGCGATGCCGCGCCGCTTGGCATCGTCGCCGCGCATCACGAAGGCATAGGCATTCTCGAAGCCGAGGCTCCCCAGCAGCGTGACGTTGTTGGTGCTCTTGGCCCAATCGGCGACGCCGCGGACGATTGCCGCGCGGGGCGGCACGTCGTTGCGGTGCATCTGGTTGGTCCAGATCGTGCCCGAGTAATCGACATAGACGTCGATCGCATCGCTCGCCAGCGCGCCATAGGCGACCCCCGAGCCGAGCCCTTCGCGGTACCGCACGCTGTAGCCCGCCGCCTCCAGCCGCGCGCCGATCAGCCGAGCGAGGATATATTGCTCGGAAAAGCCCTTGGCGCCTATCGTCACCACGCCGCGGCTTGCCGGCCAGGTGGGGGCGAGGGCGGCGAGCGCGCCGGCGGCGAGCAGGCCGAGGCTCAGCCACACCAGGATGTGGCGGCGATGGGCAATGCCCCATTCGGCGAGGCCGAGCAGCGCGTCCACCGCCAGCGCCAGCCCGGCGGCTGCGATGCAGCCGGCGAGGACCAGCGCCCAGTTCTGCGTCTGCAGCCCGGCGAAGATCAGGTCGCCCAGGCTCGGCTGGCCGACGGTGGTGGAGAGCGTCGCCGCGCCGATCGTCCATACTGCGGCGGTGCGGATGCCCGCCATCACTATCGGCGCGACCAGCGGCGCCTCGACCAGCCGGAGTTTCTGCCAGCGGGTCATGCCGACGCCGTCCGCCGCCTCGCGCACCGCCGGATCGAGCGTGACCAGTCCGGTCACCGCGTTGCGCAGGATCGGCAGCAGGGCATAGAGGGTGAGGGCGAGCAGCGAGGGCAGGAAGCCCAGCGCCGGGATGCCGCCGCCGACCAGCGCCGAGAGCGACAACAGCAGCGGATAGAAAAGCGCGAGCAGCGCGAGGCTGGGGATGGTCTGGATCAGGCTCGCCAGCCCCAGCGCCGCACGGGCCAGGCCGCGATGCCGGGCGGAGAGCACCGCCAAGGGCAGGCTGATCACGATGCCGAGCAGCAGCGCGGCGAAGGCGAGCAGCAGATGCTGCGCCAGCAATTCGGGTACGCGGGCGAAAGCGCTGGTCATCGGGCGAGCGCCGCCAGCCGCTCGGCTTGTTCGCGCGGCACCGCGACCAGCGCATCGGCCGCCGCGCCGCCCTTGCCGGCGAGCAGCTCGCGTGGGGAAGCGTCGCCGACGACGCGGCCGGCCTCCATCACCAGGATGCGATCGGCGAGGAGCAGCGCCTCGGCCATGTCGTGGGTGACCAGGATGGTGGTGAGCCCCATGGTCTCGTGCAGCGCACGGATTGCCTTGCCGAGCGCATCGCGGGTGACGGGATCGAGCGCGCCGAACGGCTCGTCCATCAGCAGCAGCCCGGGCGCGGTGGCGAGCGCGCGGGCGACGCCGACGCGCTGGCGCTGGCCACCCGACAGGGCGTCGGGCATCCGCGCGGCCATCGCTTCGGGCAGGTCGACCAGCTGGAGCAGTTCGGCAACGCGTGCCTGCCGATCCTTTGCGCCGGCCAGCTTGAGGCCGATCGCGACATTCTCGCCGACGGTCAGATGCGGGAACAGCCCGACATTCTGGAAGACATAGCCGATCCTCCGCCGCAGCAGGTGCGGCGGCTCGGCGCCGACCGGTTCGCCGTCGATCAGGACTCGGCCCTCGCTCGGCTCGATCAGCCGGTTGACCATCTTGAGCAGCGTCGACTTGCCCGAACCCGAGGCGCCGACCAGCGCGACGAAGCTGCCGCCGGCGATCTCCAGCGAGACGCCGTCGACCGCCCGCGCGCCCTTCGCATAGGATTTGCTGACGCCTTCAAAGGCAACGCTGCGCAAGGGCTCGGGCATCGTCCACGCTTGTGGGCAATGTCGCGGCAAAGGTCAAAGCGCGACCTTAGTTGGGCCGGATCGCGATCCCCGCCACCACCGCGTCGCCGCCGACCGGCTCGAAGGCCAGCACCAGCCGCCCGCCGCTGCTCTTCACCTGGAAGCTGCGGGTGGTCGCCTTGTTGGCGCCGCCCGCTGCCTGCATCGGCGAGAAGCTATCGATTACCCGCTGCCCGTTCGCCAGCACTGCGAAGCTGCGTGCGGCGCCCTTGGCGGCGTCGGGCTCGAAGCTGGCGATCGTCACCGTCCAGCTGCCGTCGGGCAGGGGGATTTCATAGCCGAACTTGCCCTCGCGGTAGCTGCCGAACAGCGCCGGGCTGTCGGTCCCCTCTACCTTGGGCGGCGGCGCGAAGGGCGAGCGGCCAGCGAGGACCTTCGGCGTGCCGCCGTGGAAGAAGTCGTCCGAGCCATAGCGGTCGCCGCCCATCATGCCCCCGACCAGCGCGCCGGAATCGATGAACACGCCCTTGCGCGGATCGGGCGCGGTCCAGTCGATCGCATCGGTGACCTGCTTGCCGCCGATCGTCGCCGTTGCCACGAGATGGTTGGCGCCCGGCGCCAGCGCCACGCCCGGCCACACGCAAATCCGATCGGGGCAGGCGACCTCGCCAACCGGCTTGCCATTGACCGAGAGCGACACCCGATCAGCGTTGGAATAGCCGCGCACGTCGGTCACCGCATAGGCGCGGTCGACATAGCGGCGGCCGTTGAGGTGCAGCACCGGCGCGTCCGACCAGCTCGCCTGGATGAAATAGAAGGCATCCTTGCGCGTCTTGCGGTCGTAGGAGACCAGGCCCTTGGTGTTGATGTCGGTCGCATCGCCTTCGTTGCGCATGGTCGTCGCGAAATCGAACAGGTTCCACAGCCAGCTCGCCGAGAGATAGGGGCGGGCGCGGATCTGCTTCCAATTCTCCTCGATCGCGAGGCTCTGATATTCCTCCGGCTGAGGGCGGCCATAGGAAGCGACCGGGCCGCCGCGCGGATTGTCGCTATGCTGGGTCATCGCACCCCCGGCACCCCATTCGCTGAGGCCGATCGGCAGCGTCGGGTGCTTGGCGTGGAGCGCGTCGAGCGCCGGCCCAACGCCGTCCAGATCGCCATAATACCAGCCATAATAGCGGTTCAGCCCCATCACCTGCGTCACGCCGTTGAGGCTGGGCGATCCTGCCATCGACAGCACCGAGGGCGTGTCCTCGCAGCAATCGGCATAGACGGTGGGGCGGCTGGGATCTTCCGCGCGGGCCAGCTTGTCGAGCTGCTCCAGCATGGCGCGCGACTGGGCCGGCTTGCCGCCGCCGCCCTTGCGCATCGCGTCGATCGCCGCGCCGATATCGGCCTCGTTGCCGACCGACCAGAGCAGGATCGAGGGGTGGTTGTAATTCTGATGGATCAGCTCGCGCAGCTGTTCCTCGGCGTTGGCGATCGTCTCGGGCGCCGGCGGCTGGCTGGGCTCGACATTGGCCTCATGGACGAAGGGGAGTTCGGCCCACACCACCATGCCTGCCTTGTCGGCCTCGTCGGTCCATTCCTGGGCGTGCTGATAATGCGCGTGGCGGATCGTGTTGGCGCCGAGTTCGAGCGCGAAGGCCATGTCGCGGGCATGATCCTCGGGGGTGAGCGCCCAGCCCTTGCCGCCCACATCCTGGTGCCGCGAGACGCCGTGGAGCGGGGTCGGCTTGCCGTTGAGGATCAGCCCGCGGTTCGGATCGAAGACGAAGCTGCGGATGCCGAGCGGCTGGACCTGCCGATCGATCACCCGGGCGCCGTCGCGCAGCTCGCTGACGACGCGGTAGAGATAGGGATCGGCGCGGCCCTGCCAGAGCTGCGGGTTGGCGACGGTGAGGCTGCGCTCCACCGCCAGCGCCTGGCCCGGCGCGAGCGTGGCGGGCGCTCGATCGGTGGCGATCGTCTTGCCGGTCGCGTCCTGGATGGTGGTGGTGAGGGTCAGCGTCCGGGCGCGGGTGCCGAGGTTGCGCAGCAGCGTCTTGGCGGCGACCTCGGCACTGGTCGCCGAGACCTTCGGCGTGTGCAGATACACGCCCGGCCCGCCATGATCCGAGAGGTCGATATGCGCGTCCTCCACGGCGATCAGGCGCACGCCGCGATAGATGCCCCCCTGCACGAAGAAATCGCCGCCGAGCGGGATGACATGCTCGGTGCTGCTGCCCGGCGCGGCGGCGCTGTTGTCGGCGCGGACGACGAGGCTGTTGGCGCCGGGCTTGAGCGCGCCCGTCACGTCGATCCGGAAGCGGCCGAAGGCGCCGGCATGGCTGCCCAGATGCTTTCCGTTCACCCAGATGTCGGCGATCTTGGATACGCCGTCGAATTCCAGGAACAGCCGCCGGCCCTGCAGCGCCGCCGGCACGGTGAGGCTGCGGCGGTACCAGCCCTGGCCCTGCCGCATGTCCGCATTGGGGGAACGCGTCACGGCATAGGTGCCGACCTTATTCCAAGTGTGCGGCACCGCCACCGGCTGCCACGCGGCATCGTCGAAGCCCGGAGCGGCGGGGGCTGTGTCGGCATCGCCGAAATGGAAGCGCCAGCCGGTGGAGAGATCGATCGTCGCGCGGGGTTCGGCGCTGGTTTGCGCCTCGGCAGAAACCGGCGCCACAATCGCAACCGAAGATAGCAGGAGGGTGGCCAAGACCGAGGCGGTGCGCATAGCGATGTCTCTCCCACGGCAGTCGCGTGCCGCGCCGCCTTATTGGTCATACCACTCGCACGGCAGTGGCCTGTCAATCAAGATCATCGCATGGATGCAAATGCATCACTCGGATTTATACCGAGCCTCCCAGCGTCCGCCGGTAGAAATCGAGCGTGAGGGCCATCGCCTGCAGGAACAGCGCGGGATCGAAGCGCGGGCCTTCGTCCCGCAGAAAGGCGTGCTGGGCGTTGAACTCGTGCCAGGCATAGGATGCGCCGACTTCCTCCAGCCGCGCCCGGATCGCCTCGCGCCCGGCAAAGGGGATATGCGGGTCCTGCCGCCCCCAGACGAGCAGCAGCTCCGCCTTCAGCTCGGCCATGCGCGCGAGGCTGTCGTCGCTGCGGCCCTCGCCGAGCGTGCCCGAATGGATGTCGGTGGGGTAGAAGCACGCCGCCGCCGACACGCGCGGATCAAGCGCGGCGCGATAGGCGAGATGGCCGCCCAGACACACTCCGAAGGTGCCGAGCTTGCCGGAGCAGGCAGGATGCGCCGCCAGCGCGGTCAGCGCCGCCGTGGCGTCCGCGTCGAAGGCGGCGACCGGCTTGGTGATCTTGAGTGCATTGCCGCGATCGGTGCCCGCGGGATCATAGGCGAGCACGGTGCCGGCGGGCTCATATTCGTGATAGACCTCCGGCACCGCAACGAGCAGGCCGTTGCCCGCAAGCATCGCCGCCAGCCGCCGGATAGGGGCCGTCACCTGGTAGATCTCGGAAAAGAGCAGCACGCCGGGGAAGCGACCCTCCACCGCCGGGCGGAACAGGTGCATCCGCATCGTGCCGCCGCCGGGCACCTCGATGTCCTGCGTTTCGTCGCTGCGGATGATCATGGGCTGCTCCCTTTGCTGATTCAGCGGCGGCTTTACACGAGAGCGGCCGTAGAGGAACCTTTCCTGCCCACCAGCCGTCATCCCGGCGAAAGCCGGGATCCATTGGCGCTCCGTTTCGGCTCTTGCCGGTACCGAGAGGCGACTGGATCCCGGCTGTCGCCGGGATGACGATGGCTGTGGGCGGATCGTGCCTCAGCGCGCGCCT
This sequence comes from Sphingomonas trueperi, assembly GCF_040545965.1. Classification (GTDB taxonomy): domain Bacteria; phylum Pseudomonadota; class Alphaproteobacteria; order Sphingomonadales; family Sphingomonadaceae; genus Sphingomonas; species Sphingomonas trueperi_C. The sequence goes on along the minus strand of NZ_JBEPMV010000002.1, from coordinate 687,478 downwards.
ATGCTATCCACAGATTCGTCGGCGCCCCCGCTGGACAGCCCGGCGCCTGCCCGAATAGCGGCAGGGCATGCCTGTCATTGCCACCATCATGAATTCGAACACCGGCGAACCCATCCAGAAGATGACGTTCAACCGCATGCCCAAGCCCTGGGCGTCCTTCACCCTGTCCAATGGCGAGCTGGTCCAGGCCAGCCGCGTCGATGTCGGCAAGCCTGCACCGGGCAAGGTCGTCGTGCCGGTCCATGTCTGGGTCGCGCCCAAGAAGACCGACCGGCAGGACGATTAAAGCCAACCTCCCTTGAAGCCAGCGCGCTGCAGCCCGCGACGGATGTGCGGGTTGCGGCGCATCACCTCCCAGACGAGGCCGCTGCGCAGGTTCTCGATCATCAGCAGGATCGGACCCTGGTCGATGCCGAGATGGTCGCCGTCCACCCAGCCGATGCCCGGCACGATCTTGCCGTGTTTGAGCGGCTTTTCCGCGCGGGCGAGGGTGGGGTTGAAGCTGTCGAGAAAGCCGTAGCGACCATAGATGCCGCGGCCATAGCGCGCACGCATCGTCGCCACCGCGCGGCCGGCCAGTTCCGGCTCGAACGCGATCGAGGCCGCCGCTGCGGTCGGCGCCAGCGTGCCGTCGTCGCGATCATCGGGGCCCCTTGCCGAATAGCTGAAGAATTCGCGCGTCCGGCCGCCGATGCGCTGCTGGAAGTCGCCGGGACCGTCGCAGGCGGTCAGGCCCCATACGTCCGCGCCATAGCCGGACCAGCCGCCCGGATTGGCGATCGCATAGTTGCGCTGTGCCCGCACCGCGCGGCGGCTGTTCTCGAAATAATCGATGCCCTTGGCCGCCATGTACGGGTCACGGATGCCGCGGAAATCGATCCAGCAATGGCTGTACTGGTGGATGAACAGCGGCGCGAAATGGAGGTGCGGTTCACCCCATTTGTCGCTCCACTGTGCATCGAAGCGCGCAGTCCAGGCGGCCCAGGTCTCGGGCGGCAGCGGATGGCTCGGCGAGCCGAGCGCCAGCACGTACAGCAGCAGCCCTTCGTTATAGATGTTCCAGTCCGAAGGGATGAAGCCGCTCTCCGGGTGCCAGCCCATCGAGACGAAGGGCGGGCGCGGCGTGATCCAGGTCCAGTCGACCGCGGCATAGAGCTGGTCGGCAAGACTGCGGATCTCGGCCTCCTGGGGATCGTCGGCATCGAACCAGCTCTGCGCGAACAGCACGCCGCCCAGCAGCAGCGCGGTGTCGATCGTCGACAGCTCGGCGCGGGCGAAGCGGCGGCCCTTGGTGGTGCCGAGAAAGTGGTAGAAGAAACCCTTGTAGCCGCTGGCGTCGCTCTGCCCGTCGCCCTGCGGCGCGGTGGCGAAGAAGCGCAGCGTGGCCAGCGTGCGGGTGCGCGCCTGGTCGCGGGTGATCCAGCCATTGGTGACGCCGATCGGATAGGCGGTGAGCGCGAAGCCGACCGCGGCGATCGAGGCGAAGGAGGGGGTAGGCCAGCGATCGGGCGCGAGGCCGGTCTCGGGATCGGTGGTATCCCAGAAATAGCGGAAGGTACGTTCCTGCAGATCGCGGATCAGCGGGTCTGCGCCCGGTGCGGCGCCGGGGCCGCCGATGCGGGTACCGGGTTGCGAGCATGCGCCCGCGAGGCCCGCCAGCACCAGCGCGCCGGAGCCGAGCAGTTGCCTGCGATCGATCATGAAACTTGGGTCCTGAAAAAAATGGGACGGCGCCAGGGAGAGGCGCCGTCCCAGAGGAGGGATCAGAAGGAGTAGCCGACCGACAGCTTGACGGTGCGCGGCGGGTTGCCGCCGACGTCATAGCTGCTGCGTGCGCCCCAATCCCGCGAGGCGGGGTCGTTGTTGAAGGTGATGTAGTTGTAATCGTTGAACACGTTCAGCACGTCGACGCGGAAGCGCAGGCGGGTCTGATCGCTGATGAAGTGGATCGGCACGTACTTGGTCAGCGCCATGTCGAGCTGGCGCCGGCCCCAGCCGCCGCCCGACCCATCGACCTCGCGGCCGACGACCACGCGCTGGAACGGATTGGACTGGTTGAGAATCGCCTTCTCATAGGCCGCGGATTCGATCTGGAACTTGGACGACAGCGCGAAGCCGAGCGGCAGGTCGACGCTGCCCGCCATCACCAGCCGGTGCCGCGGCACGCCCGACGAGCGCAGCATCGGGTAATCGCCGACCGACGGGAAATCGAGCAGATAGGTCTCGCCCAGCTGGTTCTCGGTCGCCTCGGTATAGGTGTAGGTCGCGTCGAGGCTCCAGGGCGAGGCCTGGGTATAGCTCTTGGTGACCTTGAAATAGACCGAGTCCGCATTGGTCTTCAGCCCGTTGGTGCCGAGGATGATGCTGTTATAGCCCTTCGGCGAGAAGCCGAACGGCGGCGCAGGCGTGTCGGTCGGGTTGGCCGGATCGTTGAAGAAGAAGCTGCCGTCCGGCCGGCGGTTGCCGAGCAGGAAGGCGAACCCATCCCGGCTGGCGACATGGCTGTAGCCGAGCTCGAGGCCGACCTGCTGGAAGCGGCCGCGGATGCCGAGGCTGAACTGGTCCGAATAGGGGACCTTGAGGTCGTTGCGGAGGAAGCGGAACTCACGGCCGCCGCCGGTCGCGCCGGCGAGCAGCTGCTGGCGGCCCTCCGGGGTCAGGTAGATCGGGTTCCAGGTGACGCAGGTCGATGCATCGGCCCCGACACAGGCATTGTTCGGATTGGAATCCGCGCCGCGGAAGTTGAAGCGGCGCACCGCGTAGACGCCCTGGCTCACTTCCTGCTGGAGGAAGTCGAACTGGTTGCGGTCATAAGAACGGCCATAGCCGCCGAACACCGCGAACCGGCCGGCCTCGTCGATGCGGTAGGTGAAGCCGAGCCGCGGCTGGAAGGCGCCAGTGAAGGTCTTGCGGTTGCGGCCGTTCGAGATGAAGTCGTTGATGTTGTAGTCGGCATTGACCAGGTTCGGATAATTGGCCGGCGACACCGCCGTCAGGTTTTCCTGCGAGGTCACATAGTTCACGAAGGCCGGGGTACGCTCATAATCCCAGCGCAGGCCGAGGTTGAGCGTCAGGTGCGAGGTCACGTCCCAATCGTCCTGCGCATAGACGCCGAACTGGAAGTTGCTCGAACGGATATCGACCGGGCCGTTGCCGGTGGGGACGCCGAAGTCGAGCTGATACGGCACCTGGTCGTTGAAGCCGGTGGGGCTGAACGCGTTGATGTCGTAGGTATATTGCGGGTTGGCGCGGTTCTGCTCGAGCGAGCGCAGGCGGATGAAGCTCGCCTTGGTGCCGACCTTGATGGTGTGCCCGTTGAAGCCGGTGAAGGTGAAGTCGTCCTGCACCGTCCAGCCCTTCTGGCCCTTGTCCTGCTGGCTGCCGCCGCCGCCGAAGCGGAGCAGGTCGGTGCGGGTGAAGTTCCCGTTGTTCACGGTCGAGGCCTGGAAGAAGCTGGTGTTGCCGATGGTTTCCGGCGTCGGCGCCCACTTGGTATCCTGGTAGGAGACGCGGGCGTCGTTGATCCAGTTGTCCTCGCTGCGCTGCCAGCGGAGCATGAAGCGCTTCTCGTCGACCTTGTTGAGCGTCGCGGTGTTCGACGCGTTGACGCCGGTCGCGATTTGCGAGCCCGATTCCTTGCGATACTTGCCGGTGAGCTCGATCAGGTCCTTGTCGCTCGGCTCGAGGTCGATCTTGCCGAAGTACAGGTCCTCGTTGAAGCGCTGCGAGAAGGTGCCGAAATATCGCTGGTACTGCGTCGGGAAGATGCTCGTCGAGACGCCGTTCTCCGGCCGCACGTCATACGGGCTGTCGATCCGCTTGCCTTCGTAGGTCACGAAGAAATGCGCGCGATCCTTGATTATCGGGCCGCCCAGTGCAACGCCGAACTGCTTGTTGTTCGAATTGACCTTGTCGCGCTCGACCGGGAAGAGCTCGGTCGGACGGCGCGCGCGCAGATCCTGGTTGGTATAGTCGATAAAGCCTTCGCCGTGGAACTCGTTGGTGCCCGACTTGGTCGCCGCGGTGATCGCCACCGAGCTGACCTGGTCGAACTCCGCCTTGTAGTTGGACGAAAGCACCTGATACTCGCCGATCGCGAGCTGCGGGAACGGATTGCCCGCCGAGCTGTCCTGCCCGGTGATGCCGTTCTTGAGGACGTAATCCTTCTGGCTGACGCCGTCGATGAACACGTTGACCGTGCGGCTGTCCTGCGCCCCGCCCTTGATGCTCGACGTGCCGTTGGCGCCTTCGATGAAGCGCACGCCCGGGGCGAGATCGGCAAAGGCGAGGAAGTTGCGGTTGTTCTGCGGCAGCTGCTCGATCAGCCGCTGGGTGATGTTGATGCCGACCTGGCCGCCGTCCAGCGAGCGGATGCGGTTGCCGGTGACGACGATCTCGTCGCCCGTCGCAGGCGCGGCGGTGTCGTCGCCCGCCGGAGCGGCGCCGGCATCGGCGGCCGTTGCGGTAGTCGTGGTCGACAGGTCGAGATCGAGGCCCGCATTCTGGCCGACGCGCAGCGTGAACGCGTCCGAATTGCGCACGCCGTTCTGCAGCTTGATCTCCAGGCGATAGGTGCCCGGGCGCAGCGAGGCGAAGTTGTAGCTGCCGTCGGCGCCGACGGTCGCGCTGCGGCGGATGCCGGTCGACACTTCGATCGCGGTGACTTCGGTGACCGGGTTGTTGGCCGGGGCGGTGATCGTGCCGCGCAGTGATGCCTGGCCGACCTGGGCCATGGCAGGGGCGGGGGCGAGCAGGGCACCGCTGCCCAGCACGGTCATCGTCAGCAATGCGGAACGCAAAACTAGCTTGTTCATGGTTACTCTCTATCTCCCCGGCGGATCGGGTTTTCTGTTGTTGTTTTCGGGTATTGGCGGGTCGATTCCCGCGCGATGACGATCGGCTCACGCCATTCGAGCGTGTCGTCGGCGGCGCCGTCGATCAGTCCGGCGAGGCGCACCACGGCGCGCGCGCCGAATTCGGCAATGTCGATGCTGGCGGTGGTGAGCGCCGGCGAAATCAGGCGGGTGAGCGGGATGTTGTCGAACCCGGCCACCGCCACCTGCTCGGGAACCGCGACGCCCGCCCGCTTGAGCGCCATCAGCGCGCCCACCGCCATCATGTCGTTGGCGGCGAACACCGCGTCATAGTCGGCATGCTCGGCTTGGAGCGTGGCGATGGCGGCGGTGCCGCTATCCTCGTTGAAGTCGCCCTGCACCACGCGCAGGTCCACGCCCAGCCGGGCGCAGGCCTCGCGGGTGCCGCGCAGACGCTCCTGCGCGTCGATATTGGCTTCGGGACCGGCGATGTGGACGATCCGGCGGCAGCCGCCGGCGGCGAGATGCTCGATCACCGCGACGGCTCCGGCAACGTTGTCGACGCGCAATTCGGGGCGCACACCGTCGTGCGGCGCGCAGTTGACCAGCACCGAGGGCATCGTGCGGGGCAGATGCTGGAACAGCTCGTCCGAGGTGATCTGCGGCGCCATTACCACCAGCCCGTCGACCCGGCCGCGCATCGCATGCAGCGCAGTGACGCCGCGATCGGCCTCGCCGTGCATGACCATTAGCAGCAGGTGCAGACCGAGTTCGGAGGCCTGGCGATCCATACCGCGGAGCAATTCCGAGAAGAACTCGCCGTGGAGATCGGGGACGACGACGCCGATCGTCGAGGAGCGGGCGAGGCTGAGGTTGCGGGCGCCGGCATGCGGCACATAGCCGAGTCGATTGGCGACGTCGCGAATGTGATCGCGCAGTTCGGGGCGAATGTTGGTGGCGCCGTTCAGCGCACGCGATACCGACGCGACCGACACCGACGCTTCCCGCGCGACATCACGGATCGTTGCGTTCGGCATGGCGGTCTTCGTCCCCTCCTGGGTCTGGGTTGCGACGGCTTGTTTGCCGGGTTTGGCGTCAAGCTCTTGATGTAACCGGTTACATGAAGCAATAGCGGGTTGCAAGATTGTTGATGCGGTGGCCGATGTAGGGCTGCGCTGTGGGAGGAAATGCGTGAAGGACGGCCAGATTTCGAGGCGTGCGGTGTTGATCGGGGCGAGCGCGGCGGCGGCCTGGGCGGCCAGCCCGGCGCGCGCGATGCTGCTCCAGGCGGGGGCGAAGAAACTGCCCGCCGCGGTCGAGTCGCTGCTCGCCCAGATGACCGTCGAGGAGAAGGCCGGGCAGCTCACCCTGATGGCCGCCGCCTGGTCGGGCGGGGCGGCGGTGACGCTCAATCCGGCGGGCGCCTCGTCGAACTTCGACGGGCAGCTGGCAGAGGTCCGCGCCGGGCGTCTGACCGGCGTGTTCAACGGCAACGGCGCGGCGATGGCCAAGCGGATGCAGACCGTCGCCACGCGCGAATCGCGGCTCAAGATCCCCCTTATCTTCGCCGCCGACGTGATCCACGGCTTCCGCACCGTGTTCCCGGTGCCGATGGGCGAGGCGGCAAGCTTCGACCCCGATCTCGCCGAGCGCACCGCGCGCGTCGCGGCGGTGGAGGCGGCGGCCGCCGGCATCGACTGGACCTTCGCGCCGATGGTCGACATCACCCGCGACGCCCGCTGGGGCCGGAGCGTGGAAGGCGCCGGTGAGGACGTGCTGCTCGGCAAGCTGATCGCGGCGGCGCGGGTGCGCGGCTTCCAGGGCGCCAAGGGTCTGGAGGCAGCGGACGCGGTGGCGGCCTGCGCCAAGCATTTCGTCGCCTATGGAGCGGTGGAGGCGGGGCTCGACTACAACACGGTCGATATTTCCGAGCGGACGCTGCGGGAAATCTATTTCCCGCCCTTCCAGGCGGCGCTCGCCGCGGGGGCGCCGACGGTGATGGCGTCGTTCAACGAGTTGTCGGGCATTCCGGCCACCGCCAACGAATGGCTACTCACGGAGGTCCTCCGCCGCGAATGGGGCTTCGACGGGTTGGTCGTTTCCGACTATACCGCCGACGAGGAACTGATCGCGCACGGCTTTGCCGCCGACGCGCGCGAGGCGACCAAGCTCGCCTTCCTGGCCGGCGTCGACGTGAGCATGCAGAGCGGCTTCTACATCAAGCACCTGCCGGACCTCGTCGCCAAGGGCGAGGTGCCGATGGCACGGTTGGACGAGGCGGTGCGTCGGGTGCTGGCGCTCAAGGCGCAGCTCGGCCTGTTCGACGATCCGTTCCGCCGCATCGATCCGGCGCGGGAGAAGGCGCGGGTCCGCACCCGTGCCAACCTCGCGCTTGCTCGCGAGGCGGGGTCGCGGTCGATCGTGATGCTCAAGAACGAAGGCGGGCTGCTGCCGCTGCCGCGCGCGGGCAAGAAGATCGCGCTGATCGGCCCGTTCGCGAGCGGGCTGCATGATCTGATCGGGACCTGGAACGTCTATGGCACCGATGCCGAGGCGGTCGATCTGGCGACTGGCGTCAAGGCACTGGTGAAGGATTCGTCGCTGGTAAGTGTCACCGAAGGCGCCGGGCTCGACGGCCCCATCCCGGGCGGGATCGAGGCGGCAGTGGCTGCCGCGCAGGGCGCCGATGTGGTGGTGCTGGCGGTGGGCGAGCATGCCCGCATGTCGGGCGAGGCGCAGTCGCGTTCCGCCATCGTCGTGCCGCCGGCGCAGATGGCGCTGGCCGAGGCGGTGGCGGCGACCGGCAAGCCGGTGGTGGTGCTGCTGCGCAACGGCCGCGCGCTGGCGCTGGAGGGCGCGGTGCTCAAGGCGCCGGCGATCCTCGTTACCTGGTTCCTGGGCTCCGAGGACGGGCCTGCCATTGCCGATGTGCTGTTCGGGGTGGTGAGCCCTTCGGCGCGGCTGCCGGTCTCCTTCCCGCAGGCGACGGGGCAGGAGCCCTATCACTATGATCACAAGCCGACCGGCCGCCCCAATCCGGCGGGTCCGCTGCAGGAATATAAGACCCACTATCGCGAGTTCCCGAACCAGGCGCTGTTTCCGTTCGGCCACGGGCTCACCTATGGCGAGATCGCCTATAGCGACCTCGATCTGGGCGGCGGCAGGCTGACGGCGGACGGCAAGCTGGTGGTCTCGGCGACCATCGCCAACAGCGGGTCGCGGGCGGCCGAGGAAGTGGTGCAGCTCTACATCCGCGACGTGGCGGCGAGCGTCACCCGGCCGGTGCGCGAGCTCAAGGCGTTCCGCCGCGTCGCGCTCAAGCCCGGCGAGCGCAAGCAGGTGCAGTTCACGCTCACCCGCGCCGACCTGCTGTTCATCGGCCAGGCGCTCAAGCCGACTGTGGAGCCCGGCAAATTCCAGCTCTGGATCGCGCCGTCCGCGGAGGCCGAAGGCGTCTCGGGCAGCTTCGAGCTGGTGTGATCGGTGGGGCTGGCGCTTTGGCCTAGTTGCCCGGCGCCAGCCTTGCCATCGTATCCCGCCGCAGCGGTAGTGCCAGCACCGCGGCCAGCGCGCCGAGCAGCAGCACCGCTGGTCCTGCCAGCATCAGCCAGCGGATCGCTGCCAGACTAGCCGCCCCTTGCGGCGCCCCGGCGACGAAGCCGCTCGCTTGGTAGATCGCCCCGATCGCGAATCCCGCTGCCGCCAACGCGACCTTCTGAGCCAGCGCGAAGGTGCCGAAGGCGATCGCTTCGACCCGCACGCCGCTCCGCGCCGCCCCCCAGTCGACGCTGTCGGGCAGCAAGGTCCAGGCGGCGAGCCCGAAGCCCGCGAAGGCGACCTGCATGCCCAGTAGGAACAGCGTCGCCGCGCCGACGCCGGGTGCCGGCAGCAGCAAGAAGCCGGCGGGCAGGGCGAGGGCCAGCCCGCAGGCGGCCAGCCACGCAGCCCGCGCCCCGGCCCGTCGCGCGGCGATCGTCCAGAGCGGCGTTGCCACGAGGCTGGCGAACGCCATTGCCGCCAGCGCCCGCGGCCCCGCCGGATCGTCGGCGAGCACGTAGCGAAAGAAATAGAGCACCGATTGCGTCGTGAGCGCCGCCGCTGCCGCACCCGCCGCTGCCGCGAGATTGAGCGCGACGAAGGCCCGGTTGCGGGCGAGCAGCACCAGTGCCGGGCCGATCGCCGGGCGGGTCGCCGCGTCCTCCGATGGCCGCCGCTCGGGCACCCCCCACGCGATCGCCAGCAGCAGCGGTACGCCGAGTGCTGCAAGCAGCGCGCTCGCGGCGCCATAGCTCCCCAGCGTTCGCACCAACCCCGGCATCGTCCCAGCAACAAGCGTGGCGGCGACCGCACCGAAGATCATCCGCAGCCCCGCCAGCAGCGACCGTTCGGCGCTGGTACCCGCCAGCCGCGTCGTCCAGGCCGAATAGGGAATGTTGGTGAAGGCGTAGAGCGTGCGGAAGCCGAGCTGCGCCGCCAGCGCCGCGCCCCAGGCGCCCACCGGCACCGCGAACATCGCGACGAAGGCGAGCCCCAGCGGCACGGCGCCCCAGCCGATCAGCCAGCGATAGGGGCGCCGCATCCGCTCGGCCGCCACGCCCGCGACGAAGTCCGCCGCGCCGTCCCAGGCCGCGCCCACCAGGAACAGCGTCCCGGCCAGCGCCGGGGCCAGCCGCAGCGTGTCGATGTAGAAGAAGAGCAGGTAGAGATTGACCGCCTGCCAATAGAGATTGAACGCGAAATCGCCCGCGCCGAACAGCAGCAGCGCGGCGCGCGAGGCAGGGGCGGGCGGGGTCATCGAAGCGACGGCAAGTCGAGCATTGCGATGGTCTTAACGCGCCGCCCGCGCCTGTCCACGGGACGGGGTCAGAAGAAGCGCGGGATCGGCCCCAGCTGCGGCGTCTGGTCAGGCAGGTCGACCTCGATCCCGTCGGCATAGCACCAGCCCCAGCCTTCGGGCGGGTCATAGCCTTCCATGATCGGGTGGCCGGTCTCGTGGAAATGCGCGGTGGCGTGGCGGTTGGGCGACTGGTCGCAGCAGCCGACATGGCCGCATTCCCGGCACAACCGCAGATGCACCCACCAGCTGCCGGTCTTGAGGCATTCCTCGCAGCCCTTGGCGCTGGGGGTAACCTCACGGACCGTTTCCGAATTCATGTGCGTGCAGCGGGTCATGGCGATCTCCTTGAACACGGGTCTAGCGTAGGCTCGGCGCCGGATCGCCTGTACGTGAGGATGGGGACGCAAAAAGGGGCCGCGAAACGGCGCGACCCCTTTCAACGCAGTTTTCGACGGCGTTAGCGGCGGGCGTCGAGGCTCCAGCCGCCGGCGCCGAACGCGACGACCTGCAGCAGCCCACCGGCCATCGCGATGTTCTTGAAGAAGTGGATGAACTGGTTCTGGTCACCCAGCGCCGAGTGGAAGGCGAGCGCGGTCGCAACCGAAAAGGCAGCGAGGATCGCGGCCACGACGCGGGTGCGATAGCCGAGGATCAGCGCGATGCTGCCGCCCAGCTCGACGAGCAATGCGATCGCGAAGCCCAGCTGCGGCAGGGGCAGACCCGACGACGCGATATAGACGATCGTCGCTGCCGGCGCGGCAAGCTTCGACAGGCCGCTCAGCAGGAAGATCGCGGCGATGCCGATGCGGCCCACCAGCGGCAGGGCCGACTGAACGTTGGTAGGGGTGGCGGTGTGCGAATAGGGTGCGGTAGCCATGATGTGTCTCCGAAAGAGGGCGGGGACCGATCTGCCTCGCCTGGTGACCGGAAAATGGTCTCGGAAAGATGGCCTGAGAACTGGAATAAAGTCGTCCCATACGTTCGACTATATCGAAAAGCGGCTTTTCAACTCCCTCGAACGAACGCGTCGAAACTATCCGGCTGATCGGAAGTGTGGCGCCGGGCTAGAAACGGCCCAACACAGGAGGTTTCGATGGATCGTAGCGCAGCACCCGAACTCAGCCAGACCGAATGGGCCGCCGTCTCGGTCGCCTTCCGGGATGCGGCGGCGTGCGGCTGCACCGCCGTGCCGGCGACCGAAAAGCCCTCGCTGCTCGGCCGCGTGGCAGACACGCTGTTCGGCGCCCGCCGACCGACGCCGCTCGCCAATCCGCGGCTGGAGGCGATCCGCCAGTTCGTCTGCACCACCCGCCGCCAGCGCCAGCCCGCCGCGCATCTGGTGCCGGTGCTCGCCGACCATGGCTTCAACCCCGCGCAGATCGAAGCGATCGCGCTGCTGGCGATCTGAGGACCACGACGATGCTGCATGCCACCGCCCATATCGGCGCCGAAGCCATGGAGACGCAGATCCAGGCCGGCAGCCATGCCATCCTCGCCGACGAGCCGCCGAGCAATGGTGGCCGCGACGCCGGCCCCGCGCCCTACGAACTGCTGCTCGCCGCGCTGGGCGCGTGCACCGCGATGACGCTGCGCATGTATGCCGATCGCAAGGGCTGGCGGATCGACGCGCTCGACGTCGACCTGCGGATCCTCGGCAAGCCCGAAGAGCGCCACATCAAGCGCACGCTCACGATCGCGGGCCCCGATGAAGCCGCCAAGGCACGGCTCGCCGAGATCGCCGAACGCACGCCGGTGACGCTGACGCTCAAGCAGGGTATCGCGATCGAGACCAAATTGGCGGAGCAGACGGCATGAGCAGCGAAGTGGCCCTGGACGCGATCGCGCGCGATACCGGCGCGGGCAAGTTCCAGGTGGCGGTGCAGGTCGCCGGCGTGGCGCTGATGCTGGATGAGCCGGTGTCGGTCGGCGGCATGGGATCGGGGCCGACGCCCTATCAGATTCTCGCCTCGGCGCTCGCCGCCTGCACGACGATGACGTTGCGGGTGTATGCGCTGCAGAAGGGCTGGCCGGTCACCGGCATCCGCACGCTCGCCGGGCACCAGCGCCAGGCGGGCGTCCAGCCCGCGGACCTGTTCACCCGGCGGATCGAGATCGAGGGCGACCTCGACGACACCCAGCGCGCCCGGCTGCTCGAGATCGCCGATCGCTGTCCGGTGCACCGCACGCTCACCGGCGGCGCCCGAGTCGAGACCGAACTCGCCGATGCCGCCGCGCCCACCGAACCCGCCGCCGCCCATGCCGCCGATCTGGAGCATGCGATTCGCGACGTCTGAGAATCGTTTCGAAACATTTCCGACGTGCCATCGTTGGGCCCTCCACAAGAATATGGGGGGACGACATGGTTCGAACTGCACGCATCCTTGGCGTCGCGACGGCACTGCTCGCGGCGGGCAATGCCTTTGCGGACGACGATCCGCGCTTCTGCCCGACCCGCCCGAGCATCGGCGGATCGAGCTGCACCACCGAGCCGGGCCGCGTCCATGTCGAGGCCTCGTTCGTCGACTGGGAGCGCGACGACACCGCCGACCAGCGCGAGGATAGGATCGTCACCGCCGACCTCTTGGTACGCGCGGGCGTCGGCTCGAAGACCGAGGTGCAACTGGGCTGGACAGGCTATGGTCAGGACCGCACCCGCGACAAGGCGAGCGGCGCGATCGACCGGGTGACCGGCACCGGCGACCTGCGCTTCGCGATCCGCCAGCATCTCGCCGGCGAAAAGGGCAAGCCCTTCTCCGCGGGCGTGGAGGGCTTCGTCACCGCGCCCACCGGCAAGTCACCGATCGGCGACGGCACCTGGTCCGCGGGCGCGATCGTGCCGGTGCAATATGATCTGACCGAGAAGCTCGCCGTTGCCTTCACCGGCGAGGCCGATGCCGCCGCCAACGAGAGCGGGCAGGGGCGGCACTTCGCCTACAGCGGCATCACCAGCCTGCGCTACAAGCTGAGCGAGAAGGTGACCACGACGGCGGAATTCTCGCTGGAGCGCGACAATGATCCCGAGGGGCATGAAACCCATGCCCTCGCGGCGCTGTCGACCGCGTGGAAGCCGACCAAGGTGCTGCAACTGGACCTGCTGGTGGTCGCCGGGCTGAACCACAACTCGCCGAACCTGCGGCTGGTCGCGGGCGGGGCGGTGCTGTTCTAGCTGGCGGCCGCGGGGGAGGCCTTCCGCCTTGCCAGCGCTCCGAGGGCAAGGAGGCCGGCAATCGCGATAGCCGGCATGCCGATCCGCAGCGACGTGCAATCGGGACCGCCGCGAGGTATCTCGCGGCAGAGTGGGGCGAAATGGTCCGCCGGTCCGCGCCAGATGCGGTGGCGTTTCGGCCTTGCCAAAGGCGTAGGAACCCGCTGTCTGCCGGGCCTGTCCCGAGAGAAGGAGAAGGATGCTGTTCATTCGTGCAGTCTTGGTCAGCGCAGCCGCGGTGACCTTGAGCGCGGCGACGCCGCCCCATCCGGTCGCCGCCCAGGCAAGTGCGAAGCGGATGCCTCTTGTGGCGCTGAGCGACCCCGACGAGCAGTCGACGCAAGAGGCAGGCTGCACGTTCACGTTCACGGCGGCAAGCCACGACTATGTCCAGCTTGTTGGCAGCGAACTCATGCTCCGAGATTCGCAGGGCTTACGCTCGTGTCGGTTGACCGAGAAAGAGGGCGAGGGACTGGAAACAGGGCAGGGCAGCGCTTCCTGTTCGGGGTACCGTCTGCACATCCGTGCCACCGGCCGCGCCACATCGAATGCAGCGACAGATAGCAGCGGCGGTCGCGCAGTTCTTACGGTGGACCACGGCGGCGTTGCCACCAGCATGTGGGGCATTTGGGGCGTTGCTTGCTGAACCCGAGGTGCCATCTTGCAAGACGGACGTTGTCTCCGAACGTCATGGGTGATCCCACTTCGTCCGCATCGGACCCTGTTCAAGAGCGTTCCCTCGCCGGCCAAGGAGGTTTGGATGCGTACGTGTTATCGTAAGCTCATGGCCGGGGTCGCGCTGGGAACGGCGTCTTTTGGCAGTCTGCAGGCACAGGACCTGCCTTCCGATGAACAGCTTGAAAAGGCATTTGGCGCGACCCACAATCGCTTAGGCCTTATTGAATATTGCGCTGTCAACGGCTTCGCGAACACGGGCGATGTGGCGAACGCGCGCAGGATCGTGGCCGCGACCTTGAGCGGAATGACTGCCACGCCCGCCGCGCTTGCGCAGCAAGAGGTGGGCCGGCGAGGCACCATTGTTGGACCGCAGGTTATCGGGTTGATGAACCCGGCTGATCCTGCGCATCCCGAGGAGGTCCGCGAGGGCCAGACGATATCGCTCGCCGAGAATGCTCGGGCACAGAAATTGTCTGAACGCACGCTCTGCAAGCAGATGGCCAAGCAAGCATCCGCTGCCGTTGGAGTTGCCGAAGCAACGCTGCACGCGTGGCCAGGCGGGCCGCCGCAATGAGCCGGCCGGTCCAATCGGGCTGTTGTGCGACATCGCAGATCCCCGGGATCATGGCTCTACGCGCGTTTTTGGAGGCGGCTGCGCTGCTTTCGGTCTGCTCATGAACGCGGGATGGCGGATGGCGGCAAGAGCAGCCGTACGGGCGCTGATCGGCGAAAGTCTTGAGTTGGTCGCCAACTGCCGCGCCGGTCATCGTTATGGGCCGGGAGCTTTCTCGCGCCCCAGAAAGCGGAAAGGCGGGAAACCGCCACGGTCGGTCGTCCACGGCGATCCTACTCTGTGCCTAGCAGCAATTTCCTTGCACTCGCTGCGCTGTTCCCTATATGTTCCTACCGCTTCCTTTGGGCGATCGCTCTTTGATCTCGTTGGATACCGTCCCTGCGCGCGTGAAGCGACGCGCTTCGGGCGCTCGGCCTACGGACGGCGGCGCGCGCAAATCTGCACGGGCCTAAACTTCCTAAACTTCGGTCGGCGACGACCAAGCGGAGCGGCGGTTCATCCCGCGCCGCAGGCACGCGGTGCAATCCGGTCCTACGCCTCGCCGAGGCCCTCCAGATCCACATCCTCGCGGCCCACCTCGACGAACCGCGCCCGCAGCCACGAAGCCGCCGGCCCGGGTGGCACATCCCGTCGCCAGATCGCGCCGAACCGATACATGCCGCCGGGGCTCTCCGGCATTGCCAGCCGCACCAGCGTGCCCGCGACGAGGTCGGGCTCGATCAGCGGCAGCGGCATGTTGCCCCAGCCGATGCCTTCGCGCAGCAGCGCGTGCTTGGCGCCGAGGTCGGCGAGCCGCCAGGTGCGCGGGCTCATCACCGCGAAGTCGCGGCCGGCGGTGAGCGGCGAGCGGTCGGAAAGCACCAGCTGGACATGGTCGCGCCCCGCGCCGGGCGGGATCGGGGCCATCCGGCCCAGCGGATGGTCGGGCGCCGCCACCGGCACCATCGCCACCGATCCCGCCGCCTCGCACTCGATGCCGTTCACGCCCTGCGCCAGCGGCCCGGAGATGCCGAGCACCGCCTTGCCGTCCAGCACCAGGCTGGTGATCGCGCCCAGCGCCTCGACGTGCAGCCGCAGCGTCACGGTCGGGAATTCGGCGCGGAAGGCGCGCAGCACTTCACCGAGCCGGCGGGTGGGCAGCATCACGTCGACGGCGAGGTTCACCTCCGCCTCCAGCCCGTCGAGCAGGCCCTTCACCTTGGCGCGCAGCCCGTCGATGCCCTGCGCTACCGTCCGCGCCTCGGCCAGCACCGCTTCGCCCGCGATGGTGAGGCGCGGCTTCTTGGTGCCCTCGCGGTCGAACAGCAGCACGCCCAGCTGCGCCTCGAGATTGGCGATGCCGTAGCTGATCACGGATACCGCGCGGTTGAGCTGGCGCCCCGCGCCCGCGAAGCTGCCGCTGTCCACCACGGCGAGGAAGATGCGGAGCTGGTCGAAGGTGGGCGTGCCCGGGTTTGACATTTCTATTTCCTGGAACGTTTCGCTCCAACTTATCCCACTGATTGGAGAAGTCGAGCCCGCCTATATCCCGGTCATCGAAACGGCGCCGCGGCCCGGCGCACCTCCAAGGGAGACCCAAGATGATCGAACTTCGCCCCTTTTCCAGCCTCGGCGGTGCCAACCATGGCTGGCTCGACGCCAAGCACCATTTCTCCTTCGCCAACTATTATGATCCGGCTCGCACCAGCTGGGGCAATCTGCGGGTGTGGAACGATGACACCATCGCGCCGCAGTCCGGCTTCCCGCCGCACCCGCACCGCGACATGGAGATCATCACCTATGTCCGCGACGGCGCCATTACCCACCAGGACAATCTGGGCAATCACGGCCGCACCGTCGCCGGCGACGTGCAGGTGATGTCGGCAGGCACGGGCATCGCGCATTCGGAATATAACAAGGAAGACGAGACCACCCGCATCTTCCAGATCTGGATCCAGCCGACCCGCGGCGGCGAGAAGCCGAGCTGGGGCACGCGCCCCTTCCCGAAGACCGATCGCGCCGGCCAGTTCGTGGTGCTGGCGAGCGGCTTCGAAGGGGACGGCGACGCGCTGCCGATCCGCACCGATGCCCGCGTCGTGGGCGCGACGCTGCGCGCCGGCGAGACGGCGGAATATACGCTGGGCAGCGATCGCCGCGCCTATCTGGTGCCTGCCACCGGCGCGGTGGAAATCGACGGCGTGCGGGTGAATGCCCGTGACGGCGCCGCGATCAAGGATGCCGAGGTGGTGAAGATCACCGCGATCGAAGACAGCGAGATCGTCATGGTCGACGCGGCCTGAGCGACAGGCGGGCGGTACTTCGGTGTCGCCCGCCATGCTGCTGCGGGACTAAATTGCATTAACTTGTATCATGCTGATTTAAAAAGAATTGTTGCTGTCTTCTTGGAACGGCAACAAGCGTAGGCGGGTTCTCTCTGTTGACCGCAACAGGGAAACCGTCCTTGACCAACCATGTCGCAAGCACCCGACCGAGCAGCAACTTCGCGCTGATATGCTTTTCGCATCTTCGCTGGAACTTCGTCTTCCAGCGACCCCAGCACCTCATGAATCGCTTCGCGCGCAACATGGACGTGCTGTTCTGGGAAGAGCCGATCGACGACGACAGCCCGGCGCCGTGGCTGGAGCTGCGCGACGAAGGGGCGGGGGTGACGGTAGCGGTGCCGCATCTGCCGGGCAGCATGGGCGGCGAGGCACGGACGGCGGCACTGCGCGCGCTGCTCGACGATCATGTGGCAGGCATCGGCGCACAGCTGATCCGCTGGTATTACACCCCAATGATGCTGCCCTTTTCGCGGCATCTCGCGGCGGCCTGCACCGTCTATGATTGCATGGACGAGCTCAAGAACTTCCGCTTCGCCCCGCCTGAGCTGATGCCGCTGGAGCAGGAGCTGTTCGGCCTGGCCGATCTCGTCTTCACCGGCGGCTACAGCTTGTACGAAGCGAAGCGCGAGAGC
Source organism: Sphingomonas trueperi (assembly GCF_040545965.1). GTDB lineage: Bacteria > Pseudomonadota > Alphaproteobacteria > Sphingomonadales > Sphingomonadaceae > Sphingomonas > Sphingomonas trueperi_C. The sequence goes on along the minus strand of NZ_JBEPMV010000002.1, from coordinate 670,417 downwards.
CATGTTTCGGTCCACCCGTTCCCGTCGAGCGTCGACGCCGCGCATTTCGCGCAAGGTCGCGCGCTGGTGCAGGATGTTGCCGACCAGGCCGGGCTGCCGCGTCCTCGGCTCGGCTTCTACGGCGTGATCGACGAGCGGATGGATCTCGGGCTGATAGCGGCGCTGGCCGATGCGCGGCCCCACTGGACGATCGTGATGGTCGGCCCGGTGGTGAAGGTCGATCCTGCCGAACTGCCGCAGCGCCCCAACATCGTCTGGCTCGGGTCGAAGAGCTATGCCGAACTGCCGCTCTACGCAGGCGGCTGGGACGTCGCGCTGATGCCGTTCGCCATCAACGAAGCGACGCGCTTCATCAGCCCGACCAAGACGCCGGAATATCTCGCGGCCGGCCTGCCGGTGGTATCGACGCCGATTGTCGACGTGATCCGCCATTATGGCGATGTCGCGGGCGTCTTCGTGGCCGATGGCGCGACCGCGTTCGTCGATGCATGCGACCAGGCGCTGGCACTGCGCCGCACTGGCGATGCGTGGCGGATCGAGGCGGACACGCTGCTCGCCGAGCAAAGTTGGGACCAGGTCGCGGCGCGGATGCTGGGGCTGATCCTTCAGGTCGCCGAGCCCGACCGGCCGCTGCTCAAGCCGGTACGTAGCGAGCATTACGACTATCTGGTCGTCGGTGCAGGCTTCGCCGGATCGGTGATGGCCGAGCGGCTGGCAGCCGATGCCGGCAAACGCGTGCTGGTGATCGACAAGCGGCCGCACATCGCCGGCAATGCCTTCGATCACAAGGACGAAGCCGGGATCCTGATCCACCAGTACGGCCCGCATATTTTCCACACCAACAGCGCGGATATCTTCGACTATCTCTCGCGCTTCACCGAGTGGCGCCAATACGAGCACCGCGTGCTCGCCGCAGTGCACGGGCAGCTAGTGCCGATCCCGATCAACCGGACGACGCTCAACGCGCTGTTCGGCCTGGCGCTAGAGACGGAGGAAGAGGCAGCCGACTTTCTGGCGGCCCGCGCCGAGCCGGTGACGGTGGTCCGCAGCTCCGAGGATGTGGTGATCTCGGCCGTCGGACGCGAGCTCTACGAGACCTTCTTCCAGGGCTATACGCGCAAGCAATGGGGGATCGATCCCTCGGAGCTCGACAAGAGCGTCACGGCCCGCGTGCCGACGCGGACCAACACCGACGATCGCTATTTCACCGATCGCTTTCAGGCGATGCCGCGCGATGGCTTCACCGCGATGTTTGCGAAGATGCTTGATCATCCGAACATCGACCTCGAACTCGGCGTCACCTTCGAGGAGGCGAAGCGCCGGTTCAGCTTCGACCAGATCGTCTATACCGGGCCGATTGACGAGTATTTCGACTTCCGCTTCGGCAAGCTGCCCTACCGGTCGCTGCGCTTCGAGCATGTCCATGAGGACCGCGAATGGGCGCAGCCGGTGGCGGTGGTGAACTATCCGGACGAGACGGTGCCCTATACGCGGGTGACGGAGTACAAGCACCTCACCGGCCAGCAGGCGCCGAACACCAGCCTGACCTATGAATATCCCAGCGCGGAGGGGGATCCCTATTATCCGATCCCGCGCCCGGAGAACCAGGCGCTGTTCAAGCAATATGAAGCGCTGGCGGAGGCAACCAAAGGCGTGTTGTTCGTCGGCCGGCTGGCGACCTACCGCTACTACAACATGGACCAGGTCGTCGGGCAGGCGCTCGCCACCTACCGTCGCCACATCGCCGAGGAACGCGAAACCCCGCCGCTCAAGGCCGCGGCGCTGGCGGAGTGAGGAAGGGAAGGCGGCCCGATCAGGCCGCCTTCGCCTCGTTCGGCCGGTTCGGATTTGCGTTTCCGGCGTCTACTTCAATCAGCGGCCAGTGTGGCGCCTTGTCGTCGAGCGTGCGCAACAGACGGAGGAACTCGACCTCGGTGTCGTCATAGGGAACGCCGCCGACGTCAAAGATGTCATGAAACCACTTGTCCTTGAGCCCTGCCAGATTCGGGTTTTCCCAGGCCGCCCAGGGCAGGTGGGTCTGCGTCTTGCCGCGCACGAGACCCCAGCAGAAGGCGCCGACATGCTTCTCCTTGGCCACTGGCAGGATCGCCTCGAAGGTGCTGCCCGCCGGGCGTGCCATGAATTCGGTGCACCAGATCGGTCGGTTGAACACGCCGAGCCAGTCGATCCGCTGGGCGAAATCCTCGGCGGTACCGTAATTGTGGAACGAAATTACGTCGGACAGGCCGGTTTGCGCCTGCTGCAGCGGCGTGAGCAACTCGGGCGAGGACCAGTCGCCCAGCCAGATGCCGCTCGTCAGCGGCTGCACGGGGCGCATGCTGCGCGCCCAGGCGAACGCATCGACCAGCAGCGGCAGGACGAGATCGGCCTTGGCGCCGAGCTCGCCCGCGTCGCACAGCGACACCTCCGGGCCATTGTCCGGCTCGTTCCAGATGTCCCAGGCGAGCACGCGGCGATCGTTGCGAAAGCGGCCGACCACGCCCTTGATATAGGCTTCGAGCCGCGGCCGCTGGGCGGGATCGCGCAACGCCGGAATGCCGGGCGACTGTACCCAGCCCGAATTGTGCACGCCCGGCTTGGGCGCCGGCTGCGGCCCGAGCGCGGGATCGGGGTGCCAGCAGGAATCGAACAGCACCAGCATCACCCGGATGCCATAGCCGTCCGCCGCAGCCAGCATCGTGTCGATCCGCTTGAGAAAGCCCTGCGGGTCTTCGGCCCAGAGCAGGTCGTGCAGGTACACCCGCACCGCGTTCATGCCGACATCGGCGGCCAGAGCCAGCTCGGCCCGGATCGACTCGATGTCGAAGGTCGCTGCCTGCCACATCTCGAGCTGGTTGATCGCGTTCGAGGGCGTGAAGTTGCAGCCCATCACCCAGGGCTGCTGCGCGTACCACGCCTTCGCTTCGATTTCCGACCAACGGCTGACCATCGCCTCGAACTCCGCCAACACTCGCTCCGACATCGCTGCACAACCCCTGATAACAATGTGGTTTTTATAGGCGGAGAAGTGAATTGCGGATGTACCCGCTACGCGCTTCCTCGGAGGGAGCAGGGGGGCTTTTGCGACGAGCCGAGCCGCGCCGCTAACCCAGGTTGGTCGCGGGCGGTGTTCCGCCAACCATCCAGCCGATGAGAGCGCCGATGCAACCACTAGAACTCTGGGGCGGAGCCGAGTGCACGGTGAACCGCGTTGGCGACGCGTTCCGCGATCAACTGATCGAAACCGGCCATCACGATCGGGCGGAGGATCTGGATCGGATCGCGGCTTTGGGTGTGAAGGCGCTGCGCTTCCCGGTGCTGTGGGAGCGGGTCTGCCCTGACGATCCCACACAGTGCGATTGGACATGGACCGACGACCGTCTGACGCGGATCCGCGAACGCGGCATGCGGCCGATTGCGGGGCTGGTACATCACGGCAGCGGTCCGCGACGTACGCACCTGCTCGATCCCAATTTCGGCGTGAAGCTGGGCGACTATGCGGCGCAGGTTGCCGAACGCTATCCCTGGATCGCCGACTGGACGCCGGTGAACGAGCCGCTGACCACCGCCCGCTTTGCGGCGCTGTACGGCCACTGGTATCCGCACGCGCGCGACGAGGCCAGCTTCTGGCGGGCGCTGGTACACCAGATCGAAGGCGTGGTCTGCGCCATGGCGGCGGTGCGGCAAGTGCGGCCGGATGCTCGGCTGATCCAGACGGAGGATCTCGGCAAGACCTATGGCACGCCCGCTACCCAGGCCCAAGTTGCCTATGACAATGATCGGCGCTGGATGGGCTGGGACCTGCTGTGTGGGCGCGTCGTCCCCGGCCATACGCTATGGGAACGGCTGGTCGGTTTCGGGCTGGCCGATAAGCTGGAAGCACTCGCCGGCGCGCCTTGTCCGCCGGATGTGATCGGCATCAACCATTATCTGACGAGCGACCGCTTCCTGGACGAGAATGTCGCGGCCTATCCGCCGCCGATGCGCGGCGGCAACGGCAGCATTGCCTATGTCGATACCGAGGCGGTGCGGGTGCTTGACCCCGCGCCGGACGGCTTGGCCAATGCGCTGGCAGAGGCCTGGTCGCGCTATCGCATCCCGATCGCGATCAGCGAGGTCCATAACGGCTGCACCCGCGAGGAACAGATGCGCTGGATGCGCGACGCCTGGCAGGATGCCAAGGCCGCGCGCGTTGCAGGCGTCGAAGTACAAGCGGTGACTGCCTGGTCGCTGTTCGGCGCCTCGGGCTGGAATACGCTGCTGACGGCACCGGGCCTCTACGAGCCCGGTGTGTTCGACGGTCGCGGCGGCGAACCGCGCCCCACGGCGATGGTGGCGCTGCTGCAGGCGCTTGTTCGCGGCGAACGGCATGACCACCCCGCGCTCGACGGCGAGGGCTGGTGGCAGCGCGATGTACGCGTAACCCATCAATCCCGGCCGCACCCCGAGCCCGGCTCGCGGTGCGGAGGCAGGGGCGGGCCCCGGCGTCCCTTACTGATCGCCGGCGCGACCGGCACACTGGGGCAGGCGCTCGCCCGCAGCTGCGAGGTTCGCGGGCTCGCCTATGTCCTCACCGATCGCGCGGGGCTTGATCTTGGCAACAGCGCCTCGATCGCCGCGGCGCTCGACACGTATCAGCCCTGGGCGGTGATCAACGCGGCGGGCTGGGTGCGTGTCGACGATGCGGAAGACGAGGAGGCGGCGTGCTTCGCCGCCAACTGCCTGGGCGCGATCCAACTCGCGATCGCGGCGTCCGAGCGCGACATCGCGACGGTCAGCTTCTCCAGCGACTTAGTGTTCGACGGCGCACTCGGCCGACACTATACCGAAGCCGATCTATGCGCGCCGCTCGGCGCCTATGGCCGCAGCAAGGCGGCGATGGAGGCGGCGATCGGCGGTCTTTCCGGCCGGCATCTGGTTGTGCGGACGGCGGCGTTCTTCTCGCCTTGGGACCGGCACAATTTCGCGGTGCATGTCGTCGATGCGCTGGCGGCTGGGCGGCGCTTCGCGGCGGCCGAGGACCAGGTCGTGTCGCCTGCGTACGTACCGGACCTCTGCAACGCCGTGCTCGACGCGCTGATCGACGGCACCGACCGCATCCTTCACCTCGCCAATCAGGGGGCGGTGCACTGGGCGGACTTCGCTACGTCGGTAGCCGAAGCCTGCGGACTGCCAGCGGGGCTGATCGACGCGGTGCCGGGCGCGGCGCTCGGCTGGAAGGCGCTGCGCCCGCGCTATGTTCCTCTCGCCAGTCAGCGCATGCCTTCTCTCGACGCAGCGCTACAGGCCTTCGCCACTGCGCCGGAGGTTCTCGAACGCATCGCGCGAGCAGGGCAGGAGGCCAAGGTGCTGCAATCCGCCTGAGCCCGAACCTCCGGCAAAGCCCCTCTTGCGCTGGGCAGCCGGAGCGCCGATGTAGTCGCGGGCAATACAACAACCACGAGATCATCCCACATGCATCCGCTTTCCGGTCAGATGACCATCGATCCCGTTACCGGCGCACTCGTTCCCATCGTCATCGAGCAGTCGAGCCGCGGCGAGCGCAGCTTCGACATCTATTCGCGCCTGCTGCGGGAGCGGATCGTGTTCGTCACCGGCCAGGTCGAAGACCATATGGCCTCGCTGATCACCGCCCAGCTGCTGTTCCTCGAATCGGAAAATCCGAAGAAGGACATCTGGATGTACATCAATTCGCCGGGCGGCGTCGTCACGGCGGGCATGGCGATCCACGACACGATGCAGTATATCCGTCCGCGCGTCGGCACGGTGTGCATCGGTCAGGCGGCGTCGATGGGCTCGTTCCTGCTGGCCTCGGGCGAGCCGGGGCTGCGCGTGGCGCTGACCAATGCCCGCATCATGCTCCACCAGCCCTCGGGCGGTGCGCAGGGCATGGCGTCAGACATCGAGATCCAGGCCAAGGAAATCCTGCGGATCCGTGCGCGCATGAACGCGCTGTATTCGAAGTATACCGGCCAGCCGATCGAGAAGATCGAGACGACGATGGACCGCGACTCGTTCTTTGAAGCCGAGGAGGCCAAGGCCTTCGGCATCGTCGACGAGGTATATGAGAAGCGCCCGGTGCCGAGCGAGGATGCGGCAGCGGCAAATTAACACTATATCCCTATCCTCGGCCGCCTGATGATTCCCGGTGCATGGAACGTCGGGCGGGCGGGGCGATTTATGGATTGCCGGAATCTCGCCTGCGTGTAGGATGGCAGGCGAGCGTTACGCGCCGAGGCGCGAAGGATGGATTGAATGACTAAGCTCAGCGGCGGTGACTCCAAGAGCACGCTCTATTGCTCCTTCTGCGGCAAGAGCCAGCATGAGGTGCGCAAGCTCATCGCCGGCCCGACCGTGTTCATCTGCGATGAATGCGTCGAGCTGTGCAACGACATCATCCGTGAGGAAACTAAGTCCTCGCTGGTATCGAAGAAGGACGGGGGCGTCCCCTCGCCGCAGGAAATCTGTGACGTGCTGGACGACTATGTCATCGGCCAGAAGAAGGCGAAGCGCGTCCTCTCGGTCGCGGTGCACAACCACTACAAGCGGCTGAACCACGGCGCCAAGGGTGCCGATGTCGAGCTCGCCAAGTCGAACATCCTGCTCGTCGGCCCCACCGGCTGCGGCAAGACGCTGCTGGCACAGACGCTGGCGCGTATTCTCGACGTGCCGTTCACCATGGCGGATGCCACCACGCTCACCGAAGCCGGCTATGTCGGCGAGGACGTGGAGAACATCATCCTCAAGCTGCTCCAGGCCTCGGACTACAACGTCGAGCGGGCGCAGCGCGGCATCGTGTACATCGACGAGATCGACAAGATCAGCCGCAAGGCCGAGAATCCGTCGATCACCCGCGACGTGTCGGGCGAAGGCGTGCAGCAGGCGCTGCTCAAGCTTATGGAAGGCACCACCGCGAGCGTTCCGCCGCAGGGCGGCCGCAAGCACCCGCAGCAGGAATTCCTGCAGGTGGACACGACCAACATCCTGTTCATCTGCGGCGGCGCCTTCTCGGGCCTCGAGAAGATCATCGGCGATCGTCTGCAGGGCAAGTCGATCGGCTTCGGCGCGCATGTCGCAGCCCCCGACGAGCGCCGCACCGGCGAGCTGCTCCGCCAGACCGAGCCGGAGGATCTGCTCAAGTTCGGCCTGATCCCCGAATTCGTCGGCCGTCTGCCGGTGATCGCGACGCTGGAAGACCTCGACGTCGAGGCGCTGATCAAGATCCTGACCGAGCCGAAGAACGCCCTGGTCAAGCAGTATCAGAAGCTGTTCGACATGGAGGCGGTCAAGCTCGGCTTCACCGACGACGCGCTCACCGCCGTCTCGAAGAAGGCGATCGAGCGGAAGACCGGCGCACGCGGCCTCCGCTCGATCCTCGAAGGCATCCTGCTCGACACGATGTTCGACCTGCCCAGCATGGACGGCGTCGACGAAGTGGTGGTCGACAAGGATGTGGTCGAGGGCCGCAAGGAGCCGGTGCGTATCTACGCCAAGAAGGAAAAGGCCGGCAGCGCCGCCTGATCCCGAACGACGGCATCGAACAAGAGGCGCGCGGGTCACCCGACCCGCGCGCCTTCTTGTTTTTCAGCCTACGGGTAGCGGTCGCGGTACGGCCTTTTGGCGGCCGTTCAGGAGCAGCAGCAACAGGCCGGATCGGCGCACCACCACCAGGTGGAAGAAGTACAGAACCAGGAGTGCTACCGGCGCGATCACGGCCATTGCCTGCCACGGCCCCAAACCCGTGGGGTACAGCAGCCAGAGCAGCGCGAGGATCGTCGGCACGTGCAGCAGGTAGATCGTATAGCTGGCGCTGGACAGGTCCGCCTGCCACTGGTGGCAATGCCGCAGCGAAAAGGCGCTTCGGAACACCAGCGACGTCACGGCGAACCCGACGATCGGCCGAGATAGGAAGAGGATCAGCGCGCGCAGCTTGCCGTCGCTGATGGTCGCGACGGCGGAGAGGTCGAGGACCGCCGCTATCAAGGCCGCAACATACACGATGCGGGGCGGGGACAGGAGGAGGCTGCGGACGGCCTGTACCCGGAAGGCGGCGTGGCCCATCGCGTAAAACAGGCAGAAATAGGCGGTCTGGTGCAGCAGGAAGGTGAGCGATGGCACGCCCACCACGGTAAGCGCCTTGCCGGCCACCCATGCCGCCAGCGACGCCGCGGCCCCGGCGGTCCAAAGCGCGGCGACCGCCCAGAGCGGTCTGCGCGCGGCGAAGCGTCCAAGCGCTTCGATCCGTTGGTCCTGCGAACGAAGTGCCACGGTGACCGGCACATATGAGGCTAAAGCGATCAGGAACCACATGTGCATGTGCCAGTCGCCAGGATGCCAGGGGAGGTAACCCCACATGAAGCCGTGGCGTTGGGTGAGATCGGCAATCAGCAGGTGGGAGGCGGGAACGACGAGGGCGAGCCCCACCGCCAATGGCACCAGCAGCATCACCAGCCTGCGCCGGATCCAGACGGCCGGCGCTGCCTTCCCGATGGTCATCGCGGCGAAGAACCCGGAAATCGCGAAGAATGCTTCCATTCTGCACAGATGCGATGCGTCTTCGATCATGTTGAAGACGGTGATGTCGGAAAGCGCGGCGCAGTGGACGATCAATCCCGCGGTCAGAAGGGCGCCACGCCACACGTCCATGCCGTAGATGCGGTCCGGCAACCCCCCACCTGCTGGCTGCATATACCAGACCCCCTGATTCGACCGCGCCGCAGGTTCGACGGCGCTGCCAAATCCTAGGGGACCGACACCTCAAGTAACAATCATAAGGGCTGAAAATATGAGGAAAAACGGTGCAACCTAAGTTAGGGAGTTGTGCGATTTTGGTACATGCGTAAGCAGGTTGGGGGTGCGCCCGACCCCGCGCAGCGCCAAATCGCCCCGTTGAAGCTAAGACTATTTTTCGGCGGGAGCGGCAGGCCGCGCCTCGTCCAGCTGCAGTGGCCAGTCGAGGCTGTGCAAAAGCTCGGCGAACGCGTCTTCGAGCTTTGCCGAACGCGACCAGCTGGCGCGTGCGGCCACCAGCCAAGTGCCGCCCGCGGGGCAGAAAAGATAGCTTTCTGAGGTCAGCGGCTGCTCCTTGCCGTCGAGCGTGCCGGTCATGCTAAATCGTGCGTGATAGGCGACGTCGGGCGTTCTGCCGGAGGGCGAGGGCCAGCGGTCCTTCACCACCGGCTTCACATCGGTGTAGCTGTGGGCGACGTTGCGTTCGATCTCGGCGAACGCGTCCGAGCAATTTTGGCCGGGTGTGGCGGGATATACGTAGAGCGTGACGAAACCGAGCTCGCCGTTCCGCCGCAGCGAATAGCCGGCGCTGACGTCGTGCTGCTCGGCATCATAGCTGTGTATGCGCGTGCGGAGCGCATTTTCCAGCCGCTCGGGGAAGATCGTGCCGCTGGCGGTGTGGGTCCAGTCGCCCTCGACGCGCAGATCTTCCTGCGCGCCGGCCGGCAGCGCGGCGAGCATCAGGCTGGCCCCTAGCATCAGGCCGCAAAACAGTCTCATTCCTCACCCCAGCAGCTCGTGCGCATCTCTTGGTGCGGTCCGAAAGGTCGCAGAGGCCGAGGAACGATGCAAGCCGGGCATGCCGGCCTGCCTTGCGGGCGGGTTAGAAGAGGCGGGGCACGAAACGCTTCACGCGGGCGGCATAGGCTTCATATTGGCCGCCGAAGCGCGCGTGCAGCAACGTTTCCTCCTCGACGACTCGGATCCAGATGCCCCAGGCGAACAGCGGCAGTCCGAGGATGAGGCCGCGCCAGTGGCCGAAGGCGGTCGCCATCGCCAGCAGCATCGCGAACAGGCCTGTGTAGATCGGGTGCCGGATGGTGGCGAAGGGTCCCCAGGTGACCAGGTCATGGTCGCGGCGGGTGCGTGCGGCGAAGCTCCAGTTGCTGCCCATCGCGGTCGCCGCCGAGAGGAACAGGCCGATGCAGGTGCCGACGAGGGCCGCCACCACGACCGCCTGGCCGAGCGATGCCGCCGAAGCGGCCTGCAGCGTCGGCCGCATCGGCCCGAAGGCGACGAGGAAGAAGCCCGCGCCCTGCAGCCAGATGCCGCGGCCCGATCGGCTGCTGACCTGCGCGCCTGCCTCCCCGCGGCGTAACCGGCGGAAGCGGACGAACAGCAGCGCGGCGACGAAACCCGCCAGCCCGATCAGCAGCGCGACCAGTGCCGGCACGCCGATCGGCGTGGGGGCGACGATCGCGATCATCGTTCTTTCGCCGTATGCTGGAGGGCATCCACCGCATCCGAGCGGCGCAGGATATGCGCGTTCGGATCGAGCACGACATGCGCGGCCGGCGGCACCGCCAGCGTCGCGGTGCCGCCGGGCATCGCCACCTTCTGCAGCTTTCCGTCGATCGCCACGTCCACCGGAAGCGGGAAGGGGCGGTCGTCGCGGGTCTTCCAGCGCAGCGTCAGTCGGTCACCGGCGCGCTCGCTGACCAGCTCGGGCAGGTCGGCCCCGTAGAGATAGACGTCGAAGAACCATTGCAGGTCCTGTCCGGTCACCTGTTTGACGATGCCGATATATTCGGGCGTGGTGCCGAAGCGGGGCTGGAAGTTGCCGGGCTTGGGGTCCGGCCGGCCATAGACGATCCGCCGCGTCACTTCGAAGAACTGCTCGTCGCCGATCAGGTAGCGCAGCGTGTGGAGGACCCAGGCACCCTTGTAATAGATGTCCTGGCCGGGGCCGCCCTTGTCCTCTTCATACACCTCTTCCTCGGTGCGGATCTTGCCCGCGACGATCGGTGCCTTGTTGCGGATGGCGAGGCGATACTGGTCCATCATCGTGGCGTAGCGCGCATCGCCCTCGCGCCACTGGCCGTAGAGCGGCTGCATATACTGGGTGTAGCCCTCATGGAGCCAGTAATCGTCCCAATTCGCCGCGGTCAGCTGGTTGCCGAACCACTCATGGCCGAGCTCGTGCTGGAAGATCTCGTCGAAGCCCGATGGGGTCTTGCGGTAGTTGTTGCCGTACGCGTTGATCGTCTGGTGCTCCATGCCCATGTGCGGCGTCTCGACCACGCCGAGCTTCTCGTCGCCCCAGGGGAAGGGGCCGATCATGCTCTCGTAGAAGTCGACCGTCGGCGCGAACTCGGCGAACAGCGCCTTCGCCTTGGCCTCGCGGCCAGGCAGATACCAATAGTGCAGCGGGAAGCTGTTGCCGAAGCGACTCTTATACGTGGCCATCAGCTCCTGATACGGGCCTATGTTGAGTGCCACGTCGTAAGGGTTGGGGCTCTTCGCGCGCCAGTGCCAGGTGGTGCGGCCGTCTGCGAGCGTCTCGACGCGCAGCAGCTTGCCGTTGGAGGGCGCCTTGAGCCCGGCGGGCACGGTGATGTGCAGGTCGACCAGCGCTGGCTCGCCTTGCGGGAAGTCGAGGCACGGCCAGAACAGGTCGCAGCCATAGCCTTCCGCGGTGGTGGCGATCCAGGGCTTCTTGTCGCCGGGCGTGGTCGCCCAGACGAGGCCGTCGTCCCAGGGCGCGCGCACCGCGACGTGCGGCGTGCCGCCATAGGCGATCTCGGCGACCACCTTGTCGCCGGCCTTGAGCGGACGGGGCAGGGTGATGAACAGGCGCCCTTCGGGGTTGCGCCACTGCGCGGGCGCCAGCGGCTTGCCGTCGATCCGAATCGCGCTGACCGGCAGGTTGCGGTCCAGGTCGATCTGCAGTTCGCGCTGCGGGGCGCTGGTGCGCAAGGTGAGCGTGGCGGTGCCGCGCAGGCTGTAGCTGGCCGGCAGCACCTCGATCGCGAGATCGGCATGTTCGAGCCGCAGCGCCGCCCGCTCCGGCGCGATCGCGCCGCCCGAGGCCTGGGTCGTCGGCGTGATCGGCGGCTCGCCGCGCTTCTGTGCCTGTGCCTGCCCGATTGTCGTCATGAGCGCGGCTATGGCCATCGCGAATGTGGAAATCTTCAATGCGTCCCCCAAATGGTCCTGCGGTCCCGCTCCACGGGCGAATCGACAGGTGCGGGCATGATAGCGATGCCGCCGTGCTAGGCGAGAGGCGTAAGAACGCAGCCCAGGGCTGGCGTTTTCCACCGCAATCTGGGTTAATGCCGCCACGCGATTGATGCGATCGTTCCAGGCCCCATATATAAGGTCTATGGTGCCCCCGACGGGGGCAGACCCGGAGTTTTCATGAAGCAGTCCTATCCCGTCCTGCCGCTTCGCGACATCGTCGTCTTCCCGCACATGATCGTGCCGCTGTTCGTCGGCCGTGATAAGTCGGTCGCGGCGCTGGAAGCGGCGATGGCTGCCGACAAGGAGATCTTCCTCGTCGCGCAGCTCGATCCGGCCGAGGACGATCCCGGCCGCGAGGATCTCTACGATACTGGCGTTTCCGCCGAAGTGCTGCAGCTGCTCAAGCTGCCCGATGGCACCGTGCGCGTGCTCGTCGCCGGCAAGGAGCGTGGCAATCTCCTCTCCATCGAGGAGACCGGCGCCTATCTCACTGCGCATGTCGAGCCGGTGGAAGCGGGCGACTCGTCGCTCGAAGCCGCCGAGGAAGGCGTCGACGAGGCCGTTGCCAATCTGAAGCCCGAGGATCTCAGCCCCGAGCTGAAGGCGCTGATGCGCTCGGTCGTCGAGCAGTTCGAGAATTACGCCAAGCTCAACCGCAAGCTGCCGGCCGAAACCGCCGTGCAGCTGGGCGAGCTGGAAGATCCGTCGCGCCTGGCCGATGCGGTTGCCGCCAATATCTCGGTCAAGGTCGCCGACAAGCAGGCCCTGCTGGTCGAGAACGATCCCCAGAAGCGGCTGGAGATGGTGTTCGCCTTCATGGAGGGCGAGCTGGGCGTGCTGCAGGTAGAGAAGAAGATCCGCAGCCGCGTCAAGCGCCAGATGGAGAAGACGCAGCGCGAATATTATCTCAACGAGCAGCTCAAGGCGATCCAGCGCGAGCTGGGCAATGAGGGCGAAGAGGGTGAGGGCGACGAGGTCGCCGAACTCACCCAGAAGATCGCCACGCTCAAGCTCTCCAAGGAAGCGCGTGCCAAGGCGCAGGGCGAGCTGAAGAAGCTCAAGACGATGGCGCCGATGTCGGCCGAGGCCACCGTCGTGCGCAACTATCTCGACGTGCTGCTGGGCCTGCCCTGGGGCAAGAAGTCCAAGCTGAAGAAGGACATCGCCGAGGCGCAGGGCGTGCTCGACCAGGACCATTATGCCCTGGAGAAGGTGAAGGACCGGATCGTCGAATATCTCGCGGTCCAGGCGCGCACCAATAAGCTGAAGGGGCCGATCCTGTGCCTCGTCGGCCCGCCGGGCGTCGGCAAGACCTCGCTGGGCAAGAGCATCGCCAAGGCGACGGGGCGCGAGTTCATCCGCCAGTCGCTGGGCGGCGTGCGCGACGAGGCCGAGATTCGCGGCCATCGCCGGACGTATATCGGCTCGCTGCCGGGCAAGATCGTGTCGAACCTGAAAAAGGCCGGCACCTCGAACCCGCTGTTCCTGCTCGACGAGATCGACAAGCTCGGCCAGGACTTCCGCGGCGACCCCGCCTCGGCGCTGCTCGAGGTGCTGGATCCGGAGCAGAACAGCAAGTTCAACGACCATTATCTCGAGATCGACATCGATCTTTCGGACGTGATGTTCGTGTGCACGGCCAACTCGCTCAACCTGCCGCAGCCGCTGCTCGACCGCATGGAGATCATCCGGCTGGAAGGGTATACCGAGGACGAGAAGGTCGAGATCGCCGAGCGCCACCTGGTTGCCAAGCAGATCGATGCGCATGGCCTGAAGGACGGCGAGTTCACGCTCACCAACGAGGGCCTGCGCGACCTGATCCGCTACTACACCCGCGAGGCGGGCGTGCGTACGCTGGAGCGCGAGATCGCCAAGCTGGCCCGCAAGAGCCTGCGCAAGATCCTCGAGGGCAAGGAGACCCAGGTCACCATCACCCCCGAGAACCTTGCCGACTATGCTGGCGTGCGGAAGTATCGCTTCGGCGTGGGCGAGGAGGAGCACCAGATCGGTGCGGTCACCGGCCTCGCCTGGACCGAAGTGGGCGGCGAGCTGCTGACCATCGAGAGCGTCACCGTGCCCGGCAAGGGTGCGATCAAGACGACCGGCAAGCTGGGCGACGTGATGAAGGAATCGGTGGAAGCCGCGTTCAGCTTCGTCCGCGCGCGCAGCCCCAGCTACGGAATCAAGCCGAGCCTGTTCGCGCGGAAGGACATCCACGTCCATCTGCCCGAGGGCGCGGTGCCGAAGGACGGCCCGTCGGCGGGTATCGGCCTGGTGACCTCGATCGTCTCGACGCTTACCGGCGTCGCGGTCCGCAAGGACGTGGCGATGACCGGCGAAGTGACGCTGCGCGGGCGCGTGCTGCCGATCGGCGGGCTCAAGGAGAAGCTTCTCGCGGCGCTGCGCGGCGGCATCAAGATGGTGCTGATCCCGGAGGAGAACGAGAAGGATCTCGCGGAAATCCCGGCGAACATCCGCGAAGGCCTTGAGATTGTCCCGGTTTCGCACGTCGACGAAGTTTTGCGGCTTGCGCTGACCGAGCCGCTTACCGCAATCGACTGGTCCGATGCGGACGAACTCGCTACGCAGCCGCCCGTCGGCGTGCCGGCGATCGGGGATGCTTTGCATCATTGACATAACGTAACTTTTCTGACGCAATTCGCGCCGAAAGACTTTGACTCCGGCGGCTCGCCCGTGCTGACTCGCACGCCAGCGCAGCCGCCGCGACTCATTCGGCTATTCAATCCAATTCAACGCGGTATCCCGCACAATATCAGGGGGTTTGCACCAGCATGAACAAGCAAGAGCTGATCGGTCAGGTCGCGGATGTTTCGGGCCTGGCCAAGGGCGACGCGGTGAAGGCCGTCGAAGCGGTGTTCGACGTGATCACCGGCGCGCTCAAGAAGGGCGACGAAGTCCGCCTCGTGGGCTTCGGCACCTTCTCGGTCAGCAAGCGCAAGGCTTCGACCGGCCGCAACCCGCGCACCGGCGAGGAGATGACCATCAAGGCGTCGAACCAGCCCAAGTTCAAGCCGGGCAAGGTGCTGAAGGATTCGGTGAACTAAGCACCGAAAAATTTGCGGGCGGAGTGCGAAACGGGGCTGGACAGGCCCGCATCGGCACCGTAAAGGCCCGCTTCCCGTTTCGGCCGCAGGGTTTCACCCACAGGCCAATGGGCGCGTAGCTCAGTGGTAGAGCACTGTGTTCACACCGCAGGGGTCGCTGGTTCAATCCCAGCCGCGCCCACCATGTAGAGAAGCCCGCCGGACCCAAGGTTCGGCGGGCTTTTTCGTTGCTCGCCTCGCCAGCGCACGATAGGCGCGGCAGCACAGCCCATGGCCGGTTCCTCGATTGCCGCGCGCGGGCGCGGAAGGAGACGAGGTCGATGTTGTGGGCAGGGGCGACGGTCGCGGCGGCGGCCTTCCAGGTGGCGCGCAACGCCTTCCAGCGGGGCATGATGGCCTCCAGTGGCCCCTGGGGGGCGACGCTGGTGCGCTTCCTGTTCGGGCTGCCTTTCTCGACCGCGCTGATGCTGGCGGCAATCGTCGTGGCGGGGCCGGGCAATCTCCATCCGCATCTCAGCTGGGCCTTCTGGTGGCCGGCGCTGCTCGGCGCGCTGGCGCAGGTGCTTGCCACCGCGGCGCTGCTCCAGGCGATGCACCATGCCGGCTTCGCGGTCGGCACCGCGCTCCAGCAGAGCTCGGTCCCGCTGGCGGCGCTGGCAGGGCTGCTCGTCTTCGGCGACACGCTGAGCGCACTCGGCTGGCTGGGCGTGGCGGTGACGACCGCGGGGCTGGCGGTGCTGGTCTGGCCACGCAAGGTGGGCGGGGAGGGGAGGCTACTCCCCGGCGTGGTCTTCGGGACGCTTTCCGGCCTGTTGTTCGGCCTGGCGCTCAACGGCTTCCGCCATGCCGGGCTTGCATTGGAGCCGGCGCATCCCTTCTTTGCGGCGATGACCAGCGTCACACTGGTGCAGGCGGTGCAGACCGTCGGTCTGGTCGCCTTCCTGCTGTGGCGCGATCCGGCCGCCTTGCGCGCGGTGATCGCCGGATGGCGCGGATCGCTGGGTGCGGGGCTGTTCGGGGCGCTGGCCTCGTCCGGCTGGTTCTTCGCGCTCAACCTGGCGCCGGCGGCGGCGGTGCGCTCGCTCGGGGTTGTCGAGATGCCGATCGCCGCGGTGGCTGGGCATCGGCTGTTTCGCGAGGCGCTCAGTTTGCGGCAGGCGATCGCCGGGCTGGCCGTCTGCATCGGCGTGGTGCTCACCGCCGGGCTTTGAGGCGGGTTCGAAAGGTGGAAGCCCTTGCGATAGCAGCTTTAGGTCGGCGCCGCGATCGACGCCACGGCACTGGAGTGATGTAGCAGAAGTGTAATTTCATCGTCTCTCAACTGTCATTGTAACCGCATTATCGAGTCATTTTGGCCGTCTAGTGCCCCGCTTGGGCGCAAGAGGGGCATCGCACGCATCGCCACGCGCCCGGTTCACAACGAAGACGGGAGAAATTGCGCGATGGCGAGCTTCAAGCGCTACGGCCTAATGTTCATGACGACAGCCGCCACCGCGGCGCTTTCCGCCTGCAACGGCGCGGACAATGTGGCCTCGCCGGGAGCGGGCAGCGTCGTGATCGTCGCGCCCACGCCGACGCCTACCCCCGTGCCGACACCGGCCCCCACCGCCGATATCACCGCCGCGCAGTTCGCTGCCCAAACCACCGTCAACGGCATCTCGATCACTGCCGACGAGCAGCTTGCGCTGGTGAAGGCTGGCACCAACAACAACGTGAACGGCACGAGCACGGGGATTTCGGGCCTGTTCCCGGCGACCGCCACCTCGCTTACCGCTGCGCTCGATCCGTCGTCGCTCGGCAGCTTCTTCACCAGCACCAACTATGTCGGCGCGCTGAATGGTCCGACCGACACTGCCTTCCAGCAATGGACCTGCAACTCGACCACCGCCAATTTCGGCGGTACCGGTGCGGCCTGCACCGCGGTGCCGGCGGTCGGCACCGGCGGCTCGGCAGCGGCTTGCCCCACGGGTACGACCGATGACGGCCTGGTGCAGACCTTCCGCGCCTGCCGACTGCCGGCGGCAATCACCACCAACCTGACGCTGCCCAAGATTGCCGGCGTGTTCTATCGCCTGCGCGGCCAGACCGAAGTCGGCACCGACCAGGGCGCGAGCGGCGGTACCGGCGTGACGCTGACGATCGAGCCCGGCGTCGTCATCGCGGCGGATTCGAGCGAAGCGACCAACGACCTGCTGCTCGTCAACCGCGGTTCGAAGATCCAGGCGGTGGGCACCCGCGATGCGCCGATCATCTTCACCTCGCAGCAAAACCTGACCAACAACGGCGTCAGCGACGCGACCCAGGGCCAGTGGGGCGGCATCATCCTGCTCGGCCGTGCCCGCACCGCAGTTTGCGCCTCCGGCACCGGCGGCAGCAACCCGACCCCGTGCCAGCTCGCGATCGAAGGCGTTACCGGTCGCTTCTACGGCGGCACCGACGATGCCGACAGCAGCGGCCAGATGTCCTATGTCCAGATCCGCTATTCGGGCATCGCCATCTCGGACGGCAACGAGCTGCAGGGCCTCACGCTCGGCGCGGTGGGCTCGGGCACGGTGCTCGATCACATCCAGAGCCACAACTCGGCCGATGACGGCATCGAGATCTTCGGCGGTGCGGCGAACATCAAGTATATCGCGGTCACCGGCGCGGACGATGACGGCTTCGATGTCGACAATGGCTGGCGCGGCTTCATGCAGTTCATGATCGCGGCGCAGAAGGTCTCCGGCGCGACGGCCGACTCCTTCTCGACCGAGATCGATTCGAACAATGCCGAGGACCTGCTGCCCCGCACCTGGGGCCGCTACGCCAACTTCACCTTCATCCAGACGGCGATTGCGCCGGCGGCGATCCGCCTGCGCGGCGGTGCTGACATGACCTTCGTCAACGGCGTGGTGAAGACGCCGACGAACGTCGCCTGCGTCAACCTCGTCGCCGGCGAGACGAGCGCGACCGACCGCTCGACGATCCGCGCTAAGAACGATGCGCTGCAGGACCAGGGTCCGCCGGTGTTCAACTCGGTGTTCTTCGCCTGCAACGGCCGCTGAGGCCGCAAGCACCCGCGAACCCGAGCCGGGGTGGTGCGCGCCACCACCCCGGCATCGCACGACCTTTCAAGACTGGATGACCCGGCCATGCAGCGACGCCACGCCTATGCCACGCTTCTTCTTCTGACGTCCCAGCTCGTGCCGGCAGCGGCGCTCGCCCAGAGCGCGGCCGCGCCCGCACCGACCCCGGCAGCCCCCGCGGCGAACCCGCAGGACACGGCGGAGCCGCAGGACGCGCAGCCGCCGGTCGAGGTCTCAGCGCCGGGCTTCGATGGCTCCGTGCCGCAGGAGATCGTCGTCACCGGTCGGTACATTCCCAACGTCGTCCGCGCGACGCCGCAGGTCGTCTCGGTCCTCTCGAGCGAGGACATCGCCCGAACCGGCGAGGGCGACATCGCTGGCGCGCTCAGCCGCGTCACCGGCCTCAGCGTGGTCGGCGTCGGTTTCGTCTATGTCCGCGGCCTGGGCGACCGCTATTCCTCGTCGCTGCTCAACGGCTCGCCCCTGCCGAGCCCCGAGCCGCTGCGTCGCTCGGTACCGCTCGACATCTTCCCGACCACGATCGTCGGCTCGGCGCTCGTCCAGAAGACCTATTCGGTCAATTATCCGGGCGAGTTCGGCGGCGGCGTGATCAACCTCACCACCAAGGCGATCCCGAAGAAGGATTTCCTTACCTTCGGTGGATCACTGGCCGCAGACGACGCGACCACCAGCGAGCTCGGCTATACCTATTATGGCGGCAAGCACGACTGGCTGGGCTTCGACGACGGAACCCGCTCGGTGCCCGATTTCATCCGCAACGCCCCCAAGGGCACGGGCATCCTTCCAGCCGAGCAGGTGCTGCAGCTTTCCAACGCCTCGACCACGCTGCTCCAGCGCAACGCGCAGCTGCCGGCGAACTGGTCGGCGGAGGTCAGCGGCGGCGGGGCGCTGGACCTGGGGGCGGACCAGCTCGGCATCGTCGCCTCGCTCGGCTACAGCAACACCTGGCGGACGCGGCTGATCACCCAGCAGGACAGCGTCAACACCACTGGCGACCTGCGCAACGATTTCCGCACGCTGCTGACCGACAACCGGGTGATCGCCAACGGGCTGCTCGGCCTGGGCTATGCCTTTGGCGAGAACACCATTCGCATCACCAACGTCTATATCCGCGACGTCCTGAAGCAGGGCCGCGGCGCGGCGGCGGAAGTGTACAACAATGCCAGCGGCCTGCGCTTCCAGCAGAACACCAACTGGTTCCAGCGCGAGCTGTTCGAGACGCAGGGCGTGGCGGAGCTCCGCCCGTTCACCGGGGTGAAGCTCGATCTGCGCGGCGCCTACGCCAACTCGAAGCGCAATGCGCCCTATGAGCGCCAGTTCGACTATCTCTGCTCGGCGACCACCACCACCGGCCAGCCGATTTCCTATGACGGCGGCAACGGCGCGAGCGGGTTCCAGTGCAACGGCGCCTATCAGGTGACCCAGCGCTTCTCGCCCTTCGCCTCGATCATCTTCTCGGACCTGAACGAGAATCTGTGGACCGGCCAGGGCGACCTTTCCTACAAGCCCGATGCGATCCCGCTGACGCTGTCGACCGGCTATTACTACTCAGACACCAAGCGCTTTTCGCGGCGCCTGCAGTTCAACTACCAGACCAGCACCGGCGGCGGCACCGCGCCGAGCTATCCCTACAACCTGCTGCGGCCGGACTATCTGCTCAGCCCGGACGTGGTGAACAATGCCTGCCCGCAGCAGGGCACCGGCGCGTGCACGATCCAGCTGCAGTTCAACACGCCGCTGGGCGCCTATGCCTATGACGCGGGCCTGCGCATCCATGCCGGCTATCTCCAGGCCGAGACCGATGCGATCGACGGCCTGCGGGTCGTCGGCGGCGTGCGCTACGAGAAGGGCAAGCAGTTCGTCACCCCGGTCGACAGCCCGTCGACGCGGCTCGACAACGACTATTGGTTGCCGGCGCTGACGCTCACCTGGAACTTCGCGCCCGACATGCAGCTGCGCGGCAGCTATGCCAAGACGATCTCGCGCCCGCAGTTCCGCGAACTGGCGCCGCAGCAGTTCCGCGACCCGGACTCCGACCGCCTGTTCTTCGGCAACCCGCTGCTGCGCGACTCGACGCTCCAGAATTTCGAGGCGCGCTACGAGTGGTTCTTCGCGCGAGAGCAGCGCTTCACGCTGGCCGGCTTCTACAAGCGGATCCGCAACCCGATCGAGCAGGTCGGCTTCTACACCGGCTCGGACGACCGGCTGCAGACCGGCTTCACCAACCTGCCCAAGGCGACGCTGTATGGCGGCGAAGTCGAGGTGCAGAAGTATATCCCGCTCGACGGGCTGAACGGCGCCTTCTTCGCGACGCGCCGGATCACCGCGATCGCCAACTACACCTACACACACTCGGAGATCACCGCGGACGGCAGCTGCGCGCCCAACGTGCTCAACCAGACGATCGGTTCCTGTCCGACCGGGTTCGGTCCCGCGTCGCTCCAGTTCCGCGACGATGCGCCGCTCACCGGCCAGTCCGATCACCTGGTGAACCTGCAGCTGAGCCTGGAGGATACCGCCCGGCTGTCGCAGCTGACCTTCCTGTTCAACTATGCCAGCGACCGCGTGACCAATCGCGGCCCGTCCAACCTGTCCGGCACCGGCTTCCAGCCGGACGTGATCGAGCGGCCGGGCGTGCGCTTCGACATCGTCGGACGGCAGGGCTTCGCAATCCGCGGAGCGCAGTTCGAATTGAAGCTGGAGGCGCGCAACCTCACCCGCACGCGCTTCAACGAGCGCCAGACGTTCGACAGCGGCAAGATCGTCTATGCGAACCGCTACATCCAGGGCCGCATCTTCAGCGTCGGCCTCAGCACGACCTTCTGATCGAGGCCGTTCTCAGGATGGAAATGCCCGGGGGAAGGTTCCTCCGGGCGCTTCCGCATCGCGCGCTCACCAGCCCCAGGGGCGCTCGCGGAACCACTGGGTGATCACATATTTGGTGCCCGCGCGAACCTTCATCGCGTGGTGGATCGTGGCCGGATTGACGCTGCCGTCCGGCCGCAGATTGTTCCAGGCGAGCAGCTTGCCTGGCTCGGGGTGGACGACTTTGTCGATCGCCTTGAAGCGCGTGGAGCCGCCCGCCTCGACATGGTTGAGATAGAGCATGACCGTCCAGGTGCGCTGGCCGGAGACGTCGCAGAATTTGTGGAAGTCGGCGGTGCCCGGATCGAAATAGTCGGTGTGCGCCTTGAACTCCTGCCCGATGGCGTAGCGCTGCCCCTGCATCGGCTCGGCATGCGCGCCGTCGAGCCCGATGAAGTCGAGGATGCGGGCCTTGAGGTAGATGGCGAGCGGATCCTCGGCGGCGAGATCGCAGGTCTCGCTGGTGCGGAAGGCGTAATCGTCGCCGGCATTGGCAAGGGTGGAGGGGCGGCGCTTCTCGTCGATCCGCGCCACCAGCGCCGCGCATTGTGCCGCGTCGAGGAAGTTGCGCACCATGAACAGCGTCACCTTCGGGCTCGGCACCTTCTGCACGCCCGGATAGGAGAGAATGCGCGCGACCACTGGTTCGGAAGGGTGGCCGCTGCCGAGCGTGGGAAGAGGAGACGTCTGCATGGTCGTGCTTTTGCCAAAGCACGTCGTTTCATGCCAGCGGGACGCGCAATCGTCATAAAATTGCAGGTCGATTGTCACAAAGCCTGCGTAGCCGGGCGCCGTCCAGCAGGGGGATGACAGTGCATATCGACGTCGAACGGCATCCCGCAGCAGGAGGTGGGGCAAGGGCCACCGCTGCGCAACTCGAGCCGCTGCTTGCCGAGGCGGCGCGGCTTGAGGCGTCGCATCTTCATGTCGAGCCCAGTGCCCGGGGATTCGAAATCGCCTTCCGCGTCTCGGGGCTGCTCCATCCGTTCGGCGACGTGGCGCGGGCCGAAGGTGAGGCGCTGATCCGCCAGATCGCCGCCGCCGCGCGGCTGTCGTCGGAAGGCGTGCTGCCCCAGCGCGGCGAGATGCGGTGGGAAGGCGAGCTGCTCGACATCTTCGTGCTGCCGGTGGTGCACGGGCAGCGGGTGGTGGTGCAGCGTGCGCCCCGCCAGGCCGGGCACCGCGAGCTCGAGGCGCTGGGGATGAGCGCCGCGCTGGCCAACCATGCGCGCACGGTGCTGGCGCGGCCCGGTCTCGTGCTGGTGGCGGCACCGGCGGGGCAGGGCGGCAGCACGACGTTGCAGACGCTGCTCGGGCTCGCCGCGTCGCGCACCCGGCCGGCCCTTGCCATCGCGATTGGCACGATGCCCGATCTGCGGGGGGTGACCTGGGCGGACGGAGCGATCGTCGCCCCGGCAGAGACGCTGCGTGCCGCGATCGAGCAGGACGTCGACGTGCTGATGATAGATTCGCTCGCCGATCGCGCGGCCGCAGCGGCGGCGGTCCAGGCGGCGCAGGCGGGGCGGCTGGTGCTGGCGGGCATCGATGCGGTCGATTCCGTGGCGGCGATCCAGCAACTGCGCGCCTGGCGGGTAGAGGCCTTCCACCTCGCCTCGGCGCTAAGCCTGGTGATCGCCCAGCGGCTGGTGCGGCGGCTATGTCCCGAATGCCGCGAGCCGGTGCAGGCGACCGGCTCGGTCTCGGCGCTGCTCGGCTTCGATCCCGGCGCGATCGTCTATGCCTCGGCCGGATGTGTGGTGTGCGGGGGCACCGGGTTCGCCGGACAGACCGGCGTGTTCGAATCGATTCGCGGCGACGCGACGATCCGCCGACTGATCAATGACGGCGGCGACGCGGCGATTCTGGCGCGCCATGCCTTTATCAGCACCCCCAATCTGGGCTCCGCCGCCCGGCACCTCGCCCGCACCGGGGTGACCACGCCGGAGGAGGCGGTGAAAATTTCCCGCGGGCAGGGTGCGTAATCACCTTGCGCTCCGCTGCGGAGACCGCTAAGCGCGCTCTCCTTCACGGCGACCATAGCTCAATCGGTTAGAGCGCTGGTTTGTGGTACCAGAGGTTGCGGGTTCAATTCCCGTTGGTCGCCCCATTTCCCCCCTTCATAACAGCGCGGATCCATCCATGATCACCGACTGGGGCTTTCCCGATTTCGACGACCACGAGGGCGTTCACCTCTTCTCGGATCGGGCTTCCGGCCTTAGCGCGATCATCGCGGTGCACTCGACCGCGCTGGGTGCGGCCGCCGGGGGCGTGCGCTTCTGGCACTATGCCGATCACCGCGCCGCGATCACCGATGCGCTCCGCCTCTCGCGCGGGATGAGCTACAAGAACGCGATGGCCGATCTGCCGATGGGCGGCGGCAAGGGCGTGATCCTCGCCGACAAGCCGGGTGCGGAAGTCACCCAGGCGCAGCTGGAGGCGTTCGGCCGCGCGGTCGAATCGCTCCATGGCCGCTATGTGACCGCGGAAGACGTCGGCATGTCCGAGGCCCGCATGAAGGTCGTCGCGACCCAGACCAAGCATGTCTCCGGGCTGCCGGTGGCGGCGGGCAGCGCGGGCGGCGATCCGGGCCCGGTGACGGCGCGCGGCGTCTATCTCGGCGTCAAGGCGGCGGCGAAGCGCGGCCTCGGCGTCGATTCGATGGCCGGTGTGCGCGTCGCGATCCAGGGCGTCGGCTCGGTCGGCGGCGGGCTTGCCCGGCTGCTGGCCGCGGACGGAGCCAAGCTGACGCTGGCCGATGTGCATGGCGACCGTGCCAAGGCGCTGGCCGCTGAGCTGGGCGCGGAGGCGATCGACGCCGATGCGATCCTGACCCACGAAGCCGACATCCTCAGCCCTTGCGCGCTGGGTGCGATCCTTACCGAGCAGTCGATCGAGGCGCTGAAGGTGCGCGTCGTCGCGGGGGGCGCGAACAACCAGCTCGCCACGCGCGAGGACGGCCACCGCCTGCACGCGCGCGGCATCGTCTATGCGCCGGATTATGTGATCAATGCGGGCGGCATCATCAACGTGGCGCTGGAATATCTGGGTCAGGGCGACCGCTCCGAGGTCGATGCCCGGGTCGAGAAGATCCCGGTGCGCCTCAACCAGGTGTGGGACGAAAGCGAAGCGACCGGCGATCCGTCGAGCGAAGTCGCCGACCGCATCGCCCAGCGCCTCATCGGGCGGTAATCCAAAGGCCCTCCCCATGACGGGGAGGGCCTTTTGCTATCAGAGCCACCCCGCCGTCTGCGCCGCGAGCCACAGGCCGATGGCGACGAACAGCAGTGCCGCGATGCGGTGCACGGTGGTCAGCGGCACCCGGTCGATCACCGCCTTGCCGAGGAACACCGCCGGCACATTGGCGAGCATCATCCCCAGCGTCGTGCCCGCGGTCACTGGCAGCACCGCGTGGAAGCGGGCACCGAGCGCGACCGTCGCGACCTGGGTCTTGTCGCCCATCTCGACCAGAAAGAAGGCGATGGCGGTGGTGAGGAACGCGCCGAACCGCGCGGGCTTCGTGCTTTCCTCTTCGTCCAGCTTGTCCGGAATCAGCGTCCACAGGCCCATCGCGACGAACGAGGCGGCGATCGCGTAGCGAAACCACACGCTGTCCAGCAGCCCGGCGACTTCGGCACCCACCAGCGCGGCAAGAAAATGGTTGGCGATTGTCGCGACGAAGATGCCGCAGATGATCGGCACCGGCCGCTTGAAGCGGGTCGCGAGCAGGATCGCCAGCAGCTGGGTCTTATCACCGACTTCGGCGAGCGCGACCACCGCGGTGGAGGTGAGCAGGGCTTCCAAGAGAATCTCCGGGGCCGGGCGGATGCGAATCCAACGACATCGCATCTCCCCGCCCGGCACGAGCGGAGATGCGACGCCATTGGTCTCGCCCGAACCTTGCGGCTCCGCCTGCGCCATGGCCTCTCGACCAAGTATGTTGACGCGGGCGCCCGGTGCGCGCGGCACCGACTGGCTACTCCCCAGATGACGCGGCTCGGGTAGCGGAGGCTGCACGGCTTTGCAACCCTATGCGCAGGGAGGGGCGAGGAGATGCAATCGCTGCTTGGAATCCGGGGAGAAACCCGGCTACTCCAGCGCCGTGCCGATGCTACACGCCCTCGCCAATCCGGCGCGCTTCCTCAAGATCGCCCGGCCGCTGACGCCCGCCATGTTCTGGGTGGGGCTGGCGCTGACGCTGTTCGGCGCCTGGGCCGGCCTCACCCAGACGCCCGCCGACTATCTGCAGAAGGACAGCGTCCGCATTCTCTATATCCATGTGCCGACCGCCTGGCTCGGCATGGGTGGGTGGAGCAGCCTGGCGCTGGCGTGCCTGAGCTATCTGATCTGGCGGCACCCGCTGGCGATCGTCGCCGCCCGCGCCATCGCGCCGGTGGGGGCGGTGTTTGCCGCGCTCTGCCTGATCACCGGCTCGATCTGGGGGCGCCCGACCTGGGGCACCTGGTGGGAATGGGACGGCCGGCTGACCAGCATGCTGCTGCTTTTCTTTGTCTATATCGCCTGGATCGCGCTCGCCCGCGCCGATGCCGAGCGGAGCGGCGACGGGCGCATTCCGGCGCTGTTTGGCGTCGCGGGAACGGTGCTATTGCCTATCATTCGCTATTCGGTGGTGTGGTGGAACACGCTGCACCAGGGGGAGAGCATCGGGCTCACCCGCAGCAGCATCGACGCGTCGATGCTCTGGCCGCTGTGGTTCACGCTGTCGGGCTTCAGCCTGCTGTTCGGCGCGATCGTGCTGATGCGGATGCGCGCGCTGCTCGCCCGGCAGAAGGTCGAGGCCCGGTTGCGGCGGAGGGCGGCGCAATGAACCATTGGTGGTTCGTGACCGCCGCCTATCTGGTGGTGGCGCTCGGCACCGGCGGTATCGCCGCGGCGAGCTGGTGGGCGATGCGCCGCGCGGAAGCGACCGCCGACGCACTGGGGCGCCGCGCGTGAAGGCAAAGCATCAACGACTGACGCTCGCATTGCTGGCGGTGGCGGCGATCATTGGCGCGGCGCTGCTCGCGCTCTCCGCGCTCAAGGATCAGGCCGCCTTCTTCTATGCCCCCGGCGACGTCGCCGGAAAGCCGCTGCCGCTCGGCAAGGCGGTGCGGCTTGGCGGCATGGTCGAGAAGGGCTCGCTGGTTCGGGCCAAGGACGGCGTGTCGATTGCCTTCAAGGTCACCGACGGCAAGGACGTGGTGCCGGTGCGTTTCCGCGGCGTGACCCCGGACCTGTTCCGCGAAGGATCGGGCGTGGTCGCCGAAGGCCAGTTCCAGCCGGACGGCAGCTTCGCCGCCGACAATCTGCTCGCCAAGCATGACGAGCGTTACATGCCGCCGCAGATGGCGGGGAAGATGCACAAGAGCGAGTCGCTGGAGCCATGATCGCCGAAGCAGGACTCGCAGCGCTGTGGCTCGCCACTGCCTTCGCCATTGCGCAGCTGATGCTGGGCGCCGCTGCCGCACGCGCGGGCGATCCGGCGGCGATGCTGCCGGGCGTCCGCAAGATCGCGCTGGTCCAGGCGCTGTTCGCGCTTCTGGCCTTTCTGATCCTGATCTGGCTGTTCGTCACCTCGGACATGTCGGTGCTGCTGGTGGCCGAGAACAGCCACTCGCAGAAGCCGATGCTCTACAAGGTCGCCGGTGCCTGGGGAAACCATGAGGGCTCGATGCTGCTCTGGGTGACCGTGCTGGCGGTCGCCGGCGCCGGCGTCGCGCTGTTCGAGCGGCGGCTGGTGGCGGAGACGCTGTCCGCCACGCTGGCGGCGCAGGCGGCGATCGCCATCGGCTTCTACGCCTTCCTCGCCTTCGCCTCGAACCCGTTTGCCCGGCTCAACCCGGCACCGGCGGACGGGCAGGGGCTCAACCCGCTGCTGCAGGACCCCGGGCTCGCCTTCCATCCGCCGACGCTCTATCTCGGCTATGTCGGGCTTTCGGTCGCGTTCAGCTTCGCGGTCGCCGCGCTGCTGATGCGCGACGTGGGGCCGGCCTTCGCCAAGGCGATGCGGCCCTGGGTGCTCGCCGCCTGGATCTTCCTGACGATCGGCATCACCGCGGGCAGCTACTGGGCCTATTACGAGCTCGGCTGGGGCGGCTGGTGGTTCTGGGATCCGGTGGAAAATGCCTCGCTGATGCCGTGGCTGGCGGCGACCGCGCTGCTCCATTCGGTCAACGTGCTGGCGACGCGGGGCGGGCTGCGGGCCTGGACGCTGATGCTGGCGGTGGTCGCCTTCTCGATGTCGATGGTCGGCACCTTCCTGGTCCGCTCGGGAATTCTGGTCAGCGTCCATGCCTTTGCGGTAGACCCGACGCGCGGGACCTTCCTGCTGGCGCTGCTGGGCCTCTATATCGGCGGCGCGCTGGCGCTGTTCGGCGCGCGGGTCGGCACGGTGACGCAGGGCGCGACCTTCCAGCTGGTCAGCCGCGAGGCGGCCTTTGTGCTCAACAACCTGCTGCTCAGCGTGATCTTGGGGATCGTGCTGATCGGCACGCTCTATCCGCTGGTCGCGCAGGCGATGGGCGTGCAGCTCTCGATCGGCGCGCCCTTCTTCGAGAAGACCGCGGTGCCGATCGCGTTGTTTCTGGTCGCAGGCACGGCGGCCGGACCGCTGCTGCGCTGGCGCAAGGACTCCGCCCAGGCGCTGCTCTCGCGCCTCACCATTCCCGTTGCCGTCGCGGGCGTGACCTTCGCGCTGTTCTTCGCCCTGTCGGGCTTCACCTCGCCGATCGCGGTGCTGGTGCTGGCGCTCGCCTTCGGGCTGGCCGCCGCGAGCGTCGCGCCGCTGTGGAAGCGCAACCTTCGCCGTACGCCGCTGCCGATATACGGCATGGTCGTCGCGCATCTCGGCATGGCGGTGAGCCTGGCCGGCATGGCGGCGGATACGCTGTTCAAGCAGGAGCGGCTGGCGGCGGTGGCGATCGGCGACAACCTCGCCGTCGGCCCGTTCAAGGTCACCCTGGCCGAGGTGCGGCCCACCGTCGGCCCCAACTGGTCGGCGATGGAAGCGCGGCTGCAGGTGCAGCGCGGGAGCGGCGAGCCGTTCGACCTGTTCCCCCAGCAGCGCTTCTTCGCCAATCCGCCCACCAACACCAGCGAAGCGGCGATCGCCACCCTGTGGGATGGCCAGGTCTACACCGTGCTCGGCGCGGCGGACGGGGAAGGGCGCTGGCAGCTCCGCTTGTGGTGGAAGCCCTTCGTCACTTTGATCTGGGCGGGCGGCGGGCTGATCGCACTGGGCGGCATCCTGTCGCTGCTCGGCCGGGTGCTCCGCGCCCGCCGAGAGGCACGCGAGCGGGAGGCATGGGCATGAAGAAGCTGCTGATCTGGCTGCCGCTCGCGCTGTTCGTCCTCGTCTTCGTGCTGGTGGTGAACGGCCTGATCCAGCCGAGCGACCGCATCGTGCGCTCGGCCATGGTCGGCAAGCCGCTGCCGACGCTGCAACTGCCTGCGATCGTTGCGGGCAAGCCCGGCATCGACACCGCGGCCTGGCCCAAGGGCAAGCCGCGCCTGCTCAACGTCTTCGCCAGCTGGTGCATCCCCTGCGTCGCCGAGGCACCGCAGCTGCTCAAGCTCAAGCAGGCGGGCGCGCAGATCGACGCGATCGCGGTGCGAGACACCGCGGCAGAGGTGCAGGCCTTCCTCGCCCGCAACGGCGACCCTTATGCGCGAATCGGCGACGATGCCGCGATGCGGGCGCAGCTGTCGCTCGGCTCCTCGGGGGTACCGGAGACCTTCGTGATCGACTCGCGCGGGGTGATCGTCGACCAGCATATCGGCGACATCCGCGCCGAAGACGTGCCCAAGCTGCTCGCCGCGCTGGAGAGGGCGAAATGAGGCGGGCGCTGCTGCCTGTCGCGCTGCTTCTGGCCAGCGCGGCGCAGGCGGATTCGACGCTGCCGGCATCGCCGCTCGCCTATACCCAGCTGCCTGACCCCGACCAGGAAGCCCAGGCCAAGGCGCTGATGGAGACGTTGCGCTGCCTCGTCTGCCAGGGCCAGAGCATCGCCGACAGCGATGCCGACATGGCGGGCGAGATGCGCGCGCTGGTCCGCCAGCGGATCGCCGCGGGCGAGCGGCCCGCCCAGGTCCGCAAATGGCTGATGGAGCGCTATGGCGACTATGTCACCTACGACCCGCCGCTGAGCTGGATCACCGCGCCGCTGTGGATCGCCCCGCTGGCGTTGCTCGCCCTCGGGCTGCTGATCGCCCGGCGGTTGTTCAAGAGGAAGGCTGCATGATGGGCTGGCTGGTCTTCGGCGGCTTTGCGCTGCTTGCAGGTGCGCTATTGCTACTCATTCGCTTTCCGTGGCGCTTTTGGACCGTGCCCGCGATGGCGGTAATGCTCGCGGCGGCGGGCTATGCATGGCAGGGGCAGCCGAGCCTGCCCGATCATCCGGTGGAAGGTGTCGCCAGCGTGCGGCCGCTCGATCCCAACCTCATTGCCGCGCGCGAGGGCCTCTTCGGGCGGTTCAACTTCGACTACAGCTACTTCATGGCCGCCGATGCGATGACCCGCGCCGGTGCGCCGCAGCTCGCCGCGACCGTCATGCTGGGCGCAGTACGCAAGGCACCGAACGATCTGGGGCTCTGGTCCGGGCTCGGCCTCGCGCTTGCCGAGCATGATGGCGACCAGCTCTCCCCGGCGGCGCGCTACGCCTTCGACAGGGCCGAGACGCTGGCGCCGAACCATCCCGGGCCACCCTTCTACCACGGCATCGCGCTGGCCCGGGCCGGTGATCTGGAAGCCGCCCGCCAGGCCTGGGGGCGGGCACTCCGCCTCGTGCCGCCGGGTGCAAGCTACCGCGACGATATGGTGGGCGCGATGCTGAAGCTTGATCCCGCGCTCGCGGCTGCAGCGCAGGCGGCCAAGCCCTAAAGCGGCGTCAGCCCTCTATACTGGAAGGAGCGCCGTCGCATCGGCGCCTTCCAGGGACGGATGACTGCCATGAAAAAGACCGCGCACAACGCTGCCGCGAAGGCCGAGGAAGCCGCGCGCGCGCAGGCGCAGGACATGCTGCACACCATGTTGCAGGACCTGATCCAGATCGACGATCGGCCGGAGATCTGGGCAGCATTCCCCCAGTTCCTGCAGGCGCTGCCGCATTTCTCCTCCGTGATCCGCGACACGCATGCCGCGGCGATGCGCAGCAACCCCAAGATCGACCTCTTCTTGGCGATCGCGCTCGAGATCCTCGTCGCAATGTGCGAAGCGCATGAGGGGCAACTGCCTGCTGCGGTTGCTCGCCTCGCGCGCGCTGCGACGATGCAGAGCAATTCGCTGCTGCTCCAGGGCGCCCTGTTTCACGTCCAGGGCCTGGCAGATCCCGCCAATCCCAAATACCGGCTGGAGGAGCGATTCTGCGTGAAGCCCTTCGTCGAACTCCATGTGCTGGACAATAGCACGCACCAATGCTGCGCGAACTGGCTGCCGACCTCGGCGGGCGACTTGAGCCAGTCGGATTGGGAGAGTGTGTGGAACTCGCAGGCGGCGCAAGCGGTGCGCGCCAGCATCCATGACGGCAGCTATCGTCATTGCAACAAGACGGCCTGTCCGGAGATCCAGGCTGGCACGCTGCCGACGAGGCAGGAGGCTATGGTACGTTGGCCGAGCCTTGCCGCACTGATCGCCGAGCGCGAAACCGAGATGCAGCAGGGGCCGCAGGACGTGAACCTCGCCTATGACGTCACCTGCAACCTCTCCTGCCCGAGCTGCCGCACGAGCAAGCAGGCCGCAGATGCCGCCACGCGCGAGCGCTACAGCGCGATGCAGGAGCGCGCGATCCTGCCGATGCTGCGGGATGCCAAATCGGTGTTCATCACCGGATCAGGCGATCCGTTCGCCAGCAAGAATTTCCGCCAGCTGATGGAGCGGCTGACCCCGGAGGACTATCCCGATCTGCGCTTCCGCATCATGACCAACGCGATGCTGTTCACCCCGCGCGAGTGGGAGAAGTTCCCGGCGCTGCACGGCCGTGTCCAGTCGCTGCAGATCAGCATCGACGGCGCCTCCAAGCAAACCCACGAACTTCTCCGCCGCGGCGCGCGCTGGGAGGTGATGGAGGAAAATTTGCGCTTCTCCGCCGACCTGTTGGCGCAGGGCCTGGTGGATTCGCTGTATCTCAGCTTCACCGTGCAGGTGGACAATTTCCACGAGATGGGCGCCGCGGTCGATCTCGCCGAAAGCCTTGGCGTGACAGGCCTCTATTTCGGCAAGATGACCAACTGGGGCACTTTCTCGCCGGAAGAATATGCACAGAAGGCGGTGTTCACGCCCACCCATCCGCAATATCGCGCGTTCCTGGCGGCGATGGCGGATCCGCGGTTGCGCTCGCGTCGCGCGATTCTGGGCAATCTGGTCGATTATCTGCCGCAGCAGGCAGCAGCCGCCTGAGCCCTCTCGCCCGGGCTGGTGCTCGGTCGAGAGGGGCGGGGGTTCAGCCCGCCCAGGCTTCGAACGGCAGGTCGAGCGCGTCGGCCACCGCCTGGTGGCGGATCTTGCCGCCCGAGACGTTGAGGCCGTTGGCGAGGTGGCGGTCGGCCTGCATTGCCGCTTCGGCACCCTGGTTGGCCAGCTTGAGCACGAAGGGCAAAGTCGCGTTGTTGAGCGCGAAGGCCGAGGTGCGGGCGACCGCGCCGGGCATGTTGGCGACGCAGTAATGGATCACGCCGTCGATCTCGAACACGGGATCGTCATGCGTGGTCGCGCGGCTGGTCTCGAAGCAGCCGCCCTGGTCGATCGCGATGTCGACCAGCACCGAGCCGCGCATCATCGTCTTGAGCATGTCGCGGGTGACGAGCTTCGGCGCCGCCGCACCCGGCACCAGCACCGCGCCGATCACCACCTGCGAGGTGCGGACTGCCTCGGCGATCGCGGCCTTGCTGGCATAGGCGGTCTTGATCTGGCTGCCGAAATGCATGTCCAACTCGGCCAGGCGCTCGTTGTTGATGTCGTAGATCGTCACGTCGGCGCGCTGGCCGGTCGCCATCTGCGCGGCGTTGATGCCCGAGACGCCGCCACCAAGGATCGCGACCTTGCACGGTGCCACGCCCGGCACGCCTCCCAGTAGCTCGCCGCGGCCGCCCTGTTCCTTCTCGAGATAGTGCGAGGCGACCTGGACCGACATGCGGCCGGCGACTTCGCTCATCGGCTTGAGCAGGGGGAGGGCGCCCGAGTTCGAGGTGACCGTCTCATAGGCGATGCAGGTCGCGCCGGACTTCATCAGGCCCTCGGCCTGCGGCTTGTCGGCGGCGAGGTGGAGATAGGTGAACAGCAGGTGGCGCGGCTCGAGCAGCGCGATTTCCTGCGCCTGCGGCTCCTTCACCTTCACGATCATGTCCGACTGGGCAAACACGGTCTTGGCGTCGGGCGCGATCTGCGCACCGACCGCGGTATAGGCGGCATCGTCGAAATCGATGCCCATGCCGGCCTTGGTCTCGACCAGCACGCTGTGGCCGGCATGGACCAGCTCCGCCACCGAGGCGGGGGTCAGGCCGACGCGATATTCGTGATTCTTGATTTCCTTCGGAACGCCGATGCGCATGGGAACTCTCCTAAGTTCGGATGCGGCACTGTATCGCAGTTGGCGGTGCGAATCCCTGCAAAGCGAGTTGCGCCGACGAAGGTTGAACGCATGGATCTTGCGTTTGTTACGCTCTCGCGCGCATTCCATGCGGGATGGATCGAATCGACACAGCAATCCTCAAGCTGCTCGCCGCGGACGCGCGCGCGCCCGTGAGCCAGATCGCCGCGGCGGTGGGCCTCTCGCAATCCGCCTGCACGCGGCGCATCCAGGCGCTGGAGGTGAACGGCCTGATCCGGGGCTATGGCGCGCGGCTCGGACACCGCACGCTCGGCTTCCGCGTCACCGCGCTGGTCGACATCACGCTCGGTACGCAGGTGGAGGAGGATCTCGCCCAGTTCGAGGCGGCTGTCGGTCGGATCGACGGGGTAGTGGAATGTGCGCTGGTCTCGGGCGGGCAGGATTATCGGCTCAAGATCCTCTGTCGCGACCTCGACGATTACGAGCGGCTGCACCGCGAGCATCTCGGGCGCCTGCCGGGGGTGGTGACGATCAACAGCAGTTTCGTCCTGCGCGAGGTGCCCACCCGGGGCGAAGGCGACGCCTTGTTCGGCGCGGCGCGATGACTATCTTGGGGCCTGTTGGAACGGGCGGGGCGCTGGTGCGTCTAGCCGCCCTGGACACGCTTGTTGATAGGGCATGTTGCACATGCTAACGGCCCGCATCCTGATGATGATGAGAACACAGGTCTCTATGGCCAGGTCGGTTCGCTACTCTCAGCGTCTGTCGCACCGGTGAACACCGCTGTGAACGGAGACGCTGCCGCGCTCCTCCCCGATTCGGACCCGCATGTCGGTCATGGCCAGCACGGCCAGGACCCGACCTGGAAGCTCGCGCTCGGTGCTATCGGCATCGTGTTCGGCGATATCGGCACGAGCCCGCTCTATGCGTTTCGCGAGACCTTCGCGAACGAGCATCACGAACTGCCGCTGGACACGCCCCATGTGCTGGGCGCGATCAGCCTGATGTTCTGGTCGATGATGGTGGTGGTGACGCTGAAATACGTCACGATCATCATGCGGGCAGACAACAAGGGCGAGGGCGGCAGCCTGGCGCTGCTCGCGCTGATCTCGGGTCGGGGCGGCCAGCGCCGCTGGACCCAGGGGATCGTGCTGCTCGGCGTGTTCGCCACCGCGCTGTTCTACGGCGATTCGATGATCACCCCGGCGGTCTCCGTGCTGTCCGCGGTGGAGGGGCTCGCGGTTGCCGCGCCGGGCTTCCACCGGCTGGTGGTGCCGATCGCGGTCGTCATCCTCGTCATGCTGTTCTCGATCCAGCGGACCGGCACGGCGCGCGTCGGCGCCTTTTTCGGGCCGGTGATGATCTTCTACTTCCTCGTCATCGCGACGTTGGGCGTGATCAGCATGGTCCAGACGCCGCATGTGCTGCAGGCGCTGTCGCCGCACCATGCCGTGCACTTCTTCATGCTGGACCCGCTGCGTGCTTTCCTGGCGCTCGGCTCGGTGGTGCTGGCGGTCACCGGCGCCGAGGCGCTCTACGCCGATATGGGCCATTTCGGCCGCAATCCGATCCGTGTCTCCTGGCTGTGGTTCGTGCTGCCGGCGCTGATGATGAATTACATGGGGCAGGGCGCGCTGCTGATCCGCGATGCGGAGGCGCTGCGCAGCCCCTTCTACCTGCTCGCACCCGAGGCGCTGCGGCTGCCGTTGGTGTTCGTCGCCACCGCCGCCGCGATCATCGCGTCGCAGGCCGTGATCTCTGGCGCCTTTTCGGTGACCCAGCAGGCGATTCAGCTCGGCTTCGTGCCGCGTCTGCGCATCGACCATACCAGCGCGGCGACCGCCGGGCAGATCTACATCCCGATCATCAACTGGGCGCTGATGATCATGGTGATCCTGCTGGTGCTCAGCTTCCAGACCTCGTCGAACCTCACCGCGGCGTACGGCATCGCCGTCACCGGCGCGATGCTGATCGACAATTGCCTGCTCGCCGTGGTGCTGTTCAACCTGTGGCACTGGAAGAAGCGCTACGCGATCCCGCTGCTGGCGATCTTCTTCACCGTCGATCTCGCCTATTTCGCGGCCAATCTCACCAAGGTGCCCGATGGCGGCTGGTTCCCGCTGATGGTGGGCTTCATCGTCTTCACCCTGCTCACCACCTGGGCGAAGGGCCGCAAGCTGATGATCGCGCGCCTTCGCGAGAGCGCGATGCCGATCCAGATCTTCATCGAATCGGCTGCCAACGCCGCCACCCGCGTGCGCGGCACCGCGGTGTTCATGACCTCGACGCCGGACGGCGTGCCGCACGCGCTGCTCCACAACCTCAAGCACAACAAGGTGCTGCACGACCGGGTGATCCTGCTGACCGTCAAGATCAGCGACGTGCCTTATGTGCCGGAGGAGAAGCGCCTGGTCGTGGAGGATCTCGGCAAGGGCTTCCACCGTATGATCCTCTATTACGGCTTCATGCAGGAGGCGGACGTGCCGGCGGCACTCAAGTCGGTCGATGCCTGCGGTGCCGAGTTCAAAATGATGGAGACCAGCTTCTTCCTCGCCCGCCAGACCCTGCTGCCCTCCTCGCGGCCGGGGATGATGATCTGGCGCGAGAAGCTGTTCGCCTGGATGCTGCGCAACGCCGAAAGCGCGATGGAGTTCTTCCGCCTACCGACAAATCGCGTGGTCGAGCTGGGCAGCCAGGTGGAGATTTGAGCGCGGCGCCCGCCCCGCTGATCGTGACGGCGCTGTTCGGCAGGCAGGACCAGGCCTGGTTCGATTCGCTCCGCCGCGCGCATTTCCCGCCCGAGCGGAACCAGCTCGACGCGCATCTCACGCTGTTCCACCATCTGCCGCCCTCGGTGGCCGAGGAGCTCAAGCATCGCCTCGCCCAGGAGACCCGCGGAGTGCGCGCGCCGCGGGCGCGGGTGAGCGGGCTGATGTCGCTGGGGCAGGGGGTGGCCTATCGAATCGAGGTGCCCGAGCTGGACGCGATTCGGGCCGGGCTGCTCCACGCCTTTGCCGGGCTGCTCACTCCGCAGGATGCGGGCCGCTGGCGGCCGCACGTGACCGTGCAGAACAAGGTCCGACCGGTGCTTGCCAAGGCGCTGCTGCGTGCGCTGGAAGCCGATTTCGCCCCGAAAACCGTGGAAATATCGGGGCTTGCGAGCTGGTGGTATCGCGGCGGTCCATGGGAATTGCATTCACGTCACATGTTCGCTTGACGGATCGTGTCCACCGACATAGATGGCCGCTCTCGCTTCGGGGCGGAGTAGCTCAGTTGGTTAGAGCAGCGGAATCATAATCCGCGTGTCGGGGGTTCAAGTCCCTCCTCCGCTACCATCCCCAAGCCTCTGATTTGTCGAGCAATCTGCGCAGTAGGTTGTTTCGATTCGGCGGACGCCGTGAGCGTTTTTGGGAAGATTTTTGGCAAATTAGCCGGATTCGAGCTTCCTGATCGCTGACTCGGCCAGGCGCTGATCTCGGTTGAGATAGTGCGCATCTAGGATATCGTTGACGTCGCGCAACGAGTGCCCGGTGATCGTCGCGATCTCGGGCGGCGTTGCGCCCGCTAGCGCCAATCGCGTGACCGCAGTTCCCCGCAGATCGTGGAACGTCACCCCCTCCACGCCTGCCGCGACGCAAGCCTTTCGCCATGATGCGCGGAAGCCACCTTCGGTCCAAGGCGTACCACGCTCGGTGAGCAGGATCGCTTCACGCGCTGCTGGACGTTGCTCCGAAAGGAGGTCGAGCCGCGCCTTTAGCGGCTTGCCCACTGGGATCACGATGCGCTTGCCGGGCTGACCTTCCTTCTTCCGGATCGTCTTGTGCTGGACCAGGCGCAAATTGGCGCCGTCATAGGCGCTCCAGGTCAGCGCCAGCAGATCGCCCTGCCGCTGCCCCGTCCAGAGCGCCAGCATCAGCGCCAGGTGCAAATGGTCCGGCGCGCGAGCGTAGAAGGCGGCTTCGTTCTCGGGCGTCCAGACCCGCTCAGATCGTGCCGCGCGATACACGCGCCCGCCCGCCCGGCACGGGTTGACCGGCGCCAGGCCACGATCCACCGACCAGGACAGCACGCGCGCCAGCACCGAGTAGGCATAATCGGCCTGTCTCCGCGATCGAACGGCGAGGCGATCCCGCCAGGCCATGAATTCGCCGCGGGTGCGCCGATCGGCCAGCGCAGCGATCGGGAAGTCCCCGAACTCGCCATCGATGATGCGCAGCTGCTTGTTGTAATCGGCCCGCGTCCGCTCCGCGAGGTCGGTAAAGGCGCTCGAATCCTGAAACGCATCCAGCAGCGTGCGCAGCGTGTCGGCTGCGCGCTTGCGATCCTCCGCATGCGCCCGTTCGTAGCTGGCCAGAAATTCAGGCGAGCCCGGCTTGCCCTCGAGCCGCGGGCCGCCCTTCCAGGCGTAGAAATATTCGACCATCTCGCCGCTCGCGGCGCGCACCCGCGTGCGGTTCACGCCTTTCAGCTTAACCCGCATTTCGGCTAGCCTTCCATGCATCGAACGGGCTGGCGGGTGCCGCCTCGGCCGCGGCGGCGGCGTGGAACAGGATAATTCGGCCATCAGGATCGATCTCCGTGCGCGCGATCTCCAGCCCGCCCTTGCGGGAGGCGCGGATCGCGCGGACCAGATCGGCCTGGCGAAAGGTGGGGCGAGCAGCCATGCGCGTTCTTTCAATCTCTCGCCGATCAGCGCCGCGCCGCCTGGGCGCGGGTGAACAGCAGGACCAGCTGAAGCGGCACGCTGCACAGCGCGGCGCAGACGAGCAGCGTGACGAGCAGCACGCGGGCAGCCTTGGCGATCAGGCGCATGTCCGGCCTCCCGGGCTGCAGGCGGAGCAGCGATCCTGCTCGATCCAGCGGCAGCCGCCGCCTTCGCCGTCGGTGCAGCGATCATGCGCGGAGCAGCCGCAGCCGCGGCAGATGCGCGGATGGCGGTGGAGGGGTTCCTCGGCCAGCTGCCAATAGACGTCCGGATCGAACGGGAAGGCGTGCAGCAGGTGCGCGATTGTCGAGCGATAGAGCGCGGTGCGCCCCGGCGTCTCCAAGCGGCGGAGAAACTCGACTGCGCGCCGATGATCGGCGCGGCTGTCGACCAGCCGGTCCGCAGCTTCCGCAATCGAGAGGCGCGCAGCGACGCGCCGGAGGCGCAGA
The DNA here is from genome assembly GCF_040545965.1 of Sphingomonas trueperi. Classification (GTDB taxonomy): domain Bacteria; phylum Pseudomonadota; class Alphaproteobacteria; order Sphingomonadales; family Sphingomonadaceae; genus Sphingomonas; species Sphingomonas trueperi_C. The sequence goes on along the minus strand of NZ_JBEPMV010000002.1, from coordinate 632,737 downwards.
TAGTCCGAAGGGGTGAGGCGCGGTGCCTCTACCACACCCGGCCAGAGGGCGGGCTGCAGCACCGAGGGGGCGGACACGCGGCGGCGCAATGGCGCGGCGCCGGGCAGGGGCGCGATCATCGCAGGGCCTCCCACAGCAGTACCGCCGCCCAACCCGCGCCGACGCCGGCCAGCAGGCGCAGGCAGGTGCGATCAAGCGGGCGGAGGATCCAGCGCGTCCGCCGACACGCCGGGCAGGCGCAGGCGCCCATCCGCAGCGGGCGGGGCGAGGGGGGAGCAAAGGCTTGCATCGGGATGGCTTCCTTTCAGGCAAAGCGGGGGCGTTGCCCGGCGCGCGGTAGCGCCGGGGGGCGGGCATTTAGGCTGGGGACGGGGCGGCGCCCGGATCAGGTGCCGATCGTGTCGGCTACCTCCGGCGGTGCTTCGTCATCATTGGCGGGCTGCCCCGGTGCATCGTCGTTGGCCGGCTCGCGCCATCGGCCGACGGGCAGGTGCAGGCCTGGGTTCGGCTTCATGCCCCGCACCACCAGGCGCACAGCGACGATTTGGACGACGAAGGCGCAGCCGCATGCATCGTCGTTGCACAGCAGCCGCGCCTCGCGGATCGTGGGCGTTATCTGCTCGCTGGTACGGCAACTCACGCCCGATCCGCATTCCGGACACACGAAGAAGCGTCGTCGTTTGATCGTCATAGCGTGCCCCGCATGGTTGGTTCCGGCGCCGCACCGCGGCGAAAGATCGAGCTGAGACGGCGCGAAAGGGAGCCGACGGCCTGCGCCGCCTCGTGCGTTTCCTGCAGCGCGCGGAGCATGGCGGCACGGCTGGCGTCCGGCTGGCTCGCGGCGAGGCTGAAGGAAACGGCCTCGCCAGCTTCCTTCGCGACGCCCGCGATCTCGATCACCAGCGCCTGCGGGCAGGCTGCCAGCTCGACCGCCGCCGGATCGACCATGCGGGCATAGCATTCGAGCAACGGCATCGAAGCGCCGCCAGCGGCGACATAGGCGCAGTCGAGCGCGGCAGCCTGCGCCAGGGTAGGCGTGGTCGCTGTATCGGGATCAGACCATTTGTAGATCGTCCGATCGCCCACGCCTGCGGCATGGGCCGCGCGGCGCACGCCTAGGCGATCGGAGATCTGCAAAACGGCAGCGGACCAGGTGCCGGGGATGCGAAGTTTCGTCACCCTCGACCCTCCGCGCAAGGGAAGGGGATGGGGCTCCGGTCGGCCGGGGCCGCCGGAGCCTCCGCCGCAGTGCGACCCGCGGGGTTATCGGAGAAGTGGTAGGCGTTCGATGCCAGAGTTGAATCGCACGCGACGCGAAGCAAGGGGCGGGGTACATCAAGGCCCTCCGGATATATGTCCGGTCGCAGCAAGGTGCGGGAAACTCCTGTCAGTTCCTCGACTCGAAGGACGTGTTCCGCAGGAAGGGGGCGATTGTGCTTGAGCCAGTGGTTCACGGTTGATTGCCGTCGGCCAATCATGCGCCCGAACGACGACTGCGAACCCGCTACCCGAACCGCTCTGGCGAGCGGGGTGTCTATGGAAAGCTCCATGCTCATGCGGCCTGCCTAACGGAGCTCCGGTAGACATGTCAACCGGAAAGCTGTTGTGGCACGCTAACGGCAAGCCGTTAGGATTTGCGCAATGAATATAGGCGAGCGCATCGATTACCGGCTAAAGGCGATTGGCATTTCGCAGGCTGAGCTGGCGCGACGTGTGGGCGTGCGGCAAAGCACGATCAACGGCCTCATCCGGGGAGAGTCCCGTGGGTCGAAGCATCTTCACGTAATTGCGAGGATCCTACGCACCTCCCCAGCCTACCTGACTGGTGAGACGGAAGACCCCGCGCCCGATGCTCCTATTATGGAGCCGGAGCGGCCGCTCCAGTTCGTCACCATGCAGGTCGCCCTCCCTAGTGAGGAAGCGCTCGCAACCATGTTTCGGGCCATGCTGCGGATCGTGCCTGAGAACGCAACCGAGGACGAGCGTGCTCAAATTCTCGCTCGGCGTTTGCCAGCTGCGCTTTCGCAGCTTCGAGATCTCGCGCCTTAACCCGGTGCGGGTGCGATGCCCGCTCCCGGTGCAGCTGCTCCAGTTCCCGCCACAAGTCGTCGCGCAGCGCCGCGAACACCGCGCAGGCTACCTCGCATTCCTCGCACCCATGCTCGCATCCCGGCGTTAGCCGCAGCATCGGCTTGCACATCACCTTCGACCCTTGCGAATTGTTCTTGTTCCGTTCCAATATCCGACGCGCGAATGTGTAGGAAACCCCAAAAATATTCATCATGTCGAAGGGGTTGCGGTAACCCCTTCAGATTCTGGTGCGGGCGACGCTGGTACACTCTCGCGATCCAGTTTAGCCGACGCGCATGGTAGTGCTTATGCTTCTCTCCGCCGCGTCTCTGTGCATCGCCAACGTGCATGACGGCGACACCATTCGAAGCTGCGATGGCGAGCGCATCCGAATCGCGAATATCGACGCGCCGGAAATGCGAGGCAGCCCGAAGTGTCGAGACCGCCGGCGCCGCGGCTGGTGCGATTATGCCTTGGCCACGCGCAGCCGAGACGCACTGGCGGCCTTCCTAGCGGAAGGGCGCGTGACAATCCGACGCCAGGGCGAGGATCGCTATGCCCGCACGCTCGCGACACTAGCAGTCAATGGGCGCGATGCGGGCCAGTACCTGGTTGACCGGCGACTGGCCCGCCCGTGGCGCTGAAGCGGGGCAGGGTTTGGGACATACCTGTCGGTCACGAGCCTAGGCGGCAAATGACTGACTAGGACAAAACCGGCCATTCGCAGTGCCAAGTCAGACGGCTAAGCAACCAGCAGGCCTGACCGGTTGCACGCTGTTCGCGTGAGTGGGCCGACAGTGGAAACCTCTAACCTCCTAACACCAATAGCCTCGTCTGGCCATCGGAAGGACAGCTCAACGCCAACGTCAGATTGCCCTTCTCTGACCGGGCACCCGTGGGCCGCGACTGCCACCTTTCGGCGAAGCGAACGGAGCCTCCTTCCATCCTTGCCCTGTTGTAAAATTGAGCAGGCGCTCAAAAGCCTTACTCAAAAGATCGTCGTCGTGAACACGTCTTATCGCGCCGATCCTCTTGATGTAACGTTCGGCCGCTTCACGAGCCTGCGGCATCTGGTCGTGGATCACGAGCGCGCCAACATGCCCGTGCGTGAGCGTCACGATCGCGTAGTGATCGCTCGGACCACCCATAGCTTCATCTTGCTCAACCAGCGTTGCCACTGCCTTTCGGATCAACTCGCGCGTATGCGCGTCGTACGACGCTCGACGGGCCGCCACTTTGAGCTGGCAATCAGCGAGTGCGTGCAATGCGAATTCATTTTCAGGGTACGCTTGGATGGACTTGTCGAACATGTCCATGGCCTGATCGTATTCGCCGATTTCAGAAAGATACTGTCCGAATTGAAGCCAGTAATGCCCATCAAGCTGAAACGCTAAGTCGAATTTCTCATAAACCTTTAAGCCTGCATAAGCAGATCCGTGCGATATTGCAATTTCCTTCAAAACATTATGACTAAGAAGATATCTGAAAAGAACCGCGTCGAGTCGGGCAACATTTTTAACGATGGGGTGTTTGTATTTTGTAAAAGTCTCCAGGACGGAACATATAGACCCCATGACTTCTTCAATATCTGCAACGGATTCGAAGATATGACGAACATAAAGTTCGTGACGAGCGGAAAGACGTCCGTTCTCGTGCTTGACGACTATGCCCTCTAGAGCGTTCATAGCGTCATCGAAGGGAAGGTTCGCGCCGCTTGCTTCAAAAGCCTCGCGGACGGCGCCAGCATCGATGCCGGCGCGCGATAGCGACCCCAGCCCGCAGATCAGCAGAAGTTTCTGCTCATCGATTGACGCGAGGGCTTCGAACTCTTTGGTAATTACATTCGTGAACGCGTCCGCGTAGGTGGTTTCCTTCAGAGCAATGAGTAGCTGGGAATTCGCATGACCAAGCCGCTCGCGCCTTTCGGCAGGCGTCATCTGCAGCAGGGCCGGCGAAGGCACATATTGCAGAAGCCGATCGATCAGAGGCTGGTAGTCCGCTTGGACGAACCGCTCGAATTTGAACGTTTTGGCATTGCTCGACAGTTGCCGCTTGAGGCGACTGTTCCACTCCCCCGTCCTAGCACTGCTGAAGATAGACATTCTGCCGGCGTGAACTGAGAGCACGTCCTCTCCAAAAGAGTCGCCGAATACAAAAGCATCGGCAACGTACACAACTATATGCTCTGACGTAACGGTGTCGGCTAGAAGGTGTAGAGCAGCCTTGAGAGACGGCACCTCGCCGCGAATCTCATAGAAGGGTGCATCGCCGTTATCACGCGAGTATCGCAGCAGAGCCTGCATCAATGCAGTTGATTTTCCGCTCCCTGCCTGGCCAACAACCATTGCTATACGATCTTTGTCGAATATCGATCTCTTCACAAATTTGAGGAGATCATCAGTCTGGGTCAGCCAAACTGGCGTTTCCGACACAGCAATACGCCAGCTTGGTGGGGCTCCTTCCAAAAATTTCCTAGACGCCGCATCTCTGACTTCTGGCGGGTACGCTATAGAATCAGCGAGGGTTTCGGAATGTTTGTGTTGATAAATGTATGTTGCAACAATGGCTGCAGAGTTGCTCAAATAGTTAGTTTTCACTGTAGAAGCCGCGAAGTCGCTAATGGCTGAAGCGACGTCGGCAGGCTTGAAGGTCGCGCCCAATTCGGATCGCAGGAACTCGGAGAAGTCTGATAGCGTACCGCGGAGGTAAACGATCTGCCGAGATTGCATTTCCAAAAGTTCGATATCACTGGGCTCGTCGGGGCTGACGAGAAAGGCTTGACCGAGGGGCTCCCCTTCCGCGGGACGAGCCCGGTCAAGCTCAAATGCGAGAATAGGCTCTTCGAGCTGGCTACCGATGAATATCGGTACGTTTGAGACGTAATCTTGGGCTAACTGCCTGTACCAATGGTGCTTTCCTGCTATCAGGGCTTTGTTGTATTCGCTATCGCTGAAAATAAATCCATGCTCGGGCTTCGCAGCGTCCCCATGGAGATGGATTACCGGAAGCGTCTCTAGGCCATGGTCAATGAAGGCCTTGTCAATCATACCATTGTAGTAGCGCCGCCGCTGGACGGAATGCGTAACACCTTCGATCGAATCGTCGATGTTCCATGTGTATAGACGCTTCCAACTGAAACTGAGCAGCGACTTCAATTCCTGAGAGGGGATTATTTCCTGGTACTGCTGCTGCAGGATTTCGTTCAATTGGTCACGGCTCAAAATACGGGGCACGCAAGCTGAGAGAACGGCCTTGAGTGTCTCCCCTTTATAGGTGACGCCGGCTTCCTCAGACACCAGCCTGGCAAGGTCCTTTCCTAATGCAACGTCTTTCCGGAAGCGGCTTTGAGAGGTTTTCGACGCCCCAGCACCTAGGACGAGAACCGCCCTGCCGCGACGAATCGCCCTGAGGAGGTAGTTCTTTGCCTGCTCGTCCACTGCCAACATGAAAGCCTCCATCCCCCAACTTACGCAAGCCTCTACCTCACAAAGCCGTGCCGGGGAATTGCTGCGTCGTCGCCGTCACTCTCAACGAATGCTTTTGAAGGACAACGACGAGCTTGGATGCTCAAGGTGGGGCGCTGGCCGCGACGCGCTATCGCGCCAACGACTGCTTTCGGCGCTGGCGGCCATTCACATCTCGGCAGTTAGATGGCCGGCTCTGGTCGTGAACTGCCGCAGGTGATGGGTCCGCGCGATTGGGGCAGGAGGCTCAATCGCGCCATCGGGCAATGCAGTCCGCGACCTGGTCAGCTCCGGTCATAGTCAGTGCCAAATAAGCGCGCCGCCGATCTTCCGGATCGTTGGTGCGATAGATCAGGCCCTCTGCTTCCAGCGTACCGATCCACCGGAGCGCTGTCGTTTGCGGCACGTTCGACGCGATGCACAGGCTGGACACGGAAATCGATCTGCCGCGCTCACGCGCCAGGAACAGGTCGATCAGCATGTCCCACCCCGGGTTGCTGGCGAGCTTCGATCCGAATGCCTGCAGCTGCAAGTTACGTCGGCGCACCTCGCAGGCCGCGGCTTCGGCGAGCGTAGATCCGGTCGGGTGTAGGTATCGACCGGGTGCAGGTGACCTCTCGAGATGTTCTCGAAGCGTGGTCAGCCCGCCGTAAATCGCCTCGAGTGCGGCCGATGCAGGGTCCCCAAAGCGATCACCAGCCACGTTGGGTATGCCCAGAAACCCTGGGCGAGAATATAGGCTCTCGGAACGATCGCCGGTGTTGCGAAGTGCGCGACGTGTGTCGCCACCACGATCAAGCTGAACGCAGTTGCCCATAACGGCCAGAACCTCCCTGAACCAAGCGCCAACCAAAGGAACCAGCAGAAGAGCAGGACGTCGATCAGGAAGATCGTCGTCTGAACGGGAGCGAGGCGCTGTACCACCGGAACGGTCCAGACTGCCAAGGCGGACGCGATTGACGCTAGAAAAAGGGCAATCGCGCCCGCACGCTCGTCTTTCCCGCCGCGTTCGATCGCTGCGACGGTCACGCTCACCGCTACGAACCAATAGATGATTGGCAGAGCTTTTTGGATGATCATGTTGCAGCCGAACCCCGTTTGAAGCCCGGCCTACTATGATCAGGCTGCAATGTCTTCGGTCCGAACGGCCGTGAGAAACGTGCTTTCAAGCGGTTTCTCGTAGCCGCCGCCCGCGGCGACGATCTTGAGCTGATCCTTCACGTCGCTCAGCTGGTTGTGCGTGTCGACGAGTTTCGCGCGCGCCTGCCCTATCAGGCTGCAAGCCTGGAGAACGCTGTCGATCACACCCTGGCCGACGGTCGCCGCCACCTTCGCGCGGATACGCGCCTGCGGCAACGCCGCGCTCAGCGTGGCAACCGCGGAGATCGCGTCGTCGAAGGCAATCTCTGCCTCGTGCAGATCCCGAACGACGTCCTTCATCACCTTCAACCGAATGCTTTGCATTGATGCCCCTTCCTGGAACCGTTTCCGGCTCCATCTGCTCATGGGTGCAGCAACTGACCGAGCGCCTGTAGGCTGCTGATCAGCGCGCCGAACCCGACCACGACGCCCACAGCAATCGCAGCAACCCAGAATAGGCGTTGCGAGGAGGTGAGGTGGTTGATCGGCGCGCCTTCCGTGGGGAAGGGCAAACCCAACACCTCAACCAGATCAGGCGGTGCAGCACCACCCAACGCTGCTGACGCCTCGGCATCGCTCGTAGTGCTGCCGGCGGATATACCCGGCGAGGGGGGCACCAGTGATTGGGGTATGTTCGTTCCGCCATGGATTAGTCTGGCGGCGACTTTTCGCGATGGAACGCCAAGGCGCTGTGTCGCGTTCTTGATGTGCATGTCGACCGTTTCCGGCGACAGTCCCAGCTCTCTGGCTATCTCCTTCGTTTCGTAGCCTCTGTACACCCAGCCAAGACATTCGACTTGGCGCTTCGTCAATGGCGCTGGCGAATTGCGTAGTTTCTCGGAGTCACCTCCGGTGATGGTCGCTCCCATGGCAACACCCCCCCCCGACTCGGCTCATGCAATCTTCTGAAGATGAGGGCTTGCTTACATTAAGAGAAGTACGGGATACTGCGCATCGGGAGTGGAAAGGTTTTCCAACGTTTCGATGGAGTCTTTGCGCATGATTGATACTGCAATTGTCCTACAAGGCTTCGCCATTACCGGTGAAGAGCGGATGGAGTGTGCTAAGCATACTTAACGGGACGCGGTGAAATCCGAGGGCCTTCGTGGCGGTAAGTACGCCATTCCATCAGAGTGCCGAATTCAACTGCATATCTAAAATACGTTAGCGTTCCGTAACGGAATGTGTAGCAGCTGCTGCTGGGAACGCGGTGCTTCAGGCCGTCGCACAACCTGCTGAGGGTAAGCAGTCGGCAGAGCCACTGGAACGAAACAGCGTAGACGTACGGATTTTTCCTGAGGGCGGCGTACCGTTCCCGGACACGAAACGACTTGGCCGAGCGCAAGGTTGTTGCTTAAATGTGTCCGCGCATTCGCGCATTATTGGGGGCTTTATGATCAAACTTCTTGCCTGCGGCTGGTTGGCCGCAGTCTCTACACCTGTGTCTGCGCAGGATCTCGCTGCGACGCCAACCGCGACGGCAGCGCACGTGATGCCATCGAATACGTTGCTGACCGTTACCCCGGTTGAGGAGATCAGCTCGAAGAAGATCGATGTCGGCAGCAAGGTTCGATTTGTCACCATTGGCGACATCACGGAAAACGGCGTCGTGGCGGTCCCGCGCGGCTCTTCCGTAACCGGGGAGGTTACGTTCAAGACCGGCAAGGCGATCGGCGGCAAGTCCGGCAAGTTCGAAGTCGCGTTCCGCACCGTGCAGGTCAGGGGCGTCGACTACACGTTGTCCGGCGTCCACCGCCAAGAGGGTAAGGGCAACACTGCAGCAGCGCTGTTGGGTTCCATCCTCGTCTCGGGTCGCTCCGCTGTGATGCAGCCAGGCCAGGAAGCACGCGCTTTCACCGCAGCGCCGATTCCCTATTGATCCTGTTGCACCGCCGCCACTCATGCGGGCGGCGGTGCATTGCCCGAAAGCTCAAGCTTCAACGCAGTCGTGAAGCCGCCGCGGTCGTCTATTTGGTGGTTCACCTCCGATATCAGCCAGCGCTGCGCGTCGATATCGGCCTTGAACCCTTCAGCGGTCGCGGGCTGCTCGGGTGCCAGATCGGGGCGGCCGAAGGCGAGGGTGAGATCGAGGCTGCGCGGCGCACGGCCAGCGCGCTTGGCCTCGGCCGCTGCAGCCCGCTTTGCCTCGCCTTCGCTGGCGTAGACGCGGGATAGCTTCCGCTCGGCGCCGTCGCCGGTGCCGGCGCTCACCTTCTTCTTCTTCGCACCTGTCCGATCGTGCCACTCCGCCACAACCTTGCCGGCAGCTTCGCGCTTCTCAACGCGGTAGCTATGCCGATCGCCGTCGCGGCGGCGGATAGTCACGCCGGGCAGGGGCTTGCCGGTGGCAGTGATGCCGGCGCCGATCGGGGCAAAGATCAGGCATCCGGCCTTGATGGTGGCGACGGCGTCATGCTCGCGCCCCAGGCGCCGCAGCAGCGCAATGTCGCTCTCCCGCTCCTGCGATGCCGCTTTGACCGCGATCGACGCCAGAGCGGGCGCGCAGCGCGCCTGCAGCTTGTGCCTGCCGGCGACTGCCTGCACGATCGCGCCGAGGGTGGTGTCGTGCCAGCTCTGCTCGCGGCGCGTGGTGAGCGCACTGGCGAAGTCCGCCGCACTGGCGCGGATGGTGACGGTGTCCGGCGGCCCGGAGTGCTCCACCTCGTCCACCTTGAACCGCCCCTTGTCGACCAAGCCGATCGCTACGCCGTTACCAGCCTTCCACCCGAGCGCGACGGTGAGCACCGCGCCCTCGGGCGGGAGCGAAAGCCGCCCGTCGCTATCGTCGAGCACCAGGTCGAGCTGGTCGGCGTCGCCGCCGCGCTTCTCGGTGATCCGCAGGCTGATCAGGCGCGGGCGGATCTTCGGCGACAGATCCTCGCCGTCGAGCGTGATGCGGAACTCGGCGGTGGGCGTCACGCGGCCGCATCCGGCGCTTCGAGCAGGTCGATGCCAAAATCGATCTGGCGCGGCTGACCATCGGGCAGGAAGTGGCGGTGCCGTTCGTCGACCGCGGTGATCACGAAGTTGCCGAGCACATTGCCGCGCCCATCGACTAGCGGCCAATCCTCGCCCTCGGCCGCCATGTCGATCAGCTGGTCTAGGGACACGCGGCCGTCCGCCAGCTCGACATGGGTGCTGCCCGAGAGCGTGACGGTCTCCAGATCCGCGCCGGTGAACTGGATCGCATCCTTGGCGCCGACGCGCCCGTTGGTGGCGAAGCGCCAGGCGCGTTTGCGCTGCAGCTCGTCATAGGCGAGCGTCTCGATCGCGAAGACGAACATGCCCAGGCTCAGCAGCTTCACAGGTCATCTCCATCGGGGCGGTCGGCCATGGACGTGCGGCGGCCTGCGCCGGCGCCGGAGCGCAGCAATTGCTCGAGCTGGCTGCGCACCTCTCGCGCCAGGTCGCGGCTCGATTCCCCCGATTGCTGCTGGATCACGATCGTAATGGGTCCGAACCCAGCGGGCGAGGCGCTCGGGCGCGCAGCCGCCGGAGTCGCGCTGCCGGCGCCGATCGCCAGCGCCGCGGTGCCGGTGGCGACGGCATTGGCAAGGCGACTGGTGAGCCCGTCAATCCGATCGACGGGCCGGTCCTGATCGCGCGCGAGGCCCTGATCGAGCCCCTGCATCATGAACCCGCCGAACGACGCGAACACGCGCGAGGGCGAGTGGATGCCGAGCTTGCTCTTGAACCAGCTCGCCGCCGCCGAGGCCGCGCCGACGATGGTGTCCTTGAGCCGCCCCAGCATGCCCGTAATGCCGGTGATGATGCCGCGCACGATGTCGCCACCGGCGGAAATCATGCGCTGCCCAAGCGGCCCGCGCATCCAGGCGAGCAGCGCCGTGAAGCCTTGGATCAGCAGCCCCACGGGGGAGAAGTTGAGCAGGATCCGCCCGACGAACTGGATCGCGGACCAGGTGGCCGACTTGATGCTCTCCCACACCCCAGCAAACCAGGTGCTGATTGCGCCCCAATTGGAATAGATCGCATAGCCTGCGGCGGCGAGCGCCACCACGGCGAGCACCACGCCCCCGACGATGCCGATCAGCGGCAGCATGCCGATGCCGAGCAGCGCGGCGGTCGCGGACAGCGCGGCGAAGGGGGCGACCAGGCCGGCGATCAGGATGGCGCCGCCGCCCAGCACCAGAAACAGAGCGGCGAAGGCGGCTGCGCCCACGGCCAGCGACCGCGCCAGCACGGGGTTGGCGGCCGTCCATTTGGTGACGCGATCGGTGAAGGCGTTGGCGCGCTCCAGCACCGCGTTGACCGTGGGCAGCAGCTTGGCGCCGAGCGTCACGGCGAGGGCGGTGCCGCTCACCTGCAGGCGCTTGGTCTGCTCGGCCGAGTCTTTCATGCGCTCGGCGAAGTCGCGGTCGGTGGTGCCGCCGGCCGCCAGCGCCTCCGCGCGGATGCGCCGATATTCCTCCATGTTGGCGATCAGCGGGCGCAGGCCCTGCTGCACCTGGGCATCTTCGAACAGGTTGCCCAGCTTCGACATGTCGCCCTTGAGCGTCTTGTTGGTCAGCTCGGCAATAGCCTCCAGCGGCGTCTTGCCCTCGGCATAAAGCTTTTTCAGCGCCTTCGGCAGGTCCACGCCCATCTTGTTGAAGGCGCGCACGGTTGCGGGCGAGCTGATCTTCTGCAGCACGTTCTGGACGTTCGTGGCAGCACTGGCGGCATCGCCGGCACCTTTCCGCGCGATCTGAAGCGCGGCCGAGAGATCCGCGACGGCGCCGACGCCCTTCTGCCCGAGCGCCTGATAGCCGGCGGTGAGCGTGGGGAAATACTGCGCCATGTCCTTCATCTCGAAGGCACCGGCCTTGCCCGCCTGCGCCATGATGTCGATCGCGCGGGCGGTCTGCTCGATCGGAACCTTGAGGTTGTCGAGATTGGCGAAGCTGGACGCGGCCAGGTCCGCGATCTCCGCTTTGTAGGCGGTCGCGGCGCGGCCGATCGGCGCGATCATCTGGGCGGCCTTGGCCGGGTTCAGGCCGAAGCCGCTGAGGACGTCCACGCCCTGCTGCAGGTTCTCGGGCAGCTGGTTGGCGGCGCGCGCGGCGACGAGCAGCCCTTCGCCCATCTTCGCCGCCGCAGCGCGGGTGAGGTCGGCCTTCTGGGCGATGTCCGTCATGCCCGATTCGAACTGCTGAGCTGCGACGACGGCGCCGACCAGCGGCGTGCCGATCGCACGGCCCGTTTCGATCGCGGAGAAGCCGCTCGCCGCCATGCCGGCGGCGGTGCCCTGCAGCGCGCCGAATCGCTCCCGCGCGGCGCCCATGCGGCGGGCGCGGTCGCTGGACTGCTGCAGCCGGCGGCTCTGCTCTTCGAGCTGGTCGTTGGTGCGGGAAATGGCCTGGCGCAAGTTGCGCTCGTGCTGGACCAGCCCGCCCGTGCCGAGTCCGGCCTCCCGCATGCGGTCGCGAAGCCGCTGCAGCTCCGCGTTCTCGCTCTCGTGCTGGGCCTTCAGCGCCGCCGCTGCGCGCTTGGCGGCGTCGAAGTCGCGGGCGAGCTTGCGGGAGGGATTGTCGGCCGCCTGCATCTGGCGCGCCAGCTCGGCCACGCGGCTGCGCGCGAGGCCAAGCTGCTGCTCGGTCCCGCGCAGGTCGTTCTTCAGCGTGCGGAAGGAGGCCAGATCGGCCTGGGCGCGATTGAGCTTGGCGAGCTGGTCGCGGGTTTCCTGCAGCGAGCGCGCGGCGCGGCCCGAGCCGCTGGCGATATCGCGCAGTGGCCGGGACACCTTGTCGCCGGCTTCGAGCAGCATGCGGATGCGCAGATTGCGGTCCATCGTGTCAGTCCTCGATGCCGTTCATGGCCTTGAGCCGTTCGATCGCGCGGGCGTGCCAGCCCATCAGCTCGGCCACGCCCATTTCGTCCATGACGGGCGGCGGCCAGTGAAAGACCGCCGCCACGTCCGCCATCACGTCTTCTATGCTTCGTGGGAGACCGGCTTTGCGGCCTTCGGCAGCAAAAAATCGATCACCTCGGTTCCGAACTGCAGCATGTCGTTGGGCGCCATCGCGGCGGCGAAGGGCTTGTGGATGGTGGGGCTGGTGATGCGCGGCGCCAGCGTCTCTAGCGACGCCACGTCGAGGTTGATCAGGCTGTTGAGCGCAAGGCCGCGCAGCTCGCCCGAGCCGGGCTTGCGGACGGTGATAACAGTGCCGGCGGCAAGCTGGACGGTGCCGTTGATGGTGATGTCGTCGTCGAGCGTGAAGGTGCTGGTAGCTGCCACGGAAGGGCCTTTCAATCAGGGGGGGAGGGGGTGGGGGCGTCAGTCGAGCGCGGCGGTGATGGCGGCGAGGCGATCGACACCGCCCACGCGGCAGACGCCGTTCAGCACGTCGATCTCGACCAGCTCTTCGCCGTTCCAATCGAGCCGGAAATAGGCGCACTGGAACTTGCACTTGAACTCGCCGCCCTCGCCGGGCTTCATCTCGCCGAGGTCCATTTCCTCGTAGCGGCCGCGCACCGTCACTTCGCCGGTGTCGACGTTGCCGGTGCCTTCGTCCTGCCAGGCGCCAGCGAAGCGCAGATAGGTGCCGGCGATGCCCGGCAGCGCGAACTGGCGCAGGATCGACAGCTCGGGGCCGCCGAGGGTGAATTCCAGCTCCATCGCCTCGGCGCCTTGGTCGAGCTTGACGGTGCCGTCCATGCCGGCGCCGCGATAGTCTTCCAGCTTGCGGGTGAGCTTGGGCAGGGTGACCGAGGTCACGATGCCGCGAAACGAGTTGCCCTCCGAATAGAGGTTCATGTCCTTGAGCTTGCGGGGCAGGGCCATGGAGGTGCCTTTCGATCAGATGAGGGGAGGGGTGCGATCAGGCGGCGACGCCGGCAGCGAAATCGGCGAAATAGGTGTCGGTGATGCGCTGCTGCAGGGCGAGGTTTTCGAGCGGCGGCACCGGCGTGAAGTCGTAGGGGATGGCCAGCTTGCCGCTTGCCAGCGTGTCGGGCGTGTTCTGCTGGGCATCGTACCAGGCGCGGCCACCGATGATCTGGCCCGCCAGCTTCATCTGGCGCAGCGTGCCGTTGATCGTCTCCACGATGTCCTTGGCCAGGCTGGGCCGCAGCGGCTTGTCGATGGCCCACAACATGCCTTCGGCGATCGTGTCGCGGATCACCTGGGCGGTGCGCACCGCACTCTCGAAGGCAAAGAGCGGCTCGTCCGAGCAGGTGCGCGAGCCCCACACGCGAAAGCCGTTGCTGGTGCGGACGAGGGCGCAGACTTCAGCGGCATTGAGCAGGTTCGCCTCGCAGCCCGGATCCTGAATATCGAACTGGATATCCTTGGTGATGCCGGTCACGCCCGCGACCGCGACATTGCTGATCGTCTTGTGCCAGCCCTGCTCCTGATCGATGCGGGCGCGAAGGCCCAGCACGCGCGCGACGCCGTAGCTCACCACCGCTTCGCCGGTGGTGGCGTCCGCCGCGTAGAAGTCAGGGTAGACGAGCATCAGCTCGCGCGCCGAGAAGGCGCCGCGATAGGCGATTGCGGCGCTGACGTCGCCGCCGATCGCCGCGGCATAGGCCATGCCGCGCAGCTTGCCCGCGACGATCGCCAGCGCTTCGGTGACGGCTTGGACATCAAGGCCAGGCGCGCCGATGATGCGCGGCTTCACCCCGAGCTGCGCCTCGGCGGCCAGCAGCGCCTGCATGCCGGTCTTCTGGCCCTGCGCGGTGATGGTGCCGATAGCGTTGGCGGTCTTCTCGGCGGCGTTGGCACCGTCGGCGATGCGGACGAGCACGATCGGGCAGCGAACCTGATCGGAGATCGCGCGCAGCGCACCCGCCAGCGTCCCCGTGGCACCGGCCTTGCCGATCGCCGCCTCGGCATCGGTGATCAGCACCGGCTTGTTGAGCGGGAAGGCGTCGGCATCCGCGCCGGGGGCCGTGGCGACCAGCCCGACCACTGCCGTTGCAACGGTGGTGAGCGGGCGACTGCCGGTGTTCACTTCGGTGATATTGACGCCGTGCTGATAGGCCATGGCTTGGGGCTCCTAAGCGGTGACAGTGAGGCCGCTGCGCGTGGCGAGCGGTGCGGTGATGCGGGTGCGAGCGGCGGCGCCGGGCAGGTCGGTGCGAACGCCGTCAACGATGACGATCGCGCGGCCAGGCTCCGGCTGCTCGAGCGCGACGCGGGTCACGCGAATGCGTGGCTCCCAGCGCTTGAGGGCCAATGCCGTGGCGGCGAAGATCCGGATGCGGAGCGCGGGGTTGGCGGGCTGGTCGATCAGCTCAGGAATGAGCGAGCCGAAATCGCGGCGTCCGACGCGGGTGCCGATCGGCGTCGAGAGAATGCGCCCGATCGACTGCGCCAGGTGCGCGTCGCCTTCGAGCGGCTTGCCGGTGGCGGCATCCATCCCCCTCATTGCGGCGCCCCGGAGACACCGTTGCCGGGCTGTACCTGCAGGTGCTTGTGGCCCTTGAGGCTCTTGCTCCCACCGACAACGTCGTCGGTGCTGGTGATCTTGCCCGTCGCGTCGAGCTTGCCGTTGAGCTGGACATCGGCGTTGAGGGTGAGGCCGCCGGGGGCGGTGATCTCGGCCGCGCCACTCTCGCCGAGCGTGATGGCGAGCTTGTGCGCCTCCGCGTCGTAGGAAAGCCGCGTCCCATCCGGGAAGTCGACGAGGAAGGTGCCGTCGCTGGTGGGGGCCGGGTGCGCCTCGCTGTAGAGCGCGCCAAGGATGATGCCGGCCTCGATGTCGCCCTCGGGGCAGAACAGCATCACCTGCTCGCCCAGGCTGGGGGGCGACCAGATCCGGACGGCACCGGCGCGGGGAGCAGCAAAGGGAATGTCGCCGGTGAGCAGCTCGCCCACGCGCACGCGCACCGTGCCCTCGGCAAGATCGAGGCTGTCGATCGTGCCGAGGCGCATCAGGTTGCCGATCAGCCGGCGTGGATCGTTGAGGTCGCTCACGGTGCAGGACTGTGCCGCCGGCATTGCGAACGCGCGCGGGTTGGAGCTTGTGAAACATGGTATTCACAAGTCAGCGCTGTCGCGACGTGAGCTACGATGACGTGCTAACGCTCTGACCGTCGGGAAATCACCTGTTTAGTTATAAGGCTGCGGGCAATGTTCTGATCCGATGAAGCCTTATATAGGGTCGAGGATCATTAGGAATTTTTGAACACTCAATGAGCGAAGAAGACAGAATGAAGCCCGCAAAACCCATCCTATATCAGCGATATAGCCGTCTCCAGGCTCGCAATCTCCTAGCACCCAATGAGCCGTTCACCTCAGGTGCGGGTCAGTGGGGCTTGCAAGGTATTTTGCCTATTCCAGGGGCGCCGGGTAGCTTCGCATTCTTCGTCAGTTTGGGTCAGAGCACCGGCAGTCATACATTTGATGAGGGCATCAGCACTGAGGGAATTCTGCGTTGGCAGTCTCAGCCGAAGCAACATCTTCTCGATAAAACTATTCTTTCTTTGATATCACACGACGAGGCAGTGAGTGATATTCATTTCTTTTTAAGAACTTCAAGTCGTAGAAATGGCGTTTCCGAAGACTACACATATTTGGGGCCGCTGAGATATATATCGCATGACGCTGAGCGAGAGTATCCGGTGTATTTTGCGTGGGAAGTTATCAACTGGCCAATTCCAGATAACGTATTGACAAAGATGCGACTGGTTCTCGATAAGGAGGAGGGTCGCCTAGACGTCGCCGAAGTCACTCGACCGGCGCCGGGTCTGACGGCCATAGCGGCGCCAGTTGGTCGGTCGTGGGGAGAAACAACCCGTACTTTCCAAGCTCGCAAATTTCGACGCAAAACCGAGCAGGAGTCCAGGGCGCTAGGCTTGGCTGGTGAGCTCCTCGTAGTTGATCATGAACGGCGAATTTTGGCGCAGGCGGGGCGTCCAGACCTGGCAGCAAAAGTGGATCACATATCCGTCAATGCGGGTGACGGTGCTGGATATGACATTAGGTCCTTCAACTTAGATGGTAGTGACCGTTTCATAGAGGTTAAGACTACAACTGGTGTCGCTGGAACTCCATTTTATATTTCCGCTAACGAAGTTGATTTTAGCGAATTGGTAAAAGAATCTTTTTTCATATACAGGGTTTGTGAGTTTGATCAGAAGAGCAATTCCGGGAAGTTTTACCTCATAAATGGAATAATTTCGGACTCACATTGTCTTAAGCCTGTCTTATATCGAGCGGTTGCGAAGCCTGATTGTTAAAATGTTAAATTTAATAGAGCCTTTGTGATTTTGTATTCTAGAAGGGTTGAAGCTATTCTAACGGCGAACTTGTAATGGCGCCGGCCGCAATTTTTACCGCGACTCCCCGCGCGACATCGTCGATGCGGGCCTGGGTAGCGGCCGAGTCATACTTACTCTTGGCCGTGCGGCAGATGTTGACGTCGCGGGTATGGGTGACGCCTTCATGCTCGAAGGTCACCGAGGCCGTGCCGGCGATTGCGTCTACGCTGTTGATCGTCGTCTTCATGAGATTGCCTTTCCTGTTCAGATGCCGACTGCGCGCCAGTCGAAGCCGTCGATTTGGTTGATGGAGGTGGAAGCGGCAGTGTATTGGACCATCATCGTTGCGCCGAACTGATCGCGCGCGATGCGCTGGACGAAGACATCGAAGCGGCCGTTGCCGGAGCTATTCACCCCAACTGCCGAGACGTTGACCGAGTTGGGGTCGCTGAATGGCACGGGGAATTGGATACCGACCGCGCCTTCGCTGAACGGTCCATAGACGGTGCCCCATTGCTCGATCACCCCATTGGGGCGGCGCTCCCAATAGCCTTTCTCGTTCGCACCGAAGCGCGAGCCGTCGTTCAACAGCGCGAATTCGGAGGCCTGGCGGCCGTCGAGCAGATCAGCGTCCAGGCCGGAGCCGGCGCCATCGTTGCTGACACGCCAGACGTCGGCAATGTGGTTGTCGAAGACGACGTTGCCCATGTCGCTCGCATCGATCGTGACTTTGACGCGCGAACCCGACCAACCGATCTGCACGACGTTGGGGAGCTGGCCGATGCCGGTACCCTGCCGAACGGGCCAGAAGCCGAGGCGGCCGATGATATCGGCATAGTACGCGCCGTCATGGCCATCGAGCAGATCGGCGTCGAGCCCGGAGCCCGAGCCATCATTCCCGCTATGCCAGATCGTGTAGGCGACGTTTCCTAAGCTCCAGCCGCCAACCTTTAAGCGATTGTCCGTATCGATGCCGACATAGGTGGCGAAACTGCCTGGCCGATGGAACGCCATCATGGCCGCGCCGACGCCGTTCCCGCGCACTTCTATCTCGCCGGCACCGCCCCCTGCGATGCCGCTATTGCCGGCAGCGTTCGCATTGAAGATCACCTGGCCCGTTGCGGTGTCGCCGCCTCGATTGAGCGGCGTGTATCCCAAATGGCCGAGGATGTCGGCGTACCAGGCGCCGTCGTGGCCATCCAGCAGATCGGCATCCAGGCCGGAGCCGGCGCCGTCGTTATTCGAGTGCCAGGCGCGGCCTCCTTGAACGCGCAGCTCGCCCGTCCCACGAGACATCAGGAACGGCGTGTCGATGAAGTTTCCAGCATCATCGAAGCGGTTGATGTAGAAGTCGCTGCCGAAATTGCCGCCAATTTCTTCTGCGCTGTTCATGCCGATGTCCCAACGCGCGCGGCCGAAGCGACTGCAGCGCGTGTAGGCGAGGTTGGTAGACGCAGCGTCGTAAATGAGGGAGAGATCGCGGCTATGGGAAATCGCAAGATTCCCGGTGAAGCGGTCGCCCGCGCGGTCTGCCGGCGCGTATCCCAATCGAGCAGGAATGTTCGTGTAGTAGCTACCCTGCTGCCCATCGAGCAGATCCGCGTCGAGACCGGAGCCGGCACCATCGTTGCTCGCGCGCCAAATGTCGCTGCCCCAGCTCGCGAGGCGAGTGGACAGCGCGAAGCTCAGTCCCTTCGGGGTGACAGTGCGACGATCGTCGGTACCGGCGCTCGTCTCGGCGTCGGTGGCCAGCTCGGCAACGCCTGCGGTGTCGGTGGTGGCGGGCGGGTTGAGGAAGTCGGCGTTGCCGAAGGTGATGCTGGTCGCCGCAATGTCTGCGAAGCGCACGTCGAGGGCGAGGAGCAGCATCGCCTGGGGAGACTTCTCGACCAGCACGTCGGCCTGCCCATAGGCGGCGAACAGCGTCCCATCCGACAGGTAGAGCGCGATCGACCGCACCGCGTACAGCGCGTTCGACTCGTCGCGCACGGTGACGTGGATCGTGTCAGCCGCGACCGCGTCCCCCGCGATCGTGGTGATCCGCTTGATCTCGCCGGGCAGGGTGGTGGTGGCAGCACTCGGCGTCGTGGCGGTTGCCGACACGCCGACCGACGCAATGCGCACCGCGTTCGTGCCATCCTTGGCGGCATTGACGATCGCGGCGCGGCCAGCGTTGGTGACGGTGAGGGTGAAGGACATTGGCGGGGCTCCGATCAGGCGGCAAGCGCCAGGCGGGTGAAAACGAGGGGCCGAGCGGCGGCGATCACGCCGGTCGCACCGTTAAAGCGAAGCCCCTGGGTGAAGGTGAAGTGCGAGCGTACCGGCTTGGTGCGGCGCACCTCATTGATCACAGCATCGGCAAAGGCGGCGGTAGCGGGCGCGCCGTCGCCGCCGCTCAGCTCGACGGCCATGGTAAAGGTGTGGGGCTCACCCGGCGGGTCGAGCTGCCACCACTCACGCAGCGCTACGGCGCCGCCGAAGGACTCGACGACGGCGCGCACCGAAGACGCGGTGCCTTTGTGGCGCTGGATCTCGATCGCGCGGCGCACGCGGGCGCGCTTCACTTCCTCCGGCCAATCGCTCGACCAGGCGTCGATGGAAACCGCCCAGGCCAGGTAGGGAAGCAGCGGGAGCGGGCAGGTGTCCGGATTGATCAGGTCGCGCAGCGGTACCGGCAACGCGCCCACACGCGCAGTCGCCGCCTCGATCGCGCGCTCGAGCGCGGTCACGTTCGGGGGCAGCAGGCTCCCGGTCATTCGCCGATGCCCCCATAAGCGACGTTGATCGCGGTGCAGAAGGCGGCTTGGGTGCGGTTTACGACGATGTCGGCCGCCGGCTCGGCAAGCACGGCATTTTGCACGCCCTCGGCATGAAGGGCAGCGAATATGCCCGAGCGCGTCACGTCGAGCCCCAGGCGGTGCTGGCGGTCGCGATATTCCTCGACGCGGCGCTGCGCCTCGGCGAGCACGATGGACCCATCGGGGCCGCTGTACGTCGTGAGGGTGGCGGTGATCTGGTAGGGGATGATCGTCGCGGACTGCACCATCACCGCGTCGGTGAGCGGGCGCACCGTCTCCGACGAAACGTGCGCCGCAATCTTGGCGAGCAGCTCGGGGGAGGCGGTGCCGTCGCCCAGGCGCGACAGGATGGTGACCAGCACTTCTCCCGGTGCCGGGCTGGTCGCGCTGGCGTCGAGCACGTCGCCGTCGGCCGAGCGGGCGTGGTAGATATAGGCGCCCTCGGGGCCTGCTACCGAGAAGCCCTCCGGCGCCAGCACCAGGCGGGCGCGAAGCGAGGTGTCATCTTCATAGGCGGGCGGCACGTTGTTGGCAGGATCGCCGGGGTCCAGCTCAAGCCGGGTGACGTTCATCAGCGCCGCGAGGTGATCCAGATCGGAGCCGGTGGCGAAGGCCGGCATCACCGCCTTCGCCGCGTCGTTGATCACACCGCGAAGGAGCAACTCGCGATAGGCGGAAATCTGCAGGATCATCACCGCCGGATCGGACTCGACGGTCGCGTCGAAATCCGGCTTCAGCTCCAGCAGCGCAGCGAGCATCTCGCCATAGATCTGCTCGAAGCTAAGCGGCTCGATCACCTTCGGCGCCGGCAGGCGCGAGAGATCGACTGCGGTGAACGTGACGGAGGTATCGGCCATGCCGCCCATGTCGCGGGCGCGTGGCTGTCCCGGCTAGCGTGGCGGCTTGTGAAAGACCCGTTTCACAACCTCAGGCGTTGAGATGCCGCAGCATCAGGTCGAGCATTGCACCGGCTTCCGCGTCGGTGACGCCGAGGAGCGCACGCCGCGCGTAGCGTACCGGCTTCGCCTTGGCGGCGGGCCGGTCCATCAGTCCATCTTGCGACACGCTGGCGATCTCCGAGGCGCGGCCGGCGAACCCGATCCATGCCTCGCGGTCGGTCGCGCCTGCGCGGAGGTTGCGCCCATTGCGGAGCTTGCGGAACATGGCGGCGCGCCGAATGCTGCCCTTGCGCCGATACTTCCCCGCGCCCTTGTTCTGCTCCTCGGGCTCTAGGGGTAGCCAGCGGTCGACCTTGTCCCAGAAGAAGCTGCGCACGCCGCCGGCCTCGACGTCGAAGCCGGTGAGCAGGTTGCCCTCGTGGGCCCAGCTCTTCATGAGCACCAGGCGTGGCTCGGCAGCGCCCTTGGGATAGAGGAACTTCACCGCATAGTTGCCGGGGCGCGGCGCGGGCTTGGCCTTGCGTGGCGCATAGGCGCTGCCATCGGGGTTCTGCTGGCGGCCGATGCGCGCGGATTGCGAGCGCTGCAGATCCTTCGCCATGGCGCGAAGAATGCGGCGGCGCTCCGGTGGCGCGGTCGCGCGCAGCAGCGCGCCCGCGATCCGCTCCAGCTCGGCCAGGTCGCCGCTCATTCGACGAGCCGCGGTTCGGCCAGATGCACGGCGTTGAAGCCGCCCTGCGCCAGCGCTTCCACGGACACCGCCTCGGTCAGCTCGATCCACAGCGACACGTCGGCCGCGTCGGCGTCGAGGAGTTCGGACTCGAAGCGGAAGGGTTCTTGCTGGCCCGCTTCGAGCAGCTCGGGCTGCGCGTCCGCAATCCAGGCGAGAATCGGCACCATCAGCCCGTCAATCGATCCGGCATAGTCCTGGGCGACGATGTTGAGCGTGTCGCGATATTCGAAGGCCAGCCCGCCAGGCCGCGCGGCGACGCGGCCCTTGTCGACGAACAGGCTGAGCTTCGACGGATCGGCGCCGAGCTGCGGCACATGGGCCAGCAGCACCTGGCGGAGGGCATTGGGTTTCTCCATCGCGACGCCCCTAGTTGCTCACCCGCGCCAGGCCGCAGCGACTGACCTGAACCACCGCCAGAGCGGGCTGGTCGAAGCCGGAGGCGTTGGCGAGGCTGACGTTGACCTGAATCACCGAACCGGGCGCGGTAATGAAGCCAGGGCCTCCGTTCGCCGGGTCCATGTTCGGGTCGGCAAGGTCGATCATCTGCCCGTTAAGCGGTGCCGTAGCGCCGCCGGCATCATAGCCATAGGCGCTCAGCAGGTAGCCGAGCAGGTCGTTCGTGTTGCCGCCCTGCGGGATGTTGTTGAGCCCCGACTGCTGCGCCTTGGCATCGGGGGTCCCCCCGTTCCGCACATACCCAACCAGCTCGGCACCGGAGAACAGCTTGCTGCCGGCGAGCGGCACCACTCGGCCCACCGGGCGCAGCTTGTCGGTGAGCGCAATCTCAGACCCGCTGCCCGCGATCGAGCTCTGATACAGGCTGACATTGTAGCCGGTCACCGCGACCATCGACGTGCCCGAGGGCTTGGCCGCGCCGGAGCTGACTTGATAGGTCGCACCGGCCGTGTTCGCAGTCCCGCTCAGCAGTGCCTGAATGAAGTACGAGCTGGTGCCGGCGTACAGCGTCGCGCCGATGACGATCGAGCCGGCACCCTGGCTGGTGTCCATCGATTCGATCGTCAGCGTCGTGCCGGAGATCGAGCCCGTGAACTTCGCCGACCGCATGGTCCCTGCCAGCGTGATCGTCGTCATCGGATAGCCATCCGGATCGGTGCCGGTCTTGTCGACCGTCACCGTGATGTCGGCGCCCATCACGGCGCTGCTTCCCGACAAGGTCCAACCCTGCGGCACGGAGCTGGCCGGCGGCGGCGAGGCGAAGCCGGCGGCGATGACGCTGCCGGCGCCGCCAGGGGTGAGTAGCGGGTTGGTGTGAACGAAGCCGGGGTGCACCCCGATCGTATCGGTCGCGATCGTCGCCCCGTTGCTCACCGGCAGCGGGACGCGCGATGGCAAGCCCGAGTAAGTGCTGCCGAAGGCCGCATTCAGACGCTGGTGAATCGCCCGCGCGACCTGCTGCGAACCCCAGGCGGTGAAGTGCCGGTCATCGCGGTAGAAGCCTTGCTTGTTGAGATAGGTGGTCGGGCCCGAGGCGGGATCAGCAATGAGGGCGTTCGTATCGACGACGATCACATTCGGGGTCGCATTGGCGTGGCCCGATGCATAGTCGAAGGTCTTCTGCCAGGCCGCGAAGTCCATCACCGACTGGCTGGAGCCGCCTACCACCGCGCCCGCCTGATTGACGCCGAAGGGCGGCTCGTTGAGGATCACGATCAGCTTCTGCGGCGCGTTGGCGCGCAGGTACGTGATATAGCTCTGGAACCGGGTGCGCGCGCCGCTGTCGAGATCGTTGTCCGCGCCGCCATGCATGATCATCACAATGCCCGCCGGGTGCGCGGCAGCATAGTCGATGCCCTTGTTGGTCGAATCGCTGCCTCGGTACCAGGTGGGCGGGGTGCTCTGCGTCGCGGCGGCCGAGGTGTTGGACGAGGTATAGGTAGCGGGGCGGCGCGGGATCAGCGATCCGTTGAAGGTGTTGGAGGCAGAAATGCCGAAGTTTGGGTAACGGCCGAGGCGCAGGCGATTATTGGAGGCCTGCGGCACCAGTGATGCCCAGGACAGCATCGATTGACTGGCCTTGTAGCCGCTGCTGCCCAGGCCAGCACCAAGGCCATTCTCGACCCGGCTGTCGCCGAAGGCGATATAGTCCCAGTTCGGCGGCACCACCGGCGATACCGTCGAGGCGTCGTCGTTGCTGATCGTGCCGGTGCTGGTGACCGTATTCAGCCCCGAGGCGGTGACGGTGAGCAGGAAGGTTTCGTCAGGCTCGACGGCAGTGTCTCCGGTCACGAGCACCGTGATCGTCTTGGAAGTTTCACCTGCCGCGAAGGTGCCGCTGCCGCTCGGTAAGGCTCCACCGAAGTCCGCGGCGCTCGCCGGGTTGCTACCGTTGCCCGTCACCGCCCAGGCGAATGGATAGGCGGCCGTCGAGCCGTCGCGGTTGAGCGTGAGCGTCCAGGTGAACGCGGTGGTGCCCGAGTTGCCTTCGGCCTTGGTGACCGCGCTGGAAAGGCTCAGCGACGGCTGCGGGGTGGGCTGGGGGCTCGGCGTGGGCGTTGGCGCAGCTGCCAGTGCGACGGCGCTCAGCAGCGCGCTCAGGCCCGTTGCCGAAGTGCCGGTCAGGAACACCCGCTTGAAGCGCACTGCGATCGTCTGCCCCGTGGCGATCGAAATCGTGCGGTCCTTGCCGGCGGCCGTCCGCAGCTTCACCGTGCCGGCGTTCCCGCCGCACGCGATTGCGGAGGCTTCCTGCTCAAGGTCGACGGTATCGCTCGGCGTGACCGGCACGGCATCGGTCGCGGGCGCGAGCGCCTGCAGGGCGGAGAGCATCTGCGATTGCAGTTCGGCGGTTGCGGCTTTGGCCATTTCAACGGGTCTCCGGTTCGGGCTTGCAGGTTCCAGGGGCGATCCACTCCACCAGGCGGCGGAAGCGGACGCGCTGGTCGCGATCGTGGAGCACCAGGCCGCGCAGGGCGGCTCGTAGCGGTGCCGGGATTGTGGCGACCTGATCGGTCGGGAAGGCGGGCGGCGCCTCGGGGCAGACGAGCAGGTCGGCGGGCGGCGTATCCTTTACCGGCACGGCGACGACGTCCACCGGGCGGTGCTCAGTCGTGCGGCTGCAGCCCGCCAAGGCGGTTGAGAGCAGCAAACCAGTTGCCATCGACGCGGTCATCGTCGCGAACCTGCGCATCGGCTTTCTCCATGGTGTTGATGGCGGCGGCCCGGTCTTCGGACTCGGCCTGGGCGGTGGTGCGGTCGCGGGTGGCCTTTGCCTGCTGTTCGGCTGCAGCGGCGGCGAGCACGCGCGCGGTGCCGGCAAGGGTGGCGGCGCGGAAGGCGGCGAGATCCTGCACCGCCTCGGCGCACGCGCCGCCGCGCGGCAGCTTCACCTTGTGGCGCTTGCCGGCGGCGTCCGCGCGCTCGACGGTGGTCGCATCGGGCGAGGCACCGGCGTAGGCGCAGGTGGCCTTGGCCCAGCTTGACCAAGCGTCGCGGTCCGCTCGGGCGCGGCGATCGTCAACGTACAGGGCGGCGATCGCGAGGCCGAGGGCGATAAGGACGAGCCAGCTATTGCCCGCCCAGGCGTGGAGCGCCTTGAAGGCGCCGACGATCAGCTTGATCATGCGGTTCCCTTTTCCATCATGAGGGCCAGGCGCTCGGCGCGGGCGCCGACCTGGCGCGCCCAGAGCGACGCGCGCATGCCGGCGGCGGTGCCTGCGAAGTCGCCGCGCTGCATCTTCGCAAGCGTGTTCTTGAAGCCGAGCAGGCGCGCGATGCCCATGTTGAAGCACATGTTGAGCAGCACCCGCTGGCGCACGTCGCTGAGGGTGCGCCACCAGGGCAGCTTGGCGTCGAGCTGGCGTTCGCGGGCGTCGATGTCGTTCGCGAGCAGCGCGCGCGACTGCGTGCGGGTGATCCCGTTCGCGCAGACGCTTGCCACGGTGATCCCAAGCGCAGCGGTTTCCGCCTTGGAGATGCCGACGTCGTCGAGGTTGCGGCCAACGCCGATCGTCCGCTTGTTCGCGGTGCAGCGATACACCCTGAACTTCTCGTTTTCGTCGCGTATCAGCTCGGCTTCCAGCGCGACGCGATCATAGCTCACTGCTCGCCTCCTTTGCCGAGGAAGCGGTCGCGCAAGGTGGCGGGGATCGTGCCGGCGACGTCGGCCGCCGCTGCGATGAACCGCGGCGTCGCCTCAAAGGCGATCATGCCGATCGTGAAGGCGATGCCCTGCAGCACGAAGGGATCGAGCGACCAGATCGCGCCGATCGCGCGGCCGGCGAACCACGAAACGACGATGCCCACCGCAAGCTGCGTGAAACGCTCGCGCCAGGTGAGACCCTTGCGCCAGGCGAGCGCCACCGTGGCGCCGATCGCGCCGGGGGCGATACCCGACAGGAAGGCGAGAAATGCATCGAGCAAGGCCAGGATCTTCTGTTCCATGGTCAACTCCAGAGCTGGACCGTCTCGCGCACCGGCGGTGCCTGGGCGGCGATCGGGGGGAGGGTGACCGGCGTGCCGATCGGAAGGATTGGGCCGCGATCGGCCAGGCCCGGGTTGGCCGCGAGCACGGCATCGAGCGCCTCAGGGCCGAGGCCGCGCTCGCGCCACAGCAGCTCGTCCAGCGTGTCGCCCTGTCGCGCGGTGAGCTTGTCCGTCATCAGAGCAGCTCGACGCTGGTGCGGGTGCGGCCGAGGATCCGGCGCACGGCCTGCAGCGCGTCTCGGCGCAGCTCGCCGATCGAGTCGTCCAGCTCGTCCACCTTGCGCTGGCCAGCGCCGGTCAGGTCGACGTCGCGCTGCCGTTCGATCAGCAGCGCCTTGGCGCAGGCGCCCACGGCGAGCTGGTACAGCACGACGTTGCGGCTCAAGCCGTCGACGGTGGAGCTGGGCACCTCAGCGAAGCTAACGGCGGCCTGCTCGGCGCGCCAATCCTCGAGCTGGTCGTTCGTCCAGATGATCGCTTCGCGCACTGCGTCGCGCAGGCGTTCCGCCGGCATCTCGGCGGGGATCCGGCGCGCCTTGCGCAGGTCGGCAACGTCGACGTCGGGAAACCAACCGTCGTTGACGATCGGCGCGCCATCGGGCGCAGCGGGCGGTGGCGTGAGGATGGGGGAGCAGGCGAAGGTGCTCATGCCAGCACCATGGCGGCGATCCGCACCATGGAGGAGATGACGCCTGCCAGCGCGACGGCGGCAATCGTCGCGCTGCCGAGGCGGACTCGCCAGCGCTCCGCGAAGGTGGCATCGACTGCCGCCAGCACGAACCCGCCCGCGCAGAGCGCGAGAGCGGCGAAGTTCAAGAGAGCGGCGGCGGACATCGGATCGCGGTTCCTTCGGCGTCCCCGGCAAACGGGGGTGGGGACCGGGTCCGCGACGGCCCTCAGCCCGAAGGCCCTCCCGTCGCGCGCGATCCGCCCCCGAGCGCCGGGGGCGAGCTGGTCAGGCGCCCTGCTGGGGCGCGGGTTCGGTGGTGGCCGGAGTGCCTGCGTCGAGCAGCTTCTCCAGCTTCTTGATGTTGCCCTTCACGCCCGCGCGTTCGTCGAGCTGGTGCGCGCGGCGCAGCGCACCGAGCGCCTTGCCGAAGGCCGGACGCTGATCGTCAGCCGGGAGCAGCGCCTCGGCCGCTAGCGCGGTCTCCTGGCCGATCGCCTTGTAGAGCTTGGCGCGGATCTGATCGTGCATGTCAGCGTCGGCGGTGAGGATCTCGACATCGGTGAGGATGCCCAGGTCGAAGCGCTGGCCAGCACCTTGCGCCTTGATCGCGGCGGTGGCGATCTCCTCAGTGACCAGCGCGGGCGTCGTGCGCTGATAGCGCGCCGGCATCGGCAGATCGTGTAGCAGCATATATTCGGCCAGCTCGACCGCGCCGCGATATTCGCCGACGTCGATCAGCCAAACCATGATGGTGGGGATCACCTCGTCCGCGACCGTCTTGCCGGCCTCGGCTGCCGCCGCCAAGCGCGCCATCACCCACTCGCGATAGGCGGGCAGCATCTCGCGTTTGGCCTCGATCTTCTTCTCGATCGACTGGATGGCCTTGAGCCTGCGCATGTCGTGCACCAGGCGCAGCATGATCTGGGCATCGGGGCCCTCGCCGAGCGATGGGTCCAGAGCGGCGGGTTCTTCGATCGCCGCCCGCGCCGCGTGCTGCAGCGTGTGCAGGCGCGCGGGGCTGGCGGAGACGATGGGGGAGGCGAGCAGGGGTTCCTGCCCGCCCTCGCCCTCCTGCGCGGCAACGACGGTGCTGGTGTGATCGGGCTTGGCCGAGGCGGCGAAGCGGTCACGATGCTGGCGAGCTGGGCTCATGGTGCGTTCCGGTGCTGGGTGGATTGAGGGCGGGCAGACTTGACGCAGAGCCTCAGCTCTTCGGGCCAAGCTTGATGTTCTCGACCAGGGCGGCCTTGCCGTATTCCTCGACGACGAAGGCGTCGTTCACGCTCTCGTAGTTGGCGATCTGGTCGTAGGCCGATTCCTCGACGATGTTGCGGCGCGCGGAGCCCGTCTGCTGGTAGTAGGACAGGTTGCTGAGGCTGGTGACCATCAGCGCGTTGGCCGGGAAGTTCGGCACCTGCATGGTCGGCTTGCCGCCGAGCTGGCGGCTCGACAGGATCACGTCGCGCGCGAGGATCTCGGTGGCGGTGTTGCCGGCCTCGCTGACGATCTTGAAATACTTCTCGTGAACGAGGTCGCTGCCGACAATCACCACCAGGTCGGTCGCGCCGCGGAACTGCTCGTGCAGGAGATTGTGGATCACGTCGAAGACGAGCGCGTCGAGGTTCTCATAGTCGGCGCTGCCGGTGTCCGAGACGTACACCTTCGCCTGATCGAGGCCGCCATGGGACAGCACGCGATTGGGCGCGTAGGTCCGCATCTTGTAGAGCCATCCATAGTTGACGTCCTGCAGCAGCGGATAGGTGACGCGGTCGGTCTGCGCCTTGGCGTCCACGCCGTTGAAGCCGATGGTGATGATGTCCTGCGCCTTCTGCACCAGCACGGCATCGCGGCAGAGCTGCTGGAATTCTGGGCGGTGCGACCAGGCATCGAGCAGCGCATACGGCCACGCATAGTCGTAGTCGGTCTTCTTGCAGGTGTACTGGTCGATCGCGTCGCTGCCGAACGGGCTGGTGGGGCGGCGGCGGTTGCCGGGGACCGACAGGTCGGTGCGGCCTGCGAGCGTGCGGGTGACGCCGACACCAACACGGTCACCGATCTGCGCCACCACCGGCACGACGTTGATGCGCGACAGGAAGTCGCTGGTGGTCTGGAGCTTCGCCAGCAGCTTCTGCTCGATCGCAGGCGCGACGGCGAACTTCTTGATCTCGGTCGAGCCGTTCGCGAAGAAATGGCCGTCCAGGTTGTTCAGCTTGGCGAGCTGGCCAAGGTACGAATTGAACAGCACGCGGGTGTGGTTCTGCATGGAAATTGCTCCGGGGTGCGGGGAGGGGCGCGGACGTGGGGAGGCGGTGAGCGGCGATCAGCAGTCGGTAAGGTGCTGGCCTGCGCCGCCGCTGGCGGGCGGGCGGCTGAACCCGGCGGGCGTGGTTTCGAGCTGGCCCTTCATGGTCGCCACCTCGGCGCGAACTTCGCTGACCGCATCGAGCGCCGGCTTCACTGCCGCCGCGACTGCATCGCCCATCGCCTTGGTGAACGCGGCGAAGTCCATGTTGTCGTTCGCGGGCGTGGGCGCGGGCGAGGGGGCCGGTGCCGGCGGGGGCGTGCCGGGCTCGCTGGCCGTGCGCTTGAACATGTCGGCGAGCTTCGAGAAGCCGGCGACAATCGCATCAGTGACACCCGCCGCGCCCTGCTCGAATTCGATCGCGACAGCCTGATCCGAGGCGCTGAAAATGGTGCCCGGCGCGGTGCGCGAGAACTGCAGCTTCTGGGTGCCGATCGAGGCGGGGGTATCGGTGAAAGCCAGGCCGACCAGACCGACCTTGCCGGTGCCGGCATAGTCCGGGGTCAGCTCGACGGACGGATAGGGCTTCTGGCCAGCGGCCGAGAGCTTCACCAAGTTGTCGTTGGCGTCGACCTGAACATAGAGCGTGCGGCGCTTCTCGGACTTACCGTCGATGGTGAATTCGTCGTCCTGCGCCTTCACGGCTGCAACGTCGCCGTAGCCGTTGAACGGCGGTTCCGGGCTGTAGCCGGCGATATGCTCGATGTTGATGCGCGGCGAATAGGTGTCGCGGTTGAAGGTCGCGACCACATCGTCAATCATCTCGTCGGTGATGGTGCGGCCGTCGCTGATCGTCTGGCCGGCGACGAAGGCGCGGAAGAACTTGGAGAGTTTGGCCATGGCGGTGCTGGTCCCTGCGTGATCGAGCCGAGGCGGCGTTTGACCAGGCGAACAGGGACCGGATCGGGGCATCTTCTCAAGCGAGCCGACTTGTGAAAGGGCGGTTCTACAAGGTGGGGCGCTCAATTGCCGGGGGCGAGCGTGGCTAGGTTCGCGGCACCATGCACCCCGCCGACGAACCCCTCCCAGCATCGACGATGCCAATCCCCGTGGACGCGCGGCGGAAGGCGCGCAGCCTGTACTGGCGCTATTGGACGATTACGCAAATCGCCGAAGAGCTGTGCCTTTCGCGCGGGACGGTGGAGTCCTGGCGCCAGCGCGATCGGTGGGACGATGCGCCGGCGCTCACCAAGATCGAAGACGCGATCGAGGCCCGCATCGTCGGGCTGGTCGACAAGGACAAGAAGACTCCCGGCGATTTCAAGGAAATCGACCTGCTCATGCGCGCGGTCACCACCGCCGCGCGCGTGCGGCGCTATGAGGCGCCGGGCGGGCACGAAGGCGACCTGAACGAGAAGGTCGGCAACCGCAACGCGGGCGAGAAGAAGAAGGCGAAGACCAACTACTTCACCCGTGAGCAGGTGGAAGAGCTGGAGCGCATCTTCCACGAGGAGCTGTTCGGCTATCAGCAGGATTGGTGGGACGCGCGCGACCAGCGCACCCGCATGATCCTGAAATCCCGCCAGATCGGCGCCACCTGGTATTTCGCCCGCGAGGCGCTGCTCGACGCCCTACGCGGGCGGGGCAACATGATCTTCCTTTCCGCGTCCAAGGCGCAGGCCCATATCTTCCGCGGCTACATCATCCAGTTCGCGGCGCGGGCGGGGGTGAAGCTGCAGGGCGATCCGATCGTGCTCGACGCGGAGACGCTGCCCGAGGGCGAGGATCTGCCGCAGCTGATCTTCCTGGGCACCAATGCCCGCACTGCGCAGGGCTATCACGGCAATTTCTATTTCGACGAGTTCTTCTGGACCTATGGCTTCGAGGAGCTGAACAAGGTCGCCAGCGGCATGGCGATGCACAAGAAGTGGCGGAAAACCTACTTCTCGACGCCGTCCACCGTCGCCCACCAGGCGCACCCCTATTGGACGGGCGAGCGCCGCAACCGCCGGGTGAAGAAGGAAAACCGCGTCACCATCGACACCGGGCACGGCCGCTTGAAGGCGGGCGCGGTGTGCGAGGACAATATCTGGCGCCAGATCGTGACGATCGAGGACGCCGAGGCGCGCGGCTGCGACCTGTTCGATCTGGACGAGCTGCGCATCGAATATGCCCCGGACGAATTCGCGAACCTGCTCATGTGCCAGTTCGTCGACGACAGCCTCTCGGCGTTCAAGTTCAACGAGCTGCAGCGCGCGACCGTCGACAGCGTCGTCGATTGGCTCGACGTGCAGCCGCTCAGCCGGCGGCCTGTCGGCACGCGCGCGGTGTGGGCCGGCTATGATCCGCAGGAGAGCGAGAACGGCGACAATGCCGCGCTGGTGATCGCGCTGCCGCCGGAGGGGCCGGGCGGCAAGTTCCGGCTGCTGGAGAAGTACCAGCTGCGCGGGCTCGACTATCAGGCACAGGCCGAGTTCATCCGCCAGCGGCTCGCCCGCTACAACTGCACCTATCTGGGCATCGACGCCACCGGCATCGGCTCGGCCGTCTACCAGCTGCTCAGCGGTACCGTGCGCGGCTGCACCAAGATCGAATATTCGCTCGAGTCCAAGGCGCAGATGGTGATGAAGGCGCAGCACAGCTTCGCGCGCGGCCGCATCGAATTCGATGCGAGCTGGATCGACGTGCAGTCGAGCTTCCTCAGCATCAAGAAGGCGCTCACCGGCTCGGGCAAGGCGATCACTTTCAAGACGAGCCGGGGCGACGAGAGCATCGGCCACGGCGATCTGGCCTGGGCGGTCATGCACATCCTCATCAACGAACCACTGGACGGCAGCGCGCGGCCGCAGACGCGCTTGGAGATTATCGATGGCGAAGCGGACTCGGGCGCGGACGATGTCCCGGCAGGAAACGGCGGCGGTGTCGTCTGGGGCTTTGGTGCCAGCGGACCGGTCGAGCAGCTCGGGTGGCCTGGCGTTCAGCTTCGGCGATCCGGAGCCGGTGCTCAACCGCCGCGAGCTGCTCGACATGGCGGAGTGCTGGCACAACGGCCGCTGGTACGAACCGCCGGTGTCGCTCGACGGCCTGGCGCGCGCGTTCCGGGTCTCGCCGCACCACAGCAGCGCCATCATGCTCAAGCGCAACCTGCTGGTCGCGTCCTTTGCGGCGTCCTCGCTGCTTAGCACCGCGGCCTTTGAGGCGCTGGCGCAGGACTTCCTCGTCTTCGGCAACGGTTATCTGGAGGAACGCCGCAACGTCCTGGGCGGGGTGCTGCGCTATGAGCACGCCATCGCCAAGTACACCCGGCGCGGCGTGGAGGCAGGGCGGTTCTTCTATGTGCCCGGCGACCGCGACGAGGTGGAGTTCGCCCCCGGCAGCGTCCAGCAGGTCTGCCAGCCCGACGTGAACCAGGAGATCTACGGCGTGCCGGAGTATCTGAGCGCGCTGCAGTCGGCGCTGCTCAACGAGGCGGCAACGCTGTTCCGCCGCCGCTATTACCTGAACGGCAGCCACGCGGGCTATATCCTCTACGCCACCGGCGAGATCGACGAGAAGGACACCACCGCGCTCAAGACGGCGCTGAAGGCGTCGCGGGGACCGGGCAACTTCCGCAACCTGTTCGTCCACGCACCGAACGCGAAGGAGGGAAGCCTCAAGATCCTGCCGATCGCCGAGGTGGGCGCGAAGGACGAGTTTCTCGGTATCAAGAACGCGACGCGCGACGACGTGCTCGCCGCGCATCGCGTGCCGCCCCAGCTGCTCGGCATCGTGCCGGCGCAGGGCTCCAGCGGGTTCGGTAACCCGCTCCAGGCGGTCGACATGTTCTTCGAGCTGGAGATCGCGCCCCTGCAGGTGCGGCTGCTGCAGTTCAACGAGCTTGTCGGGCGCCAGGTGATCCGGTTCCGCGAGCGCAGGCCGATGGGCAACGCTGCCTAGCCGAAGCAACGATCACACTTGAAAGGACCAGCTGGCAGGTTAACCGCGGCCGCCCCTACTTAGCCAGTCTGCGTGCGCAGCTTGTGTGCCTAAGCTGGGCCCATCATCACTGGACTCAATTGCCTTTGCTGCGTTTTCAGCCTTGATCACGGCCTGGCGAAATTCGCCTCCCTTATCGTATTCCGCCTTAAACAATTCGCCAGCCTTGTGCGCAGCGGCCTTGGTGGCAAAGCGGCGCGACTTCGTCCCGTTGCCATCCATATCAAAAAACCAAGGGCCCGGATCTGAGCCAATCACCTCACCGACTGCCATTTTCGTCTCCTTTGAACGGTATATCAGCACTGCAGGGGTGAAACACAACCCAATCTGGGCGGCTACTTTGATGGGTGATCCAAGCTTGAGGTTTGACTGACATGCTCGCTGAGGTCCGCGCTTCGTCCACGGTGTTTTGATTGGTGCTGAACAGGCGGTAAGCTGCTGACCGTCTTTTGGCGGCGCCTATTTCCTACACATTGGGTGCCGTGCCACCGTGGCTCCCCCAGATCCCGCCGGCCAGGTTGCGGCCGGCGGTTCCCCTGCGCCGCCGGTCGGCGGCGTCAATCCAGAAGAGGCAAAGCTTCCCCCGATGTTGAGTGCCGTTACCCCCGTCTCCCCCGCCGCCGGCTATATTGGCGGCAAGCGCAATCTCGCCGGTCGCATCGTTCGCATTATCGAGCAGGTTGATCACCAGCTCTATGCCGAGCCCTTCGTTGGCATGGGCGGCATTTTCCTGCGCCGCCGGCAGCGGCCGAAGGCCGAGGTGATCAACGACGTCAGCGGCGACGTCGCGATCTTCTTCCGTGTGCTGCAGGAACACTATCCATATCTGCTGGACATGCTGCGGTTTCGCGTCGCCAGCCGCGCTGAATTCGAGCGGCTCCGCGCGCTGCCCGGCGAGCGCCTCACCGATCTACAGCGCGCGGTGCGGTTCCTGTATCTCCAGCGACTCGCTTTTGGCGGGAAGGTGAACGGCCGCACGTTTGGCGTCGACGCCACCCAGGGCGCGCGGTTCAACGTCACAAAGCTAGAGCCGGTGCTCGCCGACATTCACGATCGCCTGGCGGGCGTCGTGATCGAGCAGTTGAACTATGCCGCGTTCATCGAGCGCTATGATCGTGCCGGCACACTGTTCTATCTCGATCCGCCCTATTGGGGATGCGAGACCGACTATGGCCAGGACGTCTTCGGCCGCGAGGACTTCGAGCAGCTCGCCACCCAGCTCGGCGGGATCAAGGGCAAGTTCCTGCTCTCGCTGAACGATACCCCCGGCGTGCGCGAGGTGTTCGGCGCCTTCGCCATGATGCCCATCGAAACGACGTACTCGGTCAGCAAGGGAAGTGCGTCCAAAGCGGGTGAGCTGCTAATTGCGAACTTCGCGATCAATGCCGACAAGTCGGCATGCATATCCGCCGATCGACGCTGAGAAAGGTTGAATACGCGGCGGTAGCTGCCCTGATGCTGTTGCAGGCGGGGATAGCTGCCGCCGACGTGATAAGGCTGCTCTAACCCGAGCTATCGCCGCAGCCCGCGGACCAAGCGTTCCCATTGCTCCTCGCTGTTCGGGAAACGATTTGGCGCCGTGGGTTCTTGCGCACAGGGCTGGGCTCGCGCGCTCGCCGGCCGCCCGCCGCACTGTAGACAATACAGATGGTCCCGCAGCATGTGCAGGGACGTCGACCAGCAGTGGCATCGATACCACCGTTCCAGGCGTCGCGCGTCGATCACCGCGCTGTGCCCGCATCCGCACTTCACCAGCACGTTGAAGCCTCGGCGCGTGATATCGCCGAGCGTCTCGTAGCGATGGTTCGCGCTCATGACGGGGCACCAGCGGCGCCGGGTTGCGGACAGAACATAACTAGAACACTATTAGGCGATGCGTTCCCGAGTCGACAACCCACACGATCGTTCATCCCGCAGCCCTGGCCGGTGCCGGATCTGCTCGGCCAACGATCGCGAGGCACTGATTGAGGATCTTGCCCGTGCGCTGTGGGACAGCCGGCGCAGCGGCACGCTGGACGACGTCCCGCTCGACCAGGCAGGCTCGCACTGGCAGCGCGTTTTCCACGAGTTCGCGACGTCCGCGATCGACCTCCTCGACCCCGAGAATGGCTGAGGGGGCAGGGGGGAGCCCCCCGCTGCGACCCTCAAAAGCGCGCTTTTCCCCCCGCCTCGCCCGCCCCCTTTTCGTGTCCCTTTTGATGCACTGAGCAGCCCCTGAGGGCCGCCCTGAGGGAAAACGGCCGCGCCCGTGATGCATTTTGATGCACCTCCGGGCTGCTTTCGAGCACCTCTCGAAACTTCGAAAATCGACCGGAGCGCCTCAGCGGAAGGGTATAGCACGCGGGAAAAGCGTGACCGGGCAGACTGGCTATACCCGAAGTGGGTCAACTAGTTGATATCCAACAGTTTGGATGGTCGCAGTGACGGAGCGACTGGAGCAAACCGGATATCCCTAACTGAGATTACATGATTGAAAAAAAAGGAATTTATTTTCGATAGGAATCACTGTGTTTAGTCGTGATCCGGTTTGGTCCCGGTTTGTATTTTGGTTTGGTCGTAAGTCGTTGAAATCGCTTGGTGGTCATGCCGGTCACACTTTTCCCGCGAGCCATACTCTAGCTGCTGAGGCTGTAAGAGCATATTGTCGCAGACGCTTTTCAACGTTTAACCTGTTCAATCCCGCAAGAACGGAATGCAGTAGATGCGGTCGACTCTCGGTTGAACAGAGATTGCAAAACTTGAAAATGCTGGAACTGGGGATAGAGAATATGGCAATGATGCCAGCAGGCGAGCGAGTGAAGGATTATTTCAGCCATGTTGATATGGGCTTTCTAAACCGGCGATTGGCAATAACAGCCCTTGGTCCGGCTCGCGAAAACTACATGGCTCATTCCAAGATGGGAAACGATCACTTCACCACATTGCACAATGATCACCTTCTAGTAACCCTGCTAATCGACGTATTTACTGATATAAAAGCGCCATCTTTAGCAGAAGCTCTTGCAGCACCCAAGAGTCGACAAGTCTTCATGGGCTTAGCTCGCTTTGCACCTTGCCCAGAAGTGTACAATGCAGACCGAGTAAGCCATGAGGTGCAGTTGGATTTCAGCACCGAAAAGCCTGTCTACATCGCTTACCATACGAGCCACATCGTTAGTGACACGGGCCGGATGATATTATCGGAGGGTGGGCATCCTGAAGCTGTGCTGGGCCTGCTGCACGACCGTGGCGAGAGGTTTGAGATTGAACCCATTGTCATTGGAGCGCCGTGGCTCGATCACGTTCGCAACGAGAGTAGTAGCTTGGAACTGATGTTTCATGGCTACGAATATGGTGAGATTCTCCCGGAAGACATTCAAGAGTTCTCGGCAATGGAAACCGTAGAGGTGTCGAGCGCTGACGAATGGATGGCCGCAATGCGGACAATTCCAGAGGAGTTCGTCAAGAAAGCGTTCGCAAAGCTATTGAGGGAGCCAGTAAAAGCTGACTGGGGAGGCGAAGAAAATGACCACTTTTCTGCCAATATCACTGTCGGAGGCCGTCGAAAAACGGCGGCCTTTCTGTTGAAAGGTCCAACGAATTTTCGCGAGATGACGCCGAGTATGTGTGGGAAAAACGCGGATCAGATCTATCGTCTTTCCAATAGCGGAGCTGATGTATCTATTGTTCAGCATTCGCACCTAGTTGGCAGCGCAGTTCGTGCGACTCTGCGCGCGTTCATCGTTCAGCCTGGCGATAGAGCACGGAAATTCTGCGTGATGGACGGGCAGGTCACCTATCGTATCCTAAAGGCGTATGGACTTCTTCCGGTTGCCACATGAGTGGTGCGCGGGCTGAAGGTAGGATGCTGCTCCGAAAATGCCGCGCTACAGTCACGCCTTCTCGGCGTGACGCCGCTTTGCCCGCCAGACGGCTTGGTATCGCGCTGGTATCGCAAATGCATTATGTTCGTCGCCTGTTCTGCGCGAGAGGGAGGCTGGCGTCACGGAAATCTGCGCTTTGGCGAAGTGTAGAGTGCAATCGCACTGCAGCGGTTTCCCACGCCGCCCCCGCCAATGACGGTAAGCGGACGATCGCCTGTCCGGCCGGCGCGCCAAGTCACGTCGGCGCTTCAAGCGGCCCGCACTGAGCCGTCGGAGTGGAGTAGCGTCTAGCCCTCGAAGTATGTGATGCTGGTGGGCTGAGCCGAGATTGGCAAGTTCCAAACCTTGCTCTTGTTATCGTGTACAATCACGAAAGGATGGCCAGGGTAGATCGCGATCACCGTGTCGCCGTAGGACGCAGGGACATCGATAAAACGCTTCTCACGTCCGCGTCCCGTCTCGATAGTTTTGGACCCCTTGATTTGCTCCCCGACTTGGGCGGTCAAATGCTCGCCCCCATGATCCCAAGTGATAGCAAGCACGCGCTCGTTCTTATCGTGCTTCGGGATGCCGCCGAACACCTTTGGTAGATTCTTGTAGGTATCTTCCCAGTCATTCTGATCAATGAACGGCATGAAGAATGCTGCCATCTTCCGTCTCCTCTTCGCATTTTCTGACGAGAAACTACGCAATCCTCACGGTGACAGCGCGGCCTACAGTGGGCGACGTCTGCGTTCGCTCTCCCTTTCAGGCAAGAGTATAATACAGCGCGAAGCCTCGCGTGGTCGTCAGCGACCACTATCCGCAGGCGATCGACCTGCATGCAACCTGCGAGATTCGGTCCGGGAACAATTCGGGGCACCCAAGTCATCGATATGCGGCACTTATCCTCTATGTTCCGCAAAGGCGGAGCTGAACAAGCGATCAAATTGCGTAAGTGCGCGGCTTTCGGGTTGCCCGGCGGTAAGCTCAGTTGGTAGAGCATCTAGTTCGCAGCGAGATTTCCTTTGCCTGCAGGAGGCGGCAAGATAGGCTCGCGGTCCGCTCCCGCGCCAAAAAAAAGCAAGCGCGCGAAAAAAAATGGAGCGCAGCGCGTCAAGAATCGGAACGATCGAGTGCAGGGCGCTGATCAAACCGATGGCTACGTCAGTTTGCATATAATGACGCAGCATTAAAGCGAGAGCTTTCCCCAGATAGCGCCGCGCGCTAGACCGACATGAGTAAAGTAAATACCCCGCGCGAGCCGGTCGGAGTCCTCGTCGTCGCCCGTGTAGTTTGCTACCGCATACTTTTCCATTCTCATGGCGGCATCCTTTCCAAGAGCGAGGCGATTTCTTAGAGAACCAACGTCGTTTATGCCTATTCCTTTGATTTCCAGCAACAAATCGTTGTATTCTTCATCATCCACTTTGTTCTTGTCAGGAAAAAACTCTTCTAACACTTTCGACAAAATGTCTACATTCAAAGAGCTACTTTCAGAAAGATGTTGCGTTTCATTTATGACATAATTGGCTCGGTCCGAGAGAACTCTGGAGAATTCTAAGTCTACCATTTCTAGTATGGCGGAAACTCTGCTGATAGCACGACGAAGTTGAATTGGGACGCTCTCTTCTCTCTTGTACTGCAATTTGTGAGAAGCCGCTGCCCACATGTGCTGAGGCAAGGTGCGAACCTGAATTTCTGCTACAGTTTTGTCTAAGCCTAAATTACTCGGAAGTGATAGCCAATTATCAGGAAGTTTCACCACATAGTGGTTTGATCGGTATCCAAAATGATTATCCCCGAGCCGACTTAGAACGTCTTCATGATCCACAACGTCGAGATGTTGCTTAATGAGCTTATCGAGTTTATCAACATCTTCTTGAAAAAGAGTTATGATTCGCATACCTGCCAAATCGGAGATTGACGATATACTATGGCTGTCAGTTTGTTTTCTCCGAAATTTTTCTAAGACGGACGAAAGATCTTTGACGCGTGTTTCGATGGGGACGCCTAGCGATATTTCATTTTGATCGACAATAGTTTCAAACTGCTCTTTTAGGGACTTTAATAATCTTGCGGCATTCGGAGCCTCAACGGCATAGGAGGCTCGCAGAGCTTCCTGACGATCGGGATCTAAAGACGCGCGTGGAGAATCAACCATTCAACAAGTTTGCCAGTTCGGTCGCGAATGTCGAGAGCAAGGGGCAAAGCTGGCGAGCTGTAATCTCGCGCGTGGATCCTTTGCCTCCGCGTCCGCCTAGACGCGAATCAGTTTTGCAGGCGCTTGTTAAGCGGTTGCTTCGCAATCACATTTTAGGATCATGTTTTGCATTGAGGAGCCCGAAAACCCAGCCGTACGGCCAGCTTGGGGAGCTTCCGCCCTGCGACCCGGTTTAGTCTCGAACTACACGCGTCGCGCATAACGATTTGAGCGGCGGACGCTTCACGCTTCACGCTTCACGCTTCACGCTCCAAGCTTTCCGAGGCTTGTCGGCGGAGGCCAACCCTCGCCGGGCTTCCCCGCCGGGGAGCCCTCGAGGCGGCGCGAGCCGCCTCGTCCCTCTGACGCGGCTAGACGACGAAGGTGCCTGATCCTGGCTCGATGATCATGTGTCTGCAAATCAGCGCGTGCCCGACAGGGCACTCCCTGCCTATTTATCCTTTGGCTCCCGGATTCTCGCCCTTTAGGAAATTCGCGTTGTCGACAGCTTGCGCTAGGTTGCGCAGGGCGCTGCCCAGCTCGCCGCCCACGTCGATCGAAGCGTCGAACGCCTCCACCGCTGTAACGGACGCGAGCATCGCCGCGGTGTCTGCCGCGTGATCCTCTCTGCGCCACAACGCATCTTGGGGGGGCGGGGCGTTGCCCAGGATCTGGCGCACCATCTTCGCCACTCTCTCAGGTAGGCGGAAGCCATAGGCATTCGAAATTTGGCGGACCTGCGGGCCGTACTCGCCCTCGTTGTCGGTCCGCTCAGTGCGGCGGATCCATTCGAGGAAGCCGGCGGCGGCCAGGCGCTTCAGCGCGGCATGCACCGCCTTGTAGGAGCGCTTGATGTTGGCCGCGATGGTGGAGACGGCAGGATCGAGTCGGCCGGTGCGATAGTCGACCAGGCGGAAGAGTTCCTCGAGCACCTCCAGGCCGATATGGCCGAGCGCGCCGTTGCGCTTGCCAGGCTCCATGCTCTCGCGCTCGAACCGGCGCGCGGCGCGCAGTACGGCGCCGATCCAGCGGCGAGCGTTGCGGCATTTGCCATCGGCGATTGGGCGCCAGAGCCTGGCCTCGCGGCTGCCGGCAGCATAGCTGTTGCGGCGGACCGGCTGGCCGGTTCGTCGAGGCGCCGAAGTCTTCTTCGATCCGATCAACTGGGCGGCTACGGCACCGATCGCGCGCGCCGTCATGCGCCCAATCCGTTTGGATTTTCGTCGCTAAGCCATTGGAATTTCAAGGTGGTGTTCTCTGCCTTTGGCAGAAAACTCGATTAAAATGAGACATTTAACGGGAATCATAATCCGCGTGTCGGGGGTTCAAGTCCCTCCTCCGCTACCATCCCCAAGCGATTGATCCGGCTCAGGAAGCCTTCCGATAGTTGGCTGTCGACGACAGGCCTGAGAGGCGTCTTTTCAGACGCATCTCGGCCCTTCTCTCCGTATCGGCACGCTCGCGCCACTAACCTAAATCAGACCAGCCGAGGATATTTCAAACCTTTGCGCAGTTGGGCCCCCACGGCTTTGGAAGGCGCGTGGATGGCAACGGGAACGGCGAAGGCATCAGGTACCGCGGCCGAACGCGGCGGCGCCCACAAGCGTGCGACCCGCGCGCTCCAGGCGCTCAATTTCTTCATGGCGGACATGCAGGCGGGCATCGGCCCCTTTCTGGGCGTATTCCTCCAGCAGCGCGGCTGGACTGCCGGCCCCATCGGCACGGTAATGACCGCCGGCGGCGTCGCGGGTATGGTAATGACGGTCCCCGCGGGCGCCTTTATCGACCATACCGAGAAGAAGCGGCTGGTGGTGATCGTCACCGGCATCTGCACGGTGCTCGCTTCGTTCCTGATCCTGCTTTCCCAGGCAGGCTGGGTAGTGACGGTCAGCCAGGTGGCGACCGCCATCGCCGGTGCGGCGATCGGCCCGGCGGTGACCGGGATGACGCTGGGCGTCGTCCGGCAGGCTGGGTTCAACGCGCAGAACGGCCGCAACCAGGCCTGGAACCATGCGGGCAACATGGTCGGGGCAGGACTGTCCGGCTGGCTCGGCTGGAAGTTCGGGATGCCGGCGATCTTCTACCTCGCCGCGGCTTTCGGGGTCTTGGCGATCGCGTCGGTGCTGATGATCCCGGAACGCGCCATCGACCATGCCAGCGCCCGCGGGCTCGAGGCGAAGCAAGACAAGGATGCGGATGCGGGGAAGGGCCAGGCCGAGGGCTTCGCCGCGCTGTTCCACACCAAGCCGCTGCTGATTCTCGCGGCCGCGCTTGCCTGCTTCCACCTCGGCAATGGCGCGATGCTGCCGCTGTACGGGCTGGCCGTCGTCGGCGCGGGCAAGGGCGATGCGGCGCTGTTTACCGCCATGACGGTGGTGGTGGCGCAGGCGGTGATGATCCTCGCCGCGCTGCTCGCGATGCGGATGGCAGCGGGACGCGGCTATTGGCTGGTGCTGCTGATCTCGTTCGCGGCGCTGCCGCTGCGCGGGCTGCTCGCGGGCAGCTTCATCGAACATTGGGGCGTATGGCCGGTGCAGGCGCTGGACGGCATCGGTGCAGGGCTGCAGAGCGTCGCGGTGCCGGGGCTGGTGGCCTGCATGCTCGACGGCACCGGACGGGTGAACGTCGGCCAGGGCGCGGTGATGACCGTGCAGGGCGTGGGCGCGTCGCTCAGCCCGGCGATCGGCGGCTGGCTGGCGCAGGCGATCGGCTACCGCGCCGCCTTCTACATTCTCGGCAGCTTCGCCCTGATCAGCCTGGCGCTGTGGATCGGCTTTGCCGCGATCCTGCGGCCCGCTTGTGCCGGTGCACGGCCGTCGCAAGGCGCATGACCCCCGCGACGATCGCCACCTGGGGCATCTGCTGCGCCGCCACGGCGGGCGTGATCCTGCGCCCGTTTCGCTGGCCCGAGGCGATCTGGGCGGTAGCTGGCGCGGCACTGCTGCTGCTCCTCGGCCTGATGCCCTTGGGGGCGGCGGCGGGCGCAGTCGCCAAGGGGCTCGACGTCTATCTGTTCCTGATCGGCATGATGCTGCTGAGCGAGACCGCGCGCGAGCAGGGGCTGTTCGATTGGGTTGCGGCGACCGCTGCCGCCCATGCGCGCGGATCGACGGCGCGGCTGTTCCTGCTGGTGTATCTGACCGGCGTGGTCACCACCACCTTCCTGTCGAACGACGCGACCGCCGTGGTGCTGACCCCTGCCGTGTACGCCGCCGCGCGCAAGGCCAAGGCCGACCCGCTGCCGATGCTCCTCGCGTGCGCGCTGATCGCCAATGCCGCGAGCTTCGTGCTGCCGATCTCCAATCCCGCAAATCTGGTGCTGTACGGGGGCAGGATGCCGCCGCTCGGCCAATGGTTCGACTCGTTCGCATTGCCTTCGGTGGCCGCGATCGTCGTGACCTTCTGGATGCTGCGATGGGCGGAGCGGGAGCGGCTGTCGGCGAACTGCGAGACCGACATCGCCCGCACGCCGCTCTCGGGCGGGGGCAAAGCGGGGCTGGCGGGCATCGCCGCGACCGCGCTGCTGCTGCTGGCAATGTCCGCGCTGGACCGGCCGCTGGGACTGCCCACCTGCATCGCGGGCGTGGCGACGACGCTGCTCGTCTGCCTGCGGGCGAAGCGGTCGCCGGTGGCGCTGGCGCGCGCGGTCTCCTGGAGCGTGCTGCCGCTCGTCGCCGGCCTGTTCATACTGGTGGAGGCGCTCGGCCGCACCGGGGTGATAGGGATGGTCGCACAGGCGCTGCGCGCTGCGGCGGAGGCGCCGGTGCTCGGCGCGGCGGGGGCGGGGGCGATCCTGGCGGTTGCGTCCAACCTCATGAACAACCTGCCTGCCGGGCTGATCGCTAGCGAGGCAGTGGCGCAGGCGCATGCGCCGCGGCTGATGGTGGACGCGCTTCTGATCGGGGTGGATCTGGGCCCGAACCTGTCGATCACCGGCAGCCTTGCGACGATCCTGTGGCTGCAGGCGATCCGGCGCGAAGGCGAGGATGTCGGGTTTTGGCGGTTTCTGAAGGTCGGCGCGGTGACGATGGCGCCAGCGCTGGCCGCGGCACTGGGCGCGCGGATGCTGCTCGGTTAGGCGATCGGCGGCGGGGCTTCCCGGCGCTTTGTGCATCGACGCGGGTTTGAACGGCAATGCGCATCGGGACGGCACGAAGCCCTCCCGATGCGCACTGTTCAACCGATACGGATCAGAACTTGAAGTTCGCGCCGGCGCTGAAGTTGCGGCCGACGAGACCTGCGTAATGCCAGCTGCTCAGATAGTTCGGATTGCTGGCATAGGCGCCCGATGCAAGCGGAGCGCGTGCATTGGTCAGGTTCTGGACGTTGACGAAGAAGCGGAACTTGTCGTTCACCTGAACGGCAGCGTTCAGGTCCGTGTAGATGAACGGGCGAACGAAGCACTGGTAGCTCTTGTCGCCGTCCTTGACGACCGCTGCCTTGGTGTTGGCGCACGAAAGGTCGATCACGCCATTTTGGGCAGTGATATCGTCCGCCGCAACCTGCTTGATTCGGCCCACATAGTAGGTCGTCGTGGTGAGCGAGAGCTTGCCGACCTCCAGCGAATTCTGCCAGTTGCCGCGCAGGCGCGGGGTGCCGCCGCCCGACGAGAGCTTGTACGGCCCGAGCGTGCCCGCATACTTCTGAACCACGCCCTCCGGGGTGACCAGGTCGAGACGGAAGACCCGGGTGACGTCGAGGCGACTGAACAGGCGCACGTTGTTCGATAGTGCGACGTTCACGTTCGCCTGCATGTCCAGGCCGGAGCTCAGCTGATAGTTGGCGTTGACATACGGGACTTCGTACACCAGCAGACGCGGCAGCGCGGTCGGATTGAACGGATCGGGTGCGTCGATGACCTTGCACTTGTAGCCCGGTCCAACCGCCGCGAGCGCCGCGCAGCCCGCCTCCGGGGTCTTCTGTTTGTAGTATTCGTCGACCGCCTTGGGTGCCAGGGGTCCGCTAACGATCAGGTTCGACTTCTTGATGTTGTAGTAGTCGACCGTCATGTTGAACCAGCGCGTCGGCTTCAGGATCGTCCCGAAGGTGATGCTGCGGGAGGATTCAGGCAAAAGGTCGGGGTTGCCGCGCGCGCCGCTGCCCAGGCTGTACTTGACGATATAGGCCGCATTGCTCGCGTGGGCGGCGATGAAGTCCTTCGGCAGTTCGAAGGTGGAGAAGCCCGCATAGCTGCTCGCCGGGTTGTACTCTGCGAAGGTCGGTGCACGGAAACCCTGCGAGTAGGTGGCGCGGAAGGAGATCTGCTCGACAGGGCTGAACTTTGCGCCGACCTTTGGCGAGAAGTGGCTGTAGCCCTGCGAATAATGATCGTAGCGGCCCGACACGTTGAGATCGAGGGTGCGCGTGAACGGCGCGTCGATTTCAAAGAAGCCGGCGCTTACGGTCTGGCGACCCTGTGCCGAGGAGGTGGTCAAGCCGTAATAGGCAAGGTCCG
This sequence comes from Sphingomonas trueperi, assembly GCF_040545965.1. Lineage (GTDB taxonomy): Bacteria > Pseudomonadota > Alphaproteobacteria > Sphingomonadales > Sphingomonadaceae > Sphingomonas > Sphingomonas trueperi_C. Next base: position 588,600 of record NZ_JBEPMV010000002.1, on the reverse strand, counting down.
CATTCTGGTTGCGGTTCATGAGAGTTTCGCGGCGAAGCTGGAAGCCCGCGCCGATATTCAGGTCACCGCCCGGTAGTTCCACCAGCGACTTGATCAGCGAGCCGCCGATCGTCGCAACCGTCGAATAGGACGGGGTGGTGCGGTCCGGCGAAACCTGAGCGCGGACGGCGGCGGTATTCTGCTCCGGGTTGACGAAGTTGTACGCGCCGGTGTTGATCGCGTTCACCAATCCCTGGATGTTGATGAACCCGTGCTGCGTAACGCTGAAATTGTCGCGAGCATAGACGCCGTTCAGGCGGAACTTGAAGCCGTTGCCGAGATCGCCCGAGATGCCGCCGGTCGCCCGGAAGACGTCGACATAGCGGAAGCTGCCGGCGGGAATGTCGCCGAACAGATAATAGATGCGCGCGGCGCCTTGGCTGGGCGTAGCGGCATTGGCCTGAGCATAGGGGTTATTCGGGTTCAGGCGCTTGTCCGCGGCAGTGTCGCAGTTCACGCCCGCAGCGCAGACATAGACCGGCAGCACGATGCCCGGGTTGTTCGAAGCGACCGCCGAGGCGCCGCCGAAGGGCTGGGTCTGACGGATGTTCGATGGTCCGCCGGTGATGGTGACTTCAGAGTGCGAATAGCTGCCGCTGGCGAACGCTTCCCAGTTGTCGGCAAGGCGCACGCTGAGGCGACCCGTGGTCGAGTAGCGCTGCTGCTTGGGCTGAATGATGAAATATTCATCGGGCAGGTTGTGCGAGCAGCCGGTGCCCTTCTCGTTGGCCGAGTTCACAGTGAAGGTGCCGTAGGGGCAGCTGTTCGGGTTGAGCAACTGATACTGGTTGGTGATCGGCGCACCGGCCTGGCCCGCCAGTGGATTGTTGAGGTCAGTCTGCCTGACCTGGGTAACGACGGCCTGCGGGTTCGACGTGGTCAGCGATTCGTCGTTGGAGTTCTGATCCTTCAGTCCGCTGGGGCGCAGATCGAGCGTGTTGAACGGATAGCCCCGCGAGTGGTTGGTGATGAACCCGTCATAGGTGTATTCACCGTTCAGGTAGAAGTTCCAGCCCTGCTCGCGATAGTCGCCCACGCCGCCGGTCAGCGTCGCGCGGTAGTGCGAACCGTCGCCATGGCCGGTCGTGCCGCCCTGGACCGAGCCTTCGAGCCCCTTGAAGTTCTTCTTGCTGATCAGGTTGACCACGCCGCCGATCGCATCGGCGCCATAGGTGGAGGACGCGCCGTCCTTCAGCACTTCGATCCGGTCGACGATGCTGAACGGGATCGAGTTCAGGTCGACATAGCTATTGTGGCCGTCATCGTTGAGCGGGAAGTTGGCCGAGCGCAGGCCGTCGATCAGCACCACGGTCGACGAGACGCCAAGGCCGCGGAGGGAGACGGCGGCGCCGCCGGCCGAGAAGCCGTTGCGGAAGCCGGTGGAGATCGAACCGGCGCTATCCGCCGAGACCGAGCGAATCGCATCCTGGGCGGTGGTGATGTTCGCGCGCTGTAGGGTTGCCGAGCTCAGCACGGTTACCGGCGAGATCGAGCTTGCATTGGAATCACGGAACAGCGTGCCGGTGACAACGATCGGTGCCTGGTCAGCGGGAGCCTGCTCCTGAACGTCGGGCGTTGCCGGATCCTGCGTCGCCTCAACCGTGCTCGCGCCGGTATCAGTCGCCGTAGTGGGGGCAGCGGTCTGCGCGTGCGCCGGCGCGGCGATTGCCGTCAGCAGCGCTGCGGTCGAAATTCCATACCGCAGGTTCAGAAAACGCGCGGAATTCATCAAAATCATGAAGCTGTTCCCTTTTTGCGCAGCGGCGACTTTTCATCGCTTCAGACCAAGCCAGGACTTGGCGCTGCGGGAGGGGCCGCTATCATCGGCGAAGTTAAGGGAGGGTTTAAAAAATCGCTGTAACCCAACCGTTTATTGCCGAAGGCGAAGGTAGGATATGGCGCCGTGGGAGTAATCTGGCTCCAACACTAGTCTGATTCATTCTCGGGTGCGAAATATAGTTTCAACCTTGGGATATTTGATTTCGCCTGCTTCGGGTGCCGTCGCAGAAACGGCAGGCGTAGACCATTATTCTCAAAAGGCGCCCCTGTTAGCGACTGGCTAACGATATCCGCACATTGTCGATTAGGTACTAGGACTTAGCGTTCGGAAGACTTTGAGCCTTTGGGAGGCCCGGCGACGTGTCGAGAAAGAGGCGCTCTTGCGGAGCGTCCGCATCAAACGGGGCAAGGCGCGCCCGATGGCGCTGAAGACCGTCAGCGCGGCAGAGGTCCGCCTGGGGATGTTCATTCACGGCTTCGAGGGGTCGTGGTGGGAGCATCCCTTCTGGCGAACGCGTTTCCTGCTCACCGATCGGGAGGATCTTGAGAAGCTTCGCGCGTTTCAGGGGGGCGTGATCATCGATGTCGCGCGGTCGCAGGCCCCGTCGTCAGATAGCGATACGCTGTCCTCGGCCATCCGCGACGGGAATGAAGCCGAGCCGCACCGGCCATCGCCCGCGTTTTCCCCAAAACGACCGCTTCCCGGCTCCCCCGCCGCCCGCTTCTCCGCTGATCAGGCGGAGGCGGCCGCGCTGGTGGCAGGGGCGCTCGATACCGTGCGCAATACCTTCGACGACGTTCGGCTCGGGCGGGCGGTCGCGCATGAAAAGGTCGCCGCGCTGGTCGACGACATCGCCGGCCAGCTCGACCGCAACGCCTCGGCCTTGCTCCGCGTGCTCCAGCTCAAGAGCAAGCATCAATATACCTATCTCCATTCGGTCGCGGTCTGCACGCTGATGGTCAACCTGGCACGCCACCTTGCGATGGACGACGAGGCGGTGCGCACGCTCGGGCTTGCCGGGCTGCTCCACGATGTCGGCAAGGTCGCGATCCCCGATGCGGTGCTCGACAAGCCCGGCCGCCTCTCGCCCGAGGAATTCGCGCTGGTGCGCACCCATCCGGAGGAGGGCGTGGCGCTGTTGCGCGAGGATGGGGCGATGCCGCCGCTGGCGATCGAAGTGTGCCTCCACCATCACGAGCGCTGGGACGGCAACGGCTATCCGCACGGGCTGAAGGCAGACGCCATCAGCCTGCCGGCGCGAATGGGGGCCATCTGCGATGTCTATGATGCGCTCACCTCGCACCGCGCCTACAAGCGCGCCTGGTTGCCCGCCCGTGCTCTGGGCGCGATGTGGAGCTGGGACGGGCATTTCGATCGCGAACTGCTGTTTCAGTTCATGCGCAGCATCAATCTCTACCCGCCGGGCATGCTGGTGCGGCTCGCATCGGACCGGCTGGCGCTGGTGCTCGACAATGGCGGCCGCGCGACGCGAACGCGATTGTTGGTCTTCCATTCCTTCGCCGATGGCAGTGCGCTAACCCCCAAGACTCTGGTGCTGAGCGCCGGAACCGAGGAAGACAAGGTCGTTGGGGTCGTTCAGCGTGAAGATGCGCCCAGCACGATTCCATCGCTGGACTTGTATCCCCCAGTCGCTGTAACAAATTAGGCATAATACCGGAACGGCGCGCGATTCCGGATCGTCTATAACGAAGAACAGGAAGAGGGTCGCTTGAACGGAGTCGCCGTATAATGCGTGCATTACATGAATTGCCGCCGGAGCAGGTCGAAGGCCGGGGTGTCGATCCCGCCGCATCGGGCAGCCTGTTGATCATGGCCATGGGCAGCGTGCTTTTCTGGGCCAGCGTGGCGGTGTGGATCCTTCGCTGATCCCCACGAAGTTCGTCTTGGTGCCGTAACAGCTTTTCCGTTGCGGCACGGCGTTGCAGATGTGTCCCGCGACGCCATGTTGCTTCCGACGATGCGCTGTCTCTAGAAGCGGCATCGAAGATTCGTCGGAAAGCAGACCATGACCGCCACCCATTCTACCCGCATGTTGATCCTGGGCTCCGGCCCCGCCGGCCTCTCGGCCGCCATCTATGGCGCACGCGCGGGGCTCGCCCCCATCGTCGTCCAGGGCATCCAGCCCGGTGGCCAGTTGATGACCACCACCGATGTCGAGAATTATCCCGGCTTTCGCGAGGTCATTCAGGGCCCGTGGCTGATGCAGGAGATGCAGGCCCAGGCGGAGCATGTCGGCGCCCAGATGATGTGGGACACGATCGTCGAGATCGACGTCAGCCAGCGGCCGTTCCGCCTCATCGGCGACGGCGGCACCGTTTACACCGGCGACACGCTGGTGATCGCCACCGGCGCGCAGGCGCGCTGGCTGGGCCTCGATTCGGAAGAGCTGCTCAAGGGCAAGGGCGTCAGCGCCTGCGCGACCTGCGATGGCTTCTTCTTCCGCGGCAAGAAGGTGGCCGTGATCGGCGGCGGCAACACCGCGGTCGAGGAAGCGCTCTACCTCACCAACCACAGCCATGACGTGACGCTGATCCACCGCCGCGATTCGCTGCGCGCCGAGAAGATCCTCCAGCAGCGCCTGTTCGCCAACGAGCGGATCACCATGGCGTGGAACAAGGAAGTCGTCCGCTTCATCGGCGGCGGCCAGCCCGAGGGGTTGGTCGGCATCGAGCTGAAGGACACGGTGACCGGCGCGCTCTCGACGCTGGAGGTGGACGGCGGCTTCGTCGCAATCGGCCACCACCCGGCGACCGAGCTGTTCCGCGGCCATATCGCGCTCGACGACGATGGCTATATCCAGGTCGAGAAGGGCACGACCAACACGAGTGTGCCCGGCGTATTCGCCTGCGGCGACGTGATGGACAAGCATTACCGGCAGGCGATCACCGCCGCGGGGACCGGCTGCATGGCCGCGCTCGACGCTGAGCGCTTCCTCGCTGCTGCCGATTTCGAGACGGTGGCCCAGGCTGCCGAATGACGAAAGGTCAGGGCGCTCGCTGTTCGGCGAGCGCCTCGATCACCCGCTCGTAGAGCCAGGCCTTGTCGGCGGTGCCGGCGAAGACGTGGCTGGCGGTATCAAACTGCTTACGGCGAACCCGGGTCCCGGCGGCGGCGAAGGCCGGCTTGTGCAGGAATTCGGCGAAGTCCGCGGCGATCTTGTCGCGGGTGGCGAGCAGCACCGTCATCGGCACTTCCGCCGCGGTGAACGCCGTGGCGAGCTCGCCGCCGAGGCTGCGATGCGTCTCCGGCCGCCGTGTCCCGACCCGGCCGATCATCTGCCGCATCCAGCCGCGCGCTGCTTCTCCCTCCTCGGGTTCTTCCGGCGGGGGGAGGGGGGCGACGACGACGGGATTGGCGAGCAGCAGCGCGTCGATCCGCGCCTGGCCATGGAACAAGGCGAGCGCCGTTGCGCCGTCGCCATTGCCGAATGCCACCACACGCCGCAGCTTCGCCTCGCGCCGGAAGATCCCCGCTGCCGCGACAATGTCCGGCGCGCTTTCCAGAAAGCCCTGATTGCTGCCCGCCGAATCGCCGACGCCCCGGCGATCGAAGCGGAACGCCGGATAGCCGGCCGCGGCAATGCGGTGCGCCAGCTGCGACATGCTGCGATGCGGGCCGCTGCGGATCTCGTTGCCGTTCGACACGATCAGCAGCCCGGTAGCGCCCGACGCGCTGTCGAGCGTGCCGACCAGAATGTCGCCCAGGCAGGGAAAGCCGATCAGGCTTCGCACATGCGCACCCAGGCGGCCAGATCGTCGGCGAGCAGCGCGGCGAGGGCGAGGTCGTTGTCGGGCGTGGCTTCGCGCCACAGCGCTCGGCCGGGAACGAGGCGATCGGCCGGGCGGGTGTCGCCTTCCAGCCGGAGCGTGCGCGCTGGCTCGACATGGCAGTCGGGCAGCTCGTCCAGAAACGTGTCGGGCAACCGGTGCCCGCCATAGCCGGGCGCGTCGCCGGTGCGGTGGATGCGGCGCAGCGCGCGCAGCAACGCGTCGCCGGGCTGCGGCGCGAAGTGCCAGCGGCGGCGGATGACCACGCTGCCGTCGAGCAACGCGCCGCTGCGCAGCGCCATCGAGTAGGCGCGACCGCCCGCGGTGCGGGCCGCCGCGGCGAAGCCCGCGCGCAGGTCCGATATCGCGATACGCTCGCTCGGGATCAGGCTTTCGCCGGTGCCGGGAAGCTCGGGCAGGACGCCGGCAATGCCGTGATTCTCGGCGAGCGACCGCAGGATCGTCGCGGCGAACCCGCGCATGCGGTTCGCCTCCTCGAACAGCGGCAGTGCCGCGATAACGACGGGGCCGCTGCCGGGACCGAAGCGTACCATCGCTTCGCGGCCGCCTGCCCAGTCATAGGGTTCGATCACCCCAATACCTTTTGCGCGGCGAAGCGGGTGAGCGTGCCGAAGCTCTCCAGCATCTCTCCGTCGACCTCGTCGTCCTCGATCAGGATGCCGAGCCGGTCCTCGATCTCGGTCAACACGCCGGCGACGGCAAGCGAATCCAGCTCGGGCAGGGCGCCGAACAGCGGCGTGGTCTCGTCGAACGCGGCGACGCGTTCGTCGCTCAACCCGAGCACGTCGCGCAGCACGCCGCGGACGGTGGTTTCGATGTCGAGCATGGCTTCAGGCCGCAATGGGGTTCCCCTGCAAGAAATTTGCGCTTCCGTAAGGCTTGGCGGCGGCGCTGCCAAGACTATGGGTGGTGCATGATCGCGCTCGATCCCGCCCCGCATCTTATAGACGCGCTGCCGCTCCGTGGCGCGCCGGACGCCGTTGCTTTGCAGGACAAGGCCGGCACGCTGAGCTATGCCGAACTCGAGGCGGCGGTCGGCGGCATGTCGCATGCGCTGGCCGTGCACGGCATGCCCGCCGGCGAGCGGGTGGCGAGCTGGCTGCCCAAGACGCGCGCGGCGTGCCTGCTGCCGCTCGCCGGCCCGCGCGCCGGACTGGTGCACGTGCCGATCAACCCGGCGCTCAAGCGGGCGCAGGTGGCGCATATCCTGGCGGACAGCGGCGCGCGGCTGCTGGTGACGCAGCAGGCGCGGCTGGCGGCGCTCGAGCCGGGGGACGTGCCCGCCGACTGTCGGATCGTCACGGAGGAAGAGCTGACCGGCACCGATCGGCTGCCGCCCGCGAGCGCCGACCCCGATGCGCTGGCGGGGATTCTCTACACCTCGGGCTCGACCGGGCGGCCCAAGGGGGTGATGCTCAGCCATGCCAATCTCTGGCTCGGCGCGATCAGCGTCGCGCATTATCTCAAGATCGCGCCCGAGGACCGGGTACTGGGCGTGCTGCCGCTCAGCTTCGACTATGGCCAGAACCAGCTTTTCTCGACTTGGGCCGCAGGCGCGCGGGTGGTGCCGCTCGACTATCTGACGGCGCGCGACGTGGTGAAGGCGGTGGCGCGGTTCGGCATCACCACGCTGGCCGGCGTGCCGCCGCTGTGGGTGCAACTGCTCGAGGCGGAATGGCCGGCGGACACTGCGGCGATGCTCAAGCGGCTGACCAACTCGGGCGGGGCGCTCACGCGGCCGCTGGTCCAAGGCTTGCGCGATCGATTTTCGCAGGCAGATCTCTTCCCGATGTACGGCCTCACCGAGGCGTTCCGTTCGACCTATCTCGATCCGTCGCTGGTCGACGCGCACCCGGACACGATCGGCCGCGCCATTCCCTTTGCCGAAATCCTGATCGTCGATGCCGAGGGGCGTCGCGCGCAGCAGGGCGAGCTCGTCCATGCCGGGCCGCTGGTCGCCAAGGGCTATTGGCGCGATCCCGAACGGACCGCGCTGCGCTTCCGCCCGGCACCGGCCTTTGCCGAGCACCAGGGCATGGCGGTCTGGTCCGGCGATACGGTCGCCGAGGATGCCGAGGGGCTGCTCCGCTTCGTCGGCCGCGACGACGAGATGATCAAATCCTCGGGCAACCGGATCAGTCCGACCGAGATCGAGGAGGCAGTGGTGGCCGGCGGCGAGACCAGCGAGGCGGTGGCGTTCGGTATCCCCGACCCGCGGCTCGGCCAGGCCATCCTCGTCGTCGCGCGCGGCGACGGCAGCCGGGAGGACGAACTGCGCGCGCGGTTGCGGCGCGAGTTGCCCAGCTTCCAGCAACCGGCACGCTATGTCTGGCGGGAAAGCCTGCCGCGGAACGCCAATGGCAAGCTCGACCGGTCCGGGCTGAAGACGGAGATCCTATGAACGCCAAGCCCACCGGGCCCATTCCCGCCGACTATGCCGCACAGCCGGACCTGCAGGTTGCGGGCCGCAGCGCCGCCGACTGGGCTTCGGCCGGCACGCCGCTCTACCTGTATGACGCGGGCGCGGTACAGGCGCGGATCGCCCGCTTCCGTGCGGCGATGCCGGAACGGGTGGCGTTGCATTATGCGATCAAGGCCAACCCGTTTCCGCCGCTGATCGCCGCCATCGCGCCCCAGGTCGACGGGATCGACGTCGCCTCCGCAGGCGAGATGGACAAGGCGCTGGCGGTGATGGACGCCGCGGCGATCAGCTTCGCCGGGCCCGGCAAGCGCGACGCGGAGCTGGAAGCGGCGATCCGGGCGGGGGTGACGCTCAACCTGGAGTCGGAGGGCGAGGCTGAGCGCGCGCTGGCAATCGGCGATCGGCTCGGCACCACGCCGCGGCTGGCGGTGCGGGTGAACCCCGATTTCGAACTGCGCGGCTCCGGCATGAAGATGGGGGGGCGGGCATCCCCCTTCGGGATCGACGCAGCGCGGGTGCCCGCACTCGTCCGCCGGCTGATCGCAGCCGGCGTCGACTGGCGGGGCTTCCACATCTATGCCGGCTCGCAGGCGCTGTCCGCCGAGGCGGTGATCGAGACGCAGAGCGCCACGATCGGCCTCGCCGCGCGCCTGGCCGACGAGGCAGGGGCGCTGCCGCCGCTGGTCAATCTCGGCGGCGGCTTCGGCATCCCCTATTTCCCGGGCGACCTTCCGCTCGACGCCGAGGCGGTGGGCGCGGCGCTGGCAGGCGAACTGGACCGGCTCGATACCCATTATGCGATCGAACTCGGCCGCTGGCTGGTCGGCGAAGCGGGGATCTATCTCGCCCGGGTGATCGATCGCAAGGAAAGCCAGGGCGAGACCTTTCTCGTCGTCGACGGCGGGCTCCACCACCATCTCGCCGCGACGGGCAATTTCGGCACCGTCGTGCGCCGCAACTATCCGATCGCCGTTGCCCACCGTATGCAGGATGCGCCCGAGGAGGTGGTGACCGTGGTCGGGCCGCTCTGCACCCCGCTCGACCGTCTGGCGGACCGCGTCGCGCTGCCCCGCGCCGAGGTGGGCGACCTGATCGCGATCTTCGCCTCGGGGGCCTATGGCGCCAGTGCCAGCCCGCAGGCGTTCCTCGGCCACCCGCCGGTTCGCGAGGTTCTGGCAGGAGTCTGACGCCTAACGCTAAATTTACGCGTCCTGCGCCATAGCTCGCCGTCCGGCACGGGTGCGCGACACGCCGCCTCGCTGCCGCTTGGAGGCACGGTAATGGCGGTTTCGTTCGGGATGAAGGCGGCGGCGACGCTGGCGCTGATGGCGCAGCTATCGGCGTGCGGCGGCGGCGGACCGCGTCCCGAGCTGCCCGCGGCGGGCTTCGTCGGCGCCAAGGAAGCGCCGAGCGACGAATATGTCATCGGCCCGCTCGACCAGCTCAACATCTTCGTCTGGCGCAATCCCGAGATCTCGACCAAGGTCCAGGTGCGCCCCGACGGCCGCATCACCACACCGCTGATCAACGACATGCCGGCGGTGGGCAAGACGCCGGCGATGCTCGCCGACGATCTAAAGCTCGCACTCAGCGAGTATATCAAGGACCCGATCGTCTCGGTGATCGTCGAGAATTTCTCGGGGACGTTCAGCCAGCAGATCCGCGTGGTTGGGGCGACCGAGAAGCCGGCCTCGCTGCCCTACCGCGCCAACATGTCGATCCTCGACGCGATGATCGCGGTGGGGGGGCTCAACGAATTCGCCGCGGGCAACCGCGCGCGGCTGGTGCGCTACGATCCGCAGACCGGCAAGCAGCGCGAATTCAAGCTCCGCCTCGCCGATCTCCTGAAGAACGGCGACACCTCGGCCAATGTCCGGCTAGAGCCGGGTGACGTGATCATCATCCCGCAGAGCATGTTCTGATGGGGGGGCTGTTCGACGAGGTCCGCAGCGCCATTCATGCGGTGTGGATGCGCCGCACGCTGGCGCTGGCAATTGCGTGGGTCGTCTGCGTGGTCGGCTGGGCGGCGGTATCGCGCATCCCCGACAGCTACGAGTCCAAGGCCCGGGTACTCGTCGAGCTGCGCCAGGTGCTGCCGAATGATGGCGGCGTGGCGGCTGCCGGCCAGCAGCAGGATATCGATCGCATCCGCCAGACCCTGACCAGTTCGGTGAACCTGGAGAAGGTCGTCCGCGGCACCGATCTGGCGAAGACGATCTCCAAGCCGGCGGATCTGGCCGCGCGCATCGCCGGGCTGCAAAAGGCGATCAAGCTCACCGCCCAGCAGGACAATCTGTTCGAGATTGCGGTGACCGGCGCCGATCCGGCGATCTGCCGGCAGGTGGTGGAAAAGCTGATCGCGCTGTTCCGCGACAACAAGCTCGCCGACAGCCGCGACGAAAGCAGCCAGTCGCTCGCCTTTCTCGACCAGCAGCTCGCCGAGCGCCAGCAGGCGCTGCAGGCTGCCGAGGCCAAGCGCGCCGAATTCCAGTCGCGCTTCCTGGGGAGCCTGCCGGGCACCGGTTCGCTCGACGACCGGATCGGCGCAGCGCAGCAGCAGATCCAGCAGATCGAAAGCGATCTCGCTGCGGCACAAAGCGGCTTGAGCGCGGTCAACGCACAGATGGCGGGCACGCCGGCGAGCGTGGCCGGGCAGGGGGGCGTCCCCGTCGGTACCGGGCCGGCCCGCGCCCGTCTCGCGGACCTGCAGGCCCAGCTTTCCGATGCCCGCGCGCGCGGCTTTACCGACGCGCATCCCGATGTGGTCGCGCTCAAGCGGCAGATCGCCGGGGCACAGGCGGCCGCGGCGCGCGAGCCGACCGGCGGCGGGGGCGGGGGTAGCTTCGCCAATCCGCTCTATCTCAGCCTCCGCTCAATGCAGGCGGACAAGGCCGCGCAGGTCGCAGCGCTCAGCCAGCGCCGTGCGCAGATCCAGGGCGATCTCGCGGCGCTCAGCGCCAAGCTCACCCAGGCGCCGCAGGCCGCTTCCGAACAGGGCCAGATCGACCGCGACTATCAGGTCCTCAAGGACCAGTATGCCAAGCTGCTCGCCGACCGCGAACAGCTGCGGATCAGCAGCCAGGCGCAGAGCCAGACCGATGCGGTGAAGTTCAGCGTCATCGACCCGCCGACCCAGCCACGCAGCCCCAGCTCGCCCAACCGGCCGATGCTGCTCACCGCGGTGCTGGTCGCGGGGCTGGGTGCGGGCATGGCGGCGGCGTTCCTGCTCTCCAAACTGCGCACGACCTTCGACACCGCGAGCCGGCTCGAACGGGCCAGCGGCATGCCGGTGATCGGTTCGATCGGCGAGGTGGTCACGCCGCGCCAGCGGGCGCGGCGGCGCAAGCAGCTCCAGCATTTCCTCGGCGGCGTGGTGGGGCTGGGCGTTGCCTATGCCGCGATCCTGCTCGTCGGCATGCTCCACCATGGCGCCGGAGCCTGAACGATGAACGAACATAGCCCCAAGCGCTTCACCGGCTCGCTGATCCAGCGCGCGGTCGCGATGATGCCGGGACTTCCGGCAGAGGAAGCGCCCGCTACGGCAAAGCCGACGCCGACGGTGCCGGATCGCCCGATGGTGCCGATCGACCGCAACCGCCTCGCCGCCGCGGGTATGCTGGTGCCCGGCGGGCCGATCACGCCGCTCGCCGAGGAGTTCCGCATGGTGAAGCGGCAACTGCTGCTCACCGCCCGCGGCGTCGCCGGCGTCGATGCCGATCGCGCGCGGATGATCCTGGTCTGCTCGGCCCAGCCTGACGAGGGCAAGACTTTCTGCGCGATCAACCTCGCGCTTTCGATGGCGGCCGAGAAGGATGTCGAGATCCTGCTGGTCGACGCCGATTTCGCCAAGCCCGACGTCTCCAAGCGCCTGGGCATGGGCGAGGGGCCGGGGCTGCTCGATGCGCTGGCCGGCCAGATCGATGTCGAGGCCTGCATCGTCGACACCGACGTGCCGCAGCTCGCGATCCTGCCCGCCGGCACCCGCAGCGTTAGCGACACCGAGCTGCTGGCGAGCGATGGCGCGCGGGCGATGCTGGATCGCCTGGCCGCGGCCAACCCCCGCCGTATCGTGATCTTCGACTCGCCGCCCGCCTTGGCTGCGTCGCCCGCCTCGGTGCTGGCGCTGCATGTCGGGCAGACGATGATGGTGGTGCGCGCCGATCGTACCAGCGAGGAGGATATCCGCGCCGCCGTCGCCGCGCTCGACGGGTGCGAGCATATCCAGCTCGTGCTCAACGCGGTGTCGTTCCAGCCCTCGGGCCGGCGCTTCGGCAGCTATTACGCGCAGGCTGGCCGGTGATCCGTGGCGCGATCGTGCTGGCCGTCTGCGCCGCCGCGATCGTGCCCGCGGCCGCCCAGCGCCGCGCGACCGTCACGCCCTATATCGAGGTGAGCCAGGTCGCCACCGCCGAACTCAACGGCGGCGAGACGCTGACCTACTCGCAGCTCGGTGCCGGGCTCGACGGCAGCATCCGTACCCGCCGGGTGCAGGTGCAGGTGAGCTACCAATATCAGCACCGTTTCGCCGAGAAGGGCAGACTGCAGTCGGGTGACAGCCATAACGGCCTCGCCCAGGCGCGGATCGCCGTCGCCCGCGGTTTGACGCTGGAGGCTGGCGCCGTCGCCACCCGGACCCGCACCGATGCGCGCGGCGATGCGCTGACCGGCAATGCGGCCACTGCGCGCAACGTGAGCCAGCTCTATTCGGGCTATGTCGGCCCCAAGCTCGACACCCATGCCGGCCCGCTGTTCGTGCAGGGCGCCTATCGCTTCGGCTTCACCAAGGTGGACGGTGGCGCAGCGACCGGCGTTTCCTCGACGCTGCCCGAGGTTAATCGGTTCGACCAGTCCACCTCGCATGCGGTGAATGCCAGCATCGGCACCAAGCCCGGCGCGGTGCTGCCGATCGGGCTCAGTGTCACCGGCGGTCTGGTGCGCGAGAATGCCAGCCAGCTCGACCAGCGCTTTGCCAGCAGTTCGGCGCGCGGCGACGCGATCGCGCCGATCAGCCGCACGGTCGCGCTGGTCGGCGGGGCGGGGTACGAGCAGATCACCGTCCGCCAGCGCGATCCGCTGCTCGGGGCCGGTGGCCAGCCGGTGGTGGATGGGGCGGGGCGGTATGTCACCGATCCCGCATCGCCCGTGCGGATCGCCTATGATTTCGACGGCATGTTCTGGGATGGCGGCGTGCTCTGGCGGCCGAGCCGTCGAACCGCGTTCGAGGTGCGGATCGGCCGCCGCTACGGGGCGATGCGCTATACCGGCAGCTTCACCTTCCAGCGGAACAACGGCAGCGGCATCCAGGTGGCGGTGTACGATACCGTCGAAACCTATGGCCAGCAGGTCGGCGGCAGCCTTGCCGCGCTGCCGGTAGGCTTCGTCACCACCGCCGATCCGTTCGGCAATCAGGCCGGTGCCTGCATCTACGGCACCAGCGGGGCTGCGGCAGGCGGGTGCATCGCCGGCGCCTTCTCCTCGGCGGCGACGGCAGCCTATCGCGGCCGCGGGCTGACCGCCAATGCGGTGTGGAGCCGCGGCACCACCCGGCTCGGCGTCGGCGGCGGCTTCGCCCGGCGCGACTTCCTCACCCCCGTCGCCGCGACCGCCGGCGGTGGCAGCTGGGACGAGAGCTTCTACGCCCAGGCCTTCGCCGCGCTCGCCGCCGGACGCGACGGGACGATCGGGCTCAACCTGCTCGCCAGCTATTATGACGGGGACATCCCCGGCAGCACCGCCGTGTTCGGCTGGGGCGCCAACACCGCCTACACCCGCCGCCTCGGCCGCCTGAGCCTGACGGCAACGGCGGGCCTCTACGGCTCGATGCGCGACGGCTCCGACCAGGCATCGGCACAGGCGCTGATCGGAGCGCGCTATGGTTTTTGAGAGACTGCACGCATGATGGACGATCATTACGGGCTGCGCGGCCGGCCGTTCCAGCTGACCCCCGATCCGCGCTTCTGGTTCGATACCGCGACCCATGGCAAGGCGATGGCCTATCTCGGCTATGGCCTCAGCCAGGGCGAGGGCTTCGTCGTCATCACCGGCGATCCGGGGGCGGGCAAGACGACGCTGCTCGGCCATCTGCTCGCCGAGCTCGACGGCGAACGGCTGAACGTGATCAAGATCGTCTCCACCCATCTGCGCGCCGACGACATGCTGCGGCTGGTGGCGCAAGGGCTCGGGCTGCCGGGGGACGACCTCTCCAAGGCGGCGCTGCTGCTGGCGATCGAGCGCGGGCTGCACGAAGTCGCGCGTGCCGGGCGCCGCACGCTGCTGGTGGTGGACGAGGCCCAGGCGCTGCCGGGCGAGAGCCTGGACGAGCTGCGCATGCTCTCCAACTTCCAGGCCGGCGGCTATCCGCTGCTCCAGATCTTCCTGCTCGGCCAGCCCGAGTTCCGCCTCGTGCTCCAGCAGCCCGCCTTCGAGCAGCTGCGCCAGCGCGTGATCGCGATGCACCATCTCGCGCCGATGGAGGTGGAGGAGGTCGAGGCCTATCTGATGCACCGGCTGATGCTGGTCGGTTGGAGCGGCCGTCCGCGCTTCACCGCCGATGCGCTGGCGGCGATGCACCGCTGGTCGGGCGGCATCCCGCGCCGGCTAAACCAGCTGGCGAGCCGGGTGCTGCTGTACGGCGCGGTCGAGCAGATCGAGAATTTCGGCGCGCCCGATGTCGCGGCGGTGATCGAGGATATCGAGCAGGAGGACGTGATCGAACCGGCGCCCGAGCCGGCACCGGAGCCCGCGCCGGTGCGCCCGGGTCGCGTCGCCGAACTGCGCACGGTGCCGGAAGGCTCGGCCGAGACCCGGGCGCTCGAGCGCCGCGTCGCCGAGCTGGAGGCGCAGGTCGCCTCGCAGTCGGATGCGCTGCGCCGCGTGCTCTCGCTGCTGGTCGACTGGGTGGAGAAGGACGATGGCCGCAGCGGCATCGACCTCGACGCCCTGCGCGGCAGTGCTGCCTGAGCCATGGACGTGCGCAACGGCCTGTCGGTCGACGTCGAGGACTGGTTCCAGGTCGGCGCCTTCGAGACCACGATCGCGCGTGGCGACTGGGACCGGCTCGAGCGACGCGTCGAGGCGAATACCGATCGGGTGCTCGCGCTGTTCGAAGAAGCGGGCGTGCAGGGCACCTTCTTCACGCTCGGCTGGGTGGCGGAGCGGCACCCTAAGCTGATCCGCCGCATCGCCGAAGCCGGTCACGAAGTCGCCAGCCATGGCTGGGACCATGCCCGCGTCTTCACCCTGACGCCCGACCAGTTCCGCGAGGACCTCGCCCGCGCCCGCGCCGCGCTGGAGGATGCTGCGGGCGTGGCGGTAAACGGCTACCGGGCGCCGAGCTTCTCGATCGACCGGCGCACGCCCTGGGCGCACGCGGTGCTGGCCGAGGCAGGCTATTGCTACTCGTCGAGCATCGCGCCCATCGCGCATGATCATTATGGCTGGCCCGATGCGCCGCGCGCGCCGTTCCGCCCGCTGCCCGATGCGGGGCTGATCGAGCTGCCGATCACGATCGCGAGGGTGCTGGGGCGCGAGGTCACCGCGGGTGGCGGCTTCTTCCGGCTGCTGCCGCAGCGGGTGACCGACCGCGCGATCCGCACTGCCAATGCGCGCGGCGCGGCGGCGATGTTCTACTTCCATCCCTGGGAGGTCGACCCCGGCCAGCCGCGGGTCCGCGGGGCACCTCTCAAGTCGCGCCTGCGCCATTATGCCCGGCTGGGCGCGATGGAGGGCAAGCTGCGGACCCTCCTCGGGGCGCACGATTGGGGCCGAGTGGATGCGATCGCCGCTCGGGCGGCGGAGCGGCTGGCGTGACCTTGACCGTCGGCACGGCCGATCTGCACGATGCGAGTGAGCGCGGGCGTCTTGCCGCCTGGGTCGATGCGCAGGCGGATGCCACGCCGTTTCACCTACCCGAGTGGAGCATGGCCGTGGCGAAGGGCTGCCGCCAGCGCAGCCATTATCTGGTGGCGGAGGGCGCAGGCGGCCGGATTGCCGGCGTGCTGCCGCTCACCGCGATCGCCTCCCCGCTGTTCGGCCGGGCGCTGGTGTCTATCGGCTTCGGCGTGGGGGGCGGCATTCTTGCCGAGCCCGGCCCCGTGGTGATGGCGCTTGGCCAGGCGGCGTGGCGCCTCGCCGATCGCCTGCGGTGCCCCAGCGTCGATCTGCGCGGCGGCCCCTGCCCGGGGAGGGACTGGGTGCGCGACGACACCACCTATCTCGGCTTCGTCCGCCGGCTCGCGGCCGATGACGAGGCCGAACTGCTCGCCGTGCCGCGCAAGCAGCGCGCCGAGCTGCGCAAGGCGCTTGCCGCGGAGCTGACGGTGGAGACGGGCGCGGATCGGGCCGCGCGACGCGCCCATTACGGCGTATATGCGGAAAGTGTCCGCAACCTCGGCACGCCGGTCTTCCCGACGGCGCTGTTCGCGGCGGTGCTGGAAGCGTTCGGGGCGGAGGCGGACATCCTGACCATCCGACACGAGCGCCGCGCGGTGGCGAGCGTGCTCAGCCTTTATTGGCGCGACACCGTCTATCCCTATTGGGGCGGGGGGACCGAGGCGGCACGGGGGCTGCGCGCCAACGATCGGATGTACTTCGCGCTGATGGCGCATGCCCGCGCGCGGGGGTGCTCACGCTTCGATTTCGGACGCTCCAAGGCCGGTACCGGCGCCGCGGCGTTCAAGAAGAACTGGGGCTTCGTGCCCGAGCCCCTCGTCTATTTCTCCCGCCATGCCGAAGGCGCGGCACCGCGCAGCATCAATCCGCTCGATCCTAAATACCGGCTGCAGGTAGCGGCGTGGAAGCGGCTGCCGCTCTGGGCGGCCAATCGCATCGGGCCGCTGCTCTCGCGCGGGCTCGGCTGATGGGTGATGTCCTGTTCCTCGCCCACCGCATGCCCTTTCCGCCCGATCGCGGCGACAAGATCCGCGCCTATCATCTGCTGCGCCATCTCGCCCGGAACCACCGCGTCCACCTCGTCGCCTTCGCCGACGATCCCGCGGACCTGCAGCACCAGGACGGCCTTGCGTCCTGTACGGCGAGCCGCACGATCGTCTGGCGGGACGCGCCGACGGTCTGGACGGGGGCCCGCGCGCTGCTACGGCACCAGCCGGTGTCCGTCGTCGCCTTCGCCGACCCGGCTGTGCACGACGCAGTGGACGCGCTGCTCGTGGCGGAGCCGATCGAGACGATCTTCGTCTTCTCCAGCCAAATGGCACAGCATCTGCCGCCGGTCCGCAAGCAGCGGGTGATCATGGATTTCGTCGACATGGATTCGGCCAAGTTCGCCGCTTATGCGGAGGGCGGGCGCGGGCCGATGGCCTGGGTCCATCGGCGCGAGGCGCGGCTGCTCCTCGCCCATGAACGACGCGTCGCTGGCGAAGCCGATGCCAGCCTGTTCGTCAGCGAGGCCGAGGCGGCGCTGTTCCGGGAGCGCACGAGCGCCCCCCGCGTCCATGCGATCGAGAACGGCATCGACACGGTCTTCTACGATCCCGCAGGCGGGTTCGAGGCCATGGTGGGCGAGGGGCCGCTGCTCGTCTTCACCGGCCAGATGGATTACCGCCCGAACATCGAGGCAGTTATCTGGTTCGCCGACAAGGTGTTGCCGCGCATTCGGTGCGCGCACCCCGAGGCGCACTTTGCCATCGTCGGCCGCGCGCCGACGCCGGCCGTGCAGGCCTTAGCGGAGCGGCCGGGCATGCTCGTCACCGGCAGCGTGCCCGACGTGCGCGACTGGCTTGCCGCGGCCGCGCTGGTGGTGGCGCCGCTGCAGCTGGCGCGCGGCATCCAGAACAAGGTGCTGGAGGGGATGGCGATGGCGCGGGCGGTGGTCGCCTCGCCGGCCGCCGCCGAGGGGATCGACCACGCCGGTACGCTCTGCATCGCCGAGGGCGCGGACGCATTCGGCGATGCGGTGCTGCGCCTCCTCGACGATCCCGGTACCGCCGCCGCCCTCGGCGCGTCCGCCCGCGCGCGCGTAATCGCCCGCTACAGCTGGGATGCGCGGCTGGCACCGCTCGACGCGCTGCTCGCCGGATCGGCATGAGCGGGCGCACCGCCGGGGTGGCGCGGCGGCGTTCGGCTTGGTACCGCCCCGCCACGATGCGAAGGATGGACAGCAACAATCGGGTAGGGATCGGCAGCCGCGAGGGCCTGCGCTGATGTGCGGCATCGCTGGCCTCTTCTATCCCGGCCTTCCCAAGCCGATCGACCCCGCGCGTATCGTCGCGATGAGCGACGCCCAGGCGCATCGCGGGCCCGATGGCTCGGGGGTGTGGTGCGTGGCAGGGGTGGGGCTCGGCCATCGCCGGCTGGCGATCATCGACCTCGAAGGCGGGGTGCAGCCGATGGCGCTGCCCGACCAGAGCCTCGCCGTCACCTTCAATGGCGAGATCTACAATTTCCGCGAGGTCCGCGCCGAACTCGAGGCGCTGGGCGCCCGCTTCGTCACCGACAGCGACACCGAGGTGCTGCTCCATGGCTGGCGCGCCTGGGGGCCGGACCTCCTCGCCCGGCTGAACGGCATGTTCGCCTTCGCGCTCTACGACGCGACCAGCCAGAGCCTGTTCCTCGCCCGCGACCGGTTCGGGGTGAAGCCGCTCCATTATGCCGAGCTCGCCGATGGCGCGATCGCCTTCGCCTCCGAGCTGAAGGGGCTGCTCGCGCATCCGCTGCTGCGCCGCGCTGCCGATTTTCGCGCGGTCGAGGATTATCTGGCGCTGGGCTATGTACCCGACGACGCCAGCATCGTCGCGGGCGTGCAGAAGCTGCCGGCCGGGCATTTCCTGCTGCTCCAGCGCGGCCGCCCGGCGCCGCAGCCGGTGCGCTGGTGGGATATCGACTTCACCCGCCGCGCCACCGGCCGCCCCCGCGACCTCAAGGCCGAACTCATCGAGCGGATGCGCACCGCCGTCCGCTCGCGGATGATCGCCGACGTGCCGCTCGGCGCATTCCTCTCGGGCGGCGTCGACAGCTCGGCCGTGGTCGCGCTGATGGCCGAGCGCAGCAAGGCGGCGGTGAAGACGTGCACGATCGGCTTCGACGAGGCGGGGCTGGACGAGACCGCCCATGCGGCGAAGGTCGCGGCACGCTTCGCCACCAGCCACCGCACCCGCACCGTCGGGGCTGAGGATTACGGCCTGATCGACACGCTGGTCGCTGCCTTCGACGAACCCTTCGCCGATGCCTCGGCGCTGCCGACCTACCGCGTCTGCCAGCTCGCCCGCGAGAACGTCACCGTCGCGCTGTCCGGTGACGGCGCCGACGAGGCGCTGGCCGGCTACCGCCGCCACCGCTTCTTCGCCGCCGAGGAGCGGGTCCGCGGCCTGCTGCCGCCGGATCTGCGGACGCGGGTGTTCGGGCGGCTGGGCGCGCTCTATCCCAAGGCAGACTGGGCGCCGCGCCCGTTCCGCGCGAAGACCACGCTGCTCGCGCTCGCCGAGGATGGGGCGGAGGCCTATGCCAAGGCGGTCGGCGTCACTACGCCTGCCCTGCGTAACCAGCTCTACAGCGACACGGCACGGGCGGCGCTCGACGGCTATCGCGCCGAGGCGCGCTATGTCGAGACGATGCGGAACGCGCCCGCGCGCGACGCGCTCGACCGCGCCCAATATGCCGATATCCGGCACTGGCTGCCAGGCGACATCCTCACCAAGGTCGACCGAACCAGCATGGCGGTTGGGCTGGAGGCGCGCGAGCCGCTGCTCGACCACCGGCTGGTCGAATTCGAGGCGAGCTTGCCGCCGTCGCTCCGCATCTGGGGCGGGCAGGGCAAGTGGCTGATGAAGAAGTCGCTCGAGCCCTGGCTGCCGCGCGAGATCCTCTATCGCCCCAAGATGGGCTTCGTCACCCCGATCAGCGCCTGGTTCCGCCATGCGCTCGCCGACGAGGCAGCGGCGCTCGCCCGTTCGCCGCTACTTCTGCAGAGCGGCTGGTTCGAGGCGCGCACGATCACCCGGCTCGCCGAAGACCACCGCGCCGGCCGCGCCGAGCATGGCCGCACGCTATGGCAGCTGGTGATGCTGGAGCGCAGCCTCGCGCGGCTGTTTGGCTGAATTACTCGACCGCGACCAGCGCCGCTTCCACCGCGCCGATATAGCTGCTGCCGAACAGCCGCAGATGCACGAGTAGTGGCCATAGCCGATAGACTGGCTGCCGTTCCTTCCAGCCCGGCGCGAGCCCCAGCGCATCGAAAAACGGGGGCGGCGGCGCGTCGAACAGGGTGAGCATGGCGGCATCGACTTCGCGGTCGCCATGATAGCAGGCGGGATCGATCAGTGCGGTCACCCGGCCGCCGGAGGTCAGCACATTGCCGCCCCAGAGGTCGCCGTGGAGCAGCGCGGGCGCGGGGTGCTTCGGCAGCAGGTCGGGAAGGCGATCGGCCAGCCGATCGAGGCGCCGGGCCAGCGATGGCGGAACGTGCGGCGCGTGCGTCCGCAGTCTTCGCTCCGCCCAGAAACTCGGCCAGTCGTCTGCGACGCCGTTTGGGATGGCAACACGCCCGAAGGCGTAATCCGCCGGCCAGCCATAGGCGCGGCCCGGTACCGCATGCATAGACTGAAGCACCGTCGCGAGGCTGTCCCAGCTTGTGCCGAGTTGGCCGTCGTTCGGCATTTCCTCGATGAGGAGCAGGTCTTCGCCCACCGCGAGTACCGCCGGTGCCGGCGCTCCTCTCGCAGCGATCGCGACCAGCATCTCGGCCTCTTCCGAAACCAGCGGCCCCTGTTTGGCGATCGCGCTGCCGCCATCGGCCAGCCGCAGACGGCGGACCGCGGAAAGATCCCCGCCGGAGAGCGCCGCCGCACCCAGGACTGGCACTCCGAGCAGCGCGGCGGCACGATCGGCGAGGCTGGTCTGCATGCGCGCTCCGATCAGGTGAGATAGCGGTGGACGATCGCGACCAGTTCCTCGGCCGCCTGTACCTTGGGATCGTCCGCGGCGGCGCCGGGTTCCAGCATATGCTCGCGGATATGATCCTCGATCACTTCGGCGATGAAGCCATCCAGCGCGCCGCGGCACGCCGTCGCCTGCTGCAGCACGCGAGCGCATTCGGTGTCCGCCTCGACCGCGCGCTCTATCGCCTCGACCTGCCCGCGCAATCTTTTCAGTCGGTTGAGCAGCTTCTGCTTCTCGCGCGCGACATGGCCCATTCTGCGTCGTTCCGTTCTGCTTGCCTGATACCCCCCTAGGGTATACGGGCGCCCCCGTCGAGTCGGCGATCTCCGCCGGATTTCGGGGTGCACGTCCATGATCCACGCCTTCCCCAAGTCGGCCGCCGCCGCGGCCGCGCTGTTCTTCCTGCTGCCGGTAGCAGCGCAGGCGCAGGACACGGGCGACCCGCAGACCTTCGCTGTGCATGGTCAGGCGACGATGGTGGTGCAGGGCGTGGGCGGCTTCACCGATCCCTATCGCGGGCCCAACAGCCTGACGCCCAAGCAGGTGCGCGAGACGATCGACCTGACGCTCTACGCCGGGGTGCGGCCCTGGGCGGGCGGCGAGCTGTGGGTGAACCCGGAGATCGACCAAGGCTTCGGTCTGTCCAACACGCTGGGCGTGGCCGGCTTTCCCAGCGCCGAGGCCTATAAGGTCGGCAAGGACGAGCCCTATCTGCGACTCCAGCGGCTGTTCTTCCGTCAGACGATCGGGTTGGGCGGGGAGACGAGCGCGGTGGCACCCGCGATGAACGTGCTGGGCGGCACCCAGACGGCGAACCGGCTGGCGCTGACGCTGGGCAAGTTCGGCGTCGGCGACGTGTTCGACACCAACCGCTATGCCCATGATCCGCGCGGCGATTTCCTTAACTGGTCGGCGGTGGATACCGGCAGCTTCGATTATGCCGCCGATGCCTGGGGCTATTCCACCGGCGTTGCGGCCGAATGGTATCAGGGCGCGTGGACGCTGCGCGCCGGGCTGTTCAACCTGTCCAAGGTGCCCAACGGCGAGACGCTGGAGCGCGACTTCCGCCAGTACCAGGTCGATATCGAGGTCGAGCATCGCCACCTGCTCGGCGGCCAGCCCGGCGCGATCCGCGTCACGGCCTTCCGCAATCGCGGGCAGTTCGGCCGGTTCGACGACGCCCTGGCGCTCGGTGCGGCGCAGGGACAGGCGGCGGATACGGCGTTGGTCCGCCAGCGCACGACCCGCATGGGCCTTGGGGTGAATGCGGAGCAGGCGGTGACCTCGACGCTAGGCCTGTTCGCCCGCGCGGGCTTTGCCGACGGATCGATCGAGCCCTACGACTTCACCGATATCGATCGCACCGCCCAGCTCGGCGCATCGCTGAACGGCGCTGGGTGGGGGCGGGCGAACGACCGCGTCGGGCTGGTCGGCATCGTCAACGGCATCTCGCGCGAGCACCAGCGTTATCTCGATGCCGGGGGCGTGGGCGTGCTGGTCGGCGACGGCAAGCTGCCCCACCCTGGCAGCGAAGCGCTCGCCGAAGCCTATTATGACTGGCAGCCGCGCAAGGGCTTCGACGTGACGCTGGATTATCAGTTCGTCGCCAATCCGGGCTACAACCGCGATCGCGGGCCGGCCAATATATTCGCCGTACGGTTCCACGGCGGGTTCTGAGGTAGCGTCAGAACACCGGCTGGTTGGCGTCGTCGTCGCTCGTCGGCGTGTGGATGCCGCATTCGGTCTTGTCCCAGCCGCGCCAGCGGCCCGCGCGCGGATCTTCGCCCGGCTTAACCCGGCTCGTGCACGGCGCGCAGCCGATCGAGGGATAGCCCTGTGCTACCAGCGGGTGCACCGGCAGGTCGTGCGCGGTGAAATAGGTATCGAGATCGGCCTTGGTCCAATCCGCCAGCGGATTGATCTTGAGCCGCTCGCCGTCGAGTTCGAAGCGCGGCAGGGCGGCGCGGGTGCTCGCCTGGAACGCCTTGCGCCCGGTGATCGTCGCGTCGAAGCCGGCCAGGCCTGCCTCCAGCGGCAGCACCTTGCGGATCTCGCAGCAGCCGTCCGGGTCGTAGGACCAGCGCAGCTCGGTGCCGTCGCGCTTGGCGAGCAGCTCGGGGTCGGGCTGCAGGTTGCGGAAGTCGGTGAGGCCCAGCCGTTCGACCAGCAGGTCGCGATAGGCGAGCGTCTCGGGGAAATGTTTTCCGGTATCGAGGAACAGCACCGGCACCGAGCGATCGACACTGGCGACCAGATGCAGCAGCGCCGCCGACTCCGCGCCGAAGGACGAGACGATCGCCGTCTCGCCGGTCAGCTTCTCGGCCAGCACCGTGCGCAGCATATCAAGCGTGGGGACGCCGAGGAACCGGGTGTTGAGCCGCACCGCATCCGCCTCGGTGAAGCGGGGCGTCACGTCGATCCGGTCGATCTGGCGCGCGGGTTCAGCCATGGCGCAGTTTCCACACCGGCACGATGGTGTCGGCCGCCGCCTGGTAGCGGAAGTCGTAGCGGTCGAGCGCGGCTTCCAGCGTCGCCGCGTCGATCGGCGCGTCGGGGGCGAAGCTGTCGAAGCCGCAGCGGCGCATCAGCGGGATCTGGTCGACCAGCACGTCGCCCTGCGCGCGCAGCTCGCCCTTGTACCCGGCCTCGCGCAGGATGCGCGCGCTCGAATAGCCGCGGCCGTCGCGGAAGCTGGGGAAGCTGACCTCGACCAGCGCGATACGGCCCAGATGCGGGAGGAGCGCGCGCGCATCCTCGCCGGCTTCGATCCGCACCGCGGTGGCATTGGACTGGCCGAAGAAGCTGTCGAGCGTCACGGCCGGCTCGTCATGCGCCTCGTCGTCGCGGTAGCGCAGGAACTCAACCATAGATGGCCTCCTTGAACGGTGCCATGCCGATGCGGCGATAGGTGTCGACGAAGCGCTCGCCGGGAGTGCGCTCGCGGACATAGAGGTCCGTCGCGCGCTCGATCGCGTCGACCACGCCGTCCTCGCTGAAGCCAGGGCCGGTGATGTCGGCCAGGCTCACGTCCTCGGCGCCCGATCCGCCGAGCAGCAGCTGGTAATTCTCGGTGCCTTTCCGGTCGACGCCCAGGATGCCGATATGGCCGGCGTGGTGGTGGCCGCAGGCGTTGATGCAGCCCGAGATCTTGAGCTTCAGCTCGCCCAGGTCGCGCTGGCGGGCGGGATCGGCGAAGCGTTCGCTGATCTTCTGCGCAAGCGGGATCGAGCGGGCATTGGCGAGGCTGCAATAATCGAGGCCCGGGCAGGCGATGATATCGCTGATCAGGTCGAGATTGGCCTCGGCCAGCCCCGCCTCGCGCAACGCGGTCCAGACTGCGTACAGATCGGCCTTGCGGACGTGCGGCAGCACGATGTTCTGGGCATGGGTGACCCGCAGCTCGTCGAAGCTGTAGCGTTGGGCGAGATCGGCCATCACGTCGATCTGGTCGGCCGAGGCGTCGCCCGGGATGCCGCCGATCGGCTTGAGGCTGATCGTGACCACGGCATAGCCCGGCGCCTGGTGGGCGTGGACGTTCTGGTCGAGCCACACGGCGAAATCCGGATCGCTGCGGTCGACCGTATCGGGCGCGTCGGCCTCGAACGCCGGGGGCGCGAAATAGGCGGCGATGCGATCGAACTCGGCCTGGGGCGGATCGATGCCGAGCGCCTTCACCGCCTGGAACTCTTCCTCGACCTGGCGGGCATATTCCTCGGCGCCCAGGGCATGGATGAGGATCTTGATCCGCGCCTTGTAGATATTGTCGCGCCGGCCGTGGCGATTGTAGACGCGCAGGCACGCCTCCAGATAGCTGACGAAGTCGGCGAAGGGCACGAACTCCTTGATCAGCGACGCGATCATCGGCGTGCGGCCCATGCCGCCGCCGGCATAGATGCGCGCGCCGAGTTCGCCGGCGTCGTTGCGGACGATCTGGATGCCGATATCGTGCAGCCGCATCGCCGCCCGATCGGTGTCGCTGGCGATCACCGCGATCTTGAACTTGCGGGGCAGGTAGCTGAATTCGGGGTGGAAGGTGCTCCACTGGCGGAGCAGCTCGGCCCAGGGGCGCGGATCGGTGATCTCGTCGGCCGCGGCGCCGGCGAACTGGTCCGAGCTGATGTTGCGGATGCAGTTGCCGCTGGTCTGGATCGCATGCATCTCCACCGTCGCCAGCTCGGCGAGGATGTCGGGCGCGTCCTCCAGCTTGATCCAGTTATACTGGAGGTTCTGGCGGGTGGTGAAATGGCCATAGCCGCGATCGTACTTGCGGGCGATGTGCGCCAGCAGGTGCATCTGCCGGCCGTTGAGCGTGCCATAGGGCACCGCCACGCGCAGCATATAGGCGTGCAGCTGCAGATAAAGCCCGTTCATCAGCCGCAGCGGCTTGAACTGGTCCTCGGTCATGTGGCCGGCGAGGCGGCGCTGGACCTGGTCGCGGAATTCCTCGACGCGCGCGGCGACGATCGAGGCATCATATTCGTCGTACTTGTACATGGTTCAGATCACCCAGCTTCCGGCCTGCGGGTCGGCGGGCTTGAGGGTCAGGTCCGGGCGCACGGTGGGGCCGAGCGCACGGATGCGGTCCTTGATGTGCGCGGGGCGGGGGCCTTCCGGCGTCGCCTCCGCGTCGATCACATAGGGTACGTTGACCCGGCGCGCGGCCTCTTCGGTCGCGGCGAGTACGTCGCCCTTGTCACCCACATCGACGGCCTCGGCCAGGTGGCGCGACCAGTTTTCGCCGGTCCACCAGACCACGTCGCCGGTGGGAAGATCGTTGCCTGTCAGCAGCTTCATGCCTGATCCTCGCCCAGCGTCTCAGCAGTGCGCGCCCAGCGGGCGAGCTTGTCCTCGGCGTCCGCCAGCAGCGTCACTTCGCCGACGACGATGATCGCCGGGCTCTGCACCTCCTCGCGCTCGACCATCGGACCGAGATCGGCGAGCAGCGTGCGGATCGCGCGGTGGCCTTCCAGCGTGGCGCGCTCCAGCACCGCCACCGGCATGTCGGGTGCTACGCCGTCGGCCATCAGCTTGTCGGCGATCGCCGAGGCGGTGGCGACGCCCATATAGATCACCAGCGTGCGGCCCTTGCCGGCGAGCCCCGACCAGTCCTGGTCGGTCAGCCCCTTGCACTGGCCGGCGACGAAGCTGACCGCGCTCGACCAGTCGCGATGGGTGAGCGGCAGCATCGCCTCGGCAGCGGCGCCCAGCGCGGCGGAGACGCCGGGGATCACTTCCACCGGCAGCCCGGCCTCGCGGACGGCCTCCACTTCCTCGCCGCCGCGGCCGAAGATGAATGGGTCGCCGCCCTTGAGGCGGACGACGACCGCGCCGGTCTTCACATGCGCGACGATCAGCGCGTTGATCGATTCCTGGGGCAGCGTGTGCTTCGAGCGGCGCTTGGCGACCGAGATGCGGTGCGCCTGGGGGGCGAGATCGAGCACGCGATCGTCGACCAGCCCGTCATGGACGAGCACGTCGCACGCCTTGAGCGCTGCGACGGCACGGACGGTGAGCAGGCCGGGGTCGCCGGGACCCGCGCCGACGAGGATCACGCGGCCGCGGGAGTTTGGGTCGAGAAGCGTTGCCATGGTGCCGCACATGGCCCGGTGGCTGCGGCAGGGCAATGGAGGATCGGTTTGGGGCGGCTAAGGGATTCTTTGCCGCCCCGGCCTCAGCCTTGGGCGCGCCAGTCGCCCGACTTGCCGCCGGTCTTGGTCAGCAGACGGATGTCGCTCAGCACCATGCCCTTATCGAGCGCCTTGGCCATGTCGTAGAGCGTGAGCAGCGTCACCGAGACGGCAGTGAGCGCTTCCATCTCCACCCCGGTCTTGCCCCCGGTCGCCGCGGTGGCGGTCGCGGTTACGCCGGTTTCGTCGAGGTCGAGGTCGATCGCGACGCGGGTGAGGGGCAGCGGGTGGCAGAGCGGGATCAGCTCGGACGTCTTCTTCGCCGCCATGATCCCGGCGATGCGCGCGGTGGCGAGCACGTCGCCCTTCTTGACGCTGCCCGCGCGGATCGCCGCGGCGGCTTCGGTCGACAAGGTGATGCGGCCCCGCGCCACCGCCTCGCGCGCGGTCACTGCCTTGCCGCCGACATCGACCATGTGGGCGGCGCCGGTTTCGTCGAGATGGGTAAGCCCGCTCACCCGACCAGCGCCCGCGTCGCCGCTTCGACATCGGCCTGTCGCATAAGCGATTCGCCGATCAGGAAGCAGCGGATGTCGTGCTCGGCCATCGCGTCGAGATCGGCGCGGGTGTTGAGGCCGGACTCGGCCACGAAGGTGCAGTCCTTCGGCGCGTGGCGGACGAGGTCGTACGTTTTCTGCACATCGACATCGAAGGTCTTGAGATTGCGGTTGTTCACCCCGATCAGCCGCGACTTGAGCTTGAGCGCGCGCTCCAGTTCGTCGGCGTCGTGGACCTCGACCAGCGCGTCCATGCCCAGTTCGAAGGCCGCGGCTTCGATCTCGGCCATCTGGCCGTCGTCGAGCGCCGACACGATAATCAGGATCGCATCGGCGCCGATCGCGCGCGATTCCTCGACCTGCCAAGGATCGATCAGGAAATCCTTGCGGATCACCGGCAGGTCGCACGCGGCGCGGGCGGCGATCAGATAGTCCTCATGGCCCTGGAAATACGCATTGTCGGTCAGCACCGAGAGGCACGCGGCGCCGCCGGCCGCATAGGCGCAGGCATGAGCGGGCGGATCGAAATCGGCGCGGATCAGGCCCTTTGAGGGGCTCGCCTTCTTGATCTCCGCGATCAGGCCATAGCCGCCAGCCGCCGCACGCGCGTCGAGCGCTGCCTTGAAGCCGCGCGGCGCAGAGGGCGCCGGCCAAGCCTGCGGGCTCGCCTTGCGGGCGGCGACTTCGGTGCGCTTGGTGGCGATGATCGTGTCGAGAATGGTGCTCATGCGAAGGCGATCCAGCAGTCGAGAAGGGCGTTGGCAAGCCCGTTGTCGAGCATCTCGGCGGCTTCCTCCACCCCGTCCCGTAGGTCATCGGCACGGCCCGCGACCATCAGTGCGGCAGCCGCGTTGAGCAGCACGGCGTCGCGATAGGCGCCGTGCTCGCCCTGGAGCAGGCGGCGCAGCGCCACGGCGTTGTACTCGGGGTCGCCGCCGCGAATGGCGGTCAGCGGATGGCGGGGGAGCCCGGCATCCTCGGGGATGATCCGGGTCGGCAGCTTGGCGCGGCCGACATTGACCACCACGCTCGCCGCCTCGGTGGAAAGCTCGTCCAGCGCGTCCTCGCCCGAGACGATCGCCGCCGCCTCGACGCCAAGCTGCTCCAGGGCCTCGGCATAAACCGGGGCGTAGTCGGGCCGCGCGATACCGATCAGCTGGTGGCGGACATGCGCCGGGTTGGCGAGCGGGCCCATCAGGTTGAAGATCGTCCGCCGCCCGATCCGCCGCCGGATCGGCGCGATTCGGCCGAGCGACGGGTGGTGGTGCTGGGCGAAGAGGAAGGCGATGCCGATCTCTTGCAGGCTTTCCTCGGCCCGTGCCGCGGCGCGATCGAGGTTGAGCCCCAGCGCCTCCAGCGTATCCGCCGCGCCCGCCTTGGAAGAAGCGGCACGGTTGCCGTGCTTCGCCACCGGCACCCCAGCGGCGGCGACGACGAGGCTCACCGCGGTCGAGACGTTGAGGGTATGGTGCCCGTCGCCGCCGGTACCGCACACGTCGATCGCGCCTTCGGGAGCGGTGACCGGGATCAGCCGGTTGCGCAGTGCGCGGGCGGCCTCGGCGATTTCGATGCTGGTCTCGCCGCGCACGGAGAGCGCGATGAGAAAGGCCTCGATCTCCGCCTCGGGCGCGGTGCCGTCGAGAATGTCGGCAAAGGCCTGCGCGGCGGTCTCGCGGGCAAGCGGGGAGGACGGGTCGGGAAGCAGGCTCAGGCTGGTCACGCCGCCTCTATTCCGGGGCGCGGCCAGCCTGTCGAGCAAATCCTGCTTGGGGGGCTTAGTTGCTCTTCTTCGGCTTGGTGTAGGGCACGAACTCGCCGAGCGAAACGAAGCCGCGCGGGAAGTAGGAGTTGCGATCGATCAGCCGCACCGTATCGATGCTGCACAGCTGTGACCCGAAGGTGTTGGTCACCAGGATCGAATTGTCGTCGAGCTGCTCGGCACCGCCGCGCGGCTGGTTCACGTACAGCGTGTTGCCCAGCGTATAGACGATCGCCTTGCCGTCGATGATCTGGCTCGAACCGGCACGATCGAGACTGATGCAATCGACCGGCTTGCCCGCGACTCGGCCATCGAGCAGCTTGGCGAGCTGCTGTTCCGGTGTGTCGCGATGGCGGGCGTTGGCGACGGGTGCCGCAAGCAGCGCGGCACCGGCGAGCAGGGAGGCGAGGATCGGTTTCATGGCATTTCTCCTGGCATGACTGCGATGAACCGAGGCTGAAGCAGGTCAGGCGGTGGCCGTCGCCTCGATGCCGGCCAGGCGCAGGAAGTTGGCGAGCATGGCGTGGCCGTGCTCGGTGGCGATGCTCTCCGGGTGGAATTGCACGCTGTGGATCGGCAGCGACGCGTGGCGGAAGCCCATCACCGATCCGTCCTCGGCGGTGGCATTCACCACCAGGCTCTCGGGAATGTCGGTGACGATCAGCGAGTGGTAGCGCGTCGCGATGAAGGGCGAGGGCAGGTTGCTGAACAGCCCGGTGCCGTCATGGGTGACCGGCGAGGTCTTGCCGTGCATCAGCCCGCCGCGGACCACGCTGCCGCCGAAATGCTGGCCGATCGCCTGGTGCCCCAGGCACACGCCGAGCAGCGGCTTGCCGAGATCGGCGCAGGCGGCGACCAGATCGAGGCTGATCCCGGCCTCGTTCGGCGTGCACGGCCCCGGCGAGATCAGGAAGCCTTGCGCATTGCTGGCGATCGCCTCGTTCGCGGTCAGGGCGTCGTTGCGCACCACCTGCACCTCCACGCCCAGCTCCATCAGATAATGGACGAGGTTCCAGGTGAAGCTATCGTAATTGTCGAGAACGAGGATCATGGGCGCAGACCTAGGCGCTCGAAGGCGCTTGCACAATCCGGCCTTGTGGCCGCCACAGTGCCGCGGCACCGCTGGCAGGGCAGGGACGTTGTGTCACCTCCCAGGAGTATTCCCATGCTTGCCCGTTTGATGCTTGCTACCGCCCTGCTCGCCGCACCGGCGTTCGCCCAGACCCAGGACCAGCCTGCCCCCGAAGGCCCGCCGCAGCGCGTGCGCAGCATTCTGCTGTACGGCGACCAGAGCTGCCCGAAGCCGGCCAACCCGGACGAGATCGTCGTCTGCTCGAACGCGGGCGATTCGCCCTATCGAATCCCCAAGCGCTTCCGCGACCAGCCCAAGGAGGACGCGCCTTCGACCAGCTGGTCGCGCCGGATGGAAGTGGTGGAGGAGGTCAACCGCGCGGGCCTGCCGAACAGCTGCTCCGCGATCGGCAGCGGCGGCCAGACGGGCTGCAGCCGGCAGGCGCTGCAGCAATGGTATCAGGACAAGCTCGACCGCGAGGTGAAGGGCTCGCGCGTTCCCTGAGCCTCACAGGCGGGCCGGCCTATTGGCCGAAGCCCGCCTCGCTGGCCCGTGCGATAGCCTCGCGCGCGGCGGCGAAAAGCGCGCCGGATTTGGCCTCGCACTCGCGCTGCTCATACGCCGGATCGGAATCGGCGACGATGCCGGCACCGGCCTGCACGTGCATCACCCCGTCCTTCACCAGCGCGGTGCGCAGGACGATGCACGAGTCCATCGATCCGTCGGGTGAGAAATAGCCGACGCCGCCCGCATAGGGCCCGCGCGTCTCCGCCTCCAACTCGGCGATGATCTCGCAGGCGCGCACCTTGGGCGCGCCGCTCACCGTGCCCGCCGGGAAGCCGGCGAACAGCGCGTCGATCGCGTCCGCATCCTTGCGCAGCTTGCCCACCACGTTGGACACAATGTGCATCACGTGGCTGTAGAACTCGACCGTGTAGCTGTCCGTTACCTTGACAGTGCCGGGCGCAGCGGCGCGGCCGACATCGTTGCGACCGAGATCGAGCAGCATCAGATGCTCGGCGCGCTCCTTGGGATCGGCGAGCAGTGACGTGCGGTTGGCCTCGTCCTCGGCAGCCGTTCGGCCGCGGGGACGCGTGCCGGCGATCGGGCGGATGGTGATCTCGCCGTCTCGGGCGCGGACCAGGATCTCCGGGCTCGACCCGGTAAGCGCGAAGCCGGGCAGATCGAGATGGTAGAGGAAGGGCGAGGGGTTGATCCGGCGCAGCGCGCGGTAGAGCTCGAACGGCGGCAGCGGGAACGGGGCGGTGAAGCGCTGGGCCAGCACCACCTGAAAGATGTCGCCCGCCGCGATATATTCCTTCGCCGCGGCAACCATCTCGCCATAGCGCCCTTCCGGCAGCACGGGTGCCGGCTGGATCGTGAGCGGATCGGCGCGGACGGAGGCGGGCAGGGGAGCACTGGCGAGCTGCGCCGCCACGGCGTCGATGCGCTCGGCCGCGAGTTCGGGATCGACGCCCGGCCATACGGGCGCGACAAAGAAGAGCGTGTCCGCCAGCCGATCGAAGACCAGCAGCACCGTCGGCCGCACGAAGATCATGTCCGGCACGCCGACCGGGCTCTGCGGCGGGCGGGGGAGCTTCTCGACCAGCCCGACGGTCTCGTAGCTAAAATAGCCCACCAGGCAGGCGAGCGCGCGCGGCAGTTCCGCGGGCACGTCCATCCGGCAGTCGGCGACCAGCGTGCGCAGCGCGGCCAGCGGGTCGGCGGGCAAAGGCTCGAACGCAGCGCGATCGGTGAGCCAGTGCCGGTTGATCTCGGCCTCGGAGCCGGTCGCGCGGAACACCAGGTCCGGCGCAAGTCCGATCAGGCTGTGCCGGCCGCGAACCGATCCCCCTTCGACCGATTCGAGCAGGAAGTCGCCGCGACCCGGCTCGATCAGCTTGAGCGCGGCGGCGACCGGCGTCTCGGTATCGGCGACCTGCTGGCGCCAGACCAGAGCGGGCCGGCCGGCAGCGAGCGCGGCGCGGGCGGCGTCAAGGCCCTGGATCACTGGCCGCTGGCGCCCGAGCGCTGCAGGTCGGCGCGGAGGCGAGCAATCGCCGCCTCGTTGCGACGGACCTTGAGCGCGCTCACCAGCGATGCGGCGAACTGGCGCTCATATTCCTGCGCACCCACCTGGCCCAGCGCCTGGGTGATCGACTGGAGCATCTGCGGGCCCTGCGGATCGCCTGCGAGGTTCCCCGGCTGGATCGTGTCGACATAGACGACGTAGTAGCCGGCGCGGTTCGGCGCCTCGACGAGGCGCGCGGTCTTGGCCGGCATGTCGAACGCCATCTGGATGAAGTTCTCCTTGCCGCGCAGCTCGCTGCGCTTGAAGTCGAACGGCTTGGGCGGTGCGCCCTTGCTTGCGCCCACTTCGGCCAGCGCCTGCGCCATCGGCACGCCCTTCTGCAGCTTGGGCAGCATCGCGGTCGCGGCGGCACGCGCCTTGGCCAGCGCCTGGTCGAGCAGATAGTCGGCCTTCACCTTGTCAGTGATCTGGGCGAGCGGGCGGGGCGCGGCGGGCACGATCTTCTCGAGCGAGACCAGCGCGAAGCTGCCGTCCTGGCCCACGGGGATCACCTGCGGCTCGTCACCGGCTTGCTCGAAGCCGAAGCCTGCCTTCATCACCGCGGTGACGGTGGCGTCGGGCTGGTAAGCGGCGTTGTCCGGATCGGTGCCGTTGGCGATCAGTGCGGGGCTGCGCACCGCGGTCAGCTTGGCCTTGGCGACGGCTTCGTCGAAGGTCGCGCCGTCGCCCACGGCATCCTCGATCGCCTGGCGCGAATCGGCGAGCAGCGCGGCGAGCTTGCGCTTGGCGACTTCCTCGGTGAGTTCCGTGCGGACCTGATCGAGCGTGCGGGCGGCGATCTTCTCGACCTTGCTCACGCGGTAGACGAACCAGGCCCCGCCGAGCTGGACAGGACCCTGCATCGCGGTTGCCGGCGCGGCGAAGGCGGCATCGGCGAAGGGTGCCGAGACCTGCTTGGCGAGGCCGCCCTTGTCGCTGGCGTCGATCGTGCGGGCCTCGAGACCGGCAGCCTTGGCGGCACCGGTCAGGTCCCCGCCCTTGGCGGCGGCCGCAACCTTGGCGGCGACCGACTGGCTGATCGCC
Organism: Sphingomonas trueperi; assembly: GCF_040545965.1. Taxonomy (GTDB): domain Bacteria; phylum Pseudomonadota; class Alphaproteobacteria; order Sphingomonadales; family Sphingomonadaceae; genus Sphingomonas; species Sphingomonas trueperi_C. The sequence continues at coordinate 555,529 of NZ_JBEPMV010000002.1, read as the reverse complement.
TGGACCAGCTCGACGCCGCGCTTCTCGCTGGCGGCGTACTTGGCGGAATCCTTCTTGTAGGCGGCGGCGATCTCGGCCTCGGTCGGCGTGACCTGCGCCTTCAGCGCGTCGGGCTGGGCGACGGCGTAGCGGACGATGCGGCGCTCGGGCACCTGATAACGGCTGCGGTTCTGCGCGTAATAGCCGGCCAGCGTGTTGGCGTCGGGCGCGGGGCCCGGGTCCATTGCCAGCGACTGGACGAAGCCGACGATGCCGGTGCGGCGCTCGAGCAAGGTCGCGACATAGGGGGTCACCACGCCGGCGGGGGCAGGCGCGCGCAGCGCGACCGGACCGACCAGCCAGGCGGCGTAGCGCTGCGTGGTCATGCCCTCGCGGAACACCGCCGGGGTGAGCTGATTCTGCGCGAGCAGCTGCTCGAAGGTCTGCTGGCTGAACTTGCCGTCCATGCCCGCGAACTGCGGGTTGTTGGCAATGTCGGTGTCGATCAGCTTCTTGCCGACCGCCATGCCGTTCTGGTTCGCGAACGCCTCGATCGCGGCGGTGTTGACGGCGTCGTTCAGCGCGGCCTCGAACCCGCCCTGCGCCAGCAGCTGCGCCATCGTGATCTTCTGGCCCTGCGCCTGCGCATTGCGGACATAGCGCTCCAGCCGCTCGCGCACCTGCTGCTCGGTCACCTTCTCGCCCGCCACCGTCGCCAGCGCACCGCTGCTGCCGGTGATCCCCTGGCGCATGCCGGTGACGTCACTTGCCGCAAAGGCGATCGCGAGCAGGCCCAGGAAAATGAAGACGATGATCAGGCCGTAGCGCGACTTGGTGAAGTTCCGGAAGGCGTTGAGCATGGAGAGCCGTTCGTTCGAGGAATTTGGGCCCGCTTTAGGGCCGGTGTCGCGCGCCTTCAAGCTTGTGCCGCGCGGCGCAATCGGTATCGACTGTGCCGAAACATTCGGGGAGTGATGGATGCGCCGCAAGCTGGTCGCTGGAAACTGGAAGATGCACGGCATGCGTTCGCATTTGCGCGAGATCGACGCGATCGCCGCTGCCGCGCGGTCACATCCGCAGGTCGATGCGCTGCTCTGCGTACCGTACACCCTGATCGCGGCAGCCGCGGACATCGCCCCGGACTTCACGATCGGCGCGCAGGACGTGCACGAAAGCGACCAGGGGGCCCATACCGGCGATATTTCCGCACCGATGCTGGTGGAGGCGGGCGCCAAGGTGGTGATCGTCGGCCATTCCGAGCGCCGTGCCGACCACGCCGAAACCAGCCACCATACCTGGGCCAAGGCCGCCGCCGCGCGTCGCCATGGGCTGAACGTGATCCTATGTTGCGGGGAGACCGAGGCGGAGCACGATGCCGGCCGGGCCGAGCGCATTGTCCAGTCGCAGATTGAAAAGTCGCTCCCCGATGGCGCTTCGCCGGACTGGCTGACCATCGCCTACGAGCCCCGCTGGGCGATCGGCACCGGCAAGACGCCGACGCTCGACGAGATCGCGACGATGCACGCCATCCTGCGCGCCAAGCTGCGCGGGATGATCGGGCCCTCGGCCAACGAGATGCGGATTCTGTACGGGGGTTCGGTGAGCGGCGCCAACGCGGCGTCGATCCTGGCGGTCGACGATGTCGATGGCGCCCTGGTCGGTGGGGCGAGCCTCACCGCCGCCAAGTTCGTGCCGATCATCGAGGCGGCGGCGCAAATAGCGACGGCGGATTAACCTGTTGTCGGGGGTCTGGCGCTACAAGGCCTCCATGCTGCCGCGGATTCACCTCGTACGTTCGGGAAGGACCAAGCTCGACCGAGCGATCCTTACCGAACAATATCGGGTGCTTGGGCAGCAGATCCCGCTGATGTACACGCTCGTCTTTCTCGACGCGGTGTTCCTCGGCTTCGCGTCCTATGGATCGGTTTCAACGACGCTCAGCGTGGTCGCGCCGATTCTGCTCGGGATTGCAGCAGCGGTGCGGAGCCTCTTGTGGGTAGCGCGGCGTGGCGATTCGCCGCCAGGACTGCGACGCATCCGTCGCTATCTGGTCGGCACGATTATCGCGGCTGCCATCCTCAGCCTCGCATTTGGCGGATGGGCGTTGGTGCTGTTCGTCGAGGCGGACCTCGCACGGCGCACCTGCATTGCGCTCTACATCTTCATCGGCGCGATCACCTGCTGCTATTGCCTGCAGACCTTCCCGATTGCCGCCTGGCTAGTAATGGCGTGCGGCGCCTCGCCGGTGATCCTATGCCTGATCGTCTCGGGCGACCGGTTCCTGGTGGGGCTGGGTGTCAATATCATTCTGGTCTCCGCCGTCGTGTTGCGGATGTTCGGGGCAACCCATGCGGGCTTCGTCGACGTGCTCGCCTCCCGGGCCGAGATGGCTGCCGGGCAACGCCGCGCGCGTCTCGCCGAGCAGCGCGCGCACCAACTGGCCTATCACGACCCGCTAACCGGTCTGCCGAACCGCCGCGCGCTCACCGAATATCTCCGCGGCGCCGAGCCGCACCGCTTCGGGCTGATGCTGGTCGATCTCGACCGCTTCAAGTCGATCAACGACGTCCATGGGCACCCGATCGGCGACCAGCTGCTCCGCGCCGTCGCCGGGCGGCTCAGCTGGGTGGTAGGCGAGGGTGGTCGCAGCTACCGGCTGGGCGGCGACGAGTTCGCGATCACCCTGCCATTCGACGGCGACGATCTCGATCGGGTGCGCAGCGTCGCCCATGCCATCGTCCGGGAAGTGGCGCGTCCCTTCCTGATCGACGAGCGCATGCACCATATCGGCGCCAGTGTCGGCATCGCGCTCTACCCAGAAGACGCGCGCGACGCCGATACGCTGATGCGCCGCGCCGACGTTGCGCTGTATCAGGCGAAGGAGGCGGGCCGCGGCTGCTATTGCGCTTTCGCGAGCCAGATGGACGCCGAGATCCGCCGCCGATCGACGATCGAGGCGGAGATGCGGGACGGGCTTACCCAGGGGCTGTTCTACCCGCGCTACCAGCCGATCATCGACCTGCGCACCGGCCATGTCACCGGCTTCGAGCTGCTCGCGCGCTGGCGCCGTGAGGATGCCGAGATCGGGCCCGACCAATTCATCCCGATCGCCGAGGAATGCGGGCTGCTCAACACGCTGATGCTCGACCTGCTCGACCGCGCCTGTTCGGAGACGCGCGACTGGCCGGTGCCGGCGAGCATCGCGATCAACATCTCGCCCGGTCAGTTGCGCGACGACTGGCTGAGCCACAAGATCCTGTCGGTGCTCGCCCGCACCGGCTTCCCGCCGCAGCGGCTTACCGTCGAGATCACCGAGAATGCGCTGATCGTCGACGCCGAGAAGGCCCATCACGCGATCGAGTCGCTCAAGAATCAGGGGGTGCAGCTGGCGCTCGACGATTTCGGCACCGGCTATGCCTCGATCCAGCATCTCCGCATGCTGCCGTTCGACAAGATCAAGATCGATCGCTCCTTCGTCGATTCGCTGAGCGAAAGCACCGAGAAACTGCGGATCGTCCGCGCTATTCTGGGCCTGGCAAGCACGCTGGAGCTGCCGGTGGTGGCGGAGGGCATCGAGACGCTGGAAACGGCCGAGATGCTGCGCGCGCTAGGTTGCGCGCAGGGGCAGGGCTATCTGTTCGGCCGCCCGATGGACAAGGAAGAAGTGGAGCGCTGGCTCGCCGACGGCGTGATGCCGCCGGCGGCCGAAGCGCTTATCCGCCGTAACGGTCCTTGAGCACCTTCCAGGTGGCGCGCAGGCTCACCGCCTCGGCGCCCTTGGGACGGCCCGGCTTGGGGCTGCCGTTCCAGCAGAAGATGTCAAAATGGGCCCATTGGGCCTTGGCCGGCACGAATTCCTTGAGGAACAGCGCGGCGGTGATCGCGCCGCCGAACGGACCCTCGGCCGCGTTGACCATGTCGGCCACGTCGGACTTCAGCAGATCCTTGTAGGGATCGTAGAGCGGCATCCGCCAGATCGGGTCGGCCTCTTCCTCGCCGGCTGCGACGATTTCCGCGGCCAGCGTGTCGTCATTGGCGAACAGCGCCTGGAGGTCTGCGCCGAGTGCAACGCGTGCGGCGCCGGTGAGGGTCGCGAAGTCGAACACCAGCTCGGGGTTCTTCTCCTCGGCCTTGGTCAGCGCGTCGCCCAGGATCAGGCGGCCTTCGGCGTCCGTGTTGCTGTTCTCGACCGTGATGCCCTTGCGCGAGATCATCACGTCGCCCGGCCGCGTCGCCTCGCCCGAGATCGAATTCTCAACGGCGGGGACAAGCATGTGCAGTCGCACCGGCAGCTTGTTCTGCATCACCAGTTCGGCGAGCGCGAGGGCGTGGGCGGCACCGCCCATGTCCTTCTTCATCAGCCGCATGCCGGCCGCCGGCTTGATGTCGAGGCCGCCGCTGTCGAAGCAGACGCCCTTGCCGATGATGGCGATACGCGGATGCTCGGGATTGCCCCATTCGAGCTCGATCAGCCGCGGCTCGCGGCCCTTGCCGGCGGCCTGGCCGACGGCGTGGAGCATGCTATAGCCCTGTGCGAGTTCGTCACCCTTCACCACCGAGAAGGTTGCGCCAAAGGCCTTGGCGAGCTCGGCGCCGGCGTCTTCCAGATCGGCCGGGCTCATGTCGTTGGCGCCGGTGTTGATCCGGTCGCGCAGCTTGAAGGTGACGGCGGCCATGCGCACCGCCTCTTCCATCTTCACCGGATCGGCGGTGAGCAGCACGCGCGGGCCCTGCGCTTTGGGATCGGCCTTGCGATAGCGATCGAACTTGTACTGGGCAGTAAGCCAGCCATAGATCGCCTTGCCGGGCTCCGCACCCTCGACGCGGTAGCTGCCCTCGGGAAGCGTTTCGGCCAGCTTGGCGAGGCACCAGGGCCCGAGCTTCTCGATATTGGCGACGACCGAGACGACCGACCAGTCCTCGGGCGCATCGCCGGGCAGGATCGCGCTCGAATGGGCCGAGCCGCTGAGCTTCTGCGCGGCGGCGGCGGCGCGGTGGCGCGGTGGCTGCGCGGCCAGCCAAGCGTCATAGCCCTTGGCGTCGATCAGGTGGATGGTGCGAGCGGCCTGGCCGCGATCGGGCTGAACGAGCGTGTTGAGATCCGTCATGCGCCTGATCTAGGACGCCGAGTGCCCCGCGCCTAGCCCGGACCCCCCTGGTTTTTTGGCCAGGGGGGTGCCGGATCACTTCGCCGCGGGCAGCAGCGTCTTCCACCGCGCGTCGAGCTTGGCCTGGGCATGGTCGCGCTTCACCTTCGCGACGAGCGAGATGCCGCGCAGCGTAACGCTATGGCCGCCGAGGAACTTGCCCGAGATGGTATAGCCGACATCGTACATTGCCACGTCCTCGTGCGGGTCGCCGTCGGCGAGGTACTGGGTGACGATCACCACCGGCAGCCGCTCGTCGCCGCGACTGTTGTCGGGCAGCCCGGCGGCCTCCCGCGCCTTGACCAGCGCATGCTCGAACCAGCCGCCCTCGATGCGCGGCTCGCCGGTGGTCGCGGCGGGCGAGACGTCGAGCGTGGTCGGGAAGAGGATAGTCTGGCTCTGCACCGATTGCTCGGCAGCGGCAGGCTTCAGCACCAGCGTCTGCTTGCCGCCATCGGCTGCGACCAGCACCAGCTTCGCCACCTTGGCGGAGGCGCGCTGCTCGGTGGCCGCCTTCTCGGCCTTGGTCTCGCGGCGATCGTTCCAGTTGTTCCAGAGCGTGAGGCCGGAGATCAGAACGGCGGCGACCCCCAGCACCTCGCCCAGCGTGATCCACCGCCGCCGCACCTTGGCGGCTTCGGCGCGGTCCTTGGCGCGGCTCTCGGCGTCGTCGCTCATCGCGGCATCACCAGAAACTGCTCGAACTTGCCGTCGGCGCCGGGCTCGGCATAGGTCACCGCGACCAGCACGCGATCCTTGTAGCGGATCATGTAGTTGCGGTTGACGAACCCACCGCGCAGCCGCGGCTTGCCGATCGGCGTAAAGGAGGTCGGCTCACCGAGCGGCGCCAGGCTGGTGCGGTAATCGCCGATTGCCGTCGCATCGAAATAATAGTTGGCGTCGTCCGTCATCAGACTGCGATCGGGCGTGCCGGCGCGGAGCTGGTCGAACAGCTTCCGGGCCAGCGCGTCGCGCTGCTGGTCAAGGGTGAGGGCGGCGGCGGGCTTGGCGACCGGCAGCAGCAGATCCGTGATCCCCTGCGCGATGATGTCGTGCGCCCCGCCGAAATCGGCGCTGACCAACGAGACGACGGCGAACTTTTCCTCTGGAATCACGACATTGCTCGACAGGAAGCCCACCGCTTCGCCGCCGTGGGAGACTTCCTTCTTGCCGCCATGCTCGCCCAGCGACACGCCGAGGCCATAATGGGTGGGGGCGCCGTCGGCGAGCTTGACCTCCGTTTCCTGCACCGCCCAGTCCTCGGGGGTGAGCACCTTCCGATCGATCCGCGCGATGTCCCACTTGGCAAGATCGGCGGCGCTCATCGCCAGCTCGCCCGCTGCCCAGAGCCAGCCATCGGCGGCGGGCTTGGCGGGGCGCACGGGCCCGAGCGCATAGCGGTGGGTGCCCTGGGGGAAGCCCTTGCCGACCGCCTTGTCCTGGTCGATCGCCTGCATGCCCAGCGGCTTGAAGATCTTGGCCTGGAGATAGTCGAGCAGCTTCTTGCCCGACGCCTTCTCGATGATCATGCCGGCGACGACATAGCCTGTGTTCGAATATTGCCAGGCGGTGCCGGGTGCGAAGTCGAGCGGCTTCTTGGCCCAGCGATCGACGATCTGCTGCGGCGTTACCGCCGTCTCCATCGCCTTGAAGCTGTAATCCTGCGGCCAATAATCCTGCAGGCCGGCGGTGTGGCTCAGCAGCTGGCGTATGGTGATCTTGTCGGCGTCGGTAACGTCCGGCACCCATTTCGACACCTTGTCGTCGAGGCTGAGCTTGCCCTCATCCTCCAGCAGCAGGATCGCCGCGGCCGTGAACTGCTTGGACACCGAGGCGATCTGGTACTTCGCGTTGACATCCGGCCCCTTGGCAATGCCGGGGCCCTGGTCGCCATAGGCCTTGGTGAACACGATCTTGCCGTCGCGTACGATCGCCACTGAGGCGGAGGGCACGCCGCTGCTCTTCAGCGCATCTGCGACGATCGTATCGACCTTGGCGGTCTGCTCGGGCGTGAGCTGCTGGGCGGCGGCGGGGGTGGCGATCAGCAGGGTGGCGGCAACAGCGGAACGGAACATCAGGCCTCCGGGAAATTGTCCCGGAGGCTTAGCGCTGCCGGCGCACCCTGCCAACGACGATCAGCCCATCGGTACGCCGTAAAGGTCGTGTTCGTCGGCGTCCTCGATCAGGACCCGGACGATATCGCCCTGTTCCAGATGGCCGGAGTCGCGCAGGAACACTTCGCCGTCGATCTCGGGCGCGTCGGCCTGGCTGCGGCCGGTGGCGCCCCCGTCCTCGTCGACCGCGTCGATAATGACCTCAAGCTGCCGACCGATCTTCGCCTGGAGCTTGGAGGCGCTGATCGCGGCGGTCTTCTCCATGATCCGGGCGTAGCGCTCTTCCTTGACTTCCTCCGGCACCGCGCCGGGCAGGTCATTGGCCGAGGCGCCTTCGACCGGCTCGAAGCGGAACGCGCCGACGCGGTCGAGCTGGGCTTCGTCCAGCCAGTCGAGCAGATACTGGAAATCCTCCTCGGTCTCGCCGGGGAAGCCGATGACGAAGGTCGAGCGGATCGTGATGTCCGGGGCGATTTCACGCCACCCACGCAGCCGCTCGAGCACCTTGGCTTCGTTGGCCGGGCGCTTCATCGCGCGCAGCACGTTTGGCGCGGCGTGCTGGAACGGGATGTCGAGATACGGGAGCACCAGCCCCTCCGCCATCAGCGGGATCACCTGATCGACATGCGGGTAGGGATAGACATAGTGCAGTCGCACCCAGGGCGCGATCTGGCCGAGCTCGCGGGCGAGATCGGTCATGTGCGGCACAACCTCGCGGCCCTTCCAGGCGCGCGGTTCCTTGCGGATGTCGATGCCATAGGCCGAGGTATCCTGGCTGATGACCAGCAGTTCCTTGGTGCCGGCGGCGACCAGCTTCTCCGCCTCGCGCAGGATCGCGTCGGGCCGGCGGCTGACCAGGTCCCCGCGCAGCGACGGGATGATGCAGAAGCTGCAGCGATGATTGCAGCCTTCCGAGATCTTCAGATAGCTATAGTGGCGCGGGGTGAGCTTGAGCCCGCTGTCCGGCACCAGATTGACGAAGGGCGAGGGCGGCATCGGCGCTGCGCTGTGCACCGCGCCGACCACGTCCTCATATTGATGCGCGCCGGTCACCGCGAGCACGTTCGGGAAGCGGGCGCGGATAACCTCGGCTTCCTTGCCCATGCAGCCGGTGACGATCACCCGGCCGTTCTCGGCGATCGCCTCGCCGATGGCTTCCAGCGATTCTTCCTTGGCGCTGTCCAGGAAGCCGCAGGTGTTCACCAGCACGACGTCCGCGCCGGCATAGTCCGGCGACAGCGCATAGCCGTCCGAACGGAGCTTCGTGAGGATACGCTCGGAGTCGACCAGATTCTTGGGACAGCCGAGCGACACCATGCCCACCTTGGGGGCTTCTGGGAGTCGCGTTGCCATGATCGTTGGCGCACATAGGCCTTTTCGCGGAAATTGCCAGCCATGGGGCGTTTACGGATGGCCGATCTGGCCCGCCATGGTACGGGCAGGCCAGCAACACCGGGAGATTTCGTCATGACCGCGACCACCGCACAGCCTGTCCAGCTGCCGACCCGCTCCGGGCTCGTCATCGACGTGCGCACCGTGCGTCCCGACGACGCGGCGCTGCTCCGCGACTTTTTCGACCATGTCTCGAACGAGGATCGCCGCTTTCGCTTCTTCACTGCGGCGCCGCAGCTTCAGCCGCATCAGGCCAAGGCGCTGATCGAGGTCGACCACCACAAGACCGAGAGCTATCTGGCGTTCACCGCCGAGGGCGAGCTGGTCGGCTCGGGCATGCTCGCCTGCGACGACACGCTGGAGACCGCCGAAGTTGCGATCTCGATCCGCGCTGATCGCAAGGGGCAGGGGGTGGGCTGGAGCCTGCTCAACTACATCACCGCCGAGGCGAAGGCGCGCGGGGTGAAGCGGCTCCAGTCGATCGAGAGCCGCGAGAATCACCTGGCGATCGAGCTGGAGCGCGAGATGGGCTTCGTCGCGCGCGAGGTCGAGGGTGACCCCAGCGTGGTGCTGCTCGAAACGGTGTTTTGATCGAGGGCGCCCCGGCCGGAACCGGGGCATCCCTCTACATCACCGGAACGGCGGTTCGTTGAACGCGCGCAGCTTGCGGCTATGGAGCTTGGCGCCTTCGCGGCGCAGTTCCTCGCAGGCCTCGATGCCGATCTTGAGATGCTCGGCGATCGCGCGCTCGTAGAAGCGGTTGGCCTGGCCGGGCAGCTTGAGCTCGCCGTGCAGCGGCTTGTCCGAGACGCAGAGCAGCGTCCCATAGGGCACGCGGAAGCGATAGCCCTGCGCCGCCAGCGTCGCGGATTCCATGTCGACGCCAACCGCACGGCTCAGCGAGAAGCGCAGCGCCGACTGGGAGTAGCGCAGCTCCCAGTTGCGATCGTCGGTAGTGACGATCGTGCCGGTACGCAGCCGCTGCTTGAGCTCGTCGCCCGACTGGCCCGAGACCGTCTCCGCCGCCCGCGCCAGCGCCTGCTGGACTTCGGCGATGGCGGGGATGGGAATTTCCGGCGGCAGCACGTCGTCCATGATATGGTCGTCGCGCAGATAGGCGTGGGCGAGCACATAGTCGCCGATCCGCTGGCTGGGGCGCAGGCCGCCGCAATGGCCGATCATCAGCCACGCCTCGGGGCGGATCACCGCCAAGTGATCGGTGATCGTCTTCGCGTTGGACGGGCCGACGCCGATATTGACCAGCGTGATCCCCGTGCCGCCCTCGGCCATCAGGTGATAGGCGGGCATCTGGTGCCGCCGCCACGCGCCGTCGCTCACCAGCCGGTCGGCGTCCGCCGCATCCTCGATCACGATCCCGCCCGCGCCCGACACACCGGTGAAGCGGCTGTCCGGCCCCAGCTGGGCGCAGGCCCAGCGGACGAACTCGTCGACATAGCGGTGATAGTTGGTGAACAGGATATATTGCTGGAAATGCTCGACCGGCGTGCCGGTGTAGTGCTTGAGCCGCGCCAGCGAGAAATCGGTGCGCAGTGCATCGAACAGCGCCAGCGGCCGCGTCTCGTCCTGGCTGATCCAGATGCCGTCGGCGATCTCGTCGCCGATGTGCGACAGCTCGGTTGCCGGGAAGTGGCGGCCAAGCTCGGTCGCCGAGACATCGTCCAGGCTCAGGATCGTGTTGGGATCGAGCACATAGGGGAAGGGGATTTCCTGCCGCCCAGTGACGGCATGCACCTCGACGTCATAATCCTCGATCAGGAAGGTCAGCTGCTCGGTGAGATACTCGGCGAACATCGCCGGGCGCGTCACCGAGATGCGGTAATCGCCCGCCTCGACCAGCCGCCCGAACGAGCGGCGCGGGATCGGCTTGTTGACGCCGCCGCGATAGGTGACGCGGAGCTCCGGATAGGCGAAGCTGCCGTCGGTCCGCGTCTCGGGATCGGGCGTGGTGCCGTCGGTGATGTAGCGGTTGAGCGCCTGCTGCAGTCGTTCGACCGAGGCGCGATAGAGCCGATCGAGGTCGGCGACGATATCGGAGGCTTGAGTCATCTTCCATCGCTAAGCGCGGAAGATGACGCTGGCAAGTCGGCGGTGAAACGAGCCGCTCAACTGATGCCGAGATCCCCCGGGCCGAACGCCTGGGGGAGCAGCTCGGACAGGCGGTAGCTCGCCACCGCATCGCCCTCGGCCGCGCCGCAATGGACGGGCAGGTCGCGCTTGCCGAGCTGCGCCGCCTCGTTGATCACCTGCCGGCAGCGACCGCAGGGGCTGACCGGCGCCGTGCCCGTCGGCACCCCGTCCGGCCCGATCGGCCCGCCGATCACGGCGATCTCGGCCACGTCGCGCAGCCGCCCCTGGGCCGAGACCGTCGCCAGCGCCACCGTCTCCGCGCAGAGCGACAGGCCGTAGCTTGCATTCTCGAAATTGGCGCCGGTCACCACCGTGCCGTCGGTCAGCAGCACCGCGGCGCCGACGCCGAAGTTCGAATAGGGCGCATGTGCGTTGCGCGCGGCAATGCGGGCGGCTGCGATCAGCGCGCTGGTGTCGTTGGTCATGAAACTCATCCCTTGATGTGGAGCACGCAAATCAGCGTGAACAGCCGCCGCGCGGTATCGAAATCGACGTCGATCTTGCCCTCCAGCGCAGTGCGGAGCAGCTCGGCGCTGTCGTTGTGGATGCCGCGCCGCGCCATGTCGACCGTCTCGATCTGCGCGGGCGTGGCGGCGCGGATCGCCTGGTAATAGCTGTCGCAGATCGCGAAATAGTCGCGGATCGGGCGGCGGAAGCGGGCCAGGCCGAGCACGATCGTCTCCAGCGGCGTTTCGTCCGCGCGGCGAATCGCCAGCGCCAGCCGGCCTTCCTCGACGCTCAGGTGCAGCTTGTACGGCCCGGCATAGCCATCGGCATGCGCGCGCTGGGGGGCGAAGTGGTTGTCCTCGAGCAGATCGTAGATCGCGATCCGCCGTTCCTGCTCGATGTCCGCCGAGCGCCACAGGATGGTGCGCTCGTCGAGGGTCACGTCGATGATCCGCGGATCGGCCATAGGTCCCAGCTTTGGAAGCATTCCCCGTTTTCCACAAGCCATGCGGTTGCCGTCGACCCCGCATTGGAGGAAGAGGGAGGGATGGCACAGCCGATCCCTTTCCCCACCCAGGAGCCCCAAGAGGGCCTCAGCCTCCCCCAGAATGTCGAGGCGGAAGCCGCACTTCTCGGCGCGATGATGATCGACAACCGAGTCGCGGAGGACGTCCTCCAGAAGATCCGACCCGAGCATTTCTTCGAGCCGCTGCACGGCCGCATCTATGAGCAGATCGCGCACCTGGTCGGCGACAACCGTCTCGCCACCCCGGTGACGCTGCGCCCGCTGTTCGCCAACGATCCGGCGATGAAGGAGCTGGGCGGCCCGGCCTATCTCGCCCAGCTGACCGGCAACCCGGCCAGCCTGATCGGCGCGCGCTCCTTCGCCGACCAGATCTACGATCTCGCCCAGCTCCGCGCGCTGGTCGATGTGGGCCGCGGCATGGTGGAGGGCGCGCTCGACACCAGCCAGGACATCAATCCCTCCAAGCAGATCGAGCAGGCCGAACTCCGCCTCTACCAGGTCGCCGAGCAGGGCGATTCGGAAGCCGGGGTGAAGTCCTTCACCCGCGCCGCGACGCTGGCCGTGAAGCAGGCCGAGAAGGCGATGAACTCGGGCGGCGGCATCTCGGGCATCACCACGGGGCTGAGCGACCTCAACGCCTCGACCGGCGGCTTCAACCGATCGGATCTGCTGATCCTCGCCGGCCGCCCCGGCATGGGCAAAACCTCGCTCGCCACCAACATCGCGTTCAATGCCGCCAAGCGCTACATGGACGATCTGGATGCGGGCATCGCCGAGGAGAAGTCGATCGGCGCGCCGGTGGCCTTCTTCAGCCTCGAAATGTCGGCCGACCAGCTGGCGATGCGTATCCTGTCCGAGCAGGCCGAGGTCGTCTCGGAAAAGCTGCGTACCGGCCAGCTGAGCAATGCCGAGTTCCAGAAGTTCGCGCGCGCCGCGGGCGATCTGGAGCGGCTGCCGCTCTATATCGACGACACGCCGGGCCTCACCATCGCGGCCCTTCGCACCCGCGCGCGGCGGCTGAAGCGCCAGCACAAGATCGGCATGGTGATCGTCGACTATCTCCAGCTGCTCACCGGCTCCGCCAAGGCCTCGGGCGACGGGCGCGTGCAGGAAATCTCGGAGATTTCGCGCGGCCTCAAGACGCTGGCCAAGGAACTCCATGTCCCGGTGCTGGCGCTCTCCCAGCTGAGCCGCGCGGTCGAAAGCCGCGAGGACAAGCGCCCGCAGCTGTCCGACCTTCGCGAATCCGGCTCGATCGAGCAGGACGCCGATATCGTGCTGTTCGTGTATCGCGACGAATATTATCATGACTTCAAGGCGCCCACGAAGGTACCCGACGGCACCGAGACCGCCGAGGAGCGCATGGCCTATGAGGAGTGGCAGGCCAAGCAGCTTGAAGTGGCCAACAAGGCGACGGTGATCATCGCCAAGCAGCGCCATGGTGCCACGGGCTCGGTGCATATGCGCTTCGACCGGCAGTTCACGAAGTTTAGTGATTTGGCGCCGGAGGGGTATTGAAAACTGTCCCTAGCTACTTTTCAGCGAATACCTCAGCAATCCACTAGTGCAACGGTTTATCGCTTTGTTGGGAGGGGCGGATGGCGACCATTGGGAAGAATTGGAATGGCCATCTCTACGGGACCAATACAGGTAATGTCGCGCTTTCTCTTGAAGGCAACGACAGCGCCTTGGTCGGCGTTCTTAGGTTCAGCGACAGCAATTATGGCTTGATTGTATACGAGGTACAGGGCGTATTCGAGCAGGGCGACCTAAAGCTGACAGGAAAGCCGCAGGGGGAATTCCCCGAAGGTGTTCACTACGGTGATTTTGAATCTGCAGGCACTCTCAGTCCGGAGGGTAAGATCGACGGCGAGTGGGTGACGACAATCGGCTCCGGTGGGACTTTCCAACTTTGGCCCCATAACGTTCAAGCTCGTCGTTCGGAGTTGTCGCAAGTTCCTGAACAGCTGAATACATCGACCCGATCTCTAGGAGCGGTTCGACTATACGCGAGCAACGTGCGCGGTCTCATCTCGCAGGTAAAGAAGGATTTCTCTCACGGAAGAGCTGTTGTTACCTTCAACGATAAGGGTAACGAGAAAAGCATTTTTTCCGACGAGTTTGAGGCGCTCTTGGATGAGCTTCCGGACCTGCGCTATCTGAAGGTGTTCATTCAGGAGCCTGAGCTATATGGCATCAATCGGAATGCTTCTGTAGAATTTTCTGCATGGGGCGAAAATGTAATTCGTGTCCAAAGTGTGCAAGAATCTTGGGCTATAGGTAAAGCTGAATCTATAGCTAGGTACGCTGATTCCTTTAGGCGGACGTTGGCGAATCAATTTCGTAAGTTTGGACTCACAGTAAATGTGATCATCCTGGTGGGTGTGCTAGCTGCCATTCCAGATTTGCCAACATTCTGGCAGCGGGTGGCTTTTGGAGGGGGTGCGTTCGGTATCCAGGCTGCCATTGCATATTTTCACCGCCGGTTTGTGCCTAATTTCGTGTTCTTTCCTGCCTCGCAAAAATCGAACTGGTTAGGCAGGTTTGGTCCTGGCTTTGTATCGTGGATAATTACATTGATTGGCGGAGTGGGTGCAGCCTTGATTTACGGGTTGCTTAAGGGTGAACTTTCGGGATCCCCATTGGCTAAAGTCATTGGTTGGATGTGAAATAGCTATTCCCAAGTTAGTCTTAAATCACAGATCACTTCAAACACTCGTCCCCACAACCCGCCCGATCCCTGCGGTCAGCGCCATTGCCAGCGCGCCCCAGAACACCACCCGCACCACCGGCTTGAGCGGCTTGGTGCCACCGGTGATCGCACCCAGCGCGCCGAGCAGGGCGAGGAACAGGATCGACCCCGCCGCTTCGCCCGCCGCCATCCAGCGCATCGGCAGCAGCGCTGCGAGCAGCAGCGGCAGCGCCGCGCCCGCGGTGAAGGTCGCCGCCGAGGTGAACGCGGCGACCACCGGCCGTGCGGTGGTCATTGCGGTGATGTGGAGCTCGTCGCGGGCATGCGCTCCCAGCGCGTCATGCGCCATCATCTGCTCGGCCACGGCCTTGGCGGTGGCGGCGTCGACGCCCCGGGCGATGTAGATTGCGGCCAGCTCGCGCTGCTCGGCCTCGGGCGTGGTCGCGAGTTCCAGCCGCTCGCGGGCGAGGTCGGCGCGTTCGGTATCGGATTGCGAGCTGACCGAGACATATTCGCCCGCGGCCATCGACATCGCGCCCGCCACCAGCCCCGCCACGCCCGCGACGAGCAGCGCCGGCCGCTCGGCGCCCGAGGCGGCGACGCCCAGGATCAGGCTGGCGGTGGAGACGATGCCGTCATTCGCCCCCAGCACGGCGGCGCGCAGCCAGCCGATCCGGGCGACGAGATGCTGTTCGCGGTGCGGGCGCATGGGGTTCCTCCGATGGTGGCGGCGGGAGGATGGGGGGCGGTCGCGGGGGTGGCAATGGGGGATAGCCCTCGGGATGGCCGATGCGGAAGCCTGCCCTCGCAATTGTCATCCCGGCGAAAGCCGGGATCCATTGGGGTTTCCCGTTCGGCGCTTGCTGCGGCCGCGTGGCGTCTGGATCCCGGCTTTCGCCGGGATAACAAGGGCTAGGCGCGTCATATTGCTAATCAATATCACCGCTTGAGCGTCAGGAAGGCCGTCACGCCCGCCGCAATTGCGAGCGCTGCGCAAACCAGCGCGGCCACGTGGAACCCGCCGATCAGCGCCGCCCCGGTCTGCGACAGCACCGCGCCCGCCAGCGCGGTCGCGACCAGCCCGCCGGTGCGCGCGATCGCGCTGTTGAAGCCCGAGGCGGTCCCCGTGAAGCGATCGTCGACCGAGGCGAGCACCGCCGTGGTCAGCGGAGCCACCGCGCCCGCCATGCCCAGCGACAGCACCAGCATGCCCGGCAGAATGCTCGTCCAGTAGTTCGCCTGCGGGTCCGCGCCCGAGAGCAGCCAGAAGCCGAGGCCGGTCACGATCGGCCCGATCGACAGCGGCAGCCGCCCGCCGATCCGCGCCGCCAGCCGCCCGGCGAAGCGCGAGGAGACGCCGATCACGATCGAGAAGGGGAGGAGGGCCAGTCCCGCCTGCGCGGGCGGATAGCCGCCGCCGACGATCAGCAGATAGGGCAGCAGCAGGATCAGCCCGCCCAGCGCGCCGTAGAGCAGCAGCGTCAGCACGGTGAGGCCGACAAAGGGCAGCGACCCGAACAGCGCCAGCGGCATCATCGCCCGCTCGCCCAGCCGGTGCTGGTGGAGCACGAAGCCGCCGAGCAGCGCGACGCCGCCAACCAGACCGATGGTCGACTGGGTCGAGACCGCGTGGCTGCTCGACCAGAGGGTGAGCGCCCAGGTCAGGCTGCCCAGCCCGGCGGTGGCGAGTGCCGCGCCCAGCCAGTCGAGCCCGCCCTTGCCGCGCGGGCTTTCGGGGACGAAGCGCCAGGCGATGGCGATCGCGGCGGCGGCGACGGGGAGGTTGAGGTAGAAGATCGCGCGCCAGCCGACCGCGTCGACCAGCCAGCCGCCGAGCGGCGGCCCTACGGCGGAGGCGATCGCGCCCGCAGAGGCCCAGGTGCCGATCGCCCGTCCGCGCGCTTCGCCATGGAAGCTGCTGCCGAGCAGGCCGAGGCTGTTGGGCATCAGGATCGCCGCGCCGATCCCCTGCAGCGCCCGCGAGGCGAGCAGCAGGTCCGTGCCCTTCGAAAGCGCGCAGCCGAGCGAGGCGAGTGCGAAGATGAGGACGCCGAGGATCAGCATCCGGCGGCGGCCGAAATAGTCGCCGGTCGCCCCGCCGAACAGGAGGAGGGCCGACAGCGGCAGGAGGTAGGCGTTGATGATCCAGGGCAAGGTCGCCGGATCGGCGGCGAGGCTGCGTCCGATCGTCGGCAGCGCGACGTTGGTCACCGATCCGTCGAGAAAGGCGAGGCTGGAGGCGCACATGCACGCCGCGATGATCCAGCCGCCATGGCGGGGCGGGGGCGGGGCGGTGTCGCTCATCGGCGGGTGCGGCTCTGCATCGCGCTGCTGTAGCGGCAGCGCAGGTGCAGAGCCAGCCGGGTCAGAACCGCGTGCGGACCGTCAGGCCATAGGTGCGCGGCTCGGCCAGGAACGAACCGAACATCGCGTTTCCTACGCCGAAGCTCGGCGCTCCGAACGCCTGGACCTGCGAGCGGCTGCCCGCGCCCTGGAAGGGCAGGTTGAACGCGACCTGCTGGTAGTTGGTGTCGAGCAGGTTCTGCGCCCACAGCTCCACCGCCCATTTCTCGTCGGGACCGCGCAGGCCGATGCGGGCGTTCATCGTGACGAAGCCGTCCTGCAGCTTTTCGACAAACAGGTCCGAGCCGGTGTTGTAGTCGCTGGTCATGCGGCCATCGACATAGAAGAGCGCGGTCATGCCGTTGCTGCCGATCGGCGGGGTCCAGGTCACCGCGCTCGTCACCGTGTTGCGCGGGGCGTTGGACATCTGGCTGCCCGGCAGCAGGAACAGCGCCGCATTGAGCGGCTCGCCCGCCTTGGAGCCAACCAGGTCGTGCTGGTACTTGGCGTCGGCCAGCGTGTAGCCGAGGTTCACGGTGAAGTTGGAGGTCGGGTAGAAGCCGAGCTCGAGCTCGACGCCCTGCGTCACCACGCCCTTGCCGACGCTGCCCGTGCAGGCGCCCGTCGCCGAGCTGTTGTCGCGATCGGCGCCGTTCAGCGGCGTGCTGCAGCCCCCGATATTCTGGACGATGTAGCTCGTGCCGTTGAAGGTATTGAGCTGGAAGTTGGTGAATTCCGAGCGGTACAGCGCCAGGTTCGCGGTGATGTGGCGCGCGCTGTATTTGGCGCCGATCTCGAAGGCGTTCACCGTCTCGGGATCGAAGCGCAGGTTGGTCACCGAAGACGGGCGCGGGGTCGCGAACACCGTTGCCGACAGATCCGAGCGATCGAGGTTGTACCCGCCCGCCTTGTAGCCGCGTGCGTACGAGGCATAGAACAGCGTGCTCTCCGCCGGCTTCCACGAGAGTACCGCGGTGCCGGTCAGCTGCCCTTCCTTAAACTTGTCCGCAAAGGGCACGCCGGTCAGCGCCGAGGTCGAATTGCCGGTGCAGGTGAGCGTGACGATGCCGCCCGCCAGCGACTGGAGCGTGGCGTTGGTGCTGGCGAGCAGCGGCGCCATCGCGGCCTGCTGCGCCGGGCAGACCGTGTTGTTGTTGGCGAACGACGCCTGCAGCGACTTGCTCTCATGCGTGTAGCGCGCGCCGAGGGTGAAGCTGAGCGTCTTGGTCAGCTTGTAGATATTATGGGTGAAGAAGGCCCAGTTCTCGCTGGTCTGGTCATAGAGGTCGAGCGTCGAGCCGAGATCGTTGAGCGTGCTCAGCCGATCGATGCCGCCGATGATCTGCGGGCCCACCGCGGGGGTGAGCACCGCGCGGCCGGCGGTGCTGAGACAGCCGGGGCGGCTCGGGTCGCGCAGCGCGGCGGTGGGGTTGATCGTCGCCACCATGCGGCAGGCGGCGAAAGCGCCGTACTGCGTGCCGAAGCGGAGATTGTCCGCCACGCGCAGCTTCTCGTGTGCGTAATAGCCGCCGACCAGCCAGTCGAGCTTGTCGCCCAGGATTGTGCCCGAGAAGCGGCTTTCATGGCTGAAGGTGTGGAACTGGCGGTAGGCATTGCCGTCATTGGGACGGTAGGCGATGTCGACATTGCCGTAATCGACGTCGCCGGCGCCCGCGGACTTGTACTCGCGGTAGGCGGTGAGCGAGGTCAACTGCGTTGGGCCCAGGTTCCAACGGACGCGCGCCGAAAGGCCATAGTCGGTGGTGAGATTGGCATAGGCGCGGCCGCGGGTCTGCGCGATCTGCCGGTTATAGGGATCGCCTTCGCTCGGCAGTACGCCGCCCAGGCTGCGCAGGATCGCGGTGATGCGGTTGCCCGCCGGGTTGATCGCAAAGTCGCCGGGGGCGCCGGGGGTGGGGTCCAGCTTCTCGCGCGTGTCCATATAGACGGCGCCGCAGCACTTCTCGTTGCGGTGGGTGTAATCGGCGATCAGGCGGATGCCGAGATCGGGATTGACCGTGAACAGCAGCTGGCCGCGGACGAAGTAGCGGTTGCGATCGTTATAGTCGGTATTGTTGACGACGTCGTGGAGATAGCCGTCGCGCTTGGAATAGACACCGTCGAGGCGGAAGGCGACCACGTCCTTCACCAGGGGGCCGGTCAGCGCGCCGGACAGGCGGACGGCGTTGAAATTGCCATAGGTCGCCTCGCCGAACCCACCGAACTTGAACTCGGGGACCTTGGTGTAGATGCTGATCGCACCCGCCGAGGAGTTGCGACCGGAGAGCGTGCCCTGCGGTCCGCGCAGCACCTCGATCCGCTCGATCTCGCCCATGTCGTTGAGGCCCGAGCCGGTGCGGCTGCGATAGATGCCGTCGATGAACACCGCAACCGAGCTTTCGAGGCCGGGATTGTCGCCGACCGTGCCGATACCGCGCACACGCGCCGCGGCATTGGCTTCGGAGCCGGTGGAGGAAACGAGCAGCGAGGGCGCGATCTGCGTCATCTGGCGAATATCGGTCGCCCCCGAATTCTGCAGCGCAGCCTGGCCGAACGCCGACACCGCGATCGGCACGTTGGACAGCCGCTCGGAGCGGCGCGTGGCGGTGACGACGATGTCCGCAGAATTGGGCGACTCGTTCTCCGCCGTGGGAGGGGTGTTGGCGGCGGACCCGCGCAGATCCTGTGCTGCCGCCGGTGCGGCAAGGGCGCAAACGCCCGCGGACAGCAACAATGCCCATTTCGACATATCGGCTCCTCTCCTTTTCCAAGCTTTTGCTTTGGTTTGGCTGCCTGGTTTGGCGAAAGAGCCATAAATTTCGGTGAACGTCGCCTCGGGGTTTCGACGGGGGTGGTTTCGTCTTTTGGGCGAGTGCCTTGGCGGCGGTTCAGGTGGAGCGGCCGGTCTCCAGCGCCTCGCTGGCCTTGAGCGCGAACAGCGCCGTCACCGCGCTGCCGCCGTGATCGACCAGCATGGGCAGCCCTGCATCCGTGCGGGCGAAGCGCAGCAGCGGCCGCGCCGGCCAGCCCTGGGCGTCGGGCAGGAGCACCGCGCGCGCCTCGCGCGCCAGCGCCTGCGGGAGCTCGGTCCGCGACGCCCGGAGCGCGAGCACGGCCAGCGCGGTGGCGAGCGGATTGTCGCCATCGATGCCCCAGCCGCGTCCGGCGCGACGGGTCGCGTGCAGGAACTGCGCGGCGCGCGCGACCACCGGGTGGTTGGGCATCACCGCACCGAGCAGGCGCAGCGCCAGCCATGTGCCGTACAGCGGATCGGCGCCCGCCGCCGCCGCCCAGCCGCCGTCCGGCTGTTGGCGGTCGGCAACCCAGCGGGCGCCCGCGACGATCATGCCGAGGAACCGCCGCGCGTCCCAGCGTGCGAGCGCGTAGACCAGGCTGGCGATCGTCTCCACCGCATCGGGCGCGGCGCTGTTGGGCAGGACCCAGCCGGGCAGCACCCCATCGGCCTCGGCATAGGCGAGCAGCACCGCGAGCGGCGGCGCGCAATGCGCGGCGATCAGGTCGCGCCGGCTGAGCCGGGCGAACAGCAGCAGGATCTGCGCGAGTTCGTCCACGTCGCCTGACAGGTCATAATAGCGGTCAGCCCCGGCGGGGCGCGCGCGGTCGACCGCGCGCCGGTGGCGTACGATCTGCCGCACCCTGGTTTCGATCGCCGGATGCCGCGCGTCGAGATCGATGTCGAGCAGCGCGTCGGCGACCAGGATCTGGACGAACAGGTCGCGGGCGCCGAGGAGGTCCGGGGCCGGGGCGGGGCCGTTGTGGGCGCGGCCGAGCAACGGGGCTTCACGGGTCTCTTCCACGGCAAAGGCCAACAGCAGGGCCGTTGCGCGCGACACGATCGCTGCATGGGCCGTCCGGGCATCGCTGCCGGCATCCCGGCCGAGGATCGGCGCCGGTGTGCCCAGGCTCGGGACGCGTACCGGCGCCGGCAACACCGGCATGGCATGTTCGAAGGCACCGCGTCCCGAAGTCGGCATCGCACCCACCTTTCCTGGTTCCCGCTATGTTCACCCACGTCATCGCCTAGCGTGCCGTGGTTGAACATCGGGAAGCTGGTCCGGAACGGAGGGGTCGCGCCGAGGTCCGGGGGCGCACCCCGGACCTCGGCGATAGGAACATGCCGCAGCGATGCGAAAGCGGCGAAGGCGCAGCATTTTAGGGACAGGGCAGCGAGGCCAGGGGGCAGGTCGGGAAGGTCCGCTCCGGAGCAGACCTTGCCCTCGTCCCAGACTTCGTCAGCCGCCTTGCACCGGCGGCCGCTGCCCGCCCGCGAGCGTCCGCGCCTTGTCCTGCGCAGTCAGCACCAGCTCGGCGGCGAGCAGCGCCTGGGCCTGGTTCTGCGCGACTTCGGTACGCTGGACCACGTCCGTGACGAATTGCGGGCCGAAGGGCAGCGGCACATTGTTGCAATCGATGTAGCGTGTGCCCTTGCGATCGGCGAGGAACAGGTGGTTGCCGCCCGGGCGGCCCTGGATGTCGACGTACTTGCGGAGTTCGATATAGCCCTCGGTGCCGAGGATGAAGACGCGGCCGTCGCCCCAGGTCGGCAGGCCGTCCGGCGTGTACCAGTCGACGCGGACATAGCCCGCGCCGCCATTGCCGGTCATTATCATGTCGCCGAAATCCTGGAACTTCGGGTGGTTCGGCGTGGCGAAGTTGCCGACCTGCGAGGCCACGACATGCGCCTCGGTGGAGCCGGTGTAGAAGACGAACTGGTCGGCCTGGTGGCTGCCGATATCGGTGAGGATGCCGCCATAGTTCGCCACGTCCCAGAACCATTCTGGGCGGCTGGGGGCGCTCACCCGGTGCGGGGCGATGTTGATGGTCTGGACGATGCGGCCGATCGCGCCGGCATGGACGAGCTCGCCCGCCTTCACCGCCGCGCGCACCTCGAGCCGTTCCGAATACATGATCGCGAACTTGCGCTTGGTCTCGGCGATGGTCCGGCGCACCTCGGCGAGCTGGGCGAGGCTGGTGATGCCGGGCTTGTCCGAGAGGAAATCCTTGCCCGCGCGCATCACGCGGACGCCGAGCGGCGCGCGGAGATTGGGGATCGAGGCGCTGGCGACCACCTGCACGCTCTTGTCGTCGAGGATCTCGGCCTCGCTGCGCGCCACCTTCACGTCGCCATAGCGCGCGCGGAAGGGGACCAGCTGCTTCGGATCGCTCGCATGCACCGCCACCAGCGTGCCGCCGCCGCGGATCAGCGCATCGGTGATCGCATAGATGTGCGAGTGGTCGAGCCCGATCACGGCGAAGCGGATGCGGTCCTTGGCGCTCGGGTCCGGTCCGGTCGGCGCGGCATTGGCGGAGACGCCGTTGCCCTGTGCGGTCGATTGGGCACGCGCCGAGCCGGCGAGCCCGGCGCCGATAAGCCCGGCGCTGGCGAGGAGCAGGCGGCGATCGATCATGTCCATGATGCTATCCCTTTGGGAGAAGGTCAGAAGGTTACGAGGTCGGTCGGCCAGGCGAGCGCCTTGCCCTGATCGATCGCCTGTTCGCCGAGCAGCGAGGCGACGCTGGCGTGATAGGCCTGGGCGAGCAGGCCCGGCACTTCCTTGCCGCTGCGCACCGCTTCGCCGAAGCCCTCGAACTGGAGCATCGTCTCGTCATATTCGCCCCAGCCGAGCGAATCGCCGGGGGTGGTGACGGGGAGCTCGGGGAACCAGGTCGCGCCGCCGATCGGCACGGTGTTCTTGCGGCCGGCCTGCACGTCGGCGCGCATACGGGCGAGCGCCGGAACCGCGCCGGGTTGGACCTCCTGGTAGATGCGGCCGAGCTCGGGCTCGATCGTGCCCTTGCTGCCCTGGATCTGCTCCTCGCAGCCATAGCGGGCATTGTTGAGCATCGAGGTGTAGATCACCTTCCGGCCATCAGAGTAATCGTAGATCAGCGCGACTTGGTCATAGACGTCGCGACCGTCCTTCCAGAAGCAGATGCTGCCGGAGCCCATCACGCGGGTGGGCAGCCCGCCCATGAACCAGTTGGCGACCTGGAGCTGGTGCGTCGCCAGCTCGGTCATCAGCCCGGCCGAGCGATCGCGGTAGAGCCGCCAGTTGATCTCGCGCTCGGTGCCGCCGGGCGGGATCTGGCGGCGCCAGCTGCGGTTGCGGTGCCAGCTGGCGCGGATCTGGGTGATCGGGCCGATCTCGCCGGCCTGGGCGCGCTTGAGCGCGTTGAGATAGGTGGGGTTGAACAGGCGCTGGTGGCCGATCTGGAGGATCTTGCCCCGCTGGCGGGCGCGGGTGACCATCGCGCTGCAATCGGCGATCGTCCGCGCCATCGCCTTCTCGCAGAACACGGGGTAGCCGGCATCGAGCGCGTCCATCGTGTGGCGGGCATGGAGGTCGAGCGGGGTGGCGATCACCACCGCGTCGATGCCCTTGGCCTCCAGCATCTTGCGGTGATCGGTATAGATCGGCGTGTTCGCTGGCACATAGGCGCGCGCCTTGGCCATGTGCGGCTCGAAATTGTCGCACAGCGCAGCGACCGTGCAGTTGCGCGTCTTGTTGAGGTTCTGGATCAGCGTGCGGCCGCGATCGCCGGTGCCGATCACGCCGATGCGGACGCGCGGGCCCTTGGCGATGTCCTCGGCCGCGCGCGCAGCCCAGGGCGCAGCGGCGCTCATCCCGACGCCGGCGGAGGCGAGCAGCACGCGATCCAGGAAGGTGCGGCGGGAAAGCGCGAAATCGTCGTCGGTCATGCGGTAGGTTCCAGTGCTCGCTCGGCGCCGACGGGCGCGGCATGGGGAAAGAGGAAGCGGTGATCGGGGGCGGCCGCGCGCAGCCGGTCGCGGGCGACGGGGTCGGCGACGAGCAGGGCGGTGCTCAGCGCCTCGGCCTCGGCGCCGGTCGCGGCGGCCGCGACGGCGGTGGCGGGGGTGGTGATGATCGCGCCGTCGGTCGGTCGGATCATTGCGGCGCGGCCCGGCTTGGCGGCCCCGGCGCCGACGGTGGAGGAGATCGACAGGGAGGCGTCCTGCAGGTCGAGTTCGACCAGCCAGGCGCCGTCGTCCTCGGGGTGCGGCACGGCGAGCGGCCAGCCGCCGCCGAGGGGGTGCTGGCCGAGTACCGCGATCGAGCTTTCCCCGGCGGAGAGCAAGGCGGAGGGCACGCCCATCGCGCGGAGAGCAGTGACGGCGTGGTCGAGCGCATAGCCCTTGCCGAAGCCACCGAAGTCGAAGGTCAGCGGACGCGTGGTCGAGACGCGGCGGCTGGCGCGGTCGATCGTGAGTGCAGACCAGTGGCCCAGGGTGGGATCGAACAGCCCGCCGGTTTCGCGCCACAGCGCATCCACCTGCAGCAGCGCGCCGAACAACAGCCGGTCCTCCACCACTACGCTCCCGCCGCTGGAAAGCGCGTCGTTGAGCGCCGTGGCGGGCGACGGCCGGTGGATCGTCAGCGCGTCTTCCACCGAGAGGATCGCAGCCTTGGCGGCGGCGAGCGCGGCGGGGTCGTCGCAGCCGAACAGGTGCAGCTCGACCCGCGTACCCATGGCGGCGAACCGCGCCACGCTCGCCGCCATGTCCGTCATCTCAGCCGCGCACCTCCCAGCCGGGCTCATAGTCGACCGCCCAGAGCTTGCGCGCGGCGGCCTCTTTCGGCTTGCCGGTCGCGGGATCTACGGTGATCGCGCCGCCGGTGCGATAGGCCATGTTGCCGAGATGGCAGAGTGTGGTGCTGATATGCCCCTCCTGGATCGGCGAGTGCAGCGCCGCCTCGGTGCCGCGGACTACGCCGAGGAAGTTGGCGGCGTGGTAGACGTCCAGCGCGCCTTCGCCGACGGTGCCGGTCGTTTCCGATTCCGCCGGGGCCTTCACCTCGCGGATCCGCTTGCCGGCGAGGTCGTACAGCTCGAAGCCGTTGCGATCGACCACCGCCGAACCCTTGGTGCCGAGCACCAGCGTGCCGCGGCCGCGGCCGTAGCGGAGCATGCCGTTGCAGCTCTCGCCGTCCCAGCGGATCGTGCGACCGCCGTCGAAGCCGAGGTTCAGCGCGAGCGAATCGTACATTTCCCAATCGTCGCCCTGGTAGAAGCGGCGGGCGCCGCGGGCGGTGACGGTGGTAGGATAGGTGACGCCCATCAGCCAGCGGGCGACGTCGAGCTCGTGCATCGCGTTGTTGCAGATCTCGCCGGTGCCGTATTTCCAGAACCAGTGCCAGTTATAGTGGACGAGGTTCGAGCGGTACGGCCCGCGCGGGCGCGGCCCCTGCCACATATTCCAGTCGAGATTGGCGGGCGGCGGCACGATCTGGCCCTTGCCGATCGACTTGCGGTTGTTGGCGTACCAGGTTTGCGCTTCGTAGACATCGCCCAGTTCGCCGGCGCGGATCAGGTCGAGCAACTGGCGGGTCTCCACCGCCGAGCGCTGCTGGTTGCCGACCTGGAGCACCCGCCCGGTGCGCTTCTGCGCGGCGATCAGCGCCTCGCCTTCTGCCGGGGCAATGCCGATCGGCTTTTCGATATAGACGTTGCGGCCGGCGTTCATCGCGTCGATCGCGACCTTGGCGTGCCAATGGTCGGGCGTGGCGACGGTGATCACGTCGACTGCCTTGGTGTCGAGCAGCTTGCGATAGTCGCCGGTGGTCTCGACCGTGTTGCCGTGGCGCTTGGCGAACTCGCCGGCGCGCTTGGCGAGCACGGCCGAGTCGACATCGGCGAAATGCGTGACCTGGACATTGGGCTGCTTGGCGAAGGCGCTCATATGCGCCTGGCCGCGGCCGTTGACGCCGACGATGCCGACGCGGATGCGATCGTTGGCCCCCAGGATGCGCGCATAGCTGCTGGCGCTGATCGCCAATGCGCCGGTAGCAGCGGCGCCCTTCATCATCGTTCGACGGTCGAACATGGCAGTGCTTCCCCTCTGTTCTTTATAGTCGTGATTCCAATGGTACGGCGCGGACTCCTCAGAAACGGCGCAGCTTGATCGAGCGGAAATCGACCCGGTCGCCATGATCCTGCAGCAGGATCGCGCCCTCGGCCGTGGCGCCGAAGCCGGCGATCTTGGCGAACTTGCTCTCGGCGATGGTCGCCTTGAGCGCGTCCGAGCCGCGCTCATATTCGACGACCTTAAAGCCGTTCAGCCAATGCTCGACATGATTGCCGCGGACCAGGACCGTCGCGCGGTTCCATTCGCCCGGCGGGTTGCCGCGCTTGCCGGGGCTCGACGGATCGGACAGGTTGCGCGCCGGGATCAGGTCGTAGAGCGAGGCCAGCGTGCGGTTGCCGTCGCGGCCCATCTTGGCGTCGGGATGCCGGGCATCGTCGAGCAGCTGATATTCGAAGCCGACATTGGACACGCCGCCATTCTGCAGCGGCGGCAGGAGGTACTTGATCCCGCTATTGGCACCCTCGCTCAGCCGGAAATCGACCGACAGCTCGAAATTGCGGTAGTTGGCCGCCGTCGCGATGTCGCCGCCGCCGCCATTCTTGTCCACGGTCAGGATGCCGTCGGCGATGCTCCAGCCCTTGGCCGGGAAGCCGCCGCCCTTGGCCGAGCGCCAGCCCTTCGAGGTGCGGCCGTCCCACAGCAAGGTCCAGCCGGCGCGGCGCTCGGCGGCGGTCAGCTGGTTCGGCTGCCAGCCCTGCTGCTCGACCTTGGTCTCGGGCAGCGCATAGCGGGCGGGGGAGTCGGTGATAATCCGCAGGCCCTTGAAACGCACCTCGGGGCCCTTGGCCGCGACCGCGTCGGGCAAAGCATGGACCTGGAAGGCGAGGAAGCCGCGCGCGTCCGTATCGTCGACGATGTCGGCGGCGGGCACGCTGTTGAGGAAGGTGCGGATGCGGTTGCCGATCGCCTCGACGCGGTAGTGGTTCCAGTCGCCGGGCTTGAAGGCCTTGCGCGCCGCCTCGTTGCGGCCGAGCGTGAACAGCCACTGGCGGCGCTGTTCGTCATAGATGCCCGCGCTCCAGGCGCGGGGCGAGGGATCGATCTCGGCCTGGTAGCCGAACACCACGCCGTTTCGATACTCGGGCCGGCTCTGGCCGCGGATCATCATCCCCGAATTGAGCGACGGATCGGTCTTGGCGTCGAACTCGACGATGAAGTCGCCATAGAGCTGGTCTGAGACGAGCCAGCTATTGCCCTTGCCGATCACCGCGCGGCCGACCAGCTCGTCGCCCACCACTTCATAGGTCGCGTTGCCGCCGGTGCGGTGCCAGCCGGAGAGGTCCGCTTTGGGCATGAGGTCGCGCCACGGCGCAGCGGCCGGCGCGGTGCCGGCGGGCGGGGCCGCGGCGAGGGGAAGCGTGCTTGCCGGCAGAACGGCAAAGGCCAACAGTGCGAGCGTGCGAACCACAGTCTCTCCCCTCATCCATGAAATGGCCTCGTCCGCTTTCTAAAGGCTTGCGGCGAAAAGCTCTTGATGGACTAGGCGTAAAACGTGGTCGGGCCACTTGCAAGCACCTTGTCTGGCCCGAAAAGCGTATGACAACGCTATCTGGCAAATTGGTCAGGCACAGTTGCCAGACCCAACCTGTCCTGTTACGCATTGTTGCAGGTCGTACACCCGAAGATGGGGGCGACACCACCCGCGCACCAAAAAGCTTAGACACAGGTGCGCGCGAAATGGGAGAGGGGATATGGACACCATTCGTGGCCACAAACGCGCCTTGTTCGCATCGTGCAGCGCACTCGCCGCGCTGATCGCAACTTCCGCAGCAGCCCAGACCACACCGGAGCAACCCGCCCCGGTGCAGACGGACGACGCGCAGAACAACGAAATCGTCGTCACCGGCTTTCGCGCCTCGCTGAACAGCGCGCTCAACCTCAAGCGCTCGGAGACCGCCGCGGTCGACAGCATCGTTGCGGAAGATATCGGCAAGTTTCCGGATTCGAACCTCGCCGAGTCGATGCAGCGTATCCCCGGCGTGGCGCTCTCCCGCGGTGATGGCGGCGAGGGCCGCAACATCTCGGTCCGCGGCCTCGGCGCGCAGTTCACCCGGGTGCGGATCAACGGCATGGAAGGCGTGTCGCAGGTCAGCGGCAGCGACATTCGCGGCGGCGTCGCCACCGGCCGCTCGTTCGACTTCGTGACCTTCCCGACCGAGATCTTCTCGGCGCTCACCGTGCGCAAGACGACCTCGGCCGATGTCGAGGAAGGCTCGTTGGGTGCCACGGTCGATCTGCGTGCGCCCAAGCCGTTCGACCAGAAGAAGGACTTCGTCTTCTCCGCAACCGCGCGTGGGATCTACAACGACATCCGCAAGGACGTCGATCCGCGCCTCTCTGCGCTGGTCTCGAAGAAGTTCGGCGACAGCTTCGGCGTGCTCGGCAGCATCGCCTATTCGAAGCGCCATATCGACGAATATGCCTATTCGGCAGCGGACGTCGTGCCGACCACCGTCTATGGCCTGGCCCAGCCGGCGGGCAGCGCCAATGCCGGCGTGATCTTCCCGTTCTGCACCCCGGTAGGCTATATCTACAAGGGCGCGCCGGTGAACAGCCCGGTGCCCGGCTATACCCAGCCGAGCGGCGCATCGATCGGCGCGGACGCCAACAACTGCAGCACCAACAACCCGCGCACCGGCAACCAGGCCGCGTATGACTATATCATGAGCCGTACCGGCGTGAACGGAAAGCCCGGCGGCGGCGTCTACCTGCCGCGCCTGCCGCGCCCGGTGAAGGGCAGCCAGAACCAGGAGCGGCTCGCCGGATCGCTGACCTTCCAGTTCAAGCCCGACGACAATACCGACATTTCGCTCGACGGGCTCTATTCGCGCTTCAAGGTCAAGCGGCTCGACACGATGTTCGATGCGCGGTCGTTCGGCCGCGCCATCTCGAACAATGGCCAGCCGCTCACCTCGGTCCGCGAGATCGAGGTCGACGGCAACGGCTCGCTGATCCACGGCCTGTTCGACGGTGTCGACCTCCGTTCGGAGATGCAGGACGAGCGCTTCACCTCCGAATACAAGCAGGCGAACCTCAACTTCGACCATCGCTTTTCGGACGCGTTCCGACTGTTCGGCCTTGCCGGCATCAACCAGTCGACGCTCGACGTGAACCGCCTGCAGGTGGCGATCGACTCCAACGATACACGGAACTGGTCGATCGACTTCCGCGACAATCCGAACATCCCGAAGATCGGCTACGGGATCGACACCACCAATCCGGCGCTGTTCCAGTACGGCCCGCCGCTCGCCAATGGCGACCAGCGCGGTCAGCTCTCCAACTTCATCCGCCGCAACACGATCACCAGCAAGACCTTCGAGCTCAATGCCGACTGGAAGGTGACGCCGGGCTTCTCGATCCAGGCTGGCGGCCAATACCGCACCAACAAATACACGGCGCGCGAACGCCAGCTCGCCACTAACACCCCGCTGGCGCTGCCGGCGGGCGCCTCGATCGCCAATTTCAGCTTCGTCACCACCGGCATCGGAAAGAATCTCGGCGGCAATCTGCAGGACTTCGTCTCGATCGATCCGGACAAGTTCCGCCAGGTCACCGGGCTCGACAACTATGTCTATTGCAGCATCGAATGCGCCAAGGGCACCTATGGCGGCGTCGACGAGAAATATGCCTCGGGCTATCTCATGGCCAAGTTCGACACGGCGAACATACTGCCCTTCGCGCTGCGCGGCGATGCGGGCGTGCGCTATGTCCGCACCAGCCTCGATACCTATGGCCCGATCACCACCGCCTCGCCGGCGGGGTCGCTCTACCCGTCGCGCTTCGTCATCTCCAATGTCAGCCGCTCCTATGAGGACTGGCTGCCGTCGATGAACCTCGCGCTCGACATCACCCCCAGCCTGATCGCGCGCGTTTCGGCGGCGCGGGTGATGTCGCGGCCCTCCTACGGCCAGTTGATCCCGGCGGGCTCGGCGAACCTGGTGATCCAGACCGCCTCGTTCAGCAACCCGTTCCTCGATCCGATCCGCGCCAATACCTTCGACGCGGCGCTCGAATGGTATTTCCGCCCCGGATCGCTGCTCTCGGTTGCCTATTTCCACAAGGACATCGAGACCTATATCCAGACGACCAGTCAGAGCCTGCCCTTCCAAGAGATCGGTCTGCCGCTGTCGCTGCTTAACGGCACCCAGCTGCGCCCGACCGACCAGTTCACCGTCCAGCGCAGCAACAATACGCCCGGAGGCCCGCTGCGCGGCTTCGAAGTGAACGTGCAGCTGCCCTTCACCTTCCTGCCGGGCGTGCTTAAGAATTTTGGCGCGCTGGGCAATTTCACCCGGGTGCGCTCGAACATCAACTACATCATCTCGCCGACGCTCTCGCGCACCGCGCCGCTGGTCGGCCTGTCGCCCGAGACGGCGAGCGGCACGCTCTATTACGAGGACAGCAAGTTCAGCATCCGCTCGACGGTCAACTATCGCTCGTCGTTCCTCACCGCGGTGCCGAGCGGTTCTGTCGACGCGGACTCGACCGCCAACGCCCGCTCGATCTTCGTCGATGCCTCGGCTTCGTACAATCTCAGCGAGCATATCAAGCTGATCGCCGAGGTGCAGAACATCACCAACGAAACCAACCGGCTGACGGTGGACACGGTTCGCAAGGACCCGCTCTACACCGCCTATTTCGGCCGGACCTACGCACTCGCGGTAAACTTCGTGTTCTAACCTGCTGGTGGGACAGGCGGGTTGCCTGTCCCACCCTGTTCGTCAGGACTATTGCTCTCCTATCGCAGCGCGGTATGCGGATCCCGGGGCCTTTTCTGGGATCGAGTGCATGAAGCGTCGGAATTTGTTGCGCGACTCCGGCGGCCGTTCCGCCTGGACGAGCTTCGGGCTGGTCCTCGGCCTGGCCTTTTTCCTGATCAGCGGTGCGCTGGCTTATCGCAACGTGCTGGCGCTGGGCGAAAGCGACGCGGCGATCCGGCACAGCCACACCGTGCTGATCGCGCTCGACGAGCTGCTCTCCACCGTCCAGGACGCTGAAACCGGCCAGCGTGGCTATCTGCTGACCGGCGGGCAAAGCTATCTGGAGCCCTATACCAAGGCAACTCAGACGCTCGACGGGCGGCTGGACCATCTCCAGCAGCTGGTCAGCGACAACGCAGTCCAGCAGAACAACATCGTCCAGCTCCGCCGCGAGGTTGGCGCAAAGCTGGCTGAGTTGCGCGAGACGATAGAACTGCGTCGCACCCAGGGGCTTTCCGAAGCGCTTGCCGTCGTCGAGACCGGTGCCGGCAAGAACAGCATGGACGCAATCCGCGCCCAGCTCGGCGTGATGGCCCAGGAGGAAGGGCGCCTCCGCCAGGAGCGGCTCGACGACATGGCGGCCGCCTCGAAGGCGGCGATCGCCAGCGGGCTCGTCTCCAGCCTTATCGGCGCGGCGCTGACGCTGCTGATCTTCGTGCTGGTCCGCCGCAACCTGCAGGCCCGCGCCAAGGAGGAATGGCTGCAGAACGGGCTGCTCGGCATTTCGGCGGCGGTGCGCGGCGACCGATCGGTGGAAGAGATCGCCGAGGCAGTGCTCGGCTATCTGGCGGACAAGCTCGGCTTCCAGGCCGGAGCCTTGTTCAAGGGCGAAGCAGGCGTGTTCCGGCGCGTTGCCACACTCGGCGTGCCCGGCGATGCCGATGTGCCCGAGGCGTTCGGGCTGCGCGAGGGGCTGCTCGGCCGCGTCGCCGCGGAGGGCAAGCCGATCCTGCTCGACGATGTGCCCGACCATTATCTGGAGATCGGCTCGGCCTTCGGCAGCGACAAGCCGCGGCACCTGATGATCGTGCCCGCCAAGGCCGACGACATGGTCAATGCCGTGATCGAACTCGGTTTCTTCTACCCGACCGACCCGATGATGCTGGAGCTGCTGGAGCGCGCCGCGCCGGCGATCGGCGTCGCGCTGCGCTCCGCGCGCTTCCGCGCCCAGCTGCAGGACGCGCTGGAGGAAACCCAGCGGCAGGCCGCCGAGCTGCAGACCCAGAGCGAGGAGCTCCAGGTCAACAACGAGGAGCTGGAGGAGCAGGGCCGGGCGCTACGGGAATCCCAGGCAATGCTGGAGCAGCAGCAGGTCGAGCTGGAACAGACCAACAGCCAGCTCGAGGAGCAGGCCCAGGCGCTGGAGGCCCAGCGCGACGAACTCGAACGCGGCAGCGCCGCGCTGCTGGTCAAGACGCGCGAGCTGGAGCAGGCGAGCCAATACAAGAGCGACTTCCTGGCGAACATGAGTCACGAGCTGCGCACGCCGCTCAACTCGCTGCTGATCCTCGCCAAGCTGCTCGGCGACAATGGCCCGGCCACGCTCACCGCCGAGCAGGTGAAGTTCGCCCGCACGATCGAATCCTCGGGCAACGACCTGCTGACGCTGATCAACGACATTCTCGACCTTTCGAAGATCGAGGCCGGCCATGTCGACATCCGCCCCGAGCCGGTGAGCCTGGCGCGGCTCGGCACCGATCTGCGGCAGGTGTTCCAGCCGGTGGCCGAGCAGCGCGGGTTGGCGCTGGAGATCCTGTTCGACGAGAGCGCGCCCAAGGGCATCGAGACCGACCGGATGCGGCTGGAGCAGGTGCTCAAGAACCTGCTGTCGAACGCACTGAAGTTCACCGAGAAGGGCTCGGTGCGGCTGCAGGTGCGCGCGGACGGCGACCGGATCGCCTTCGCGGTGCGCGACACCGGCATCGGCATCTCGCCCGAGCAGCAGAAGATGATCTTCGAGGCCTTCCACCAGGCCGACGGCACGATCAACCGCCGCTATGGCGGCACCGGCCTGGGCCTGTCGATCTCGCGCGAACTGGCGCGGCTGCTCGGCGGCGGGATCACGCTGGAGAGCCGGGCAGGCGAGGGCAGCACCTTCACGCTGACGCTGCCGGTCCATTACGATGCGGAAGGCGTAGCGCCGCGCACGCTTCCCCTCGCGCCGGTCGCCCCGGCGAAGTCCATTGCCGCGCCCGCGCCGGTTGCCCCCCCGAGCCCGCCCCGCCGCGCTGCCGCGGCGGCCGACTGGGTGCTGGAGGATGATCGCGACGCGCTGGTCGCTGGCGGCCGCCATCTGCTGGTGATCGAGGATGACCCCGTCTTCGCCTCGATCGTCTGCGACCTGTCGCGCGAGCTCGGCTTCCAGTGCCTGGTCGCGAGCACCGCCGACGAGGCGCTGCAGCTTGCACGCACCTATCGCCCGAGCGCCGTGGTGCTCGATCTCGGCCTGCCGGACCAGTCCGGGCTGATCGTGCTCGACCAGCTCAAGCAGGAAGACAGCACCCGCCACATTCCGATTCACGTCATCTCGGCGGCGGACCAGAGCCAGACGGCGCTGTCGCTCGGCGCGGTCGGCTATCACATCAAGCCGATCAAGCGCGAGCTGCTGGCGGAAGTGCTGCAGAACCTCCAGGAACGCACCGCCAGCCGCGTCCGCCGCGTGCTGATCGTCGAGGACGACGACGTCCAGCGCGACGCGGTCGCCCGGCTGCTCCAGACCGACGATGTCGAGACGGTGGGCGTGCGCACCGCCGCCGAATGCCTCGAGATGCTGCGCAGCCAGACCTTCGACTGCATGGTGCTCGATCTGTCGCTCCCTGACGCCTCGGGCTATTCGCTGCTCGAGACGCTGAGCGAGGAAGACGGATCGCACAGCTTCCCGCCGGTGATCGTCTATACCGGCCACGATCTCAGCGCCGACGACGAGCAGAAGCTGCGCCGCTATTCCAGCTCGATCATCATCAAGGGCGCCAAGTCGCCCGAGCGGCTGCTCGACGAGGTCTCGCTGTTCCTCCACCAGGTCGTGTCCGAGCTGCCGAGCGAGCAGCAGGAGATGATCCAGGCTGCCCGCCGCCGCGATGCTGTGCTGGAAGGCCGCCGCGTGCTGATCGTCGAGGACGACGTCCGCAACGTCTATTCGCTGACCAGCGTGCTGGAGCCGCGCGGCGTGCTCGTCCGCATCGCGCGCAACGGCCAGGAGGCGCTCGATGCGCTGGCCGAGGCCGCGACCGATCCGGAGAAGGGCGTCGACCTCGCGCTGATGGACGTGATGATGCCGGTGATGGACGGCCTCACCGCCACCCGCGCGATCCGCCAGGATCCACGCTGGGCCAAGCTGCCGATCATCATGCTCACCGCCAAGGCGATGCCCGACGACCAAGAACGCTGCATCGAGGCGGGCGCCAGCGATTACATGGCGAAGCCGATCGACGTCGATAAACTCTTGTCGCTCGTCCGCGTTTGGATGCCGCGATGAACGACGAAACCCCGGAACCCGATGTCGACGATATCGAGATCGAACTGCTGCTCGAGGCGCTGTACCGGCGCTACCATTACGATTTTCGGCACTATGCCCGCGCCTCGATCAAGCGACGGCTGATCCAGGCGCGCGGGCGGCTGGGCATGGCCAGCTTCTCCGCGTTGCAGGACCGGCTGCTGCACGATCCGGACATGCTGGCCAAGCTGCTCAACTACCTCACCGTCCAAGTGAGCGAGATGTTCCGCGACCCCAGCTATTTCCGGGCGCTGCGCGAGAAGGTGATCCCGCATCTGCGCACCTATCCCTCGCTCAAGGTGTGGATCGCCGGGTGCAGCAACGGCGAGGAAGTCTATTCGCTCGCCATGCTGTTCCGCGAGGAAGGGCTGGAACAGCGCACGATCTTCTACGCCACCGACATCAACCCCAAGGCGCTCAAGGCGGCCGAGGCGGGGGTCTATCCGCTCGACCAGATCCGCAAGTTCACCGAGAACCACCAGAAATCGGGCGCGCGCACATCGCTCTCCGACTACTACGTCGCTGATTACGATCGCGCGATCTTCGACAGCAGCCTTCGCGCCAATGTCGTCTTCTCCGATCACAGCCTGGCGACCGACTCGGTGTTCGCCGAAATGCACCTCATCTCGTGCCGCAACGTGCTGATCTATTTCGATCGGGCGCTGCAGGAGCGCGCCGTCGGGCTGTTCGAGGAATCGCTGGTCCGCCGCGGGTTCCTCGGCCTCGGCCGCAAGGAGAGCCTGCGCTTCTCCGACCATGCTGCGGGCTTTGCCGACTTCGTCCGCGAGGAAAAGATCTACCAGCGGCGCGAACGATGAGCGGCATGGTCGTGATCGGCGCCTCGGCGGGGGGCGTCCAGGCGCTGCTCACGCTGCTGCCGGCATTGCCCGCGGACTTCCCGCGCTCGGTGCTGATCGTCGTCCATGTGCCCCCCGATCACGATCACGGGCTGGCGGCGCTGTTCGAATCGCGCTGCGCGATGCAGGTATGCGAGGCCGAGGACAAGCAGCTGCCCGAGCCCGGCACGATCTATTTCGCCCCGGCTAACTACCATCTGCTCGTCGAGCCCGACGGCAGCATGGCGCTCTCTGCCGACGATCCGGTCAACCACAGCCGGCCCTCGATCGACCTGCTGCTGGAAAGCGCGGCCGATGCGCTCCGCAGCCGGCTGATCGCGGTGCTGCTCACCGGCGCCAACCAGGACGGCGCCGAAGGGCTGCGCGCGGTCGGACGCACCGGCGGCACCGCGATCGTCGAGGATCCGGCGACCGCCCGCGTACCGACCATGCCTGCCGCGGGCCTCGCCGCGAACCCCGGTGCAACCCGTCTCGCGATCGATGCGATCGCGCCCCACCTCTTGCGATTGGCCTGAGCCACATGTCCGCCCCCCAACCGGTGAAGTTCCTGCTCGTCGACGATCTCGACGAGAACCTGCTGGCGCTGGAAGCGCTGCTGCGGCGCGACGGCCTGGAGTGCCTCAAGGCGCGCTCGGGCGACGAGGCGCTGGAGCTGCTGCTGGTCCACGACGTCGCGCTGGCGCTGCTCGACGTGCAGATGCCCGGCATGGACGGCTTCGAGCTCGCCGAATTCCTGCGCGGCAACGAGCGCACCCGGCACGTGCCGATCATCTTCCTCACCGCGGGCAGCGCGGACGCCCAACGTCGTTTCCGCGGCTATGAGGCGGGCGCGGTCGATTTTCTCCAGAAGCCGATCGACGCGGGCATCCTGCGTTCGAAAAGCAACGTCTTTTTCGATCTCTACGAGCAGCGCCGCCAGATCATCGCGCAGCGTGATGAGCTCGCACGGCTCTCCCAGGGTCTGCAGCTCGCCGACCGGCGCAAGAACGCGTTTCTCGGGATGGTGGGGCATGAGCTGCGCAACCCGATCATGGCGTTCGGCGCCGGGCTGCACCTGCTCAAGCGTCGGCCCGACGGAGAGGCGGGCGAACAGGTGCGCGAACGAATGGAGCGGCAGGTCGGTCACATGACCCGGCTGATCGAAGATCTGCTCGACGTCGCCCGGATCGATCAGGGCAAGATCGTGCTGCGCATCGAGCGCATCAACCTCACGGAGGCGGTGGATCTGGCGGTGGAACTGAGCCGTCCGCAGATCGACGCGCGGGGCCATCGCCTGACGATCGACCTTCCCGAGGCACCGCTATGGTTGCAAGCCGACCAGGCCCGCATCGCGCAGGTGGTGAGCAACCTGCTCTCCAACGCGGCGAAATACACACCAGAAGGCGGCGCGATTGATCTGCGCGTGCGGGAGGAAGCGGACCGGGTAGCCATCGAGGTCGCCGATACCGGGCTCGGCATCCCACCGGAAATGCGGGGACAAGTGTTTGATCTGTTCGCGCAGGTGGACCGAAACGGTGAGCAAGCGGACGGGCTTGGCATCGGGCTGGCGCTTGTCCGGCAACTGGTGACGTTGCACGGCGGAACGATCATGCTGAAGGAAAGCGTGGTGGGGCAGGGGTCCACCTTCCGCGTGGAGCTCCCGCGTATCATCTGAAGGATTGCAGTGCGGGGGACGCCAGCCGTCATTCCTCTGCCGGCAGGCGAATCCGAAAGATCGAACCCCCGCCTGGACGGGGGAGGTGGTCGATCCTGCCGCCATGATCCTCGATGATCTGGCGGCAGATCTTGAGGCCGAGGCCCAGCCCGCTAGCCTTGGTCGTGTAAAAGCCCTCGAACAGCCTGTCGCGGTCGGCCTCGGCGATGCCCGGCCCGCTGTCTTCCACGTCGATCTGGACGTGGGCGCCAACTGCCCGCGCCCGGACCTTCAGCGCCCGGTTCCAGCATTGCGCGTCTGCCATCGCTTGCGCCGCGTTGAGCAGCAGGTTCATCAGCACCTGCCGCAGTTGCACGCCATCGGCGCAGACGGGTGGCAGCCTGCTTTCGATATCGAGCGTGATGGTTGCCTGGCGGGCGGCGAGTTCCGGGCGCAGGAAATCGACGGTTTCCTCGATCACCGGCCCCAGGGTACAGCGACCGCGCGTTTCGGAGCGGCTGGCGGCCAGCTGGCGCAGCCGCGCAACCGTCTCCTCAGCTTTGGCGCCGCCGAGCACGATCATGTCGAGACATTGCTCGATCTGCGGCAGGTCCGGTTCGGGCCTGCGCAGCCAGCGGAGCGCTGCCTGGGCGGAGGCAAGGATGACGCTGAGCGGCTGGCGAACCTCATGGGCAATCGTCGCCGTCATCACGCCCAGCGTCGACAGCCGGTCGGCATGTGCCATCTGTGCGCGCTGCGCTTGCAACGCCTGCTCCGCGGCAACGCGGTCGCTCACGTCGAGCAGTCCGAAGGTTACGTGATCTGTCCCGTCCGCGGGCTCGCGCCAGCTGGTGTACAGGACATGGACGGGGCCGCCAGGGGTCTTGAGCGCGAGTTGGGTGCGGAAGCATGCTTCGGGATTGCGGAGCGCATCCAGCGACTCTGCCAGCTGGCTTGCCTCGGAAAAGGGCCAGAGTTCCCGAGCGGCGATCGGCAGGGCGCCTTCCTCGACGCCGAGCAGCCTGCCCGCGCGGCAATTGACCGCGACGAGGCGTATCTGGGTGAGCAGCCGTCGGAGCAGATCGTCGCGACGGACCCCGGCAAGTCCTTCCTCCTTCAGCGCACCCAGCAGTGGCGTCGCGGCGCTGACGTCGAACTTGCCCAGCGCCAGCCCCATCGCCTCCACTGCGCGCTGCGTTTTCTCCAAACCACCTTCCATCGATCGTTCAGTGCGCGATGAACTGCAGCAGATCCTGGTTCAGCTGATCCTTGTGCGTGAACAGGATGCCGTGCGGTGCGTCGGCATAGACCTTGAGCGTAGCGTTCGGGAACAGCCCGGCTGCCTGGCGCGCAGTCGCGTTGAACGGAACAAATGCGTCGCGCTCGCCGTGGATCACCAGCACCGGCACGTCGAAACGACCGATGTCGTCGCGATAATCGGTCTCCGCGCAGGCGGTAACCGCATCATGGGCCGCTTTCAAGGAGCCCTGCAGCGCCATTTGTTGGACATGGGCCAGCCGGCCTTCGGAAACCTCGTCCCCGTCCGTCCCGGTCGAGAAGAACAGGCGCGCGAAGCCCCGCAGGAATTCCGCCCGGTCTTCCATCAGACCGCTGCGAACATTGTCGAACACGACCTGCGGCACGCCGTGCGGGTAATCCTCGCTCTGACCTAGTTTGGGTGTCGTCGAGCCGATCAGCACGACGCGCGCCACGCGGGCGGAGCCGTGGCGACCGACATAGCGCGTCACCTCGCCGCCGCCCATCGCATAGCCGACGAGCGTGACGTTGCGCAGATCGAGATGGTCGAGCAACTCCGCCAGATCGTCGGCGAAGCTGTTGTGGTTGTAGCCCTCCCACGGCTGATCCGATCGACCGAAGCCGCGACGGTCGTGCGCGATGACGCGATAGCCATGCGTCGCCAGGAACATCATCTGGTTTTCCCACATGTCGCTGTTGAGCGGCCAGCCATGCGCAAACACCACCGGTTCGCCCCGGCCCCAATCCTTGTAATAGAGGCGCATCCCATCACGCAGATTAAGTATTGGCATTATGGATAACTCCCGCTCCGCCCCTGGAGGCTAGCCCCGATTGTCGAGAAGCACCCGCCCCGATCGGGGGGTGGCGGCTAGCACGATAGGGTGGGTCGGCATCACGATTGCGCCTCGGCGGCAGCGGCAGCCGGTGCAGGCGACGACCTGATAACGGACATGGCCTTGCAGTCGACCTTGTCGGCCGACTTGTCGGTCTCGCAGTACACGCGCCGGTCGGGCACGTTGCTGCGGAACGGTTCGCCCAGCGCCATTATCTGCTGGCGCCAGGCGGGGTTCGTGTTGCGGATGCCGATCGTGCGACACAAGTGGCTGGCCGAGGCGACCATCGGGTGGAGATCCTTGGCGATGCAATGCCGCCGTGTAGCAGCCGCACGTGCCAGGGGATTGGCGCCAAGCGCCATCTTCTGTCGGTTTCAGGCATGAGCGGGTTGCGGCGGGGCCCGATAGGCCCCGCGAACAGATCGTGCAATCCTGAAGCGCCGATCGACCCCGAGGCGATCTCGGCCGCAGATCACGGTGCGGTGGATTGTTCTCCACCCGCCGGCGCATCGACGACGATGTCGAGCCCGGCAATGCGCCACCCGTCGCCGTCGTCTCGAAAGGAGAAACGATAGATCCCGGTTTCGGCGACGCTCACGATTGAACCGGCGGAACCATCCGCATCGGTGTGCAGGAGCAGAAATTGCGCATGCAGCGTGGCTGACCGATCGGTGATCTCGATCAGGTGATCAACAGTGCAGTGACGCGTGGTTCGCGAGGCGGGTATCGGGCGGCGCAACGCTGCGGAGGCTTCGGCGAAGGCCTTGCCGCCGATGACGGGCCCGTGACGGAGCGCTTCATCTTCGCCCGACCGTGCCAGTACGCGCACCGGCGCATCCTCGGTAAACAAGGTGATTTGCGCCTGATGGTTTCGAGCATCGACATTGCGAACATATGTCGAGACGAGATTTCTGATGTGATCGGAATCGCTTAGCATGGAATAAGCTCGCTCTTGGCTTGTGACAATCCCGGCGCCGGTCACTGCGATCGGAGCCGCTCGCTGCTTGATGAGATAATCCGCAGGGCGCGGTTACGCGGAGGTGCCGCCGTCCACGCGCAAGTTTGCCCCGGTGATATAGCCTGCCTGCGGACGTGCCAGATAGGCGACCAGGTCAGCGACGTCACCGGGCTCGCCCAGCCGGCCGATGGCGGTAGCTGCGGCGAGATCGTTCAATTGGTTGTCGCTTGCTTCCTCGAGAAGCTTGGTCAGCACGCGCCCCGGCTGGACGTTGTTGACCGTGATGCCGCGCTCGCCAAGTTCGCGGGCGAGGCCTCTTGTCAGGCTGGCCAGCGCGCCTTTCGACATGGTGTACGCTGCGCGGCCCTTATAGGGCATATAGTCGCTTCCGATGCTGCCAATGTTGATGATCCGGCCGCCCGCTTGCATTCGTGCTGCGGCCGCCTGAATCGCCGCAATTGGTGCGCGCACGTTGACCGCATAGGCTTCGTCGAAAGTTTCGACCGAAATCTTGTTGATACGGCCGGGTGCAAGGATGCCGGCATTGTTCACAAGGATGTCGAGCCGCCCGAACGTGGCGTGCGTCCTGCCGATCGCCGCAACGACATCGGCAACATTCCGCATGTCGGCCTGGAGCATGATCGCGCGGGCTCCGTGATCGCTTATTTCGCGAACCAGTGCCTCGGCTTCCGCTTTGGACGCGTGAAACGTCACGCCGATGTCCGCCCCGGCGCGGGCCAGGCGAAGCGCAATGGCGCGACCGATGCCGCGGCCAGCGCCGGTTACTAAAGCGACCTTTCCGCTCAGATCTTCATTCATGGTTTTGAGTCCTGGGGGAGGGATGTGCATTGCAATGGCAGTATATATGCTCACGTTGTGGCTGATTTGCCGTGTTGAGGATCACGAGACGATAACAAGTACATGTTTACATATTTGATGTGCCGGATGATTGATCGTGTCCCAGGTACAGCAGCCATCTGTTGTATCGGCAACGCGGGAAGCTGGCTGAACACGAATAAGGTAATGCCGTGTGCCTCAGGATGCTTTGCCAGCGTCGCTTCCGAGTGGCGAAGCGCCGCAGCTGCGGACAAGAAGGACGGCATGTTACGAACCTCTTTACTGGAGCAGGCTTCAGCGAGCCGACACCGCCGCCAGATGGCATGCTCGCGGCAACGCTGAAGTGCGTCCGCAGGACTAATGCCTATGCTGTTCAGGAATGCGGGAAGCTTGCTTTAACGAAACCGCAGCAGTGTCGCTTCAGACGAATTTGGCTACTCTCGAAGCATCCGCCGGGTTTGGACGCGGTATGCCAGGGCGTCTCACACCTTCGGCGTGACCGCTCTCGCACGCGGCACCGCGGCGCCGAGTCGGCCTGGTCCTCTCGGCCCTTCGGGTTTTGATCACGAAGGCGAGCGCCGATCCTGCGGATCAAGGCCCGGCAGGATAGGGCAGCGACGCCCCTAACCCTGTCTGCCATCAGTCGGCGGCGTGCGAGCGTGCCTGCTGGGAGATCGAACGACCGCAAATGGGCGGAGGCCGTCGAGGCGTATTTCGGTTTCTGGCCGCTACGCCGATCAGCGACTAGGGTTACGAGCGGCCGCTTTCGGCCCGAGCGGTCGTTCCCACCCGATGATGGGAATGGCGTAACCTGGTCGGGAACTGCCGGGAGCGATGCGCCCATTGATGGTGGCCGGGGGCTATCCCGAAGGAAGGTGGAAAGGGCGAGTCTGGGGTGCGAATTAGACACTCGCCGGCGTTCCACCAACCGCGGATGCGATCACCTAGAGCCCTAGAACAATCCGTGGACGTTCGCCGATTTCCAGCTACGGTGTTGCAGTAAGTTGCACGCTCGTGCAGCTAGTCAGCAGCTAAGCGATCGAAATCGCTGGTGACCCCTACGGGACTCGAACCCGTGTTTTCGCCGTGAGAGGGCGACGTCCTAGACCGCTAGACGAAGGGGCCATTGCTTGGCGGAGGCGGCCAATTACGTTCCGGGGCCGGCGCCGTCAAGCGATGTTTTTACACTTTTTTCAGCCGGCCACCGGCAGGCGCAGGCTGCCGTCCGGCTCGTGCGCGACTTCGCTGTACGCGGTCACCGCGTCGAGCGGCAGCGAGCCGTAGATGTGCGGGAAGAGCTGGCCGCCGCGCGAAGGCTCCCAGCGCACCGTGTCGCCCAGCGCGGCGAGATCCACCGCGGCGAGCCACAGTCCGGTCTGGCCCGCGAAATGCTTCTCCAGCGTCTCCTGCGCCTGTTCAGCGGTGGAGAGGTGGATATAGCCGTCGGCCAAGTCGATCGGTGCGCCCAAAAAGACACGCTCGTGCTCGAGCGTGTCCATCTGCTCCTGAGTCAGGATCTTGTAGGCGGTGAGGGGCATGTCGGCCATCGCTCAGGCCTCGCCGCCGTCGGCAAGATCTTCGCCCGGCACTGCGTCCGGAGTCGCTTCGCCTGCCACGGCGCCGTCGCCCAGGTTCATCTCGGCCTCGTCCTCGCTCTCTTCGATGCGCGCCGCCGAGACGACATGCTCGTTC
Source organism: Sphingomonas trueperi (assembly GCF_040545965.1). Classification (GTDB taxonomy): domain Bacteria; phylum Pseudomonadota; class Alphaproteobacteria; order Sphingomonadales; family Sphingomonadaceae; genus Sphingomonas; species Sphingomonas trueperi_C. The sequence continues at coordinate 513,513 of NZ_JBEPMV010000002.1, read as the reverse complement.
TGCGCAACGTTGAACAGCCGCACGCCCGCCGAGTTCCGGCCGATCACGCGCAGGTCGCCCAGCGACATGCGGATCATCTTGGCCTGATCGGTCACCAGCATCAGCTGATGCCCCTTGGTCGCCGGGAAGCTCGCCACCACCGGCCCGTTGCGGCCGATGTTGTCGATGTTGGTGATGCCCTGGCCACCACGGCCGGTGCGCCGATATTCATAGGCCGAGCTGAGCTTGCCATAGCCGTTGGCGCAGACCGTGAGGATGAACTGCTCGCGGTCCTTCATCTCCTCGTAGCGTGCTTCGTCCAGGCCGTGCTCGCCCTCGCGCTCGGCCTTCCAGGGGGCGAAGCGCAGATAGGTGTCGCGCTCTTCCTGACTCGCGCCCGAGCGGTGGAGGATCGACAGCGACATCACCTGGTCGCCGTCCGCGAGGCGCATGCCCCGCACGCCGGTGGAGGCACGGCTCTGGAAGGCGCGGACGTCCTCGCCCGGGAAGCGGATCGCCTTGCCAGCGCGGGTCGCCAGCAGCACGTCGTCGCCCTCGTTGAGCAGCGCGACGCCGATCAGGCGATCGTCCTCGTCCTCGCCTTCGAACTTCATCGCGATCTTGCCGTTCGAGGGCACGTTGGTGAACAGGTCCATGCTGTTCCGCCGGACATTGCCCTTGGCGGTGGCGAACATCACGTGGAGGTTCGCCCATTCGTCCTCGTCCTCCGGCAGCGGGAGCACAGTGGAAATGGTTTCGCCATTGGCGAGCGGCAGCAGGTTGATCATCGGACGGCCGCGAGTGGCGGGGCCGCCCTCGGGCAAGCGCCAGACCTTCATGCGATAGACGCGGCCGAGCGTGGAGAAAAACAGCACCGGCGTGTGCGTCGAGGTGACGAACAGTTCGGTGATCGCGTCCTCATCCTTGGTCGCCATGCCGGCGCGGCCCTTGCCGCCGCGCGCCTGGGCGCGGAAGGCATCGAGCGGGGTGCGCTTGATATAGCCCTGGACCGTGACGGTCACGACCATGTCCTCGCGCTCGATCAGGTCCTCGTCGTCGATGCCGTCGGCGGCAGCGGCGATCTCGGTCTTGCGCGGGGTGGCATAGGTGTCGCGGATCAGCACCAGCTCGCCGCGCAGCACTTCGTAGAGCTTGGCGCGGTTGCCGAGGATCTCGAGCAGCTCGGCGATCGAATCGGCGAGCTCCTTGAGCTCGTCGCCGATCTCGTCGCGGCCGAGTGCCGTCAGGCGATGCAGGCGCAGGTCGAGGATCGCGCGGACCTGGGTGTCGGACAGGCGGTAGGTGTCGCCCGTGACTTCGGTGTCCACCGCCTCGACCAGGCGGATGTACGGCGCAATTTCGGCGATCGGCCATTCGCGGGCGAGCAGGGCTTCGCGCGCGGCGGCCGGGCTCGACGAGCCGCGGATGATCTTCACCATCTCGTCCAGGTTGGTGACCGCGATCACCAGGCCGAGCAAGATGTGCGCACGGTCGCGCGCCTTGGCCAGTTCGAACTTGGAGCGGCGGGTGATGACCTCCTCGCGGAACTTGACGAAGGCCTCGATGATGTCGCGCAGGTTGAGCAGTTCCGGGCGGCCGCCGCGGATCGCGAGCATGTTGGCCGGGAAGCTCGACTGGGCGGGCGTGTTCCGCCAGATCTGGTTGAGCACCACCTCGGGCGTCGCGTCGCGGCGCAGGTCGATGACGATGCGCACGCCCTCGCGCGAGCTTTCGTCGCGAATGTCGGAGACGCCTTCGATCCGCTTTTCCTTGGCGGCTTCGGCGATCTTCTCGACCAGCGCGTTCTTGCCCTGCTGGTAGGGGATTTCGGTCAGCACGATCGAGCGACGCTCGCCGCGCTGCTCGAACTCGTGGCGCGAGCGCACCAGGATCGAGCCGCGACCGGTCTGATATGCCGAGCGGCAGCCCGAACGGCCGAGGATCACCGCGCCGGTCGGGAAGTCCGGGCCCGGCACCAGCTCCATCAGTTCTTCGAGCGTGACCGCGCCATTGTCGATATACGCCAGGCACGCGTTGATCACTTCGCCGAGATTGTGCGGCGGAATGTTGGTCGCCATGCCGACCGCGATGCCGCCCGCGCCGTTGACCAGCAGGTTCGGGAAGCGGGCAGGGAGGACCGACGGCTCGCTTTCCGAACCGTCATAGTTCGGCACGAAGTCGACCGTATCCTTTTCGATATCGTCGAGCAGCGCCGTCGCCACGCGGGCGAGGCGCGCTTCGGTGTAGCGCATCGCGGCGGGGGGATCGGGGTCCATCGAGCCGAAATTGCCCTGGCCGTCGATCAGCGGCACGCGCATCGCCCAGTCCTGCGCCATGCGGGCCATCGCGTCGTAGATCGAGCTGTCGCCGTGCGGATGGTATTTACCCATCACGTCACCGACCAGGCGGGCGGACTTGCGGTAGGGCCGTCCGGCGACGTAGCCGCCTTCCTGCGCTGCATAGAGAATGCGGCGGTGGACGGGCTTCAGGCCGTCACGAACGTCGGGCAGGGCGCGCGCCACGATCACGCTCATCGCGTAATCGAGGTACGAGGTCTTCATCTCGTCGACGATCGAGATCGGGGTAATGTCGGAAGGGTCGGCGAGCAGGGTCTCGTCGGTCAATGCAACAGACTTTCGGGTTTTTGTTACGCTGCGATGGCTCTAGCCGTCCGCATGCCTCCTGCCAACCCCGCGCCCGCGCGTACGTGCGCGCGTGGGGAGCATGGGAGCCAAGTCGGGGGCTAAACGTTTCCGCACCGCAATGGCGCTTATTCAAACGTGGTTCAGCGTGCTTCTAGCACGGCAAGCGCGCTTGAATGGTGTACAGGGCGCCTTTAGAGGATGACGTGACGCCGCCTGGCCGACGAGGAGAGTTTCACATGAAGTTTGTTTCGAAGCTTGCGCTGACTGCCATGCTTGCGCTGGGTTCCACCGCGCTGGTGTCGACGCCGGCGCTGGCTCAGAAGGACAAGAAGGGCGCCGCCGCGAAGGAAGACCCCAACGCGCTGAAGGTAGGCGATGCCTTCCGCAAGGCCGCGCAGCCGGCGATGGACGCCGTGCAGGCGAAGAATTGGGCCGCCGCCGCCCCGGCGCTCGACGCGCTGGACCAAGCTGCCCAGAACGACGACGAGAAATATTATGCCGCCTATCTGCGCACCCGCGTGCAGATCGGCCAGAACGACATGGCCGGCCTCACCAAGACGCTGCCGATCCTGATCGCCAGCCCGCGCACGCCCCCGAACGAACTGCCGATCTACAAGCGCCAGTACTACACGATCGTCGGCAACCAGGCGCTGAACGAGAAGAAGTATCCGGAAGCGATCGATAACCTGACCAAGGCGCGCGAAGCCGGCAACAACGACTTCGACATCTCGATCGCGCTCGCCAACGCCTATGCGGCGACCGGCAAGCCGAACGAGTCGGTCGCCGAAGTCGATCGCGCGATCCAATCGGTGAAGGCCACCGGCCAGAAGCCGCCGGTCGCCTGGTATCAGTTCGCCATTCCGCGCGTCTACGCCACCGGCAACCGCGCCGCGACCGCCGAGTGGATGAAGAAGATGATCGCCGACTATCCGACCAAGCAGAACTGGCGCTGGGGCGTGCTGGTGATGCGCGGCAGCGCGGATCAGGCAGGCGGTCGCCTCACTGCGGCGCAGCGCATCGATCTATATCGCCTGCTGCGCACCACCAAGGTGCTGGCGGACCAGAACGACTATCTCGACTATGCCGAATCGGTGAACGCTGCCGGTCTTCCCTGGGAAGCGGTGAAGGTGATCGACGAAGGCCGTGCCGACGGCAAGCTGCCGGCGGGCAACGCTGACATTGCCCGCGTCTACACCTCGGCGCAGACCAAGTCGAAGTCGGAAGGCTCGCTCACGCCGCTGATCAAGCAGTCGCAGGCGGCTGCCAACGGCAAGATGGCGGCGCAGACGGGCGACGCTTTCCTGGCCTCGGGCGACTATGCCAAGGCCGTCGAGCTGTACGACCTCGCGCTGCAGAAGGGCGGCGTCGCGACCGACGACGTCAACCTGCACCGCGGCATCGCGCTGTACAATCTCGGCCGCAAGGACGATGCTCGCACCGGCTTCGGCCAGGTCAAGGCTGCCCCGGCGGTCGACCTCGCCGCGCTCTGGGTGGTGGCGCTGGACCTGCCGGCGCTTTCCTGATCGCGCTGGCATCTGCCAAAAAGAAAAGGGGCGGTCCCGCGGGACCGCCCCTTTTTGTGTCCGCCGGGCGTCGCTCGATCGGGATGTCAGCCCTTGAATTCCGGCACTGGCACGCCGGGGAGCGCCTTGGCGGTGCGGATGGTGAGCGACGTCTTGACGTGTTCGACGTTGGGGGCGGTGGTCAGCCGCGTCGTAAGGATAGTCTGGAAGCTCTGCAGGTCCGGCGCGACGATCTTCAGGATGAAGTCGATCTCGCCGTTTAGCATGTGGCATTCGCGGACCTCCGGGATCTCGGCGACCAGCTGCTCGAAGGCGCGGAGATCGCTTTCGGCTTGACTTTTCAGGCTCACCATCGCGAAGACGGTGAGGTTATAGCCAAGCGCGCTCGGATCGAGCGCGGCATGGTATCCCTTGATCGCACCTTCCTGTTCCAGCGCGCGAACGCGGCGCAGGCAGGGCGGTGCAGTGAGCCCGACCCTTTCGGCAAGCTCGACATTGGTCATGCGGCCATTTTCCTGGAGTAATCCGAGAATCCGGACGTCGATCTCGTCGAATCGCATTTTTTTCTGGGGCTCCTGCGTGGGTTCGTTTCTTATCGCTGCTTCCTAGCATAATAAAATTACGCTTCAACGCAATTGTCCCACATTGCGACGTGCCGAAATGGACTGTTTCCACCATGGGCTGCATGGCGGTATGAACACATCGTGAGTGATAGGACCTTGGGGGACAACGGCGTTGCCGCTGCGCTTTGACGATACGCTGGAAACGGTGCTGGCCGGTGACCTGCGCTCGGCCACCGGCGCGCCGCTGGCGTGGCGCCAGCTGGTCGACCTGCTGGGCCGTGGGCGCGTGGCTGCCGAGCCGCGTGCGCTCGAGGCGCTCGATTCGATCCGGGATACCGTGCCGCTGACCGTCCGTGCCGCGAGCGCCCGTGCGCTGGAAGGTGCGCAGCCGCCGGCCGATCTGGTGCGGCTGCTCGCGATCGACGAACTCAGCGTTGCGGTGCCGGTGCTGCGCGAGGCAACAATGTCCGAGCGGGAATGGATCGCGCTGCTGCCGGCGCTGGCGCCGGGCGCTCGGCACGTCCTGCGCAACCGCCGCGACTTGGCGCCGGCGGTGACGCGCGCGCTCGAAAGCTTCGGCGCGGTGGATTTCGTGCTTGCGGACCAGCGCGCGGACGTCGGGGACGCGGCGGACGACGCCGAACCTGAGGGCCTGTTTGCCGTTGCCGATCTCGTTGCCAGGATAGAGGCCTATCACCGCGACCGCGACGCTGCCAAACCGGCGGCGTCAGGCCGCGAACGTGCCCGCAATTTCCGCTTCGAGACTGATGCTGCGGGCGTGGTGCGCTGGGTGGAGGGCGTCAGTCGTCCGCCGGTGATCGGCCTGTCGCTCGACCTGCAGGGCCTGGCCCGCGGCAGCCGGCTCGACGGTGTCGCCGCCGGGGCCTTCCGGCGGCGTGCGGGCTTCACCAATGCCCGCCTGACGATCGAGAGCGATTCGGACGCGGCCGGGGATTGGCTGCTCTCTGCGCTGCCGGCGTTCGAGCCGATCACCGGCAGGTTCACTGGCTATCGCGGCAGCGCCAGGCGCCCGCGCGCCGACGAGCGGGCGGAGCCCGTCCGGGCGCCGCTGGAAGCCGATGCGCTTCGCCAGATCGTCCACGAACTGCGCACACCGACCAACGCGATCGCTGGCTTTGCCGAGATGATCGAAACGCAGATGCTGGGACCGGTGCCCGAGCCTTATCGCGATCGGGCGGCGGTGATCCGCGCCCAGGCGCGCGAACTACTCGGCGCGATCGATGATCTCGACCTCGCCGCCCGTATCGAAAGCGCGGCGCTGTCGCTGGGCGGGGGGCGAGTGCCGCTGCGCCCGCTGCTTGCCGCTATCGTCGCCGATCTGGGCGAACTGCTTGCCCTGCGCGGCTCGGCGATCCTGTTGCCCGAGGAGGACTTGGCCGTCTCCGGTGATCGCCGCGCAGTGGAGCGGCTGCTGGCCCGGCTACTGGCGACGCTGGCTTCCGCGACCGCGCAGGGAGAGCGGCTGCAGCTCCGCTTTGCCCAGGACGGCGAGCAGCATGTCGCCATCATCATCGCGCGCCCGCGCGCGCTCGGCCATTATCCGGGCGAGACGGTGCTCGGCATCGACGACGAGCAGGACGAGGACGGCACGCTGCTCGGCACCGGTTTCGCGCTGCGCTTGGCGCGCAACCTCGCCCGGGAGCTGGGCGGTGGCCTGGTGATCGCACCGGACCTGCTCACCTTGCGCCTCCCCGCGGCGGTGCCGGCCACGCGCGACCAGGCGCAGCAGAACTAAGCGGTGTTCGCGCAGCTTGGGCTTGCAGGCTGGGCGGGGCCTCCGCTAGGGCAGGCGGGCGCTGGGGGCCTGTAGCTCAATGGTTAGAGCTGGCCGCTCATAACGGCTAGGTTGCGGGTTCGAGTCCTGCCGGGCCCACCAGTGTGTCGCTTGGCCCCAAACGTGGTGGGTCTTGTGTCCGCCGTGCGGACGCTCTAAGCGCGGCGGTTCGTCGGGGAGTAGCGCAGTCTGGTAGCGCATCTGGTTTGGGACCAGAGGGTCGCAGGTTCGAATCCTGTCTCCCCGACCACTTCACACATCACCATCGTCGGTCCGCCGTATTTCCACCTCCTCGCAGGGATGACGTGGATGGACGCACTTGCGCGCCGTGCGGCGACGCAGCAGGACGGCAGCGCATTTTCTCAATCGCTTGTCGATCCGCAGTCTCGTTTGCTGGCGAACGATTGCATGGCGGGAGCGCTCGCTCCCCACTCTTCTAAGGTCCGCCGCGCAACCAGAGCGAGTCGCTGCATTTTGCGTGGCTCTCTCCGGCAGCTTTGAAGCGGATGTTGCGCGTGCGAAAAAACAGCCGGTCGTCGGAACAAAATAGTTAATAACCGGTTAAGGCTTACCGTTAGATATGCTGCAGCGCAAATACCGCGCTCGTCTACCTTCGTCCTTACTGCAACTTTTTGTTGCGTAAGTAACGAATCAGAACAATTTTGACGATACTTAGAAAATTCTCCGCAGATTGCGCAGTGGCCCATGTAAAGATGCGTCCTGCATCAAGCTATATTCCAAACGAAACGCTATCTTTTCAGCCTTATGATCCACGGCTGGGCGCATTCGGCTTTCATTCCGTCGTGAGCTGGCATGCTAATATTTCGATTTGAGCCGTCTGCTTTATATAATGATTGACGGGGCTACATTTTCTGTGGAGTAGGGCGCGGCCGGCAATCCGTCGGCGTGTTAACCATTAGGGGGTTTTATGCGCACTCGTGTTCTCACCCTGCTGGCTGCTGCGACCGTTGCGGTTGCAGCCCCGGCCACCGCTTCGGCGGCGACCATCATCGGCGGTTTCTCGGCTGGTCTGGTCAATGTTAAGAGCAGCACCGCGTCGATCGGTGCTGACACCACGTTCAGCAACGGCGGCAGCGCCGTGCTGGGTTCGAGCGGCGACCTGTCGACGGTCGGCCTCTTCACCACCTTCACCACCTCGTCGGTCACCGCGACCGCAGGTTCGGCGGTTTCGTTCAGCGGCGTGTTCGGCTCGTTCGCCGGCCAGGTCGCGAAGGTCACCACTGGCCTGAACTTCGTCACCATCTACACGCTGGGTGACTTCTCCCCGACCGCCGCTTCGGGCTTCGAGAAGGGCAAGGCTTCGGTTGCCTTCACCTTCAACCAGGCCGGTGGCGCCAATTCGGACATCTCGGGCAGCTTCAGCTTCGCTTCGCCGCCGAGCCCGATCCCCGAGCCCGCTACCTGGGGCATGATGATCGCGGGTGCCGGCATGGCCGGTGCTGCCGTGCGTCGTCGTCGCGCCAGCGCGAAGGTTGCCGCCGCCTAATCGGCGTCGAGCCTAGCTACGGAAAGGGCGGTGCCGGCAGCGGCGCCGCCCTTTTTCATGGCTGCAGGGCGTGCACCCGACTCCGGGGAAGGCCTGGGGGCGGGAATATAGACCCAAACGTCGGTTGGCCCTGCCGGCGCTCCGGGAAGAATTCTGGTAAGCATCGGGATCCATGCGCGGTCCACTCGGCGGGGCTGTCAACGTGAGACAATTTGCAGCTGAAATGGCGCATTTGTGGCACGATTTGAGACAGCTGCATCGTTGCGTTGAAGAGCTTGTCCCGATATTTTCCCCACGGGGGGAATCATGCATTCATTGGGCAAGATCGATCGCGTGCGCGCTCGCAGCGTCGGCAACGATTCGAGAAGTCGCGCAGCGATCGTGCCGTCGTCTGCCGCGACCGTTGAAGGGACGTCGGCAACGCGCTATTCCGCGCTTCTCGTCGACCTCAACAACTTTGCGACTTTCCCGACGCTCGCCGTCGGTATCTTGACGGCGTCGCTGCGCAACGCTGGCCATGATGCACGCTTGTTGGTGCCGCTGGCGCACGACGTGCCCGCCGCGGAGCGCGAGCGCGTGGAATGGCGGCTCGACCATTGGATGCGGCGCCTGCACCTCTCTACCTCGCCGATGGTGCGCGGCGTCCGCGGGGCGGCGCGGAGCGTGCGCTACTGGTGGCGGCAGCGCCCCCATCCCACAGTGCTGCGCGAGATTTCGAAGGCACTTGCGGACAAGCCTGACATCCTGCTGCTCTCCGCCTATCTCCAGCACCATTCGACCGTCATCGAGATCGGCAAGCGCGCCCAGGCGGCGGGCGTGCCCGTGCTGCTGGGCGGCCCTGCCTTCAACATGAAGGGCGTGGCGGACAGCTGGCGCACCGTACCGGGCCTGGCCGCGATCTTCGGGGGCGAGGCGGACGTGGTGCTGCCGGACCTTATCGACGCGGTCATCCGCGGCCGCGACCTGCTCGCGTTCGACGGCGTGACGCTGCCCGACGGGCGTCGCAGCCGGCCGGCGCCGCCGTTCCGGCCGCTCGACAGCTCACCGGTACCCGATTTCGCCGACTTTCCCTGGGATCGCTACCGTGTCCGGATCGTGCCGATCATGACGGGGCGCGGCTGCCAATGGGCGCGCTGCAGCTTCTGCAGCGACGTGGTCTCGGTCAACGGCCGCACCTTCCGTACGCGTAGCTTGGAGTCGGTACTCCACGAAATGCGCGAGCAGTCGCGCCGCTATGCGACCAACAATTTCCTGTTCCTCGACTTGAAGCTGAACAGCAATCCGGCGCTGTTCCGCGGTATCGCCGAACATGCCCAGGACGTGGTGCCCGGCGCGCAGTGGATCGGCACGGTCCATGTCGATACCCGCGCCGATAACGGCCTGTCGCGCAGCGACCTTCGCGCCGCGGCGGCGGGTGGCATGCGCCGCGTGAGCTTCGGACTGGAAAGCGGCAGTCAGCGCATGCTCGATCTGATGCAGAAGGGGTCGACGGTGGAAGGTAATGCAGCCTTTATCCGGCACGCCTTCGAGGCAGGCATCTCGGTGCGCTGCACGATGTTCAAGGGCTATCCCGGCGAGACGTTCGAGGATCTGTTAGAGACGGCGGCCTTCCTGGAGGCGCACGCGCAGTATATCGACCGCGTCCGCTTCAACGACTTCTCGATTCTGGAAGACACGCCGGTGTGGCAGCAGGTCCAGGACGGCATGGTGCCCGAGTTGCTGGTTCGTGGACACAAGCCGGTGCTCGGCCGCGCCTTCGCCGATCAGCGTGCTACCCAGACCGCGGAGTATCGCCGCGCCAAGGCACGCGTGCTGGAAGCGGTGTACGCGATCAATCGCCGCACGCTGCGCCCCGGTGCGCGCATGTTCGACGGGATGATGTGATGGTTGACCGTTTCGTCGCCGCCGACCCGGTACGTCGGCGGATGCGGCGCCTTTCCCCCGGCGAACGCCGCGAGGAAGCGCTGGTCTTTCTGGATGATTTCGCGCGGGAGACGGGGCAGCCTGATGACGCTGCTGCAGCGCGGCGCGCCGAGGTAGTGCGGGCGCTGCGTCGGACCGGCACCTATGCGCACACGCCTGAGGAACTGGCGTTCGGCGCGCGGGTGGCATGGCGAAACCATGCGCGGTGCATCGGACGGCTGTGGTGGAAATCGCTAGAAGTGCGCGATTGCCGGGCGATGGAAACGCCCGAGCAGGTCGCCGCGCAGATTTTCGCGCATATGGAGGCGGTGTTCGCGGGCGGGCGCATCCGCTCCTCCATCAGCATCTTCCCACCGGCCCAAGGGGATCAGTTGCCGGTCACGGTCGAAAGCGCGCAGGTGCTGCAATATGCAGGCTATCTGCAGCCGGACGGGTCTATCCTCGGCGATCGCCAGAATGTCGAATTCACCCGCACCGCGATCGGCCTGGGCTGGAAACCGCCGGAAGAGCCCGGCGCCTTCGATCTGCTGCCGCTGATCCTACGCGATCCGAGCGGCTTCCGGCATTTCTTCCCGATCCCTAACACGCTACGGCGCGAGGTGGAGATTCGCCACCCCGATTATCCCGAACTCGCACGGCTGGGCCTGCGTTGGTACGCCGTGCCGTGCGTGTCCAACATGCACCTGACGATCGGCGGCATCGAATATCCCTGCGCACCATTCAACGGGCACTACATGGGCACGGAAATCGCCTCGCGCGACTTCGCCGATCGCAAGCGCTATGACCTGCTGTCCCAGATTGCCGAGGCGATGGGGTTCGCAGCATCGGAAAGCGCGGACCCGCTGTGGCGCGACCGCACTCTCACCGAACTCAACGCGGCGGTGCTGCACAGCTATCGCGCCGCCGGGGTGGAGATTGTCGATCACCACACCGCCAGCGAACAGTTCATGGAGTTCGTCAAGCGCGAGCAGCGCGAAGGCCGCACCGTCTCGGCGGACTGGGCATGGATCGTGCCGCCGCAGGCCAGCGCGGCCTGCCCGGTATTCCACCTCGGCATGGAGGATCTTCATGCCGTTCCCAACTTCTTCGTCAGCCGTGCGGTGGATGGCAACCAGTTGCGGGTCAACCGGCGGGACCGGCGGCGGAACAAGTGGCTGCAGCGCTACGATCGCCTGAAGCGGCGATGGTGGAACTGGCGGCGCCAGCGCGACCTGCTGCTGCGGCGCTGAGCCGATGCTCTCGATCCTGCTGGTCTGCTGGAACCAGAGCGCCGCCACGCGGAACTGCCTGGCCCGGCTGGTCGCGGCCGCGCCGGAGGTGCCGCACGAGATCGTCGTCGTCGACAACGGCTCCGCCGACGATACGGCGGCGATGATCCGGCGCGATTTCCCCCAGGTCAGGCTGGTCGGCGCAGGAGCCAATCTCGGATTTGCGGGCGGCGCCAATCTTGCCGCGCGCCACGCCCAAGGCGATACGCTGCTGTTCCTCAACAACGATACCCTGCCGCTGGAGGGCGCGATCGACGCGCTGCACGCCTTCGCGGGCGCGCGGCCCGAGGCCATGTTGTGGGGCGGCCGGACGGTGCGCGCGGACGGCCGGGTCAACCCGACCGAGAGCCTTGCCACACCCAGTCTCTGGGGCAGCCTTTGCGTCGGGCTGGGGCTGTCGGGCAGCTTCCCGCACAGCCGGCTGCTGAATCCGGAAGGCTATGGTGGATGGGCCCGCGATACCGTGCGCGAGGTGGGCGCGCTTTCGGGCTGCTTCCTGATGATCCGCGCGTCGTTGTTTGCGGCGCTCGGCGGCTTCGATACGCGCTACTTCCTCTACGGCGAAGACGTCGACCTGAACCTGCGCGCGCGCGCGCTGGGCGCGCGGCCCAGCTTCACTCCTACCGCGACGATCCAGCACAACGGGGGCGCGAGCAGCCATCCGGAAGACATGTGGACCTATCTGCTCAGCGCGAAGATCGAGCTGGTGCGGCGGCATCTGGGTCCGGTCCGCGGTGGCCTTGCCGCGCATGCCTTCCTGACCGGCGCCTGGCTGCGCGCGCGCGCCTTTGCGCTCCTCAGCCGCGTCCATCCGCGCTTCGCCGATCGGCGCAGGACCTGGGAGATCGTCTGGCAGCGACGATGCCTCTGGTGGGGCGGCGTTATTTCAAGCCCGCTCGCGGAGCTGCTCCCGCACCGCTGACAACCCGCTCGCCACCGCCGCATCCAGCCGTGCTACCCGGGCCGCCAGCCATCTGGCCCGCGCCTCCAGCGGCGGGGCTGGCGCGTCGATCAGGGCTCGGGCGAATGTCTCCGCATCCTTCGCCAGGATCACGTCCGGGGGCAGGGTGCCGACCAGCGCCCCGGCCTCGCGCGTGGCGACGACGATCCGCGCCGATGCGATGGCATCGAGCAGCTTGAGATTGGCGCCGGTGCGGGCAAGGGACGGCACGGCGATACGCCGGGCGCCGCGGAGGAAGCGCTCTGCATCGGGCACCGGTCCCAGAATGTCGATGCCGCCGGTATCCGGCAGCCTGCGCCGGTCAACCGCCCCGCCGATCGCCACCCGCCACGTCCGCGGCAGTCTGGGCTGGACCTCGGCCAGGAACCAGGACAGGGCGCGGTGGTTCGGCTGCCAGCGCCAATTGCCGAGAAGCGCGACATCGGGAGCGCCTTCCGGCACCGTGGTATCCTGCAGCGTTATCGCGGGCAGCGACGGCAGCGCCCGCACCCGCTCGCCCGCATAGGGCGCAAGCGCGGCCGCATCGGCATCGCTGATACACCAGCTGCGCACCGCGGCGCCGGCCAGCGCCTGCTCCATGGCGCCGACATGCCGCGCCTCTCGCCTATAGATGCTGCCCCCCAGGGCGCCGCTTTGCTCGGCAAGTCCCATATAGAGCTGCGCTTCGGCATGGTGCGCAAGGTACAGAAGCGGAAGGTCGCCGAGCAGCGGCTGCACCCAGCCCATCTGGGCATGGTCGATCAGCACGGCGTCCCAAGGTTGGCGGGCAAGCTGCTCGGCCAGCGCATGGCGATAGGCAGGACCGATCCACTTCTGCACCGAAAAGGCGTTGCGGCCGATGGCCTGGACCGCCCAGCCAAGGGCTCGCAGCGGCGCGGCGCGGGTCTCGACCGCGCGCGGCCCTGCGCTCACCTCGCCGGCAGCATAGGGCGCGCCATAGCCGAGCACCGTCACGTCGGCGCCGTTGCGGCGCAGGCTTTCGACCAGCGTTTGCGACCAGAGCTCGCCGCCATTGCGGCGGCGGCCGGGCAGCACCGGCGTTGCGAACAAGATGCGCATAGTCCCCCCTCGCTGCGCGTCTCCCGGCTTCTCGCAGGTCAAGCGGCCCAAAGGAAGGCTGTCGTGCAAGCGTGTGATGGGTTTTCTCGCGCGGATGCGTGCAAGGGTCGAATCGGTGCGGCAGCGCACATGGCGGCGCGACCTTCGTGTGCATCTATCGGGCGCGCGAGGGGAAGGCGCTGGGCATGCTGATCCTGAGGAAATGCTGATCGAGAGCGGCGATCGCCCCGGCAAAATCGCCAGCGCGGCAACTGCGTGGGCCCGATCAATGCGCCGATGGCTCACTGTCGCCTGCAGGGATACGTAGTTCAAAGCACGCCCCTTCGTCCGAAGGCACGGCCATCAGCGTCGCATGATGTGCGGCAGCGATCTGGCGAGATAGCGACAGGCCGATCCCGGAGCCGCTCTCCTTGGTCGTGAAGAAGGGCACGAAGATCTCGTCGATCCGGTCTGGCGGGATGCCGGGTCCGGTGTCGCGTATGCGGAGGACCGTTTCCGCTGCTTCCGTCGTCAGCTCGATGGCGATCCGAGGCGGTTGTTGGCCGCGCACGGCCTCCGCGGCGTTTCGGAGAAGATTGACGAGGGCCCGTTCCAGCAATTCCGGGTCCGCCGTGATACGCACGGGTTCGGCTGGCAGGGAGAGGGACAGGCGAATGCCGGTGTCCTCCAGCAAGGACTTTGTCGATTGCGCGACGTCCGCTACCAGCGCCGAAAGGTCGAACGCCACCGGCACTGGCTGCGGCAGGTCGCCGAGCAGACGATAGCGTTCGACGAAGCCGAGCAGATGCGTGGCGCGGCGTTCGATTGTGGCGAGCGCACGCGCGGTTTGGGAACTGTGATCGGGCAGGGCGGCAAGACTCTCGGTAAGCGAGACGATAGGGGCAAGTGCGTTCATCATCTCATGCGTCAGCACGCGCGTCATTGCGTGCCACGCCTCGATCTCGACCGCGTCCAGCTCGCCGGCCACCCATTGCAGCGACAAGAGACGCTGCGGCGCTGCGCCCGGCACGGTGAAGCTGCCGCACCAGACGAGAAGGTTGCGGCCGTCCTTGGCCCGCACCAGCCTTCGTGCACCGACGGGCAGCGCCTGCAGGATCGAGATCGTCGCCGGATCGAGTGCGGCGACATCCGCCAGCCGCGACACCATGGCGCCCGACATCCTGCGTGCCGCCCGGTTGCACCGGACGATTCGGCCGTGCGCGTCGAGCACGAACAGCGCGGTTGCCACGGCGTCGAGCAGGGCACGCAACTGGTCCGCCTCGTGCGCATCGCCTGCGGTCGCGGGACGTGCCGGGATGGGGTCGCGCCGCACCATGGTGACGCACAGATCGGCAAGGGCGAGGGACGCGATGATCACCAGCAAGGTGATGGTGGCGATGTGGTGCGAGGGCCGCAACTGGATCGCACCCCAAACCGCAGCGCCCGCAATGACCAGGCGCCAGCCGATGGCGGAGACGCGCGGATAGGCGGCCAGGCTATCCATCCCGGGCGAGCCGCCGGTACAGCGCTTGCCGGGTGAGCCCCAGCGATGCCGCAGCGCGGCTGATGTTGCCGCCATGGCGCTGGAGCGCCTCGGTGATCGTGGATTGCTCTACGGCGGCAAGGGTCGGCGTATGACGCCGGTTGCTGGTACGGGCGATCGCCTCCCGTATCGCCGCGACCAGCTGGGCGTTGCGCCAGGGCTTGAGCAGGAAATCTTCGCCGCCCTGTTTCATTGCCTGCACCGCCAGGCTGACGCCGCCATAGGCGGTGAGCAACACCACGCCGAGGGCGGGATCGGCCGCCCGCAGATCGGCAAGGGCCGCAAGGCCAGCTTCGCCGTCCCGCGCGCCAGCGAGAAAGTTCATGTCGAGCAGCACCGCATCGTAGCGGCGTTCCCGCACCAGCCGTGCGGCTTCGAGCGGCGAGGCGGCTTCGTCGCAGCCCTCCACATGCGGCGCGAGCGCCAGCGCCGCCGCTTGGCGGACGTCAGTATCGTCGTCGATAATGAGGATGCGGGCGTCGTTCATCGGTGCCGATGGTAGGTGCAGCGGATGGCCGGGCGCAACTGTACGAATCCGGACGCCGTTCGCCCGCCAATGGCAAGTGTTCCGGCCTAAGCTGCTGACAGCGCGCATTTTTTCGTATGTGCTCCACCGGGTATGATGGGGAGGTGCAGCCCATGGACCATCCGATCGCCACACCTTGGTGGCAACGCCCGCGCCGAAGCAGCTGGATCGCGTTGCTGGCGGTGCTGGCCGCCCTGCTCGCCATGATCGCGTTCGTGCATGGTGCGGGCGAGCGGACCCTCACCGTCGCAGCCGGCACGGTGACGCTCGCCACCGCACGCGCCGAGTTGTTCCGCGACGTGGTGGCGGTGCACGGCACATTGCAGCCGCGCGAGATTCTCTATCTGGACGCGGTGTCCGGCGGACAGGTCGCACGCATCTTCGCGCAGCCCGGTGACCGTGTGACGGCGGGGCAGCCGCTGGTCGCGTTTCGCAATGCGCAGCTGGTCCGCGACGTGCTCGACAATGCGGGGCGCCTGGTCGAATCGATCACCCAGGTGCAAAGCTTCGAAACCCAGCTCGAGACCAACCGCGCGACCAACGACAAGACGCTGACCGAACTCGCGGCCAGCGTCGCGACGCTGGAGGCGAAGGCCGCACGTATCGACGCGCTCACCGCGCGCGGCTTTTATCCCAGGGGCGACGCCGAGGCGCTGCACATCGATCTCGCGCGCTATCGCCGCCTCCTGGCGGTGCAGCAGGCGACCAACCAGCGCCAGGAGCGGCTTCGCGCCGCACAGCTCCCCCGACTGCGCAGCGAGCAGGAAAGCCTGAGCCGCAGCCTCGATGCGACCCACGCTCAGCTCGACGATTTGATCGTGCGGGCGCCGGTGACCGGTACGCTGACCCAGATCGACCTGAAGCCGGGTCAGAACCGCAATCGTGGGGACCGGTTGGCCGAAATCACCAGCGACGCCGGCTTCCGTGTCGTTGCCGTGATCGACGAATATTATCTGCCGCGGGTGCGTGCAGGGCTGGACGCCACGCTGTCCTTCGGCGGGCGCAGCCTCGCCGGGCGCGTTAGTCGCGTGCGCCCGGAGGTGAAGAATGGCGCGTTCACCGTGGAGATCGACTTCCTCGGCAGACAGCCGAGCGGCGCTACTCCCGGCGCGGCGATCGACGGCGAAATGGCACTTGGCCTGGATCGCCAAGCGCTGGTGCTGCCGGCGGCGGCGGCCGCGCAGGGAAGTAGTGATCTGTTCGTGCTCGCTCCGGACGGGCGCAGTGCGCGGCGAACCCGGGTGCGCTTCGGGCGCCGCAGTCCCCGTCAGGTCGAGATTCTCGCGGGCATGCAGGCGGGGCAGCGTGCCATCGTATCCGATACTTCCAGCTGGTCGCGGATCGACCGCGTCCTCCTTACCGATTGAGGCAGACCCATGCTGACGCTTACCGATTTGTGCAAAAGCTTCCGCACAACCGAAGTGGAGACGCGCGCGCTCGATGCCATCTCGATGGAGGTGGGGGCGGGTGAGTTCGTTGCCATCATGGGGCCCTCCGGGTGCGGCAAGTCGACGCTGCTCAACATCCTTGGCTTTCTCGATGCGCCGAGCGGCGGTTCCTACCGGTTGCTCGGCGAGGAAGTGGCAGGCTTTTCCGAGCGCGCTCGGACCAGGTTGCGCCGGGCGCATATCGGCTTTGTCTTCCAGAGCTTCAATCTGGTCGACGAACTTACCGTGGAGGAGAATGTCGCGATCGGCCTGCTCTATCGCAGCGGGCCAGGGGCGGCGAAGCGACGGATCGGCGAGGCGCTCGAGCAGGTGGGGATCGCGCACCGTGCCCGGCACCGGCCGCAGCAATTGTCGGGCGGGCAGCAGCAGCGCGTGGCGATTGCGCGCGCGCTGGTGGCCGAGCCCAAGCTGATCCTGGCGGACGAGCCGACCGGCAATCTCGACAGTGCGAATGGCGAACAGGTGATGGGCCTGCTCAAGGATGCGGTGGCGGCGGGCACCACGGTGGTGATGGTCACCCACTCGCCGCTCCACGCCGCCGAGGCGCAGCGGACGATCCGGATGCTTGACGGCCGCGTGGTCAGCGAGACGCTGCTGTGAAGCTCCGGCACTTCCTGATCGCCGGATGGCGGGCGGCGCTGGGCGCGCGGACGCTGTCGCTGATTGCGCTGCTCGGGCTCGTTGTGGGTCTGACAGCGGCGATCCTGATGCTGATCGTGGTGCGCGGCGCCCTGCAGCAGAACGGTTTCGTTCCCGAGCGCGCGCGGACCTATCTGGCTACCTCCACCCTCCTGATGCCCGGTGGCGCGCCAGACACGCGTGACCTTAGCAGCGGGCTGGTGGCGCCGCTCGTTGCCGGTCGGCTCGCGTCGGTTGAAGCATGGGCACGGCTTGCCGAGGCCGAAGTCGCGATCCGACGTGGCGCGGTCGAACGCAAGGAGACGATCTACTGGGCCGATCCGGCCATCGCAGAGGTGATGCCGCGCCCGGTGTTGCGTGGGGATCTCGCGGCCACGCTCGCGCGACCGGACGGTGTGGCGATGACCGCCGCGGCGGCACGGCGCTGGTTCGGGCGCGAGGACGTGCTGGGCGCGCCGCTCACCATCGCCGGGCGCGCGATGACGGTGGGCGCCATTCTTGCCGGTCTGCCGCCCGGCGCGACCGACTGGACCCATGACATCCTGGCCTCGTCGCGCAGTGCTGCTTCGATCCTGCACGGTCTCGCCCGCCCGGCCGACGGCGGCTTCAGGATCGAGTCCAGGACCTATTTCCGCCTCCGCCCCGGAACGTCCGCTGCCGAGGCGACGGGCCAGATGCGCCCGCTGATCGCGACGCTGATGCCGCCGGAAATGCAGGCGCTGTATCGCATGGGGCTGGTGCGGATAGATCGGCTGGCGCTCGATGCCGATCTGCATCCCGGCGCGCGCGACCGGCTCATCACCGGCTCCGTAATCGCGGCGCTGGTGCTGTTCGTGGCGGTAGCCAACACCGTCAATCTCGCGCTGGCGCGTGCCGGGCGGCGGCGCAAGGAGATCGGTGTCCGCAAGGCGGCAGGTGCTGGCCGTTGGGATATCGCGTTGCAGTTCCTGGGCGAGGCGGTGGCGGCCACGCTGGTCGCGGCGCTGCTGGCAATGGTCGCCAGCGAATGGCTGCTGCCGCCACTCAATGCCTTCCTCGATACCAACGCCACCATCGATTATGCGCAGGCGCCCTTGCTGACGCTCGGGATCGTTTCCGGCGCGGTCGTGATCGGGCTGGTGGCGGGCGCCTATCCTGCGCTGGTCGTATCAAGGCTCTCGCCTGCGGCCATCTTGCGACCGGACGCCGGCACCGGCGACGGCGGCACCAGGGTGCGGGCGGTGCTGGCGACGCTGCAATTCGCGGTGCTGATCGGCCTGCTGATCGCCACCGGCATCGTTTATCAGCAACGCCGTTTCGCGATGGCGCAGGGCACGGGGGCGGACATCGCGCAGATGCTTACGGTGGAGGCGGAGTGCCCGGCGGGCTTCGTAGCGGAGGTCGCGCGCTTGCCCGGCGTGAAAGGCGCCGCGTGCCACGGATCGGAGTTCATGACGGGCGAGGGCGGGTCCTTCATCGAGCTGCGCGGCCGACCGGTCCAGATCCTCGTCGCGGCGGCACTGCCGGCCACCTATGCGCTCTATGGGGTACCGCCGATCGCCGGTTCGCTCGCAGGATTGCCGCCGCAGGGCGAACCCCAGGTGCGTCGCATCGTCCTCAACGCGGCGGCGGTGAAGGCGCTGGATCTGGGGTCGCCGCGCGATGCGGTTGGCAAGCGCGTGCCGGTGACCAACTTCTCGCCGTTCACCGAGGGTGAGCAGATCGGCGTGGTTGCCGCGGTCGTGCCGAACTTCCAGTTCACCTCGGCCGAACTGGCGACGAAGCCCGCTGTGTATATCGACGCCCCGCGACGGGTGGGCCCCAGCGCCGGCATGGTATCGATCCGCCTGTCTGGCAGACAGGTGCCGGAAACGCTCGCGGCGATCGATCGCCTGTGGCGAGAGACCGGCGGGGAGGGGCCGATCCGCCGCCGCTTCCTGTCCGATCGCATGGAGGAACTCTATCGCGATCTCGAACGCGGCCTGCAGCTGTTTGCGATCTTCGCGGCGCTCGCGGTGCTATTGGCGGCCGCGGGGATGGTCGGCATCGCCATCGCCACCACCGATCGACGCACCAAGGAAATCGGCATCCGCAAGGCGATGGGGGCGAGCACCGGGCAGGTGCTGTGGCTGCTGCTCCGCCAGCTGACCCGCCCTGCGCTGCTGGCCAACCTCATCGCTTGGCCGGTGACCTGGTGGGCAATGCAGCGCTGGCTGAACGGCTATGCCTATCGGATCGACATGCCGCTATGGCTGTATCCTGCGGCGGGCGGCGTTGCGTTCGTCGTGGCGGTAGCGAGCATCGGCGTGCTGACGGGGGCTGCCGCGCGCCGAGCACCTATCGTTGCGCTCCGGTATGAATAGGACGATGCACCGCCGCCCGTGACGAGGTGCAATCCGGCTTTGTGGAGATGGCGTACCCGATGTGAAAGCGCCGGGCACCCGCACGGCACCTGCCCATTGTCGCAATCCGACGCAGATTTCAGCGTTCGGTAAGAGCAGCCGAACGGATCTCACCTGGCGAGAGAGCTGCCTGGCGGCGCACAAGCATAGCCGCTTCGGTTCAGCGCGCCTCGATAATGGTGTGATCGACCAGGCTTGAGCGTCGCAAATCATCGCCGACATTCATGTTCTGCGTGCGATCACGTGCCGACACTGCGTGTCGGCACGCGGAGTCGGCAAAGCTTATTTAGCCTGCGTGTTCGGATATTTGATGCCGAGCTGGTCCAGATAGGTCGGGTACTTCTTGGGGTCATAGTAGAACGGCTTCATCTTCGGCCGCAGGCGCTCCATCAGTTCCTGGTTGAGGTGGATCGCCGGCTGATCGCTGGGCACGACCACTGGATCATATTTCTGGTCCTTGAGCTGCACGTCGCGGAAATAGGCCTTGGCATCGGCGAGGAGTTTGGGATCGGTCATCAGGTCCAGCACCGTCAGCGACACCGCCTTGGCGCCTGCCACCGCGCCCTTGTGCGCGATCGGCGTCGCCATCGCGATCGCCGAGAGGACGTTGTGGCCGATCATGCTGGGAATGTTCGACGGGAAGCGGATGGTGATCGTCGGCACCGTCCACATGATGTCGCCGATATCGTCCGAACCGCCGCCCAGCGAGCGCTCGCGGGTTTCCGGCGTCGAAAGCGGGCCGATCTCGGTCGGCAGCGGCTTCACCGTGCGCCCGTTCGCCTGCTGCACGGCCTTGGCGAAGGCCTGGTCGTCGGCAGTCCATGCGGGCATGCCGATCGCCTTGATATTGGCATAGGCGGCCTCCGCCATCGGCTTGTTGGCGAAATTGGGTGCGGCATAGCCGAGCAGATGATGCTCCACCGTCGTGCCCGTCGCCTTGGCCGCGGCTTCGGAAATCTCGGTGCCGATGTTGTACAGGTTGCGGACGCTGTCGAAATTCTGCTCGCGGAAATAATACCAGACCGAGGCGAGGTCTGGCACGATGTTGGGCTGGCCGCCGCCATTGGTGATCACATAATGCGAGCGCTGGGTGACGGGCAGATGCTCGCGGCGGAAGTTCCAGGCGCTGTCCATGATCTCGACGCCGTCCAGTGCGCTGCGCCCCTCCCAAGGCATGCCGGCGGCATGCGCGGTCTTGCCGTGGAAGGTATATTCGACCGAGACCAGCGCGTTGTTGCCGAGATTGCCGTACGCGGTGCCGAAATCGCTGCTGACATGGGTGAAGATCGTCGCGTCGACATCCTTGAACAGCCCCGCCTTGACGTAGAAGGCCTTGGCGCCGAGCAGTTCCTCGGCGACGCCGGGCCACAGCATCAGCCGGCCGGGGATGTGGTTCTTCTCCATCACCGCCTTGGCGGCGATCGCCGCCGCGATGATCAGCGGCATGCCGGCATTATGCCCCTCGCCATGCCCCGGCGCGCCGGGCACGAGCGGCTTGAGCGTCGGCGAGCCGGGCACCTGCGACAGGCCGAGCAGGCAGTCGACATCGCTGCCCAGCGCGATCAGCGGGCCGCCGCTGCCCCAGGTTGCGGTCCAGGCGGTGGGCATGCCCGCCACGCCCTTGGTGATCGTGAAGCCGTTCTTGGCCAGGATGCCGGTCAGATACTCCATCGTCTGATATTCCTGGAAACCCGGCTCGGCGAAGCTGAACACCGAATCCACCATCTCCTGCACCAGCTTGGCATGGCCATCGATATTGGTGACGGCATCGGCCTTCATCTGGGCGAGCTTGGGATCGGCGGCCGCTGCCTGGGGTGCCGGCGGATCGGTGGGGCGGGGCGCGGCGACAGCGATCTGGGTGAGCGTGGTGCTCGCGATCAGCGCGGTCGCGAGGGTGCGGGACAGCATGGTCATGGCTGGTCTCTCCTTAAAACGGGGAAGGGGACGGCGCGCGAGGGGCGCCGTCCGGCAGGGTCAGAAGTGGAAGCGCACACCCAGCCGGTAGACCCGGCCGAGCACGTCGTAGAGGGCGCGGTTGGTCTGCGGATAGGCCGGGGTGTTGTTGCCGGTGGGGCCGTTGCCGACGAGCACCGGATCTGCATCGAACAGGTTGCGGATCGACAGGAAGCCCTGGAAGTTCACCCGCCCGACCGCGAACTCTCGATTGGCCTGCAGGTCGAAATAGATCGCCCCGGCGATATGGTTGGTGTTGACCGTGCGGTTAGCGACGGTCGAGACCGGGCAGTCGGTGGAGCAGACGACATAGCTGTTGTCGTACACCCCGCTGCTCACGCCGCGGCCGACCAGCTGGAAGGTCCAGCGATCCACGTCGTACCCGGCCGAGAAGCGATAGCTCCAATCGGGCAGGCTGCCCGAATTTTGGCCTGCCGCTTCGGTCGGCACGTCGATGCCGTTGTTGGTGTAGAGGCTGAGGTTGCGGGTCACCAGCGCGCGTAGCGTCATCTTGCCGGCGCCCACATTGCGCCGATAGCTCATCTCGAAGTCGATGCCCTTGGACAGGATCGAGACGAAGTTGGTGGGCTTCAGCTCGATATTGGTGATCGCGAGCCCCGCGCCGGTCGCGCCGAGCCCGCCGGTGGTGGTGATCGCCGCGCAGGCGGCGGCATTGGCCTGCTCATAGCATTGGGTGACCAGGGTCTGCGCGGTGATCGTGTTGATCGCGCCGCCCAGCTTGATCCGGTAAAAGTCGACCGAGGCGGCGAGGCCCGGCACGAAGCTGGGGGTCAACACCGCGCCGACGCCCAGCGTCTTGGCGATTTCGGGCTGGAGCGCGGGATTGCCGATCGTCGCCTCGAGGAACTGGTCGGTCCGCTGGGCGCCGTTGGCCAGCGGCACGTTGACCGTGTTGGTGCGGCCGGTGGCGGCGGCGAACAGCTCGCCCAGATTGGGCGCGCGGATGTCGCGCGAATAGGTGGCGCGCAGCTTGATGTCCGGGATCGGCTGCCAGGTGGCACCCGCCTTCCAGGTAGTGACGCTGCCCGAGGTGGAATAGTCGGTCACCCGCAGCGCGCCGTTGAAATCGGCACCCCTGAACAGCGGCACCAGCGTCTCGGCATAGGCTTCCTTCACCGTATAGTGGCCGAAGCTGGGGAGATAATTGCCGTAGATCCAGGTGGGCGTGGAAACGCCGTTGACCAGGCTCGGCTGGAACAGCGGGTCGACATAGCCCGACACCGCCTCGCGCCGCCATTCGCCGCCGAAGGCCAGCGAGATCGGCCCGGCCCACAGATCGACCAGATTGTTGGTCGAGAAGTTGAGCGCCGCCACGTCCTGCTTGAGCGTCTGGTACCGCAGCGGCTGCTGGCCGTCGTAGAAGATATAGTCGAGCGCCGCCTGGGTGACGCCGCCGACGCCGATGCGGTTGATCGGCACGCAGCCATTGCCGGGGCTGGTCAGCGTCGAACGGCAGACGATCGTGCCCGCAGCGATGCCCGCGCTGTTGCCGGCCGGCGCGACCACCGCGTCGGTCGCCTGGGCGAGCCGGGTGACGTTCCAGGCGTTGGTCAGCAGTTCCTGGGTCTTGGTGACTCCCTTCTGGTAATAGCCGCTCCAAGCCCAGTCGATCGGCCCGACGACGAACTTGCCGCTGCCGCCGAGCACATACCGATAGACCTCGCGGGTATTGTCGCTGCCCTGCGGCGGGATGCCGGCATTGCTGGTGCCGATCGCGATGGTGGAGATGCGGCTCGCCGCCGCCACCGAGGCGTTATAGGCGCTCACTTGGTTGAGGAAGGCTTGCGGCAGATAGGCGTTGACCAGCCCGCCATTGGCGGCGCTCGGCGCCACCTGGATGGTCACCCCGGTCGAGGGCGTCTGCTGGTAATAGCTCTGGCCCTGATAGCGGCTGTAGGCGACCTGGGCGTAGAGTTCGATCGCGTCCGAAAAGGCGTAGCTCGCCCGCCCGAAGCCGCTGCCGCGCGTCTCGGCGGGAAGGAGCGTGGCGCTGCTCAGATGCCCCTGGCGGGTCAGCTTATAGTCGCCGCCCACCATCCACTGGCCGTTGACCTGGCCGAAGGCGAGAGTGCCGGTGGTCGCCCTGCCGGTCGCCGGATCGATCGTGCCGAAATAGGTGCCGCGGAACGGGCCGGTGCTGATCAGGCCGCCGGGCGTGAACTGGCTGGTGCCGATGCCGCCCTGGATCAGGCGCGCCGGGTAGCAGATCGTCGCGGCGTTGTTGTCGCTGCAGGCCGCGGCAGAATAGGCGGGGTTGTCGATCTGAAAGAAGCCGGCATCGTTCCAGTCGCGGTCGATCGTCTGGATGCCATATTGCTTGAAATACTCGCCGCTGGCGAGGAGGTGGCCCTTGCCCCCGGCGAATGGCGTGCCCGCGGTGAGCGACACCTTGTGGTTCGGCCCGTCACCATAGGTGGTGATGCCGTACTCATAGTCGCCCGAGACGCCTTTGAATTCCTTGTCGAGGATGAAGTTGACCACGCCCGACACCGCATCCGAGCCATAGGCCGAGGAGGCGCCGCCGGTGACCACCTCGACGCGCTTGATCAGCGCCTGCGGGAAGGTGTTGACGTCGACCACGCCGCTGGTCGCCGAGGCGACCGAACGCTGCCCGTCGAACAGCACCAGCGTGCGGTTGGCGCCGAGCGCGCGCAGGTTGACCGAGGCAATGCCCGCCAGGCCGTTGCTGAGCGAGCCGTTCGAATTGCCGGCGGTCGAGCTGCCGCGCACCGCGGGCAGCGTGTTGACGAGATCGGCGATGTTGGCCGGCGCCTCGGTCTGGATCTCCTTGCTGCTGATTACGCTGACCGGCGTCGGTGCACTATAGCCGTCGCGTTCGATGCGCGAGCCGGTGACCACGATCTCGCCGCCTTGCTCCGCCACTGGCTCGCCGGTCAGCGGATCGACCGGGATCTCCGGCTTGCCGCCCGGCGTGTTGGTGGTCTGCCCTTCGGCCGGCGCCGACTTGTCGGGGCCCCGCGCCTCGGCCTGCGCCAAGGCCGATCCCGACCAGGCGAGACAAAGGATCAGTGCGCCCGGCGCGACCGCGGCGAAGCGGGCGCGGCGCTGGATGCTGTACGGACGCGCGGATGCGCGGCCGATGCGACTCTCGTGCATGTTGTGAACCCCCGTGGTGACGTGCCGTCTCTCCCGCGTGGTTGGTTCTTCCTGCCTTGGCGCGTTCCGTCGTTGCGTCGCCCCTGTTATGCGCTGCAGTGTAGCGAACAGGCGTCATCGCTTCTCGGCAAAGAACATGCGCCCGGACGGGCTGGTTGAAGGAATCGAACGAAAGGAGGGTCGTTCACGCCGGATTCGTTCGCAGCAATCCTTTGTCTTGAAGCTTAGTATCAGACGTGACGGATGGATTCGAGCACAACGGGCGCCACGATCCGACGTTCGACCGAGCGCATCAGGAAGCTGCTGCGGATCCGTGCGACGTGCGGAAGGGTCGATAGCTCGCGCCGATAGACGCGATCATAATCCTCGAACGAGCGGACATGGATCATCATGATGAAGTCGGTCTCGCCCGAGACGAAGCTGCAGAACGACATCGAAGGACAGCGCACCACCGCGGATTCGAACTCGTTGAGCGCCTGTTCTGCCTGCGAACTGAGCTCGATCGATACCAGCACGTCGATGCCATAGCCGAGCGCTGCCATGTTGAGCTCCGCGGTGTAGCCGCGGATCACGCCGCGATCCTCGAGGATCTTGCGCCGACGCGCCGTCGCCGTGCTCGACAGATGGACGCGCTCACCCAGCGCCACATCCGAGCTGCGGCCGTCGCAGACCAGGTGGTTGAGGATGCGAAGATCGGTTCCGTCGAGATCGTCCGTAGCGGAATTGTTCATTTGGCGCCCCTTCCGTTGAACAAATCGATCGTTTCTACCCCAAAAATCATCGAAAATTGCCGGGATGCACAATCGTTTTTCCGAGTAGGATGGCGCAGTGCAGCACTGCAATGGGGAGATCGGGCATGCGGGACAGGGTGAGCGGAATGGCGATGGCGATCCTCCTGGCCGCGGCGGCGGCATCGGCAACCGCCGCGCTCCCGGCACGCGCGCAGGAAGCGCCGTTGCTGCCGGTGAAGGCCGTGCCGGCCGAGGGGCGCATCCTGTTCACGCTGCCACCACCCGATGCCGACGGGGTCGCCGGCCGCTTTCTCTATGCGACGACGATGCGCAGCGGGCTGGGCTCGGCCAATCTGCGCATCGATCGCGGCATGGTCGGCCCCGAGCAGATCCTCGCCTTTCGCCGTATCGGCAAGAAGGTGGCGGTGACCTTCGAGAACTGGCGCTTCCGGGCGACCGGCGATGCCGCGGTTAGCGAGGGCGGCCGCTCCAGCTTTCCGTTCAGCGTGGTGGCGATGCTCGACTTGGTGGCGACCGGGCCCGACGGCACGCTGACGATCGACATCGCGCCGTTTCTCACCCGCGACACGGTGGGGCTGGCCGATGCGCTGAACGAGGGGGGCAAGGGCTTCCGCCTGGCGGAGTCGCTCAGCGCCGCCGATCCGAGTTCGGTGAAGGCATTTCCCGACAATATCGAGATCGACGCCCTCCAGACCTATCAGAGCGACACGCCCGGCCGCGAACTCTCCGCCATCGCCGCCGAGCCCCGCCAGATCGGCTTTGTCGTCCATCACAGCTTCGTGCGCCTGCCGGCACCCGGCTTCCAGGTGCGGCGCTTCGACCCCCGATCGGGGACGAGCGGGGAGCGCTATTACGACTATGGCACGCCGCTCGGCCAAGACGTGGTGCAGCAGCTCGCCAACCATTTCCGCCTAGAGAAGGTGGATCCCGCCGCGCCGCGCTCGCGGGTGAAGAAGCCGATCGTCTTCTATGTCGATCGCGCTGCGCCCGAGCCGATCCGCGCTGCGCTGGTGGAGGGCGTGAACTATTGGCGCACCGCGTTCGACAAGGCCGGGCTGATCGACGCCTTCCGCGCCGAGCTGCTGCCCGAAGGCGCCGATCCGATGGACGTGCGCTACAACATGGTCAACTGGAGCAACCGGCTGACGCGCGGGTGGTCCTATGGCGGCGGCATCGTCGATCCGCGCACGGGCGAGATCATCAAGGGTAATGTGGTGATCGGCGCGCTGCGCGTGCGGCAGGACATGACGATCTTCGAAGGGCTGGTCGGCACCGCCCAGAATGGCAGCGGCGGCCCCAACGATCCGGTGCGCGTCTCGCTCGACCGCATCCGCCAGCTGGGCGCGCACGAAGTGGGCCATGCGCTCGGCTTCATGCACAATTTCGCCGGCAGCACCCAGGATCGCACCACGGTGATGGACTATCCGCCGCCGCGCATCAAACTGGTCGGCGGCGCGATCGACCTGTCCGACGCCTATGCCAAGGGCGGCGGCGCCTGGGACGATTTCGTCGTCGACTGGCTCTATGGCCAGCCGGCCCCGGGCATCGATGCAGACGCGGCGGCGCGGCAGAAGGCGCTTGCCGTGCAGGCGCGCGGGCTGCGCTACGTCACCGATGTCGATGGCCGCGCCCCCGATACGCCGAGCCCCTGGGGGAGCATGTGGGACGACGGGCCCGACCCGGTGGCCTCCTTGCGCCACATGCTGGCGGTGCGGCGCGTCGCGCTCGCCAATTTCGGGCTGGGCGTGCTGCGCAAGGACGAGCCGCTGGCCGATCTGCGGCGCAAGTTTGTACCCGTCTGGCTGCTCCACCGCTACGACGTCGACGCCGTCGGCAAGCTCGTCGGCGGCATCGATTCGGAGTATGCGGTGGCGGGCGACAACCACCCGGTCGCGAAGCCGGTACCCGCCGCTACCCAGACGGCCGCGCTCGACGCGCTGATCGAGACGCTGTCGCCGGCGACGCTTACCGTGCCCGATCGGCTGGTGATGCCGCTTTCCGCCGCGATCAACGGCCGCGACGATCCGCAGTTCGACCAGGAAGTGTTCCGCAATGCCGGATCCTTCGCCTTCGATCCGTTGGTCGCGGCGGACGTCGCCGCGCAGCTGACGCTCGATTCGCTGCTCGCCCCGGCACGGCTGCGTCGGCTGTTCGAACAGCATCGGCGCGATCCGTCCCTGCCGGGCGTCGAGATGCTGCTCGATCGCCTCCAGGCGACGCTCCCTTCGGCGCGGCGCGATGCGGTGGGGCGTCGCATCGCCTATCGCATGCTCCTTTCGATCGCCGGCGCCGCCCGCGATCCAGCGACCAGCCCGGACGTGGCCGCGCTCCTAGAGGATCGGCTGTCCACGATCGCCGCCGCGTTGGCCGCGGGCGGGACGGGGCAGGACGGCGCCTGGGCTCGGCACACCGCCGCGTTGCTGCGTGACAAGGATTCCTTGCAGCGCACGTTGGAGAGTCGCGGCACAGCGCCCGCCATCCCGCCGGGCATGCCCATAGGCGACACGGGCTGGTTTGACGATTGACTGACCAGCAGTGGCGCGCCCGGCTGGATTCGAACCAGCGGCCCCAAGCTTAGAAGGCTCGTGCTCTATCCAACTGAGCTACGGGCGCGCACCGGCATGCCTTTAAGCGCAGATTGCGCGGGGGGCAAACGCCTCGCATAGTGCAGTGCAATGAACATGCCGTCCCGCCCCAGCCACGTCACCGCCCGCAGCCTCGCCGGCGGGCATTTCCGCTATTTCGACTTCGTGATGGCTGCTTTCGTGGCGATCATCCTGCTGTCGAACGTGATCGGCGCGGGCAAGGTGGCGCAGATCTGGCTGCCGGGCGTGGGCTATTGGCCGTTCGGGGCGGGGATCCTGTTTTTCCCGATCTCCTACATCATCGGTGACGTGCTGACCGAGGTCTATGGCTATGCCCGTGCGCGCCGGGTGATCTGGGCGGGGACGGCGGCGGTGCTGTTCATGGCGTTCATGTCGTGGGTGGTGGTCGCGCTGCCGCCAGCGCCGGACTGGAAGAACCAGGCGGCCTATGAGGTCATCTTCGGTCAGGTGCCGCGGATCGTGCTGGCCTCGGTCTGCGCCTTCTGGGCGGGTGAGTTCGTCAATTCCTATGTCCTTGCGCGGATGAAGTTGTGGACGGGCGGGCGGATGCTGTGGACCCGCACGGTCGGATCGACCGTGGCGGGCCAGGCCGTCGACAGCCTGATCTTCTACCCGCTCGCCTTCTGGGGCGCCGAGGGCTGGACCAACGCGCTGGTCGTGAAGGTGCTGTTCACCCAATGGGTGCTCAAGGTCGGCTGGGAAGTGCTGCTGACGCCGCTCACCTATCTGGTCGTCGGCTTCCTCAAGCGCGCCGAGGGGGTCGACGTGTTCGACGAGGGTACCGACTTCACGCCCTTCGCCACCCGCGTCTGAGCCAGGCCAGGCGCAAGCGGACACCGGCCTGAAACCAATTCTTTCTGGCGTTCGGGGAAAATCCCCGCATGCTGGTGGGAAATCGGTTGCCAAGGATTCCCGTGCTCGCGTTCAATCCGCTTTATTCCATTGCCGGGGTGCTCGTCGGGCTGCTGGTCGGCATGACCGGGGTCGGCGGCGGCTCGCTGATGACGCCGTTGCTCGTCCTCGCCTTCGGCTTCCATCCGGCCACCGCGGTGGGGACGGACCTGCTCTACGCCTCCGCCACCAAGACGGTGGGGGCAGGGGTGCACGGCCTGCACGGCACGATCGACTGGAAGGTCGTGCGGCGGCTCGCCTATGGCAGCGTCCCCGCGACGATCCTGACGCTGCTGCTGCTGTCGAGCGCGCAGGAGCATGCCAAGAATAGCGGCGGGGTGATCACGATCACGCTCGGAATTGCGCTGGTGGTGACGGCGATCGCAACCTTCTTCCGCAGCCGGCTGGTGCTGTTCATGGCCCCCCGGTTCGAGCGGCTGGGCGAGACGCGGATCGGCTACGTCACCATAGCGCTCGGCGCGGTGCTGGGCCTGCTGGTGTCGCTGACCTCGGTGGGAGCGGGCGCGCTGGGGATGACCGCGCTGCTGATGCTCTATCCGCACCAGGCGGTAAACAAGCTCGTCGGATCAGACATTGCCCATGCCGTGCCGCTGACCCTGCTCGCAGGACTCGGCCATTGGATGTTGGGATCGGTGAACGGGTCGTTGCTCGTGTCGCTGCTCGCCGGGTCGATTCCGGGAATCATCATCGGCAGCCTGCTGGCGACGCGCACCTCGGACAAGGTGCTGGTGCCGATCCTCGCCGCAACGCTCGCGGTGGTCGGGCTGAAGATGCTCTTCTGACAACAAAAAGGGCCGCGGCCCGAGGACTGCGACCCTGTTTGCGGATGTCGTGTCGGTCAGGCGACCGCGGCGAGTAGCCCTTCGAACAGCCGGCGGCCGTCGTCGCCGCCATGTGCGGCTTCGATCTTGCGCTCCGGGTGCGGCATCATGCCGAGCACGTTGCCGGCGGCGTTCATCACGCCCGCGATGTTGCGCGCCGAACCGTTGATGTTCTCGCCGTAGCGGAACGCGACGCGGCCTTCGCCTTCGAGGCGGTCGAGCGTCTCGGCATCGGCGAAGTAGTTGCCGTCATGGTGCGCAACCGGGATCGAGAGATGCTCGCCCGCCTGGTAGGCGCTGGTGAAGATCGACTGGCTGTTGTCCACCACCAGCGGCACGTCGCGGCATACGAAATCGAGCCCCGCATTGCGCATCAGCGCGCCCGGCAGCAGCCCCGTCTCGGTGAGGATCTGGAAGCCGTTGCAAATGCCGATCACCGGCGTGCCGCGATTGGCCGCCTCGATCACCGCCTGCACCACCGGCGAGCGCGCCGCGATGGCGCCGCAGCGGAGATAATCGCCATAGGAGAAGCCGCCGGGCAGGGCGATCAAGCCCAGGCCCTCCGGCAGCTCGCTGTCGCCGTGCCACACCATGTGCGGCTTGGTGCCGGTCACGCTCTCCAGCGCGACCGCGATGTCGCGATCGCAGTTGGAGCCGGGGAAGACGATGACCGCGGTCTTCACAGCTTCTCGACCCGGTAGTTCTCGATCACCGTGTTGGCGAGCAGCTTGCGGCACATCTCGTCGATCGCGGTGTCGCTCGTCGAATCGGCGACCTCCAGTTCGAAGATCTTGCCGGCGCGGACATCCTCGACGCCCTCGAAACCGAGGCCGCCAAGCGCGTTCTGAATGGCCTTGCCCTGCGGATCGAGCACGCCGTTCTTCAAGGTGACGATGATGCGGAGTTTCATGGGCGGCGCTATGGCGCGAGAGGGCCGAAGTCGCAATCGGAAATCGTCCTGAAGCGTCTCCTCCACCGCGCAGCGGGGGAGGGGGACCGCCGCCGAAGGCGGTGGTGGAGGGGGAAACGACAAAGGGCCCCGCGCGTGGCAGGGCCCCCTCCACCATTCGCTTCGCGAATGGTCCCCCTCCCCCGGAGCGGTGCTCCGGGGGAGGAAACGGTATTGCGGTTACTTGCCGCGCTTCTTGCGGTGCGTCTCGAGGTCGAGCACGTCGGAGCCGTCGCCTTCCGGGAACAGGCCCAGGCGGCGGGCAACTTCCTGATAGGCCTCGACTTCGCCGCCCAGATCGCGACGAAAGCGGTCCTTGTCGAGCTTCTCGCCCGAGGCGATATCCCACAGGCGGCAGCCATCGGGGCTGATCTCGTCGGCGAGGATGATCCGGGGATAGTCGTTTTCCCAGATCCGGCCGAACTCCAGCTTGAAGTCGACCAGGCGGATGCCAATCCCGGCGAACAGGCCGGAGAGGAAATCGTTCACGCGGATGGCCATGTCGGCCATGTCGTGCAGTTCTTCCTGCGCGGCCCAGCCGAACGCCAGGATGTGCTCGTCGGTGACCATCGGGTCGCCGAGCGCATCGTCCTTGTAGTAATATTCGACGATCGTGCGGGGCAGCGGGGTGCCTTCCTCGATGCCGAGCTTCTTCGCCAGCGAGCCGGCGACGACGTTGCGCACCACGACTTCGATCGGCACGATCTCGACCTGGCGGATCAGCTGCTCGCGCATGTTGAGGCGGCGGATGAAATGGGTGGGGATGCCGATGCCGCCGAGCAGGGTGAAGACATGCTCGCTGATGCGGTTGTTGAGCACGCCCTTGCCGTTGATCGTGCCCTTTTTCTGGGCGTTGAAGGCCGTTGCATCGTCCTTGAAATACTGGATCAGCGTGCCCGGCTCCGGACCCTCGTAGAGAATCTTAGCCTTGCCTTCGTAGATTTGCCGGCGGCGTGCCATGTCGGCCTAGTCCCTTGGAAATGCGTTGCCCCGGCTCCACGGGATTTCTCCGCGTGACCGCCGGGGCTCTGGAAGGCCTCGCGCTATACCGCAAGGGGGGCGGGGGTGCAATGCGGCGCGACATGGGCTTCCGGGTGTCGATCGACGATCTCTAAATCTCCGAGATACGTCCAGCACGCCTGTCTGCGTCCTAAAATGGGAAGGCGATGGGCAGTAATGGAACGGTACGATGATGCGCTTCGGCAGGGCAATGCTGGTCGGGCTGGATCATACCCCCGAAGCGGGCATCAAGCCGTACAAGGCGCAGGTCCTCGAAGGTATTCGACGTGATACGCGGCTGGCGCGCCTTCGCCATTTGGCCTTCTACAACTTCGCCTATAACTACATCTTCTGGCTGCGTACCCGGTCCAACGATCCTGCTTGGCTCCGCAAGCTCGGCCGCATCGAGCGCCTGGTGCGCGCGCCGTTCGCACGGATCGGTCGGACGCCGCGTTCCGCTGAATTCCACGACATCGATTTTCATTTTGCCGAGAAGATGCTCGATCCCGCGCTGGTCGATCGCATGGCGGCCTCGATGTTCGCGCCGCAGACCTTCACCGATCCCTATCTGCCGGGCTTCGAGCATCGCGGCGCGCCCGAGGCGACCGAGCATCCGTTTCTCTACATGGATGCGCAGCGCCTGTTCGAGGATCCGGCCTTCCTGGAGATCTGCAGCAATCCCGATCTGATCGCCTTCTGCCGCGAGACGCTGGGGCCGCGCGCGGCGCTCAGCTGGGCCTGGGCGTGGATTTCGCAGCCGGCCGGCTTCGCCTATCAGAACCAGAACTGGCACCGCGACAGCGCCGAGCCGCTCAACTTCATTCGCGTATTCGTGCCGCTCTCGCCGATCGAGACCCGCGAGGACGGGCCGCTGGAGATGATCCCCAAGACCTCGTGCCTGCGCGACTTCTACGACGTGCGCCGGTTCCGCGACGAGGATCTGGAGCCCCTCAAGCAGGCGATGGGCGCGGGTGTGGTGCTGGCGGAGAAGGGCGACGTGTACTTCGTCAACACCTTTGCGCTCCATCGGGGCACGCCGCCCACAAACCGCCGCGGCATGCTCTCGCTGCTCGTCTCGATCGGGCCGTCGCACCGCACGCCTTCGATCCGCAAACTCCGGCTGCGCGAAGTGCCCGAGCATTTGCGGCCGCTGATCCGGAAGAACCGCAGCTTCTTCCGGCATCTGGTGGGCTGATCCCGAAACAATTCGCGACACCCGTCGGATCATAAGGGGAACGCCCTTGGCGTTTGCCCCTCCTGCCTGCTATCCGGGATGGCGATGAGCCTCGACACCGACGTTTCCGAACCTTCCGGCGCCTCCGATGTGCCCTTCGACAGCGCGCTTTCCGAGCGCTACCTCGTCTATGCGCTGTCGACGATAACCGCGCGATCGCTGCCCGATGTCCGCGATGGGCTGAAGCCGGTGCACCGCCGGCTGCTTTGGGCGATGCGGCTGCTGCGGCTCGATCCGGCGAGCGGGTACAAGAAGTGCGCGCGCGTCGTCGGCGACGTGATCGGTAAATACCACCCGCATGGCGACGCCTCGGTCTATGACGCGATGGTGCGCCTCGCGCAGACCTTCGCGCTCCGCTATCCGCTGGTCGACGGGCAGGGCAATTTCGGCAATATCGACGGCGATAACGCCGCCGCCTATCGATACACCGAGGCACGGCTGACCCAGGTCGCGATCGACCTGATGGACGGCCTCGACGAGAACGCCGTCGATTTCCGCCCGACCTATAATGGCGAGGACGAGGAGCCGGAGCTGTTCCCGGGCCTGTTCCCGAACCTGCTCGCCAATGGCGCGGCGGGCATCGCGGTCGGCATGGCGACCAGCATCCCACCGCACAATGCCGCCGAACTGATGCAGGCGGCGGTCGCGCTGATCGACAATCCGCAGGCGAACGTCCTGGACTATGTGAAGGGCCCGGACTTCCCGACCGGCGGCATCGCGGTCGACAGCCCCGCCGCGATCGCCGAGGCCTATGCCACCGGCCGCGGCAGCTTCCGCGTGCGCGCCAAGATCGAGAAGGTGACCGAAAAGGGCGGGGGCTGGCACCTGATCGTCAGCGAGATCCCGTACGGCGTGCAGAAGGGCAAGCTGATCGAAGGCATCGCCGCCTTGGTCAACGACAAGAAGCTGCCGATCCTGGGCGATGTGCGCGACGAATCGGCGGAGGACATCCGCATCGTCCTCGAACCGCGCAGCCGCACCGTCGACGCCGATACGCTGATGGACAGCCTCTACCGCCTGTCCGACCTCGAAGTGCGCGTGCCGCTCAACCTCAACGTGCTCGACAAGAACCGCACGCCGCGGGTGATGAGCCTGGCCGAGGCGCTCGCCGGCTGGCTGGAGCACCAGTTCGTGGTGCTGCAGCGCAAGTCCCAGCACCGGCTGGAGAAGATCGCCGACCGGCTGGAGCTGCTGCGCGGCTACATCACCGCCTATCTCAACCTTGACCGGGTGATCGAGATCATCCGTACCGAGGACGAGCCCAAGCCGATCATGATGGCCGAGTTCAGTCTCACCGATCGCCAGGCCGAGGCGATCCTCAACATGCGGCTCCGCTCCCTGCGCAAGCTGGAGGAGATGGAACTCCGCCGCGAGCAGGACAAGCTGGAGAAGGAACAAGCCGAGCTGGAGACGCTGCTCGGCTCGGAAGCCCGGCAACGCACCTGGATGAAGCGCGCGCTGGGCAAGATGATCACGCGCTACGGCCTCGATACGCCGCTCGGCGCTCGCCGCACCGCGATCGTCGAGATGGCGCCCGCCCGCGAGATCCCGCTGGAGGCGATGATCGAGCGCGAGCCGATCACCGTCATCCTCTCGCAACGCGGCTGGATCCGCGCGATGAAGGGGCATGTCGAGGATCTTGGCGGCGAGGCGCTGAAGTTCAAGGAAGGCGACGGCCCCTTCCTGGCCTTCCATGCCCAGACCACCGACAAGCTGCTGCTCGCCGCCGACAATGGCCGCTTCTACACGCTGGGGGCGGACAAGCTGCCCGGTGGCCGCGGCTTCGGCGAGCCGGTGCGGCTGCTGATCGACCTGGAGGCCGAGCGGCACATCGTCACGCTGCTCCCCGCCAGCGCCGCGCCGAAGCTGCTGGTTGCGGCGAGCGACGGGCGTGGCTTCATCGTGAGCAGCCAGGAAGTGATCGCCGAGACCCGCAAGGGCAAGCAGGTGGTCACGCCGCGGCCCGGTGCGCACCTCAAGCTGGTCCGTCCGATCGGTGCCGAGGACGATTTCGTCGCGGCGATCGGCGACAATCGCAAGATGCTGGTCTTCCCGCTCTCCGAGGTGGCGGAGATGACGCGTGGGCAAGGTGTGCAGCTCCAGCGGTACCGCGACGGCGGCCTGTCCGACGTGATCACCTTCAAATTCGCCGACGGTCTGCGCTGGCGGATGGGCGGCGAGCAGGAGCGTTATCGCTCCGAGCCGGACGTGATGCCGTGGCGTGCCGCACGCGGCGCCGCGGGGCGGATGCCGCCCACCGGCTTCCCGCGTGATAACAAATTTTGATTGGTAAAACCTGCGGATGCGCCCGCGTCCTTCAGGCCGCTTTAACTAGTTTGCGGCTATGCCCGAGGGGATGGCGTTTCGAAGGGTCCGGGCTCTGAGTATGCGTACCGCGGAGCCTGCTCCGCGGGTCGACGACCCGTCTTCGGCGCTGCCGCCGGGTACCGACGAGCTGCTCGAGCTGATGCCGATCCCGGCTGCGGTGCTGGAGATCCAGGACGGGCGCTATGTGTTCGCGGCGGTCAACGGACCGTTCCGCGTCGCGGGGCTGGGTTGCACCGCGCAGGACTCGCCGGTGGTCCAGCTGCTCGGTGCGCGGATCGGCCAGTTCCTTGCTTCGGACCTGCAGCAGGAGGAAATCGCCTGGCGCTTCGGCGGCGAGGTCGACAGCCGCCATTTCCGCGTGGTGCTCGCCCGCCGCGGGCCGAGCGAGCCGCGCTGCCTGATCACGTTGGTCGACCAGACCTCCGAACTCCGCACCGAGCAGAGCCTGCGCCGCGAGATGGCG
The DNA here is from genome assembly GCF_040545965.1 of Sphingomonas trueperi. Taxonomy (GTDB): domain Bacteria; phylum Pseudomonadota; class Alphaproteobacteria; order Sphingomonadales; family Sphingomonadaceae; genus Sphingomonas; species Sphingomonas trueperi_C. The sequence goes on along the minus strand of NZ_JBEPMV010000002.1, from coordinate 477,619 downwards.
ACCGACAGCCTCACCGGGCTGCCCAATCGCGCCGGCTTCTCGGACGAGCTCGAAACCCGCATCGGCGAGGGCGACGCGGCGGCACATGCGGTGCTGGTGATCAACCTCGATCGCTTCAGCCGCGTCAACGCTTGCATGGGCGCGTTGGCCGGCGACGAGCTGTTGATCTCGGTCGCACGCCGGATCAAGGGCGCGCTGCGTGGTCGCGACGTGCTGGCGCGGATCGGCGGCGACGAATTCGGCGTGCTGATGACGCTTGACGACGGGCCCGACGACGCCGTGCAGGTCGCCAAGCGCGTCCATGCCGCCTTTACCAACCCGTTCCGCCTTTCCAACTTCGAGATCCGCATCGACTGCTCGATCGGCATCGCGCTCGGCGCGGATGTCGACGGCGATGCCGAGGATCTGGTGCGCAACGCCCAGCTCGCGGTCCGCCGCGCCAAGAAGAGCGGCCACACCGAATTCTATCATACGCGCGCCTTCGATCTGGCGCGCGAGCAGTTCGCGATCGAGACCGAGCTGCGCCGCGCCATCGAAAACGGCTGCATGACGCTCAATTTCCAGCCGATCTGCGACCTCGGCACCGGGCGGATCACGTCGTTCGAGGCGCTTGCCCGCTGGACCAATGACGACGGCGTGCTGATCTCGCCCAATGCCTTTATCCCGGTGGCGGAAGAATCGGGCCTGATCGTCCCGCTCGGCCGCTGGGCGATGGAGGAAGCAGCCCGCACGCTCGCCGAATGGGACGCGCGTGCCGGCGGCGATTGCGGCGTCAAGATCGCGGTCAACCTCTCGGCCATCCAGCTGCAGCGCGACCAGATCGGCGCGATGGTGAAGACCGCGCTCGATCGTAACAATATGCCCGGCTCGCGCTTCACGCTGGAGCTGACCGAAAGCGCGATCGTCAGCGACCCCGATCGCATCGCCCAGACCATGTCGGCGCTGAAGGACCTCGGCACCACGCTGGCGATGGACGATTTCGGTACCGGCTATTCGAACCTCGCCTATCTGCAAAAGCTGCCGATCGACGTGCTCAAGATCGACCGCAGCTTCGTCACCGGCATGCTCGCCGATCGCGACAAGGTGGCGATCATCCGCGCGATCCTCAGCCTCGCCTATGCGCTGGGCATGCAGACGACCGCCGAGGGCATCGAGACGCCCGAACTCGCCCAGACCCTAGGTGCGCTGGGCTGCACCTACGGCCAGGGCTATCATTACTCGCGTCCGGTCCCCGGCGACGCCGCCTTCGCGCTGATCGAGGCGTTCAAGGCCTGAGCCACCACGGCGTCGGCGATCGCATCGACGCGGGAAGCATCCGGGAACGCCTCCGCGATCCACTGGTCCTCGATCGCACGGAGCGCACGGGCGACGTCCGGGCCTTTGGCGAGGCCGCGTTCGACCAGCGCACCGCCGGTGATCGGCAGGCGCGGAATTTCCCACCCGGTGAGCGCTGCCCAACCCTTGGCGGCCTCCGCATCGTCGCACGCGGCGAGCAGCAGGCGATCCTCGGCGGCGTCGCGGCCGATCCGGTAGGCGAGGGCACGGGCATCGTCGGTGCCGCCGTCGGTCAGCGCCAGGACCAGCCGCTTGCGCTGGGCATTGGAGAGCTTGAGCCGCGCCCCGATCAGATCGCCCGCGGCCGGGTCGCGCGGCAGCAGCGCGGCGAGGCGGCGGATCGGGTCGGGTGCGGCGCCGAGCCGGGCTTCGCGGTCGGCGAGGGCTGCCAGCGTCGCGGCCGTGGTGATTTCCGGCACGACCGGTTCGAGGATGCCGCGCTCCAGCATCAGCGCGGTCACCCCCACGGCATCGCGCGCGACCAGCAGCTTGAGCAGCTCGTCACGGATGCGTTCGCGGCTGAGCGCCATCAGGTCGCGCGCGCGGGCGGTGCAGGCGTCGAGGCCTTCCGGATCGGGGGTGTCGCCGAAGCGGGCGAGGAAGCGGAAGAAGCGGAGGATGCGCAAATGATCCTCGGCGATGCGCCGCAGCGGATCGCCGATGAAGCGCACGCGCCGCGCCTCCAGATCCGCCAGCCCGCCGAAATAGTCGAACAGCGTGCCGGTGTTCGGATCGGCATAGAGCGCGTTGATCGTGAAGTCGCGGCGTGCGGCGTCCTCGCGCCAGTCGTCGGTGAAGGCAACGGTGGCGTGGCGGCCATCGGTGGAGACGTCGCGGCGCAAGGTGGTGACCTCCACGGGGCCGCTGTCGAGCACCGCCGTGATGGTGCCGTGCTCGAGTCCGGTCGGCACCGCGCGGATGCCAGCGGCGCGCAGCCGCGCCAGTACCTCGTCGGGCGACAGTGCCGTGGCGAGGTCGAGGTCAGCGACCGGAATGCCCAGCAGCGCATCGCGCACCGCCCCGCCCACAAAGCGCGTGAGCCCTTCTTCTGCCCCCAGCACCTTTGTCAGCGCGTCGAGGCCGGGGCGGGTGCGCCAGTCGGTTTCCGGCAGTGTCAGCGCGGCCATGCCATCCGCCGCGACAGGTTGACCAGCATCGCCGCCGTGGCGCCCCAGATTCGATAGTCGTTCCACATGATCTCGTAATAATGGCGCTCATGCCCCTGGTAGAGCGCGCTTTTCTTCTGATGGTTGCTGTCGTCGAGGAGGAAGGCGAGCGGCACTTCGAACACCTCGGCGACCTCGGCCTCGGACGGCACCAGCGTAAGGTCCGGCGGCACCACGCCGATCACCGGCGTCACCTGATAGCCGGTGACGGTGCGATACTGCTCCACCGTGCCGACCACCTCGACCAGCCGGCGGGGGAGGGCGATCTCTTCCTCCGCCTCGCGTAGCGCGGCGTCGACCGGATCCTTGTCCTCGGGATCGATGCGGCCGCCGGGAAAGGCGATCTGCCCGGCATGGCGGCGCATATTGGCGTTGCGGCGGGTGAGAAGGACGCCGGGCGCATCACGATCGGTCACGGCGAGCAGGACGGCGGCGGCGCTCGTCACCTGGGCGGGATCGAAGAAGGCATGGTCGCCGGGGAGCAGGGTGGTCGCCTGAGCCGGCCGGCTGCCGAGCGCGCGCCGGAGCTGGTCGGCAAGCCTCATGCTTCGGGCTCGAGCGGGAAGAACACGCCCTGGCTCCACACGCCCGGCGCGGCGCCGTCCTGCCCCAGCGCGAGCTGGGCGAGTTCGTAATAGACGCTGCGTGCGACCAGCGCGTCGAGACCCCCGCGCACCGTCAGATAGGGGTGGGGCCCGTCTTTGCGCGCCTCGATCCGCAGCGGATGCTCGGGACCGGCAACGACGACGTCGCCGGTGTTCAGCCGGAAGGCGAGCCGCATGGCCTCACCCTGGCCCTCCACCTTCAGCTCGACGGCAACGAACGGCGCGTCCTCTACCGCGATATCGAGCTTCTCGACCGGGGTGACGAGGACGAAGCCGCCTTTCGGTTCCCGCCGCAGGATGGTGGAGAAGAGCCGCACCATCGCGGGGCGGCCGATCGGGCTGCCCTGGTGGTACCAGGTCCCGTCGCGGGCGATGCACATTTCGCTGTCGCCGCAATGTTCTGGATTCCAGCTTTCGACGGGCGGCAGGCGATGCTCTTCCGCCAGGCGGGCGATCTCGGCGAGCGACAGGCTGGCGAAATCGGGGGGCGGCGTGTTGGGCATGGGCTTCCCTTAGCGTGCCGCGCGGCTTTGTCGAACCCTTGCGCGCTGAGGGGCGCGCTCAGGCGACCTTGCGCAGGCGCGGCACGAGCATGCCCGAGCAGTTCGGCACCGCTGCACCTCGCGCCAGCAGCCGGCGCGGCTCGAACGGGCCGGGCAGTCGCCAGCGCGTCGTGCGGCTCGCATCGAATCCGAAGAAGCGGCCATAATATTCGGGATCGCCGATCAGCATCAGCGCTTCGGCGCCGGGCAGGGCGCTGACGTCCGCCGCGTCGAGCATTTCCAGCATCAGCCGCCGGCCGATGCCGCCCTGCTGCAGATCGGGCTCGACCGCGACCGGCCCCACCATCACCAGCGGAACCATCGGGCCCGAATCGCTCGCCAGCGCGACGGGCCAGCTCTGGATGGTGCCGGCGAGCTTGCCATCTTCGCTTAGGGCGGCAAAACTGAACGGGCGAATCGGCAGCGTGCCTTGCCGCACGCGATAGGCGGTACGCAGATGCCGCTCGGGTCCGAAGGCGCGATCGAGCAGCGCCTCGACGGCGTGCGGGTCGACCGCATCGAGCGCAACTATCTGAACCACCGCGAATCCTTCCCCGCCTTCGGACCACATGCCGAAAGGCGCGCGCCTTAGCGGCATCACCATACAGCGCAAGCGCGGATTTTACCGATGGACATGCAGAATCTGCACCGGAGGTCCCCGGGCTTTCGGATGCGGCGCGATCTGCTATGGCGCGCGCCTGTTTCGCCCCAGGAAAGGCCGCTCGATTGCCCGATTCATTGCAGCTTCAGGTCATGGACCTTGAGGTGGAGGTGCTCACCGGAGTCTATTCGGAGGAGACGCACCTGCCGCAGCCGCTGCGCATCTCCGTCATCGCCGATCTCGACCTGCCGGAACGCTTTCTGCCAGACACGCCGCTCAGCGCCTCCAAGAGCTATATCGACCTGAAGCATGCCGCGACCGACGCGCTGCCCAAGGACGTGCACTTCACGCTGATCGAGGCGGTGGCGGATCATATCTGCGAGACGCTGTTCGTCTCCGATTCGCGCGTTCGCCGCGTCGAGGTGCGCATCGTCAAGCTGGCGATTGCCGAGGCCGACGAATCGATCGGCATCACGCTGGTCCGCCACCGGCGCTGAGCACCGGCGGCGGGGCTGGTTCAGGCGCAAGGCCCCAGTTCGCGCAGCACGACCTGATAGTCCTCGCGGGCTGCCTGGGCGTTTTCGGGCGTGTCAGCGGTAATCGCGCTGTCCGGCAACGTCTTGGGTAGCCCGCAGGCGAGCCGGTACCAGGCGAGCGTTTCCGGCTTGGGCGCGCCGGCATTGGGATCGACGATGTCGCCCAGCGACACGCCCCAATGCGGCTTCTCGCCCGGGCGCCGCAGGATCTGCAGCGAGATCGGCGCGCCGTTGGCGGTCTTTACGAACACCTGGGTCTCGCCTTCGCCGGGCAGCGCGCCGGGCACATGGAAGGCGTTGCCGATCCCGGTCACCGCGGGCGGGGCGTCGCTCGCCAGCACTTCGCGGGTGATGCCGCGGGTGCGCGCGTCAAGCTCGGGACTCCACAGATATTGACTGTCGATTCCGGTCAACTGGACCTCGCCGGGCTTGTTGCCGACGGGGCGGGCGAACAGCAGGACGCGCTGCTTCTTCAATTTGGGTAGCTTGCCGCGAGAATCGAGCGGCACGTCCGCCAGGTACGAAATCTGGGTGGGAAGGGCGCTGCTGCCGCGAATCAGTGCCAGCACATCGGCCGTGACGTAGAGGCGGGCCCGTCCCGATGCGAGACCGGGCGCCGCATTTTCCTTGATCCGGATCATGTCGCTGATCCGCGCATCGATCACCAACGGCGCGTTGACAATCGCGGTCGCGACGGTGGCATAACTGGGTAAGCCACTTTGCGCTTCTTGGCGGATTTGCGCGGTTTGCGGGGCAGGTTGCGCAAGCGCAGGAAATGCCGCAGCGCAACAAAACAGCAGGGGTAGAGCAGTTTTCATGCCGGTGCCGGTACCGGATTGTGCCGATCTTATACAGAAATAATTCTGCCATGGGTGCATTGTACGACCAATTCGTCCGACAAAGAGTTTGCGTCGTCGGAAGGCCCACGATACAGACTCGGTGCTCTCGCCATCAGGGGCGCAGTGTGACCCGAGGCGAGCGGACTTGTGCGCGGCTGCCAGCCGGCCAGGGTCGCAAGCAGGATTAGAGGGAGTGACGTTGCCGAATGGCTTACGCTGACCGGAATGTAAGTGGCAGTCGTGTGGTAGCGATCGTAATCGTCGCTATCATCGTGGCTGGCATGGGTTATGCCTTCGTCACAGGTCTGGCATACCAATATATCAAGAAGAAGGCGGAAGAGCTGAAGACCTTCGAGGTCGAAGAGCCGCCGCCCCCGCCGGAGGAGATTCCGCCGCCGCCGCCGCCGCCGGACACGCCGGTGCCGCCGCCCCCGACCCAGGTCGTGGTGCCGCCGGCCATCGTGCAGTCGGTGTCGCCTGCGCCGCCGGTCGCCACCACCAACATCATCCCGCCCCCGCCGCCGATCACGCCGCCTGCGCCTCCCGCGCCGGCTGCTCCCCCGGCACCGCCGGCCCCTCCGCGGGTCGCGAAGGCACTGAAGCCGCGCAGCTCGCCGGGTTCGTGGGTGACGAACGACGATTATCCGTCGGAGTCGCAGCGTGCGGGTGAAGAAGGTGTCACGGGCTTCCGCCTCGACGTCGACGCGACGGGCAGGGTGGTGTCGTGCACGATCACGTCGTCGAGCGGCTCGAGCCGTCTGGACACCCAGGCGTGCAACCTGCTCAAGCGCCGTGCTCGCTTCGATCCCGCCGAGGATGCGAGCGGCAACAAGATTCCGGCTCCGTACGTGAACCGGTTCAGGTGGCAGATCCAGAAGTAACTCTCCGGTTTCCGGTCCGCCGGGCAAGGCGGACCGGCTTGCGCAAGAAGCTATCTTTTAGAGGAAAGACCCAAAATGCTCACGACCATTCTCGCTGCCGGTGCCGCCGCAGCTAAGGGCGGCGAAAGCCCCTACGGCCTCCAGCAGGCGCTGAAGGAAGGCGGCCTGATCTCGCAGTCGGTGTTCACCATCCTGGTGCTCATGCTCTTCGTGTCGCTCTACATCCTCTTCACCAAGCTGTTCGAGCAGCAGAAGATCATCAACCAGTCGAAGCGCGTGCGCCAGTCGTTCTGGAGCTCGAGCAGCCTCCGCGAGGGCGCAGCCAAGCTCGAGAAGAACTCGGCCTATCGCCAGATCGTCGACGACGGCCTGGAAGCGCAGGAGCAGTACAAGCTGCTGACCGATCCGGTCGAAGCGCATGACTGGCTGCACGGTTCGCTGGCCCGTTCGGAAGGCTCGATCAACTCGGCGCTGGGCGGCGGTCTCGCCTTCCTCGCGACCGTCGGTGCGACCTCGCCGTTCATCGGTCTGTTCGGTACCGTTATCGGCATCTACCGCGCGCTCATCAAGATCGGCTCGGCCGGTCAGGCTTCGATCGACGCCGTCGCCGGCCCGGTCGGTGAAGCGCTCATCATGACCGCACTCGGCCTCGTCGTCGCCGTGCCGGCCGTGCTCGCCTTCAACTTCCTGCAGCGTCGTAACAAGGCGATCGCCGAGAACCTCAATGCGTTCTCGAACGACGTGCTCGGCTACCTGGCCTCGGACGGCCGCGTGAAGCCGGCCACCGCCGCTGCCGCGAAGAAGCCGGCCGTTGCCGCCGCTGCGAAGCCGGCGACCACGACCGCTGGCCAGACCGGCGGCACCCCGACCCGCCCGTAAGACCAAGGTCGCAGGGCTGCGCACGTCGCGTAGCCCTGCCGCCGGATCGCGATCCGGCGCACAAGAGGATAGGATAGCGCCCAATGGCGATTAGCACAGGCAGCGGCGGCGACGACGCACCGATGTCGGACATCAACACCACGCCCCTCGTGGACGTGATGCTGGTTCTTCTGATCATCTTCCTCATCGCCGTTCCCGTTGTGGTCCAGACGATCGACCTCGCGTTGCCCAAGGTGCAGTTCGAGCCGACCACGACCAAGCCCGAGAACGTTTCGCTCTCGGTCAAGGGTGGCCCGGAAGGTTGCGAGATCTTCTGGGGTCTGACCCGGGTCAATCACACCGAGCTGCTCGACCGCGCGGTCGCCAAGCTGAAGGCTGAGATCGACCGTCAGGGTGGCCCGAACGCCGCTGGTCTTGAACTTCCCGAAGTTCATATCCGCGGTGACATCAACACGCCTTACCGCTGCATCGGCGGCACCATCTACACGATGCAGATGGCGGGTTTCGTGAAGGTCGGCTTCATCTCGGAACCGGAGCCCGGTTCGAATACCGCCCGGCTCTGAACGGCCTCGCTTAAGGAGTTACGACAATGGCAATGAGCGCAGGCCGTGATGACGGCGAGCCGATGATGGACATGAACACGACGCCGTTGATCGACGTCATGCTCGTGCTCCTCATCATGTTCATCATCACCATTCCGGTCCAGACGCACGCGGTGAAGGTCGACCTGCCGCAGCCGAGCAACAACACCTCGCAGCCCGTCGAGCCGGACAAGAACAAGGTCTATATCGACGCGCAGGGCCAGGTGTTCTGGAACAGCATGCCGATCAACGACGTGATGCTGCGCCAGTATCTGGATGCATCGCTGCAGCGTTCGCCGGAGCCCGAGCTGCACTTCCAGCCGGATCCGCAGGCGCGGTACGAAGTGGTCGATCGCGTTCTGGCGATCATCAAGCGGGCGAACGTCACGAAGCTCGGCTTCGTCGGCAACGAGCAGTACCGCAACGATTTCTGATCCGCGGCGCGGTCAGAGTATTTTGGGAAGGCGGCCCTTCGGGGCCGCCTTTTTTTGTGCCTTCGCAGGCCGGGCAGGGGCGGACATTGCTTGCGGGGACGCGGTTTGCCGGCGCGTCTGTGGACGCGCTTCCGGCAAACGATACCCCTGAATGCTAGGCGCAAATGCGGGGTTGCGAGGTTGTCGCGAACGTGTCACCTATCAGTCATCCAAGTGTCATAAAAATGCAACCTTGGTGTCACGACTGAAAGGAGAGCGTTATGTCGATCAAACTTGTCGCAGCGGCCGCGGTGTCCCTCCTGACCCTGGCCTCGCCGGTACTTGCCCAGGACACGAACCTCGCGGCCCGCGAAATCATGACGGGTTCCTATGCGTCGGCGGAGCAGAAGCTCCTGAACCAGATGCGCTTTGACCAGCGCCCCGAGCTGCAGCTGAACCTAGCCGCCATCTATTACGCCACGGGCCGGGTCGACGAAGCGCGCGCGCTGTATCGCGACGTCCTGCAGAAGGATGACGTGCTGATGACGGTGACGACCGACCGCGTTGCAGGATCGCATGCGATCGCAGAGACCGGCCTTCGCTATCTGAGCCAGCGCCAGCATATCGCATCGCGCTGAGCGGCAAGCGAGCGGGTCGTAGCCTCGATTCGCTCTCGTCCCAGGCTAAAAGGTGAAAGCGCGCCAGGCACTGCCGGCGCGCTTTTCCTTTGAATGCCGAAGGGGTTAGAAGCTGGCCCAGTCCTCGCCGTCCGCCATGGCCTGGACCGGAACGGCGCGGGTGGCACCCGAGACCTTCGCACCAGTCGGCTGCGACGGCAGTACAGGCCGGCGGAGCGGGGCTTGCTGGCCACCGGTCTGGAAGGTGGCGGCGTGGGCGTCGAGCCGCGCGACCTGCTCCGTGAGCTGGCGCGCCGCCGCCGAGGTCTCCTCTACCATCGCGGCATTCTGCTGGGTGGCGCGGTCCATGTCGCCGATCGCGCTGCTGATCTCGCGGATCGCGGTCGACTGGGCGCGGTTGTCCGCCGCGATGCCGCCGAGCAGCTGGTGGACCTCACCCACCGTGTCGACGATGGCCGCAAGGGCATTGTCCACGCGCTCGACCGCGCCGCGGGCGACCACGACTTCGGACTGGGTGACGGTGAGCTGGTCGCGGGCGCGCTTGGCCTCTTCCTCGGCGCGCATCGCCAGCGCCGACACGAGATCGGCGACGACCGCGAAGCCGCGGCCTGCTTCACCCGCACGACCGGCCTCGACCGCAGCGTTCATCGCGAGAACGCGGGTCTGGAAGGCGATTTTGTCGAGGCCTTCGATCACGCTATCGATGCCCTTGGCGCTGTCCGAAACGCGGGTCATCGCCTGCACCGCCTCGTCGGCGGTGCTGCGGCCCGATCCGACTACGCCGATCGCCTGATCGGCGCGCTCGACCGTCACGCCGGCGGCGGCGGCGGTCGCGTCGATCCGCTGGTTCATCTGGGTGATCGCGGCGGCGGTCTGCTCGAGGCTCGCGGCATTGCCCTCGGTGCGGCGCGCGAGATCCTCGGAGGCGCTGGCGATTTCGTTCGAGCCGGTGCGGATCGAGGACGTGCCTTCAAGCACGGTGCCGATCAGTTCGCGCAGGCTGCCGATCGCCGAGCGGAAATGGTCGGCGAGCTTGGCATAGTCCGCCGGGAAGTCATGCCCGATATCGGCGGTGAGGTCGCCGCCGGCGACCTTGGCCAGCGCCTGGCCGAGGGCGTCCATGGCGTGTTCGCGTTCCGCCTGGGCCTGACGGTCGCGGGTCTCGGCCTGCTGGCGGGCGATTTCGGAGGTGCGGAAGTGCTGGAGCGCTTCGGCCATCGCGCCGATCTCGTCGGCCGCGGCATGGGAGGGGATGGCGATGTCGACCTTGCCGGCGGCGAGCGCGCGCATCGCGGCGGTCATCTGCACCAGCGGCGAGAACATGCGGCGGCCGGCATACCAGGCGGCACCTGCGACGAGCAGCGAGATCAGCGCCGCGGACAGCGCCAGCATCCAGCGCGCGCCGCCGATCGCGCCCATCACGTCGCTCTCGGGAATGCCGACGAACAGGATGCCGATCGTCTTGCCCGAGGCGTCCTTGATCGGATCATAGCCGGTGAAGAAGGGTTTGCCGAGAATATCGGCCTTGCCGCGATAGGGCTGGCCCTTGTCGAGCACCGTTTCATAGGCGGCGTTGCGGGCGAGCGGGGTGCCCACGGCGCGGCTGCCGTCCTCCTTCATGACGTTGGTCGAAACGCGCATGTCGCCGCGGAAGATCGTGGCCGTGCCGCCGACGAGGCGCTTCACTTCGTCGACCGGCGCGTCCCAGTTGTTGAGCTTGTGGCTGCCGACATAGAGATCATCGCCCTCGACGCGGAAGTCCGCGCCATAGCCCTTGAGCACGCTCCAGGCGACGCGCATGTTCACTTCCTGGCGCTCGGCCGCGGTCTGCGCGGCCTGCTGCGTCAGCGCGCGATCGGCGACGAAGAAGGTCGCGACGGCGAGCAGGAGCATGCCGCCGACCGCGAGAACCGTCGTCTTGGAGGCGAGCGAGAGGTTGTGAAAGCGCTTGAGCATGTCGATCCCGTAAAAGTGGCCCGCGGCGCCTATTGTGCGCTCAATGCGGTAATCTCCGTATTCATTATAGTGCAGGGAAAAGGTCGGCGGCTTTGGCAAGGACCTAAGGGCAAGTACGGAGACTTGTGCGTTACACACCGAGATCGTGCACGAGGAGGAGCGGATGGACGAGGAAGTCACCGGAGGGTGTCAGTGTGGTCGGATCCGCTATCGGGTGCGGATCGACAATGACGACGCCTATCTCTGCCATTGCGGGATGTGCCAGCGCGCGACCGGCGGCGTCTCAATCGCGTTCAAGGGCGTGCGCAAGGCGGACGTCCGCTGGGAGCGCCAGCCCGATCGCTATCGTTCCTCGCCCATCGCCGAGCGGGGGTTCTGCCGGGAGTGCGGCACGCCGCTGACCTTCGAGTTTCTCGATGGTGAGAATATGGACCTGACGATCGGCAGCTTCGACGCGCCGGGCCGCTTCCAGCCGCGCCACAACTACGCCGTGGAGAGCATGCACGAACAGTGGCTCGACACGACGGCGCTGCCCCGATACCGGACCGAGGACAACCCGAACGTCGTCAAACGATGGATGGACAGCATTGGCCGACTACCCGACTGAAGTGCACCGCTTTGCCACCTTCGATGGTGAGGAGATCGCCTGGACCGAGATGGGGGAGGGGCGCCCCGTGGTGCTGATCCACGGCTATTTCTCCACCGCCGAGGTCAACTGGATCAAGTACGGCCATGCCGCAAAGCTCGCCGCGCGCGGCTGCCGGGTGATCATGCCGGACCTGCGCGCGCACGGGCACAGCGCCAAGCCGCACGATCCTGCCGCCTATCCGCCCGACGTGCTGATGCGCGACAATTTCGCGCTGATCGCGCATCTGGGTCTCACGGAGTATGACCTGGGCGGCTATTCGCTCGGCGCGCGCACGGTGGTGCGGATGCTCGCCAACGGCGCCACGCCTGACAAGGTCGTCCTCTCGGGCATGGGACTCGACGGGCTGGTCGCGACCAAGGGCCGTGGCGCCTATTTCCACCGGGTGCTCACCAATCTCGGCAGCTTCCAGCGCGGCAGCTCCGAATGGCTGACCGAGGCGTTCCTCAAGACCACCAAGGGCGATCCGGTCGCGCTGCTGCGCATCCTCGACACCTTCGTCGACACGCCGCGCGACGAGATCGCGGCGATCGCGCAGCCGACCGCGGTGATCTCGGGCGCGGACGATTATGACAATGGTTCGGCCAAGGAGGTTGCGGACCTGCTGCCTTATGGCCTGTTCGTCGAAATTCCGGGCAATCACATGAGCGCGGTCACCCGGCCCGAGCTCGGCGATGCGCTGGTGGAGTTCCTCGCTGGTTGACGGGGCAGGGGTGGCGCGGCAGGGTCCGCGCCATTCATGTTTTCCGGGGACTTAGCATCATGATCCGTACCGGCCTTTCGCTCGCGGCGCTCGCCGCGATGCTCGCCGCGCCCGCCCAGTCGCAGACCAGCACGACGCCCGCTGCCGCGCCGACGGCATCCGACGCCGCCGCGTTCCTGACCCGCGCACAGCAGGAAATGGCGGCATTCACGCTGACCTCGTCGCGGGTCGCCTGGGTCAACGCCACCTACATCACCGACGATACCGATGCGCTCGCCGCCGATTACGGCGCCAAGGGCACCGAAATGGCGGTCCGCTTCGCGCTCGACGCCGCGCGTCTCCAGAAGGCGCCGGGCCTCACCCCCGAGCAGCAGCGCCAGCTGACCATGCTCCGCGCCGCGCTGGTGCTCCCTGCGCCGACCACCCCGGGCGCCGCCCAGCAGCTCAGCGACATCTCGACCAAGCTCGGCTCCTTCTACGCCAAGGGCAAGGGCACGCGCGGCGGCAAGCCGATCAACGGCAGCGACATCGAAGCCGCGATGGGCACCAGCCGCGATCCCAACGAGCTCAAGGAGATGTGGGTCAGCTGGAACGACGCGGTCGGCGCGCCGATGCGCCCCGACTATACCAAGCTGGTCGGCATCGCGAACCAGGGCTCGAAGGAGCTGGGCTTCGCCGACACCGGCGCGTTGTGGCGCTCGGGCTATGACATGCCGCCGGCCGAGTTCGCGGCGATGACCGACAAATTGTGGAACGAAGTGAAGCCGCTCTACGTCGCGCTTCACACCTATGTCCGCCGCAAGCTCAACGAGAAGTACGGCGACGCGGTGCAGGCCAAGAGCGGCCCAATCCGCGCCGATCTGCTAGGCAATATGTGGGCGCAGGAATGGGGCAACATCTATGACGTGGTCGCGCCCAAGGGCGCCGGCGACCTTGGCTATGACGTGGGCGACCTGCTCAAGGCCAAGAACTACGACTGGAAGAAGATGGTCCAGACCGGCGAGGGCTTCTACTCGTCGCTCGGCTTCGCGGCGCTGCCGGGCACCTTCTGGGAGCGCTCGCTGTTCGTGAAGCCGGCCGACCGCGAAGTGCTGTGCCACGCCTCGGCCTGGGACATCGACGAGAAGAACGATGTCCGGATCAAGATGTGCATCAAGGTGAACTCGGACGACTTCGTCACGATCCACCATGAACTCGGCCACAATTACTACCAGCGCGCCTATCAGGCGAAGCCAGCGCTCTACCGCAACGGCGCCAATGACGGCTTCCACGAGGCGATCGGCGATTTCGTCGCACTCTCGATCACGCCCGAATATCTGGTGCAGATCGGCCTGCTCGATCGCGCCCAGGTGCCGAGCGCCGACAAGGATATCGGCCTGCTGCTCCGCCAGGCGATGGACAAGGTGGCGTTCCTGCCGTTCGGCCTGCTCGTGGACAAGTACCGCTGGCAGATCTTCGACGGCACCATCCCGGCGAACCAGTATGAGGCGGGCTGGAACAAGCTGCGCCTCCAGTACCAGGGCATCGTGCCGCCGGTGGCGCGCGACGAGACCAAGTTCGACGCCGGCGGCAAGTATCACGTCGCCGGCAGCGTGCCCTATACGCGCTACTTCCTCGCGCGGCTGCTCCAGTTCCAGTTCTACAAGGCGGCGTGCGACCAGTCGGGCTGGAAGGGCCCGCTGCATCGCTGCAGCTTCTACGGCAACAAGGAAGTCGGCGCGCGGCTGAACAAGATGCTCGAGATGGGCGCCTCTAGGCCCTGGCCCGACGCGCTGCAGACCTTCACCGGCAGCCGCGAGATCTCGGGCAAGGCGATGATGGAATATTTCGCACCGCTCAAGAAGTGGCTGGACGAACAGAACAAGGGCCAGCCGCAGGGCTGGTAACTTCTGCAAGACTTTCTCCTCCGATTTGTGCAGGTACGCGCGCACAATCGGAGGAGAAGTTGATGCGTACCAAGAGCTTCGTTCTGGCACTGGCCCTGATCGCTCCCGGCGTCGCGAGCGCGCAGGGGCGCCAGCCGGTCACGTTGGAAATCGTCGGCAATGGCTGGGCCGATGTGAAGCCCAGCAAGGTGACCCTCGAGGTTAGCTATATCGGCAAGGGCAAGACCGAGGCCGAGGCCAAGCGCGACAGCGCCGTGCTGCTCGCGAAGATCGAAGGCGTGCTGCAGACCCAGGGGCTGCCGGCAGCAGCGATCGGCGACGCGCCGGTCGATAGCAGCACCAAGGCGCAGATCGAGCAGATGCAGAGCGAGGACGCGGACAGCGCCAGCGATGCCGCGCCGGTCGTCACCGATCCCCACGCGCGGCTGCTGACCTTCCGCACGACGGCGCAGGCGGACGCGGTGCGGGACCAGCTGCTCGTCAACGACTACAAGATCGGCACGCTGCGCGCCGAGCCGGACATGGCGGAGGTCAATGCCGCCGACAAGCAGGTCAAGGCGATGGCGCTGCGCAACGCCCGCGCCGATGCCGAGATCTACGCCAAGGAAATGGGTCTGCGCGTCGCCCGGGTGGTGCGCATCAGCGAAACCGGCAACGGGCCGCTCACGCCTGCCGTCCAGAACAAGATCGAGCTGGCGATGAGCCAGGGCCCGCAGGCGGTCTTCCGCAGCTTCAAGCGGGCCGACGGCGCCACGCATGTGGAGAAGGCGCTGGTGGTTACCTTCGAGCTGCAGTGAGCAATGCCTAATCCTCCCCCGCGAGGGGGAGGTGGCGCCGTAGGCGACGGAGGGGGAGGAAGCACGACGGCTGCCGTTCTGGCATCCTCGCCCTCCCAGCCGCATGCGCGGACCACCTCCCCCTGGCGGGGGAGGATCACGGAGGGATCAGTCCTCCGGATCCTGATCCGGGATCATGTTCTCGTCGGCGATCCCAGCTTCCCATTCGGCCGAGCTGTCGGTGCCGTCGGGCTGGTGTGCGGTGCCGGGCTGGGTGTCGGGCGTCTCGCGGGTCGGTTCGGGGTTCATGGCGCTCTCCTTGTCCAAGGGAAACGCGCGCGCCGCCGCCCGGTTCAGCTCTGCGTGCGGAACAGGAAGAAGGCGCCCGCCGCGATCAGTGCGAAGCCGATCAGATGATTCAGCGTGATCCGCTGCCCCAGATACAGCACCGAGAAGGCGGCGAAGACGGTGAGGGTGATCACCTCCTGCATGCCCTTGAGCTGCGCTGCCGAATAGACCGCGCTGCCCAGGCGGTTGGCGGGCACCGCAAAGCAATATTCGATCAGCGCGATACCCCAGCTGGTGAGGATGACCAGCAGGATCGGCGCATTCTTGAACTTCAGATGGCCGTACCAGGCGAAGGTCATGAAGATGTTGGAGACGAACAGCAGCCCGATCGGCAGCAGGCGATCCAGCATCGGCATCAGTGCTCATCCCGCATAGGCGCCGCGCAGCCGATCCATCGACTCGCGGTGGGTGAGGTCGAGCTGCAGCGGCGTGACAGTGACGAACCCGGCCTCGATCGCGTCGAGATCGGTATCGGGCACCGCCTGGTGCGGCATCCGGCCCATCGCCAGCCAGTAATAGGGGAAGCCGCGCGGATCGAGCCGCTTGTCGAGCGCGACCCGGCCATAGTCGCGGAACCCCTGCGCCACGACCTTGATCCCCTGCACCGCATCGGCGGCGATGGGCGGAAAGTTGATGTTGACCAGCGTGCGCGGTTCCATCGAGACATCGAGCAGCGGCCGCAGCACGCGCTCGCCCCAGGCTTCGGCGGTGTCGAACGGCACCGCGTCGCCCATGCCGCTGCGCGCATAGCGCTGGCTCAGCGCGATCGAGCGGATGCCCGCCAGCGCGCCTTCCATTGCCGCCGAGACCGTGCCCGAATAGCTGACGTCCTCGGCGAGATTGCCGCCGCGGTTCACGCCGGAGAGGATCAGGTCGGGCTTGGCATCGGCCATCACTTCGCCGAGCGCGAACATCACGCAGTCGGTGGGCGTGCCCTTCACCGCATAGCGACCCTCGCCGTGGCGGCGGACGCGGAACGGCTCGGTGAGGGTGAGCGAGCGGCCCTTCCCCGATTGCTCCTCCGCCGGCGCGACGACGGTGATGTCGTCCGAGAGCGTCCGCGCGATCCGTTCCAGGACCGCCAGGCCGCGGGCGTGATAGCCGTCGTCGTTGGTGAGGAGGATCCGCATCAGCCGCGCGGTTCGAGCAATGTCAGCCCGCCCAGATAGGGCTGGAGCACCGCCGGCACCGCCACCGCGCCATTCTCCTGCTGATAATTCTCCAGCACCGCGACGAGCGTACGGCCCACCGCCAGGCCCGAGCCGTTGAGCGTGTGGACGAAGCGCGTGCCCTTCTCGCCCTCGGGGCGATAGCGCGCGTTCATCCGGCGCGCCTGGAAGTCGGCGCAGGTCGAGCAGGACGAAATCTCGCGATAGCGGTCCTGGCCCGGCAGCCACACTTCAAGGTCGTAGGTGCGGGCAGCCGTAAAGCCCATGTCGCCGCTGCACAGCTTCATCCGGCGGAAGGCGAGGCCGAGCTTGGTCAGCACGTCCTCGGCGGCGTCGGTCATCCGCTCATGTTCGGCTTCGGACTGATCGGGGGTGGTGATCGACACCATCTCGACCTTCTCGAACTGGTGCTGGCGGATGAAGCCGCGCGTGTCGCGGCCGGCCGCACCGGCTTCCGAGCGGAAGCAGGCGGTGAGGGCGGTGAGGCGGAGTGGGAGTTCCTCCTCGCTCAGGATCTTCTCGCGCACCGCGTTGGTGAGGCTCACCTCGGCAGTGGGGATCAGCCAGCGGCCGTCGGTGGTCTGGAACAGGTCCTCGGCGAACTTGGGCAGCTGGCCGGTGCCGAACAGCGCCTCGTCGCGCACCAGGAGCGGCGGCACGCATTCCTCATAGCCATAGCTGCCGGTCAGCGTGTCGAGCATGAACTGGCCGAGCGCGCGGTGGAGGCGTGCAGCAGCGCCGCGCACGAAGGTGAAGCGCGCCCCGGACATCGCCGCCCCGGTCTCGAAATCGAGGCCGAGCGCGGGGCCGATCGCGTCATGCTCCTTCGGCGCGAATGCGAAGGCGGGAACGGTGCCGCGCTCGTGCACGAACACATTGTCGTTCTCGTCCGAACCGAGCGCCACATCGGGATAGGGCAGGTTGGGGAGGGCGGCGAGCCGGCCATCCAGTTCCTCGCCCACCGACTTTTCCTCGGCCTCCAGTGCCGGCATCCGCTCCTTGAGCGCCGCCACTTCCGCCATTAGCGCAGCGGCGGCTTCCTCGTCCTTCTTAGCTTTGGCGGCGCCGATCGCCTTCGAGGCTTCGTTGCGGCGCGCCTGGCCGGCCTGCAGCTCGGTCACCAGCGCGCGGCGGCGCTCGTCCAGGGCGAGCAGCGCCTCCGACTGCGGCTCCAGGCCGCGCTTGGCCAGGCCCTGATCGAAGGCTTCGGGATGTTCGCGAAGAAAGCGGATATCGTGCATGGCGCGAACCTATGGCCGGGGCCCGTTCCCCACGCAACCCCGCCGACGCCCACCCGTTGGTTGCTCCTTACGTGAACAGCCAAAAGGAGAGTGCGATGCTGGTTCCCCATGATGCGATGGTGGTGGTCGCCGATGGCCGCAAGCTGCTGATGCTGCGCAACCAGGGCGATGCCGAGTATCTGAACCTGGAAGTGGTGCGGAAGGAACTCCACCCGAACCCGAAGGACTCGGACCAGAAGACCGATTCGTCGGGCGCGGCGGCTTCCACGCGCGGCGGCGGGCAGTTCGCGTCGTCCGGCGGCACGATGGGCGAAACCGATTTCCACCAATTGGAAGAAGATCGCTTCGCCGCCGAGGTGGCCGGCATGCTGAAGGAGGAAGCGCTGCGCAACAACTTCGAGTCGCTGATCATCGTCGCGCCGCCCAAGACGCTGGGCGAACTCCGCAAGCATTACCATGTCAGCGTCAGCGATCGCCTCAAGGGCGAGTTGGCCAAGGACCTGACCGACCACCCGGTGCCGGACATCGAAAAGGCGCTGCAGGCCGCCTGAAGATTGGTGGCGGATGCGGCCCAAACCGTGTCCGCCACTGCCCTCGAACTATCGCGGACAAATTTCGCTACTTGTTCAAATTCAGGACAAAGGCCGTTTCGGGACGGTCTTCCGATGGCGCCTGTCTCGACCCGAAACGGAAAAAAGTGCAAGTGGTTCAGGCGGCGCTAATTTCTACTGAACTATAGGGAATTCCCGCCAAAAAGCTTTCGCGGCATTGGCTTGTTAATGGCTGCTTGCGAAAGTATAGCGCCTGCGGGCAATGCAGTCTCTCGAGGGGCACGCCACCGGGGACTGGTGTGGAGAGTGGGAATGGCAACTGTTTTGGGCCGTTTTGACGAGCACGATAAAAGCGTTCCTCCGGCCGCGAATGACGGCGACGACGGGTATCGGCCGAGCGACGACGAACCCTTCATGAACCCGCGGCAGCAGGAATATTTCCGCAACAAGCTGAATGCCTGGAAGGATGCGATCTACCGCGAGGCGGCAGGCACGCTGAACCAGCTCCAGTCCGAGCCGCTGCGCGAGGCGGATCTCACCGACCGCGCCTCCAGCGAGACCGACTGGTCGATCGAGCTGCGCACCCGCGATCGCCAGCGCAAGCTGATCGCCAAGATCGACGCGGCGCTGCGCCGTATCGAAGAAGGCGAATATGGCTATTGCGAAGTGACCGGCGAGCCGATCCCGCTGGGTCGCCTCGAAGCCCGCCCCACCGCGACGATGACGGTCGAGGCGCAGGAGCGGCACGAGCGTAACGAGAAGATCAGCCGGGACGAGTGAAATCTACGTTAGAATCCGCTCCGGCAAAATACCGGGGCGGATTTCGGTTAATCCTTTCGTTAAGAGTTGTTGGTCTACTCCCTGCGGGTGCGAATCCGCCTTTGAGAGCCAATCATGGACCAGCAATCTTACATCCCTGCGACCACGCTTTCCGCCGATGACTTCGCCGGCAAGCGCAGCGGTGTCCGCGACAGCCTGTTGCTGACCGCGCAGTTCCGCGTCGACAGCGAGGATGTCGGCACGGTGCGCGTGCGCAACCTTTCGGCGGGTGGGCTGATGGCCGAATATACCGGCCCCGTCGGTCTGCGGACGCCGGTGGAGATCGAGGTGCGCGGTGTCGGCTGGGTGAAGGGCAAGATCGCCTGGGCGGCCGAGGGGCGCGTGGGCGTTGCGTTCGACAACGAGATCGATCCGAAGCTCGCCCGCAAGCCGGTAGGCGGGGGCACTCAGACTCCGGCCTATGTGAAGCCGATCTTCACGCGCCGCTGAGCAACGCTGACCGCATCGTCTGGCAAATTTCAGTTCTTACGACGCGCGGCCGCCCGTGCCGGGTCGTATTTCCCTGGCTCGCGCGGCAAGTTTCTGCCGCGCGACTCCAAGGTTGCGGTAAATAGTCCGTGAATGGGACGGCTATCGCTGCATCTCTTCCTTGACCCGCAGCTTCTCTTTCTTCAATTGCGCTAGAAGTAGGTGATCGGGGAGGGGGCGCTGCGTTTCGGTGGCGATTCGCTGATCGAGCTGCGAATGTTTGGCGTTAAGTGCCGAAAGATGCCCGGTGTGCATGAAGCAGTCCTCCTTCAATGACTCTGAGGGGAGCCAACTACATCATGTTTTGCGCCGCTTGTCGCGTGCAGAATCAACACTGATCGACAGACCGCGGAAAAGCCGCGATGGTTCGTGAGCCGGGCAACGATCCGGCGAGTCGGGCGCACTGGGGGCATAGAATGGACGAAAGCGAGATCCGGCGGCGGTTGGAACCCCTGCGCGCCGAGCATCGTGATCTCGATGCCGCGATCGCCGCACTGGCGGATACCGGCACCCGGGACCAGCTGCAGATCGCGCGACTCAAGAAGCGCAAGCTCAAGCTCCGCGACGAGATTTCGCTGCTCGAGGACCAGCTGATCCCGGACATCATTGCGTGATTGTTCCGTTTTGCTGCGCTGCGGCAAAATTGGCGCTTTCCGCGAGGCGCGGTCCTGTGGCAGCTAGAGGGGCATGAAGCGCCCCGACGCCCTTACCTTGCATCGCCGGCTGGTCGACTCGCTCTATGTCGAGGCGATGGTGCTGGCCGATGAGGCGCGCGGCTATTTCGACCAGCTCGGCCGTGACGAGCGCGATGCGTTGGCGGCGCTGAGCCGGGTGGCCTTTTCGTGCGAGTCGCTTAAGGTGACGACGCGGCTGATGCACGTCATCGCCTGGCTGCTCACCCAGCGCGCGGTCGACGCTGGCGAGCTCCAGCTTGCCGATGCGCGGGCGCCAGGGCGGCGGCTAGGACCGGCGCCCGAGACCGACGCCGCATTGCTCGAGGACATGCCGCTCCAGGCGGTGACGATCGTGCGCGCGAGCATGGACCTGTACCGCAGGGTCGCCCGGCTGGACTCTGCGTTCGACGTGCCGATGGTGGCGGTGCCGAGCCCCGCACGGCGGATGCTCGATCGGCTGGCCGGGGCCTTCTAAAGCGCCAGCCGCGCCCGCGCGGCGGCATATTCCGCCTGCAGTCGTTGGATCCGCGCCGCGGCCGGTTCGATCGCATGCACCGCGCCGATGCCCTGGCCCGAACCCCAGATATCCTTCCACGCCTTGGCGCCGCCGAAGTTCATCGCGCTTGGATCGCTTTCGGGCAGGTTCTCCGGATCGAGCCCGGCGTTGACGATCGAGGCGCGCAGGTAATTGCCGTGCACCCCGGTGAACAGGTTCGAATAGACGATGTCCTCGGCGCGGCCGTCGACGATCGCCTGCTTATAGGCCTGGACGGCATTGGCCTCCTCGGTGGCGATGAAGGGCGACCCGATATAGGCAAGGTCCGCGCCCATCGCCTGCGCCGCCAGCACCGCGCCACCGGTGGCGATCGAGCCGGACAGGGCGACGGGGCCGTCGAACCACTCGCGCACTTCCTGGATGAGCGCGAAGGGGCTCAACCGCCCGGCATGGCCGCCAGCGCCCGCCGCGACCAGGATCAGACCATCGGCGCCTTTCTCGACCGCCTTGTGCGCGAAGCGATCGTCGATCACGTCATGGAGCGTGATGCCGCCCCAGCCATGCACCGCGTCGTTGAGCTCGGGGCGCGCGCCGAGCGAGGTGATGACGATCGGAACCTTCCACTTGGCGCAGCTCGCCACGTCCTCCTCCAGCCGCGGGTTGGAGCGGTGGACGATCTGATTGACCGCGAAGGGGGCGGCGGGCGTGTCCGGATGGTCGCGGTCCCAGGCCGCGAGCTCCTCGGTGATCTGGTGCAGCCACTCGTCGAGCTGGCTCTGCGGCCGCGCGTTGAGCGCCGGGAAGGAGCCGACGATCCCCGCCTTGCACTGGGCGATGACCAGTTCGGGGCAGGAGATGATGAACAGCGGCGAGCCGATGACGGGAAGCCGCAGACGATCGAAGAGAGCCGGTAGCGCCATCCCCGAGTGATACCGCAGCTACGAAGCCTGTCTAGGCAGGCGTCGGCGACGCTACGGCATGCGCGGGCGGCGATAGCGGGGGTGCGCAACCCGATCCCGGAAAACGCGCGAATCAGTCGATTCGGGTGAGGCCCGTCGCATATTCGCGCTGCTTGGCGGCATAGAGCGCGGCGCTGGCCCGCAGCATCGCCCGCTGCGTTTCGTCGAGCGGCCGCACGGCGCGGGCCGGGCTGCCCAGGATCATGTGGCCAGCCGGAAATTCCTTACCCTCGGTGACCAGCGCGCCGGCACCGACCAGGCATTCGGCACCGATGACCGCGCGGTTGAGGATGATCGCGCCCATGCCGATCAGCGTGCCGTCGCCAATCGTGCAGCCGTGGAGCACGGCATGATGGCCCACCGTCACCTCATCGCCGATGGTCAGCGGTGCGCCGGGATCCGAATGGAGCAGCGCGCCTTCCTGGATGTTGCTGCGCGCGCCGATGACGATCGGCGTGTTGTCGGCGCGGACCACGGCGCCGAACCAGATGCTGGCGCCGCGCGCCACCTGCACATCGGCGATCAGCTCCGCGCTCGGTGCGACCCAGGCGTCCGCCGCGACCTGCGGCGCCTTCCCCCCAAAGGCGTAGAGAGGCATGCGGTTTAGAGCGCGAAGCTCTCGAACCCGGCCGGCAGCGGCATGTGCATGCCGA
Organism: Sphingomonas trueperi; assembly: GCF_040545965.1. Taxonomy (GTDB): domain Bacteria; phylum Pseudomonadota; class Alphaproteobacteria; order Sphingomonadales; family Sphingomonadaceae; genus Sphingomonas; species Sphingomonas trueperi_C. Next base: position 455,237 of record NZ_JBEPMV010000002.1, on the reverse strand, counting down.
GCGCGAGCGCCAGCGCAACGGCGCCCAGCAGCAGCGCGAGCGTCGAGGACAGCGAGAACAGGCCCCAGCCGACCAAAGTCACGATCGGTGCATCGGCGCGCTGCTCGCGGCGGTTGCGCTGCATCGTCAGCAGCACGAAGCCGGCGGCCATTGCGTACATGAACACGAAGAATTCAGCCATTGCATCCACCCGATCTCTGCTCGCTTCCAGGGCTAACCCGTTCAGCTTTCAGCATCAATCCAGGGGAATTGCGGATCGCCGCGATGCAGCATGCATTCGCCGCATTTTCCTGGGAACAAATCGCCCGTCAGAGCGTAACGCCGCGCTTCCAGATCGCGATCTCCCGCTCGCCGTTGCGTTCCGCGGCGGTCAGATCGCCCGAAGCGATCCCCGTGATCCGGCCGAGCAGGGCGTCAGCGGCAGCATTCATGTCCTCGGCGAGGACCTGTCCGGCGTCGAAATCGATCCAGCCCGGCTTTCGCGCGGCGAGGTCGCTGTTCGAGGCGATCTTGATCGTCGGCACCGGGAAGCCGAGCGGGGTACCGCGGCCGGTGGTGAACAGGATCACCGTCGCCCCCGCCGCCGCCAGCGCGGTGGACGAGACCGCGTCGTTGCCCGGCGCTTCGAGCAGCGCGAGGCCCGAACGCTGCACGCGCTGGCCATAGCCGAGCACGTCGGTGACGGTTGCGTGTCCCGCCTTCTGCACCGCGCCGAGCGACTTCTCCTCCAGCGTCGTGATGCCGCCGGCGAGATTGCCGGGGGAGGGGTTTTCCGAGACCGGTTCACCGTGCCGGGTGAAATAGGCTTTGAAGCCGTTCACCAAATCCACGATTTCTTCGAACACCGTTTCGCTCTCCGCGCGCGCCGTCAGCAGTTGCTCGGCGCCGAAGATCTCGGGGATCTCGGTAAGGATTGCGGTGCCGCCCGCTGCCGTCACCGCATCGCTCATCCGGCCGACGAGCGGGTTGGCGGTCAATCCTGAGAATCCGTCTGAACCACCGCACTTCACGCCGAGCACGAGCGACGCGAGCGGTTCCTCGGTGCGCACGGCCCGTTCGGCCTGTTCGATGAGCTGCTCGATGAGCGCAACGCCTTCCTCGACCTCGTCGCCCGCCGCCTGCGCGCCGATCGTGCGCAGATTGGGCTGCGAAATGCCCTCCAACATGCCCCGCATCTGATTGGATTCGCAGCCGAGTCCCACGAGAAGAACCCCGCCGGCATTGGGATGATTGGCGAGTGCCGTCAGGATCGCGCGGGTGCCCTCCAGATCGTCGCCGAGTTGCGAGCAGCCGAAGGGATGCGCGAAGGCGTGGATGCCGTCGACCCGGCCCTCGAATCGCCTGGCGGCGCGCTCGGCGATCTTCTCGGCGGTGCGGCCGACGCAGCCGACCGTGGGCAGGATCCAGATCTCGTTCCGGGTACCCACGCGGCCATCCGCGCGGCGATAGCCGAGGAAGGTCGGTCCCGCATTCGCCGGCGCGGCTTCGAAGGCCGGCTGGTAGGCGTAGCTGCCGGTCGCCGCGAGCGCCGTTGCGACATTATGGGTGTGGACATGCTCGCCCGGCGTGATGGCGCGGGTCGCCCGGCCGATCGGAAAGCCGAACTTGTGGACCGGCGCCCCGGCCTCGATTGCCCGCAGCGCGACTTTGTGGCCCTGCGGAATGTCGGCGGTAACGGTGACCCCGAGCGCGGTCTCGCCAGCGTGCAGCGGGCGGAGGGCAGTGGCGACGGGATCACGCGGGTCGATCTGAAACAAGGCTAGGGTCATCAACTCAGAGTATAGGGTCGCACGACCGAACCTCCTAGAGCTATTGCCCCGAACCTTTTGCCTATGCTCGATTGACGACGACATGCCTTCAAAAATCCGCACCCGTACTATTCCGGAGCGGCGAGAACCGGCCGCCTGTGTTTCGGGGGCGTTAAGCCATTGGGCCGTAAAGGGGTATCCACGCCGTGGGGGAGTTGGATCGCGTGAAGGCACCACCGCCGCAGTCGGCCTTGATCAGGGCGATGATGCGCAGTTTTCGTTGGACGATGCGGCTGAGCCGCCTGCAGGCCTGGGTTGCGGTCTGTACGGCAATGGTCGTCACGATTTTCGCCGACTGGGCAACGGGGCCGATGGTCTCGATGACGATCGGCTATCTGTTCGTCGATATCCTCGCGGCATGGACGTTGCGCGAGCGCGCCGGCATCATCGTCGTGCTGTTCTCGATCGGGCTCGGATCGGCGTTGAACGGCTTCGGTGCGATTCCTGCCGCCGACCTACACGCGCTTTCCGCCTCGGTGGTGGTCTGGAACACGGTGACGCGCGTCGCTGGCGCAATCATGATCGTGCTGATGGTGGCCACGCTGCGCCACACCATCGATGGCGAACTGTGGCGCGCCTCCACAGACTATCTCACCCGCTCGCTCAACGGCGGCGCGTTTCGCAGCCAGCTGGAGCGGGTGGCGCAGATCGGCCGCCGTCGGGGCTCGACCCTGTTGCTGCTCTACATGGATCTCGATGGCTTCAAGGCCGTCAATGATCGCCATGGCCACGCCGCGGGCGACCAAGTCTTGCGCCGCTTCGCCGACGAAGCGCGCGCGCGGATGCGGCCGGACGATCTGTTCGCCCGGCTCGGCGGCGACGAGTTCTGCGCCTTCCTCGCGATCGAGCGTGGTGTGGCGCCCGAGCAGGTTGCCGAGAGCCTGCATGCGCGGCTCAGCGAGGCGCTGCGCTCGACCGGCCATGCGGTCACCTGCAGCATGGGCGCGGTGGTGATCGAGGCAGGCGCGGCGAGGGATACCGAGCGGATGATCGGATTGGCGGACGAGGCGATGCTGGAAGTGAAGCGCAACGGCAAGAACGCGATCCGCATCGCGTTCGACGAACCCGGCACCGTGCGGCGGGCGGCATGACGCTCCACTTCTTCTCCGCCGCCTTCCGGCCCGAGGACGAGTCGCGCCGCCAGGGCGCGGTCGACAGCCTGCGCGCCGTATCGCCGAGCGATCCCGTATTGCACGAGCTGCTCGGCGAAGTCTGCATGGTGCTGCGGACGCCGATCGCGATGGTGACAGTGACCGACGGCGATGTGCAGCGGATGATCAGTGCGGTCGGGATCGAGCCGGTCGCGCTGCCGCGTTCGATCGCCTTTTGCTCGCATACCATCGGGGCGCCGGACGGGCTGCTCAGCGTCCCCGATCTCCACGCCGATCCGCGCTTCCGGGCCAACCCGCTGGTCGCGGGCGGCCCGTGCGTGCGCTATTATACCGGCGCGGTCGTGCGCAGCGGGCCGTTCCCCATCGGCGCGGTGTGCGGACTAGACCGGCGACCCCATGGGCCGGCCTCGTTCCGGCAGCGCGCGCAGCTGCGCAAGCTGGCCGACGCGGTTGCCGAGCACATCGGGGCTGCACCGCGGACCTGCTGAGCGGACTGGTTTTTCCGGGGGACTGCCGCGGCTTGCTTGGAATGGCGGGGCGTTGCGGCTAGGCCGCAGCCTCACGGCAACGGGAGAACGCCATGATCCGCACCGGCCTTATCGGCTTCGGCCTAGGCGGTACCGCCTTCCACGCACCGCTGATCGACGCGGTCGACGGGCTCGAACTGGCGGCCGTCGGCACGTCGCGATCGGAGGCTGTCGCGAAAGCCTATCCGGGGGTGCCGGCCGTCCGCCCCGAAGCGCTGATCGCCGATCCTGCGATCGATCTGGTGGTGGTCTCGACGCCAAATGCCACGCATTTCGCGCTCGCTCGGGCGGCGCTGGAGGCGGGCAAGCACGTCGTGATCGACAAACCGCTGACGCCGACTGCCGCCGAGGCCGAGGCGCTGATCGCGCTGGCCGAGGCGCAGGACAGATTGCTGGTGCCGTTCCACAACCGCCGCTGGGACAGCGATTTCCTCGCGGTGCAGGCGCTCGTGGCGAGCGACCGGCTGGGCGAGATCCTGCTGTTCGAGGCGCATTGGGACCGCTTCCGTCCCGAATTGTCGCAGGCCTGGAAGGAAGTTGAAGGCGGCGGGCAATTGCTCGACCTGGGGCCGCACATGCTCGACCAGGCGCTGGTGCTGTTCGGCATGCCGGAGGCGGTGCAGGGTGACGTCGCCCGGCAGCGCGGCAACAGCCCGGTCGACGATTATTTCACCGTGACGCTGTTCTACGGGACGCGCCGGGTGGTGCTGGCGAGCTCGCGGATGATCGCGGCGGCGCGGCCGCGCTTCGCGCTCCACGGTCGCGGCGGCAGCTTCGTGAAATACGGGCTCGATCCGCAGGAGGCGGCGATGCGCGCCGGCGGCTCGGTGCGCGATCCGGGGCATGGGCTGGAAGATCCGGCCCAGTACGGCGTGCTGACGTTGCCCGACGGATCGACCGAGACGATTGCGTCCGAGCACGGGGACTATCGGCGCTTCTATGCCGGCGTGGCGGCGGCGATCCGCGAGGGCGCCGCGCCGCCGGTCGCGGCGAAGGATGCGCTTGCCGGGCTTCAGCTGATCGAACTTGCCCGCCAGAGCGCCGACGAGGGACGGCGTATCGCCATCGGCTGAACGGATGGCCCCGCGCGCCGTTCATGACGTGCGGGGCCAAGCCGATCAGGGGTGCCAGCTCACCGGCAGGGTGCGCGCGGGCACGGTGACGGTCGTGGTGGCGACGATGTCCTCCGCCGACTGGCCGAGCAGCACCTTGTAGCTGCCCCCGGCGATCTTCCACTGGTGCGCCGCGCCGTCGAACACCGCCAGCAGGCGCGGATCGACCGTGACCGAGACGGTCCTGGAGGCGCCCGGCGCCAGCGACACCTTCTGGAACGCGCCCAGCCGCTTCGGTGCTTCCCAGCCTGCGCCCGAGACATAGACCTGCGCCACGTCGGCGCCGGCGCGGGTGCCGGTGTTGCGGAGCGTGAAGCTCACCGTCACCTGGCCCTTGGGCGCGGTGGCCTTCAGGCCCGAATAGGCGAAGCGGGTGTAGGACAGGCCGTGGCCGAACGCGAATTGCGGCTTGTCGCCCTTCGCGTCGTACCATTTGTAGCCGACTGCGGCGCCTTCGGCGTAGCGGGTCTCGCCCTCGTTCGGCACGCTCGGCTTCGGCAGCTGCGAGACGCTGCGCGGGAAGCTGGTGGGCAGGTGGCCCGAGGGGTTCACCTTGCCGGTCAGCACATTGGCGATCGCTTCGCCGCCCGCGGTGCCGGGATACCAGGCCTCGAGGATCGCGGCGGTCTTGTCGGCCCAGGGGGTGAGCACCGGCCCGCCGGTCTCCAGCACCACCACCGTCTTGGCGTTGGCGCCCGCGACCGCCTCGATCAGCGTGTCCTGGTTATCGGTCAGCCCCAGCGAGACGTCGAAGGACTCGCCGGCCCACTGCGTTGCGAACACGAGAGCGACATCGGCCTGCTTGGCAGCAGCAGCCGCCGCCGCGGCATCGGTGCCGTCGACATAGCGGATCTCAGCACCCGGCAGCTGGCGGCGCAGCGCCTCCAGCGGCGAGGACGGGTGGTACATCACCGGACCCGGCCAGATCTTCGGCTCGAGCCCAGGCACGGCATTGCCGCCGACCGGATAGACCAGCGACGAGCCGCCGCCGGCCAGCACGCCCTTGTCGGCATGGCCGCCGATCACGACGATGCGCTTGGCGCTGCCCACCAGCGGCAGCACATCGCCCTTGTTCTGGAGGAGCACGATACCGGCTTCGGCATCGGCGCGGGTCACGTCGGCATGCGCGGAGAGCATCGCCGGCGCGAGATCGAGCGGGGCGGACGTGATCGGGTGATCGAACAGGCCGTGCGCGAACATCGAGCGGAGGATGCGGTGCGCCATCTCGTCGAGGCGCGCCTTGCTCACCTCGCCCTTGGCGATCGCGGCCTTGAGCGGCTCGCGGAAATAGGGCTGCTCGTCGAACGGCCAGCCCGATTCCTGCTCCAGGCCGGCATTGGCGGCGGCGACGGTGGTGTGGGTGGCACCCCAATCCGACATAACGAAGCCCTTCCAGCCCCAGTCGCGGCGCAGCACGTCGGTCAGCAGCCAGGGCTGTTCGCACGCCCACAGTCCGTCGACCTTGTTGTAGCTGCACATCACCGATCCCGGATCGGACTTCTCGATCGCGAAGTTGAAGGCGAGCAGGTCGCTCATCCGCGCGGCGGTGCGATCGAGTACCGCGTTCATCTGGTTGCGGTCGGTCTCCTGGTCGTTGATCGCATAATGCTTCACGGTGGAGATGATGTGGTTCGACTGGATGCCGGCGATCTGCGCGCCGACGATCGTCCCGGCGAGCAGCGGATCCTCACCGCCATATTCGAAGTTGCGGCCGTTGCGCGGCTCGCGCAGCAGGTTCACGCCGCCGGCGAGCATCACGTTGAAGCCCGAGGCGCGCGCCTCCGCGCCGATCATCGCGCCGCCCTTGAAGGCAAGCGCCGGATCCCAGGTCGCGGCGGTGGCGATGCCCGAGGGGAGCGAGGTGCGGCCGCGCTTGCGCTCGGCGCCGCCTTGGGTCGCGACGCCGACGCCGGCATCGGTCTGCCACTGCGCCGGGATGCTCAGGCGCGGAATGCCGGGGATATAGCCCGCGGAGCCCGGACGCGCCTCGGCCGGCGTCTTGAAGTTCTTCGGCGCAAAGTCGGTGCCGAACAGGCCGAAGACCAGGGTAAGCTTCTCGTCCTCGGTCATCTGCGCGAGGATCGCCTTGGCGCGGGCGTCGGGCGAGAGCTTCGCGTTGGTCCAGGGGCGCGAGGCCTGCTGCTGGGCCACAGCGGGGGCCGTAAAGGCGGTGGTGGCGGCAAGCGCCAGCAGCGGGGCTGCCAGCTTCAGGGTGTGTCGTTTCATGTCGTCCTTCCTCTCCTCCCGGATCGTTTGTCAACGTTGTCCGCTGCCTAGCATAAGAACGGCCGCCGACAAGAGCCGGCGGCCGTCTTTGCGGCGTGCGCGGTATATCAGGCGCGGATGCGCACCGGCACCGATTTCGCCGCGGGCGTCTTCGAAGCATCGTCGTGATGGCGGAGCGCGATCAGCGGGTTGAGCTCGGGATAATAGCCCGCGACGCAGCCCTCGGGCAGGTTGAAGGGCAGCACCTCCAGCCCCTCGACCACGCGGTCGACGCCGTCCGAATCGTCGCCGACCAGCGCCACGCGCTGGCCTTCCTTCAGCCCGGCGCGCGCCATCTCCTTGGGGCTGATCAGCAGCACGTCGCGCTTGCCTTCGATGCCGCGCAGGCGGTCCGAATAGCCATAAACGGTGGTGTTGAACTGATCGTTCGAGCGGAGCGTCATCAGCCGGTACACGCCGTCCTCGTCCGCGAAGCCCGCCGCATTGAGGTGCTCCGGCACGGTGAACTCCGCTTTGCCGCTCTTGGTCTTCCAGTCGCGGTCGCGGGCGCTGTTGCCCTTGAAGAAGCCGCCGGGCGTGAACAGCCGCTGGTTGAAGTCCTTGAACTTGTCCGGATAGGTCTTCTCGATCGCATCGCGGACCAGCGCATAGTCATTCGCCCAGGCGTCCCACGGCACGTTGGGATTGGGATCGAGTGTCGCTTCGGCGATGCCGGCGACGATCGCCAGCTCGGGCTGGAGGTGCGGGCTCGCCGGCTTTGCCTCGCCGATCGAGCCGTGGATGCAGCTGAGGCTGTCCTCCATCGTCACCACCTGCGGGCTGCCGTCGCGCACGTCACGCTCGGAACGGACCAGCGTGGGCAGCAGATAGGCGGTCTCGCCGCAGAACAGATGGCCGCGATTGAGCTTGGTGGCGATCTGGACGGTGAGGCCCATGCCTGTCCAGGCCTTCTCCATCACCCGGTGATCGGGAATGGCGCGAAGGAAGTTACCGCCCAGGCCAAGGAATGCGTTGATCTCCCCCTTGGCGATCGCTTCGCAGGCGGTCACCGTGGTGTGGCCCTCGTCGCGCGGCGGCTGGAAGCTGTACTGCTCCGAAAGCTGGTCGAGCGGCACCAGCTCCGGCTTCTCCGAAATGCCGACGGTGCGTTGACCCTGGACGTTGGAATGCCCGCGCACCGGCGAGACGCCCGCGCCGAGGCGGCCGATATTCCCGCGCAGCAGCATCAGGTTCACCACACCGGCGACATTGTCATAGCCGCCGACATGCTGGGTAAGGCCCATGCCCCAGATGCCGATCGCACTTTCGGCCTGGATATAGACCTCGGCGGCCTCGATCAGGTCGGCACGGGGCAGGCCGGTCTCCGCCTCGATCGTCTCCCAGCTCGTGCTGCGGACCTTCTCGGCAAAGGCTTCGAAGCCATGGGTATGCTCGGCGATGAAGGCGCGATCGAGCACGCCGCCGCGGCGGTCTTCCTCGGCCAGCACATGCTTGGCGATGCCCAGCATTGCGGAGATGTCACTGCCCGGCTTCAGCTGATAATATTGGTTCGAAATCTTGGTCTTGCCGCCGGTGACCATCTGGATGCTCTGCGGATCGCGGAACTCCAGCAGGCCCTTTTCGCGGATCGGGTTGAATGTCACGATCTTGGCGCCGCGCTTGCGGGCCGCGGTCAGCGTGTGGATGAAGCGCGGGCTGTTGGTGCCGGTGTTCTGGCCGAAGAAGAAGATCGCATCGCAATGCTCGAAATCCTCAAGCACGCAGGTGCCGACCGGCGCCCCGATCGTCGACTTGAGCGCGACCGAGGTGGTCTCGTGGCACATGTTCGAGCTGTCGGGCAGGTTGTTGTGGCCATACAGCCGCGCGAACAGCGCCCAGGCATAGCTGGTCTCCAAGCTGGCCTTGCCCGAAGCATAGAAGATCGTGCTCTTGGGATCATAGCCGCGCAGCTTCTTGCCGATCGCCTGATAGGCCTCTTCCCAGGTGCAGGGGAGATATTTGTCGGTGGCGCGGTCGTAGCGCATCGGGTTGGTCAGGCGGCCGGCCTGTTCGAGGTCATAATCGCTCCAGCCGCGCAGCTCGGTGAGGGTGTGCTGCGCGAAGAACTCGGGCGTCGCGCGGCGGGTGGTGAGGTCCCACAGCGTCGCCTTGGCGCCGTTCTCGCAGAATTCGAACATGTGCGGCTTGGCCGGCTTAGTCCAGGCGCAGGAGGTGCACATCATGCCGCCGGGTTTGTTCTGGCGGGCGAGCGTCTTCAGCGCGTCCTTGCTCGGACGCTCGGCGCCGGCGACCAGCGCCATGCCGCGCATCGAGCCCCAGCCGCCCTCCGCGCCCGAATAATGAATTGTTCCGTCTTTCGCCCGGGCCATCGCCACGCTCCTTGCAACCTGTCTTTTCCCTATACCGCTCGGAGACGCCCGCCTATCCTGAACCCATGGATATGTGGTTTGATCGCGTGACGCCCGACGGGTCGGAGACCCGGCTCCAACGCAGCTTGATCCCCGAAGTGCCCGTCGCGATCGAAATCAACGGCCTGGGCTATGCTGTGATGATGGCTACGCCCACCGACCTCGAGGATTTCGCCACCGGCTTCGTCGCGGCCGAGCGGCTGGGTACGGCCGTGGAGGTGGAAAGCCACCAGGCCGAACAGGGCGTGGTGCTGCGCGTGACGCTCGCCGATCCCTCGGCGGTGATCGAGCGCGTCCGGCATCGGACCACCGATTCGAGTTGCGGGCTCTGCGGGATCGACAATCTCGAAGCCGCCCTGCGCCCGCTGCCGAAAATCGCAGCGGAAAGCACGGCATCGGCGGCGGCGATCTTCCGCGCAGCCGAGGCCCTGCGCGATCATCAGCCGCTCAACCGCGAGACAGGCGCTGCCCACGCCGCCGCGCTTTGTTCGGCGGAGGGCGAGATCCGGCTGGTCCGCGAGGATGTCGGCCGGCACAATGCCTTCGACAAGCTGGTCGGCGCGATGGCGCGTCAGGGGCTGGGCTGGGACGGGGGCTTCGCGTTGATCAGCGCGCGCTGCTCGTTCGAGCTGGTCGAGAAGGCGGTGCTGGCGGGCTGCCCGCTGCTGGCGGCAATCTCCGCACCGACCGCGTTGGCTGCGGAGCGCGCCCGCGCGGTGGGGTTGCGGCTCGCCGCGCTGGTGCGGCCGGATGCCATGCTGCGGCTCGTGCCATGAAGCCGCTGGGTGCGATCCTGGCGGGCGGCCAGGCACGGCGCTTCGGATCGGACAAGGCGCTGGCGGCGCTCGACGGGCGTGCGCTGATCGACCATGTCGCCGCTGCACTAGCTCCCCATTGCGACGGCGTGATCCCGTGCGGGCGTGCGGGCGAGGGGGGGGTGCCCGATCGCCCGGCTGCGGGTCTGGGGCCGCTAGGGGGACTCAACGCGGCACTCCACGAAGCTGTCGAGCGCGGTGCGGCGCGGGTGCTCGTCGCGCCTTGCGACACGCCGCTGCTGCCGACGACACTGCTGGAAGCGCTGGTGGCGCACGATGGGTCTTGCTTCGTCGCGCAGTTGCCGGTGCTCGGCATCTGGGATGCCGCGCTCGCGCCCATGTGCGACGCCTATATCGCATCCGGCGCACGCACCTCGATGAAGGCCTGGGCCGCGCATGCGCGCGCGGGGGAAATCGATTGGGGGGCACCCATTCCGAACATCAACTCCTGCGACGATCTTTCGAACGTCACCGGGTTTTTTCCTTAGTTCCGCTTCGCATTCGCATGCGCTACGTCGTGCGCAATTTTCTGTCGGCGACGGCCGGCGGCAGGGGGATGGATGGAAAGCGTGTTCGCAGCCTTCTGGAGCGGCAACTACTCGCCCCACGGCTATTGCCTGTCGTGGCAGCCGCTGTTGCTGTGGACGCACATCGTCGCCGACACGCTGATAGCGCTGTCATATTTCTCAATCCCGATTGCGCTGGTGGCGCTGGTGCGGAGCCGCAAGGATCTGGCGTTCGGCTGGGTGTTCTGGAGCTTCGCACTCTTCATCCTTGCGTGCGGCATGACGCATGTGATGGGCGTGGTCACCTTGTTCAGCCCCCTTTATGGGCTGGAGGCGCTGATCAAGCTGGTAACGGCAGCGGCGTCGGTAACCACCGCGATCCTGCTCTGGCCGCTGCTGCCAACGCTAACCAAGCTTCCCTCCTCGGAAAAGCTCAAGGAGGCCAATGCCCAGCTCGCGGCAATGGTCGAGCAGCGCGATGCCGCGCTCGCCGAGCTGAAGAGCGAAGTCGCGCAGCGCGAGAATGTCGAGGCGGCGCTGCTCCAGGCGCAGAAGCTGGAGGCGGTGGGCCAGCTTACCGGCGGTATCGCGCATGATTTCAACAATCTGCTGCAGGCGATCGCCGGCAACCTCGAACTGATTTCCCGCAAGCCCGACGATGCCGATCGCGTGATCCGCTGGACCTCGAGCGCGCTCGACGCGGTGGAGCGCGGTCGTCAGCTGACCGGGCAGTTGCTTGCCTTCTCCAGCAAGCAGCGGCTGGACGTGAAGTCGGTGCGGCTGGCCGAGCTGGTCGGCGGCATGGCCGGGCTGGTCGAGCGCGCCGTGGCGCCGCTCGGGCGCGTACGGATCGAGCGGATCGATCCCGTGTGGAACGTGCAGACGGACGCGCTCCAGCTCGAACTCGCGGTGCTCAATCTTGCCTTCAACGCGCGCGACGCGATGCCGGAGGGCGGCGTGCTGACGATCTCGGCCGAGTTGCGCAGCGGCAAGGTCGCGCCTGACCTGCCAGCGGGTGACTATATCGCGCTTCATATCGCCGATACCGGCATGGGCATGCCGCCCGAGGTGGTGGCGCGCGCGGTGGAGCCGTTCTTCTCGACCAAGGGCGTCGGGAAGGGCACGGGCATGGGACTGTCGATGGCGTTTGGTGTGATGCGCCAGTCCGGCGGCACGCTGTTAATTGACAGCGCATTGGGGCAGGGCACTACCGTGACGTTGCTGCTGCCGCTTGCGACGGTCGAGCCGCGCCGCGACGTGCAGGACGACGCTGCCCGGGACGAGCGCATCAGCCTGGCGGGCATGACGATCGCGCTGGTTGACGACGACGCGCATGTTCGCGCTTCGCTTGCCGAGATGCTGCGATCTGCGGGTGCGGTGGTCGAGGAGGCGGCGGACGGCGCGGCCGGCGTCGCGCTGGTGCAGAGCCGGTCCTTCGGCGCGCTGGTGGTCGATTTCGCGATGCCGGAGCTTAGCGGCAGCGAAGTGGCCACCCAGGTCGCTGCCAGCGATCCGCAGCTGCCGGTGATCCTGATCACCGGCTTCGCAGACTCGAACAAGCTCGACGCGATCGCCTCGCCCAATGTCACCATCCTGCGCAAGCCGTTCGATTCGCACGAATTGCTGCGCAAAATCCGCGCGGTCGCCCGCGGCTGAGACCGCTCAGGGCAGGGCGGCGCGGAGTTCCTCGATCCAGGCGGTTGCGACGCTGTCGGAGGGCGCGCGCCAGTCGCCGCGTGGGCTGAGAGCGGCGGCACCCGAGACCTTCGGCCCATTGGGCAGCGCCGAGCGCTTGAACTGGCTGATCTGGAAGAAGCGGAACAGGAAGGTCTCCAGCCACTTTGCGATCGTCGCCAGGTCGTAGCTGTTGCGCCCTTCCGCCGGGAAGCCGATCGGCCACAGGCCCGCTTCGGCATCCTTCCAGGCGTGCCAGGCGAGGAACGCGACCTTTGAAGGCTTGAGCCCGAAGCGTGCGATATGGTGCAGGAAGAAGTCGTGCAGCTCGTAGGGACCGATGCGGTCCTGCGTGCTCTGCATCTTGCCGTCGGCGTCGGCGGGGACAAGCTCGGGCGAGATCTCGGTGTCGAGGATCGAGAGCAGCACCGTCGCCGCCTCGCCGTCGAACTGGCCGCTCTCGACGCTCCAGCGGATCAGATACTGGATCAGCGTCTTGGGCACGCCGGCATTGACGCCGTAATGGCTCATCTGGTCGCCGACGCCATAGGTCGACCAGCCCAGCGCCAGTTCGGACAAGTCGCCGGTGCCGAGCACGAAGCCGCTGTTGCGGTTGGCGAGGCGGAACAGATAGTCGGTGCGCAGGCCCGCCTGAACGTTCTCGAAGGTGACGTCATAGACCGGCTCGCCCTGCGCGAAGGGATGGCCGATGTCCGCCAGCATCTGCCGCGCGGTAGGGCGGATGTCGATCTCCGCGGCGGTGATCCCGATCGCGCGCATCAGCGCCCAGGCATTGGACTTGGTGCCCTCGCTCGTCGCGAAGCCCGGCATGGTATAGCCTAGAATGTCGGTGCGCGGGCGCCTCAGCCGATCCATCGCCTTGGCGGCGACGATCAGCGCATGCGTGGAGTCCAGGCCACCCGAAATGCCGATGATCAGCGCCTTGCTCTTGGTCGAGGCGAGCCGCTGGCGCAGGCCCTCCACCTGGATGTTGAACGCCTCGTAGCAATCCTCTTCCAGCGCCGCGGGCGTGTTGGGCACAAAGGGGAAACGGCGGGTCGGGCGGAGCAGGCCGCGATCGGCGAAATCGCGCTGGTGCGCGAAGCCGATGCGGCGGAAGCGGGTTTCGGGCATGCCGGCATTGCGGGCATTGTCGTTGAAGGTGCCGTCGCGCATCCGTTCGAGCCGCAGCCGCTCGAGGTCGAGATCGGCATAGGTGATCGCATCGGCTAACTCGAAGCGCTGCGAGGCCGCGAGCTTCTCGCCGAACTCGTAGATCAGCCCCTGGCCGTCCCAGGCGAGATCGGTGGTGCTCTCGCCCGGGCCCGAGGCCGAGTAGAGATAGGCGGAGATCGTCCGCGAGCTCTGCGACGCGCAGAGCAGCTCGCGTTCGCGGCCCTTGCCGATCACGATGTTCGAGGCGGAGAGGTTGCACAGCACCAGCGCGCCGGCCATCGCGCCTTCGGTGGAAGGGGGCTGGGGCGCCCAGTAATCCTCGCAAATCTCGATATGGAAGACGAAGTCGGCCAGGTCTTCCGCCGCGAACAGCAGGTCGGGGCCGAACGGTACGGTCTGGCCGGCGACGCTGATCTCCAGGTCGCGCAGTCCCGAGCCCGAGGCGAACCAGCGCTTCTCATAATATTCGCGGTAGTTGGGCAGGTAGGTCTTGGGCACCACGCCGAGGATGCGCCCGCGTGCGATGGCGACCGCGCAATTGTAGAGCCGCCCGTTCCGCGCCAGCGCGGCGCCGACCAGCAGCACCGGCTTCAAGTTGCGGCTCGCCTCGACGATCTCGGCGATGCCGGCCTCGGTGGAGGCGAGGATCGTGTCCTGCAGATGCAGGTCGTCGATCGCATAGCTGGTGACGTTGAGCTCGGGGAAGACGAGGATGTCCGCGCCAGCCGCGTCACCCGCTTGCGCCAGCGCGATGGTCGCGCGGGCATTGGCGGCGGGATCGGCAACGGTGCCGACGGGCGTGCAGACGCCCGCGCGGATCATGCCGTGGCGGTGGAGCGCGAAGAACGGATGCAGATCGGCCATGCGTGTGTCCTATGCCGGGGACCATGGCCTGCCAACCCCGCGGCGGCGGGATGTATCCGGGGGAGGATGTTTAAGCGCCTCCTCCCAGGGGGAGGCGCTTAGAGAAGTTACGCCTTGGTCGCGTAGATCAGGCGGCCGGGCCCGAGCCGCTCGAACACCTTGGCCAGCTGGCGCTCGCCGACCGCGAAGCAGCCCTGGCTGCGGCCGAGCTTGCCGTGCTTCGAAACCATGTCGGGGTTCGCGTACCAGGCCGAGTGGACGACGATCGCACGCGCCAGCGCGTTGTTGTTGGTCGGGTCGAGCCCGATCAGCCGCTGCGAATCCCCGTGCTTGCCGACATAATAATCGGCGGTGAGGAATGCGCCCTCGCAGGTCGCCTCGGAATTGATCTGGTTGGAGAAGCGCTGGAGCACCCCGGTATGGCCGGGATCGGAACCGATGCCGTGCGCCACCAGCAGCGGCTCGACTTCGCCGGTGCCCATGTTGACCAGGAAGAAGCGGGGCTGCGACGACGGCAGCGAGAAGTCGGCGACCGCGATGCGATCATGCGTGTCGACATGCATCGAGTGCCGGTCGAGAGCGGCGGTTGCGCGCTTGAACAGCTCGGGACGGATGCCGGCGGGAACGATCCGCGCCTGGGCGGCCACCTTGGGCGCGGGATTCAGCGAGGCGACCGGCGCCGGCTGGATGCGCGGCGGCGGCGGAGCGGCCGCCAGCGTAGTCCCGATGGTGCGCGATGCGCAGGCCGAAACCGCTGCACCGCTCGCCATTACCAGCGCCGATTTGAGCAAAGCCCGACGTGTTTGTACCGAAGCGTTAGAATCCATGATCTTTGTTCTGCGCCCGCAAATTTCTGTCATGCCCGGGAAACCGTATAGCAGAAGCATCGTTAACGGTGGTTCCGGTAATGCCCGTTAGTGGCGCGTTTCGGCGCACCTGCTGCCCGGTTCACCGAGGTGTCATGCCGTTTTGACACGGCAGTCGTCCAGCTTTGGCCGAATCGCACCGCATCGCACTGGCATCGTTGATCTGTTCGCAAAGTCAAAAATTCTGTGTCGCGCGGCGGCTGCGAAGCGCTAGAGGCGCGGCATGACCATGTCCTATGAACAGGCCGTCGCTGCGCTGATCGAGGCCGGCAAGCGGCTGGACGCGCGCGGCTGGGCACCGGCGACCTCGGGCAACTACTCGGCCCGGCTCGACGACGGCAGCATCGCGCTGACCGTCTCCGGCCGCCACAAGGGGCGGCTGACCAGCGACGGCCTCATGCGCGTGGACCTGGAGGGCCAGCCGCTCACGAGCGGCAAGCCCTCGGCCGAAACCGAGCTGCATCTGGCGATCTACCGGCTGTTTCCAGAAGCGGGCGCGGTGCTGCACGGCCATTCGCCGCAAGCAGTGGGGCTTAGCCGCGCGACCGATGCCGATGCTGTCGTCCTTGCGGGGCACGAGATGCTCAAGGCCTATCCCGGGCACACCACCCACGAGGCCGAGGTGCAGCTGCCGATCGTGGAGAACAGCCAGGACATGGCGGTGATCGAGGCGGCGATCCGCCCGGCGCTGCTGGCGCCCGGCGCCATTCCGGCGTATCTCATTCGCAGCCATGGGCTCTATGCCTGGGGCAAGGACGTGGACGAGGCCGAACGCGTGCTGGAGGCGACCGAATGGATGATCGCCGCCGAGCTCGCCGAGGCCAGCTTCAGACGGGCATGGGCACGATGAGCCGACTTCGTATCTTTTCCGAAAGTGATGCAGCGCCGCTGCTCGACACGCAGGATCCGATGACCATCGCCGAGGAACTGGCGATCCGCGGCGTGCGCTTCGAGCGCTGGCCGTCGCGTGCGATCGCGGCCGATGCCGACCAGAACGCGGTGCTCGCCGCTTTTGCGCCCGAGGTCGAGCGACTCAAGGGCGAGCAGGGCTATCGCTCGGTCGACGTGATCCGGATGGTGCCCGACCATCCCGAAAAGGATACGCTTCGCACGAAGTTCCTGTCCGAGCATCGCCACGCCGAGGACGAAGTGCGCTTCTTCGTGGAAGGTGAGGGGCTCTTCACACTCCATCTGAACGATCGGGTCTATGCGGTTCTCTGCACGGAGGGCGACCTGATCTCGGTCCCCGCGGGGACGGCGCACTGGTTCGACATGGGGCCAAGCCCGCGCTTCACCGCGATCCGGCTGTTCACCAATGCGGATGGCTGGATCGCCCACTTCACCGGTGACGCGATCGCCGACCGTTTCCCGCGCCACGAGCCCATCGCCGCCTGACCCGCGGCGCAGCGAGTACCTCCATGACCCAGACCAAGGCCGTCCTGCTCGACATCGAGGGGACCACGAGCAGTATCGCCTTCGTGGCGGACGTGCTTTTTCCCTACGCTGCCAGGCATTTGGCGGCCTATGTCGAGGCGCATTCTGAAGATGTTGCTTCCATCCTCGCCGAGGTGCCGGGCGAGGATAAGGTGGCGACCCTGCTCGAGTGGATTGCCGAGGATCGCAAGGCCACGCCGCTCAAGACGCTCCAGGGGCTGATCTGGGCGCAAGGCTATGCCGATGGCACGCTCCAGGGACATGTTTATCCGGACACGCCCGAGGCGCTGCACCGCTGGTACACCGCCGGAGTGGCGATCTACATCTACTCCTCGGGGTCGATCGCGGCGCAAAAGCTGATCTTCGGCCATTCGATCGCCGGTGATCTCACGCCGATGCTCTCCGGCTATTTCGACACCAGCACCGGGCCCAAGCGCGAGGTTGAGAGCTATGCCAAGATTGCGGCCGCAATTGGCTTTGAACCAAAGGAAATCCTGTTTGTCTCGGACATGCAGCCCGAGGTCGATGCGGCGCGTGCGGCAGGCCTCGGCGCGCTGCTGATCGATCGCGCCGGCGGCCCTGCCGACATTCACTCGCTCGCGGAGATTCGCCTGTGATCCTCGAAGGCAAGCACACCCGCTCGATCGCGCGCACCGCGGACGGGAAGGGCGTTCGTATTCTCGACCAGCGGCAGCTCCCCTGGGAAATTCGCTGGGTCGAGCTGCGCGACCTCGATGCCGCCGCCGTGGCGATCCGCGAGATGTGGACACGCGGCGCGCCGATGATCGGCGCGACTGCGGCCTATGGGCTCGCCATGGCGCTCGCGGTGGATGCCAGCGACCCCGGGCTCGATGCCGCCTATGCGACCCTGGTCGAGACGCGGCCCACCGCGATCAACTTGCGCTGGGCGCTCGACCAGGTGCGGGCGGAGGTGCAGGGATTGCCGCAGGCCGAACGCGCCGCCGCCGCATATGCGCGTGCCGACGCGATCTGCGACGAGGATGCGGAGCTCTGCCGCGCGATCGGCGAGCATGGGCTGGACCTGCTCCGCGACCTCCACGCCCAGCACCCGGATCGGCCGCTCAACATCCTCACCCATTGCAACGCCGGGTGGTTGGCGACGGTGGACTATGGCACCGCGACGGCGCCGATCTATCTCGCGCACGATGCTAGCATCCCGGTGCATGTCTGGGTAGACGAGACCCGTCCGCGCAACCAGGGGGCGCTGCTCACCGCCTTCGAGCTGCGCAACCACGGCGTGCCGCACACGGTGGTCGCGGACAATGCCGGCGGGCTGCTGATGATGCAGGGGCAGGTTGATGCGGTAATTGTCGGCACCGACCGGGTGACGGCCAATGGCGACGTTTGCAACAAGATCGGCACCTATCTAAAGGCGCTCGCCGCGCACGACAATGGCGTGCCCTTCTACGTCGCGCTGCCCTACACGACCTTCGACCCGGCGACCGCCAGCGGTGCCGACATCCCGATCGAGGCGCGCTCGCCCGAGGAAGTGACGCGGCTGACCGGGCCGGACGAGGCGGGCCGGATCGCGACGATCCGCGTCACCGACTCCCCGGCGCTCAACCCCGCCTTCGACGTTACCCCGGCGCGGCTGGTGACGGGCTATATCACCGAGCGCGGCGTGCTCGACCGGATCTGAGGCTTCAGCCGAGTGCCGTGCGCCATGCCTTCACCTGCGCGAGTGCCTCGTCCAGCACCGCATCTTCCTTGACGAAGCAGAAGCGGACGACATTGGTCACCGGGTCCTCGGCGTAGAAGGCCGAGACCGGGATCGTCGCGACCTTGGCCTCGTCGACCAGGCGTTCGCTGAAGGTGACGTCGTCCATCGCAAGTCCGGAGGCGGTGAGGTCGACCGAGAGGAAATAGGTGGCGGCACTCGGCAGCACCGCGAAGCCGGCGTTGCGCAGGCCGCTAGCCAGCCGATCGCGCCCGGCCTGGAAGCGATGGCGGGCGTCCTGTACCCAGCCGTCCTGCGTCGCCAGACCCTCGGCCACTGCCCATTGCAGGTTGGGCGGGGTGGTGAAGGTGAGGAACTGGTGCGCCTTCGCCAGCACCCGGGCGAGCGGCGGGGCGGCGCACATCCAGCCGACCTTGAAGCCGGTCAGCGCGAAGATCTTGCCCGCGCTGCCGATCTTCACCGTCCTCTCGCGCATGCCGGGGAAGCCGATCAGCGGCAGGTGGCGGCCGCCGTCGAAGGTGACATGCTCCCACACCTCGTCGCAGATCGCGGTGAGATCGTGCGCGACGCAGAAGTCGGCGAGCATCGCCAGATCCTCGGCGCTGGTCATCGTTGCCGCCGGATTGAGCGGGTTGTTTATCAGGATGAGCCGGGTTTTTGGCGTCACCGCAGCCTCCAGCGCCGCGCGCTCGATCCGCCATTCGGGCGGGCTGAGGCGGACGAAGCGCGGTACGCCGCCGGCGCGGCGGATCAGCGGTACATAGGCGTCGTAGAGCGGCTGGAAGCAGAGCACCTCGTCGCCGGGCTCGATCAGCGCGAAGAGTGCCGCGGCCAGCGCCTCGGTCGCTCCCGAGGTGACGATCACTTCCTCGACGGCGAGGTTGAGTGCCTGGTGGCGGGCATAGTGATCCGCCACCGCCTGGCGCAGTTCGGGCAGCCCCGCCATCGGCGGATATTGGTTGGACTTCTCCAGCACCGCACGGGCGGCGGCCTCGAGCACCGCCTCTGGCCCGCGGCCGTCCGCAAAGCCCTGGCCGAGGTTGATCGCGCCGTTCGCGCGGGCGCGGGCGGACATCGCTTCGAAGATGGTGGTGCCCATCGAGGAATAGATCGGGTTCATCGCAGACCGCTATGGCGGAGTGCGGTTGCGCCTTGCAAGCCGGGGCGGAACCGCCGCATGAAGAAGGCGGTTGATGACCGCGTGTGTCGAAGGAAGATGATGAGCAAGAAACCGCCTGTGCCCGCCGAATCGCAGTCGCCCTATCCCAAGGCCGAAGCGCCGCACGCCGGGGAAGGGGAGGCGCTCGCCGTCGCCAAGGAAATGGCCGAGGCGGCCAAGCGCCGCACGCCCAGCTCGCGTCAGATCGGCATGGGCGCCGCGATCGGCGTCGGCTCTGCCGCGATCGTAGCGGGGCTGCTCTACTGGAAGGGTGGTCGCAAGGAGCGCAAGTAACGCCAACTGTGGCGTGCGGCCGGGCGCAGCGACGTCGCGCGTCCGCCGCCTTGCCTGTCCCAACTATCCACGGGCCTGCACGCAATCTGCGGGACTCCGTACTATAACGTAGACACCGCTGCGCGATCCCGGCCTATCCGGAGCATCCGACCCGGTAAGCGGCCTCTGCACGCTGGATCCGAATTTCTCCGGAGTGCCTTACGCGCTTCTACGGGGCATTGTTTATGCGCCCGGTGACCGATCGGTAAGAGATCGTTCCTATAATGCGATAAACCACAGACCGGGAACGGGGTTGGGAATGCGCGTGCAGGTTCGGTTTCTAGCCATTGCTGGTACCTCGGTCGCCTATGCGGCCGCGGGCTGCCCGGCGTTGGCGCCAGGCGCCGACTGCGCGTGACCACGCCCGTTCTCTCCATTTCGGCGATCGGCTCGGCCCTAGCGCAGGCCGCGATCGACATCAGCATGTTCGGGCGCGCCAAAAACTATCGGAAAGACCAGAAATGATTGCATCGATGAAAATTCCGAGGAAGCTCGCACTTTCGTTCCTGCTGATCTGCGCATCGGCAGCGATCGTGATGATCGTGTTCTTCATGAACATCTCGATGATCCGTTCGGTCACCGACCAGAACAATCTCAGCCAGCAGATCCATTCGAAGACGCTGACGCTGGAAACGGCGCTGCTGCGCCAGAACAGCCAGCTGCGCGGCTTTCTCGTCACCGCCGATCCCACCTATCTGAAGTCGTACGACGAAGGTCGCAGCGAATATGACGAGACGTCGGCCGAGCTCGAGAAGCTGCTCACCGATCCGGCGTTGCTCGACGCGCTGCGCAAGTCGCGCGCAGAGACGCTGTCGTGGCGCGAGAAGTGGGGCGACCGCCTCATCGCCGAAGTGAAGGCCGGCAAGCGCGAAGAAGCTCAGGCTGAAGTTCGCGGCGCCGGCAAGGCCGTGCTGGTCTCGGCCGCGGTGCTGCCGCTGCGCTCGATCAAGGACGCTCAGGCCGAAGCGATCGAGAAGAACGGTGCGCGCCAGGAAGGCGCCATCAGCACCGCGACCACCGTACTGATCATCGGCGCGATCGCGCTGATCGGCATCGCCATCGGTCTCGCGGTCACGCTCAGCAGCATCATCGCCCGCCCGATCAGCCAGCTGACCCGCACCATGGCGGATCTTGCCGCCGGCCGGAACCATGTGGAAGTGCCCGCGACCGCGCGTGGCGACGAACTGGGCGACATGGCCCGTGCGGTGCTCGTGTTCCGCGACGCCGCGCTCGCCAAGGAAGCGTCGGACGCCGCCAGCGCCAAGGCCGAGGCGACACAGAAGATGGTCGTCGAGACTGTCTCGTCGCACCTCGCCGAACTGGCGCAGGGCAACCTGACCGCGCAAATCAACATCGAGTTCCCCGGCGAATACAGCGTGGTGAAGACCAACTTCAACAACGCCCTGTCGAGCCTCCGCGAGCTGATCGCGTCGGTGATCGAGGCGACCGCGTCGATCCGCACCGGCTCGAACGAGATCGCCCAGGCCAGCGAGGATCTCGCCCGCCGCACCGAAGCCAACGCCGCCAGCCTGGAAGAGACGGCCGCCGCCGTCACCCAGATGGACCAGCGCCTCAAGGCCACTGCCGCCGCCGCCGGTCGCACGGTGGAGCGCGCCGACGGCACCATGTCTACGGTCGACAACGGCCGCAGCACCGCCGACGAGGCAGTGCAGGCGATGACCCGCGTGTCGGACAGCGCCAAGGGCATCGACAGCGTGATCGAAGGCCTCGACAAGATCGCGTTCCAGACTCGCGTTCTCGCGATGAACGCCGCCGTCGAAGCCGGTCGCGCGGGTGAAGCAGGCCGCGGCTTCGCGGTCGTCGCCGACCTTGTTTCGGCGCTGGCGATGCGTGCGGAAGAAGAAGCCGGCCGCGCCCGCGACCAGCTGACTGCGACGCAGAGCGACATCGTCACCGCGGTGCAGGCCGTGCAGCGCGTCGACGGTGCGCTGGCCGACATCTCCAGCGGCGTGGGCGAAGTCCACCAGCTGCTCGGCAACATGGCGTCGGACAACCATGCGCAGTCGAGTGCGGTCACCGAGATCAGCGCCGCGCTGGGCGAAATGGACCAGTCGACGCAGCAGAACGCCGCGATGGTGGAGGAAACCTCGGCCGCCGCGCGCAATCTGGCGAGCGAAGTCAGCGTGCTTTCCGAGCAGGCCAGCCGCTTCAAGGTGGGCAATGGCGCGGCCACGCAGATGGCAAGCTCGCGCGTTTCTCCCGGCCGGTTCAACGGCGGCAGCGTCAAGCCGCTGCCCGCGGCCGCCGTCTCGGCGCTCGTCCGCAGCAACGGCGCGGACGACGACTGGCAGAGCTTCTGATCGTCGGAAGCAGCTAAAGGCCCGGGTATGGCCGTTCGATCCGGTTGCGAATCGGACGGCCCCCGGCGACAAGATCCGACGCGGCTTCTGCCCGGGAAAATGGTAATGAACATGATCGCTCCCCGGACGGGTATTGCGGAGATCGTGCGCATGGCGCGGGTCGCCATCGAGCTTGGCTCGCCCTTCATCGGCGAAGTGCTGGCGGCAGGCCTGCGCCAGCTGGACCGCGGCCCCCACAGCCAAGCCCTGATCACGCATTGGGAAGGCGATCCCGCCTCGGCGGCACTCGCGATGCGCTTCAACGCCGCGCTCCACTTTCTCGCCCGACGCGGAAATCCGCCCGCGCTGGCCGCACTCTACCGTCACGAGCACGATGATTTCGACGGCGCGATCGGCGAGGCGCTGGCGCATGAGGACGATCTGATCGCCGGATTCCTGCGCCGCACGCCGCAGACCAACGAAGTCGGCCGTTCCGGCGCGATCGTTGCCGCGCTGATGCAGGTCCGCCATCGCTTCGGCTTGCCGTTCGAGATCCTGGAAATCGGTTCGAGCTGCGGCCTCAACCTCAATCTCGGCCGCTATGGCTTCGATCTCGGCGGCGCGCTCGCCGGGGACCGCCATTCGCCCGTGCAGGTCGCACCCGACTGGCACGGTCCCGCGCCGCAACCTGCGCCGCTGGAGGTCGTTTCGGCACGCGGCGTCGACCTCAACCCGCTCAGCGCCGCCGACCCGGCGACCTGCGAGCGGCTGATGGCCTATATCTTCGCCGACCAGCCGCTGCGGCTGCACCGGTTGGAAGAGGCGCTCGGCATGGCGCGCCGCCACCCGCCCGAGATCGAGAAGGGCGACGCGACCGAA
This sequence comes from Sphingomonas trueperi, assembly GCF_040545965.1. GTDB lineage: Bacteria > Pseudomonadota > Alphaproteobacteria > Sphingomonadales > Sphingomonadaceae > Sphingomonas > Sphingomonas trueperi_C. Next base: position 432,339 of record NZ_JBEPMV010000002.1, on the reverse strand, counting down.
TGGCTTGCGCGTCAGCTGGCCGAGCCGCAGGCGGCGGGGGTCTGCCGCGTCGTCATGCACTCGATGGTGCTGCAGTACCTGCCGCCGCGCGACCGTGCCGCGGTGGTCGCGATGATCCGGGATGCCGGGCAATATGCCACGCCCGAGCGGCCGCTCGCCTGGGTCGGCTTCGAATGGACCGAGACGCGCAGCGAAGTGCGGCTGTCGCTCAGCTGGTTCCCGGGCGGGGAGGAACGCCGCGTGCTGGCGACGTGCCACCCCTATGGTAATTCTGTGGACTGGCGCGGCTAGACCTGGACCAGCTGCTCGGTACGTCCCGCGCTGCCGAACACCCTCAGGTAGCGTTCGATCTCGGCGGGGTCGCCGGTTGCCTTGGCCGGGTTGTCCGAGAGCTTGACCGCCGGGCGGCCGTTTGCCGCCACCACCTTGCAGACCAATGAGATCGGTTCCAGGCCGGCTTCGCCCTCGGGGTCGCAGCCGCGGAAATCGTTGGTGAGGTTGGTGCCCCAGCCGAAGCTCATCCGCACCCGCCCGTTGAAGTGACGATAGGTCGCCTCGATCGACTCCACGTCCATGCCGTCGGAAAAGATCAGCAACTTCTCGCGCGGATCGCGGCCATGTTCCTGCCACCAGCGGATGATCTGCTCGCCACCCGGGATCGGCGGCGCGCTGTCCGGACGAAAGCCGGTCCAATCGCCGACCCAATCGGGCGCGCGGGCGAGGAACGAGGTAGTACCGAACGCATCGGGCAGCGCGATCAGCAGGTTGCCGCCATAATGCGCGCGCCATTGTTCGAGCACGCGATAGGGTGCGTCGGCGAGGCTGGCGTCATCGGGGGACAGCGCGGCCTCGACCATCGGCAGCTCGTGCGCATTGGTGCCGATCGCCTCGAGGTCCGCGTCCATCGCCAGCAGCACGTTGGAGGTGCCGATGAAGCGGTGGCCGAGCCCTTCCTTGAGCGCCTCGACGCACCAGCGCTGCCACAGGAAGCCGTGGCGGCGGCGGGTGCCGAAGTCCGACAGCACGAGGTCGGGAAGGGCGCGCAGCCGCTCGACCTTGTCCCACAATTTGGCCTTGGCGCGGGCGTAGAGCACGTCGAGCGCGAACCTGTCGCGGCCGCGCATCGCCGCGCGCGAGCGGAGTTCGTTGACGATGGTCAGCGCCGGGATCTCCCACATGGTGGTATGGGTCCAGGGTCCGTGGAAATGGAGCACGAACTGGCCCTCGCGCCGCTCCAGTTCATATTCCGGTAGCTGGAACTCAGCGAGCCAGGCGATGAAGTCCGGCGCGAACATCTGGGTCTTGCCGTAGAAGCTGTTGCCGGCCAGCCAGATCAGCTCCTTCTTGGCGAAGCGCAGCGTGCGCGCATGATCGAGCTGCGCGCGCAGTTCGGCCTCGTCGATCACCTCGGCCAGCCGCACCGACTTGGTGCGGTTGATCAGCGAGAAAGTGACCTGCGTCTCGGGGTGGAGGCGCCGGATCATCTGCAGCATCAGCAGCTTGTAGAAATCGGTGTCGAGCAGACTGCGGACGATCGGGTCGAGCCGGAAATTATGGTTGTAGGTCCGGCTCGCGATATCGGTGAAGGTCATGGCGCCGCTCTTATTCCCAGCCGCCGCCAAGTGCGAGGAAGATTGCGATCTGGTCGTCGGGCAGTTTTGCCTGCGCCGTGGCATAGCTCGCCTCGGCCTGGGCGAGGCTGCTTTGTGCCTGGAGCAGCGCGAGGAAGTCGCTGCGGCCGAAGCGGAACAGCCGGCCAGCCTGGTCCGCGGCCGTCGCCGCGCTGTTGCGCGCCTGGCGGAGCGCCTCCGCCTGATCGCGGTCGCGGGCATAGGTCTCCAGCGCCGTCTCCGTGTCGCGCAGCGCGCTGAGCACGGTGGAGTCGAAGCGGGCGATGTCGGCATCGACCTGCGCGCCCGCCGCATCGATCCGCGCGCGGACGGCGGGGCGGTTGGGGAAGCTCCAGCTGATCAGCGGGCCGAGGCTGAACCCGAAGGAAGTGGGGCCGCCGGCGCGATTGACCAGGCCGCTCAGCCCGGCCGAGCCGGCAAGGTTTATCTGCGGGTAGAGGTCGGCGGTGGCGACGCCAATGCGAGCGGTGTCGCCGGCGATCACGCGTTCGGCCTGGCGGATGTCGGGACGGCGGCGGAGCATCGCTGCTCCGTCACCGACCGGCATCGGCCGGGGCAGGGCAGGGAGTGCGGCGCAGCTTTCCACATCGCGCGGATAATCGGCGGCTGGACGTCCGAGCAGCGCGGCGAGCGTGTAGAGCCCAGCGCGGCGCTGGGCGGCGAAGATCGGCAGATTGGCTTCGCTGGTTTGCACCGCCGCCTGCGCGCGGGTTACGTCGAAGGCGGTGCCGCGGCCTGCGCGCTGCAGCCGCTGGGTCGCGCCGAAGGTCTGACGCTGGAGGGCAACGATGCGCTGGGTGGCGGCCAGCCGGAAATTGGCCGCGCAGACATCGGCATAGGCACGGGCAGTCGCAGCCGCGACGCTGATCCGCACCGCATCGCGCGCCGCGGCGACCGCATCACGATCGGCAAGGCTCGCCTCGATCGCGCGCGCTATCTTTCCGCGCACGTCGAGCGGGTAACCAACCGCGATGCCGAGATTATAGCCAAGCGTGCCGGGCAAGGTTGTGCCGGTGCCGGAGGGACGGGCAAGCGTGGTGCCGCCGGAGAGGTCGGTGGTCAGCTGGCGCGAGGCCTCGGTCTGGCGGACCACCGCTTCGGCACGACGGAGATTGGCGTCGGCGGCGCGCAGGTCGGTATTGGCGGCGAGCGCCTGCTCGACCAGCGCGTCGAGCCGAGGATCGGCGTAGAGGCGCCACCAATGCTCGGGCAGCGGTTCGTCGGCGAACGCCTTGTCCTGCGCAGAGAGGAACTTGCCGGTGGCAGAGGGATCGTTGGCCGGTCCGGCGACCGGCGGGTGATAATCCGGCCCGGCGCGGGTGCAGCCGGCGACCAGCGCGAGCGCGGCGAGCAAAGGGAGGCGGCGCATGGTCACTTGGCCTGCGGGGTAGCGGAGGGAGTCGGCGTCGGCCTCGCCTGCACGGGCTGCGCGGCTGCAGCCGGCTGGATCGTCACCGTCGCGGTGCGGCCGGCGATCAGGCGGATGTCGGTCGGCAGCTGGGTGAGCTTCACCCGCACCGGGATGCGCTGGGCGAGGCGGACCCAGGTGAAGGTCGGATCGACGCTGGGCAGCAGGTTGCCCGAATTGCTGCGCGTGGTGTCGTTGATCCCGGCGGCGATGCTCTCGACGACGCCGTGGAGCAGCCGCGGCTCGCCCATCAGCTCCACCGTCACCGGTGCGCCGATGCGGATGCTCGGAAGCTTGGTTTCCTCGAAATAGCCTTCGACGCGCAGGCTGTCGGCATCGACCAGCGCCATCGCCTGCTGGCCCGCCGCGACATAGTCGCCGGGGTGGAGATCGAGGTTGGTCACCGTGCCGTTGACCGACGCCTTCACCTGGGTGCGCGAGACGTTGAGCTCGGCGCTTTGCACCGAGGTCAGCGCTTGCGCGAGCGCGGCCTGAGCGGTGGCGACGCGGGCGACATTCTGCTCGTGCGTCTCCGCGGCGACGAGGTTGCCGAGCGCGAGGTCGCGGCGCGCCTCGCGCTGTGCCTGGTTGAGCGTCGCGCGGGCGCTCTCCACGCTGGCGCGGGCCTGGGCGAGCGCGAGCGAGTAGCGCGGCTGGTCGATCACGAAGAGCAGGTCGCCCGCCTTGACCTGCTGATTGTCGTGCACCGCCACCGCGGTCACCAGCCCGGCGATGTCGGGTGTCACCCGCACCACGTCGGCCCGCACGCGCCCGTCGCGCGTCCAGGGGCTGCGCGCATAATGCTGCCACAACCACAAGGCGACGAAAGCGGCGGCGACGACGATCAGGATCGTCGCAGCGCTGCGGCCGAGGGCGGGGAGGTAGCGTTTCATGGGTGAAATCCGATCGAGGGGGTGGCCCAGGCGAGCAGGCCGAGCAGGAGGATGAACAGGCACAGATCGACCAGCGCCCTATAGGCGACGAAGCGGTACAGGCCGAAGGCGTTGAACAGCCGGGCAAGCACCATCGTCAGCAGCATGGCGAGGATGCCGAGCAGCAGCAGCGTCGGCACGAACACGCCGTCAATGGAGATTTCGCCGGTCACAGCCGTGCCTCGGGAGCGGGGTCGGCATTGGGGAAGAGGTTGCGGCGCAGCGCCAGCAGCCCGAGGGCGGCAGTGCGGCGGACCGCGGCGTCGCTATCCTGCGCAATGGCGTGAAGCGCGGTATCGATATGGGCGAGCAAGCCAGGGTCCTCGGGCTTTTCCACTTCGGGTTCCAGACGGCGGTAATAGTCGCCGACGTCGCGGAGGACGTCGGTAAGCGGCGCCGAGCGTTCGGGGGGTAGTTCGAGGCGCAGCGCGCGCAATTCCGCAATCGCCACACCGGTGCGCAGGTCGCGCAGCGCATCATAGAGCGGCTTGCCGGGCGAGCGGCCGCTCAGCGCCAATCGCGGCGCGAGCAGGGCGATGCGATCGAGCATGCGGTTGATCCAGCCGCGGATGTCGGGGGGCGTCATCAGGTTGCTGCGGTCGGCGATATCGGCCCAGCCGGCGCGCAGCGTCCGTCGGATCGCCTGTTCGATGCCCGCCGATTGCAGCAGCCGCGCCATCAGGATTGCGAAGGCGACCCCCATCAGCTGTGCGATCGCGCCGTTGACGAAGCTGGCAAAGGCGCTGGTGTATCTCGCCGAAATGAGCAGAGGGCTGCCAAGGCCGAGCAGGGTCGGCAATGCCAGGCCCATCCACTTGGGCGAATGCATCATCGCGCCAAGGATCAGCAGCGGCGGCGCCATCGCGGCGGCGAGCTGCACGAAGCCGTCGAGCCGCGGCATGATCGCATAGCCATAAATCGCGCCCAGGACCGTGGCGACCAGCGTGCCCCAGAAGAAGGAGCGCAGCGGCAGCAGCGGATCGGGGGCGGCGGCAAACAGCGCGAGGAACACGCCCGCCAGCATCACCGCGGTTGACCCGTCCGACCAGCCGCTTGCGATCCAGATCGCCGAGCCCACGGCCAGCGTGAGGAACGCGCCGAGCGCGCCGCGCGCCGCGGCGATCCAGTCGATATGCAACTCGCGGCCGCGACGGCCTTCGAGCAGCTCGGCGACGCGGGGGCTAACCGGGCGGCGATCGAGGGTGGCGAGCTGCTCGGCAAGCTCGCGGCAGTCGCGATGCGCGGCAATCAACGCCGAAAGGCGCGAGAGCAGGCTGAGGACCAGCAGGTCGTGCCAAGTGCTGCCCGGATGGACGTCGGGTTCGAGCGCGGCACAGCGCGCCTCCAGGATCGCGGCGTCGGCAGCGCGTTCGTCTCGGTCGCGGTCGAGCGTCTTGAGCCATTGCTGCGTGTCGACGAGCAGCGCGGCCACGTCCTGCGGCAGCCCGCCATGGGCGAGCAGCTGCACCGTGCGATCGTCCACCGCCGCGCCCAGCGGCATCAGCAGCGACAGCTGATCCTGCAGCGCGCGTACGGTGCGCACGCGCGGCGCGGTACGTGCGGTCTCGTACGGCAGATGGATCGAGAGCTGGTGGAGCTCGGTGATGTCTGCGGCGAGGCGGCGGCGTTCGGCATCGACCCCGGCTACCGGCTCCAACGCGATCGAGTCGTGTGACCAGCGTTCGGCATCCTTGAGGATGGTCGACACCCGAGCGAGAAGAAAGGCAGCTACCGAGCGCGGGAACACCACGCCGTGCACCAGGCTGCCGCAGAGGATGCCGAGCGTGATCTCTTGTACGCGCAAACTGGCGACGGTGAAGATGGTGCCCGGCGCGTCGACGCTCGGCAGCACGATCAGCACCGCGGAATAGCCTGCCAGCACGAACATGTAGGAGCGCGGCGTCCGGTCGAGCAGCGAGACGAACACGCAGAGTGCCAACCAGCCCGAAATGGCGAGCACCAGCAGTTCGGGCGTGTTGATCAGCGGCGGCACCATCGCCACGGCCGCGGCCGCGCCGACGATCGTGCCGATGATCCGGAACAGCGCCTTGGAAAGCACCGCGCCCGCGAGCGGCTGCGCGACGATATAGGCGGTGAGGAACGACCAATAGGGTCGGTCAAGCCCGATCGACAGCGCCAGATAGATGGCGAGCATACCCGCCACATAGGATTTCAGAGAGAAGACGGCGGCGTCGATGCCCCAGCGATCGGTCATGACTGCGGCCGCCGTTCGGCAAGGCGCGCGGCCAGATGATCGAGTACCGCCAAGGTCGTCTCCAGCGCTTCGTCGCTCACCCCATCGAGCAACTCGCTGCGCAACGCAGCGAGCCGCGTGTCGATCCGTGACGCAAGCGAAACGCCAGATTTTGTCAGTCGTAGCGTGTTGGCGCGACGGTCGCGGGCATCGGCGACGCGCTCGACCAGCCCGGCATCCTCCAGCGCGTGCAGCGTGCGGACCAGCGAGGCTTCGGTAACGCCGACCGCGCGGGCGAGGTCCGCCTGTCGAGTGTCTTCGCCCAGCCGCTGGAGGTAGACCAGCGCCCAGCCCGTCGAGCTGGAGATGTCGAGCGAGGCCAGCGCCGCATCGGCGAGCCGCTGCCACGCCCGCGACACGGGGTTCATTCGCGTCGCAAGCGCGCGTTCCAGGGTTTGCCGATCGGCCATGAGGGCCGTTAGTTAGGACGCTAACTAAATCGGTCAAGCTCTCCGCTGGTATGGGCAGAAGCTTCTTTACCCGCGATGGGCCGCGGCCCAGTCCTCGGCGGCCTGCAGCACGCGCAGCGCGTTGCCGCTCCAGATCTTGTCGATATCGGCATCGCTATAGCCCGCCTTGCGCAGCCGGGCGGAGATGCGGGGAAGGGCGGTGATGTCCTCCATGCCGCGCACGCCGCCGCCGCCGTCCCAGTCCGCGCCGATGCCGACATGGTCGACGCCCATCACCTGAATGGCGTGGAGCAGGCTCCGCATGAACAGCTCGAAATCGGCGGTGCCCCCGATCGGCCCGAGCGCGGCGATGTCGGCGACTAGCTTGCGCTGCTCGGGGGACGGGAGCACCCACCAGCGCCGCTGCCGCTCCCCGATCGACTCGCCGCCGGGTACCGACGCCGAGGGCGCGAGATAGACGCTGTTGATCTGCAGCACCCCGCCCGCCGCCGCCAGCTTGCGCATCCGCGCATCGTCGAGGTTGCGCGGATGATCGAAGATCGCCTTGGGGCCGGAATGCGAGGCGATGATCGGCGTCTTCGACAGCGCCAGCGCCTGGTCGAACACGTCGTCCGAGGCATGGCTGACGTCGATCACCATGCCCAGCCGGTTCATCTCCGCTACCCATTGCCGCCCGAGCGGGCTGAAGCCGTGCCATCTGCGCTTGTCCGTGGCGCTGTCGGCGAACTGATTGTTGCGGAAGTGCACGGGGCCTGCGAGCCGCACGCCGAGATCGTGGAAATGGGCGAGCAGGCTCAGGTCTTCGCCCAGAGGGTAGCTGTTCTCGATGCTCTGGAAGACGACGCGCTTGCCGCTGGCGGCGATACGGCGGGCATCGGCGGGCGTGGTCGCCAGTTCGAGCTTGTCCGGATGCGCGGCGACGACGCGCTGGATCCAGGTGGCGCGGGTGAGCGCGGCGTTGCGCGCGGCGGCATAGCCTGCCGGCGTCAGCGGGCCCTGCGGCGTGTAGATGACGAAGAACCCGCCATCGAGCCCGCCCTGCTCCATGCGGGGGATGTCGACCTGGCTGCCGTCGAACGCGCGATCATGCCAGCGGGCAAAGTCCCAGCCGGGATGCTCGAACAGTTCGGGCGTGTCGAGATGGGTGTCGAGCACCAGCATCTGCTCGTGGGCGAGGCGATCGACGGGCGTGACATCCTCGTCCGGCGCGAGCGCGAGCAGCAAGGGCAGGGCGAGGATCGGCTTCATCGACAAGGCTCCCAGATAGGTGCCCCAGCGTCGTGCGCTGCCGCCGATCCGTCAACTGCCGCCTATTTCAGCCGGAGCGGGAGCCCGGCGGCGATGAACTGCACTTCGTCCGTTGCCGCAGCGATCGCCTGGTTGATCCGCCCGGCGGCGTCGCGGAAACGGCGGGCGAGGGCATTGTCGGGCACGATGCCGAGGCCGACTTCGTTGGCGACGAGAATTACCGGACCGCTGGCCTGCGTCACGGCGGTGGCAAGCGCCTCCGTCTCCGCATCGAGGTCGCGCTCGGCGAACATCAGGTTCGAGGTCCACAGCGTCAGACAGTCGACCAGCAGCACGCGGCCCGGCGCCGCATTGGCCAGGATCGCGGCGGGCAGATCGAGTGGTACGTCCAGCGTCGACCAGCGTAGGCCGCGATCGGCCTGATGGTGGGCGATGCGCTCTTCCATCTCCTCGTCGAACGCTTGCGCAGTGGCGATGTAGAGCAGGTCACCGGGGAGCGACTCGGCGCGGGCCTGAGCATAGCGGCTCTTGCCCGAGCGGGCGCCGCCGAGGACGAACAGGCTGGTCATGCGGATGCTTCCTGGGCGAGCGCGATCAGCGCGGGCATGTCGACATGGGTTTCGAGCTCGGCCGCGATTGCATCGAGCGCGGTATCCACCGAGGCGGCATAGTCGATCCCGGTCGAGGCGATGCCGATCCGCGCCAGCAGGGCGCGGCGCAGCTCGGTGCTGGCGAACAGGCCGTGCAGATAGGTGCCTAGCACGCGACCGTCCTGGGCGATGGCACCGTCCGGCCCGGTGTCGAGCATCGCGAAGGACTGGGCGGTGTCCGGACCCGTGGTCACGCCCATGTGCATCTCGTACCCACGGATCTCGGCGCCGAGCGCGGTACCCTGTGCCGGGCGCAGCGCCTTCTCGCGGGTGAGTTCGGTCTCCACGTCGAGCAGACCGAGCCCGGAGGCACGGCCTGCAGGTCCTTCTATCCCGTGCGGATCGGCGATGGTGCGGCCGAGCATCTGATAGCCGCCGCAGATCCCGAGGATCGCGCCACCGCGGCGATGATGGGCGAGCAGGTCGACGTCCCAGCCTTGTTCGCGGAAAGCCGCGAGATCGGCGATCGTCGCCTTGGAGCCCGGCAGGATCACCAGTGCCGCATCCCCTGGCAGCGGCTTGCCCGGCGGGATCATCGCCAGCGTGACGCCGGGTTCGAGCTTGAGCGGATCGAGATCGTCGAAATTGGCAATGCGGGGCAGCATCGGGCAGGCGATCAGCATGCGTCCGCCTTCCGCCTTAGCGCCGCGTTCGAGCACCACCGCATCCTCGCTCGGCAGCCGCGATGCGTCGCGCAGCCACGGGATCAGGCCATAGCCGCGCCAGCCGGAACGTTCTTCGATCTGCGCATAGCCATCAGAGAAAAGCGCAGGATCGCCCCTGAACTTGTTGATCATGAAGCCACGGATCATCGCGGCATCCTCGGGATCGAGCACCGCGCGGGTGCCGACCACCGCTGCGATCACCCCGCCGCGATCGATGTCGCCCACCAGGATCACGGGCACGTTCGCGGCGCGCGCGAAACCCATATTGGCGATGTCGCCGGCGCGCAGGTTGATCTCGGCGGGCGAGCCGGCGCCTTCCACCAATACCAGGTCGCAATCGGCGGCCAGGCGGCGGTAGCTGGTCAGCACCTCGCCGAGCAGCGCCTTGCGCGCCTCGCGATAGTTGCCGGCATGGAGCGTGCCGCGCACCTTGCCATGGACCACCAGTTGCGAGGTGCGATCGGCCTGGGGCTTGAGCAGCACCGGGTTCATGTCGGTATGCGGCGGCACCCGGCAGGCGAGCGCCTGGAGCGCCTGGGCACGGCCGATCTCGCCGCCGTCCTCGGTCACCGCGGCGTTGTTCGACATGTTCTGCGGCTTGAAGGGTCGGACGCGCAGGCCACGGTTGATCAGCGCCCGACATAGGCCGGCGACCAGTACCGACTTGCCGACGTCCGACCCGGTACCCTGCAGCATCAGCGCAGCCATGCGACCCCTCCGGCAACGATCCATAGCAGCCCGCAGGCCCGGACATAGAGGGCGAGCGCGCGGCGGATGTCGTGCGCAGTCGTCTCGGTGCGGCCGTCGCCGATCCACGGCTTTTCGGCCACCACGCCGTCATAGGCGATCGGCCCCGCCAGCCGCAGCCCGAGCGCGCCGGCCATCGCCGCTTCGGGCCACCCGGCATTGGGCGAGGCATGCTTGCGTGCGTCGCGCCACAGCGTCCGCCAGCCGCGGCCGCCAGCGATGCAGAGCAACATGCCCGACAGACGTGCGGGCACCAGGTTGAACAGGTCGTCGGTGCGCGCCGCCGCCCAGCCAAAGGCGCGCCAGCGGGGCTCGCGGTGGCCGATCAGGCTGTCGGCGGTGTTGATCGCCTTGTACGCCCACAGACCGGGCAGCCCGGCGACGAGCAGCCAGAACAGCGGCGCGACGATACCGTCGCAGAAGCTCTCGGCGAGACTTTCGATCGCGGCCCGGGCAACGCCTGGGGTGTCGAGCCGTGCAGTATCGCGGCCGACGATATAGCCGACTGCCGTGCGCGCTGCTGCCAGGTCGCCGCGCACCAATGCTGCGGCAACGGGGCGGACATGGACGTAGAGGCTATGCTGGGCGAGCCCCGGGAACGCGGCGACGACGAGCACCAGCCAGCCGAAGGAGGAATGCGCCGCCACGGCTTCGATCGTGAGACCGGCAGCGATGACCACCAGCAGGAGAAGCAAGACCGTCACGATGCCGAACAGCCGGCGACGCTGCGCCGAAGCCTCTGGTCGGTTCCAGCGATGCTCGCACGTCGCGATCAGCCGCGCGAAGCCGCTGACCGGATGGCCGATCCGCGCATAGAGCCAGGCCGGCCAGCCGATCGCCGCCTCGAGCGCCAGCGCGGCGAGCGCAACCGGCTCAGCCATGGCGGAGCGCCCGGTCGATACGGTCCAGTGCCGCCGTGTTGGCGGGGACGCCGAAGCGCAGCCAGTGCGGGGCGTAGTCGAATGGCCGGACGAGGATGTGTGCGCAAGCCAGCCGCGCGAAGAGCGCTACGGCGTCGGGGTAGGAGACGAGCCGGAACAGCGGCGACTTCCCCTCGGGCACGAGCCTGTGCGCTTCGAGCAGGCCGTCGAAGGTCGAGGCCCGAGCCGCGAGCGACGTGCGCGTCGCCTCGATCCACGCCCGGTCGTGATAGGCACGGGTACCGATCGCCAGCGCGGTGGCGTCAATCGGCCAGTCGCCGAGGAGGGCGCGGTAGCGGGCGAGGATGGGACGGGGCGCAAGGACGAAGCCCAGCCGGACGCCGGCCAGCCCGAAGAACTTGCCGAAGGAGCGAAACACGATTAGCTTGCGTGCATCGTCCACCAGCGGTGCGATGCTCGCCTCCGGGTGCGCATCGGCAAAGGCTTCGTCCACGATCAGCCAGCCGCCCGCGGCGGTGCGCTCTTCCAGCAGAGTCTCCAGCGCCACCAGGTCGCGCAGGGTGCCGCAGGGGTTGTTCGGGTTCGCGAGGAGCAGCGCTGCGTCGCCCGGGACCGGGCTGTCGGCAGACAATGGCAGGCTGTCGGCGAAGGCTGCGCCATGCGTGCGGTAGCCCGGCACATGATGGCAGGCGCGGCCGCCCAGCACCGGCTCCAGCAGCCGCAGTCCCATTTCACTCCCCGGAACCGCGCAGACATGGTCCGGGGCTACGCCGAAATGGGCTGCCGCCGCCGCTTCGAGATCGGCCACCAGCGATGGATCGGGCAATGGGCCCAGGTCGATGTCGAGATCGGCGGGAACCGGCCAGGGCACCGGGTTGATCCCGGTCGACAGGTCGAGCCAGGGCCCGTCGCCGTACCGCGCGCGGGCGGCGGCGAGGTTGCCGCCATGGTGGAGCAGCGGATCGCTCACAGGAGATGCGGCGCGATCACCAGCGCCAGCAACAGGCCGGTCTCGACCAGCTCGATGCCGGCGCCGTGTCCGTCGCCCGAAATACCGCCGAGCAGGCGCTGGATCCGCCAGCCCCAGGCGGCGATCAGCAGTGGTGCGGCGAGCAACGCCGGTGCCGCCAGCGCGGCGGCAAAGGCGAGCAGCACCAGCCAGACGATCAGATCGGCGGGGCGCACGGCGCTTCGGAAGCGGCTGGCCAGCCCCTCGTGCAGCGGCGGCAGCCAGCGGGTCCACACCAGCGGGCCGAAGCGGGCGGCGGCGGGCACGAACAGGATGGTCCACCAGCCGGGGCTCGCCAGCAATGCGTGGAGCAGCACCAGCTTGGCGAGCAGTTGCAGCGCGATCGCCACCACGCCGAAGCTGCCGACATGCGGGTCGGCGAGCACCTCGCGCAGCCGCTCACGCCCCTTGTGCAGCGCGCCGCTCGCATCGGCGAGATCGGCGAGACCGTCAAGGTGCAGCGCGCCGGTGATGCCCACCCACGCCGCCAGCCCGAACAGCGCGCCCGTCCAGGGATCGAGTAAATTGCCCAGCCACAGCCCGACGAACAGCACCAGCCCGACGACCAGCCCGGCCGCGGGGAACCAGCGCATCGATCGGGCGAAAGTCGCGTCGTCGGCCTTAACCGCGGGCAGCGGCAGGCGCGTCAGGAACTGGAGGGCGAGGACGAATTCTTTCATGTCACGAGTCCGATGATCTGGCCGACGCGCGGGGTGCCGGGCCAGACGCGCAGGCTCAGCAGCGCGGCATGGGGCAAAGCGATGTTCCAGAGTTGGGGAAAGTCGAGGGCGCACAGGCTGGCGAGCGCCGCGCGCATCGCACCGCCATGGGTAACGACGAGCGTCGGGCGATCGATCGTGCCGAGCGCATCGGCGACGCGCGCGACGAGCGCCGGCCATGCTTCCCCGCCTGTGGGTGCATGATGCGCCGGATCTGCCTGGAACGCGGCGAGCGCCTCGGCGTCGATCGCGTCGAACGCAAGCCCGTCCCACGCGCCGAAATCGAGCTCACGCCAGCGAGGGTCTTCGGCAGCGTCAAGGGACATGGCGGCGGCGATCTCTTGCGCAGGGATCGCGCTACGTGCCCGGTCCGAGCTGATCACTGCCTCCACCGCCAGCCCCGCCGCACGCGCAACGCATAGCGCCACGCCCGCGGCGAGCGGCTGCGCGTCGGTGCGGCCGATCAGCCGGCCCTCGGCCTCGGTAATGCCGTGGCGTAGCAGGTGGACGACGATGCCGCTCATGCGCCGCCGGCGACGCCCGCTTCGGCAAAGGTCGCCATGCCGTTATGCGCGGCCAGCGCCGAACGCAGCACCGCCGCCGCCACTGCCGCGCCGCTGCCTTCGCCCAGCCGCATGTCGAGCCGCAGCAGCGGCTCCAGCCCCAGCTGCGCTAGCAGCCGCGCATGGCCCGGCTCGGCCGAGCAATGGCCGGCGATGCAATGGTCGACAATTCCCGGCGCCACGGCAGCCAGCGGCGCGATGGACGCGCAGCAGATGAAGCCGTCGAGCAGCACCGGCACGCCCGCGTGGCGCGCGGCGAGCACCGCCCCGGCGATGGCCGCCAGTTCGCGACCGCCGAGCCGCCGGAGCGTCTCGAATGGCGTATGGGCTGCCTCGGCATGGACCTTGATCGCGCGGGCGATCACCGCGCCCTTGTGGCCGACGCCGTGCGCGTCAAGCCCGGTGCCGGGACCGGCCCAGTCCGCCGGCGTCCCCCCGAAGCTGCGCAGGCACAGCGCCGCCGCCGCTGTCGAGTTGGCAATCCCCATTTCGCCGAGCAGCAGCAGATCGGTATCGGTCGTCACCACCGCGGCGCCTCGCTGGAGCGCATCGATGCATTCGGCCTCGTCCATCGCCGGGCCGGTGGTGAAGTCGCGGGTGGGTCGGTCGAGGTCGAGCGAGACCACATCCAACCGCATTCCGATGGCGCCGGTCAACGCGTTGATCGCCGCGCCGCCTGCCGCGAAATTGGCGACCATCTGCGCGGTTACCTCAGGCGGAAAGGCGCTGACGCCCTGCGCGGCCACGCCGTGGTTGCCGGCGAAGATCACCCCGCGCGCCGCATCCATCGACGGGCGCTCGCGGCCCTGCCAGCCGGCTAGGAAGATGGCGAGGTCCTCCAGCCGCCCCAGCGAGCCCGGCGGCTTGGTGAGTTGCTGCTGGCGGTCCTGCGCAGCATCGGCGGCGGCGGGGTCGGGGGCCGGCAGCGAGGCCAGCGCGCGATCGAAGGCGGCGACGCTCGACAGATCGATCATGCCGCGCCTGCGCTGCGCTTGAGAGAAGAATTGATGTGCACGTCCGTGGCCCCGTTCCCGCAATGACATTCGACCGGCCGCGCCAATGCGCGCCCGGCAGCTTCTCGTCGCTCGAACGGAGGATTCCGCGCCGTGGCCGCACCCTGGACCAGGCGTGAGCGACCCCGTGCCGGCAGGTCTCCTGGCTTGCGGGTCACCGCGGTTCGGGCGCCTTCTCGGGATCGCTCCCAATGGCCATTGCCCGGCCGCTCGCCGCATACAGTTGCAGGGGCAGCTGCGGCCTTGGGCACCGAGGTGCCCGCACCGCATTCCCTTCTCGCCCGCAAGCGGGCACCGGCATGGGTTCGAAGGTAGAACCTTCGCGGACCCTCTAGCCGCGCTGCCGGCGATATGCCAGCGCCGCAGTGCTTATTGGTAGAGCTGGGCGGTGCGCGGCAGCAGCTGGTCGATGCGCACGATCAGGTCGAACAGCGGCTGGATCGCATCGGCGCCATCGCCCAGTTCCTGCACCGCGCGAAGCTTGTAGGTGGCGGAGGCGATCGCGCGGGTGGTGCCGGCAAGGTCCGGCGCGCGCGCGATCACGGCTTCGCTGCGGTTCACGCGAACCAGCAGCCAGGCAAGCTTGTGCGCCGCATCGATCAGCTGGATCCGCTCGGCGGTGAGGAACGCCCAGCTGCCTGTCGCCTCTATCACTGCCGCAGAAAGCCCGTCCAGGGCGGCAAGCAGATGGCGGGGGCCGAAGGCCGAATCGTCCCGTGCAGGGGTCATGTCCCGGCTCAGGCCTTCGAGCTCGATGGCCGCCAGGGCGCCGCGATTCGCACGCATGCGACCGGGCAGGACGGAACGATGGAGGCGCGGCATCTGCATAATAATTTCCCCACGATATGGCGCCTTGTATCGCTGTCGAAACGCGCCGTACGTGACCCCCGTCACGCTGCGATGCGGCGGGGCGACGTTGACCCTCCGGATCGCCGTGCCTAGGTTTCTGGCGATGTATGCAGGTGAACCCCCGCTGAGCCTTCCCACGATCGTACTGGTCGAGGACGATCCCCAGCTGCGCACGCTGACCGCCCGCGCGCTCCAGGAAAACGGCTATACGGTGCGCCCCGCCTCCTCGGCGCCGGAGATGTGGCTGGCGCTGGAGCAGGGGCCGGTGGACCTGGTGCTGCTCGACGTGATGCTGCCCGGCACCAGCGGCATCGATCTCTGCCGCGCGATCCGCCAGAAGAGCTCGGTGCCGATCATCTTCATCTCGGCCAAGGGCAGCGAGACCGACCGGGTCGTCGGGCTCGAGCTGGGCGCCGACGATTATCTCCCCAAGCCGTTCGGCACGCGCGAACTGGTGGCCCGCGTACGCGCGGTGCTCCGCCGGGGTGCAGGCGAGCGCGACACCGCCGAGCGACCCAAGGGCGAGATCCAGTTCGACGGCTGGACGGTCAACCTGCCGCGCCGCGAGCTGCTCTCGCCGACCGGTGCGGTGGTAGATCTCACCGGCGCCGAGTTCGACCTGCTCGTCACCCTGTGCGACCATTCGGGCCGGGTGATCTCGCGCGAGCGGCTGATCGAACTCTCGCGCACCAGGCTGGGGGATAGCTCCGACCGCAGTATCGACGTGCTGGTCAGCCGGCTGCGGCGCAAGCTTTCCGATGCCGGCCACCAGGCCCCGATCGTCACCGTGCGCGGCATCGGCTACACGCTCAACGTGCCCGTGACGCGCAGTTGAGGGCGTTTCTCAAGCGTCCCTCCGGGCTGATCGGGCAGGTCTTCGCGATCCTGCTGCTGACCATCCTGATCGAATTCGCCGTCTCGACCATGCTCTACGAGCGCGCCAGCCAGTTCGCGGTGCGCGACGACGAGGCGCGGCGTCTCGCCGAGCATCTGGTGATCGCGCGCAAGCTGCTCGCCGAGCAGCCGCCCGCCCGGCGCGAGCAGCTTGCGCTCGAATTCACCACCTCGCGCTACGAAGTGCGGTGGATGCCGCAGTTGCCAAGCGGCCTGCGAGAGCAGCCCGACCTCGATCGCCTGTACGAGCAGGTCGTCCTGTGGGAGCCTACGCTCGCCTCCAATGGGCTGCGGCTGCGGCTCACCTCGCAGGGGAGCAAAGCACTGATCGTCGGCGCGGTGCCGATGCCCGACGGCAGCTGGATGTATTTCCGGACGCGCGAGCATGTCCATGCCGCCGATCTTGGCCTGTCGCGGATCCTGCTGGCGCTCGCACCGGCGCTGGCGCTGATCCTGATCAGCGGCATCCTGCTGCGGCGCATGCTGCTGCCGATGCGACGGCTGGCGGTGGCGGCCGATCGCTTCGGCACCGGAACCATTCTCGAAGTCGAGGAAGCGGGCCCCAAGGAACTGCGCCGGGTGATCAGCGCGTTCAACCGCATGCAGGAGCGCATCCAGCGGCTGATCGCCGATCGTACCCAGGCGCTTGCAGCCGTGGGCCACGACATGCGGACGCCGCTGGCCCGGCTGCGGCTGCGCGCCGATGCGATTGCGGACCCGGACGTGCATGCCGCTGTAGAGACCGACATCACCGAGATGGAGGCAATGATCTCGTCGCTGCTCGCCTTTCTCGGCGGCGAGGGGGACAAGGAGACGCCCGCGCGCGTCGACCTCGCGGTGCTGTGCGCGACGATCGCCGACGACAATGCCGATCACGGCCGCGACGTGGAATATGACGGGCCGGACCATCTCGAGCATGTCCTGCGGCCGCTGATGCTCAAGCGCGCGCTCAACAACCTCGTCGACAACGCCGTCCATTATGCCGGCCAGTGCTGCATCCGGCTGGTGCCGGTCGACGGTGCGGTTGCGGTCCGCGTCGAGGACAAGGGGCCCGGCATCCCCGAGGAGGATCTTCAGCGCGTGATGCAGCCCTTCGTTAGGCTCGATGCGGCACGCTCGCGCGATACCGTGGGATTCGGGCTCGGCTTGTCGATCGTCGCGCGCGCAGCCGAAGCCGAGGGCGGCAGCTTCCGTCTCGCCAATCGCGAGGGCGGGGGGCTCTGCGCCGAAATCCTCCTCCCGCGCGGCGGGCCAACGGCTTAGCAACGTTTTCTTACGAACGCGCCGCGATGCAGCAAATGGCGACCGGTAGTTTGCATTCCTGAAGAGATGCCCGCGCCGCGGGTCTGTTACAGGAGCAAGCCGTGAACGAAGTGATCGGACGCGTCGTCGATTTCGAGAAGCAGGTCTTCCCGAACCAGCACGCCCTCTATTCCAAGCTCGCCACCCACGGGCAGAGCCCGAAGGCGCTGATGATCTCCTGCGCCGACTCGCGTGTGGTGCCGGAGCAGATCATCCAGGCAAACCCGGGCGACCTGTTCGTCTGCCGCAACGCCGGCAACATCGTGCCGCCCTTCGCCACCCAGAATGGCGGCGTGTCCTCGACCGTCGAATATGCGGTCGCGGCGCTCGGCGTGCGCGACATCATCGTTTGCGGCCATTCGGATTGCGGTGCGATGAAGGCGCTGATGAACCCGGAAATGCTGGAAGGCATGCCGAACGTCACTGCCTGGCTGCGCCACAGCCACGCCGCCAAATGCGTGGTCGACGGCGGCTATGACAATCTGGAAGGTGCCGACGCCGTGCGCACTGCCGCGCTCGAGAATGTCGTGGTCCAGCTCGCCCATCTGCGCACCCACCCATCGGTGGCAGCCGGCATCGCGCGCGGCGAGATCGCGCTGCACGGCTGGTTCGTCGATATCGGCGCCGGGATGGTGCTCGGCCTCGACGGCGAGACCGGTCGCTTCGTGCCGATCCGCGAGGATCGCCCGATGCCGGTGGCGCTGCCGGCCGGCCAGCGGCTCGCACGCGACGTCGCCTATGCGGAGGCAGCCGAATGAGCACGGTCGCGGAAGCACCGAAGCCCAAGAGCTTCGTGCGCGACTTCACGGCGTCGATCGTCGTGTTCCTCGTGGCGATGCCGCTGTGCATGGGCATCGCCATCGCCTCGGGCGTGCCGCCCGAGAAAGGCCTGGTCACCGGCATCATCGGCGGCCTGGTCGTGGGTCTGCTCGCCGGATCGCCGCTCCAGGTGAGCGGCCCGGCGGCGGGCCTCGCCGTCATCGTCTTCGAGCTGGTGCGCGAGCAGGGCCTGTCCGCGCTCGGCCCGATCCTGATCCTCGCCGGCGCCATCCAGGTGGTTGCGGGCGTGCTGCGCGTCGGCGGCTGGTTC
Source organism: Sphingomonas trueperi (assembly GCF_040545965.1). GTDB lineage: Bacteria > Pseudomonadota > Alphaproteobacteria > Sphingomonadales > Sphingomonadaceae > Sphingomonas > Sphingomonas trueperi_C. Next base: position 414,074 of record NZ_JBEPMV010000002.1, on the reverse strand, counting down.
CGGGCGATTTCGCCCGCCGTGGTGCACGGCATGCTGGCCGGCATCGGCATCCTGATCGTGGTCGGCCAGTATCACGTGCTGTTCGATGCCAAGCCGCTGTCTAGCGGCCTTGCCAATCTGGCGGCGATGCCGGGCCGCGTGCTCGGCCTGTCGACCGATCTGGCCGCTGCCGAAATGGCGCTGGGCCTTGGCCTGCTGACCATCGTGACGATGCTGGGGTGGGACAAGTTCAAGCCTGCCGCCGTCAAGCTCGTCCCCGGCGCGTTGGTCGGCGTGGTCGCGGCGACCCTCGTCGCGTTCAGCCTCGGGCTGGACGTGACCCGTGTCACCGTGCCGTCGAACATCGTCTCGGCGATCGCGCTGCCGGAGAACGGCTTCCTGGCCAAGTGGATGGACCCGAGCGTCATCACCGCCGCCATCGCGCTTGCCTTCATCGCCAGTGCCGAGACGCTGCTCTCGGCCGCCGCGGTCGATCGCATGCATGACGGCGTCCGGACCAACTACAACAAGGAACTGCGCGCGCAGGGCATCGGCAACCTGCTGTGCGGCGTCGCCGGCGCGCTGCCGATGACGGGCGTGATTGTCCGCAGCTCGGCCAACGTCCAGGCCGGAGCGCAGACGCGGCTCTCGGCGATCCTGCACGGCGCCTGGATACTCGGGTTCGTCGCGCTGCTGCCCTGGCTGCTGCGCGAGATCCCGATGGCGGCGCTGGGTGCGGTGCTGGTCGTGACCGGCGCCAAGCTGGTCAACCTCAAGCATGTCCGCCACCTATTCGCGCAGTACGGCCTGCTGCCAGCGGCGATCTGGGCGGTGACCTGCCTGCTCGTCGTTACCGAGGACCTGCTGACCGGCGTGCTAGTCGGCATCGCGCTCTCGCTGCTCGAACTGGTGCCCAACCTCCGTCGCCTCGGCCTCAAGGTCGACCAGCAGGAGGAAGCGGGCGAACACCGGATCGCACTGGCGGGCTCGGCGACCTTCATTACGCTGCCCAAGCTTTCGGATCGGCTGGAGTCGGTGCCGGGCGGCAAGTCGGTGCTGCTCGACGTGTCGCGGCTCGACGCGGTCGATCACAGCTGCGCCGAACTGCTCAAGGACTGGCTGCAGCGCCGCCGCGCGGGCGGGTCGCCGGTCGATGTCCAGGGCGCCAGCGGCAAGACCGCGGTTCTCGCCGGCTAAGAACGGGCACACCCCGAAGGCCTGGGGCGGCTTCCCATGCGGAAGCCGCCCCATTTTTTTGCTCAGATTTCGAGCTGGCTGCCGAGCTCGACCACGCGGTTGGTGGGAAGCTTGAAGAACTCCATCGCGCTTTCGGCATTGCGCACCATCCAGGCGAACAGCTTCTCACGCCAGATCGCCATGCCGGGCCGCGACGAAGGCAGCAGCGTCTGCCGGGCGAGGAAGTAGCTGGTCTCCATCGGCCGGAACGGCGCGCCGCAATCCTGGATCGCGGCAAGCGCCAGCGGCACGTCCACCTCGTCCATGAAGCCATAGTGGAGGACGACGCGGAAGAAGCCGTCGCCCAGCGGCTCCATCGTCCTGCACTCGGCGCCGCGGACGTGCGGCACCGGCTCGATCGCGACGGTGAGCAGCACGATCCGCTCGTGCAGCACCTTGTTGTGCTTGAGGTTGTGGAGCAGGGCGGGAGGGATGCTGTCGGGCGTCGAGGTGAGGAACACCGCGGTGCCCTTCACCCGCGTGGCGGTCTGCGCTGCCGAGCGGATGAACAGCGCGATTGGCATCGCACCTTCCTGCAACCGATCCAGCACCAGCCGGCGCCCGCGCGACCAGGTGGTCAGGATCAGGAACGCCACCGCGGCGACGAGCAGCGGAAACCAGCCGCCATCCGGGATCTTGGTGATGTTCGAGGCGAAGTATGCGCCGTCGATCAGCAGGAAGCTGCCTGTCACCAAGCCGGCGAGCAGCTTGTTCCACTTCCAAACCGCGAAGGTCAGCACGCCCAGCATGCAGGCGGTGATGAACATCGTGCCGGTCACGGCAATGCCATAGGCCGAGGCGAGATTGCTGGAGCTCCGAAAGCCGAGCGCCAGCAGCACCACCATCACCAGCAGGCCCCAATTGACCAGCGGGATGTAGATCTGTCCGGCGGCCTTGGCGCTGGTGTGGAGGATACGCAGCCGCGGCAGGAAGCCGAGCTGGACCGCCTGTTGCGAGACCGAGAAAGCGCCCGAGATCACGGCCTGGCTGGCGATCACCGTCGCCATCGTCGCGAGGATGACCAGCGGCAGGCGCGCCCAGTCCGGCGCCATCAGGAAGAAGGGGTTCTCGATCATCGCCGGGTTGCGCAGGATCAGCGCCGACTGGCCCAGATAGTTGAGCATCAGGCACGGAAAGGCGACATAGAGCCACGACACCATGATCGCGCGACGGCCGAAATGGCCCATATCGGCATAGAGCGCTTCGGCGCCGGTCACCGCCAGCACCACCGAGCCCAGCGCCAGGAAGGCGAGGGTAGGGTCGAGCAGGAAGAACTTGACCGCACACCAGGGGTTGAGCGCCCACAGGATTTCTGGCGCGGCGATGATCCCGCGAACGCCGAGGATTGCGATCACCGCGAAATAGACCAGCATCACCGGTCCGAAGAGCTTGCCCACGGCGGCGGTGCCGCGTGCCTGGATCGCGAACAGCGCGACGAGGATCGCCACCGTCACCGGCAGCACCAGCGGCGTGAACCCGGCCTCGACCGTGGTGAGGCCCTCGACCGCCGACAGCACCGAGATCGCGGGCGTGATGATCGCGTCGCCATAGAAAAGCGCGGTGGCGATCACGCCCGTCATGACGATCGCGACCCGCCAGTGCGTGTCGCCCATCTTCCGGGTGATCAGCGCGAGCAGCGCTAGGCTGCCGCCTTCGCCCTTGTTGTCGGCGCGCAGGATGAGTGCGACGTACTTGATCGTGACGATCGAGGTCATCGTCCAGAAGATCAGCGACAGCACCCCGTAGATGTGCGCCGGATCCAGGGCCAACCGGTGGTGGCCGATGAAACTCTCTTTCAACGAATAGAGCGGCGACGTTCCGATGTCGCCGAAAACCACGCCGATCGCCCCGATCGCCAGCGCGGTGAATTTTTCCTGATGCGGATGCGCGGGATCAAGCCCGTCGCTCGCTTGCTGCTCCACTTGCAGGTCTCCGTGCCCCGACCGATTCGGGGTGCCACGCGGTACGCCTGCGGATTTTCGCGCACTAGCGGAATCGAAGGGCAACCAGGCCGGTTTCCGGCGGATTTCAGGACAGGTGTGGCGCGTTTCCCCTAGCGCCAAAAAGAAAGGGCCGCACCGATCGCTCGGTACGGCCCTTTGCCTTGTTGGTAGAGTCGTTCGACTCAGCCCTGCGCTTCTTCTTCAGCGGCGGGGGCTTCGGTCGCGATCTCGCCCGGCTCGGCGTTGGGATCGTAATCCTCGGTGAAGCCGGTCTCGTCACGCTCGAACATCGCCGCCGTGACGTCGACGCCCTGCGCCTGCATCTCGGCTTCTTCCGGCGAACGTGCGACATTGACCTTGATGGTCACCGCGACTTCCGGGTGCAGCGCGACGCGCACTTCGTACACGCCGATCGCCTTGATCGGACGGTCGAGCACGATCTGCGCCTTGTTGACCTTGTGGCCATCGGCGGTCAGCACGTCGACCAGGTCGCGCACCGCGACCGAGCCGTACAGCTGGCCGACGTTCGACGCCTGGCGGATCAGGGTCACCGAAACGCCCTCGAGCGTCTTCGATTCCTTCTCGGCCTCAACGCGACGGGTCGCGTTCTCGGCTTCGATGCGCTCACGGTTGGCTTCGAAGACCTTGCGGTTGGCTTCGTTGGCGCGCAGCGCCTTCTTGCGCGGCAGGAGGAAGTTACGGGCAAAGCCGTCCTTCACCTTCACCACGTCGCCGATGTGGCCGAGCTTCTCAACGCGCTCCAGCAGAATGACGTCCATGGATCCGCTCCTTACTTAACGATGTAGGGCAGCAGGCCCAGGTGACGAGCGCGCTTGATGGCCTGGGCCAGCTCGCGCTGCTTCTTCGCGCTCACCGAAGTGATGCGCGAGGGGACGATCTTGCCGCGCTCGGAGACGAAGCCCTGCAGCAGGCGGACGTCCTTATAGTCGATCCGGGGCGCATCCTTCGCGGAGAAGGGGCAGCTCTTGCGGCGGCGGAAAAAGGGTCGTGCCATGGTCTATACGCTCCTTATTCGCCTTCGAAGTTGCCATCGCGGTCACGACGGCCGCGACGCTCGCGGTCGCCCTTGCGCATCATCACCGAGGGACCTGCCTCGTGGCCGTCAACCTTGACGGTCATGTAGCGGATCACGTCTTCGTTGATCTGCGTCTGGCGCTCCAGCTCGGCGACCACGCCGGCCGGCGCGTCGATCTCGAGCATCACGTAGTGCGCCTTGCGGTTCTTGGCGATACGATAGGCGAGGCTGCGAAGACCCCAGGTCTCGGTCTTGACGACCTTGCCGTTGTTGTCTTCGATGATCTTGGTGGCGGTTTCCGCCAGAGCGTCCACTTGCGCCTGTGCCAGATCCTGGCGCGCAAGGAACACATGCTCGTACAGAGCCATTGGGTTCTCTTCCTGTTGGCCGATCGCTGACGCCGCCCCATGCGGTCGCCCCTCCGGCTGTCGTCTCGATAAAGCAAACGGAGCGGACGCATTGCTGCTCCGCTCCGATCGGTCGCCCTTACGCAAATGCGCGGGCGGATGCAAGCGCAATCAGGCGGCGGCGACGCGCAGCTGCTGGCGGGCGCGGCGACGGCGCAGCGCGCCCCCGGCCATGCCGACACCGGCGATCATCATGCCCCAGGTCGCCGGCTCGGGCACGCCGGCCACGGCCTCGGAGCCGAAGAACACGATGTGCGACAGGTCCTTCATGTTCTTGCCATGCGGAATGTCCATCGTGCTCCAGCTGCCGCTGCTCAGGTCGGCGACCTTGTAGAGCGAGAAGTAATTGCCGGCCTTCACCGCCATATAGTCGATGACATAGCCCGGCGTCGACCAGGTTCCCGACGAGGTGCCGGCGCCGGTGATCAGGCCCGAGGTGCTGCTGGTGTCGAACAGATAGTTGAGCGTGATGTTCGGGCGGGCGCTCGGCACGAAATTGTTATAGACGTTGTAGACGAGCTCAGCCTGCTTGTAGCTGTTCGGATTGAAGACGTTGTCGTTGCCGTTGATGTTGCCCAGGAACAGGCAGCCGCTCGAGGAGGCGACGGAGCTGCAATTGAAGGGAACGATGATCGAGGCATTTGCGGCGCACGGTGCTGCCGCCATCAGGAAGCCTGCTCCGGCTAGAATCGTCTTCATCTTCATCTTCATCTGAAATCCTCCCGCTAATGCATCAATCAACTTGGGAGTACCGTACGGCTGATGTGTAAGTGTAACAACAAAAACGATTTTGGTTAATTGTGCCAAAAGCAGTCATGTGACCCATATCATTACAGATGCTCGATCGGTGGCGCCCGAGGGGTGACGTGCCGGATGGATGGCGCCCGGCATGGGCTTTGCGACGGGTGTAACCGAGCGGCAGGCTTGCGTCGGCCCCATGTCTCGCCGTAACGCGCTCGCCCATTCACGGCGCTTCCGCAGGAGATGACAGTTATGCGCGCGTTTCTTTTTCCCGGCCAGGGCAGCCAGGCCGTCGGCATGGGCAAGGCCCTGGCCGAAGCGAGCCCCGCCGCGCGCGAAGTGTTCCAGGAAGTCGACGAGGCACTGGGCCAGCATTTGTTCAAGCTGATGAGCGAGGGCCCCGAAAGTGACCTGACGCTCACCGCCAATGCTCAGCCGGCGATCATGGCCAATGCCATCGCGGTGCTGCGCGTGCTCGAGAAGGAAGGCGGCATCCGCCTGGCAGACAAGGCTGACTTTGTCGCGGGCCACTCGCTCGGCGAATATACCGCGCTGTGCGCTGCTGGCGCACTGGATCTGTCGACCACGGCGAAGCTGCTGCGCAAGCGCGGCGATGCGATGCAGTCGGCGGTGCCGGTGGGCGAGGGGGCAATGGCGGCGCTGCTCGGGGCCGATCTCGTTAAGGCGCAGGCGATCGCCGATGCGGCGACCGAGGGCGAAGTGTGCACCGTCGCCAACGACAATGATCCCACCCAGGTGGTGATCTCGGGCGCACGCGCCGCGATCGAGCGCGCGGTGGCGATCGCCAAGGACCATGGCGCCAAGCGCGCGCTGCTGCTGCCGGTTTCGGCGCCGTTTCACTGCCCGTTGATGCAGCCCGCCGCCGACGCGATGGCCGCCGCGCTCGCCGAGGTGGCGATCCAGGCGCCGCTGGTGCCGGTCTACGCCAATGTGACGGCGGCCCCGGTCGCGGACCCGGCGACGATCCGCACGCTGCTCGTCGAGCAGGTGACCGGCATGGTCCGCTGGCGCGAATCGGTGTCGGCGATGTTCGATGCGGGCGTGCACGATTTCGTCGAACTAGGCGGCAAGGTGCTCGGCGGCATGGTCAAGCGCATCACCCCTGATGCCGGCGTGACCAGCGTCGTGACGATGGATGACATTGAAGCGCTTGTGAAGGCGCTCTGAGGAGATACGGTAAATGTTCGATCTTACGGGAATGACCGCGCTCGTCACGGGCGCTTCGGGAGGAATCGGTTCGGCGATCGCCAAGGCGCTGGCGGCGCAGGGGGCAAAGCTCGCCGTGTCCGGCTCCAATGCCGAGAAGCTGGAAGCCTTCCGGGCGAGCCTCGGCGGCGAGCATGTCGCGCTGACCTGCAATCTCTCCGATCGCGCCGCGGTCGATGCGCTGGTGCCGCAGGCGGTGGAAGCGCTGGGCGGCAAGCTCGACATCCTCGTCAACAATGCCGGCGTCACTCGCGACAATCTCGCGATGCGGATGAAGGACGAAGAGTGGGAGCAGGTGATCCAGGTCAATCTGGAAGCCGCCTTCCGCCTGATGCGCGCTGCCGCCAAGCCGATGATGAAGGCACGCTTTGGCCGCATGATTTCCATCACCTCGGTGGTCGGCGCTACCGGCAATCCGGGGCAGGCCAACTATGCCGCTTCCAAGGCTGGCCTGGTCGGCATGTCCAAGGCGCTGGCGCAGGAACTGGCCAGCCGCAACATCACGGTGAACTGCGTCGCCCCGGGCTTCATCCGGTCGGCGATGACGGACGTTCTGCCGGATGCGCAGAAAGAGGCGCTGCTTGGCCGTATTCCTGCCGGAAAGCTGGGCGAGGGCGAGGATATCGGCGCGGCGGTCGTCTATCTCGCCAGCAAGGAAGCGGCCTATGTCACGGGCCAGACCTTGCACGTGAACGGCGGGATGGCGATGCTCTGAGCCGAGCAGCCGGGGGGCGTGGAGTAGGAATACGATGCGATTGATTCTTGCCGCAGCACTTGCACTTGCCACCACAACCCCGGCCTTCGCGGCACCGGCGGATCCGGCGTCGATCGTCTGTGTCGGGCAGAAGCTGGACGCGGCGGTGAAGGCGCAACTCGCCGCCGATGTCGAGCGCAACCTCGGCACGCCGGGGCAGCGGCCTCGATATTCGCCCGCAGTCACTCGCGGGCTGAATGACGCGACCACTGCCTGCGCCAACGAGCGGGGGTGGAGCGGGGCGGCGGCCACGGCTTCCGGTGTCTACGCACTGGCAGAAGTGGGCTTGCCAGTGGCGAAGCGGGTGGTGCAGGCCAAGGGCTTCGACCCCGCCGCACTCGACCAGCAGTTTACCGCGTTGCCCGAGGATGTGCGCCGCAAGCCGCTCAGCCCGAAGGCAACGCAGGACCTGATCCGCGCCGCCGTTACCGATGAAGCACAACAGACCCGCGCCAATGCGGAACTGCTTGCGCAATATTTTGCGTTTCTCAACACGCTGGAATATGCTTCAGCCGACTTTTCCCGCTGACGAGAGCGGGCGCCTTGCGGCACCCTCTTGCAACCGCCCCGGCGGCATTCTAGGTGCGGGAAAACGGATTCAGAGCCCCATCACAAAGGAAAACAGGGACCATGGCCAACCAGGAAGAGATCACCACCCGCGTGCAGGCGCTCGTTGTCGACCATCTCGGCGTCGACGCCAAGGACGTGGTGCCGACCGCGAGCTTCACCGATGACCTCGGCGCGGACAGCCTCGACATCGTCGAGCTGGTGATGGCCTTCGAGGAAGAGTTCGGGGTCGAGATCCCGGACGACGCCGCGGAGAAGATCAGCACCGTCGGCGACGCCGTTGCCTACATCTCCGAGCATCAGCAGGGCTGAGGCTCGAAACGCGCTCCCGGCCCGATGGGCAGGATTTGCGACTAGGCGGCTTCCCGTCCCGTGCCTTTGGCGATGCGGACGGGGAGCCGTTTTGTATTACGAACGAACCGAACAGAAATTGACTGGAGAACTGCCATGCGCCGCGTAGTCGTGACCGGCCTGGGCCTCGTCACCCCGCTGGGGGCCGATGTCGAAACCGCCTGGAAGAACATCCTCGCCAGCAAGTCCGGCGCGGGCACGATCACCAAGTTCGACGCGACGGATTTCCAGAGCAACTATGCCTGCGAAGTGAAGCCTGCCGATCATGAATATGGCTTCGACGCCGGCAAGCGCGTCGACCACAAGATCCAGCGCCAGGTCGATCCGTTCATCGTCTTCGGCATCGATGCCGCCGGCCAGGCGATCGAGGACGCCGGCCTGCTCGACATGCCGGAAGAGATGCGCTTCCGCGCCGGCTGCTCGATCGGCTCCGGCATCGGTGGCCTGCCGGGCATCGAGAGCGAGTCGCTCGTGCTCCACGAAAAGGGTCCGAAGCGCGTTTCGCCGCACTTCGTCCATGGCCGCCTGATCAACCTGATCTCGGGCCAGGTCTCGATCAAGTACGGCCTGATGGGCCCGAACCATGCGGTGGTCACCGCCTGCTCGACCGGCGCCCACTCGATCGGCGACGCCGCGCGAATGATCGCGATGGACGATGCCGACATCATGCTCGCCGGCGGCGCGGAAAGCACCGTCTGCCCGATCGGCATCGCCGGCTTCGGCCAGGCGCGTGCGCTCTCAACCGGCTTCCGCGACGATCCCACTAAGGCCAGCCGCCCCTGGGACAAGGACCGCGACGGCTTCGTCATGGGCGAGGGCGCGGGCGTGGTCGTGCTGGAGGAATATGAGCATGCCAAGCGCCGCGGCGCGAAGATCTATGCCGAAGTCGTCGGCTATGGCCTGTCGGGCGACGCCTATCACGTGACCGCCCCGCATCCGGAAGGCTCGGGCGCGTTCCGTTCGATGCAGATGGCGATGCGCAAGTCGGGCCTCGCACTTGGCGACATCGATTACATCAACGCGCATGGCACCTCGACCCCGATGGGCGACGAGCTCGAACTCGGCGCGGTGCGCCGCCTCTTCGGCGACGACATCGGCGGCGCCTCGATGAGCTCGACCAAGTCGGCGATCGGCCACCTGCTCGGCGGCGCGGGTGCGGTGGAGAGCATCTTCTGCATCCTCGCGCTGCGCGACCAGATCGTGCCGCCGACGCTCAACCTTGACAATCCGAGCGACAACTGTGTCGGTATCGATCTCGTGCCGCACGTCGCGAAGGAGCGGAAGGTGAAGGCCGTGCTGAACAACTCGTTCGGTTTCGGCGGCACCAATGCCAGCCTGGTGATGAAGGCGCTCTGATCTATGGCGAAGGGCGCGCGACCCCGTTCCTCCACCAGGCGTGCCCCCGCGCGCAGGAGCCGGGGGCCGCGCGTCCTTCTCGTCGCAGCGCTGCTGCTGGTCGCGGCCTTTGCCGGAGGTTGGTTCCTCTGGGCGGGGCCGGGGCCGGCGACGCAGGAACTCAGCGTCGTCGTGCCCGAGGGCGCGACCCTTTCGCGGGCTGCCCGCGAGCTGGAAAAGGCGGGGGCGATCACGTCGCGCCCAATCTTCCTGACCTTTGCCAAGGCGTTCGGCGGGACCGGCACGATCCGCGCCGGTGAATATCGCATCGCGCCGCGGACCAGTGCGCGGCAGATCCTCGAGATGCTGCAGGCCGGCAAGACCCTCCAGCGGCTGGTGACGGTGCCCGAGGGCATGCCGTCGATACTCGTTGCCGAGGCGCTGGCCAAGGCACCGGCGCTCACCGGCACGGCTAAGACGCCCGAAGAAGGCTCGGTCCTCCCCGACAGCTACGCCTATGTCCGCGACGAACCGCGCGCGGCGGTGCTGGCGCGGATGCAGAAGGCGATGACCGCCTATCTCGCCAAGGCATGGGCCGGGCGCGACAAGGGGCTGGTGGTGACCACGCCGCGCGAGGCGATCATCCTCGCCTCGATCGTTGAGAAGGAAACGGCCAAGCCTGCCGAGCGCACCACGGTTGCCGCGGTCTATGCCAACCGGCTGAAGGCAGGCATGCCGCTCCAGGCCGATCCGACGATCATCTACCCGATCACCAAGGGCAAGCCGCTCGGCCGCCGCATCCTCCAGTCGGAGCTGCACGCGAAGAACGGCTACAACACCTATGCGATGCGCGGCCTGCCCGAGGGGCCGATCGCCAATCCGGGCCGCGCGTCGATCGACGCGGTGCTACACCCGGCCCAGTCCAAGGCGCTGTACTTCGTCGCCGACGGCACCGGCGGCCATGTCTTCGCCGAGACCTATGCCCAGCACCAGGCGAATGTGGCGAAGTGGTATGCCATCCGTCGCGCGCGCGGGGAAATGTAACGAAATCTTCGCGCGCTTGTCTCGCTAGCGCAGCCATGTAACAAAGTCTCCCTGATCCAAGAACATTGGGGGATTTGAATGCGCCGTGCTGCTTTTGTGTGCCTGTTGCTCGCCACCACCGGCCCGGCCTGGGCGCAGGAGAAGCCGGCGGCCAAGGGCCCGGACCATCGCGAGCAGATGAAGGCTGAGGCAGAAGCCGCCTGGTCCAAGCCGTCGGTAGAAGAAACGACCGCCGTCAGCCACGGTGCGGTCACCGTCGGCGGCCAGCGGATCGCCTATACCGCCACCGCCGGCACGCTCACCATCCGCGACGACGACGGCAAGCCCACCGCGTCCTATTTCTACACCGCCTATGTGCGCGACGGTGCGGCGCGCGAGCAGCGGCCGGTGACCTTCTTCTACAATGGCGGCCCGGGATCGCCGACGATCTGGCTGCACATGGGCAGCTTCGCGCCGGTCCGCGTCACCACCGCCAATCCCGAATATATCCGCCCGGCGCCCTATGGCTTCGGCCCCAATCCGGACTCGCTGATCGACAAGAGCGACCTTGTCTTCATCGACGCGCTGGGCGCCGGCTGGTCGCGGCCGCTGGGGGAGAAGACCGGCAAGGACTTTTGGGGCGTCGACCAGGATGCCGACGGCTTCGCCCGCGCCATCCTGCGCTACACCAGCAAGTTCGATCGCTGGCCGAGCCCGAAATTTCTGTTCGGCGAAAGCTACGGCACGCTGCGCAATCCGGTGGTCGCGGCCAAGCTCGAGGATGCGGGGCTCAGCCTCAACGGCATGGTCCAGTTCTCGACGATCATGAACTACGGCGTCCGCCAGCCAGGCTACGACCAGAATTTCCTCACGCTGTTCCCGACCATGGCGGCGACCGCCTGGTACCATAACCGGTTGCAGAACCGCCCCGCCGATCTGCCGAGCTTCCTCGCCGAGGTCCGTGCCTTCACCAGCGGGCCCTATGCCGCCGCGCTCGCCAAGGGTTCGACCATCTCGGCCGAGGAAAAGGCGGCGATTGCGAAGAAGATGGCCGACTATACCGGCATCAGCGAGGCCTTCATCCTGCGCGCCGACCTGCGCCTCACCCTGTCGCACTTCCAGACCGAGCTGCTCCGCGACCGTCGCCTTGCCGTGGGCCGGCTGGATTCGCGCTACCTGCTCAACATGACCGACGCCAATGCCGACAGCCCCAGCGACGATCCGGCCTCGACCGCGGTCGCCGGTGCCTTCGTCGCGACCTTCCAGGACTATGCGACGCGCGTGCTCGGCTATAAGACCGACATGCCCTACCGGATGACCGCGCGCGGCCCCGGCTTCGACTGGGACTGGAAGCACCGTGCGCCCGACGGCAGCGGCACCCATCTCGCACCGAACAGCGCGGCGGACCTGGCCTATACGATGCGGACCAACCCGTATCTGAAAGTGCTGTTCATGAACGGCTATTTCGACTTCGCCACCCCCTTCTACGGCGCGGAGTTCGACGTCAGCCACATGCTGCTCGATCCGCAGCTGCAGAAGAACATCCGCTTCACCTATTATGACGCCGGCCACATGGTCTATCTCAACCCCACGACCATGCCGCTGATGCACCGTGACCTCTCTGCTTTTTACGACGAGGCCCTGCGCGCCGCCGCCTCCAGCCAGCCGCCGGCCCGCCCCGGCACAAAGGCGTCCCAGAACTGACCTCGGTATCGGAGGAGTGCCCGAGCGTGCTCCTCCACCTCCGCATAATCCCGTAAGGTCCACTTCGACTATTATTAGGGTTTGAAAACGTTTCGATTCGCTTTGCTGCGAAGGCGAAATAAGTCATATGAAACGGAAATCTTCGGACTGCATCGCTCTATAACAATCCGGAATGGATATGTCCGGAGGTTGTAGTGCGTTTCTTGAATGATATCAGCATTGGTAAACGACTATTTATCATAGGCGCGGGATCGCTGGTCGGCCTGGTGCTGGTCATTCTTCTGTCGATCAACCAGCTCGACAGTTCGCTCACCAAAAGCTTTCAGGCGCGGACCAAGCAGGCGATCGACATCGCCTATAGCCAGCTGGACTATTACGAAGCCGAGCAGCGCGCCGGCCGGATGAGCCAGGCGGACGCACAGGCCGCCGCCAAGAAGGTGGTCGGCTCGATGCGCTTCGGCGAGAGCGACTATTTCTTCATCCTCGACACCAATCACATGATGGTGATGCATCCGGTGAAGCCGGAGAAGGTCGGCAAAACGACCTACGACACCAAGGATGCCGCCGGCGCCTTCCATTTCCGCGAGATGGTGAAGGTCGCCGCCGAGCAGGGCGCCGGCTTCGTGTCCTACGAATATGAGATGCCGGACGGAAAGGGCGTCAAGTCCAAGATCTCCTATGTCCGCGCCTTCAAGCCCTGGGGCTGGGTGGTCGCCACCGGCGTGTTCGACGAGGAAATCCAGGCCGCGGTGCACGACGCCGAGATCAAGCTGGGCATGGCTGCGCTGGTCATCGTGCTGGTGCTGGTCGCCGCCGTCCTGTTCGTCAGCCGCTCGATCACGCTGCCGCTCGGCGCGATCACCGGCCGCATGCGCACCCTTGCGAGCGGCGACACCGCCGCGGTCATCCCCGGCTCGGGCCGCAAGGACGAGATCGGCGCGATGGCCGGTGCGCTCGAGGTGTTCCGCCAGAATGCCGAGGCCAAGGTCCATGCCGAGGCCGCCAAGGCCGCCGCGGATGCCGACCAGCAGGCGATCGTCCAGCTGCTTTCGGAAAAGCTCCACGCCATGTCCGAGGGCGATCTGACTAGTTCGATCACCACCGCGGTGCCTCCGGCCTACGGCACCCTCCGCGACAACTTCAACACCGCGTTGGAGAACCTGCGCGAGCTGATCAGCGTGCTTTCCGAAGCCTCGCGCAGCATCGAAACCGGCTCGACCGAAATCTCCGCCGCCTCGGACGATCTCGCCCGCCGCACCGAGAGCAACGCCGCCAGCCTGGAGGAGACGTCGGCCGCGCTCCAGCAGATGAACGACCGGCTCAAGTCGAGCGCCGATGCTGCCGATCGCACGGTCGGCTTCACCCAGGAGGCGATCGGCATCGTCGACTCCGGCCGCACCACCGCCACCGACGCGACGGCGGCGATGGACCGCGTCTCCGAAAGCGCCCGCGGCATCGACAATGTCATCGAGGGCCTCGACAAGATCGCCTTCCAGACCCGCGTCCTCGCCATGAACGCCGCCGTCGAAGCCGGTCGGGCAGGGGAGGCGGGCCGTGGCTTCGCCGTCGTCGCTGACCTCGTCTCGGCACTGGCGATGCGCGCCGAAGAGGAAGCGCGTCGTGCTCGCGAGCAGCTCACCACCACCCAGGCCGATATCGGCGTCGCGGTGGATTCGGTGAAGAAGGTCGACGCCGCGCTCGCCAACATCACCAGCAGCGTCAGCCAGGTCCATGAGTTCATCGAGGTGGTCGCCATCGACAACCGTGCCCAGTCATCGGCGATCAGCGAGATCGCCACGGCCGTCGGCGTGATGGACCATTCGACCCAGCAGAACGCGGCGATGGTGGAGCAGACCTCGGCTGCCGCGCGCAATCTGGCCGGCGAGGTCAGCGGGCTGACCCGCCAGGCGGCGCGGTTCAAGATCGACAACGGATCGCCCATGCGGGCGCCGGCCCGTTCGGCATCCGCAGCACCCCGTTCGGCACCTGCATCGGCACCCCGTGCGGTGCCGGCCATGGCCGGCGCCGAGGACTGGGCGAGCTTCTGAGCGCCCGGCGGGCGGTGCCGGTTCGGCGCCGCTCGCCACTTTCGCACTACCCATTACCGGAAGGCGAACCGCCGCCTTCCCAAGGCGCAGCATTGCCTCGTCCACAGGGACAGGGTCGGGGCGATGACGGCGTCTTGTCCAGAACGGACCAACGTCATGTCGCGTACCCAGTTTTTGCTGCCCCTGCTTGCCGTCAGCCTCTCGATCTCCACTTCGCCCGCCTCGGCGCAGACGCAGGAGCGGATCGAGCCCGCCGCACTGCTGGTGATCGCCGAACGGCCCCAGGATGGGGCACAGCAGAATATCCCGCCGCAGAAATCCACGCCGCCGTCCGAAGCGGTGACGCCGCGCGCACCCTCGTCGCCCGCGACCTTCACCTATCCGTCGCAGGCCGACGGCTTCGGCATCAAGCTGGGCGGCTACAACACCTCGCGCTGGGCCGAGGACTGGCGCGGCATGCGCAATCCCAAGAAGCGCGACGATCCGCTCGACCGGCTGAAGTACCTGCCGATCGCCGGGGACGGCTTCGCCTATGTCACGCTGTCCGGCGAGATGCGGTTGCGCGAGCAATATGTCTCGCAGCCCAGCCTGTTGCCGGGCGATCATCGCCAGGAGCAGCTGTTCCGCATCTTTGCCGGTGCCGACGTGCATGTCGGTCCGCTGCGTGCCTATGGCGAACTCGCTCATGGCGGGCTGGCCGGGCACAATCTCGGCACGCCGGCGGCCAAGTCGCGCAACGACCTGTTTGCCCAGCAATATTTCGTCGAGCTGAGCGGCGCACTGACCCGTGGCGTCAACGCCGGGGTGCGCTATGGCCGGCAGGAGTTCACCGACGGTGCGCCGGGGCTGATCTCGGTGAAGGACGATAACTCGATCCACACCGAGCTCAACGGCGGCCGTGCCTGGGTCTCCTTCGCGCAGTTCCGCGCCGATGTGTTCGACTTCAAGCAGACCACGCTGGGCCTGGGCGGCAGCGGAGACGACCGGATCGACGACGGTACCCGCTTCTCGGGCGTCACCTTCGGCGTGGTCCTGGCCAACCAGCCCAAGCGCAAGATCTTCTTCGACCCCTTCTTCTGGCGCGAGCGCAACGACACGCTGAAATGGGGCAAGGCGACCGGCCTCGAAGTCCGCCATTATTACGGCGCGCGCCTCTGGGGCAGCATCGACAAGCTGACCTTCGACTGGCTGGTCAACCACCAGGGCGGCGACTATCGCGGCCGTCCGATCGATGCCTGGTTCCTCCAGGCCGCCCAGACCTACAGCCTCAGCAACAAGGGGCTGAAGCCCAAGCCGGGCATCCATTTCGACTATGGCAGCGGAGGGGGCGCCTATGGCACCGGCACGATCCGCAACACCCGCACCATCACCGCCGGTTCGATCGCCTATAGCTACCAGCTGGCGCTCAACCTGACCAACCTGTTCCAGGTCTCGCCCAACTTCACCATTTCGCCGAGCAAGTCGCTCGACCTTACTGCCGAGCTGCAGCACAGCCTGCGCGTCGACGAGAACGACGCGGTGTATCGCGGCGCCGGCACTGCCTATGCGGGCACCCAGCTGGTCAAGGGCGCGCATGTCGGCGATGCGGCGCGGTTGCAGGCGACTTGGAAGGTGAGCCCACGCGTCTCGGTGATCGGCCGCTACGAATATTTCGAGCCCGGCGCGGTGCTCAAGGCGGTGGGGTCCAAGGGCTCGCATTTCCTGGCCGGCTGGGTCAGCGTTCGCTTCTGAGCCGGCGAAAGTTCCGAAAGTTCCGGGAAAGCGACATCAACGCGATCCCGGACGCGACGAGGGCGGTGCTGGTTCCAGCGCCGCCCTCGCTTTACGTTCATAGCGCTGCATCGACTCGCCGTAGCAGGCGGCGAACATCAGCCGGCTGTCGAAGCACCGGCGATGCCCGACGATCTTGCCGCGCCGGATGACCGGCACCAGCCGCCCTTCGCGGGCGATCTGCAGCGCAAGATCGAGCGCCATCGTGCGCCCCTGATCGACTGCCGCGTCCCAGGCGCGGACGAAGCCCGCGGCATCGGGGCGGGTGCGTAGCCGGCGCGCGCTCTGCGGCGTCATCCCCACCGCGCGCGCCGCCGCGGCGACACCGCCATGGCTGGCGAGCTCGGCGATGAAGGCGCGCTGGCGTTCGGCGCTCCAGCCATCGGCGCGAGGGCTGGTAGCGACCGGCGTAAAGTCGAACGGATCGTCGTCTTCGGGCTGCATGGAAGCGAGGATAGGCTCGGATCGCATCTGTAGGAAAGCGATTAGTTTCCGGTTTGTTCTTTTTGCACACGGCCTGGGTTTCGCATTTCGCAGGCGACTGTGGCAGGGGAGGGCCATGCCGATCATGCCCCATATCCTCGTCGATGCCGATGCCTGCCCCGTGAAGGAAGAGATCTACAAGGTCGCCTGGCGCCTGGAGGTGCCGGTGACGATCGTGAGCAACGCGCATCTGCGCATCCCGCAGCACCCGCTGCTCACGCGGGTGGTGGTGAGCGACGGGTTCGACGCCGCCGACGACTGGATCGCCGAGCACACCGATGCCAGCGCGGTGGTGGTGACCGCGGACATCCTGCTTGCCGATCGCTGCCTCAAGGCAGGCGCGGCGGCGGTGCTGGCGCCCAACGGCAAGCCCTTCACCACCAGCTCGATCGGCAGCGCGGTGGCCGTGCGCGCGATCATGGCGGACCTGCGCGCCGGCGGCGACCGCATCGGCGGACCGCCGCCCTTTGCCAAGGAGGACCGCTCGCGCTTCCTCTCCGCGCTAGACGCGGCGCTGGTCCGAGCGAAGCGCGCCGCCGCCGGATGATCTGGCTAAGCCATTGATCAATTGCGGGACAGTGGCGGAACCGCTTGTCTTGACTCCACCGCGCTTTGGGATACTCCACCGTTAACTATCGATGCATGGGGATGCATTCAGGGGAGGTCTTGCGATGAAGAGTCGGGTTCTGTCGGGCGCAGCCTTGATGCTCGCTACCATGTGCGTCACGCCCGCCATGGCGGCGGACTTCTAGCTCTTCAACAATTCCCCCAGCGGCACCGTCAAGCTCACGGTGAACGGGGGCGGCAGCATCAATGCCTTCCAGACCGGCTGGTTCGACAGCAACGGTTCGCACTATAACGCGTGGACCAACTACTTCACCGGTAGCCTGACCAGCTGGGGCTCGACGACGGAATATCGCTCCTTCTTCAGCTTCTTCCCGATGGGGCCAGTGACCAGTGCATCGCTGACCATCGGCAACGCGCTTGCCGACGGTTATGGCAATGCGACGGGGCGGCCGCTCGAGCTGACGCTGTACGACGTCACCAGCTCGATCGTCGGGCTGCAGCAATATAATGGCGCCAAGGGGATCTTCGACGATCTCGGCGCGGGCACCGTGCTGGGCAAGATCACCGTGAACGGCGCGGCTGCGGCCTATACGATCGACCTGAACCAGGCCGGCGTCAATGCGATCAACGCGGCCTATTTCGGCGCGGGCCCCTTCACCGTCGGCGCGCGCCTGACCGCGAGCGCGGTGCCCGAGCCGGCGGCGTGGGCGCTGCTGATCGGCGGCTTCGGTCTGATGGGTGGTGCGTTGCGCGTGCGGCGGCGGCGGACGACAGTCCGCTACGCCTGAGCGGGCGACCCGCCCGGCTCAGTGCAGCTTGGCGATCGACAGTCCGTCGAGCTTGGCGCGTTCCTTCACCGATTCCTCGCTGCGGGTGAGCGCCTTGGCGATGGCGCGCAGCGGCATGCCCTTCTTGGCGAGGGTGTGGAGCTTTTGCAGCTCGTCGGGGCGCCAGGGCTGGCGATGTCGTTCGAAGCGGTCGGCCATGGCGGGCTCTTAGTCGATCTTTGAGGTTTGGAACATGGGTCGGTGTCAGCCCAGCGCGCGCAGCGCCGCTTCGACGCGCACCGCGCCGGCTTCGCTCGCACTCGCAAGGTCGATCGGCCGCTCGCCGAGCGTCTCGTCAACGCTGTTGAGGAATGCCAGCGCAGCCTCGCGATCGGGCAGGCACTGGAAGGCGAGCAGGGCGACGCGCGACTGGCGGGCGATCACCTCGGGCGCGAGCTTCGTGCGCGCCGAGCCACGGAAGCGGCGGCGATCGCCTTCATCGGAGGTTGCGCCGACGGCGAGCTGGGTGATCGCACCCATCAGGCTGCGATCGCCAGCTCGGGCGTGCCGTTGGCACGATGCCACTCGCGGATGCGGTCGGCGTAGCCCAGCGCGAGCGCGCGGTGCGAGGCGCGCGATGCCACGCACGCGGCGGCGGCGGTGCTGCGCAGGGCGTTCTGGTATCGGGAAAGCAGATAGGCGAGGTCCATGGACATACTCGTGCGGCGCAAGCGAGAACATGATGGACCCAGTCGCCGGCGCTTACGGACTGGAAGCCGGCGATAGCGTTAAGATGGGGATGGACCGGTCGTTTCGCAAGCGCTGTGGGCGCTAGGCGGGCACGCGCTCGCCCTCACGCAGCGTCAGCACTTCGACGCCGGTCGCGGTCACCGCGACGGTATGCTCGAACTGGGCCGAGAGCTTGCGGTCGTTGGTCACCACCGTCCAGCCGTCGTCGAGCGTGGTTACCTTGCGCGTGCCCTGGTTGAGCATCGGCTCGATCGTGAAGGTCATGCCCTCGCGCAGCTTCATGCCGGTGCCGGGGCGGCCGAAGTGGAGCACCGAGGGCTCCTCGTGCATCTCGCGGCCGATGCCGTGGCCGCAATAGTCGCGCACCACGGAATAGCCGTGCTGCTTGGCATGGCGCTCGATCGCGGCGCCGATGTCGCCCAGCGTCGCACCGGGGCGGACCTGGGCGATGCCCTTCCACATTGCCTCCTGCGTCACCTTCACCAGGCGGCGTGCGTGGGGAGAGACCTCGCCGACCATGTAGGTCTTGCTCGAATCGGCGATGAAGCCGTTCTTCTCGAGCGTGATGTCCAGGTTGATGATGTCGCCGTCCTGCACGATCGTCCCGGCATCGGGCACGCCGTGGCAGACGACATGGTTGATCGAGCAATTGAGCACGAAGCCATAGCCGTACTGCCCCTTGCTGGCGGGGCGGGCGGCGAGATCCTCGGTGATGTAGCGGTCGACCAGCGTGTCGATCTCCAGCGTCGACATGCCGGCGAGCGGCGTGCGGTCGAGCATGGCAAACACCTGGGCGAGCAGCCGGCCGGCTTCGCGCATCAGGTCGAGTTCCTGCGGGGTCTTTACCATCTCAGGCGGCCTCGAGCGCGGCGGCGCCGACCTGCGCCTCGGCCAGCTGGCGGCGGACGATCTCGTTGAAGGAGAGCGTGGGGTTTGCCTCGGCGAGCATGCCGATCTTCATCCAGTATTCGGCCTGGGCATTGATCGAGCGGCACATCACGGCGCTGGCGCGGCGGGCCTCCTCGTGGAGGTCGTCGGCGATTTTCACGATGCCCATTGGGTGCTCCGGTTTGGATGGCAACTACGGAGCGTATATGGTTTGTATATCAGGGCGGGGCAAGGGTATGAAAAAAGCTAAGCCCCTCCCCTTCAGGGGAGGGGTTGGGGTGGGGCTGTGTCTCGCATAGACCAAACTACGTTCTGGAATCCCTCCACCCCCAACCCCTCCTCCAAGGAGGAGGGGCTTAAGGTTAGTCAACGCGGGAGCGCCGCCGCCTCGCGGGCCTTGGCTTCCACCTCTTCCAGCGACCCGCTGGCGATCCAACTGCCGCCGACGCAGAGCACCGGGTCGAATGCCAGCCATTCCGGCGCGCTCGCCAGGCTGATGCCGCCGGTCGGGCAGAACTTCGCCTGGTAGAAGGGGGCGGCGAGGGCCTTGAGCGCCTTGAGGCCGCCCGAGGTCTCGGCCGGGAAGAACTTGAAGTGGCTGAGGCCGAGATCCATGCCGCGCATGATGTCGCCGGCATTGGCGATACCCGGCAGATACGGCACGCCGCTCTTCACGATCGCGTCACCCAGGCGATCGGTGAGGCCGGGGGAGACGATGAACTCGGCGTCCTCCTTCATGACCTGCTCGAACTGCTGGGTGTTCACGACGGTGCCCGCGCCGACGATTGCGCCGGGTACCTTCTTCATCTCGCGAATGGCTTCCAGCGCGGCAGGGGTGCGCATCGTCACTTCGAGCACGCGCAGGCCGCCCTTCACCAGCGCCTCGGCAAGCGGACGCGCCTTGGCGGCGTCGTCGATCACCAGCACCGGAATGACCGGCGCGGTACGCATGATGGCTTCGATCGAAGGACGAGTATCGCTCACTGTGCATGCTCCTGGGCGAAGGCGGCGGCAGCGCCGTACAGGCCCGGCTGGGGATGGGTGATCAGCTTGACGGGGATCGTCGCCATCAGGGAGCGGAAGCGCCCCTTGGCGACGAATCGCTCGCCGAACCCCGATTGCAGCAGATGGTCCTTCAGGCGCAAGCCCAGACCGCCGGCGATCACCACGGCCTTGGGACCATGCGCCAGCGCGAGGTCGCCGGCGACCGCGCCGAGGCTGAGGCAGAAGCGGTCGAGCGCAGCGACGGCCAGGCTGTCCTTGCCGTCCAGCGCCAGCGTCCAGATCGCCTTGTCGTCGAGCCGTGCGACCGGCACGCCTTCGAGGTCGGCCAGCGTCTCGTAGATCGAGACGATCGCCGGGCCGGCGACGATGCGTTCCTTGGAAACGCGCTGATAGGTGCGGCGCAGGCGCTTCACCAGCGCATCCTCGATCGCGTCGAGCGGGGCGAAGTCGCTATGCCCGCCTTCGGTGGCGATGATGTCGTAGCCGCCGCGGTGGCGGAACACCTGCGCGACGCCGAGCCCGGTGCCCGGGCCGCAGACCGTGATCGAGCCCTTGTCGGGCAGCGGCGTCTCGGGTCCGCAGAGATGCAGGAACGCCTCGTTCTCGAGTTGGGCGACGGCATGGCCGATCGCCTCGAAATCATTGACGATCGTCCAGGTATCGGCGCCGAGGCGATCGGGGATCAGCGGCGGGCGGATGATCCAGGGATTGTTGGTGAGCTTGATCAGGTCGCCATTGATCGGCGAGGCGACCGCGATCGCAGCGGCCTTGGGCACGGGGCGGCCGAGCTTTTCGCCAAAGGCGCGCCAGGCAAGCTGGAGGCTGGGATGTTCGGCCACCTTCTGGGTGATCGGCTCGCTGAGCGAGACGACGCGGCCTTCCGCGACCTCTGCCACTGCGAAGCGCGCGTGGGTCCCCCCGATGTCGACGGCGACGACTTCCATCCGATTTCGATCCTCTCTCTGGCGCCCCTGTCAACGTTGCCAGTGGGCGGCCGTCCTTCTTCCCGTCCGCCGCGCGGATGTAAAGTCCGCGCGGTCGACCCGGGTATGATTTACATGCGTTACAGGTTTACAGGCCCGCTTCGTGCAGCATCGCCGACGCGCCCTTTTCGGCTTCGTCGCAGTAATGGCGCATCATCGCGAACAGCTCTCGACCGGTGCCGACGGCCGGGGGCGGCGCGACCGCGTGCTCGCGAGCATCCCACTCGTCGGCCGGGACCAGCGCCTCCAGCGTGCCGTTCTCGGCGTCCAGACGGAGGATGTCACCGTCACGAACCTTGCCGATCGGGCCACCGCCCAAGGCTTCCGGCGACAGGTGGATCGCCGCCGGCACCTTGCCGCTGGCGCCCGACATGCGCCCGTCGGTGACCAGCGCCACCTTGAAGCCGCGGTTCTGGAGCACGCCGAGCTGCGGGGTGAGCTTGTGCAGCTCGGGCATGCCGTTGGCGCGCGGGCCCTGGAAGCGTACGACGACGATGACGTCGCGCTCCAACTCGCCGGCCTGGAATGCCTCCAGCACGTCGAGCTGGTCGGAGAAGACGCGGGCAGGGGCCTCAATGATCCAGCGCTCGCGCTCGACCGCCGAGACCTTGATGCAGGCGCGGCCGATATTGCCCTTGAGGATGCGGAAGCCGCCCTCGGGCGAGAAGGCCGTCTCTACCGTGCGGACGATATTCTCGTCGTTGCTCTTCTCGCCATGCTCGGTCCAGACCAGCGCGTCGCCCTCGATGTCGGGCTTGCGGCCATAGGCGGCCATGCCGTCCTTGGCGATGGTCAGCGCGTCGCCGTGCATCAGACCCGCACGCAGCAGTTCCTTGATGACGAAGGACGGGCCGCCGGCATCCTCGAACTGGTTCACGTCGGCCGAGCCGTTCGGGTAGACGCGGGTCATCAGCGGCACGGCGCGCGAGAGACGATCGAAATCCTCCCAGTCGATCGTGATGCCGGCCGCGCGCGCGAAGGCGGGGACGTGGATCAGGTGGTTGGTCGAGCCGCCGGTCGCGAGCAGCACGATCGCCGCGTTCACGATCGCACGCTCGTCGACGACATGGCCGATCGGGCGGTAATCGTCGCCGTTCCAGCCGATCTCGGCGAGGCGGTGGACCGCGTGGCGGGTCAGCTCCTGGCGCAGCTTGGTGCCCGGATTGGCGAAGGCCGAGCCGGGGACATGGAGGCCCATTGCCTCCATCATCATCTGGTTGGAATTGGCGGTGCCGTAGAAGGTGCAGGTGCCCTTGCCGTGGTAGGCGGCGATCTCGGAATCGAGCAGTTCCTCGCGGGTCGCCTTGCCCTCGGCATAGCGCTCGCGCACCGCCGCCTTTTCCTTGTTGGCCAGGCCGGAGCGCATCGGGCCGCCGGGGATCAGCACCATCGGCAGATGGCCGAAGCGCAGCGCGCCCATCAGCAGGCCGGGCACGATCTTGTCGCAGATGCCGAGCAGCGCCGCGCCTTCGAACACGCGGTGGCTGAGCGACACCGCGGTGGCCATCGCGATGGTGTCGCGGCTGAACAGCGACAGCTCCATGCCCTGATAGCCCTGGGTCACCCCGTCGCACATCGCGGGCACGCCGCCCGCCACCTGCGCGGTGGCGCCGGCTTCCAGCGCCCAGACCTTCATCTGCTCGGGATAGCGATAATAGGGCGCATGGGCAGACAGCATGTCGTTGTACGACGTCACGATGCCAATGTTCATGCGGTTGCCCGCCTTCAGCGCATCGCGCTGCTCCTCGGTGCCGGCATAGGCATGCGCGAGGTTGGCGCAGCCCAGTTTGGGCCGGTCATTGCCCGACTCGCGCTCGCGGCGGATCAGCTCGAGATAGGCGGTGCGGCCCGCCTTGGACCGCTCGATCACCCGATCGGTGACGGCTGCGATTTCGGCGTGCAGATTGGCCATTTACAGGCTCCAGTGGATGTCGACAGGCAGTTCGGTTTCGGCGAGCACGCGGCCGATCGGCAGGGTCGAACCGGCGCCTTCGGAGATCGCGCGCTCCAGCACGTCCTTCTTTTCCTGGCCGGTGATCGCGATCATCAGTGCGCGCGCCGAGACGATCGCGGCGAGCGACAGGCTCACGCGGGGGACGGGCGCTTCCGGCGGCAGCGGATCGGGCATCACGCCCAGCGCGCGGCGCTCCTTGGGGCCGGTCAGTGCCTCGGCGAGATCGGGGCCGTGAAAGATCGAGGCGGTGTGGCCATCGGCGCCCATGCCGAGCAGGCAGAGGTCGAGCGGCCAGTGGAAATCCTGCAGGCGCGCATCCGCGGCGCGGCCGGCGGCCTTATAGTCGTCGGCCTTCTCGCTGACGACCGGGATCACCCGGGCACCGAGCGGCAGGAACACCTTGGCGAGGCCGGTGACGTTGGACATCGGATCGCCCATCGGGACGATGCGGTCGTCGGTGGGGATGATCGTCACGCGCTTCCAGTCGAGCTTGGCCTTGCTCAGCTTGGCGTAGATCGGGCCGGGGGTGCGGCCGCCGGCGAGTGCGATGACTGCGGCGCCGCGCGCGTCGATCGCGCTCTCGATGATGAACTGCACGTCGCCCGCGAGCGCGTCGCCCATTTCGGCGGAGTCTTCATAGTCCCACCATTCGATTTCGGTCGTCATGTCAGCTCCTTCAATTTGGTGGGACCGTAAGGCAGCCGTCCGGCCGCGCGGGGTCCAATATAGGGACGGGGAGCCGCTTTCGCTCCCCTCCTGATCATTCGTGCCAGTGCACCCCGTCGCGCTCGGTGAGGGCGATCGAGAGCGAGGGGCCCCAGCTGCCCGAGGCATAGGGCTTGGGCTTGAGATCATTGGCGTCCCAGCCGGCGCGGATCGCGTCGATCCATTCCCACTGCGCTTCCACCTCGTCGCGGCGGACGAACAGCGTCGGATCGCCTTCGATCAGGTCGAGCAGCAGGCGCTCATAGGCGATGCGGCGGGTGGTGCCGGCGAATTCGGTGTCGAGGCTGAGGTTGAGCGGCACTTCGCGGAGGCGATAGCCCTCGCGGTCGAGGCCCGGCTGCTTGGCCATCACCAGCAGCTGGACATATTCCTCGGGCTGCAAGCGGATGACCAGCGCGTTGGGCTGGAGCATGCCGCCGCGCTCGGCGAAGATCGAGTGCGGCACCGGCTTGAACTGGATGACGATTTCCGAGCGCCGCTCGGCGAGGCGCTTGCCGGTGCGGAGGTAGAAGGGCACGCCCTGCCACCGCCAGTTGTCGACATGCGCCTTGATCGCGACGAAGGTTTCGGTGCGCGATTCCTTGCCGAGATCGGTGGCGTAATCGCGGACGATCTGCCCCTTCACCGCACCGCCGCCATATTGGCCGACCACGGTGAGGTTGGGTGCTTCCGCCGGCGTGATCTTGCGCAGCGAGCGGAGCACCTTGACCTTCTCGTCGCGGATCGAGGTGCCGTCGAAGCGGGCAGGGGGCTCCATCGCGAGCAGCGCGACGAGCTGGAGCATGTGGTTCTGCACCATGTCGCGCAGCGCGCCGGTATCCTCGTAGAAGCCAGCGCGGCCTTCGAGGCCCACCGTCTCCGAGACGGTGATCTGCACGCTGTCGATCCCCCGCGCGTTCCAAATCGGCTCGAACAGCGAGTTGCCGAAGCGCAGCGCGAGGATGTTCTGCACCGTCTCCTTGCCGAGATAATGGTCGATGCGGAAGGTGCGCTCCTCGGGGAAGGCTTCCGCCACGATGTCGTTGATCTCGCGGCTGGAGGCGAGGTCGCGGCCGAGCGGCTTCTCCAGGCTGATGCGAACATTCTCGCCGGCGAGACCTGCCGATTCGAGGCCCTTGATGGTCGGGCCGAACAGCCAGGGCGCGGTCGACAGGAAGATGGCGAGCCCGCCGGAGATGTCGCCCAGCTTTTCCTTCAGCGCGGCATAGCCCTCGGTCTGCGAGGCATCGAGCGTCTGATAATGCACGCGCTGGAGGAAGCTGGCGACAGCGCTGTCGTCCTTTCGCTCGGCGGGCAGGAACTGCTCGAGCGCCTTGGCGGCGAAGGCGCGATAGCCTTCGTCGTCATGATCGGAGCGCGCGGTGCCGGTGATGGTGAGGCCTTCGGGCAACAGGCCATCGGCGTGCAGCGCGTAGAGCGAGGGGAGCAGCATGCGCTGCGCCAGATCACCGGTGGCACCGAACAGAAGCAATTTGCCGACGGGCTGCTGCATCATTTCCCTCTCGATTGGTTCGCCCCGCGAGACACCAATGCGGCCGAAAGATCAAGCCGAAGGGGAGGAATAGGTATGCGAAGGCGGCAAATTTTGAAGTTTGATTTCCCCTCCCGCGGACGGGAGGGGAATTCAATGGTCAGAGAACCAGACCCGCGGTGGGTTCCAATCCGGCCATGATGTTGAGGTTCTGCACCGCCGCGCCGGCTGCGCCCTTGCCGAGATTGTCGAGCGTGGCGATCAGCCGCGCCTGGCGGGTCTCGTCATTGCCGAACACGCGGACCGAGAGGCGATCGGTGCCGGCATTTTCCTCGATCGACACCGTCGCCACGTCGGCGGGCAGCACCTGCACCACCGGCGAGTCGCGATAAGCGTCGCGCAGCACGTTCTCCAGCTGCTCGACCGAGGGCTTGCGGGTAAAGGCGAACAGCGGCAGCGGCACCTCGACGATCATGCCGCGATAGGTGCGCGCGACCGAAGGCAGGAAGATCGGCGGATGCTCGATCCGCGCATGCTTCTGCATCTCGGGCACATGCTTGTGCGCGAGCGACAGGCCATAGGGGCGGAAGGCGGTTTCGGTCCGATCGGGGCCGTCACCCTCGAATTCGGCGATCATCGCGCGACCGCCGCCCGAATAGCCCGACACGGCGTTGATGCTGAGCGGGAAGTCGTGCGGGATCAGCCCGGCGCGGATCAGCGGGCGGACCAGCGCCAGGAAGCCGGTGGGATAACAGCCCGGGTTGCTCACCCGCGCCGCCTCGGCGATCGCCGCCGCCTGGCCGGGCTCGAGCTCGGCAAAGCCATAGGTCCAGTCGGGCGCGGTGCGATAGGCGGTCGAGGCGTCGATCACCCGCGTCCGCTCGTTCTCGATCATCGCGACCGCTTCGCGGGCCGCGTCGTCGGGCAGGCAGAGGATGACGAAATCGGCGGCATTGAGCGCCTGCGCGCGCTTCTTCGGATCCTTGCGGTCCTGGTCGTCGAGGACCATCACCTCGATCTCGGCGCGGCCGGCAAGGCGCTCGCGAATCTCGAGGCCGGTCGTCCCGGCGGCACCGTCGATGAAGACATGCGCGATCATTCGGTCTCCCCCAAGGCCGATGCGTCGATATAGCCTACCAAAGCAGGGCCGGGGGCAACCCCCCAGGCGTGGCTGCCGGCAATTTCGAGAACCTCGAACACGTCGCCCTTCTGGAGCATGGCCAGCGCCGGCTCGTCGCCCTTGGAAGAAGGGCGCAGCGGCGTCTCGAAATGGATCACCCGCGGCATCGGCGATGCATAATGCGGCGCGAACACGCGGCCCGCCAGGCGGATATCGGCGATGTCGGGGCGGACGGCGTCCACCCGGGGATCAATCGCGGCCGAACGGCCGTCCAGCGCCAGACGCTTACGCGTCGGCGCGCTCTGGGACTGGCTCGCTGAGGTGGTTGCCAGCGAGGAAATGCCCGAACTCTGCAAGAAACTCTGCCCCTTCCGCGGTGCGCGCTACGAAGATGTTGCGCTTGTCGGTGTCGTCGCGCTGGCGGCGCAGATAGCCGAGCGTACCCAGTCGATTCAAGGCACGCGTGACCACCGGCTTCGAGACGTTGAGCGCCCGCGCCAGACCGCGCACCGTATGGGGGCCGGGGTCCAGATATACAAGCATCAGCAGCGCCATCTGCCGATTGGTGAGATCGGGTTCCCCCGAGCGCACATAATCGATCAGCGTATTCTTCCACCCCCACAGGGTCTGTTCGGACATAGCGTTCACAAGCACCACTCGTTCGTTTCAGGCCCGGCACGGCATCGAACCGAAGAAACAAACGCGCATTTTACAACTAGGTTTCAGTGCGCGGGCGAAATGTTGTGCGAAAATCGCGATGAAAATGCCGATCCGCCATGGGGTTGCGCACAGGCGCTTGAGTCGGGGGTGGAACAGGCGGTTGATTGCGCCGGGCGGCTCGCCTATGTCGCGCCCTTCGCTAACGGGCACCGGATTTCATGTTCACCTTCCTCCTCGTCGTTCAGTTCATCATCGCCGCCCTGCTGGTGGGGGTGATCCTCGTTCAGAAGTCGGAGGGTGGCGGTCTCACCTCGGGCGGCAGCCCGGCCGGTCTCATGTCGGCACGCGGTGCGGCCGATTTCCTGACCCGCATGACCGCGATGCTGGCGACCGCATTCATCCTGATGAGCATCGTGCTCGCCTTCCTGGCGGCCACCCGGCACTCGACCAAGATCGACGCGGGCCTGCAGAAGGCGCCCGCCGCGGTCGCCCCGCTCACGGTCCCGACCGCCCCGGCGCCGACCGGCAACGACACGGCGCCGACCGGCAACAGCGCGGTTCCGTTCAGCCAGTAAGCATCCGTAGTTCGCCGCGCTTGCGGCGGATTCACCGTAAAATTTGCGCGACCGGCGGATTCTAACGCTTGCCGGTCTGCGCCCTTTGACGTTAGGCGTTTTCTCCCATGGCGCGGTACATCTTCATCACCGGCGGCGTGGTCTCCTCGCTCGGCAAGGGTCTCATGGCAGCGAGCCTCGCGGCGTTGCTCCAGGCCCGTGGCTATCGAGTCCGCATCCGCAAGTTCGATCCCTATCTCAACGTCGATCCCGGCACGATGTCGCCGCACCAGCATGGTGAGGTGTACGTCACCGACGACGGCGCCGAGACCGATCTCGACCTGGGGCATTACGAGCGCTTCACCGGCGTGACCGCGCGCCAGGCCGACAACGTCACCTCGGGCCGGATCTACAAGACGATCATCGAGCGCGAGCGTCGCGGCGACTATCTGGGCGCCACCGTGCAGGTGGTCCCGCACGTCACTGACGCGATCAAGGCGTTCGCCCAGGCGGAGACCGAGGATCTCGACTTCGTGCTGTGCGAAATCGGCGGCACGGTGGGCGACATCGAGTCGCTGCCGTTCATCGAGGCGATTCGCCAGCTCCGCAACGATCTCGGCCGCGGCCAGACGGTCAGCATCCACGTGACGCTGGTGCCGTACATCGCCGCCGCGGGCGAGCTGAAGACCAAGCCGACCCAGCACAGCGTGCGCGAGCTCGCAGCACTCGGCGTCCAGCCCGACGTGCTGGTGTGCCGTTCGGAGCGGCCGCTGCCGGCGGGCGAGCGCGCCAAGATCGCCCAGTTCTGCAACGTGCCGACCTCGGCGGTGATCCCCGCGCTCGACGCCAAGAGCATCTATGCGGTGCCCTTGCAGTATCACGGCGAAGGCCTGGACGGCGAAGTGCTCAAGGCGTTCGGCATCGAGCCGGGCCCGTCCCCCGACCTCAGCCGCTGGAGCGGCATCGTCGAGCGGCTGCAGAACCCCGAGGGCGAAGTCACCATCGGCGTGGTCGGCAAATATATGGGCGTGCCCGACGCCTATAAGTCGCTCACCGAGGCACTGGTCCATGGCGGCATCGCCAACCGGGTGAAGGTCAACATTCGCTGGCTCGACGCCGAATTGTTCGAGCAGGAAGAGGCCGAAGTCGCCGCAATGCTGGAGCCGATGCACGGCATCCTCGTTCCCGGCGGGTTCGGTGAGCGTGGCAGCGAGGGCAAGATCGCCGGCGTGCGCTTCGCGCGTGAGCGTAACGTGCCGTTCTTCGGCATCTGCCTCGGCATGCAGATGGCGTGCATCGAGGGCGTCCGCGCCCAGGGCATCGCCGACGCCTCGACGACCGAATTCGGCCCGACGCAAGAGCCGGTGGTCGGCATGATTACCGAGTGGATGACTGCCGACGGCCTGCAGAAGCGCGAGGAGGGCGGCGACCTGGGCGGCACGATGCGGCTGGGCGCCTATCCGGCGAAGCTCGGCGGCAACAGCGTCGTCGCGTCGATCTACGGCACCGATTCGATCAGCGAGCGCCACCGCCACCGCTATGAGGTGAACACCGCCTACAAGCCGGTGCTGGAAGAAGGCGGCCTCGTCTTCTCGGGCATGTCGCCCGACGGCACGCTGCCCGAGATCGTCGAGCGGCCGGACCATCCCTGGTTCGTCGGCGTGCAGTTCCACCCCGAGCTCAAGTCCAAGCCGTTCGATCCGCACCCGCTGTTCGCGGGCTTCATCGAAGCCGCCGTCAAGCACTCGCGGCTCGTCTAGGCGCGTGCTGCGACGGGCCTTCGTCGCCGGGCTGGCGCTGCTGGCGGTGTCCGCAGCGCCGGCACCGCCGCAGCCGCGGACCGTTCCCGGCCAGGTCCGGGTGCGGCTGGTGACGAGCATGGGCGCGATCACGCTGGCGCTCGACGCCAAGCGCGCGCCCAAGACGGTCGCCAACTTCCTCGCCTATGTCGATGACGGACGGCTGGAGGGCACCAATTTCTACCGCACCGCGCGGCGCAAGACCGAGCCGACCAAAGGCTTCATCCAGGGCGGCGTCGGCACCGATGCGCGGCGCATGCTCGACCCCTTGCCGCTGGAGCCGACCAGCAAGACGGGGCTCAAGCACCTGAACGGCACCATCTCGATGGCGCATGGGCCGAACCCCAATTCGGCCAACGGCAATTTCTCGATCATGGTCGGCGACAATCCGGGGCTCGACGCGCGCGGTGCCAACCTCGGCTTCGCGGCGTTCGGCCAGGTGATCGGGGGCATGGACGTGGTCCAGCGCATCCTCGCGTTGCCCAGCGGCGGCGGGCGCGACGTGATGAAGGGCCAGATGATACTCAAGCCGGTGACGATCGTCCGCGCCGAGCGGCTGGACGGGGCGGCGAAGCCCACCGGACGGGTGCGGCCGTGGCTGCTGGGGTTGAAGCCGGCGGGGTGATCTACGAGGCCGATGGCCGCATTATCCATTGATAATGAAGCATAAAATTTGCCAACTTGCCGCCTTGATCGCGCGCTTGTGGCTATAATGTTTCCAACCGTTTCAGCTTCGCGCCTCTCGCCTGGTTGCTGCCGGTGGGAGACTGGTCGCATGCTTTCCGG
Organism: Sphingomonas trueperi; assembly: GCF_040545965.1. Taxonomy (GTDB): domain Bacteria; phylum Pseudomonadota; class Alphaproteobacteria; order Sphingomonadales; family Sphingomonadaceae; genus Sphingomonas; species Sphingomonas trueperi_C. The sequence goes on along the minus strand of NZ_JBEPMV010000002.1, from coordinate 383,440 downwards.
CTACACTATTCGCGCGAAGCTGATGTTCTGCCTGGCGCTGTTCGCCGCCGCATTCCTGATCATCATCGGTACGCTGAGCCTCAGCGTTCGATCAAATACTGCCAAGTTCGACACGCTCCTTGCCGATCGCGTGCTACCGCTTCGGCAGATCAAGGCGGTAGCCGATGCCTATGCCGTCAGCATCGTTGATGCATCGCACAAGGCGCGCAACGGCAATTTCACGCTTGCAGAAGCTGAGCGCCGCATAGCGGCTGGCCGGGCGCAGGCCGCGGCGAACTGGAAAGCGTATAGCGGCACGTCGATCAGCGGTCGTGAGGCTGAACTGGCTGCGGCGGCAGAGTCGCGCATCCGTGCGGCCGATGCGGAGGCCGACGCTTTGGAAGCCATTCTGAAGCGCGATGATCGTGCTGGGCTCGACGCCTTTGTCGTCCATCGCCTCTATCCCGCCATCGATCCTGTCTCGGATGCCCTGAGCGCGCTGGTCGCGGAGCAGATACGCATTGCCGAAGGGCTGACGAGCGATGCGAGCGCGATGAATCGCCTCGTCGGCTGGATTGCAATCGGGATCGGCATCCTTGTTTTGGGAGTCTGGCTGTTCGCGCTGCAGATCGCGCGGCGGAGCATCATCCAGCCTATCGGTACGCTGGCGGACACAATGGAAGCGCTCGCCGCGGCACATGAGACGACGATCCCCTATACCAAGCAGGTCGACGAGATCGGCCGCATGGCCCGCGCCTGCGAGATCTTCCGCCTCGCGGCCGCCGAGCAGGCGCGCGCCGAAGAAGAGAATGCCGCGACCCAGGCCCAGGTTACCAGCGCGTTGCGCTCGGCGATCACGGCGATCTCGGCGGGTGACCTGACGCGCGATATCCGGGATCCCTTCCCGACCGATTATGAGCCCGTCCGGCAGGAGTTCAACGCGGCACTGGGCAGCCTGCGGGGATTGATCGCCGCGGTGCTGGAAAGCGCCACGGCCATCAACACCGGTGCGGACGAAATCGCCCACGCCTCCGAAGATTTGGCGCGGCGCACCGAAGCCAATGCCGCCAGCCTCGAAGAAACCGCGGCTGCGATCACACAGATGGACGGCCGGCTGAAGGCCACCGCCACTGCGGCGACCGAGACGGTTTCTCGGGCCGATGGTGCCACTGCGACGGTTGGGAGCGGTCGCGAAACCACGGACGCCGCGGTGCTGGCAATGACGCGCGTGGCCGAAAGCGCCAAGGGCATCGACAGCGTGATCGAGGGTCTCGACAAGATTGCTTTCCAGACGCGCGTGCTGGCGATGAACGCGGCCGTGGAGGCGGGCCGGGCGGGCGAGGCGGGGCGGGGCTTCGCGGTGGTCGCGGACCTTGTCTCGGCGCTGGCGATGCGCGCTGAAGAAGAGGCTGGGCGCGCCCGAGACCAGCTGACGGCGACGCAAACCGATATCGTCGCCGCAGTCGGCATGGTGCAGAAGGTGGATATGGCGCTCGCGGTCATCGCCTCCGATGTCGGAGAAGTGCACAGCCTTCTGGCCGGTATGGCGTCGGACAATCAGGCGCAATCGACCGCTGTGACCCAGATCTCGTCCGCTGTCGGCACGATGGACCATTCGACCCAGCAGAATGCCGCGATGGTAGAGCAGACGTCGGCGGCGGCACGCAATCTGTCGGGCGAAGTGCAGGCCCTCCTGGTGCAGGCCAATCGGTTCGATGTTGGTGCTCGTAGCGGCAGTCAGAAGCGTGCGCCGCGCATGGCAGCCCCGTCGCCCGGCTATGTCTCGCCCGTCAAGCCGCTGCTGGCGCCTGCGCGCGCGACTGCCGCAACTGGCGATGGCGAATGGGCGTCGTTCTAACCCTATTGCACTCCCAAAAGAAAAGGCGCCCGGACCGAAGCCCGGGCGCCCCGTCGCGGCGCCTAAGGGAGGGGGACGCCGCGAGCTCTCAGATTGGGTTACGCTGCGTTGGCCGTGCGATGGTCGATCGCGGCCGGCTCGCTGCCGGTACCCACCTGGATCTTCTTGGGCTTCATCGCCTCGGGCACTTCGCGCAGCAGCTCGATCGTCAGCAGGCCGTCGGCCAGGTTGGCGCTTTCCACCCGCACGAAATCGGCGAGTTCGAAGCGGCGCTCGAAGCTGCGGTTGGCGATGCCCAGGTGCAGATAATTGCCCTGGTTGTTCTCATTCTCCCCGGCCTTCTTGCCGGCGACCAGCAGCAGGTTCTGCTGCGCGGTGATGTCGATCTCCTCGGGCTTGAAGCCAGCCACCGCGATGGTGATGCGGTAACGGTCTTCGGCAAGACGCTCGAGGTTGAAGGGGGGATAGTTTTCCGAATTCGCCTGGCGGGCGCTGGCTTCGAGCATGTCGAACAGCCGGTCGAACCCGATTGCCGAGCGACGGAACGGAGTAAAGTCGAGTTGACGCATCTTCAGATTCTCCTGTGAGCAATTTGAACGTCGATAGTTTCGATGCCCGGCCAACTGCCGCGACACCGGTGCGAAGCCCGTTCGGCGCCTCGCCACGCTGATCTGGTGTTGCGGTTCACGGATTCAAGAGGTGCCCCAATCGCGGCTAGGCGGCGCTAAACATCTCCTTCCTCGCTAAACCCCATCGTTGCAGTGGAGATTGGACGCAACGAACTAGGGGAACATGATGAGCCTGCCGCTGATTCCGCTGCTGCTGCTATCCGCTGCGATGCCTGCCGCGCACGATCCCGACGTGCCGGTGCCTGCTGCCGCAGACGAACCGCAGCGTCAGGACGGCGACATCGTCGTGACCGCCCGGCGGCGCGAGGAGCGCATCCAGGAAGTGCCGGTCGCGATATCGGTGCTGAGCGGCGCTGCGCTGGCCGAGGCTGGGGCGTTCAACGTCAGCCGCATCCAGCAATCGCAGCCGGCGCTGCAATTCTATTCGAGCAACCCGCGCAACACCGCGATCAACATCCGCGGGCTCGGCGCACCGTTCGGGCTCACCAATGACGGGATCGAGCAGGGCGTCGGCTTCTATGTCGACGGCGTCTATATCGGCCGGGTTGGCGCCTCGACCTTCGACTTCGTCGACGTCGAGCGCGTCGAGGTGCTGCGCGGGCCGCAGGGCACGCTCTACGGCAAGAACACCACGGCGGGCGCGATCAACATCACCACGCGCAAGCCGAGCTTCACCCCCGAGGTGCGCTATGAGGTGAGCGCGGGGGGCTATGACTTCCTCCAGATCAAGGGCTCGGCCTCGGCGCCGATCGCCGATGACAAGCTGGCGGTGCGGCTGTCGACCTCGGTGACCAAGCGCCAGGGCACGATCTACGACACCAAGTCGGACAGCAACCTCCACCGGCTCGACAATTACGGGGTGCGCGGCCAGCTGCTGTGGCGTGCGGCGCCCAATCTCGACCTGACCCTGTCGGGCGACTTCAACCTGCAGAACCCACTGTGCTGCGTGCAATATTATGTCCGCACCGGCGCGACCCAGCGGCCGCTCAACCGGCAATATGCGGCACTGGCGGCGGCGTTCGGCTATGCGCCGCCGAGCACCGATCCGTTCGACCGCAGGACCGATCTCGATGCCGATATCAATTCGCGCCAGGAAATCGGCGGCGCCTCGCTGGTGGCGAACTGGGACCTGGGTGCGGCGACGATAACCTCGGTGAGCGCCTGGCGCTATTGGGACTGGCAGCCGGCCAACGACCGCGACTTCGTCGGCTTGCCGATCACCACCGTCTCGCAGAACCCGTCGCAGCAGAAGCAGGTGACGCAGGAGCTGCGGATCGCCTCCAACGGCAAGAACAAGCTCGACTACACCGCGGGCGTGTTCGTCTTCCACCAGACGATCGACACCCAGGGCTCGCAGGTGCAGGGCCCGGCGGCGAGCCGCTGGCTGCTCAACCCGACCAGCGCGGCGGCGAACAATCCCGCGACGCTCAATGGGCTCACCTCGAAGAACACGATCGGCTTCGACAACACCAGCTTCGCGGTGTTCGGCAAGCTCAACTGGGAAGTGGTGCCGAAGCTGCGCTTCCAGCCCGGCCTGCGGGTGAACTACGACAAGAAGACCGGCTCGTATTTGGCGGTGGTCACCAACGGCGCGGGGAGCACGACGCTCACCGCCGATCAGCGCGGGGTGCTGGCGCCGCAGAATTATTCGGCGCGGTTCAGCGACTGGAACGTCTCGGGCGACGCGACGCTCTCTTACGACTTTGCGCGCGACGTGCATGGCTATGCGACCTATGCGCGCAGCTTCAAGTCGGGTGGCGTTAACCTGTCCGGCCTGCCGCTGGATGCCAACAACAACCCGATCCTCGCCGCTGCCTCGGTCAAGCCGGAGAAGGTCAATCACTTCGAGCTGGGGCTGAAGACCCAGTTCCTCGATCGCCGCGCCACCTTTAACCTCGCCGGCTTCTGGACCGAGGTGAAGGATTATCAGGCGACGGTAACCAACGGCCAGCTCGGCGTGATCCGCGGCTATCTCGCCAATGCCGACAAGGTGCGCGTGCGCGGCGTCGAGTTCGATTCGAACTTCCAGCCGACCGATCGCTTCAAGCTCTACGTCAACGGCGCCTATACCGACGCCAAATATGTCCGCTTCCGCGACGCACCGTGCCCGCCCGAACTGTCGGGCGGCACCACGGGTGCGACACCGAGCGCACCCGGCACCCCGGGCGGGGTGAGCCCGGCTAATTGCGACATTTCCGGCCAGGTGCTGCCCGGCATCTCGAAATGGGCGCTAGGCTTCGGCGGCGAAGTGAACGTGCCGGTGCAGGAAGGCCAGGTCTATCTTGGCTATGACGGCAGCTGGCGCTCGCGCTTCTCGTCCAACCCGTCGCCCTCGGCCTATACCTGGATTGACGGGTACTCGCTGTCGAGCTTCCGGCTCGGCTATCGCAAGGGCAAGGTGAACGCCTTCGCCTGGGTGCGGAACGCCTTCGACAAGCGCTATTTCGAGCTGCTCTCGGTGCAGTCGGGCAATACCGGGCTGATCGTCGGCCAGCCGGGCGACCCGCGCACCTGGGGTTTCACGATCAGCGGTTCCTTCTGATCGTGACATGCACTGGCCTCCCGCCTTGGCCGGGGGAGGTTAGCGGGCGGGGCAGGGCGACCTGCTCCGCCCGATAGCATATCGGAAGGGCGGCCCGTTCTGGTACAGGGGGCGCACGCGGCAAGTAAGGTCACGGCTGCGACGCGCATAGTTGCCGCCAGAATGGATGCGGAAAAGCAAACGCCCGGGCCGTTTCCGACCCGGGCGCCTGCGTGACGACTGCTCGTCAGCCCCCTTAGTAGGTTCCCGCTTCAAACACTTGCGATTGCTCGCCTGTGGAGCTGGGAACCTTCCCCGAACCGTGGCCTTTTTGCGCCTGCGCTTCGACGGTTTCTTGGTAGAAGGCCGAAGCGCCTTTGTCACCGGTCGACAGCTTGGCGTCAGCAGATTGCGGCAAGCCTGTGTCGAATCGGCAACAGAACGCTTCCCACGCCGGGCAACCGGCCCTAGAGGATCCCCATGCTACTCTCGCGCTACGAGCGAATGATCGCCCGCCGCTATCTGCTGCCCGGGCGCAGCGAAGCTTTTATTGCCGTCGTCGCCGGCTTCAGCCTGGTCGCCGTGATGCTCGGCGTTGCCGCGCTGATCGTGGTGATGAGCGTGATGAACGGCTTCCGCGCCGAGCTGTTCGACAAGATCTCCGGGCTGAACGGCCATGCCGTGGTGCAGGGCTATAACGGCCAGCTGCGCGACTGGCGCCGCATCGCCGACGAGGCCAAGGCGATCCCCGGCGTCACCGCCGCCACCCCGCTGATCGAGCAGCCGCTGTTCGCCAGCTATAACGGCCGGGTCGAGTTCGCGCTGGTCCGCGGGCTGCGGCTGGAAGACATCCTCAACAACCCGACGCTGAAGGGCAAGGAGATCCTGGGTTCGTTCAAGAACCTCAAGCCCGGCAGCGAGCAGATCGCGATCGGATCGCGGCTGGCCGAGGCGCTGGGCGCGTCGATCGGCAGCCAGATCTCGATCATCAATCCGCAAGGGTCGGCCACCCCCTTCGGCACCATGCCGCGCATCGTCCAGTACCGCATCGCCGCGATCTTCGAGGTGGGCGTGTACGATTATGACAAGGCCTATATCATCATGCCGATGCAGGATGCGCAGACGCTGCTGCTGCTCGGCGATTCGGTGCAGATGGTCCGCATCGACACCAACAAGCCCGAGAAGATCGACGAGGTGATCCGACCGCTCGCCGACAAGGTGGCCAATATCGGCCAGATCACCGACTGGCGGCAGATGAACCGCGAGCTGTTCGAGGCGATCTCGCTCGACCGGACCGTGACGTTTACCGTGGTCTCGATCATCCTGGTGGTCGCGGCGTTCAACATCATCTCGTCGCTGATCATGCTGGTCCAGGCCAAGCGGCGCGACATCGCGGTGCTGCGGACGATGGGCGCGAGCAAGAGCGGGCTGATGCGCATCTTCGTGACGGTCGGCACCACGATCGGCGCACTGGGCGTGCTGGCCGGGATGATCCTGGGCTTTCTGATCGTGAACTATCGCGAGGGCGTGGCGACCTTCATCGGGCTGGTGACCGGCCAGAAGGTATGGGACCCGCAGATGCGCTTCCTCACCGAGCTGCCCGCCAAGACCGATCCGCTGCAGACCATCGCGATCTGCGCGATGGCGCTGCTCTTCACCTTCCTCGCCACCCTCTACCCTGCGTGGAAGGCGGCGAGCACCGATCCCGTCCAGGTACTGCGCTATGAATGAACCGGTTCTCCAGACCCGCGACCTGCGGCGCAGCTTCGAGCAGGGCGGGGTTCGGATCGACGTGCTGCGCGGGGTCGACCTTGCGGTGCAGCCCGGCGAGATCGTGGCGCTGCTCGGGCCCTCGGGCTCGGGCAAGTCGACCCTGCTCCAGGCGGTGGGGCTGCTCGAAGGCGGGTTCGAGGGATCGATCCGCATCGGCGGCGAAGAGGCGGCCCAGCTGCCCGCCGGCGGCCGGACCGAGATGCGGCGCGACAAACTCGCCTTCATCTACCAGTTCCACCATCTGCTGCCCGATTTCGACGCGACCGAGAATGTCGTGCTGCCGCAGCTGATCCGCGGCGCGACCCGCGGGGCGGCGCAGGCACGCGCGACCGAGCTGCTCAGCCAGCTTGGCCTCGGCCACCGGCTGACCCACCGGCCCAACCAGCTTTCGGGCGGCGAGCAGCAGCGTGTGGCGGTCGCCCGCGCGCTTGCCAACCGGCCGCCGCTGGTGCTGGCGGACGAACCCACCGGCAATCTCGACGAGGCGACCTCGGACCGCGTGTTCGGCGAGTTCCTCAACCTGGTGCGCAACGAAGGTTCGGCCGCGTTGGTGGCGACCCACAATGAACGGCTGGCGGCACGCATGGACCGCGTGGTGCGGCTCCACGAAGGGCGCCTGGAGGAAATGGCATGAGCGAGGCGATCACGCAGATCCCGGTGACGCTGCCCGACGGCACCACCAGCGACCTGTCCAAGTTCACCGGCCAGGTGCTGCTGATCGTCAACACCGCGTCCAAGTGCGGTTTCACGCCGCAGTACAAGGAGCTGGAGCAGCTGTGGCGCGCCTATCGCGATCGCGGCTTTTCGGTGCTGGCCTTCCCGTGCAACCAGTTCGGCGCGCAGGAACCCGGCAATGCCGAGGAAATCGCCAGCTTCTGCTCGCTCACCTATGACGTGACCTTCCCGATCTTCGCCAAGGTCGACGTCAACGGCAGCAATGCGGCGCCCTTGTTCCAGGCGCTCAAGGCGCAGGCGCCGGGGCTGATGGGCACCCAGGCGATCAAGTGGAACTTCACCAAGTTCCTGGTCAACCGCGCGGGCGAGGTGGTCGAGCGCTATGCTCCCACGACCGCGCCGAGTGCGATCGGCGCGGATATCGAGGCGCTGCTCTAAGCATTCGAAAAGCATGAAAAAGCACGACCGGAGCGGGAGGTGTGTGGATGCTCCGGTCGCGTGCTTCGTTTACCATATCTTCATTGCCTTGCAGGTGTAGATCGATCCGTTCCGGCGGTATCACTCGGCCGGGCGCAAAAGCTGTGGAGAAGCGCGGCTGCGGGTTGGCAATTCGGCGCGCGAGCTCCTAGGTTCGGGCATGGCGCATTCCGGTTTCGTCCCGCTTCGGGTTTTTTCCTGCTACACCATGCTCGAAGGGGCGATCGACCCCAAGGCGATCGCCAAGCACGCCAAGAACCACGGCTTCCCCGCCATCGCCGTCGCCGATCGCAACGGCCTCTATGCCGCGATGAGCTTTTCGGACGCTGCCAAGAAGGCCGGCGTCCAGCCGATCGTCGGCACGCTGCTGGCGGTGAAGCGCTCGAACCTTGCCGAGGGGCTCAACGTGCCGATCGACTGGCTCGCGCTCTATGCGCAGGACCAGACCGGCTATGAAAATCTCTGCCACCTCGTCTCGCAGGCGCATTTGGACCGCCCGATCGAGGAGGATGCGCATGTCCCTTTCGCAGCGCTCACCGGTCACACCGACGGGCTGCTCTGCCTGACTGCCGGCGCCGAGGGCGCGCTCGCCCGGCTCTATGCCGAGGGGCAGGACAAGACGGCCGAGGCCTATGCGACCCAGCTCGAGGCGCTGTTCCCCGAGCGGCTCTATGTCGAGATCGCCCGCCGCAACAACGACATCGAGACTCGCGCCGAGGCCAAGCTGGTCGACCTCGCCTATGCGCGCAACCTGCCGCTGGTCGGCACCAACCCGGCTTGCTTCGCCGAGGCCGATTTCTACGACGCGCACGATGCGATGCTCTGCATCGCCAACTCGACCTATCTCGAGACCGACGATCGCCCGCGCTCCTCGCCCGAGGTCTGGCTCAAGCCGGCCGAGACGATGAAGACCAACTTCGCCGACCTGCCGGAGGCGATCGAGAACACGCTCGTCGTCGCCCAGCGCTGTGCCTATGCCGCGCCCAAGCGCAAGCCTATCCTCCCCAGCCTCGCCGGCGACCGCGAGGGCGAGGCTGCGATGCTGCGCGAACGCAGCTGGCAGGGCCTGAAGGACCGGCTCGATTTCGCCGGGATCACCGATCCCGCCGAAGTGGAGGTATATAACCAGCGCCTCCAGTTCGAGCTCGACATCATCATCCAGATGGGGTTCCCGGGTTACTTCCTGATCGTCGCGGACTTCATCCAGTGGGCGAAATCGAACGACATTCCGGTGGGGCCGGGGCGTGGTTCGGGTGCGGGCTCGGCGGTCGCCTGGGCGCTGACCATCACCGATCTCGATCCGCTCAAGCTGGGTCTGCTGTTCGAACGCTTCCTCAACCCGGAACGCGTCTCGATGCCCGACTTCGACATCGACTTCTGCGAAACCCGGCGCGGCGAAGTGATCCGCTATGTGCAGGAGAAGTACGGCCGAGATCACGTGGCGCAGATCATCACCTTCGGGACGATGAAGGCGCGCGCGGTGATCAAGGACGTCGGCCGCGTGCTGCAGATGAGCTATGGCCAGGTCGATCGTCTCGCCAAGCAGATCCCGAACCACCCAACCGATCCCTGGACGCTCGAGCGCACGCTGAACGGGGTCAGCGAGTTCCTCGCCGAGTATAACGGCAACGAGGATGTGAAGCGCCTCGTCGACCTGTCGATGCGGATGGAAGGCCTGCCGCGCCACAGCTCGACCCACGCCGCCGGCGTGGTGATCGGCGACCGGCCGCTTGCGCAGCTGGTGCCGCTCTACCGCGACCCGCGCTCGGACATGCCGGTCACCCAGTTCGATATGAAGAATGTCGAAGGCGCCGGGCTGGTGAAGTTCGACTTTCTCGGCCTCAAGACGCTGTCGGTGCTCAAGAAGGCGGTGGTGCTGCTCGCCAAGCGCGGCATCGACGTCAATCTCGATCGGCTCGATTGGGACGACGAGGGCGTCTATGCCTTGCTCCAGCGCGGCGACACGGTGGGCGTGTTCCAGCTGGAATCCGAAGGCATGCGCCGCACGCTGACCGCGGTGCGGCCGACCAATTTCGGCGACATCGTCGCGCTCGTCTCGCTCTATCGCCCGGGTCCGATGGACAACATCCCGACCTTCGGTGCGCGCAAGGCGGGCCGTGAGCCCATCATCTACCCGCACGATCTGCTCGAGCCGATCCTGAAGGAGACCTACGGGATCTTCGTCTATCAGGAGCAGGTGATGCAGGCCGCGCAGATCCTCGCCGGCTATACGCTCGGCGGCGCAGACATGCTGCGGCGCGCGATGGGCAAGAAGGTCAAGGCGGAGATGGACGCCCAGCGCAGCATCTTCGTCAAGGGCTGCAAGGAAGTGAACGACATTCCGGCGGCCAAGGCGAACGAGCTGTTCGACTTGATCGACAAGTTCGCCGGCTACGGTTTCAACAAGTCGCACGCCGCCGCCTACGCGCTGCTCGCCTATCAGACGGCGTGGCTGAAGGCGCACCATCCGCACGAATTCTTCGCCGCCTCCATGGCCTACGACATCCACCAGACCGACAAGCTGGCGGTGTTCGCCGACGACATGCGGCGGCTGGGTATCGAGGCGACCTCGCCCGACATCAACGCCAGCGAGGCCGACTTTACCGTCCAGGCGAGCGGCGAGGGGCTGGCGGTGCGCTATGCGCTCGGCGCGCTCAAGGGCGTGGGCGAGCGGGCGATGGAGCTGCTGGTCGAGGAGCGCGAGAAGAACGGCCGCTTCGCCAGCCTCGACGATTTCGCCAAGCGGGTCGATCCGCGCGTGCTCAACAAGCGCCAGCTGGAAACGCTCGCCTCGGCGGGTGCGTTCGACAGCATCGAGCCCAATCGCGCGGGCGTCCATGCCGCGGCGGAGACGATCCTCGCGGTCGCCCAGCGCGACCATGCCACCCGGATGAGCGGGCAGGGCGGGCTGTTCGGCGATGCCGAGCCGGCGGGCGGCGGGATTACCGTGCCTAAGGATGCGGTCTGGTCGATGTCCGACAAGATCAACGCCGAGAAGGATGCCTTTGGCTATTATTTCTCGGCACATCCGCTCGACCGCTACGAGCATCTGTTCCGCGGCCAGGGCGTGCGCGACATCGCCTCGCTCCCCGACATGCAGATCCCCGAGGGCGCGCGGGTCAACGCCCAGATCGCCGCGCTGATCGAGGATTGCCGCTACCGCACCTCGGCGCGCGGCAACCGCTATCTGATGGCGACGATCTCGGATCGCAGCGCGCAGATCCAGACCTCGTGCTTCGAGGAGTTGATCGCCAAGGACATGGAGGCCTGCGCAAACGGCACCGGCTGCGCGATCCTGACGCTGGAGCTCGACAAGCGGCCGGGCGAGGATACCCCGCGTGCGGCGGTGAAGCGCGTGCAGCCCTTCGACACGCTGGCGGGCACCACCCAGCTGATCCTGGAGATCCGCATCGAGGATCCGACGGTGCCGGCGCAGCTGGCCGCACTGGTCGGCGAACTGCGCGGCGGGGGCAGGGGCGAGATCCTGCTCCACGCCCCGATCGATGGCGGCGAGGCGACGGTGATGCTCGGCCGCGGCTTCCGGCTCGATACCGAGCTGGCGGCGCAGATCGAGACGATGCCGGGCGTCCAGGCCGCCTCGCTGATCCCGGCGAGCATGAAGCTGCAGGCGGCGGCCTGAGCCTGATCGCGCCCGTTTCTCAACGTTCCCGGCCAAAGCCTCTATAATACAGGAGGATCGGAACGGGCGCGCCGTCTGCGGGGCGGCGCGCCTCGGGGGGACACGCTTGGCCTATCATCTCTGCCTGGTGCAGCCCGAGGGCTATGCCCATAGCGGCGCGCTGCTCGAACTTGCCGAACTGGTGTTCCATGGCCTGAGCGACCTCGGCCATCCGGTGACGATCGCGCTCAACGAAATCCGCGAGCGGGGACGCAACATCCTGGTCGGCGCGCATTTGCTCGACCATGGCGTCATCGACCGACTGCCCGAAGGCACCATCCTGCTCAACAGCGAGCAGTTGCAGGCCGAGGACAGCGGCTGGACCGGCGTGATGCTCCACGCCGCGCGCCGCTTCGAGATCTGGGATTACAGCCCCCGCAATGTGGCGCGGCTGGCGCAGGTGGCGGGGGCGCATACTAGGCTGCTGCCGATCGGCTATCACGCCGCCCTGGACCGGATCGCGCCAGCGGCCGAGCAGGATATCGACGTGCTCTTCTACGGCTCGATCAACCCGCGTCGGCGGGCGGTGCTCGACGGGCTTGAAGCTGCCGGGCTGCGGGTGGAGCATCTGTTCGGGATCTACGGGCCCGATCGCGATGCGGTGGTCGCGCGGTCGAAGCTGGTGCTCAACGTCCATTATTATCCCACGCATATCTTCGAGATCGTTCGCGTCTTCTACCTGATGGCCAACGGCAAGGCGGTGGTGAGCGAAGTCGCGGCCGATACCGCGGTGGACCCGGTGTATCTGCCCGGCATCGCGGCGTGTCCGTACGAAGGACTGGTCGAACGCTGCGTGGCGCTGGTGGGCAATCAGGATGCGCGGACGGCTTTGGAAGCCGCGGCGCGGGCGGCGATCCGCAAGGTGCCGCAGGCCGAGGGCATGGCGGCGATGCTGGCGCTGCCGCCGGATGTGCGTCGCGCGGGGTAAGGGATTGCCCCCTCCACCATTCGCTGACGCGAATGGTCCCCCTCCCCCGGAGCAAGCTCCGGTGGAGGAAACACTGTCACCCATGCAGCCAAGCGTCTCCTCCACCGCGAAGCGGGGGAGGGGGACCGCGCCGCGCCAGCGGCGTGGTGGAGGGGGCGCCCCGGCCTATCGACGAGCCGGTATGCCCCACGCGCCCAGCAACAGGATGTAACGTCGGCCCCTCTCGACTCCCGCGCTTGAAGGCGTATCCTGCCCCCAAAACAGCCACGCAATGGAGAGGCATATGCTGGGCGGCATGCAGGATTTCGAGCTTCGGGTATCCACGCTGATCGACCACGCGGCACGGGAACACGGCCCCCGCGAGATCGTCACGCGCTGGGCAGACGGCAGCGAAACGCGCACGACCTGGGCCGGGATCGCGCACGATGCGCGGCGAATGGCGCAGGCGCTGGAGCGGCTCGGCATCCGGAAGGGCGACCGGGTCGCGACGCTGGCGATGAACCACAGTCGCCACCTTGTCGCCTGGTATGGCGCGACGGGCATGGGGGCGCTGATCCACACGATCAACCCGCGGCTGTTCGACGACCAGCTCGCCTTTATCGGCAACCATGCCGACGACCGGGTGCTGCTCTACGACCGGATGTTCGCGCCCGTGGTCGAGCGGCTGAAGCCGCACTGGACGACGATCGAGCACTATATCTGCTTCGACGACCTCGGCCCCGACGGCTTCGAGGCGTGGATCGGCGCCGAAGACGGCGACTATGCCTGGGTGCAGGGCGACGAGCGCGAGCCGATGATGCTCTGCTACACCAGTGGCACCACGGGCAATCCCAAGGGCGTGGTCTATACCCACCGCTCCACCGTGATCCACGCGCTCACCGAGCTGCAGCCCGCCGAGTTCGACCTTTCCACCCAGTCCGTCGCGATGCCGATCGTGCCGATGTTCCACGCGGTCGGCTGGGGCTTGCCCTGGGCGGCGCCGGCGGTGGGCGCGAAGATGGTGTTCTCGGCGGTCAACGACCCCAAGATCCTCTGCGAGCTGATGAACCGCGAGAAGGTGACGCACTCGGCCGGCGTGCCGACGGTGTGGTTCGCGATGTTCCAGCATATCGACGCGACCGGCGAGACGCCCAAGCATCTCAAGATCGTCACCATCGGCGGCTCGGCGGCGCCGCGCGCGATGATCGAGCGGCTGATGAAGATGGGCATGCGGGTGAACCATGCCTGGGGCATGACCGAGACCAGCCCGATCGGAACCATGGGCGCGCCCTCGCCCGACTGGGACGCGCTCAGCTTCGAGGCGCAGGTCGACCAGGTCAGCAAGCAGGGCAAGGTGCCCTACGGCGTCGAGCTGCGCACCGTCGACGACGAGGGCAGGGTGCTGCCCCGCGACGGCAAGAGCTCGGGCCGGCTGCAGGTGCGCGGGCCCTGGGTGATCGGGCAATATTATCGCGAGGAAAAACCCGCGGTCGACGCCGACAACTGGTTCGACACCGGCGACGTCGCGGTGCTCCACCCGGACGGGGTGATGCAGATCACCGATCGGGCCAAGGACGTGATCAAGTCCGGCGGCGAGTGGATCAGCTCGGTCGAGCTGGAGAATTGCGCGGTGGGCTGCGCGGGCGTTGCCGAGGCGGCGGCGATCGGGGTGCACCATCCGCGCTGGGAGGAACGGCCGATCCTTCTCGTCGTGCGCAAGCCGGAGAGCAGCGTGAGCGAGGCGGAGATCCTCGCGCATCTGGGGGCGCATGTCGCCAAATGGTGGCTGCCCGACGAGATCCACTTCGTCGACAGCCTGCCGCATACGGCGACCGGCAAGCTGCTCAAGATGGAGATTCGCCAGCGCTACAAGGATTATTCGCTCAAGGCGGCGTGAGGGGGCAGCGGTATGGTGCCGCCACGCTCTCGGATGTCATCCCGGCGAAAGCCGGGATCCATTCGCCTCTCGATCACAGCAGGCGCCGATACGTAGACCTTAATGGCTTCCGGCTTCCGCCGGAATGACGGTGCGGAGGCGGAGCCGGCCGGCCCCGCCCCCATCGCACTTACTTCCCTGCGACGATCGCCGCGCTCACTTCGCCTGCCTTGGCGTCGCGGAAGCGGGCGCAGGTGCGGATCGTCTCGATCGCGCGATCGAGATTGAGCGTGCTGCCCTTGGTGGTCGGCCGCAGCTTGGCGTCGACCGCATCGGCCTGCGCGTTCGAGCACAGCGCCCCGAACATCTGCGCCGCCCGGCCCGAGAACACCCCGCCGCCGCCGCCATTCTTCACGAACTCGTCGAAATGCGCGATCATGAAGTCGCTGGCGAGGTCGCGGGTGTAGGGCGACTTGAGGAACGCCGCGACGGTGAACAGCCGCTTGCGGGCATCGACGCGTGGATCCTGGAAGTCGTTGAGGAACCAGCGGGCGATGTCCGGATTGTTCGATGCCGTCACCCCCTGTCCCAGCGCCTCGAACAGCGCCGGCTTGCCGACGCTCTGTGTCAGAAGCTGCTGGGCAAAGGGCACGCCACGTTCGTTGAGCGCGATCCCCGCCGCGACGCCGCGCCACGCCGGATCGAGTGCCTTGTCGTCACCCGCCACGAACGCATCGAACGCGGTCATCAGCTTGGTGCGGATCGCCGCGTCGTGTCCGGTGACAGCCACCAGGCTCACGAGGTCCTTGCGCAGCTCGCGCTGGTCGGCCTCTTCCTTGGCATAGGCACCAGTCGCCGGATCGAAGCCGATCTTGGTCAGCATCGGGCCGTACAGCTCGACGAACAGCTTCCGATAGGCGGGCAGCGCCGCGGTGTTGACGAGGCCCCGCTTCTCCAGGTCGCGCAGGGCATGTGCGTTCTCGAAGACGATCTTGTTCGAGGGGTGCGTCGCGGTGGCGCGGGTGAGCGCGATGGTGCGGGTCACCGGGCTGCGGCCGGCATAGAAGCTGGCCCAGGCGCTGTCGTCGATGGCGAGCACCTCGGCGGCGGGCAGGCTGGGGGTGGCGGCGATCAGCGCATCCCAATCGGCCGGATCCAGCTCGAAGCGATAATAGCCCCAGCCGCCGGCATTGGGCACCAGCGCGCCGCTGCCCTTTGCGGAGACGGTCATGCTCGGCTTGTCGAGCAGCGTGCAATTCTTGGTCTCGCCCTGACGGAGGCAGAGCGGGACGATCCACTGCTCTGCGGGCAGGTTGGCGCCGAAGAAGCCGTAGCGCGACTGGGTGGCGGTCAGCGTACCGCCCTCGCGGTGCAGGGTGACCAAAGGCACGCCCTGCTGGTCGACGAAGCTCTTCAGCGAGGCGAGCACGCGCGGATCATGCGCGGCGTCGGCGAGCGAGGCGAAGAACTGGTCGGTGCTGGCATTGCCATAGGCGTGACGCTTCATGTGCAGCCGCACGCCCTCGCGGAACGCCTCATCGCCCATATAGGCGGCGATCATGGCGACGACCTGGCCGCCCTTGCCATAGGTGATCTGGTCGAACGCCGCGTCGATGTCGCCGTCGTTCGGGATCGGCTGGTGGATCGGGCGGCCGGCGGCGAGCGCATCGAGATCCATCGCGTCGAAGCCTTCCTCGATCGCGTTGAGCTCGATCTGCAGGCCCGGGCGCCATTCATTGCCGATGCGATAGCCCATCCAGTTGGCGAAGCTCTCATTCAGCCAGATATCGTCCCACCATGCCGGCGTGACGAGGTCGCCGAACCACTGGTGCGCGAGTTCATGCGCGACGACCATGCCGAACGCCTGCTTGCGCTCGCTCGAGGCCTTCTCGTCGAGGAAGATGATGCCATCGCCATAGATGTCGGCGCCGGCATTCTCCATCGCGCCCGGCATGATCGGTGAGCCGATCTGGTCGAGCTTGGGGAAGGGGAAGGGCTGGCCGAAATAATTCTCGAGCAGCGAGACGATCTTGCCCGATTCGTCGCGCGCAAAGGCGAGCTGGCCGGCATTGGGCTTGGTGCCGACGACGCCCAGCGGCATCGGGGTGCTGCGCTGCGGGGTCGGGGGTATCATCGTCGCGGCGGTGGCGAACGGGCCGGTGACCAGCGCGACCAGATAGGTTGGCAGCGGCTTCGTCGGCGCGAACTGGTGGCGGACCAGCGCGCCTGCCTTGCGGCTGCTCGCCTCGGGCGCGTTGCTGACCGCGGTGAAGCCGGGCTTGGTGGTGATCGAGACGGTGAAGGGCGACTTGTAGCCGGGCTGGTCGAACGACGGGAAGGCGGCGCGCGCCTCGATCGATTCGAACTGGGTCCAGCTGTACCAGGCGTCGTCGACCTTCACATGGTAGAGCCCCTGGGTGCCGGTGCCGAAGGCGGCGTCATAGTCGAACACCAGCGTCACGCGACCGGCAGGCAGCGTCTTGCCGAAGTCGAGCTCGGCAAGGCCGGTGGCGCTCTTCTGGGTGAAGGTGGCGGTGACCGACTTGCCACCGCTGCGCGCGATCGCCTTCGCGACGTGCAGGTCGCGGCCGTGCATCCAGATCGTCCGCGCGGGGCTCTTCAGGTCGATGTCGATCTCGGTATGGCCGTTGAAGCGGTCCTTCTCTGGCAGGATGGTGAAATCGAGCCGATAGGCGACCGGCGTTGCAGCATCGGGCAGCTTGCCGGTGGGCTGGGCGGGGGTCTGGGCGAGGGCGGCGACGGGCAGCAGCAGTGCGGAGGAAGCGAAGAGAAGCGCGCGCATCGAGGTTCCTTGGTCGAAGAAGGCAACTGCTTAGGTCTGCCGCTGCATTGCCGCAATAGCACAGCGGTACGCCGGAACGGCTTGCCCTGTCTCCGTTCCGGACTATGGTACCGCTATCAACGCGTTAACGGAGAGGGTGTATGGCGAAGATGCTGCGCTGGGTCGCGGTGGGGCTGCTTGCGGCGGCAACCGCGCAGGCCGCACCGGGCGATCGCTGGACGACCGCCTGGTGGACCTCGCAGCTTTCGCTCGACTCGCAGAATGCCTTGCCCGCCGCCGACCTCACCGACGCGACGCTGCGCCAGATCGTCCGGCTCCAGGGCCCGGCGACACGGCTGCGGGTGCGCTTCACCAACCGCTTCGGCACCGCCCCGCTGACCATCGACGGCGCGACCATCGCGCGGGCGACGGATACGGCGAGTCCGCGGATCGACCCCGCCACACTGCGCCCCCTGCGCTTCGGCGGCGCGACAGCGGTGACGATTCCCGCGGGTGCCGATTACTGGAGCGACCCAGTCGACGTGAAGGACGCGGGCGGCACCGATCTCGCCATCTCGCTGTACGTCGCCAACCCGCCAGCGCAGCAGACTGGGCACCCCGGCTCGCGTGCGACCTCTTATATCGTCCACGGCAACCACGGCGCCGACCCCGACCTGACGGGTGCCAAGACGGTCGACCACTGGTTCCAGATCGCCGGCATCGAGGCGGTGGCGCCCAAGGCGCGGGCGATCGTGGCGTTCGGGGACTCGATCACCGACGGGTACGGCGTGAAGCCCAATACCAATGCCCGCTGGACCGACGCGCTCCAGCGCCGGCTGCGGGCCGCGCCGGGGATGGGCGAGGTCGCGGTGCTCAATGCGGGCATCGGCGGCAACCGGCTGCTCAACGACGGGCTGGGCCCGAACGCGCTGGCGCGGTTCGACCATGACGTGATCGGCCAGCCGGGCGTCACCCATCTGATCGTGCTGGAAGGCGTCAACGATCTCGGCACGCTGACCCGCGAGGCGCCCGTTCCGGCGGCGGCGCATAGCGCGCTGGTCGTGCGGATGATCGACGCCTATCGCCAGATCGTCACCCGCGCCCATGCGCGCGGCATCAAGGCAATCGGCGCGACGATCATGCCTTATGCGGGCTCGGGCTATTATCATCCCGATGCGCAGAACGAGGCCGACCGCCAGGCGGTCAACCACTGGATCCGCACACCCGGCAATTTCGACGCAGTGATCGATTTCGACGCTGCGATGCGCGATCCGGCGGACCCCAAGCGGCTGCGCAAGGACTATGACAGCGGCGACGGGCTGCATCCGTCGGTCGCGGGCTATGCCGCTATGGCGCAGGCGGTGCCGCTGGGGGTGCTGCGATAGGCCGGGGGTGCTTGCTGAACCTGCTTGGCTTGGTGCACCCTCCCTGTTCTAGGGCACGAACGGGGGCGACATGACGGGAGTGATCACGGACGCGTGCATCAAGTGCAAGCACATGGATTGCGTGGAAGTCTGCCCTGTCGACGCCTTTTACGAAGGCGAAGCCATGCTGGTAATCAATCCGCATGAGTGCGTGGATTGCGGCTGTTGTATCGAGGCTTGTCCGGTCGACGCGATAGTGTTCGATACGGAACCGCGGGCCGCGCCTTGGCTGGAACTCAACGCCACCTATTCCGAGATCTGGCCCAACGTTACGGTCAAGGCCGGCCAGACGCCAGTGGATGCGGCAGCCTTCCACCACGTCTCCGACAAATATCCGCGCTATTTTTCGGCCAATCCCGGTCCGGGCGATCCGGCTGATCGTGTTGCCGCACTGCGCGCTGCATGCGGCCATTGTCGCCGCGAAACACTACTGAACCGCTGGCGAAAGGCAGTCCTGCGCTTGTTCGGCTCCAAGAGCTGAGATGTCTCTGCCGCTCCGTCGCTAGAACAGCTCCCCCTGCGGCCCGGCGGGCGGGCGGAACAGGTCGGTGCGGAGCCGCATCCGCTCGCCGTCCAGCCCGTAGCGCTTCACCGCGCGGGTGAAGCGGGTGCGGAGCAGCTCGGCCCAAGGCCCCTGGCCGCGCATGCGGGTGAAGAAGCCGGGATCATTGTCCTTGCCGCCGCGGATCGACTGGATCGTCGACATCACCTTGGCGGCGCGACCGGGGAAGTGGGTGTCGAGCCAGGCGCGGAACAGCGGCGCGACTTCCCAGGGCAGTCGCACCGGCAGGAAGAAGGCGCCGCGCGCGCCCGCCTCCGCCGCGCGTTCGAGGATATGCTCCATCTCGTGATCGGTGACGTGCGGGATCACCGGCGACATCGAGACGAAGACGGGGACCCCGGCATCGGTAAGCGTGCGGATCGCCGCCAGCCGCCGCTCGGGATGCGGCGCGCGCGGCTCCACCGTCATCGCGATCTTCGGGTCCAGCGAGGTGATCGACAGCATCACCGCCGCCAGCCCCTGCGCCGCCATGGGGGCGAGCAGGTCGAGGTCCTTCACCACGCGGTTGGACTTGGTGGTGATCGTCACCGGATGGCGGCATTCGGCGAGCAGTTCCAGGCAGCCACGGGTGATCCGCCAGGTCGATTCGATTGGCTGATAGGGATCGGTGTTGGTGCCGAACGCGATCGGCTTGCAGACATAGCCGCGCTTGCCGAGCTCGGCGCGGAGCAGGTCGGGCGCGGTCGGCTTGACGAACAGCCGGCTCTCGAAGTCGAGGCCTGGGGAGAGGTCCAGATAGGCATGGCTCGGGCGTGCGAAACAGTAGATGCAGCCATGCTCGCAGCCGCGATAGGGGTTTACCGATTGCTCGAAGCTGATGTCGGGCGACTGGTTGCGGCTGATGATCGTGCGGGGGGTCTCCACTGTCACCGTGGTGCGGAGCGGCGGCGGCGCGCCGTCGATGACCTCCTGCGCGTCGAGCCAGTCGCCGTCCGCCTCGCGGGCAGGGAGGTTGAAGCGCGCGCTCGCGTCGTTGAACGTGGCGCCGCGGACGGGGCGACTCTTTGCCATTGCGCGATGCTAGGCCGAGCGCTAGAACGAAGCAAGAACATTGAGGGGAATGGATGATGGCGCGACTGAACTATCTCGAACTGCCTGCGGAGGACGTGGGCGCGCTCAAGGGTTTTTATGGCGCGGTGTTCGACTGGCAGTTTACCGATTTCGGGTCGAGTTACGCGGCGACGATGATCGGGGATACCGATGTCGGGATCGACGGCGATGCGCAGGGGCGCACGCAGCTGCTGCCGGTGATCGCGGTCGACGATCTCGAGGCGACGCTAGCGGCGGTGGAAACCGCGGGCGGTGTGGTGACGGTGCCGATCTTCAGCTTTCCCGGTGGGCGGCGGTTCCACTTCCGCGATCCGCAGGGGCATGAGCTGGCGGCGTGGGTGATGGAGGGGTGAGCTGCTTAGTGCCCCTGCGAAAGCAGGGGCCCAGGGTAGGAGAGGACGTCGCTCGTGGCCCTGGGCCCCTGCTTTCGCAGGGGCACGGCAAGGAAAGGGGCACGACGAAAGTAGAAACCCCCTTACCGCTCCTGCAGCCGCCCCATCAGCTCGACGAAGTTGCAGGGCTTGTGGCGGATGTCGAGCTGGGTGGCGAGAATGCCGTCCCAGGCGTCGGTGACCGCGCCGGTCGAGCCCGGCAGCGCGAAAATATAGGTGCCGCGGGCGACCCCGGCGGTGGCGCGGGACTGGATCGTCGAAGTGCCGATCTTGGCATAGCTCAGCCAGCGGAACAGCTCGCCGAAGCCGGGAATTTCTTTGTCCCAGACCCGCGCCAGCGCTTCGGGCGTCACGTCGCGGCCGGTCACCCCGGTGCCGCCGGTGGCGAGGATCACCTCGACGCCGGGTGCAGCGATCCACGCCTCGAACTGCGCCGCGATCGCATCGACATCGTCGCGCAGGATCGCGCGGTCGCTGAGCAGATGCCCTGCCTCGGTCAGTCGCTCGACCAGCCGGTCGCCCGAGCGATCCTCGGCTAGCGTGCGGGTGTCGGAAACGGTGAGGACGGCGATGCGGACGGGGCGGAAGGCGATGCTCTCGTCAATTGCCACGCGCGACCTCGCTCGGCAGCTTGGCGGCGCTGATCGTCACCGCGGCACCCGTGGCGGGCAGCTGGAACTGCTGCTGGATCGGCGCGGGCTCCACCGGCTGTGGCGCCGGGAAGGTCAGCGCGGGCGCGCGGTGGGTCTTGAGCTTGACCGCTTTGGCGCCGGCCATGCCGGGGAAGCGCGGCCACATCCCGCCCGCCAGCGCAACGCGGCTCGGCGAGGGCTTGCCGTCGTGCAGCTCGTACATCCAATAGTTGCGCAGGACCGTGATGACATAGCCGCGCGTCTCCCAGTACGGGATGCTCTCGATATAGAGCAGCGGATCGCCGCCGTCGCGCGAGGCCTGGTTCCAGGCGTCCACCGGGCTGGGGCCGGCATTATAGGCCGCGATCACCTTGGGGAGCAGACCCTGGGTCTGCGGCATGTCGCGCAACTGCTCGAGATAGGACTGGCCGATCTCCATGTTGACCGACGGCTTGGTGAGGTCGCTCGCCGCATAGGTCACGCCGCGCCTACGGCCCACGTCGATCGCCGCACCCGTCTTCACCTGCATGAGGCCCATCGCACCCGCGGCGCTGCGCACCTCGGTGCGGAAGTTCGACTCCTGCAGCGTGTGCGCGAAGACCAGCGAGCGGTCGACGCGCCAGCCGCCATCGGGGGACCAGTTCGGCACCGGATAGCGCGCTTCGACGATCGGCTTGGCGCCGGCTGGGCCATTGTGCGCGAGCCAGATCTCGGTTTGGGGCAGGCTCAGCTCGGCGGCGAGGCGGGTGAGGGCGCCGTGATCGTCGGGCGTGCAGAACTTGGCCTGATGGCGCAGAACCTGGTCGGCCAGCGACGTCTCGCCGATTTCGGCCAGCGCGGCGGCGACGCGGACGTTGGGGCGGCGCTCGAGCGCGGCCCAGTCCTTGCTGACCATCCGGTCGCCTTCGAGCCGCTGTTCCTCGAGGCCGAGGCTGGAGCGGGCGAGCAGACCATAGAAGGTCTCGCCATATTGGCTGGCGGCGCGCAGCTTGGCGGCGACGCGATCGGGGCGGCCGCACGCCATTTCGGCGCGCGAGCCCCAGAACAGGCCCGCGGCGCGCAATTCGGTATCGCCGGCGCGGGTGGCGACGCGCTCGAACGCGGCGGTGGCGCCGGCGCAATCCTGCTGGCGCCAAGCGGCGAGGCCATCGGCCCAGTCGGCCTGCGCGGCCCATTCGCCCAGGCCCTGCTCGGCCTTGGCGGCCATGCGGCGGGCATTGGCGTCGTCACCGGCGACATAATAGATCCAGGCGACCTTCTGCTGCCACTCGGTCAGCGCCTCGGGCGTCAGATCGTTGGCGAAGCGCGCGACCACGGCTTCGGCGGCAGGGCCGTTGTCGGTCTTCACATAGGGCGCCATCAGGATCGCGACTTCGGTTGCCGCATTGTCGCTGCGGACCGAGCGGGCGCGCTTGCGGATCGGCGCGCCGTCGAACCAGATCAGCCGCTGGGCGACCGGCAGCATCGGCAGGTCGCTGACGCCGCGCGTCTTTGCAAGGCGGACGAGCTGTTCGGCCTGGGGCAGCTCCGGCGCTTCGGTGATCAGCGCGACCAGCTGGTCGGCCTCGACGCGGGGGCTGCCCTTAGCGGTGTAGAGCTGGGCGCGGGCGATCGCGTGGAGCGGCCCTGGCTTCATCGAATCGAGCTTGATTTGCGCGTCCGCCCAGCGGCCGTTGCGGATGGCGTCGAAGACGAAGCGGTAATCGGCGCGCTGGTCGGCATCGAGCTGGGGCGGGATGCCGTCGCCCTTGTGCTTGGCGGCGGGAGTAGGGGCGTCCTCGTCGATGACCGCGGGGCTGGTGTCGTCGGGCAACGCGGCCAGGGCCGGCGTGGCGATCGGCGCCGCCATCAGCGTGGCGGCAAGCAGGATGCGCAAGGTCAAAGGCTCGGTCCCCGGCTCAGCAGCAACAGATGTTTCCAGGTTTCGCTCTTGGCGGCCGGCCGCTCGATCAGCGAGCGCGGATGGTAGGTCGCCACCACCTGGGTATTGGCCTCGTAGCGGTTAACGTCGTGCGAACGAAGTTCCGGCGGCCAGGCATCCGCCCCGAGAACCGCACGAGTCGCCGCATGGCCGAGCAGGAGGAGCTTCGTCGGCCGCACGAACGACAGGAAATGAGTGGCAAGCTCGACCAGCTTCGGCGCCGCATCGGCGGGCACCTGGCCGATGGCGGGGCGGGCGAAGCAGAGCGGCACCAGCTGCACCGAGTCGCGCGACAGGCCCACAGCGGCCAGCATCCGGTCGAGCAGCGCGCCGGCGGGGCCGCTCCACAGCGTGTCGCTGTCCTCGGGCTCGGGCATGTCGACGAAAATCGTCCAGGCCGGATTTTCGACGATCGCGGGGGCGATCAGCGGGCTGTGCCATCCGGCCTCGGGGGCCGTTTCGCCGACGCGCCAGGCGAGGAAGTCGGGCACGGTCTGCGGGAGCGCGGGCGCCGGCGCCGCTACGGCAGGCTCGGGCTGTGGTTCGCTTCGGAGCGGCGCGGGCTTGGCGAACCAATCGCGCACTTCGTCTTCCACGAGCACGTCGACCCCGGCAGAATCCCACCATTCGAGCGCGCTTGCGAGCGACTTGTGCCAGCTATTGTCTGGTTCTGCCCCCATACCCATTCTTTGAATCCCAGTTGACGGCGAGGTCAATCTGGCTTCATCGCCGGATAGACGGAACGTTGCGCGGGCGCGACGACAGGTGGCCGCGAGGGCCGTGTTAGTACGAAGGACTTAGGGGAACAAGGATGAGCGAACGGGAGTCGATGCCCTATGACGTCGTGATCGTCGGCGCGGGGCCTGCCGGTCTTTCCGCGGCGATCCGGCTCAAGCAGCTGGCGAACGAGGCCGGGGCCGAGCTTTCGGTGTGCGTGCTCGAGAAGGGCTCCGAGGTCGGCGCGCACATCCTCTCTGGCGCAGTGGTCGATCCCAAGTCGCTCGACGAGCTGCTGCCGAACTGGCGCGACGATGGCTGCCCGCTGGCGCGCACGCCGGTGACCGAGAACCATCACTGGGTGCTGAGCGAGAAGGGCAAGTCGGCCTATCCGGAGTTCCTGACGCCGCCCTATCTGCACAACAAGGGCACCTATACCGGCAGCCTCGGCAATCTGTGCCGCTGGATGGCGGAGAAGGCCGGCGAGCTAGGCGTGGAGATCTTCCCCGGCTTCGCCGCCGCCGAGGTGCTCTACAACGACGACGGCAGCGTGAAGGGCGTCGCCACCGGCGACATGGGCGTCGCCAAGGACGGCGAGCACAAGCCGGACTATCAGCCCGGGCTCGAGATCCACGCAAAATACACCTTCCTCTCCGAAGGTTGCCGCGGGCACCTCTCCAAGCAGATGATCCGCCAGTTCGATCTCGATGCCGAGAGCCAGCCGCAGGTCTACGGCATCGGCATCAAGGAGCTGTGGGACATCGATCCCGCCAAGCACGTGCCGGGTCGGGTGATCCACACCCAGGGCTGGCCGCTGACCGACGGCAGCAATGGCGGCGGGTTCATCTACCACCAGGCCGACGGCCAGGTCGCGATCGGCTTCGTCGTGTGGCTGGGGTACAAGAATCCATGGCTCTCGCCCTTCCAGGAGATGCAGCGTTGGAAGACGCATCCGGAGATCGCCGAACTGCTCAAGGGCGCCAAGCGCGTCTCCTATGGCGCCCGCGCCATCTCCGATGGCGGCTGGCAGTCGGTGCCCAAGCTGGTGGCACCCGGTCTCGCGCTGATCGGCGACTCCGCCGGCTTCCTCAACGTGCCGCGGATCAAGGGTACGCATACCGCGATGAAGAGCGGGATGATGGCGGCCGAAGCGGCCTTCGCCGCGATCCAGGCGGGCCGCACCAGCGACGAACTGACCGCCTATCCGGAAGCCTATGAAGCGAGCTGGGTCTACAAGGAGCTGCGCGGCGTGCGAAACGTGGCGCCGCTCGTCAAGAAGTTCGGCGACACTTGGGGCACCTTGCTCGCCGGTGCCGCGATGTGGAGCGAGCATCTGGGTCTCCGCTGGCCGCTGACGATGAAGCACAAGCCCGATAACGAGGGCCTGCTCCGTGCCGACCAGGCGCCGAAGATCGACTACCCCAAGCCCGACGGCGTGCTGACCTTCGACCGGCTCTCCTCGGTGTTCGTCTCGAACACCAACCATGAGGAGGACCAGCCGGTCCATCTGACGCTGAAGGACAAGGATATTCCGATCGGCTACAATCTCCCGATGTACGCCGAGCCTGCGCAGCGTTATTGTCCGGCCGGTGTGTATGAGGTCGTAGGGGAAGGCGATGATCTGCGGTTCCAGATCAACGCGCAGAATTGCGTGCACTGCAAGACCTGCGACATCAAGGATCCCACCCAAAACATTAACTGGGTGGTGCCAGAAGGCGGTGGTGGCCCCAATTATCCGAACATGTAGCCTTGGTCTCGCGCTGCTGCTGGCGGCCCCGGCGGCGGCGCAGACCGCGGACCTGACCGACTATGTCCGCGCCCGTGCCGCCGATGCGGCGGGCGCGGCGGGGGTTGCCGCGCAGGGCTATGGCCGTGCGCTGGCGGCGACGCCCGACGATCCGGTGATCGCGCTGCGCGCCTATCGCCAGGCGCTGATGGTGGGCGACATGGCGCTCGCCACCCGCGCCGCGGCGGTGATGGAAAAGGCGGGCGTAGCGCCGCCAGACACGGCGCTGGTCGACATGGCGGTGGCGCTCGCCGCGGGCAACCAGCCGGGCGCCGCCGATGCGGTCAAGCGGCTCAAGGGCACCCCGTTCGACTTCCTGATGCCGATCTTCACCGCCTGGCTTGCCCAGGCGCGCGGGCTAGACGGCGTCGCGGTGATCGACAGCCTCGACCTGGGCGCGCTTGGCCGCCGCTATGCCGCCCCGCAGCGCGCGCTGATGCTGCTCGCACAGGGCAAGGATGATTCCGCCGCAATGGAGTCGATGGCGACGCTGGCTGGCGGCGACGCAGATACCCGTATCGATCTCGCCACGGTGCGCGGCCGCGACGGCGGGCGATTCCTGCTCGGCGGCGGCGGTCCGGAACTGGAGGCCGTGCTGCAGTCGCTCCGCGCGCCGCAGCCGGTGACGATTACCTACGGCCTCTCGAGCATGTTCCGCGCGATGGCGAGCGACCTGGGCGGCGACCGGATGGCGACGCTGACCATCGTGCTCGCCCGCTGCGCGCTGATCCTCGATCCCGGTGAAATCCGCGCGCGCATCGTGCTCGCCGATGCGATCAACGGTGCGGGTGCCCCGGATCTCGCGCTGCAGACGCTGGCAGCGATCCCCAAGGACAGCCCGTTCGCGCGCCGCGCCGCCGGCGTTCGGGTCGCGGTGCTGCGCGATGCCGGCCGTGCCGATGCCGCGCTCGCCGATGCCAGGGCGCTCGCCGAGGACCGCGGCGCGACCCCGCTGGAGGTTGAGCGCTATGCCCAACTGCTCACCGATACTGGTCGCCACGACGCGGCGGCGCGGCTCTATGCCGAGGCTTTGCGGCGCGGGGGGGAAGGCAGTGCGGACCTCCATCTCGATTATGGGCTGGCGCTCGAAAAGGCGGGGCGCTGGGACCAGGCGCTGCCGGAACTCCGCAAGGCGGCCGAGCTCGCACCGAACCGTGCCGAGATGCTGCGGACGCTGGGCGTCGCGCTGATCAATCATGGCGGCGACGGTGCCGAGGCGCTGCGGCTGCTCGAACGCGCGCGCAAGATCGCGCCCGAGGATGCCGAAGTCGCCGATGCGCTCGGCTGGGCCTATGTCCGGCAGGGCGAGGTTGCGCGCGGCGCGGCATTGCTCGAAACGGCGACGCGCAGCGATCCGGCGGGCAGCACTGCCAACGAGCATCTCGGCGATGCCTATTGGCGGCTCGGCCGGCAGTTCGAGGCCCGCTATGCCTGGCGGGCGGCAGCGATCCATGCGGCGCCTGCCGATGCCGAGCGGATCGCCCGCAAGCTGCGAGAGGGGCTGACGGCCGCCTCCTGATCGCGCTAGGGGCGGCGGCGATGCAAGATCCTCGCACCGTCTCCGAGCCCGCGCGCGCCAAGCTCAACCTCGCGCTCCACGTTCGCCATCGCCGCCCCGACGGCTATCACGAACTGGAGACGCTGTTCGCGTTCGTCGAGCATGGCGACACCGTACAGGCGACGCCCGCGGAGACCGACAGCTTCACGCTGACCGGCCCGTTCGCGGCCGTGCTGGCAGGCGAGGGGGACAATCTCGTCACCCGCGCGGCCGCGCGGTTCCGCGAGGCGTTCGGCGGCGGCGCGCATGCGATCGAACTGGAGAAACACCTGCCGGTAGCCTCGGGCATCGGCGGCGGATCGGCGGACGCGGCGGCGACGCTGCGGGCGCTGGCTGCGCTCCACGGCGTGGACCTCGTGGACCCGAAGCTGTTCGCGATTGCCGATGCGCTCGGCTCCGACGTGCCCGCCTGCCTGCTCGGCCGCACCGCGCTGGGCCGGGGACGGGGCGAGCAGTTGGACCCGCTAGAGGGGCTGACAGGCACGCCGACCTTGCTGGTCAACCCCGGCGTAGGGGTCTCGACGGCGGCGGTGTTCAAGGGCTGGGACGGGGTGGATCGCGGGCCGATCGGTGCCGGCGACCTGCTCGCCGTAGCACAGGCGGGGCGCAACGACCTGGAACCGCCGGCGCGTGCCATCGCGCCTGCGATCGATGCCGTGCTGGCGACGCTCGCCGCGCAGCCGGGCGTGTTGCTCGCGCGCATGTCGGGCTCGGGCGCGACCTGCTTCGCGCTGTTCGAGTCCGACGCTGCCCGGGGTGCCGCGGCGGCAGCCTTGCAGCGGCCCGAATGGTGGATCGCCGCGACCCGACTTTGCTGAGCCGGTAAGCGAATCTTTACCGTTTTGCGTCAGTCACGTGGACGGCGGATCTGACGCGTTCGCGAACGTCTGCCCTTGGCCCGCGGGTGCGCTTCCCTCTGGGAAGTCCCCCCGCGCGCCATCGCGTGACTTGGCCGCGCGGATCGGGCACAGCCTCCTCATGATCGAAGTTCGTTGGGATGGGCCGATCGCCACGATCGCGCTCGCACGCGGATCGGCGCGCAATGCGGTGCCGATCGCCGGCTGGGAGCAGTTCGCCGCAGCCACCACGGGTCTGGAGGCTGCCCGGGCGGTGATCCTCCGTTCGGACATGCCCGGCATCTTCTCGGCCGGCGCTGACATCGGCGAGTTCCCCCAGCTGCAAACCGATCCGGCCGACCGCACCCGCTTCCGCCGCGCCATGCGCGTCGGGATCGAGGCGCTGGCCGCGCTGCCGATGCCGGTGCTCGTCGCGATCGACGGCGGCTGCTTCGGTGCGGCGGTGGCGCTGACCCTCGCCGCGGACCTTCGCATCGCCGGGGATGATGCGGAGTTCGCCGTGACGCCCGCGCGGCTCGGGCTCGGCTATCCGCGCGAGGATGTCGCTCGGCTGGCGGCGCAAGTCGGGCAGGGGCGGGCGGCCGAGCTGCTCTTCACCGGCGAGGCGATCGACGCCGATGCGGCCGCGCGGATCGGCCTGGTCGAGCGCCGCGCGCCCGATGCCGGTGCTGCGGCCACGGCGCTCGCCCAGCGCATCGCCGAGAACGCGCCCGCCGCCATCCGCCAGCTCAAGCGGGCGCTGCGCAAGCCTGCCGATGCCGATCTCGATGCCGCCTTCGAGGCCGCGTTCGGCGGCGTCGAGCTTGCCGAAGGGCTCGCCGCCTTCCACGCCCGCCGACGCCCGGTGTTCGCATGAGCGTCGCGGAAATCCTGCCCGGCGGCGACGGCCATGTGCTGCTGCTGTGCGACCATGCCTCGAACGCGGTGCCGACCGATATCGATCTCGGCATCGATCCGGCGCTGCTCGACCTGCATATCGGCATCGACATCGGCGCAGCGGATGTGACGCGAGCACTCGCGGCCCGGCTCGACGCCCTGGCCATCCTTGCCACCGTCTCGCGGTTGGTGATCGATCTCCATCGCGAGCCCGACCATATCGGCCTGATCCCTCATCGCAGCGACGGGCACGAGATCCCCGGCAACGAGAGCGCCGATCGTGCCGCCCGCATCGCGCGCTTCCACGCGCCCTATCATCGCGTGCTGCGCGACCAGATCCGCCGCCAGCGGCCCGGCCTGATCCTGTCGATCCACAGCTTCACGCCCTGCCTCGAACATGGCGGCACGCCGCGGCCCTGGGAGATCGGGATCCTCTACAATCGCGATACCCGCGCCGCCCGCCCCGCGGCGGAATGGCTGCGCGCGCAAGGGTGCGTCACCGGCGACAACGAGCCCTATTCGGGGCGGCTGCTCAACGCCACGCTCAACCGCCATGCCGAGTCGCAAGGCATTCCCTCGATTGCCATCGAGATCCGCAACGACTTAATCCGGGGTACCGCGGGCGTTCAGGCATGGGCCGAGCGTCTGCAAAACCTTACGCTTTTTCTGCGCAACACTCTTGCGTCAAAGGGTGTTCCCGCGACATAGGCTTGCGCGCCATGACTAATCGATTCGACAAATCCAAGCTCCCCAGCCGCCACGTCTCCGTGGGGCCCGAGCGCGCGCCGCACCGCAGCTATTACTATGCCATGGGGATTCCCGAAGAGGATATCGCCAAGCCGTTCGTCGCCGTTGCGAGCGCCGGCAACGACAGCGCACCGTGCAACACCACCCTCGATTTCCAGGCCGACGCCGCCCGCCAGGGCGTGATCGCCAATGGCGGCATGCCGCGCCGGTTCAACACCATCACGGTGACCGACGGCATCGCCATGGGCCATCAGGGGATGAAGTCCTCGCTGGTCAGCCGCGAGGTGATCGCCGATTCGGTCGAGCTCAGCGTGCGCGGGCACTGCTATGACGCACTGGTCGCCTTCGCCGGCTGCGACAAGTCGCTGCCGGGCATGATGATGGCGATGCTGCGCCTCAACATCCCGTCGATCTTCGTCTATGGCGGCTCGATCCTGCCGGGCCGGTTCGAGGACCGCGACGTCACCGTGGTCGACGTGTTCGAGGCGGTGGGCAAGTTCGCCGCCGGCAACTGCCCGCTCAAGGACCTGACCGCGCTTGAGAAGGTCGCGTGTCCCGGCCACGGCGCGTGCGGTGGCCAGTTCACCGCCAACACCATGGCCTGTGTCGGCGAAGCGATGGGATTGTCCTTGCCGAACAGCAACATGGTGCCTGCTCCGTACAAGAGCCGCGAAGAAATCGCGATCGCCGCGGGGCATCAGGTGATGAACCTGCTCGAGATGAACCTGCGCCCGCGCGACATTGCCACGCGCGCCGCCTTCATCAATGCTGCGCGCGTCGTGGCGGCGACCGGCGGGTCGACCAACGCCGCGCTCCACCTGCCGGCGATGGCGAACGAAGCAGGCATCGAATTCGGCCTGCACGACGTTGCTGAAGCTTTCAAATCAACGCCTTACATCGCTGACCTGAAGCCGGGTGGGAAGTATGTCGCCAAGGACATGCACGCGGCCGGCGGCGTCTACATGCTGATGAAGACGATGCTGGCCAACGGCCTGCTCGACGGCAGCTGCATGACGGTGACCGGCAAGACGCTGGGCGAGAATATCGACCAGGTCACCTGGAACCCCGACCAGAAGGTGATCTACGACGTAAAGACCCCGATCACTCCCACCGGCGGCGTCGTCGGCCTGCGCGGTTCGCTCGCGCCGGAGGGGGCAATCGTGAAGGTTGCGGGCATGCATCGGCTCCAGTTCACCGGCCCGGCGCGGGTGTTCGACTGCGAGGAAGATGCCTTCCAGGCGGTGGAGAACCGCCAGATCAACGAAGGCGAAGTCATCATCATCCGCTATGAAGGGCCGAAGGGCGGTCCGGGCATGCGCGAGATGCTGTCGACCACCGCTGCGCTCTACGGCCTCGGCATGGGCGAGAAGGTCGCGCTGATCACCGACGGCCGCTTCTCGGGCGGCACGCGCGGCTTCTGCATCGGCCATGTCGGTCCAGAAGCGGCCGAGGGCGGCCCGATCGCGCTGGTCGAGGATGGCGACACGATCCGCATCGACGCCGAAGCGGGCACGATCGATCTCGACGTCGCTGAGGACGTGCTGGCCGAGCGCCGCGCCCGCTGGCAGCCGCGGGTGAACGACTATCAGTCGGGCGCGCTCTACCGCTATTCGCAGAATGTCGGCCCGGCCTATCAGGGCGCGGTGACGCACCCCGGCGCCAAGGCCGAGCGCCATGTCTACGCGGACATCTAGTCTCGCGCTGACCTTGCTTGTGGCGGGCTGCGGTGCCGATCCGGCGTCGCAGCCCGCTGCACAAGCGGGGGAGACGGTCGCCTGCGCGCCGATCGGCGAGACGCTGCTGCCGGTGTGCACCGCCGAGCGCGACGGTACGGTGCTGATCCTGCACCACCCGGATGGCGGTTTCCGGCGGTTGCAGATCCAAGGCAACGTGATCACCGCGGCGGACGGTGCCGAAGTGGCGACCGTGACTCGCTCTGCGAACGCCACCGAGGTGACGATCGGCGGGATGCGCTATCGTCTTGCAGCCAAGGGCGCTACAGCGGGCCAATGATCCCGCCCGGCGCTCCCATCCTCACTGCCGACGCAATGCGAGCCGCCGAGGAGGCGGTCTTCGCGCGCGGCGTCTCCCAAGACGAACTGATGGAGCGCGCCGGCGCCGCGGTAGCCCGCGAGGCCGTGCGCTTCGCGATGGGTCGGCCGGTGCTGGTGCTTGCAGGGCCCGGGAACAACGGTGGCGATGCCTATGTCGTCGCACGATATTTGCGTCAGGCGGGGCTCGATGTGCTGGTCGCCGCCTCGGGCGCGCCGAAGCCCGGCGCCGCCGAACGGATGCACGCGCGCTGGGATGGGCCTACGACGTCGCTCTATGGCGCGCCGGTGCGGCCGGTGGTGATCGACGGGCTGTTCGGGATCGGTGTCACGCGCCCCTTGGAGCGCAGCATCGCCGCCGTTCTCTCCGAAGTGGTGCGCGGAGCGGAATTCACGCTCGCTATCGACCTGCCCTCGGGGATGGAGACGGACAGTGGCGACGAACTCGGCGCGCCGCGCGGCGTGAACGCCACGATCGCGCTGGGGGCGCTCAAGCCGGCGCATGTGCTCGGCGACGGGCTGTCCCGCTGCGGCCATGTCTTGCTCGCCGATATCGGCATTCCGGTCGACGCGGCCTGGCAGACGGTGGCTCGGCCGCGGCTGGAGACGCCGGGCCCGCAGAGCCATAAATATAGCCGCGGACTGGTCGCGGTGGTGGAAGGTGCGATGCCCGGCGCCGGCCGGCTCGCCGCGCGCGCGGCGATGGCGAGCGGGGCAGGCTATGTCATGCTCGCCGGGCCGGAGCCGGCTGGTCCGGCACCCGATGCGCTGGTCCGTCGGACGATCGACGATGCGGATGATCTCGCGGACTTCCTCGCCAGCGATCGGATCGACGCCATCGTGCTGGGGCCTGGTCTGGGCCGAGATCGCCGGGCTGAAGCATTCTTGCGGGCAGGACTCGCTGCCGACAAGCCGATGGTGGTCGACGGCGATGCGCTGAGCCTGCTCGGTACCAACGCTGCCACGACGCTGGCCACCCGCGAGGCCCCGGTGTGGATCACACCCCATGGCGGCGAGTTCGACCGGATGTTCGGGGGCGAGGGCAGCAAGATCGATCGCACCATTGAGGCCGCGGCGTCGAGCGGGGCGACGGTCGTTCACAAGGGCGGCGACACCGTGATCGCGGGCCCGGACGGCAGCGTGCGGGTGCTCGCGGGGGCATCGCCCTGGCTTTCCACTGCAGGCACCGGGGATGTGCTCGCAGGCGTGCTGGGTGCGCAGATCGCGCAGGGCGGGAGCGGGGTGGATCCGGCCGCGGCGGCCGTGTGGCTGCACGGACGCGCGGCGCAGCTTGCAGGCCCCGCCTTTTTCGCCGATCAGCTCGTCGCTCAACTGGCGGAAGCGTGTTCGGAATGTCTGTGAGCGAAGTGGAAGTGGTGCGCGTCGCCGCGCGGGGCGATGGGGTGACCAGCGACGGCCGGCATGTCCCGCTCACCGCGCCCGGCGACTGGGTCGGAGGTGACGGCGCGGTTCGCTTCGGCCCGCACCACCAAACGCCGCCCTGCCGCCATTTTCCGAGCTGCGGCGGCTGCCAGCTCCAGCATCTCGACGACGACGCGTGGAGCCACTTCCTCGCCGAGCGCGTGCGCACCGCGCTCGCGGCGCAGGGGCTGAAGGCGGATATTCGCACGCCCTTGCTGTCGCCGCCGCGCACCCGTCGCCGGGCGACGCTGCATGCCGAGCGGCGGGGCAAGCAGGTGCGGATCGGCTTTACCGAGGCGGGCAGCCACAAGCTGATCGACCTTGCCGAATGCCACGTGCTCGCACCCGAGCTGTTCGCGCTGCTGGCGCCGCTGCGCCGGCTGTTCTCGACCCTGCTGCCCGATGCGCGGCGGGTGAACGTACACCTCGCGATGAGCGATCAGGGCCGCGACGTACTCGTCGAGGGCATCGATCCGGAAGGCCTCGCGGCGGCCGAGGCGATCACCGCCTTCGCGCAGGCCGAGAAGCTCGCGCGGTTCGCCATCGACGAGGGTTTCGGCCCGACTGCGCGGTGGGAGCCCGTACCGGTGACGATCACGCTCGGCGGAGTCGCGGTACCGCTGCCGAGCGGCAGCTTCCTGCAGGCGACGCCCGAGGGCGAGGCGGCGCTGGTCGCCGCGGTACGCGAAATCGTCGGCGAGGCGCAAACGGTCGCGGATCTGTTCGCCGGGCTGGGCACCTTCACCTTCGCGCTGGGGAAGGCGCGAGTCTATGCCGGCGAGGCCGCGCGCGATGCCATCCTGTCACTCAAGACGGCAGCGGGCGCGGCGGGACGCCAAGTGTTCGGCGATCACCGCGACCTGTTCCGGCGCCCGGTTACCACCGCGGAGCTCGACCGGTTCGATGCCGTGGTGCTCGATCCGCCGCGCGCCGGCGCGCGTGAGCAGGTGGGTGAGCTAGCAGGCTCAAAGGCGCCGGTGCTGGCCTATGTTTCGTGCAATCCCAGCACCTTCGCGCGAGATGCCGAGATTTTGTGCAAAGGTGGCTATCGCCTAGAATGGGTGCAGCCGGTGGGGCAATTCCGCTGGTCCACCCATGTCGAGCTTGCAGCGAAGTTCACGCGCTAGGATAGTCTGCGCGCAGGAAAAAAAGGCCGTCGGGGGGGGCGTTCAGCCCCAGGGTGGTACGATCGCGCGCTTCCAGCACGTCGCGCACGTCCTCGGGCGCCCATTTGCCCTGACCGACCAGCGACAGGCAGCCGACCATCGACCGAACCTGGTGGTGGAGGAACGAGCGCGCCGAGGCGAAAACGCTGATCCGCTCGCCGTCCTGCACCACGTCCAGCCGATCGAGCGTGCGCACTGGGCTCTCCGCCTGGCAGTGCGCCGAGCGGAAGGTGGTGAAGTCGTGGCGGCCGACCAGATGGTCGGCGGCGGCCTGCATGGCGGCCCCGTCCAGCGGCCCGGACAGGCGCCAGGCAAGCCCTTTTTCCCAGGTCAACGGCGCACGACGGGTTACGATGCGATACTCATAATGGCGGCTAAGGCACGAGAAACGCGCGTGCCAATCTTCTGAAACTTCCTCGCAGGCTAGGATCGCGACCGGGTGCGGGCGGATCCGGGCGTTGAGAGCCTCCATCAGCCGGAAGGGGGCAAGGGGCTTGGCGATGTCGACATGCGCGCGCATGCCCAGCCCGTGCACACCCGCATCGGTGCGGCCGGCGGCATGGACGACCACGTCCTCGCCGGTCACCGCATAGGCGGCGTCCTCGATCGCCTGCTGCACGCTCGGGCCGTGATCCTGGCGCTGCCAGCCCATGAAGGGGCGGCCGTCGAACTCCACCGTCAGGGCGAAGCGGGTCAAAGCTGCGTGCCTGCGGGGATGGGCAAGCCGCGCAGCAGCTCGCCGACGGTCATCACCCCGCGCCCGGCGCGCTGAATCGAGGTCGGCCGGATCGCGCCTTCGCCGCAATGGATCAGCAGGTCTTCGCCCACGGTCCCCGCAGGACCGCTGACGTCGACCAGATCGGCGGCGTGGATACGGAAGCGCTCGCCGTTCCACTCGAAGAACGCCCCCGGTGCCGGGTTGAACGCCCGCACCGCGCGCTCGACCTCGACCGCGCTGCGGGTGAAGTCTAGGCGGGCCTCGGCCTTGTCGATCTTGGCGGCGTAGGTGATGCCGTCCTCGGGCTGCGGGATCGCCGGATAGGCATCGAAGTCCGCCAGCACCTCCACCATCAGCCGCGCACCCAGCGCGCTCAGCTCGGCGCGCAGATCGCCCGCCGTCTTGCCGTCGATCGGTGTGCGGCCCTCCATCCGCACCGGGCCTGTGTCGAGCCCGGCTTCCATCTGCATGATGCCGACGCCGGTCTCCGCATCGCCGGCGAGGATCGCCCGCTCGATCGGCGCCGCGCCGCGCCAGCGGGGGAGCAGCGAGCCATGGACGTTGAGGCACCCTAGCCGCGGCGCTGCCAACACCGCCTTGGGCAGGATCAGGCCATAGGCCGCGACCACCGCAACATCCGTCCCGAGCGCCGCCAGCGCTGCCTGCTCGTCCGCGCCCTTGAGGCTGAGCGGCGTCCGCACCTCGATCCCCAGCGCCTCGGCGCGGGCATGAACCGGGGAGGGGGTCAGCACCTTGCCGCGCCGGCCGCCGGGGCGGGGCGGCTGGCTATAGGCGGCGGCGATGTCGTGCCCGGCTTCGACCAGGGCATCGAGTACCGGCACGGCGAAATCGGGGGTTCCCATGAAGAGGATGCGCATGCTTTCCCTCAACCGCTTGGCAGGCGCGCATGCAAGCCCCTATGTGATGCGCCATGGCCTCTCCCGAAATCGAAGCGCTGACCCAGGCCCTGTCGCGGCTGCCCGGTTTCGGGCCGCGTTCGGCGCGGCGGGCGGTGCTGCACCTGCTCAAGAAGCGCGAGACCACGCTCGATCCGCTGCTCGCCGCCCTCAGCGCGGTCAGCCAGAAACTCACGACATGCCACATTTGCGGCAATGTCGACACGTACGACCCCTGCGCGATCTGCGCCGACCCCCGCCGCGACGACCGCTCGCTGTGCGTGGTCGAGGAAGTCGCCGACCTGTGGGCGCTCGACCGCGCGCGGCTGTTCCCCGGGCGCTTCCATGTGCTTGGCGGCAAGCTTTCCGCGCTCGACGGGGTGCGGCCCGAGGACCTGCGGATCGACGCGCTGGTCCGCCGGGTGGGGGCGGGGGGCATCGACGAGGTCGTCCTCGCGATGAACGCCACGCTGGAGGGGCAGACCACCGCGCATTACGTCTCGGAGCGGCTGGAGGCGTTCCCGATCCGCGTCACCCAGCTCGCCCATGGCCTGCCGGTGGGGGGCGAATTGGACTATCTCGACGAGGGTACGCTCGCCCAGGCGCTCCGGGCGCGCCGCCCGGTTGCTTGACGCTGGAGGGCGGCTCTCCTAAATTTAGGCGATGGCCATCCTCCCCATCGTCGAAGTACCCGATCCGCGTCTGCGTCTCGTCTCCACTCCTGTCGAGGCGGTCGATGACGACGTTCGCACGCTGATCGGCGATATGTTCGACACGATGTACGATGCGCCCGGCATCGGCCTCGCCGCGATCCAGGTCGGCGTGCCCAAGCGCCTCATCGTGATGGACCTGCAGGAGGAAGAGGACGAGGAGGGCAAGCCGATCCGGCACCCGCGCGTCTTCATCAACCCCGAGATCCACGAGCCGGCCGAGGAAGTTTCGGTCTATACCGAGGGCTGCCTGTCGGTCCCCGACCAGTTCGCCGATGTCGAGCGCCCCGCGCGCTGCCGCGTGACCTGGCTCGACGAGAAGGGCGAGCAGCATGACGAGGTCTTCGAGGGCCTGCTCGCCACCTGCATCCAGCATGAGATGGACCATCTGGAGGGCATCGTGTTCCTCGACCATCTCTCGCGGCTCAAGCGCGACATGCTGATGAAGAAGCTCAACAAGGCCCGCAAGGCGGCCTGAGGGCGCCACTACCTGATTGTCGTCATCCCGGCGAAAGTCGGGATCCATTCGCCACTACGCCCGGGCTCGAGCCTTGCCGGCGACCCCAATGGATTCCGGCTTTCGCCGGAATGACGGAGAAGGGGGCGAGGGCGCCCCGCCACTTATCCACCGAACCCTCGCCAACCCGCGCCGAACCGACCGCCGGCACCCTTGCGGCCCGCTCCCCCGGCGCGTAAGTTCGCGTCCTGTTCCCGGGAGATTTGGCGTTGGATCCGTTCGTCGTTGCCTTTGTGATGGTTGCCCTGGTCGTGGGCGTGGTGGTCGGCTGGCTGATCGGCGCGCGCGGCACGAGCGAGGCGCGGGCTGAAAGCGCCCGGCGCGAGGCCGATTTCAAGGCCGCCATCACCGATCTCGCCATGGCCGAGGAACGCGTCGGCCAGCTCCCCCGCCTGCGCGAGGAAGCCGCGATGCTCCGCAACGAGCGCGACGCCGCCCGCATCGAGCTGGCCGAGCTCAAGGCCAAGGCCGGCGCCTTCGAGGAGCGGCTGACCGAATTCGTCAACGCGCGCGAGATGATGGCCGGCCAGTTCCGCGAATCCGCCGCCAAGATGCTCGACGAGACGCAGCGCGCCTTCCTCGAACGCGCCGAGGCGCGCTTCCACCAGGCGGGCGAGAAGAACGAGGAGCGGCTGCGCTCGCTGCTTCAGCCGATCGACACCACGCTCAAGCGCTATGAGGAAGGCCTGCAGCGTGTCGAGAAGGACCGTACCGACAGCTATGGCCAGCTGCGCGAGGCGATCAGCGCGGTGCACTCGAGCCTGGGCGAGACGCGCGCGGAAACCTCCAAGCTGGTCAACGCCCTGCGCGCCGCGCCCAAGACGCGCGGCCGCTGGGGCGAGCAGCAGTTCCGCAACCTGATCGAGATCGCCGGGCTTTCCGGCCATGTCGATTTCGCCGCCGAGGTTTCGGTCACCACGGAGGACGGCATGCTGCGGCCGGACTTCATCATCCGCCTGCCGGGCGACCAGCAGCTGATCGTCGACGTGAAGTGCGTGCTCGACGGCTATCTCCAGGCGGCCGAGGCGACCAGCGCCGAGGAGCGCACCGCGGCGCTGAAGGCGCATGCCAAGGCGATGAGCACCCATGCCGACGCGCTGTCGCGCAAGGCCTATTGGGCGCAGTTCGAAAAGGCGCCGGACTTCGTCATCATGTACATCCCCGGCGACAATTTCCTGTCCAGCGCGCTGGAAGTGGACATGGAGCTGTGGGAGCGCGCAGCGCGCAACCGGGTGATCATCGCCGGCCCCTCGGCCTTCCTGCCGCTCGCCCGCACCGTCGCCTCGATGTGGCGCCAGCAGAAGCTGACCGAGGATGCCCGCGAAGTCGGCAAGCTGGGCAAGGAACTGTACGAGCGGCTGGCGACGGCGGCGAGCCACCTCAAGCGCGTCGGCGGCGGGCTGAACAGCGCTGTGGAGAATTACAACAAGTTCGTCGCGAGCTTCGAAGGCCGGGTGATGGTCTCCGCGCGGCGCTTCCAGGCGCTCAACGTGGATATCGGCAACAGCTCGCTGGACGCGATCGACACGGTCGACGTGATCGCGCGGGCGCCCACGGCGGAACTGCCGGCGCCGGGCGAGGGCGAGGTGGAGGAAGCGGCTGCGGCGGAGTGAGGGGGCTTCTGGAACAAGTCGCGCTTCGCTGAGGCCTGGGGCTGATTGAGTGGCTAGGTCAGTCTCGGG
The DNA here is from genome assembly GCF_040545965.1 of Sphingomonas trueperi. GTDB lineage: Bacteria > Pseudomonadota > Alphaproteobacteria > Sphingomonadales > Sphingomonadaceae > Sphingomonas > Sphingomonas trueperi_C. The sequence goes on along the minus strand of NZ_JBEPMV010000002.1, from coordinate 344,600 downwards.
CAGGTTTGCTTGTCAAAGGCTAGAATCATCGAACCCACGGCGTTCGCTCTCTCGCCAACGTGTTTGACGCAAACGTGTGAATCGGCGTAGCTTCCTGGAAACGGGGGCAATGAATGACTGAAGCGCCATTAAGTTTGCATTTCGGGCTTGTGGAGAACGAGCGTGCGGATCTTGAAACCGTTGCAAATGCGGCTGTTGAGTGGGTTGGGATCTTACGCGATTTAGCTTCGATCGTGTCTCCAGACCTGGAATTTGAAGTCGAGTTTGTGGAAAGCGAAGAGGGCAGCGTATGGCTGAGTAACCTCGTAAAAGCCGTCCGTGCGGGTGATCGCAAAGCTCTCGCGGCACTCACGTTTTCAGCGGTGCTATTCTTCGCTATGGGGCCTGTATCACATCTCCAGACAGACGCAGGGAACGCATTCTGGAAGGCTTTCGGGCATGTGGACACGGCCGATTTGTCGGATTCCGATAAGCAGGACATCGCCAATAAGGTTGTTCTTGCATTTGAGAAGACAGATTTGGCCGAGCGACGTCGTCGAATTGTTCGGCAGGTTGAGAAAGACAGCCACGTTACGTCGATCGGTATCGGGTACACGCCAGCAAAGAAAGGTCCAATTGCTGCAATTCCACGAGCTCAATTTCCAATTTACGGGGCTGCTCCGGAAGTTGAATCTCCCTTATTAATTAAGGAGACTAAGTTCAGGAATCACGTAGTTGTGAAAATTGTTCGTGCAAATTTACGGGAGAATGAATTGAAGCCTCGCTGGCGTTTCATGGATGCTAATGAGGAGTGGAGCGCTGATCTCGAAGACGGCGAGTTTGTTGCCGCGCTTAATCACGAAGCTACGGGTCTACCGCTGGCGGTCGGACAAAAAATGACTGTAAACGTCGCTATCGATGGGTACCTCCTGGGCGAGGAGTTCATTGCAGAGAACCGCAGAATTACTCGCGTTATCGTACCGCAAGTTGAGCGGAGGCAATTAGACTTCCTTGGTGACGATTAACTTATAAACAACATAAACGAGGACCAGCATCCCCACGATAGCGGCGGCCTGCATGCTAAGAACGCTGAGTCCGAGTAACAGGCCAAAAAATGCACTGCCAAGAATGGCGGCGTCGGCCCATGACATTCCTTTGGGGCGCTTACCGTCCATAGGTTTGTGCTCTCTCATCGAGATAGAGTCGCATTATGCAAACCTTGCGTAAAGTGATATCGGAGGGCTGATCGACCAGCGCATCGAAGGATGATCTAAGCTCCTACATTTCCTAAGCTGATTCCAATAACCTCGTATCGTGATTGGCTGAAAGCGGAGCCGAGGTCACGGCTGCTGCTTGGTGCACGTAGGCCTCTGGCTTTGCTCACCCCGCCGCCCGCACCAACACCAGCGTCTTCCCATCGCGCCCGGTCAGCAGCAGGCGCCCGCGGTGGCTCTGGCGGACCGCCAGGCGCTGGTCGAGCAGGGCAAGCAGCGCCTTTTCCTGCCGCATCAGCGCCGGCGCGCAGGCGCGGCGGGTGGTGATCACGCCGCCGGTGGTGAGGTACCCCCGTTCCACCCGGTAGTTGCCGCCCAGCGCGTTGCAGCCGGTATAGCCGCTGATCCGCAGGCCCTCCAGCTTCAGTCGGGCGCGGCTGCCGGGGACGGTCGCGTGTCCCTCAATCCCGGTCACGCGCCAGTCGCCCAGCAGCAGCTGTTCCTCCGCGTCGAAGCCGTGCGTCTCCGCGCGCGGGGCCTCGCGCACCGGCGGCGGCTCGGGCGTCTGCGCGGCGGCGGGGAAGGCGGCGGCCAGCGCCGAGGCGAGCGCGGCGGCCGCGGTCAGGAGGCGGCGGTCAGCCGTGCCGGAACTGGTTGCGTACTTCATAGGCCATCACCGCCGTTGCCACTGCCGCATTGAGACTGTCTGCCTTGCCGAGCATGGGGATCTTTACCAGAAGATCGCAGGCGGCTTCCATATGCGGCGGCATGCCCTGCGCCTCGTTGCCGGTGAGCAGGAAGGTCGGCGCGGCGTAGCGCGGGGCCTGGTAATCATGGTCGGTATCGAGGCTGAGGCCAACGAGCTGGCCGGGGCCGGCGCGCAGCCAGGGCTCGAACTCCTCCCAGCGGGCGCGGGCGACGGGCACGGTGAACAGGGCGCCCATGCTCGCGCGCACCGCCTCGACCGAGAAGGGATCGACGCAATCGTCGAGCAGGATCAGCCCGCCGGCGCCCACCGCATCGCCAGTGCGCAGGATGGTGCCGAGATTGCCGGGATCGCGCAGCCGCTCGGCGACCAGCCAGATCGGCGCGGTGCTGCGGTCGATATCGGCGAGGTCGAGCGCGAATTCGGGATAGACGCCGACGACCGCGCCCGGATTGTCCTTGCCGGAGAGCTTCGAGAGGATGTCGGCATTGGTCTCGATCGCCTCGCCGCCCTGGGCCTCGGTGGCGGTGACCAGCGCCACGACCAGCGGGTGGCGGGCGGTCTCGGCGGTGTAGAAGAGATAGTCGGGGATCCGGCCGGCCTCGCGCGCCTCGGTCAGGATGCGCAGGCCCTCGGCGAGGAACAGCCCCTCTTCGCGGCGGTGGCGCTTGTCGCGCAGGTTGCGCATGCGCTTGATGAGGGGGTTGGAATAGGCGGTGATTTCGCGTGGCATCCGCGCGCTATAGGGCGGGATGGGGGCGGGGGCTAGGTCGCCCTCTTAAGCCCCTCCCCTGAAGGGGAGGGGATTAAGTTGGGTTATTCCTCGTTGAACCGCGCTTCGACCAGCTCGACCAGCGCCTGCACTGCGTCTTCCGCGCCGTCGCCTTCGGCCCAGATCGTGATCGTGTCGCCCTTGGCGGCGCCGAGCATCATCAGGTCGAGGATCGAGGTGCCGGCGGCGCTGTTGCCGTCCTTCTCGACGGTCAACTCGCAGGGCTGGGTGCTGGCGAGCGTGACGAAGGCCATGCTCGCGCGGGCGTGGAGGCCGCGGCGGTTCTCGATGAGCACCTCACGCGACACCCGGCTCATTGCGGCGGCCCCAGCATTTCCGAGGCAACCGTCACATATTTGCGGCCGGCGTCGCGCGCGGCGAGCACCGCGTCGGTGACGGACATGGTCTTGCGGGCGCTGCCCAGGCGGATCAGCATCGGCAGGCTGATGCCGGCGATCACCTCGACCTTGCCCGCCTTCATCAGCGAGATGGCGAGATTGGAGGGGGTGCCGCCGAACAGGTCGCTCAGCACGATCACGCCTTCGCCCGAATCGACCGCGCCGATGGCGCTGGCGATGTCGGCGCGGCGGCCCTCCATGTCATCCTCGGGGCCGATGCAGATCGCGGCGACCTGCTCCTGTTTCCCCACCACATGTTCCATCGCGACGACGAACTCCTCGGCGAGTCGTCCGTGCGTCACGAGCACCAACCCGATCATTCTATTCTCCGCCCCTAGCCATGGACACCGGCGCCCCCTCCAGGGAGTCCTGTGGCGCGGTCTGCAAATCTCTGTGCGTCACCGTGGGCGAAAATCCTTCGTCGCGCAACCGGCGGGCCATCCGTTCGGCGACATGCACCGAGCGATGCCGCCCGCCGGTGCAGCCGAACGCGATCGTCACATAGGCTTTCCCCTCCGCCTGGTAGCGGGGGAGCAGCAGCAGCAGCAGCGACTCGATCTGCGCCATGGCGGCATCATAGGCCGGGTCGGCCTGGATATAGGCGGAGACGTCGGCATCGAGTCCCGTGCCGGGACGGAGCACCGGGTCCCAATGCGGATTGCGCAGGAAGCGCATGTCGAGGACGAGATCGGCATCGCGCGGCAGCCCGCGGGAGAAGCCGAACGAGGTGACGCTGAAGGTGGTCTTGCCGCCGTCCGCCGAGAAGATCTGGCGGATCGCCTGGGACAGCTGGTTCGCCTTCATGTCGGTAGTGTCGAGCAGCCGGTTGGCCCAGCGGCGCAGGGGGCCGAGCAGCTCGCGCTCGCGGGCGATGCCGTCCTCGGCGGGGCGGTCCTGCGCGAGGGGGTGGCGGCGGCGGGTTTCGGAGAAGCGGCGGATCAGCTCGGCGCCGCTGCATTCGAGGAACAGCGTGCCGACATCGAGGCCCTGGTCCTCGCGCAGCTTCTTGATGCGCTGGACGATGCTCTCCGCGTCGAACCCGCGCGTCTGGGTGCCGAGCCCGAGCGCGAGCGGGCGCTCGTCGTCGCCGCCATCTGCGCCGGGCGCGGTATCGAGCAGGCGGTTCAGGAGGAGCAGGGGGAGGTTGTCGACCACCTCCCAGCCGAGATCCTCCAGCGTGCGCAGCACGGTCGACTTGCCAGCACCCGACATGCCGGTGACGAGCAGGATGTGTTTGGGGCGACGCCGTTGCATGATGCTCTCGTTATAGCTTGTCGGGAGCGCGGACGGGTCGACGGGCGGGTTCATGCGCGGGCCGCCAATGGCAGCCGCACCACGAAGCGTGCGCCTTGCGATCGATCCTCCCGCGATTCCACTATTATGCTTCCCTGATGGCCTTCGACGATGGTGCGGGCAATGGCAAGCCCGAGGCCGGAATGCTGGCCGAAAGCCTCGCTGGAGGGGCGGACCGAGTGGAAGCGCCGGAAGATCGCCTCGCGGGCTTCCTCCGGCACGCCGGGGCCTTCGTCTTCCACCCAGACGGCAAGCGCGTCGTCTTCCTCCTGCGCCGAGATCGCGATCAGCCCGCCGGGAGGCGAGAAGGACAAGGCGTTCTCGATCAGGTTCTCGAACACGCGCTCGAGCCGCGTCGGGTCGCCCATCACTTCCATCGATTGCCCGCGCGGACGATCGAAGCGAAGACGTATCTCCTCGGGCACGCCGCGGGTCTCGCGCTGGCCGATCAGCGCGGCGATCAGCTCGCCCAGGTCGAACGGCTCGAAGGTGGTGCGGCTGAGCTGGGCGTCGATGCGCGAGGCCTCCGAGATGTCGCTGATCAGCCGGTCGAGCCGGTGAACGTCGTCGCGGACGATGTCGAGCAGCTGGTCGCGCAGGCCCGGGTCCTTGACGTTGGACAGCCCTTCGACGGCGGAGCGGAGCGAGGCGAGGGGGTTCTTCAGCTCATGGGTGACGTCGGCCGCGAAGGTCTCGGTCGCGTCGATGCGGGCACGGAGCGCACCGCTCATGTCCGAGAGCGCGCGGGCGAGCATGCCGATCTCGTCGCGGCGTTCGGGCAGGCGGGGCACCACCACTTCGCGGGCCCGGCCGAGGCGGACGCGGATCGCCGCCAGCGCCAGCCGGCGCAACGGGCGCACGATGGTGCGGGCGAGGAACAGCGACAGCAGCACCGAGACCAGCGAGACGATGCCGAGCACCACGCCCAGCCGGTAGCGCTCCACCCGCACCGTCTGGGTGATGTCGCGGGCGTTGAACGCAGTCATCACCACGCCGAGGCCAGTTATGGGAGCGGCGGCGGTGATGACGGGGGTGCGATCGGGCGCGCGCCAGACGCTCGCGGCGGCTGCGTGCGTCTCCAGCGCGGTACGGACGTCCGGCCAGTCGAGCCCGGCATCGCGCGGCCGCTCACGATACAGCGGCGCACGATCCGCACCGGCCACCTTGTCGATCACCGCATCGAGAAAACGTGCGATCGTCTGGCCGACGGGATCCTTGTCCGGATCGCGCAGTACCAGGTTGCGCAGGCCGAGTTCGCGGCTGTCGCTCAGCAGCTTGCCCTGCGGGTCATAAAGGCGGATGCGCGTGCCCATGTCCCGGGCGAGGCTGAGCACCAGCAGGTCGCGGCGCTTGTCGGTGGCCGAGGCCAGCGCCTGGGCGATCAGCCGCACCTCGCGGCTGGTCTGCTCGACGCGGCTGTCGACGATCCGGCTGCGATAGCTGTCGAGATAGAAGAAGCCGCCGCACAGCAGCGCCAGCGCGAAGATGTTGACCGCCAGGATCCGCGGCGTGAGGCTGACCCGGCCCGACCATCGCAGCGCCAGGTCGCGCTCGTCATTCATCCGAGAAGCGATAGCCCGCGCCATAGAGCGTCTCGATCGCGTCGAACTCCGGATCTACCTGGCGGAACTTGCGGCGGACGCGCTTGATGTGGCTGTCGATCGTGCGGTCGTCGACATAGATGTCGTCCTGATAGGCCGCGTCCATCAGCTGGTTGCGCGTCTTGACGATGCCCGGGCGCTGGGCGAGCGTCTCCAGGATCAGGAATTCGGTGACGGTCAGCGTGACGTTGACGCCGCCCCAGGTGACCTTGTGCCGCGCCGGGTCCATGCTCAGGCGGCCGCGCTCCAGCGCCTCGGCGGGCTCGGCCGGGGCCGCGCCCTCGGCCACCGGCTGGGCGGGCTCGGTGCGGCGCAGGATCGCGCGAATGCGGGCGATCAGCAGGCGCTGGGAGAAGGGCTTGGCGATATAGTCGTCCGCGCCCATGGCAAGGCCGAGCGCCTCGTCGAGCTCGTCGTCCTTGCTGGTGAGGAAGATCACCGGGATCTGGCTCTTTTCGCGCAGGCGGCGGAGCAGCTCCAGCCCGTCCATCTTGGGCATCTTGATGTCGAGCACCGCCAGCTCGGGCGGGTTCTCGATCAGCGCCTTCAGCGCGCTTTCGCCGTCCGAATAGACGCGGGTGAGAAAGCCTTCGGTCTGGAGGGCGATCGACACCGAAGTGAGGATGTTGCGGTCGTCGTCGACCAGCGCGATCGTGGCGGTCATCCGGCTACCCGGGGCTGGCGCAAAATCAGCATCGACACCCGTTAGACCAAAGTTTCTTCCGCCTCAACCGACCGACAACGCTTACCCGGATTGACCCCCTCGACAGGTGCGTGTCAGGAGGTGAGTCGAAATAAAGTTGCGCGACAAAACAATCATCTGCTTTGTCATATAAATAGCGTGACAGTGTTTGAGGAGGGTGGTTTGAACATGCGTCAGTCGCGCCATGGTCTTGGCGAGCAGGGAATTGCCACCGCGGCAACCCTACACTGGAACCTGATTACTGCGCCGCTGGTCGAGCACGCGATCCGGCGGGGCGAGGGTAGCCTTGCCGCGGAAGGTCCGCTGGTGGTTGCTACGGGCAAGCATACCGGACGCTCGGCCAAGGACAAGTTCATCGTCCGCGATGCCGAGACCGAAACCAATGTCTGGTGGGGCAAGACCAATCAGGCGATGACGCCCGAACATTTCGCCGCGCTCAAGGCCGATTTCCTCGCCGAACTGGGCAAGCGCGACGAACTCTTCGTGCAGGACCTCTATGGCGGCTCGCAGCCCGAGCATCGCGTGCGGGTGCGCGTGATCAACGAGCTTGCCTGGCACAATCTGTTCATCCGCACGATGCTGGTACGTCCCGGGGCGGAAGCGCTGGCGGACTTCGCCCCCGAATACACGATCATCGACCTGCCGAGCTTCCGCGCCGATCCCGCGCGCCACGGCACCCGCAGCGAAACGGTGATCGCGGTCAACTTCACCGACAGGCTGATCCTGATCGGCGGCACCGCCTATGCCGGCGAGATGAAGAAGAGCGTGTTCGGCCTGCTCAACTATCTGCTGCCCGAACAAGGCATCATGCCGATGCACTGCTCGGCCAATATCGGGCCCAAGGGGGACACCGCGATCTTCTTCGGGCTGTCCGGCACCGGCAAGACCACGCTCTCGGCCGATGCCAGCCGCACGCTGATCGGCGACGACGAACATGGCTGGTCGGACACCGCCGTCTTCAACTTCGAGGGCGGCTGCTACGCCAAGATGATCCGCCTCTCGCCCGAGGCAGAGCCCGAGATCTTCGCCACTACCAAACGCTTCGGCACGGTGCTGGAAAATGTGGTGATGGACCCCGAGACGCGAACGCTCGACCTCGACGATGCGACCCTCGCCGAGAACAGCCGCGGCTCCTACCCGATCGACTTCATCCCCAATGCCTCGGCCGACAATCTCGGGCCGGTGCCGAAGAACATGATCTTCCTCACCGCCGATGCCTATGGCGTGCTCCCGCCGATCGCGCGGCTGACGCCGGAGCAGGCGATGTACCATTTCCTCTCGGGCTATACGGCGCGCGTGGCGGGCACCGAGATCGGGGTGACCGAGCCCGAGGCGACCTTCTCCACCTGCTTCGGCGCCCCGTTCATGCCGCGGCATCCGTCGGTCTATGGCAATCTGCTCAAGAAGCGGATTGCCGAGGGCAATGTCGCCTGCTGGCTGGTCAATACCGGGTGGACGGGGGGCAAATACGGCGTCGGGCACCGCATGCCGATCAAGGCGACGCGGGCGTTGCTCAATGCCGCGCTCGACGGCAGCCTCGCTGCAGCCGAGTTCCGCGTCGACCCCTATTTCGGCTTCGAGGTGCCGGTAGCGGTTCCGGGGGTGGACACGGCGATCCTCGACCCGCGCGAAACCTGGCCGGACAAGGCCGACTATGATGCCACCGCCGAACGGCTGGTCGACCAGTTCGTCGAGAATTTCGCGCAGTTCGAGGACCATGTCGAAGCCGGCGTCCGCGCAGCTGCGCCCAAGGCAAAGGCGCTCGCCTGAGCGACACGGCCGATCTTCCGCCGCGGTGCTTCCCCAGCGCCGCGGCGATCGTCCGGATCGGGGAGGGGCTGCTCGCCTGCGCCTTGTCGCGCGAGGACTGGACGCACGAGGCGCATCTCGCGGCGTGCCTGTATCTGCTGACCGAGCGGCCCGACGTGGATGTGGATGCCGAGATCGGCGGCTTCATCCGCCGCTTCAACGAGAGCGTCGGCGGCGTCAACGATGACCATGGCGGCTATCACGAGACAATCACGCGCGCCTATGTCGCGGGCGTGCGTCTGTTCCTGACCGAGCCGGGACCGGCGGATCTAGCGGCGCGGGTAAACGGCTTGCTGGCTTCGCCCATAGGCCGGCGCGACTGGCCGCTCCGCTTCTACAGCCGCGAGCGGCTGTTCTCGGTGGCGGCGCGGCGGGGCTTCGTGGAGCCCGATCTGGCGCCGCTGCCGTAAGCACCCCTCCCGCGGACGGGAGGGGCAGCTTCGATATCAGGCCTTGCCGGCCTCGACGTCGGGATCGAGCAGGCGGTGGAGGTGCACCACCACATAGCGCATCTCGGCGTCGTCGACGGTGCGCTGTGCTGCGGCGCGCCATGCCTTTTCGGCGCTCGCATAATCGGGGAAGATGCCGACCACGTCGAGCTTCGAGGGATCGACGAAATCGAGGGTCGTCGGATCGGCAACGCGGCCGCCGAAGACCAGGTGAAGCTTGCTCATTGCGCCTCCTGGGGGTGGGGGGGATGCTGCAGCCCTTACCGGCACTGCAGCATCGCACTCAACCCCCTTATAGGCGGCTCAGCGCTTGGCCGTCGCGTCCTTGGCCGCGTCGATCACCGTGCCGAACAGCGCCGAGACGCGTTCCTTGGTGGCGTCGCTGTTCGGGATCAGCGATTCGATCTGCTCGCGGCCGCTTTCCTTGGCCGCATGCACGGCGGCGGTAGCGCCGTCGGCAAGTTTGCGGCCCAGCGGCGCCAGCGCCGCCTTTTCGCGCTCAAAGCGCGGCAGCAGCATGCCGATCACCACGCCCACCGCGACGCCGCCAGCGAGCAGCAGCGCGGGGTTTTCAGTGAGGCGCGATCCGGTTTCGGTTTCGGTGCTCATGGCGTCATCCTTCTGTGCTGTCTGATGTGGCCGAACCCTTAGCGGGTCCGTCGGTTTCGTGTTTGCCCTTGCGGAAAATGTCGATGATCCAGCCGCGTGCGAGCACCAGGCCGATGCCGCTGGTGACCGCAGCCGCCAGCCACGGCCGTTCGCGGACGGCTTCGGTGCCCTCGCGCGCAATGGTCGTCACGCTCTGCTTGGCATTCTCCATCGCTTCTTGGGCGATGTTGCGCGGCTTCAGCCGTTCCTGGATCGTGCCAACCGTTCCCATCAGCTTGTCGCGGGCGGCACGCGCACGGGCCCGGGCGGCATCGGGATCGCGGGGTACCGTCATGCTTGCGCTCCCATCGCCTTGCGGATGCCGCGCGCCGCGGCCCAGCCGAGCAGGGCTGCGATGACGAGGCTGACGCCGACCACGATCAGCGTCGCCCAGCCGGGGCCGACCAGGGTCGCCAGCGTCAGGATCGCGCCGACGATCAGCCCGATCGCCGCAGCCAAAGCGAGCGCGAGGGCCAGGACGGCGGCGATCGCCGCGCCCTTGACCTCGGCCACCTTGGCCTGGGCGACGGCCTTGAAATAGTCGACCTCGGCGCGGGCATAATCCTTGGCGTCTTCGGTGAGCTGGCCGATCAGCTCACCGATGCCGGCGTCTTCCGTTCGGGGGGCGTCCATGCCCTGTGCTGCCCGTCCTTAGCTCTGGGTCGTGCCGGGGGATGCCGACGGACCGCTGCCGAAGCCGGCGGGCTCGACCTTGAGGTCGTCGGTCGACGGCGTGTTGCCGGTCGGAGCGGCCGTGGTGCCGGTGCCGGTCGTGGTGGTCGTGCCCGAAGCTTCGATGCCCGACTTGATCACCCGCGCCAGCACGAAGCCGAGCGCAGCTGCGGTGCCGACCGCGATCGCCGGGCTCTTCTTGACGAACTCGGTCGCCTCGTCGAGCAGCTCGTTCACTTCCTTGCCGCGCAGCGAATCCGCGAACCCGGCGATGCCGTCTGCCGCGGTACGGGCATATTGTCCGTACTGCGAGCCGAGCTTGGCATCGACGTCGCCTGCGGCCGTGCGCATCATCTCGACGACTTCGTCGAGCGCGCTGGTTGCGCGATCCTTGCCGGTGCCGGCGAAGCCAAGGATGTGCTCCTTGGCCTGATCGGCATACTTGGCCGCTTCCTCGCGAATCGTGTCGGAGGCGTTCCGCGTGAAGCTGCTGTGCTCCGCGCCCGTGCCGCCTTCGGTACCGCCGCTTGCCGCGCCGGTTTCACCCATGTTCCCTGCGAGCGGATCGCCCGCGATGTTGGCCGTTTCGTTTGCCATGATCAAAAACCCTCCATGTCGCGTCGAAACAACAACGGCCCCGTTTGCGAGTTCCCTTGCGAACCGCTAGAGGCACCGCGCGCCTCATTCCAGATATGTTACGGAGACCATGACGTGACCGCAATCATCGACGTCCACGCCCGCCAGATTCTCGACAGCCGTGGCAATCCCACGGTGGAAGTGGATGTCCTGCTGGACGATGGCAGCTTCGGCCGCGCCGCCGTGCCTTCGGGCGCCTCCACCGGTGCCCATGAGGCCGTGGAGAAGCGCGACGGCGACAAGTCCCGCTGGCTCGGCAAGGGCGTCGAAGGCGCCGTAGATGCGGTGAACGGTGAGATTGCCGAGGCAGTTCTCGGCCTCGACGCCGAAGACCAGGCCGATCTCGACCGCACCATGATCGAGCTCGACGGCACCGCCAACAAGGGCCGCCTGGGTGCCAACGCCATTCTCGGCGTCAGCCTCGCCGCCGCCAAGGCCGCGGCCGATGCGCGCGGCCTGCCGCTCTACCGCTATGTCGGCGGCGTCAACGCGCACGTCCTGCCGGTGCCGATGATGAACATCATCAACGGCGGCGAGCATGCCGACAACCCGATCGACTTCCAGGAATTCATGATCGTGCCGGTCGGCGCCGAGAACATCGTCGAGGCGGTGCGCTGCGGTTCGGAAATCTTCCACACGCTGAAGAAGAAGCTGCACGATAAGGGCCTGGCGACCGGCGTGGGCGACGAGGGCGGCTTCGCCCCGAACATCGCCTCGACCACCGAAGCGCTGGACTTCATCATGACCAGCATCGAAGCCGCCGGCTACAAGCCCGGCGACGACGTGATGCTCGCGCTCGACTGCGCCGCCACCGAATATTTCAAGGACGGCGCCTACAAGATGGTGGGCGAGGGCAAGACCCTCAGCTCGACCGAGAATGCCGAGTTCCTGGCGAAGCTCGCCGCCGACTATCCGATCTTCTCGATCGAGGACGGCATGGCCGAGGACGACTGGGAAGGCTGGAAGACGCTGACCGAGCTGCTCGGCGGCAAGGTCCAGCTCGTCGGCGACGACCTGTTCGTCACCAACCCGCAGCGCCTGCAGCGCGGCATCGAGGGCGGCTATGCCAACTCGCTGCTCGTCAAGGTCAACCAGATCGGCACGCTGACCGAGACGCTCGAGGCGGTCAGCCTCGCCCAGCGCTCGTCCTACACCGCGGTCATGTCGCACCGTTCGGGCGAGACCGAGGACGCGACGATCGCCGATCTCGCGGTCGCCACCAACTGCGGCCAGATCAAGACCGGTAGCCTCGCGCGCTCGGACCGGCTCGCCAAGTACAACCAGCTGATCCGCATCGAGGAAGAGCTGGGCGACGCGGCGGTCTATGCCGGCCGTTCGGTGCTCCGCCGCGCCTGAACCTAGGTAGGAACCGCAATCTTGCTAAGAGCCGATCGATCAGCGAAAAACACGGGCATGAAGCGCGCTTCGCCCATGTCCACGCTGCTGCGCCGCGCGGGGCTTCCCGCCGCGGCGCTGATCGCCATCGGCTTCTTCGCCTATAACGCGGTTCTGGGGCCCAACGGGATCGTCGCCGCCAAGGAAGTGCAGCACGAGCTTGCCGCCAAGCAGCGCGACTATGCGCTGCTCGACAAGAAGCGTGCCGAGCTCAAGAATCGAGTCGACCTGCTCGATCCGAAGCATGGCGCCGATCCCGACATGGTCGACGAGCTTGCCCGCAAGCAGCTCAACGTCGTCCGCCCCGACGAAGTGATCATCCCGCTCGACAAGAAGTGACTGCCGTAGCGGCACCTGTTGCCAGCCGCGGCGGAGCGTCTTAGGGCGGATGAACGTGGGCCGAACCCGCGCGTTGGTTGCAAGCCCTGCGATAACGCGCGTATAGGCACCCGCCTTTCCCCTCCCCGGATGAGGAATATCTGATCGTGGCCAAAGCACCGGCACGCAACGCACCGACCCCACCCGCCGTACCGAATCGCGAGCGGCCCAGCGAACCGGAACGGTTCAAGGCCTCGAAGGAAGAGCTGCTCGAATTCTATCGTCAGATGCTGCTGATCCGCCGCTTCGAAGAGAAGGCGGGCCAGCTCTATGGTCTCGGCTTCATCGGCGGCTTCTGCCACCTCTACATCGGCCAGGAAGCCGTGGCAGTCGGCCTGCAGTCCGCGCTGGACGGCGAGAAGGACTCGGTGATTACCGGCTATCGCGACCATGGGCACATGCTTGCCTACGGTATCGACCCCAAGGTGATCATGGCCGAGCTGACCGGTCGCGGCGCGGGTATCTCGCGCGGCAAGGGCGGCTCGATGCACATGTTCTCGACCGAGAAGAAGTTCTACGGCGGCCACGGCATCGTCGGCGCCCAGGTCTCGCTCGGCACGGGTCTCGCCTTCGCGCATAAGTATAACGAGGATGGCGGCGTCGCCATGGCCTATTTCGGCGACGGCGCCGCGAACCAGGGCCAGGTGTACGAATCGTTCAACATGGCCGAGCTGTGGAAGCTCCCGATCATCTACGTGATCGAGAACAACCAGTACGCCATGGGCACCAGCGTCAACCGCTCCTCGGCCGAAGACCAGCTGTACAAGCGCGGCGAGAGCTTCCGCATCCCCGGCATCCAGGTGGACGGCATGGACGTGCTCGCCTGCCGCGGTGCCGCCGAGGAAGCGCTCGCCTGGGTGCGCGCCGGCAAGGGTCCCATCATCCTCGAGATGAAGACCTATCGCTATCGCGGCCACTCGATGTCCGATCCGGCCAAGTATCGCAGCCGCGAGGAAGTCCAGTCGGTTCGCGACAAGTCGGACCCGATCGAGGCGGTGAAGCGCGAGCTCGAGACGATGGGCGTGACCGAAGAGCAGCTGAAGCCGCTCGAGGCCGAGATCCGCAAGATCGTGAACGAATCGGCGGACTTCGCCGAACAGACGCCGGAGCCCGATCCGGCCGAACTCTATACCGACGTGCTGGTGGAGACCTACTGAGATGGCGATCGAACTCAAGATGCCGGCACTCTCGCCGACCATGGAAGAGGGCACGCTCGCCAAGTGGCTGGTCAAGGAAGGTGACGTCGTGAAGTCCGGCGACATCCTCGCCGAGATCGAGACCGACAAGGCGACGATGGAATTCGAAGCCGTCGACGAAGGCACGATCGCCAAGATCCTGGTTGCCGAGGGCACGGATAACGTGAAGGTCGGCACCGTGATTGCGATGATCGCGGGCGAGGGCGAGGATGCGTCCTCCGCCGCTGCCGCGCCGGCCCCCGCCAGCCAGCAGACTGAGCCGACCCCGGCGCCCGCAAAGGCGCCGGAAACCGGCACCGCCCAGCTGACCGCCGCCGTCGAGAAGACCCGCCCGGCCGATCCCGCCGTGCCCGCCGGCACCGAGATGGTGAAGACCACCGTCCGCGAAGCCCTGCGCGACGCGATGGCCGAGGAAATGCGCGCCGATCCGCGCATCTTCGTGATGGGCGAGGAAGTCGCCGAGTATCAGGGCGCCTACAAGGTGACCCAGGGTCTGCTCGACGAATTCGGTCCCAAGCGCGTCATCGACACGCCGATCACCGAATATGGCTTTGCCGGCGTCGGCACCGGTGCGGCGATGGGCGGCCTGAAGCCGATCATCGAGTTCATGACGTTCAACTTCGCCATGCAGGCGATCGACCACATCATCAACTCGGCGGCCAAGACCAACTACATGTCCGGCGGCCAGATGCGCTGCCCGATCGTGTTCCGCGGGCCGAACGGCTCGGCGAGCCGTGTCGGCGCGCAGCACAGCCAGAACTATGCCCCCTGGTACGCCAGCGTCCCCGGCCTGATCGTGATTGCGCCCTATGACTCGGCCGATGCAAAGGGCCTGCTCAAGGCCGCGATCCGCAGCCAGGATCCGGTCGTGTTCCTCGAGAACGAGCTGATGTACGGCCGCAGCTTCGACGTGCCGAAGCTCGACGATTATGTCCTGCCGATCGGCAAGGCCCGCATCATGCGCGAGGGCAAGGATGTGACGCTGGTCAGCTACTCGATCGGCGTGGGCGTGGCCCTCGAAGCCGCCGAGAAGCTGGCGACCGAAGGCGTCGACGCGGAAGTGATCGACCTGCGCACGCTGCGTCCGCTCGACAAGCAGACCGTGCTGGAGAGCCTGAAGAAGACCAACCGCATCGTGGTGGTCGAGGAAGGCTGGCCGACCTGCTCGATCGCGTCGGAAGTCGCCGCGTTCGTGATGGAAGAGGGCTTCGACGACCTCGACGCGCCGGTGCTGCGCGTGACCAACGAGGACGTGCCGCTGCCCTATGCCGCGAACCTCGAAAAGCTCGCGATGGTGACCGCCGACAAGGCCGTCGCGGTCGTGAAGAAGGTCACCTATCGCTGATCTTCGGCGCCTGCGCAGAAAACAGGCCCGCTCGACACTCCGTCGGGCGGGCCTTTTTCGTCAGGCGCCGTAAAGGTCGCAGGTCGAGCGGTTCGCGGCCGGCGAAGGATTGTAGACCTGGCCGTAATCGCGGTTGTCGCGGACGACGAACGAGGCGACGTAGCGCATCGTCTTGGTGCTGGTGAACCAGCCTTTGCCGACCAGCGGCGTGTAGAGATAGTTGATCTCGACGAACATCACCCCGGAGTCGGTCGGCGCGCTCACCTGCGCGCCGTTCTCGCCCATGCCGTTGGGGGCGAGCGTGCCGGGATGCTGGCTGCTGTTGTCGCCAGAGCTGGCGGTGTTGACGCCCGCGTCCGGGTCATAGGTGACGCCGTCGGCCTTCACCGTCTTGCCGTAATGCGAGTCGTAGGTGGCGCCGCCCTTGGCGCCGATGCAGCGCTGCCAGTGGATGCGCTGGGTGCCGCCGCTATTCTCCAGGCTGGACAGCGTGATGCGGCCATTGGCGGTGAGGTTGAGCGGGGTGCCCTGCTGCTTGGCGGCGAGCAGCACGTCGTTGAGGTCGACCTCGCGCAGCTGGGTGAAGCCGGTGCCCTTGAACTCGCCGACGCGGCTGGCATTGTCGGCCAGCGCCAGCGCGATCTGGCTGAGGCGCTGGTTGGTGATCGCATAGTTGGTGAGTTCGGCAGCCCATAGCCCGGCGGTCAGCACGATCGGCAGCCCAAGCGCGAATTCGAGCAGCGCGGCGCCGGAACGATCGGCGATCAGCCGCCGGAGCAGCGGGCGCACGCTCATCAGCACGAGATCTTCTGTGGCATCGGGATCGACTGGGTGCCGTAGGGCTGGTTCTTGAAGCGGGTTGCCGCCGTGAGCACCACCTGATTGCTCAGCCCGATCAGCCGCGCGACGGGGAAGATGCGCGTGTAGGTCGCCGTCACCTTGTAGATGGTGACGTCGCTGGCGCCGCCCTGGCCGGCACGGCCGGGATCCATGTCCCACTGGCCGTTGCCGTTGATGTCGGTGAAGCACTCGCCGAAATCATATTTGTTGTTGCCGTTGCCGTCGACGAAGTCCTCGGGCTTGATCACCGAGAAGCTGGAATAGAACAGCCGGCTGGGGGTGACGGTGGCCTTGCCCGCAACCTGGCGGACGGCGGCGATCACCCGGTTGTCGATGGTGGCGGTGCTGGCTGCTTCGATGGTGGAATCGCGCGCCGCCTTCTGGACCGCGCCCTCCAGCACCGCCTGGACATAGGCCTGGTAGCACAGATCCATCAGCCCCATCAGTAGCCCGAGGAGCACCGGCAGCAGGATGGCGAACTCGACCAGCGTCGCGCCGCGCTCATCGGAGGCGAGGGGACGCGTCATTTGCTGACCCGCAGCATCGCCACGCGCTTGGCGATGGTCTGGAAGGCGGCATTCAGCGAGGCATTGTCCGCCGCGTAGAAGGCCTGCCCGGGCGTGGCGCAGTCGGTGAGCTGGGAGGTCAGCGTCTGACCGAACCCGACGACGAAGATCGAAATGTTGCGCGCCTTGGCCGACGCGCAGGCAGCCAGAAACCGGGCATTGTGATTGTCGAGCTGGGTCTGCGCGCGGCAATTGCTAGTGTAGCTCAGGCTGGTGACCCGCTTGTCGTAATTCTCGATGCCGTACATGCCGTAGAGGCATTTGCTCGGCGACATGTCGCCGTCGGTCATGAACACGATGTAGCGCCTGGGTGGATTGCGTCCCGGCCACGCCGCGGTGTCCGCGGCGAAGAGGCCGCTTGGAGACAGGAGGCGAGTGCCCCAGATCATCCCCGTGTCGTGGTAGGTGCCGCCTTGGGGCACGAAGTCGGTAGCGTTCACATAGGCACTGACGTCCGCTCGCGTCATGACTTGCAGGCGCTGGACCGGTTTTCCGCAGGAGACGTAGCCGCTCTCCATGTTCTTCGACATGGAAAGCGCGGTATATTGTCCCAATACCGTCGTGCTCGTGCTGTCTCCGGGCGGATTGACGCTCGATCCCCAGTAGGTCGAGGTATCGGTATTGCCACGATAATAGACCACGTCGGGCCACATCGGACGCCAGCGCGTATCGTCGTCGACAGGGACGAGGTCGGGGTTGAGGTCCGGGGGCAAGTTCGAATAGTCGAAGCTGCTGCTCGGCGTCGTCTTTCGCTCTTCGATGCAGCCTTGCCAGCGCGACGTCGAGCCATCGAGCTTGGTGAGATCCGGAACGGCGTCGCCAAGCTTGTACTGACTCGTGTCGAAAGTGACCTTCTGGTAACTCCAGCTCCGCTTCAGCGGCTGGCTGGTCACGACGCAGGTGCCCTTGTTCGGCGAGGACCAGGAGACGGTGTTGAAGGTTGCGGTGCCGGAAGCGGTATAGCCGCTCGCGGGCTTGCGACCCGCATAGCCGTCGCAGGTGGGATGATCCGTGTTGGTATAGGTCTGGCTTGATGCCGTACCGTCGTTGACGTCGATCAGCTTGCGGCTGTTGTACGTCCAACTATCGACGAGATAGCTGGGCGAAAGCGCCTTGATCGCGTAGCCGGCATTGACGGTCGACGTATAGGTGACGAAGCCATAGCGGAGGTGCGTCGCGGGATCGACCGCGGCTGCAAGGGTGTCGTAGAAGTTGAGCACGGCTTGTCGCAAGCCGGAGATTTTCGAGCCCGAACGTTCCACCGTGTAATAGCCGATCGTGCCGCCATAGCCGGGAGCCCCATCGGTTACGGGCCGGATATAGCTTGTGACCGGCTGGCTGCAGCCGGCGGTTCCGTCCGACGTGAGGCACGCCATCGAACCGGTCGTGTCCAGCACGAACATGATGTCCGTGTCCGCGACGTCGTAGCGCGCCTCGCAGGTCACCGTCAGCGCCTGGTCGCGGAAGCCCATCATGCCGGTGAGCGTCATCGGCACGGTGGCGGTGGCGGTACCGGCGACCTGGTTCTCGCTGGTCTTGGAAGGCGTGAACGTCACCGCCTTGGTGCCGAACAGCCCGAGCTTGAAGTTGTTGGAAAAGAAGGCGTTGGCCTGGGTCGTCGCAGCAGCGTCGAGCGTCGTCGAATTGCTCGACACCATGAACCGCCGCCCGGCCAGCGCGCCGGCGTCGCACGCCTGCTGCAGCCGGTTCTTGACCATGTAGAGCCGCGCGGTGTCGACCGCCGAGCCGGCGATGAACAGCAAGGGGATCAGCGCGATCGCCATCATCGCCAGCGTGTTGCCGGCGACGTTGCCGCGCAGGCGCGCGAGCAGCCCGCCCCTCGGGAGCGTCCCGGAGAGGTACCGTTGAAACCGCTCGAGAACCGTTGTGCGCATGGCGATCGATCGAAACCCCAAGGCGCGGGAGCCTTCGCTCTTCCGTCGCCGATCCTCCCGCCATAGAGGGAAGGGGTGAACGCTTCCCTAAACATGCCCCCCGAAGACCCCGAACGGGCGCTCATCCTCTCCTATGCGCCCGCCGCCGGGCAGGCTGCGCTCGCCGCGCTGCTGGCGCTGGACGAGGCGCTGGCGCAGCTGCTCCGCACCACCAGTCAGCCTGCGGTCGGCCAGCTGCGGCTCGCATGGTGGCGCGAGGCGCTGGCCAAGCTCGATACCGCGCTGCCGCCCGCCGAACCGGTGCTGCGCGGGCTCGCCGCCGAGGTACTGCCGCGCGGCGTCACCGGCGCGTCGCTGGTGCCGATCGTCCATGGCTGGGAAGTGCTGGTCGAGGAGGAGGCGCTCGATGGCCTGGCACTCGCCCGCTATGCGGCGGGGCGGGGGAGCCTGTTCGTGGCGGCGGGTACTGCGCTCGGCGCCGCGGGCGATCCGCTGGCGACTGGCGGCGAGGGCTGGGCGCTGGCCGATCTTGCCCGGCATCTCGGAGACGGCGCGGAAGCCGATGCCGCGCGCAGCCTCGCCGCGCCCAAGCTGGCCGAGGCGCTGGGCCAGCGTTGGAGCCGCAATGCCCGCGCGCTGGGGGCAATGGCACACCGGGCGCGAATGGACCTAGACCTGCCTGCCGATGCGCCGCTGCCGATCGGCGCGCCCAAGCGAGTCGTGCGGCTGCTCTGGCATCGGCTCAGCGGCTGGTAGGTCTTGGCTGCATCCCCCTGAAGGTGTAGTCTCGGCGCTCCTCGGGGGAGGATTGGGGCATGTGGCGATATGCGGTGGGCGCCGGTGCGGCGTTGTTGCTGGCGTTCGGAGGATTTCTGCTGTTCCAGCATGGGCCAGCCCGCGGGCCGCTCGCGGCGGTGCTGCAGCCCGCACCTGCCGCGGCGGGCACGACCACGCCGCTCCCCGATGCCGCGCCCGAGGCGGACGCCAAAACCCGCGAGCAGAAGCGCTTCGATCGCTATGACAAGGACCGCAACGATGCGGTCAGCCGGGACGAATATTTCGCTGCCCGCCACAAGGCTTTCGCCAAGCTCGACACCAACGGTGACGGAAGGCTGAGCTTCGAGGAATGGGCGGCCAAGTCGATCGCCAAGTTCGCCGGCGCCGATGCCGACAAGTCGGGCACGCTCACCCGCACCGAGTTCGCGACCACCGCACCGACTCGCAAGCCGGCGAGCGCCCGCTGCGCCTGCGCCAAGCCCGCCCCGGCACCAAGCCCCGCCGCCAAGGACGGGGACGACGAAAACTAGAGTTTCAGCCGACCCGCTCGAAATGGCCGCGCTCGAGCCCGCCGGCCATCAGCGCGACGATCCGTTCAGCAACGACTTCGGGGGCCTTCACCGTCGCCGGATCTTCGCCCGGGAAGGCGCGCGCGCGCATCTTGGTGCGGGTAGCACCCGGATCGACGATGCCGACCCGGACCTGGCTGACATTCTCCAGCTCATGCCCATAGCTGAGCAGCAGATTCTCGAACGCAGCCTTGGAGGCGCCGTAGACGCCCCAATAGGCGCGCGGGGTGCGCCCCACGCTGGACGTGACGCCTAGCACGCGCGCTGCCGGCGCCTTGCGAAGCATTGGATCGAATGCGGCGAGCATTGCGGCCTGTGCGCTCACGTTGAGCGTGAGAACCTTGGCGAACTCGGCGAAGTCGATGGCGTTCACCGCGCTGAGCGTGCCGAGCATCCCGGCGTTAAGTACCAGCATGTCGAGCGTCGGCCATCGCTCGCCGATCGCGTCGGCCAGCCGGCCGATCGCGTCATGCTCGGCAAGGTCGAGCGGCGCGATCGTCGCGCTGCCGCCGGCCTGGAAGATCGCGTCCTCCACTTCCTCCAGCCCGCCCGCGGTACGGGCGGTGAGGATGACGTGCGCGCCGGCGGCACCCAGCGCGATCGCCGTCGCTGCGCCGATGCCGCGGCTGGCGCCGGTGACGAGGGCGGTCTGTCCCGCCAGCGGACCCTCGCTCACCGGCTCAGCCGACCTTCTCGGCGAGCAGCGCCAGCTGGTCCGGCGGGGGCGCCAGTTCGTCCTGGTCGGTCAGCGTCGTCGGATAGTCGCCAGTGAAGCAGGCGTCGCAGTATTTCGGGTGGATATCCGCGCGGCGTGCCTCGCCCAGCGCCTTGTACAGGCCGTCGATCGAGACGAAGGCGAGGCTGTCGGCATGGATGAAGTCGGTCATCCCGCCCACGTCCATCTTCGCGGCGAGCAGCTTGGCGCGCTCGGGCGTGTCGACGCCGTAGAAGCAGCTGTGGCGCGTCGGCGGCGAGGCGATGCGCATATGCACTTCCTTCGCGCCGGCGTCGTGCATCATCTGGACGATCTTGAGGCTGGTGGTGCCGCGCACGATGGAATCGTCGATCAGCACGATGCGCTTGCCCGCGATCAGCTCGCGATTGGCATTGTGCTTCAGCTTGACGCCGAGGTGGCGGACCTTGTCGCCCGGCTGGATGAAGGTGCGGCCGACATAGTGCGAGCGGATGATGCCGAGTTCGAACGGAATGCCCGACTGCTGGGCATAGCCGATCGCCGCCGGCACGCCCGAATCGGGCACCGGCACGACGAGGTCGGCCTCGACCGGCGATTCGATCGCCAGCTGCGCGCCGATCGCCTTGCGCACCGAATAGACCGAGCGGTTGTCGCTGATCGAATCGGGGCGCGAGAAATAGACATATTCGAAGATGCACGGCCGCGGCGCCTGGGGTGCGAACGGCTTGTGGCTGGTCATCTCGCCATTGGCCTTGACGATCACCAGCTCGCCGGGTTCGACGTCGCGGACATATTGCGCGTCGCACACGTCGAGCGCGACGGTCTCCGAGGCGAACACGATCGACTCGCCCTGGCGGCCCATCACCAGCGGACGGATGCCGAGCGGGTCGCGGCAGGCGATCATGCCCTCGGGCGTCATCACGATCAGCGAATAGGCGCCTTCGACCTGCTTGAGCGCATCGATGAACCGGTCGATCAGCGTGCGGTACTGCGAGGTGGCGACGAGGTGGATGATCACCTCGGTATCCGAGGTCGACTGGAAGATCGCACCGCGGCGGACGAGATCGCGCCGCAGCCGCATCGCGTTCGAGATATTGCCGTTATGCGCCACCGCGAAGCCGCCGCTGGCCAGCTCGGCATAGAGCGGCTGGACGTTGCGGATCGCCGAGCCGCCCGTCGTGGCGTAGCGGACGTGGCCGCAGGCGGCGAGGCCGGGGAGCGAGCGGATCACGTCGTCGCGATCGAAATTGCCGGCGACGTGACCCATCGCACGATGCGTATGGAACTGATTGCCGTCCCAGCTGGTTATGCCCGCCGCCTCCTGGCCGCGGTGCTGGAGCGCGTGCAGCCCCAGCGCGACCATCGCGGCCGCGCCTTCGCTGTTGGAAACGCCGAATACGCCGCACTCTTCGCGCAGCTTGTCGTCATCGAACGGGTGTGTGGTAAGCATTGGCCCTCGGGGGGGAACGGGGACGATGGGCGGGCATATAAGCGCTTCGTCCCGCTTTGTCTCCGGTCTGTAACAGGGAAAAGGACCGTTTACCCTTTTTGCAGGTTAACCCCCTGAGAAAGGAGAGCGATCATGGCCAAGGACCACGGCACCCAGATCAAGAACGACGACCTCTACGAGAAGCTGCGCGACGAGGGCGCCTCCAAGGAGAAGGCGGCGCGCATCGCCAATGCCCAGGCGAACGGCAGCCTCGATTCGGGTGGCGGCAAGCTGGAGGACCGCAGCAAGGCCGAGCTGTACGACGAGGCCAAGGAGATCGGCATCGAGGGGCGCTCCAAGATGGACAAGGACGACCTGGTGAAGGCGATCCGAAAGCACTGAGCCTCAGTCACATTGGTGCGCGTCCGTCATCAGCTGGGACAGTGCGACGCGGGCCATCGTTGCGGCGTCTGCCGGAGCGCGGTGCAGATAGGTGGCGTAATAGGTGGTGAGGTCGCGTTCGACGCCGTCCAGATCCGGCTTGGTCACGCCCTTGCGCGCGGGCAGCGGCTTGGCCTTGCCGGGCTCGACCAGCCCCAGCCGCGCTGCGTCGATGTCTCGGTTGAAGCTGCTGTACGCCATGTAGCGGATCGTGCCTTCGCATTCCGGCCAGCTTTGGAACAGTTTGGTCTGCAGCGCACCGAGCGACGGCAGCGGGGGCAGGGTGTCGCTGCAATCATTGCGGAAGACGAAATTGTCCATCGTCGATCCGAATACCGGACCAGTGGCGTCGAGCAGCCTCGGGTGGCGGACGATCGCGGCGCAGGGCAGGGTGCGCGGCGCGCCCGCGATCCTGGGCTCGTCGACATACGGGCCGAGCACGTTGAGGAAGGTGGCGAAGTGGCGATCCGACCGGAACAGGTCGTCGATTGTCTTCACCGTGACGCCGTCTGTGCCGGGCTCGCGCAGGATGGAGTTGCCGAACGACTGGTCCGGCTTGGTCTGGAGCCCGGTGAGATAGGGCTGGAGCAGCGCGGTAATGCGGGTGCGGCTTTTCGCGCGTTCGGGCACGGACCAGTTGGCGTCGACCGGCGCTTCCGACCAGAGCTGCACCGCCTCCAGGATCGGCGCGAAGGCAGGGTCGCCGCGGCGGAGGATCGGCAGCGCGGCCGCGGGCCTCTTGGGAAGGGCCGCGATCGCCAGTTCCTGGTTGCGCAGGGCATAGCGGTCCAGCAGGCAGGCGGCGAGCGGCAATTTACAGGCGCGCATCTCCTGCAACGCAGCGCGCTGGGCGGCGAGCTGGTTGGAGGGGCCGCTGCCGAACGCGCTTTCCTTGGCGACCGCGAACAGCTGCGCCATCTCGCGATCGAGCGCGCTGAGCTTCGGGTCGGCGCAGATCGCCTTTTCCGTCGGCGTTGCGGCGGTCGAGCAGGCGAAGCTAGGGCCCGTTTGCGCCGTAACGGGAGCCGCTGCGAGGACGAGCGGGGCCAGGGCATACAGGATCACGAACTTCTCCCTTTGAACGCAGGACGCACCGCGCCCTAAACTGCTCCGCGCGGAGATGCGAGGGATGACGCTCGCCGCGAACCCGGCTACAGCGCGCCCGTGACCGACATCCGCGAAACGGGCGCCACGCTCGACCCGAAATATGATGCCAACGGCCTGATCACCGCCGTCGCCACCCATGCCACCACCGGCGAGGTGCTGATGCTCGCGCATATGAATGCCGAGGCGCTGGCGGTGACGCTGGAGACCGGCAAGGCCACCTTCTGGTCGCGCAGCCGCGGGCGGTTGTGGACCAAGGGCGAGACGTCGGGGCATTTCCTCCACGTCGTCGAGGCGCGGATCGACTGCGACCAGGATGCGCTGTGGCTGCGCGTCGAGCCGCACGGCCCCGCCTGCCACACCGGGGCGCCGAGCTGCTTCTACCGCAGGATCGAGAACGGAGCGTTGGTGCGCGACGCATGAGGCGCGCAGCGCTTGCGCTGCTGCTGGGGCTCGCCGCGTGCGGCGGGCCTGCGCCTGCGCCGCCGGCCGGCAACGCGGTCGATCTCGAGAATGCCGCGATCCAGCGCGGACTGATCCGCGATCCGAAGGACGTGAGCATCGCCGGCGCCTATGCGCGCGGGCCCGATCGGCTCTGCATCGTGCCGGCCGGCGCCGCGCACCGGATCGGCATCGTCATCGATTATGGCGAGGGCAATGGCTGCCGCGCGACCGGATCGGTGCGCCGCGACGGGGAGGGGCTGGCGCTGGTCCTCGGGCCCGACGGGGGCTGCCGCTTTACCGCGCGCTTCGACGGCGATCACCTCGCGTTGCCGGGTGCGTTGCCAAAGGCATGCGCGCAGTGGTGCACCGGGCGAGCGGCCCTTGCGGGTGCCCAGTTCGCGCGGCTGGGCGAATCGGTGCCCGAGGCGCACGCGATGCGCGATGCCGAAGGCCATGCGCTCTGCGGGGAGTAGACTAGGCGTTCGCATATGATACCCTCCCTCCAGGCTTGCGGTGCCTGACCGGCAGCCATGGGAGAGAGCCGATGCGTGTTCTGGTCCTTGCGAGCGCCGCCTGGCTGGTGGCTGCCTTCCCTGCCTCCGCCCAGATCTGGGGTGGCCCCGTACCCTCCAGCGTCGGCGGCAGCTTCGCCGGGCGCGGGATCCATGTCCCAGCGCAGCCGCGATCGGCGCGCAGCGAGATTCGCGCCGGCGAACGCAGCGGCCAGCTGACCCGCGGCGAAGCGCGTCAGCTCGGGCGCGCGGACACCGTCAACAGCAATATCGCCGAGCGGCTTTCGAGCGACGGGCTCACCGAAAGCGAGGCCGCGGAACTCGAAATCCGTGCCATCATCCTCCACGAGGATATCGTCCGTGCCCGCTTCAACGGCAATGCCAAGCCGCCGAAGAACTAGCGTGCGCACTTGACGTTCACGTAAGGGTAAACTACAAAAGCAGCATGACCGCTGCTGCCGCTCCGATCGAGGCCCTGGCGCCGATCGAACCGCGTCCCGATCGCGACGCCTTTTCCATTTCCGACCTGTGCGCCGAGTTCGGGGTCACCCCCCGCGCGCTGCGCTTCTACGAGGACGAGGGGCTGATCGCGCCCGAGCGGCGCGGCACCCAGCGCATCTACACGCATCGCGACCGCGCCCGGCTCGCCTGGATCCTGCGCGGCAAGCGGGTAGGGTTCAGCCTGGGCGAGATCAAGGAGATGATCGATCTCTACGATCTGGGCGACGGCCGGCGCGTGCAGCGCCAGGTGACGCTCGAGCGCTGCATGGACCGCATCCGCCATCTGGAAGCGCAGAAGCGCGACATCGATGCGCATATCGCCGAACTCGCGCAGTTCGTCGACCTAATCAAAAGCAAAGACAACGAACACTAAGAACAACGAGCACTGAGGAACCTGAAATGCCGCAGTTTACCCCGCCCGTGCGCGACACGCGCTTCGTCCTCGATCGGGTCATCGGGCTCGATCGCTACACCAACCTGCCGCACTTCCAGGCGGCGACCCCCGACGTGGTCGATGCGGTGCTGGAGGAGGGCGGCAAGTTCGTCGCCGAGGTCCTGTTTCCGATCAACCATAGCGGCGACCAGCAGGGCTGCACCCGCCATCCCGACGGCAGCGTGACGACGCCCGACGGCTTCAAGGAAGCGTACAAGCAGTTCGTCGAGAGCGGCTGGGGTACGCTGAGCGCGCCGGCCGAGTTCGGCGGCCAGGCGATGCCGCATGTCGTGGCGACCGCGTTCGAGGAATATATGATCGCCTCGAACATGGCCTTCGCCATGTATCCGGGCCTTACCCACGGCGCGATTGCCGCGTTGCTGGTCAAGGGTTCCGAGGAGCAGAAGGCCAAGTACGTGCCCAAGATGATCTCGGGCGAATGGGGCGGCACGATGAACCTCACCGAGCCGCAGTGCGGCACCGATCTGGGTCTCATCAAGACCAAGGCCGAGCCCAATCCGGACGGATCCTACAGCATCACCGGCACCAAGATCTTCATCTCGTCGGGCGAGCATGACCTGACCAGCAACATCATCCATCTGGTGCTCGCCAAGACCCCCGGCGCGCCGGACAGCACCAAGGGCATCTCGCTTTTCGTGGTGCCGAAGTTCCTGGTCAACGACGACGGCTCGCTCGGCGCACGCAACGGGGTGAGCTGCGGCTCGATCGAGCACAAGATGGGCATTCACGCCAACTCGACCTGCGTGATGAACTATGACGGCGCCACCGGCTGGCTGGTAGGCGAGGAGATGAAGGGTCTCGCCGCGATGTTCATCATGATGAACGCGGCGCGCCTCGGCGTCGGCCTGCAGGGCCTCGGCATCGCCGAAGTCGCGATGCAGAACGCCGTCCAATATGCCGGCGACCGGCGCCAGGGCCGTGCGCTCACCGGGCCGCAGGAGCCGGCTGAGAAGGCCGACACCCTGTTCGTCCACCCCGACGTCCGCCGCATGCTGATGGAGGCCAAGGCGCAGATCGAAGGTCTGCGTGCGCTGTGCCTGTGGGGTGCGCTCCAGGTCGACATGGAGCATGCCGCTGCGACGGAGGAAGAGCGCCAGCTCGCTGGCGACCTGATTGGGCTGCTGACCCCGGTGATCAAGGGCGTCGGCACCGATATCGGCTACAAGGTCGCGACCGACTGCCAGCAGGTCTATGGCGGCCATGGCTATATCGCCGAATGGGGCATGGAGCAGTATGTCCGCGATGCCCGCATCGCGATGATCTACGAAGGCACCAACGGCGTGCAGGCGATGGACCTGGTCGGCCGCAAGCTCGCGCTGAATGGCGGCCGTGCGGTGCAGGCCTTCTTCCGCGTCGTGAGCGAGGAAGTCGCGGCGGCCAAGGGCGATGCGAAGCTGGCGGGCTTTGCCGAGGCGCTGGAGAAGGCGCTGGGCCATCTGCAGGGTGCGACGATGTGGCTGGCGCAGAACGGGTTCAAGAACCCCAACGAAGTCGGCGCGGGCGCCTATCCCTATATGCAGCTGACCGGTCTGGTCGCGCTCGGCCTGATGTGGCTGCGCATGGCCAAGGCGGCGAGCGAGGCGCTGGCGCAGGGCGCCGAGGACGTCGCCTTCCTCGAGGCCAAGCTGGTCACCGCGCGCTTCTACGCCGAGCGGTTCCTCCCCGATGCGAGCGGCCTGCGCCGCAAGATCGAGGCGGGCAGCGAGAGCGTGATGGCGCTCGACCCGGTGATGTTCAAGGCAGCCTAATCGCTGCTGGGGACTGAAGAGGCCGGCGTTGCGGGAGCCGCGACGCCGGCCTTGTTCTGTGCGGGCGGCGCCTTGCGGCGGACGCCGTCGAGCAGGGTAGGGCCCGCCGCTGGCGCGGGCGTTGCGACTGCCGTCGGCGTCGGCGAGGGGGACGGCTGCGGTGGGAGCGCACGGCGCATGCACTGCGCCAGCGCCGGCCGGGCGAACTGCTCGCAATTCCACAGCGCCTTGGCATATTTCGCCGTGTCGTCGCGAAGATAGCTGAAGCTCATCGCGGCTGCCTGCTCGCCGGTCGGCGGGAGCCGCGGGGGACGCTTGGCCGGATCGCTCCACGCCATGAACTTGCAATAGGGGCGCTCGCCGCACGCCTTCATTGCCAGTGCCGGGAAGCTCTCCGCCGTCACGCCCTTGGGCAGGACAATCAGGAAAACATTGGGATCGCCGGTCACCGGCGCCGGGACCGCGCTCGCCGGAATGGCGGCCATGCGGGTCGCGAGGTCGGCCGGCAGATTGCTCGCCTCGTCGGCTGGTAGCACTTCGCCGAGATGGGCAGGCGACAGCTTGGCCAGCAGCGCCACCTTGGGCTCGTCGGCGACATAGCCGCGATTGAACGCGGGCGGGGTGCCCCACCAGCCCGCCCAGCGGAAGAACAGGTGGGTGTGGAGTTCGACGATCTTGTCGAGGCTCGCGCTCCAATAGGGCACCACCCAGTCGGTATGGTAATGGGTCGCGTGGCCGACCGGGCGGAACACCGTGCCGTGCAGCGCCATCTTCGCGATCTCGCGGGCGCGGGCCCAGGCCACCGGCGTCGGCGACCAGCGGGTGAGCGCGCCGTCGCAGCTGAAGGTGAACTGGCAGCCGGTGCTGCGCTCCGATCCCTGGAACACCACGCCGCACACCGTCTTGGGGAAGGCGGGGTGGCGAACGCGGTTGAGGATCACCTGCGCCACCGCACGCTCGCCCAGCGCGTCGTCTCCCGCTTCGTAGATTTCTGCGGCGGCGAGGCAGTCGACCGCGCGCGCCTGACTGTCCGCCGCCCCGACCAGATGGAAGGGGCGTGCAGCCGGGTTCGGATCGGTGGAGAAGGGGATCGCGGCGTTGAACGCGCGGGCATCCTCGGGATCCAGATCGGCGATCGCGACCGGCTCGACCGGGGGCAGCTCTTCCTTGGGCACCACTCGGTTGGCCAGCGCGACCGGCGGCACGCGGCGGGCGCGATGCGGCATCCTGGGCGCGTCGAGCACCAGCAGCGCCGGCACCACCAAGGCGGCGAGCGCGACGATGCCGAGAACGAGGCGGAGCCACAAAGGAGGAGAAGCAGTGGGAAGGGCAGGCGTCACAGGCGGTTGCGATGTTCCGAAATCAGGGTGGCCGCCTGTATCCCAAAGCGCCTGAACTGGGAACAACACAGTTCCGATCGCCAGCGAAACGGAACCGATGCCGCAGTGCAACCGTATTGAGGGCGGGGCGCGCAACGTGGTTGCGCATAAAAGAAGGTCTGTTCTCCGAATGCATCAACCCGCGCTCGTCATCGCGCTGATCGGTGCGCTTGGCATCGGTGCCCAATGGATTGCCTGGCGCACCGGCTGGCCCGCCATCGCCCTGATGCTGGTCGCGGGGGTGCTCGCGGGGCCCGTTGCTGGCTTGATCGAGCCGCACGCGGTGTTCGGCGAGTTGCTCGAGCCGATCGTCTCGATCGCCGTCGCGCTGATCCTGTTCGAAGGCGGGCTGAGCCTCAACTTCCGCGAGCTGCGGCGCACCGACGGCGCGGTAACCCGGCTGGTGCTGCTGGGCGTCCCTATCGGATGGGGGCTGGGCACGCTGGCGCTCTACTATGCCGCCGGGCTGGTATGGCCCGTCGCGACGCTGTTCGCCGGCATCCTTGTCGTCACCGGACCTACTGTTGTGCTGCCGCTGCTCCGCCAGAGCAACGTCGCGCAGCGGCCTCGGGCGATCCTGAAGTGGGAAGCGATCGTCAACGATCCGATCGGTGCGCTGTGCGGACTGGTGACCTACGAATATCTCCGCCGCTCGGGCGACGGCGGAACGCTGCTCAGCGTGCTGGGCTCGTTGCTCGCCGCGAGCATCGTTGCCGGGCTGATCGGCTATGTCGTCGCCAAGGCGATCGGCTGGGCCTTCCAGCGCGGACATGTGCCTGAGTATCTGAAAGCGCCGGTGCTGCTGGTCGCGGTGATCGGCGTGTTCGTCGGCTCCAACCTAATCCAGCAGGAAACCGGGCTGATTACCGTGACGGTGATGGGCGTGGCGCTCGCCAACATGAAGCTGGATTCGCTGCGCGACATCCACCCGTTCAAGGAGAACGTCACCGTCCTCCTGATCTCGGGCGTGTTCGTGCTGCTCTCGGCCTCGCTCGATTTCGAGGTGCTGCGGCACTTCGAGTGGCGCTTCCTCGCCTTCCTCGCCGCGCTCTTGTTCCTCGTGCGGCCGATCACCGTGCTGCTGAGCCTCGCCTTCACCAAAGTGCCGTGGAACGAGCGGCTGCTGGTCGCCTGGATCGCGCCGCGCGGTATCGTCGCGGTGGCGATCTCCGGCCTGTTCGCGCTGCGCCTCGACAAGCTGGGGTATAGCGACGGGTCGATCCTGGTGACCCTGTCTTTTGCCGTGGTGGTGGCGACGATCCTCGCGCACGGCTTCTCGATCGGCCCGGTCGCGCGGCTGCTCAAGGTGACCGGCGCCACTGAACGCGGGCTGCTGATCGTCGGCGGCACGCCCTGGAGTCTTGCGCTCGCCGACCAGCTCCGCCAGCTCGAAATCCCGGTGACGATCTGCGACACTAGCTGGCAGCGGCTGCGGGCGGCGCGCTCGGCGGGCATCGCCACCTATCATGGCGAGATCCTCGCCGAGGCGACCGAGGATCGGCTGGACATGTCGCAGTTCCAGGTGCTCGCCGCGACCAGCGACAACGAAGCCTATAACGCGCTGGTCTGCAACGAATTCGCCCATGAGATGGGCCGCGACAATGTCTATCAGCTCGGCAGCGGCGGCGATGACGAGGATGCGCGGGCGCTGCCGGAGTCGCTGCGCGGGCGCGCGCTGTTCACCAGCGGGCACGGCGTCGACGAGATCGTCGAGCGCGAGCAGGGCGGCTGGACCTTCCGCAAGACCCGCCTGACCGAGCAGTTCGACTTCGACGCCGCCAAGGCCGACCTGCCCGACGCGGCCGACATGCTGCTGCTGGTGCGCAAGGGCGGGCTGCTCCGCTTTTTCTCGCACGCCAGCCGGCCAACGCCGCAGCCCGGCGACACGATCATCTCGTACGTGCCCCCCATGCCGGCGGCGCGACGACTGCAGGAGGAGGTTGCATGACCAGATGGGCGATGCTGGGGGTGGCAGTGGCCCTTGCGGGCTGCAATGCGCGGGAGCCCGCGCGCGACAACGCGGCGGCCGAGAACAAGAGCATCCTCGCCGAAGAGGACGGACTGGCGAACAACAGCGCCGCGGAGGCACCCAAGTCGATCCTCCGGCCCGAGGTGGTGCCGGACGAGCCCGAGAAGCCCGAGCTGAAGCCGCTGGATCTCGTGGTGCCCTTCGGCGGGTCGGGGCTGAAGCTGGACGATGCCGGCAGGAAACTGCTCGACGAGATGCTGGGTAACGCGACCCTGGCCGCAGGCGGCCCGATCACGATCGGCGGCCACAGCGACACGCGCGGCAACGATCGGGACAACCTGGTTTCGTCGCGCAAGCGGGCCGAAGCGGTGCGCGACTATCTGCTGTCGAAAGGCGTGCCGGCCGAGCGGATGACGGTGATCGCGTTCGGCGAAACCCGCGCGCTGGTGCCCAATGCCAAGGCGGACGGCAGCGACGATCCGGAGGGTCGGGCGAAAAACCGGCGAGTGGAGGTGCAGGTCGCGCTCCCGGCAATCGCGGAGCCGGCAGAGGCCACGTCAAGCAACGGGTCGGCGGAGCCTGCCGAAGTTGATCATAAGGCCGAGAATTAGTCAGTAACTAGCTGTCATCCCGGCGACAGCCGGGATCCATCGCCTTCACCGCTACGGCTCTTGCCGCAACCGAATGGCGAATGGATCCCGGCTTTCGCCGCGATGACGGTGGAGGGGCAGCGCCCTCCACATTTGATCAGACCTTAGCTCTCCGGCAGGAAGTCCGGCACGCTAAGATAGCGCTCGCCGGTGTCGTAGTTGAAGCCGAGGACGCGGACGCCGTCGGGCAGGTCGGGCAGTTTCTGCAGGATCGCCGCCAGCGTGCCGCCCGAGGAGATGCCGACCAGCATGCCCTCTTCGGCGGCCGAGCGGCGCGCCATGTCCTTGGCCACGGCGGCGTCGACCTTGATCACGCCGTCGATCGCGTCGGTGTGCAGGTTCTTGGGCACGAAGCCCGCGCCGATGCCCTGGATCGGGTGCGGACCGGGCTGGCCGCCCGAGATTACCGGCGACAGTTCCGGCTCGACCGCGAACACCTTGAGGTTCGACCATTCCTTCTTCAGCGCCTCGGCGACGCCGGTGATGTGGCCGCCGGTGCCGACGCCGGTGATGATCACGTCGATCGGCGTGTCGCGGAAATCGTTGAGGATTTCCTGTGCGGTGGTACGCACATGTACGTCGATGTTCGCACTATTTTCGAACTGCTGCGGCATCCAGGCGCCGGGCGTGCTCTCGACGATTTCGAGTGCCCGCTCGATCGCGCCCTTCATGCCCTTTTCGCGCGGGGTGAGGTCGAAGCTCGCCCCATAGGCCAGCATCAGCCGGCGGCGTTCGAGCGACATGCTCTCCGGCATCACCAGGATCAGCTTGTAGCCCTTCACCGCCGCGACCATCGCCAGACCGACGCCGGTATTGCCGCTGGTCGGCTCGACGATCGTGCCGCCGGGCTTGAGACTGCCGTCCTTCTCGGCCGCCTCGACCATCGCCAGTGCGATACGGTCCTTGATCGAGCCGCCCGGGTTCGAGCGCTCGGACTTGATCCACACCTCGGCACCGGGGAACAGCTTGTTGATACGGACGTGCGGCGTGTTGCCGATCGTCTCGAGGATCGAATGGGCCTTCATGTCGTCATCTCCTTGGGAGGAACTTCGAGGGTGGCCGGAGGATCGAAGGTTCGAGCCCGCTTGAGCTCAGGGAATAGCTTCGACCACAGCAGCGTGACAAGGATCGCGCCGATGCCGCCGCCGATCACCGCGGCGACCGGCCCGATCAGCGCGGCGAGGAAGCCGCTTTCGGCTTCGCCCAGCTCGTTGGAGCCGGAAATGAACAGGGTGGAGACCGCACCGACGCGGCCGCGCATCTCGTCCGGCGTGTAGAGCTGGATCAGCGACTGGCGCACGTATACCGACACCATGTCAGCCGCACCGAGCACGAACAGCGCGGCCAGCGAGACCAGCACGGCAGGCGACAGATCGGTGCCCACAGCCTTGGGGCCGAGCACGGGCACCAGCAGCGGGGCTGCCGCGCCGAACACCACCGTCGCCACGCCGAACAGTGCGACCGCGACCAGCATCTTCACGCCCACATTGGTCTTGAGCGGGCGCCACGAGAAGAACAGGGCCGTCACCACCGCACCCAACGCAGGGGCGGCGCGAAGGTGCCCGAGACCCTCGGACCCCACCTGGAGGATGTCGCGGGCATAGACCGGCAGCATCGCCGTCGCGCCGCCGAGCAGCACCGCGAACAGGTCGAGCGAAATCGCGCCGAGCACCAGCCGGTTGCGGCGGACATAATGGAGCCCGTCGACCATCTGCGACCAGGGGCTGCCGGTGAACTTGCGGTTGGCGACCGGCACCGGGCCGATCAGGAACAGCATCAGCAGCGAGACGAGAAACAGCCCGCCCGACACGGCATAGGCCAGCCACGAGGCGGCGGCGTAGAGGTATCCGCCCATCGCCGGGCCGATCACGGTGCCGCTCTGCCAGGCGAGCGAGCTGAGCGCGATGGCGGTCGGCAGCACGGCCTTGGGCACGAGATTGGGTGCCAGCGCGCCCAGCGCCGGGCTGGCAAAGGCGCGGGCGACGCCGAGCAGCGCCGCGATGCTGAACAGGGCGGGCAGGGTGATCGTCTGCTGCCAGGTCAGCCAGGCGAGGCTGAGCGCGCAGAACGCTTCCAGCGCGACGGCGGCGCGGGCGATCCAGCGCCGGTCGATCCGGTCGGCCACCCAGCCGGCGAACAGCGACAGGAACAACAGCGGCAGGAACTGCGCCACGCCGATCATGCCGAGCTGGAAGGCCGCTTCCTTGATGCTCATCGTCCGGCGGGCGATGTCGTAGACCTGCCAGCCGATCACGATCACCATCGCCATCTGCCCCAGCGTTGCGGCGAGGCGGGCGACGAAATAGGCGCGGAAATTGCCGATGGCGAACGGATGCGGTGACATGGTCTCGCTCTTGGCGCGGTGCCCGGCCCTGCGCAATGCTTCCCTAGGTTGGGGGGACTAAAGCTTTATCCCATCTGCGCGGGCTGGGCCTGGTCGGCCTCGACCTTGGCCGGGTTGCGGACCGACGGGCGCAGGCGGGCGAGGCTACAGATTCCGGCGATCAGCGCCAGGCCCGCGGCGACGAGCGCGGGCGTCATGCCCGCACCTACGCCCATCGCCAGCAGGGCGGCGACCAATGTCGCGCCGGTGGTTTGCCCGACCATCCGCGTCGTCGAGATCAGACCGCCCGCCGCCGCCGCGCGCTCGACCGGGGCCGAGCCGATGATCAGCCGCGCGTTGGGCGAGAGGAACATGCCGAAGCCCGCGCCGGTCAGCGACATCCGCCAGGCAATGTCGAAATAGCTCGGGTCGTGCGGCAGGAAGGCGAGGGCGATCAGCCCCGCAATGGCGATGGCCATGCCGATCCCGCCCAGCGCGCCGGCCGGATATTTGTCGGAGAGGGTGCCGGCGAGCGGCGCGACGAACATCGTGGTTAGCGGCCAAGGGGCGATCACGGCGCCCACTTCGGAGGGCGCGAAGCCATAGCCGTGCTGGAGGCGGAAGGGCAGCGAGAGCAGCAGGCTCATCGTCGCGACGAAGGCGGTGAACGCGCCGATGGTGGAGAGCGCCAGCACCGGCCGGGCGAGCAGGTCCACCGGCAGGATCGGCTCGGCCTCGCCCTGTTCGCGGCGCACGAAGATCACGCCGATCGCCACGCCAGCGAGCACCACCGCGGCGGAGACCACCGGGCTGTCGCCATGCACGCCGCTTTCTGCGCCGCCGATCACCAGCCCGAACATCGCCGCGCACAGCACCGCGCCGAGCACGTCGAACGGCGCCTTGGAGCGCGGAATGTCGGGCAACGAGCGGCCGAGCAACAGGCTGGCGATCGCGAAGGGTACGGCCGAGGCGAACACCCAAGGCCAGGGTCCGATCGCGAGCACCAGGCCGCCCAGCGTCGGCGCGATCGCGGCCGAGACCGAGACCACCACCGAATTGACCCCCAGCCCGCGCCCGAGCTGCTTGGCGGGGTAGATCTGCCGCACCAGCGCCGAGGAGACGCTGAGCGCCGCGGCCGCACCCGCCGCCTGCGCCGCACGAACGATCAGCAGGAAAGGCAGGCTCTTGGCAAAGAAGCACAGGATCGTCGCCACGGTGAAGACGATCTGGCCGATCTGGTAGAGCCGCTTGAGCCCGATCCGATTGCCCAGCCCCGAAAAGGGCAGGAGCAGCATCACCAGCACCAGCTGGTACACTGTCACGACCGCCACGGCGGCCGAGGAGTCGACGTGCAGGTCGTGCGCGATGGTGGGGAGCGCCACGGTGGCGATGGCGCCGTCGATCACCACCAGCGCCGTGCCGAACGACACGGCGGCGATAGCGGTAAGGCGGCGGGGCATGGGGAGGCCGTCGGTTTTCATCGCCAGCTTAGTGCATCAGCGCGCGCTCGGTTCCCAGCCCGGAACAACAGGGCCAAACCATGGTTTAGTCGAAAGCGAAACGACGTTTTCAGGAGATTGAAATGGGCAAGGGCATCCTATTGTGGCTGTTGGGGATTCCGCTTCCCATCATCATCCTGCTGCTGATCTTCTGGCATTGAGGATACAGGGTCCGGCGGCGATCGCCGGACCCAACCCGCCGTCGCTCAGCGGCGGCTCGGCACCAGCGCGAGCCGCGCGGCCGGTCCCGGCAGATGCAGGTGCAGCCGGTCCTTGACCGCAAGCTTGTGCTTCTTGAGCTGCGCCAGGCGGAAGGCGTCCGGCAAGCGGCGCCGCAATTCGCTGCGGATCTCGCGTTCGAGCATCCGGTGGGTGGCGATCAGGCGTTCAACAAT
Source organism: Sphingomonas trueperi (assembly GCF_040545965.1). Classification (GTDB taxonomy): domain Bacteria; phylum Pseudomonadota; class Alphaproteobacteria; order Sphingomonadales; family Sphingomonadaceae; genus Sphingomonas; species Sphingomonas trueperi_C. Next base: position 309,217 of record NZ_JBEPMV010000002.1, on the reverse strand, counting down.
CGTCATCGTTATGGCTCCAAATCGATGATTGCATCGATCGAGCGGCCCGATGGGAGGGTGGTGCGAGGGAGTGGGAGAACACCGCCGATCCTGCACCGAGCATGCTCGATGCGGTCCGACATCACGGGGCTTCAGGTGAAGCCGCCGCCAGAGGGGCCCGGTCCCGCAGGTTCAATTTAGGCATCGCGATCCGGAGGACAAGGGGCTTCGCGACGAAGTGTGCGAAGCCCCGAGCACGCGCCTCAGCGGCAGCGCACGTCCTGGTTGTTCATCTGGTTGTTGCGATCGACCGAATTGCCGATCGCGCCGCCCGCAATCGCTCCCAGCAGCGTGCCGACGGTGCTCGAATGGCGGCCGGAAATGACGTTGCCGAACAAGCCGCCAGCCGCTGCGCCGACGATCAGGCCGGTGGTGCCGTCCGGACGCTTGCAATAATAGCGACCGTCATCGCCGCGATAGACGCGGTCGTTGCTGGTCAGCACGCGTTCGCTGTCGCCGGGGCGATAGTAACGCGAAGGCTCATAATCGCCTTCATCGCGCGCATCGATACGCGGCGGCGGGGGCGGCGCATGCGCCAGCCAGTCGCTGTAATTTGCGTAGCGTTCGGATGCCTGCTGGAACTGCCGGTATTCACGATCGAACCGCTCGCGCGCCGCCTCGAAGCGGGCGCGCTCCTGATCCGGCGAGGCATATTGCTGCGCCGAGGCCGGCGCTGCGACCGAGAGGCCGGCGGTCGCGAGCGCGACCAAGGCCAGGACATGCTTCATGCGAGTCTCCTTCATTCATCCCGACCGGCGCGGTGGCCGGGAACGGCGCTTCCTTCCGCCCTTGCGCGTGAAGCGCGGCTGAACGAAGCTATGCGCGAAACAAAGCTGGGAGGGGAGTGTCCCATGGTATAATGCGCTTTGCGCTTGCTGCCCTGCAGCATTGGTATCATATTTGTCTCATGAACGTTAGCGCTGCCGTGACCGACACCCCTGTCAACAACACGCCCTTCGTGCTGGAAGGGATCGTTCGCCTGCGGTGCCTGCAGGTGACGTACAACCGCACGCGGATGATCGTTGCGCCGTACATTCTCTATACGCGCAACGAGTCGCTCTACACCGATGCGCAGATCGTCTCGCGCGAAGGCATGCTGCCGCGCGAGCCCAAGATCGCCACCTTCAAGGTCGACGGCCTCAAGGAAGTCTCGGTGCTCGACCGCGCCTTCGAGATCGGCGAGATGTTCGATCCCGAGCTCGACAAATATGTCGGCAACACGCTGATGAAGGTCGAGCCGGAGGCCTGACCTCCCGCGTCAGTCGGGCACGCTGACGAAGCTGTCCATCACCCGCTTGCGCCCGGCCTGCTCGAAATCGATCTCGAGCTTGTTGCCCTCGATCTCCGCGATCGTGCCATAGCCGAACTTCTGGTGGAACACGCGCAGGCCGAGCGACAGGTCGCCGCGCGGCTTGGCGCCGAAACTGACGGCGGACGCGCGGCTTTCCAGCACGCGTGGCTGGTCGCGAGTGAAGGTACGCGCGGTGAAGGCGCCGCCCGGGTTCTTGGTGTCCACACCCGCCGCACGCTGCCAGCCGGGACCCCGGCCCGCACCACGCGACACGTCGGCAAAGGGATCGCTCCGCTCGCTCCAGTTCGCCCGCCACAGGCTTTCGCCGCCGGTCATCGTGCTTTCCGACTCGACATGTTCGGGCGGCAGCTCGCCGACGAACCGGCTTGGGAGGCTCGACGTCCATTGCCCATAGATGCGGCGATTGGCCGCATGCAGGATGATCGCCCGCCGCCGCGCCCGCGTGATCGCGACATAGGCGAGCCGGCGCTCCTCCTCCAGGCTCGCTAGCCCGCCCTCGTCGAGCGCGCGCTGCGAGGGGAAGATCCCTTCCTCCCACCCCGCCAAGAACACGGTGTCGAACTCCAGCCCCTTGGCGGCATGGATCGTCATGATCGTGACCTTGGGCTCCTCGGCCGAAGCCTCGTTGTCCATCACCAGGCTGACATGCTCGAGGAAGGCAGAGAGGCTCTCATATTCCTCCATCGCGCGGACGAGTTCGTTGAGGTTCTCCAGTCGCCCTGCCGCCTCGGCGGTGCGATCGGCCTGCCACATCGCGGTATAGCCGCTCTCGTCGAGGATGTTGCGCGCGAGGTCCGGATGCTGGAGGTCGTCGCCCATGCTCCGCCAGCGCGCCATGTCGCCGATCAGGTTGCCGAGCGCGCGGCGTGCCTGCGGGGTCAGCTCGTCGGTATCGAGGATACGCGCGGCCGCGGTGGCGAGCGGCAGCCCCTGCGCGCGCGCGAACTGGTGGACCTTGGCTAGTGCCTTGTCGCCCAGGCCGCGCTTGGGAACGTTCACGATGCGTTCGAAGGCGAGGTCGTCCGCCGGCTGCGCGACCACGCGCAGATAGGCGAGCGCATCGCGGATTTCCTGGCGCTCGTAGAAGCGGAAGCCGCCGATGATGCGATAGGGTAGGCCGATCGCGATGAAACGGTCTTCGAACTCGCGGGTCTGGTGCTGGGCGCGGACCAGGATCGCGGTGGCGTCGAGGCTCAAGCCGCCGCGCTGCAGCCCCTCGATTTCCTCGCCAACGCGGCGGGCTTCCTCGGGCCCGTCCCATACGCCGAGCACCTTCACCTTCTCGCCGACGTCCACCTCGGTCCACAGCGTCTTGCCGAGCCGCCCGCCATTGTTGGCGATCACGCCCGACGCAGCGCCCAGAATGTGCGGCGTGGAGCGATAATTCTGCTCCAACTTGATCACAACGGCGCCGGGGAAGTCCTTCTCGAACTTCAGGATATTTTCCACCTGTGCGCCGCGCCAGCTGTAGATCGACTGATCGTCGTCGCCGACGCAGCAGATGTTCTTGCGCTCCTGCGCCAGCAGCCGCAGCCACAGATACTGGACCGAGTTGGTATCTTGATACTCGTCCACCATGATGTAGCGGAAGCGCTTCTGATATTGCTCCAGCACTTCACGATTGGTCTTAAGAATGGTGAGCATGTGTAGGAGAAGGTCGCCAAAGTCGCAGGCGTTGAGTAGCCGCAGCCGTTCCTGATACTGGGCGTAGAGCGACTGGCCGCGGCCGTTCGCATAGCTCTCGGACTCGCCGGCATCGAGGTCTGCGGGGATCATGCCGCGGTTCTTCCAGCCGTCGATCAGCCCGGCGAGCTGCCGGGCGGGCCAGCGCTTCTCGTCGAGATCGTTGGCGATGATCAGCTGCTTGAGCAGGCGGAGCTGGTCGTCGGTGTCGAGGATGGTGAAGTTGCTCTGCAACCCCACCAGCTCGGCATGGCGGCGCAGCATCTTCGCGCCGATCGCGTGGAAGGTGCCGAGCCAAGGCATGCCCTCCACCGCGTCGCCGACCAGCCGGCCGACGCGCTCGCGCATCTCGCGCGCCGCCTTGTTGGTGAAGGTGACCGACAGGATTTCGGACGGATAGGCCTTTCGCGTCCACAGCAGGTGCGCCAGCCGCGCGGTGAGCGCCGCGGTCTTGCCGGTGCCCGCGCCGGCCAGCACCAGCACCGGGCCTTCGGTGGTCAGCACGGCCTCGCGCTGGGGTTCGTTCAGGCCCTGGAGATAGGGAGCGTCCTGGGGGGTAGGGGCAAGCGACATCCGTGAACAACTAGGGAACGTCGGCGGCGGGGGCAAGCACCCGAACGAGCCGATGCCTCCGTAACGCTACGGAAGCGGCGCTTTTCGTAACTGCTCTACAATGAAACTGGCCCCTCGGGCCACGGAGACAGCATGCGCCCGCCGCCCAAGAAGACTCGCCACCACGTCATCCGCCCGATCGAGGCGGTGGTGATGCTGGGCGTCGCGGCCCTGTTCGCGATGTTCTTCGACCAGACCAACATGTTCGAGCGGCTGATCGCCTTCATGGAGGCGCATGAAGGCTGGCAGCTCGACGAATATTTCTTCACCTTCGCGCTCTCGGGCATTGGCTTCGTCGTGTTGGCGGTGCGCCGTGCCGCAGACCTTGCCCGCGAGATCGACCAGCGCGATGCCGCCGAGGCGCGCGCCAACCAGCTGGCCCGCCACGATCCGCTCACCGGGCTTGCCAATCGTCGGGTGCTGCAGGACGAACTGCCGCTGCTGATCGAGCGCGCGGCCGATGACGGCACCCAGTGCAGCCTGTTCTGCATCGACCTCGACCACTTCAAGCCGGTCAACGACGTCCACGGCCATGAGACCGGCGATGCGGTGCTGGCACAGGTCGCCGAGCGGCTGATCAAGCTGGCGCGCGGCGGGCTGCTCGCACGGGTCGGCGGCGACGAGTTCGTGCTCGCGCTGGTCCATGGCGAGGGCAGCGACAGCGACAAAAGGCTGGCGATGCGGATTATTCGCGGGCTCAGCGCGCCCTATCAGGTCGGCGACCGCCGGATCGAGATCGGCGCAACGATCGGCATCGCGCGCAGCCCGAACGACGCGCTCCAGGCCGACGAGCTGCTCCGCGCCGCCGATGTCGCGATGTACGAGGCCAAGCGGGCGGGGCGGGGCACCTGTCGCTTCTTCCAGACCGAGATGGACTCGCGACTGCGCGCCCGCGCCGCGCTCGAGGCCGATCTGCGCGGCGCGATCGAGCGGGGCGAGGTGATGCCCTATTACCAGCCGGTTATGGCGCTCGCGGACGGCCGGGTGGTCGGCTACGAGGCACTTGCCCGCTGGCAGCATCCGGAGCGCGGCATGATCGCGCCCGACGAATTCATTCCGATTGCCGAGGATCTCGGCCTGATCGACATGCTCTCGGTACGCATCCTCCATCAGGCGTGCATCGCCGCGCGCGACTGGGCGCCCGATGCGACGCTGTCGATCAACATCTCGCCGATCCAGCTCAAGGACCCCTGGCTGTCCGCGCGGCTGCTCGCGGTGCTCAGCGAGACCGGCTTTGCGCCGGGGCGGCTGATCGTCGAGGTCACCGAGAATGCGATCATCGAGGATATCGACGCGGTGAGCGAGCTGTTTCGTTCGCTCCAGCGCACCGGGATCCGGGTGGCGCTCGACGATTTCGGCAAGGGCTATTCGAGCCTGTCGCACCTGCGCCAGCTGCGTTTCAACCACCTCAAGATCGACAGCTCCTTCGTCCGCACGATGGATTCGGCGGAGAGCCGCAAGATCGTGCGTGCGGTAGCGGGGCTGGGGCGGGCGCTCGGCATGCCGGTCACCGCCGAGGGCGTCGAGACCCCCGCCGCCGCCGAGGCGCTGCGCGAGATGGGCTGCGAGCAGGCGCAGGGCTTTTTCTACGGACGCCCCAAGCCGGTCGCCGATCCGGCACCGCGCGCCGCCGAGGATCGCAGCGACGGGCCGACCGAGGTGGATCGGGCATGATGCGGCGGTGGACGTGGGTGCTCGTCGTGCTGGCCGTTCCGCTCGCCGCGCATGCCCAAAGCGGTCCCGAGCAGATCGAGCAGCTCGAACCGCAAGCCGGCGAATGGCAGCTGCAATATTCCGGTGCCTATGGCGGTGCTGATAGCCATGAGCTCGAGATCGGCCGCGGCGTCGGCCGGCACTGGGCGCTGGGTGCGGGCGCCGAGGTCGATGCGGTGGACAGCCATCTCCAACTGGACGGTTTTTCCGCGGTCGCGCTGGTACGGCTGGTCGAGCCGGAGGACCGGCCGGTGGGGCTCGGGCTGATGGGCCAGGTCTCCGTCGATCGCGCGGGGCGCTACGCCGGCGCCGAGCTGCGCGGCATCGCCGAGTCCCGCAGCGCGCGCTGGTGGCTTCAGGCAAATGTCATGCTCCGCCACCGCCGCGAGGATGGCGAGGCTGGGACCAACCTCGCCTATGTCGCCTCGATCCAGCGCGGGCCTGCCCCGTTCTGGTACGGGATTGAGGTCTCGGGACGCGCCGCGCGGCTGGGCGGAGACGGCGATGCGGCGCCCACCGATCAGCATTATGTCGGGCCGAGCGTGACCTATCGCAGCGAGCGTTCCGGGCTGGAGCTGGGTCTCGCCTGGATGGCGCGGGTGGCCGGCAACGGAGCGCCGTCGGGCCCGCGGGTGTTTGCCCAGCTCGACTTCTGAAGCGCGCTCGGCAGCGCTTACCATTGCAATCCGAAATCCGTAGCAGCGCGTCGCAGGGTGGATTGCCCTAGCGCAATGCGGCGCCTATGGGCGGCGCCAGATTAACCCATGGCAAACTGGTTTTCCTCTCGCCGGACCAAGGTCCGGCTCGCGGCGGTGCTGACGCTCGCCATCGTTGCAGCGGTGGTCGCATGGCGCGCCCCGCAGAAGCGCGATCCCGGCTGCGTGTCCGGGCGCCAGGAGGAGCGGGATCAAAGCGGCAAGGTGGTGCGTATCCGGCACACCGAATGCCTGCGCTGAACTCCATGTCCCCCCAGCTTTGTCATCACCCCGTCACAAGCCATCCGCAAAGGCGCTAACATCATGGCGACGCTAGCAATGGACCAGGCTCCGTCGGCAGAATTGCCGCGAAGTCCCCGATTCACCGAGACAACCCACCCCATAGCCAAGCTGCTGTTCGTTGCCATCCTGGTGGGCGGCCTCGCCTTTGCCGGATGGAGCATCGTCGTCGACACGCGTGAGGCGGGCGAGCAGCTCGCGCTGGGCGTGTTCGCCTTCCTTGGGCTCGCGCTGCTGATCGCGCTGGGCTTCGAATTCGTAAACGGCTTCCACGACACCGCCAATGCGGTGGCGACGGTTATCTACACCAACTCGATGCCGGCGCAGCTGGCGGTGATCTGGTCGGGTTTCTTCAATTTCCTCGGCGTGATGACGTCGAGCGGCGCGGTCGCCTATGCGATCGTCACCCTGCTGCCGGTGGACCTGATCCTCAACGTCGGCTCGGTCGGCGGTTTCGCGATGATCTTCGCGCTGCTGCTCGCCGCCGTGCTGTGGAACCTCGCGACCTGGTATGTCGGCCTGCCCAATTCCTCCAGCCATGCGCTGATCGGTTCGGTGCTCGGCGTCGGCTTCGCCAACCAGCTGATCCTCAGCGGGTCGCGCGGCGGCACCGCCGGCGTCGACTGGAGCCAGGCGACCAAGGTGTTCTCGGCGCTGTTCTGGAGCCCGCTGATGGGCTTTGCCTGTGCGCTGCTGCTGATCGTGGTGATGCGCGTCGCGCTGTCCAAGCGGAAGACGCTGTTCCGGGCACCCGAAGGCGATGCGCCGCCGCCGCACGGCATTCGCGCGCTGCTGATCGGCACCTGCACCGCGGTCTCGTTCTTCCATGGATCGAATGACGGCCAGAAGGGCATGGGGCTGATCATGCTGATCCTGATCGGCTGCGCCCCCACCGCCTATGCGCTCAACCGCACGCTGCCGACGAGTGCCACCGCGGCCTTCGTCCAGACCTCGCACGCCGCCACCGCCGTGTTCGACGCCCGGAGCGGCGCCACGACGCTGACGCCGGCCCAGGCGCGCACGACCCTCACCGATGCGCTCCAGCACCGCAAGGCCGAGGGCGCGAAGGTCTATGCCGCGCTCGAGGCGCTGTCGCAGTCGCTGACCGAGCAGGTGGCGAGCTATGGCTCGCTGAGCAAGGTGCCGGCGCGCGCGAGCTCGAACATTCGCAACGACATGTACTTGGTGCTGGACACCAGCAAGCTCGCGACCAAGAAGCCCGAGGGCTTCAAGCCGGAAGAGTTGAAGGCGCTGAAGGCCTATCAGGACAGCCTGGAAAGCGGCACGCGCTTCATCCCGCTCTGGGTGAAGATCGTGGTCGCGCTGGCGCTGGGCCTGGGCACGATGATCGGCTGGAAGCGGATCGTCGTCACCGTGGGCGAGAAGATCGGCAAGCAGCACATGACCTATGGCATGGGTGCCGCCGCCGAGATCGTCGCCGCCGCCACCATCATGGGGGCGGATCATCTCGGCGTGCCGGTTTCGACCACGCACATCCTGTCGTCGGGCGTGGCGGGCGCGTCGGTCGGCAGCGGCGCGGGGCTGCAGGCGCGGACGATCCGCAACATGGCGCTGGCCTGGCTGATGACGCTGCCGGCAGCGATGCTGCTGTCCGGCGGGCTCTACTGGCTGATGCTCACCGGCATCCGCCTCTTCGGCATCCACTGATCGGAAGGGCGGGACGCGGGTCCCGCTCTTTTCGCATCAGCCGCGCAACAGATCGTGCGCGGCGAGATGCAGGCTGGCCCGCACGCCGGTGGTATCGGCGCGAAGATCCGCCTTCACATGCTCGACGGGGTTGTAGGCGGCGACCAGCACGCCCGCGAGCAGGCTGAAGACGGCCGCATAGACCAAACGCTTGATGGGCGATTCGCGCATATCCGACTCCCTATTTCCGGTGCAGCGAGTGCGGGGTTTCGATACCGTGCCGAAACTGTCGCTCCGCTGAACGCGGCTTGACCCGCGCGACGACTGGCCCGAGGGAGGCGGCCGGAGGATCGCACATGGCCAACGCCGCCACGCCCGCCTCCCACCGCCGCATCTTGTTCGCGAGCCTGGTGGGGACGTCGGTAGAGTTCTACGATTTCTATATCTACGCGACGGCGACGGCGCTGGTGTTCGGCCCGCTGTTCTTCCCCGCGCAGGAGCCGTGGCTGCAGCAGGTCGCGGCCTATGCCAGCTTCAGCGTCGCCTTCTTCGCGCGGCCGCTGGGCGGGCTGGTGTTCGGCCATTTCGGCGACCGGCTCGGGCGCAAGTCCACCCTGGTCGCCTCGCTGATGCTGATGGGCGCCTCCACCGTGCTGATCGGCTGCCTGCCGGGCCATGCGATGATCGGCTGGGTGGCGCCGCTGCTGCTCTGCCTGCTTCGCTTCGGCCAAGGACTGGGGCTGGGCGGCGAATGGGGCGGGGCGAGCCTGCTCGCGGTGGAATATGCCCCCAGGGGCTGGGCGTACCGCTATGGCAGCTTCCCGCCGCTCGGCGCGCCGGTGGGCTTCATCGCCGCCAACGGTCTGTTCCTGCTGCTCGGCGCCTTCCTCACCGACGATGCCTTCCGTGACTGGGGCTGGCGGCTGCCGTTCCTGGCGAGCGCGGCGCTGGTCGGCCTCGGCCTGTGGGTGCGCCTGCGCATTGCCGAGACTCCGGCCTTTGTCGAGGCCGCCGAGCATGCCCCGCCGCCGCAGGTGCCGCTGGGCGTGCTGCTCCGCACCCATCTCGGCGCGACGCTGGCGGGGACGCTGGGCACTGTCGCCTGCTTCGCGCTGTTCTATGTCGCCACGCTGTTCGCGATCGGCTTCGGCACGAAGACGCTCGGCTATCCGCGCGCGGCGTTCCTGGGGGCCGAGCTGGCGGCGATCCTGTTCATGGCGCTGGGCATCGGCGTTGCCGGCTGGCTGGCCGACAAGCGCGGCGCGACCCTCGTGCTGGCGCTCGGCTGCATCGCGATGGTGCCGCTGGGGCTGGCGATGCCGGTGCTGCTGGTGCCGGGTTCGCTGCTCGCGGTGTTCGTCTGGCTTGCCGCCGGGCTGTTCGTGATGGGCTTCGTCTACGGGCCGCTGGGCGGCTGGCTGCCGAGCCTGTTCCCGGCGCAGGTCCGCTACACCGGCGTTTCGGTGACCTTCAACCTCGGCGGCATCCTCGGCGGCGGGCTCACGCCACTAATCGCGCAGACCTTGGTCGAGCGCGGCGGCATCGGCATGGTCGGCTGGTATCTGGCCGGTGCCGCCGGGCTCAGCCTGATCGGGCTGCTGCTGACGCGTCGCCGCTAAGCTGCGAACTCGGCGGTCGCGTAGGGCGAGAGCACCCGCCAGCCGAGACGCTGGTAGAGGCATCGCCCCTCGTCGGTTGCCACGAGCAGTTCGGGGACGTCGGGGCGGGTGCGGGTCGCGCGGAGCGCTGCCATCACGCCTGCGCCCAGTCCCTTCCGCCGATGGGATGGCGCGGTGACGATCCGATCGAAGACGAATGCCGCGCCGGTCTCTGCCGCATAGCCCGAGGCTGCCAGGCTGCCGTCGTCGCCGAAGACAGCGACATGGGCGACCGACCCCACTACCGACGTCTCGCACCGATAGCCGGGCGGCAGCGCGCGCGCCGCAGGCCAGCTTCCGGACTGCATAAAGAAGGCGAGCGCGTGGAGCTGCCAGCTATCGGGCAGCAGTTCGCGCAGCGCCTCGTCCTTGCCGCACAATTTGATCAGCCGCCCGGGCTGGTCGATCTCGCGGGCCAGCGCGGAGAGGTTCGGACTTGGCGCGGCAAAGACCCAACGACAATGTTCGCTGTCGGAGCCGGTATCGACCCGGTAGCCACCCCGATCCGCCTCCGGTGCCGGCACGCCGCGGGCGAGCGACCTGCCGGCCAACCAGGCATGGAGCAGGGCAGGCGACACAGCGTCCGTGCCCTGCATGGTCATTCGGGGCGGAGCAGGGTTAGCTTCGCCTTGCCATAGACTCGGTCGGCATCGACGACGAAGCCGGCAAGCTCGACATCCTCGGTCTTGCCCGTCTCGATGCTGATCCAGGTGCCAGGGCCGGTCCAGCCGAGCCGTGCCAGCTTGTCGAGCGCGACGATGCCGGCGCCGGTGCCATAGGGCGGGTCCATCAGGATCAGGTCGAGCGGCGCGCGGGCGGGGCCCAGCGCCATCACCGAACCCGGGCGGACATCGGTGCCCTTGGCGCCGAGCTTGGCGATATTCGCCTTGAGCGCATCGAGCGCCGCACGATCCTGCTCGACGAACAGGCACGACGCGGCGCCGCGCGACAGCGCCTCGAGCCCCAGCGCGCCCGAGCCGGCGAAAAAGTCACCGACGGCCAGCTCCTCGAAGCTGCCGAGCCGCGACGCGAGCATCGAGAACAGCGCCTCGCGGGTGCGATCGGCGGTGGGGCGGGTGGTGTCGCCCTTGGGGGCGGCGAGCGGGCGGCCGCGCCAGTCTCCAGCGATGATCCGCATCAGCTGCGCCCCCGCGGCGGACGGCCGGGACCCCCGGGCCGTTGGGGGCGATTGCCGCCGTTACCGCCATTGCCGCCCGGACGCGGCCCGCGCGGGCGATCGCCGTCACTGCCACCGCCGGAACGTGCGGGGCCATCGCTGCGGAAGTTGCGAGGCCGTTCGCCGTCCCCGCCGCCGAACCTGGACGGACCCCGGCTGCGCTCCGCCGAGTCGCCACCGAAACGCGGCGCTCCACGACCGCGCTCAGCGGAGTCGCCGCCGAAGCGCGAAGGACCTCGGCCTCGTTCCGCCGAATCTCCACCGGAGCGCGACGGACCACGGCCGCGCTCCGCCGAGTCGCCGCCGAAGCGCGACGGTCCACGGCTACGGTCGCCCGAACCACCTGCCGGTTGTGCAGTGCGCGGGCCACGCGGCCGTTCGCCTTCGGCACCGCCAAAGCGGGAGGGGCCCGTGCGGGGCCGATCGCCTTGGGCGACGCCAGGACGTCCCGGGCGCGCGGTGCGCCCGCGTTCGCCGCCGTCCTGGTCCCGCGACCAGGGGCGCTCGGCACTCTGCTCGCCGCGCGCGTCGCGGCGGCCACGCGGCCGATCGACCAGATCGCCGGCACGCGGCTCGCGGGTGTCGCGGAAGGACTTGGCGCGGGCCGCGCGGGCGGGCTTGCCGACGCTGCCCTCGCTGCCTTCGCGTACGCCGAGCTTGCCGGCGGTACGCGGCCGCTCCTCGCCATCCTTGGGCTTGGCCTTGGGCGTGGCGCGTGCGGTGAACACGGGCCCCTTGGCGACCGGCACCGGCTTGGGCAGGCGGCGGCGGCCTTCGGGTTCGACCTTGGCCGCCTTCTCGACCGGCTCGATCACACGCTGGCGGACAGCGAACTGCAGGTTGGAGGCCGCCTTGCCGCCGCCGGGCTTGCCCAGCACGGTGCGGAAGGTGATCAGGTCGGTCTGGCGGATCTCGTCGACGTCGCCGGCGGGCAAGTCCCCCAGATAGAAGGGGCCATAGCGGGTGCGGATCAGCCGGCTGACCTGGAGACCCAGAAATTCCAGCACGCGGCGGACTTCGCGGTTCTTGCCCTCGGTCAGCGTCATCTCGATCCAGAGATTGGCGCCGGTGCGGCGTTCAATATTGGCGTTGATCGGGCCGTACTGGATGCCCTCGATCTCGATGCCGAGCATCAGATCCTCGAGCTGTTCCTGGCTTACCTGGCCATAGGCGCGGGCGCGATAGCTGCGCTCGACGCCGGTCGACGGCAGCTCCAGCTCGCGCTTCAGTTCGCCGTCGGTGGTGAGGAGCAACAGGCCTTCGGTATTCAGATCGAGCCGGCCGACCGGGATCACCCGCGGCAGGCCCTCGGGCAGATTGTCGTAGATCGTGGGGCGGCCGGTGAAGTCGCGTTCGGCGGTGAGCAGGCCGGCGGCCTTGTGGTAGCGGAACAGCCGCGCCGGGGCGGCTTCCGCGACAGGATTGCCGTCGACGGTGACGCCGTGGAGCGAGGTGAGAATGGTCGCTGGGGTATCGAGCGTGGTGCCGTTGAGGGCGATGCGGCCCTCTTCGATCATGCGTTCGATCTCGCGCCGTGAGGCGATGCCGGCACGGGCGAGGAGCTTGGCGATACGCTGCGGCGTACCGGCGGTTTTGATAGGCTTGGAGTCAGACACCGCAGCGCTATAGCGATTTCATCGGGGCTGGCAAAAATATATACGGTGCCAGTTTGTGACTCGCGCGTTACGGGCTGTGCCAAGCGGTTGATTCGGGGGCCCTAACAGGATGTTGTTCGGTAGGAAGAAGCGGCGGATCGAACATCTGCTCGTCGTCGAGGACGAGCCGCTGGTGGCGTTCGATACCGAGCATTTCCTCCGCGAGTCGGGTTTCACCATCGTCGCGACGGTCGACTCGGTGGCGGATGCGACCCGGATCGTCGACTCGCACGAGGTGCTCGACCTGGTGCTGGCGGATATCAACCTGGCGGACGGCAGCGGAATCGAAGTGGCGCGCATTGCCTATGCGCGCGGCGTGCCGGTGCTTTTCGTAACGGGAGCGTGCCCGTCGGATGCGCGGGCGCTGGCGGCGGGGTGCCTCGCCAAGCCCTATGCGCACCGCGACCTTGTGCTGGCGATCGATGCGATCGAGGCGGTGCTGGAAGGCGGCAAGGTGCCACGCCGCCTGCCCAGCAGTTTCAATCTGTTCCTGGGCGGCTGACGCCGATCAGTGGACGAACAGCGTCACGACCACCCCGGCCCAGGCGAACACCGAGGCAAGCACGGCCAGGTTCGCGACCATTTCCTGCGGCGAGGCCTGCTTGGTGGCGGTAGCGGCGCGGGTGCGGGTACGGGACATGGCGAACTCCTTTTGTCGTTCCCGGCGTTATAGCACCCCTTCCTGAACAGAAGCCTGACCGAAGGGGCGAGTCGCACCGGTCACGGGCATGTTGTCGCACGAAACCCACGCGTCGACCGCATCGTGGAAAACGCGGACCCCTTTTTCCAGCGCGCCGAGCGTCACCTGCTCGATCGCCCCTGCGGCGAGACCCTGCTGGGCAAGCGCACACGCTCGGAAATCCTCCGCGGCGAATACCCCCCCGTCGAGCAACTCCCAGCTGCGCTCCCAATGATCGCGTGCCTTGTCGGTGGCGGGGGCCGTCGGGATCAGCATGAAGTCCTCGACCCAGACCTCGTCCACCGCGCGCGGCATCAGCACCATCAGGTTGATATAGTCGGGGCTGACGGCGAGCACGGCGCCGGGGAACATCTGGTAGGTGTAGGTGATCGCGCCGCGCAGCGTCGGCCAGTCGCTCGATTCGAGTTCGGCGATACTGGCGGCGCGGCCGACCGCCGAACGCTGGTGCGGGCCGATGCGATCGGCTGCGGAAATGCCGTCCTGGAAGAAGGGCGCGATGCTGCCGGCGTGGAGGCGCTGGATGTGGTAGCTCTCCAGGAAGGCGTCCATCACCAGCTTCCAATTGGCCGGCACGTGGTGGGTCCGCCTGCGGAAACAATGCTGCCCGGCGAGATCGAAGGCGGCGAAATCCTGCGCAAGCGTATCGGCATGGCTGAAATCGGCCGCCTCGTCGAAGGCGAACCAGATCAGCCCGCCCGCTTCGTGGGTGGGCAAGCGTCGCAGCGCGAAGTCGGTCTTGTCTAGGCCGGGGAAGGCCTCGGCGCGGGGGATGCCGGCGAGGCGGCCGTCGAGCGTGTAGCTCCAGGCATGATAGGGGCAGACGAGGCGGGGGGCGGTGACCGTGTCACACCCATCCACCAGCCGGGTGCCGCGATGCCGGCAGACGTTGAGGAAGACATGCGCCTGACCCTGCTTGTCGCGGGTGATCAGCAGCGGCTTGCCGAAGCCGTCATGCGGCACCGCCATGCCGGGCTCGGGCAGCAACGCGGAAGGGGCAAGGACGAGCGGCGCGCGATCGAAGATGCGCGCGCGCTCGGCAGCGAAGCGTTCGGGGCTGGTGTAAACGCTTGCGTCGACATGGGTTATCGGGCCTGCCCCGGCGTCGCCGCCCTGCGCCAGCATCGCCGCCAGCGCGCGCTGGCCCTGCGTCGGTGCGTTCATCCTTCCTCTCCGTCGCTTTTCCGCTAGTGTCGCGCGTCCTGAAGCGGGGAGCAAGGCATGGCGGGTACGGAACGGCTGGAAGGCGAACGGCGGCGTGGGTTCGCAGAGACGATGGGGCCGTATCTGCGCCCCCGTCCGCTCGCAGCGCTGTTGCTCGGCATCTCGAGCGGCTTCCCGCTGGCGCTGCTGCTCGGCACCATGACCTTCTGGCTCGCCAAGGTGGGGATCGAGAAAAAGACGATCGGCTTCGCGATCGGACTCACCACGCCCTATACCCTGAAGTTCCTATGGGCGCCGCTGATCGACCGGCTGAAGCTGCCGGTGCTCACGCGCCTGTTCGGTCAGCGGCGCTCATGGCTGTTTCTGATCCAGGCGCTGCTGTTCGCCTCCGTCTGGATGCTCGGCGCGAGCCAGCCCGAGCTGCATCTTGGCGTGTTCGCCTTCTGGGCGATCGTCACCGCGTTCCTCGCAGCGACGCAAGACATCGTGATCGACGCCTATCGCATCGAGATCCTGCCCGAGGCCGAACTGCCGCACGGCACCGCCAACAACCAGTTCGGCTATCGATTGGGCGCGTTCATCGCGGGTGTCGGCACGATCGCTATGGCCTCGCCTGAGGGGCTCGGGCTGGGATGGGCGACGGCATATGGGCTTACCGGCCTCTGCGTTTTGCCAGGGGCGCTGGCGGCATTGTGGGCAGGACCGGGCCTGCATGATCGGGTGCTCGAGCGAGAGCCGGGCAAGGGGGCAGGTGCCTGGCTCGAGACCACGCTGATCGGGCCGTTTCGCGAGTTCCTCCAGCGGCGCGGCGCCGTGCTGATCCTGGTGTTCGTGCTGATCTACAAGCTGGGCGACGCGATGGGCCAATCGATGCTCAACCCGATGATCGTCGAGCTCGGCTTCAGCGACACCGAGTTCCTGGCGATCAACAAGGTGGTCGGCTTCTGGGGCCTGATCGTCGGTACCGCGCTGTCGGCGCCGCTGCTGGCGTGGCTGGGCATGGGGCGTGCGCTGTTCGTCTCGGGCATGCTGATGATGCTGAGCAACCTGACCTTTGCGGTGCTCGCGACACAGGGCCATTCGGACCTTTGGCTCACCATCGCGGTGGCGACCGAACAGGTGACCAGCGGGCTCGGGCTTACCGTCTTCGTGACCTATCTCTCGGGCCTGTCGAGCCTCGCCTACACCGCGACGCAATTCGCGTTGCTGTCATCACTGGCGGGCGTCGGGCGTACCTGGCTCGCGGCGCCGGCCGGCATCTTCGCCGAGAAGCTCGGCTGGGCCGGCTTCTGGGTGATGACCTCGGTGGTGGCGATCCCCGGCATGGTGCTGCTGTGGCTTCTCTGGCAGCGCGGTTTCGTCGTGCAGAGCGTGCGCGCAGCTCGCGCCGGCGCCGACAAGGACGATTGAGCTTTACGGTTCCAGCGGCAGCGCGAGGTCGGCGAAGCTCTGCGCCAGTGCGTGCGCGGTGGGCAGCAGCCCGGTGGCGTCGCGGACGCCGATCAGGTCGGCGAGCAGCAGCGCCGCGCCCTGCGGATTGGTGCGGACCTTGCCGAGCGCGCTGACCAGCGCCGCCTCGGATGCGGTCATGCGCGGGCAGCACCAGGGGGCGATCTGCACCGGCCCGGTGGCCATCGCCGACATCTCGTGCATCAGCGTGCGCAGCAGCATCAGCGGGCGGCGAAAGCCTTTGCCGAACGCGACCAGGAAGGCGTGCGCGGTGCTAGCATCGTGCAGGCCGTTGCCGCCGGTCTGACGGACTCCGAACAGCAGCAGCCGCACGCCCGGATCCTCGGGCTGGAGCTGGGGCAGGGCGGTGACGAGGGTCTGGACGGACGGCTGCATGTGATTCTCCGATGGGCGTCGGAGCAATCATCGCATTCTGTTATTAATAGTCAATCGCAATAAGGCGAGCCGCGGCGTCAGTCGGGCAATTCGCCGTTCGCCTCCAGCACGACGCCCGCCAGATAGAGCGAGCCGAGGATGAGGACAGCGCTCGGGGGGCCGCTCTCGATATGCCCAGCAATGGCGCGAACGGCGGAAGCTACATCCCCTGCAGTGCCGGCCACGGGCACCCCGAGCCGCTCGACAAGCGCCGCAAGCTCGGCAGGCGCATGATGGGCGTGGCCGGGAATGGGAACGGTGGTCACGCTCGCCAACTGGCCGGCGAGGGGCGCGATTAGACCTTCGGGGTCTTTGTTCGCGAGCATGCCGAGCACGAGGTGGCAGGGCCGGCCGGCGGCGACCTGCGCAATCGTGCCGGCGATCGCCGCGCCGGCAGCGGCGTTGTGCCCGCCATCGAGCCACACGGGCGTTCCGGTCGGGAGCAGCGTCGTCAGCGGGCCGTTGCCGAGCCGCTGCATCCGCGCCGGCCAACGCGCACCGGTCGCCGCAGCGGCGAGCGCGGTATCGGGGATGGCGAGCGTATCCTGGTGCCGCAGCATCGCAATGGCGAGCGCGAGATTGCCCGGCTGGTGCGGACCGGATAGCGTCGGCAGCGGGGTTGCCACCGTGCCCTTCGCGTCGCGGTAGGTGAGGCGATCGCCCTCTACGGTATAGTCCCATGCCCCGCCCTGGGCGAGCACCGGCACCCCGGCCGCCGCGACCACGTCGGCGATCTCGGGAGCATAGTGCATCGTCACCAGCGGCACGCCGGGCTTGGCGATGCCGGCCTTTTCGCGGGCGATCTGCGGCAGCGTGTCGCCGAGGAATGTCTGATGGTCGATGCCGAGCTGGGCGATGCCGGTGGCGATCGGCGCGGGGACGACATTGGTGGCGTCCAGCCGTCCACCCAGGCCGACTTCGATCACGCAGGCGTCGGCAGGCGTGCGGGCGAAGGCGAGGAAGGCTGCGGCGGTCGTGACTTCGAAGAAGCTCGCGCCGATATCGCCACCGGCATCCAGCACCTCGGCGAGCAGCAGGGCGAGCGTGGCGTCGTCGATCAGCGTGCCGGCGAGGCGGATGCGCTCGTTGAAGCGGACGAGATGCGGGCTGGAATAGACATGGACGCGCAGGCCCGCCGCTTCGAGCGCCGCGCGCAGGAAGGCGCAGGTGGAGCCCTTGCCGTTGGTGCCGGCGACGTGGAGCACCGGCGGCAGGCGGAGATGCGGGTTGCCGACGCGCTCGAGCAGCTGCGTGATGCGGCCCAGGCCGAGAATATCGGCGCCGGGGGAGAGCAGGGTCAGCCGGTCGAGCTGGGCCTGGACGGCGGGGTCGGTGGAGCGAGCGAAGTCAGGCATGGCGCACTTACTCAAGCCCCTCCTCCTTGGAGGAGGGGTTGGGGGTGGAGGGATTCCAGAACGCAGCTTGGTCTCGGTGAGATTCTGCCCCACCCCAACCCCTCCCCTGAAGGGGAGGGGCTTGAGTGAAGCATTACGCCGCCGCGCGGGCCTCGCACAGCAGGCCGATCAGCTGGCCCAGCGTGTCACGCAGGTCGCGGCGGTGCGTCACCATGTCGACTAGGCCGTGGTCGCGATAATATTCGCTGGTCTGGAAATCGTCGGGCAGCTTTTCGCGGATCGTGTTCTCGATCACGCGGCGGCCGGTGAAGGCGAGGGTGGCACCCGGCTCGGCGATCTGGACGTCGCCCAGCATCGCATAGGCCGCCATCACGCCGCCCGAGGTCGGATCGGTCAGCACGACGATATAGGGCAGGCCCCCGTCGTGGAGCATTTCGATCGCCACGGTGGTGCGCGGCATCTGCATCAGGCTGAGAATGCCCTCCTGCATGCGCGCGCCGCCCGAGGCGGTGAACACGATGTAGGGCGAACGCGACGCGATCGCGGTTTCGACGCCGGCGATGAATGCCTCGCCGACCGCCTGCCCCATGGATCCGCCCATGAAGGCGAAGTCCTGGACGCCGATCACCGCCTTGTGACCATGGATCGTGCCGCTGGCGTTCTGGAACGCGTCCTGCTCGCCGGTGCTCGCCCGCGCGGCCTTGATCCGCGCCGTATAGGGCTTCGAGTCGCGGAACTTCAGCGGATCCTCGGCCACCTTCGGGCTCGGCAACAGCTTGAACGCGCCATCGTCGAACAGCTGCTCGAAGCGCTTGGTCGCGCCGATGCGATCGTGGAAATCGCAATGCGGGCAGACATTCTGATTGTCCTCGAACTCCTTCATGAAGACCATCTGTCCGCATCCCTTGCACTTGTGCCAGAGATTGTCGGGGCTTTCCTCACCACGGGTGGTGACATAGGCGAGCGCGTTACGAACGCGCGAAATCCAGCTCATGCGACTTCCTTGCGTGCGGCGACCAGCGCCGTCTTCAGCGTATCGATATAGGCGCGAACGGGCTCCGCCGCATCCACGCCATGACGGCCGACCAGCTCAACGATCGCCGAGCCGACGACCACGCCGTCGGCGACGCGGCCGATCGCCGCCGCCTGTTCGGGGGTGCGGACACCGAAGCCGACCGCGATCGGCAGGTCGGTCGCGGCTTTGAGGCGGGCGACCGCAGCCTCGATCGAGGCGGTGGCAGCCTGCTGCAGCCCAGTGATCCCGGCGACCGAGACATAATAGAGGAAGCCCGACGCGCCCGCCAGCACCGCCGGCAGGCGGGCCGCGTCGGTGGTCGGCGTGGCGAGGCGGACATTGCCGATGCCGGCAGCGCGGAGCGCTTCGCCGAGGCTGTCGTCTTCCTCGGCGGGGATGTCGACGCAGATCACGCCGTCAACGCCGGCATCGCGCGCGGCGTTCGCGAACCAATCCGGCCCACGGCGGGTCATCGGATTGGCATAGCCCATCAGCACCAGCGGCACGTCCGGATGGCGCGCGCGGAACGCCGTGGCGATAGCGAGCACATCCGCCGTGGTGGTGCCGGCGGCGAGGCTGCGCAGGTTCGCCGCCTGGATCGCGGGGCCGTCGGCCATCGGATCGGTGAACGGCATGCCGAGCTCGATCACGTCGGCGCCGCCGGCGACGAGCGCGTCCAGGATCGCGGCGGTTGCACCGGGCGTGGGATCGCCGGCGGTGACGAAAGTCACCAGCGCGGCGCGGCTCTCAGCGGCAGCATGGGCGAAGGCGTTGGCAAGCCGGGTCACATCTTCACTCCCAGCGCGTCGGCGACGGTGAAGATGTCCTTGTCGCCGCGACCGCAGAGGTTGGCGAGGATCACCTTGTCGCGCGGCATCGTGCGCGCAATCTTCGCCACTGCGGCGATGGCGTGGCTCGGCTCGAGTGCGGGGATGATGCCCTCGGTACGGCAGAGCAGCTGGAAGGCGTCGAGCGCCTCGGTGTCGGTCACCGCCGTGTACTCGACGCGGCCGATATCGCGCAGCCAGGCATGCTCGGGCCCGATGCCCGGATAGTCGAGACCTGCCGAGATCGAGTGTGCCTCGGTGATCTGGCCGTCCTCGTCCTGCAGCAGATAGGTGCGATTGCCGTGAAGGATGCCCGGCGCGCCGCCGGCGAGGCTGGCGGCATGGCGCTTGTCGAGTCCTTCGCCCGCCGCCTCGACGCCGAGCATCTTCACATCGGCATCGTCTAGGAAGGGGTGGAACAGGCCGATCGCGTTCGATCCGCCGCCGATCGCCGCCACCAGCAGGTCGGGCAGCTTGCCGGTGCGCTTGAGCATCTGCTCGCGCGCCTCGCGGCCGATCACCGACTGGAAGTCGCGGACCAGCTCCGGATAGGGGTGCGGGCCGGCGGCGGTGCCGATGATGTAGAAGGTGTCCTCCACATTGGCGACCCAGTCGCGCAGACCCTCGTTCATCGCGTCCTTGAGCGTCGCCGCGCCGCTGGTCACCGGCACAACTTCGGCGCCGAGCAGCTTCATGCGGAACACGTTGGGCTGCTGCCGCGCCACGTCGGTCGCGCCCATATAGATGACGCAGGGCAGGCCGAAACGCGCGCAGACGGTGGCGGTCGCCACGCCGTGCTGGCCGGCGCCGGTCTCGGCGATGATACGTGTCTTGCCCATGCGGCGGGCGAGCAGGATCTGGCCGATGCAATTATTGATCTTGTGTGCGCCGGTATGGTTCAGCTCGTCGCGCTTGAACCAGACCTCGGCGCCCATGCCCTCGGGTGCGTTCTCGCGCAGGGCGTCGGTCAGCCGCTCGGCGTAATAGAGCGGGCTAGGGCGGCCGACATAATGTTCGAGCAGGTCATCGAACTCGGCCTGGAAGGCGGGATCGGCCTTGGCGGCGGTGTATTCGCGCTCCAGGTCGAGGATCAGCGGCATCAGCGTCTCGGCGACGAAGCGTCCGCCGAACTGGCCGAAATGCCCGCGGTCGTCGGGATGGGCGCGGAAGGAGTTTGGTGCGGTCATGATCGGGCCACGGCTTTAAGGAAAGCGGCGATCTTGTCCACATCCTTGATGCCCGGCGCGCGTTCTATGCCCGAAGAGACATCCACCAGCCCGGCACCGGTGACGCGGATCGCCTCGCCGACATTGCCCGCGTCGAGCCCGCCGGAGAGGATCCAGGGCAGGGGGTGGGCGAAGCCGTCGAGCAGGGTCCAGTCGAAGCGCAGCCCGGTGCCGCCGGGCACCTTGGCGCCCTCCGGGGCCTTGGCGTCGTAGAGCAGCCGGTCGGCGGCGCCGCGGAAACCGGCGGCGGGGACGAGGTCGGCCCGAGTCTTCACCGCGAGCGCGGCCCAAGTCTCAAGGCCGGTGCGCGCCTTCACCGCGGCAGTGCGTTCGGGAGTGACCTTGTGCAGCTGGATCACGTCGAGCCGCCCGGCGGCAATGGCGACATCGAGCAGCGCGTCGTCCGGATCGACGAACACGCCGACACGCGCGACATGCCCCGGCACCCGCGCGGCGAGGCCGTGCGCCTTGTCGAAGCTCAGGTGGCGCGGACTGGGCGGGAAGAAGACGAAGCCGATATGGCTGGCGCCGCCGGTGGTGGCGGCGTCGAGCGTCTCGGGCGTGGACAGGCCACAGATCTTGGCGGTTGCGGGCATGGGCGCCCTCTAGGCGCTAGACCAGCGGCTTGGCCAGCACCGTCATGAACAGCGGCGGGTCTAGCGGGATCGGGAAATCGCAGCGCGCGCCGGTCTCGGCATAGCCGCGGCGGAGATAATATTCGATCAGCTTGCGGCGTTCTTCGATCACCGTCATTTCCGTGCGCATGCAGCCGAAGACGTCGCGGGCATGCGCCTCGGCGGCGGCGATCAGCTGGCGGCCGAGCCCGCCCGCCTGGCGGAGCGGATCGATGCAGAGCAGGCCCAGATAGGCAGTTCCGCCGCCCCGGTTGGCAACGTTGACGCAGCCGATCGCGGCGCCATCTTCCCATGCGCTCAGCAACACCTGGGCCGGGTCTTCCACGATTGCGGTCAGCGTTGCGAGATTGGTGCGCGGCCCCTCGATCAGGTCCGCCTCATGCGTCCAGCCCTGACGCGCGGTTTCGCCGCGATAGGCGCGTTCGATCACGGGATGGATCGCCGGCAGGTCGGCGGTAACGGCAGGGCGGACGGTAAGGGGCATGGGCGTTCCGGAAGTTCCTCTCCCTTGTAGGAGAGGAAACCCGTTATTTCTCAAAGCGTCGCGGCAATTGCGCGAGCGGCTGCATCCGGATCTTCGGCCTGGGTGATAGGCCGGCCGATCACCAGGATCGAGGCACCTGCATCCACTGCGCTGCGCGGCGTGACCACGCGCTTCTGGTCACCGACATGGGCGTCGGCCGGGCGGACGCCGGGAACGACGAAGAAGCCGTCCTTCCAGGCCGCGTGCGCCGCCTTCACCTCTTCGCCCGAGCAGACGATGCCGTCGACCCCCGCCGAGCGGGCCAGCTCAGCGAGCCGCATCACCTGCTCGTGCGGATCGGGCTTGAGGCCGATCGCGGTCATGTCGTTGCCGTCGAGGCTGGTGAGCATTGTGACTGCGACGACCTTGGTGCCCTCGGGCGCTGCGGCCTTGGCATCCTCCAGCATAGCCCGGCCGCCGGCGGCGTGGACGGTGAGGATCGCCGGGTTCAGCGGCCGCAGCGCGTGGATCGCCTTGGCGACGGTGTTGGGAATGTCGTGGAACTTGAGGTCGAGGAAGATCGGGACGCCGATCTCCGCCATCTCGTGCACGCCGTGGCGGCCGTTCGCCATGAAGAATTCGAGGCCCAGCTTGATCCCGCCGACATGGTGGCGGACCTTCAGGGCGAGCGCCTTGGCCTTTTCCAGCTCGGGCGTGTCGAGCGCGACATAGATGCGGCCGCTCATGCCCGGGGCTCCTCGATGGCGACAGCGTCGGTGACCGGCTCGAAGCGTGGGGCGGGGGTGGCGGGGATCGATCGCAGATCGGCGAGCGCGCGCTCCAGCCCGGCGAAGCGCTGCCGCATCCGCCAGCGTAACGTCTGATAGGCGACCAGCATCGGCAGGAAGCCGGCGAGGAACACGACGATCAGCAAGAGCGGCAGGCTGATATCGGCGACGAGACCGCCCCAGAGCTGGATGCTCACGCGCTGCTCGCCATTGTAGATCACGAACCCGGCGATCACGCCGCCGAGCAGGAGCCACAACAGCACCTTCAGAAACCGCATTCCGCTCCCTTCCTGACAAACCCTGCGCGTCTTCTAGGCCCGAGCGGGCCCGCTTGCCAAGGCTCAGCCGATTTCGGCGCGCAGTTCGGCGATCAGTCCGGGGATAGCGGTGAGGGCCGGCGCCTCCTCGTCGAGGATCGCGTGGAAGGCGCGCCGCTTGAGCGCGGCGATGTGCTCGGCATCGGGGCGTGCGTCGGCGTCGAGCGTGGAGAGCACGATGTCGATCAGCCGGTCGGCGCCGTTGAGGCGGCCCCAAAGATAATCGTTCTCGCGGTATGCGCGGCTGAAGAAAGCGCCGAAATTGTTGAACTGGTTGCCTTTCAGCATCGCCGCCACGCCGCCGCTGCGGATCGCCTTGGCGTCCTCGGGCGAGATCCGGTCGACGCGGATCGGATCGAACTCGTCCATGCCTTCGCCCTGGAGCAGCGGGTAGGTGGCGATGTCGAAGAAGGGGAAGCCGAGATAGGCGAGCAGCATCGGCCGCCGCAGCTCCTTCGACAGCGCGCTGAACCCGGCGGAGAGCACTTCGTCAGTCTGGCGGTCGAGCGCGCGGAGCTGCATCCGCTCGGCAAGCGTGTCGAGCACCGTGGCCGGATCGCCCGCCAGCTTGTCCTGGAGGTCGGCGAAGGTGTCCGAGCGCTTGAGCTCGAGATAGGCGGCGAGCGCGCCGTAGATCGCGTCGCGCATCGGCCGCATCGCGCCGCGCGGGGCGGATTGCTCCAGCTCTGACAGTCGCCGGGCGAGCAGCCGCAGCCGTCGGATACGGAAGCCGAGGTCGTGGCCGCGCAGAAAATCGAGCGCTTCGGGAGAGGCGCCACCGGGCAGCGACGCGCCGAACCGATCGGCGCCGCGGGTCCGCACCGTTTCGCGGAGGCGGCGCCCGAGCGAGCGGAGCTTCTGCCCGTCCTGTTGTCCGGCGAGCGCCTGGAGCAACCGCGCGGTGCGATCGATCGCGCCGTCGACCTTGAGCAGCGCATAGGCGGTGTGGCCATAGCCCGCCTTGGCAGCCGCCGCGACCTGCGCGCGCTTGCGCCACGCGGCGAGCCGCTTGGGCGTGGGGTAGTCGAGCCACAGCGTGTAGCCGAACAGCGACTCGACCTGTGCCTCCACCTCCGCCCGGATCTCGGAGACGATCGCAAGCATCCGCTCGATCCTGTCGGAGCGCGCGGCGATCACGTCGAGATTGTCGCGGATCGGCTGCTTGCGCGGCAGTTCGGACAGCGCGCCGATCAGCGTCGAGAAGAAGCCGGGGCGCTCGCGTCGCGGGCCGTAGAAATCGAACCGCATGTCGGGCGTCGGATCGAGAAAAACGAAGCGGCGATCGACCTGGCGGCGGGCAGGGCGCTCGCGCAGCGCCTCCATCGCCGGGCCGAACGGCGCGTTGGCGAGCACCGATCCGTCGATCAGCACGGCTTTCTCGGCGCGGCTCTCCGCCCATTGCTCGGGCAGGGCGCGCTGGAGGAAGGCGTCGCGGCCCAACCAGGTCTCGCCGCGATCGGCGAGGACCTTGTCGAGCTCTTCCACCATCAACGGCGGAAAGGCGCCGGGGAAGCTGGAGGTCGCGCGGGCGGCGAAGCCCAGCGCTGCGGGATGGGCGATGCCGGTGCCGCGACCGTGATCGGTGAAGCTGAAGACGAGGCGATGCTCGGTCTCCACCACTTCCGGCGGCGTATTGAGCCGCAGCGTTTCGGCATGGCCGCGGAAATCGGTGGCGGTGACGAACAGGTCGAGCGGCTGGCCTTCGGGGAGCAGCCGGCGTTCGGCCGGACCCCTGGCCATTTTGTCGAACGCATTGAGCAGCGTCTTGAGCAGCTGCTCGCCGCCAAAGGGCGGCTCGAACCAGCGCGAGCGAACGAAGCGCTCGAGCTTCTCGCGCACTTCCACGCGCGATCCCGCCTCGACGGTTTCCTCCTCGCCATGCTCGCGGTTGGAGAGCATCCAGGCGATCGGCTTGGCCCAGATCTTGGCGAAGCGGTGCGACGGCCCCTGGCTGGGGGCGAGCAGCGCATCGACATCGGCATGGTCGAGCCACATCGCGGTGAGTGGATCGAGCGACTGGCCGGTTGCGATCGCCTGGGCGAGAAACACCGCATTGATCCCGCCGGCGCTGGCGCCGGAGAGGATATCGACCAGCACGCGCAGGTTGAGGCCGCTGCGATCACGGATATCCTCGATCAGTTCGCGGTAGACGCTGTGAAGCGGGGTGCCCTCGCGCTCCGCACAGCTGGCGCGGGCGAGGTGCCACACCTCCTTGGTGATGCCGTGCATGTAGACCGCGAGGCTGATCCCGCCATAGCAGACCAGCGCCAGCCGCAGCTCCTTTTCCTGCGCCTCGTGCATCAGCGGTGCCGCACCTCCGCCCAGATGGGGAGGTGATCCGAGGCGGTGCGCGCCGCCAGGCTGTAATGCACGCCAACCTCGCCGAAGGCGAGATCGGGCGAGGCCATGATCCGGTCGAGTCGCGCCATCGGGCGGCGCGCATGGAAGCTCTTGCCGGTGGCGGCGAAGGTGAAGTGGTGGGCGAAATCGCGCAGGCAGCCGCGATCGGCGCTCCATTCGTTGAGGTCGCCCATCATCACCGTCGGCATCGGCGGAAGGTTTGCGAGCTGGGTGAGGATGGCATGCGCCTGGCGCCGGCGCCAGAGACCCGACAGATCGAGATGCATGCCCAGCACCCGAAGCGGCTGCCCGTTGATGCGAAGATCCGCCATCACCGCACCGCGCGGCTCCAATGTGGGCAAATGGAGCGCCGCGCAGCCGAGGATCTCGGCCTCCTTGCGCACGAGCAGCGCATTGCCGTGCCAGCCCATCGATCGCGCGCGCATGCCGAAATGCACCGGCTTCCACGGGCTATGTTCGGCGAGCAGGCTTTGGGTGAGCACGGCCTCGCGCGCGCCGAAGCGGCGATCGGCCTCCTGCAAGGCAATCACGTCGGCGTCGACCTCGAGCAGTACCTCGAGCGTCCTCTCCGGTCGGCGTCGTCGGTCGGTGCCGATCGACTTCCGCATGTTATAGCTGGCGACCTTGATCATCCGCGCCCCTTATCGGCGCGGGCACTATGGCAGCACAAGTCTCAATAACCCGTTTCGCCCCGCGCGCGCTGGCCGGCCGCCGTTTCGGCCGCGGCGAGCAGGCTGCGGCCGGTAGCTTCGGCCGCCTCGGGGGTCATCGCTACGGCGACCCCGTTGGGCCCGTCGAGCAGCACCAGCCCGAGTTCGGCAGTGGCGATCCCGCCTTCTTCCTCCGGCGTGAGCGCCGAGTCCTTGGCCATGTGCGTGACTTCCCCATGTGCGGTATTGACGAGGATGAACGCGGGATGACGGCCAAATATCCGCTGTTTCTCAGCCGCGAAGCCAGTCGGCGAGCGTTTTTGCGTAGAGCTTGTGCTCTTCGGCGAGCACGCGGGCGGCAAGGCTGTCCGGCGTGTCGTCGGGAAGGATTGCCACGCGCGCCTGGCCGAGCACTTCGCCGCCATCCAGTTCCTCGGTAACGACATGGACCGAGGCGCCGGCCTCGGCATCGCCCGCCTCGATCGCGCGGGCATGGGTGTCGAGGCCCTTGTACTTGGGCAGCAGCGAGGGGTGGATGTTGACGATCCGCCCGCGCCAGCGCGCGACGAAATCGTCGGAGAGCAGCCGCATATAGCCGGCAAGCGCGATCGCCTCAACGCCCGCGTCGCGCAGCGCCGAGTCGATTTTGGCTTCATACTCGGCCTTGGGCATGCCCTTGGGGCTCTGTGCGAAGGTCGGCACGCCGCGCTCGGCAGCCCAGGCGAGACCGGCCGCCTCCGGCTTGTCGCTGGCGACGAGTGCGACGGTATAGGGGCAGTCCGGCGCCGCGGCGGCCTCGACCAGCGAGGCCATGTTCGATCCGCGACCCGAAATCAGGATACCGAGTCGCTTCTTCAAATTCCCCTCCCGCTTGCGGGAGGGGTTAGGGGAGGGGCTGACGTGGAGAGGGTGGACTGACGGTAGCGTTCAGCCCCTCCCCCGACCCCTCCCGCAAGCGGGAGGGGAGCGCAGGCGGATAGCGCTCGGCAATCACCCATGGTGCGTGGCGCTCCACGGCGCACGGGCGCTCCAGGTCTCGTCGCCACCGACCACCGTGCAGCCGCGCTCGCCGCCTTCGATCGTCCCGATGGTGAACACCGTCTCGCCCGCCGCGGTCAGTGCGGCCGACACGGCCTCGGCTTGATCGGCGGCGACCACCGCGACCATGCCGATGCCGCAGTTGAAGGTGCGCGCCATCTCTTCCGGCTCGATATTGCCCTGTGCTTGCAGGAACGCCATCAGCCGCGGCTGCGGCCAGGCGTCGGCGTCGATACGGGCGTGGGTGCCCTCGGGCAGCACGCGGGGGACATTCTCCAGCAGACCGCCGCCGGTGATATGGGCGAGGCCGTGGATATTGCCCTTGCGCAGCTCGGGCAGGAGGCTGGCGACATAGATGCGAGTCGGCGCCATCAGCGTGTCGATCAGCAGCCGCTCCTGGTCGAACAGCGCCGGACGATCGAGCTTCCAGCCCTTGTCCGCCGCGAGTCGCCGCACCAGCGAGAAGCCGTTCGAGTGGACGCCGTTCGAGGCGAGGCCGAGCAGCACATCGCCGGGCGCGATCTTCTTGCCGTCGAGCAGCTGGTCGCGCTCGACCGCGCCGACGCAGAAGCCGGCCAGGTCATAGTCGCCATCGGCGTACATGCCCGGCATCTCGGCGGTTTCGCCGCCGATCAGCGCGCAGCCGGCTTGGCGGCAGCCCTCGGCGATGGAGGCGATCACCCGTTCGGCGACCGCGTTGTCGAGCTTGCCGCTCGCATAATAATCGAGGAAAAACAGCGGTTCGGCGCCCTGCACGATCAGATCGTTGGCGCACATCGCGACAAGGTCGATGCCGACGCCGTCATGACGGTTGTGCTCGATCGCCAGCTTCAGCTTGGTGCCGACGCCGTCGTTCGCCGCGACCAGCAGCGGATCGGTGAAGCCCGCCGCCTTCAGGTCGAAGATGCCGCCGAAGCCGCCCAGATCGGCGTCCGCGCCGGCGCGCCGGGTGGAACGGGCAAGCGGGCCGATCGCGCGCACCAGCGCATTGCCCGCCGCAATCGAAACGCCCGCCTGGGCATAGGTGTAAGGGCCGTCGCCCGCCTTGGTCTCGCTCATGGGAGAGCGCCCTAGCCACAACGCGCTTGGATTTCCACGCCCGGTTCGCCAAAAGGGCGCCCGCATGCAGTTTCGCCGTCCCAAAACCGTCCTTGGCGCCCTCTCGGTGCTCGCGCTCGCCGGTGCGGGCATCATGGCGGCACGCGGGCAGGGCGGGGCGCCCGCCGCAACCTTGGGTGCCGCGGGCAGCTTCGAAGTGAGCGGCGTGAAGGTCGACGTGTCCGGCAAGAGTGCCGAGATCGCCCGCCAGGGCGGCTGGCGGATCGCACAGCGTAATGGCTGGTCGATGCTGTCGCAGCAGCTCACCGGCAAGCCGGGGTCGCTCTCCGATTCGGCATTGGATGCCATCGTCACCGGCATCGTCGTCGAGCGCGAGCAGATCGGCCCCAATCGCTATATCGCCAGCCTGGGCGTGCAGTTCGATCGAGCCAAGGCCGGCTCGATTCTCGGCGTGTCGATCGCGGTGACCCATTCGCCGCCGATGCTGCTGGTGCCGCTGCAATATTCGGGCGGCGTCGGCCAGGTATTCGAGCGCGACACCGCCTGGGCGCGCGCCTGGAACCGGCTGCGCGCCGCGGGCAGCACGATCGACTATGTCCGCCTGCGCGGCACCGGCGCGGACCGGCTGCTGGTCAATACCGGCCAGACGCTACGCCATGGCCGCAACTGGTGGCGGACGATTCTCGATCAGTACGGCGCGGTCGACACGCTCGTCGCCGAGGTGCAGCTGCGCCGCGACTATCCGGGCGGGCCGATCGTCGGCATCTTCTCGGCGACGCACGGGCCGGACAAGGATCCGATCACCAGCTTCGCGCTGCGGATCGACAATGGCGACGCGATCGACGCGCTGTTCGACACCGCCGTCGCGCGCATTGACAAGGCCTATCAGGCGGCGCTGACCGACGGCCGGCTCCATACCGATGCGGTGCTCGCTGCGCGGCCGCCGGTCGCGCAGCCGGCCGCGCCTGCTCCGGAGGAAGCCCCGCTGCCGACGCCGCTGCCGAGCGTGGAGACCACGCCGGGGGCGACGAGCACGACCACGTCGCTGTCGGTCCAGGTCGAGACGCCCAATGCCGCTGCGGTCAACGCCTCCGAAAGCGCCGTGCGCGGCGTGCCGGGGGTGCGCAGCGCCACCACCACCAGCCTCGCGCTGGGCGGCATCTCGGTGATGCGCGTGTCGTTCGACGGATCGCAGGCCGCGCTGCGCGCTGCGCTCGAGTCGCGCGGCTGGAGCGTGCAGGAAGGGCCGGGCGTGCTCCGCATCCGTCGCGGGGCCGCGCCGCAAGCATCGCCGACCCCCAAGGCGCAATGAGCCAGCTCCGCCTGCCGCTGGGTCTGCCCGAGGCGAGCGAGACGGACTTCCTGGTCAGCGACTCGAACGCCCGCGCCGTCCAACAGCTCGAACATTGGGCAACGTGGCCGGTGATGGCCGCGCTGCTGATCGGGCCGCGCAAGTCCGGGCGCAGCCTGCTCGCGCGGATCTTCGCCGCCAAGAACAACGCGACGATCATCGACGATGCCGAGCGTGCCGACGAGGCCGACATCTTCCACGCTTGGAACGACGCGCAGGGGGCGCGGCGCCCGTTGCTGATCATCGCCGATGCCGCGCCGCCGCTCTGGGACGTGACGCTGCCCGATCTGCGCTCGCGCCTCGCCGCCTCGCCGCTGCTCGAGATCGGCCCGCCCGACGATGCGCTGATCCCGCTGCTGCTGGAGCGCGCCTTCACGCGCCACCTGCTCCACGCGACGCCCGCCGTGATCGCCTGGATCGCCAAGCGCATCGAGCGCAGCCATGTCGCCATCCTGCGCGTTGCGGACGTGCTGGAGATGGAGACCGACGGCCGTTTGTCGATCCCGGTGGTGAAGTCTACACTCCAGGCTGCAAGCCTTTTGACGCATTCCGACGATAGCGAGAGCGAATGACCGAATCCGCCGCACCTGCGACCATCGCCCCCGCCGATCCCACCGAAGCGCGTTATTTCAACCGCGAGCTTTCCTGGCTGGCCTTCAACCGCCGCGTGATGGAGGAGGCGTGCAACCCCGCCCATCCGCTGTTGGAGCGGCTGCGCTTCCTTTCGATCTCTGGCAGCAATTTCGACGAATTCTTCATGGTCCGCGTGGCGGGCCTGATGGGGCAGCAGCTCCAGAATATCGACACGCGCTCGGCCGACGGGCTCACCCCCGCGCAGCAGCTGGAGGCGATTTCGGCCGAAGCCGCCACGCTCGCCGACGAGCAGCAGGCGGTATGGGTGGACATCCGCGCGCAGCTCGCGCTCGCCAACATCTTCGTGCTCGAAGCCGATGCGATCGAGGGCGAGACCGAGCAATGGCTCGCCAACCATTTCCGCGAGCAGATCTTCCCGATCTTGACGCCGCAGGCGCTCGACCCCGCGCACCCGTTCCCGTTCATCCCCAATCAGGGATCGAGCGTGATCTTCAACCTCCTGCGCAAGTCCGATCGCGAGCCGATCCAGGAACTGGTGATGCTGCCGACGACGCTCAAGCGCTTCGTCCGCCTGCCAGGCAGCCCAGCGCGCTACGTGGCGATCGAGACGCTGATCAAGCATTTCTGGGAGCTGCTCTTCCACGGCTATGAGATGCTGGGCGCGGCCACCTTCCGCGTGCTGCGTGACAGCGATATCGAGATCGAGGAAGAGGCCGAGGACCTCGTCCTCACCTTCCGTTCGGCGATCAAGCGCCGCCGACGCGGCCGGGTGATCCGTCTGGAGATGGAGGAGGGCATCGCCCCGGATCTGGAGGCGGTGCTGAAGGAGGAGCTGGGCGGCAGCGATGCGCTGCTCACCGAAACCGGCGGTTTCCTGGGGGTCGGCGATCTGTCGATGCTGGTCGACGAGGACCGGCCGGACCTCAAGTTCACGCCCTTCTCGGCGCGCTTTCCCGAGCGGATCCGCGAATATGGCGGCGATTGTTTCGCGGCGATCCGCGCCAAGGACATCATCGTCCACCACCCGTACGAGACGTTCGACGTGGTGCTCAGCTTCCTTCAGCAGGCGGCGGCCGATCCGGACGTGGTAGCGATCAAGCAGACGCTCTACCGCGCCGGCAAGCAGCCCGCGGTGATCAACGCGCTGATCGCCGCCGCCGAGGCGGGCAAGTCGGTGACCGCCGTCGTCGAGCTCAAGGCCCGGTTCGACGAGGAGCAGAACCTCTATTGGGCGACCGCGCTGGAGCGCGCCGGCGTCCAGGTCGTCTACGGCTTCATCGACTGGAAAACCCACGCCAAGGTGTCGATGGTCGTCCGCCGCGAGGGCGATCGCTATCGCACCTACTGCCATTTCGGCACGGGCAACTACCACCCGATCACCGCGCGGATCTATACCGATCTCAGCTTCTTCACCGCCGATCCGCGGATGGGCCGCGATGCGGCGCAGATCTTCAATTACGTCACCGGCTATGTCGAGCCGCAGCATCTGGAGCTGCTCGGCATCTCCCCGCGCGACCTCCGCAAGCGCCTGACCGCGCTGATCGAGGAGGAGATCGAGCATGTCCGCGCCGGTCGGCCGGGCACGATCTGGGCGAAGATGAACTCGCTGGTCGATCCAGCGATCATCGAGAAGCTCTACCAGGCCAGCGCCGCTGGCGTGCAGATCGAGCTGATCGTGCGCGGCATCTGCTGCCTGCGCCCGGGTGTTGCCGGCATGAGCGAGAACATCCGGGTCAAGTCGATCGTCGGTCGTTTCCTCGAGCACAGCCGCATCTGGGCGTTCGGCAACGGCAAGGCGCTGCCCAATGACGACGCCAAGCTCTACATCTCCTCGGCCGACTGGATGCAGCGCAACTTCGACCGCCGCGTCGAGTTCATGTTGCCGCTGCTCAACAAGACCGTCCACGATCAGGTGCTCGACCAGGTGATGGTCGCCAACCTGCTGGACAACGAACAGAGCTGGCTGCTCGCACCCGACGGCCATTACGACCGGATCGTTCCGGGCGAAGACGGGGAATTCAACCTGCACCGTTATTTCATGACCAACCCCTCCCTTTCGGGCCGCGGCGCCGCCGTGGAGGCGCGCAAGCCCGTGCCCAAGCTGTCGCCGCGCAAGCGTCGCCTCGCCGCGAAGGGCGGCTGAGCGGGTGGCCACGGCCCTGTTCCGCAAGCCGCCGCGCGCCCAGTCCGAAGGCGCCCGGCCGCGTACGGCGATCATCGATATCGGCTCCAATTCGATCCGTCTGGTCGTCTATGAAGGCCCGGCGCGGCTGCCGGCGATCCTGTTCAACGAGAAGGTGATGGCCGGGCTCGGCAAGGGCCTGGCCGAGACCGGCGCGATCCACGCCGGCGGCCTCGCCAGCGCGCGGGCGGCGCTCGGCCGCTTCGCGCTGCTCGCCCGCGAGATGCAGGTCAGCGAGCTGCGTACCGTCGCCACCGCCGCCGTTCGCGATGCCTCGAACGGCGGCGAGCTGATGGCGATGGCCAAGGCGCTCGACCTGGAGGTTGAGTTGCTCTCGGGTGTCGAGGAAGCGACGGCCGCTGGGCTCGGCGTGCTCTCGGGCATTCCCGAAGCGGACGGCGTGGTCGGCGATCTCGGCGGCGGCAGCCTGGAGCTGGTTCGTGTTGTCGCCGGTACGGTGACCGATCGCGTGTCGTTCCCGCTTGGCGTGCTCCGCCTCGGCGCCATCCGCGCGCGGGGCAAGGGTGTGCTGGAGCGCGAGGTGACGCGCATGATCGAGGCGGCGGGCTGGAAAGGGCGGGGGAAGGGCCTGCCCTTCTACATGGTCGGCGGGTCGTGGCGCTCGCTCGCCAAGCTCGACATGCACCTCAGCAACTATCCGCTGCCGATCGTCCATCATTACCCGCTGGCGATCGACCGGGTGGAGGAGCTTGGCCGCCGCGTCGAGGGTGCTACCAAGGCCGATCTGAAGACCGTGCCCGACCTGTCGAGCGCGCGCATCCCCTCGCTGGCCGATGCGGCGGCGCTGCTTGTTGCGGTGACCAGGCAGCTCGGCAGCAGCGGGACGATCGTCTCGGCCTATGGGTTGCGGGAGGGCCTGCTGTTCCAGCGCCTCTCGGCCGAGGAGCGGCTGCAGGATCCGCTGATTGTCGCTGCGCGCGAGGAAGGGCAGCGCTCGGGGCGGTTCCCGGAGCATGGCGACCTGCTCGATGCCTGGCTTGCGCCGCTGTTCCGCGACGATCCCGAGTCGGCGCGGTTGCGCCACGCCGCCTGCCTGCTGGCGGATGTGGGCTGGCGCGCAAACCCGGAGTTTCGCGCCGAACGCGGTATGGAGATCGGGCTCCACGGCAATTGGGTGGGGATCGACGCGGCGGGCCGCGCAATCGTCGCGCAGGCGCTGTATACCTCGCTCGGCGGTGCGGTCGACAGCCCGGCGCCGCTTGAACGGCTCGCGACGCCCGAAGCGCTGGCGGAGGCCAAGCGCTGGGGCCTGGCGATGCGGCTCGGCCAGCGGCTGAGCGGCGGCGTCGCGCGCCCGCTCAAGCGGTCGCGGCTGCGGCTGGAGGGGCCGTCGTTGGTGCTCAGCCTCGCCGATGGCGACGAACCGCTCTACGGCGAGGCGGTGGAAAAGCGCCACCGCGCGCTGGCGCTGGCGATGGCGAAGGAGCCGGTGCTGGAGACGTGAGGGGTTGAGGGGCACGCACCCTCACCCTTCCGGCGCTTCGCGCCTCCCTCCCTCTCCCTTGGAAGGGAGAGGGGAGCAGCCTCAACTGCCCTCTCCCTTGCAAGGGAGAGGGAGGGGACCCGCCGCCGAAGGCGGTGGGGAGGGTGAGGGTGGCTGCTGGCCCCCTCAGGCCGCCAGCCAGTCCTTCAGCGCCGCCCGCGCCCGATCGGTATACATCCGCTTGCGATCGGCCTTCTTGGTGCGGCCCTCGATCGGCGGGAACAGCCCGAAGTTGACGTTCATCGGCTGATAGGTCTCGATCTCCGCCTCGCCGGTGATGTGCGACAGCAGCGCGCCCAACGCCGTCTCGCGCGGCGGCGCGGGCAGCTCGATCCCTGCGATCTCCGCCGCGGCGAAGCGCCCCGCCAGCATCCCGATCGCGGCGCTCTCGACATAGCCTTCGCAGCCGGTGATCTGCCCGGCGAAGCGGATATTGGGCGCGCTCTTCAGCCGCAGCGTGCCGTCGAGCAGCTCGGGCGAGCGCAGGAAGGTGTTGCGGTGCAGGCCGCCCAGCCGCGCGAACTCGGCATTTTCCAGCCCCGGGATGGTGCGGAACAGCCGCACCTGCTCGGCATATTTGAGCTTGGTCTGGAAGCCGACCATGTTCCACAGCGTACCGCTGGCATTGTCCTGGCGCAGCTGCACCACCGCATAAGGCCAGCGGCCGGTGCGCGGATCGTCGAGGCCCACGCCCTTCATCGGGCCGTAGCGCAGCGTATCGACCCCCCGCTCGGCCATCACCTCGATCGGCATGCAGCCTTCGAAATAGGGGACATTCTCCCACTCGCGGAACTCGGTCTTCTCGCCCGCCATCAGCGCAGCGTGGAATTCGAGATACTGCTCCTTGGACATCGGGCAGTTGATGTAGTCCTTGCCCGATCCCTTGTTCCACCGGCTCTGGAACCAGGCGGTCTCCATGTCGATCGACTCGCGGTGGACGATCGGCGCGATCGCGTCAAAGAAGGCGAGGCTGTCCTTGCCGGTCGCACGGCCGATACTCTCCGCCAGCATCGGCGCGGTCAGCGGGCCCGTCGCGACGATGGTGCGGCCCTCGGCGGGCAGCGTGTCGACCCGTTCGCGGACGATGGTGATGTTCGGGTGCTGCTCCAGCGCCGCAGTCACGCCGTCGGCGAAGCCGTCACGGTCCACCGCCAGTGCGGAGCCGGCGGGCACCTTGTGGATGTCGCCCTGGGTGAGGATCAGCGAGCCGAGCGCCCGCATTTCCTGGTGGAGCAGCCCGACGGCGTTGCTGTCAGCATCGTCCGAACGGAAGCTGTTCGAGCAGACGAGCTCGGCCAGCCGGTCGCTTTGGTGCGCGGGCGTCATTTCGCCCGAACCGCGCATTTCCGAGAGGCGGACCTTATATCCCGCCTGGGCGAGCTGCCACGCGGCTTCCGAGCCGGCAAGGCCGCCGCCGATGATATGGATGTCGTGAGTCACGCGGCCGCCCATAGCGGCATGACGGCGCGATGACAAAGGAGCGAGGATGCGAATTTACACCATAGGCTATGAAGCTACCACCATGGCCGAGTTCCTCGCCGCGCTCTCCAAAGCCGGCGTGCAGCGGGTGATCGACGTGCGTGCGCTGCCGCTGTCGCGCCGTCCGGGCTTCTCCAAATCGTCGCTGGCGGCCAGCCTGCGCGAGGTGGGTATCGACTATGTGCATCTCAAGCAGCTTGGTACGCCCAAGCGCGGCCGCGACGCGGCGAAGAAGGGCGATGTGGCAACCTTGCGCGAAGTCTATGACGTCCAGCTCGGCCTGCCCGAGGCGCAGGCGCAGGTGGCGCAGATGCACGCGCTGGCGGCAGAGAAGCCGAGCGCGCTGCTCTGCTACGAACGCGATCCGTGCCATTGTCACCGGACGCTGCTGCTGGAAGCGGAGGGCGAGGGGGCGGAGGTGGTTGACCTCTACGCGTGATCCCAAAAAGGCCGGGGCAGCCCCGAGGGACTGCCCCGTTTAGTTCGGGGAGAGTCGACGCGAGGGGGAACGAAACGCGTCGACAGGAGCCCATCTGCCCGGTGCGTGTTGCAGCCGCGTGTCGCTTCTTTGCCGCAGGGCCGGAAAATTGTCGCGGGCACCGGCAAAACCTTCGTTAACCATGAAATCTTAAGATAATTTCCGCGGCGTTTACCGCCTCGCAACGCCTGCGCATGCAAAGCGGAGCCCAATGCACGCCAGTGGAGCGCTTATGGGTATCGCGGCACGACTGTATCAGGACGGACGCTGGGCCGAGCGGCACAGCGTCGAGCTCGAAGCCACGCTGCGCGACTCGGATTGGGCGCCGGTCGACGTCACGATCGAGGATCTGTCCAACGGCGGCTTCCGCGTCGTCGCGGGCGCCGAGCTCAAGGTGGGCGACACGATCGCGCTCGGCATTGCGGGGATCGGCACGCGCGAGGCGAAGGTCGTGTGGGGCACCGCGGGTATCTATGGCTGCGAGTTCGTGACCCCGCTGAGCGATGCGGACCTGCGCAGCGCAGTGTCCGGTCCTGCCGCGACGCCGATCGCTTTCCCCAAGACGCCGCTGCCGACGCCCCAGCTCACCCCGCCGGTGGTCGAGGGGTGGAACGCACCGGCCCCCGAAGCGAAATTCTCGGTCCGCACCCGGCTGGCGATCATCGTCGGCAGCGCGGTGCTCGCCTGGATGCTGGTCTTCGCGCTCGGCTACGGCCTGTGGGCGCTGGCGGGCGCGCTGCTCCGCTGAGCAACGCGCCCTTCGGGCATCAGGCCGCGGCCTTGCGGCGCTCGGCCATTTCGTCGTTGAGCATCTCGGCGAGCAGGAAAGCCAGTTCCAGGCTCTGACCCGCGTTGAGGCGCGGGTCGCAATGCGTGTGGTAGCGATCGGCCAGCCCCTGCTCGGTGATCGCGATCGCACCGCCGGTGCATTCGGTTACATTCTGCCCGGTCATCTCGGCATGGATGCCGCCGGCGAAGGTGCCCTCGGCACGGTGGACGGCGAAGAAGCCGCGCACCTCGGCGAGGATCCGGTCGAACGGCCGGGTCTTGTAGCCGTTTGCGGCCTTGACGACGTTGCCGTGCATCGGGTCGCAGCTCCACACCACCGGATGTCCCTCGCGCTTCACCGCGCGGACCAGCTTGGGCAGGCCGGCCTCGATCTTGTCATGGCCATAGCGGGTGATCAGCGTCATCCGCCCCGGGACGCGCCCCGGGTTGAGCGTGTCGAGCAGTCGCAGCAGCGCGTCGGGCTCGAGGCTGGGCCCGCACTTCATCCCGATCGGGTTGCCGATGCCGCGCAGGAACTCGACATGCGCCGAGCCCTCGAAGCGGGTGCGATCGCCGATCCACAGGAAGTGCGCCGAAGTATCGTACCAGTCGCCGGTCAGGCTGTCCTGCCGGGTCAGCGCCTGCTCATAGGGGAGCAGCAGCGCCTCGTGGCTGGTGTAGAAATCGGTGCCCTTCAGCTGCGGGACGGTGTCCGGGTTGATCCCGCACGCCTCCATGAAGTCGAGTGCCTCGCCGATCCGGTCCGCGACATCGGCGAACTTGGCCGACCAGGGGCTCTTGCCCATGAAGTCGAGCGTCCACTTATGCACCTGATGCAAATTGGCATAGCCGCCATTAGCAAAGGCCCGCAGCAGGTTGAGCGTCGCCGCCGACTGGCTGTAGCCCTGCACCATCCGCTGCGGATCGGGGATGCGCGACTCCGGCGTGAAGGCGATGTCGTTGACATTGTCGCCGCGGTAGCTGGGCAGCTCGACTCCGTCGATCACCTCAGTATCGGCCGAGCGCGGCTTGGCGAACTGGCCGGCCATCCGGCCGAGCTTCACCGTCGGCAGCTTCGAGGCGAAGGTGAGCACCACCGCCATCTGCAGGATCACGCGGAACGTATCGCGGATGTTGTTCGGGTGGAACTCGGCGAAGCTCTCGGCGCAGTCGCCGCCCTGGAGCAGGAACGCCTCGCCGCGCGCGACCTTGCCCAGCTCGGCGGTAAGCTCGCGCGCCTCGCCGGCGAACACCAGCGGGGGATAGCTGCTCAGCTGCCGGGTGGCGGCGTCGAGCGCGCCCTTGTCCGGATATTGCGGCATCTGGCGCGCTTCGGCACGCGTCCAGCTATCGGGGGTCCAGCTTGCCATTGCACTCTCCACGTCGCGGACGGCGACGTGCCAGTCCGCATGCTCGGCGATTCCCATCGCCGCTATCTGGTTCATCACCTTGGTGTTGGCGCGCTTGCCGTCGGTCTCCCAGCCCTGCACGGTCGAGCCTGGCGTATCGAACCAGGCACCGAAGGCGGCGCGGGTGAGGGTGCGTTCCTCGCGAAACTGGCGGATCTTGGAACCGGCTAACGTCGTCATTTGGGCGCCTTACCCGGCCGGGGTAAATGGATGCAAGCAATTTCTTACCCTGCTGGGGTAAAGGCAGGCCGATCGATTGCACCTGGACGCGCCTAGGTGTAGCCGCGCCGCAATGCACGCATTCGAAGCACAGGCGCGCGACCTTGCGGATCTTGCCGCCCGTGGGCGCGGGCGCAGGCTGATCGCCCGCGAGGGCGCGGACTTCGCGTCCAACGATTATCTAGGGCTGTCCGACTCGCTGGCGCTGCGCGATGCGGTGGCGGCGGCGCTAGCGCGTGGCGTGCCGATCGGCTCGGGCGGATCGCGGCTGCTCCGCGGCAACCATCCCGAGCACGAAGCCCTGGAGGCCGAGGCCGCGGCGTTCTTCGGCCGCGAGTCGGCGCTGTATTTCTCCAGCGGCTATGCGGCCAACGCGGCGCTGCTTGCGACCTTGCCGCAGCGCGGCGACCTCGTGCTGTTCGACGAACTCGTCCACGCAAGCGCCCACGAAGGCATGCGCCTCGGCCGGGCGGAAGCAAGACAGGCGGCGCATAACGACGTTGCCGCCTTCGCGGAGGCGATCGCCGGCTGGCGTCGTGAGGGCGGGGCGGGGCGCGTGTGGATCGTGGTCGAGAGCCTCTACAGCATGGACGGCGATGTCGCGCCGCTTGCCGCGCTGTCGGCGCTCGCCGAGGCCGAGAACGCGATCCTGCTCGTCGACGAGGCGCATGCGACCGGCGTCTGCGGCCCGCAGGGACAGGGGCTGGCGCATGGCCTGCCGACCGCCAACCTGATCACGCTGCACACCTGCGGCAAGGCGTTGGGCTGCGAAGGTGCGCTGGTCACCGGCCCGGCGACCGTCCGCGACTTCCTCGTCAATCGCGGCCGGGCCTTCATCTTCTCCACCGCGCCGTCGCCGCTGATGGCGGCTGCCGTGCGCGCGGCGCTTCGCATTGTGGCAGACGGCGGCGATCTGCGGTCCGCGCTGGCCGAGCGGATCGCCGCCGCCCGCTCCGCGCTCGCGCCGCTCGGCGTAGCGCCGGGCGATACCCAGATCCTGCCGCTGATCCTCGGCGACGACGTGCGGACCATGGCGGTCGCCGGCGCGCTCCGGGACAGCGGCTTCGACGTGCGCGGCATTCGCCCGCCGACCGTCCCCGCCGGCACCTCGCGCCTGCGCATCTCGATCACCAACAATGTGTCGCTCGGCGAGATCGCCGCGCTCGCGGAACGGCTGGCGACGCTTCTTCCCGCAACCGAGCCCATCGCAGCATGACCCAGACCTTCATCGTAACCGGCACAGATACCGGCATCGGCAAGACCGTCTTCGCCGCCGCCCTCGCGGGTGCCCTCGACGGCCGCTACTGGAAGCCCGTCCAAGCCGGTCTCGACGACGGCAGCGACAGCGAGCGCACCGCGGCGCTGTCGGGCCTACCGATCGGGCACATTCTTCCCGAGGCCTATCGCCTGGTCACGCCCTGCTCGCCGCATCTGGCCGCCGAGATCGACGGCGTGACGATCGACCTCGATCGGCTGGCACTGCCCGCGGTCGACGGGCCGCTGGTGGTTGAAGGCGCAGGCGGTGCGCTGGTGCCGGTGACGCGCGAGATCCTCTACGCCGATGTCTTCGCCCGCTGGGGCAAACCGGTGGTGCTGGTCGCGCGCACCGCGCTCGGCACGATCAACCACAGCCTGCTCTCGATCGAGGCGCTGCGCGCGCGGGGCGTGCCGATCCACGGCATCGCCTTTGTTGGCGATCCGGTCGAGGACAGCGAGGCGACCATCGCCGCGATCGGCAAGGTCAAGCGGCTCGGCCGCCTGCCGATGCTGTCGGACCTTGGCCCCGAGGCGCTGGCCCAAGCCTTCGCCGAGGCCTTCAATCTGGCGGACTTTGCCTGATGTCGTCGGTCTGGCATCCCTTTACCCAGCATGGGCTGGGTGAGCCGATCCCGATGGTCAGCCATGCCAAGGACGCGCTGATCCACACCGCCGACGGCCGCAGCTTTATCGATGCGATCTCGTCCTGGTGGGTGACGACGCACGGCCATTGCAATCCGCGCATCCTGGCGGCGATCGCCGAGCAGGCGGGCAAGCTCGATCAGATCATCTTCGCCGGCTGGACCCACGAACCGGCCGAGACGCTCGCCGCCGGGCTGCGGGACATACTGCCCGACGCGCTGGAACACGTCTTCTTCAGCGACAGCGGTTCCACCGCGGTGGAAGTCGCGCTCAAGATGGCGCTCGGCTATTGGCACAACCGCGGCGAGGAACGCAGCCGCATCCTGGTGCTTGAGCACAGCTATCATGGCGATACGATCGGCGGCATGTCGGTCGGCGCCCGCGGGGTGTTCAACCGGCCCTATCAGCCGCTGCTGTTCGACGTTGGCACCATCCCCTTCCCGAGCGCGGGCGCCGAGCAGGCGACGCTCGACGCGCTGGAGGCCGAGTGCCGCACGGGTGCTGCGGCGTTCATCGTCGAGCCGCTGGTGCTGGGGGCGGGAGGCATGCTCTTCTACACCCCCGCGCTGCTCGCCGAGATGCGGGCGATCTGCACGCGGCACGACGTGCTCTTCATCGCGGACGAGGTGATGACCGGCTGGGGCCGCACCGGCATGCTCACCGCGTGCGAACAGGCGGGTGTGGTGCCGGACATCCTGTGCCTCTCGAAGGGCATCACCGGCGGCGCGATCCCGCTGGCGGTGACGCTGGCGACTGCGCCGATCTTCCAGGCACACTGGTCCGACGATCGCGCGCGGATGTTCTTCCACTCCTCCAGCTACACCGCCAATCCGATCGCCTGCGCCGCCGCCGTGGCGAACCTCGCGATCTGGCGCGACGAGCCGGTGCTGGAGCGCATCGCGCAGCTAGGCGAATGGCAGCAGGCAGCGCTCGACCGGCTTGCCGATGTGCCCGGCCTGGTTGGCCATCGCCGCATGGGCACGATCGCCGCGCTGGAAGTCGAGCAGCCGGAGAATGGCTACCTCTCGGCGATCGCGCCGCGCCTCATGGCCTTTGCGCGCGAGCGCGGCGTGCTGCTGCGGCCGCTGGGCAACACCGTCTACGTGATGCCGCCCTACAGCATCACGCGCGAACAGCTCGACCAAGTCTGGGGGCTGGTGCCCGACTTCCTTGCCGCCTGATCAGCGGCGGGGATAGCGCTGGGCGAACTCGGTATCGCTCATCAGCAGATAGCGGATTGCATCGACGAACGCCCAGACGCCGGTGACCAGCGCGCCGACGATGGTGCAGGTGAGCAGCAGCATCACCACGCCCGATCCGGTGCGGCCGAGATAGAAGCGGTGAATGCCCAGCGTGCCCAGGAATAGCGCGAGCACTGCCGCGAGGATCTTGTTGCGCGGTTCGCCCACCGGAGCCGGCACGTCCGCGCCCTCTAACAGGCGGAAGATGCGGCGGGCGCGCTTGCCGTCGACGTCGAAATCGACCTTGGCGCCGACTGCGGGGTGGCGGCTGTCGCTCCAGTCTTCCTGGGTGAAGACATAGCGGCTGCCGTCCTCTCCCGAAATCTGGCCTTCGCCGCTCGACCGATCCACGCCCAACACTTGCCCGCGCATTGCTTCCCCCGAAAAATCGTCGCGTTTTGTGGGGGAGGTTACCGCGGTAACGCAAGCAAAATTCCTCCCCGTGTCGGGGAGGAATTTTCGGTCACAGCGCCGGCTTCCAGTCCCAGCCGAGCGGATCGCCGTCCATCACTTCGATGCCCGCGGCGACGAGATCGTCGCGGATCCGGTCGGAACGCTGGAAGTCCTTCACCACCCGGGCTTCCTTGCGCTCGACCAGCAGGTCGCCGATCGCATCGGGCGTGATCGTCGCGCCCTTGGGCTGCACGCGCAGTTCCTCACGGGTCAGTTCGGTGAGCCGCAGGCCCAGCACCTTGTCGAACTCGGCGAGCGCCGCCAGCCGGTCGGCGGGCGAGGTGCGCTTGTCCGCCAGCATCTCGTCCAGCACCGGCAGCGCCTTGGGGGTGTTGAGATCGTCCGACACCGCGGCGTCGAGCTTCTCCAGCCAAGCCGCCGGTGCGGTGCCTTCGCCCTCGGCGCGGGCCCGGAGCGCGGTCACCGTCATCACCAGCCGCTTTAGCCGGGTAAGCGCCGCCGCGAGGTTCTCGGCCGAGAATTCCAGCTCGCTGCGATACTGGGCCTGCAGGCACAACAGGCGATAGGCGAGGGGGTGCACGCCCGCGTCGATCAGCGACTGGAGCGTGGTGAACCCGCCCTTGGACTTGGACATCTTGCCCTGGCGATCGACCAGGAAGTTGTTGTGCATCCAGAAATGCGCGCCGGTATCGCC
Organism: Sphingomonas trueperi; assembly: GCF_040545965.1. Lineage (GTDB taxonomy): Bacteria > Pseudomonadota > Alphaproteobacteria > Sphingomonadales > Sphingomonadaceae > Sphingomonas > Sphingomonas trueperi_C. The sequence continues at coordinate 267,015 of NZ_JBEPMV010000002.1, read as the reverse complement.
GCAGCCGCAATAAGCCTGGTTCTGCGCGATTTCGTTGGGGTGATGGATCTCGCGATGGTCGATGCCGCCGGTGTGGATGTCGAACGGCGCGCCGAGATACTGGATGCTCATCACCGAGCATTCGAGGTGCCAGCCCGGCGCACCCTTGCCCCAGGGCGAATCCCATTCCATCTGCCGCTGCTCGCCCGGCGGAGACTTGCGCCAGATCGCGAAGTCCTGCGGGTGGCGCTTGCCGTCGACCGGATCGATCCGGCTTTCCGCGGCATCGTCCGCCGCGCCGGCGAGGCGACCATAGTCGGGCACGGTCGTCACGTCGAAATAGAGCCCCGACTCGAGCTCGTAGCAATGCTCTGACGCGATCTTCTCGGCGAAGGCGATCATCTGCTGGATGTGATCGGTCGCCACCGACCATTTGCTCGGTTCGGTGATGTTGAGGTCGGCGATGTTCTGCTTGAACGCGGCGGTATAGTGCGCGGCGATGTCCCAGATGCTCATCGCCTGGGCGCGGGCAGCCGCTTCCATCTTGTCGTCGCCGGCATCGGCGTCCGAGGTCAGGTGGCCGACATCGGTGATGTTGATGATGTGGGTGAGCGGATAGCCCTTCCAGCGCAGCACCCGGCTCAGCGTGTCGGTGAACACATAGGCGCGCAAATTGCCGAGATGGGCATAGTTGTAGACCGTCGGTCCGCACGAATAGACGCGCACGCCCTTGGCGGGGTCGAGCGGCTGGAACGGCTCGAGCGAACGGGAAAGCGAATTGTAGAGCGTCAGCGGAGCGTCATGCATGGGCAGCGCATAGCGAACAAAATGCCGCGGACAAACCCGACATCATTGGCCCGCGTTAGTCCGCCAGCGCGGACGCCTCGGCGATCGCAGCGTTGACCATCGCGCTCCAGATGCGTGCGGGATCGTCGCCGGCGGCGCGGCCGGCCTCAATCATCGTCGCGGTCGGCTCGCGGAGCGTGCGAAGCACCGCCATCGCCCGATCGGTCTCGCGCGGCCAGATCGTGTCGACGATTTCGCTCACCGGCCGGCCGAGCTCGCCTGCACCCTCGGCATTGGGGCTCAGCATCTCGGCGGCGATGACGCGGGCGATTCGCTCGATCGGCGAGGTGTTGGAAACGCTGGTCATGGCTCAGGCCGCGAGCGGCGGATGGGCGGGGCGGGGGTGGAGCGCGCTGCCGCCGACCGCGCCGTGGTGGAGCGGGAGCGCGGTGCCGCAGAAGGCGCACTCGGCCGTCATCCGCCCGACCATCCAGTGCGACTGGCCGCAGCCGGGGCAGGGATTGGTCTCGTGCGGGCGGTAGGCCATGCGATAGCCGGTGAGCGCGCGGCGGATGCCGAAATCGTACATGCGGAAGGTTCCCTCCAAGAGACCGAAAGAACGTTTCCCAGGTGTCATGGTTCCGCGCGCGTGTGAGGCGCAGCGTGTCCCGATCCGGGCCAATGGATTAGCTGAACATTACCTAACGAGCGCATTCAGGCTGCGAACAGCGGCATTGTGCGAATCAGGCTTCAGACGGCGGCACAGGCTGCCGCCGCGAGGAGATACGAGATGAAGAAGTTTCTGATCGGCGCCACCATGGCTGCCACGCTGATGACCGGTTCGATCGCCGCGACGCCGGCGGCCGCTCAGGATTGGGGCTATCGCGATGGCTATAGCCGCTACGACCGCGACTATCGCGGCGATTATCGGGATTATCGCGATTATCGCGACGCCCGTGACTATCGCGACGACCGTGCCCGCTATGCCTATCGCGGCCGCAACTATCGCCATCGCTGCAGCGACGGCACCACCGGCACCATCCTGGGCGCGATCGCCGGTGGCCTGCTGGGTGGTGAGATCGGCCGCGGCAGCTCCTATCGCCGCAGCGGCACCGGCATGATCATCGGTGCGGGTGCTGGCGCCCTGGCCGGCCGCGCGGTCGACGGTGGTGACTGCCGCAACGGCCGCTGATCCCGGCCAATAGCAACGCAAGGGCGTCCGCTGCACGGGGCAGCGGGCGCCCTTCGCGTATCTGGTGATATGGAAAAGGGCGCGCCTAGCGCCGCTGGAGGCCCGAGCCGGAATCGAACCGGCATATACGGATTTGCAGTCCGCTGCGTCACCATTCCGCCATCGGGCCATCCGGAGGTGAGGCGCGGCAAATGCCCTCGGGGTGGGGGTGATGTCAACAGAGTTTCAAAATAACGTCGCACTCGCTTGGCGAGCCCCGCACTCCGCGATAGAAGCCCTGAGACAGCAACAAGTGTATTGCACAACTAATACGGTTGTGCGACAAGCGGAGTGATGATGGCCCTTATGGTCGACCCTGCGCCCCTCGAAGCGCCACGTTTCGAAGCGATGCGCCACGCCATGGTGGCGAGCCAGCTGCGTACCAACGCAGTGAACGATCCTCGCGTGGTGACGGCGATGTCGCAAGTCCCCCGCGAAGTCTTCCTGCCGCCGGAGCAGCGCGCGCTCGCCTATCGCGACACGCTGCTGCCGCTCGGCAATGGCCGCCGCCACGATTCGCCGCTGGCGACGGGCCGGCTGCTGACCGAGGCGGAACTGCAGCCGGGCGACCATGTCCTGCTGGTCGGCGCGGCCGGCGGCTATGCTGCGGCGCTGCTCTCGCCGCTGGTGGCATCGGTCGTCGCGCTCGAGGAAGAGCCGGCGCTGGTCGCGATCGCGCGCGGCGGGCTCGCCGGTGCCGCCAATGTCGAGCTGGTCCAGGGCCCGCTCAACGCCGGCTGGGCCGCACGCGGGCCGTATGACCTGATCGTGATCGACGGCGCCGTCGAGGAACTGCCGCAGGCGATTATCGACCAGGTCAAGGTCGGCGGCCGTATCGTCACCGGCGTGATCGACCGCGGCGTGACGCGGCTGGCGCTCGGCCGCCGTACCGAGGGGGGCTTCGGTCTGGCGGACTTCCTGGACATCGAAGTGGCGACGCTTCCAGGCTTTGACAAACCGAGAAAATTTACCTTTTAACCTTAAAAGCGGGGCTCATGCGACTGAACATTTTGCTCATTGGTGTGAGCCTCGTTTCCCTCGGGGCGCCGGCGTTCGCCCAGAACGCGCCCAGCGGTCGCCAGGACGTGCCTGCGCCCGGCGCCAAGACTGCCGCGCCGACCACGACGCTGCAGGACGCGCTGGCCCAGGCCTATGCGACCAATCCGGACATTCAGGCGCAACGTGCCAACCAGCGCGCCAATGACGAGAATGTTCCGATCGCACGCTCGCAAGGGCTGCCCGGCCTCAACGCCACGGGCAGCGTCAATGACAGCCTGTACAACACCAATGCCACGGCGCTGACGCCGTCGCGCCAGGCGCAGCTGGGCATCAACCTGTCGCAGCCCATCTACAGCGGCGGCAGCATCCGCAACTCGGTGCGCGCCGCCGAGGTCCGCGTGAATGCCGGCCGCGCCAATCTGCGCGGGGCCGAGGCGGATATCTTCACCCAGACGGTGACCGCCTATCTCAACGTCATCCGCGACGAATCGATCGTCCGTCTCAACCAGGAAAACGTTCACGTCCTCGAAGTGAACCTCCAGGCGACGCGCGATCGCTTCCAGGTCGGCGACCTAACCCGCACCGACGTCGCCCAGTCCGAGGCGCGCCTCGCGCTCGCCCAGTCGCAGCTGCGCAGCGCCGAGGCGCAGCTGATCGGCAGCCGCGAAACCTATATCCAGGTCGTCGGCACGCCGCCGGGCGTACTCGCGCCGCCGCCTGCACTGCCCAATCTGCCGCAGGACGTGCAGACGGCCGAGCAGGTGGCGCTCGCAAACAACCCGTTCCTCGAAGCCGCCCAGCTCGCCCGCGATGCGTCGCGTTACGATACCCGCGTCGCAAAGGCGGGACGCCTGCCGCAGGTGAGCCTCGGCGCGGGCGGCACCTACCAGAATTATCTTGGTTCGGTCGGCGATATCGGCCGCCGCGCCGGGCTTACCCCGACGGCGACCACCGCCACCGTCGGCGTGCAGGTTTCGCTGCCGCTGTTTCAGGGCGGCCGCCCGGCGGCGCAGGTCCGTCAGGCGCAAGCGCGCGAAGGCGCCGCGATCGAGACGGTGACGCTTACCGAGCGCGGCGTGATCGCCCAGGCCCGCTCGGCCTATGCCAGCTATCAGGCGGCGCTGCGCGTGATCGAATCGTCACGCACCGCCGTGCAGGCCAACCAGCTCAGCCTCGAAGGCGTGCGCGCGGAAAACAGCGTCGGCACTCGCACGATCCTCGACATCCTGAACGCCGAGCAGGAACTGCTCAACTCGCAGGTGCAATATGTCACCGCCGAGCGCGACGCCTATGTCGCCGGGTTCAGCCTGCTTGCCTCGATGGGCCGCGCCCAGGCCAAGGACCTGAATTTCGACAGCCGCCTGCTCTATGATCCCAGCGTGAACTATGCGCGGGTGCGCAATCGCATCAACGACTGGCGTGACGACAAGGCGCCCCAGCCGGTGGCGACCAGCACCCGATCCACGCCCGCGCAGAGTGCCGAGGTGATCGGCGCGCCGCTCGACCCGACGCTGCAGCGTCCGGTTGACAGCGACCGCCCCAATCCCTGATTGAGGGGGTTCGCACTCGAAGGCCAGGATGGACGCGATGGGGACTGCCAGCAGCGAGCCGTCGATGGAGGAAATCCTCGCATCGATCAAACGGATCATCGCCGACGACGAACCCGGCGCGTTCGCCCGCGGCCGCCCGCTGCGGGCGGTGCCCGAAGCCGAGGTCGAGGACGCGCCCGAGGAGGCCCTGGTCGAACCCCCGCACGAGGACGTGTTGGAGCTGCACGAGCCGATCGCGGAAGCGCCCGCGCCTGAGCCTCAGCCTGCGGTGGCCCCGGTCGACCCGATCCTCTCCGATCGCGTCGCCGAAGCCAGCCGCGAAAAGCTCGAGGCACTGTCGCGGCTGATCGTCAGGCCGCAGGTGTCGGGATCGGACACGCTGGAGGGCCTGGTCCGCGAGATGCTCAAGCCGATGCTGCGCGACTGGCTGGACCAGAACCTGCCGCAACTGGTCGAGCAGATCGTCGCGCGCGAGATCGCCCGCATCACCGGCACCCGCTGAACCGCAAATCCGGCGATTGTATCGGGCGTTACCTTCCGGCTATCGTCGGGGGCATGAAGCAGTTCCTCGTCGCGAGCGTCGCGCTCGCCGCCATCGCTGCGCCCGCATCGGCGCGAGACCTCACTATCCAGGACGTTGTCGGCCTCTCCCGCGTCGGGGCGCCCGCCGTGTCGCCCGACGGCCGCTGGCTCGTCTGGCAGCAGCGCGAGACCGATCTTGCCGCCAACAAGGGCCGCTATGACCTGTGGCGGCTCGACCTCACCGCCAAGGGTGCCAAGCCCGAGAAACTGGTTGCCGAGCCGCTGGTCAACGAGACCGCGCCGCAGATTTCCGCCGACGGCAAGACCGTGTGGTTCCAGTCCGACAAGGGCGGTGAGGATGCGGTGTGGTCGGTTGCGATCACTGGCGGCACGCCGACCCAGCTGACGCATATCCAGGGCGGCTTCAGCGGCTTCAAGGTCTCGCCTGACGGCTCCAAGCTGCTCGTCTGGGCCGATCGCAAGCCGGGCGCGCCGACGGTGACGCCGGCGATGGAGAAGAAGGATCCGAACGCCGGCTCGGGCCGCGTCTACCAGCAGCTCTTCGTGCGCCACTGGGATACATGGGCCGACGGCACCCGCTCGCAGCTCTTCGTGCTGCCGTTCGGACCGCAGGGCGCGACCGGCGACGGCGTCGCGATCGAAGGCGGGCTGGTTGGCGACACGCCCTCCAAGCCCTCGGGCGGCGGCGAGGAAGTCGCCTGGAGCGCCGATGGCAAGACCATCTACTTCGCACTGCGCGAGGCGGGGCGGATCGAGTCGCTGTCGACCAATCTCGACATCTTCGCCGCCCCTGCGGACGGCTCCGCGGCGCCGGTGAACCTCACCAAGGGTAATGGCGGCATGGACAATCTGCCGACGCCGTCGCCCGACGGGAAGTGGCTCGCCTGGTTCGCGATGGCGCGCCCGGGCTATGAAGCCGATCGCCAGGTGCTGATGCTCCGCAACCTCGCCACCGGCGACGTGCGCGCGCTGACCGCGGGCTGGGACCGATCGGTCGCCTCGATCGCTTGGAGCCCGGACTCGAAGACGATCTACGTCACCGCGCAGGATGTGCAGGAGGAGCCGGTCTTCGCCGTGTCGCTGGCGGGCAAGGTCGAGCGGCTGACCGAGAAGGGCAGCGTCTCCGCCGTGGTGCCGACCAAAGGCGGGCTCGTCTATGCGATGAACAGCCTCACTGCGCCGGATGATTTCTATTGGCTCAAGGGCAAGAAAAGCACGCGGCTTACGTCGGTGAACGCCGAGAAGCTGGCCGGCATCGCGATGCCTGAGGTGACCCGCTACAGCTTCAACGGCGCCAATGGCGACACGGTCTGGGGCTATGTCGCCAAGCCGGCCGGGCTGGCGGCGGGGGCCAAGGCGCCGATCGCCTTCATCGTCCATGGCGGGCCGCAGGGCAGCATGGGCAATAGCTGGTCCTATCGCTGGAACCCGGCGGTGTTCGCGGGCGCCGGCTATGCGGTGGTCGCGGTCGATTTCCACGGCTCGACCGGCTATGGCCAGGCCTTCACCGATGCGATCCGCAACAATTGGGGCGGCGGGCCGCTCGAGGACCTGAAGAAGGGCCTGCGCGCCGCAACCGATCGCTTCGCCTTCCTCGACGGCGACAAGGCCTGTGCGCTCGGTGCCTCCTATGGCGGCTATATGATGAACTGGATCGAGGGCCAGTGGCCCGATCGCTTCAAGTGCATCGTCCAGCATGACGGCGTGTTCGACGCGCGCGCCATGGCGTACGAGACCGAGGAGCTGTGGTTCGATGAGTGGGAACATGGCGGCAAGGCCTATTTCGAGGACCCCGCCGCGTTCGAGCGCTGGAACCCGGTCAACTATGTCAGCGCCTGGAAGACCCCGCAGCTGGTGATCACCAGCGAGAAGGATTTCCGCATTCCCTACACCCAGGGGCTGGCCGCCTTCACTGCGCTCCAGCGCCGCGAGATCCCGTCCAAGCTGCTCGTCTTCCCGGACGAGAACCACTGGGTGCTCAAGCCGAAGAACTCGCTGCAATGGTATGGCGAGGTGCTCGGCTGGATGGACCAGTGGACGGGCAAGCAGGGGAAGTAACGGATGGGGGAGGGGCTCCGGCCCCTCCGCTTCAGGTGAGGATGCGCACCGGGTCGCCGACGCGGATCAGTCCGGGGCGTGCCGGCGCCGAATAGAGCCCGTAACAGGCGGCGAAGCGCTGGGCGACGGTGCGCAGGATCGTCGCGTCCTTGGCGCCGGTGTCCGGGTCGATCGTGACCAGCACGCAGCGCTGGATCGGATCTGCGCATTGCACAATCGCGCCGTCCTCGCTCGGATCCCCAAAGGCGAGGCGCAGACCCTGCCATTGCTCGGGCAGCAGCTCGCTTTCGATCGTCACGTTGATGCGGAAGCGGCGCGGGTCGATCCGGCCGCCATGCGCGGTCTCCAGCGCGCGATGCCCGGCGCTGGTCTGGAGCGAGACCGGCATGGAGTCGTACACGCCGCGCGCCACCTGGATCAGCGACACCGGTTCGCGCGCGGCTTCCGCCAGGTGCGCGTGCAGGCCGGGGTCGTGCAGCGCGCGGACACCTCCATCCGGCACTTCCACCGCGATGGCGCTGGTCTTGGGTGCAGCCGGATCGGTGAAGCGGGCGCGGTGGAGCACCATGCCCGGCACCTCCCGCGCCGTAAGCCACGGAAAACGCGTGCCATTCTGCGCGCGGACAAAGGCGTACTGACGGTCGCCCTCGATCCCCTGCCAGTCCACCTCGGCAACCGACAGGGTCTCGCCCGCCATGGACTTCACCGGGAAGCGGGCAAGGGCGGAAACATGGCCGACGATCAAGGTCACGCCCCCGCAGCTAGCGCGCGTGCCGCATGTGCGCAACCTTCGTCAAGTTCCCCTCTTGTTCTCACGGAACAAATGCGATACAAGAAGTGCAACACGGTTGAACGCGGTGCGTAAACCCTCTAGCGACGGGGCTTCCCAATGGCAGCATCTCTCAAGGTGATCGACGGCAATATGGCCAATCCCACGGACAAGCAGAAGGCGCTCGACGCCGCCCTCGCGCAGATCGACCGCGCCTTCGGCAAGGGCTCGGCCATGCGGCTGGGCTCGAAGGAGACGATGCAGGTCGAGGCGATCTCCACCGGCTCGCTGGGGCTTGACATTGCGCTCGGCGTCGGCGGCCTGCCGCGCGGCCGCGTGATCGAAGTTTATGGCCCGGAAAGCTCGGGCAAGACGACGCTGGCGCTGCATGTGATTGCCGAGGCGCAGAAGAATGGCGGCGTGGCCGCGTTCGTCGACGCCGAGCACGCGCTCGATCCGGTCTATGCCAAGAAGCTGGGCGTCAACATCGACGAACTGATCGTATCGCAGCCCGATACCGGCGAGCAGGCGCTCGAGATCACCGACACGCTGGTCCGCTCGAACGCGATCGACGTGCTGGTGGTCGACTCGGTTGCCGCGCTGGTGCCGCGCGCCGAAATCGAGGGCGAGATGGGCGACAGCCATGTCGGTCTCCAGGCGCGCCTGATGTCGCAGAGCCTGCGCAAGCTGACCGGCTCGATCAGCCGCTCGCGCTGCATGGTGATCTTCATCAACCAGCTGCGCATGAAGATCGGCGTGATGTACGGCAACCCGGAGACGACGACGGGCGGCAATGCGCTGAAGTTCTACGCCTCGGTCCGCCTCGACATCCGCCGCACCGGCCAGATCAAGGATCGCGACGAAATCATCGGCAACGCGACGCGCGTCAAGGTGGTTAAGAACAAGGTGGCGCCGCCGTTCAAGCAGGTCGAATTCGACATCATGTACGGCGAGGGCATTTCGAAGATCGGCGAGATCCTCGATCTCGGCGTGAAGGCGGGGCTGGTCGAGAAGTCGGGCGCCTGGTTCAGCTATGACAGCATCCGCATCGGCCAGGGCCGCGAGAATTCGAAGAACTTCCTGCGCGAGAACCCGGAGGTCTGCAATCGGCTGGAAGCCGCAATCCGCGGCCGCACCGAGCAGGTCGCCGAGGGCCTGATGGCGGGGCCGGAGCCCGACGACGATATCTGATCGGGTGCCTTCCGCGGTGGCGGGGACAGCCGGGACGTGCGATGCCGCGTCCTCGGCGAACCTCTCCGTCCGCCTCGCTGCTGCCCGGGCTTTGCTGCGATCGGCATGGCCCGGGGCGGTAGAGCGGGGGGCGGCGCGTGGGGTAGGGCGGACGTATGTCTATGCGTCGCCTGATAGTGGCCAAGTGGTACTGCGCCTGGTCGTCGATGCGCCTAACCTGCTGCTCCACTTCGCCGAGGGGGCCCGGTTGCCCGATCCGGCGGGATTGCTGCGGGGCGAGGGGCGGCGCGGCCGGTATGTCTGCCTGGGCGCAGTCGCTTCGGGCGACGAACCGGCGTTGCGGGCGCTGGTCGCCGTTGCGGCGGCTGGCGCCTCCGTCACGACCGAAATCGACATAGATCACAAACCTGGCGCAACTGCCTGATCCACGGCTCGTTGGACCTTCGCACGCTTTGCGAGGACTCCCCATGACCGATCAGAATAGCCGTAACGCCCCAGCCGGTGGCGAAACCCATCAGGTGACCGATGCCGAGCATCCGGTGCTCACCACCAATCACGGCACGCCGATCAGCGACAACCAGAACCAGCTGAAGGCGGGCGCGCGCGGGCCCGTACTGATCGAGGACGAAGTCTTCCGCGAGAAGATGAACCACTTCGATCACGAGCGCATCCCCGAGCGCATCGTCCATGCCCGCGGCTCGGCCGCGCACGGCTATTTCGAGGTGACCGACAGCCTCGCCGACGTCACTGTCGCTGATCTGTTCCAGAAAAAGGGCCAGCGTACCGAGGTGTTCGTCCGCTTCTCCACCGTCGCGGGCGGCGCCGGTTCGGTCGACACACCGCGCGACGTGCGCGGCTTCGCGGTCAAATTCTATACCCGTGAGGGAAATTGGGACCTGGTCGGCAACAACATTCCGGTGTTCTTCATTCAGGACGCGATCAAGTTCCCGGACCTGATCCACGCCGCCAAGATGGAAGCCGATCGCGGCTACCCGCAGGCGGCGACCGCGCACGACACCTTTTGGGACTTCATCAGCCTGATGCCCGAATCGACCCATATGGTGATGTGGGCGATGTCGGACCGCACGCTGCCGCGCAGCTTCGCGACGATGGAGGGTTTTGGCATCCACACCTTCCGCTTCATCAACGCGGAAGGAAAGAGCACTTTCGTCAAGTTTCACTGGAAGCCCAAGGCCGGGCTCGCCTCGACGATCTGGGACGAGACGGTGAAGATCGCCGGCGCCGACCCCGATTTCCAGCGCCGCGACCTGTTCGAGCGGATCCAGCGCGGCGACTATCCGACCTGGGAACTCGGCGTGCAGCTGTTCGACGAGGACTTTGCCAATGCGCAGCCCTATGACGTGCTCGACGCGACCAAGCTGATCCCGGAGGAAGTGCTCCCCGTCCGGATCGTCGGCAAGATGGTGCTCGATCGCTATCCCGACAATTTCTTCGCGGAGACCGAGCAGGCGGCGTTCGTGCCGAGCCATGTCGTCCCCGGCATCGGCTTCAGCAACGATCCGCTGCTCCAGGGGCGGCTGTTCAGCTATACCGATACCCAATTGTCGCGCCTGGGCTCGGTCAACTTCCACCAGCTGCCGATCAACAGCGCCAAGGGCCGCGCGGCGGCGGCGGGCTGCCCCTTCATGAACCAGCAGCGCGACGGGCATATGCAGATGGCGGTGCCCAAGGGCCGCGCCAATTACGAGCCCAACAGCCTCGCCAAGGCGGGCGAGGAAGGCGGCGCGCGCGAGGATCCGGAGAAGGGCTACAAGACCTTTCCGGCAGAGGAGCAGGGCCAGAAGCTCCGCATCCGTCCCGAGAGCTTCGCCGATCACTACAGCCAGGCGCGACTGTTCTTCCGCTCTATGGATCCGGCCGAGCAGGCGCACATCGCCTCGGCGCTGGTGTTCGAGCTGTCCAAGGTCAGCCTCGAGCATATCCGCACCCAGATGATGGCCAATTTGCGCAACGTCGACGAGACGCTGGCCCAGCGCGTCGCCGATGGCCTGGCGATGGATCTGCCCGAAGCGTCGCCCACCGCCGCGCCGGTGCTCGACATGGACCCGTCGCCGGCGCTGCGGATCATCCGCGGCCCGCGAGAGATCCACACGCTGGAGGGCCGCACCGTCGGCATCCTGATCGCAGACGGCACCGATGCGGGTGCTCTGACGACGCTCAAGGACGCTATCAAGGCCGCGGGCGGCAACGCCATGACGATCGCGCCCAAGGTGGGCAAGGTCCCGCTGTCGGACGGGTCGAAGATCGCCGCCGATGCCCAGCTGTTCGGCCAGCCCTCGGTGACGGTCGACGCCTGCGCGGTCATCCTGTCTGACGAAGGCGCTGCCAAGCTCGTCAAGGAAGGCGCCGCGGTGCAGTGGGTGATGGATGCGTTCGGGCACCTCAAGGCGATCGGTGCCAACGCCGCCGCCCAGCCGCTGCTCGACAAGGCGGGCGTGGAGCCCGACGAGGGCATCACCGATCTCGCAGGCTTCGTCGAGGCGGCCAAGCAGCGTTACTGGAACCGCGAACCCAAGGTGCGCACGCTCGCTTGATCGGCATCCCTGCAGCTTGCGCAGCGCTCCGGCGTCGCGCAAGCTGCAGGCCAGTGCAGCAAGCGGCGACCAACGCCGCGCCGACCGGAGGGGCCGACTTGACGATCATCGTCCACCATCTCGAAAATTCCCGTTCGCAGCGCGTGCTCTGGCTGCTCGAGGAACTCGGGCTTCCCTATGAAGTGAAGCGCTACGAGCGGAACAAGGCGACCATGCTCGCCCCGCCCGAGCTGAAGAAGGTGCACCCGCTCGGCAAGTCGCCCGTGATCGAGGACGGCGGCACCGTGGTCGCCGAAACCGGCGCGATCCTGCAATATCTGGTCGACAAGGCCGACGGAAAGCTAGGCGCGCCCGCGAACCGCGAGGATGCGCTGCGCTATCGCCACTTCCTGCATTATGCGGAGGGCTCGCTGATGCCACCGCTGCTGGTGATGCTGGTGCTCGCCCGCGTGCCGTTCTTCGGCAAGATGGGGCTCAAGAAGTTCCGGCCGATGGCCGAAGTGCATTTCGACTATGTCGAAGGAGAGTTGGCGCAGCGCCCCTGGTTCGCCGGCGAGACCTTTACCGCGGCCGACGTGATGATGAGCTTCCCCATGGAGGCCGCCGTCAAGCGCGCCGGCATCCTCGATGGTCGCCCGCATATCGCCGCGTTCCTCGAGAAGATCCATGCCCGCCCAGCCTATCAGCGCGCGCTGAAGGCAGGCGGGCCCTATGCCTATGCGTGACGTGCCCGGGAGCGCTCAGCTCCCGGCGTAGTCCTCGAACTTGTCGGCATCGTGCGGCCCCCCGGCGGGCAGGGGCCGTACTGCCGGTTCGGCCTCGTCCGGTTCGTCGAGCTTGCCTTCCCAGCGCGCCACCACCGCCGCCGCCACCGCGTTGCCGACGACATTGGTCGCGGTGCGGCCCATGTCGAGGAAATGGTCGACCGCCAGGATAAGCAGCACGCCCGCCTCGGGGATGTTGAAGTGGGCCAGCGTGCCGGTGATCACCACCAGGCTGGCGCGCGGCACCCCGGCGATGCCCTTGCTGGTGACCATCAGGATCAGCAGCATCTGGATCATCGTCGCCCAGTCGAGGTGGATGCCGTACGCCTGCGCGATGAAGATCGATGCGAAGGTCATGTACATCATCGAGCCGTCGAGATTGAACGAATAGCCGAGCGGCAGCACGAAGCTGGCGATGCGCGGCGGCACGCCGAACCGGTCGAGCGCATCCAGCGTGCGCGGATAGGCTGCTTCCGAGGACGCCGTCGAGAAGCCGAGCAGGATCGGATCGCGCAGATAGCGGAACAGCAGGCCGGTACGCGGCCCGATCACCAGGAAGCAGGCGCCGAGCAGCACCGCCCACAGCGCGGCGAGGCCGATATAGAAGCTGCCCATGAAGAAGGCGAGGTCACCCACCACGCCCAGCCCCTGGGTGGCCAGCGTCCGCGCGACCGCGCAGAACACCGCGACCGGCGCAAACAGCATCACATAGCCGGTGACCGTCAGCATCACCGAGACAAGCGCCTCGAGCCCGCGCAGCAGCGGCTTGGCCTTGTCGCCCACCGCCGCCATGCCGACACCGAAGAACAGCGAGAAGATCACCAGTTGGAGGATGTCGTTGCTGGCCATCGCATCGATGGCGCTGGTCGGCACGATATGGGTGAAGAACTTGGCCGCATCGAAGGCGGTCCGGTCCACGCCGCTGGAGGCGTTGGCGGGCGGCAGCGGCAGATGCAGGCCGGTGCCCGGCTGGAGCAGGTTCACCAGGATCAGGCCGAGCGTGAGCGACACCAGGCTCGCGCAGACGAACCAGAAAAACGCCTTCAGCCCGACACGCCCGATGGCGCCGCCGCCGCCCATATGGGCGATGCCGACGACCAGGGTGGAAACCACCAAGGGCGCGATGATCATCTTGATCAGATGGAGGAACATCTGGGTAGGGATGTCGAGGCCATAGGCGATCGACTGCAGCGTCGCCTTGCCCGCCGGCGTACCGCCATAGCCGAGGTTAAGGCCCCAGCCGATCAGCCCGCCCAGCAGCAGCGCCGCCAGGATGAACCAGGTTAGTCGTTTACCCACATATGCTCCCTGAAGAATCGTCGCGGGAGGGAAGGGGATTGTTGCGCTCGGGTCAAGCCCGGGGGCGCGATGCGGGTCTTACCGTGGCATCGGGCGCCGGGCCGGGGGAGGCGCATCGCGCGAGGATTCGCGGGCAGATTGCGGGTCGCACCAGGCGGGGGCCGGCCCAACCGGCGGCCGCGGCGATACCGGCGGGAGCTTGGGACCCAGCAGCAACAACAGCGGCACGATGGCGACGATACGTCTGATATCCATATCCTCGATCCCGGCGCGAAAACCTTGCCGACCGAGCCCGCTTCGTCCTACGCGATCGACAATACAAGAGCGAGGGCGTGAGATGACGGCTTGGGCAACGACGCGGCGGAACCTGATCGGGAGCATGGCGGCGCTGCCGTTACTGGGGCTGCCGGGGATCGTCCGCGCGGCCGAGCCCGACCTTGCCCAGCTGCAGGACATGACCGGCAATGCCCGCCCGATCGGCCCGGAGGAGCGGCGCGCGCGGCTCGCCAGGGCCCAGGCGCTGATGAAGGCTAACGGCATCGGCGCGGTGCTGATCGAGCCGGGGGCGAGCCTGGTCTATTTCACCGGCGTCCGCTGGGGCCGCAGCGAGCGGCTGACCGCCGCGATCCTGCCCGCGGAGGGCGAGCCCTGCATCGTCACCCCCTTCTTCGAAGAACCGCGGACCCGCGAGACGCTGGCGATCCCGGCCGAGGTGCGCGTGTGGCAGGAGGATGAGGATCCGCTCAAGATCGTCGCCGGCTTCCTCAAGGACCGCAAGCTTCCCGGAAGACCGGTCGGCATCGAGGAGACGGTGCGCTTCTTCGCGGTCGACGGGCTGCAGAAGAACGGGCTGCGCGTCACCTCGGCAAATCCGGTCGTGCGCGGCTGCCGGATGATCAAGAGCCCGGCCGAACTGGCGCTGATGCAGCTCGCAACCGATATCACCATCGCCGCCTATCGCTTTGTCTATGCGCGGGTCGACAAGGGCATGCGCCAGCGTGACGTCTCCGCGCTGATGGATGCGGCGACGCGCAAGCTCGGCGGCGACCCCGAGTTCAGCATGGTGCTGGTGGGCGAGGGCGCGGCCTATCCCCACGGCACCAAGACGCCCTCGCCGGTGAGCGACGGCGCGATCGTGCTGATGGACTGCGGCTGCAACGTAATGGGCTACCAGTCCGACGTCTCGCGTACCTTCGTCCATGGGACGCCAACAGCCGAGCAGCGCAAGGTGTGGGACACGGTGGCGAAGGGCCAGCAGGTGGCCTTCGCCGCCGCGAAGCTCGGCGCGCCGGCGGGCAGCGTCGACGATGCGGTGCGCGGCTATTATGCCTCGCTGGGCTATGGGCCGGACTATAAGCTGCCCGGCCTGTCGCACCGCACCGGCCATGGCATCGGCCTGGACGGGCACGAGCCGGTCAACCTCGTGCGCGGCGAGAAGACGCCGCTCGCGCCCGGCATGTGCTTCTCCAACGAGCCCGGCATCTACCTCCCCGGCAGCTTCGGCGTGCGGCTGGAGGATTGCTTCCATATGACCGAGGCAGGGCCGAAATGGTTCAGTGCGCCGCCGGTCTCGATCGATCAACCGATGGGCTGATCCGCGCCGCGCGCGGGCCTGGCCGATGTGAATGCGGAACGATCATGCTGATCGACGTGTTTCGCTTGAGCGAAAGCCCGCACGCCCCTAAGTCGGCCTCATGACGTCGACCAATGATATCCGCCGCTCGTTTCTCGACTATTTCGAGGGCCAGGGCCATGCCCGCGTCCCCAGCGCGCCGCTGGTGCCGCACAACGATCCCACGCTGATGTTCGTGAATGCGGGCATGGTGCCGTTCAAGAACGTGTTCACCGGCCTGGAATCGCGCCCGTACAGCACCGCGACCAGCAGCCAGAAGTGCGTGCGCGCGGGCGGCAAGCATAACGATCTCGACAATGTCGGCTATACCGCCCGGCACCACACCTTCTTCGAAATGCTCGGGAATTTCTCGTTCGGCGACTATTTCAAGGAGCAGGCGATCACCCATGCCTGGACGCTCCTCACCAAGGAATGGGGTATCCCGGCCGAGAAGCTGACCATCACGGTGTACCACACCGACGATCAGGCGTTCGACCTGTGGAAGAAGATCGCGGGCCTGCCCGACCACAAGATCATCCGCATCCCGACCAAGGACAATTTCTGGGCGATGGGCTCGGACGGCCCCTGCGGCCCCTGCTCGGAAATCTTCTACGATCACGGCGAGCACATCTATGGCGGCCCCCCGGGCTCGCCCGAGGAGGATGGCGACCGCTTCGTCGAGATCTGGAACCTCGTCTTCATGCAGTTCGTGCAGGAAAATGACGAGATCATCGGCGACCTGCCGCGGCCGAGCATCGACACCGGCATGGGGCTGGAGCGCATCGCCGCCGTGCTCCAGGGCGTCCACAACAATTACGACATCGACACGTTCAAGGCGCTGATCGACCAGTCCGCCGCGCTGACCGGCACCTCGGCTAGCGGCGAGCAGGTCGCCAGCCACCGCGTGATCGCCGATCACCTGCGCTCGTCGGGCTTCCTCGTCGCGGACGGCGTGCTGCCGGCGAACGAGGGCCGCGGCTATGTGCTTCGCCGCATCATGCGCCGCGCGATGCGCCATGCGCACCTGCTCGGCGCCAAGGATCCGCTGATGCACCGGCTGGTGCCGTCGCTGGTCGCCGAAATGGGCGCGGCCTATCCCGAGCTGGTCCGCGCGCAGCCGCTGATCGAAGCGACGCTGCTGCAGGAGGAAACCCGCTTTCGCCAGACGCTCGCCAACGGCCTGCGCCTGCTTGACGAGGCGACGGTGGGGCTGAAGGCCGGCGACACGCTGCCCGGCGCGACCGCGTTCAAGCTCTACGACACCTTCGGCTTCCCCTATGACCTGACCGAGGACGCGCTGCGCGCCCACGAGATCGGCGTCGATCGCGCCGGCTTCGATGCGGCGATGGCCGAGCAGAAGCGCGCCGCCCGCGCAGCCTGGAAGGGCTCGGGCGATAAGGCGTCGGAAGAGCTGTGGTACGACCTCGCCGACGAGCTCGGCGGGACGGAGTTCACCGGCTATGTCAGCACCGAGGGCGAAGGCCAGGTGGTCGCGCTGGTGAAGGACGGCGCGCGGGTGGAGAAGGCGGTTGCCGGCGACACGGTGACCATCCTCACCAACCAGACGCCCTTCTATGGCGAGAGCGGCGGCCAGATGGGCGATGTCGGCGTGATCGGCAACGACAAGCTGCGTGCGCTCGTGGATGATACCTCCAAGCCGCTCGGCCGCCTCCACGCGCACCACGCCAAGATCGAGAGCGGCGAAGTCGCGGTCGGTGACGCCGTGCACCTGTCGGTCGATGTCGAGCATCGCGACCAGGTCCGCGCCAATCACTCGGCGACGCATTTGCTGCACGCGGCGCTGCGCAAGCGGCTCGGCACCCATGTCAGCCAGAAGGGCAGCCTGGTGGCGCCCGAGCGGCTGCGCTTCGACTTCTCGCACCCCTCGGCGCTGACGCCCGAGCAGATCGCGCTGGTCGAGGCCGATGTGAACGCGCAGATCCGCCACAACGGCACGGTCGAGACGCGGCTGATGACCCCGGACGACGCGATCGCCGCTGGCGCGATGGCGCTGTTCGGCGAAAAGTATGGCGACGAGGTCCGCGTGCTCTCGATGGGGCTGGGCGAGGATGCGTCCTATTCGGTCGAGCTGTGCGGCGGTACGCACGTCAATGCGACGGGCGACATCGCGATCTTCAAGATCGTCTCCGAAAGCGCCGTCTCCTCGGGCGTGCGCCGTATCGAGGCGCTGACCGGCGAAGGCGCCCGGCTGTGGCTCAATGCCCGCGACGAGCGGCTGCGCGAGGCGGCGGCTGCGCTCAAGACCGCACCCGACGACGTGCCTGCACGCGTTGCGGCGCTGGTCGAGGAGCGCCGCAAGCTCGAGCGCGAACTGGCGGAGGCCAAGAAGGCGCTGGCGCTCGGCGGCGGTGCCGGTGCGGCGCCGGCGGGTCCGGAGCAGGTGAACGGCATCAATTTCGTCGGCCAGGTGCTCGACGGGCTGGAAGCCAAGGCGCTGCGCGGCGCAGTCGACGAAGCCAAGGCGCGGATCGGCGGCGGCGTGGTCGCGCTGGTCGCGGTCAACGAGGGCCGCGCCTCGGTCGCGGTCGGCGTTTCCGACGGGATCGGGGTGAGCGCGGTGGACCTGGTGAAGGTCGCCGTCGCGGTGCTCGGCGGCCAGGGCGGCGGCGGCCGTCCGGACATGGCGCAGGGCGGCGGTCCGGACGGAGCCAAGGGCGCCGAGGCGCTCGCGGCCGTGAAGGCGGCGCTGGCAGAGGCTGCCGTCGCCGCCTGATCCAAAGGGTCAGCGCCCGGGGGCGTAGCCGTCCTCGGGCAGCACCCAGATTGCCGTCTGGCTCATATCCGGGCGCAGCAGGCCGTCGATGGTGACGTTGACGGTCAGCTCGCCCGCACCGGCATCGCGATAGCAGCGCTCATGCCCGGCGAGCGGCTGGAGCGCTTCCATCAGCTTGAGGCGCGTATTGGCCTCCAGCGCAGGGCTGAGCGCCGTGCCGTTGCTGGTCAGCTTGCCGCTGTTGAAGTCGGCGGGGCGGACGCGGCTGCACACCATCCCGTCGCGCACTTGGCCGAAGGTGGAATATTCGAGCACGATCACGGGATCGCGGTTGACCACGCCGGTCACCAGCGCGTCGAACGCGCCGTCGCCGCGCAACGTGTAGCGGACGATCGTGCCGCAGGTCCGCGCGCTGCGATCGGGATCGATGCAGCGGATGCGCCCGGCCTTGGCCGGAGCGAGCGGATCGGGGACGGCTTCGCCCTGCACGGGGGCGAGCAGGGCGAGGGCGAGGGAAAGCAGCATTATGGTTGGACCTTGTCGGGTTCAGCGGTGGCGTTCAGCCGCGACCGCGTCAGTCGCGGGTCGCGTTGCAGACCGGCGGCTTCCTTGATCGAGCGGCGCATCTCGTCGCGCTTTTCGTGGATCGATGCAATCACCGGCCCGACGCCGAGGCCGAGATCGACCAGCAGCGCCTCGGACAATTGCAGCGAGCTTTCCATCGCCTCCGGCACCGCATCGGTCGCGCCGGCGCGATAGAGCTCGGCCGCATGGGCCGCATCGCGCGCGCGGGCGATGATCGGCAGCGTCGGCACCCAGCCGCGCACCCGCTTGGTCAGCCGTACGGTCAGCACCGGGTCGTCCATCGTCAGTACCAGTGCCTTGGCGCGCCCGAGCTGGAGCTGGTCAACCAGTTCGCTGCGGGTGACGTCGCCGAACAGCACGTGGAAGCCGGCGCGTCGGCCGCGGACGACGCTGTCGATATCGGCATCGACGGCGACATAGGGCTTGTCGTGGCGGCGCAGCATCTCGGCGACGGTACGGCCGACGCGACCGAAGCCGATGACGACGGTGCCGCCCTCGACCGGGGCGAGATCTTCCTCGGCGATCTGCGCGCCGTTCTTGCCTTCGATCTTGCGCGCCGCACCGCGTCCGGCCTTGGCGAGCAGCGGCGTGGCGGTGAGGCCGATCGCGGTGACCGCGCTCCAGAAGGCGGCGGTGCCCGGCGCGATCAGTCCAGCGGCACCGGCAACGCCGAGCACGATCAGCGTGGTCTCTGACGGGCTCGCCATCAGCACGCCGGTCTCCGCCGCGGTGCCCATGCGCGCGCCCGACCAGCGTAGCAGCAGGGTCGTCACCGCGACCTTTACCACCATCACCAGCAGGCTCGCGCCGAGCAGTGCCGCCCAATTGGCGGCGACGAAGCCGAGGTCGAGCTGCATGCCGACGGTGAGCAGGAACACGCCCAGCGCGAGGCCCTTGAACGGCGCGGTGATCGCTTCGACTTCGCCGTGATATTCGGTCTCGGCGATCAGCAGGCCCGCGATCAGCGCGCCGACGATCGGCGAGAGACCGGCGGCGGTGGTCGCCAGGCTGGCGACGATCACGACGAGCAGGCTGGCGGCGAGGAAGAGTTCGGGGCTCTTGGTCCGCGCGGCCTGGGCGAACATACGCGGTAGTACGATCCGTCCGCCGATGAACAGCACCGCGACGGTCGCCGCGCCGATACCCAGCGTCATCAGCAATTTGGTGACGCCGGCGCCGTCCGGATTGGGTGCCATCGCGCCGAGGCCGAAGATGATCGGCACCAGCGCCAGATCCTCGAACAGCAGCATCGCAAAGGCGGCGCGGCCGACGGGGCTGGTCGTCCCCGCAATCGGGATCACCAGCGCGGTGGAGGAGAGGGCGAGCGCGAGACCCAGCCCGATCGCGCCCCCGGTGCTGAGCCCGGTGAGATAGAGCAGGGCCGCGAGGATCAGCCCCGATCCGAACAGCTCGGCCGCACCGGTGCCGAACACCAGCGATCGCATCGCCCAGAGCCGCTTGAACGACAGTTCGAGCCCGATCGAGAACAGCAGCAGGATGATGCCGAACTCGGCGAACGGCTCGATCGAGTGCGCGTCCGAGATCGTCAGGTAGTAGAGCCACGGCGCCTGGCCGACCAGGCTGCCGAGCCCGAACGGCCCGACCAGCAGCCCGGCAAGGATGAACCCGATCACCGGGCTGATGCGGAAGCGCGCGAAGGCGGGAATGACGAGGCCCGCGGCGCCGAGAATTACCAGCGTATCGCTGAAGCCGTGGTTGGACAGGCTCAGCATGCGATGTCCCGAAGGCGAAGTGCGGGGCGGGGCAGGGAGGAACAGAAAGGCCGATGGCCGGTGGCGGGTTTTGCTCGCTCGGTCATGCCCCCTAGAGACGATGCGAGGCCCGGCATTGCAAGTAGAAAAGCCCGCCAGAGGCGGGCTTTTCCGTAGCTTTACGTAGGGAGAAGCGGCTTACTGCCAGCTGCCCATCGCGGTTTCGAGGTTGACGCGGATCGCCTCGAAGAACTGCTCGGTGGTCATCCAGGCCTGGTCCGGGCCGATCAGCAGCGCCAGATCCTTGGTCATCTTGCCGCTCTCGACGGTCTCGATGCAGACGCGCTCCAGCGTCTCGGCGAAGCGGGTCACCTCGGGGGTGCCGTCGAACTTGCCGCGATACTTGAGGCCGCCGGTCCACGCGAAGATCGATGCGATCGGGTTGGTCGAGGTCGCCTTGCCCTGCTGGTGCTGGCGATAGTGGCGGGTGACGGTGCCGTGCGCCGCTTCCGCCTCGATCGTCTTGCCGTCCGGGGTCATCAGCACCGAGGTCATCAGGCCCAGCGAGCCGAAGCCCTGCGCGACTTGGTCCGACTGGACATCGCCGTCATAGTTCTTGCAGGCCCAGACGAACTCGCCGTGCCACTTGAGCGCCGAGGCGACCATGTCGTCGATCAGGCGGTGCTCGTAGACGATGCCGGCGCTCTGGAACTGGTCCTTGAACTCGGTCTCGAACACCTCGGCGAAGATGTCCTTGAAGCGGCCGTCATAGGCCTTGAGGATCGTGTTCTTGGTCGACAGGTACAGCGGCCAGTTGCGGCCGAGCGCATAGTTCATCGAGGCGCGCGCGAAATCGCGGATCGACTCGTCGAGATTGTACATGCCCATGGCGACGCCGGCCTGCGGGAAGTCGAACACCTCGTGCTCGATCGTCTCGCCATTCTCGCCTTCCCACTTCATGGTCAGCTTGCCCTTGCCGGGCACCTTGAAGTCGGTCGCCTTGTACTGGTCGCCGAAGGCGTGACGGCCGACGACGATCGGCTTGGTCCAGCCCGGGATCAGGCGCGGGACGTTGGAGATCACGATCGGTTCGCGGAAGATCACGCCGCCCAGGATGTTGCGGATCGTGCCGTTCGGCGATTTCCACATCTTCTTGAGGCTGAATTCCTCGACGCGCTGCTCGTCCGGGGTGATCGTCGCGCACTTCACGCCGACGCCGTACTGCTTGATCGCATTGGCCGAATCGATGGTGATCTGGTCATTGGTCTCGTCGCGCTTCTGCACGGAGAGATCGTAATACTTCAGATCGATGTCGAGGTACGGAAGGATCAGGCGCTCGCGGATCCATTCCCAGATGATCCGCGTCATTTCGTCGCCGTCGATCTCCACGACGGGCGTTGCTACCTTGATCTTCGCCATAAGCTCGCTTTCCTGAGACAGGTTGGTTCCCGGCAGCGTCTAGGGGCAAGGGCAGGGGGGATCAAGCGCCTCGAACAGCGCCCGATCCCCCTACCGTGGTACCTGCAGGGTTCCTCAGCCCCCGCTGGTCGCAATCACATTGTCGTCGGAGTTGCGATCGATGCGGACATTGTACGGATCCGCACCCGCGAACGCCGGCTTCGCCTTGGTATCCAGCGTGATGGTCTGCACGCCGGTGCGGATCGGCAGCCGCTGTAGCACGAGGACGTCCTTCGCCGCGAAGCTGCCGCGGCCCGGCATCGCGGCGAACGCGCCGAACTCGGCCTGCTCGGCCATCGGCGCTTCGGTCTCCTTGCCCTTGCCGTCGGCATAGAGCTTGTGCGCCTCGATCGTCAGCGTGGTGCGCCAGCGGCCGTCGGGCAGCTTCTTCACCACCGCAGAGCGGGTCTTGATGTCGTACAGCGTGATCCGCTCGAACAGATCGGTGATCAGCGCATTCTCGGCCGGCGTCGCGCCGACGCGGAACTCGGCGATCAGGTCGAGGCTGCGCGGGTAGGGCGGGCCCTGGAAGCGCCATTTGGCGTCGTAGCGCTTGAGCGCCGCGTCGACCCGCGCCTCGCCCAGCTCGTCCTTCAAGCGGTACATGGCGAGGCTGCCCTTGCGATAGTGGATATAGGGCTGGTTCTCGACCCGGGCGAGCGGCAGTTCCTCGATCACCTCGCCGCCGCGGCTGCGCAGATAGCGATCGAGCTCGTATTTGAGGAAGCGGCGGATCTGGTCGCGGCCATAGAGGTGCTCCATCACCATCAGCGACGAATATTGCGCCAGCGTCTCCACGCCCATCGTCGCGCCCTGGTTGTCGGAGGTGACGACCTGATGTGCCCACCATTGGTGCCCCAGCTCGTGGGCGGCGACATAGGTGACGTAGTCAATCTTCTCGGGGTCCGAGAGGTCGGCGATGAAGCCGATGCCTTCCGAATAGGGCATGGTGCCGGCGAACGCCTGGGCGAACTGGGCATAATCGGGGAACTCGATGATCCGCGCCTGGCGGAACTGATAGGGCCCGAACGACGGCTGGTAATAGTCGAGCCCATGGCGGAAGGCGGCGAGCATTCGGTCGACATTGGCGCCGTGCTGGGCGTCGTAATAGACCGCCAGATCGATGCCGTTGTGCTGGAGATGCTTCTCCCGGTAGCGGGCCGACTGCACCGAATAGAAGTTCAGGATCGGCACCGAAGTGACGAACCGCGCGGTGCGGCGGCCGCCCTGGGTGCGATCGGCGACCTTGTCGCCCGGCGCGAGCGGCGTCTGGTCGGCGTCGGTTGAGACGGTGATGTCGGTCTGGATCCAGTCGGTGTGGAAAGCGCTGAACCGGGTGCCTGCCAGGTCCTCCAGCTTGGGCGGGCGGAGTTCGGACGGCAGGCCGTATTTGCGGCGCTTGGCACGATCCTGCAGCATGCCGGAGCGTTCTATACCCAGTACCGGCACGAACTCGGCGTTGTTGACGAAGGTGCCGTTGCTGACGACGCGGGTGTCGTTGCCGCCATTGGCGAAACCGCGCTGGCGCCGCTCGGTGCGGAAGTCGAGTGTGGTCGTCGCCCCCGGCGCCAGCGGCGTGGCGAGGTGGTAGATGCGGTACTGGAAGCGGGGGTAATCCTTGGCGACGCTGGCGCCCGGTATCGTCACCGCGACCAGCCTGGTGATCCGGTCGCCCATGCGGACATGGATGGCATCGAGCGGCTTGCCGGTGCGATTGACCAGCGTCAGCCGGCCGGCGGCGGTGAGGCCCGGTTGCTGCGGGCGGATGTCCACCGCGACGCGGGCCGACTCTACCGAGGGCTGCGGCACGCGCTCGAACGGCAGCAGCGTCTTCTCATAGTCGGCAAGGTCGCGCTCGTCGCTGATCGGGGTGCGATAGACGTTCCAGACATGGGTGTTGATATAGACCCACACGCCGGTCGCCACGAACACCGCCAGCGCCGCACCGCCGACCAGGCCGGCGCCACTCGCCAGTTTGCGGGGGAGGCGGTGAAGGCGCGGCAGCAGCCGCGTCTCGGTACCGCGCCGCCACAGGCCATGGGCGAGGACCAGCAGCAGCACCGCGAAGGCCGACCAGTAGAGCCGCAGCCACCAGGCGCCGATCCAGAACGTCCCCTGGCCGTTCATGTCGGACAGCGGCACGCGCGGGCCCTGGGCGTAGTTGTAGAGCACGTCGCCGAAGCCGAGATTGCCCAGCGTCACCCGGCCGATGATGTAGACCACCATCAGCCCCCAGCCGACGAACTTGTGCGGGCTGAGCGCCTGGAGGAACACCGCCAGCACCGCGAGCAGGGCATAGTCGACGGTTTCCGGCAGCACGTACCAGAGCAGATACTTGCCCAGCTCGAAATCGCTGTAGCCATGGACCAGCTGCATGATCATGCCGCCGATCACGCTCACGACCAGCGTCGAGAACAGCACCAGCGTCACCGCCAGTGCCTTGGGCAGTACGAAGGCCCAATCGGGGATCGCGCTCGCGTCGACGATCTCGTGCATCTTGCGGTCGCGCTCGCGCCAGACGAGCTCGCCGGCATAATAGATGGCTATGATCAGCGGGATCAGCCCGAAGGCGCCCTTCAGCAAATCGATCACTACCCGCGTCGCCGGCAGCACGGGCGTGCCGAACACCTCGCCGAGATCGGTCAACGAGGCCATCGCGTTGAACAGGCCGAGCGCGAGCAGCACGAAATAGGCCGGGCTCTTGAACACCTGCGCCATTTCGAGCCGCGTGCGCACGACGAGCTGGGTCCAGGCAGCGCTGCGGTCGTAGCGCGGCATCGGCAGCGGGCTGGCGGGGCGGGGGGCTTCCACCGTCTCGGGCACGGCGGCCGCCGCCTTGGCCGCCTTGCGCGCCTGCTTGGAGGGCCGGGTCGAGAAACCGAACCGGGCATAGGCGAGTGCCAGCGCCGCTGCCGCGACGCCGAGCACGATCAGCCGATTCCACAGGACCAGCCCGGCCAGCGGGATGGTCAGCGTGTTGCGATCGGCGGCGGTCCAGTATTTGGTCAGGTAGCTGGTCGCGCCGAGGCCGAACGGCTCGGCATAGGCGCCGGCCAGTTCATAGGCCGGGTTGCGATCGAGCACGAGGGTCGCGACGAAGAACAGGATCAGGAAGGCGACGACGCCGACATAGGTGGCCATCATCGAACGGGTGATCGTCGCCAGCGCGAAGAACATCGCCGAGGTCAGCAGGATGTTGGGCAGCGCCAGCACCACATAGGCAGAGAGAAAATAGCCGAACCGGTTGGGCCCGAGCGTCTCGGGATCCACCCAGGGCATGTGGCTGCCGATCCACACCGCCACCGGCACGGCGAGAAAGCCGAGCGCCGCCGCCAGGAAGGCCCCGGCGAAGCGGCCGAACAGATAGGCGCTCTTGGTGACCCGGGTGGCGCGGACGATCGGGCCGAAGCCGGTCTCGTCGTCGCGGACCACGACGTTGGCGACGAACGCCGTCGCCACGAACATGTAGAACAGCGTCAGGATCTGCATCATCTGCGCGATCGCGAAGGGCGCGTTCTTGTGGACGTTGCCGCCCGCGCCGATCTGGATCTGGTCCACCGTGGTCGCGCCGAAGGCGAGCAGGAAGAAGATGACGATCGCGACCCAGAAGACAGGGTTGCGGCGCTGGTAGCGCCACTCAAAGCCGAGGATGCCGGCGAACATGGCCACCTCCCTCAGGCTGCGCGACGCGAGGCGTCGAGCGTCGAGAAATACACGTCTTCCAGCCCGCCCTGGACCGGGGTGAAGCCGTCGCCCGGCGCGCCGTCGGAAACGACATGGATGATCGTGCGACCCGCGAACAGCCGGGTGGAAATCACCCGGTAGCGCTCGCGGTGCGCCACCAGTTCGTCGCGCGCGATGGTCTTCTGCCACACCCGGCCGCGCGTCTCCTCGATCAGCGCGAGCGGGGCGCCCTCGAGCAGCACCCGCCCGCCGGCGAGCACCGCCATGCGCGGGCACAGATCGGCCACATCCTCGACAATATGGGTGGAGAGGATCACCACGACATTGTCGCCGATCTCGGCGAGCAGGTTGAGAAAGCGGTTGCGCTCCTCGGGGTCGAGGCCGGCGGTCGGCTCGTCGACGATGATCAGCTGGGGATTGCCGATCAGCGCCTGGGCGATGCCGAAGCGCTGGCGCATGCCGCCCGAGAAGCCGGCGAGCGCCTTCTTGCGCACGGCCCAGAGATTGACCTGGTGGAGCAGCGCCTCGACCGTCTCTTTGCGTTCGCTGCGGCCTGCGATGCCTTTCAGCACCGCCATATGGTCGAGCATGTCATAGGCCGAAACGCGCGGGTAGACGCCGAAATCCTGGGGGAGATAGCCGAGCGTCCGACGGAGCAGCTCGGGCGTGGCGATCACGTCTAGATCGCCGAAGCGGATGGTGCCGGAGGTCGGGGTCTGCAGGGTGGCGATGGTGCGCATCAAAGTCGACTTGCCGGCGCCGTTGGGGCCGAGCAGCCCGAACATGCCCGGCGGGATCGCGAGCGTCACGCCGTCCAGCGCCCGGGTGCCGTTGCCGTAGACATGCGTGAGATTGTCGATCTGCAGCATTCGATACTTCCCCCGTCGAGATAATGTGCGCAAGGCTAGCAGCTGTATTGCTGATGTAAAGCAGCTCTGCACGATGGGGTTGCTTTCGTGTGGGCAAGGACCCTTCGCCGCGCCGCCTCGTTGAGAGCGACGCGCCGGTCGGGACGGTCCCCGCTGCCGCCGCACGGAGACGGGAGCGAAGGAGCATCGATGGCAGACATCGCCGGCTGGCTGGCCCTCGCCGCTACCTGCATCGCCGCCCTGATGACGGCATCCAATCTCGGCGCGCGTGTCACCGGCTGGGGGTTCGTCGTGTTCACGATCGGTGCGATCGCATGGATCGTCGTCGGGATCGCGACGCAGCAGACCCAGTTGCTGTGGAGCAACATCTTCCTCGGCCTCGTCGACCTGTTCGGCATCTGGCGCTGGCTGGGACGCCGCGCCCGCTTCAGTGATGCCGCAGATGTGGAGCAGGAACGCAGCCGGCAAAGCCCTGGTGAGAACCTATTCGCAGCCTCGGGCCTCGACGGCATGCCGGTGAAGGGCTGCGATGGGCAGGTGCTTGCCTATGCGGTGGATGCCATGCTGGCGTGCGCGGGCGGCAGCCTTTCGCATCTCGTCATACGCGAAGGGGGCGTGGGCGGGGTCGGAGAGACCCTGCGACGGCTGCCATGGGCCGAGGTCCGGGTGAAGGACAATGCGCTGCTGACGCCGCTCGACAGCACCGCTCTGGCGCGGCTACCGATCGTCGAATCGACGTAGAGAACACCGCCCAGGCGTTCGGTGGCGGAGAGGGTGGGATTCGAACCCACGGTGAGCTTGCACCCACGGCGGTTTTCAAGACCGCTGCCTTAAACCACTCGGCCACCTCTCCGCGTGACGGCAGCGCCTAGTCCTAGTTCGTCTCCGGATCAATCCACCCCCCCGCGCAACAGGACTTTCACAGCGCTGTCACGTTCGAGTCGCGAGGCTTCAAGCGCCAAAGATCGTAAACGCAGGCCATTTCGTTGTTCCGGACCGGGACGCGGTCCCCGTTCGGGACCAACGCTTTGTTGAAGCCGCCGCCGCGATGGCTAGTTCGGAAGAGGCTTACAGCAATCGTTTCGACTCCAGCGAAAACAGAGGGTTCATGATCAACAAGCTTCTTCCGGCACTCGGCGCCATTGCCGCCGTCGTCTCCTTCTCGGGCGTCGCGCAGGCTGCCCCGGTGATCACCACCACGAACTACACCGGCGCGAACATGAACATCGTTCCGGGCGTCGACGGCACCTACTCGGCCGATTTCGGCAAGGCGGGCATCAAGGCCGGCAACTTCGAGCACATCTACACCTTCACCCTGCCGGCCTATCTGACGGGCAGCGCCTCGATCAACACCAGCGCGGTGAAGCTCAAGGCAGCCAACGACCTCGACCTGTTCTCGGTCACCTTCAACGGCGTCGCGCTGACCGGCACCTATGGCGGCCTGAACGAGGCGGTGTTCGCCAATGACGTGCCGATCGTCGCCGGCAAGGAAAACACCATTGTGATCAAGGGCCTGTCGCGCGGCAACGGCTCGTACGGCGCCCAGGCGACCTTCGCCCCGGTTCCCGAGCCCGCCAGCTGGGCGATGATGATCGGCGGCTTCGCGTTCGTCGGCGGTGCGGTGCGTCGCCGCAACACCGCACGCGTCGCGTTCGCCTGAACCACGCCCGCCGCACCTCCTGAGGTGCGCTGGATCGAAGGACACCGGTCGCGCCCCGCGCGACCGGTGTTTTTCCTTTGGTCGCCACCGGATGCGGTTTTCGTCGTATCGGACGGACGCACGGGCTTTCTGTGGGCGCGCGGCTGTGCAACAGCCGGGCCATGTTGCGTATTCGCTCGTACCGCGCCGGGATTGCCGGCCTCGCCATTGCCCTCGCCGTGCCGACAACCCCTGCGCTGGCGCAGGACGAGGCGGGCTTTCAAAGCTATCTCCAGACCCTCGCCGCCCAGGCCGCCGCCGCCGGGGTGAGCCGCCGCGCGATCGATGCGGTGATCCCGACGCTCACCTATAATGCGCGCGTGGTCGAGCTCGACCGCCAGCAGCCGGAGAGCAGCCCCAACGCGCCGGTGCCTGCCTTCGCGCCCTATCGCGCCCGCCATGTCGATGCCGATCGCATCACCCGTGGCCGCGCCGCCTATCTGCGCGCCCGCGGGCGGCTCTCGGCGATCGAGCGCGAGACCGGCGTGCCCGAATCGATCATGGTCGCGATCTGGGGGCACGAGACCAATTATGGCCGGGTGATGGGCGGGTTCGACCTGCCGCGCGCCCTGGCCAGCCTTGCCTATGAGGGGCGGCGCCGGGCGCTGTTCGCCGACGAATTCATCGCCACGCTCAAGATGATCGACCGCGGTGTGCCGCGCGACAAGCTGGTCGGCAGCTGGGCGGGCGCGTTCGGCGGGCCGCAATTTCTCCCCAGCGTCTATCTGCGCCTCGCCCGCGATGGCGATGGCGACGGGGTGGCAGACATCTGGAACAGCGATGCCGACACACTGGCCTCGATCGGCAATTATTTCGTAAACGCCGGCTGGCGGGCGGGCGTGCCCTGGGGCTTTGCGGTATCCGTCCCGGGCTCGCTCGACCGCCGCCTGATCGCCAACCGCACCACCAGCCCGCGCTGTCCGCGTGTCCATGGCCGCCAGAGCCAGTGGAAGACGATGGCCGAATGGCGTGCGCTCGGCATCGTGCCGCAGGGCCGCGCCTGGCCGGGGGACGACGTGCTGGCGACGCTGCTCGAACCCGACGGGCAGGGCGCCACCGCCTATCTGCTCACCGGCAATTACCGCGTGATCCTCGACTATAATTGCTCGAATTTTTACGCTTTGTCGGTAGGCCTTCTGGCCGATGCAGTGGAACGCTAGACCGATCACGCTTGCCTTGGCGCTGTTTGCCGCGGCGAACGCGCATGCCCAGGATGTGGACCCGGCCGCCGCCCCGACCGGGCCGCACGGCAGCTCGCAGCTGGAGCCGGGGGAAGGGCGCTATGATGCCGTCGGCTATGCCGCCGTCCTGCGGCTGGGCGGCGCTGCGCTAGCGGTAAGCCCGAGCCTAATGGTGGAAAGCTATGCCGAGGTGACCGCGCTCGACAGCGGCCGCACGATCCTCGTCCGCATCGCCGAGACCTCCGAGGTTCCCGGTGCGATCGCCGCGCTCTCCGAAGGCGCTGCGAGCCAGCTCGGCGTTCCCGCTGACCGGCTAGTGGCGGTGCGGATCCGCGCCGTGCGTCCCTCTGCCGAGGATCAGGCAGCGCTGCGCAGCGCCGGCGCCGCCCAGCCCCGCATCGATTCGCCGCCCGCCCTGCTGCGTGCCCTGCGGCTGCAGCTTCCGCAAACCGCCCCTGGCGAACCGCTGCCACCGCCGCCGCCGCAATCCGATCCGATCGTCGACGTCATCCCGCACCCGCTCGCGAGCGCTGCGGCACCGACGAAACCCCGTCCAGTCGCCAAGCCCGCCGCGTCGAAGCCCGCGCAGGGCCGCTATCTGGTGCAGGTGGCCGCACTTTCTTCGCCCGAACGCGCACAGGCGCTTGCCCAAAAGCTACACGGCTTCGTAAAGGCAGGGGGCGGGCTCTATCGTGTCCAGCTCGGCCCCTTCGCGACGGAGGTGGCGGCGGAGCGGGCGCGGGCAGAGGCCGTTCGGGCCGGGTTCGGAGATGCGCGCCGCACCACGGTCCGATAGGGGTAATTACTCGCGTTCTGGACCGATCATCATGAAGAAGCTCGCCGCCGCCTCGTTCCTGGCGCTCGCCATCGCCGCTCCGCTGCAGGCCGCCGGCCCGGATTTCCCGACGCCCGCGCCGATCGCGTACATGGAGGACATGTCCTCGGGCGCGATCCTGTTCGCCAAGGATGCCGATCGCCGCATGCCGCCGGCCTCGATGGCGAAGATGATGACGGTCTATGTCGCGTTCGACCTGATCAAGAAGGGCGAGCTCAAGCTCGACCAGAAGATCGAGGTGCGGCCCGAGACCTGGAAGAAGTGGCACTCGCAGGGCTCGACCATGTTCCTCGGCGTCGGCGAGCAGCCGACCGTGGCGGACCTGCTCAAGGGCATCGTGACGCTCTCGGGCAACGACGCCTGCGTCGTGCTGGCGGAAGGCATCGCCGGCACCGAGGAGGGCTTCGTCAACCTGATGAACGATCGGGCCAAGAAGATCGGCCTCACCAACAGCCATTTCGGCACGTCGAACGGCTGGCCCGATGAAGGCCGGACCTATGTGACCGCGCGTGATCTGGCGCACCTTGCCGCTGCGACGATCCGCGACTTCCCCGATCTCTACAAGTCCTTCTATTCGCTGCCGAGCTTCAAATGGGGCAAGACCCTGGGCGCCGGCGCGGATATCGAGCAGGGCAACCGTGATCCGCTGCTCGGCAAGGTGCCCGGTGCCGACGGCCTCAAGACCGGCCACACCGAAGAGGCAGGCTACGGCTTCACCGGTTCGGCCGAGCAGAATGGCCGCCGTCTCGTGATGGTGCTCGCCGGGGTCAACAGCTACAGCGCCCGCGCCGACGAATCCGTCCGCTTCATGCGCTGGGGCTTCGCTGCCTGGAGCACCAAGCCGGTGGTCAAGAAGGACCGCACCGTCGGCACCGTCGACGTGCAGGGCGGCACCGCCAACAAGGTTGCCGTCGTGGCACCCCGCGACCTCAACATCACGCTGCCCTCGGGTCTGAGCCCGAAACTTGCCGGCAAGATCGTCTATCAGGGCCCGGTGAAGGCCGGCTTCAAGAAGGGCGACCATATCGCTGACCTGATCATCGAGGGCGAAGGCATGCCGCAGCAGGTGCTGCCGCTGGTCGCCGCCGAGGATGTCGGCCAGGCCGGGTTCTTCGGCCGCGCCTGGGCCGGCCTGATGTCGCTGCTCCACCTGGCCTGATCGCCTTGGCCGACGCCCTGATCGGCAACAGCCAAGCCCGCGACGCGCTCGCCGCCGCCATGGCGAGCGGCGCGTTGCACCATGCCTGGCTGATTGCCGGGCCCGAGGGCGTGGGGAAGGGGGGCTTCGCCCGCATCGCGGCTGCGCGGATGCTGGCCGAGGCCGCCGAGCCCGACCGGCTGATGCCCGGCTGGGAGGTGCCGGAGACAACCCGCACCGCGAGCCTGATCGCCGCGGGCAGCCACCCGGACCTCAAGGTCCTCGCCCGGCTGCCCAAGGATGCCGACAAGCCCGACGAGGCGCTCGCCCGCTCGATCACCATCGCGCAGGTGCGCAGCCTCCAGCCGCTGTTCGCGACCAAGCCCTCGCTGAGCCCGCGCCGGGTGGTGATCATCGACGCGATCGACGATCTCGAGCGCGGCGGTGCCAACGCGCTGCTCAAGAACCTCGAGGAGCCGCCGGCGGGGACGATCTTCCTGTTGGTGAGCCATGCGCCGGGCCGGTTGCTGCCGACGATCCGCTCGCGCTGCCGGCTGCTGCGGTTCGAGCCGCTAAGCGATGCCGAGACGACGACGGTGCTCCGCCGCCAGATCCCCGAGGCGAGCGAGATCGAGATCGCCGCGCTGGTCGAGGCGGCCGAAGGCTCGCCCGGGCGCGCGCTTCGCTTCGCCGGGCTCGACCTGTCGGCACTGGAGGCGGACATGGCGCAGCTCGCCGAGCATGGGGACCCGGACAACGCCCTGCGCACCCGGCTCGGCCGCCAGCTCGGCGCCAAGGCCGCCCAGCCGCGCTACGAAGCCTTTCTGGAGCGCACGCCCAGCTTCATCGCCGCGCGTGCCAAGCGGCTGGAGGGCGAAGCGCTGCGGACCGCGCTCGATGCCTATGCCGCAGCACGCGAACTGGCCGGGGCGGCACTGGGCCTGTCGCTGGATGCCACGGCCACGGTATTCGAGATGAGCGGCATCCTCGCGCGGTTGGCGCGACGCTGAGCGTACAGGTTGCCCGTTGCTGCGCCGCATCCTAAAGCGGCGGACATGGCTGACCCCTTCTACATCACCACCGCTATCCACTATCCCAACGGCAAGCCGCATATCGGCCATGCCTATGAGATGATCGCCGCCGACGCGATCGCGCGCTTCCAGCGCCAGCAGGGTCGCGACGTGTTCTTCCAGACCGGCACCGACGAGCATGGCCTCAAGATGGTGCAGACTGCCCGCGCCCGCGACATGACCGCGCGCGAGCTCGCCGATGAAATGTCGAACCATTTCCGCGTGATGGCGGAGAAACTCGATATTTCGTGCGATCGCTTCATCCGCACCTCCGAGGCCGATCACTACCGCGCCAGCCAGGCGATCTGGGAGAAGATGGCGGCCAAGGGCGACCTGTATCTCGATCGGTACGAAGGCTGGTATTCGGTCCGCGACGAGGCCTTTTACGAGGAGAAGGAGCTGGTCGAAGGGGAAGGGGGCCAGAAGCTCTCGCCCCAGGGCACGCCGGTGGAGTGGACCAAGGAGGAGACCTGGTTCTTCCGCCTTTCGAAGTACCAGCAGCCGCTCCTCGACTTCTATGCCGCCAACCCCGACTTCATCCGCCCGGAATCGCGCCGCAACGAGGTGCTGCGCTTCGTCGAGGGCGGGCTGGTAGACCTTTCGGTCAGCCGCACCAGCTTCGACTGGGGCGTGCCGGTGCCGGGCTCGCCGGGGCATGTGATGTACGTCTGGGTCGACGCGCTGACCAACTATCTGACCGGCGCCGGCTTCCCCGACGATGCCGAGCGGCTGGCGCGCTACTGGCCGGCCGATCTGCACCTGATCGGCAAGGACATCGTCCGCTTCCACACCGTCTATTGGCCCGCCTTCCTGATGTCCGCCGACATCGCGCTGCCCAAGCAGGTGTTCGGCCACGGCTTCCTGCTCAACCGCGGCGAGAAGATGTCGAAGTCGGTCGGCAATGTCGTCGATCCGATGGAGCTGGCGGAAACCTACGGCGTCGATGCGCTGCGCTATTTCCTGCTGCGCGACGTCAGCTTCGGCCAGGACGGCACGTTCAGCGACGAGGCGATCGTCACCCGCGCCAATGCCGATCTCTCGAACAGCTTCGGCAATCTGGCGCAGCGCACGCTGAGCTTCATCGCCAAGAACTGCGAAGGCACGGTGCAGGCTGGCCGCGCTGACGATGCCGATGCGGTGCTGCTGGCCGAGGTCGACACCGCCTGCGCCGCCTTCACTCGGACGTTCCAGGATCTGGCGCTGAGCCAGGGCGTCGAAGCCTGGATGACCGGTGTGTTCGCTTGCAACCAGTATATCGATGCGCAGGCCCCCTGGACGCTGCGCAAGACCGATCCAGAGCGGATGCACGCGGTGCTGGGCACGCTGCTCAAGGCGATCCGTCGGCTCGGCGCGACGATCGAACCCGTGGTGCCGACCTCGGCGGCCAAGCTGCTCGCCCAGCTCGGCCCCGATGGTGATGCGGACTTCAAGATCGCACCCCCGACCCCCATCTTTCCGCGACTTGAACTCCAGGCTTCCGAGGACGCATGAAGCTCGCCGACAGCCATTGCCACCTGATCTACAAGGGTCTCGGGGAACAGCAGCCCGAGGTGCTGGCGCGCGCGCGTGAGGCGGGCGTGGTGGCGATGCTCAACATCTCGACGCGCGAGAACGAGTGGGATCAGGTGATCGCCGTCGCCGAGCGCGAGGCGGATGTCTGGGCAAGCGTCGGCATTCATCCGCACGAGGCGGACACGCACCCCCATGTCGACACCGCCAAGCTGGTCGAACGCGCCCGGCACCCGCGCGTGGTCGGCATCGGCGAGAGCGGGCTGGACTATTACTATGATCACAGCGACCGCGATCGCCAGCGGGCGAGCTTCCGCGCGCACCTGGCGGCGTCGCGCGAGACGCAGCTGCCGATCATCGTCCATACCCGGGACGCCGAGGAGGACACCGCCGAGATCCTGCGCGAGGAAATGGGGAAGGGGGCCTTCCCCGGCGTGATCCATTGCTTCACCGCCAGCCGGGCCTTTGGCGAGATTGCGCTGGAACTCGGCTTCTACATATCGATTTCGGGTATCGTGACGTTCAAGAACGCTAAGGACCTGCAGGAAACCGCCGCCGCGCTGCCGCTGGATCGGCTGCTGATCGAAACCGACGCGCCCTTCCTCGCGCCGGTGCCGCATCGGGGCAAGACCGGCGAGCCTGCCTTCGTGGCGGACACGTGCAGGTTCCTCGCGCAGCTTCGTGGCGAGGATCCCGAAATGCTGGCCGAGGCGACCCGCGCCAACTTCCATACGCTCTTCGCCAAGACGCTGGCGTGACCGGGCAGGGGACCTGCCCTTCGTGCTGAGCATCCGCATCCTCGGCTCGGGTACGTCCTCGGGCGTGCCCCGCATCGGACCCGACTGGGGCGCCTGCGATCCGAACGAGCCCCGCAACCGGCGGACGCGCTCCTCGGTGCTGGTCCGCAGCGCGACCACGACGCTGCTGATCGACACCAGCCCGGACATGCGCGCGCAGCTGATCACGGCAGAGGTTTCCGATGTCGACGCGGTGCTGTGGACCCATGACCATGCCGATCACTGCCACGGCATCGACGACCTGCGCCAGGTAATGCACGCGCGTAGCGGCACGCCGGTACGTGGTCTCGCGCGGCCGTTCACCTTCGAACAATTGCATAGCAAGTTCCACTATGTATTTGAGGGAAGAGGGAAGTTCTACCCGCCGGTGGTCGCGCTGGAGACGATGCCGGACAGCTTCACGATCGGCGACATCGCGGTTCGCGTCGTCGACCAGCCGCATGGCGGGATCACCTCGGCGGGCATGCGCTTCGAAAGCGGTGGCAAGGTCGTCGGACATGCCACGGATTTCCATGCGATGACCGCCGAGATGCGGGAGCTCTACACCGGCCTCGACGTATGGGTGGTCGACGCCCTGCGCCGCGCGCCGCATCCGACGCATCCGCACTTAAGCGAAGTGCTGGGCTGGATCGAGGAACTGCGTCCGACGCGTTCAGCGCTGGTCCACATGGACCACAGCATGGACTATGCGACGCTCGTTGCCGAACTGCCCGAAGGTGTCGAGCCGGGCTATGACGGGCTGGAGCTGCACGCGTGAACGGAACCGACGGCGTCAACATGGTCTGGCTGATCGGCGCACTGGTGCTGGTGGTCAGCGCGCTGTCGGTACGGCGGATCGGCTTCGGTCTGTTCCTGCGGACACTGCTCGGTTGGGCGGCGATCGTGCTGCTGGTGCTGTTCGCCGTCGGCCATCGCTACGAATTGGCCGCGGCTTGGTCTTCGCTGAGTGCGAAGCTGGGGCTCGAGGACCAGCGCGTCGAGGGCGACACCATGCGGATCCGGATGAGCCCGGACGGCCATTTCTGGGCGCGCGTGACACTCAACGGCGTCGAGCGCCGCATGCTGATCGACAGCGGCGCGACGATCACGGCGATTTCCGAGCGGACGGCAAAGGAAGCAGGCATCCAGACGTCCGAAGGACTGCCGGCAATCATCGAGACGGCCAATGGCAGCGTATCAGCGCGTCGGGCGCGGATCGCCGAGATAACGCTCGGACCGCTGAAGATGCGCGATCTGGGCGTGGTGGTGTCACAAAATTTCGGCGAACTGGACGTGCTCGGCATGAACTTCCTGTCGCGGCTGCACAGCTGGCGCGTCGAAGGCAACATACTGGTGCTGGAGCCGAAGGCGCCCGCGGCAACCGATTAGCGACCGGCTGCATCCCGGTCCGCATCGTCACCTCGACTTTACATAATATATATTATCGATCTAAGGTCTATGGTGTGGGTGTAAGCGCAACGTGCAAATGGCACAGCTCAGCAAAATAGAAATGGCACAACGGTGCCTTGGCTGAGCCGATCGTGTCCATAGGCGCCCTCGACAATGAGGGTGTGCAGCGATGGCGGTGCTGGCGATGAGCGATACCGAGATCTATCGGTTCGACACCTTGATGCGGCTCGAGCGTGGCGAGCTTCGGCCAGCTCGGGCTATGCAGCTGCTCGGACTGGAGCGCAGTCAGCTATATCGGCTGCTCCGCCGGCTACGCGCTGACGGGGCTGCTGGCCTGGTATCACGGAAACGCGGCCGCCCCAGTAATAGGCGTTTCAGCGATGCCTACCGGCAGCATGTCATCGCCATCGTCCGCGAGCGCTATGCCGATTTCGGCCCCACGCTGGCGGCTGAATACCTCGCCGAGCGTCACGGCATCACGCTCTCGCACGAGACGCTGCGGCAGCTGATGATCGGCGCCGGCCTTTGGAAACCCAAGGCCGCCAAACGCGCCAGGCTTCACCATACCCGAAACCGGCGCGAGCGCCGCGGCGAGCTCATCCAGGTCGACGGCTCGGACCATAACTGGTTCGAGGGCCGCGGCCCACGCTGCAGCCTGCTAGTCTATATTGACGACGCCACCAGCGAGCTGATGCACCTGGAGATGGCAGAGAGCGAGAGCGCCCTCTCCTACCTGCAGGCTACACGGACCTATCTCGAGCGGCACGGCAAGCCGATCGCCTTCTACTCGGACAAGCACAGCGCCTTTCGGAACAACCGCGCGACCGCCGACAGCGACGGCATGTCGCACCTAGGCCGCGCCCTCGACAAGCTAGGCGTGGAGATCATCTGCGCCAACTCGCCCCAGGCCAAGGGGCGGGTCGAGCGGGCCAACAGCACGCTTCAAAACCGCCTCGTCAAAGCGATGCGGCTTGAAGGCATCTCCTCCATCGCAGAGGCCAACACCTTCCTCCCCTCTTACCTCTTGCGCCACAATGCTCAGTTCGCCTGCCCACCCGCGGACCCTCGGGACGCCCATCGGCCGCTCGCACCGCACGAGGATGTGGAAGCCGAGATGGTCTGGCGCGTCGAGCGCTCGGTCACTGGCGCCCTGGCGCTCCACTACAACAAGGCGATGTTCATCCTGGAGCCGACGCCGCTTGCGCGGACGCTCGCCCGCAAGCGCGTCCATGTCTGCGAGTTTCCTGACGGCCGCATCGAGGTGCGGCACGGCGAAGTGGTCCTGCCCTACCGGGTCTACGACAAGATGCAGCGGGTCAACCAGGCCGAGATCGTCGAGAACAAGCGCCTTGGCGCTGCCCTCGCGATGGCGGCAGCAATTCAAGCTGTGACGCCTCATCATCGGCAAAGGAACAACAACGCGCCGGCGCGAGACTCACGGTCGGTGGGCGTTTTCGCTACACCGCGCATGGCTCTGGACGAGGGCCGATTGGGGACCGAGCCCCCAAAGCGACGGGGAAGACCGCCCCTCCCCCGCGTCAAGCGTCAGCCGGGCACCGTCGTCGAGGAAAAGCAGACTGTCCGCTGATGATGGAAAAGCTGCCGGTCTGCTCCCGTCCAATTGCGGCCGTTCGCAGCGCAGCTTAGAACAATGAGATGCGCGCCACGAGCACCTTGATCGTCTCGATTTTCGGATATGCCCTTCTACTGCTCGCGCCTGGGGTACTCCCATCCGCAGTGGGTTTCGGCGGCTACCTTTTGCTCGCTTTGGCTTGGCTCGGCGCGGTGCTTTGGCTGGTGTGGCGAGTGCAATGGCGCGCTTTCTCAGCCATTATGTCAGGGGTCGCTGTCGTAGCCTTGGTCGCATTCCCCTTTAACGCCATTGTGGTGGGCTGCTACGTGTTCAATGAATGCCCTTGAACGACCGCTTTCCACCCAATCTCGGCCGTCCCCGGGTGGGTTCGAGCTGAAAGCGGACGTTCCCCTGGGACTAGCGGCAAATGGCGGCTTTTGACACGACCGTTCGCCTGAATGGCCGAGATTGGGTGGGGAGCGGACAGGCAGCTTTTAGGAAGGCGCTGGCAATAGCTGCGGTACCGAAAACGGTCGAGAAACGGAATTCAGGCT
The DNA here is from genome assembly GCF_040545965.1 of Sphingomonas trueperi. Classification (GTDB taxonomy): domain Bacteria; phylum Pseudomonadota; class Alphaproteobacteria; order Sphingomonadales; family Sphingomonadaceae; genus Sphingomonas; species Sphingomonas trueperi_C. Next base: position 228,892 of record NZ_JBEPMV010000002.1, on the reverse strand, counting down.
ACCAGTAGGCCGCCATCAGTTCAGCCACCCACTCTGGCTGGCGAACCTCGCCGCGAGGCAGGAACTCTCGCATCACCGGTTTGATGTCGATTACGGGCGTTCCGTCGATCGCGTCCAGCCCCTCGACGTTGAGCCGCGAACCTTTCACGCTCAACACGCGGCAGACGGTCACCCCGAGCCGATTGGGGCCGTTCTTACCTCGTTGCGCTAAAATACCCGTGAGGGGCCAATCTTCGCGACCCCTCGGGTGACGCGCACCTCGTTCGATCTTCTCAACAGGAACCCGGTCGAACAGGAAGATGATTTTGGCATGGCTGAACGCATCCAAGCCCGCCAGCGCTTCGGCGCCAACCTGCGCCTCGTCCAACTCGATCGTCGTTCGGCTGCTTCCCCAGTCGTCGTCGATTGGATCGGCCCTGCCGCCTCGAACATACCCTATGGGTTCGATCGTGAATGTCATAGTCACCTCCGATTGGCAACCGTCATTGCCACGCATGGGGCGGAAGCCGCCATGGCGAAAAATGGGTGGAGCGCAGACGGCAGCTTCCGGGAGCCCGGGATGGCTCCCGTTCAAGCTGGCCTCGTCCACGCGGCGCAGGGTAGCCTAATAAGGTAGAGGCCCACGGGAAGGAGATTACGACGATGATGCAACTTGAGAAGTATATCGCTGGTTGGCGGGCGCACGACGTGGCCGCGATACTCGCGACGCTTGCTCCGGATTGCGTCGTCATTGAGAGCTTTGGACCAATCTATCGCGGGCACGATTGTGTAACGCAATGGGTATCGACCTGGCTTGCTGAGAACGGCCGTGTAATTGACTGGACGATCCGCGATCTACGAACCTCAGCTGAGGGTGAAACTGCCGAATGGGCTTTCCACTATAGGTGGCGTGGTGAGGAAAAGCGGTTTGACGGGGCAACCATCGCCACACTGCACGATGGCAAAATCTCGTATCTACGTGAGTATGCTACGACGGCGGAGCTTTACGATTGGCGAGGTGCGTGGCAGCAGACATTTGCTCCGACGGTATCCTGACCTGCTCCAACTCCCTCCCGACAAATAGAGGCAAAAGCGGGATAACATCCCGCTGATCAACTGACGTCCGCCTTAGTCCGCTTTCGGGCGGGAGCGTTCAAAGCGGCGGGAGGGGGCAGCTCGGCGCCCAGTTTCGGACATCCAGGAGGCCGATCGACCTTCCCGAAAGCGGACGCAAACGCCCGCATTCAACACCCGCGGTTGGCGGCTGGAAGTGGGTGGGAAGCGGACATGACCGCTTTTGGAGAAAGAAATCGGCATAGCTTCCGTTGAGTGAGCCCCGACGTGGAGCAGCTTCCGATCAACTTAAGCTGTTAAAATCCAGCATTGGCTCCCGCTAATTCAGGCGCTCCCACCCTTCACGTAGGCTAAGTCTGGGTGGGCGGGCCATAGGCCCTCGAAGCATTCTTCCAGCGGCGGACCGTCTGCGGCACATAGACGATGCCGCTGCGGGCGATCTACGAGCCAGCGCTTTAAGGTGCAAGCAAATAAATCTGCTGGCGGAGTCCCGAAGGCTTCTCTAAGAATATGGCTAGTTGAATAAACAGTTTGATTCGTATCGTTGAATCAGGCTGTCATTCGATCTTCCCGCCTTCATTTGGGACTTGTTTGCACCATCCTTAAGGCCATCGCAGCTATTGCTAAGCAGAGGAGACTTCGAATGTGGAGACTCATCGCCCGAGGAGCAGTTGTCGCGGCATTGATCTGCAGTGCGGGTCCGGCGCTCGCGTCACAGAACGCCCAATACGGTGACGACTTTCGGCAAATGGACGTCAAAAGCTGCAGCACGAAAGCGATCGACGCACTCAGCGAACAGAAATTCATAGAAGGTAACAACGACGGCCAGGTTGTCTGGGGCTTTGACGAACAGAGCGTCGTCCTCGTCCGATGCGTGCCTTATAACAACGGCGTTTGGATCGAGGTGCTGGCCGCCAGTCGCTCCCCCGCGGAGGCAGAGCGGTTGCGCAATATCATCCGCATTCGCGTTTTCGACGCGCGCCGCACGCCCCCGGATATATTGGCGGTTACCCGTTTCAACGGCGACGGGCTGAACAGGGTCAAGCGACCACGAACCCAACCGGCCGCGCATTGGGGATACGATCATCGCCCTAAGAGCTTAGCTGCATGCACGGACGATGCGAAGGCAGCCATGCAGAAAAGCGGCCTCGCAATCTCAACCAGCGGCAACTCGGTTGTGTGGGGGCAGTCAGGCAGCGCGCTTGCGCTCGTCAAATGCTTATCGATTCCAAGCGGAGTGGACATACTTGTCTTCGCCACAAGCGATGTTTCAGCGACCGCCGAAGCGTATCGAAACAATATTCGCATCCTCACCTTCAAGTGAGCGGTACGAAGCAAAATACGCCAGATTGGCGGCATCTTCGACCTTGCAGAACGAGTGCGTGCGACTCTTCCATCCGGCGGCTTTCAGATGACCCGCAGTGCCCACCGGCTGGAAGTGGGTGGGAAACGGTCATTGCGCAGAACGCGCTCATCAAGCATCTCAGCTACATGAACATGAGTCGTGCTCGGTACGCCCCCGCGCTTGGGACGGCGATCCTGTTTGCCGGACCTCCCCTGCTCTCATATCCGTTTTTAGCGGCATGGGGGCAGGCAGGTAATTACGGCAACCCATTCAGCGTCTGGCTTTATCCTGTGCTCCTGCTCTCGATGGTTGCTGGCTGCACCGACTTCATGATGCTTCGATTCCGAACTTCCACCAAGCTGCTGATGCTGCTGTTCTACATTCCGTCTGTCGCCATCGCGCTGTTCGCGTGGTCTTATTCGTGGTGCAGCCTCTGCGATTTTTAACCCCGGGATCATGTCCGTTTCTGGGGCGGAAGCGGACCGGCAGCTTCTCCATCCGAAGCGGAATGGCCGCTCCTGACCTAGACGCCGCGCTGAGCGGCTGAAGATGGGTGGAAAGCGGACGGTCCTCTCAGCGCGTTGAAATGACTGCTACGACCAGTAACAGCCCGAAGGCTGCGAAGATTGCAACGGAGCAGCCGAACAGCTTAGGTTCTCTGTCCCTCCGCGCAATTAGCCTTCCGCGCCACGCAACTCCGGCAGTGACGCCCTTCCAAAGCGATAGTGCGACTATAACGAAGCAGACGGTGGCGACTGCGAGAAATTGCCATGCGGTCCATTCCATACGGTTTCTAGGACACCGTTTTCGAATGTTCGCAAGTGGGCGTCAGCGGACCGGCTGTAATTTCATCCGAAGCGGACCGGCAGCTCCTGGCGCGGGCGCGGCGCTGAGCGGCTGGAAATGGGTGGAAAGCGGACGTTGCCGATTAGTAGTCAGTGATCATCACGAATGCGTAAATACTGAAGTTAAGGCCAGTGATGATTCCGGCGACGGCAAAAAGCGTCGCAGTAGCTATGTAGAGCCATTTATCCTGAGAATAAGAAAGAGCTCTCGTGCGACCCGGCAGGCTCTTACCAAGCACCACAGCCCTATACAGGGTGATCCAACAGTATAAAGATAAGCAGCCCTGCGACCAAGCAGCCAAGTGGAAAGCCATCCGTTCACCCTTCATTTTCCGGGAGCATCGTAGGCGAGCTTGCTCAACAATTTGGAAACGTGCTTCTGCACTCTAGCCTGCCTTGAGAGCGCTCGAGATCGCCTCTCGGTGGAGCGGCTAAAAACTCCATCACCACGCCCTGATCGTCGGACAACGGATGGGCGTTCCAACGCAACGTCCGCAACTGGGGCGAGAACGGACAGGCTGCTTTCTCCGCGGAAGCTGCCGTCGACGCCCTACCCGATAGCACGACCTGCATAGTTGAGGCGGTGTGACCGGGCCCACTGCGTGCGCAGCGGGTCCGCGGACAGGAGCCTGGAGTTCGGGGCAGCAGCGGGGGCAGCGCTGCGCTATGAGGAGGGCTCCACGCAGCCCCCGCTGCCACCGGAGTTGTGCCATTTCTATCTGGCTGCGGAATGTGCCTTTTCTAACTGGCGGCAACAGGTTTATGGTGTGGGCGGATTCCAAATCGAAGCGCAAAAACCTAGGCAATCTGCGGTGTTCAGCCGCTTGTGGGTTTCGCAGCATGCGCCATTATCGGCGTCTGAATCTGGACGAACGGCGACGTCTCTATCAGCTTCGGCAGTCCGGCAGAAGTGTCGGTGAGGCTGCGACGGAGCTTGGCCGGCACGTGTCGACCGTTTACCGGGAGTTGAAGCGGAACCGGCACCTGAATGACGAGGCGATGTTCCGCGGCTATTCCCGACGCTTGCGAATGACAAGGCAGCGGCGCGCCGGCGCCGAGGACTCAAGATTTCGCGGAATTTGCCCTTGGCCGCCTATATCCGGGACCGCCTCGAGGCGGCTTGGTCTCCAGAGCAGATCGCCGGCTATCTGCGTCGGCACCGCACCGGATCGGGGAACGTCTGCCACGAGACGATCTACCAGTACGTCTACAGCGAGGACGGCAAGCGCCAGCAATTGTGGAAGCTGCTTCCGATGGCCAGGAAGAAGCGACGATCGCGTTATGGGCGGAAGCCGCGCGCCGCTCGCATCCCCGAGGCGAACACCATTGCCCAGCGCCCGCCGGAGATCGCCGAACGGAACAGCTTCGGTCACTGGGAAGGCGATCTGATCGTCTTCGCGCGGTTCACGGAAAAGCAAACCTCACCACGCTCGTCGAGCGGCGCAGCCGCTTCACGATCCTGTGCCCAAACCCGAGCAAGCACTCGACCGAGGTGATCACCGGCATCGAGCGGCGTCTTCGCTCCCTTCCCCCTCCCCTCCGACGCCCCATCACGTTCGATCGTGGCACCGAGTTCGCAAGATATCCTAGGCTCGCCAGCACGCTGAACATCGTGTCCTACTTCTGCAAAGCCTCAGCGCCGTGGCAGAAAGGCAGCGTCGAGAACACCAACGGCCGCATTCGGCGGTTTCTCCCTTCGACACCGACATCACCGCGATATCTGACCGCCAGCTTCAAGGCATAGTCGATCGGCTGAACAACACGCCTCGGAAGTGCCTTGGCAATCAAACTCCGCAGGAGGTCTTGAGCCAGCAGTTGGTCCCTTCGTCGCTATCCGCTCCGGTGGATCCATGACCGGAAGGCGACGAAAGGCCGACAGGCAGCTTTCGCTCAGTTGCGGACATTCAAACCACTATTATAAATTGGCGCGAGCAACGGCAAACGAGAGATTGATGAATAGAGTGGCAGCGATGCGCGGGTGGCGGCCATGATAATATCTTTCCTCTATATGCTGATGCTCCTACCGCATTTAGGAGGCGTCGAGCTAGATTCCTTTCGTTTCCCTTGGTTTCTTGGCGCCTTCTTTGTTGCCATATCTTGGATGCCGCTCTGGGCTTTGTATCGGCGGTTCAATCGGGATAGCATTTTCCCCGTCGTAATGCTGTCGTTTGCGCCTCTGGCTCTCTTCGGAGTCTTCTTCAGCGTGCTCTTCGCAAACGCCTGACAAACGTCCGCTTCCCGCCGATCTCGGACGCCCCCGACGAGGTTCGCGCTAGAAGCGGCCGTTGGCCTGCGACCGGCGGCGAATGACGGCTTCTGGCTCGGCCGCTAGGCCGAATGACCGAGAGCGGTGGAAAGCGGACATGGGAAGGCCACCGATCCCTTGACCGGCGTCGGCCTTTTGATTTGAACCTTACAAGAAGCGCGTAGGATGATATGAAGGACGCGAGCCAGCGGAAACTGCGTCGTCACTTCGGGTGGTCGCGCGCCTAGGTCCGCTGGCTCACCTTCACATTTGAGCGAAGACACTTCAGACCGTCCGGTAGTGGGGCGCGAGCTGCCGGTCAGCTTTCTCTGCCGAAGCTGCCATCGAAGCCCTTCCCGATAGCACGAGCATCAGCGGCTGATGCGGCGTGACCGAGCCCGCTGCATGCGCAGCGGGTCCGGGGAAAGGAGCCGGGAGTGTGGGGCACCAGCAGGGGCAGCGCTGCGCTACGAGGATGGCTCCGCGCAGCCCTTCAGCTCTCCACAACCTGGGCCGCTGGCGGCACACGGACGATGAAATGACCTTTCACGCCCTGTGGCCATTGCGCAAACGGCACCTTGCCGTGCTCGCTGGCCGCGTACGCCACCGCGTAGTCGAGGATGGCCCGAGCAGCGTCGATATCCGGGGTGAAGCGTCCCAGCACATAGCCGACCTTGTCCGGCGCGCGCAGGTGGATCGTGCAGTGCTCATTGCAGGCGAACAGGCACGGCATCTGCTGGATCGCGATCCCGGCATAGCGCGGGTCTGCGTCGCGGGTCTCCGTCAACGCGTCGGCAAGCACGGCGCCGCCACGACGTCCCTGCCCGTCCTCCCGCGCCTCGGCGCTGAAGCGGCAGGTGTTGCACACGACGATCGCGGGGCCGTCTTCAACCGGGGTAAGCATGCAGGTCTCCTGATGGGTCAGCGTTCGAACAGCCGGTCGGCGAGCGGCTCGCGGGCCTGCCATCCACGGCGTTCGAGTTCGGGGATGTCGGAAGGTGCCTGGGGGTAGCCGAGGCACAGCAGGGCGATCAGCGTCCAGTCCGGCGGCACGTCGAGCAGGGCAGTCACGGCGGCGGGATCGAGGATCGACACCCAGCCGAGGCCGATGCCGCGCGCGCGGGCCGCGAGCCACAGCGTATGGATCGCGGTCACGCAGGAGTAGCGCAGCATCTCCGGCATGGTGGCGATGCCGAGGCCGTGTCCCGCCGCCGGGCGCTCGTCGCAGAATACCGCGAGCAGTTCGGGTGCCTCGCGCAGGCCGTGGAGCTTGAGCGCGCGATAGGCGTCGCGCCTCCCCGCCTCCGCATAGCTGGCAGCAGCACGGGCGTTCTCTGCGTCGACATGCCCCGCCAGCGCCGCGCGCAGCTCCGGGGTCCGCAGCCGCACGAACCGCCAAGGCTGCGCGTTGCCGACCGAGGGCGCGAGGCTCGCCGCTTCCAGCAGCGCGGTCATTTCCTCCGCCGGGATGGCGCGCGTGTCGAAATGGCGCACGTCGCGGCGCCAGTGCAACAGGGTGTCGAACTGGCGGAGGAAGCTTGCGTCGAAGGCGGGGGCGGTGGTCAGAACTCGATCCCCTTCTGCGCCTTCACGCCCGATCGGAACGGGTGCTTCACCTGCGTCATTTCAGTGACCAGATCGGCGGCCTCGATCAGCGCTTCAGGGGCGTTGCGGCCGGTGACGATCACGTGCTTCATCGCTGGGCGCGCTTCGAGCGCCGCCAGCACCTCGTCGAGCGGCAGATAGTCGTAGCGCAGCGCGATGTTGAGCTCGTCGGCCAGCACCATGTCGTAGGACGGATCTGCGATCATCCGCTTCACCTCGTCCCACGCCGTCCGCGTGACGGCGATGTCGCGGGCGCGGTCCTGCGTGTCCCAGGTGAAACCCTCCCCCATCGGCTTGAACTCGACCTGCTCGGGGAAGGCGTCGAACACCGCCTTCTCGCCGGTCATCATCGCGCCCTTGATGAACTGGACGACGCCGACCTTCATGCCGTGGCCGATCGCGCGGACGACCATCCCCATCGCCGCGCTGCTCTTGCCCTTACCCTTGCCGGTATGGACGATGAGGAGGCCCTTCTCCTCGGTCTTGGTCTCCATCATCGAGGCGCGGGCGGCCTGGATCTTGCGCATCTTCTCGGCATGCGCGGCGTCGTCGCGGTTCATTGGGGATCCTTTCGCAGGAGGTACACGTCCATGATCCAGCCATGGCGGGCACGGAGGTCGGCACGGGTCGCGACGATGCGCGGCCCGGCCTCGGACAGTGGACCGTGGTCGAGCGCCTGCTGCGGCATGCCGAGATAGGCGCCCCACCAGATGGTGATGCCGGCGGGATCGAGCGTCTCGAAGGCGCAACAGCCGTCGAGCATCACGACCAGCGTGTCGGCGCCGGGCGGCCAGCCATGGCTGCGCAACAGCCGGCCGGTGGTGATCGTCACCGCGCCCGCGAGCGGGTTGAGCGGGATGGCATGCGCGGCGGTGAGCGCATGGATGCTGGTGATGCCGGGCACCACGCGCACCGTCACCTCGGGCAACCGCGCGGCGATCCGCAGCGTGCTGTCGTAGAGCGACGGGTCGCCCCAGACGAGCAGCGCGACCTTGCCCCCGCCCGGCAGACGCGCGGCGATGGCCCCGCGCCACGCATCCGCAATGGCGTCATGCCAGGCATGGACCGCCTGGACATAGTCCTCCCCCGCCCGCACCGGCATGTCGAACCCGGCGATCGGCACCGGCCGGGTAAGGACCGCGGCGCAGATCGTCTCGCGCAGGCCGGCGAGATCGGGGGCATTGTCCTTGCGCGGCACGAGGATCAGGTCGGCGGCATTGAGCGCGGCGATCGCCTCGCCGGTCAGGTGCGCCGGATTGCCGGTACCGATGCCGATCAGCTGGAGCGCGATCATGCCGCCGCCGCGATCAGGTGGAAGAAGCTGCCGGTGACGTGCCCCCGCACCGAGCCGGTCTCGGGGACGGCATTACCCTCGGCATCGGCGACATCGGCGAGCGGCGCATCGGTCTGCGAGACGATCGTCGAATAGTGGAACTCGTGGCCGGTGAGCCGTGCACCTGCAGGCACGGCGGCAACCGGCGCAAGGAGCGTCGCCTGCCGATAGCCGAGATGCATCCGCCGCTGGGCATGGCTGGTGACGAGCCCGAGCAGACCCGCCATGCGGTGCGTCTCGCCGGCCTTGTCGACCAGCGCCTCGCCCAGCACCATATAGCCGCCGCACTCGCCGTGAACCGGGCGATGCTCGGCATGGGTACGGAGGCCGGAGAGGAACGTCTCGGCCGCCGCGATCGTGCCGGCATGGAGCTCGGGATAGCCGCCGGGGAGCCAGACGAGGTCGGCAGCGGCATCGGGCGCCTGATCGGCGAGCGGCGAGAAAGGCAGGATCTCGGCCCCTGCCCGCCGCCAGCCTTCGAGCAGATGCGGGTAGAGAAAGGAAAAGGCCGCGTCCTGCGCGATGGCGATGCGCTGGGCCGGTGGCGCCGGCAGCGCGGCGCCCGCGGCCGCGTCCGACCGCGATGTCGATGCTGCGGCCGCGCGCAGGGCGCCGAGGGCGACATGCTCACGCAAGAACGCCGCATAGTCGGTGATGGTGCGGTCGAGGTCCGGATGCTCGACGGCCTGTACCAGCCCCAGGTGCCGCTCCGGCAGGACCAGATCGGCGCGGCGCGGCAGTGCGCCCAGCACCGGAATGCCGGCCGCCTCCATCCCGGCCCGCACCAGCCGCTCGTGGCGCGGGCTGGCGACGCGGTTGAGGATCACCCCGGCGAACGGCACGCTCGGATCGAGCCGGGCAAAGCCCAGCGCGGTCGCCGCGGCGGACTGTGCCTGTCCCGAGACATCGACCACGAGCACCACCGGCCAGCCATAGCGGCGCGCAAGCTCGGCGGTGGCGCCGGTACCGCTCGCCCCTGCCCGCGCGACGCCGTCGAACAATCCCATCGAGCCCTCGGCCAGCACGAGGTCGGCTTCATCCGTGTCGCCCGCGAGCGCATCGAGCAACCCGGCGTCCATCGCCCAGCTGTCGAGATTGTACGAGGACCTACCGCTCGCCACGCGGTGGAAGGCCGGGTCGATATAGTCGGGCCCGTTCTTGAACGGCGTGACGGCAACGCCCGCCTCGCGCAGCGCGCGCAGCAGGCCCAGCATCACCGTGGTCTTGCCGGTGCCCGAGGCGGGCGCGGCAATGATCAGGCCGGGCACGCTCATTCGGCACCGCCCGCGAAGCGCGAGGACGCGTCCTGGGGGCGGAAGCGCCGATCATAGCCGGCAGCGTAGAGACTGCTCTCGGCGAAGTCCTCCGCCGCCAGCACCCGGCCGACCAGAATCAGCGCGGTGCGCTCCATGGTTCCAGCCACCGCCGCCTCGATCGTCGCCAGCGTCGCGCGCACGAACCGCTCGTCGGGCCAGCTTGCCCGCCACACCACCGCGACGGGGCAATCCGCGCCATAGGCAGGCAGCAGATCGGCGACGAGCGTTGCGAGATTGTGGATCGACAGGTGAATGGCCAGCGTCGCACCGGTCGCGGCGAAGTTGGTGAGGCTCTCGCGCGGCGGCATGCGGCTTGCGCGGCCGGGGGTGCGAGTGAGGACGAGGGACTGGCCGAGCTCGGGCAGGGTGAGCTCCACCTCCAGCGCGGCGGCGGCGGCAGCGAAGGCGGGCACGCCGGGGGTGACGGTGAACGGGATGCCGAGCGCGCGCAGCCGCCGCAGCTGCTCGCCCATCGCCGACCAGACCGAGAGGTCGCCGGAATGGAGACGCGCGATGTCGTGGCCGGCGGCATGGGCAGCGACGATTTCCGCGAGGATTGCGTCGAGGTCCATCGGTGCGGTGTTCACGATCCGGGCCCCGGGCGGGCAATGCGCGAGGATCGCCTCCGGGATCAGCGACCCGGCATAGAGGCAGACCGGGCTCGCCGCGATCAGGTCGCGGCCGCGCAGGGTGAGCAGGTCGGGCGCGCCTGGGCCGGCGCCGATGAAATGGACGGTCATGCGGGAACTCCTTCGGCGATGGCGCAGGTCGCCATTCGATCGGGGGAAATCTGGCGGGTGACGCGCAAGCGGGCGCCGGGGCCGGCGGCGGCGAGCGCCGCGGCTTCGGCGACGCTGCCGGTGCCGTGGGCGGCGAAGCTGGCGGCCGAGCGAGTGGGCGTGGTGATGCTCGCCACCGCCTCGACGGCGAGGATCGGCAGTCCTAGCGCTTCCAGCAGCGGAGCCTTGTCGGCGAGCGTCGCAACATGGGTGACCGGCGGAGCACCCGCCTGCGCCAGCAGTAGCGCCGAACGCAGCGACGCGGCGGTCGCCCCGCTGCGATAGCCGAAGCCGGCAACGATCATCGGGTGACGCTCCACTGCACCACCGGATAGCGCGACCGCCAGCCATGGCGAGTGCCGAGCGGCACCGCATCGGCCAGCTCGATCCGCAACAGGCTGCCACCTTGGCCGCCGTGCCACTGGGCGAGCAGCGCCTCGGACTCGAGGGTAACCGCGTTCGCGACCAGCCGGGTGCCGGTGGGCAGCCGTGCCCACAGCGCTTCCAGCAACGCCTGCGAAAGGCCGCCACCGATGAACACCGCATCGGGCACACCCTCCGGCAGCACGACGGGCGCGCGGCCCAGCAGCACGTTCAGGCGATCCACCCCGAGCCGTGCGGCGTTGGCACGCGCGCGCTCGGCACGCACCTGATCGGCCTCGATCGCGATCGCCCGATTGGCGGGATGCGCGAGCAGCCATTCGATACCGATCGAGCCCGAGCCGGCACCGATGTCCCACAACAGCTCGCCCGGTCGCGGCGCGAGTGCCGATAGCGTGAGCGCCCGCACCGGCTGCTTGGTGAGCTGGCCGTCGGACTCGAACCAGACATCTGGCCGACCACTGGCGAGCGGCAGTACCGCCCCCTCGCCCGCCGGTTCGATGCCGACGGCGACAGGATGCGCGATGTCGTCCAAGGCTAGCGCGTCGGCCCGCACCGAACGGACCCGCTCGCGTGGACCACCGAGCGCCTCCAGAACATGCAGCGTCGATGCGCCGAACCCCTCGCCCGCCAGATAGCTCGCCAACGCCGACACCGCCGCACCGTCGCGGACGGTCACCAGCAGGTGTCGGCCCAGCGCGAGATTTGGTCGCAATTGGGCGAAGGGTGCAGCGTGGAGCCCCAGGCACAGAGTATCCTGGAGCGCCCAGCCCAGCCGCGATGCCGCCAGTGCGAAGCTGGAGGGGGCTGGGTGTGCGATCCATTCTTCGCGGGCGAGATGCCGGGTGACGATGGTGCCCGCGCCAAACCAGAAGGGATCGCCCGAGGCGAGCAGCACCACCCGCCGGCCGCGCTCCGCGAGGAGCAGGGATACGCCCTCGGCGAACGGCACTGGCCATGCGCGCGCTTCGCACCTAAGACCCGGCAGCAGCGAGAGGTGGCGGGTGGCGCCGAAGACCAACTCGGCCTTTTCCAGCGCCGCGCGGGCAGCGGCGGACAGGCCGTCGGCACCGTCCTCGCCCAGTCCGATGATGGTGAGCCAGGGAAGATCAGCCATGCCGAACGTCCTGCTGCTGGGCGGCACCACCGAAGCGAGCGCACTGGCGCGGCTGCTGGCGGACCGCGGCGTGACCGCGACGCTCAGCTATGCGGGGAGGACCGAGGCGCCGCGTGCGCAGCCGATCCCGGTGCGGGTCGGCGGTTTCGGCGGCGCCGAAGGACTGGCCGCGTACCTGCGCGAGGCGCGCGTGACGCATCTGGTCGACGCCACCCATCCCTTTGCTGCAACGATGAGCGCCAACGCGGTCGCGGCAACGCGCTTGGCCGGCATCCCCCTGCTCGCTCTCACCCGCCCCGCCTGGGTGCCGGTCCCGGGCGACCGGTGGACGCGGGTTGCCGATATCGAGGACGCCGTGGCTGCGCTCGCCGGGCCGCCGCGTCGCATCCTGCTGGCGCTCGGCCGGATGCATGTCGCCGATTTCGCGGCGATGCCGCAGCACCACTATGTCCTGCGCTTCGTCGATGCGCCCGCGGTGCCGCCGATCCTTCCGCACCACACACTGATCGTCGATCGCGGCCCGTTCACGCCCGTAGGCGACCGCGCGCTGATGGAGACCCACGGCATCGATCTGGTCGTCTGCAAGAACGCCGGGGGCAAGGGCGCGGAGGCGAAGCTGGTCGCGGCCCGTGCGCTCGGCATCCCGGTGCTGATGATCGACCGCCCCGCGCTGCCGCCCCGCGCCGAGGTGACCGATCCGGCGGCGGTGTTGGAATGGCTGGCTCATGCGCCCGCTCCCACCGAACGCGGGGTATAGAGGATCGGCCGTGCGGTACCCTCGATCCAGCGCGTCTGGCTCGAGCCCACGATCACCATGGTCCGCATATCGGCCATCTCAGGCATCGCCTCGCCGAGCGGCACGATCCGCAGTGCTTCCTCCGGGGTCGAAACGGCCCGAGCGAACAGGATCGGGCGGTCCGGCCCGCAGACGTCCCTCAGCAGTTCCAGCACCCGCGTGAAGCCGTGCGGCCGCGCCTTGGAGCGCGGATTGTAGAAGGCCATCGCGAAATCGGCCTCGGCGGCGAGGCGCAGCCGCTTCTCGATCAGCGCCCAGGGCTTGAGGTTGTCGGAGAGGTTGATCGCGCAGAAATCATGACCGAGCGGCGCCCCTGCCCGCGCGCTCGCGGCGAGCATCGCGGTGATCCCCGGCAGCACGCGGATGTCGAGTGCACGCCATGCCTGCGGCCCGGCTTCGAGCGCTTCGAACACCGCCGCCGCCATCGCGAACACGCCTGGGTCGCCCGAGGAGACCACCACCACCCGCCGCCCCTGCGCGGCAAGATCGAGCGCAAGCGCGGCGCGGTCGAGCTCCACGCGATTGTCCGAAGCGTGCAGCGTCAGCCCCGCGCGCGGCGCCACCCGCGCGACATAGGGGATATAGCCGATGATGTCGGTCGCCCCCGCCAGCGCTGCGGTAACTTCGGGCGTCACCAGCGCTTCGTTCCCGGGACCCAGCCCGGCGATGGCCAGCCAGCCGCTCATGGGCGCCGACCCCGGCCATGGATCAGCAGGATCGAGAAATAGGGCGTGACGCTGGTCGCCTCGGCGAGCGGGGTAACCTTTTGCTCGGGCATCGCCGCATGCTCGACCAGCCAAGCCTCGCCCTCGCGCCCCGCCGCTGTCACCGCCCGGCGCAGCTTGGCGAGATTGCGCCCGATCTTCATCACCACCAGCGCGTCGGTATCGCCGATGCGGCGGACGAGCTCGTCCTCGGGAAGGGTTGCCATCGCGATCGTCAGCACGTCGTCGCCCCAGGTGATCGGCTGGCCGGTGGCGTTCCACGCCCCCGCCATGCCGGTGATGCCCGGCACCACCGCCACCGGCACCTGACCCGAAAGCCGCGAATGGAGGTGCATGAACGAGCCGTAGAAGAAGGGGTCGCCTTCGCACAACACCACCACGTCCTCGCCGGCGCGGGACAGCGCCAGCAGCCGCTCGGTGCACTCCGCGTAGAAGGCGGAGAGGCGGGCATTGTAGCGCGGGTCGCTGAGCGGGATCTCGGTCGTCACCGGATATTCCATCGGCAGTTCGATCGCATCGGCCCGGAGCATGCCCTCGGCGATCCGCCGCGCCTGGCCCGGCCGCCCCGCCTTGCGGAAATAAGCGACATGGCGGGCGCCGCGCACCAGCCGGTCGGCGCGGACGCTCAGCAGGTCCGGCGCGCCGGGGCCGAGCCCGACGCCGTGGATCGTCCCCAGGCTCATTCGGCGCGGCTCGCCAGTGCGTTGACCGCGGCGACGGTGATCGCGCTGCCCCCCAGCCGCCCCTCGACGATGCAGCACGGCACCGGCGGCGCGGCCCAGAGCGCCGCCTTCGACTCCACCGCGCCGACGAACCCCACCGGGCAGCCGATGATCGCAGCGGGCCGCGGACACGCCGAATCCTCTAGCATGTTGAGCAGATGGAACAGCGCGGTCGGCGCATTGCCGATCGCCACCACCGCCCCCGCCAGATGGGGCCGCCAAAGCTCCAGCGCTGCGGCAGAACGGGTATTCGCCATTTCCTTCGCGAGCGTGGGCACCTGTGGGTCGTGCAGCGTGCAGAGCACGCGATTGTCCGCAGGCAGCCGCGTGCGCGTGATCCCCTCGGACACCATCCGCGCGTCGCACAGGATCGGCGCGCCCTCGGCCAGTGCCGCCCGGGCCGCCCGTGCGAAGCCGGACGAGAAGCGGATGTACGGCGCCAGCTCGACCATCCCGGCGGCGTGGATCATGCGCACGGCCACCGGCTCTTCCTCGGGGGAGAAGCGGGCGAGATTGGCCTCGGCGCGGATCGTCGCGAAGGACTGGCGGTAGATGGCGGCGCCATCGGTTTCGTAAGCGTACGGCATCAATTGGTTCCGAAAAGGGTAAGCAGCGCGTCGGACGTGAGCCCGACATGGATGGGGGGCGCCCCTGCGCGAGCGCCGAACGCGAGATCGTATCGGCCCTCACGCCCGGTCACGACCACGTCCGCCGCCTGCGCCCGCGCGCAGCCCTTCGCGCAGCCTGAGACGTGCAGCCGTCCGGAGACCAGCGGCACGAGTTGGCGGGCAAGGGTACGTGTCTCGACACTCGCCTGCGGACAGGCGGGCGCGCCGACACAAGCATCGATGCGCAGCAGCGGATGGGCGGGTTCGGTGACCAGTCCAGCCCTGTTCAACCCCGCACCTTCGACCAGAAGAATACGCCAAGGGGTTATCCGGACGCCGGTCATCTCGGCACCGAGCGCATCCGCCAGCGTGCTCGCGTCCAGCTGACCGAACAGGACGCCGAGCGCTGCGCCAAGCGGATGCGGGCCCGGCGCGATGGGCTTCTCCGGCACCGCCGGTGCGAGGCGCTCGCTTGCCCAGTCCGGCAGCGGCGCGGCATGTCGGGCCACCCGACCGTAGACGGCGCCCCCGGTATCGACGAACCAATGCGCCAGCCGGACGAGCCCGGCGGCTTCGTCTCCGAACGCGACGGGCGCGCCGTTCGTGCGACCATCCGCGCGAAGCAGCAGTCTACCCTGCGCATCCCGCTCGATCCGGAAGTCACCCGGCGAGTCCGTCAGCTGCGGCACGGGCCCTGCATCGATGACGAACCCCATTTTTCCTGGCAAAGCGGGCAGCGCGTCGAGCCTCGCAAGCAGATCGTTCGCGATGCGAAGGGTGTCGTCGCCCGCGCGCCAATC
This sequence comes from Sphingomonas trueperi, assembly GCF_040545965.1. Taxonomy (GTDB): domain Bacteria; phylum Pseudomonadota; class Alphaproteobacteria; order Sphingomonadales; family Sphingomonadaceae; genus Sphingomonas; species Sphingomonas trueperi_C. The sequence goes on along the minus strand of NZ_JBEPMV010000002.1, from coordinate 213,222 downwards.
GGGCGCCACCAGCACATTGCGGCGCTTCTCCGTTTCCGGATCGGCGTCGACGAGGTCGAGTGCGATCAGCCGCTCGACCAGCGTTTGCCATGCCGCTTCGGTAACCCCACGAACCTGCAGGTTACCGCGGCTGGTCAGGTCGATCAGCCCGTTGCCATGTACCAGCGCCGCGTCGCATAGGCCGAGCAGTTGCTCGCGCGACAGCCGGGCGAGCCGCGGCTTCACCCGCACCAGCAGCCCGTCACCCGCCGCCATCGGCCGCCACGCATCCGGGCACCAGCCACGCACCGCAAAGCCGCTCATGCCGCGCCTCCGAGACCGGCCAGGATCGAGTTGCGGCGGGTCCGCCAGAGCCCCGCCGTGTGCAGCGCCGCGAACCGCGCTTCCATCGCCGCGAGCGCCGCCGGGTTCTCGCGGGCGAGGAAGTCGCGCACTTCTGGCTCGCCGAGCGTCGCGTCATGGTAGAGGTCGAACAGCTGCGGCGGCACCGCAGCGGCGAGATGCGCGAAGGCGCCGAGATGGTCGAGAGTCGCGGCAATCTCCGCTGCGCCCCGGAAGCCATGGCGGCGCATGCCGGCGATCCAACTCGGGTTAGCCGCGCGCGATCGGACGACGCGAGCGATCTCTTCTGTCAGCGGCCGCGCCACGGGTTTCGCCGCATCGCGGGCATCGAGATGGTAGAGCACGGCCGAACCGCCGCTCAGCGATTTGGCGGCGGCGAAGCCGGCCTCATGCGCGGCATAGTCGGCCGCGAGCAGCAGATCGGTTTCGGGCAAGTCCTGCAGGTGCACGAACGCATCGGCACTGGCCACCCTGGCGCGAAGCCCCATCGGATCGGCCAGCGCTTCCCGCCCGTCGAACGCATGATCCGAAGCGGCGAGCCACGCTTCGCCCGCCGCGCGCCGCGCCGCTTCGGTATAGGTCTCGCCCACATCGCCCATGCCGAGGCCGTAGCTGCCCGGGCGCGGGCCATAGACGCGCGGACCGGCGTCCCTGCCGGCGAAGGGGTTCCATTCGGGCGCTTCTTCACGCGCTGCCAATGCTCGCACGGCCTGGCCAAACAATTGCGGCAATGTGGGGAAAGCGTCCCGGAACAGTCCGGACACGCGCAGCGTCACGTCGATCCGCGGGCGGTCGAGCATCGCCAGCGGGAGGATCTCGACGCCGGTCACCCGTTCCGAGGCCGTGTCCCAGACCGGCGCGGCGCCGAGCAGATGCAGCGCCATTGCGAACTCCTCGCCGGCGGTACGCATCGTCGCCGAACCCCAGAGGTCGACAACCAACCCCCTGGGATAGTCGCCATGATCCTGAAGGTGGCGGCGGATCAGCTCGCTGGCGAGGACGATGCCCTGCGCATGCGCCGCACGGCTGGGCACGGCACGCGGATCGATCGTGTAGAGGTTGCGGCCGGTCGGCAGCACGTCGGTGCGCCCGCGAAAGGGCGATCCCGAGGGCCCCGCTTGGACCCGCTTGCCGGCGAGCCCCGCGAGGAGGCCGTCGCGCTCTGCATCCCCGCAAGGGCCGCGACCGAAGACATGGAGTCCGTCGCCGAACTGGCCTTCCTTCACGTCGCAGACGAAGCGGTCGATCCGAGTGATCGCTTCGGCACTGCTAGTGACGCCGTTCAGGCCCAGCTCGGCCTCGAGCCCGACCGCGCGTGCCTCGTCGCGAATGGCGCTCTGGAGGCGATCGCGGCGAGCAGGATCGAGGCCGACGGCGTTGGAAAATTCGTCGAGCAGCGTCTCGATCCGGCCCAGGCCCGCGCCGGTTCCGGCTGTCTTCAACGCGGGCGGCAAATGGCCGATCGTGACGGCGCCGGTGCGCCGCTTGGCCTGCGCCGCTTCGCCCGGATCGTTGACGATGAAGGGGTAGAGGATCGGCAGACCGCTGGTGAGCGCTTCCGGCCAGCAGGCGTCGGAGAGTGCCACCGCCTTGCCAGGCAGCCATTCGAGCGTGCCATGTGCACCGATATGGACGAGGGCGTCGATGCCCTGCGCCCTCATCCACAGGTAGAAGGCGACATAGCCGTGCCTGGGCACTCGGCCGACATCGTGATAGCTATCCTCGCGCGTCGCCGGATCGCCGCGTTCGGGCTGAAGCGCGACCAGCATTTCGCCGCTTCGGATCGCGGGGAAATGAAAATGCCCGTCGCGGCATGCGGGGTCGGCTTCGGGCGTCCCCCAAGCTGAGTCGAGGGCCGTGCGCAGCGGTTCGGGAAGCGCTGCGAGCACCTCCCGATAGGCTGGAAGCGGCCAGGCTAGCGTTTCGTGCTGCAGCCGATCGGCCAGCGCATCCAACGTCTCGCCAAGATCAGCCGCGATCGCTTCGGCCGAGGCAAGCGCGTCCAGGCCGACGGCGTGCGCCAGCTGCCATGCCTTGCCGGGATAGGTGGAGAGCACGAGCGCCACGCGCTTTTCCGCTAAAGGCTTTGCGGCAAGCTCGATCCAGCCGGCAACGCGTGCGACGATTGCCTCGATTCGCTGCGGTTCGGCGCAGTGGACCGCGCGTGCGAAGCCCAAGGCCTCATCCCGCGCCTCGGCTTGCTTGAAGCTGGCAACGCCGGCGAAGACGCGGCCGTCGAGCTCGGGCAGGACAACATGCATCGCCAGGTCGGCAGGTGACAGACCGCGCTCCGCGCTTTTCCAAGCGTCGCGAGGCGCAGTGGCGAGCGCGACCTGGAACACAGGCACGCCGGCAGCGTCGAGCGGCGACCGGCCCTGCTCGTCGCGCGCGGAGAAGGCGGTGGCGTTGACGATCGCGGCAGGGGCAAGGTCGCGCACCCATTGCTCCACCTGCGCGCGGGCGTCCGGTGCCTTGAGGGAGGGTACGAAGATCGACAGCGTATCGAAGCCGGCGCGCTCGAAGGCGGCGTGGAGCGCCTCGAACGGGCCCACATCGCAGGCGGCGAGATAGGAGCGGTAGAAGACGATCAGGACCAGCGGCTGCCCCGTGCGCCGCCACGGGCACGCTTCGGGGATCCGCAGCTCGCCGCCACCGGGCTGACAATCGGGCGGACGAAAAGCACCTAGCGCAGGGTGCCAGACACCGAATGGCGGAAGCGTGACATGTGTCGAAGGCTCGGCCGCATGGAGGCCCGCCATCCCTGCCAACACGCCCAGTGCGGCGCGCGCCGCCGGGGCCCCGCCCGCGTCACAAAGCTGCGCGAGCTCTCGCAAGGCTCCGATCGGCACCGTCGACGCGGCATCCAGCCGTTCGTCCGGTCGCCCGTCCGCCGGAAGCACTGCGAGCGCGATCCCCCGTTCGCGCGCCAGCGCCTCCACCTGCTGGAGGCCGTAGCTCCAATAGGGCGTGCCGCCGATCAGCCGGATCAGGATCGCCTTCGCGCCCGACAATGTCCGCTCGACATAAGTGTCGACCGACAGCGGGTGCATCAGCGCCGCCAGGTTGGCCAGCCGCAACGAGGGCAGTTCCCCCTGCCCACCACGCCATGCCGCCGCGAACGCGCCGAGGTCGCTGTCGGAGAACGACAGCACCACCAGATCCGCAGGCGCCTGCCCGAGGTCCTGGGGGGCGGCGTTCTCCTCCAGCCCATGCGTTTCGCGGAACAGGACGTGCATCGCCCTTTTGCCTCAGCCCGCCAGCACCGCGCGGAAGGCCGCGGGATCGACATGGTCATGCTCGGCGATCGCGACCAAGGCGGTGCCGCGCGGCTCGCCCGGACGCCAGGGGCGGTCATATTGATGCCGCACCCGGCCGCCGACCGCCTGGACCAGCAGCCGCATCGGCTTGCCGGTCACCGCCGCATAGCCCTTCACCCGCAGCACCTTGTGCTCGCGCGCCAGTCGCTCGATGCGGGCGACCAGCTCGGCCGGATCGGCGATCTCGCCGAAGGTGACGACGGTGCTGTCGAAATCCTCATGTTCGTGGTCGTCGGCGCCGTCATGATGCGAGGGCCTTGCAGCGAGGTCGTCCTCGGCGGCGGCACCCAGCCCCAGGATCACGCGCGGATCGATCGCGCCCTCGCGGATCTCGACCACCGGCACCGGCCGCGGCGCTTCGGCGGCGATCACCGCGCGGGCGGCGGCGACGCCCTCCGGCCCGGCGAGATCGACCTTGGTCAGCAGCACCATGTCGGCGCAGGCGAGCTGGTCCTCGAACACTTCGGCGAGCGGCGTCTCATGGTCGATGCCGGGGTCTGCCGCCCGCTGCGCCTCCAGCGCGACCAGATCGGGCGCGAAGCGGCCCTCTGCCACGGCTTCGGCATCGGCCAGCGCCAGCACGCCGTCGACCGTGATGCGGCTGCGGATGGCGGGCCAGTCAAACGCCTTGAGCAGCGGCTTGGGCAGCGCCAGGCCCGAAGTCTCGATCAGGATGTGGTCGGGGCGCGGCTCCAGTGCGAGCAGCCGCTCGACCGTCGGGATGAAGTCGTCGGCGACGGTGCAGCAGATGCAGCCATTGGCCAGCTCGACGATGTTCTCGGCCGGGCAATCGGGGATCGCACAGGATTTGAGGATCTCGCCGTCCACGCCCAGCGTGCCGAATTCGTTGACCACCACCGCCAGCCGACGCCCCTCGGCGTTCTGGATCAGATGGCGGATCAGCGTCGTCTTGCCGGCGCCGAGAAAGCCTGTGACGATGGTAACGGGGACCTTGGCCAGGTCGGTCATGCATGTCTTCCCCCGCGCCGGAGCGAACAGGCGGGGCTTGCCGGAACGAGTATCCGGCCGGCGCGCGACGACGGGCGGGCGCGAAGATCGCCCGGCACCACGCGACCGTGCAGCCCCAGCCGCACAGCTTCGTCGCTCGAACGGAAGCAAGACCGTGCCGCGGCCATCCCCTGGACCAAGGCAAGAGCGACCGTTGCGCCGGCAGGTCTCCTGGCTTGCGGGTCACGGCACGCTGCACGCCTTCCCAGGCCCTTCCGGCCCAGTGGTTGCCTCTCGCTGGAGGCCAGTGCATCGCGCTATCCGCTCACAGTTGCAGGGACAGCCGCGGATTTGGGGAGCAGGCTCCCCGCACCGCATTCCCGATTAAGCCCCATATCCGGGGCACCGGCGCGATCTTTGCGAAGGCTACGAAGCCTTCGACCAAGGGCTCTAGACCCGCACCTCGATCTCGTCCAGCCTCTGCCAGCGATAGATGGCGAAGCTGACCAGCCAGCAGGCAACGAACAGGCCGATGATCGCGAAGCCAAGCCCGTTGAAATGTGCGCCCAGATCGGCGGCAAGGCCGAACGCGCCGCCGCTCCACCCCATCTTTTCGCCGACGAGCGCCAGCGTCTCGATCCCGCCGATCACGATCGCGACCAGCGCCGAGATCAGCGTGATGGTGACGTTGTAGTAGAGCTTGCGGATCGGCTTGACGAACGCCCATTGGTACGCGCCGAGCATCACCACGCCGTCCAGCGTGTCGACCAGCGCCATCCCCGCCGCGAACAGCGCGGGCAGCACCAGCAGCGTGCCGAGAGACATACCATGCGCCGCCTGTCCCGCCGACATGCCGAGGATCGCCACCTCGGTCGCGGTATCGAAGCCCAGACCGAACAGGAAGCCGAGCGGCGCCATGTGCCAGCTCTTCCCGACCAGCCGGAACATCGGCCCGAACAGCTTCGACAGCGGCCCGCGCGAGCCGAGCAGCAGGTTGAGGTCGTCCTCGACATAGGCGCCGCCCGCGCGGACGTGCTGAAAGGTCTTCCACACCGCGCGCAGGATGATCAGGTTCATGCCGGCGATGGCGAACAGGAACAGCGCCGAGACGGCGGTGGCGATCACCCCGCCCACTTCCTTGAACGCCCCCATTCCCGCCAGCGCGCCGGTCGCGAGCGCGATGCCGGCGGAGGCGATGGCGATGATGCCCGAATGGCCGATCGCGAACCACAGGCCCGTGGCGATCGGACGCTGGCCGTCGTTCATCAGCTTGCGGGTGACGTTGTCAATCGCGGCGATATGGTCGGCGTCGACGGCGTGGCGCAGCCCCAATCCCCAGGCGAGCAAGGCGGTGCCGAGCATCAGCGGCTGGGCGTGGAACAGCGCGAAGGCCCAGCCCCAGGCGGCGAGATTGGCTGCGATCAGCCCCGCGAACAGCAGGGCCACGCGCGTACGCAAGGCGAGAACGGACAAGATGCGGCACTCCGGCGGCGTCGTGCGACCTGGCCGGGGCCACCGCGAGCGGCCGGCCGCGCACCCCGGCCGGACGCCTGAAGCGACCGAGCCACGCAACCGCGAACGACCCCAGCCGCTCGTGCGTCGCTCAGACGGAGTACACCGTGCCGCGGCCATCCCCTGGGCCAGGGCAAGAGCGACCGGACGCCGGCAGGTCTCCTGGCTCGCGGGTCACGGCACGCTGCACGCCTTCCCAGGCACGATGGCCCAGTGGCTGCCCCTCGGGTGGAGGCCAGTGCATCGCGCTATCCGCTCACAGTTGCAGGGACAGCCGCGGAGTTGGGAGCAAGCCCCCGCACCGCATTCCCGATTAAGCCCCTTGTCAGGGCACCGGCGCGATCAGGCGCTGTTGGTAGGGGAAGCCGGACGGTGGATCAACTGCCGGTCCGTGCCCGCCCGCAGGAAATGCAGGGCCGAGAACAAGGTCAGCCCACCCACCGCCAGCGCGGAGGCATAGCAGCAGGTGATGAAGAAGGGCAGCCACCGCACCTCCGGCGCGCCGAGGGCATGGACGAGCAGCAGCGCCACGCTGCCGACATAGCCCGAGGCATCGGCGATGTAGATCAGGAACCCGGCATTGGCAGCGGTGCCGATCGTGGCGATCATGCGATCGAACAGCATCGCGTTGAACGGGGTATAGGCGAGGTACAGCCCCGCCCCCGCTACCGTCATCCAGGGCAGCGGCGCGAGCAGCCCCGCCTGGAAGGCAAGCGTCGACGCGCCCAGGCACAAGGCGCCGAGCAGGATGAGGACGTGCATCGCCAGCAGCGCGCGCAGATTGTCTCGGATCAGCATCAGCAACGCGAGCGCGGCAAGCGTCAGCAGCGCGATCGGCAGTTCGCTCGCCGAGAACACCGCCGCCTCGCCGCCATAGCCGAGCGCGGTCCAAAGCTCGCGGGCGAAATTGTCGCGCACATCCCGCAGGGCGGTCAGCAGCACATAGCCGATCGCCAGCATCACCAGCGTCGCACCGTGTGCGCGCAGGAAAGCGGCGCGATCGGCGGCCTGCATCGGCACACGGGCGGTGCGCTCGGCCTCGTCGCAGGCATCGGGCGGGGGCAAGCGCTCCAGCTGCCAGAGTGCGATCAGCAGCATCGGCGTGAACACCAGCCCCGTCGTCGCCGGCATCCACTGCTCCGCGACACCGGCCGCCATCAGCAGCACCGCCATCGACTTGACCACGCCAGAGGACAGGATGAAGCTCGCGCACAGCATCGCGCCGAGCAGCTCGGACACGCGGCGCCCCTCGACATAGCTGAACACCAGTCCCCAGATCAGCCCCAGCGGCAGGCCGTTGAAGAACAGGCAGGCGACGTTCCACGGCGCCGGAACCAGAGCGAACAGCACCAGCGCGACCCATGAGGCACCGATCAACCCGAGGATCATCCGCGCCCGTCCCTGCCGACCGGTTTCGGAAATGACCCGAACGCCGATCAGCTTCGACAGCGCATAGCCGATCACCTGCGCGATCAGCAGCGCGGTCTTGTAGTCGATGGCGAAATGCCAGCCGGCGACATCCGCATAGGTCGCCACCGCGAAGGGCTTGCGGAAGGCGTACATCGCGAAATAGGCGCTGAACGCCGCGAGCCCGCCCAGGAAGAGCGTAAACCCCGACGCGGTCCGCGTGGCTCCGCGCGCGCCATCACCGTGCATTGCGATTCCCCATGAAGCGCCGCGCTTGTGGCGAGCCTGCGCGACAGCTTCATGACAGCGAAGTCATACCTGCATCACCAGGGGCGGACGCGCAGTGCCTCCGCTTCGGCTGCGCAGCTTTGTGCATCGGGTCGCGGCGCCGTCGCGCGGAGTCGTGCCACCTCCTGCCGCGCCGCCACAAGATCGCGCTGATAGGCGGACGAGGTCTGGAGCACTGCGAACACCGACGCGCCGGCCATATAGCCCGCCTCCACCGCGCTCTTGCTGTGCGAGCCGCAGATCGCGCGGCTCTCGCCATAGGCCCGGCCGCGCGCGAGAATCGCGGTCGCCTTGTCGGGCATCGCCTCGGCGAGGATCTGCGCCTCCAGCCAGCCATTGGCAGTATGGCCCGAGGGATAGTCGCCATTGCTCGCCAGATGCGCGGTCTTCGCCTCGCAGATCGGCCCGTCCTCGCGCAGATAGGGGCGCGGCACCTGATAGGCGGCCTTGACCTTGCCGACGACCGGGCCGGTCCCCGCCCGTGCGAGCAGCCGCGTCAGCGCGGGCGCGCGCTTGGCATCGAGCACCATGCCCATCGCGCAGGCGTTGCGGTGCAGCGGATCGTTGGTGACGTCATCGGTGGCGATCCGCCAGCGCGGGCTGCCCTCCAGCTTGCGGGTCGCGCGGAACACCGCCATGTCGAGCGCCGCGCCGGGGCTGTCGAGCGAGGGCGGGGGCGGCAGGATCTCCATGCCGTCGGGATATTGCCCCGCCGCGAGATAGGGGGCGGTGTCGCTCGTCTGGGGCGCCGCGATCAGCAGCGAAAGCGCCGCGAAGAAGCCGCCGCGGATCATGCCGGGAGGCCCGAGCGGGCGCCAGGGCCCGAGGTGGAGACGTGGAGCTGGGTGCGCATGCCGCGCCCCCTACTCTGCCGCGTGCCATTCTTCTACGTAGTTCTACAGGCGCCTGCATTATGCTGCAGGCAAGGCCGGTCCGGGCAAGGTGCACGCACTTGCACATGGGGGCGACGTGGACATCTCGCTTCAGAACAACATCTTGGAGCTTGTCGCCAAAGGCGCGGATCTTGCCTCGGTCACCGATCGGCTGTGCCGGGAGGTGGAAGTGCGCCTGCCCGACGTCCGCCCCATGATTCTTCGCGTCGATCTTGCCGGGCGACTCCATCCCGTCGCCGGGCCGAGCCTCCCCGAAACTTATCTAGAGGCGATCGACGGCATGATGATCGGCCCCAAGGTCGGGTCGTGCGGCGCCGCCGCCTATCACGGCGAGCCGGTGGCCAGCACCGATATCGAGGCCGATCCCAACTGGGCCAAATATCTCGGCCTGACCCGCCCGCTGGAGTTGCGCGCCTGCTGGTCGAACCCGATCAAGAATGCGCGCGGCGAGGTGACCGGCGTCGTCGCCTTCTATTACCGCGTGCCCCGCGGCCCCACCCCGATGGAGCGCCGGATCATCCGGGTCTGCCTGCACCTGTGCGCCATCGCGATCGAGCAGGACATCTGGCGCGCCAAACATGTCCGCCGCGCGCAGCTCGACGGCCTCACCGGCCTGCCCAATCGCTCGGCCTTCACCACCTCGCTCAGCGACCTGGATTGTAGCGAACCCGGCGCCTGGGGGCTGATCCTGGTCGACCTCGACAATCTCAAGATCGTCAACGACACGTTCGGCCATGTCGCGGGCGATGCGCTGATCATCCACGCCGCGCGGCGCCTGTCGGAGGCCGCCGCGCCCGATCGGGCTTACCGCTTGGGCGGGGACGAATTCGCGGTACTGGTGCAGAGCCCGGCGGCGCTCGCCGATCCGGCCGAAGCGGCGCGCATGCTGCTCGATGCACTAGCCCAGCCGATCGAGGACGGCGAGCGCAACGTCGTCCCCCGCGCGACCGCCGGCGGCGCGCTGATCGGCGAAGGCGAGACGGCGGAGCAGGTGCGGCTCAATGCCGATCTCGCGCTCTACCACGCCAAGGAAACCGCGCGCGGCAGCTTCGTCCGCTACGTACCCGGCATCGCCACCCGCATGGCCCGGCGGCTGGATGCGATCCATGCGGTGGAGCGTGCGCTCGCCGAGGATCGCCTCCTCCCGCACTATCAACCGCTCTTCGATCTGAAGACCGGCGAGATCCTCGGCTTCGAGGCGCTGTGCCGGATGCGTACCGACGATCGCATCGTCTCCGCCGCCGAATTCTTCGAGGCGACCACCGACGGCAAGGTCGCGGGCGCGATCACCGCACGGATGCTCGAGCGCGTCGCCGCCGATCTGCGCCACTGGCGCGACCTCGGCATCGCCCCGCCGCATGTCGGCATGAACTTCTCGTCGAGCGACTTTCACGGCGCCCGGCTGCGCGAGATGATCCCCGAGACGCTGGCGCGCTACGGCGTCCCGCTCCACCATCTGACGCTGGAGATCACCGAGACCGTGTATCTCGGCCAAGGCGACACCGTCGTGGCGGACACGCTGCGCTGGTTCCGCGCCCAGGGGCTGCTGGTGGCGCTCGACGATTTCGGCACCGGCTATGCCTCGCTCACCCACCTGCTGACCATGCCGGTGGACTTCATCAAGATCGACAAGAGCTTCACCGACCAATTGCTCCAGAACAGCGCCAGCCGCGCGATCGTCGAGGGCGTGCTGCACATCGCGCAGGAACTCGACATGCGGGTGATAGCCGAAGGTGTCGAAACCGAGTTGCAGGCCGAGCGGCTGCGCAGCATTGGCTGCGCCTATGGCCAGGGCCATCTCTTCTCGCCCGCCGTCGGCGTGGAGCGCGCGACCGAGATCCTGCGCGCGGCGAAAATCCCGCCGCTCCCGCAAGGCCGCGCCGCTGCGGGACCGGCACCGGATTCCGCAGTGCTGCACTAGACCAAACGCAAGCTGAAGGGGCTACGAAAAATGGGCCGGAGGATCGCGCCTCCGGCCCAGTGCTTTCCTCCCCAGGAAAGTCAGAAACGCGTGCGCAGCGTGATGCCGTAGGTGCGCGGCTCGGCGAGATAGGCCGAGAACAGCTGGCGGCCGCCCGGATATTTGGGGTCGGTGAACGGCGCGGTGGCGGCGCCCTCTTGGAAGGGCGAGTTGAACACCACCTGCGTGTAGTTCTGGTTGAAGATATTCTGCCCCCAGAACTCGATCGCCCAGCGCTCGTCCTTGCCGCGGATGCCGATGCGGCCGTTGAACAGCGCATAGCCGTCCTGGATCTTCTGCGGGAAAAGGTCCGAGCCCGTGTTGTAGTCGCCGGTCATGCGTGCATCGAAATAGATCAGGCCGCTGAGCCCCGAGTTGCCGAGCGGCGGCGTCCAGGCGACCGAGGCGGTGCTGACGATCTCCGGCGCGTTGGACAGTTGCTGGCCCGGCAGCCGCCGCAGCGCCTGGTCGAGCGGCCCACCGGCATCGTTGCCGACCAGCTGGTTGCGGTAATGGGTATCGGCATAGGTGAGGCCCAGGCCCACCCGGAAATCGCGCGCCGGCACGAGTGAAGCTTCGAGTTCGACACCCTGCGACACCACGCCGTAGCTGACGTTGGAGGACGAGCAGGCGCCCGTGGTCGACGCGGCGGCGTTGAAGTTGCTTGCCGTGGTGAACTTGCTCTGGTCGCGGTCGCCGCCGTTCAGGCCCGCGGTGCAGCCGTTGATGTTCTGGACCAGGAAGACGGTGCCGTTAAAGGTGTTGAGCTGGAAGTTCTTGAACTGCTGGCGGAAGGCCGAGAGGTTCAGGCTGAACTTGCGGGTCGAGTATTTCAGGCCGATCTCGAACGCGTTGTTGGTCTCCGGCGCGAACTGCAGGTTACCGGTCAGCGCCTGCGCGCCACCGACCGCGGCAAAGGGCAGGATCGGCACCTTGAGCGCCGACTTGTCGAGGTTGAACCCGCCCGCCTTGTAGCCGCGCGAATAGCTGCCGTAGAGGAGCAGGTCGTCGGTCGGCTTGTACGAGAGGATCGCGGTGCCGGTGAACTGGTCTTCCTTGCGGGTGTCGCTGATCGCGGCACCGTTGAGCTCGGCGGTGGAGTTGCCCTGGCAGGACAGCCCGAGAATGCCGTCGATCGTCGCGGTGAGCGAAGCGACCGAGCGGAGCGGCAGCAGCGCCGTCTGGTTGGCGACGCAGGCGGTGTTGTCGTTGCCGAACGTTGCGTTCAGCCGCTTGCGCTCGTTGGTGTAGCGCAGGCCCAAAGTCAGGTCCAAGCCCTTGGTGACATGGAAGATGTTGTGGGTGAACAGCGCCCAGTTGCGGCTGTTCTGCTTGAAATAGTCACGCGTCGTGCCACGATCGTTGATCCCGTCCAACCGATCGAACGCCGCATAGATCAATGGGCTCGCCGCGCCGAACAGCGCCGGTCGAGCGGCAAGGCACCCCGCCGCCGCCGGATTGTACAGCGCCGCGAGCGCGCTGCCCGAGACGATCCGGCAGGTGGCAAAACGGCCGTACTGGGTGCCGAAGCGGAGATTGTCGACGAGCGTCAGGTCTTCATTGGCGAAATAGCCGCCGACCAGCCAGTCGAGCTTCTCGTTGAACGCAGTGCCGTTCAGGCGGAGTTCCTGGCTGAACGTCTCGAACGCGCGCGACGAGTCAGAATTCGGCGCGCGATAGAGCAGGTCGACCGCGCTGTAATCGGTATCCGCGCCCTGGCTGGAGAAATAGTTGCGATAGCCGGTGATCGAGGTGAGCTTCACATTGCCCAGGTTCCAGTCGAGCTGGACCGAGCCGCCCCAATCCTCGGTGATGCCGCCATAGCTCCGGCCCTTCGAAACATAGAGGTTCCGGCTATAGGGATTGCTGAACGCGGCCATCGGTTGGCCAAGATCGCGCAGCACCCGGACGATGTTGTTCGCGGTAGGACTGTTGAGGTCGCCGATATATGGGTTGATCGAGGAATCGACATAGACCGCGCCGCAGCATTCCTCGTTGCGATGGGTGTAGTCGCCGATCACACGGATCTGGATGTCGCTGGTCGGTTCGAACAGCAGTTGGCCCCGGAGGAAATAGCGGTCGCGATTGTTGACGTCGCGATTGTTGGTCACGTCCTGGTAGAAGCCATCGCGCTTCATGTAGACGCCATCGAGCCGACCCGCGACCGTGCTGCTCAGCGGCACGTTCACGAAGCCCTGCAGACGGATCGTGTCGTAATTGCCATAGGTCGCCTCGGCTCCCGCCGAGAAGATCGACTCCGGCTTCTTCGAGACGATGTTGATGATGCCGGCCGAGGCGTTGCGGCCGAACAGCGTGCCTTGCGGCCCGCGCAGCACCTCGATCCGCTCGAGATCGCCCAGTTCGCTGAGGCCGATGCCCGAGCGCGAACGATAGACGCCGTCGATGAACACGGCGACCGAACTTTCCAGGCCCGGATTGTCGCCGACCGTACCGATACCTCGAATACGCGCCGAGCCATTGGCCTCGCTGCCGGTCGAGGAGACCAGGAGCGACGGCGCCACCTGGTTGAGCGCGCGGATGTCGTTGGCACCAGTCTGCTGCAGCGTCTCGGCACTGACCGCCGAGACCGCCAACGGCACGTCCGCCAGCGCCTGTGCGCGGCCCTGCGCGGTGACGATGATCTCGTTATCCGCCTGGACGGATCGTCCACCGGCATCCTGCTGGTCCTGGGGGGTCTCCTGCGCGAGCGCGGGCGCTGCGAGCGCCATCACGAGTGCCGGCACTGCACAGGCCGACATAAGGCGTAGCCGCATATCTTTCCTCTCCACCGAGGTTGGAGCTGTGTTTCCGCTCCATACCCGAACCTCGAATACACGCCTTGTCGCCAGCGCCGTCAAGCAAAACTAAAGTTGCAAAATGCCACTTGAATGCAATCGTTGCTGAGAAGGCACAGTGTTGCTCAACCGGATTGGCGCTCCCGCGGACCCCGCCCCGCCCCTCCGTGCGGTAAGATGTTGACGGACAGCGCACTTCCCTGGATCCACCGCGAAGCGTGGCGCGAGCAGCCGGATTGCGGTACGCTTGGCATCCTCTTGGGAGGGGGCCATATGCAGTTCCACCATCGTGCCGTGCCGATCGTGCTTGCCGCCGTGTTGATCGATTCGATCGGTTTCGGCGTCATCCTGCCCGTACTTCCGAAGCTGATCGTCACGCTGTCGCACACCAGCCTCGACGATGCCGCGCGGATCGGCGGGTGGATGCTGGTAGCCTTTGCCGCAGCGCAGTTTTTCGCCGGTCCGATCCTCGGGTCGCTGGGCGACAGCATCGGCAGACGGCCGGTGCTGCTCGCCTCGATGGCCGCCTTCGCGATCGACTATCTGCTGATGGCAGCGGCGCCGACCATTGGCTGGCTGTTCGTCGGCCGCATCGTCGCGGGAATTGCCGGCGCGGTCTATGGGCCGGCCAACGCGGTGCTGGCCGACGTCACCCCGCCGGAGAAGCGCGGCGCGACCTTCGGGATGATGGGCGCGGCGTTCGGAATCGGGTTTATCCTCGGCCCCGCGATCGGCGGGCTGCTCGCAAGCCTGGGCCCTCGCGCGCCGTTCGTCGCCGCTGCGGTGCTCGCCGGGCTCAATGCGCTGTGGATCCTGTTGCTGCTGCCGGAGACGATGGCGCCCGATCGCCGTCGCCCGTTTCGCCTGCGCGACGCGCATGTCTTCGCCGCGTTTCGTCCGCTGTTCGAAGCGGGCAATGCCAAGCCACTGCTGCTTGCCGCCTTCCTCTGGCAGTTGGCACATATGGTCTACCCGGCGACCTGGGCGTTCTTCGGCGAGATCGCGCTCGGCTGGGACGAGCGCATAATTGGTGCCTCGCTCGCCGCCTCGGGCATCTGCATGGCGCTGGTCCAGAGCTTCGTCACCGGACGCGCGATCGCCGCGTGGGGCGAGGAACGGACGGTGGTGCTCGGCATGCTCACGGGCGGCCTCGCCTTTCTCGGCTATTGCTTCGCGCGGGAGACCTGGATGGTGTTCGCGATCATCCCCTTCGCCGCCTTCCAGGGCCTCGCCTTCCCCTCCATCAACGCCCTGCTCTCGCGCATGACCGATCCGTCGTGCCAGGGAGCGCTCCAGGGCGGCATGGCGGCGCTGGGCAGCGTTGCGCTGATCCTCGGGCCGCTCCTGCTCAGCCAGGCGCTGGCCTTCGGGTCGGAGCGCGGCTTCCAGGGCGGCAATTTCGCGGTGGCGGCGGTCCTGGCGCTGAGCGCATTGCTGCTGATCGAATGGAAGGTCGTGCCCCGTGTGCAGCAGGCGGCTGCGGAATAGCACACGACAATTTGCGACACTTTGGCGCGGGCGATGACAAACCCGTGCGACACGCGACCGCGAAACAAAGCATGTGTCGGGGGCATGCCCCTCGCCCCCGACATCCCTTTTCTTTCCAGGAGTTTCGCATGTTGAAACGTCTATCTTTCGCCGCGCTCGGAGCCTCGCTGCTCGCCGGCTCGGCCTTCGCTGCGCCGGCGGCCCCGCAGGATGGTCCCCGTGGCCCCCGCGACCCGCTCGCCATGGCTGACCAGAACAAGGACGGCGTCGTCACCCGCGACGAGATGCTCGCCAGCATTGCGACGCGCTTCAACGCGATGGACGCCAATCACGACGGCAAGGTCACGCCGGATGAGCGCGAGGCCTATACGGCACAGCAGCGCGCGCGAATGGGTGGCCGCATGGCGCCCAAGAAAGACTTCACCCTCGCCGACGAGCAGGCCCGCGCCACCCGCATGTTCGACCGGGTCGACACCAACCATGACGGCAAAATCGACGCGGCCGAGCGCCAGACTGCCGCGCAGAAGATGATGCAGATGCGCCGCAGCGGCGGCTGGCGTGGTCGCCAGGGTCCGCCCGCCGGCGACATGCCGCCCCCTCCTCCGGCCGACGGCAACTGACGCCAGCCGGACCAGCCGGGCGGGAGGCCGCGGGCATCGCCGATCCTGTCCCCGTCGGGATCAGATGCGCCTCCCCTGACGCTTCACCGCGAGCTCCGCGGATCTCCTCCCTTCCGCCCGGCTCTTTTCCCCGACGACAAAGGCGCTACCTTGGTGAGCATGTCCGAAGTCCCGCACCTGCTGCTCGTCGACGACGAGCGCTCGATCCGCGAACCGCTCGCGCAATATCTCACCAAGCAGGGCTTCCGCGTTACCCAGGCGGCCGATGCAGAGAGCGCACGGGCGCGGCTCAACGCCTATGCGATCGACCTGGTCGTGCTCGACATCATGATGCCCGGCGAGGACGGGCTGAGCCTGTGCCGCCACATCCGCGAGACCAGCGAGACACCGGTAATCCTGCTCACCGCGCGCAGCGAGGAGACCGACCGGATCGTTGGGCTGGAAATGGGCGCCGACGATTATGTCGTGAAGCCGTTCAGCCCCCGCGAGCTGTCCGCCCGGATCAAGGTGGTGCTGCGCCGCTGGTCGGCCGGCGGCGCCAAGCAGCATGCGCCGGAGACCGGCTCCTTCGCCTTTGCCGGCTGGGTGCTGCGTACCGGCGAGCGTACGCTGGTCGATCGCGAGGGCGTGTCGGTGCCGCTGTCGACCGGCGAATACAATCTGCTCCACGCGTTGGTCACCCGGCCACGCCAGGTGCTTACCCGCGACCAGCTGCTCGACTTGACCCAGGGCCGCGAGGCGGCGGCGTTCGATCGCGCGATCGACAACCAGGTCAGCCGGTTGCGCAAGAAGATCGAGCCCGACGCCAAAAACTCCTCGATCATCAAGACGGTGTGGGGCGGCGGCTATACGCTGGCGGTCGAGGTAACCCGGCTTTGAGACGATTTCTTCCCACCAGCCTGATCGCGCGCATTGCCCTGCTGGTCGCGGCGGCCTTGTTCGTGGCACAAGCGATCAATTTCGGGCTGTTGCTCCATGAGCGCCAAAAGGCGCGGTTCGCGCTCGTGATCGCCCCCGCGACGACACGGCTGGCCGACGCCGCCGAGCGCCTGCTCGTGCTCCAGCGCGAGACGCCGCGCCAGCCTGGAGCCGCGAAGAACCGCTTCCTTTCCGATCCGCGAACCCATGTGCGGCTGCATGCCGAGAACCCCTTCGCCGGCGAGATCGATCGGCGACGGCCGGATGTCGAGCGCGATCTGCGCCGCGGCCTTGAGGATGCAGGGCTGCGCGCGGGCGCGATCATGGCGGCGCTGCGTCCGGTGAACCCCCAGCGCCTGCTCGATCCAAAGCTCGATCCGCTGCGCGCCGAACGGCTGCGGCGGATGGGGGCGGAAATGCTGGTTGCGGTGGAACTGCCCGGCAGGGGCTGGCTTACCCTCGCTACCCCTTGGCCACGCACCGAGTTCGACCTGATCTGGCAGCTCGCCGCGCAGACGCTGATCCTCTATGTCGTTGTGCTGGTGCCGGTGCTGCTGGTCGGCGGACGGATCGCGCGGCCGCTGCGAACCCTCACCGATGCCGCACGCACCTTCCGCCCCGGCGACGACACTGCCCCGATCCGCGAGCGTGGCCCGAGCGACGTCCGCGCGTTGATCGCCGCGTACAATGCGCTCGGCCGGCGCGTCACTTCGATGCTCGACGAGAAGGACCGGATGCTCGGCGCAATCGGCCACGACCTGCGCACCCCGTTGCAGGCGCTGCGCGTGCGGATCGAGTCGGTGGAGGACGAGGACGATCGCGCGCGGATGGCGGACACGATCGACGAGATGAGCCGCACGCTCGACGACATCCTGTCGTTGGCGCGGCTGGGGCGGCCGAGCGAGCCGAATACGGATGTTGATCTCGGCGCGCTGGTCGATGCTGTGGTCGAGGATTTCCGCGATCTCGACCATGACGTGACCTTCGAGGAGCCCGAACGGCTCAAGATGCGGCTGCGGCCGACGCTGATGCGCCGCGCGGTGCGCAACCTGATCGAGAACGCCGTGAAATATGGCGGCGGCGCCGAGGTGCGGCTGATCCCCGAGACCGAGCGGGTGACGATCCAGGTATGCGATTGCGGGCCCGGTATTCCGGCGGACAAGCTGGAGGCGGTGTTCAACCCGTTCACTCGACTGGAACAGTCGCGCAATCGCGATACCGGTGGGATCGGGCTAGGGCTGGCGCTGGCCCGGGCGATCGTAAACGATGCCGGCGGGACGATCGCGCTGGCCAATCGCGAGGGCGGCGGGCTGACGGCGACGATCACGCTGCCGCGGTGAGTTTCACTCCTTAGCCCCTCCCCTTAAGGGGAGGGGTTGGGGTGGGGCCTGAGCTGGAAGCGCATCCCCCGCTAATCGGTCATGCCCCACCCCCAACCCTCCCCTGAAGGGGAGGGGCTTGACGTTCGAAACAAAAAAAGGCCGCGCTCCCCCATCGGAAGCGCGGCCCTTTTTCAACCGAAAACCGTCAGCCTATCAGCCGACGATTTCTTCCGGCTTGAAGAAGAAGGCGATCTCGGTCGCGGCATTCTCTTCCGAATCCGAACCATGGACCGAATTTGCTTCGATCGACTCGGCCAGTTCCTTGCGGATCGTGCCCGGCTCGGCGTTCGCCGGGTTGGTCGCGCCCATGATGTCGCGGTTGCGCTGCACGGCGTTCTCGCCCTCGAGCACCTGCACGACGACCGGGCCCGAGATCATGAACTCGACGAGGTCGTTGAAGAAGGGGCGCTCCTTGTGGACGCCGTAGAAGCCTTCGGCCTGCTCGCGGGTCATCTGGATGCGCTTGGAGGCGACGACGCGCAGGCCGGCCTCTTCCAGCATCTTGGTGACGGCGCCGGTCAGGTTGCGGCGGGTGGCATCGGGCTTGATGATCGAAAAGGTCCGGGTCGCGGCCATGGCCGTGCGGCTCCTGTAGTTGGTGATGGAAGGAAGTCGCGGCTCCCTAGTCCCGCAGCGTCTTCAATGCAAGCTCAGGCAACTTGCGCCCAGCGGCCATTTTCGTCCTGTCGCCAATAGCGCCGTTCAACGCCCTCGCGCTCACCCAGCGCCCGCCACGCCGCGCGGGCCGCGCCAATGCATTCCTCGTCGAAGAGGTGGAAGGCGCGCTGGAATTCCAGCGCTTCGTCGCGCCAGAGCCCGTCGACGAGTGCCACGTTACGGGCGCCGTTGGCGGGTGCGACCGTCTCCGCGATCAGCGCCGGCTGCTCGGAATCCCAACTGCTGCCGGCCTGCGCGTGCGGCAGGAAACTCGTCGGCTGATAGCTCCACAGCAGCTGGTCAATGCGCGTGCGCAGCGCCGGATCCTCGGCGACGATCAGCAGCCGCCCGCCGCTGCCGAGCACCTTTTCGGTGATCGCAGGCAGCACGCGGTCCAGCGGTGCCACGGTAAGGTGATAGAAATCGACCTGCATGCGGGGCCCCTTAGCCCGGATGTGCGTTGGGGCCAACGCGCCTCCCGTTGCGGAGCCGCAATCGCTGCGATAGGGCACGTGGATGCCCGTTGCCGGGGAGTGACGATAAAGGTGGGAGTTTTCGTGAAGCGCAAGGCCATGTTCTTTCCGGCCGCGCTCGGTCTGTGCCTATCGGCGCAGGCTCGCGCCCAGCAGGCGCCCGATTCGCGTCCCCTGCCCGCCGACCAGGCTGCCGGCGCCACGCTGCCCGCCGCCGATCTGCAGGACCGGCCGGCCGAGCCCGCGCCGCCACCGCCGGGCGGTCTGCCCGACGATCCGAAGCAGGTCCAGTTCACCGCCGATCAGCTCGACTATGACATGAACACCGACGTCGTCACCGCCAGCGGCGACGTGCGCATGTATCGCGAGAGCAACCGCCTCCGCGCTGACAAGGTCACCTGGGACCGCCGTACCGGCAAGGTGATGGCGACCGGCAACATCGTCGTCGCCAATCCGGAGGGCGATGCCGCCTATGGCGACAGCATCGAGCTGACCGACACGCTGAAGGACGGCGTGGTCGACAACATGCTGGTGGTGCTGGAAGCCGGCGGACGCATCGCCGCCGCGCGCGGCTCGCGCAACGACGGCGGCGTCATCACCGTCGAGAACGCCGCCTATACGCCCTGCTCGGTGAGCGACAGCTCGGGCTGCCCCAAGGAGCCGTCCTGGAAGATCACCGCCGACCGTGTCGTCTATGATCCGGCCAAGCATCGGCTGCGCTACAAGGGCGCGCGCATTTCGGTGTTCGGCTTCGCGACGATCCCGCTGCCCGCCTTCTCGCATCCGGCCGGCGGCCAGAGCGATTCTGGTTTCCTGACACCCGACGCGCGCTACAGTCGCACCAACGGCCTGCAGCTGGCCCTGCCCTATTTCTTCAGCATCGCGCCCAATCGCGACCTGACCGTCACCCCGCGCGTCTTCTCCGACACGCTGCCGATGCTGCAGGCCGATTATCGCGAGCTCAACAGCCTCGGCGCCTTCCGCCTCCAGGCCTATGGCACCTATAGCCGGCGCGCCGACGACCTCACCGTCGCGCCCAGCCCCGCGACGCTGCGCAACGATTTCCGCGGCTATCTCGATCTGGTCGGCCGCTATCAGCTGGATCCCAGCTGGGACGTGCGCGCCTCGCTCCGCGTGGCGAGCGACCGCACCTTCCTGCGCCGCTACGACATCTCGCGCGACGACCGGCTGCGCAACAACATCGCGATCGAGCGAATCGACAGCGACAGCTATTTCGCGATCAACGCCTGGGCGGTGCAGACGCTGCGGGTGGGTGACCGCCAGGGCCTGCAGCCGGTGGCGCTGCCTGAGATCGACTATCGCCGCCGCCTCGACGACGGGCTGCTAGGCGGCAAGTTTGACTTCGAGGTCAACACGCTCGCGCTCACCCGCACCGGCGGACAAGACACCCAGCGCGCCTTCACCAGCGCGCAGTGGAGCATTCGGCGTCTTACCAATTGGGGCCAGGAAGTCAGCCTGACCGCCTATACCCGCGGCGATATCTACAACACCTCCGACACGATCGCGACGACGGTGGCGAGCTATCGCGGCGAGAACGGCTTCCGCTTCCGCGGCATCGCCGCCGGCGCGCTCGACGTGAAATGGCCGTTCGTGGGCGATTTCCTCGGGGGCAGCCAGCGGATCACCCCGCGCGTGCAGATGGTCGTGGCGCCGCATCTCGCCAACATGGAGGTGCCCAACGAGGACGCCCGCGCCGTCGACCTGGAGGATTCCAACCTCTTCGCGCTCAACCGCTTCGCCGGCTATGACCGCTTCGAGGATTCGACGCGCTTCACCTATGGGCTCGATTACGCACTCTATTTGCCGGGCATCAGCATCGAGGCGAATGTCGGCCAGAGCTATCGCCTGAGCGACCGTTCCTCCTTGTTCCCCAACGGCACCGGCCTCACCGATCGGCTGTCCGACATCGTCGGGCGGACGGTGATCCGCTTCCACGATTTCGTCAGCCTCACCCACCGCTACCGGCTCGACAAGGATGGGCTGGCGGTGCGCCGCAACGAGATCGACATGTCGGTGGGCTCGCGCGCCACCTATGTGACGGTCGGCTATCTGCGGCTCAACCGCAACGTCGACCCGACGCTGGAGGACCTGCAGGATCGCGAGGAACTCCGCCTCGGCGCCCGCGTGCAGTTCGCGCGCTTCTGGTCGCTGTCGGGCTCGACGCTGATCGACCTTACCGACAAGCGCGAAGATCCGCTGGCGCTGGCCAATGGCTTCCAGCCGATCCGCCACCGCATCGGGCTGTTCTATGAGGACGACTGCCTGCGTATCGGCACTACCTGGCGGCGCGACTATGCCACCACCGGCGATGCGCAGCGCGGCAACTCCTATCTGCTCACCCTCGCCTTCAAGAACCTCGGCCGCTAGAAGACCCGGTCTGGGGGGATTCGGCGCTAAGCCTTGGTTCAGGCACAATTGCGCTATAAGCGCTGCTTCCCGTTTGAGGATAAGGGTCGTTCTGAAGTGATGATGGGTGTGGGCAGGATTGCGGGAACGGGTGCGAAGTGGCTGGCCGGCGCGGGGCTTGCCGCCCTGGCGACGATGGCGATCGCCCAGACCTCCGCGGGGCAGGACGGCCAGGCCGGCGTGAACAACGGGCTCGATCTGCCCAGCACGCTGGAGATCTTCGGCAAGGCCGATCCGAACGTCCGCAAGCCCACCGCGATCGTCAACGACTATGTGATCACCGGCACCGAGGTCGACCAGCGCGTCGCGCTCGTCACCGGCATGCAGAAGCTGACCCTGAAGCCCGAGGAGCGCGAGCAGCTCAAGCTCGCCATGCTCCGCCAGCTGATCGACGAGACGCTGGAAATCCAGGAAGCCAAGGCCAACGAGATCAAGGTCGATCCCCGCGAGATCGAGAACAGCTTCAGCCGCGTCAGCACGCGCTTCCAGAAGACGCCCGAGCAGATGCGTGCCTGGCTGCGCGAGATCGGTTCGTCCGAGCGCTCGATCAAGCGCCAGATCGAGGCCGAGCTCGCCTGGAGCCGGCTGCTGCGCAAGCGCGTCAACGTGAACGTCGGCGAAACCGAAGTGAAGGCGATGATCGATCGCCTCACCGCCCAGAAGGGCACCGACGAATATCACGTCTACGAAATCTACCAGAACGCCACGCCCGATCGCGCCGAGGAAGTGTCCGGCGGCATGAAGAAGATGATCGAGCAGATGCGCTCGGGCACGCCGTTCGACTATCTCGCCCGCACCTACTCGCAGAGCTCAACCCGCGCGAGGGGCGGCGATCTCGGCTGGATCCAGCCGGCGATGCTGCCCGAGCAGCTCGCCCAGGCGGTGCAGGAAATGCAGCCGGGCCAGGTCGCGGGGCCGATCCCGCTCTCGGCAGGCTTCTCGATCGTCTACCTGGCGGACAAGCACAAGGTCGGCATCTCCGACCCGCGCGACGCCCGCCTGAGCCTCCGTCAGCTGTCGCTCGCCTTCGCCAAGGGAACCACCGAGGCACAGGCGAGCACCCGCGCCGCCTCCTTCGCCAAGGCGACCCAGGCGATCCGCGGCTGCGGTGACGTGAACAAGGTCGCGTCCGCCGAAGGCGCCGAAGTGGTTGACCGCGACAACATCGTTATCAAGGACCTGCCGCCGGCGCTGCAGAACTTGATCCTGCCGCTGCAGGTCGGCCAGGCGACCCAGCCCTTCGGCTCGATCGAGGACGGCGTGCGCGTGCTGGTGATCTGCGGCCGCGACGACCCGCCCGCCGCCAACACGCCCTCGGTGGAGCAGGTGCAGGAGCAGCTGGAGGACCAGCGAGTCAACCTGCGCGCCGAGCGGATGCTGCGCGACCTGCGCCGCGACGCGCTGATCGAATATCGCTGACGTGACGGCGGGAGGCGCCCTTCTGCCTCCGCTCGCCGTCGCGATGGGCGACTCGGCGGGGATCGGGCCGGAAATCACTGCAAAGGCGTGGGAAGCGCGCGGGGCCGAGCGCCTTGCGCCATTCTTTGCCGTGGGCGATCCCGCGGCGGTGCGCGCCGTCTGGAAGGGCCCGATCGCGCCCATCAGCGATCCGCGCGAGGCGCTGGCGGTGTTCGGCGAGGCGCTGCCGATGCTCCCGATCGGCGATACCGGTCCGGTGGTTGCCGGGGCGCCTTCCCTCGGTACCGCGCATATCGCGCTTCAATCGCTCGAGGTCGCTACCGGCCTCGCCAGCGCCGGGGCTGCCGGTGCATTGGTGACAGGGCCGGTCTCCAAGTCGCAGCTCTACGCGATCGGCTTTACCCATCCGGGGCAGACCGAGTTCGTTGCCGAGCGCTGCGGCATAACCGCAGAAAATGCCGTGATGATGCTCGCCGGGCCGACGCTGCGGGTGGTGCCGATCACGGTGCATGTGCCGCTGGCGGCGGTGCCGTCGCTGATCAGCGTCGAGCTGATTGTCGCCAAGGGCCGCGTCACGGCACGGGGACTGCAGCGCAATTTCGGCATTGCCCATCCGCGCCTGGCCTTTGCCGGGCTCAACCCGCACGCCGGCGAGAACGGCGCGATTGGGCGCGAGGAGATCGAGGTGCTGGCACCGGCGATCGAACAGCTCCGCGCGGAGGGCATTGACGCCACCGGCCCATATGCCGCCGACACGCTGTTCCACGCCCGCGCGCGCGCCGGCTATGATGCGGCGCTGTGCCTCTACCACGACCAGGCGCTGATCCCGATCAAGACGCTGCATTTCGACGACGGCGTCAACATGACGCTGGGCCTGCCGATCGTGCGCACCTCGCCCGATCATGGCACCGCCTTCGGCATCGCCGGGCAGGATGTTGCGCATCCCGGCGCGATGATCGCGGCGATCCGCATGGCCGCCGAAGCGGCGCAGCGCCGGGCAGAAGCTGCCGCGTGACTGCCCTCCCCCCGCTCCGCGACGTCATCACCAGGTACGGACTGAGCGCCAGCAAGGCGCTGGGCCAGAATTTCCTGTTCGACGGCCAGTTGCTCGGCCGCATCGCCAAGGTGCCCGGCGACCTTGCGGGCGTCGAAGTGTTCGAGGTAGGCCCCGGCCCCGGTGGTCTCACCCGCGCGCTGTTGCAGGCGGGTGCCAGCGTCACCGCCGTCGAGCGCGACCGCCGCTGCATCCCCGCACTGGAGGAACTTGGCGGCTATTTCCCCGAGAAGCTCCGCGTGATCGAAGGCGACGCGCTGGAGGTCGATGCACCGGCGCTGTTCGCGGGCAAGCCGCACGTCGTCGCCAACCTGCCCTATAATGTCGGCACCGCGCTGCTGGTCGGCTGGCTGTCGGCCGAATGGCAGCCGTGGTGGGCGAGCCTGACGCTGATGTTCCAGAAGGAAGTCGCCGAACGCATCGTCGCGCAGGCGGGGTCCGAACATTATGGCCGGCTCGCGGTGCTCGCCCAGTGGCGGAGCACGCCACGCATCGCGATGAACGTGCATCGCTCGGCCTTCACCCCGCCGCCAAAGGTGATGTCGGCCGTGGTGCACATCGTTCCCGGCGAAGCGCCCGAGGGCGTGCAGCTCCGCATCCTGGAGACGGTGACGGCCGCCGCCTTCGGCCAGCGCCGCAAGATGCTGCGCCAGAGCCTCAAGTCAGTCCCCGGCGCGCTGGCCGCGCTGGAAACGCTCGGCATCGACGCGAGCCGCCGGGCCGAGACCGTCAGTGTCGCTGAATTCGTCGCGATCGCCCGGGAACTCGGACGGGCCTAGTCTCCCGCCGAGCGGAACAGCCGCAGCACTGGTACCAGCGAGGCGTGATCGTCGGTCCAGCCGGTGAAGCCCGGCTGGCCAACGAGCGGACGCCATTCGCCATCGCGCGCCTGGAGCGCGGCCAGCACGCGCGGCGAGCGGCTGAGCGCGATCCAGTCCGACACCGCGCCCTCGTCCTGACGTTCGAGCGCGCTCGGCACATGGACGAGCCGCAGCCCCTGCCAGCCACCGGCCTTGGCGGCGCCGGCTACCACAGGCCCCAACGCGAGGAAGCGGTTGGAGATGTGGACGAGCAACAGCCCTTCGGGTGCCAGCACGCGGCCATAGGTGGCGAAGGCCTCGGCCGTCATCAGGTGCATCGGCACCGCGTCTGAAGAGAAGGCGTCGAGGGCGAGTAGGTCGAGGCTGGTCGGGGGCAGCTCGCTCAGCCGCAGCCGCGCGTCGCCCACGAGGATCTGCGCTTGCGGCGCGCAGCGTCGGAGGAAGCTGAACTTGCCGGAGTCGCGGGCGAGATGCACCACCGCCGGGTCGATCTCGAAGAAGCGCCACGACTGGCCGGGCTTGTCATAACAGGCGAGCGTACCGGTCCCGAGCCCGACAACGCCGATGCGGGCGTTCGGCCCGTAGAGCGCCGGTGCCGCGAGCATCGCCTGCCCCACGCCCGATCCGGCTTGATAATAGGTCGTCGGTCGCATCGCCCGGGCACCCTTGAGCTGCACGCCGTGCACCGTGGTGCCATGCGCGAGCCGCCGCTGGTCGGGCTGGTCGCTGACCGTGTACACGCCGAAATAGCTGCGGGTGCGCGCGCCGCTCAGCGACGTCTCGATAGCGGTATAGCCGCCGAACAGGAACAGCCCGCCAGCGAGCGCGACGGTGAAGGGCCAGCGCGCGCCGATCGTCACCAGCCCGATCAGCGCCACCGCTACGAAGCCGAGCTGGATCTGGATCGGACCCAGCAGCTGCACGTGCAGCGCGACGAACACGATCGCCACCACCGCGGCACTCAGCGCCAGCCCGACGGGAAGCCGATAGCGGCTCGCCCAGAGCCGCGCGAACTCAGCTGTCAGCGCGCGCTGCGGGATCAGCAGCCCGGCGGCGAGGATCAGCAGCGGATATTCATAGGTCCAGTCGAACAGCACCGGCGCCAGCAGCCCGGCAAACACGCCGCCCAGCGCGCCGCCCACCGCCATGGCGAGGTAGAAGCCGGTCAGCCGTTCGGGCGGCGGCCGCAACGCATAGAGCCGGGCGTGGCAGGCGACCGCCACAGCGAACAATAGCACCAGGCCGATCAGCGCGTTGAAATAGGCGAGCCGCGAGTCCCCGGCGACCAGGGTCGCGCCGAACAGCAGCAG
Source organism: Sphingomonas trueperi (assembly GCF_040545965.1). Taxonomy (GTDB): domain Bacteria; phylum Pseudomonadota; class Alphaproteobacteria; order Sphingomonadales; family Sphingomonadaceae; genus Sphingomonas; species Sphingomonas trueperi_C. The sequence continues at coordinate 187,191 of NZ_JBEPMV010000002.1, read as the reverse complement.
CACCAGCGGCACGCAGCGCTCGAGCAGGTCGTCGAGCAGCGCAGAGCTGCGAAAGGCGACGGGGAAGCTCAGCAGGTACAGCCCGAGCGGCAGCACCCAGAGCAGCGGCACCGCGACGATATCGGTGGTGAGGAAGGTCGTCGTCGCCAGCATCAGCCCCGAGGGCACCAGCGCGAGCGCGATCCAGCGCGCCCAGTCGCGCGCCACGGTCGCGGGGCGATCGGAGCGCGGCGCGGGCAATGCCTCGCCCTTGGGCAGGCGGCTCGCACAGGCGAGCACCAGCAGCGCGACTAGCGCATAGCCGATCGTCCACAGCCAGCTCTGGCTGCGGAGCCGCAGCAGCGGCTCGACCAGCAGCGGATAGGCGAGCAAACCGCCGAAGCTGCCGATGTTCGAGGCGGCATAAAGCGCATAGGGGTCGCGCCCATGGCTCGCCACCGCATACCAGCGCTGGAGCAACGGTGCCTGGGCGGAAATGGCGAGGAACAGCGGCCCGATCGCCGCGACGAGCAGCCACGGCACCCACAAAGCCGGCTCGGCCCCCGCCGGGACCTGCATCGTCCCCAGCCCGATCGGCAGCCAGAGCGCCGCGAAGGCGAGCACACCGATATGCACGCCCGCCTGGGTCCGCACGCGAAATCGCCCCAGCCAGTGCGCATAGCCATAGCCGACCAGCAGCAGCGCCTGGTAGACGAGCATCGCCGAGTTCCACACCGCGGGCGCGCCGCCCAGCCGGGGCAGCGCCATCCGCGCAACCATCGGCTGGATCAAAAACAGCAGGAACGATCCGCCGAGGATAGCGGCCACGAAAAGCGCGCGGCGGGCGCCGCCGGCCTGCGCTTGCGGATCGGTCACGGGCGAGCGATACGATAGGTGCGGTGGCGCCGCAGTTCGGGGATGGCGGCAGGATGGTCGAAGTCGGCATCGAGCGCACGCTGCATGCCGAGCCGCTCCATCAGCCCCCAGCTGCGCGCATTCTCCTCCACGGTGATCGCGGCTATGCTCGGCACGTCGAGATGCTGCCAGCCCCAGGCGAGGCTCGCCCGCGCCGCTTCGGCGGCATAGCCCTGCCCCCAATGCTCCACCGCGAGCCGCCAGCCGATCTCGACCTCACCTTCGATCGGGGTGCCGGTAGCACCCGGCTTCAACCCGCAAAAGCCGAGGAAGCGGCCGTCCTCCCGCCGCTCGATCGCCCAGAAGCAATGGCCATGGCTGGCCAAAAAGCCGATCTGCCGGTCGATACCCGCGTCGCTCTCGGCGCGCGACTGCATCGGGCCGATAAAGGCCATGACGCGCGGATCGGTGCACATCGCGTGGAACGGTGCGCGGTCGGTATCGGTCCAGCCGCGCAGCCGGAGTCGTTCGGTCTCGATCATGGTCGGGGGATGGCGAAGGCGACGCTGGGGCGCAAGCGATGCCCGGCGGGATGCACCGGATGCTCGAAATCGGCGAACCAGCGCATACCCAGCCGCGACATCAGCGCCTGGCTCGGCAGGTTGGACGCCGAGGTGATCGCAACCACGCGGGGCTCGGCGCGGTGCACCCAGGCCCAGTCGAGACTCGCCGCCGCCGCCTCGCGGGCATAGCCCTTGCCCCAATGGGCACGCGCGAACATCCAGCCGATCTCGAGCTCGCCGGCGATCGGGGTGTCGGGCGCGCCCGGCTTCAGCCCGCAAAAGCCGAGCACCGCGCCGTCCTCCCGCCGCTCGACGACCTGGAAACCCAGGCCATGGCTGGGGCCATAGCCGAGATGCCGGGCGATCGTCGCCCGGCTATGCGCCGGGGTCTTCACCGGCCCGAGGTCGCGCATCACCTCCGGATCGCTCCACATCGCGTGGAGCGCATCGAAATCGCGCGGCTCGGGCGGCCGCAACAGCAGCCGCGCGGTTTCGATCATGCGCCGAGCAGCCGTGCCGCCAGCGGCGCGTGATAGGTGAGAACCCCCGAACAGCCTGCCCGCTTGAACGCCATCAACGTCTCCAGCACCAATGCCTCGCGATCGCCCGCGCCGACGGCAGCAGCGGCCTCGATCATGGCATATTCGCCGGACACCTGATAGGCGAATACAGGCACTTCAAAGGCGCTCTTCACGCGCGTGACGATGTCGAGATAGGGCAGACCCGGCTTGACCATGACGCTGTCCGCGCCCTCGGCGAGGTCGAGCGCCACTTCGCGCAGCGCTTCCTCGGCGTTGGCGGGGTCCATCTGATAGGTCTTCTTGTCACCCTTGAGCAGCCCGCGGCTGCCGACCGCGTCGCGGAACGGACCGTAAAAGGCGCTCGCATATTTGGCGGCATAGGCCATGATCTGAACGTTGACCTGGCCGTCGCCTTCCAGCGCCGCGCGGATCTGGCCGACGCGGCCGTCCATCATGTCGCTCGGCGCGACGATATCCGCCCCTGCCTGCGCCTGCACCAGCGCCTGCTCGACCAGCACTGCCGAGGTTTCGTCGTTGAGGACATAGCCGGCGGCGTCGACGATGCCGTCATGGCCGTGGCTGGTATAGGGATCGAGCGCGACATCGGTCAGCACGCCTACTTCGGGCACCGCATCCTTGATCGCGCGGATCGCGCGGCACATCAGATTGTCCGGATTGACAGCCTCGCGGCCATCTTCGGTACGCAGGGCGTGTGGCGTGTTGGGGAACAGCGCCAGGCACGGGATGCCGAGGTCTCGGGCCTCGCGCGCACGGTCGACGATGCCGGCCAGGCTCCAACGCGAGACGCCGGGGAGCGCCGCGATCGGCTCCTCTTCCGTACCTTCGGTCACGAACACCGGCCAGATCAGGTCGGCGGGGGTGAGCACGGTTTCGGCATGGAGACGACGGCTCCAGGCCGAAGCCCGGGAGCGGCGGAGGCGAAGCGCGGGATAGTGGCTCATGCGGCGTCAGATGCGCCTTGATTGCGTGCGTTGCAAGCGTCGCCGAGCGCTGCCGCGCCGAGGGTAAGGATCGACCTCGCATGCCGCTGCGCGACCTCCAGCGCATCGCTGCCATAGCCGCCGCCCAGCGTGCTGGCGAAGGGAATGCCGCGCCGCCGCAGCGTCTCCGCCACCCAGCGATCGCGCGCGACCAGCCCCGCCCCGCTCAAGCCGAGCCGACCCAGCCGATCGTCCGCGAACGGATCGACCCCGGCCTGGTACAGCACCAGGTCAGGGTCGAACTGGGCGAGCAGCGGCAGCAGGGTCGCCTCCAGCGTTTCGAGATAGGCAGCGTCCCCCGTTCCGTCGGGCAGGCCGACGTCGAGGGTCGAGCGCGCCTTGCGTACGGGGAAGTTCTTCTCGGCATGGATCGAATAGGTGGCGATGTCCGATCGCCCGGCGGTGAGCGCAGCGGTGCCGTCCCCCTGGTGCACGTCGCAATCGACGATCAGCACGCGGGCGGCATGGCCCTCCTCGGTCAGGCGCACCGCGGCGATGGCGAGGTCGTTGAACACGCAATAGCCGGCCCCCGTATCGGCCAGCGCATGGTGGCTGCCGCCCGCACTGTTCGCCGCATAGCCCTCGGACTGTGCAATGCGGGCGGCGAGGAAAGTGCCGCCGGGCACCCGCTCCGATCGACGCGCGACCGCGGGGGTGACGGGAAAGCCGATGCGCCGCGTCTTGTGCGGCGGCACGCGCGCCTCCAGCACTTCGGCGACATAATCGGGGTCATGCACCGCCTCCAGCCAGCGTCCGGGCATTGCCTCGGGTGCATGCCAGGTGACGCGGGCGCCCTCCGCCTGGAGCAGGTCGCGGACCAGGCCGTTCTTGTTCCAGAGATAGGCGCTGCCTGCCGGCGCCGGCGCGACATAATCGGGGTGGTGGACGACGGGGATCACGCCGCCAATCTAGGGAGTGGCTACTGCGTCCGAAAGACGACCCTTCCGTCAGGTCTCCCGCCGCTCTAGGGAAGCGCCATGACCGATCCCGCTTCGCTTCCCTATCGCCCCTGCGCGGGCGTGATGCTGCTCAATCGCGATGGCCGCGTGTTCGTCGGCCAGCGACTCGATTCGACGCTGGAGGCCTGGCAGATGCCGCAAGGCGGGATCGATCCGGGCGAAGATGCTCTCGAAGCCGCCTTCCGCGAGCTTTGGGAAGAGACCGGCGTCGCCCGCCACTATGCCGAGCTGATCGCCGAGGCGCCGGAGGAACTGCAATATGACCTGCCTGACGACCTGATCGGCAAGGTATGGAAGGGCAAGTGGCGCGGCCAGCGCCAGCGTTGGTTCCTGTTGCGCTTCCTCGGCGAGGACGGCGACATCGATATCGCGACGGCGCACCCGGAGTTCCGCGCATGGCGCTGGGCCGAGCCGGTCGATCTTCCCGAACTGATCGTGCCGTTCAAGCGGGCGCTCTACACCCGGCTGCTGGAGCTGTTCGCGCCGCACCTCGGCTGAGCGAGGTCAGGCGCTGCGGCGGGCCGGCATCACCGCGAAGGACAGGCCGGTAATCGTGCCTAGCACGACGCCGGAAACGACTCCGCCGATCAGTCCGCGGATCGCGATCTCGAGGCTGCCCGGCTCGGCGCTGCCGACCGAGGCGGCGACATAGATGCACGGCAGGGCCGCGCCCCAGCCGATCGCGTTCACCGCGACCCACCAGTGTACCTGACCGGCCGCGCGGTACAGCACCAGTGCCTGCGCCGTCCCGAACAGCAGCCCCAGCCCAAGTCCGAAGCCGGCGGCCGCCACTGCGGTCTGGAACAGCGTCTCCACCGGCGGCAACAGCGGATCGCCGTCGAGCGGCGGAAACACCGCGTACCACGCGCCGATCGACCAGACGCAGATTCCGACGAGCGTCGTTGCGAGCACCCAGGCGCGCAGGTTGAGCGCCGGGAACTGCCGGCGCAGCGCCCAGCCCTGCAGCAGGCCAAGCGTCAGTCCCTGGATCGCGCCGCTGCATGCTTTGGCGAAGAAGACCAGCCATTCGGCGGTGACGCCTACCGGCACCGGATCAAAGCGGTCGACGGTGACCCACCACAAGGCCGCCGCGCCGATGCCGAGCAACTCGCCCGCCGCGCACGCCTCTATCCAGCGGGTGAAGCCATCCTCTTCCTGCACGTCGCCATCCTTCGGGGGCTTGCGGTCTTCGGGGGTAAACCGACGAGCGCCTCTCTTGTATCACGATTGAGACACGAGTTTCCCAAACGCCACAAGCCCGGAAACAGGCGGAGAGCAATGGATAAATGGATACGATACCGTATCGATGTGAAACGTATCGCGCCTAACTCACTCGAATTCAAGGATCGCGGCGTCGACCGCTAGGCTGTCGCCGGGCCCGAAATGGGCGTGCTTGACGGTGCCGGCGCGCTCGGCGCGCAGGATGTTCTCCATCTTCATCGCCTCGATCACCGCGAGCGCCTGCCCCGCCTCGACCTGGTCGCCGGGCTGGACGTGCAGCCGGGTGAGCAGCCCCGGCATCGGCGCGAGCAGGAAGCGGCTCATGTCGGGCGGCAGCTTCTCGATCATGTGCGCGCGATATTGCGCGACATGCGGCGGCAGCACCTCGACCAGATGCGCTGCGCCGTGCGCGGTGAGCTTCCAGCCGGTGCGGGTACGATCGACGGCGGTCGCGAATGCCTCGCCGTCGATGCGGGCGAAGAACTGCGGATCGCCCGCGCGCCAATGGCCGGAGACTTCCAGCGGCGCCTCGTCGCTCGACAGGTTGACCAGCAGCCCGGTGTCGCAACCGTCGACGGTCACGTCGAAGCGATGCTCGCCAATCCGCACCGAGCGCTCCGTGGACAGGGTCACCGCGCCGAGCTGGCCGGAGATTTCCGCCGCCCGTGCGGTTCTTGCGAGGTCGAGCACCACCGCGACGGCGGCGAGGCGGCGGACCAGCCTTTCGTCCGCGGGAGCGCCGTGGAAGCCCTCGGGATATTCCTCGGCGATGAAGCCGGTGGTGAGTTCGCCCGAGCGAAAGCGCGGGTGCTGCATGATCGCCGAGAGGAAATCGATATTGTGGCCGATGCCGTCGATCCGGAAACGGTCGAGGGCGCGGACCTGCAGGTCGGCGGCTTCGTCGCGGGTCGGCGCCCAGGTGATCAGCTTGGCGATCATCGGGTCATAGAACATGCTGATCTCCGAGCCCTCGGTCACGCCGTCGTCGATCCGAATGTACCCCTGGCCCGCCTTCTCGGCCGTCGGCGGCCGGTAGCGCACCAGCCGACCGGTGCTCGGCAGGAAGCCGCGATAGGGATCCTCGGCATAGACGCGGTTCTCGATCGCCCAGCCGTTGAGCTTCACCGCGTCCTGGCCGAACGCCAGCTTCTCGCCGGCCGCCACGCGGATCATCTGCTCGACCAGATCGAGCCCGGTAATCGCCTCGGTCACCGGATGCTCCACCTGGAGCCGGGTGTTCATCTCGAGAAAGTAGAAGCCCTGCCCCGTCTTGTCGGCGCCCGATACGATCAGCTCGACCGTGCCCGCGCTGTAATAGCCGACCGCCCGCGCCAGCGCGACCGCCTGCTCGCCCATCGCCTTGCGCATCTCGGGCGTGACGAAGGGCGACGGCGCTTCCTCGACGACCTTCTGGTGGCGGCGCTGGATCGAGCATTCGCGCTCGTTGAGGTAGACGATATTGCCGTGCTGGTCGCCCAGCAGCTGGATCTCGATATGGCGCGGGCTCTCGATGAACTTCTCGATGAACACGCGGTCGTCGCCGAAGCTCGCCAGCCCTTCGCGCTTGGTCGGCTCGAAGCCTTCGCGCACGTCCTGCTCGTTCCAGGCGAGCCGCATGCCCTTGCCGCCGCCGCCGGCCGAGGCCTTCATCATCACCGGATAGCCGATCTCCGTCGCGATCCGCACCGCATGCTCGGTATCGGCGATCTCGCCAAGGAAGCCGGGGACGACGTTCACCCCCGCCTGCTTGGCGAGCTTCTTCGACTCGATCTTGTCGCCCATCGCCGCGATCGCCCCCGGCGGCGGCCCGACGAACGCGATGCCCGCCTCGGCACAGGCCTTGGCGAAGCTCTCGCGCTCGGAGAGGAAGCCATAGCCGGGGTGGATCGCATCGGCGCCGGTTTCCTTGGCGGCGAGCAGGATCAGGTCTGCGCGGAGATAGCTCTCCGCCGCCGGTGCGGGCCCGAGCCGCACCGCCTCGTCCGCCATCCGCACATGCGGCGCGCGGGCATCCGCATCCGAGTAGACCGCGACCGTGGCGATGCCCATTTTCTTGGCGGTGCGCATCACCCGGCACGCGATTTCGCCACGGTTGGCGACGAGGATTTTCTTGAACATCAGAGCTTTATTACCCCTAGAAGCCAAAGGCTGACGACCGAAAGGGCGGCCATCAGAAGAAATAGCGGCGGCCAGACGATGGCGCGGTAGAGCCATGGCCGCCGCAGTTCGAGCCGAAGCATGGAGGGGCTGGTCGCCCAATCGACGAAGGGGAAGGCTATCGCCCGCCAAAGCCAATCGAGCTCGTGCGGCACGTTACTCTGCCGCCTCCAGCTCCACCTTGCACTCCGCCGCCATCGGCGTGATGCCGAGGCGGGCGAACAGCGCGGCGTCCTTGTCGTCGCCGGCATTGCCTGCGGTCAGCAGCTTGTCGCCGGTGAAGATCGAGTTGGCGCCCGCCAGGAAGCACAGCGCCTGGGTCGCATCGCTCATGCTCTCGCGGCCCGCCGACAGGCGAACCATCGAGCGCGGCATAGTGATGCGCGCAACGGCAACCGTGCGGACGAATTCGATATCGTCGATCTTGGCGAGCGGCGTGTCGGCGAGCATGTCGCCCAGCACCGTGCCCTTCACCGGCACCAGCGCGTTGACCGGCACGCTGCCCGGATGCACCGGCAGGGTCGCCAGGGCGTGGATGAAGCCCACCCGGTCCCCGCGCGTCTCGCCCATGCCGACGATGCCGCCGCAGCACACATTGATGCCTGCCTCGCGGACATGCTCCAGCGTCTCCAGCCGTTCCTCAAAGCTGCGGGTGGTGATCACCTCGCCATAGCGTTCGGGCGAGGTATCGATATTGTGGTTGTAGTAATCGAGCCCGGCATCGGCGAGAGTCTTGGCCTGCGCGTCGGTGAGCATGCCCAGCGTCATGCAGGTTTCCATGCCCATCGCGCGGACGCCCTTCACCATCTCGACGATGGCGCCCATGTCGCGGTCTTTGGGGTTGCGCCAGGCGGCACCCATGCAGAAGCGGGTCGAGCCATGGTCCTTGGCCTGCGCCGCCGCCTGCAGCACCGCGCGCGGATCCATCAGCTTGGTGGCCTTGAGGCCGGTATCGGCATGCGCCGACTGGCTGCAATAGCCGCAATCCTCGGGGCAGCCGCCGGTCTTGATCGACAGCAGCGTCGAGCGCTGGACCTGGTTCGCCGGATGGTTGTCGCGGTGGACTTGCGCCGCGCGGAACACGAGTTCGGTGAACGGCAGGTCGAACAGCGCGGCGATCTCGTCGCGGGTCCAGTCGGTGCGCACGGGGGATTCGAGGGTCAAGCAACTAACTCCGGTGAACGGTTACGCCGCTCGGCATAGCGGGTGAGTGCCTCGGCGTAAAAGGGCGCCGCGCGGCGTTCGTGCTCGCCGCTGCCGATCCCCGCGACGGACTGGGCGACGCTCGCGACGGCACCGTCGCTCAGCCGGTCGAGCGGCTCGACATGGATGCCGATGGTGAACAGCACTGCCCCGCTTTGGGGCAGGCGGCGCAGCGTCTGGCGCTCGCAGCGGACGAACAGGGTCGCGCCGGCATTCTCCGCCGTCACATGGGCGAAGCGGACCTGGGGGTCGTCCTGCGGCAGGTAGCGCCAGGCATCGCTCGCCACGACGAACCAGTTGGTGCGCCCGAAGATCGGGCCCGGCTGGAGCGCCGCGAAGAAATGGTCGACGCCCGCGGCGAGCTGCTCGGCATAGCCATGGATCGGCGCGTGTATCGGGGTGAGCGCCTGGCCCAGCTTTTCGGAAAGATGCCAGTCGGTGGGAAACGCCAGCGCGGCAGCGGTGAGGCGGTATTGCCCGGAAGCGTCTGGCGTGAGGATGCAGAGGTCTTCCCAAACGCCAGCGGCAGCCGTGCGGAGCGCGTTGGCAACAGGCCTCGTCGCTCCCTCCAAACCGTCATCCCGGCGAAAGCCGGAATCCATTGCCTCCTCCGGCTCGGCCCTTGCTGCAGGCGTTGAAGCGAATGGGTCCCGGCTTCCGCCGGGATGACGATCCTGATGATGGCGCCGCAAGAATATCTCCGCGACCTCTTCGACCGCACTTTCCGCCTCCGGCAGCACCCGTACGCAATCCGGCTCGGTCGCGAACACCGCTGCGCGCGCCGCCAAATCCGCCCCCGGCGTTAGCCACTCGGCCTCCGGCACGCGCACCAGCCCCATGCGCAGCACCCCACCGCCGCGCGCGCGGGACAGCAGCGCCTCGACGGAAAAGCCCAGGCTCATTCGGCGGCAGCCTCGAGCGGCGGCATGTTGTGGCCGAGCAGCCGCAGCACGTCCGCCGCGCACTCCACAACGTTCGAGCCCGGGCCATAGATGCCCTGCACCCCGGCCGCGCGCAGCATCTCGTAATCCTGCGGCGGGATCACGCCGCCGGCGATGACCTTGATGTCGCTCCGCCCCGCTTCGCGCAGGCCGCGGATCAGCTCCGGGATCAGCGTTTTGTGCCCGGCCGCGAGGCTGGATGCGCCGACCACGTCGACATCGCTTTCCAGCGCCAGCACCACGGTTTCCTCGGGCGTTTGGAACAGCGGGCCGCTGACCACCTCGAACCCCATGTCTGAAAAGGCCGAGGCGATGACGTTGGCGCCGCGATCATGCCCGTCCTGCCCCATCTTGGCGACGAGCAGCCGCGGCTTGCGGCCCAACCGACGCTTCACCGCCTCGACCCCGCGCACGACTTCGGCCCAGCGATTGTCCTCTGCGTACGGCGCGGCGTAGACGCCCTTCACTGGCGTCGGCTGGGTGGCGTAGCGGCCGAACACGTCTTCCATCGCCGCGCTGATCTCGCCCAGCGTCGCCCGCGCGCGGGCGGCCACGACGGCGAGTTCGAGCAGGTTGCCACCGGACTTCGCACCGTCCCGCAGCGCGTTCAGCGCCGCTTGGCACGCCGCTTCGTCGCGCGCCGCCTTCACCCGCTGGATCCGCGCGATCTGGCCCTCGCGCACCGCGGCATTGTCCACCTCGAGCGTTTCGAGAAAATCCTCGCTCGGCAACCGGTATTTGTTGACGCCGACGATCACATCCTCGCCGCGATCCACCCGCGCCTGGCGCGCAGCGGCGGCTTCCTCGATCATCGCCTTGGGCCAACCGGCCGCGACCGCCTTGGCCATGCCGCCCTCAGCCTCGACCCGCTCGATGATCTCCCAGGCCTTGTCGACCAGGCTCTGGGTGAGGCTCTCGACATAATAGCTGCCGCCCAGCGGATCGACGACCTTGGTCATCCCCGTCTCTTCCTGCAGCACGATTTGCGTGTTGCGTGCGATGCGGGCGGAAAAATCGGTGGGCAGCGCGATCGCTTCGTCGAGCGCGTTGGTGTGGAGGCTCTGGGTCCCGCCCAGCATCGCCGCCATCGCCTCGATCGTGGTGCGGATGACGTTGTTGTACGGATCCTGCTCGGTGAGGGACACGCCCGAGGTCTGGCAATGGGTGCGCAGCATCTTCGAGCGCTCGTCCTGCGCGCCGAGCTGCGTCATCACCCGGTGCCACAGCACCCGCGCGGCCCGCAGCTTCGCTACTTCCATGAAGAAGTTCATACCGATTGCGAAGAAGAAGCTCAGACGACCCGCGAACTTGTCGATATCGAGGCCCGAGGCGACGCCGTACTTCACATATTCCATGCCGTCGGCGATGGTGAAGGCAAGCTCCTGCACCTGGGTCGCGCCGGCTTCCTGCATATGGTAGCCGGAGATGGAAATACTGTTGAATTTCGGCATCTTCGCGCTGGTATAGGCGAAAATGTCTGAAATGATCCGCATGCTCGGTTCGGGCGGGTAGATATAGGTGTTCCGAACCATGAACTCCTTGAGGATGTCGTTCTGGATCGTCCCTTCCAGCTTCTCCTGCGGAACCCCCTGCTCCTCGCCCGCGACGATGAAGAAGGCCAGCACCGGGATCACCGCGCCGTTCATCGTCATCGAGACCGACATCTGGTCGAGCGGAATGCCGTCGAACAGGATCTTCATGTCCTCGACGCTGTCGATCGCTACGCCTGCCTTGCCGACGTCGCCGACCACGCGCGGATGATCGCTGTCATAGCCGCGATGCGTGGCGAGATCGAAGGCGACCGACAGGCCCTTCTGCCCCGCGGCGAGGTTGCGGCGGTAGAAAGCGTTCGACTCCTCGGCGGTGGAGAAGCCTGCATACTGGCGGATGGTCCAGGGGCGGCCGGCATACATCGAGGCCCGCACGCCGCGGGTGAAAGGGGCAAAGCCGGGCAGTCCGGGATCGACACCCGCCACATCCTCTTGCGTATACAGCGGCTTGACCGGAATACCTTCCGGCGTTTCCCAAGTGAGATCCTTGCCCTTCACTTCCTTGGAAGCGGCGGCGGACCATTGGTCGAGCGTGGGTTTGGTCATGCCGCATGCTCCCCGCGCGGCGTTTCCATGATTTCGGTCAGGATGCCGCCCATGTCCTTGGGATGGACGAAGAAGATCGGCGTGCCGTGCGCGCCGATGCGCGGCTCGCCGAGCACCTTGCAACCCTTGGCCTCGAACCAGGCCTTGGCCTCGTAGATGTCGGGCACCTCGTAGCAGAGGTGATGCTGACCGCCCGCCGGGTTCTTGACGAGGAAGCCGTGGATCGGCGAGGCCTCGCCCAGCGGCTCGATCAGTTCGATCTGGCTGTTCGGCGTATCGACGAAGCAAACCTTCACGCCCTGCGCGGGCAGGTCGAACGGTTCGCGGATCACTTCCGCCCCCAGCACGTCGCGGTAGAAGGCGATCGAGGCTTCGATCGACGGCGTCGCAACGCCGACATGGTTGAGACGGCCGAGTTTCATCGCAGTCCTCGATCAGTGCCGCATCACAGCGGGATGTTGTCGTGCTTCTTCCACGGGTTCTCGAGCTGCTTGTTCCGCAGCTTGCGAAGCCCCAGCGCGATCCGGCGGCGTGTCGAGTGCGGCATGATCACCTCGTCGACGAACCCCTTGCTCGCCGCCACGAACGGGTTGGCGAAGCGCGCTTCATATTCGGCGGTGCGCTCGGCGATTTCCTCGGGCGTCCTGCCCCGGAAGATGATCTCCACCGCGCCCTTGGCGCCCATCACCGCGATCTCGGCGGTCGGCCAGGCATAGTTGAGGTCGCCGCGCAGATGCTTCGACGCCATGACGTCATAGGCGCCGCCATAGGCCTTGCGCGTGATCACCGTGATCTTGGGCACCGTCGCCTCGGCATAGGCGAACAGCAGCTTGGCGCCGTGCTTGATGATCCCGGAATGCTCTTGGCCGACGCCCGGCAGAAAACCCGGCACGTCGACGAAGGTGACGATCGGGATCTCGAACGCGTCGCAGAAGCGCACGAACCGCGCCGCCTTCTTGGAGGCATTGATATCGAGGCAGCCGGCCAGCACCATCGGCTGGTTCGCCACCACGCCCACCGTGCGCCCCTCGATCCGGCCGAAGCCGATCAGGATGTTGCCGGCATGGCTCGGCTGCAGCTCGAAGAACTCGCCCTCGTCGAGCGTTTTCCGGATCAGCTCGTGCATGTCGTAGGGCTGGTTGGCGTTGGGCGGGATGATCGTGTCGAGACTCTCGTCGATCCGATCCCAGGGATCATCGCAGGGCCGCTCGGGCGGCGCCTCGCGGTTCGAGGCCGGCAGGAAGTCCACGAAGTCGCGGGCCGCGAGCAGCACCTCGATGTCGTTCTCGAAGGCCACGTCAGCGACCCCCGACTTCGTGGTATGCGTCACCGCTCCACCCAGTTCCTCCTGCGTGACGATCTCGTTGGTAACGGTCTTCACTACATCCGGGCCGGTGACGAACATGTAGGACGAATCCTTCACCATGAAGATGAAGTCCGTCATTGCGGGGCTATAGACCGCGCCGCCGGCGCAGGGCCCCAGAATCAGGCTGAGCTGGGGCACCACGCCCGAGGCCAGCACGTTGCGCTGGAACACCTCGGCATAGCCGCCGAGCGACGCGACGCCCTCCTGGATGCGCGCGCCGCCGCTGTCGTTGAGGCCGATCACGGGCGCGCCGACCTTCATCGCCATGTCCATGATCTTGCAGATCTTCTGCGCGTGCCGCTCCGAGAGCGAGCCGCCGAACACGGTGAAATCCTGGCTGAACACGAAGACGAGGCGGCCGTTGATCGTGCCCGAACCGGTGACCACGCCGTCGCCGGGGATCACCTGGTCCTGCATCCCGAAATCGGTGCAATTGTGCTCGACATACATGTCGAGCTCCTCGAAGCTGCCCTGATCGAGCAGCACTTCGAGCCGCTCGCGCGCGGTCAGCTTTCCCTTGGCATGCTGTGCGTCGATCCGCTTCTGGCCGCCGCCCAGACGGGCAGCGGCACGACGGCGTTCCAGTTCCTCGATCGTCGACGACATCGGCATTCTCTCCGTGGACGCGGCTTGTGCACCGGGCCATGCCGGCTTTGCAAATGCAATGTTGCAAAGTTGCGGGGCACGAGTTTGCAGACTATGCGAACCCATGACCAGCCAGCTCCCGCCCCTGCCCCGCCGTCGCCTGTTCGAAGGATTCCGCCTGCGCGAGCTGCGCCGCCGCCTGAATATTCCTCAGGCCGGGATGGCGCAGCGGCTGGGCATCTCGGTTTCTTATCTCTCGCAGATCGAAAACAATGATCGGCCGATTACCGACGGCGTATTGCTGGCGCTCGCCCGCGAGTTCCCAGTCGAGGCGGCAGAGATCAACGGCGAGGGCGGCACCGCCGCGCTGCTCCGCGCAATCGACGCCGCGACCGACAGCAGCGTGCCCGCCGACCGGATCGACGAAGCCGATCTCCGCCGCGGCATCGAGCAACAGCCGCTGCTCGCGCGCCGGATGGTGGCGCTGCACGACGCCTATCGCCGCAGCCAGGAGCAGCTGCGCGTGCTCGACGATCGCTTCGATACCGGCTCGGGCGACGCCGCCCCGCTGCCCTGGGAGGAAGTGCGCGACTGGTTCCAGGCCGAGGGCAATTACATCGACGCGATCGACCGCTCGGCGGAACTGCTCGCCGATGCGCTCGCGCTCGACGACGACAATGTCGTCCGTGCCTTCGAGGACCGGCTGCGGCTGTGGCACGGGGTCCGCGTGATCGGCGCGCAGGGCGACGGCAGCGAGCTTAGCCGCTTCGACGAGGGCGCGCGGACGCTGGCGCTCAACCATGCCCTGCCCCCGGAAAGCCGCGCCTTCCTGCTCGCCCACCGGCTGGTCCGCTACGAGTTCGCCAACGAGATGCGGCTGGTGATCGATCGCGCGGGCCTCGCTTCACCCGCCGCGCGCGAGTTGCTCAGCGTCGGCCTCGCCAACTATGCCGCGGGGGCGCTGCTGATGCCCTATGGCCGCTTCCGCGCCGCCGCCTATGAAGTCCGCCACGACATCGATCGCCTCCGCCAGCGCTTCGGGGTGAGCTTCGAGCAGGCGTGCCACCGGCTCTCGACGCTGCAGCGGCCGGGGGCGCAGGGGCTGCCGGTATTCTTCTGCCGCGTCGACATGGCGGGCAACATCACCAAGCGGCATTCGGCCACCCGGCTGCAATTTGCCGCGCTGGGCGGCGCCTGCCCGCTCTGGATCGTGCACGAGGCGGTGGCGATCCCGGACCGCATCCTGGTCCAGCTCGCCGAGATGCCCGACGGCACCCGCTATGTCTCGATGGCCAAGGGGCTGGTGAAGCCCTCGGGCAGCTTCACCCGACCGCCGCGCCGCTATGCCGTCGCGCTGGGCTGCGAGGAGGCGCATGCGGCGGACTTCGTCTATGCCGATGCGCTCCGCACCGGCGGCGCCGCGACGCCGATCGGCGCCTCGTGCCGCATCTGCCCTCGCCTCGACTGCGACCAGCGCGCCTTTCCACCCGCCGGCTCGGTGATCGAGATCGATCCCGATCGCCGCCGCGCGGTGCCCTACGGCTTCCGCTGACGCTTGCGGGTATCGCCCGCTTCATGGCATACCCGAAGCTCGAAAACAGAAATTTGGAGAGGTGCCATGGCAACCGCGCTCGCCCCCACGTCCCAGGTCAGCGACGCCGAGTGGGAGGCGCGCCAGCAGCTCGCCGCCTGCTACCGCGTGTTCGACATGCTCGGCTGGTCCGAGATGATCTACAACCATATCACGGTGAAGCTGCCGGACCAGGAAGGCGCCTTCCTGATTAACCCGTTCGGGCTGCATTTCAGCGAGGTGAAGGCCTCCAACCTCGTCAAGATCGACATCGACGGCAACAAGCTCGACGATTCGCCCTATCCGGTGAACCGCGCCGGCTTCGTGCAGCATTCCCTCTTCCACCGGCACCTGCCCGACGCGCATTGCATCATGCACAGCCACACCACCGCCGGCATGGCGGTCGCGTCGCTGGAGGGCGGGCTGCGGCCGACCAATTTCTACGCGTGCAACTTCATCGGCCAGATCGCCTACCATGATTTCGAAGGCGTCACCGTGCGCGACGAGGAAGGCGAACGACTGCTCGCCCATCTCGGCGACAAGCGCGTGATGCTGCTGCGCAACCACGGCATCCTCGCCATGGGCCGCACGCTGCCCGAGGCGTTCGTCAAGCACTGGGCGCTGCAGCGCGCCTGCGAGATCCAGGTCGCGACGATGAGCATGGGCCAGCCGATCGAGATCGCGCCCGAGGTCGTCGCCGTCCACCAGCGCGACGTCCATATGGCGCAGGTGCCCGGCGGCCCGGGCGCTGCGGACTTCGCGGCGATGGTGCGGCTGGTCGACCGGATCGACCGCAGCTGGCGAGATTAGCCGAAGCGGAAGCCGCTTACTGCCCAGCCGAGCACATGATCGCGATAGTCGCAGACGGCAGCCCCCTCACCGCCCGCGCCGAGCGCGACCATCAGCGGCAGGAGATGCTCCTCGCGCGGATGGGCGAATTCGGCATAGGGCAGGTCGCGCCACGCCACGATCCGCGCTTCGCGGCGCGCGGGGTCGGGATCGGTCGCGGCCTTTACCAGCGCGGCGTCCCAGGCATCGGCATAAGGCGTCGCCTGGGTCCCGCGGACGCGCAGATTATGGAAGCTCATGCCCGAGCCGACGATCAGCACGCCTTCGTCGCGCAGTGGCGCCAGTGCCTTACCGATCGCGACATGCGCGGCCGGATCGAGGTCCGAACGCAGCGACAATTGCACGAGCGGGATGTCGGCATCCGGTACCGCGACCTTCATCGGAATGAACACGCCGTGATCCCAGCCGCGCTCGCGCTCGACCCAGGCGGGGAAGCCGGCACCTTCGAGCAGCGCCTTGGCCCGCAGCGCCACCTCCGGCGCGCCGGGGGCATCCCAGCGCAGGCGGTAGGTGTGCTCGGGAAAGCCGTAATAGTCGAACAGCAGCGGCTGGCTGTCGCCGACATGCACGGTGACGTCGCGCTCTTCCCAATGCCCGGAGACGAGCAGGATCGCCTGCGGCCGCTCGGGTAGGCTGGCGATCAGCCCCGCGAGATAGGCTTGCATCGGGCGCCACATCGGATCGGGCGGACCGCCGGCGGGGTCCATGAAGAAGCAGGGGCCGCCGCCATGGGGGATGAAGAGTGCGGGTAAGGTCATGCCGGCAATGTCGCCCACGGCCTGGCCCTCGACAATGCCGGTTTCGGAAACCGGTGGTTTCCCGCTAGGGTCGCCGCCATGACTCGGTTCACCGTCAACAACCAGCCGGTCCAGTACGACATGGATCCGCAGACGCCCTTGCTCTGGGCCTTGCGCGACGCCTCCAACCTCACCGGCACCAAATATGGCTGCGGCACCGGCGATTGCGGCGCCTGCACCGTGGATATCGACGGCGCCGCGCGGCTCGCCTGCCGCGAGACGATCGGCGCGATCGAAGGCACCTTCGTCACGACGATCGAGGGGCTATCGCCCGATCGCAGCCATCCGGTGCAGCAGGCCTTCCTCGCCGCCAATCTCGTCCAGTGCGGCTATTGCATCCCCGGCATGGTGATGGCGGCATCGGTGCTGATCCGTACCAATCGCAACCCGTCGGAGGAAGACATCCGCCAGGGCATTCCCAATATCTGTCGCTGCGGCATCTATCCGCGGCTGGTCGCGGCGATCCAGGACGCCGCGCGCATTGCCCGCGGCGACCCGGCCGACGACGCCTGAATGCTTTCAATCTGCTGTCAGTCCAATTCAGAACCCGCTCAGTGTCGGGCGCGTATTCAGGCAGCATCGGCACGGCGACTTCGCCGCTGCCACCGGAGAATGGTTCGATGAAGAGGATGCTGTTGGCGGCGATCGCAGCCGCGACTGCGCTGGTTCCCGCCGCTGCCATCGCGCAGGAGCGCGGCGAGCATCGCGGCAATGGCGGCTGGATGCGCCCCGACAACTTCCGTCCGCAGGGCGGCCAGGGTGGCCAGGGCTGGCAGCGCCCGCAAGGTCAGCCCCAGGCACAGCCCCAGCCGCAGGATCGTGGCAATTGGCAGCGCCCCCAGGGTCAGCCGCAGAACGGCGGCAACTGGCAGCGGCCACAGGGCGCGCCCCAGGCGAGGGATCGCGGCGACTGGCGCCGGCCCGAAGGCCAGCCGCGCCCGGCCTTCCAGCAGCCGCAGGGAACGCAAAGCCCCGTCCAGCCGCAGCGCGACTGGCGCGGTGGGCAGCGTCCCGACTGGCAGAACCGCGGCGACGTCCGCAGCCCGCAGGCCTGGCAGGATCGCCGCTGGGACGATCGCGGCCGCGCGCAGTGGAACGGAACCCGCGACTGGGGCCGCCGCGACGGCTATCGCGGCTGGAACGATCGTCGCGACTGGGATCGCGCCGATCGCTGGCGCGGCAACGGCGGGATCTGGAACAATGGCTGGCGCAACGACAATCGCTACGACTGGCGCGCTTATCGCGACTATAACCGCAGCCTCTATCGCCTGCCGCGCTATTATCCGCCGGCGCGGTGGAGCTATGGATACCGCCGATTCTCTGTAGGTTACCGGCTCGACAGCTTCCTGTTCGCGCAGCAATATTGGATCAGCGATCCCTATTCCTATCGCCTGCCGGAAGTCTGGGGGCCGTATCGCTGGGTCCGCTATTATGACGACGCGCTGCTCGTGGACGTCGACAGCGGCCAGGTGGTCGACGTGATCTACGGCATCTTCTGGTAAGCGAGACGGCGGTCGGCAGCGATGCCGGCCCCTTCCGCTTGCAATCTCCGATGTCCGCGGCAAAGAGTCTCGCCGTGAGCAAGACCAACCCCAACAGCAAGGGCTCGCCCTCCCCCGAACGGGCAAAGATCGGCCGCGAGGTCGCAGCACGGCTGGACGCCAACCCAAACGTGCGCCGCGCCAAGGTCGAGCTGGCGCAGGTCTATACCTATCCCGATTTCTTCAGCGACGCCGAGTGCGACATGCTGATGGCGCTGATCGACAGCAATGCCCGCCCCTCGACGCTGCTCGCCGCCACCGACGACCCCGACTATCGCACCAGCCACAGTTCGGACCTGTATCGCTGGTCGCCCGACGTGCTGGCGATCGATAACCGCATCGCCGATCTGCTCGGTATCCCGGTCGAGAATGCCGAGACGATGCAGGGCCAGCGCTATGCGCCCAACCAGCAGTTCCGCGCGCATTGCGACTATTTCCACGAAGACAGCGGCTATTGGGACAAGATGGTCGAGACCGGCGGCCAGCGTACCTGGACCGCGATGGCCTATCTCAACACCGTCGAGGAAGGCGGCGCCACCTGGTTCCCGCGCGCCGGCATCCGCTTCAAGCCCAAGCGGGGCCTGCTGGTGATCTGGAACAACATGCTTCCCGATGGCAGCCCCAATTACGACACGCTGCACGAAGGCATGCGCGTGGTCGAGGGCACCAAATACATCATCACCAAATGGTTTCGCGAGCAGGCCTGGATAAAGGCCCCGATCCAAACCTATCGTTCGGGCGTGGTCGACGCCGACTGAGCCTCAGGCGGCGTGCAGCGGCCAGAGCTGGTCCGAGCGCCCGCGCAGCACGTCCGCCAGCGTGTAGCGCCGCAGCACGTCCATGAACGCGCGCCGGGCCTCGGCGAGCACGCCCGGCAGGTTGCAGCCGCGGACCAGCCGGCAGCCGGTACAGTCGACCATGGCACAGCGCGGCTCGGTCACGTCGAGCACCGCGCCGATGTTGATCTCTGCCGGGTCGCGCGCCAGCCGGATCCCGCCGCCACGACCACGCACCGCCTCGATATAGCCGGCATGGGTGAGGCCGTTGGCGATCTTCAGCAGATGCGTGGCGGAAATGTCCTGCGCCTCCGCCACCGACGCGATCGAGACGCGCCCCTCCCCGCTGCTGCCCAAATGGATCAGCAGACGCAGCGCGTAATCACTGTGGCGGGTCAACTGCATGCAACATCTTCTTAGCTGGCGAGCTCTGCAGATGCATGCGGAAGACTACGTATGTTTGACAAGTATCAAAGTGACGACGTCGGCCGCCGAATAACTGGAATTCGATATTCAGCTTTATCGGAGACCGGCGATGTACTGCGTCCAGTGCGAACAATCGAACAAGGGTGGTTGTGCCGCCAAGATGGGCTCCTGCGGCAAGACCGCGCAGGTGGCGGAACTGCAGGACGTGCTGCTCCGGGTGATGCAGGGCGTGTCGGTCTATGCCGATCGCGCTGCCGCCAAGGGCGCGCGCGACGCCGAGGTCGATGCGTTCACGCCGCACGCCTGGTTCACCACGCTGACCAACGTCAATTTCGACGACGCGCGCTTCGTGCCGCTGATCGCCCGTGCGCTTTCGATGCGCGAGCGGGCGCGGCTGCTTGCCGAGACCGCAGGCGCCGATCTCTGCTCGCTCCCCGAGCCCGCACTGTGGAGCCCCGGCACCACGCCGTCCGAACTCGCCGCCGCGGCCCCTGTCGCCGCGATCCAGCGCTTCCTGGACCGCGACGGGCCCAGCATCGTCGGCCTGCGCAATCTGATCCTGTACGGCCTGAAGGGCACCGCCGCCTATGGCGAGCATGCCCGCGTGCTCGGCTTCGAGGAGGACGCGATCAGCGCAGAGTTCCACCTCATCGCCGCCTTCCTCGCGACCGACCCGACAGATGTAGACGCGCTGCTCGGCAACGCGCTGGCGATCGGTGCGCTGAACCTCAAGGTCATGGAACTGCTCGACGCGGCCAACACCGGCCGCTTCGGCCACCCGGAGCCAACGGTGGTGCGGATGACGTCCAAGGCCGGCAAGTGCCTGCTCGTCTCCGGCCACGACATGGGCGATCTGGATGCCATACTCCAACAGACCCAAGGCACCGACATCCAGGTTTACACCCATGGCGAGCTTCTCCCCGCAAACGCCTATCCCGGCTTGAAGAAGTACGCACATCTCGCCGGCAACTACGGCGGCGCCTGGCAGGACCAGCAGAAGGATTTCGACGCCTTCCCCGGCGCGATCGTGATGACCTCCAACTGCCTGATCAACCCCAACCTCAAGGGCTATGGCGGCCGCATCTTCACCGCCGGTCCGGTCGGCTGGAACGGCTTGCCGCATCTGGTGGACCATGACTTCGCGCCCGCGATCGCCTGTGCCCTCGCCCAGCCCGGCTTTGCTGAGGACGCGCCCGAGCAGACGATCACCATCGGCTTCGGCCGCAACACGGTGATGGGGGTCGCCGACACGCTGCTCGGCATGATCGGCAAGGGCGAAGTGAAGAACCTGTTCCTGATCGGCGGCTGCGACGGCGCGCGACCGGGGCGCAACTATTTCCACGACCTCGCCATGGCGACGCCCAGGGATAGCTTGGTCCTCACCCTGGGCTGCGGCAAGTTCCGCTTCAACCGCGAGGATCTCGGCACGATCAACGGTGTCCCGCGGCTGCTCGACATCGGCCAGTGCAACGATGCCTATTCGGCGATCCGCATCGCCACCGCCGTCGCCGAGGCGCTGAACGTCGGCGTCAACGACCTGCCGCTTCATTATGCGATCAGCTGGTTCGAGCAGAAGGCCACCGCGGTGCTGCTGACGATGCTGCATCTAGGCCTGCGCCGGATCCATCTGGGCCCCACCCTGCCGCAGTTCCTCACGCCCGAGGTACTCGGCATCCTGGTCGACAAGTTCGACATCCGCCCGACCGGCGATGCGGCGACCGACCTCGCGCTCATGCTCGAGGCGGCCTGAGCAACCCGGCCCCGCCCGGCGTGCCGGGCGGGGTTTCGGCGCATGCCCCTCGACAATCGGCCACCCCCCAGCCACATCGGGGGCATGTCCCCTGCCCTCAATGTTCACCATTCGATCCTTGGTCAGCCCTGGCGCTGGCGCGGCCTCGCCGCCGATGCGCGCGACCCCAATTTTGCTCCCGACGACCTCGTCACCCAGTTGCTGCTCACCCGCGGTGTCGATCGCGCCGATCTGGAGCGCCACCGCACCCCGAGCATCCGAGCCTTCATGCCGGACCCCTCGATCTTCCGCGACATGGACCGCGCTGCCGAGCGCCTTGCCGACGCAGTGGAAGCGCGCGAGCAAGTCGCGATCTTCGGTGACTATGACGTCGATGGCGCCACCTCCGCCGCGCTGCTGATCCTGCTGCTGCGCGAACTCGGCCTGGAAGCTACCCCCTATATCCCCGATCGGCTGATGGAGGGCTATGGCCCCTCGGGCGAGGCTTTGGTCCGCCTGAAGCAGCAGGGGCACCGGCTGATCGTCACCGTCGATTGCGGCGCACAGGCGTTCGAGGCGCTGGCGATGGCGCGCGACGCCCGGGCCGACGTGATCGTCGTCGACCATCACAAATGCGCGACCGAACTGCCGGTCGCGCACGCGCTGGTGAACCCCAACCGGCTCGACGAGGCCGAGGGCGCCGAACACGGCCATCTCGCCGCAGTCGGCGTCGCCTTCCTGCTCGGCGCCGCGCTGGTGCGGACCCTGCGCGCGCGCGGCTTTTTCGCCAGCCGACCCGAACCACGGTTGCTCGATCTGCTCGATATCGTGGCACTGGGCACCGTGGCCGACGTTGCGCAGCTCAAGGGGCTCAACCGCGCCTTCGTGGCGCAAGGCCTCAAGGTGATGGCGCGGCGCCGCAATATCGGCCTCGCCGCGCTGATCGAAGCCTCGCGGCTCACCCGCGCGCCGACCTGCACCGACCTGGGCTTTGCGCTGGGGCCGCGGATCAACGCCGGTGGCCGCGTCGGCAAGTCGGATCTCGGTGTCCGCCTGCTCACCACGCGCGATCCCGTAGAGGCACGCGCCATCGCCGCCGAGCTCGACCTGCTCAACGAGGAGCGCCGCGCGATCGAGGCCGAGGTCCAGGCCGCGGCCGAATCGCTGTGCCTCGTCGGCGGAGACCGCATGGTCGCACTCGTCTCCGGTGAAGGCTGGCATCCGGGCGTGATCGGCATCGTCGCGGGGCGGCTGAAGGAGAAGTTCGGCAGGCCGGCGCTGGTGATCGCGATCGGCGAGGACGGGATCGGCAAGGGCTCGGGCCGCTCGATCCCGGGCGTGGACCTGGGCGCGGCGGTGCTGGCGGCAAAGGACGCCGGGTTGCTGATCGCCGGCGGCGGTCATGCAATGGCCTGCGGGGTAACCGTGGCGGCCGAAGGCGTGGAAGCGCTCGCCGCGTTTCTTGAACAGCGCCTCGCCGAGCGAATCGCCGCCGCACGCGGCGAACGCGCCTTGCTGCTCGACGCAGTGCTGAGCCCGGCGGGCGTAAACCCGATGCTGGTGGAGGCAATGGAAGCCGGCGGCCCCTATGGGATGGGATGGCCCGCGCCCCGAATCGCCGCAGGGCCGGTGCGCGTGATCAAGGCTGATGTGGTCGGCACCGGGGGGCACGTCCGCGCGATCGTCGCGGGCGCGGACGGACAGAGCCTGAAGGCAGTCGCCTTCCGCCAAGCCGAGTCGGAACTGGGCCAAGCATTGCTCTCCGCACCCTCCCATCGCCGGCTGTGGCTCGCCGGTCGGGCGAAGATCGACACCTGGGGAAGCCGCCCCGCAGCAGAATTGCACATAGAAGATGCTGCATGGGCAGATTGAGTGCTTGACGGCTGCGGAATCGCCCCCTATTCGGCCGCTCCACGCCAAGCAGTTGGCCCCTTCGTCTAGCGGTTAGGACGCGGCCCTTTCACGGCTGAAACACGGGTTCGATTCCCGTAGGGGTCACCAAATTGCCTCTCCAGGGCATACCAGAACATGCCGTAACTGGCTGATTTCTGCGCTTTTTTGGTGGTATCGGTCCCTTATCAAGCTGGCAGAATGCTCTACCTGCTCGTGACGCCATCCGGCGGACGCTGTTGGCGCATGAACTACCGGCATTACGGGAAACGAAAGACCCTCGCTTTCGGGGTTTGGCCCGACACCGGTCTGGCAGAAGCACACGCCGCGCGTGCCGCCGGGCTGGACCCGAACAATGCGACGCTCGCGACCGGTTATCTCGATCTGTACAATCAGTCGCCGACCGCCGCCGCCCGCTTTTTCTATCAGATCAGCACGCTGCGCGAGACGGGGGTTACGCGTCAGAGCGTCACCGATCTTCGCATCCACGCCTATATCGACCGCACGACCGGCGAACGCTTTTCGCTGCCAGGCGGCGGTCGCGCGGGATCAGGCTTCGTCAACATCGCGCGACAGACGCTCGGCCGCGAACCGACCGAAGCCGAGGTGCAACGGACGCTCCGCGCCGACCAGTCCCGCAGGATGCAGGACATGGACGCGGCGATCTCGACCGCCGGGCCGGCCACGTCCGTAACGCCGCGCACCGTGGCCGGTGACGGCCCCCCGCGGTTCGCCAGCAGCCCCGGGATCGACCTTACGCCGGCGGCGACGCGCAGCGCCAATGCGCTGCACGACTCGATCCGGTCGACGACCGGCTACGCGATTGACGTGACCAGTGGCAGGCGTAGCCCCGATCGCCAAGCGGCGGCGATGTACGGCAATTTCGCGGACAACAGCGCGCCTCGCTCCGCCAATCAGGCGGCCTTCAACGAGGTTCGAGACGCCTATCTTTCCGGCAAGCGTGCCCGCCTGGGACGGGCGGCCATCGTCGATCGCATGGCCAATGTGCTCCAGCGGCAGGTCGATCGGGGCGCGCTGGTCTCCCGCCACATATCGGATCGCGCGCTTGATATTCGCCTTCCACCTGCGGCGAGCCGCCAGGCCGTCGTGGCAGCAATACGTGACGATTCCTTGGTTCAGTCGATAGGGATCGAGGATGACCATCTCCACGTCCAGCTTCGCTAGCGTTCTGCTGCTGGCCTCCGCGCCGATGGCGCTGCTGCTCGCCGGCGGAGGTGATCGGGCAGGCAGCGCACCCGCTGCGCCTGCGAGAGACGCGCCGCAGACGCAGATGCAGGCCGCCGCGGAAACCCATCCTGCCGCGCGCCAGAGCACGAACGCGGCCACGCGCTACAACTCTGATCTGGACAAGGCCGTGGCGGGGGCGAAGAAGATGCCCTTTCCGACGGGCGTCGCCGGCATCGGCGGCATGGACTGTTCGCCCGCAACGCTACGGGGGACGGATCCCGCTTCTCGCGCCTTCACATTGACGCTGCCCGCAGACGCATCCGCGCGCCGGCACGTGATTGCGGTGGTGACTCCAGAACGTGGGCTGCTGGGGATATACGCTCCCTACGATGCGGATGCCGTGGAGGCGGGCGACCTCCTCATCCCCTCGCAGGCGATCTCCTGGGCCAAGGCTCGCACACAGAACCGGTTCGCCGTTGATACGGACGATCTCGACGGTCTGCGGCCCGGCGCGACCAAACCGGAAGCTTTGTTCCTGGAGCCGGGCCGCTATCGGTTTGCGTTGATCAACGGCATGGATGCCGCGTTGCTGAAGGCCAACGGTACCTCGGTGAAGGTAATAGCGGCCTGCTCGGTCGATTGGGCGCCGCGAGAGGCGGGTTCAGCCGGAACATCGCCGTAGCGTTCTTGTAAAGCTTGGCTGCGGGTGCGCGGGCGAGGAGACGAAGGCTGGAGAGTACACGCTCGACTTGCCCATGCCGACGCCGACAAGAATGCGACGTTCGTCGGCGACGACTCCAGCAGCAGCTTGTTCCAAGAGCCGAGGACCAGCACTTTCCCGCTCGGCCATCGAAGCGCATCTGACAATAAGCCGTGATCTGTCAGACTGTCTTCATCCGAGCGCGACGCGGCGGTCAGCGGTAAAACCTAAAATCCTCAACGCTCCCGCAACGATCGCCAGAAGGGGCTGAGCAGCGGAGCCAACGCATATTGCAACGGCGTCCGCTGCCGCAGCTGGATCAATGCCTGTGCGGGTGTGCCGGGTTTCGCCACGTAGGTGGTAGCACCTAAGTCGCCGCGACCTAGCGCAGACGGATCGATGACAACGTCTGCCGAGAAAAAGGGGATGCCCGTGCGCGGTTCCACCAGTCGATCTGCCGAGATGCGCGTCAGGGTGCCGGTGAGGTCTGGAGAGCTTCGGTCGCGCAGCGCGCCAAGCCGGATGATCGTTCGCTGACCAACCTTCACGTCGGCCGCGTCGTCTGGAGAAACTCGAACGCGCAGGAGTAATGATCGATGATCGGGAACGATCTCCATTAGCGTCTGCCCCGGCGTGATGACTCCGCCCTCGGTGAACACGGCCAGACCGATGACCGTACCCGTGACTGGCGCACGGATCTCCGCATGGGCCAGCTGTTCGCGTACGGCAGCCAGACGCGGCGCGAGATCGTTCAGCGCCATCTGAGTCTGGTACAAATCGGCTTGCGCGCGAGAGCGATAGGCACTTGTCGCTTCGGCGCTCGCCAACTCGCTCTCCCGTACCGCGCCATCCGCCTGCAAGGCACCCTGGTCCAGCTGGTCGTGCTGGCCTGCCAGTTGCGCATGCGACCGTTCCAGCTCGCGAAGCCGTGTCTGCGAGACCCAGCCCTTTCGCGCCACCGGTGCGAGCGCTGAAAGCTCGGCCGTCAGCAGGCCAATCTGTTTCTCAGTGGAGGCGCGTTGGTAGCGCAACCCCTGTGCCTGGTGCCGCGACTGACTGGATCTTTGTGCCAACTCTGCCTTGCGCGCCGCCAACTCGCTCGTCAGCGCAGCCAGCATGGCGTGTTGTTGCGCCATCGCCTGCTGTGCCTCGCGCAGGGCATTGCCGGTCAGCCCTGCAAATTCACCCGGCGGCGCGAAGCTGCTCTGCCCGAGCAGCTGGGCCTGCTGCCGCGCGCGCTGGGCCAGTAGCTGGACCTGTTGACCGACAAGCCCGCGTTCCTGCGCGCGTAGCGATTCCGCAGATAAGCGGATCAGAAGCTGCCCATGCTGAACATGCTGTCCCTCGGCGACCAGCAGCTGCTCAATCACGCCGCCCTCGCGTTGTTGCACGGCCTGTCGTTCCCCGGCGACCACAATTTCGCCGGGCGCGTAGGCCGCAGCATCCAGCCGGGTCAGCGCCGCCCAGCCAAGAAACAACCCGAAGAATAAGAGCGCAGTAATTGCCCCCAACCGTATGTCGCGCGCGGAACCGCCCGGGTTGGCGCCCAACGAAGGGGCCTGCTCGAACGCGGCTGGTCCAGCATGTTTCACGCGTGCGCCACCGTTCGGGCAGTGCCGCCGTCAAGTGCAGCAAGGATCGCGTCGCGTGGGCCAATGTGCTGGATGCGGCCGCTGTTGAGCACGATCAAGCGATCGAGGACCGGCAGAATCGTACGCTTGTGCGAAGCGAGAACGATCGTGCACCCCCGCGCCTTCGCCTGCTGCAACACCTCTAGCAGGCGCACGTCGCCCGACCCATCGAGATGCGCGTTCGGCTCGTCAAGGAGGAGCAGCACGGGATCGCCGTAGAGTGCGCGGGCGAGCGCGATGCGGTGCGCCTGGCCCACCGACAGCCCTCCGCCGTGCGCATCAAGTACATACTCATAGCCACCCGGCAGCCCCAGGATCATCTCGTGAATGCCGGCCGCTTGCGCCGCGGCAATCGAGCCCCGATCGGCGCCCCCCGATTCCTTGAGACGTTCGGTGGCGAAACGGCAGATATTCTCCTTGATCGTTCCGCCGAAGAGCTGCGGGTCTTGGGGCAGATAGCCGACGTGACGAGCGAGGCGTTCCGCGTCCCATTGGCTGGCCTCTGCGCCATCGATGCGCAGGATGCCACGGTTCGGCGGGACGATCCCGGCCAGCAGCCTCAGCAGCGTCGACTTTCCCGCGCCGCTGGGCCCGATAATGCCGATAGCCTCTCCCGCAGCGATGTCGCAATGGATAGCAGTGAGGAGGGGCACCTCACGCCGCTCATGTACGACAGTGACATCTTCCAAGCGCAGGGCGCCGCGCGGGGTCGGAAGTCGCGTGGGGAGCATTTCCGGCGACGTCGCGCCAAGCAGCGCGTTCAGCTGGCGCATGATGTTGCGGGCCTGCTGTAGGCTCCGCCACGATGCGATCAACTGTTCGGCAGGGGCGAGCGCCCGCGCGATGAGAAAAGACGAGGCAAAGATCGCGCCCGCCGATATCTGGTCTTCCGCCGCCAGCCAGGCGCCGAGCCCGAGCGCGCAGGATTGCAGCGCGAGTCTCAGGAAGCGCCCGAACGATGTATAGTTTCCGGACGCGAAGCCCGCCGCGACCTGTTGGTGGAGCAACGCCTCGCGCTGCCGCATTTGGCGCCGCACCATCGCCGTCCGCATGCCCAGCGCGCGAACGATGTCCGATCGCGCCAGAATGGCATCCTGGCCCGCATAGATGGCCGCGGAAAGCAACTGCGCCCGGCTCACCGAGGCTCTCGTGACGCGTTCGGAACACCAGGCGGTCATCGAAAGCGCCATCACGCCCACCAGAGCGAGCGCCCCGATCCAGGGGTGCAGCAGCGTACAGATCAGGAGATATACCGGCATCCATGGCGCGTCGAAGAGCGCTAGCGCGCCTGCGCCCGTGAAGGTTTGCCGCGCGGCGTCGAAATCTCGCATAGCCTGTCGCGCCGCAATCGGCTGCGAACGCGCGAGAGTGGCATCGAGAATAGCCGGTGCAAGCGCTGCGTCGATCCGCAGCCCGGCACGAACGAGCAGACGCACGCGAATGCGGTCAAGCACGGCCAGCGTAACCAGCGCAAAGAGCAGCGCGACGGTCAGCACGGCCAATGTCGCCAGACCGTGCGTAGGCACCACACGATCATATACCTGCAGCATGTAGACGGTAGGCGCGATGTACAGCAAGTTGACCAGCGCGCTGAAACAGGCTGCACCGATGAAGTGCGACCGGCACAACCCGAGGGCTGCGTTCAGTTGCGTCGGATGACGCGCCTCATCCGCGGGCATCGTGCAGCTCCTGCGAAACTATCTGAATGCCTATCGCCATCTTCACCCACGAAGTGAGGAAACACACCTTGTCGAAGGCGCGCCCGCCCTTTGCGCATGCATTGCATGCGACAGCGGTGGCGCGTGATCACTCTTTCGGGTTAGCTCACTTGCCGGCCGAGGCGGCCGAAGCATCGTCGCTGAAGGTCTTGGGGGTTACGGTGGTACCCAACTGCGCGTGTGTCGCGCTGCGATGTGTCGGCGTACGATGTCCCAGCGGCTCGCGTGCCGCGCGGGAGGGCATGATGGCCGACTATTTCAACGTTCTGGGCAGTTCCACCGTTACCGGTGGAACCGGACCCGACAGGTTCTTCCTGTTCAACAAGGATACAAACCTAGATCGCCTGCGCGCCGACGGGACTGTCGCGAATTTCGTCTGGAACACGTCGCTGCACTGGGCGGACGGATCCGTGTTCCAACTGATCGGCATCAACGTCAACATTTCGATGGATCTGATCATCGGCGACAAGACCGATGCTCTCTACGGGTCCAACTTCAACGACGCCATCGTCTACAACAATGGTGGCTTCGGCGACGGCCTTGGGGGGTTCCGAGACATTCAGCTGATGTACCTGGGCGGCGGGGACGACTTTGTCGACCTGACCGGGCACGGCGTTGGCGGCGTCGCGTATGCCAAGGACATGAAGATCTATGCCGGCGACGGCAACGACACCATCGTCGGCGGTGCGGGCGCGGACATCCTGTACGGTGAAGCGGGCGACGATCTGATCCTCGGCTTCGCTGGGGCAGATGTGATCTATGGCGGCGACGGGAACGACATCCTCTATGGCGAGGATCTCGGCTACGACAACAGCTCCAGCTATGACACGCTGTTCGGCCAACGCGGCAACGACATTCTCTACGGTGGCGGCCGCAACGACAAACTCGACGGCGGAGACGGCAACGACATCCTCTATGGCGGCGCGGACGACGATTCGCTGATCGGGGGAAGCGGAGACGACATTCTCTATGGCGACGACCTGAACAACTCCGGCAACGACAAGCTGAGCGGCGGCGCGGGCAATGATCAACTGTACGGCCGCGCCGGCAATGACGAACTCCATGGCGACGCGGGGGACGATCTGATCGATGGGGGTACCGGCCGGGATTATCTGGGCGGCGACGCCGGGGCGGATACGATCCTCGCTGGTGCCGGCGACGACACCATCGACGGCGGCGACGATAGTGACACGGTGGTCTTCACCGGAAATCGCACCGACTATCGCTTCACCGTCAACGCCGACGGCAGCTTGACCCTCGGTGATCTGCGGAGTGGCAGCCCGGACGGAACGGACACGATCCGGAACGTGGAATATTTCGCCTTCGCCGATGGCACGGTCTCCACCAACCACCTCAATACGCCGCCCGTCATCGTCTCCAACGGGGGCGGCCCGACCGCTGCCATAGATATCGTTGAAGGGGCGACGGGCGTACTCGCAACGGTACTCGCCAGCGATGCCGATGTCGGCCAGTCGCTGCGCTACGCCATCGGCGGCGGCGTCGACGCGGCCCTGTTCCGCATCGACGCCGCTACGGGCGAGCTGTCCTTCGTCACCGCTCCCGATTTCGAGGACCCCTACGACGCGAATGGCGACAACAGCTATGAGGTCACGGTAATCGCCGACGACGGATTTGGCGGAGTCGCGCAGCAGGCGATCACGATCAAGGTGGCGGACGCCAGCGACGGCAGCCCCCCCACCATCACCTCTGACGGCGGGATGGCAGCCGGATCGATTTCGATACTGGAGAACAGCACCTCGGTGACAACGGTTCAGGCTATTCAGCCAGACGGACTTTCCCTCTCCTACCGGATCGTCGGCGGAGCCGATGCTCAGCGCTTCCTGATCGACGCAAACTCCGGCGCCCTGTCCTTCGCCGTCGCACCCGATAGGGAGGCGCCAAGCGACGCCGATCACGACAATGTCTACGACGTCGTGATCGGTGTCAGCGACGGGACCAATGGTGATCACCAGCGGCTGGCTGTCACCGTCATAGACGTGAACGACAATCCGCCGGTGCTCACTTCCTTCGGGGGTGTTCCCGTAGCCATGCTGTCCCTCGCGGAAAACACAACCGGGGTCGCGGTGATCAGCGCCACCGACGCCGACGGCACCGCCGCAACCTACCAAATCCTGTCCGGCGACGATGCGGCGCTCTTTGCAATCGACGCGGTCACCGGGGCCCTGTCGTTCAAGAACGCCCCCGATTTCGAGCAGCCTCTGGATGCAAATGGCGACAATATCTATTCGGTCGTGGTCGGCGCGACCGATGGCGCGACGATGGTCACCCAGGCGCTCTCGATCAGCATCGGGAATGTGAACGACCTCGCACCGATCATTCAGTCCAACGGCGCCGGTGCGAGCGCGCAAATCGGGATGCTGGAGAATAGCAGCTTCGTGACGACCATCACTGCGACGGACGGGGATGGTACCACACCCGCATACGCCATCGTCGGGGGGGCCGACGCGGCGTTCTTCACCGTCGATGGCAGCACCGGCGCGCTGCGCTTCGTCAAGGCGCCCGACTTCGAGTTCGTCCGCGATGCCAATGGCGACAACGTCTATGACGTGATCGTCTCGGCCAGTGACGGGACCTTCATCGATACGCAGGCGCTAAGCGTACAGATCCTCGACGTGAACGAAATTGGCCGCACGCTGACGGGCACCAGCGCCGGGAACATTTTCTCTCCCACCGCGCCGGCGGCAGCGCAGACCACGGACCTTAACGACACGATCTACGCACTGGCAGGGAACGACGTCATCGATGGCGGTGCAGGTGCCGATCGCATGGAGGGCGGTACCGGCAATGATACCTATTATGTCGACACCTGGTCCGACGATGGTTTCTCTGGCAATGACGACCTTGTCGTCGAGGCGCCGAATGCAGGTACAGACCTCGTCATCAGCAGCGTGAACTATCAGCTGACGGCCGAGGTCGAGAACCTGACGCTCGTCGGTACTGCGGTCTCGGGAACCGGAAACATCCTTTCCAATATCATCACCGGCAACGTGCTGGACAATGTTCTGGACGGCGGCGCGGGAAACGACCGGCTTCTGGGGGGCGATGGCGCGGACACGCTGATAGGCGGCGACGGGACCGACATCCTGAACGGCGAAGCCGGCAACGACACCCTGTTTGGCGGTGCGGGATCGGACGTGCTGGACGGCGGAACCGGCGCAGACCGCATGGAGGGCGGCACCGAGAACGACACCTATTATGTCGACAGCTGGTCCGACGACGGCAACGCATCGAACGACGATACCGTGGTAGAGTTGGCGGGTGGCGGCACCGGCGATCTGGTCAATGCCTCCGTTACCTACCGCCTGCCCGATCAGGTCGAACGGCTCACTATGACCGGTTCGATAGCCATCGATGGCTATGGCAACGCGCTGGACAATGTCATCACCGGGAACAGTGCAGCCAATCTGCTGTCGGGCGACCTCGGCAACGACACGATGGACGGCGGCGACGGCAACGACATCTTGCAGGGCGGCGAAGGCAATGACGTGCTGAGCGGCAGCGGTGGTGACGACCGACTGTTCGGCGGCAACGGCGTTGACAAGCTGGACGGAGGAAACGGCAACGATCTGCTCGACGGGGGAGCCAGCAACGATACGCTGCTCGGCCAGGCGGGGGACGACATCCTGACCGGCGGCAAGGGCAAGGACGTGATGACCGGTGGCGCCGGTGCAGATACGTTCACCTTCGCCTTCGGTGACACGTCGGCAACGAGCGGCTTCCTCGACACGATCACCGATTTCGACGCGACGCAGGACTCGATCGACATCGACGTCTTCACCTCGCCGCTATCGCCTGCGGCCTATGCCGAACAGGCCATCGCATCGAACGACTACAGCACCGCGCTGACCACGGCTAAAGCGACCGCAACGCCTGGCATCGCGGCGGTGTTCATCGCCGGGACCACGGATGGCTGGGTCTTTTGGGATGGCAATGGCGACGGCGCACTCGATCAGGCGGTGACGCTGCAGGGTGCCAACGCGCTCGCGGCGTTCGACGCGCACCACCTGTTCTAGGTGGACCTACCTCCAATTTTCCAAGCGTTGGCTCGCTGGAGCGCAGATGGAAATGCCGACCACCCTTCTCGGTAATTACTGCCGGACCCGGGTGTCGCTACCCTGCTTCGATATCCGCCATCGCAGGAAACCGGCATGCTTCTCCTCAACGGCATCCATGTGCCTGGTCCACAACGGTCGACAATTCACCGGGAGGGGGTCGGCGCATGACCCAGTTCCTGATCACCGGCGCCGCCGGGTTCATCGGCTATCATCTCGCAAGCCGCCTGCTGGCCGATGGGCACGGTGTTTGCGGAATCGATGGGATGACGCCTTATTACGATCCTGCACTCAAGGAAGCCCGGTTGGAACGGCTGGAGAGATGGCCCTCATTCCATCTCATCCGCGGGATGGTCGAGCAGCCGGGGGTGATAGCCGGCGCCATCCAACGCTGCGCACCCGATGTGATCCTGCATCTGGCTGCACAGGCCGGCGTCCGCTACTCGATCGACCATCCCGGTGCTTATATAGACAGCAATCTGGCAGGCTCCTGGCAGGTCCTCGAAGCCGCCCGTGCGGCACCACCCCGCCATCTGCTGCTTGCCTCCACCTCGTCCGTCTACGGCGCCAACCCCATCGCGCCCTTTGCGGAGTCGCATGGTACCGATGAACCGCTGAGCCTGTACGCCGCGACGAAGAAGAGCATGGAGGTGATGGCACATAGCTATGCGCATCTCTTCTCCATCCCCACGACGGCATTCCGCTTCTTCACCGTCTATGGTGCCTGGGGCCGGCCGGACATGGCGCTGTTCAAGTTCGTCGATGCGATCCTGCACGATCGGCCGATCGACGTGTACGGCCATG
Organism: Sphingomonas trueperi; assembly: GCF_040545965.1. GTDB lineage: Bacteria > Pseudomonadota > Alphaproteobacteria > Sphingomonadales > Sphingomonadaceae > Sphingomonas > Sphingomonas trueperi_C. The sequence goes on along the minus strand of NZ_JBEPMV010000002.1, from coordinate 154,052 downwards.
GGCGGATGTCGCGCGATTTTACCTATGTCGACGATCTAGTCGAAGCGATCGTGAGGCTGATCCCCGTCCTTCCCACCGAGGCGAGCCGCGTGCGATCGAGCGCCGCGACCGACACGCTTTCACAACACGCGCCATTCCGCACCGTGAACATCGCCGGCGGCAAGCCCGTACCACTCATCGAGTTCGTTCGAACGATCGAGACTTGTCTGGAGAGGCGCGCGACGATCCGCATGCTCGAGAACCAGCCGGGCGATGTCCCTTTAACCTATGCGGATCCCTCGCTGCTGAAGGCATTGACGCAGTATGTGCCCGCCACGCCCATCGACGTCGGGGTGGCCGTGTTCGTTGACTGGTACAAGCGTTGGCGCGGAATGTCCGCGCCGATATATCAGGCCGAGCTTCAGGATCAGATCATCGGGCGACCGCAGTTGTAAGCCGGCAACGGCCCGGTCCCGCCAGCGATCTGCCCCCAATATCGTACATCGTCCTTCGCCATCGCGCTCAGATATTCTTCCATGTTGGTATAGCCGTCGCCGTCCTTGTCGTCCTTGGCATTCCATAACAGGGGATTGGTGTTCCGGAAGCGTCGCTCTCACGCGTCAGGCATGCCGTCCTTGTCGGAATCCAGCTTTGCTCGATGGGTCGAAGGACTGCCCAGCCACTCGCCTCGGCCACAGAGGATGGTCAGGCGTTCTGGAAGAGATACGGCGCGCGGTCGCACATCCGCACTCGAAAATGCCGCAAGATCAGTTCGTCCCCGCTCGTCTGGTATCGATCAGCAAGTCTACCGGGTTGTACCGATTACCCAGGCGAAGTTCGATGCCGCCGGGGGAAGTCTAGCCGGCGATCTGGATCCTGGGTACCGTGGCGTGCTATCCGCGTCGAATACCACAGCCACCCGCCTTGCGATATCTTCCAGACGGATATTCTAAGATTCAGCCGTTAGTGATCGCTGACAGAGCTCACTATATTTGTACGGCTATCGAGTTCAGGCCATCTTGTCTCGGGATACGATTGCGACGACTTGTGTCCGATTATTCGCATTGAGCCGCCGCATTAGCGCCCTGACGTGGGCTTTCACGGTGCGCTCCCGCAGGCCGAGCTCGATTGCGATCTCCTTGTTGGTCGCCCCACGCTCCAGTAAGGCCAGCACCTGTTCCTGCCGGCGCGTGAACATCGGCTCTGGCTGCTCGCCGTAGCTCTGCCGTGTCCCCGTCGCCCCGCAAAGGATTCGCGTATAGTCGAATGCCGGATAGATCACCCAACCCGCACACGCGAAGCCAATGGATTGCACGATCCGGTCCAGCGAAATCGCGTCGTCGAGTAGCACGCGCACACCCTGGTACGCAGCGGCCAAGGCCTGCTCTGGCTCTATCGTTTCTTTCAGCACCAACACCACAAGACTGCCCCCGGCTTCCCGCAGTCGCCGGACAATCAGGGAGAGCGCGGCTTCGTCGAACCGGTCGGCCGCGAGATTGACCAGCACCGCATCCGTTCCCCGCTCGCACACAATCGCTACCGCCTCGTCGATATTCGCCACCGCGCCCACGGTTACGATGTCCCGCGTCTCCGCCAGCGCGGCTTCCAGACAAGCGCGAGGCAGTTGCCGCGGATCGATGATCAACAGCCGGGCGGGGCCCTTCCGGCGCTCCTCGCCCTGCCCCCCGGCGCCGCACCCTCCGCCCTCCTCTGCCCTCATCGGACCACGCTCAGCGGAGGGGTCACGCGGCGCGATCAAAGATCGGAAGGCGGGGGCGGCGGCGTTGATCGTGCTGGTCGCGGTAATAGCCCCGCACCTGCTGGTAATATTGTAGCCCGTCGCCCAGCGCGAGCCGCGCATGCCGGAGATAGCTGACACGGTTGAACACGACGCCGGTGATGTCGCCGTCGAACTGTTCGAGGGTCGATCGCACCAGATCCGGCGTCGTATGCTCCCATGGCAGGACCAGCAGCACCGCGTCGGCGAGTTGACCGGCCAGCCGGGCATCGCCGGCGGCGAGGATCGGCGGCGTATTGAGGATCACATAGTCGAACGTTCGCCGCAGCGTCGCCAGCATGTCGGCCACCTTGCGCGAGGCGAGCAACGCCTGCGGATCGGCAGCGCTCCGGCGGGCATGGATGAACTTCAGCGCCGGCAGCGCCGCATTCTGTTGGATGATGTCCTCCAACGACGCCTCGCCCTGCAGATAGTCGAGCAAATCCGGAGACTCCGAGCCCGGTTGCGCCAGCGTGCCCAGGTCCGGCCGCCGCAGGTCGAGCTCCACCACGATCGCAGATCGCCCGGTGGCGGTCGCCGCCGCGGCGATCGCGACGGCCACGGTCGTCTTGCCGTCGCCGGGCAGCGGGGAGGTGACGACGACGATATTGCCGCTCTCGCGCGGCAGCGTCCGTGCCAGCTTGCGCTCGACCGACCGGGCAGCCTCGGCAAAGGTCGCATAGGGCCGATCGGTGACCATCAGATGCGCGGGGAGATCGTCCCGCCGGTTCAGCGCCGGGATCATGCCGAAGGTGGCGAGCCGGCTCAGTTCGTAGACCTGCCCGGCGGTGCGGACATGATTGTCGGTCGCCTCGGCAACGATCACATAGAGAAAGCCGAAGATCAGCGCCGCTGCCGAGGCCGCCCCCATGATCGGCATGGATCGCGGGAAGCTGGCCTGGGTGGGACGCAACGCGGGCGAGGCCAACGCCGCATCGGCCTTGACGACGTCGCTGAGCGTTTGCTTCAGGCGGGACAAGATCGACACATACACGCTCTGCAGGGCGGTAACGTCGCGACCATAATCGGCTAGCGGCACGCTCGTGACCCCGCGGTCCAGCGACTGGGCACGCAGGCCGGCAACATCTCCTGCCAGAGTCGTCCGCCGGGCTGCCTGCGCATTGACTTCCGCGCGTAGCTGCCGCTGCACCCGGTCCCCCTCCTCGGATATCGTCTGGCGAACCTGCGTAAGCTCGGCTTCCGCCTTGCGCACGTCGGGATGGCCGCCGCCATACGATGTACGAAGCTGCGCAATCTGTGCCGTCAGCACGCCCTCGCGCGCTTTCAGCTCGGCGAGCAGGGGCGAGACCGTCGCATCCCCGCTGGCGACGCGCGCCGCTGCCTCAGAAACGGCGGCCTTGGATGCGGCGAGTTCGGCGCCAGCGCGCGCGACCTGCGCCGCATCCCCGGCGCCGCCGACCTCCGCGTCTATTCCGTGCACCCGGCGGTAGTTCGCGATCTTGAGCTCGGTAGACACCAATTGCTGGCGAAGCTCGCCCGCGCGCCGCCGCAGTGCCTCTGCATCGCGGATCTGCGACGCGCGGCGCTCCCGGATCTGCGTGTCCATATAGGTCGTCGCAACCTTGTTTGCGATGCGCGCCGCCTTTTCGGGCGATGTCGAACTGACCGTGACATTGATGTAGTTGGACGTCGAATCCTGCGCGACCTTCAGGGCGGAAAGAAGCCTGTCCGTCACTTTCTCGCTCATCTGCGGCGTGACGATCAGCTTGGCCGGCGGGGCGGCAGGAAAGAAGGTATCAGAAAACCACCTACGAAGCCCCGTGTTAGGCATCGGCAACGCCGGGTTGAACTCCGGATCCCCGGTCAGCGCCAGATCCCGTACGACCTGGCGGGCAACTGCGCGGGACTGGAGCAGCTGGATCTGAGTGTCGATCTGGTGCGCCTGACGCATCTCGATGTCACGAATGGAGGGCGGCGCAGTCGATGCGGCGATCGAGTCCGGCATGCCGATATCGGCGGTATCGACCCGCATCACCGCCGTTGCATCGTACCGCGGCGCGATCATCGAGAGCACCAGCGCCGTTCCCAGCAGCGTCAGCGTGATCGTCACGATCAGGCCTCGCATGCGTCGGCGCAGGATGCGGATCAGCTCCGTCGAACCCGTCGTCATGGTTTCCGCCGGTGCCGGCAGCAATGCTTCCTGCATGTTCACTGGTCGTCTCGCCCCCTACGCTTCCAACCGCTCGGGTGTAGGGCGCGACGGCGGGAGACGCATGGTCCATGACGGATGATTGACCGGCTCTTAAAGTCGGGCAGCACCTGCCCAAAGGGATGAGGCGCAGTTCCACGCGACGCGCGCACGGCGGGCCGGGCTATCCCAAAAGCGACATAGCCAATCCCTGAGCAAAGCTGCGATGACGTGCGCGATGCGGCGCTATCCGGCGCAGCACCTCGAAGCCGGCAGGTGTGATCCGCTGGCACCTTCGACGGGAGAGACAGATTTGCGGCGCAAGGCAATAGTAGCGCACCGGTGCAGCCGGTGAGCGAGAATCCCGCCGGCTGTGCAACCCCTGCCGTGCGGGCGACGGCTGCGTCCCCCGCCCCCGCTTCGATCTTTCGCTTTGCGCGCAACGCGTTCCACTTGCTCACCGGCAATGCGGCTTCGGTCGGGCTCGGCATGATCACCCTCGCCTTCACCGCCCAGATCCTCGGGCCCGCCCTGTTCGGCATCCTTGCGACCATCGAAGGCTATTGCCGAATGGTGGACCAGGTCGTCCGGCTGGAAACCTGGCAGGCGCTGATCCGCTACGGCGCCGAAACGCTCGAAGCCGGTGCCGGCGACCGTTTCCGCAGCCTGATCCGGTTGGGTCTGATGCTGGATTTCGGCGGCGCAGCACTGGCCGCGCTGATCGCACTGGCGGGCGTTTCTCTGGTGAGCCCTTGGCTCGGATGGGGCGTGGCCGAAGCAACGATGGCGCGGGTCTATTGCATCACGGTGCTGTTCGGCATTTCATCGACGCCCATCGCCGTGCTGCGCCTGTTCGATCGGTTTGCCGTCGTCGCCTGGATGGAGCCGGTGATCGCGCTGGCCCGACTGGGCGGCGTCGTCGCGATCTGGGCATTGGATGGCTCGATCTGGCAGTTGCTTATCCTCGGCATCACCCTGCAATGCTGCCAGCGTCTGGTGCTCGGCTGGTGCGGCTGGCGTGAGCTGATGCGCCAGGGCCATACCGGCGTGCTGCAGGCGCCGCTGAAGAATGCGAAGCAGATGTTCCCGGGATTTCGGCGGTATCTGTTCGCCGCCAACGCAACCGTGCTGATCCGCAAGAGCACGCAGGAACTGGATCTGCTGGTGGTCGCCGCATATGCCGGCCCCACTGGTGCCGGCATCTATCAGCTCGTCCGCAAATTCACGCTCGCCGCCACCAAGGCGGGAGCGATGGTGCAACAGGTGGTATACCCCGATCTGGCGCGAACCTGGGCTCGCCGGGACCTCCCCGCCTTTGTCTCGACGATCCGGCAGATGGAAGCGGTGACACTAACCTTCGGTCTGCTGCTCTTCGCATCCGCCTGCCTTGCCAGCGATCGCATCGTGGCGATCCTCGGTGGCGGGCAATTCGAGGACGCCGTGCATCCGCTTATTGCACAAACCTTCGCCGGCCTGTTGTTCCTCTCCGGCAGTGCGCTGAAGCCGGGTCTCGCCTCAATGGGACTGCAGATGGCGATGATGCCCCCCACGATCCTCGCTGCGTGTATTTTCTACCTGGTGCTGTTTCTAGCGGTCCCGCAGATCGGCGTCGTGGGCGCGAGCCTGGCCCATATCGCCTTCAACCTCATTCTGCTGCCAGCATCTCTTCTGATCTGCAGCCGGGGCTTGCGAGCGGCCGACCAAGCTCCTTCGGCCGGGACAGGTTGAAGCCCCGGCTCGCCGCCCAGATCGCTGCTTGCGTGCGGTTTTGCACGCGCAACTTGCGAAGGATCGCCTTGATATGCACCTTCACGGTCGCATCCGCGATATTCAGCCGGCGGGAGATGATCTTGTTGGGATCGCCGTCCATGAGGCACCGGAGGATTTCGATCTCACGGCTCGAAAGCGGTACGCCGGAAGTGCCGACCTGCCCCTCGTTCCAAATGATCTGGGGCACCGAGTGGATCAGCGAGTCCGCTACTTCAGAGGGCAGCACCCGCTCGCCCATCGCGACAAGCCTAAGGGCCCCAGCCAGGGGTTCGCAGGAGATTGCCTTGACCAGATATCCATCGACGGCACCGCTGGCGAATGCCTTCCCGACGTCTTCAAGACGATATTGATCGATCATCAATACGATACGTGTTGTACTTGAAGCTTCTCTAATATGGCGACAGGTTCCGATACCCTCGTCCACGTCGTGCGCATCAACGATCACAAGATCGGAATGGGCAAGATCAATAGACCCGCTTTGCGCGCTGGCAGCATCCACCACAAAGTTCTGATCTATCAAAATCCTACGGAGCCCTTCTCGGATTATCTCACTTTTCCCGATAATGGATACATGCAGCTGACGATTCATCGCGCCCCTCCCCCTTTGGGTTCAATCAAAAACAAGCAATTGGAAAAAAGCCTTTTTTAGTGTTTGCCCATAACGTCGAAACGTTTTTACCGATTACAGGTATTTTTCCTGATTAAGTATACATTAATTCGAGGTATTCAGTGCCACAGATTGGTACATTCGAGCCCTGCGTGGCGACCTATCACGTCAATCCACGACTCAGGGGTAGCTCGTTTGTGCCATCCTTGATCCGACGCCTGCGCCGCCAGACGAGCGCGAAGGGGTGGATCCGTCATCACCCGCAGCAGCGCCTCGCTCAGCGCGCGAACGTCGCCATTCGCGACAAGCAGTCCGTTTCGTTGGTGCTCAATCAACTCGCTCGGTCCGTACTCGCAATCAAACGCAACCACGGCCATGCGTGCCTGCATCGCTTCGAGCAGCACATTCGGATAGCCCTCATAGCGCGAGGGGAGGACGAAGCAGGAGCCGGTCGAGACCCAGGATCCTGGTACCTCGCTGAGCCCTGGCAGGCGAACGCGTCCGGTGAGACCCAGTTGCGCCACCTGCCGCTCCAGTTCCAGCCGATCTGGCCCCTCGCCCCAAATGACCAACTTCCAGGCGGGCACCGCCTCGGCGATGGCGGAGAACGCATCGAGCAGCAGGTCAAATCCCTTCTGCGCCGTCAGCCTGCCGACGGCCACGAGTACGGGGAGATCGGGCGCTACGGGCTGCGGACCACGCGGTCGATCCATGGGGTTGGGGAGAACCACCGCGCGCGCCCGCTGCCCTGGTGGCAGGCAGGGGCGGCTGCGCTCGGTCTGTAGTACGATCTGTGCCGCCCGGGCATACAGCAGCCGAAGCGCGAAATTCCATGCTGGGCTCATAGCTTGGCGCTGCGGGTTATTGCGCTCGGCCACAATGGTCGGAATACCCGTGCCGGAAGCGGAGATCAGCGAAATGACGTTGATCTTGGTGAGAAAGGATACGAGCACCGTGAATTGCCGCGCGCGCAGGAGCCGCCGCAACGCGGCCAGGCGGCGGGCCACGGCCCACCACTTTGCCGCGCCGCCGCTACGCGGCGGCAGGTCAAGCCTCTCAAGCCGCACGTCGGGATGAAAGCTGTTGAAGGGCGGTGACGCGGGACTGTCGAACGCCACGACCGTTACCTGCCAGCCCCGCTCGATCGCCGCACGCGAGACGATCTCGATCACGCGTTCGGCGCCACCGGCATCAAGGCCTGCGAGGACAAAGGCGACGTGAACCGTCACGCCCACCGCCTCCGCCTGACCGCAAGCAGCTCTTCGACCAGGCCCGGCGTCAGCGCTTCCAGCGAGGCGATCTCTGCGTCGGCCGCGTGACGCGGGCTCGGCGGCACCCGGGGGTGAATCGCGCCGGGCCGATTGATCTGGACGGTGCTCCACCCGAGCCGGGCCGGAGTTATGAAATCCTTGGCCGGGTTGTCGGCGACATAAAGAAATCCGGTCGCTGTCCCTGCGCGGCTGGCGTGAACCACCTCGAAGGCGCGCCGATGCGGCTTCCAGAAGCAGCGCCCCCAATCATCGGTGCAGATGATGGGATCGATGTTGAAACGGTGCAGGCCGAGCGCATCGATCTTTCTCCGCTGGCTCTCCGCAGCGCCGTCGGTGATGAGCGCCATCGACCAATCGCAGGGCGCCTGCAGGAACGCGAGCGCATCGGGCTCCAGCGCAATGTCCGGCAGGTGCGCGCGATAGCGGATGATGCATTGATCGATCAATTCGGGTTCCGGCGTAACCCCCAGCGCAGCCAGCGTGGCGTCGAACAGCCTGGTGGTTACGCCCTGGCGTCGCAGACTGCAGGCGGTTTCGCAGAAACCGTGCGTGCCAAGGCTGGCGTCCGCCCATTCCCCCACGGCGGCGAGGCCGCTCCGGATATAGCCCTCCTCCAGGTAGAGCGTGTCGTCCAGATCGAGAACGATGGTGGTCGTCATGATTGGACGAACACCGCTGCATCGTAGCGCAGCATCATGACCCCCTCCGCCCAGTCGTTGCCCGCAGTGCTGGGCAGCCCCAGCCGGCTCTCGAGCAGCCAGCGCGCGAAATGCGCGCCGGCATGGTCGGCCAGCGGAAAGCCGCCGCCGAACCTCGCATTGATCTCGAAGACGCTCGCCGTCGCATCCGGGTTGATCATCGCTTGGTAGCAGAGCACGCCCGACGCGTCCGGCAGCTGGGCGGCCATCGCCTCGGCAGCCTCGATCAGCCGCGGGGCGCGCCGCGTGACGCCCTTCTCCACCTCCCCCGCGCGCACGCTGATCCGGCGATGTGGAACCACGGCGCGAAGCCGCCCTGCATCGTCGAAATACATGTTCACCGTCCACTCGTCGCCGGTCAGCAACTTTTGCACGATCATTGGCTCGGCTTCGTCGCGCGGCAGTTCGTCCGGGCCGCGGGCGATCAGGATCGCGCGGCTGGCGCTCCCGTGCCGCGGTTTGACGATGGCCGGCCACATCCAGTCGCCGGGGTTCTCCCGCACCTCGTCGAGCGTGGCCGTGCGCGGGTTGGCGACGCCACAACGATCGAGGAACTGCGCGGTGGCCAGCTTGTCCCTCGCCATCCCCACCACGTCGGGCGCGCTGATCGCGACGCGGGCGCCGGCCTGCTCGAAGCGCTCCCTGGCTCGCGATAAGGGCAGCAATTCGGGATCGATCGTCGGCACCACGAGCGCCACCTTCCGATCGCGGACAATCGCCAACAGGGCGTCGACATAGCCGGGCGCGGTCGCTTCGGGCACCGGATAGGCCCCATCGGCGAGATGGCAGGCGGCACTGAGAAGCGGCTGCTTGTCGCACGCCAGCACCTCCAGATCGATGCCGAGCTCCGCACCACCGCGGCGGAATGCCTCGATCAAGCCCGCGCGTCGGCCGGCCGAGGTGATCAGGATGGTCAGATGGTGTTGCTGCCTGCGCCGTGATCCGTGCCGGTCGAGCGTGGACGCGTTGAGATGGAGCATTGCTAAAGAACCTCCCGAATGGCGACGAAGGCTTCGGCGGCGTCGCGGTGCACCGTGGCGCCGCGCAGCATGGCAAGCGCGCGGATGGCTTCCAGAGACCGCTCGTTGGGAAAAGCGCAGGCCTGCGAGTGGAAGCATGCGAACGCGGCGAGCTTGCGCTCCAGGGTAGCGCCGATGTCGATATAGACGTTGGGAACGAACGGCGGATGCAGCACCGGTGTGGACCAGTTCGTCTCCGACAGCGTTTCATAGGCGAACACTTGGGTTGGATAGTCGGCCTGCCTCGGGCGAAGCGCGACCATCGCCGACTGGAACACGCGCTGGTGATCCACATGGATGTCGCCGGGGAACGGCAGGAAGACGATGGTGGGACGGACCGCGTCGATTGCTGCGCCGATATGCGCGTTGATCGCCGCCTGCGGCACCTGGTCGAGCTCGGCCGCGGGCAAGTCGAGGAAATAGGTGGCCGTCACGTTCAGCATTGCATGGGCAGCGCGCGCTTCGGCACGCACCTGTTGCACCCGCTCGTCAGAATAGCGCGGCGCCGTTCCGCGAGTGACCACAACGACTTCCACCAGCACGCCCTCGTCGTGCAGCCGGGCGATCGTGCCGCCACAGCCAAGCACCTCGTCGTCCGGATGCGGCGCGATGACGAGCGCACGTGCGCCCGCGGGGAATGCGGTCCGCTTCATGCTGCACCCAGGATGCTGTGCGGACGGGGCGGCGACCCGTCCGGCGTTTCCCACTCGGTGATGACCAGAGCGCCGCCGTCCCCGCACCGCACCGTGAAGCCTGCCCCGCACCGCGCGAGGACCTGTCCCGGCAGTGCATGATGCCGGTCCGCGGCGGGGGCCGGCTCGGCCGCCCACAGGATGACGCGTGTGCCGCCGCAGTTGGAGAAGGCGCCGGGATATGGCCGGCCGACCGCACGAATGAGGCGTTGAACTTCGTGCGCCGGCCTGTTCCAGTCGATCCGGCCGTCGTCGGGCCGCCGCCGCGTCGCCCATGTGGCGCACCGCGGATCCTGGACCGTTCCCGACACGTTGCCATGCGCCAATCTCGGCAGCGTCTCGTCGAGCAGATCGGCCAGGGCGACCATGTGCTTGCGGTACAGGCTGCCCGCCGTCTCGTCCGGCGCAACGTGGAAGAAGCGCTGGCCCAGGATATCGCCGCTGTCCACGTCTTCGTCGATGTAGAACAGCGTCGAGGCTGTGATTTTCTCGTCGAGCAGGATCGTCCACGGGATCACCGCGCGCCCCCGCAGGCGTGGCAGCGGCGCGGGGTGATAGCCGACGACGCGCCCGCCGGCGGCAGCGCGGAACGCCGGCCCGCAAAGCTGGGACCAGCCGATGACGAACACCATGTCCGCCGCCAGCGTACCCAGCGTATCGATGAATTCCGGACTGTTGACGTTGCGGACGAAGATCGTGTCGACGCCGGCCGCGGCCGCCGGGGCGGCCAGATCGACAAAGTCCGAATGCCGGTGCGAGAGATCCGGTGGGAGCGTGGCGACGGCCGCAAGGCGCCAGTCCGGCGCGCGAAGGAAGGCATCCAGCGCCACGCGGGAGCCCTCAACCGCGCCGATGAGAATGGCTTGCATGACAATGCTCGATTTGGCGTGAATCTATCCGTTCGCCACGCATCAGCGTAACGAGGGTCCGGAACAGGATGGCGATGTCGATCCGCCAGCTGCGGTTGTGGACGTACCAAAGGTCCAGCGCCAACTTATCGGCATCCTCCAGCAGGCTGTTGCCATGGATTTGCGACCAGCCGGTCAGGCCGGGCCGGACCGAGCTGCGGTCGATGCCCCCCTGCCCCATCGCCGCGATCGTTTCGGGCAGCAGCGGTCGTGGACCGACCAGGCTGAGATCGCCGCGCAGCACGTTCCAAAGCTGGGGCAGTTCATCCAGGCGGCTGCGGCGGAGCGCCCGCCCGAAGGGCGTCAGCCGCGCCGCATCGTCCCGAATGTCCCCCGCGCGAACGGGTCGCATCGAGCGGAACTTTACGAGGACGAACGTCCTGCCGAACCGGCCGGTGCGGCGTTGCCGAAACAGAACGGGAGTCGACAGCGACAGGAGGACGGCGATACCCACGCAGGCAAAGAGGGGAGCGAGCGCCAGCAGCGCCGTCAGCGCCACGGCTCGCTCCAGAAGCGGCCAGTCACCCAGCCCGCTTCCGCCCGGGACCGGCCGCTGACCCGCCAGCCCCATGGCGCTCAACAGCTGCGCATTGACCTTGTCGACATCGTAGGTCTGGACGGCGGCTTCGCGCGCCCGTGCGCCCATCTGCGCAATTCGGCCAGGATTCTCGATGAGCCTGCGTAGCGCAGTCGCAAGCGCATCGCCGTCGCGGGGCGGCACCAGGAAGCCGTTCCACCCGTCGGTCACCGCATCCCGGCAGCCCGGCATGGAAGTGGTTACGACCGGGCGTCCGGACGCCAGCGCCTCGAGGATCGTGCGCGGCAGCCCCTCGCGATAATAGCTGGGCAGCACGAAGACGCTGGAATTCTGAAGATGCGGCGCAACGTCGCGGCATTCCCCAAGATACTCGATCACGCCCTCGTCGGACCACGCCGCGATTTCCGCCTCGGTCACTGCGGTAGGATTGCTGTCTCGCGGGCCGAGGATGCGGAATCGGGCGTTCGGGTATTCCGCGCGCAGCGTACGCGCTGCTGCCACGAACTCGAGCAGCCCCTTGTCCCGCATCAGGCGAGCGATCATCAGGAAGACGGGACCGTCCACCGGAAGCGAAGCGGGCCGGAAGCGATGAACGTCGACACCCGATCCCGGCACTTGCTCGACCCGCTGGTCCGACCGAACGATGCCATGCCGGACCATCTCCGCCCGGTCGTCCGCATTGAACACGAAGATGCCCGCAGCGCGCGCCACTGCGGCGCGGTAGAGCGCCGAGATCAGCTTGCGTAGCGCCGGGCGATCGAAATCGCTGCCATAAACGTGACCCAGGCCGCTCACCATCGCAAAGAACGCGGTCTGTCGGCGCGTCAGGCGGCACGCCAAGCCGGAATAGAGGATCGGCTTTTGCGTATAGGCGAGCACCACGTCCGGCCGCTCGCGGCGTATCAGTCGCACCAACGCGCCAAACGTAACGACATCCCGGAGCGGGTTGGTTCCGGTCCGATCCATTGGCACGCGATGGTAGCCGACGCCCATTGCCGCGAGCGCCGCCTGCGTTTCGGCATCCTCATCCGGCGCGCAGGCAACGACGTCGTGACCGTGTGCGACCATACTCGCGAGCAGCGCCCCCCGAAAGTTGACCAGGGAATATGCAAGGCTGGCCACGACGAGGACCTTCATGCAGATTGCACCGGCAACAGGGTGGCGACGGCATCCGGAAGCCCGGAAGATGGCGACGAGCTTCGGTCCAGTACCGATGCATAGAGCCGCCGATATTGGCTGGCGACCCGAGTCATATCATATTCTGCAACAACCCGCTCGCGGCCCAGTGCGCCCAGCCGATCCCATCCCGCGCGGCCAAGCCGCACCAGTTGCACCAACGCCTGCGCCATGGCCTCACGATCGCCCGGCGGGACGATCACCCCCGCCTCGCCGAGGATCGCGGCGCAGTCTCCGACGTCCGTTGCGATGCAGGGCACGCCGCACGCCATGGCTTCGCCGAGGACGTTGGGAAAGGCCTCCCCCCAAGCCGAGGAAAGCGCGAGCAGGTCCACGCCGGGCAACCAATCGGCGACGTCGGTTCGCTCTCCGGCGAGCGTATAGGAGCTCGGCGGGAGATCGCGCAGGGCTGAAGCCAGCGGCTCCGAGGGGCTGTCGAGGCCCGTGCCGACGAGCAGCAGATGGACCTTTCCGCCCAGCGAACGCGCCCGCGCCGCAGCTTCCACGAGCATCCGATGATCCTTCATCGGGTGCAGGCGTGCGACCATTCCCACAACCGGATCTTCCGAGACGATCCCGAAGCGATGCCGCAGAAGCGCCCGTTTTGCGCCATCGGGCCGAAAGCGCTCACAATCAAATCCGTTGGGGATATGCACCGCACGATCGGCCGGGAAGCCGAACGCGGCATGCTCGCGGGCGGCCGCATGCGAATTGTAGATGATGGCGGCCGTCGACGCCGCGAAATGGCGGCTCAGCGCCAGCAGACGCCGGGTCATGCGGGTTTCGTTCGCCGGATCATGGAGCGAATGACGCACATTCCAGATCACCGGCACGTTGCCGCCGTGGAAAAAGCCTGCCGCGGTGGCGGCCAGATTGCCGTGGTACATCCAGCCCTGGAGGATATCCGGGGAGAGACGTGCCGTGATCCGGACGAGCCGCAACAGCGCCAGCGGGTTCATGATCCCGCGCCGCATCCCCAAGGTATAGATCGGGCAGCCGGCATCGCGCAGCTGCGGCGCCAGTACGCCGGGCTGCAGGAGCGACAGAACACTTGCTCCGCTGGCGCGCGTGCCGGCTTCGGCGGCGATCAGCTTGGCGAGCATCATCTGTGCTCCACCCATGTCGAGGCTGGTTGCGATGTGCTGTGTCGCGATGGAACGTCGAGCCGTAGCGGCCTCGCTCGCCCGGCTCATTGCCCGGCTACTCCATCGGCGTCGGCGGCGACCACCACCACCCTGCCCTTCCGGGCCCACCGGGTGGCGGCCGCGGACCGCTTCAGGGCCTCCCGTTCACGCCGGTCCCTGCATAGTCGCCGCGCCGACGCCCGTCCTGCGTATCGAGCCGCGGTGGCTGCACATGGTCGCACTTTCTGCATTGCAGATCCGATGGAATCCAGCATCTCCGATCGCCCCCCTGCTTGAGGCGAAACGTAGCGGTGTTATGGGATTCGGCGCATTGCTACTTCGGCCATCCCCTTTCGGATTAGGGTGATGCACCATGGGGCAGGTGGGGCGCGAAGGCGTTAGCGGATCTTCCAAGACGGGGTATTGCCCCTCCCACTTCCGTTAGCCAATCCCATACGAGGTATTCCGCACACTCGAAAGTATGGGACCCTCTGCTCGGCTTCATGCCCGCATCCGCCAAAGATACAGTCTCCTCCACGATCCGGTGACGTGGGGGCATCCCTGCCAGATCGTACCGGCATCGCTGCCAAACGGAAGATTTCCTTTGCCGATCGGCGCGCATCGCGTCGCGCTGCAAGCAGAATCTGGGGGAAGAGTATGCGACCGCTTCAACGACGGTATTGGCACTCGATTTCCGCGCGCGCCGCCGCCATCATCCTGGGCGACGCCGTGTCGGCAGCGCTCGCGTTGGTCATCGCGCTGGCGCTGCGCACCGATGGGGAGCGGGCAGGCACCTATCTACAGGCCTTTCCCGCTGCACTGCCGCTGTTCGTGGCCGTTTCGGTTGGCGCTTTTGCAATCTTTCGATTGCACCGGCGCCTCTGGCGGTTCTCGTCGGTTACCGATCTGGTCGCGATCATCGCCGCCGCGACGCTGGCCGTCTCCGGCTTCGTATTGCTCCTGGCGACGATCGGCAAGCTCGGCTGGATGCCCCGCTCGATCCCGGTTCTCCTCTGGCTGGTGCTGGTGACGCTAATGGGCGGAGTGCGCGTAGTGCGCCGCGCCGCGGCCGACTATCTCGGCGGAATCGTCCGCCCGCCGCGCCCCTTGGGTGCCGTGGCCGGCCATTCCCGCCGCGTGCTCGTCGCGGGCTCGGGCGATCAGGTCGAGCGCGTGTTGCGCTATATCGAACGCGAGCGCGGAACGCTGCTGGATCCTGTCGGCATTCTCGACCATGTCGAAGCGCGCGCCAGCCTGCGCGTTCGCGGCGTGCCGATTTTGGGCGCGATCGGCGAACTCGCCCGAGTGGTCCAGGCGTTGGAAGCTACCGAGCGCCGGCCCGATTGCCTGCTCTTCGCCGGCGACCCGGGACAGCTGCACAATGGCCCGCTCGTGTCCATGGTGGCGGCCGCGCATACGCTCGGCCTCGAGATCGCCTATCTGCCCGGCGTCACTGAATATGATCCGGCGCACAGGAGGAAGATCGACCTCCGCTTCGTCGATGCTGCCGATCTGCTTGGCCGCCCGCAGGTCGAGCTCGACGCACAGCTCGTCGGCGAGGCGCTGCGCGGCCGCTCCGTACTCGTGACCGGCGCCGGCGGCACAATCGGCCGCGAGCTGGTACGCCAGATCGCCGCCTTCGCGCCGCGCAAGCTGATCCTGCTCGATGCTAGCGAGATCAACTTGTACGAGGCGGATCTCGAAATGCGGGAGAACCATGCCGGCGTGCCGCGCGTGGCAGTGCTTTGCTCCATCCGCCAGCGCGCCCAGCTGATGCAGGTATTTGCCGAGCACCGTCCCGACCTGGTCTTCCATGCCGCCGCGCTCAAGCATGTGCCCATCGTGGAGGAGCATCCCGCCGCCGCGGTGCAGACCAACGTGCTCGGCACGCGCAACGTCGCCGACGCAGCGCTTCGCTATGGCGCGACCGCCATGGTCCAGGTGTCTACCGACAAGGCGGTCAATCCGGTTGGCTTTATGGGCGTTACGAAGCGTCTTGGCGAGCTCTACTGCCAGGCGCTCGATCTGGAGGGACGCGATCGGCCGCGGGCGCCGCGGTTCATGACCGTGCGGTTCGGCAATGTGCTGGGGTCGAGCGGATCCCTGATCCCCCTCTTCCAGCGCCAACTGAAGAAAGGTGGGCCGCTGACCGTCACCCATCCGGAGATCACGCGGTTTTTTATGACGGTTCACGAAGCCGTGCAATTGGTGCTGCACAGCGCGGCGCGCGGGATGACGGACCAGGAAACCCGAGGCCGCATCTTCGTCCTCGACATGGGAGAGCCGGTGCGGGTGATGGACATTGCCCGCCGCATGATCCGCCTGTCCGGCCTGCGCCCCGGTGTCGACGTGGATATCGAGGTCGTCGGTCTCCGGCCTGGCGAGAAGCTGTACGAGGAGCTGTTCGACACGCGCGAGAAGCGCAGTCCTTCGCCGCTCAAAGGCGTGTTCGAGGCAGCCTCCCACATCATGCCGAAGCCAATGCTGCAGCGCGTGTTCCGCCAGCTGGCGGAGGCGGCGGAGCAAGGGGATGACGCGGCGTGCCGGACGATTGCCGTTGCCTTGCTCACGAAGGAAGCGGAGCCGCAGCCTCTGCCCTCGCTGCCGCAGGTGGCGCACGTCGCGCAGCGCGAACTGCTCGCGCACAGCTTCTGACATCAGGAGGAATCATGCGAGACTCCGCAGCAACCCTGACGCCCATCGAGCCGACATCGGCATTCCTCCAGACCGAATATGCCCAGCCTGAGCCGACTGATCCGCCCATCCGTTCGCGTTGGCCGATCTATGGCGAGGACGAGATCGAGGAAGTCCTGGCGGTGCTGCGCTCGGGCCGGGTCAACGCGCTGCACCACGGCGAGCGTTGCAAGCGCCTCGAGGAAAGGTTCGCACAGCGGTGCGGGCGTTCCCACGCTATCGCCGTTTCCAATGGAACGGTCGCGCTGGAGCTGGCGCTGCGTGCGCTTGGCGTCGGGCCGGGAGACGAAGTGATCGTTCCTGCCCGCAGCTTCATCGCAACCGCGAGCTGCGTCGCGGCAGTCGGTGCGCGCCCGATATTCGCCGATGTCGACCCGATCACGCAGAATCTCAGGGCCGAGACCATCCTTCCCGCGCTGACGGATGCCACACGCGCCGTGATCGTGGTGCATCTGGCTGGTTGGCCGGCACCCATGGACGAAATCGTTGCGTTGGCGGACGCGGTTGGGCTCAAGATCGTCGAGGATTGCGCGCAGGCGCATGGCGCGATGCTGCGGGGCCGCCCGGCGGGCGGGTTCGGGGACGCCGCGGCATTCTCCTTCTGCACTGACAAGATCATCTCGACCGGAGGCGAAGGCGGTCTGCTGGTGCTGAAGGACGAAGCGGCCTGGGCACGCGCCTGGGCCTTCAAGGACCATGGCAAGCACCCCTCCGCGATGGCGGGTGGGGCGCCGGACGGCACGTTTCGCTGGCTGCACAGCTCGCTGGGGAGCAATTATCGATTGACGGAACTTCAGGCCGCTATCGGCCTCCGCCAGTTGGCGAAGCTGCCGCACTGGGTGAAAATCCGGGGGGAGAACGCGCAACGGTTGAACGATCGCCTCGCCGACCTGGTCGCCGTACGACGGACGCTGCCGCCTAGCGACACGCTGCACGCCTATTACAAATATTATGCCTTCATCCGGCCGGAGCGACTGCAGCGCGGATGGTCGCGGGACCGGATCCTCGCGACCCTCATCAAAGCGGGCGTACCCGCCGGGTCCGGGATATGTCCCGAGATTTACCGCGAGCAGGCATTTCTAAGCAGCGTATCCGTGCCGCCGTCCCGCCTGCCCGTCGCGGCGATGCTGGGCGAGACGAGCCTCATGCTCCCCTGCGATCCGACCCTCGACTCCCGGACCATCGATCGCATGGGCGACCTCGCCGCCGAGGTCCTCGCGCAGGCGACCAATTGACAGGGGACTATCGTGCACCAGCGGCTTCTTCCCAGCTTCATCATCATCGGCGCGGCCAAGGCGGCCACGACTTGGATCGCTCACCAGTTGCGGTCACGCGGCGACGTTTTCCTGCCCGGCCCGGAGCCCCATTATTTCAGCCGCGCCTATGACCGCGGGGCCGCGTGGTATGAGTCGCTGTTTGCGGCAGCACGACCAGGGCAGCTGATCGGCGAAAAATCCGCGGACTATCTGGCCAGCCCGGAGGCGCCCGCTCGTGCCGCAGCGCTCCTCCCGCGCGCCAAGCTCGTAGCGCAACTGCGTAACCCCGTGGAACGGGCCTATTCCGATTACTGCATGCTTTATCGGCGCGGCCAGGTAGGGCCGGAAATCGACCGCTATCTCGATCGACATCTCACCCGCACGCCGCGGTTCCTCGACGACGGCCTCTACGCGCGCCACCTCGCACGCTGGCTGGACCGCTATCCGGCGGAGGCCCTGAAGGTGATCCTCTACGACGATATCCGCGGCGCCCCCGAACAGGTACTCGGTGAGGTCTGCACCCTCCTATCGATTCCATCGGTGCCGGTGGACCGGGAGCAGGTCCGCGAGCGCAAGAACGATAGCGAGGCGCCACTGGTGCCGATGGCACTGCGCCGCCTGCCTTCGCCGGTGAAGGCACTGGTAGCGCCGTTGCGCGGCAACAGGTTGTTCGAGAATCTGCGCAACACGATCGCCCGCCCCGTTCGCTATCCACCGCTGAGCGACGCGCTGCGCGAGAAGCTGACGGATTTCTATCTCGACGACGTCGAGGTGCTGAGCCATTTGGTCGGGCGCGATCTGACGGCCTGGACGCCGGCCAGGCTACCGGTGTGACCGCCGCAACGGCTCTCCTTTACGCGCCGACCCTGGGCGCGCGTGTGCCGAAGCTGCGGCAAGCGGGCATCGCGGCGACGCTGCTTGCCGTGGCACTTGCCTGCTACACGACATGGCGGCCGGTGAACGCGTTTCTGTTCACCTTCAGCGATGCCGCCTTCTGCTTCTCCATCCTCGCCGCACTGGGGGGCAACCGCTTGGCGCCGCGCCCCTTTGGCCGCTTGTCGGCAATGTGGTTTTTGGGCCTGGCGCTGCTGCTGGCCGGCCTTCTGATCGGCAGCGTCGCGCATGGCGATCCGCTCCGCTGGATTATCGTCGCCGCGCAATATGACTTTGCGCTGGCGCTCGTGCCGATGGTGATGCTGGGTCTACCGCCCGCAGCCGCGACCCGCCAAGCACAAGCGCTGGTGCTGGGCGTGGTTGGCATGGAGGCATTTGGCATCTGTGCCTATCTCTGGATGCGCGGCAGCTATGAAGCCGCCAAGATACTGGGCGCCGAGTTCATTACCGGCGAGCACCGTCTCGGCGCCTTCATGGCGGACGCCAACTGGAACGCCTCGATGATTGCGATGACGCTGCCCTTTGTCCTGTACCTGCACCGCGTACAGCGGCTGGGGCATGTCACGGCGGCGGGGGCCCTGAGCATCCTGGCGGCCGGGACACTCTTCTCCGGGTCGGTCACCGGCGTCCTCTCCACTGCCGCGGCCGGGCTGTTGTTCCTGATAGTGGCAGGCGGCGGAAGATCGCTGCGATTGGCACTGCCCTTGCTGCTGCTGGGCGGGATTGTCGTCACCTCCAACCTGGGCGTTCCGACGGCGTTCGAACGCCGCGTGCTCGGCGCACTTGAGGAGCAGGATCTGGCCCGGGCGGGCACGTTCACCGGACGAGTCGCGCTGATGCAGGAAGCCTGGACCATTGTCGAAGGTACGACGCTAGTCGGCCTCGGCGCAGATCAATATCGCGTGGTCAGTCGCTTCCAGGCGCCCGTTCACAATGTGTATCTTCTGCTCTGGGCGGAAGGCGGGCTGGCGGCCGCACTGGGCTGGATCCTGATGCTGCTCGTCCCGCTGGCCATCAGCCTTGCCCGATTGCGGACCGATCGCCTGGCGGCGGCGCTGGGCCTGGCGGTTCTGCTCCCCTTTTACGGCTTCACCTTGGCCGCGCCGCATATGTATGCGCGCAGCTGGATCGTGCCCGTTCTCGCCGCCGTCGCCATCATGGCCTCGCGGCAGCTACCACGGCGCGGGGAAGCACCTCATTCCGACTGACTACCCCCTTTGGGACAGCCTGGATGCCCGGAAGTACCCGTCCGGCCACCGCAGCATCGCGTACAATCATCGGCATAGCAGATGCGGGGGAAGATCATATGAATGCCCGACAGACATTGGCTTGCATGTCGTTGCTGATCCTCGGGGGATGCGCGTCCGGCGTGAACCGCCTGCCGCAAATCACCACTGCGCCGGATCAGGTTTACCGGCTCGCCGCGGGGGACGAGATCCGGATCACCGTGTACGGCTTCGACAGCATCACCAACACGTATGTCGTCAGCGACACGGACAGTATTTCGCTTCCGCTGCTCGAGACGATCACGGTAGGCGGGTTGACGCCGGCGCTTCTGGAGCAGGCGATCGCAGAGCGGCTGCGCAGCCGCGACCTGGCGCCGAATCCGAGCGTCAGCGTGCAGGTGCAGAAGACCCGCCCCTTCTTCATCCTCGGAGAAGTGCAGCGGCCCGGCCAATATCCCTATGTGCCGGGAATGACCTTGCTGACCGCCGTGTCGATCGCCGGCGGCTATACGTTCCGTGCGCAAACGCACGCTGCCGAAATGCGGCGCGCACAAAATGGCGTGCACCAGCATGGCCGCGCCGACCCGAACACGCCCGTTCTCCCCGGTGACATCATTTCCGTCTGGGAGAAGTCGTTTTGATCGACGGCGCTCCCCTTGTCAGGGGGCGCGAGCGGGGAGCGCGACAACGGCGCATTGCAGTGGCACTGCTGCCGCTGGGGCTTGCGATCGGCGCCCCCGCCGACGCGCAGCAGGTCGAGCGCCGCGGCGTCTCCCCGCGAAACCTGCCGCGACCGGGCTATGAGCCGCATGTAACGCGTCTCGGCAATGCCACCGCCCGCATCGAGGTCGACGTCTCGGCGCTCGATGATTCGAACGTGTTCGCGACGTCTCGCAAACCTGTGAACGACGTGATCGTCGTCACCCGGCCCCGCGCGAACCTCGACTGGAGCAGCAATGCGGCGACGCTGCACGGCGAAACCTATGCCGCGGTCTTCAAGCATGTCGATGTCACGCAGGAAGACATGGCGAGCTTCGGCGGGGCGCTGACCGGCGCGCTCCGCGCGAGCCGGCAACAGACTATCACGAGCAGCCTCCGCTTCGATCGGGTCCGCGAGAGCCGCACCGATCCGGAAAGCCGGCGCAACCTCAACCAGCCGCCGCGCAAGATCGATGCCCTGGCGGGGGAGCTCGGATATGCGGTGAAAGGCGCAAAGGTCGCGCTCGCGCTGGTGGGCGGTTATCAAAGCTACAACTATCTCGATCCGCTCGAAAGCGATCGGGACATGCGGCTGTACCGTGGATCGGCAACCCTCGAGCTGCGCCCGAACGCCCCGCTTTCCCTCTTTTTCCAAGGCTATGTCGCGCGCCGCGATTTCCTCCGCGCGGTCGATTTCAGCGGGGTGGACCGTGACGCCACCACGGTCGGGGCGCTGCTCGGGCTCGGCCATGGGCTGACAGGTCTCGTGCAGGGCAAGATTGGCGTGGGTATCTTCCGGTTTGCACCAGACGCGCCCGGTCTCCCGGCCTTCACCGGACTCGCCGTCGACGGCCAGCTGACCTGGTCGCCGCAACCCCGCACCGCCGTGGTGCTCACGGTATTTCGCGGCGATGTCGCCACGGTGCGCGTCGGGGCTACCAATCGCATCGATACCGACGTTGCGCTTCGGCTCGAGCAAGAGGTGCGGCACAATCTGCTGCTGGAGGCCCAGCTTTCCTTCAGCGACATTCTTTACCGCGGACCCTCGCAGCGTTCGCTGACTACCTATGCCGCACGAATAGAGAGCGAATATCTCTTCAGCGGCAAGATGTCCGCTTTTGCCGCCGGCACCTTCACGCGCCGCGACGGGCGCCTGATCACCGATCGCTTTACCCGGCCCACGGTGGAGCTGGGCCTTCGTTTCCGCTTTTGAGGGGACAAGATGATGCCGAGGGCAACCAGTATGGTGAAAACGCGAAGGCTTGTCTGGAGCGCGGCTACGATCGCGATCCTCAGCCTGCTGGTGGCGGATAGCGCCGCCCAGCCCGGCGCGGCAACGCAACGCCTCGCGTTCCAAGGTGCCGAGGGCTTCGGCCGCTTCGCTGTCGGCGGCCGCGGCGGGCGCGTCCTGATGGTGACGACGCTGGCTGATTCAGGGCCGGGATCGCTGCGCGCCTGCATCAATGCGTCGGGGCCTCGCATCTGCATTTTCCGGGTGGGTGGAGTCATCCGCTACACGACCAAGCGGCCGGAGATCCGCAATCCGTATATTACTATTGCGGGCGAGAGCGCACCCGGCGGCGGCATCCTGATCACGCACGCCGGCGGCCCCGACGCCTTCACGCCTTTCGTCATCAAGAACACGCATGACGTGGTCGTCCGCCATATCCGCGTGCGAATGGATCGGTTCGGCGCCATCCGCCGGGCTGACAGCGCCTTCATCATCGAAGGCAGCCGCAACGTTATCTTAGATCACGTCAGCAGCTCCTGGGCGCGCGACGAGAATTTCGGCGGCTATGCCCAGAATGACGCAATCACCGTCTCCTGGTCGATCTTCGCCGAGGGTGTACCGCGCCACGACAAATGCGGCCTGCTGGCAAGCGATCCCGCTGGTCCGCAGCAGCTGAGCTTCGTGCGCAATCTGTGCGCGCACAATGGCGATCGTGCGCCCGACGTGAACTTCCCGCCCGCCTCCTGCGTCGAGGTGGTGAACAACGTGCTCTACAACGCCCAGGTGCAGTTCACCGAAATCTGGGAGAGCAACGGCGGCAGCCCGGTGAACGTCATCGGCAATTATTATCGCCGGGGTCCCAACACGCCGCGGCTGGCGTTCGGCATCGACCGGGTGCTGGTCGGATCCACCGGGAAGGCCCGCATCTATCAGCACGACAACATCATGGATGGAAGCGGCATTGTCATCGCGCCAGCTGCGCAAAACGCGCTTGTCGACAACCCGGTGTGCGGCCTGGCGACCAAACCCATTCCGGCGGCTGCCGCCTATGATGCCGTGCTAGCGGGCGCTGGCGCCTTTCCGCGCGATGGCGTCGATGCGCGTATCGTGCAGGAGGTGCGTGACCGTGGCGGCGCGATCGGTCGGCCCAACCGGGTGCTGCCGGCAATCGCGGGTGGCGCGCCCTATGCCGACCGAGACGGCGACGGCATGTCCGATCGGTGGGAACAGGCGCATGGATGCGACCCGCGCGTATCGGACCCGTGGAAAATGGATGCGAGCGGCTGGTCCTGCCTCGAGCGTTTTCTCGACTATGCGCACCGCGAGCGGCTAGCGGGTCGCGCCCCCGCTTGAGACGGGGGCCGACAGGAACTCCGCCTCGACTTCCGATCCCCCGCCCCAGCGCTCGACGGGATCGAGGCCGCCGGCATCGTTCATCCGGAACAAGGTGCCGCGGTGATCGCCGCCGCCGTGCGTGCGCACCACGGCCAGCCAGGATCCCGCGCCAGCCAGGTAGGATCGCACGTTGCACACGGCCGCCTCCAACCCGGCGTCGCTAAAATAATGACGATTGAGGATGTTGGCGGCGCGGATCAGCTCAAACCTTCCGGCGAAGCGACAATTGGCCACGGCAATATCGTCTTCCACCAGTTCCACCCCCCCCGCCCGGGCCAGACGCGGGCTGACGAGCGGTACGGGCGAACAGGCGCGGCGGACGCCAAGCCGCGCACGTGCGCGTGGCGCCAATTGGCGGTCGACGAGGCGGCGCACCAGCGCCATGCCCGTCACATAATCCAACCGCCGGTTCCAGGGCCGCAGCGGCACGCCACGCAGATCATATTGCAGGATATGGCCGCCGGGTTCGACCAAGGCACGGCAGCCCCAGGGCAGATCGACGAGATAGCCGGTCATCGACCGATCGGTTCCGGTCACCGCCACCGGACGGCCCGATCGCCAAAGCGCCTGCGCCAGTTCGAGGGTCGTGACGCCCGACGAGATGCCGAGATCAAGCACCCTGCGCGGCTGCGCGCCCGCGGCATCGAGCCGCCGGATGATGGCCTGGTCGATTGTCGCAAGCCGGCCCGTCGCCGTGCTCTTGAACGTGTTGTTTGCCGTCTTAAGGGCGCCGAAGAATGCGGCTTCCGATCGCGCGGATACACGTGCCGGATCAGTGGAGAGAAACCTGGAAGCGGTCTGCACGATGTCCCCTCGCTGGCGAGCGACGCTCGATGTCGCTCGCCGCCATCTAGCCGGGGCGCGAAGCGCGATGCGCGTTCAACAACGGACTACTCCCCCTGCACAGGGCTGGCGGCGCGTTCGCGGCGACTATCCTGCGCGGAGCATCAGGGGGAAGACAGTACGATGGAATGGACTGGTACGCGACCCGCCGAGTTCAGGGCCTCGGAACGGGCGAAATCGACGCGATGGGGCTGGTTGCTCGCGTGGCTGCCGACGGTCTCCCTCGCCACGGCGTTGACCTGCATCGCAGCGCGGATCCTGGTCTATCCGCTGCAGCATGACGAGCAATTCTATCTGCCCGCATCGATCCTGTTCCGGTTCCAGGATCTTTATCCCGGAATCGGGTTCAGCCATTTGCCGAACCTGCCGATCCTGCTGCACGGCGTCTTCGCGCTGGCACCGCATGGACCCTATCTGCTTGTTGGCAGGATCGTCATCATCGCCGCCTGGTTCGCGACCATTGCCGCACTGATCCTCGCCGGTCGCCGCTACGCCAAAAGCGGGTTGCTGACGGCGCTGATGGTCGCACTGCTGGTCTGCAACCCCGGTCTGACGGACGCGACCGGCATGGCAGTGACCAACAACTTCATCGCCACGCCCTTCGCGCTGTTCGGCCTGCTTGCACTACTGGAGGCGCTGGAGCGACCGGGCGGCTCGGCCCGGCAGGCTGCGCTGGCCGGGTTCCTGCTGGCGATCGCCATGGGGTTCAAGGCCAACTACGTGGTGCTGGCCCTGCCGGTGATCTCCGCTGTCCTGCTCTTGCCGCGGAGCGCTCCGCTCCACCGCCGCTTGCGCAGCACCGCGTTGCCGCTCGCGGTGGGAGCGCTGGTCGGCGCCGCGCCGACCCTGTTGTTCCTCGCCGCCGATCCGGTGGGCTTGCTTGCCCATGTCTTCCATTTCCATCGTGGCCCGCAGATCGCCTATTGGCACGCCCATGGGGATCCGTTCGACCCCAAGATCCTCAGCATGACTGCCAAGATGGCGCTGGCAGCTCGGCTCTGGCTTGGCGGCACCAACCTGATGCTGGTGCTGGCACTGGCAGCCGCGTCCACCCTCGCCTGGCCGCGCAGGCGCCGCGACGCGACCCCCGCGGACGGCGCGGCGCTGATGCTGCTGGGTATAGTCGGCGTCACTGCGCTGGCGTCGTTTCTGCCGACGCCGGCGTTTCCGCAATATTACACGGCGCCGATTCCCTTCGCGGTGCTGCTGCTCGCGCTGCTCCATGGCCGCCTCGATGCGCCGTCGCGCGACGCGGCGCGGCCCTGGCTGATCGCGGCGCTGGCCGTGGCGGTGGTGCTCGGCGCGCCGGCGCTGCTCTCCACCCTGCCGCGCGCCGCCAGCATCTCCGCCTGGGCGGGCGTTCGGGTGCATGCTGATGGCCGTCGGATCGCGCAGCTGGTCCGAGCGAACGGGCGCGGCACCATGGTGGTGACCCTGTCACCGGTGCATGTGCTGGAGGGCGGGCTGACGATCGATCCGTCGCTCGCGCTGGGGCCGTTCGTATACCGCGCAGCCGACTGGATACCCGCGGAGGACAGGCGCCATTATCGCTTCCTCGCCTCGCCCACTACCATCGAGGCGCGGTTGGAACAGCAGGCGCCGGCAGCTGTCCTCGTGGGCGCGGAGGGTGCGCTAGACGCGCCGCTGCTGCGCTATGCGCTACGCCATGGCTTCGAGATGCACAGCGTTGACCTGCCGGGTGCCGGGTTCGAAGCGCCGCTCTTGCTCACGAGACCTCGCTCGGCGCCATCGCCCGAACGATCGCTGGCCGCGTCGCCGGGTTTCGCTGGTCTCCCGGGTCCGCAGTCACCGGGCCCACATAGGCCTCGATGATCGGGGCGGGCCGCCGCTTCACCTGCAGGAAGATGCGTCCCAGATATTCGCCGATGATGCCCAGGAACAGCGCGTTCAGGGTGATGCCCAACAACAGCAGCATCGTGGTGGTCGCGAAGCCAGCGGGCCAAGCCTGTCCGAACACCAGGCGCCCGAGGAGATAGACCGCAAGCAAGACCGTTGTGCTGAGCCCGACCAACAGGCCAACGCCCGAGGCGACCCGCAACGGCACCAGCGAATGGTTCAGCACGCCATCGGTCGCCAGCGCCAGCATCTTGCTGAGCGGAAACTTGCTTTCCCCCGCCAGCCGGGCGGCACGATCATATTCGAAGCCGATCTGCGAAAAGCCCATTGAACTGATCAGCCCGCGCAGATAGGGGCTGGTGTCCCGCACCTGTCGCAGCTCGGCGAGCAGGCGCGCATCGACGAGGCGGAACTCGCCGGCATTCAGCGGCAGTTCGTCCTCGCTGAGCGCGTTGACTCCGCGATAGAATAGGCGTCGCAGCGCCGCCGTGAACCAGCCATCGGACAAGGAACGACGCACGCCGTAGACGACCTGGTGCCCTTCCCGCCAGAGCTGCAGCATGTGGGGGATCAGGCAGGGCGGGTCTTGGAGATCGCAATCGATCTGAACCGAACACGCCCCGCGCGCGTGCTGGTAGGCGACGAGCAGGGAGCGCTGATAGCCGACGTTGCGCGAGAAGCGGATGATCCGGACGCGGGGATCCTGCCGCGCGATCGCCTGCAGCCGCTGGAACGTCGAATCCGTGGAGTGATTGTCGGTGAAGAGTATCTCATAGTCATATGCTTCCAGCCCGGCGAACACCTGGCGGATCTCTCCATAGGCACGGTCGACATTGGCCTCCTCGTTGAACGCCGGGACGAGGATCGATACGAGCGGACGGCGATCCATCATGCGGGCACCCGCTGCGTCATGGCCGCGATCATCCCGGCCAGCCCTTCTCGCAAGCCGATTTTCGCCACCCAACCGAGCTTGGCGAAGGCTACCTCCGGCGAGCCCCACAGAATGGGATTGCCAAAGGCTTCCTTGGCGGGATCGCCAAAGTTGATCAGGTCGGCGCGCGCGCCGGTCAGCTCGACAACGAGTTCGGCAACCTCGCGCATGCTCGGCGCCTCGCCCGTGCAGAGATTCACGACAGCGCCGCCCTCGATCTCGCACCGGGCGAGTGCGCGCAAGCCTGCGACAACGTCGTCGACATGAACCAGATCGCGCCGCCAATGCGGGTGTCGCACCAGGCTCTCCCTGCCGTCCAGGCAGCGCTGCAGGATCCAGGGCAAGAAGAAGCTGTTGTCCTGGCCAACGCCATAGGTCAGTCCCAAGCGTGCAGTGGCGATGCGAAACGGCAATCGGGGCTGCAGGGCGGCGGCATAGTGGGTGGCCGCCACCATCGCCGTGGTATAATCCGCCAGCGGCTGTTCCCGCTGCCACTCGCATGAGGGTGCCGCCCCCCTGCCATATTCAGCCAGCGACCCCGTGCGCACGAGCACACGGGGTCGGGCCTCGTTCGCTGCCGTCAGCAGGTTCAGGAAGTTGCTCAAGTCTTCGGTCAGCCGCTTCGGACGTGCGATATTTCTTTGGTCGGGATCGCGACCAGTTCCACTGGCGAGATGGTAGATGATGCTGGGCCTAATCTTGAGCAGGCAGTCGCAAAGCGCGTCGAGATCGTCGAGATGCACCCGCACCACATCGATGCCGGGCGACAATCGCCGTTCGTCCAGAAGACCGCGCGGGCGAACGAGCACGTGCACGTCGTCACCCTCTCGCGCATGCGCGATCGCCAGACGCGAGCCGATGAAGCCGCCCCCACCCGTTATCAGAACCCGTTCTGCCATACGTGCTTCCCCCTGCCCTTCAACCCACCAGGATCGGCTCCGGCAAAGGCACGAGGAAGCGGCCGCCACGGGAGGTGAATTCGGACTGCTGCTCGCGAATCTCGTCGAAGAAGTTCCACGCCAGCACCAGCAGGACGTCCGGTTGCTCGCGCGCGATCGCGTCCGGCGACAAGACCGGGATCTTCATCCCGGGCGAATAGAGGCCCTGCTTCAGGGGGTTCCGATCCACCAAAAAACTCAGTGCATCGGGCCCGATGCCGAAATAGTTGAGCAGCGTGTTGCCCTTGGCGGGCGCGCCGTATCCCGCGACCTTCAGCCCTTGCCGCTTCAAGTCCTCCAGCATCTTGATCAGATCGGTGCGCACCCGCCCGATCCGATCGGCGAATGCATCATAGGTCGCGGCGACCAGCATGCCGCCGTCACGTTCTTCGGCCAGCATCTGACCTACTTCCGGCGTCGGTTCCGCAATGCCTGCCGGACGAAGAAACACGCGCATCGATCCGCCATGGATCGGCAGTCGCGTGACATCGACGACGTCGAGCCCGAAGTAGCGGCCTAGTTCGGCGATCGACAACAGGCTGAATTCCGATACATGCTCGTGATAGACCGTATCGAACTCGTTCTTCTCGAGCAGATCTTTGGCCCAAGGCACTTCGATCACGAACACGCCGTCGTCGGCGAGAAGGCGCTCGATGCCTTCCATGAACAGGTGCAGATCCCCGATATGGTTGAACGTGTTGGTCGTGACGATCACCTTGGCCGGCCCGCGCTCCGTACGCAGCGCCTTGGCCACCGCCGGATCAAAATAGGCGACGTGCACCTCCACCCCACGCCCGTTGGCGATCTCGGCGAGATTTGCCGCGGGATCGATGCCGAGCGTCCGGCAGCCTAGCGCGTTGCAGGCACGCAGCAGCAACCCGTCATTGCAACCGATATCGACGATCAGCCCGCCCTCCGCGACGCGGGACAGGGTCGCGGCGAGCTCGTCGAAATGGTGGTGCATCGTCGTGGCCCCGGAGGGAACGTACAGATACTGCCGGAAGAAGTCGGCCGGAATCTGGTCGGCGACCTGGATCAGCCCGCAATGCAGACAGGCTTGGGTATTCAGCGCAAAGCTGGGCTGCGCTTCCTCCAGCTCGGACGGACGAACGAACATGTTCGCCGGCGGATGCGCGCCCAGCGGCAGGAAAAGATAGGGCTTCGGCGCCAGACACGCGCGGCAATGATCAAGCTGTTCCATAATTGGCCCCCTTTGAACGTGATGGATCAGGCGCAGGTTCGAGCGCGGCTGGCGTGCGGCGATGCGACCCGGTGCGCGAGTGCGGCGAACGATTGGTGAATGTGGCGAATCTGAGCGTCGTTCAGTCCATGATGGCAGGCGAGCAGAATGCCGCCCCGCATGACTGCGTCCGCATGCGGATAGCCCGCCGGATCGACCCTGGCCTCCACGTTGCGCATGGCCGGCTGCCGCAAAATATTGCCGGTGAAGACGACGCGCGTCTGGATATCGCACTGCTCCAGATGGATCTGCAGATCGCGGCGGGTGAATGGCGCATCCGGCTTCAACGTGAGCGGAAACGCCAGCCAGCCGGTTCGCGCCTCGGCAAGCTGGTCCGGCAGGATGAACCACTCGGCATAATCGGCAAAAAAGCTGTAGTGCCGCTCGAAATTCCGCTCGCGCGCGGTGATGTTGGCTCGCAGCTTCTCCAACTGGATCAAGCCGAAGGCCGCGCCGATCTCGGATGGCTCCAGATTGAAGCCGAGTTCCTCGAATACGAACTTGGCGTCGTAGGGAATGCCCTGCAACTGAACGTTGAAACGTCGCTCGATGCTTTCGGAGTCGGCGAACAGCGAGGAGGAGCGCCCCCAGGAGCGCAGCAACAGCCCGCGCTGCGCCAGTGCTTCATCGTTCACGCACAGCATGCCGCCGTTTCCCGCGGCGTTGATCACATGCGACCCGTAGAAGCTTGTCGTGCTGATCTCCGATCGCGTGCCGGTGCTCGTGCCCCGCAGCGTCGCGCCCAGCGTATCGGCGCTGTCCTCCACGACAATCAGGCCGTGAGCATCGGCCAGCGCGCGGATGCGGTCCCAGTCCGGCAGGTTACCGATCAGCGAGGGGATCATCATCGCGCGGGTCCGCGGCGTTATCATCGCCTCGATCGCGTTCTCGTCGATATTATAGGTTCCGGGACGGACATCGACGAAGGCGGGCACGAGCCCCTTGCGGATGATCGGCGCGACCGTGGTCGCGAAGGTCAGCGCGGGCGTGATGACTTCGCTGCCGGGCGGCAGGTCGAGCAGCTCGAACGCCAGATAATTGGCCGACGAGCCTGAATTCACCATGATCCCGTGACGTTTGGAGAAGAGCGCAGCCACCGCCTGCTGCATCCGCCGGACGGCATCGCCCATCTGAGTCGAGCCGCGAAGCACCGCGACGACCGCGTCGATCTCGGCTTCGCCGTGGACGCTCTGGCCATAGTTCACCCGCATGATGAAGCTGTCTCCACTTGCTTGTTTAGACCTGTATCGGAGAGAAAGGTGTCGCCGGCAGTTGAGACGTAGCGCTCGATCTGCGCCTCGCTGAATGCCCGCATGTCGGCGCTTCCGGCGTAAAAGGCCCGGTACCACCCCGCCGTCAGATCCAGGGCGAGGTCCAGTGAGAGACGGGGCCGCCAGCCAAGCGCAACCCGGGCCTTGGTGCTGTCCAGACGCAGGATGCCCGCTTCCGGCGGGTGCTGGCCTCTCTGTTCGAACATAATGTCGAGGTCCGGTCCCCAGTGGCACCGGAAGGTCGCCACCAGGGTCTCCACGTCCACAACGGCGTCGGCGTCCGGGCCGAAGTTCCAAGCACCCGCAGCTCCAGGATCGCCGTCGAGGATCCGAGCGCCGAGCATCAGATAGCCAGCCAACGGCTCCAGCACATGCTGCCAGGGGCGTATGCTGGCGGGGTTGCGGATGCGCACGGGAGCGTTGCTCCTTGCGGCACGGATCAGGTCCGGAATCAGCCGGTCGGCGGACCAGTCGCCCCCGCCGAACACGTTGCCCGCGCGGGCGCTGGCGATCTGCGGACTGTTGGCGCCGTGGAAGAAGGAGCGCCGGTAGGCGTCGACCACGATTTCCGCACAGCCCTTCGACGCACTATAGGGATCGGCGCCGCCAAGCCGGTCCTGCTCGCGATAGCCCCACACCCATTCGCGATTGTCATAGCATTTGTCGCTGGTGACGATCAGCGCACCACGCAGGTTCGGCATTCGACGTGCCGCGTCGAGCACGATCGCCGTCCCCGTCACGTTGGTGGCGAACGTCTCGACGGGCTCGGCATAGGATTGCCGCACCAGCGCCTGGGCGGCCATGTGGACGACGAGTTCGGGATCGCAATCCGCCACAGTGGCGTCGAACGCAGTCTGGTCGCGGATATCGGCAACGCGGTGGTCGACGAGAGTTTCGATGCCGGCAGCATCAAAAAAGCTGGGTCGGCCGTCGCCTATGGGGGGGAGCGCGACGGCCGTTATATCGGCGCCCAGTCGCCGAAGCCACAAAGCCAGCCAGCCGCCCTTGAACCCGGTATGCCCGGTCAAGAGAATGCGGCGGCCGGCGAAGGCCTGTCGCAGCCGGCTTTCGTCCAACAGCAGCTTACCCATTGGCCAGGCCGACGGGTGCCGCGCCGACCGGCGCCAAGGCGGGGCGCAGGTCCAGCCAGGGAATCTCGCCGGTGGCGCAAAGCGCGCTGAGGTGATCCCGATCCCGCACCGTATCCATCGGGTGCCAGAAGCCGGTGTGGCGATAGGCGAACAGCTCGCCGTTGCGCGCAAGCGCGGCCAGCGGCTCCTGCTCGAGCACATCCTCGTCGCCGGAAAGATAATCCAAGACCTCCGGCTCAAAGACGAAGAAGCCGCCATTGATCCAGGTCTCGTGCTTCCGCACCTTCTCGGTGAACTCGGCAACACGGTCGCCCGCCAGTTCCAGATTGCCGAAGCGCGCGGGCGGTTGCACCGCCGTCACCGTGGCGAGCCCGCCATGCGAACGATGAAAGGCGAGCAGCGCCTCCATGTCGATATTGCCGACGCCGTCGGAATAGGTGACCATGAAGGTCTCGCCGCCGATCCATTCGCGCAGCCGCCGCAGACGTCCGCCGGTCATCGTCGCCAGCCCGGTATCCACGACAGAGACGTTCCAGTCCACCGTGCGCGAGGGTCGCAGGGCGATGGCGCCATCCCCGACCTTGATGGTGAAATCGTTGGCCATGAAAGGCAGATCATGAAAGAACTTTTTCATCATCATGGCCTTGTATCCACAAGCCACAATGAAATCTTGGTGACCCCAATGGCTATAAATGTCCATGACATGCAAGATGATCGGCTTTCCGTTCACCTCCACCATCGGCTTCGGAGTCGAAACTGTCTCTTCGGACAGCCTTGACCCGAAACCTCCTGCCAACAGCACCGTTTTCATTGCCAGCCCCCCAGACCTACGGTGAGCTGTTCTCACCTGACGCCGCCAGTATAGCTGCTGCAGCGCGCGGAGATGCATGCGCAAGCGGAGTAGCACCTAGCCTTTTGCATGATGGCGCAGACCCATTTGGCGCGGGCGCGCCGCCTCTTCATGGGGTTCCGGCCGGATAGCTCGGAAGAGGTACTCCAACGAACCGGCGTCGGCCTGTTATACCGGCTGCCTCGGCCGAGACTGTCCTGATACCCATGCGACATGCATTCCATGCGCAACCGAGCTGCCCGCGAGCGACCAAGGATTTGTTTCCCGCTGTGCGGGGACGAGATCGGCGGGAGCCACTTGTCCGTCCTCGGCCTTCTCAAGAGTCTGGACCGGAGCCGCTTTGACCCTGTCGTGCTCGTGGAATCTGCGGAAGGCAGGATCGCGAACCTGATGCGCGGTGCTGATGTCCGCGTCGAAGTGGCAGCCGCCGGCGCCGCGCTTCGCCATGGCAGGAGCGTCGGCTTGCAGGAGCTGGCGCGCATCGGCCGCTGCTCGGGGGCATTGGCGCGGCAGCTGGCTCGGCAAAGGATCGACCTCGTCCATCTGAACGATGGGCGAAGCTGCGCCACATGGAGCCTCGCTACCAAGATGTCGGGCGCGAAGCTCGTCTGGCACCACCGCGGCTCGCCAAATTCACGTGGACTCCGCCTCGTTGCCCCTCATCTGGCCGATGCGGTCGTGTCCGTATCCCGCTTCGCGCTCGGCCCGTCCGAAAGCAAGCTCCGTCGGGCGCGCGTTGTCTATAGCCCGATCAGTGCCCAGCTCAGCCTGAACCGCACCGATGCCCGGGCGCGATTGGTCGAGGAGCTCGGATGCCCTCCCGAGACGTTCATCATCGGGTTCTTCGGCGTCCTAATTCCACGCAAGCGGCCCTTCGCCTTCATCGATGCGGTCGCCGCGATGCAGCGGATCGAGCCGGGAACGCCCGTGGTCGGTGCCCTTTTCGGCGAGCCGCTGGAAATTGACGAGTCCGCTCTGGCGGAACATGCCAGGGCCCGCGGCGCGGAATCCGCGATCCGGCTGATGGGCTTCCGCTATCCCGGCATCGACTGGATCGCTGGCTGCGACCTGCTCATGGTGCCCGCCGTGGACGAGCCGCTCGGGCGCACGCTGGCCGAAGCGATGCTGGTGGGCACGTCGATCGTCGCGACGCGGTCGGGTGGCAATGCGGAGGCGCTCGAAGAAGGGCGGTTCGGCACCCTCGTCGAACCCGATGATGCGGAGGCCATGGCGCGTGCAGCCCTCTTACTTCGGGCGGACAGCGCGCGCCGCAACGCCGCGGTTCATGCGGCGGCGATCGCCGCCCATCGTCGGTTCGGCGAACAGCACCATGCGACCGCGATCATGGATCTGTACGAGGATGTGCTCAGCACCCGGTTCGGGGAGCGCCGATGGCAGTGACCGTGCCCAGCTCTCCTTTCGCCAGGCGGCGGCGAAATCTTAATCCTGCCGCGCAATGGCTGGCGCTGTACGGCGACGATGCGGAGATGCTTGTCAAGGCTGGCAGGGTTGTCACCGCGTTGTTCGTGCTGTTCGCCATCTATCTGGACCCGACCCAGCCCTCCAATTTCGTACAGCAGGCCTATGCTATCCTGATCGCGTACGTGCTGTTCGCGCTGCTGAAGCTCTGCACCCGCCTGCTGCAGAGCATGGGCGATCTGGCGTGCACGTTGGTCGACACGCTGATGATCGGGCTGCTGGTGGAAGTCACCGGCGAACTAGAAAGCCCGGTTTTTGCGCTTTATTCGTACGCCCTGATCTCAACGGCGCTACGCTGGCGGTGGCGCGGAATTCTTGCCGTCGCGACAGCGCTGCAGGGTATCCTGATTGTC
The DNA here is from genome assembly GCF_040545965.1 of Sphingomonas trueperi. Taxonomy (GTDB): domain Bacteria; phylum Pseudomonadota; class Alphaproteobacteria; order Sphingomonadales; family Sphingomonadaceae; genus Sphingomonas; species Sphingomonas trueperi_C. The sequence continues at coordinate 120,096 of NZ_JBEPMV010000002.1, read as the reverse complement.
GCCGCGCTGACCACTGCCCCCGACGGCGACCCCGAAACCAACTTCCTGATCCTGCGCTCGGTCTCGGTTTGGCTGACCGTGATCATGCTCGGCTATTTTGCTACCCACCGCGACCGCAGCAACGCCCGGCTGCGGGAACTGGCTTCCTGGCCGCACGACATCCTTGTCGAGGAAAATCGCCCCTGGTTCGCCTCGTCGCTGCGGCACGCAGCCAGCGTGCTGAGCGCACGGCAGATCGTCGTCATCTGGCGGGACCAGGATCAGGCAGAAACGCACATGGCCATGTCGTCCGATGCCGGCATGCGCTTTGAGGATGCTCCCGCCATCGTGGACGATTCGTTGTTCAACGATGCGCTGGGCCGAACGCTCAAGTTCGTTCAGGGCAGGAGACGGCGCCTGATCGACGCCCTTATCAGCACGGAATGGAACGCTGCCTTCGTCACGGGCTTTGCATCGATCCGCTATCGCGGCGCCATCGTCGTCATCGACCCCGCCGTCACCGACCAGGACGCAATGCTGCTGATGCGGATCGTCGCGTCGCGCATTGCGATGGAGCTCGAGCAATTCGCGTTGATCCAGGAACATGTGTCGACCGCCGCGGTCAAGGAGCGAATGCGGGTAGCCCGCAACCTCCACGACAGCGTCCTCCAGGACCTCACTGCCGCAATCCTGCAGATCGACGCCGCGGAGCGTGCGCTGCACGGGGCGCCGCGTGAAACCCTCGCCCGGACATCGGATGTGCTCCGCCAGCGTCAGCGTAGCATTCGACGTCACGTCGCCGGCACGCCCCTGATGCCTGATTGCCACCACCATCTCGCGGATCAGCTGAACCTGTTCGCCCATCCGCTCAGGGCGCAGTGGGACTGCAATCTGTCGCTCAAGGTAGATCCTCCCGATCTGACCGTGCGAGAGCCCGTTCTCGCCGAGCTCTGCCTGATGATCTCGGAAGCCACGGCGAATGCGGCACGGCACGGCGCCGCCACTGCAGTGGATGTCGCGGTCACCGGACGCGGTCATCTCGTCGACGTCATGATTCGGGATAATGGCAATGGCGGCCGGCGAGACACGCTGCCAAGGCCGCGATCGCTGGCAAGCCGCGTGACGGATCTGGGCGGCAGGATGGAAGTTACCGCGACCGATGGTGCGCTGCGCGTCCATCTCCAGATTCCCACCGCGAAGTGCGTGGTATGACGACGATCGTTATCGCAGACGATCACCCGCTGATCCGCCGCGGCCTCCGCGATCTCATTGCCGGAAGCACGGATATGAGCGTTCTGGCGAGTTGCTATGACGGGCGCGATACGCTCGATGCTTTGGCACGGCATCAGCCCGATCTCGCACTGCTGGACGTGGCGATGCCAGACCTAGACGGTCTCGAAGTAACGAGCTGGATCGCGCGCAACCGCTGGCCAATCCGGGTGATCCTTTTGTCCGGATGCATCGATGCAGAGCAGGTCGTTCGGGCCATCGCGGCGGGCGTGCACGGCATCGTGCTCAAGGATTCACCGTCCGCGGATCTGCTCTCGTGCTTGGCTCGCGTCGCTAAGGGCGGCCGCTGGCTCCCGCATGCCATCGTCCAGCCCGCAATCCGAGAAACCGCGGAGACCACGAAAGTCAGCGGGGGGTTCGACATGCTCACCGCACGGGAGCGTTCGGTGGCAGAACGGGTAGCCGCCGGACTGTCCAACCGGGAGGTGGCCGACCAACTTGGCTTGGCGCAAGGGACCGTCAAGATTCACCTGCACAGCATCTATGCGAAACTTCAGGTCGACAACCGCACGGCGCTTGCCATTGCGGCGAGCAGGCGACCCGGCATCCGGGCGCAATTTCGCGACTAGCCCCATCGTGCCAACTGCCTCCCAAGAGGTATATCCCGCGATAGATTTATCGACGCCGTTCCTAGCCTACAAACGTGCCCGCGCCCGAAGCGATCGGCGCGTTTGCATTGGTGAGGAAGATGCTAGCGAAACTTTGTGACTTGGAATCGATCCTGCGCTGCCCAGTCAGCTTGCACCCGCTGGTCCGCGACGGCGATGTGCTGCGCAGCCAAGCCGGCGCCCAATGCTATCCTAGAGTCGGCGGCACCCCGGTACTGATCGATTTCCGGTGTTCGGTCCGAAAGCGAGAAGAACTGCTTGCGCAGGCTGCCCAAAGCGCGATCGCGCGCCCTAGCCATCGCGGCGTTCTTCACCACGTCAAACGCCTTGTGTCGCCGGAGAAGGAGTCAACAAGGCGAAACATCGACCGCTTGATCCACGCGTTGCCGCGTCGTGGCGGGGCAACGGTGCTCGTCATAGGCGGAGGGACGATCGGACAAGGCTTAGGCGCGCTCTATGACGATCCCGACCTTCGGGTGATCGCCTTTGACCTGTACGCCTCGCCCAACGTCCAGTTCGTCGCCGATGCACACCAGATTCCGCTGGCCGAATCATCCTGCGACGCCGTGGTGATCCAGGCGGTATTGGAACATGTGCTGGAGCCGCAGCGGGTCGTCCAGGAAATCTGGCGCGTGCTGAAGCCGAATGGCCTAGTGTACGCCGAAACACCATTTCTGCAGCAGGTGCACGAGGGCGCCTACGATTTCACGCGCTTCACGGAAAGCGGCCACCGCTACCTGTTCAAGCAGTTCGAGATGATCGATTCGGGAGTCAGTGGCGGCCCGGGAACGCAGCTCATCTGGTCTCTGGACTATTTCGCCCGCTCCTTGTTCCGGTCGAGATTGGCAGGCAAGATGTGCAAGCTGGCTTTTGCCTGGCTACGCTTGTTCGATCAGTTCATACCTCCGAGCTATGCCTCGGACGCGGCAAGCGGGGTATATTTTCTAGGAAGGCGCTCCCTCGTGACTGTCGATCCCGACAGCATCATCGATTTCTATCGCGGCGCTCATCCCTAGGCATGTTCCACGGACGGCCTTGTCCCAAGCGCCCCCATCCTGGGGAACTCCACCATCTTGAGGTAGCGCATTGGCCCCACAGGTCCGGCTCATAGCCGCATTGTGATGACGGCGTTCGGCACGGGTTAACCCCTTTGCTTACCTTGTTGATAAAAACTCGGTTCAGCTAACATAGCAGCCTGAGATGGACAATTTTCAGGGAGCAGGCAGCATGAAATCTTCATATTTACGGGCAGCATCAGCCGTCATTGCACTAATTGCCACCCCGAGCATCGCGAGCGCTTCTACGGTTATCTCGCAGAAATGCGTGTCTGTTTCCTCTGCGTCGGGCTGCCTATTTGAAGGCGACATCACGAGCAATTCTGACGCAATGAACACGAAGGGCTACATCAACGCTCAGAACGCATACAATGCTTTTATTCACGCGATTGGAAGCGGGAGCCCCGACATCAGGCTTTCCTTCCTTTTCGATACCAGAACGACTCCCGGCCTTTTTACCGGCAAGGCCTTTGGATCATGGTCGACGCCCGGCTTCCTGGTGGACTATGTCGCGGTCGGCGCCGGGCCTAATTTCGTCCTCTACAAGATCGCACCAGCCAGCAGCGGAAGCTGGAGCACGATGGATATTCCGTACGAGAGCAATCCCCGCGAAGCTTCACACCTGGTGTTCTTTGGCACCGAGTCGGGTGTTGTACCCGAACCGGCCAGTTGGGCGATGATGATCGCCGGCGCGGGCATCGCGGGCGCAGCCTTGCGCCGTCGCCGCAGCGAAAGGATGCGGTCCGCGTGTGCCTGATTTGTCGGCGGCCAAATTTTCCGGTGGAAGGGTCTGTCTAGGGCTTCCAGACATGGCAAGCCGAGGAGCATAAACAACGGTGCACCCGATAGACGTCGCGTTCACTGGGCGCCATCCGCCTGATTGATTGAGCATCATCGTCGCGTGTGGGATTTCATCGATTGCCGGCGTTCGCGGGAGGAAGCTGCTGCGAATGCTGCCATCTCGACGCCGCTCGGATGCGGTGATTTCGGGGCTCGGGAGGTATGCTGCCAACACATCTGATAGCCTTGCGATGTTTATGTCGCCGGTCTTGGGTATGCTGACATATTGTCGCGGGCATTGCGGCACCGGGTGCTGCGGTCCGGCCCTTGCGTCGCCACGCAAATCTGCGGAAGCTTCAACCCGTCTGGTGCAGCCATCTGGCTGCGCGCTCCATCACCGGGTCGCGGGCTGCCGCAATGTCGGCGATCGACGGCGCTACGACAATATCGGGAACGATTCCGGCGTCCGGCACCGCCGCCGAAGGAAAATAGCCGATCAGCGGCAGGTCGAACTCGATGCCGCTCGCGGGTAGCCGGACGAAGAAGAAGCAGCCCCCGTTGATCCCGCGCCGGTTGCCTCCGGTCGGCGTGCCGAACAGTCGCACGCGGCCGCTCCGTCGCGCCTTCTCGGCGAACTGAAAGGTTGCCGAGCTGTTGACCGGCCCGACGAGCGCGGCGACAGGCAGTTCGAGCGAGCGGGCCGCCGGCTGGATCGACGACCCGCCATGCGCACCCTGGAGAATGTAGAAGCCGTTCGTCGTGGGTCGTGCATCGGCGCCCAGCGTCCGGAAGCTGTTGTCCCAAGTATCGAGATAAGGATCTAGCGAGGACGGGGTCCGTCGGAAGCGTACGCGGCGTTCCGCCTCGGGGTTCTGGAGCGGCGTGCGCAGCAGGCGCGCGAGGATGACGTCGCCGCAATCCTCGCCCCCCTCGTTTTCGCGCAGATCGACGATCAGGCCCTTCGCGCCGGAGAGGCTGTCGAGCCGGGCCTCGAGCCAGCCGCGCCAATCCCACTTGCTGTCGTAGAGCGCCCAACCGGGCATGGTAAGCACAGCGATGCCGTCCGATCGCATGGTCCAGTCCCACACCGGCGCGTCGCCGCGATAATCACGCTGGATGGTTTGCGCGCGACGCTGGTTCAGGTCGATTGCCGGCAGCGCAACGCTCGCGTCTTGTCCATCCGGACGGCGCGCCGTGAGGGAATGCAGACCCCGCGGCGGCGGGCCGAATTCCAGCCCGTGGAACACGTCGAAGAACGCGATCGCGTCGTCGCCCCGCACCTCCAGCAGCGACACGCGCTTCGCATCATTATGTCCATCGGCGCGGGCATAGGGCAGCAGCCGCGCCAGCATCGCGCCCGGCGCGACCCCGTTGATCGACAGCACTTCGCTTCCACACGGCAGATCGCGGCCGCCATGATCCGTGACGACCATGGCGCCGCCGATCCAGCGAAACTGAAACGGCAATCGCGTCGAGCGGTCGAACAGGGCTGTCGCCACTGCCTTTTTCTGGTTGAAGAAGTTGCAATAGCTGTGCCCGCAGCGGATCGTCGCGAGAAAACGGGATAGCAGCAGATACCGCGTCTCAAGATCGGCCGCGGCAACGAAGCCGGCTTGCCGCCCGCATGCGGCCGATGAAGCTCGAGAAGTTGAGGCCGAGCCCCTCATTCACCGCGCGCGAAAGATGATGGGTATTGGTCCCCAGGCGTTGCGCCAGCAACGTGAGCGACAGATCCGGATCGCAATGCCAGCGTTCCGCCGCCACCGTCGCCGCCCATCGCTCTGCGACACTGCGCCAGTCGCGAGACGATGGCGCCGTTTCGGGGATCGCGAGATTGTGGAGGCACGGAAACGGCAAGGCCGCATGCCGCCATCCTTCTATGCCGATGTAGAGCGCAAACGCGGCAATCGCGACATACAGCCCCATCAGGCCGACATAGCCGATCGGCGCGATGGCATCCCAGACGGCATATCCCGTCCATACCGGCAACAGCACGAGCGTCGCGCCCATCGCCCGGCCCAGCCAGCGGGCAGCGAACCGGTGATCGTCGCTGCGTTGACCGGCAAGCAGGGTGCGATAGCGATGAAGCAGGCGCAACCCCGCTATTCCGTAGCAGGCGAGCCCGGTGATGGTCGCGAGATCCACGACGACCGAATAGCGCTGGTGAACGATGTCCCACCATTGCTCCTTTGCCGGCAACGGCAACAGGAAGCTCGCGGTGAGGAAGATCGCCTGAACGACCGCGGGCATCAGGTGTCGCCAACCCTTGTATGGCCATCGCCCGGCCAGCAGGGCGTATGCGTACAACCAGATGAGCGGTGCGACCGCGAGGGTGATCTGGAACGGCGCGAACGTCAGCCAGCGCCAGCGATCGAAAAACCCGGCAAACCCGATCAGCCAGGGCAACAGGATGCCGACCATGACGATCAGCAGGGCTGCCAGCGTGCGGTTCGCTGCTCGATTGGCGAGGACGCGGGTCAGCCCGGCGGCGATAGCCAGCAACTGCACCGCGGCGATCGCGAGGATCGCCGTGCGCCATCCGAAAGTCAGGCCGTCGAACATCGTCCGTCCATGCGATGATGCTATCGCGAAACGCCACCGAAGCAATGCGGTCTCGCAGCGGGTCCTTTTCGCCTCCGCGTGCCGCTGCAGCTCCACTCGGCGTTGCTCAGCGTCATGATCGACGGCCGGCATAGGTATCGGGCGAACGGCGAGGGCGGCGCCGGGCCAGGCAACGCAATCGATCGGCCATAATACCCAGACCGATGAATCGTTTAGCAGAATCAGGTCCCTGCGAGCTGACCCTACCAGATCTGAGAGTTGGCGGGAGCCCCTTCAAAAAGGATTGTGCGCCGCAGCGAACACGAGGTGCGGTCATGATCGACTTGGTAACGTGGCAATCGGCGCATCTGTTCGGCGACGCCCTCGCCGATCAGTACCGCTTCCGACACGAGCAGTTCGTCGTCCGATCCGGGTGGAACGTGCCGCATTTCGACGGCATGGAATATGACCAGTTCGATACCCCGGCAGCAAGATACCTGCTTTGGCGGGATCATGCCGCACGGGTGCGCGGGATGGTGCGGCTGCTCCCCACCACCCGCCCCTACATGACCGAGACGCTGTGGCCCGAGCTCGCGCCCCAGGAAGGGCCGCCGCGCGCCGATATCGTTTGGGAAAATACGCGTTTCGCAGTCGACCGCGCGCTGCCTCCACCGCTGCGAAAGACGGTGACGAGCGAGCTCATCCTGGCGTCGCTTGAATTCGGCGTCTGCCATGGGATCGAGCGCTATCTGCTGATTTCACCGCTCTGGGTACTGCGCGGCGCACTGGCTGCCGCGGGCTTGGAGCACCGCCTGCTACAACAGACCGACACGCTCGGGCGCTGGCCGGTGGCGAGCGCCTATGTGCCCGTGTCCGAACAGATCCTCATGATCGCGCGGCAGCGACTTGGCGTGCATCACCGGGTGCTTGCCGATCCAAATGCCGACGCTTGCCATCCTGCCGTGCAGGCTGCCTGACCGTGCAGCTCCCGCAACGCCGGAAGATCGCCAGCCGCCTGGCCAAGGCGCTTCGATACCTGCAGCGCGAAGCTAAGGCCGCGGCGTTGGACGAGGTGGCCGCGGCACTCGCGCATGCAGAACGCTCCGCCGGCGGCGCGTGCCGGCCGGACGCCGGCGCAGGCGTCGACCAGGGCGCGGCGCCGCCCTCGACCGCCGATCGGGCGAAGCGGCCATCGTGACGCAGTTTCAGACCATTGGGGCATGAAGGGGGAGACGACGCGATGCAGTATGGATCCGAGCAACTATTGCCACTGACCACCGCACAACGCGGCCTGTGGATCGGCAGCCAGATCGCGCCGCCGGGTTCCACCTTCAACATCGCCGAGGCGGTCGAGATTCTGGGGGACATCGATCCGGATCTGTTCGTGGCGGCGATCACCCAGGTGTCCGAGGAAGCGGAAACCACCCGCATCCAGATCGTCCAGACCCCCGAAGGCCCGATGCAGCGGGTGGTGCCTTCGGTACGTACCAACTTTCCCTTCGTCGATGTGAGCAGCGAACCCGATCCGGACGCGGCGGCACAGGCCTGGATGCGCGCGCGCATCCTGGCGCAGCTCGACCTCGAGCAAGATGCGCTGTGGGTCAGCGCGCTGCTCAAGCTCGCCCCGCAGCGCCACCTGTGGCTGCAATGCTGCCACCATATCACGCTCGACGGATTTACCGGCGGGATGCTCGCCGCGCGCCTTGCGGAGGTCTACACGGCCTTCGTCGAGAACCGCGCGCCCGAGCCGCACGGCTTCCTGCCGATCACGCTGCTCGCCGAGCATGAGCAGAGCTATCGCGACTCCGACCGCCGCGAAACCGATCGCAGCTATTGGGTCGAGCAGCTGCGTGACGTGCCCGAGGCGCCGACGCTGTCGATGCGGCTCGATCGCCGCAACACCGCCGCCTCGGGCGCCGATGGCGGCTTCATCCGGCGTTCCTGGACGATCCCGGCCGAGATGGTCGAGCGATTGCGCGCGCTGGTGCGCAGCCACGGTGCGACGCTGCCGCAGGGCCTCACCGCCATGCTCGCCGCCTATCTGTTCCGCATGACCGGCAAGGAGGATTTCGTCGTCGGCATGCCGATGACCGGACGCGGCAGCCGCACCCTGCGCCAGGTGCCCGGCCTGGTCGCCAATGTCGTCGCGCTACGCTTCCGGCCGGTGCGCGAGAGCAGCTTCGTCGATCTGCTTTCGCAGTCCCGCCGCGTGCTGCAAGGCGCGTTGCGGCACCAGCAATTCCGCTACGAGGATCTGCGCCGCGAACTGGGCTTCAACGAGATCAACCGGCACCTCGCGCGGTTCAGCGTGAACATCGAGCCGTTCGATTATGCGCTGCGCTTCGGCGTCGCCACTGCGCGCAGCCACAATCTGAGCAACGGGGCGATGGAAGACCTGACCGTTTTCCTGTTCGACCGGCAGGACGGCAAGGGCATAAGGATGGATTTCGACGCCAATCCGGGCCTTTATACATATGGCGAGCTCGACGCGCATCTCGCGCGGGTCGAACGGTTGATGTCCGCGGTGCTCGACGATCCGGAGGCCGCCTTGGTCGCGCACGACCTGATCGGCGGCGAGGAGCGCGCGCGCTGGGCGGCGCAGGTCCGCGCGGCCGAGCGCGCCTGGCCCACCGACGACGTGCACGCACTGATGCACCGCACGGCAGGGGATCGCCCCGACGCACCCGCGGTGATCGATGCGGCGGGCGATCTGAGCTATCGCGGCCTCGCGAGCGATGTCGAAGCCCTGCGACACCAGCTGGCGGCGGCGGGGATTGGTCCCGGCCACCTCGTCGCGGTGACGCTGCCGCGCGATCGGCGGCTCGTCACCGCCCTGCTCGCGATTGCCGAGAGCGGTGCCGCCTGGCTGCCGCTGAACGGCCATGGCCCGGTCGATCGCCTGCACGCCATCCTGAAGGACGCGCAGCCTTCGCTGGTGCTGTGCGACGCCGAGATGGAGCTGCCGATCGCCGCCCCGCGGCTGGTGCTGGCACGCGCCGGCGAGGCCGGCCTGCTCCATGGCGGCATTGCCGATCCGGCCCCGCGAGTCCCCGCCGGGACCGCCTACGTCACCTATACCTCGGGCACCACGGGGAGGCCGAAGGGCGTCGTCGTCTCGCACGCCAATATCCGCAACCTGCTGCTATCGATGCAGGAAATTCTGTCGATTGCGCCCGACGAGCGCCTGCTGGCGATCACCACGGTGACCTTCGACATCGCGGTGCTCGAACTGCTGCTACCGCTGGTCGCCGGCGCGACGGTCGTCGTCGCCACCCGCGAGGAGGCGGGCGACCCCAAGCAACTGGCGGCGGCGATCGCACGCCACGGTGTGACCGCGCTGCAGGCGACCCCCACCATGTGGCAGGCCATCCTCGGTGCCGGCCAGGGCGAGGCACTGCGCGGGCTGCTGCTGCTGACCGGCGGCGAGGTCCTGTCCGGTCAGCTGGCCGAGCGGCTGCTGGGCCTCGGGCGCGCGGTGTTCAACCTCTACGGCCCGACCGAGACGACGATCTGGTCGACGGCGCAGCAGATCGGCGCGGCGGACCTGGTGCTCCCGGCGATCGGATATCCGCTCGCCAACACCCAGCTGCACATCGTCGATGCTTATGGCATTCAGTTGCCCGACGGCGTGATCGGCGAGCTGGCGATCGGCGGCAGCGGTGTCGCGACCGGCTATCTCGGCCAGCCCGTGCTGACGGCCGAACGCTTCCCGCCCGATCGCTACCGCAACGAGGCGGGTGCTCGGCTGTACCGCACCGGCGATCGCGCCGTGCGCGAGGTGGACGGCGTGGTGCGCACGCTCGGCCGCAACGACGATCAGATAAAGATCAAGGGCGTCCGCGCCGAGCCGGCGGAGATCGAATCCGCGCTGCTCCGGCTGAACGGGATCGAACAGGCCGCCGTCGTGCTGGAACGCGGGAACGACGGGGCGATGCTGGTCGCCTATCTCGTCGCCGCCGAAGGCCATCCGCCCGCCGACCCCGCGAAGCTGCGCCGCGCGCTCTCGACGATGCTGCTGCCGCAGATGATCCCGTCGCGCTTCCAGTATCTCGAGGCGCTGCCCCGGACGCCGAACGGCAAGCTGGATCGCCGCGCGCTGCCCCGCCCGGGGATGCAGGAAGTGGCCGAGAGCCGCGCCGCGGTGCAGCCGCGCACCCCCACCGAGATCATGCTCGCGCAGATCTGGCGATCGGTGCTGGGGGTGGAGGAGATCGGCGTCCACGACAATTTCTTCGATCTCGGCGGCGACAGCCTGAGCGCGGTGCACCTCGTGACGGCACTGGCCGATCTGGGCGCCGATCTCTCGATCGGCCATCTGTTCACCGAACCCACCATCGCGGGCCTCGCGCCGCTGTTCGAGGGCAGCGCGCAAGGCTCCGGCTTCCTCGATGTGGTGCTGCCGCTCCGCAGCGGCGGCGATGCCGCGCCCTTGTTCTGCCTCCACCCAGTGCTGGGCGTGGGGTGGAGCTTCGCCACCTTGGCGCCGCACCTGCCCCAGCGTCACCCGGTCTATGCGCTCCAGGATATCGGGCTGCTCCAGGGCGATGCCCGTCCGGCCTCGATCGAAGCCCTGGTCGACATCTATCTCGAGCAGATCCGCGCGGTGCAGCCGGCCGGCCCCTATCACCTGATCGGCTGGTCGATGGGCGGATTGATCGCCCATGGCATCGCCGCCCGCCTGCGCAGCGCGGGCGAAGCGGTGGCGCTGCTCGCGCTGCTCGATTCCTATCCCTTCCTCGGCACGGAGGCGGATCCCGAAGACATGGAAGAGACGGTGCTCATCCGTGCCGCGCTGGATTTCCTGAAGCTGCAGCCCGATCCGGGCGCGCCGATGCCGGAGACGACGGATGCGCTGGTCGAGCTGATCGCCGCTGCGATCGACATGGGCGACCTGCCGGCCACGCTGGGGCAGGAAATCGGCGACGTGCCCGCGTTCATCGAGCGTCTCCGCGCCGTGACCGTGCACAATCTCGGCTTGGCGCGGCGCTACCGGCCCGGCCATGCCGATACCGATGCGCTGTTCCTCCGCGCCGCCCTGCGCGGCGGTGACGGGGCGGGTGCGGTGATCCATGACAGCCCCACCGTATGGGGCAGCCATCTGGCGGGCCTGCTCACCATCCACGAGGTCGATTGCCGGCATCAGGATATGATGCTGCCCGCCCATGCGGCCCGGATCGGCGGCATCATCACCCGGCACCTCGATGCGCTGGCGCGAGATGCCGTGCTGGTAGAGGCCGAACGGCCCTAGCGCACCGCAGCGGCACGGCGACGGAGAAACGACATGCGTATCGCTATCTTCACCATCGGCACGCATGGCGATGTGCGGCCCTTCGTCGCCTTCGGCCGCCACCTCCAGGGGCAGGGCCATGGCGTAACGATAGCCACGAGCGATCGTCATCGGGGCATCGTCGAGCAACTGGGGATGCGGATTGCCCCTCTCGAATCGGACTATGCGGCGCTGATGGCGCGCGAGCGGGCGCTGATGGAGAGCGGAAACCAGCTGAAGATGGCGGGCACCGTCGCGTCCACCATGATGCGATGGGTGCCGCAATGGGCGCGGCAGGGCATGGAGGCGGCGCGCGGCGCCGATCTCGTGCTCGGCTCGGGCTCGGGCACGATCCTGGGCGCCGCGGTGGCGGAACGGCTCGGCGTGCCGTTCGTGCAGGCCCAGTTCATGCCGCTGACCCCGTCCCGGCACATGGCGCCAATCTGGCCGCTGCCCGGCATGCAAATGCCCGCCGCCGCCAACCTCGCCCTGTCGCACGCGCTGCGCATCGCGATGTGGCGGATCTTGGCGCGACCCTCCAACTCGCTCCGCGAAACGCTGGGACTCCGCCCCTTCCCGCTCCTCGGCCCCTGGTACGAACGCGAGCAGCGAGTGCGGCCGCAACCCATTCTCTACGCGTTCAGCAGGCATCTCCAGCCCCAACCCGCGGACTGGTCGCCGGGGCGGGCGGCGGTGGTCGGCTTCTGGTCGCTCGACCAGGGGCGCGACTGGACGCCGCCCCAGGCGCTCCAAGACTTTCTAGATGCCGGGCCGCCGCCCCTCTATGTCGGGTTCGGCAGCATGCTTGGCGGCGACCAGCAGCGCTTCACCCGGCTGATCCTCGACGCCGTGCGGCAGACCGGCCGGCGCGCGATCATCGCGACCGGCTGGGGGGCGCTGGAGTCGGCGGAAGCGGCGCCGGACGTGTTCTTCCTCAAGGAGGCGCCCCATGACTGGCTGTTCCCGCGGGTGGCGCTGGCGGTGCATCACGGCGGCGCCGGTACGACGGCGGCGGCGACTCGGGCCGGGCTGCCGCAGGTCGTCGTGCCGTTCCTGGCCGACCAGTTCTTCTGGGCGTGGCGGCTCAAGCGCGCCGGGGTGAACCCGGTGCTGCTCGATCGGCGGACGATGACCGCGCAGGACCTTGCCGATGCGATGTCGCTGGCGGCGCAGGAGCATGTGCGCGCGGCGGCGGCGCGGCTGGGCGGCCTCCTCCAGGCGGAGCAGGGAATGGAAAATGCCACCCTTGCGCTGGAGCGCTGGGGTTTGCTGCCGACGACGGAACCGCGTCGAGTTCGTTAGCTGGCATAGGCCCAGCCCCCCGCGCTGGCCGCAGTCAGGGCGAGATCACACCCAGCATGATCGCGCTGACCACCGCCAGCATGCGGCCATTGCTGCCGAGCTTGGCGCAAGCATTCTTAACGTGGAAATTGACCGTGTTCTCGCTGATACCGAGCAGCATTCCGATTTCCCAGGCGCTCTTGCCGCGCGCGGTCCAGGTCATGCAATCGCGTTCGCGCGGGGTCAGGCGGATCGGGGATTTGGATGCGCCGGCAAGCGCCTTGTAGCGTTCGAGAAACTGCGCGGAAATCATGCTCAGGAACGGGCGCGCGCGGTGGAGCGCGTCGGCGTCGCCTGCGCCGAAGCTCGCCACGAAGGTCGTCCCGTCCGTCATGTGGATCGGCACCGTGAACCCCGTCACCACGCCGAAGGCCCGCGCTTCGTCGAGCAGGCGGCGTTGGGCGGCGTCGAGGTTGCCGAGTTCCGCCCAGCTATAGGGTATGTCCCGATGCGCGATCGCGCGGATCGTGGGATCGATCTTGATATAGTCGTTGGCGTGGTAATGGCGCTGCCAGGCTTCGGGATAGTGCACGAAGATCACTTCTTCGGCGCGAAGCATGTTGGACCCGAAACGCCCCAGAGCGAAATGGAAGTTCCCTACGCTTGCAACCGCGGCGCTGAAGCGCTCGCAAAGTTGATGGATGTCGATTGCGGCGCCGAAATCAGCAGCGATGGTCAACAGGGCGTGCGAGACGGCGGCGGTCATGCGCGCTCGCGAGCCTTGAGCCGACCACGCGCCCAGCGGTGTGCAAGCGACCTACAGGGAGTCATTGCGCATCAACCACATGACACCTCCAATGCGATTGCCCCCAAAGCCAAGGGCGCCGCTACCTCAGCGGAGATCCATTTCTGAAAGTCTCAAAACGTCGCGAATTAATCCAACGTTTGCACAAATTGGTATCAATAAATGCTTTAAACAATCGTTTTTTTGCATCACGTGCAAAAACACATATCGCGCTTGCGGCTCAAAGGCTTGCGCGGCACCGTGCGCGTCACCGAACCAAACGCATCTGGTCTTGCGACGGCATATCAGGAGCGGCAGCGGAGTCGCTCACTACACGGAAAGCGAGCAAGATCTGATCAATTTCATGGCAATTGATCAGGCTGGCAGCGGGCGAATTTCCACTTCCGGCAGGATGCGCCAGCGCAGCAACGGACAAAATCGGTGGCAACGCGGATCGCCGACGTGGCGGCAGCCCAATCAGACGCTGCGGGAGCGACCGCAATGCCCTTCGCGGCACTCCCCGCCCCAGAAACGAAAAAGGCTTCCCCGCACGATCGTGCGAAGGAAGCCCTTTCGAAAACCATCGGCCGGGCGTCCTCGCCCGGCATTGATGACTTACTTCTTGCCGAGCGTGAGGCCGCCGAAGCGCTTGTTGAAGCGCGCGACCTGGCCACCCTGGTCGAGCAGCTGACCGCGACCGCCGGTCCAGGCCGGGTGCGCGAGCGGATCGATCTCGAGCTGCATGAGATCGCCTTCCTTGCCCCAAGTGGAGCGCGTCTCGTACACGGTGCCGTCGGTCATCTGCACCTTGATCATGTGGTAATCGGGGTGGGTGTTCTGCTTCACATCGAATTCCTTGGAAAAAGCCGCCGGTTTCCGACCGGCAGCGGACGCGCGCGCCTAGCAGAGCCCAGGCGCCAACGCAACCTCATTGCCGTATGCCCCACCAGCGGCGGAGCGCGACCAGCGACCAGATCGCCTCCACCAGCCCGAACGGCCAGGCTCCCTGAAGGAACCCGTAGGCCGAACCGAGCAGGCAGGCGCCGGCAAAGCAGAGCACCCACCAGGTCGAGCGCGCCTCCAGCGCGTAGGTGACGAGCATCGCCGTCACCGCGAACAGGCCGAACCAGGTCAATGCGTCCATGGTCCGGCCCTGCCCTGCTCAGGCGCTGGGCGGATCGGCGATCATCGCGGTGAATTCACATTCCGCCGCCAGTTCGCCGTCGATCAGCGCCTTGCCGGCGAATTTGCAGACGCGCGAACGCTTCTGCACGAATTCGACTTGGAGCTTGAGCAGCACGCCCGGCTCCACCGGCTTGCGGAACTTCACGTTGTCGATCGCCATGAAGTAGACGAGCTTCCCCGAGCCGGCGAGCCCGAGCGACTCTACCGCCAGCACGCCCGCCGCCTGGGCGAGCGCCTCGACGGTGAGAACGCCCGGCATGATAGGACGGCCGGGGAAATGGCCCTGGAAGAAGCTTTCGTTGATCGTCACCGCCTTCACCGCCACGATCGACTGGTCGAGGATCAGCTCCTCGACCCGGTCGACCAGCAGCATCGGAAAGCGATGGGGCAGCGCTGCCATCACCCGCCCGATATCGAGCGGACCGATGTTGCTGCCCCCCTGCGCTTCCCCGCTCACCGCGGTTCGGGCTTGGCCGGCTTGGTCGCGGGCGCTGCGGCCGGACGAGCGGCACCCGGCGCCGCGGCGGCACCCTGCTGCTGTTGCTGCTGCGCGCGGGCGGCGGCGAGCTGATAGGCGCGACGCTTCAGCTCGTTCACCTGCTGCTGGAACTGCACGGTGCGCTGCTGCGGCTGCCAGTTGGCCGGCGGCGTGATCGCAACGGTCGGCGTCTTGTCCAGCTCGGCGACGACCGCGTCGGTGACGTCGACGGCGTCCGGTGCATAGACGATCGCCTCCGGCTGAAGGATCACGTTGATCTTGCGGGCATTGACGACCGAGATCTGCGCCGCGTCATAGAGCGCCAGAATCTTCTCGAACGCGAACAGTTCCGCCAGGATCGACGGGGTCTGCAGCTTCTGGATTTCCTCGTTCGCCTGGTTCTGCAGCGTCATGAGCTGGGTGTAGTTCGGATCCTTGCGGGCCGCTGCGGCCTGCTCTTCGGCTTCCGAGACCTGGCCGTCCTTGTTGGTGTCGATCGTCGCGATCAGCGCCCGCGCGTCGGTTTGGAACTTGGTCTGGCGCGCCTGGATCTGGTCACGCACCGGCTTGAAGGTGGTGTCCAGCTGCGTCTCGGCAGTGGTGAACGCCTTCGCGCGGGTAATCGCCTCGATCGTATTGATCGTGGCGATACCGGCGACCTGCGCCGACGCCGGCGCGGCAACAGCCATCGCCGCGGAGGCGGCAAGCGCCGCCGCGAATACACGGTTCTTCATCATTAGAACTGAGTCCCTACGTTGAAAGTAACAAGCTTCTTGTCGTCGCCCGGCTGGCTGACCAGCGCCTTGGCGACGTCGATACGCAACGGGCCGAAGGGCGAATTCCAGTTTACGCCGAAACCGACGGAAATGCGCGGCGCGGCGGTGCTCCCGCGATACTGTTCGTAGAACAGCCCGCTCTGGTTGAGCGCGCGGGTATTGATCGAGGTGCCGACGCAGGGCTGACCTGCCGCGGCCGCATAACCGATCGTGCAGGTCGTATAGTTGCCCAGCTGATCGCCGCTCGTCACGGTATAGAGCGGATTGCCTGCGCTGTCGTTCAACGGCCGCGGCGTCACCGACGGCGAGTTAAGCGCATCATTGTTGACTCCCTGCTTGCCGGTTGTCGGGTCAATGTACGGCGGGAAATAGCCGTTGACCGCAGGCCGGCGGATCGAGAACAACGAACCCATCTGGACGTAGATCGACGGACGTAGGCCCAGTTCCGCCGCACCCGAACCCAGCGGGAGCTCAAGTTCTGCCTTGGTAAGATAGTAAGCCTTGCCGCCCAGTGCGTCGTCGACAATCTGGTCGCGGCTGGTGATGACTGTCTGCGTCCCCGTCGCCGGGTCACCGGTATATTGGTAACGCTGCACGCGCGGACCGACGCCGCGAATGTCGAAGCCGCGGAACTGCGGCTCGCCCAGATAGAAGCGATCGGTGATCCGGACTTCGCTGCCGTCGAGGCTCTTGATCGCGCCGCCTTCGCCGGTGAGCGAGAACACGAAACCGCTGCCCAGGCCCCAATATTTCGCGCCGTCGATGCGACCACGAACATAGTGGACGTCGCCACCGAGGCCGGCCACGTCCACGCCCACCGACACGCGCTGGCCACGCGTCGGCCGCAGGCGGCTGTTGAGGCTGTCATAGATTAGCGACACGCCGACCAGCGAGGTCAGACGATTGCCCACCGCTTCGCAATAATAGCGACCGGCTAGGAACGGATCGCACTTGCCGTCGGTGTAGAAGGTCGACTGGTCGAGCGTGACGTCGTCCTTCGACAGATAATAGCGTGCCGACAGCGTCCAATATTCGGTGAGCGGCAGGCCCGCCACGAGCTGGAAGCCGGTCGAGACCTGCTGGTAGGTCGTGTTGCGGGTCGTGCCCAGATAGTTGAACGAGTTGTAATCGCGGCGGAAGATCGTCGCGCCCAGCGCGATGTTACTGTCGAACAGATACGGCTCGGTGAAGCCAAGTTCCACCGACTTCGAATAGCTCGAATAGTCCGCCGAGATGCTCGCGGTCTGGCCCATGCCGCGGAAGTTGCGCTGGCGGATCGAGGCCTGGAGGATGAAGCGCTCCAGGCTCGAGAAGCCGGCGGACAGGGTCAATTCGCCGTTCGGCTTCTCTTCAACGTTCGCGGCCAGGACGATGCGGTCCGGCGCCGAGCCTTCCTTGCGCTCGATCTCGAACTTGTCCTGGAAATAGCCCAGGCTGTTGATGCGGTCCTGCGAGCGCTTGACCAGGAAGGTGTTGAAGGCATCGCCTTCAGCCACGCGCATTTCGCGGCGGATCACCTTGTCCTGCGTCTGGCGATTGCCGGTGATGTCGACGCGCTCGATATAGGTGCGGTTCGCCTCGCCGATGTGGAAGTTCATCGACATCGTCAGCGCATCCTTGTTGCGCTGGAAGTCGGGGCGAACGTCGGCAAAGGCATAGCCGAACAGGCCGGCGGTCTCGCTCAGCTGCTCGACCGTGTCCTCGACGGCCTTGGCGTTGTACCACTGGCCTTCCTTGATCGGCAGCGCCGCGGCGAGCTTCTTGTCGTCGAAGTCGCGGATCGCACTGTCGACCGTGACCGGGCCGAACTTGTAGCGGGGGCCTTCTTCCACCACATAGGTGATGATGAAGTCCTTCTTGTCCGGCGTCAGCTCGGCCACGGCCGAGATCACGCGGAAGTCGGCATAGCCTTCGGTCAGGTAGAACTGGCGCAGCTTCTGCTGGTCATAGGCCAGGCGATCCTGGTCGTACGACGTGTTCGAGCTGAGGAAGTGCGAGAAGCTGGCGACCTTGGTCGCCATCTGCGCGCGCAGCTTCTTGTCGCCGAACACCTCGTTGCCGATGATGTTGATCTGGCGGACCTTCGACTTCGCGCCCTCGTGGATCTCGAAGATCACGTCGACACGGTTCTGGTCGAGGCTGACCATCTTCGGCTCGATGCGCGCGGCGAAGCGGCCCTGGCGGCGATACAGCTCGACGATGCGAGCGATGTCCGCACGCACCGCGGTGCGCGTGAAGATCTGGCGCGGCTTGAGCTTGATCTCCTTGTCGATCTTGTCCTGCTTGAGGCGCTTGTTGCCTTCGAAGACGACGCGGTTGATCACCGGGTTCTCGCGGATGCGGAGCACTAGGTTGCCGTCGTCGAGACCCTCGATCGCCACGTCGGCGAGCAGTTCCGAGGCGAGCAGGTCCTTGATCGCCTGGTCGATGGTCTCCGCCGTATAGCTGTCGCCCACGCGCAGGCGCGTGTAGCTGAGCACCGTCTCCGGCTCGATGCGCTGCGAGCCTTCCACCCGCAGCGACTTGATCGTCCGCACCACCGCCGGCGTCGCCGGAGCGGGTGCAGCCTGAGGCTGGGTCGCCGGCGCCGCGGGCTTTGCCGCGGTCTGCGCCTCTGCCGGCGCTACCACGCCCGACAGGATCGTCCCTGCCAACAGCGTAGCCGTCGCCCGCGCGCCCAAATTGCTTGCCTTGATCGCAGTCACCATCCCACCCCAGTCGGAATCCAAATATTGCCGGAACGCGCGCGGCATATTGCCGCCCTGCACGAACCCCCTCAACCGATCAAGCCGGCCAGATGTCTCCACACACCGAAAGCGCCCAGATCGTTGAGCGTCACGAACAGCATCAGCGCGAGGATCGCGAGCATGCCGCCCCGAAACGCCCATTCCATCACCTGCGGCTCCACCGGGCGCCGGCGGACCGCCTCGACGGCGTAGAACAGGAGATGACCACCATCCAGTACCGGAACTGGCAACAGGTTGATGAATCCCAGATTAATGGAAACGAGCGCGATCAGAAACGCGAACTCGATCGGTCCCATGGAGAGTCGTTCGCCCGAAACCTGGGCGATCTTGAGCGGCCCGCCCAGCTCGGCAACCGAGCGGCGGCCGGTGATGATCTGGCCCAGCCCGTCCACCGTCATGCGGACGATGTCGGCCGTCGTGCGCAGGCCCACCAGCGGCGCTTCGAGCAACCCCACCGGCACCTGGGTCGAACCCGCCGCGCCGATACCGAGCTGGCCGATCTTGTATTCGTTGCCGAAGCGATCGCGCTCCAGCCGGGTGCCGATCACCGCGTCGACGCTGCGCGCCGAGCCGCCACGGACGAAATCGACCCGTACGGGTTCGTTCGGCCGCAACTGGGTGAACTGCACCATGTCGGCATAGGTCTCGACCGTGCGGCCACCCAGGCCGGTGATGCGGTCCCCGGGCTGCAGGCCGGCCTTAGCGGCGGCGCTGCCCTGGATCACCGTGCCGATCACCGACGGCGTGCGGTTCTCGCCGAACATGAAGGCGAAGGCCGAGAGGATGACGATCGCGACCAGGAAGTTCATGATCGGGCCGGCGGCGACGATGATCGCGCGCTGCCACAGCGGCTTGGCCTGGAAGGTCTTGGCGCGCTCGCTCGCCGGCAGCTGCAGCCATTCGGGCGAAGGCCGGCTCGCCGGGTTCATGTCGCCGGCGAAGCGGACATAGCCTCCCAGCGGCAACAGGCTGAACTTCCAGCGCGTGCCGCGGCGATCGGTGATGCCGGCGATCTCGCGGCCGAAGCCGATCGAGAATTCCTCGGCCTTCACCCCGAAGAGGCGGCCCGCCAGATAATGGCCCAGCTCGTGCAGGAACACGAGCGGCCCGATCACCAGCGCGAACGCCAGAATGGTGAGCAGGATGCCGGGGGATTGGATCAAGCGACGCAGTCCTTCACTCGCTCAGCCGCATAAAGCCGCGCCTCCTCATCGATCGCCAGCACGGCGTCGAGCGTTTCCGGCGCGGCCGGGTCGTAGCGCGACAGCGTATCGGCAGAGATTGCGGCAATTTCAAGAAATCCGATCCGCCCAGCGAGAAAGGCCGCGACGGCGACTTCGTTGGCCGCGTTGAGGATCGCCGGACGCGCCCCGCCTGCCTTCAATGCCTCCATCGCTAGCGCGAGCGCCGGGAAGCGGTCGAGATCGGGATTTTCGAACTCCAGCTTGCCCACTGCGGCAAGATCGAGCGGCGGGCACGGCGTCTCCATCCGCTCGGGCCAGGCCAGTGCATAGGCGATCGGGGTGCGCATGTCGGGCGTGCCGAGCTGGGCCAGCACCGACCCGTCGACATATTCCACCATCGAGTGGACGACCGATTGGGCGTGGACCAGCACCGCCAGCTGCTCGGCGGCGACCGGAAACAGGTGGAAGGCCTCGATCAGCTCGAGCCCCTTGTTCATCATCGTCGCCGAATCGACCGAGATCTTGGCGCCCATCGACCAGTTGGGATGCGCCACCGCCTGTGCGGGCGTGATGTCGCGCATCGCTTCCTTCGGCGTCCCACGGAACGGCCCGCCGCTGGCGGTGAGGATGATCCGGCGGACGCCCCTGGGCGCCGTGCGATCGAGGCACTGGAACACGGCATTGTGCTCCGAATCGACCGGCAGCAGCGTCGCGCCGTACGCACGCGCCGCCGCCATCATCACCTCACCCGCCGAGACGAGCGATTCCTTGTTCGCCAGCGCGACCGTGCCGCCTGCCTCCAGCGCGGCCATCACCGGCTTGAGCCCTGCGCTGCCGACGATCGCCGCCATCGTCCAGTCGGCGCCCATGCGCGCCACGTCGCATACCGAATGCGCCCCGCCCATCGCCTCGACGCCGCTGCCGGCCAGCCGCTCCTGCAGCGCCGGCAGACACGTCTCGTCGGCGACCACGGCGCAGCGCGCGCGAGTGCGGATCGCCGCCGCGGCGAGCTTCTCGACATCACAGTTTGCGGTCAGCGCCACAACTTCGAAGACGTGCGGATGTCGTTCGATCAAATCCAGCGTCGAGGTGCCGACCGAGCCGGTCGCCCCCAACACCGTTACGCGCTTCACCACCAGTATCCTCCCACAACCACCTGATGATGGATCGCAAAAAACAAAGCTGCAACCGGGGCCGCGAACACCAGCCCGTCGAGCCGGTCGAGAATGCCGCCATGGCCCGGCAGCAAATTGCTCGAATCCTTCACGCCGGCGACGCGCTTGAGATGGCTCTCGTAGAGATCGCCGATCTGCGAGGCAAAGGCGACAAGCGGCGATACCGCCACCAGCCACCAGCCGATCGCCGTGCCCGGCGCCGCCGCGACGAAGGTGGCAGAGAACAGGATTGCAGCGACCAGCCCGCCGATCAGCCCCGCCCAGGTCTTGTTCGGGCTGATCGAGGGCGCAAGCTTGGGCCCACCGATCGCGCGCCCGGCAAAATAGGCGCCGCTGTCGCACACCCAGACGATCGCCATCGTCCACAATGTCGCGGCGAAGCCTTGCGGATGGTCGCGGAGCAGCAGCAGCGCGAGCACCGGGAGCCCGACATAGATCTGCCCCGCCGCCAGCTTGCCGTTCCGCGTCACGATCGCGACGAAGAAGAAAGCGCCGAAGATCAGGCCCAGCGCCAGGAACCCCGGGCCGGCGGCGGCCGGGCTCAGGATCGCCAGCGGCACCATCATCACATATTGGGTGAGGCGACGCTTGCTCTCGTCCCCCGCCAAGGTTGCCCATTCGCCAATCATCAGCACCGCCGCCCCGGTGATGACCAGCCAGAAGCCCCAGCCGCCCGCCCACAAGGCGGCGAGCGCGAGCCCGACCAGCGCGAGCCCGACGACGGCACGTTTCGGAAGATCGGAATTCTTGCTCACAGGCCCCCGAAGCGCCGCTGGCGTCGCCCGAACTGGGCCAGCGCGTCGGCCAGCGCGCGCTCGTCGAAGTCGGGCCATAGCGTGTCGACGAACAGCAGTTCGGCATAGGCCGCCTGCCACAGCAGGAAATTGGAAAGCCGCTGCTCGCCGGAGGTGCGGATCATCAGGTCGAGCGGGGGCAAGCCTGCCGTCTCCAGCTCGCTCTCGAACCGCGCCTCGTCGATCGTGGCCGGATCGAGCGTGCCGTCGCGTGCCTGCTCGG
This sequence comes from Sphingomonas trueperi, assembly GCF_040545965.1. Lineage (GTDB taxonomy): Bacteria > Pseudomonadota > Alphaproteobacteria > Sphingomonadales > Sphingomonadaceae > Sphingomonas > Sphingomonas trueperi_C. The sequence continues at coordinate 97,950 of NZ_JBEPMV010000002.1, read as the reverse complement.
CCAGCCGCCGCGTGGCGGCCAGCAGTTCGGCCTGTGCGCCATAGTTGAGCGCCAGCACCAGCGTGGGCCCGGTATTGACCGCGGTCCGCGCGATCGCCGCCTCGATCATCGTGACCAGATCGGGCGAGAGCTCGCGCCAGCCGCCGATCACCCGCAGCTTGACGCCGTCCGATACGATCTGGTCGAGCTCGCGTTCGAGGAACTGCCGCAGCAGCCCCATCAATGCGCCGACTTCCTCTTCCGGGCGCCGCCAGTTCTCGGACGAGAAGGCGTAGAGTGTCAGCACCTCGATGCCGAGCGACCGCGCCGCACGCGCGACGCGGCGCACCGCCTCCACACCCTGGCGATGGCCAGCGACGCGCGGCAGCAAGCGCTTCTTCGCCCAGCGCCCGTTGCCGTCCATGATGATCGCGACATGGCGGGGCGGCGGGGTCTCGCCGCCCGAAGCGGAGGCCAGCTTAACGGCCACCGCGCCCTGCCCTTTCGGCCGCACCAGAAGCTCCGGGGCGGATCACTTGCCCAGGATTTCCTTTTCCTTGGCAGCCGCTGCCGCATCGATCTCGGCGATCGTCGCGTCGGTGATCTTCTGGACCTCTGTCTCGTGGCGCTTGCGCTCGTCCTCGCCGAACACGCCCTTCTTCTCGTCGGTCTTCAGGCTGTCCATGCCGTCGCGGCGCACGTTGCGCGCGGCGATGCGGGCCTTTTCGGCGTACTGGTTGGCGAGCTTGGCGAGCTCCTTGCGGCGCTCCTCGGTCAGGTCCGGGATCGGCAGGCGCAGCGTCTGGCCGTCGACGATCGGGTTGAGGCCGAGACCGGCCGAGCGGATCGCCTTGTCGACGGGGCCGACGTTCGACTTGTCCCACACCTGCACCGACAGCATGCGCGGCTCGGGCGCCGAGACGGTCGCCACCTGGGTGATCGGCATGTGCGAGCCATAGACCTCGACGGTCACCGGATCGAGCAGCGTGGTCGAGGCGCGGCCGGTGCGGAGACCGGTCAGATCGTGCTTGAGCGATTCCACGGCGCCGGCCATGCGGCGCTCGAGATCTGCCTTGTCATATGCGGCCATTTTCGGCTTTCCTTGAAGCGTGGTTGCGGTGGGTTACGCGGCGTCCGCATCCTGGACGATGGTGGAAGTCCCCTCGCCCCGGAGCACCGAAGCGAGATTGCCCTCGCCGCGGATGTTGAACACCACGATCGGAATATGGTTGTCGCGGCACAGCGCCACGGCGGAGGCGTCCATCACCTTCAGATTGTCGGCAAGGACGCGGTCGTAGCTGAGCGTGTCGTAGCGCTTCGCCGTCGGCACCTTCTTGGGATCGGCGTCGTACACGCCGTCGACCGAGGTGCCCTTGAACAGCGCGTCGCACTTCATCTCGGCGGCGCGCAGCGCGGCGGTGGTGTCGGTGGTGAAGAACGGCAGGCCGGTGCCCGCAGCGAACAGCACGACGCGGCCCTTCTCCATGTGCCGCTCGGCACGACGGCGGATATAGGGCTCGCACACGCTGGCCATCGGGATGGCGGACTGGACGCGGGTCTCGACGCCCACCTTTTCGAGCGCGTTCTGCATCGCGAGCGCGTTCATCACCGTGGCGAGCATGCCCATATAGTCGGCGCTGGCACGGTCGAAGCCTTGCGCCGCCCCGGCGATGCCGCGGAAGATGTTGCCGCCGCCGACGGTCATGCAGATTTCGAGGCCGCTTTCCTTGGCCTCCTTCACCTCGAGCGCGACGCGCTCGCAGGTCTCAGGATCGATGCCGAACTGGCCCTGGCCCATCAGGACCTCCCCCGACAGCTTGAGAAGAATGCGGCGGACGGTCGGAGCAGTCATGAGGTTCCTGAAATCTTGAGAAGCGGACAGCGAAGCGGCGCGGACCCTAGAGGAGCCGCGCCGCGCGAACAAGCGTGGATGCCGGGGAAAAGCCGTCGAAACGGCCCCTCCCGGCGCGCCTGATTACTTGGTGAGACCGGCGGTCGCAGCCACTTCGGCAGCGAAGTCGCTCTCTTCCTTCTCGATGCCTTCGCCGAGCTGGAAGCGGACATAGTCCTTCAGCACGATCGCCGAGCCCGAGTCCTTCGCCGCCTTGGCGATGACGTCCGAAACCGGGGTCTTGCCGTCCATCACGAACAGCTGGCTGAGCAGGGCATTCTCCTTGGCGAACTTCTTCACCGCGCCGTCGACCATCTTCTCGATGATCTCGGCCGGCTTGCCGCTCTCGGAAGCCTTTTCGGCAGCGATTGCACGCTCGCGGGCGAGCACGTCCTGGTCCAGGCCGCTCTCGTCCAGCGCCAGCGGGAAGGCGGCCGCGATGTGCATCGCCAGCTGCTTGCCGAGGGGCTCGAGCACGTCGACACCGGCTTCCGATTCGAGCGCGACGAGCACGCCGATCTTGCCGAGGCCCGGCGCCGCCGCATTGTGGACGTACGGGATCACCGCGCCCTTGGCGACTTCGACCTTCTTGGCGCGACGCAGCACCTGGTTCTCGCCGATGGTGGCGATGTTGGCGGTCAGCGTCTCGTCGACGGTCTGGCCCGACGCCATCTTGGCGGCCTTGAGCGCGGCGATGTCGTCACCGGTCTCGAGCGCGAGCGACGTGGCTTCGCGAACGAAGTTCTGGAAGATCTCGTTCTTGGCGACGAAGTCGGTCTGCGAGTTCACCTCGATCGCGACACCCTTGGTGCCGGCGACGGCCAGGCCGACCAGGCCTTCGGCGGCGGTGCGGCTCGACTTCTTGGCGGCAGCGGCGAGGCCCTTGGCGCGCAGCCAATCGGCAGCGGCTTCCATGTCGCCATTGGTCTCGGAGAGCGCCTTCTTGCAATCCATCATGCCGGCGCCGCTCTTTTCGCGGAGTTCCTTGACGGCGGCTGCAGTGATCTCGGCCATGTCTCTATTCCTCAGTTAAAAGTCGGGCGGAGCAGTGCGTGCGCCCTGCCCCGCCCCGATTACGGTTCGATGACGCGGGCGATCAGCCTTCGACGGCTTCCTCGACCGGCGGCTGCTCGGCAGCACCGAAGTCATAGCCCTGCTGCATCAGCGCCTCGCGGCCGCCACGGGTCGCGGCGATGGCGATGGCTTCGCAGTAGAGGCGGATGGCGCGGCTGGCGTCGTCGTTGCCCGGAACCGGGAACGCGATGCCGTCCGGCGAAACGTTCGAGTCGAGCACGGCGACGACGGGGATGCCGAGGGTGTTGGCTTCCTTGATCGCCAGCTCTTCCTTGTTCGCGTCGATCACGAACATGATGTCGGGGATGCCGCCCATGTCGCGGATGCCGCCGAGCGAGAGCTCGAGCTTGTCGCGCTCGCGGGTGAGCTGCAGCACTTCCTTCTTGGTGAGGCCGTGCGTGTCGCCCGACAGCTGCTCTTCGAGCGTCTTGAGGCGCTTGATCGAGTTGCTGATGGTCTTCCAGTTGGTGAGCATGCCGCCCAGCCAGCGGTGGTTGACGAAATGCTGGCCCGCGCGACGCGCTGCCTCGGCGATCGGCTCCTGCGCCTGGCGCTTGGTGCCGACAAACAGCACCTTGCCGCCGGCGGCGACGGTCGAGCTGACGAACTCGAGCGCGCGGGCGAAGAGCGGAACGGTCTGCGACAGGTCGATGATGTGAACGCCGTTGCGATCACCGAAGATGTAGGGCTTCATCTTCGGGTTCCAGCGATGGGTCTGGTGACCGAAGTGCGCGCCCGATTCGAGCAGCTGCTGCATGGTGACGACGGGTGCCGCCATAGGGATAACTCCTTCCGGTTGGTCCTCTGGGAAGCGGGAATTCGAAATCGCTCCGAACACCGGGTTATGATGCTTCCCATGCGGGGTTGAGGCGGGCCGCTTAGTCGATCGCGCAGCCGGGCACAAGCTGGAACATTATCGGAACATCGCTTGACGCCGGAACATGAATGGAACATACAGCGATCAGAACGCGATTGATGGAACAGGCACGACTCTCGGTGGTTCGAGGTTCGTGGGTTCCGCTGGGATCGGCGTTGAAGATCAGGAGCCGGGTAATGACTGGATTCGCTGTCTTTTTTCTGTTCGGGTCGGCTTTCACGGCCGCTGTCTGGACGCTCTACGCAAGCATTCATCCGCAACTGCATCGCTTCGCCGAATTGTTCGGCATGGCGCGGCCGGTGGCGCTTCCCGCCCCGTCGCCGCGCCTGTCGCGGGTCAGGGTACGATCGGTTCCGGCGCGGATGCCACGCCCCCGCCCGCAGCGCGCAGCCGCCTGATCCGGCGGTAGGAGCGAACGCTGAACGGGATGCTGGCGAGATAGGCGATCGCCACGATCGCCAGCGTCGTCCAAGGCGCAGATACGAGTGCGGCGGCGAGTGCAACCAGCACTGCAATAGCCTCGAACCGGACATTCTGGCGCAGCCGGATTTTCGGGCCGAAGGTTGCGACGCTGGAGACCATCAGGATGGCGATCAGCACCGTCCACACGGCGATGACGATCGGCGCACGCGTGATCGCCTCACCGGTCCACAGCCACAGATAGACCGGGGTCAGCGCCAGCGCGGCACCGGCCGGCGCCGGAACACCGGTGAGGAAGCCCGCAGACTTGTGCGGTTGCTCGGCCAGATCGATCTGGGCATTGAAGCGGGCCAAGCGCAGTGCGCAGAACAGCGCGTGGAGCAGCGCAACCAGCCAGCCGAACCGCCCCAGCGCCTGAAGCGACCAGAGGTAGAGGATCAACGCAGGCGCGACGCCGAAGGAGATTGCGTCGGACAGACTGTCGAGCTCGGCGCCAAAGCGGCTCTCAGCGCGAACCAACCGGGCGATGCGCCCGTCGATGCCGTCCAGTACCGCGGCGGCGAGCACCATCAGCACGGCCGCCTCCCAATTGCCCAGGATCGCGAAGCGGATGCCGGTTAGGCCGGAGCAGAGCGCAAGCGCCGTAACGGCGTTTGGGAGCACCGCGCGAAGCGGGATGCCGCGCGGCAATGCCGGCCTGCGACCCGTCCCCCGCCGATCGGGCCCGCGCCGAAAGCGCGGGCGTTCGTCGCTCATTGCGCCACCCCGGTGGCGTTCTGGATGTTGCGGCGGGCGATGATCGTCTCCCCCGCAATGGTGCGCTGGCCAAGAATCACCTGCGCGCCATATTCCTCGGGCAGGAACACATCGACGCGGCTGCCGAAGCGGATCAGCCCGATGCGCTGGCCAGCCACGACCATGTCGCCCGGCTTGACGAAGGCGACGATGCGGCGGGCGACCAGACCGGCGATCTGGGTGAAGCCGATGCGCAGCCCGTCACGATCCTCGACCACCATGTGCTGGCGCTCATTCTCGTCGCTCGCCTTGTCGAGATCGGCGTTGAGGAACTTGCCCGAAATATAGATGACGTGCCGAATCGTGCCGGTGATCGGCGTGCGGTTCACATGCACGTCGAATACGCTCATGAAGATCGACACGCGCACCATCGGCTCGGTGCCGAGCGCGTGCGGCCCGGCAAGCTCAGGCGGCAGCGGCACGCGCTGGATCATGGTGACGAGCCCGTCGGCGGGGGCGACGAGCACGCCCTCCTCCACCGGCGTCACCCGAACGGGATCCCGGAAGAAGGCGGCGACGCCGAGCGTCAGGAACAGAAGCGGCCAGGTGAGGACGTCCCATACCCACAGGCTGGCAACGGCGATCGCAGCGGCGATCAGCACATATTTGCGGCCCTCGGGGTGAATATCGGGAAAACGCCACTTCACCGTCGAGGTGCCTATTGGTGGCTTATCGAGCGATGTCATGCGCGCGGGTTGTAACCGTCCCGCCGCAGATTTCCTAGCCACTCCGGTGCTCCGGGAAAATGCAGGGCAACAAAGCGGCTCTCCGGCGTTGTTGCCGTGGCCAGGATCGGGATCCTTTTCGACGACGGTCGCTTGCATATCCGCCGGAATTTGCGCAACCGATGTCCCGAAGCGTCATATTTTCGTAAGGAAGCCCATGCCCCCTTCGACCGCCACCGCAAAACGCCGGAGTGCCCGTCGCACCCGCCCGGCCGGTGTGCCCTCGCCGACGATGTTCTTCCTGCAGCAGTTCCTAAAGCGCCCGGTGATGGTTGGCGCGGTCGCGCAATCTTCGGGGCGACTGATTCGCCGCATGCTGAGCAAGGTCGATTGGGCGAACACCAAGCTGTTCGTCGAATATGGCCCGGGCGTCGGCACCTTCAGCCGCCCGATCCTCGAGCGCCTCGGCCCCGACGGCAAGCTGATCGTGATCGATACCAACCCCGATTTCATCCGCTATCTGCGCCAGTCGATCGACGATCCGCGCTTCGTCGCGGTGCTCGGCTCGGCCGCCGATGTGCAGAAGATCGTGCGCGACAACGGCTTCGAGCAGGCGGACTATATCGCCTCGGGCCTGCCCTTCTCGACCCTGCCCGACGGCGTCGGCGATGCGATCGCCAAGGCGACGCGCGACATCCTGCGGCCCGGCGGCGCATTCCTCGTCTACCAGTACAACCCCAATGTCCGGAATTTCCTGACGCCGCATTGGGACAATATCGAGCACGAGATGGAATGGTGGAACATCCCGCCGGCCCAGCTATGGTGGGCCTGGAAGGACTGAGCCTCCTACACACAATCAAAAAAGGCGGCCATGGGCTTCCACGGCCGCCTTTTTTTAATCGAAGCAGCGGGGCGACAGCAGCGCCGCCCCGGCTAGGCTCACCAATTCCACATCGTCCCGTCCTCGAGGCGGGCGACCGGCAGATAGGCGGGCTTGTACGGATATTTCGCCGCCAGTTCCTCGTCGATGTCGACGCCGTGGCCCGGCGCCTCGCCGCAGTACAGATAGCCCTTTTCGAAGTGGTAATCGTGCGGGAACACCGCATCGGTCTCTTCGGAATGGCGCATATATTCCTGGATGCCGAAGTTCGGGACCCAGGTGTCGAAGTGGAGTGCGCAGCCCATCGTCACCGGCGACAGATCCGTCGCGCCGTGGCAGCCGGTGCGGACCTGGTAGAGGCTGGCGAGATCGGCCAGACGACGCAGATGCGTCAGGCCGCCGGCACCGACCACGGTCGCGCGCAGATAGTCGATCAGCTGGTTCTGGATCAGGTCCTTGGCGTCCCAGATCGTGTTGAAGATCTCGCCCACCGCCAGCGGGGTGACGGTGTGTTGGCGGATCAGCTTGAACGCTTCCTGGTTCTCGGCCGGGGTCACGTCCTCCAGCCAGAACAGCTGATAGGGCTCGAGCATCTTGCCGAGATTGGCGGCTTCCTGCGGCGTGTAGCGGTGGTGGCCGTCGTGCAGCAGGTGATGGTCGAAGCCATAGGTCGCGCGCAGCTTCTCGAACAGCTTGGGCACATAGTTAAGCGCCTTGCGCGTATCCCAGCCGGTGACCGAGGGCAGCGCCGCATCGGCCGGCTCGTAATACATGGTGCCGCGGCCGACGCCGTACGCATCCTTGATGCCCGGCACGCCGGTCTGCGCGCGGATCGCCTTGTAGCCCAGGTCGATATATTTGCCGACCGCATCGACGGTCTGCTCGATATCGGCACCGTTGGCGTGGCCGTAAACCATCACGCCGTCGCGGCTGCGGCCGCCGAGCAGCTGGTAGACCGGCATCCCGGCCATCTTGCCCTTGATGTCCCACAGCGCCATGTCGACCGCCGCGATCGCGCGCATCGTCACCGGGCCGCGGCGCCAATAGGCACCGCGATAGAGATATTGCCAGATATCCTCGATCCGGCGCGGATCCATGCCGATCAGGCAGGGGATGACATGGTCTTCGAGATAGGAGACCACCGCCAGTTCGCGGCCATTGAGCGTGCCGTCGCCGATGCCGTATACGCCCTGATCGGTCTGAATCTTCAGCGTCACGAAATTGCGGCCGGGGCAGGTTACGATAACCTTGGCCGAGACGATCTTCATCGAGCTACCTCTATAGGCTGTTTGTTGCCGCTGGCCTGACCAATCCGCGCGCCCATGTCAAGAGATTGGCCAGACCTCCGGTGTACACCATAGCCGCGCCGAGCTAACCATTTCTCAACGCCAGCACGGGCTCGTCGCAGCTCAGAACGCCGGTTTTCCGAATACCTGGCGCGTTACCGGATGGCTGCTGCTGAGGCCACCATCCACCGCAATCGCCTGCCCGTTGACATAGCTGGCGGCGTCGGATGCGAGGAACAGTGCCACCTCGGCGATCTCGTCGGGTCGTCCCGCCCGTCGCAGCGGATTGAGCTGTCCGAGCTTCTCCTCCTTGCCCTGTTCGCGGGCGTAGTCGAAGGCGCGCTGGGTCATGCCGGTCTCGATCAGCCCGGGGCAGATCGCATTGACCCGCACGCCCGAGGTGGCGAGCTGCTGTGCCGCGGACTGCACCAGGTTGATCACGCCTGCCTTCGAGGCCGAATAGGGCGTGCCACCCGCCCCTGAGCGAAGCCCCGCGACACTTGCTGTGCACAGGATCGCTCCGCCCCCGCGCGCGACGATCCGCGGCGCGGCGTGCTTGATGGCGAGAGCCGGGCCAATGAGATTGACCCGAAGCACTTCCGTCCAAAGCGTTACGTCTGCATCAAAGATACCTGCGGTCCCGCCGGAAATCCCAGCATTTGCGTAGAAGATGTCGAGCCCGCCGAACTGTTCGCACGCAGTCTCAACAAGCCGCTGCACATCGCTCTCGTTGGCGGCGTCCATCTCGATCGCCAAGGCCCCGTCGAGACCTGCGATGGTTTCATGTACGCCGGCGTCGCGATCGGCCGCCACCACCTTCGCGCCGCGCGCCGAGAACGCACGAGCCGTCGCTTTACCGATGCCGGACGCAGCCCCAGTAATCACCGCTACCTTGCCGGTAAAATCGAGACCGCCGCTCATGCCCCTGCCCTTTGCGCGAAGTGCCACGCCGCCGACGCCAACCCCGGCAGCCGCTCGACCGTCTTGGCCGCCTGCGTGCTCGAGGCGTTGCCATCGAGCATCCGCTTCTTGATCCCCTGAACGATGCCGGTCAGGCGGAACAGGTTGTAGGCGAAATACCAGTCGAGATCGGGCACGCCGTCGCGGCCCGTGGCAGCGCAGTAGCGCGCTACCATCGCCTTGATCGTGGGGATGCCCGTCTCCGGCCCCGCCAGCCCCTTCACGCCCGAGCGGCCCTCCGGCTCCGTCACCCAGTTCATCAGGAAATAGGAGAAATCGGCCAGCGGATCGCCGAGCGTCGACAATTCCCAGTCGAGCACCGCCAGCACCTGGGGGCGGTCTGCGGCGAAGATCATGTTGTCGATGCGATAATCGCCATGGACGATGCTGGTTCGGGTCTGGAGCGGCACCGTCCGCGGCAGGAATTCGATCAGCGCCTCCACCTCCGGCAGATCGTCGGTCTGGCTGGCGCGATATTGGCGGGTCCAGCGCTCGACCTGGCGGGTGAAATAATTGCCGGGCTTGCCATAGTCGCCGAGCCCGACCGTGGCGGGATCGATACGATGTAGCGCGGCGAGCGTATCGACGATCGCCTCGTAGACAACGGTGCGCTCCGCCGGCGCCATGTCCGGCAGCGAGCCGTCCCAGAAGGTGCGCCCCTCCACCATCTCCATCAGGTAGAAGGGCGCGCCGATTACCTGCCGGTCCTCGCACAGCGCATAGGGCCGCGCGACCGGGAAGCCGGCGGGATGCAGCGCGGCGATCAGCCGATATTCACGCTCGACCGCGTGCGCGGACGGCAGGATCGTGCCGAACGGCTTGCGACGGAGGACATAGGCACCACTAGCACTTTCAACACGATAGGTCGGATTGCTCTGCCCGCCCGGGAACTTGGTGACGGTGACCGGACCGGTGAAGCCGGGCACTTGCGCCAAGGCCCAAGCCGCAAGGCGGGTTTCGTCGAGGTCGCTCATGCGAAGGTGATCACCGAGCGGACGCTCGTGCCCTGTCGCAGCTTTTCGAGCGCTTCGTTGACCTCACATAGCTCGATGCGCTCGGCGACGAGCGTGTCGAGGTCGAGCTTGCCGTCCAGATAGAGCTGGACCAGCCGCGGCATGTCGATCGGAAAGCGAGTGCTGCCGAGCAGCGAACCCTGGATCTTCTTGCCGGTGAGGAAGGTGTGTCCCGGCAGGCTGACGCTCTGGCCGGGCGCGATCATCCCCAGGATCGTGGCGGTGCCGCCGCGGCGGAGTATCTGCCAGGCGAGTTCTGCCGTCGCGGGCCGCCCGACAGCTTCGATCGCATAGTGCACTCCGCCGCCGGTCAGCGCGAGCACCTGCTTGGCGATGCCCTCCGCGGCCGGATCGAGCGTATGCGTCGCCCCCATCTTCTCCGCCAGGGTGCGCTTCTCAGGCACCGGGTCGAACGCAAGGATCTGGCCTGCCCCGGCGATCTTCGCGGCGTTGATCGCGGCGAGGCCGATCCCGCCCGCCCCGATCACCGCGACGCTCTCGCCCGGCCGCAACCGACTGTCGTTGAAGATCGAGCCCGCGCCGGTGATCACCGCGCAGCCGAGCAGCGCGGCACGATCCAGCGGCATCTCCCGACTGATCGCGACGCAGGCATTTTCATGCACCAGCATCATCTCGGCGAAGGCGGAGAGGTTGAGGAAGGGCGCAAGCGGCCTGCCGTCGGCAAGCTTCAGCCGCGGCTCGGCATCGGCAGGGCGCCGTGTCGAGGGATCGACGCAGAGCGACGGCCGGCCGGTCACGCAGAACTCGCACGACCCGCAAAAGGCAGTGAGGAAGGTGATGACATGGTCGCCGGGCCGCAAATGCGACACGTCCGAGCCAACCGCCTCCACCACGCCCGCCGCCTCATGCCCCGGCACGGTCGGCACCGGGTGCGGGAAGGCGCCGTCGACGAAGTGCAGGTCGGAGCGGCACACGCCCACCGAGGCGGTGCGGATCAGCACCTCGCGCGGGCCCGGCTTGGAAACCTGCACCTCTTCGATCGCGAGCGGGGTTTTGGCCTCGAACAGGACGGCTGCTTTCACGGCCCTCTCCTACCGGCTCACGCCGAGATCGCCGGAAGAGGCGCGATCCGCCTTGAACTCGGCATATTTGCCGAACTCGGCGCGGGCGATTGCGCGGGCATGGACCTCGTCCGGGCCGTCGGCGAGCCGCAGGGTGCGGACGCTGCCCCAGTTGTGCGCGAGATCGAAATCGTCGCTCACCCCTGCCCCGCCATGCGCCTGGATCGCGTCGTCGAGGATCTGCAACGCCATGCTCGGCGCCTGCACCTTGATCATCGCGATCTCGAGCTGGGCGGCCTTGTTGCCGGCCTTGTCCATCATGTCGGCGGCCTTGAGGCAGAGCAGCCGCGTCATCTCGACATCGATCCGCGCGCGGGCGATGCGCTGCTCCCAGATCGAATGATCGGCGATACGCTTGCCGAACGCGACGCGGCTTACGAGCCGCTTGGCCATCGCGCCGATCGCCTCTTCCGCCACCCCGATCGTACGCATGCAATGGTGGATGCGGCCCGGCCCGAGCCGACCCTGCGCGATCTCGAACCCGCGACCTTCGCCGAGCAGCAGATTGTCCGCGGGCACGCGCACGTCACGCAGCACGATCTCGGCATGGCCGTGAGGCGCGTGATCATACCCGAAAACCGAAAGCATCCGCTCGATGGTCACGCCGGGGGTGTCGAGCGGCACCAGGATCATGCTCTGCTGGGCATGCTTGGCGGCGCCGAAATCGGACTTGCCCATCAGGATGGCGATCTTGCAGCGCGGATCGCCTGCGCCCGAGGACCACCATTTCCGCCCGTTGATCACATAATGATCGCCGTCACGCTCGATCCGCGTCTCGATATTGGTCGCGTCGGACGAGGCGACCGCGGGCTCGGTCATCAGAAAGGCCGAGCGGACTTCGCCGCGCATCAGCGGCACAAGCCACGCATCCTTCTGCGCGCGCGTGCCGTAGCGGTGGAGCACCTCCATATTGCCGGTATCGGGCGCCGAGCAGTTGAACACCTCCGACGCCCAGCCAACCCGGCCCATCTCCTCGGCGCACAGCGCATATTCCAGGTTGGTGAGCTGCTCCCCCTCGAAAACGAAGCTGTCGTCGACATGGGCCCGGCCGGACTGGGGCGGCATGAAGAAATTCCACAGCCCCGCCGCCTTGGCGCGCGCCTTGACGTCCTCCAGTACCGGATTGACCGACCAGCGCTCGCCCGCAGCAGCAGCGGCACGATACTCGGCCTCGCGCGGCCTGATCTCGGCGTCTATGAAGGCCTTCACCCGGTCGCGGAAATGGGTTTCGCGCGCGTTCAGCGTGAAGTCCATGGCATCGCTCTCCTGTCGTTCTTTGCATCGAGCCTAGCCCGTACCCGATATTCGGTAAAGGGCGCTGCCCGATCAAATTACTACATACCGACATCAAAAAACCATTTGGGCGTGCAGCGGAAACGGCTAAGCTGAGGGGATGCAATCGCCGCCCAAGACCGAGACCACCAACACCAAGCGGTTCCAGGCCAAGCGCGACGCCATCCTGGCCGCCGCCGCCGCCGCGATCAACGAGCAGAGCGCGAAGGGCATGACCTTCGCCGATGTCGCAAGGCGCGTCGGGCTCAACACCACCTCGGTCACCTATTATTTCAAGCGCAAGGAAGACCTGGCGGCCGCCGCGTTCGAGCAGACGCTGGCCTGGCTGCACGACATCCTCGACCAGGCGCTGGCCGAGCCCACCCCCGAGGCGCGCGTCGCCCGCTTCCTCGCCATCAACATGGAGCGGCTGGCGCGGATCGGGCGCGGCGAGGAACAGGCCGTGGCGATGCTCTCCGACCTGCGCGCGATGGAGGAGCCGCTCAAGGGCAAGCTGCTCGCCGGCTGGCGCAACGTGTTCCGCAAGACGCGCAGCCTGTGGGGCAGCGACGGCAATCGCGCCGAGACCGACCTGCGCGGCGCCCGCGCGCATGTGCTGCTCGAGAACAGCTTCTGGCTGAACGCCTGGATCACCCGCTACGAGATCGACGAATATCCGCGCGTCGAGGCCCGGCTGATGGACGTGTTCCGTCACGGCATCGCGGCGCCCGGCCAGCGCTGGGCCCCCGAACTGTTCGAGCTGGTCCATGACGAGCCCGAGCCCGGCCGCGAGGCGTTCCTGCTCGCCGCCACCCGGCTGATCAACGAGCTCGGCTATCGCGGCGCCTCGGTGCAGCGCATCGCCTCCGAGCTCAACGTCACCAAGGGCAGCTTCTACCACCATCTCGACGCCAAGGACGATCTGGTGATCGCCTGCTACAAGCGCAGCTTCGACATCCTCGCCGATGCGCAGCGGCTGGCCGAGGGCCATGCCGGCAGCCAGTGGCAGCGGATCGAGAGCACGCTGGCGACGCTGCTCGACTATCAGTTCTCCGAGCGCGGGCCGCTGCTGCGCACCACCGCCCTCTCCGGCCTGCCCCCGCATGTCCGCAACACGATGCTCGATCGCTCGAACCGGATCGCGCGGCGCTTCGCCGGCATGCTGTCCGACGGCATCGCCGAAGGCACGATCCGCCCGATTGACCCGCTGGTCGCCAGCCAGGCGCTGATGGCGCTTCAGAATGCGGCGTTCGACATGCGCAAATGGGCGGGCACGATGCCGCGCGAGCGGGCGGTGGCTTTCTATGCCTCCACCCTCGCCTATGGCCTGTTCGACGATCGCGTGCTGGAGGGCTGACACGAAGCTGCACGGGCAAGACCCGTTCGCACTTCCCAATACGTCACCCCGGCGAAAGCCGGGGTCCATTGAGGTCTCGCTTTCGGCTCTTGCTGATACCGAGAAGCGAATGGATCCCGGCTTTCGCCGGGATGACGGGCGTGGAGGCGGGGTGCATCCTTGCCAGCGCGACTTGGTATGAGAGCGACGTCCCACCTCGTCAGAGGTGCTTCTTGTCCAGCTTGCGGGCCAGCGTCCGGCGGTGGAGCCCCAGCCGCCGGGCCGCTTCGGAGAGGTTGTAGTTGGTATCCGCCAGCGTCTGGTGGATATGCTCCCATTCGAGCGTCTTGATCGAGGTCGGCCGTGCCTTGAGCTCGGTATCGACATCGCCTTCGACGCGATCGAACGCCGCTTCGATATCGTCGGTGTTCGCCGGCTTCATCAGATAGTTGGTGGCGCCGAGTTTGACGGCCTCGACCGCGGTGCTGATGCTGGCGAAGCCGGTGAGCACGACGATCCGCATGGTCGGGTCGATCTCGTGCAACTGCTTGACGCAGACCAGCCCCGAACTCCCGCCGAGCCGCAGGTCGACGACGGCGCGGTTGGGCGCGAACTCACGCGCTAACACCTCCAGATCTTCGGGATCATTGCGCACTTCGACCGTGTAACCACGGCGCTCAAAGGAGCGACCGAGGGTGCGAGCGAACACCACATCGTCTTCGACAATCAACAACTTGTGCGCGGTCATTCGCCTTCATCCTCAAGTGCGAGCGCCGCCTGCGGCACGCGGAGCAGCACCTCGGCACCGCCGGCCTCGCTATTGCGCGCCGTCAGCGTCCCGCCCAGCGTCCGTAGCACATTGTGCGTCAGGAACAGCCCCAGACCGGCACCCTGCTTGCCCTTGCTGCTGTTATAGGGGTCGCCGATGCGCGGCAGGATCTCGTCGGGGAAGCCGCGACCGTCGTCCCGGACCGACAGCACCAGCGCATCCTCGTCCTGGTCGACCGAGAGCCGGATGCGAGTCGCCCCGGCTTCCACCGCATTGTCGAGCAGGTTGACGATCGACTGGCCGAGCGCGCGATCGGCGACGATCGGCAGATCGCTGCCCAGGCGATAATCGAGGATCACGCTGTCATTGCGCGGCCAGGCCTCCACCAACCCGGTGACGAAGCGGCGCAGCGTGGTGCGCTCGGGCGCCTCGCCGCTTATCTCGCCCGCGGCGAACAGGATGCCGGCGACGATCGCCTTGCAGCGCGCCACCTCGGCCTGCATGTCGGCGACCTCGGCGCTGAGCTGCGGGTCCTTGGCGATCTTCCGGTCCGCGCGCCAATCGCCCAGCGCCACCGAGATCGAGGCGAGCGGCGTGCCCAGCTCATGCGCGGCACCGCTGGCGAGCAGCCCCATGCGGACGATATGCTCTTCCTCGGCGGCGCGCTGGCGGAGCTCGGCGAGGCGCGCGTCGCGATCGCGCAGGTTGCGCGCGATCCGGGTCACGAACTGCACGATAAGCGTCGCGGTGAGCGTGTAGTTGAACCACAAGGCGAACAGGAAGGCGCCCGACAGCGAGGTCGCGAGCATCGGCGGCAACGACAGCGGCCGGTGCACCACCGCGAGAAAGGCAAAGGCCGCGCTGGTGAGAAAGACCAGCGCCCAGCTGGAGGCGGTCTCCAGAAGCACCGCACCCAGCACCACCTGCAGCAGATAGAGCGACACGAAGGGATTGGTCGCGCCACCGCTCAGATAGAGCAGCACCGTGAGGCACATCACGTCGACCAGCAGCCCGGCCATCACCTGCGCGTTGGTCGCGGGGCGGAGCGCGCGGGCCGGGTACATCGCCAGGTTGAGCGACACCAGCACGCCCACCGTGACGAGCATCGGCACCAGCGGTAGCCGCAGGTCGAAGACGAGATGGACGCCCAGGATCGTGGTCAGCTGCCCCAGCACTGCCAGCCAGCGCAGCTGGACAAGCAGCAACAGGTTGCGGCGGGCGGCGTCCTCCGGCGTCGCCGTGGTCATGCGTCTCCGCGTCCGCGCCACGCCCGCCAGGCGAACCAGGCGGTCAGCAGCGCCAGGCCGAACCAGGTCAGCGCATAGACGAGATGGTTGTTGCTGAAGCGGACGACGGTCATCCCGCCCCGCGGCCAGCCATCGCCGCTGCGATCGGCATCGATGAAATAGGGCGCGATCTGCGGAAGCCCCTGCCCCATCGCGGCGACGTCGCGCGAATACCAGCGATTGGCGGCGGGATCATTGGCGCGCAGGAAGCCGCCCTTGGGCTCGCTGATGCGGAGCAGCCCAGTGATGCTGACCGGCTTCACACTGGTGGTGATGCAGTCGGGCAGCGTCCGTCCTTCCGGCAGGAAGCCGCGATTGACGAAGACGGTGAAGCCGCGCGCGGTGACCAGCGGGGTCATCACCCATTTGCCGGGACCGATTTCGGTGACGGCCTGGGCCAGCTTGGTGCGGCAGGGAAGGAAGGTGCCGGTCACGCTGACGCGGCGATAGGTCGCTTCGCTATTCACGCCGGACCATTCGGCGGGCCCGGGGGCGGGAACCGGCGCCGTGGCCAATCCCCGCTCTACCCGGTCGATCAATGCCAGCTTCCAGGCGCGTCGCTCGACCTGCCAGATGCCGAGGCCGAGGAGGATGGCGATCAGCGGCAGCAGCGCGATCGCCATCCAGTTGCGGGAAGCCGGCCGGCTCACATGCCGGCGCCGGAAGCCATCCCGGGCATCATGTTGAGGTTCATGTTGAACATCACCCACAGCGAGCCCGCGAGCGCGATGACGATGATGATGATCGTGAACACCAGCGCCATCAGGGTCCAGCCCTGCTCCGACTTGCTGTTCATGTGGAGGAAGTAGATCATGTGGACGACGATCTGCACCATCGCCAGCGCCGCGCAGATCGCCACCGCCACGCGGGTGTCGGCGATCCAGCCGCCCATCACGATCCCGAAGGGGATCGCGGTGAGGACGACCGAGAGCAGGAAGCCGGTGATGTAGCCACCGCGGGTCGAGTGCGGCGCATCATGGCCATGATCGTGGCCGTGACCATGGTCATGGCCGGCGTGGCTGTGGGGGTGCGCGCTCATCGCATGGCTCCAAACAGATAGACGAAGGTGAACACGCCGATCCAAATCACGTCCAGGAAGTGCCAGAACAGCGACAGGCACTGCAGGCGACGGACATTGGCCGGGATCAGGCCCTTGCGACCGATCTGCACCATCAGCGTGAACAGCCAGATCAGGCCGAAGGTGACGTGCAGACCGTGGGTGCCCACCAGGGTGAAGAACGAGGACAGGAACGCCGAGCGCCACGGACCCGCACCTTCATGGATCAGGTTCGAGAACTCGTAGAGCTCGATGCCGAGGAAGGCGGCGCCGAACAGTGCGGTCAGCAGCAGCCAGGCCTGGACGGCGCCCTTGCGCTGTTCCTGCATGGCGATCATCGCGAAGCCATAGGTGATCGACGAGAACAGCAGCATCGCCGTGTTCACCGCCACCAGCGGCAGCTCGAACAGCTCGTGGGAGGTGGGGCCTCCCGCATAGCTGGTGCCATAGACGCCCCAGGCCGCGAACAGCATCGCGAAAATGAGGCAGTCGCTCATCAGGTACATCCAGAAGCCGAGCAGCGTGCTGCCGCCGGGTTCGTGATGCTCCTCCTCGAGCTGGTAAAAGACGGGCGTCTTGCCCGTCGGTGCAGTCGTGGCGCTCATCGCGTCAGGCTCCATGGCGCGCGAGCACCGCGGTGCGCGCATTCTCGGTTTCGGTCACTTCTTCTGCGGTGATGTAGAAGTCGCGATCATAGTTGAAGGTGTGGGCGATCGCGGTGACGAGCAGTCCCAGGAACGATGCGGCCGCGAGCCACCAGATGTACCAGATCATCGCGAAGCCGAAGGCCAGCGAGAAGCCCGCCAGGACGATACCCGCCCAGGTGTTCTTCGGCATGTGGATCGGCAGATAGCCCGAGACCGGACGCACGGCGCCGCGCGACTTCATGTCGTACCAGGCATCCAGGTCGTGAATGACCGGCGAGAACGCGAAGTTGTAGGCCGGCGGCGGCGACGAGGTCGCCCACTCGAGCGTACGCGCGTTCCAAGGGTCGCCGGTCTCGTCGCGCAGCGCCTCGCGGTTGCGGATGCTGACGAAGATCTGGAGCAGGAAGGCGGCGATGCCGACCGCGATGATCGCGGCGCCGATCGCGGCGACCACGAACCAGATCTGCAGGCTCGGATCGTCGAAGTGGCGCAGGCGACGGGTCACGCCCATCAGGCCGAGCACGTAGAGCGGCGTGAAGGCGACCCAGAAGCCGACGACCCAGCACCAGAAGGAGACCAGGCCCCACTTCTTGTCGAGCTTGAAGCCGAAGGCCTTGGGCCACCAGTAGTTGATGCCCGCGAACATGCCGAACAGCACGCCGCCGATGATCACGTTGTGGAAGTGCGCGACCAGGAACAGCGAGTTGTGCAGCACGAAGTCGGCCGGGGGCACCGCCAGCATCACGCCGGTCATGCCGCCGATCACGAAGGTCAGCATGAACGCGATCGTCCACATCATCGGCAGTTCGAAGCGGATGCGGCCCTTGTACATGGTGAACAGCCAGTTGAAGATCTTCGCACCCGTCGGGATGGAAATGATCATCGTGGTGATGCCGAAGAAGCTGTTCACGCTCGCGCCCGAGCCCATCGTGAAGAAGTGATGGAGCCAGACGAGGTACGACAGGATGGT
The DNA here is from genome assembly GCF_040545965.1 of Sphingomonas trueperi. Classification (GTDB taxonomy): domain Bacteria; phylum Pseudomonadota; class Alphaproteobacteria; order Sphingomonadales; family Sphingomonadaceae; genus Sphingomonas; species Sphingomonas trueperi_C. The sequence continues at coordinate 79,691 of NZ_JBEPMV010000002.1, read as the reverse complement.
GATGACCAGCACGGCGTAGACCATCGAGGTGTAGCCGAACAGGCGCTTGCTCGAGAAGGTCGAGGTGACCTCGGAGAAGACGCCGAACGCCGGCAGGATCAGGATGTAGACTTCCGGGTGGCCCCAGATCCAGATCATGTTCACGTACATCATCGGGTTGCCGCCGGCGGTGTTCGTGAAGAAGTGCGTGCCGACATAGCGGTCAAGGCTGAGCATCGCGAGGACGGCAGTCAGCACCGGGAAGGCGGCGACGATCAGGATGTTGGTGGCAAGCGCGGTCCAGGTGAAGATCGGCATCTTCATCAGGCCCATGCCCGGCGCGCGCATCTTGACGATGGTGGCGACCAGGTTGACGCCCGAGAGCAAGGTGCCGACACCCGCGATCTGCAGCGCCCAGACATAATAGTCGACGCCGACGTCCGGCGAATAGTCGAGGCCCGACAGCGGCGCCATCGCCAGCCAGCCGGTCCGCGCAAACTCGCCGATGAACAGGCTGGCCATCACCAGCGCTGCACCCGCCGCCGTCATCCAGAAACTGAAATTGTTCAGGAACGGGAAGCTGACGTCGCGCGCGCCGATCTGCAGCGGCACCACGAAGTTCATCAGGCCGGTGACGAAGGGCATCGCCACGAAGAAGATCATGATCACGCCGTGGGCGGTGAACACCTGATCATAATGGTGCGCGTTGAGGTAGCCTTCGTTGGCGCCGAACGCCATCGCCTGCTGGCCGCGCATCATGATCGCGTCGGCGAAGCCGCGCAGCAGCATCACCAGGCCCAGCACCATGTACATGATGCCGATGCGCTTGTGGTCGACGGTGGTGAACCACTCCTTCCAGAGATAGCCCCACAGGCGGAAATAGGTCAGCGCGCCGAGAAGCGCGATGCCGCCGAGCGCGACGCCGAAGAAGGTGGCGACGACGATCGGCTCGTGGATCGGCAGGCTCTCGATCGAGAGCCGGCCGAAGATCATCTTCAAAGTGTCAGACATGGCAGTGCTCAAGCCTCGCCCGCCGCCGCGCGGCCGGGATAGGCCGGCGCGTCCATGCGGGTCATGTTACGGTTCGATTCCGCGCCGGGTTCGGAGTGGCCGGCGGGAGCGCCGTGCGGATGGGTCAGGTGCGGACTGGTCTTCATTTCATCCGGCGACTTCATCAGCGCGCCATCGGCGCCTTCGCCCGGACGGTTGTTTACCGCAGGCGCGACTTCCTGGGCACCCGCACCATGGTGCATCATGCCGTGGCCGCAGGCGGTGCCCGGCTTCACGCACATCTGCACGATGCGATCGAACAGACCGCCCTCGACGGTGCCGAAGTGCATCGCGGGCACCTTCTCGCTCGGCTTTTCGAGCGTGAGATACCGGGCGGTGTCGAGCGCCTGGGCGGACGCCTTGGTCTTGGCGACCCACTGGTCGAAGCCAGCCGCATCCACCGACTGGGTCGGGAAGTGCATGTAGGAGAAGCCCGCGCCGCTATAGTTGGCGCTCTGGCCCTCGAAGGTGCCGACGCGGTTCATCACCGCGTGGAGCTTCGTTTCCATGCCCGGCATCGTGTAGATCATGCCCGCCAGCGCCGGCACGTAGAAGGTGTTCATCACGCTCGACGAGGTCAGGCGGAAGCGCACCTGGCGATCGGCCGGCAGCACCAGCTCATTGACCGTGGCGACGCCCTGCTCGGGATAGATGAACAGCCACTTCCAATCGAGCGAGACGACCTGGATCTCCAGCGGCTTCTGGCCGGCCGGGATCGGCTTGCCCGGCGCGATGCGGTCCAGCGGCCGATACGGGTCCAGCTGGTGCGTCGTGAGCCAGGTCAGCGCGCCGAGCGCGATGATGATCAGCAGCGGGGCAGACCAGATCACCAGCTCGATCCGGGTCGAGTGATCCCAGTCCGGAGCATATTCCGACTCGGTGTTGCTCGCGCGATATTTGAACGCGAAAACCACCGTCAGGATCATCACCGGCACGATGATGAGCAGCATCAAAAATACCGACCAGAGGATCAGGTCGGCCTGCTGCCGTGCAACATCGCCGGATGGATTCATCACGACAAGGTCGCACCCGCCGAGGAGCAGCGGGGCAGCAAGGGGTGCGATCAAGGCCGTCGGCCTGAGGGCACGACGAAACGGGGTCATGGATCGAAACATAGCGGCCGCGAGTTAGGAGGGGTTGTGCGGGTGCGAAATAGGACAATTTGTCCCATGGCTGCAACCCGAGAGTTTCCCTAGGTGCTTTCCCCAAAGCTTTGCGGTAGACATATCCCTATGGCCAATGCTCAGCTTGGTTCGACGCAGATCGAACATGACGCCCGCCTGATCAACACCTCGCACGGTGACGATCACCTCCGCCCCGGCGACATCGCCATCGGCGTGATCATCGGACGAACATCCGAGTTCTTCGACTTCTTCGTCTACGCGATCGCCTCGGTGCTGGTCTTCCCGGCGCTGGTGTTTCCCTACATGGATCGCGTGACCGGCACGCTCTGGTCGTTCGCCCTCTTCCCGCTTGCTTTCATCGCCCGTCCTATCGGCACCCAAATCTTCATGCGCATTGATCGCCGTCATGGACGCGGCGCGAAGCTCACGCTGGCGCTGTTCCTGCTCGGCACCGCGACGGTGACCATGGCGTTCCTGCCCGGGTACGAGCAGGTCGGCATCTGGTCGGCGATCCTGCTGGCGGCACTCCGCGTGCTGCAGGGGCTGGCGCTGGGCGGCGCCTGGGACGGCCTTGCCTCGCTGCTGGCGCTGAATGCCCCGGCCTCGCGCCGCGGCTGGTATGCGATGGTGCCGCAGCTTGGCGCGCCGCTCGGACTGATGGTGGCGAGCGGGCTGTTCGCCTATTTCGTCAGCGCGCTCGACTCGGCCGACTTCATGAGCTGGGGCTGGCGCTATCCGTTCTTCGTCGCTTTCGCGCTCAACGTCGTGGCGCTATTCGCCCGGCTGCGCATGGTCGTGGCGCCCGAATATGTGAAGCTGTTCGAGAGCCGCGAACTCACCCCCTCGCGCGTTACCGCGACGATCAAGGCACAGTGGCGCAACATCATCATCGGCGCCTTCGCGCCGCTGGCGAGCTTCGCGCTGTTCCACATGGTCACCGTGTTCCCGCTGTCGTGGATCGCGCTGTACACCAACGAGGATCTCACCCGCTTCCTGCTGATCGAAGTCGGCGCGGCTGCCTGCGGCGTCGTCGCGATCGTGATCTCGGGCATCCTTGCCGATCGGATCGGCCGCCGCTCGCTGCTCGGCTATACCGCCGCCGCGATCGCCGCCTATTCGGGCTTCGCGCCGCAGCTGCTCGAAAAGGGCAATGCCGGTGAGACGGTGTTCATGGTGCTCGGCTTCATCCTGCTCGGCCTGGCGTTCGGCCAGTCCTCGGGTGCGGTCGCCAGCAACTTCCCGAAGCGGGCCCGCTACACCGGCGCGGCGCTTACCTCGGACCTCGCCTGGCTGTTCGGTGCCGGCTTCGCGCCGCTCGGTGCGCTGCTGCTGGCGGCGAACTGGGGCGTGATCGCCTCGGGCCTGTACCTGCTCTCGGGCGCCGTCGGCACCCTGGTGGCGCTCTACTTCAACAAGGAGCTGGGTCGCCGGCTCGACTGATCCCTGCGCGGCTTGCTTAAGCCCCGCGCGACCTGCAAAGGCCTCCTGTCCGCACCCGCGTTCAGGAGGCCTTTTGCATGACGTCCCCCACCGGCATCGACCGCCTGGTCGCCATCATGGAACGCCTCCGCGATCCCGAACGCGGCTGCGAATGGGACGTGGCGCAGACCTTCGAGACGATCGCGCCCTTCACGATCGAGGAAGCCTATGAAGTGGCCGATGCGATCGAGCGCGGCGACATCAGCGAGCTAAAGGACGAACTAGGCGACCTGCTGCTCCAGGTGGTCTTCCATAGCCGGATCGCCGAAGAGGCGGGGCAGTTCGGGCTTGCGGATGTGGTCACCTCGATCAGCGACAAGATGGAGCGGCGGCACCCGCATATCTTCGGCGACGTGGCCGAGGGCGGGCATCATCTGTGGGAAGTCATCAAGGCCGAGGAGCGCGGCGCCAAGGGCGCATCAAGCGCGCTCGACGGCGTGGCGATCGGTCTGCCCGCGCTGCTGCGGGCCGAGAAGCTCCAGAAACGCGCGGCGCGCACCGGGTTCGACTGGCCGGACGCCACGGGCGCGCGGGCGAAGATCCTCGAGGAACTGGAAGAGGTCGAAACGGCGGAGAACGACGCGCACCGCGCCGAGGAGGTGGGCGACCTGCTGTTCGCGGTGGTGAACTATGCCCGCAAGCTGGGCGTGGAGCCCGAAGCGGCGCTGCGCGCGGCGAACGGCAAGTTCGAGCGGCGCTTCAAGGCGATGGAGGAACGCGCTGGGGAGGCGTTCGTCGGGCTGGACCTGGAGGGCAAGGAAGCGCTTTGGCAGGTGGTGAAGCGGGGTTGACCCTCCCCCATCTCCCAGACGTCATCCCGGCGAAAGCCGGGATCCATTCGCCACGCGCTTTCAGCAGGAGCCGCGACGAAGTGCCAATGGATTCCGGCTTTCGCCGGAATGACGAATTAAAGGCCTCAACGACGTCGAGAGCGCTTGCGCTCCCCTACCCGCGCGTGACGAACCGCTCGTAATCGCGCGGGGCCATGCGGACCTCATACACCGCCTGTTCGTCCTCGATATGCTGCTCGATCACATCGCCATGCTGGTGCAGCCACGCGGCGGCGGCGCCATCGGCAGGATCCAGCCGCAGCGTGTAGCGGCGATGCCCCTCGGTCAGCCGCCCAGCAACCGCCTCGACCAGCGAGTCGACGCCCTCCCCAGTCAGCGCCGAGATCACCCGCACCTCGTCGGTCCGACGCGCAGCCATCGCCAGCGCTTCGTCGCGCTGCTCGTCGTCAAGCAGGTCCAGCTTGTTCCACGCCTCGAAGCGTGGCGTCTGCTCGGATACGCCGATTTCCTGGAGCACCTTCTCCACGTCGACGCGCTGCGCCTCGGTATCCGGATGAGCGATGTCGCGAACATGGATCAGCAGGTCGGCCGAGACCACCTCTTCCAGCGTCGCCTTGAAGGCGGCGACCAGCTGGGTCGGCAGTTCGGAGACGAAGCCGACCGTGTCCGACAGGATCGCCTTGTCGATGCCCGGCAGCGAAATCTGGCGCAGCGTCGGATCGAGCGTGGCGAACAGCAAATTCTCGGCCATCACCCCGGCACCGGTCAGCCGGTTGAACAAGGTCGATTTGCCTGCATTGGTATAGCCGACCAGCGCCACCACCGGCCAGGGCGCGCGCTGGCGCCGGTCGCGGTGGAGCGTGCGGGTGCGGCTGACCTGGTCGAGCTCGCGCCGCAGCCGCGCCATGCGGTCGCGGATCAAGCGGCGGTCGGCCTCGATCTGGGTTTCGCCCGGGCCGCCGAGGAAGCCGAAGCCGCCGCGCTGGCGCTCGAGGTGGGTCCAGCTGCGGACCAGCCGGCCCGCCTGATAATCGAGATGGGCGAGTTCGACCTGCAGCCGGCCTTCCGCCGTGCGGGCGCGCTCGCCGAAGATTTCGAGGATCAGGCCGGTCCGGTCGATCACCTTGCAGCCGAGCGCCGTTTCGAGGTTGCGCTGCTGCACCGGCGTCAGGCCAGCATCGAACACCGCGAGCTGGAGCTCGCCGTCGCGGACCGTCTCGGCCAGGGCTTCCACCTGGCCCGAGCCGATCAGCGTGCCCGGCTTGGGCTGGCGCAGCCGGACGGCGACCCGCTCGACCACGTCGACGCCGATCGCCGCGGCGAGGCCGGCCGTTTCCTCCAGCCGCGCCTCGGCGTCGCGCGAGCTTCCGCCCATGTCCGGATAGACGACGAGCGCGCGTGCGCCCCGCGCGAATTCGTCGGGGTCGCGCTCGAAACCAGTGCTCATGCGAGGATCAATCCTCGTCGCCGCCGTTGGTTTCCTCGGCGAGGTTCAGCGGGTGCGCGGGCTGTACGGTGGAAACCGCATGCTTGTAGACCAGCTGGGCCATGCCCTCGCGCTGGAGCAGCATGCAGAACAGGTCGAACGCAGCGATCTGGCCCTGCAGCATCACGCCGTTCACCAGGAACATGGTGACGTTTTCCTGCTGCTTGCGGACCGCGTTCAGGAAGATTTCCTGCAGCACCGGGTTCTTGTGCTGATATTCGCCCGCCGCCGTGAGCAGCGCGGCGAGGTCCATCGGGCCCGAGGGCATGATGGTGGAAATGGCATGCTTGTAGATCAGCTGCGACTGGCCGTCGCGGCGGAGCAGCACCGAAAAATTATCGAACCAGGTGACGATTCCCTGGAGCTTGACGCCCTTGACGAGGAACATTGTCACCGGCGTCTTCGACCGGCGCAGTGAGTTGAGGAACAGGTCCTGAAGCGAAGTCTGCTTCTCTGCCATATGGTGGCTCCATTTATTCTTGGCGGGATTTGTCCCGCGGTGCGCCGTTCCCGGCGTCAGGGTCGGCGCCACCCCGGCGCCGGGGTCCAATCTAGGACCTTCCGGCGCTTCCGTCCATAGCGGCTCAATCCTCGCGTGCGTCGGTAATGCCGAGCAGCTTGAGCTTGCGGTGCAGGGCCGAGCGCTCCATCCCGATGAAGCTCGCGGTACGCGAGATGTTGCCCGAGAAGCGGCGGATCTGGACGCGGAGATATTCGCGCTCGAAGCTCTCGCGCGCCTCCTTGAGCGGGGCGCCCATGATCGCATTCGAGGCCATGCCGCTGCCGCTGTCGCTCTGGCGGCCCAGCACCTCGGGGGGCAGCAGGTCGACATCGATCCGCCCGATCCGGTCACCCGGCGCCAGGATCACGGTACGCTCGACGACGTTGCGCAGCTGGCGGACATTGCCTGGCCAGTCATAACTCTGCAGCGCGACCATCGCGTCGGCGGCGATCTCCGGCGTCGGCACGCGGCGCTCGGAGGCGTAGTGCGCGACATAATGCTCGACCAGCGCGGGGATGTCCTCGCGGCGGTCGGTCAACGCCGGGATCGGCACCGGCACCACGTTGAGCCGGTAATAGAGGTCCTCGCGGAAGCGGCCGGCGGCGATCTCCGCCATCAGGTCGCGCGCCGTGGCCGAGACGACGCGCACGTCCACCTTCACCACGCGCGTGCCGCCGACGCGGCTGAAGCTCTGGTCGGTCAGCACGCGGAGGATCCGCGCCTGGGTGGCGACCGGCATGTCGGCGATCTCGTCGAGGAACAGCGTGCCGCCATGCGCCTGTTCGAGCAGGCCGGGGCGCACGAGGTCGCCGCTTTCCTCGACCCCGAACAGCTCCTCGTCGACCCGGTCGGGGGTCATTCGCGCTGCGCTGACGATCACGAAGGGTGCATCGGCGCGCTGGCTCCAGCCATGGAGCAGCCGCGCCGCGACTTCCTTGCCGACGCCGGCGCCGCCGGTGATCAGCACCCGGCTGCCGGTCGAGGCGACGCGCTTGAGGGTGGCGCGCACCGTGTTGATGGCGGTCGAAGTGCCCTGCAGGTCGTTACCCCGCCCCGTCACCGCGCGCAGCGAGGCGACTTCGCGGCGGAGGCGTTCGGTCTCGGTCGCACGCGCCACCATCAGCAGCAGCCGTTCGGCCTCGAACGGCTTCTCGATGAAGTCGGAGGCACCGCGACGGATCGCCGCCACCGCGGTATCCAGATTGCCATGGCCCGAGATCACCAGCACCGGGATCGAGGGATCGCGCCGCTTGATCTCGTCGAGCAGTTCCAGCCCATCGAGCCGCGAGCCCTGCAGCCAGACGTCGAGCAATACCAGGCTAGGCCGGCGCTCGGCGATCGCCTCCAGCGCCGAGTCGCTGTCCGCGGCGTTGCGGGTGGCGTAGCCCTCGTCCTCCAGCACGCCGGCTACCAGTTCGCGGATGTCGCGCTCGTCGTCGACGACGAGAATGTCCAGGCTCATGTTCTGCTTCCGATCCGGGTGAGCATGGCCGGGCGCGCGTCCTTCGCGTCGTCCGGCGTCTCCGTGAGTGCGACGCTGGCCAGCATCGCGGTATCGAAGCACAGCGTCACGAGCGTGCCGCCGCCGGGGCGGTCGGCAAAGCCGATCGTGCCGCAATGTTCTTCGACGATCTTCTTGACGATGGCGAGGCCCAGGCCGGTACCCCGGCTGCGCGTCGTCATATAGGGCTCGACGATCCGGTCGCGCTCGACCGGGAGGCCGACGCCGTTGTCGGCGAGGGTGAGGACCAGCCTATCGTCGCCTTCGGGCTGGATGGTCAGGTGCACCTCGCCTTGCGGCAGCTCCGCCCCCTGCCCCGGCGCGTCATTACGCGCCTCGATCGCTTCCACCGCGTTCTTGACGACGTTGGTCAGCGCCTGGCCGATCTGGCGACGGTCGCACACCAGCGAGGGTGCCGGATCCGGCGCGTCGAGGGTGAAGCGCAGCGCCGGGTGCGCGACTTCGTGCAGGAACATCGCCTGGCGGGCGATGTCGAGCAGCGACTCGCGCCGGAACATCGGCTTGGGCATCCGCGCGAAGGAGGAGAATTCATCGACCATCCGCCGCAGATCGCCGACCTGGCGGACGATCGTCTCGGTCAGCCGCGCGAACACGCCGTCGCTCTGATCTACCTGCTTGCCATAGCGCCGCTGGAGCCGCTCGGCGGCGAGCTGGATCGGGGTCAGCGGGTTCTTGATCTCGTGCGCAATGCGGCGGGCGACGTCCGCCCAGGCGGCGCGGCGCTGGTCGTTGAGCTGCTGGGTGATGTCGTCGAAGGTGAGCACCTGGCCGCCCTCGTCGGTGGTGACCTTCACCGCCAGCGTCCGCGCCTCGCCGCCGCTGGCGATCTGGACGATCCCCTCGCGCTCGCCGCTGGCCAGGATGGCCTCGAGCTCGGGGGCGAGCGCTTCCAGCGGCTGGCCGACCGGCTGCTCGGCGGCGTTGCGCAGCAGCGCGATCGCCGAGGCGTTGATCAGCCGCACGCGGTGGTCGCCGCCGATCGCGATCACGCCCGCCGACACGCCCGACATCACCGCTTCGATCAGCGCACGGCGGCTGTCGAGCTGGGCGTTGGCGGTGACCAGCGCGTTGGTCTGGTCCTGCAGCCGCTCGGTCATGCTGTTGAAGGCGATGCCGAGCGTGGCGATCTCGTCGATCCGCTCGGGCGTCGGCACGCGCGCGCTGAGGTCGCCGTCCGCCACCTGCCCCGCCGCCTGGACCAGCTGGTCGACCGGACGCACCAGCCGATCCGCGACGGCAAGCGCAATCCAGGTCGCGATGCCGACGATCAGCAGCGCGACGCCGAACAGCACCGCGTTGAACTGCAGCTGGAGCGAACGCGAGCGGGCGATCAGCGCCGAATATTCGTGCCCAATCCGATCCGAAGCGAGGTTCTGGCGGTTCAGGAAGTCGACATTGTTGGGCGTGGCGACATAGAGGAACAGGTTGGCCGAGCGGTCGACCGGGGTCACCACCCACACCATCTCGGAATCGTAATTGATGTAGCTGTCCTCGTTGCGCAGCACATTGAGCACCTTGCCGGAGACGCGACGCTTGAAGGTGGGTCCGGACGGCGCCTCATAGGCATAGAGCGCCTCGACGCGCTTGCCGTCGATCACGCGGAACAGCACGGACTGGAAGAACTGGCGGAAATAGGTCTGGCGGAGGAACCAGTCCTCGAAGACGGCCGAACGCTCGGGCACCTTGGGCGAGGTTTCGAGCATGTCGCTGACCATCTGCCGCGCCTCGCCCTTCCAGCGCTGGATCACCAGCCCCTTGCCCTCATTGGCGAGCGCTTGGGTAGACGTGAGTGCCGCACGCGCCCGTTCCGATCCCCAGAGCTGGATGCCCGACTGGAACATGATCGAGGCGGCGATCACCGCCAGCACGATCGGCACGCTGGCCATCAGCGAGAACACCGCGACCAGCCGCACGTGCAGCCGCCCGCCGCCTGCCAGCGCGGAACGCGCGGTCCGCTTGAGCGCGATCCGCCGCCCGATCAGCACGATCAGCGCAACATAGGGGAGCAAGTTGACGAGCAGCAGCGCCGCGGCGACACCCGGGCTGAACAGCTGCTGGTTGGAATGCTGGCGAACGAACCAGTAGGTGATGACCGGGGTTGCGACGGCCAGCGCGACCACCAGCATCTCGACCAGCCGAAACGCCCGTCCGGGGCGCGACCAATCTTCAGGGCTATCGAGACTCGTTGGAGCTACGGCGACCATTGCCCCCTGTGTACACAGGGATTGTGGCCAAAAGAACACATAATATTGCGGATTTGTCACCCGCACGCATCGGCCTGCCGCAGATCGCGTGTCGTCAGCTTGTCGGATCGTCGCCGCGCGTTGCAATCCCCAGCGTATCCAGACGCTTGCGCAGCGTGTTCCGGTTGATGCCGAGCGCCCGCGCGGCGCGGAGCTGGTTCTGCTGGTGGCGCGCAAGCATCATCTCGATCAGCGGACGCTCCACTTCGCTGATGATCCGGTCGTAGAGCGTGCCGTCGTCGAGTGCCCGCGGCTCCTCGATCGCGATCCGCTCCAGCCGGGCACGGATCGCCGCCTCGATGCCTGCGTCGCGGGCGACCGGCAGCGCACCGCCGCCGTCCCCGAGCGCACGACGGAGCGCGGCGGCATCGATCCACTCGTCACGCGAGAGCGCGGCGATGCGGCGCATCAGGTTTTCCAGCTCGCGGACATTGCCCGGCCAGTCGAGCGTCTCGAGCAGCGCCACCGCATCCTTGTCGAGCTGCTTGCGCGGCAGCCCGTCCTCGGCCGCCCGGTCGAGGAAATGGCGGGCGAGCAGCGGAATGTCCTGCCGCCGCTCCCGCAAGGCCGGTAGGCTGATCGGCACGACGTTGAGCCGGTAGAACAGATCCTCGCGAAACTGGCCGACCTGAACCAGCTGGGCGAGGTCCTTGTTGGTCGCCGCAACGATGCGGACATCGGCGCGGATCGTCCGCGCGCCGCCGACGGTGGTGAACTCACCCGATTGCAGCACGCGCAGCAGCCGCGTCTGCGCATCCATCGGCATGTCGCCGATCTCGTCGAGGAACAGCGTGCCGCCGGCCGCCTGCTCGAACTTGCCGGCGACGCGCGCCTGCGCGCCGGTGAAGGCGCCGCGTTCATGGCCGAACAGCTCGGCCTCGATTAGCTCGCGCGGGATCGCCGCCATGTTGAGCGCGACGAAGGGCGCGCGGCGACGTGGGCCCAGGTCGTGGATCGCCTTGGCGACCAGCTCCTTGCCAGTGCCCGACTCACCGCTGATCAGCACGGTGAGGTCGTTGGAGACGACGCGGGCGATCACCCGGTACACCTCCTGCATCGCCGGCGAGCGGCCGATCAGCGAGGGGCCCCCGCCCTGCTCTGCATCGGGCTGGTCAGTGGGGCGACGGCGGCCGCGGGCCATCGCGCTCTGCACCGCATGGGTCAACGCATCGAGGTCGAACGGCTTGGGGAGATAGTCAAAGGCGCCGACCTCGGTGGCGCGCACGGCCGTCGCCAGCGTGTTCTGCGCCGAGAAGACGATCACCGGCAGCGTCGGATGCTCGGCCATCAGGCCGGAGACGACGTCCAGCCCGTTGCCGTCCGGCAGCACCACGTCCGTCACCAGCACGTCGGGCACGCCGGTGGTGAGCGCACGACGCAGCTCGGCGACGCTCGCCGCCGTGGCGACGCGGTGCCCCTCGCGCTTGAGCGCGGCGGCGACCACGGTGCGGATCGCGGCGTCATCGTCGACGACCAGAACCGAGCCGGGCGTCATGCCGTGGCTCGCGGCAACAGGATGCGGAACACCGTAACCTCCGGTTCGCGTTCGCGGGCATATTGGACGATCCCGCCCATGTCCCGCACCAGTTTCTCGACGAGCGGCAGCCCCAGCCCCTTGCCCTCCGGCTTGCCCGAGACGAACGGCTCGAACAGATGCTCGGCAATATCGGCGGGGGCGCCGGGCCCATTGTCCATCACGCAGATTTCGATCGGTAGCGGCCGGCGCGGCTGGCCGGGGCCGGCATTGACCGACATGCCGTGGCGGAAGGCGGTCGACAGGATGATCCGCGGCTGGGCGAGGCCCTTGAGCGCCTCGGCGGCGTTCTTGAGCAGGTTGATCAGCACCTGCAGAAACGCATCGCGATCGACCAGCACCGGCGGCAGCGAGGGATCGAACCATTCCTCAATGACGATTCCACGCGCGAAGCCGGCCAGCGCCACGCGGCGGCCATGATCGAGCAGCGGGTAGATGTTGGTCGGGGTCAGATCGAGCGGACGCGTGTCGGTGAAATCCTGCATCCGGTCGATCAGCGCGGCGATGCGGTCGACTTCGGTGGTGATCAGCCGAGTGAGTTCGCCATTGGTCTCAGGGTCGCCGCCGCTCTGGAGCAGCTGGGCCGCACCCCGAATGCCGGAGAGCGGGTTCTTGATCTCGTGCCCCAGCATCGCCGCAGCGCCGATGGCCGCACGCGCACCGGCGGTCCGATCGAGGCCATGGTTCATCTTGCGCGCCTGGGGGGCATGATGGAGCGTCACGATCCGCCAGCCGGGATGGTCCGGCACCTGGCTTTCGAGGAAGTCGACGCGCAGCCGCGCGCCGCGCACTGCCTCGATCTCGGCATCGAACGCCGCGAAGCCGCGCCCGTCGCGGCGGTCGGCATAGTCCTCGGGGGGCAGCAGCACCGCATCGTATGGCTGGCCGACCATGCTGGTCTCGCTATGGTTGAGCAGCACCTCGCAGGCGGGATTGGCATGGGCGATGCGCCCGTCCGGATCGAGCACGAGTACCGCCACCGGCAGCGCGCCAAACAGCTCGGCGAAGCTGGGTCCTTCTACGGTTTGCGGGCGGAACCGCTTCAGGCCGCCGCGCGAGAAAGCCACGGCTCGTAGAACTCCGCCAGCATGTCGAGCACCTTCACCGGGTCGACGACCTGGTTCACCTTGTTGCGGAACTCGGCCGAACCGTGCAGCCCCTTGGTGTACCACCCGAGATGCTTGCGCATCATGTTGACGCCCACCTCGTTGCCGTAATGGCCAAGCGTCTCGACATAATGCTCGGTGATGACGCGATATTGTTCTTCGATCGACGGTTCGGGCTTGTCGCCCTTGCCGGTCAGCGCGTCCATCACTTGGCGGAGGATCCACGGCTTGCCATAGGCACCGCGGCCGATCATCACGCCGTCCGCGCCCGACTGCGCCAGCGCCTCGCGGGCATCGGCCACCGAGCAGATGTCGCCATTGACGATCACCGGGATCGACACGGCATCCTTCACCCGGCGCACGAAGCTCCAGTCGGCCGAGCCGCGATACATCTGGTTGCGGGTGCGGCCATGGACCGTCACCAGCTTGGCGCCGAGGTCCTGGGCGATCTTCGCGAGGTCGGGGGCGTTGAGGCTGTCGAGATCCCAGCCCATCCGCATCTTGACCGTCACCGGCGCCTTCACCGCGTCGACGCAGGCGCGAATGATCGCGCCGGCATGGTCGAGGTCGCGCATCAGCGCCGAGCCGGCGTCGCCATTAGTCACCTTGCGGACCGGGCAGCCCATGTTGATGTCGATGATCGACGCGCCGCGATCCTCGTTGAGCTTGGCCGCCTCGGCCATCTCGTGCGGGGTGCAGCCGACCAGCTGCATCGAGACCGGTTCCTCGATCGGATCCCAGGCGGCCTTCTGCACCGATTGCCGCGTCTCGCGGATCGCGGCGGCGCTGGCGATCATCTCGGTGACGTTGAGCCCCGAGCCGAAGCGACGCACCGCGCGCCGGAACGGCAGGTCGGTAACGCCGGTCATCGGCGCGAGCAGCACCGGGGCTTCGACCGTCACGGGGCCGATCTGGATGGGGGCGAGTTCGCGCATCAATTCTGCCTGAAAATCAGGCAGCGCATGTAGCGATCCGGGGCCGGAAGGGCAAGGTCGCAGAAATCCGAGCGGGCCGTGACATAGCATTGCCCGGCCGGCGCAGGCCTACCCCTGCCCCGTAAACTCGGCTAGGCGCTCCGCCATGACCGCGTTCAGGACCGCCGCCATCCTTGTCGCCGCCGGCAGCGGCACCCGCGCCGGGGGCAGCGTGCCCAAGCAATATGCCCTGCTCGGCGGCAAGCCGCTGCTCGCCTATGCCCATCAGGCGCTGAGCGGCCATCCCAAGATCGACGTAGTGCTGACCGTGATCGGCGAAGGCCAGGAAGCGCTGCTCGAAGCGGCGCTGGGCACCACGCCCTTCGTCAGCGGCGGCGCCACGCGGCGCGATTCGGTGCGGAACGGGCTGGAGGCGCTGCTTGCCGGCGGCTTCACCCATGTCCTGATCCACGACGCGGCCCGGCCCTTTCTTCCGGCGCGGGTAATCGACGACCTGCTGACCAGCCTCGGCACAACCGGCGGTGCGATCCCCGCGCTCCCCGTCGCCGACACGCTCGTCCGCGGCGAAGGGGACCTGATCGGCGACACCGTGCCGCGCGACGCACTCTACCGCGTCCAGACTCCGCAAGCCTTCGCCTTCGATGCCATTCTCGATGCGCACCGCCGATGGCCCGCCGAGGCGGAGGCGACCGACGACGCCCAGATGCTGCGCGCGATCGGCGGCCAGGTCGCACTCGTCCCCGGAGACCCGATGCTCGAAAAGATCACCCATCCCGCCGATTTCGCCGCCGCCGAGACGCGGCTGGCTTCTTCCATGCGCGTCCGCACCGCCACCGGCTATGACGTCCACCGCTTCGCCGAGGGCGAGGCGCTGTGGCTCGGCGGCGTGCGCGTGCCCCACAGCAAGGGCCTGTCCGGGCATAGCGATGCCGACGTCGCGCTGCACGCGATCACCGATGCGCTGCTCGGAACGATCGGCGCGGGCGATATCGGCATGCACTTCCCGCCCAGCGACCCTCAGTGGCGCGGGGCGGCCTCGGCGCGCTTCCTCGAACATGCCGCGTCACTGCTCGCAGCCGAGGGCGGCGTGCTCGACTTCATCGATGTGACGCTGATCTGCGAGGCGCCCAAGATCGGGCCGCACCGCGAGGCGATCCGCGCCTCGATCGCCGCGATCCTCGGTCTTGATCCGGGACAGGTGAGCGTCAAGGCCACGACCACCGAACGGCTGGGCTTCACCGGCCGGGGCGAGGGCATGGCGGCGCAGGCTGTCGCAACCGTACGCGTACCTGCAAGGAACTGACTCGTAACACCCTTCATCCAATGGCAAGGGGGCGCCGCTATGGACACGATTCTTCCCACCGAACTCGTAGAAGCCGCGCGTAAGGTCATCGACGCGAACCGCGCCGCCGGCCGCCGCGTCGCCGTCGCCGAGAGCTGCACCGGCGGCCTGGTCTCCGCCGCGCTGACCGAATTGCCGGGTTCGTCCGACGTCTTCGACGCCGGTTTCGTCACCTATTCCAACGACGCCAAGATGGACGTGCTGAAGGTGAGCCTCGACGTGCTCGAAACCTTCGGCGCCGTTTCGATCGCGGTGGCCTGGAGTATGGCGCAGGGCGTGCTGGAGCGCACCAAGGCCGATGTCGCCGTGGCGATCACCGGCATCGCCGGCCCGGGCGGGGCGACCGAGAACAAGCCGGTCGGCACCGTCGTCTTCGCCCAGGCGATCCGCGGCGCCGATCCCAAGCACGTCGTCGCCGACGCGCGCCATTTCGAGAATAACGGCCGCGGCGGCATCCGCCTTCAGGCGGCGTTGTGCGCGCTCGACCTGTTGATGCCGTCGCCCGAGGTGCCGGTCGAGGAACCCGAAGCGGCGTAGAGCTTCGCCGCGCGCTCCTCGAACGCACCGATCATCTTGCGGAGCGCGCGGTCGAACACCTGGCCTGCCAGCATCTCGAACACCCGATTCTTGAACGCGAAGTCGACGCAGAAATCGACGTAACAGCCGCCCTGCCCGTCCGGCCGGAACTTCCAGTCGTTCGACAGGTGCTTGAGCGGCCCATCGACATATTCGACATGGACGGTCTCGGGCCGTGCCTTGGTGACGCGCGAGGTGAAGGTTTCGCGCAGCCCCTTGAAGCCGACGATCATGTCCGCCACGACCTGGGTGTCGCTCGACGAGCGCACGCGCATCGCGCTCACCCAGGGCAGGAACTCGGGGTAGCGCGCGACATCGGCGACCAGATCGAACATCTGTTCCGGCGTATAGGGGAGATGCCGGGTTTCGCTGTGCTTGGGCATCAGGCCTTGGCGCTCGCCTTCGCCAGCTTGGCCTCGCGGGCCGCGCGCATCTCGGCGAAGTCCTCGCCGGCGTGATAGCTGGAGCGCGTGAGCGGGGTCGAGGCGACCTGCAGGAAGCCCTTGGCCCGGGCGATCGCGCCATAGGCCTGGAAGTTCTGCGGGGTCACGAACTCCTCGACCTTCGCGTGCTTCGGCGTCGGCTGGAGATACTGGCCCATGGTCAGGAAATCGATGTCGGCCGAGCGCATGTCGTCCATCACCTGATGGACCTCCAGGCGCTGCTCGCCTAGGCCGAGCATGATGCCGGACTTGGTGAAGATCGACGGATCGAGCCGCTTCACCGTCTCCAGCAGCCGCAGCGAGGCATAATAGCGCGCGCCCGGGCGGATCATCGGATAGAGCCTCGGGACGGTTTCGAGATTGTGGTTGTACACGTCCGGCCGCGCGGCGACGATCGCTTCAACGGCGGCCTCGTGCTTGTTGCGGAAATCGGGCGTCAGTATCTCGATCGTGGTGGTCGGGCTCGCCTTGCGGATCGCCTCGATCACCTTGACGAACTGGCTGGCACCGCCGTCGGGGAGATCGTCGCGGTCCACCGAGGTGATGACGATATGCTCCAGGCCCATCTGCACGGCTGCCTCGGCGACGTGCTGGGGCTCCAGCGGATCGACCTTGCGCGGCATGCCGGTCTTGACGTTGCAGAAGCGGCAGGCCCGCGTGCACACGTCGCCCAGGATCATCACCGTCGCGTGTTTCTTGGTCCAGCACTCACCGATATTCGGACAGGCGGCCTCTTCACACACTGTGGTGAGGTTCTTGGAGCGCATCAACGCACGGGTCTTGGCGAACCCTTCCGAGGTGGGGGCCTTGACGCGGATCCAGTCGGGCTTGCGGACGCGCTCGGGGCGCGGCAGCGGAGTCTGCTCGTTCATGGGGGGCAGATAGAGCGCCCGGACGCGTTTCGCCAGTCCCGGAAATTGCGCATGGCGTTGCACGGAGCGTAAGCGGCGTAAGTGCGTTCGGGCCGTCGACAAGGCAGACAAGGACGGTTAGGCGAGCCCCATGGCAGGATTTCGAGAACTGATCGGCGGCTATCACCGCTTCCGCAACGAAGGCTGGAGCCAGCAGCGCGCGCGCTGGGCTGAGCTGTCCGAGGGCCAGAGCCCCAAGGTGATGGTGATCGCCTGCTCCGACAGCCGAGTCGATCCGGCGCAGATTTTCGACACCTCACCCGGCGAGATCTTCGTGGTGCGCAATGTCGCCAATCTGGTGCCGCCCTTCGAGATGGGCGGCGGTCGTCACGGCGTGTCGGCGGCGCTGGAGTTTGCGGTGACGCAGCTCGAAGTGCCCGAGATCGTGGTGATGGGCCACGGCGCCTGCGGCGGCGCGCATGCGGCGCTCACCCAGCGCTTTGCCGATGCCGAAAATGGCGAAGGTGGGTTCATCGCGCATTGGGTCGACATGCTGGAGGGCGCGCGCGAGCGGATTGTTGCGGAGCATGGCGAGGGCCCGGCAGCGGTGCGCGCGATGGAGCAGGAGACCGTCCGCGTCTCGATACGCAACCTGCGTACCTTCCCCTTCGTCGCCGAGCGCGAGGCCGCGGGGAAGCTGACGATCCACGGGGCGTATTTCGCGATCGCCGACGGCGTGCTGCACGTGATGGGCGACGACGGCAGCTTCGCAGCGGCGTGACCTTCTAGATCCTCCCCGGCACGGGGAGGGGGACCATGCGCAGCATGGTGGAGGGGGGCGTCCACAAGGGTCATCGCCCGCGGAGATCCCCCTCCACCACGCGGCCACGCCGCGCGGTCCCCCTCCCCGTACCGGGGAGGATCGTCAGAACTTCCCCAGCGCTTCGGTGGCGACCTTCACCACTTCCGGATCGAGCTCGGGCGGCACCATCGGCACGTGCTTCTCCAGCTGCTCGGCAATCGCGGTCAGCGCCGCGATCCGCGCCGCCTTCTTGTTGTTCCCGTCGATCACCGTCCAGCGCGCATGCGGCGTGTCGGTCTCGTGGAACATCTCGTGCATCGCATCGAGATAATCGGCCCGGCGCGCGCGATTGCGGAAATCGTCCATGCCTGTCTTCCAGCGCTTCCACGGATGGGTCAGCCGGTCGCGCAACCGCTTGTCCTGGGTCTTCTGCGTCACGTGCAGGAAGATCTTGATCAGCGTTGCGCCATTGTTGACCTGCTGCGCCTCGAAATCGTTGATCTCGGCATAGCCGCGACGCCAGTCGGTTTCGCTGGCATAGCCCTCCACGCGCTCGACCAGCACCCGGCCGTACCAGGTGCGATCGAACACCGCGATGTTGTGCTGGGCAGGCAGGCGCTGCCAGAAGCGCCAGAGGAAATGGTGCGACAGCTCCTCCTGGGTGGGCGCGGAGATCGGCCACACCTCATAGTAGCGCGGGTCCCATTCGGCGGTGAGGCGCTTGATCACGCCGCCCTTCCCCGCCGCGTCCCAGCCTTCCAGCGCGACGATCGCACGGCGCTTGTGGATGATGTGCGCGGTCTGGATATGGCTCAGGCGCTTCTGCAGCTTGGCGAGCTCGGCGTCATAGTCGCCGTCGAAATGGTCGCCGGCCTCGTAGTCGGAAAGATTGATCGTCATGGGAGCCCCTAACGTGCAGGCGCGATCAAGGCTGCATCGACCCGGTTCGCAAGCGGTCGCCCCGCCTCGAAATCGGCGATGCTGGCCAGCGTCGTCTCGGCGATCGCGGACAGCGCTTCTTCGGTAAGAAAGGCCTGATGGCCAGTGATCAGCACGTTAGGGAAAGTGAGCAGCCGCTGGAACTGGTCGTCGGCAATGATTTCGTTCGACAGATCCTCGAAGAACAGGTCGGCTTCCTGCTCGTACACGTCGAGCGCGACGGCGCGGACCTTCCGCGCCTTGAGGCCCTCGATCAGCGCCGCTGTGTCGATCAACGCGCCGCGGCTGGTGTTGACGATCACCAACTCGTCCCGCGCCTCGGCGATCACCCGCGCGTCGATCAGCCGATGCGTCTCGGGCGTGAGCGGACAATGGAGCGTGACGATCTCGGCGGTGCGCAGCAGCTCGTCGCGCGGCACATAGCGGACGCCGATCGCCTCCAGCTCGGGATCGGCGTGGAGATCGCTCGCCAGCACCGTGCAGCCGAACCCGGCCCGCAGCGCGCGGGCGACCAGCGCACCGATCTTGCCGGTGCCGACCACGCCTACGGTACGACCATGGAGATTGCGGCCGATCAGACCGTCCAGCGCGAAATTGTTTTCCCGGACCCGCGACCATGCCCGCGGGATCTGCCGATCTACCGCCAGCAGGAGCCCGACGGTGAACTCCGCCACTGCATGGGGCGAATAGGCCGGCACGCGCACCACGGCGATGCCGAGCCGCTCGGCCGCCGCGAGGTCGACATTGTTGAACCCGGCGCAGCGCAGCGCCACCAGCCGCACGCCGACCTTCGCCAGCGCTTCCAGCACCGCCGCATCCACGCCGTCATTGACGAAGACGCACACCGCCTCATGCCCCGCCGCCAGCGTGGCGGTCAGCGCATCGAGGCGAGGTTCGAGAAAGGTCAAATCATGGCCGAAGCGCGCGTTCGCCTCGGCAAGAAAGCGGCGGTCATAGGCCTTGGTGTTGAACACCGCGACGCGCATGACCGCCGGCCTCCGCTCAGCCGGCCTTGGGGCCGTCGATGCCCGGCGCCAGCCGGATGTGCAGCTCCTTGAGCTGCTTGTCACTCACCGCGGACGGCGCGTGCATCATCAGATCCTCGGCCTTCTGCGTCATCGGGAAGGCGATCACCTCGCGGATGTTCGGCTCGTCGGCGAGCAGCATCACGATGCGGTCGACACCCGGGGCCGAGCCGCCGTGCGGCGGCGCGCCGAACTTGAAGGCGTTGATCATGCCCGAGAAGTTCGTGTCGACATCCGCCTGCGTATAGCCGGCGATCTCGAACGCCTTGTACATGATCTCCGGCTTGTGGTTCCGGATCGCGCCCGAGGACAGCTCGATGCCGTTGCAGACGATGTCGTACTGATAGGCGAGGATGTCGAGCGGGTTCTTGGTCTCCAGCGCCTCCAGCTCGCCCTGCGGCATCGAGAAGGGGTTGTGGCTGAAATCGACCTTCTTCGCGTCCTCGTCATATTCGAACATCGGGAAGTCGACGATCCAGCAGAACTCGAAGCGCTTCTTGTCGATCAGCTCCAGCTGGTCGGCGACTCGGGTGCGCGCCAGGCCGGCGAGCTTGGCGGCCTGCGCTTCCTTGCCCGCGGCGAAGAAGATGCCGTCGTTCGGGCCCAGGCCCATGGCTTCCGCCATCGCCTTCATGCCGTCCTGGCCATGGTTGTTGGCGATCGGGCCGCCGAACACGCCGTCCTTCTGCGTCGCATACCCGAGGCCGGGGAAGCCTTCGCTCTGCGCCCAGCTGTTCATGTCGTCGAAGAACTTGCGGCTCTTCTCGTGGGTGCCCGGTGCCGGGATCGCGCGGACGACGTCGCCGCCCTCGACGATCGAGGCGAAGCGGCCGAAGCCCGAGCCCTTGAAGAAGTCCGACACGTCGGTGATCACCAGCGGGTTGCGCAGGTCCGGCTTGTCGTTGCCGTACTTCAGCATCGATTCGCGGTACGGGATGCGCTTGAACGGCAGCGCGCTGACGCTGCGGCCCATACCTTCCCAGTCGGCGAACTCCTCGAACACGCCGTGGAGCACCGGCTCGATCGCCGCGAACACGTCCTCCTGGGTTACGAAGCTCATCTCGAAGTCGAGCTGGTAGAATTCACCCGGCGAACGATCGGCGCGGGCGTCCTCGTCGCGGAAGCACGGCGCGATCTGGAAATAGCGATCGAAGCCGGCGACCATCAGCAGCTGCTTGAACATCTGCGGCGCCTGCGGGAGCGCGTAGAACTTGCCCGGATGGACGCGGCTGGGGACGAGATAGTCGCGCGCGCCCTCGGGGCTCGACGCGGTGAGGATCGGCGTCTGGAACTCGGTGAAGCCCTGATCGATCATCCGCCTACGCAGCGACGCGATGACGTTCGAGCGCAGCAGGATGTTCTTGTGGACCTTCTCGCGGCGGAGATCGAGGTAGCGGTTCCGCAGACGGATCTCTTCCGGATAGTCCTGGTCGCCGAACACCGGCATCGGCAGGTCGGCCGCCGCGGACTGGACGGTCACCTCGGCGGCGCGGACCTCGATCTCGCCGGTCGGCAGGTTCGGGTTCACCACGCTGGCATCGCGCGCAACGACCGTGCCGGTGACCGTGATCACCGATTCGGACCGCAGCGACTCGATCGCCTCGAAGGCCGGGCCGCTCGCGTCGGTGACGATCTGGGTGATGCCGTAATGGTCGCGCAAATCGACGAACACCAGGTCGCCATGGTCGCGCTTGCGGTGCACCCAGCCCGACAGGCGGACGGTTTGCCCGACGTCCGCGGAGCGGAGCTGGGCGCAGGTGTGCGTGCGATAGGCGTGCATGATGCGGTTCTTCTCACCTTGGCGTCTTCCCGCCACGCTTGGCGGTGCCGGTCCGGGCCGGCGCGACGATATTGAAACACTATGACCGCGCGCATTCCGGTCACACCCCACTTTTGTCAACCCGAAGACCGGTATATGGGCATGCGATGCACATTCATGGTCTGATCGAAGACAGCGTCACCCTCGCCGATCTCTGCAAACGCCTCGCGAAGTCCGACTTCATCACGGTCGATACCGAGTTCATGCGGGAAAACAGCTACTGGCCCGAGCTCTGCCTGATCCAGGTGGCGAACGACAAGGAGGCCGCGGCGATCGATCCGATGGCCCCGGACCTCGACATGGGGCCCCTGCTCGACCTGCTGGTCGAGAATGAGGATGTCCTCAAGGTCTTCCACGCTGGCGGCCAGGACATCGAGATCGTCTACAACCTTACCGGCAAGACTCCGCACCCGATGTTCGACACCCAGGTCGCCGCGATGGCGCTCGGCCAGGGCGAGCAGATCGGCTATTCCAATCTCGTCGACACCTATCTCGGCATCGTCGTCGACAAGGGCGCCCGCTTTACGGATTGGGCCCGCCGCCCGCTCGACAAGCGCCAGATCGACTATGCCATCGCCGACGTGACCCATCTCTCCAAGATCTTCCCCAAGATGCTGGAGAAGCTGCGCAAGTCTGGTCGCGGCGTGTGGCTGGATCAGGAGATGGAACGCATCTCCAACCCCGAAAACTACCGCAACGATCCCGACCAGGTGTGGCAGCGCGTCCGCATCAACAGCCGCAAGCCCGAGGTGCTCGGACGCCTCAAGGCGCTGGCCCGCTGGCGCGAGCTGGAGGCGCAGGGCAAGGATCTGCCGCGCGGCCGCATCGTCAAGGACGAGACGCTGGCCGACATCGCCGCCAATCCGCCGCGCAAGCAGAGCGACCTCGCCAAGGTGCGCGGCCTTTCCGCCGCCTGGGCGGGCAACGATATCGGCGGGCGGATGATGGCGGCGATCGCCGAGTCGAAGCCGCTGCCGGCCGACGAGATGCCGGGTCGCGAGGAGCGCAAGCCGTCGCTCGGCAAGGACGGCGCGCTGGTGGCCGACCTGCTGAAGCTGCTGCTCAAGATCCGCGCCAAGGAAGTCAACGTCGCCCCCCGCCTGCTGGCGCGCTCGGAGGATCTCGAGGCGCTCGCCGCCGGGGTGCGCAAGGACCTGCCGATCCTGGAGGGCTGGCGCTATGAGCAGTTCGGCCGGGACGCGCTGGCGCTGGTCGAGGGCCAGCTCGGCTTCGCGGTGCGCAACGGCAAGCTCAAGATGAGCCGCACCGAGGATCCGGCATGATCCGCGCCCTCACCCTGCTCGCACTGGCCGGCACGGCTGCCGGCTGCGCGCCCCAGAAGAAGGCCGAGCCACTGCCGGCGATGGTCGAATGCGACGCCAACCGCGTGCAGGACCTCAAGGGCAAGCAGCGCTCGCCCGCGATCGAGGCCGACGCCCTCGCCCGCTCGGGTGCCAAGCGCATCCGCTGGGTCGAGCCCGGCTCGGCGGTGACAATGGACTTCCGTGTCGACCGGCTGAACCTGCATGTCGACGCCGCCGGCACCATCACCGACGCCCGCTGCGGCTGAGCCGCCTCAGCGAACCGCCCGGCCCGCCGCGAGCGCGCGCTCCCGCGCCTCGCGGTGGTCGATGCGCTTCGGCGGATAGGCGGCCGGGCGGCATCCGGCCGCGTCCGGATCGTGGATCGCGGCGTCGGGCAGCTTGGCGAGCTCCGGAACCCATTGCCGGATATAGCCCGCCGCATCGAACTTCTCGGACTGGGTGAGCGGCGCCATCACCCGACTCCACTGGCTCGAATCGACGCCCGAGCCCGAGACCCACTGCCAGTTGACCGCGTTGTTGCCGTAATCGGCATCGACCAGCGTGTCCCAGAACCAGCGCTCGCCCTCGCGCCAGTCGATCAGCAGATGCTTGATCAGGAAACTGGCCGCGATCATCCGCACGCGATTGTGCATCCAGCCGGTGGCCCAGAGCTGGCGCATCCCGGCATCGACGATCGGATAGCCGGTTTGCCCGCGCTGCCAGGCGCGGAGATCGGCCTTGGCATCCCTGCCGCTCCGCCATTCGAGCTTGTCGAAGGCGGGGCGACCATTCTTTGTGGCGTAGTCCGGAAACTGGCAGATCAGGTTCTGGGTGAAGTCGCGCCAGCCCAGCTCGCGCAGATATTCCTCCACCTGCCCGCCCGCATCCTCGACCGCATGCCAGACCTGCGCGGGCGAAAGCTCGCCGAAATGGAGGTGCGGCGACAGGCGCGAGCTGCCTTCGATCGAGGGCAGGTTGCGCGTGTCGTCATAGCGGGCGGCATGTTCCTGGAACCGCCGGAGCCGCTGGTGCGCACCGGCCTCGCCGGGCGTCCATTCCTCGCGGAAGCCGCCGGCCCAGTCGGGCTTGGTTGGGAGCAGATCCCATTCCTCTAGCTTGTCGCTCTTCGGCCAGTTGGACGGCGAGCCGATCTTCTGCGGCACCCGCAGCGGCGTGGCGGGTGGCAGGCGCTCGCGCAGCGCCCGGTAGAACGGCGTGAAGATCTTGTAGGGCTTACCTGCGCCCGTCGTCACCGCGCCCGGCGGGAGCAGGTAATTGCCGTCGTGGCAGCAGAGCGTCAGGCGCTGCGCTACCGCGCGCTCGGCATTGCGCCACCAGGGCTCGTAATGGCGGATGCAGTGGACGGTGCTTGCGCCGGTCTCCTCGGCGAGCCGTGCCAGCTCTTCGTCGCTCTTGCCCCGGCGCAGGATCAGCCGCGATCCCTTCGCGCGCAGCGCCGCGTCGAGCGCTGCAAGGCTGTGGTGCAGCCACCAGCGCGAGGCGCCGCCCATCGCACGGTGCTTCGCCGTCTCGTCGTCGAGCACATAGACCGGGATCACCGCCCCTTCCTCTACCGCGGCGACGAGCGCGGGTTGATCGGCAAGGCGGAGGTCGCGGCGGAACCAGAGCAGGACGGGTGCAGTCATGGGCGCAGAAACGCGCAAGTCCCTTCGAAGGCGACCTGTCCGCTGGAACAGGGGGCATGGACCCGATCGGCGCGTGCGGGCGTTACGCTGCCGTCATCAATTCAGGGGGTCCCATGGCATTCAAATCGGCGGCGATGGTCGTCAACACCAAGTCCCGCCACGGCCAGGACTGGTTCGACCGCGCCTGCGCCCGCTTCGGCGAGCAGGACATGCCCGTCGACGCCCATGCGGTCGACGATCCCGATCGGCTGGAGGCAGTGCTGGACGAAGTACTGGCCAAGAAGCCCGAGCTGGTGATCCTCGGCGGCGGCGACGGCACGATCAGCGGACTGGTCGACACGCTGGTCGGCATGGGCGTGACCCTGGGCGTGCTGCCGCTCGGCACCGCGAACAGCTTCGCCCGCTCGCTCGGCATCCCGCTCGACGTCGACGGCGCGATCGATGCGATCCTGCAGGGCAAGCCGAAGCGGATCGACCTCGGCATGATCGACGACGATTATTATGCCAGCACCGCCGCGATCGGCCTCTCTCCGCAGATCGCCGAAACCGTGCCGCACAACGCCAAGCGCTGGTTCGGGCGGATGGGCTATCTCAGCTGGGCAGCGCTGCAGTTCGTGAAGTTCAAGCCGTTCACGGTGATCGTCGGCGAAGGCAAGGACGCCAAGCGGCTGCGCGCGGTGGAGGTGCGGATCTCGAACGGGCCGTTTCATGGCGGCACCGAACTGGTCGACGAGGCCGGCGTCGCCTCGGGCGAGATCGTGGTTCAGGTGGTGAAGGGCCCGACCAAGTCCCGACTGGTACGCAACTGGGCGGCCTCGGTGCTGCGGCTCGAAGCGCGCAAGGAGGATACCGTGACCTTCCGGGGCACGTCGCTGCGGGTAGCGACCGAGCCGTCGCTGCCGATCTCGATCGACGGCGAGGTGCTGGCCACGACGCCAGTTACCGCGAAGGTGGCGCCGGCGGTGATCGATGTGATGGTGCCGGTGGACGCCTAAACCTAAGCCAGTCCCCCTCACCCTTCCCACCGCCTTCGGCGGCGGGCCCCTTCCCTCTCCCACAAGGGGAGAGGGAATTCAGGTGCCGCTTCTCCCTCTCCCCTGGTGGGAGAGGGAGGGAGCGCCGAAGGCGCGGAAGGGTGAGGGGGACTTGGTCTGGATTACCCCAGCCGCGCCAGCGCCGCCGCCAGCCGCTCGGCCTCGGCCGCCTTCTCGGCATGATCCGCCCGCGCCTTCTCGACCGCCTCGGGCTTGGCCCGCTCGACGAAGCTCGGATTGCCGAGGCGCCCGGCAAGCCCGTCACGCTCCTTCTCGGCTGCTGCGATCGCCTTGGTCAGTCGCGCGCGCTCGGCCTCCAGGTCGACCACGTCGCCCAGCGGCATCACGAAGGTCGCTTCGTCGACAACGAGCTGCAGCGCGCCGCCCGCAGGGGCATCCCCCTGCGCCTGGTCGACGCGACCAAGCCGCGCCAGCGCCGCTTCCTGCCGCGCCAGACGCGCGACCGTCTCGGCCGACGCATCGCGGACGTGCAGCGCCAGACGCGCACCCGGCGGCACGTTGAGCTCGGTTCGCGCCGCGCGGATCTCGCTCACCAGTCGGATCAGCCAGTCGATCTCCTGCGCCGCCGACGGATCGAGCGCCCGCGCATCGGCCATCGGCCACTTCGCCACGATCAGGTCATGGTCGCGCGGACCCATCTTCGACCACAGCTCTTCGGTGATGAAGGGCATAAACGGGTGGAGCATGACGAGGATCTGGTCGAGCGCCCAGCCGGCAACCGCGCGGGTCTCTTCCGCATCGGCGGCGGCAACGCCCTCGCCCTGCAGCACCGGCTTGATCAGCTCGAGATACCAGTCGCAGAAGCGGCTCCAGACGAACTGGTAGATGCTGTTCGCAGCCTCGTCGAAGCGCAGATCGGCCAGCGCCAGGTCCAGCGCCTGCACCGTCGCAATGGTTTCCGCGAAAATCCAGCGATTTACCGCCAGTTCCGCAGTCGGTGCCTCAAGATGCTTGCTCGCGACGATGCCGTTGGACTGGCAGAAGCGCGCGGCGTTCCACAGCTTGGTCGCGAAGTTGCGATAGCCCTCGAGCCGCTTCTCATCCATCTTGATGTCGCGGCCTTGGCTTTCCATCGCCGCCATGAAGAAGCGCAGCGCATCGGCGCCGTACTTGTCGATCATGCCCAGCGGATCGACCGTGTTGCCCTTCGACTTGGACATCTTCTGGCCGTCCGCAGCACGGACGAGACCGTGCAAATACAGGGTCTTGAACGGCACTTCCTTCATGAAGTGCAAACCCTGCATCATCATCCGCGCATCCCAGAAGAACAGGATGTCGAAGCCGGAAATGAGCACGTCGTTCGAGTAGCGCCCGCCAAGCGTGGGATCGCCATTCTCGGGCCAGCCAAGCGTCGCGAACGGCCACAGCGCTGAGGAGAACCAGGTGTCGAGCACGTCGGGATCGCGAGTGAGCGCAACACCCTCGCCCGCCTGCGCCTGCGCCTCTTCCTCGGTCTCGGCGACATAGGCGTTGCCGTCGGCATCGAACCAGGCCGGGATGCGATGGCCCCACCAGAGCTGACGGCTGACGCACCAGGGCTGGATGTTCTCCATCCAGTTGAAATAGGTCTTTTCCCAGCTCTTCGGCACGATCCTGGTCGCGCCGGAGCGGACCGCCTCGATCGCCGGCTTGGCGAGCGTCGCGGCGTCAACATACCATTGGTCGGTCAGCCACGGCTCGATCACTTGGCCCGAGCGATCGCCATAGGGCGTCTGGATGGTGCGGGGCTCGGCGTCGTGCTCGGCGCCTTCCTTGTCGATAAAGGGCACGAGGAAGCCCTCGTCCTTCAGCCGCGCCACGATCGCCTTGCGCGCTTCGAAGCGATCGAGCCCGACCAGCTCGGCGGGGACCACCCCGTCCTGCGTCTGGCAGATCGCCGCCTTGGCATCGAGCATGTTGAGCATCTCGCCGGCCTTGATGCCGGCGCGAACACCCACTTCGAAGTCGTTGAAATCATGGCCCGGCGTGATCTTCACCGCGCCCGAGCCGAGCGCCGGATCGGCATGCTCGTCGCCGACGATCGGGATCAGGCGGCCGGTGATCGGCAGCTGGACCTGCTTACCGATCAGCGCCTTGTAGCGTTCGTCCTCCGGATGCACGGCGACCGCCATGTCGGCCAGCATCGTCTCGGGCCGCGTCGTCGCGACCTGGATGAAGCCCGAGCCGTCCGCCAGCGGATAGCGCAGGTGCCAGAAATTGCCGCGGACTTCCTTGGTCTCGACCTCGAGGTCCGAAATCGCGGTGCCGAGGCCCGGATCCCAGTTTACCAGGCGCTTGTCGCGGTAGAGCAGGCCCTGACGGTGGAGCTCGACGAACACCTTGAGGACCGCCTTGGAGAAACCCTCGTCCATGGTGAAGCGCTCGTTCGCCCAGTCCATCGAGCAGCCGAGCCGGCGCAGCTGGCGGGTGATCTGGCCGCCGCTCTCCGCCTTCCACTCCCACACCTTGTCGACGAAGGCCTCGCGGGTGAAGTCGGTGCGCTTGCTTCCCGCGGCGTTGAGCTGGCGCTCGACCACCATCTGCGTGGCGATGCCGGCATGATCGGTGCCGACCACCCAGCGCGCATCCTTGCCCTTCAGCCGCGCGTGGCGGACGAGGATGTCCTGCAGCGTGTTGTCGAGCGCGTGGCCGATGTGCAGGCTGCCAGTCACGTTGGGCGGCGGGTTGACGATCGTCCAGGGCTCGGAGCCGGTGCGCTCGGGGCGGAACAGGCCTTCGTCTTCCCAATGGGCGTACCAGCGGGATTCGATTTCGGCGGGGTCGAAGGTCTTGGGGAGTTCGGTCATGATGCAGGGGCTTTAGCGTCGCCCCTGCCCCGCGCACAACCCTTGGCCGTCAGCTCAGCTGAGGTTGCTGAGCACCTTGTCGACGCGGTCCAGCGTGAACGGCTTGGAGAGCACCGGCCGGTCGCGGTGCGAATGTGCGATGCTGTCGTCGGCGCCACCGGTCGCGAGCACGAAGGGAATGCCGAGTTCGGCGAGCTTGTCGGCGATCGGCCAGCTCTGCTCGCCGCCGCGCAGATTGACGTCGAGGATCGCCGCATCAATGCCGCCCGCCCCGATCCGGTCGAGCGCCTCGGCAACATTGTCGGCGGTGCCCGCCGGCACCCGGTCGAGCGCGTCGAGGAAATCCTCGAGCATCATGGCGATCAATGGCTCGTCTTCGACGATGAGAATGTTACGCGGACCCTGCATGCTGCCCCCTTTGCAGGAAAAGTTGTTTCGTGCCAAGCACTTATTTGGCCACCAGGATCTCCTGAACCGCTTCTGCAAGTTGTTGCACGGAAAAGGGTTTAGGCAGAAAGGCGACATTGTCCAGATCGATCGAACGTCGCAATTGTTCCTCCGCATAGCCGGACATGAACAGGATCGGCAGGTCGGGCCAGCGCTCGCGGACCTTGCGCGCCATGCTCGGCCCGTCCATCACCGGCATCACGACGTCGGAGACGAGCAGGTCCGGCTTGTCCATCGTCTCAATCGTTTCAAGCGCGACCTCGCCATTTTCGGCGGTGACCACCGAATAGCCCTGCCGGGTCAGCGCGCGCTCGGCGATCGCGCGGACCATGTCCTCGTCCTCGACGACGAGGATCGTGCCGGTGCCCCACAGATCGGCCGGCTTTTCCTTGACCACCGGCAGCTTGGCCACCGCGGCCTCTGGCGCGGTATGGACCGGCAGGTAGATGGTGAACGCCGCCCCGCCGCCTGGATTGTTCTCGGCGAAGATATAGCCGCCCGACTGCTTGATGATGCCGTAGACGGTCGAGAGGCCCAGCCCGGTGCCCTTGCCCACTTCCTTGGTGGTGAAGAAGGGCTCCCAGATCTTGGGCAGTATCTCGGGCGGAATTCCGGTGCCGGTGTCGGAGATGCGCAGCGCGGTATAGTCGCCGATCGGCAGCACGTCGTCGTCCATCCGCCGGACATCGGCCGAGGAGACCGACAGCGTCTCGATCGTCAGCGAACCGCCGCCGCTCGGATTCTTGCTGAGCATCGAATCGCGGGCGTTGACCGCGAGGTTGACGACCACCTGCTCCAGCTGCCCCGGATCAGCGCGCACCGGCCCCAGGTTGCGGCCATGCTTGACGTCGAGCGACACCGTCTCGCCGAGCAGCCGCTTGAGCAGGTTGGACACCTCGGAGATGATGTCGGGCAGCTGCAGCACCTGCGGGCGCAGCGTCTGCTGGCGCGAGAAGGCGAGCAGCTGGCGGGTCAGGCTGGCGGCGCGGTTCGAATTGGCGCGGATCTGCTGGATGTCATCATAGTCGCTGTCGCCGGGCGAATGGCGCATCAGCATCAGGTCGCAGTGCCCGATGATCGCGGTGAGGATGTTGTTGAAATCGTGCGCGACACCGCCGGCGAGCTGGCCCACGGCCTGCATCTTGGTCGCCTGGGCGATCTGGCGCTTGAGCTTGCCCTCCTCGCCCGAGTCCCGCAGGCTGAGCAACACCGCGGCATCGCCCAGCCCGCGCGCACCGGCGATGGTGATCGCCACCGGCTCTTCCGAGGCATCCTTCAGCCGGACGGTGATTTCCAGCGATTGCGGCGCGCCGCCGGCGAAGCGGCGCACGGCATCCGCCAGCGTCGCCTTGTCCTCCCGCACGACCAGATCGCCCGGATAGAGCGGCGGGGCGGCGGGGTTCACGCGCGCGGTGCGGACGAACGCGTCGTTCATCGTCAGGAAGCGGCCGTCGCGGTCGATCAGCGCGAGGCCGGTGGGCAACAGCGAGATCAGCGAATGGACGTGCGCCGATGCGCTGCCGGCCAGCGCGGGGCTCGCGATCGCGGTGGGCTCCTCGTCGAGCAGCGCGACGAGCAGCGGTGCCTCGTCGCCTTCGAGGAACGGGATCTGGAGGACGCGCAGCGGCGTGCCTTCCATGCCTTCGCGCTGGAACCGCACCTGGCCGATCGAATCCGTGATCAGCAACCCGGCAAAATCACGACCGTCGGTGACGGCATCGGCGCTACCGAGCGCCCGGTGGCGGAACACCCGATTGGCCGATCGGACGCGGCCATCGGGCGCCACCAGCACCACCATCACCCCTGCCCCACCCAGCCGGTCGCCGGTAGGTCCCGCGAGCAGCCCCTGCACCTGCACGGCAAGATCGAGCGCATGGATGCCGATGAAGCGCCAAACCAGCGACTCGTCGCCGACACGTGCGACCCGGACCGCCACTTGTGCCCCGAACACTTGCACATCGTTGCAACGGCTCTCGCCGTCGCGCCAGGCCGCACGGGCACAGGCACCAAGCGCCCGCTCCCCCTCCTCGCCGATCGGCAAATTGGGCGGGGTCGGCCAGCCGCCGAACAATGCCTCGTACCGCGGATTGGCGCATACCATCCGGCCACTGCGGTCGGTCACCGCCAGCGCATCATCGCTGGCCGAGGCGAGTGCATGGGCGATCGCCCAATCGGTGTAGCGTTCGATGCTGGTCGTCGGCGAGCGGAACAGCCGCCCCAACGCCAGCATCACCCCGGCGGCCAGCAGCGCCGCGGCGAGAAAACCCATCGCGATCGCGCGATCGTTGAGGCTGGTGAGGATGATGCCCGCCGCTGCAACACCGGTCACCACCACCGCCACGATCGGTAGCAGCAGCGACGGCTTGGGCAATTCGGCGTCGGGCAGACTAGCCATGGTGCACCGATGTTCCGTCCCCGGCCCAGCGTCAAGCGCCCATTCGCCCGTGCGCCGCGCACGGCGCGCCTTTGCTCAAGTAAACCGGATTGCAGCGGCAAAAGGGCGCCCGCGTGCCTCGAAATATATCGATATCGAAACAAATGGCGCTGCAACATGGGCAGTATCAAATCGCCGTGCCACGCTGACGTTACGGGGGACGCAAGCGCAGCATTGCCGCGGCTGCGCGCGACAGGGCCATCGATCGCATCGGGAACGGAGCGTTCGATGTGCACCGGCTGTTCGGCGCGCCTCTATCCTTGCGACCTCGCCGCGCGTCCGCCGCCAACTATAGCTGGGACAGGGACCATGTACGACCTCACGCAGACGACATTTCTCTTTTCCTATTTCGTAAACGCCGGCGCGCAGGTGACCGGCACCGCGCCGCAGATCGCCGCCTTTCTGGATCTCGCGCTCGATCACGGCGGCAAATGGAGCAACGGCGCCCAGACCTTCTCGGTCAGCGGGCTGCTCGACAAAATCGGTGACCAGTTGATTGGACAGGACTGGAAGGTCGCCTGGGGACCGGCGGTCTACCAAAGCCGGCAGGATGCCCGCGCCGACAATGCGATGGCCGTACTCCATAGTGCCTCGCAAGACCTCTACGTCGTGGCAATCGCCGGCACCGATCCCAACGACGCCTATGACTGGCTCAAGGAGGATTTCCCCGTCGGCCCCAACGACATGGTAGATTTCCCGCTCGCCGACCCGGCGATCCCGCCCGTGGGTCACAAGGCCGATGCAAGCCGATCGCAGGTCTCGCTGGGCACGGCGCGTGGGCTCCACCATCTGCTCGAAAACTTGGTCGATCAGGACGGCAACAAGGCGTCGCTGATCGCCTATCTGCAGACGCTGGCACCGAGCGGAAACGGCACGCCTCGGATCATTTTCGCCGGCCATAGCCTCGGCGGCGCGCTGTCCGCCGCCTTGCCGTTGCAGGTCCTGTCGATGATCGAGGACTGGACGTGGACGGGCCAGGGAGGCGTGGTCAACATCCTGCCAACCGCCGGGCCGACGCCCGGCAACGCGGTGTTCGCCGAGGCCTGGGGGGCGGCTTTCCCGGCCGCGCCGGTCGCGGGCCTCAATGCCGGCAACCAGGTATCGGCGCTCAACGTCCCCATCGCCAACGACAAGGATCTCGTTCCTCACGCCTGGACCGCCATCTACGCTACGACGCCGGACAGCGCCGATCCCTTCTATTTCTTCGATTTCAGGCCGCTGGCGCAGACGCTGCAATCGCTCACGGTGACGATCGGCCCAGGCCTGTGCGACGTCGTGCATCACTTCGCCACGCGCGCGCAGACCGACGGCAACGGCGCCAACGCCGCCGTGCTGCCCGGACGCACGTGGCTGCCTGCCAGCTTCCCGATCAGCTATTTCGACAAGGATACCGGGACTTTCAGCTCCTATTCCCTCCCGACCGGCGAGGTCATCGACCCCTTCACGCTGCTGAAGGTCGTCGGCAACGTCCATGTCTGGGGTTATTTCCCGTTCTTCGGGATCAAGGCCACGGACCTGCCCTTCCCGACGGCCGTGGAGGAGGGCCAGAGCGTGTTCGGGAAAGCGCAGGTGATCGCACCCGAAGCGGTGTAGCGAAAGCGGCGGCAGCCGCGGTCAGTCGATTGCGGCTGCCGCGGCTCGCGCGCGCTGTCGCCGCCGCCACTTGCCGGCGATCCACCAGCGCCAGAGCAGCGCGCTGCCGACATACCCCAGCAGCGCCAGCGCGGCGGTGAGCGTCAGCAGCCCTACCAGAATCGCAGGGCCCAGATCCTGCAACAGCCAGTCGAGCCAGCTCGGGCCCGCGGCCGACGTAACGGCCACACCGGGGCCGAGGATCTTGCTGCCGAGCCAATAGGCGGCGAGCCACAGCGGCGGCGTCGTCAACGGATTGGTGAAGAACGTGGTAGCCGCCGCCGCCGGGATGTTGGCACGCAGCGGCAGCGCGAGGAATGCCGAGGCCGGGATCTGCCCCATCGGCACGAGAATGCCGGTGACCATGCCGAGCGCGACGCCACGCGGTACCGATCGACGGGTAAAGCGCCACAGCGAACTGTGCATCACCCGGCTTGCAACCGGCTTCAGCCAGCGATTGGTCTCGATCGATTCTCGGCTGGGGATCGCCTTGTCCGCCAGGCGACGCAGGCGGCCCGGCGCAGCCATCTCATCCGCGGTCACGGAGGATGCGCGACTGTTCGCGCTTCCAGTCGCGTTCCTTGATGGTCTCGCGCTTGTCATGCGTCTTCTTGCCCTTCGCCAGCGCCAGCTCGACCTTCGCGCGCCCCTTGCCGTTGAAATAGACCGACAGCGGGACCAGCGTCATGCCCTCGCGGGCAACGGCGCCATGCAGCTTGTTTATCTCGCGCTCGTGAAGGAGCAATTTACGCGGCCGCTTAGCCTCGTGATTGAAGCGGTTGCCGTGGCTGAACTCGGGGATATTGGCGTTGACCAGCCACACCGCCTCGTCCTTCACTTCGGCATAAGCCTCGGCGATCGAGCCCTCGCCGAAGCGCAGCGACTTGACCTCGGTGCCGGTCAGCACCAGGCCGGCTTCATAGGTCTGCTCGATGAAATAGTCGAAGCGGGCGCGCCGGTTCTCGGCGACGGTTTTGACTTTGTCGAAGGTAGCGGGACGCGGACGGGCCATAAGAGGGCGGGATGTAGGGATGCTCGGCCCGGAGCGCCAGACGTTTGTTGGCGCCCCGGCACGAAGCTCAGATCAGCCCGGCGAATTCCAGCGCGGCGTCGACCGCCTTGCGGCTCGCCTCGCCCGCCTCGGTCATCGGCAGGCGGAGTTCCTGCGGGAAGCCCGGACGCACCCGACTCATCGCATACTTGACCGGGCCCGGCGAGGCATCGGTGAACATCGCGATGTGGAGCGGGTAGAGCTTGTCGTGGAGCGCCAGCGCGCGCGCATTGTCGCCCGCCGCCCATGCTGCCTGGAAGTCGGCGCACAGCTTCGGCGCGACATTGGCGGTCACCGACACGCAGCCGACGCCGCCCATTGCGTTGAACGCCAGCGCCGTCTCGTCATTGCCCGAGAGCTGGACGAAGTCGGTGCCGCAGCCCGCACGCTGCTCGGAGACGCGGCTGAGGCTGCCGGTCGCATCCTTCACGCCGACGAACGTCTCGGGAAAGGCCTTCACGATCCGCGCCATGGTGGCCGGCTGGATGTCGGTGACGGTGCGGCCGGGCACGTTGTACAGCACGATCGGCAGGTCGGTCGCCTCGGCCACCGCGGCGAAGTGGCGGAAGATGCCTTCCTGGCTCGGGCGGTTGTAATAGGGCGGCACCATCAGCGCGGCATCCGCGCCGGCATCCTTTGCGGCATGGACATTGTCGATCGCCACCTTGGTGTCGTTCGAGCCGGCGCCAGCGAGAATCTTCACCCGGCCTTTCGCCTGATCGGCACAGACCCGCACGATGTGGAAATGCTCGTCCTTGGGCATGGTCGCGGCCTCGCCGGTGGTGCCGCAGGGCACCATCGCCGACGAGCCTTCGGTAATCTGCCATTCGACGAGCGCGCGGAAATCCTCCTCCGCGAACGCGCCGCTACGGAACGGCGTGACGAGCGCAGGGATCGATCCAGAAAACATCGCGCGGAATCATCCTCTTTTTTCGGTAGAAACGGGGTGGCAGATACGGGCGGATCTCCTATCATGTCCAGATGGTCGGTACGGTACTCAAAGGCGCGTTGGTGTTCGCCGGTGTTTCGGGACTGGCGGCCTCCTCGCAGGTGACCCCTGCGATGCTGGCGGCCCTGGCAGGCGGCTTCGTGCCCCACGCACAGGCCCAGTTCGATCCGGTGAGTAGCGCGCTGGTCGAATGGAAGCGCCTGCAGCAGTCGGACAATTACGCCTTTTCCGACTATGCCAATTTCCTCCTCGCGCACCCCGGCTGGCCCGGCGAGAAGAGCCGGCGCGCGGCCGCCGAGACGATCCTCGACAGCGGCGCGACCATGCCGGACCTGGCCGTCCGCTTCTTCACCCGCTTCCCGCCGATCACGCCTGCCGGACGCCTGCGCTATGCCGAGGCGCTCGCCGCCACCGGACGCCGCGCCGAGGCAGAGGACCAGGCACGCCGCGCCTGGCGCGCCGGCATCCTGCGCACCGTCGACGAGAGCAAGCTGCTCACGACCTTCGGCACCGCGCTGCGACCTGCCGATCACGACGCCCGCGAGGACATGCTGCTCTGGCAGGGCGCGACCAGCATCGCGACGCGGCAGCTGGTCTATACCTCGCCCGAGCTCCGCCCGGTGTTCGACGCGCGGATCGCCTATCGCACCAACGCCTATGATGCGGCGACCAAGGCGAGCCTGGCGGAGGCGCGCGGTGGCGCCGACCATGGCTATATCGCCGATCGCGCGCGCTGGTTGGGGCAGACCGGCCAGACGCAGCTGATGCGGTCGTACCTCGCCCAGCCGCGCCGCATGGCCGGCTTCCCGGGCGATCCGGAAAAATGGTACGAGGTGCTGCTTTCGGCCGCACGCGGCGCGCTGGCGGACGGGCAATACGACCTTGCCTACCGCATCGCCTCGCAGGTCGACGACGCCTTCCCCTCGGGCACCGACGTCAGCGAGCTCTCGCTCGGCGTGCGCGACGATTATACCAGCCTCACCTGGCTCGCGGGCACGGTGGCGCTCTACAATCTCGGGCGGCCGAACGATGCCGTGGGCATGTTCGCCCGCTATGGTCATGGCTCCAAGACGCCGGGCACGCAATCGAAGGGTCTGTACTGGGCGGGTCGCGCTGCCGAGGCGGCGGGCAACGCCACCAGCGCGCGCACCTATTACGCCAGCGCCGGCGGCTTCCCGGACCTGTTCTACGGCCAGCTCGCGGTCGAGCGGCTCGGCCAGCCGCTGCGGGGCCCGCGCGACCTCACCGGCAAGACGGCCTCCCCCGGCGCCCGCGAGGCTTTCTACCGCAGCGAGCTCGTCCGCGCCGCCCAGCTGCTCGGCCAGATGGGCAACCGCAGCGACCAAAGCCTGTTCCTCCGCAAGATCGCCGAGGATGCGACCACCGAGGACGACCACCTCCTTGCCGCCGATCTCAGCCGCACGCTCGGCCGTCCGGACCTGGGGGTGATGGTCGGGCGGAGTGCGCTCCAGAACGGGCTGTCCGACTATAGCGCCGCGGGCTATCCGTCGGTGAAGGTGCCCGAGGGGCAGCGCGATTACTGGACGATCATTCACGCGATCGCCCGCCAGGAAAGCCAGTTCAACCGCGACGCGGTCAGCCGCGCGGGCGCCCGCGGGCTGATGCAGCTGATGCCCGGCACCGCGCGCGAGACCTCGCTCAAGATCGGCAGAAGCTATGATCCCAGCGCGCTCAACGCCGACACCGACTACAATATCGAGCTGGGCTCGAACTATTTCCAGCGGATGCTGAACTACTATGGCGGCTGCTATCCGCTGGCGGTCGCCGCTTACAATGCCGGCCCCGGCAACGTGAACAAGTGGCTCAACGCCTATGGCGACCCGCGCCTGCCCGGCGGCGACATGGTCCGCTGGATTGAGCAGATCCCGATCTTCGAGACCAAGAACTATGTCCAGCGCGTGCTGGAAAATGCCGTCGTGTACGACCTGATGAATCCCTCCTATGCGCGCAGCAAGGGGACGGCAAACCTCAGCTGGTATCTGGGCAAGAGCCGGCCGGGCTGATAGCGCGGGCTGATCATGAACGATCGCCCCAACTATATCACCCCCGCCGGCTATGCCGCGCTCAAGGCCGAGTACGACCAGCTGTTCGGGCAGGAACGCCCCAAGCTGGTCGAGACGATTTCTTGGGCGGCGGGCAATGGCGATCGCTCGGAAAATGGCGATTACATCTATGGCCGCAAGCGGCTGCGCGAGATCGATCGGCGGCTGGGTTTCCTCGCCCGGCGGATGAAGGCAGCCAAGGTTGTCGATCCCAGCCGGCAGGAGGATCGCAGCGGCGTGTTCTTCGGCGCCTGCGTGACCATCGCCGACGAGGACGACAACCACCGCACACTCACCCTGGTCGGCGACGACGAAGCCGATGCCGCCAAGGGCTTGGTCGGCTGGAACGCACCGCTCGCCCGGGCACTGCGCGGCGCGCGGATCGGCGACCTGCGCCGCGTGACCCTGCCCGCGGGCGAGCGCGAATATGAAGTGATGGCGATTACCTACCCCTGACGCGCCGGGGTCTGCCGGGTTTGCGGCGGACCGTGCCCCCGCCCCGCTCCGCATCTGTCCCGGACTGCTACAGATACTCCCGGCCCGACATCATGGGCGTGTACAAAGGGAGCATATGGCGCAGCAGCGAATCCTGGTTTCGGGACGGGTACAGGGGGTCGGCTATCGCGACTGGGTAGTGCGCACCGCGCAGCGCGGCGGGCTAACCGGTTGGGTGCGCAATCTGCGGGACGGGCGTGTGGAGGTGCTCGCCGCGGGTGAAGACACCGCGCTAGGCCTCTTCGTCGAGGCATGCCGCGAAGGCCCTACCATGGCGCGGGTCGAGCATGTCGAAAGCGTCGCCGTGCCCGAGGACAAGCCGCACAAGGGCTTCACCAAGCGGTTCACCGCCTGATCCAAGCGGATCAGGGTTCGGCCAGCGCGCTGCAATCGCCGCCGAGATGCTGGCCGAACATTGGGGTTTCGGTGCCCAGTTCCGCCGCCGGGTTCTTGCCGATCTGGTAGCGGACGATGCGGCCGTTGCCGGCATCGGCATCCACCAGCCAGGCATCCTGGCCTTCGACCTTCGCACTGCCGACCACCTTGAGGGTGAAATGCCCAAGACCCTTGTCGTACTGGAAGAAGGGCAATTCGTAGCTCTGCCCCTCGGCAAGCGGCAGCGCGGCGAAGGTCAGCCCCCATAGATTGCCGTCCCACACCGCGCCGGGGGCCGAGACCTGCGTATCGGCCTTGTCCGGCCGCGTCACCTGGATCGTCGTGCCGTCATAGCGGACGCGGACATGCTCCACGCCGTCGCGGCGGCTATCCATGCGCAGCGGCCGCAGGTCGCTACGCCGCAGCACGAAATGGTCGCGCATGTCGAACTTGCCGTCGCCGACGCGCTGGTGGACGATGATTTCCCAGACGGGGTTGCCGCCGTCCGTCGCGGCGCGGACACGCTGCCAAGTCTCGCCGATCGGCTTGCCCTCGCGGGTGAGCGCATAACAGGCGCTGCCTTCGCGGAGCCGGGAGCCGTCGGGCACCGCTGCCTCCGGCAACGGCATGGCGGCGATCAGCATCAGTGCAAGCATCCTACGGCTCCCCTCTGGTCGAGGGCCGTACTATAGCAGCAATACACCGCGGAAAAGCAAGCGCCGGATCGAGCCGGTAGGGCTCGATCCGGCGCGTTCAGGCTCAGCGCGTCAGCTTCTTGTAGGCCAGCGCGGTCGGACGATCGGCGGCGTCGCCCAGGCGACGGCGCTTGTCTTCCTCATAGGCTTCGAAGTTACCCTCGAACCATTCGACATGGCTGTTGCCTTCGAAGGCGAGGATATGGGTGGCGAGACGATCGAGGAAGAAGCGATCGTGGCTGATCACCACGGCGCAGCCCGCGAAATTCTCGATCGCCTCTTCCAGCGCGCCCAGCGTTTCCACGTCGAGATCGTTGGTCGGTTCGTCGAGCAGCAGCACGTTGCCGCCGCGCTTCAGCATCTTGGCGATGTTGACGCGGTTGCGCTCACCACCCGAAAGCTTGCCGACGATCTTCTGCTGATCCGCGCCCTTGAAGTTGAACGCGCCGACATAGGCACGCGTCGACTGGTCGTGGCCGTTGATCTTCATGTAATCGAGGCCGTCGGAGATTTCCTGCCAGACGTTCTTGCTGTCGTCGAGGTGGTCGCGGCTCTGGTCGACATAGCCGAGGCGCACGGTCGAGCCGATGTCGATCTCGCCCGAATCCGGCGTTTCCTGGCCGGTGAGCAGCTTGAACAGCGTCGACTTGCCCGCGCCGTTCGGCCCGATCACGCCGACGATGCCGCCCGGCGGCAGCATGAACGAGAGGTTCTCGAACAGCAGCTTGTCGCCATACGCCTTGGAGATGTTCTTGGCCTCGATCACCTTGCCGCCCAGGCGCTCGGGCACCTGGATGACGATCTGGGCCTTGCCGGGCGTGCGGTTCTCCTGGCTGGCGACCAGCTGCTCGAACTTGGCGATACGCGCCTTCGACTTGGTCTGGCGGGCCTTGGCGCCCTGCCGGATCCATTCGAGCTCGTCCTTGATCGCCTTCTGGCGGCCGGTGGCCTCGCGGTCTTCCTGCTCGAGGCGCTTGGCCTTCTTCTCGAGATAGGTCGAGTAGTTGCCTTCGTACGGGAAGTACTTGCCGCGATCGATCTCGAGGATCCATTCGACGACATTGTCCAGGAAGTAGCGGTCGTGGGTGATCATCAGCACCGCGCCGGCATATTCCTTGAGGTGGTTTTCCAGCCAGTTGACGCTTTCGGCGTCGAGGTGGTTGGTCGGTTCGTCGAGCAGCAGGATCGACGGCTTCTGGATCAGCAGGCGGGTGAGCGCGATGCGGCGCTTTTCACCGCCCGACAGGTTCTCGACCGGCCAGTCCGACGGCGGGCAGCGCAGTGCTTCCATCGCGATCTCGAGCTGGTTGTCCAGGCTCCAGCCGTCGACCGCGTCGATCTTGGCCTGGAGATCGCCCATCTCCTCCATCAGCGCGTCGAAATCGGTGTCCTCCTTGGGATCGCCCATCTCGGCCGAAATGGCGTTGAAGCGATCGACCATGTCGGCCACTTCGCGCGCGCCGTCCTTGACGTTCTCGAGCACGTTCTTGGTCGGGTCGAGCTGCGGCTCCTGCGGCAGATAGCCGACGGTGATGTTCTCGCCCGGCCATGCCTCGCCGGCGAAATCCTTGTCGATGCCGGCCATGATCTTCATGAGCGTCGACTTACCCGCGCCGTTCGGACCGACGATGCCGATCTTGGCGCCCTGGTAGAATTGCAGGTTGATGTTGTTGAGCACCGGCTTGGGGGCGCCGGGGAAGGTTTTGGTCATGTCCTTCATGACGAAGGCGTACTGCGCAGCCACGGTGGCGGATCTCCGTTGCGAGAATTCTAAATGCTGGAAAGACGCGTGGCATGTAGCGATGCGGGCGCGCGTTGGCAACGCGGGGGTTCGCGGAGGGACTGTGTCTCACGGAGACCAACAAATGGTCTGGAATCCCTCCACCCCAACCCCCTCCTCCGAGGAGGAGGAGCTTAAACATGCTTCACAAACCGCTCATCCCCCATTGCAATCGTTCCACCGCTGGTTAGCATCCGCAGCATGACCAAGCGCCTCCTGCTTGCGGCCGCTGCCGCGCTAGCCCTTCCCCTTCCCGCCGTCGCCCAGACTGCCGACCAGGTTGCCAAGGTGCGCGACGCCGCGCTGCAGGACACTGTCGCCTGGGACGTGGTCGAAGGCCTCACCACCGAGATTGGCCAGCGCCTCGCCGCCACGGAGGCCGAGGCGCGCGCCCGCGCCTGGGCCGTCAAGAAGCTCACTGCGCTGGGCTTCCAGAACGTCCATATCGAAACCTACCGGATGCCGGTCTGGGTCCGCGGCGTGGAAACGGCCGAAGTGCTCGGCGGCGCCGCGCAGAAGCTGACTATCGCCGCGCTCGGCTATTCAGGCTCGACGGGCGCGCAGCCGCTGGAGGCAGAGGTGGTCTATTTCGCCTCGCTTGCCGAGCTCCAGGCCGCGCCCGCCGGCAGCCTCAAGGGCAAGATCGCCTTTATCGACCATGCGATGGTGCCGACCCAGGATGGCTCGCAGTACGGCTATTACGGCGCCGTCCGCCGCGCCGGCCCGAGCATCGCCGCGACCAAGGGTGCGGCCGCGGTGCTGATCCGCTCGATCGGTACCGACCATCACCGCAATCCGCACACCGGCGTCACCACCTGGGCGAAGGGCGTCTCGCCGATTGCCGCCGCCGCGCTCTCGGTACCCGATGCCGAGCAGCTGGTGCGCCTCGTCAAGCGCGGCCCGGTCAAGCTGCGACTGAGCGTCACGCCGCAGTTCAAGGGCGAGGCCGAGTCCGGCAACGTGATCGCCGACATTCCCGGCAGCGATCCCAGCGCGGGCATCATCGTCGTCGGCGGCCATCTCGACAGCTGGGACCTCGGCACCGGCGCGATCGACGACGCCTCGGGCGTGGCGATCACCACTGCCGCAGCACTCCAGGCCGCCAAGCTCGGCCAGCCGCGCCGCACGATCCGCGTCGTCTGGTTCGGCGCGGAGGAAGTCGGCGGCTTCGGCGGCGCGGCCTATGCCAAGGCGCATGCCAAGGAGCGCCATGTGCTCGCGATGGAATCCGATTTCGGCGCCGACCGCGTCTGGAAGTTCGAGACCAACCTGCCGCAAGGCGCCAAGGCGATCGGCGACCGGCTGGAAACCGCGCTCTACCCGCTCGGCATCGAGCGCGGCCGCGGCACCGCGCATGGCGGCACCGATGTCGAGGGCATCCTGGCGCTCGGGGTCGGCACGATCGGGCTCAACCAGGACGGGCTGCGCTATTTCGACCTGCACCATACGCCCGACGACACGCTCGACAAGATCGATCCCGCGCAGCTGCGCCAGAACGTCGCCGCCTGGGCTTCGATGCTGGCGATCGCGGCCAACGCACCCGAGGATATCGCCGCTGTCCCCGCCGAAAAGGAAGAGTGAGGGCACGTCCCGAATTCGGGCGGAAACATGGCAAAGTCACGGCGATGCGACATATTTGCGTTTGACGCGTTGCTCGCCGTGCCCCATGCAGCGGGCTGACGCGCGGCCTCTTTCGGTTGCGCAACGAATTTGAACGTAGGAGCAACCGGATGACCAAGCTTCGCCTGATGGCCGCGGCAGCCCTGCTGACGTCGCTTGCGGCATGCGGCGGCGGCGAAGGCAATCTGTCCGACGGTGCGAACGTCGCGCCCGAGGCCAATGCGATGATCTACCAGAACGACGCCGAGGATCGCGCCAATGCCGAGGCCGAGGCGATGATCGGCAACGCCGCGCCCGACAACGGTGCCGATATGCCGGCCGCCAACGCGCAATAAGCCGTACCGGCCGAACCGATCAGGGGCGTTCCTCCAGGGGCGCCCCTTTTTCGTGGCTCAATAGCCGGCTTCGATCGCCATCCGCACGGCATCCGCCGCGGTGCGGACGCCTAGCGCGCGGAACATCGCCGCGCGGTGCATCTTGATCGTCCGCTCGGTCAGGCCGAGGTCATAGGCGATCTGCTTGTTGAGCTTGCCCGCCGCCATCGCGATCAGCACCGAGCGCTGGCGCGGCGACAGTGCGCCGATCTTGTCGCGGGCGATCGTGGCGCGGTGGGCGGTGCCGTCCTTCGGCCCCTCGACTTCCATCTGCGAGCCGAGGAAATATTCGAGCTCGCCATCCTCGCCGAAGATCGGCGCCACCAGCAGCGCGTTGCGGAACGGCGTGCCGTCCTTCTTGTAGTTGAGGATCTCCACCATCACCGGCCGCTTCTCGCGCACCCCGGCGCTGAGCGCTTCGCTGAGCCACGGCTCGGTCTTGTCGCCGGCAAGGAAGCGGCAATTGCGGCCGAGGATCTCGTCGCGTCGATAGCCGGTCAGCGCCACGAAGGCGTCGTTGCAATCGATGATGGGATTGTCGGGGAGTCTGGGGTTGCTGAGCACCGCGGCGACGGCGCTTCCGGCGATCATGTCGGTCAGTGGCATTGGTCGGCTTTCCGCATCCTTTTGGGGCCGC
Organism: Sphingomonas trueperi; assembly: GCF_040545965.1. Classification (GTDB taxonomy): domain Bacteria; phylum Pseudomonadota; class Alphaproteobacteria; order Sphingomonadales; family Sphingomonadaceae; genus Sphingomonas; species Sphingomonas trueperi_C. The sequence goes on along the minus strand of NZ_JBEPMV010000002.1, from coordinate 36,800 downwards.
AAATCTGCATACCCTTTTGTCCATGTTCCCGGTTTCCCCCGGGTTCCTCATGTGGAGGACACTCGATGCCGGCGCGCCACGCAAATGCTGCCGGTGAAACGAAAGGTAGGCCCGATGAACTTCTTCTGCAACGATATAGAACGGGCCGACAACGAACCTGCGCAGGAAATGGTCCCCGAGGAAGTGCAGGAAGCGGTCCGCACCCTGCTCCGCTGGGTCGGCGAGGACCCGGAGCGCGAAGGGCTGCGCGACACGCCGATGCGCCATGCCAAGGCCTGGCGCGAATATTGCGCCGGCTATGACGAGGACCCCGGCATGCACCTCGCCCGCACCTTTGAGGAAGTGGCGGGCTATGACGAGATCGTGCTGCTGAAGGACATTCCCTTCCAGTCGCACTGCGAGCACCATCTCGCGCCGATCACCGGCAAGGCATCGATCGCCTATCTGCCGAAGGACCGGGTGGTCGGCATCTCGAAGCTCGCCCGCGTGCTCCACGGCTATGCCCGTCGCCTGCAGATCCAGGAGCGGCTGACCGCCGAGATCGCCCAGGCAATCTGGACGCATCTCAAGCCCGCCGGCGTAGCGGTGGTGATCGAGGCGCAGCATGGCTGCATGACCGGGCGCGGGGTGAAGACCCACGGCGTCGGCATGGTCACCAGCAGGATGCTGGGCTGTTTCCTCGAGGATCGCAGCAGCCGGGCCGAGCTGATGTCGCTGATGGGCTATTGAGCGGGATCGCGACGATGGACGTCGTGATCCTCGGCGCCGGCATCGCCGGCCTCGCCTGTGCCGATCAGCTGCGTGCCGCCGGGCACCGGGTGACGCTGTTCGACAAGGGTCGCGGGCCCGGCGGGCGGATGTCGACCCGGCGGGTGGAGGTCGATGGCCAAACGCTCCAGTTCGATCACGGTGCGCAATATTTCACGGTCCGCGATGACCGCTTCCGGCGCCTCGTGCAGGATTGGCAGGCGCAAGGCGTGGCCAGCCCGTGGAGCGAGGCCGGCCCCGACGCCTGGGTCGGCACACCGACGATGAACGCGCCGGTGCGCCACATGGCGTCGGCGCATAAGGTGCATTTCGGCCATCATGTCGTCGGGCTCACCCGCAACGCGCAGGGCTGGCACGTGCGGCTCCAAGAGCAGCAGCACGGGCCGTTCGACGCCGCGATCGTCGCGCTGCCGGCCGAGCAGGCCGCCGCGATCCTCGGCACGCATGACCTGATGATGGCGGCCGACGCGATGGCGGCGCGCTCGCAGCCCTGCTGGACGGCGATGATCGCGTTCGAGGGGCGCGTGCCGATCGCCGCGGACAGCATCCGCCAGCACGGAATCATCGGCTGGGCGGCACGCGACGGTGCCAAGCCTGGGCGCCACGATGGCGAGACCTGGGTGGTGCAGGGCCATGGTTCCTGGTCGACCCAGCATCTCGAAGACGCCGCCGACACCGTGGCGCAGGCACTGCTCGACGCGCTGCTCGCACATGCCGAGGGCGATGTGCCGGCGGTCCGCTATCTCGCCGCGCATCGCTGGCGCTTCGCGATGACGCCGGGGATCGACAAGGGCGCCTTGTGGAACGGCGCGCTCCAGCTGGGCGCCTGCGGCGACTGGCTGCAGGGGCCGCGCGTCGAGCTGGCCTGGCTCTCCGGCCACCGGCTAGGCACGATGATCGGCAGCGCGGCCGCCGCCGCTTGATCAGAGGAGGGCAAGCGCCAGCGTCAGGGCGCCGAGCCCGGTGGAAAGCTGGAGGCGCAGCGCGATCCAGCCGTTCACACTCTGCCGCTTGCGGGCCAGCGCCAAGTCGACGATCGGCGAGAGCAGAATCGCCGCACCCAGCGCCAGCAGCGCCTCTTGGGTGGTCCAGCCGAGCAGCCGGAGCAGCATCAGCCCCCAGGCGATCAGCGACGGCACCACCGCGACAGCGAACAGCGTCGGAGATGCCTTGCCGCGCGCGACGCCCTGCCCCCACCACAGCCCGCCGAGAAAGCTGAAGATCAGCGCGGCATAGCCGAAGCCAGCGTCGAGCAGGACCGAGCGGTGCATCGGCAGCAGCACCAGGCCGGCGACACAGCCGATCAGCGGCAACAGTCCGGCATAGCCGAGCATCCGCGCGGCGGGGGCGAGCGAGGCATGGTTTTCCATTACATCGGGATCGCTCGGGCGCCGCCAGTGCTCAACCTGTCCGAAAAGACATCGCGTGCGCAGGCGACCCCTGCCCCACATGACCGTGCATGGCCCGGCTGATCCTCATCCTCGGCGACCAGCTCAGCGCTGGCCTTTCCTCGCTCGCCGACGCCGATCCGGCCGAGGACGTGGTGCTGATGGCTGAGGTCGCCGAAGAGGCGGGGTACGTCCCGCACCACAAGAAGAAGCTCGCCTTCGTCTTCTCGGCAATGCGGCACTTCGCTGAGGAATTGCGCGCCGAGGGCTGGCAGGTCCGCTACACCCGTCTCGACGATCCGGAGAATGCCGGCAGCCTCGTCGGCGAGATCGAGCGTGCTCGCGGGCAACTCGACGGGGAAGAGATCCTCTGCACCGAACCGGGGGAGTGGCGCCTCCGCCACGCTCTCGCGGCGGTGTCCGGTCTCACTCTGCTTCCCGATACGCGCTTCCTGATCGACCCCGCCGGCTTCCGCGCCTGGGCGCAGGGTCGCCGCCAGCTGCGGATGGAGTATTTCTACCGCGACATGCGCCGCCGCACCCGGCTGCTGATGGACGGCGACCAGCCCGCCGGCGGCGAATGGAACTATGATCACGACAATCGCGGCACGCCGCCCCCGGGCACCAAGCCGCCGGCGCTTCCGGCGTTCGAGCCCGATGCGATCACCCGCGAGGTGCTCGACCTGGTCGCGCGCCGCTTCCCCGACAATTTCGGCGACCTGCAGCCCTTCGCGCTCGCCGTCACCCGCGTCGACGCCGAGAAGGCCCGCGACCATTTCCTCGCCCACGCCCTGCCCCGCTTCGGCGACTATCAGGACGCGATGCGCCGCGGTGAGCCAGTCCTCTTCCACGCCCACCTCGCGCTGTACATGAACATCGGCCTGCTCGATCCGCTCGATCTCTGCCGCCGCGCCGAGGCCGAATGGCGCGCCGGGCGGGTTCCGATCAACTCGGCCGAGGGCTTCATCCGCCAGATCCTCGGCTGGCGCGAATATGTGCGGAGCATCTACTGGCTGCATATGCCCCGCTATGCCGAGGCCAACGCGCTGGAAGCCCACCGTCCGCTCCCCGACTTCTACTGGACCGCCGAGACGGACATGGCCTGCATCCGCGACGCGGTGGAGCAGACCCGCGCGCATGCCTATGCCCATCATATCCAGCGGCTGATGGTCACTGGCAATTTCGCACTGCTCGCCGGCATCGACCCATACCTGGTCCATGTCTGGTACATGGCGGTCTATGCCGATGCCTATGAATGGGTGGAGATGCCCAACACCATCGGCATGGCGCTGTTCGCGGATGGCGGGATCATGGGCTCCAAGCCCTATGCGGCGAGCGGCGCCTATATCGATCGCATGTCCGATTACTGCGCCGGCTGCCGCTACAAGGTGAAGCTGAAGGCGGGGCCGGACGCCTGCCCGTTCAACTATCTCTACTGGGACTTCATCGCCCGCCACCGCGACCGCTTCGCGCGCAACCAGCGGATGGGACCGATCGTCCGCAACCTCGACCGCATGACGGAGGAGCGCAAGGCCGAGATTGCCGACGATGCCGCGCGCTTCCTCGACGCGCTGGTGCCCGCTGGGAGCCGCTGGAATGGCTGAACCGCTCACCGTCTGGTACGATGGCGGCTGCCCCCTGTGCATCCGCGAGATCGCGCTGATGCGTCGGCTCGATCACCGCGGGCGGCTCCGCTTCGTCGACGTCAGCGACGACACCAGCAGCTGCCCGCTCGACCGGGGCGACCTGCTCGCGCGCTTCCATGTCAGCGACGCGCAGGGTCGCTTCTATAGCGGCGCGGCGGCGTTCGCGGCGATGTGGCGCGCGGTCCCGCTGCTGCGGCCCTTGGGCTTGCTGGCGCTGCTGCCCGGGGCCACCTGGGCACTCGAACGGCTCTATCGCGCCTTTCTGCGCGTTCGACCCAGACTCCAGCGCTGGATGCGCGAAAGGGAACGGCATGGCGGATGATAGTGGATATGACGGCCGCTCGCGTGCGGTGCCCAAGGGGCGGCTCGCCCGCTTCGGGGTGATGGGGCGGCTGGCCGGCGGCGTGGCCGGCAACGTGCTGGCGGAGGGCGCCAAGCGGCTGGTCGCCGGCGAGCGCCCGCAGCTGCGCGACCTCGTCCTCACCCCCGGCAACGTCGCCCGCGCCACCGAGCAGCTGGCCCAGCTGCGCGGCGCGGCGATGAAGCTGGGGCAGATGATCTCGCTCGACGCCGGCGACGTGCTGCCCGACGAACTTACCCAGATCCTCGCCCGCCTCCGCGACCGCGCCCATCACATGCCCCCTGCCCAGCTCCAGCAGGTGCTGGCCAAGGAATGGGGTGCCGACTGGCGCCGCCGCTTCGCGCTGTTCGAGGCGCATCCGATGGCGGCGGCTTCGATCGGCCAGGTCCACCGCGCCCGGCTGCCCGACGGGCGGATGCTGGCGATCAAGGTGCAATATCCCGGTGTGCGCGAGAGCATCGACGCCGATGTCGACAATGTCGCGACCCTGCTCCGCCTCTCCGGCCTACTGCCAAAGGGTCTCGACATCGCGCCGCTGCTCGGCGAGGCCAAGCGCCAGCTGCACGACGAGGCGGATTATGTCCGCGAGGCGGGGATGATGACGCGCTATGCCGATCACCTCGCCGGTGACGACCGCTATCTGGTGCCGCGCCCGGTGCCCGAACTGTCGACCACCAACGTGCTGGCGATGGACTATATCGCCGCCAAGCCAATCGAGACTGTCGAAGCGGCCGACCAGGACGAACGCAACCGCGTCACAACCGCGCTGATCGATCTGGTGCTGCAGGAGCTGTTCGCCTTCGCCTTCATCCAGACCGATCCCAACTTCGCCAACTATCGCTACCAGCCCGAATCCGGGCGACTGGTGCTGCTCGATTTTGGTGCAGCCATGCCGGTTTCGGAAGCTATTGCATATGGATATCGGAGCCTTCTGAAAGCTGGACTTAACAGTGATCGTGCTTCCGTACGCGATGCCGCACTGGAGCTCGGCTTTTTCAGCCCGGCCGCGCTGGAGCGCCACCCGGCCGTGATCGACCGCATGATCGGACTGATCCTCGAACAGACCGACCGTGCCGACGATTTCGACTTCGGCGACCGCAGCTTCCTCCAGGCGGTCAGGGGTGAAGGCATGCAGATGGTCGAGGATCGCGCGGTATGGCACGTGCCCCCGGCCGACACGCTGTTCGTCCAGCGCAAGATCAGCGGCATGGCACTGCTCGCCGCCCGGCTCAAGGCACGCGTGTCGCTGCGCGGGCTGGTCGAAGCGCGTCTCGCTCAATAGGGGATGTGCGCGCCGTCCCAGGCAAACAGCCCGCCGCTATCCTCAGGCATCAGCTTGCTGAGAACCTCCAGCAGATATCCGGCACTTCTCTTTGCATCGAATAGCTTTTCTGGAACAACCCCACGCTGGAACGGTGCCGAGAGGCCGGTATCGACCGTACCCGGATGCAGCGCCGCGACCACCGCGTGCGGGTGCGTCCGCCGCAGCTCGATCGCGAGGTTGACCATCAGCATGTTGAGCGCCGCCTTGGACGCGCGATAGCTGTGCCAGCCGCCGAGCCGGTTGTCGGCGATCGACCCGACCCGCGCCGACAATGCCGCGATCACGCCCCGGCGATCGCGGGGCAGCAGCGGCGCGAAGTGCTTGGCGATCAGCGCCGGTCCGATGGTGTTGACCGCGAACAGCTCCGCCATCGCCGCGCCGTCCAGCGCCCGCAGCGCCTTTTCCGGCGACGGGCCGCCGGAGCGGTGCAACATGCCCGTCGCCACGAACACCAGGTCCACCTGCCCCTCCACGGCGGCGGCCGCGGTGGCGATGCTCGCCTCGTCGGTCAGGTCGAAGGCGAACGGCACCAGCTTCGCGTCCGTCGATGCGCCAGGGCGGCGGCTGCCTGCATAAATCCGCGCGATCGAAGGATCGGCGGCGAGCTGCGCCACGATCGCGCCGCCGATCCCGCCCGAAGCCCCGAACACCACTGCCTGTTTTTCCATAGGCACCACCGTCTGCGCCTCATCACCGCCTCGCAACCTGTCCGCGGGGCCGCCGCTGAGCCCATGCGTGGTGCGGATGCGACCGCCTGCCCTTTTTGCGCCGCGAAATCATGGCTAGGACGAATGCGTGATGCGTGCCCTTCTCCTTGCCTTTCCGCTCCTGCTCGCGAACGCCGAGGATCCGCCGATCCCGCCGACGATCAAGGCGATGCTCGACGCCGCGATGAGCTCTGGCAACGAGGCGGATGTTGCCGTCATCGTTAAATACGCCAAGACCGCCGATCCGGCGAGCGCGCCGCTGGTCGCCAAGATTGCCGGCGAGTGGCGCTCCAGCCGCCGCGAGGTGGCTCAACAGGCGCTGCGCGAGGCGCATTTCCTGCAGCTGGTGAAGGGCCATGTCGAACTCGGCGGCTATGTGCAGACCGGCAATTCGGAGAATATCGGCGTCACCGCGGCCGCCGAGGTGAAGCGCGAAGGCATCGAATGGCGCCACAAGGTCCGCGTCCAGGCCGATTATCAGGAGAGCCTGGGCCTCACCACGCGCGAGCGCTACCTCGCTGCTTACGAGCCCAACTGGAAGTTCGACAGCCGCGCCTATATGTACGGCGCCGCGCAATATGAAAGCGATCGCTTCTCCGGCTTCGGCGACCGCGTCTCGCTGTCAGCCGGTGCCGGCTACAGCGCGATCAAGAGCTCGGCGATCAAGCTCGATGTCGAACTCGGCCCTGCCTATCGTTATACCCGCTTCATCGGCGCGCCGAGCGAGAACAATATCGCCGCGCGCGGCTCGCTCGATTTCTCGTGGCGCCTATCGCGCGGCATGACGGTAACGCAGCAGGCTTCGGCCTATGTCGAAAAGGACAACAGCACCGTCGCGACCAAGTCGGCGCTGCTGGCCAAGCTGATCGGGCCGCTTTCGGCGCAGTTCAGCTATACGGTGCAGTATGAAAGCGCGCCGCCGCTCGGCCGCCTGACCACCGACACCACCAGCCGCGCGGCGCTCGTCGTCGATTTCTGACGGCTGCGCCGCCGGGGGTGTTCAACTGCCCCGGTTCCGCGCTACCACGGCCCCATGACCATGCTATCCGCGATCGAACGGACGGCGATCGAGCGCGCACAAGCCGCGCCGATGCTGGAGAGGACCTTGGAGTGGGCGGCGATCAACAGCGGCACCCGCAACCTGGCGGGGCTGTCCGCCATGGCGGCGACGCTGGCGGACGCCTTTTCGGTGTTGCCGGGTGCGCTGGAGCTTGTCGCGCCCGAGCCGGTGGAGACGGTAACACCCGGCGGTGTCGTCGAGCCGCTTGCCCATGGCCGCCACCTGCTGCTGACGGTGCGACCCGAGGCACCGGTGCAATTGCTGCTTACCGGCCATATGGACACGGTGTTCGCCGCCGATCACCCCTTCCAGCAAGCGCAGTGGCTCGCCGATGGCAGCCTCAACGCGCCGGGTGCCGCCGACATGAAGGGCGGCCTTGCGCTGATGCTCGCAGCACTCGAAGCGGCCGAGGCAAGCCCGCTGGCCGAACGCTTCGGCTATACGGTGCTGATCAATTCGGACGAGGAGACGGGGTCGCTCTCCTCCCGCGCGCTGATCGCCAAGGTCGCGCAGGGCAAGACGGCCGCGCTCACCTATGAGCCCGCGCTGCCCGACGGGACGCTTGCGGGCGCCCGCGGCGGCACGGGCAATTTCTCGCTCGTCGTCCATGGCCGCAGCGCGCATGCGGGCCGCAACCCCGAAGAGGGCCGCAATGCGCTCGTCGCCGCAGCGGCGCTGGCGGTGCTGCTGGCCGACGCCAAGGCGCCCGGCCTGTCGGTGAACCCGGCGCGGATCGATGGCGGCGGCCCCAACAATGTCGTGCCGGACCTCGCTATCCTGCGGGTGAACTTCCGCCCTGGCGATGCCGCCGCGACCGCCCGCGCCCAAGCCGCGCTCGATGCTGCGATCGCACAGGTGTCGGCCGCGCACGAGGTCCGCATCGAGCTGCATGGCAGCTTCAACCGCCCGCCCAAGCCGATCGACCCCGCCGCCGCGCGCCTGTTTGATCTCGTCCGCGATGCCGGCGCCGATCTCGGCATCCCGATCGCCTGGAAGGCGACCGGCGGCGTGTGCGACGGCAACAACATCGCCGCCTGCGGGGTGCCGGTGGTCGACACCATGGGCGCCCGCGGCGGCGCCATCCATTCCACGGAGGAATTTCTGATCCCCGAAAGCCTGCCCGAGCGCGCCGCGCTCTCGGTCCTCACTCTCCTCCGCCTTGCCGAGCGGGGCCGGCAATGAGCAGCTTCCGCATCCGCGCCGCACGCGACGAGGATCTTCAGCATTTGTATGAAATGGCGAAGCTAACTGGTGGCGGGTTCACCAATTTGCCGCCGGACAAGCCCGCCCTGCGCGCCAAGCTCGATCGCAGCCACGCCGCCTTCGCGCGCGGCGAGGATGCCGAAGTCGCCGACGACCTGTTCGTGCTGATCCTCGAAAATGTCGAGACCGGCGACGTGCGCGGCACTTGCCAGATCTTTACCCGGGTGGGCGACAAATGGCCCTTCTACAGCTACCGCATCGGCACGGTCACCAAGCATAGCCAGGAACTTAAACGTACCTTCCGTGCCGAAATCTTAAGTCTCGTCAACGATCTGGAAGGCTGCAGCGAGGTAGGCGGGCTGTTCCTTCATCCGGGTGAACGCGCCGGAGGCCTAGGGCTGCTGCTCGCCCGCGCGCGCTATTTGTTCATCGCCCAGCACCGCGCGCGCTTCGCCGACCGCATTCTCGCCGAACTGCGCGGGGTAATCGACGAGGCCGGCGGCTCCCCCTTCTGGGACGGGGTCGCCGGCCGCTTCTTCGGAATGAATTTCCAACAGGCCGACGAGTTCAATGCCACCCATGGCAACCAGTTCATCGCCGATCTGATGCCCAAGCATCCGGTCTATACCGCGATGCTCTCCGAAAGCGCCCGAGCGGTGATCGGCCTGCCCCACCCTTCCGGCCGCGCAGCCATGCGGATGCTGGAAAATGAAGGGTTTGCGTTCGAAAGCTATATTGACATCTTCGATGGCGGACCGACCATGACCGCCCGCACCGACCAGGTGAAGACCGTCCGTGACGCCCGACGCGCTACCATCGCGGCGATCGCCGGCGGCGGTGAGCCGGCGCTGGTGGCATCGGGCACGCTGTCCGAGTTTCAGTCGGCGCTCGCGCAGATCACGCCCTCCGAAGGCGGCATTATTCTCGACCCGGTCTCGGCCGAGGCGCTGGGCCTGTCGGTGGGCGACAGCGTGCTGTGGGTGGCGCGCTGATGCTGGTCGAGATCAATTTCGACGGCATCGTGGGGCCCAGCCACAATTATGCGGGGCTCAGCCCGGGCAACCTCGCCGCCACCCGTAACCGCGGTGCGGTGTCGCACCCGCGCGCCGCCGCCTTGCAGGGCATTGCCAAGATGCGCGCCAATCTCGCGCTCGGGCTGCACCAGGGCATTCTCCTTCCCCACGCCCGGCCCGACCATCGCTGGCTGGCCCAGCTCGGGCTCCGCTACGAGCAGGCGCCGCCGCATAGCCAGGCGCAGGCGCTTTCCGCCTCGCCGATGTGGGCGGCCAATGCCGCGACCGTCTCGCCCGCGCCGGATACCGCAGATGGTCGCTGCCACCTGAGCGTCGCCAATCTGGTGACGATGCCCCACCGCAGCCACGAATGGCCCGAGACGCTGGCGCAGCTCCGCCTCGCCTTTGCCGATCCTGCCTTCGCGGTCCACGGCCCGGTACCCGCACCCTTCGGCGACGAGGGCGCGGCCAACCATATGCGGCTCGCGCCCGCGCACGACGCGCCGGGCGTCGAGGTATTCGTCTACGGCATCGCCGGCGGCCCCTTCCCGGCCCGCCAGCACCCCGATGCCAGCGCCGCGGTCGCACGGCGGCACCTGCTCGATCCCGAGCGCACCCTGTTCGTCCAGCAGTCCGAAGAGGCCATCGCCGCCGGCGCCTTCCACAACGATGTCGTCGCCGTGGCCAATGGCCGGGTGCTGTTCGCGCACGAGCAGGCCTTTGCCGACAAGGGGCGCTTCTACGATCGCCTCCGCGCCGCGATGCCCGAGGTCGAGATCGTCGAGGTGCCCGCCGACCAGGTAAGCCTTGCCGACGCCATCGCCTCCTATCTGTTCAACGCCCAGCTGGTCACCGTGCCGGGTGGCGACACCTTGCTGATCGTGCCGAGCGAGGCGCGCGACACGCCCGCCGTGTGGCACTGGCTCGAGGCGCATGTCGCAGGCAACGGACCGATCCGCCGGGTTGAGGTGGTGGACGTCCGCGAATCGATGGCCAATGGCGGCGGCCCCGCCTGCCTCCGCCTGCGCGTCGTCGCCGATCCGGCGACCATCGACCAGCGCTTCCTGGTCGATGCCGCCAAGCTCGATCGGATCGCCGCGGTCATCGAGGCGCATTGGCCCGAGGCGATCGACCCGAACGCCATTGCCGACCCGGCGCTGGTCGCCCGCATCGAAGCTGCGCGCGCGGCACTGTTCGAGACGCTCGACCTTGTCGGGTTAATTGACACTTTACCATGATCGCCGGCTGAAAACCGACGCTTTTCCGGGCTTGGCACGCGGCTTGCTGCGTGCCGGCCATGCTGTACCGCATCGGCCGCCTCTTCGTGATCAAGTCGAAGTTCGAAGCCTTTCTGGTGATCTTCGGGCTCGCCAACGGCGCGGTCGAGCGCGGCTTCCATTATATGAGCCTGTATCCGGGCGTGGGCGGCAAGCTGCTGTTCGCGGTGTGCCCGATCGCGGTGTTCATGGCCGGCGGCAAGATCCTCGACAGCCTCGAAGCGCGCGCCTGATCCCCAGAAACACAAACCCCCGCCGAGCAGCTGCTCTGGCGGGGGTAATGGCGCGCCCGGAACGATTCGAACGTCCGACCCTCAGATTCGTAGTCTGATGCTCTATCCAGCTGAGCTACGGGCGCTTGGTGGAGGCGAGCGTTTATCGGCGGAATTCGGAGAGCGCAACCCCGTTGCGCCAAGTTTTCCACAAGCATATGGCAAGCCCATGCGATCGCTCCCCCTTCTCGCCGCCGGCGCCGCTTTGCTCGCCGGCTGCGCCCAGCCCGCCACGCGCTATCCCTCGCTGCTGCCGCGCGCGAACGAAGGGCTGAACTTCACCGAGCCCGAGCGGCCAACGCCGCAGGCCACCCCCGATGCGGCGTTGGATGGGCAGATTGCGGCGCTCATGGCGAAGATCGATGCGGCCGATGGCGAGTTCCAGACGGCAGCGAAGGATGCCGAGGCGAAGGTCGCCCGCGCCCGTCGCCAGGCGGCGGGTACCAGCCCGTGGCTCGATGCGCAGACCGCGCTCAGCGTGCTCGACGGCATCCGCTCGCGCACTGCCGTTACGCTGGCCGACATGGACCAGCTGCGGATCGAGCGCGCCCAGGGCGGCCAGCCCGATTATCCGGCGCTCCAGGCTGCCATGGACCGCGCGGGCGCCATCGTCGCCGCGCAGGAAAGCCGCGCGCGGGCGCTGGAGGCGGCGATCGCCCCCAGCTGAGCCCGGCTCAGGGCTTGGCCGCTTCCTTGGGCGCGTTGTCGTTGGCCGCAACCGGGGTCGGCGTCGGCGGCGGGCCCTTGGCGATCGTCGCGGCGAGCGTGGTCGCATCGGCGCAGCCCGTCTTGCAGATCGTCTTGATCTTGGCGAGATTGTCCTTGGCGCGCGTCATCGCACCCTTGACGACCATCGCCTCGCCCTGGCCGCGCAGCGCGGTCACGTCGTTGGGATCGAGCTTGAGCGCCTCGCCGTAAAAGCGGATCGCCTTGCCGGGCAGGTTCTGCGTCCGCGCGATGTCGGCGATCAGCACGAACGCCTCGCGGTTGCGCGGATCGACCGCGAGCGCGCTTTCGAGCAGGTCATTGGCCCCTCCAAGGTTGCCCGCCGCCTGGGCACTGCGCGCCTGGCGCACCAGCTCGACCGAGCGGGGTTCGAGCTGGCTGTCGGGCCGCTGCGCGCTCAGGCTGGTCGAAACCGTCAGCACCAGCAGCGCCGCCGCTACCGAGATCGTCGTGAACCGCATCAACATCTCCGAAACTCCATGGCCACGGGCTAGCATTGCCGCACCAGCTTCGCGACAAAAAACCCGTCGGTCGTGTCGTGCAGCGGCGTGAGCCGCAGCCCCTCGCCGCGCGGACGCCCTGCGGGGGCATCGAGCGGCACGGGCGCCCAGCCCGGCTGCGCTGCCACGAACCGCTCGACCTGCCCCGCCCCCTCGGCATCGAGCAGCGAGCAGACGATGTGCACCAGCGCCCCGCCCGGCCGCACCAGCCGCGCGGCGACATCGAGCAGATGCGCCTGGGTATCGACATAGCGATCGAGCTGCGCCGGGGTCAGCCGCCAGCGCGCCTCCGGGTTGCGCCGCCAGGTGCCGGTGCCCGAACAAGGCGCGTCGACCACGACCAGATCCGCCTGCTCGCGCCAATCGGCCAGCGCTTCGGCCTCGCGCGCAGGGTTGAGCAGCAGCGTCTCGGCAATGGTGACGCCCGCGCGCTCGGCCCGCGGCATCAGCTTGGACAGCCGCGGCCGGTCGACGTCGCAGGCGAGAATCCTGCCCTGGTTGGCCATCGCGACGGCCAGCGCCAGCGTCTTGCCGCCGCCGCCCGCGCAGAGATCGATCACGGTCATGCCGGGTGCTGCGCCTGCCAGCGCGCTGACCAGCTGGCTGCCGGCATCCTGCACCTCGAACGCGCCCTCGGCATAGGCCGCGGTGCGATCAACCTGTGTCTCCTCGGGCAGCCGCAGCGCATCGGGGGCGAAGCCGAGCGGCTCGGCGCCCTCGAAGAGCGCAGCCACGGCTTCGGGCGTCGTCTTGAGCCGGTTGACCCGCAGATCGAGCGGGGCGCGGTCAAGGAGCGCCGCGCGCTCGTTCGCATCGAGCCCCGAAGCCTCGAACGCGGCCTCGAGCCAGGCCGGCGCGACACCCTGCCCGGCCACCGGCTCGCCCTCGGCGATCGCGGCAGGACCATAGTGCGAGCCATCGAACAGGTCCGCCAGCGCCGGTTGGGCGCGCGCGACCGCCAGCATCGCCGCCCGCCCGGACACCGGCACCTCGCCGCAGAGCCGGATCGCATCATAAACGAGGCCGCGCACCGCTCGCCGGTCCTTGGAGCCGGCGAAGCGCCGCTCGGCGAACCAGCGCGCGAGGATCACGTCGGCGGCGGCGCCGCGGTTACGCGCGGCCGCGATCACCTGATCGAGCAGGTCGATCGCCATCTGTACACGTGCGGCAGGAGTCATGTCGGCAGCGCTAGGCCGAACGCCTGCGGAATGCAAAGCACCCGCGCGTGATGCCGGATAGCCAGCGAGCGCAATCCTTTGTACACCCGTGGTTTCGCATGGGGTGCGATGTGGGGATCGTGGGGAAGCGTTCGGTGCGTGGCGTGGCAGCGTGGGTCTTGCTTCGCGGGTGGCAGGTATTGCTGCTCGGGTGGATGCTCGCGCCCTGGACAGCGTTCGCGGTCCCGGTCCCACTCGATTCGCGCGTTTGTCACGCCGTGTCGCCCACCGATGGGCCCAGCGACTTACCGCCCGCGACCGGTTTCCACTGCGGGGAAAAGCCCGTCGGCTATCAGGCAGCGCGGCTGTGGCTGCAGCTGGCGCCGCAGCGCTACGGCATTCGCGACGAAGCCCCGACGCTGCTCGTCCACCAGACGCGGTTCGATCGGCTGGCGGTCGCCTTCCGCCACGCCGATGGCAGCATCGAATGGCAGGAGGTCCGCGCGGGCGATTTCGGCGATCATTGGCGGCCAGGGGCGCAGATCGCCTTCACGCCGCGCGACCAGAAGACCGCCCTTACCGCGATTACGCTGCGCGTCGATCGGCTGGCGAGCTACCCGCTGCTGCGGCTCCGGCTGGTGCCGGCGGGCGAGGCGGGCATCGAAACCGCCGTGCTCGGCGCACTGATCGGCGCGGCGCTCACGCTGTTGCTGGCGGGGGCGGCCTATAACCTGTCGCTCGCCATCGGCACGCGCCGCGCCTACCTCGCCTGGCAGGGCGCCTGGGCGGCCACCGTCTTCCTGTGGGGCGCGATCTGGTCGCAATTCGGGCTGCTGCTCGTGCCCGGCATGGCGGGAACGACCGCGGCGCAGACCAGCACCGCGCTTTCCGCCCTCTCCATCCTGCTGGCCACGCTGAGCGCGACCAGCGCGCTGGAGAAGGGCCGCATTCCCGGGCTGCTGCGCGCGAGCGCGCTCGCCCTGGGCATCGCCGTCGCGGTGATCGGCATCCCGGCGACGCTGGCGCGCGGGCCGCTGATCGAAAGCGTCGGTCCGCCCCTCGCCGCCGCCGTGTTGGGCAATCTGGTTGCGGTGCTGGCGTGCCTGATCGTCGGCGCCCGCCGCGGCAGCGTCGAGGCGCGCGACCTGATCGCGGCCTGGTCGGTGCCGATGGCGGCGCTGGCGCTGACGCAGCTGGTCAATCTGGGCACGCTGTTCTGGGGCGGCGGTTCACAGATCCTGGTGCTGTTCGCCTCGGCTTGGCAGACGCTCTGGCTGTCCTTCGCCGCCAGCCGCCGGCTCGCCAGGATGCGGACCGAGCGCGACCTTGCCCGCGCAGCCGAAGCGCGCGCCAGCCGGCTCGCGGTCCATGATCCGCTGACCGCGGTCCGCAATCGCCGGGGTTTCCTCGAAGCTGCCGACGCGCTGGTCGCGACGGCGGCGCGCACGCAAGCGTCGGCGGCATTGCTGTTGCTGGATATCGACCGCTTCAAGGCGATCAACGACGAGCACGGCCATGACGCGGGCGACATCGTGCTGTGCACGATTGCTGCCCGCCTCGCGCGCTGGGAGAGCACAGTTTGCACCGTTGCCCGGCTGGGCGGCGAGGAGTTCGCGCTGTTGACGATCGCCGCGGGGCAGGCCGCGCTAGACTTCGCCGAACTCGTGCGCGAGGAGATCGCTGCCTGCGATCATCGTGCGGCAATCGGCGACCAGCGCGTGACGGTCAGCATCGGGCTCGCGGAGGCGCGGGGCCGCATCGATCTCGCCAAGCTGTACCGCGACGCAGATCGCGCGCTCTACGCGGCGAAGCGCGGCGGCCGCAACCAGGTCCGCCATGCCGACAAGGTGCCGGCGCCGGTCGCGAGCGCGCAAAGGCCCGCTGCGACCGGCTAGCGCACTCAGCGCGTCGGATAGTTGGGCGCCTCGCGGGTGATCGTTACGTCGTGGACGTGGCTTTCCTTGAGGCCCGCATTGGTGATGCGAACGAAGCGCGCCTTCTTCTGGAACTCGGGCAGCGTCGCCGCGCCGACATAGCCCATCGACGCCTTCACGCCCCCGACCAGCTGGTGGATCACGTCGCGCGCCGGACCCTTGTACGGCACCTGGCCCTCGATGCCCTCGGGGACGAGCTTGAGCTGGTCCTTGATGTCCTGCTGGAAATAGCGGTCGGCCGAACCCTTAGCCATCGCGCCGACCGAGCCCATGCCGCGGTACGACTTGTAAGCGCGGCCCTGGTACAGGAAGGTCTCGCCCGGTGCTTCCTCCGTGCCGGCGAGCAGCGAGCCGATCATCGCGGCGCTGGCGCCGGCGGCAAGCGCCTTAGCGATGTCGCCCGAGGTGCGGATGCCGCCATCGGCGATCACCGGAATGCCCGACTTGGCGGCTTCGTTGGCGGCGTCCATCACCGCGGTGAGCTGCGGCACGCCGACGCCGGCGACGACGCGGGTGGTGCAGATCGAGCCCGGGCCGATGCCGACCTTGAGCCCGTCCGCACCCGCACCGATCAGCGCGCGTGCGGCCTCGGCGGTGGCGATGTTGCCGGCGATCACCTGGACGCGGTTGGAGAGCTTCTTCACCCGCTCGACCGCGCGGCTGACGTCCTTGTTGTGGCCGTGCGCGGTGTCGATCACGATCAGGTCGACTTCGGCATCGACCAGCGCCTCGGTGCGGGCAAAGCCCTTCTCGCCCACCGTGGTCGCCGCGGCGACGCACAGGCGGCCGGTCGCGTCCTTGGTGGCGTGCGGATAGGTGACGGCCTTTTCAATGTCCTTCACCGTGATCAGGCCGACGCAGCGATAGGCGTCGTCGACCACCAGCAGCTTCTCGATCCGGCGCTGGTGGAGCAGCCGGCGCGCCTCTTCCTGCGCGACGCCCAACTTCACGGTGGCGAGGTTCTGGTGCGTCATCAGCTCCGAGACGAGCTGGTTGGGATTCTCCGCGAAGCGGACGTCGCGGTTGGTGAGGATGCCGACCAGCTTGCCGTCGGCCTCGACGATAGGAATGCCGCTGATCCGGTGGCGCGCCATCAGCGCCTGCGCTTCGGCGAGGGTGCCGGTGGGTGCCATGGTGATCGGGTTGACCACCATGCCGCTCTCGAAGCGCTTGACCAGGCGGACCGCCTCCACCTGCTCCTCTACTTCCATGTTGCGGTGGAGCACGCCGATGCCGCCGAGCTGCGCCATCACGATCGCCATGTCGGTTTCAGTGACGGTGTCCATCGCCGAGGAGAGGATCGGGATGTTGAGCGCGAGGCCCTTGGTCACCTGGGTGCGCGTATCCGCCATGCTCGGCACGATTTCGGATTCGCCCGGATAGAGGAGGACGTCGTCGAACGTGAGGCCGAGAGGGATTTCCATGGGGGTGCGCCAAATCCTTGAGTCGAATGTTGGCGGCCCATGTAACCGCAAGGGTGCGGATGCGCTAGGGGGCAGCGTCAGGCGTCGACGCGCGGCTGTTCCGGATAGAGCAGCGCGCGTTCCGCCTCCACCTGCCGCCGGATCACCGCGGCGAGCTTGCGCGAGGCGGCGACATAGGCCGGCCACTCGGCCACGGCGCGCGCGGTGGGCCAGGCGATGGTGTGATCGGTGTAGAACATCCGCATCTCGAAATTGCCGGCACGGAGCGACTGCACTGCCTCGGCGCGTGCGCCGCCTTCCGCCATTGCGCCGTTGAACAGCAGGTCCATCGCTCGGCGGCGGGCTGCTACGGCGCGCGCGGTCTGGTAGCGGATACGGGAGAGCTCGGCGACGTCGCAGCAGGGCAAGGCGAGCAATGCCTCGATCGCCCCGATCGCCTGGAGCAGCGTCCTGTCGAGCTCGTGCAGATTGCCCATACAATAGACATAGATGAACCGCGGGCAGAGCGGTTGCGGGATCCGCGATTTATTCGGCTTCGCCAGCACGTTGAAGAAGAAGTCGGGCTTGCGCCACGTGCATCGCCTCGATCATCCGGTCGCGGAACCGCTCGGCACCGCCCTGGGCGGCGGCGAGCAACGCACGCGCATCGGCGATCTCCTCGGCGGACGCGCCAAAGGCCTCCGCGGCGACCGCGATCTGTCCGGGATGGATCAGCGTCTTGCCGTCATAGCCCAGCGCCCGCCCCTCGCGGCATTCGGCGGCGAGCCCCTCGGCATCGGCGAGCGCGTTAAACACGCCGTCAAGCGCCCAGGCGTTCCCGGCCCGCGCCGCCAGCACCACGGTCTGCAGCGCCAGCGACAGCCCGCCCCGCCCTGCCGCCGACGGGATGCCGAGACTGGCCTTGAGGTCGTTGGTCCCGGCAATCAGCCCTGCGACGCCCGACAGTGCAGCGATGGCCGCGGCGGCCAGCACCCCGGCCGGCGTCTCGATCATCGCCAGTAGCGGCTTGCCGACCGTCGCGGCGATCCGCGCGGCGCTCGCGGCATCCTCCACCTTGGGAACGACGATCAGATCCGCCGCCGAGCGCGCGGCCGCGGCAAGATCGGCCTCGTGCTCCGCCGCATCGACGCCATTGATCCGGATGGCGGCGATCCGTTCTCCAAAGCCCTCCGCCATCGCCGCAACGGCCGCTTCGCGGGCCGCGTCCTTGTCCTCGGGCTTCACCGCATCCTCTAGGTCGAGGATCACCATGTCGCAGGCGAGCGTGCGCGCCTTGGCAATCGCGCGCGGGTTCGACGCGGGCAGGAACAGGGCGGTGCGGGGGGCGAGAGCCATGCTGGTCATGGACGTTCTCTATGCTAGCACTAGGACCCATTGCGAGGGGAGTCGGGGCGTATGGACGTGCTTTTCGTGTTTCTGGCCGGGCTGGTGGCGCTGGTGCTGTTCTACCTGCTGGCCAGCGTCAAGATCGTGACCCAGGGCTATCAGTACACGATCGAGCATTTCGGCCGCTTCACCACCGTCGCCGCGCCCGGCTTCAACTTCTACCCCGCCTTTTTCTATCGTGTCGGCCGCAAGGTGAACATGATGGAGCAGGTGATCGACATCCCCGGCCAGGAAATCATCACCAAAGACAATGCGATGATCTCCACCGACGGGGTGGTGTTCTTCCAGGTGCTCGATGCCGCCAAGGCCGCCTATGAAGTGTCGGACCTCTATGTCGCGCTGCTCCAGCTGACGACGACCAATTTGCGCACCGTGATGGGCTCGATGGACCTGGACGAGACGCTGTCCAAGCGCGACGAGATCAACGCGCGGCTGCTCTCGGTGGTCGACCACGCGACGACGCCCTGGGGCGTGAAGATCACCCGCGTCGAGATCAAGGACATCCGCCCGCCGGCGGACATCGTCAACGCGATGGGCCGCCAGATGAAGGCCGAGCGCGAGAAGCGCGCCAACATCCTCGAGGCCGAAGGCAGCCGCCAGTCGGAGATCCTGCGCGCCGAGGGCCAGAAGCAGGCGCGGATCCTGGAGGCCGAGGGCCGCCGCGAATCCGCCTTCCGCGACGCCGAGGCCCGCGAGCGCGCCGCCCAGGCGGAGGCGGAGGCGACCCGGCTGGTGTCGGACGCGATCGAGTCCGGCAGCGCCGCCTCGCTCAACTATTTCATCGCGCAGAAGTACGTTGAGGCAGTCGGCAAGTTCGCGACCTCGCCCAACGCCAAGACGATCCTGTTCCCGGTCGAGGCGACGCAGTTGATCGGCACGCTGGGCGGCATCGGCGAGCTGGCCAGGGATGCGCTGTCGGGTGGCGCGCCCAAGCCCCCTGCCCCGCCCGCGCCGCCGGCCCGCCGCCCGGGCCCGTTCGACCAGCAGGATTGATCGCAGCGTTGGACTGGCTGCAGCACCCGCCTTTGCTCTGGTTGATCGCCGCGGTGGCGCTGGGGATCGCCGAGCTGGTGGTGCCGGGCGTGTTCCTGGTGTTCCTCGCCGTTGCTGCGGCGATCACGGGCGCGTTGGCATTGCTGTTCCCGGACCTGCCGATCGCCGGGCAGTTGCTCGGCTTTGCCGGCTGGTCGGCCGTCGCCGTGCTGATCGGCCGGCGCTGGTATCAGGACTTTCCGGTGCAGAGCGCCGATCCGCTGCTCAACGATCGCGTCGCCCGGCTGGTCGGCGAGGTCGTCACCGTCGTCGAGCCGGTGAGCGATCATGGCGGCCGCGTGAGCGTCGGCGATGGCGAATGGCCTGCACGGGGTCCCGATGCCCCCGCCGGCAGCCGCGTGCGGATCACCGGCGCCACCGGCGCGACGCTGCGGGTCGAGCCGCTTCCCACCCTTCCCCAGAACTGAAAACAAACCGAGGTCGAATTGATGCAAACTACCCGTCGCGACGTGCTGCTCGGATCGAGCGCCCTGCTCGCCACTTCCGCCGCGGCACACCCGGCGCTTGCCGCCAGCCCTGCCGAAGCCCAGGCCCAGGCCCAGGCGCTGATCGATCGTACGGCCGAAGCGCTGCTGGTGCTCAACCCCGAGGGCGCGACCGGGCTCGGCATCGACAAGGGTGCGCGCGCCGCCCTCAAGCACCGGCTTGGCGACCGCACGCCCGCGGGCGTCGCCAAGATGGCCGCACACCTGAAGGCAACGCTCGCCGACATCGCGCGGATCGACGTCAACGCGGTCAGCCCCGAGATGCGCGTCCATCTCGACGTGATCCAGACCGCCTATGAAAACGGCCTCAAGGGCATGGCCTTCCCCTATGGCGACGTCGCGGTGGGGAGCTGGCGGAACACGCCCTATGTCGTGATCCAGAATGTCGGCGCCTATATCGACGTGCCCAAGACGCTCGACAGCGACCACCAGATCGCGACACGCGATGACGCCGATGCCTATTGCGACCGGCTCGTCGCCTATGCCGCCGCGCTCGACGGCGAGACGGTGCGGCTCCAGCAGGCGGCGAGCGTCGGCGTGATCGCGCCCGACTTCCTACTCGACAAATGCCTCAAGCAGATCCGCCTCGCCCGCAGCGGCGATCCGGCAAAGTGGGACGTGGTGACCTCGCTCGCCAAGCGGACCGCCAAGATGCCGGGCGATTACGAGGCCCGCGCGACCAAGATCGCCGCCGAGCAGGTCGGCCCTGCCCTAGACCGCCAGATCGCCGAGCTGGAGAAGCAGCGCGCCCGCGCCACCTCCGATGCCGGCGTGTGGAAGTTCAAGGACGGCGACGCCTATTATGCCTGGGCGCTGAGCGCCGGCACCACCACGACGATGTCGCCCGACGAGGTCCATGCGATGGGTAAGGCGCAGCTCGCCGAGCTCCAGGCCGAAATGGACACCATCCTCAAGACGCTCGGCTATACCCAGGGTTCGGTCGGCGCACGGATGCGCGGGCTCGCCACCGACAAGCGCTTCGCCTTCCCGGAAAACGACGCGGGCCGCGCCGAGATCATCCAGATCCTCCAGAAGAGCATCGACGACATGCGTGGCCGCATGCCGCAGGCGTTCCACACGCTGGTGCCGGGCAATGTCGAGGTGAAGCGCATTCCCCTGGTGGAGGAAGCAGGCGCGGCAGGCGCCTATGGCGGCCCCGGCACGATCGACGGCAAGGTGCCCGGTCGGCTCTGGGTCAACCTGCGCTCGACCGGCATCTGGACGCGGTTCAGCCTGCCCGACCTCGCCTATCACGAGGCGATCCCCGGCCATGCCTGGCAGGGCGAATATACCTTCAAGATGCCGCTGATCCGCTCGCTCCTGCAGTTCAACGCTTATTCGGAGGGTTGGGCGCTCTATGCCGAGCAGCTGGGCGACGAGTTGGGCGTCTATGCCGAGAACCCGGCGGCCAAGCTCGGCTATCTCCAGTCGCTGGGCTTCCGAGCGTGCCGGCTGGTGGTGGACAGCGGGCTCCACGCCAAGCGCTGGACGCGCGAACAGGCGATCCGCTGGTTCGTCGAGGCCAATGGCTCGTCCGAGGACGAGGTGCAGGGCGAGGTCGACCGCTATTGCTCCTGGCCGGGCCAAGCCTGCGGCTACAAGGTGGGCCACACCGCGATCAACCGGCTGCGGACGCAGGCCAAGACCGCGCTCGGCGACAAGTTCGACTTCCGCGCCTTCAACGACGCGCTGCTGCTCGGCGGCAACGTGCCAATGACCGTGCTCGGCCATGTGATCGACCGGCACATCGCGCAGCGGAAAGCTTAAACCCTCGTCATCCCGGCGAAAGCCGGGATCCATTGGGGTCACCGCTGAGGCGCTTGCTAATAAGGAGAGGCGACTGGATCCCGGCTTTCGCCGGGATGACAGCAGAAGAAGCGCTTACGCGTGGCGCCAGCGCCAGAGCAGCATCGGCCGGGCCAGCGCTAGGCCGAGCAGGAAGCCGCCGATATGCGCCCAGATCGCGACGGTCACGCCGCCCTGGAGGAACGCGAAACCCATCAGCAGATTGACGCCCACCCAGGCCGCGGCGAGCCAGGCGATGTGGACGACCTGCGCCGGGATCGGCCCGATCGCCTTGGCGCGCTGGCGGCCGTAGAGCAGCGAATAGGCGCCGACCACCGCCGAGCTCGCCCCGCTCGCGCCGATCATCGGTGCGGTCGACATCGGCCCCGCCAGCCACTGCGCCCCGCACGCGGCATAGGCGCCGATCAGGTAGAGCGTCACCAGCCCCTTGGCGCCGATCGCCCGCTCGGCCTCGCGGCCGGTAAAGGCAAGCATCAGCATGTTCATGCCGAGATGGGCGAGGCCGCCATGGATCAGCGCCGAACTGAGCGGGGTCAGCCATACCGGCACCACCGGCCCCGGCAGGATCAGCCCGCCGGAAAGCCGCGCCGGGATGAACCCCGCCGCGTACTGGATCTGCGCCGCATTGGGCGCGAAATTGGCGATCAGGCTCACCGCCACCGTGACGGCGACGATCACCGTCGTGGCGCTGACCCTTCGCATCGCAGGCCTCAGATGAATTCGACCTTGGAGACCAGATAATAGCGGTCGCCCGCCGGCACCGACACCTCGACCTCTTCGTCGACCTTGCGGCCGATCAGCGCGCGGCCGATCGGCGAGTTGTACGAGATGCGGCCCTTGCTCGCATCCGCCTCGGTCTGACCCACGATCTGGTAGGTGACCGGCTTGTCGTCCTCGTCGAGCAGCGTCACGGTCGCGCCGAACACGACCTTGTCGCCCGAAAGCTCCTTGGGATCGATGATCTGGGCGCGGCTCAGCTTGTCCTCGATGTCGGCGATGGTCGCCTCCACCTGGCCCTGGCGCTCCTTGGCGGCGTGATACTCGGCGTTTTCGGAGAGATCCCCGTGCGCGCGCGCTTCCTCGATCGCATCCACGATCAACGGCCGCTCGGCCTTCAGCCGCTTCAGCTCTTCGCTGAGCTTCTGATAGCCTTCCGCCAGCATCGGCATCTTCTCGACGGTCGCCATAACGCCCTTGTCCTTCAATACGCCCCCGGCACCGACCGTCGCCCGAAAACGACGTCCGCACACTTACATCGGTTGGGGAAATCCATTGTGCGAACGCGAATAGTAAGTCGCGAGGCGAAAAACATCAAGGCGGGGGGCGGAAAACGCAAGATTTAGCCAACTAAGCCCCTCCCCTTTAGGGGAGGGGTTGGGGTGGGGCTGTGTCTCACCGAGACCGACCAACGTTCTGGAATCCCTCCACCCCAACCCCTCCTCCAAGGAGGAGGGGCTTAGAAGCAGACCTTACCCCCGCGACGCGAAGTACGCCTGGATCGGCTGCACCTCGATCGGATTGCTCCGCATCGCCGCGATCGCCCGCGCTGCGGCGACGCTGCCCGGCGCGGTGGTGAAATACGGCACCTTCTGCGCCAGCGCCGAGGCGCGGATGCTCATCGAGTCCTTGAGCGACTGCCAGCCTTCGGTGGTGTTGAAGATCAGCGCGACGTCGCCGTCCTGGATGCGGTCGACGATGTGCGGACGGCCCTGGGCCACCTTGTTCACCGTCTCCACCGCGATGCCCTCGGCGGCGAGGAACTCGGCCGTGCCGCTGGTCGCGATGATCTTGAAGCCGAGATCGGCCAGGATCTTCACGCCGGGCAGCACCACCGCCTTGTCGCCCTGCTTGACGCTGACGAACACCGTACCGCCGTCGGGCAGCACCGTGCCCGCGCCGAGCTGCGACTTGGCGAAGGCGGTCGCGAAGTCCTTGTCGATGCCCATCACTTCGCCGGTCGACTTCATCTCGGGCGACAGCACCGGATCGACGCCGGGGAAGCGCGCCCAGGGGAACACCGCTTCCTTGACCGCGATATAATCGATGTCGCGGTCGATCTTGGGCAGGTTGGCCAGCTTCTCGCCCGCCATCACGCGGCTGGCGATCTTGGCGATCGGCGCACCGATCGCCTTGGCGACGAACGGCACGGTGCGGCTGGCGCGCGGGTTGACCTCGATGAGGTAGACCTCGCCGTCCTTGACCGCGAACTGGATGTTCATCAGCCCCTTGACCTTGAGCGCACGCGCCAGCGCCACGGTCTGGCGCTCGATCTCGGCGATGATCTCGGCGGGCAGGCTATAGGGCGGGATCGAGCAGGCGCTGTCGCCCGAATGGACGCCGGCTTCCTCGATATGCTGGAGCACGCCCGCGACCACCACATCGGTGCCGTCGGCGATCGCGTCCACGTCCACCTCGATCGCATCGCGCAGATACTGGTCGATCAGCACCGGCGAGTCGCCCGAGACCTGCACCGCGGTCTGGATATAGTCGTCGAGCTGCTGGAGGCTGTCGACGATCTCCATCGCCCGGCCGCCCAGCACATAGCTCGGCCGCATCAGCACGGGGTAGCCGATCCGCTCGGCCACCCGCACCGCCTCGTCGCGGCTGCGCGCGATGCCGTTCATCGGCTGCTTGAGGCCCAGCTTGGCGACGAGATCGGCGAAGCGCTCGCGGTCCTCGGCCAGGTCGATCGCATCCGGGCTGGTGCCGAGGATCGGGATGCCCGCATCCTCCAGCGCCTTGGCGAGGTTGAGCGGGGTCTGGCCGCCGAACTGGACGATCACGCCGACCAGTTCGCCCTTGGACTTCTCGACCTCGAGGATCTCGAGCACGTCCTCGGCAGTCAGCGGCTCGAAATAGAGCCGGTCCGAGGTGTCATAGTCGGTGCTCACCGTCTCCGGATTGCAGTTGACCATGATCGTCTCATAGCCCGCATCCGCCAGCGCGAAGCAGGCGTGGCAGCAGCAATAGTCGAACTCGATCCCCTGCCCGATCCGGTTCGGGCCACCACCGAGGATCACCACCTTGCGACGGTCGCTCGGCTCGGCCTCGTTCTCGGGCTCGCCGAAGCTGGGCGCCTCATAGGTCGAGTACATGTATGGCGTCTTCGCCTCGAACTCGGCCGCGCAGGTGTCGATCCGCTTGAACACCGGGCGCACGCCCAGCCGGTGGCGCAGCTTGCGCACCTCGGCCTCGGTCACGCCGCCGGAGATGGCGTTGGCCACTTCGCCGATCAGCCCCGAGCTGCGCGCCATGACTTCGCTGCCCGCGCGGAGATTGACCGACTTGAGCGCCAGATAGGCGAGCCGCTTGTCGCTGAAGCCCATCGCCTTGAGGCGGCGCATGCCGGCCGCGTCCTGCGGCAGGCCGTTAGTGGCGACGTCCTTCTCGGCGTCGAGGATCTCGGCGATCCGCTCGAGGAACCAGGGGTCGTAGCTGGTGAAGCGCTGGACGTCCTTCAGGCTGAAGCCCTCGCGCATCGCCTGCGCGGCGATCAGCAGCCGGTCGGGCGAGCGGACGGTCAGCGCCGCCTCGATCACGTCGCGCGGCGCGCCGACCAGCCGGTCGACATCGTTGAAGCCGCTGAGGCCGGTCTCCAGCCCGCGCAGCGCCTTCTGGATCGATTCGTGGATCGAGCGGCCGATCGCCATCACTTCGCCGACCGACTTCATCGCCGTGCCCAGCACCGCCTCGGCGCCCTTGAACTTCTCGAAGGCGAAGCGCGGGATCTTGGTGACGACGTAATCGATCGTCGGCTCGAAGCTCGCCGGTGTCGCGCCCGTGATGTCGTTGTCGATCTCGTCGAGCGTATAGCCCACCGCCAGCTTGGCGGCGACCTTGGCGATCGGGAAGCCGGTCGCCTTGGAGGCCAGCGCCGAGGAGCGGCTGACGCGCGGGTTCATCTCGATCACGATCAGGCGGCCGTCCTTCGGATTGACCGCGAACTGCACGTTCGAGCCGCCGGTCTCGACGCCGATCTCCCGGAGACACGCGATCGATGCGTTGCGCATGATCTGGTATTCCTTGTCGGTCAGCGTCAGCGCCGGCGCGACGGTGATCGAATCCCCGGTGTGCGTGCCCATCGGATCGATATTCTCGATCGAGCAGACGATGATGGCATTGTCGTTCCGATCCCGGACGACCTCCATCTCATATTCCTTCCAGCCGAGCAGCGATTCCTCGATCAGCACCTCGGTGGTCGGCGACAGGTCGAGGCCCGAGCGCACGATCGCGATGAACTCCTCGCGATTATAGGCGATGCCGCCGCCCGATCCGCCCATGGTGAAGCTGGGGCGGATGATCGCCGGCAAGCCGACATAGTCGAGCGCGGTCAGCGCCTCGGCTTCGGTGTGCGCGATTGCCGAGCGGGCGCTTTCGAGCCCGATCTTGGTCATCGCGTCCTTGAACTTCAGCCGGTCCTCGGCCTTGTCGATCGCATCGGCATCGGCGCCGATCATCGTCACGCCGAACTTCTCCAGCGTGCCGTCGCGGAACAGCGCCAGCGCGGTGTTGAGCGCGGTCTGACCGCCCATCGTCGGCAAGACGGCGTCGGGCCGCTCCTTCTCGATGATCTTGGCGACGACCGCGGGCGTGATCGGCTCGATATAGGTCGCGTCGGCCAGCTCGGGATCGGTCATGATCGTCGCCGGGTTCGAATTGACCAGGACGATGCGATAGCCCTCTTCCTTGAGCGCCTTGATCGCCTGCGTGCCCGAATAATCGAACTCGCACGCCTGACCGATGACGATCGGCCCGGCGCCGATGACGAGGATGGACGAGATGTCGGTACGCTTGGGCATCAGTGTTTCATTCCAGTTTCAGCGACGCATCCCCAGCCATCATATTCGAGGCCGAAATGCGCTTCTATGCGCAGACAAAGTTCGGTCAGGGCACGGATCGAGGTTTCGTCGGTCGGCTGGGTGCGCTCCAGGAAGAGCCATCGACCGCCGCCCTTGGAGGTCTCGTCGCCCAGCACCGTGAAGCCCAGCTCCTCGGCCGCATCTTCCAATGCGGCGAGTGCGTCCGCCGAGCCCTTGAAGCTCACATCGATCGGCCGCGCGACGGCTGCGTTATCGCCATTGGCAGCGAGATTCTCGAGAACGTCCCTGTCGGCCGCCCACTCCTCTTCGAAGCGGGCCGGATCGAACGGGGGGAGGTTCACGCCATCATCCCCACGAACCGCTCGAACAGATAGAGGCTGTCCTGCGGGCCGGGGCTGGCCTCCGGGTGATACTGCACGCTGAACGCCGGGCGGTCGGTGAGCTCGATGCCGGCGTTGGAGCCGTCGAACAGCGATACATGCGTCTCGCGGGCATTGGCCGGCAGGCTCTCGCGCTCGACGGCGAAGCCGTGGTTCATGCTGGTGATCTCCACCGCACCGTCTTCCAGCCGTTTGACCGGATGGTTGGCACCGCGATGGCCCTGGAACATCTTGGTGGTCTCCGCACCCACCGCGAGACCGAGCAGCTGGTGGCCGAGGCAGATACCGAACAGCGGCTTGCCGGTCTCGAGCAGCTGGCGGATCACCGGCACTGCATATTCGCCGGTCGCGGCGGGATCGCCCGGGCCGTTGGAGAGGAAGAAGCCGTCCGGATTGAACGCCATCACCTGCTCGAAGGTCGCGGTGGCGGGGAGCACGGTCACGTCCGCGCCGGCCTGGACCAGATTGCGGAAGATGTTGCGCTTCGAACCATAGTCGATCGCGACGACCTGCGGGCGCTTGGTCTCCGGGCGGCTGGTGTCATAGCCGGCGCCGAGCTTCCACACGCCGCCTTCCCAGCCGAAATGCGTCTCGCACGACACGGTGATCGCGAGATCCATGCCCTCCAGCCCCGGCCAGGCGCGTGCCTTCTCCAGCAGCGCGTCGATGTCGAAAGTGCCCGACTTCGAATGCGCGATCACGCCGTTCGGCGCGCCGCCCAGGCGAATGCGGCGGGTCAGCGCGCGGGTGTCGATGCCCGAGAGGCCGATGCGGTTGTGCTTCGCCATCCATGCATCGAGATGCTCGGTGCTGCGGAAGTTCGACGGCTCGGTCACGTCCTCGCGGACGATCATGCCCAGCGCGTGCGGATCATCGGCCTCGATATCGTCGGGGTTGGCGCCGACATTGCCGATGTGCGGGAAGGTGAAATTGATGATCTGACCGGCGAAGCTCGGGTCGGTCATGATCTCCTGATAGCCGGTCATCGCGGTGTGGAAGCACACTTCGCCGACGGCATCGCCTTCGGCACCGAATCCTCGACCCCACAATATCTCGCCGCTCGCCAGAACCAGAACGCCCGTGGCTCCAACGGGCATGGACAAGGGTTTGGCGTCGGCCATTTGGGGCGGGCACTCCTGCTTTGGGTTTGCGATGTTGCTAAGGGCCGCCCGCTAGACCCCGATGGCCGCAGCGTCAATCTGTTAAGTTTTTTGCAGGTCCGCTATGGTTCCCGGCTTCCCGTACAAAGATCGAGAGAAACGATGATTCGCGACGACATCAAGGCTGCGCTGGTTACCGCCATGAAGGGCGGCGACAAGGCGTCGACCGCCACGATCCGCCTGATCCAGAGCGCGATCAAGAACCGCGACATCGAAGCCCGCACCGGCAAGGCGCCCGAGGATGACGACGTGCTGGTCGTCGAGGTGCTGCAAAAGATGGTCAAGCAGCGTCGCGAATCGATCGACATGTATGTGAAGGGCAACCGCCAGGAACTCGCCGATGCCGAGGCCGCCGAGGTGGTGGTGATCGAGCGCTTCCTGCCGCAGCAGATGAGCGAAGCCGAGACCACGGCGGCGATCGAGGCGATCAAG
The DNA here is from genome assembly GCF_040545965.1 of Sphingomonas trueperi. GTDB lineage: Bacteria > Pseudomonadota > Alphaproteobacteria > Sphingomonadales > Sphingomonadaceae > Sphingomonas > Sphingomonas trueperi_C. The sequence continues at coordinate 8,518 of NZ_JBEPMV010000002.1, read as the reverse complement.
GCCGAGCTGGGCGCGTCGGGCATGAAGGACATGGGCCGGGTGATGGCCGAGCTGAAGGCGCGGCATGCCGCGCAGCTCGACATGAGCAAGGCCAGCGCGCTGGTGAAGGCGGCGCTTTCGTAAGATGGACGACGGGGGCAGCTCTGCGCTCCCCCTCCCGCCAGCGGGAGGGGGCCGGGGGGTGGGCCCCCGCTTCCGGCTGGACAGGCCGACCGAGCGGGCGCGCAAACTGCGGAACGATCCCACGGCAGCGGAGGAGCTGCTGTGGTCGAAGCTGCGGAAGTCGCAGCTTGGCGGGTTCAAGTTTAGCCGGCAGATGCCGATTGCTGGCCATTTCGCGGACTTTGCGTGCCGGAAGGCGAAGCTGGTCGTGGAACTGGATGGCAGCCAGCACGCCGAGATGACCGCAGCCGATGCCGAGCGCACGCGGCGGATCGAGGCGGAGGGTTATCGTGTCCTGCGCTTTTGGAACAATGATTTGACGTCGAATATGGAGGGCGTGTTGCAGGCCATTCTTACGGCCGCCTCGCCTGGTGGTGAGCGGGGGCCCACCCCCCAGCCCCCTCCCGCAAGCGGGAGGGGGCGCGACTAATGTCCCTCACCCCCGCCTTTCTCGACGAGCTCCGCGCCCGCACCACGCTGTCCACCCTCATCGCCAAATCGGTGAAGCTGCAGCGCGCCGGCAAGGAATTCCGCGCCTGCTGCCCGTTTCATAACGAGAAGACGCCCAGCTTCTACGTCAACGACGACAAGGGCTTCTACCATTGCTTCGGCTGCGGCGCGCATGGCGATGCGATCCGCTGGATGACCGATCAGCGCGGCCTGCCCTTCATCGATGCGGTGAAGGAGCTGGCGCAGGCCGCCGGGCTCGACATGCCCGAGCAGGACCGCCGCGCCGCCGAAAAGGTCGAGCGCGCCAAGGGCCTGCACGAGCTGATGGGCGAGGCCGCGACCTGGTTCACCGAGCGGCTGAACGGCATCGAAGGCGCCGAGGCGCGCGCCGTGCTCCAGCGCCGCGGCATCGCGCCCGAGACCGCCCGCAGCTTCGGCCTCGGCTTCGCACCCGATTCGCGCGGCAAGCTCAAGGAGGCGCTGAAATCCTATGGCGATCCGATGCTGGTCGAGTCCGGCATGCTGATCGCCGTCGAGGGGAAGGAGCCGTACGACCGCTTCCGCGGGCGGCTGATGATCCCGATCCGCGACGTGCGCGGGCGGACGATCGCGTTCGGTGGAAGAATCATCGGAGAAGGCGAGCCCAAATACCTGAATTCTCCGGAGACCCCGCTCTTCGACAAGGGCCGCACGCTCTACAATCTCGATCGCGCCCAGGCAGCCTCACGCAAGGCGGACCGGGTGATCGCGGTCGAGGGCTATATGGACGTGATCGCCCTCGCCCAGGCGGGCTTCGGCGAAGTCGTCGCCCCGCTCGGCACCGCGCTGACCGAACACCAGCTCGAACGGCTGTGGCGGCTATCCGAAGTGCCCCTGCTCTGCTTCGACGGCGACAGCGCCGGGCAGAAGGCAGCCCTCCGCGCCGCGCATCGCGCGCTGCCGATGCTCGCCCCCGGCCGCAGCCTCGCCTTCGTCACCCTCCCCCAGGGCCTCGACCCGGACGACCTCGTCCGCGCGCAGGGCCCGGCCGCCTTCGAGGCGCTGCTCGCCAGGCCCGAACCGCTGGTCGATCGCCTCTGGGCAAGCGAAGTGGCCGCCGGCCCGCTCGACACGCCCGAGCAGCGCGCCGGGCTCAAGCGCCGCCTCACCGAACTTGCCGAGCAGATTCAAGACCCGAACGTAAAGCATGAATATATCGCGGAATTTCGCGCCCGTGCCGACCAGCAGTTCGGCCGCGGCCCGCGCGAGTTCCGGCGCGACCAGCGCGGCCCCGCCCCTGCCCGCCAGCAGCAGCGCGGCACCCGCAACGCCCGCGGCGGCTGGCAGCCGCCCGAGGCCCCGCCCTCGCACCTGATCAAGGGCGTGCAGGCGAGCGGGCTCGATCCCATATTGGCACGCGCGGTGCTCGCCGGGCTGATCCGCCACCCGGTCGAGATCGCCCGCCACATGGAGATATTGGGGAGTCTGCGTAGTGCATCGGGGGCGCTGGGGCGGCTATTCGAAGCCGTTGTCGAGGTGGCGCTCACCAATCCGGCGTCGCGTCAGCTTGATAGCGCGGATTTCCTCACCATATTGGCGTCGTCCGGTTTCGATTCAGTGGCAAGCGAGTTGCTCCGCGCAGACACGCTCCCCTTCACCTTCACGCGGCCCGCGGCCGACGTGACGAAGGCGCGCGAGGATCTGGGCGAGGCGATCGCGGTGATGGCGGCACAGCCCGCCGTCGATGTGGCGCTCGCCGAGGCGACTGCTGCGCTGATGCGCGACGGCACCGAGGAAGCGTTCGCCCGCCAGGTGGCGCTTTCGCGGCAACGGCAGGAGCTTCAGGAACGGCTTGCCAATCTGATGCTTGCGGAAGACGGCGTTTTTGAGGAATAGAGGCGGTGTAAAATTGCCGCCATCTGAGTTTCGAGGGATTTGATGGCGAAGGCGAACATGGCAGACGTCACGGACACGGCAGACACGAGTGACGCGCCGCTGATCGATCTGAACGAAGGTTCGATCAAGAAGCTGGTCGCGCGTGCGAAAAAGCGCGGGTACATCACCGTCGACCAGCTCAACGAGATGCTGCCGCAGGACCAGATGTCCTCGGAGCAGATCGAGGACGTGATGGCCGCGCTCAACGACATGGGCATCAACGTCGTCGAGAATGAGGACGCCGGCGAGGATTCCGAATCCGAGGACGATTCGGCGGACGATTCGGAAAGCGCCGACACCAGCGACGATTCCGCACCCGCCTTCGAGATTGCGAAGAAGAAGGAAACCGTCGATCGCACCGACGATCCGGTGCGCATGTATCTTCGCGAAATGGGCGCCGTGGAGCTGCTCAGCCGCGAGGGTGAAATCGCCATCGCCAAGCGCATCGAGGCCGGCCGCGACACGATGATCCTGGGGCTCTGCGAGTCGCCGATCACGTTCAACGCGATCATCGGCTGGTCGACCGCGCTCAACGAAGGCACGATGCAGCTGCGCGAGATCCTCGATCTCGATGCCATGCTCTCCAAGGGTCCGTCGGCCGAGCAGGTCGAGGGCGCCGAGGACGACAATGGCGAGATCAGCGAATCGAGCACCGGCCCGACCTTCAAGGAAGAGGAAGAGCCCGAGGAAACCGCATCGGACGAGGATGACGAACTGACCGAACGCCGCGCGCGGCGTCCGTCGGACGACGAGGAAGAGGACAACACCCTCTCGCTCGCCCAGATGGAAGAGCAGCTCAAGCCGCAGGCGCTCGAGAAGTTCGCCAACATCACCGCGATCTACAAGAAGTTCGGCAAGGTCCAGCAGCAGCGGCTCGACACCATGTCGGCCGGCGAGGACTTCCCGGCGGCGGAAGAGAAGAAGTACAACAAGCTCCGCGAGGAGCTGACCGCCGAGGTGGAGAGCGTCCAGTTCCACCAGGCGAAGATCGAGTATCTTGTCGACCAGCTCTACAGCTTCAACCGGCGCCTGACGGCACTGGGTGGCCAGATGCTGCGTCTCGCCGAGCGCCACAAGGTCAGCCGCAAGGACTTCCTCGACCGCTATGTCGACCACGAGCTCGACGAGAACTGGCTGCCGACGGTGGTGGGTCTCGACAAGAAGTGGAAGGCCTTCGTCGAGAACGAGAGCAGCTCGGTCGATCGCATCCGCACCGAGATGAGCGAGATCGCCCAGTCGACGGGCATGACGCTCACCGAGTTCCGCCGCATCGTCAACATGGTGCAGAAGGGCGAGCGCGAGGCCCGCATCGCGAAGAAGGAGATGGTCGAGGCCAATCTCCGCCTCGTGATCTCGATCGCCAAGAAGTACACCAATCGCGGCCTGCAGTTCCTGGATCTCATCCAGGAGGGCAATATCGGCCTGATGAAGGCGGTGGATAAGTTCGAATATCGCCGCGGCTACAAGTTCAGCACCTATGCGACCTGGTGGATCCGCCAGGCGATCACCCGCAGCATCGCCGATCAGGCGCGCACCATCCGTATTCCGGTGCACATGATCGAGACGATCAACAAGCTGGTCCGCACCAGCCGCCAGTTCCTCCACGAGCAGGGCCGCGAGCCCACACCGGAGGAAATGGCGGAGCGCCTGAGCATGCCGCTCGAGAAGGTGCGCAAGGTGATGAAGATCGCCAAGGAGCCGATCAGCCTCGAAACGCCGATCGGCGACGAGGAAGACAGCCACCTGGGCGACTTCATCGAGGACAAGAACGCGATCATCCCGGTCGACGCGGCGATCCAGGCGAACCTCAAGGAAACGGTCACCCGCGTCCTTGCGAGCCTCACCCCGCGCGAGGAGCGCGTGCTGCGCATGCGCTTCGGCATCGGCATGAACACCGATCACACGCTGGAAGAAGTCGGCCAGCAATTCTCGGTGACGCGCGAACGTATCCGCCAGATCGAGGCCAAGGCATTGCGCAAGCTCAAGCATCCGAGCCGCAGCCGCAAGATGCGCAGCTTCCTCGACCAGTAAGCGCATCGGCCAAGAACAGGAACAACGGCCCCGGGCATCCCCCGGGGCCGTTTTCTTTTGGGACAGCGGTGCGTGGGGAGCCGAAATCCTGTCTTTCAAGATTAATTCTGGCGTAACCATCTTTCTATGCGCTTCGGTATCGTCGCTGTGCGATCTCCTCTGAACCGGCCGATGGCGGGCGGTACTGTCCAGATGAGGAAGGTCATGCTCGTGGATACCGCACCGTTGGAGCATTTGTCGGGCGCGTGGGGCCCGATGGGCGCACTGGCCGGGACCGACGGCAGCGCCCGCCACCCGCATCTGCGCGCCCTTCGCGCCGCCGCCCTGCCCCGCCGCGACCTGGCCGACGCGGTCCACCATATCGCGCGGCTCCATGGCCGCCACCCGGGGCTGGTCGACTATGCCGCCGGCCATGGGCGCCATCCGATCGAATGCGAGTGGCTGGAAGCCGCCGCCGACGCCTTCGTCGCAGAGCGCGCCTATCTCGTCCGGCTGGTCGCCGCGGTAGGCCCCCTGCCCAGCACCCCAGGCCATGCCGAGAGCGAAGCCGCCGCCGCCGCGCAGCGCCACGCGCTCGACATGCTCGCCCAGTCCGACCGCGCCGGCTGCGCGACCGGGGCCGCGATCGCGCTGGCGATCGAATGGGTGGCGATCCGCGCGGTGCTCGATCGCGCCGCGACGAGCTTTGGCATCGATCCCAAACCGGCAAGCCTGCCGATCCCCGAGGAGACGGTCAGCGTGGTCGACGCCCTCGCCCGCGAAGCCGCGCACGAGCGCGCGATGCTGTTCGGCGCGCAACAGGTCTTCGCCCAGCATCGCGGCCTGTGGGACCTGCTCGAGGCTCGCGCGAGCGCCCGCAGCCGCGGCTGACCTGCCCCTCGGGATGGGTTGCATCCCGCCACTGTTCGGCCCACCTTCTGCGTATGCGCTTCGAAGGTACCCAGAGCTATGTCGCCACCGCGGACCTGAAGGTCGCGGTCAACGCCGCCGTCACGCTGCGCCGCCCGCTGCTCGTCAAGGGCGAGCCCGGCACCGGCAAGACCGTGCTGGCGACCGAAATCGCCAGGGCGGTGAACGCGCCGCTGATCGAGTGGAACGTCAAGTCGACCACCAAGGCGCAGCAGGGCCTCTACGAATATGACGCGGTGGCGCGGCTGCGCGACGGCCAGCTCGGCGATCCGCGGGTGCACGACATCGGCAACTATATCCGCAAGGGCAAATTGTGGGAGGCGTTCACCAGCCCCACCCTCCCCGTGCTGCTGATCGACGAGATCGACAAGGCCGATATCGAGTTCCCGAACGACCTGCTCCAGGAACTCGATCGCATGGAATTCCATGTCTACGAGACCGGCGAGAATGTCCGCGCCGCCGAGCGCCCGATCGTGGTGATCACCTCGAACAACGAGAAGGAGCTGCCCGACGCGTTCCTGCGCCGCTGCTTCTTCCACTATATCAAATTCCCCGATCGCGACACGATGCAGGCGATCGTCGACGTCCACTTCCCCGGCATCCAGAAGCTGCTGGTCAGCCGCGCGATGGACCTGTTCTACGAGATCCGCGAAGTGCCCGGCATCAAGAAGAAGCCCTCGACCAGCGAGCTGCTCGACTGGCTGAAGCTGCTGCTCCACGAGGAGATGCCGCTGGAGGTCCTCCAGTCTCGCGACCCGACCAAGGCGATCCCGCCGCTCCACGGCGCGCTGCTCAAGAACGAGCAGGACGTGATGCTGTTCGAACGGCTGGCCTTCATGGCGCGGCGACAGAAATGAGCATGCGGCGGGCGCATGCCCTCCGGCGCGCAACGTAATGGACGCGCCCCGTCCCGCAGGCCTAGTCTAGCGCCATGTTCCTCGCCTTTCTCGACGAACTGCGCGCCGCGGGCATTCCTGCCAGCCTCAAGGAACACCTCCTGCTGCTCGAAGCGCTCGACGCGCAGGTGATCGAGCCGACCCCCGAAGCCTTCTACTTCCTCGCCCGCGCCACCTATGTGAAGGACGAGGGGCTGCTCGACCGCTTCGACCAGGTCTTCGCCAAGGTATTCCGCGGCATCGCCTCGAGCTACGGCGTCGCCCCGGCCGATATCCCCGAGGAATGGCTCCGCGCGATCGCCGACAAATATCTCAGCGACGAGGAAAAGGCGGCGATCGAAGCGCTCGGCTCGTGGGACAAGCTGATGGAGACGCTCCAGCAGCGGCTGAACGAGCAGCACGAGCGGCACCAGGGCGGCAGCAAATGGATCGGCACCGGCGGCACCTCCCCCTTCGGCAATGGCGGCTACAACCCCGAAGGCGTGCGGATCGGCGGCGAAGGCAAGCACCAGCGCGCGGTGAAGGTGTGGGAGGCGCGCGACTATCGCAATCTCGATTCCACGCGCGAGCTCGGCACCCGCAACATCAAGGTGGCGCTGCGCCGCCTGCGCCGCTTCGCCCGCGAGGGCGCGGCGGAAGAACTCGATATCGACGGCACGATTGCCGGCACCGCAAGGCAAGGCTGGCTCGACGTGAAGATGCGGCCCGAGCGGCACAATGCGGTGAAGCTGCTGCTCTTCCTCGACGTGGGCGGATCGATGGACCCGTTCGTCAAGCTCTGCGAGGAGCTGTTCTCGGCGGCGACCAGCGAGTTCAAGAACCTGGAATTCTTCTACTTCCACAACTGCCTCTACGAGGGCGTGTGGAAGGACAATCGCCGCCGCTTCGCCGAGCGCACCCGCACCGCCGACCTCCTCCACAAATATGGCCCGGACTATAAGGTGATCTTCGTCGGCGACGCGTCGATGAGCCCCTATGAGATCACCCAGGTCGGCGGCTCGGTCGAGCATCTGAACGACGAGGCCGGCGCCATTTGGCTGCGGCGGGTGACCGACACCTGGCCCGCCACCGTCTGGCTCAACGTATTGCCCGAGGCGCAATGGGGCTATTCGCACTCGGTGTCGATGATCCGCGAACTGATGCGCGATCGCATGTATCCTCTCACGATTGCAGGGATCGATGCGGCGATGCGCGAGTTGAGTAGAAAGCGATGAGTACGATCCGCGACATGCTCCACCGTTGGCACCGGCGCCTGTTCGGTAGCTACACCATCGCCGACCCCCGGCCGATGGCCGAGGCCGCGCCCTACACGTTTTTTCTGCCCAGCGAGAACGAGGTGCTGGCGCTGCGCCCCGGCGATCTCGCCAAACTGATCTTCCAGTCCAGTCCGCCCTCGCGCGACTATGCCGCCGAGCGGATGTGGGTGGAAATCACCCGCGCCGAGGGCGAGAAGCTGTGGGGCCGGCTCGACAATGTGCCGCTCGACATGCCCCAGCTCCGCCCCGGCCGCGAGGTGGCGTTCCGCCGCGGCGACGTGATCGACCTGCGCTGGGGCGAGGACCGCCCGGTCCGCCCGCCCTCGGCCCCGGCACGGCGCCATTATGACGCGCGTTGCCTGGTCGACAGCTGCGTGCTCGAACAGGGTGCGGCGGTCCATTATCTCTACCGCGAGCTGCCGCTGCCCCCCAGCGTCGGCGACGCGCCCGACAGCGGATGGCGCATCCGCGGTGACTATCGCGGGCTGGAAGACGAAGCGATCGGCGCCCGCGCGATCGAATGCGTTGCGCTCGGCCGGGTGCTCAACATCGACGATAGCTGGGTCCACCTGATCGATGCCCCCACCGGCTCGGCCTATGTGCGGAACTGGGAGAAGGATGTGTTCGAACCGGAGTCCGCGGCGGCGGATTGAGGCGCGACGATCAGGGCGTGTCTGCTGCCGCCCCAACTTCAGCCATTCAGGCCGTCCGGCGTCGGTCCAAAAAGCGGCCGTTGATTCCTTCGGCCGTGCAGTCGGGGGCTCGGACATCCTGCGGATGGCAGTGATGACCCAAGTCGTAGCTCTAGAGCATCTTCACGATGGGCGGAATCGCGAGGGATTCCCTTTTCGGTGGTCGTGTGATTCATAGGCGTCCGTCACGACGGAGGCGGCAATGGGT
>NZ_JBEPMV010000001.1:0-824364 GCF_040545965.1 Sphingomonas trueperi | reverse complement strand
GCGCATCGGCGAACTGCTTGATCGCTTCCCGCCCTGCCAATGTGCCAACTTCTTCCAGGCCGCTGGATATCAACGGTCAATGTGAAATTGCTCTAGCGTAGGTTGGCGGCCAGGAAGTCTACGAATACGCGCACCCGCGCCGGCACATTCGGTCCGCCCACGAATACCGCGTGGATCTGTTCGACGTCGCCGGGGTTGAACGCCTCGAGGAGCGGCACAAGCGCGCCGCTTGCGATCTCCTCGGCCACGCTGAAGGCCCCCACGCGCGCGATGCCGACCCCGATTGCCGCCAGCTGCCCGAGCGTCTCACCATTGTTGGCCTCGACTCCACCGCGCACCGACAGCGCGAAGTCATGGCCATCGCGGCGGAACGGCCAGACGGGTTCGGAACGACGAAAGCTGAAGTTCAGGCAATTATGGGCGAATAGGTCCTCGGGGACCTGCGGTGTTCCGTGGCGCGCGAGATAGTTGGGCGCGGCGACGATCACGCGCCGGGTCTCGCCGAGCTTGCGGGCAGTGAGGGAGCTGTCCGGCAGCGGTCCGAACCGCACCGCGACGTCCGCCTGCCCGGCGGCGATGTCGACCAGCGTATCGGTCAATGCGATGTCGATCAGGATTTCGGGGTAAAGCCCGGCAAAGTCGCCGAGCAGCGGCACAACGCACAGGCGCCCATGCGACAGCGCCGCGCTGACCCGCAACCGCCCGCGCGGGCTGCCTTGGTCGGCAATCTGCTGCTCCGCGTCGTCGAGGTCGGCGAGGATCCGCCGCGCCGCCTGCAGATAGGCGCGACCTTCGGCGGTAAGCGAGAGCGCGCGGGTGGAGCGCAGCAGCAGGCGCACGCCCAGCCGCGCCTCGATGCGGTCGACCGCGCGCGCCACCGCCGATGCGCTCATGCCGAGTTGCCGGGCCGCAGCCGAAAAGCTGCCCTGCTCGATCACCGCGGAGAACAGCGCCAGCGCATGCGCCCGATCGCTGCCGCCGTTCAGCTTTGCGTCCATTGCACAAATCCTTCGCGTTCGCTCCAGCTACACCGCCGCTGCCAGGCCGTCCATCTTTGCCCGGACCAAGCAACAGGACGGTGATCATGGAATATCGGCAATTGGGACGATCGGGGCTGCGGGTGCCCGCGCTCAGCTTCGGCGCAGGCACCTTCGGCGGCCAGGGGCCGCTGTTCAGCGCCTGGGGCCAGAGCGATGCGACCGAGGCACGGCGGCTGATCGACATCTGCCTCGATGCCGGCGTGACGCTGTTTGATACCGCCGATGTCTATTCGGGCGGCGCATCGGAGGAAATCCTGGGCGAGGCGATCCGCGGCCGCCGGGACGCGGTGCTCATCTCGACCAAGACCGGGCTGCCGATGGGCGACGGCCCGCAGGACTGGGGCGCCTCGCGCGCCCGCCTGATCCGTGCCGTCGAGGATGCGCTGCGCCGGCTGGGCACCGATTATATCGATCTGCTCCAGCTCCACGCCTTCGATGCGTCCACGCCGACCGAGGAAGTGATGCGCACATTCGACCTGCTGATCGCGGCGGGCAAGGTCCGCTATGTCGGCGCGTCCAACTATCCCGGGTGGCAGGTGATGAAGGCGCAGGCGGTGGCGGAGCGCCATGGCTGGCCCCGGCTCGTCGCCCACCAGATCTATTACTCGCTGATCGGCCGCGCCTATGAGGCGGACCTGATGCCGCTTGCCGCCGACCAAGGCGTGGGCGCGCTGGTCTGGAGCCCGCTCGGCTGGGGCCGGCTGACCGGCAGGATCGGGCGCGATCGTCCGGTCCCTGAAGGCAGCCGATTGCATGCGACCGAACAGTTCGCGCCCCCCGTCGAGACCGAGCATCTCTACCGCGTCGTCGATGCGCTGGAAGTGGTCGCCGCGGAGACCGGCAAGACCGTGCCGCAGATCGCGATCAACTGGCTGCTGCAGCGCCCAACCGTATCGTCGGTGATCATCGGCGCGCGCGACGAGGCGCAGCTGCGCCAGAATCTGGGCGCCGTCGGCTGGGCGCTGAGCGCGGAGCAGATCGCCGCGCTCGATCGCGCCAGCGAGGTGCTGCCGCCCGATCCGCACACCCCCTATCGCCAGCAGGAGGGCTTTGCCCGCCTGGCCCCGAGGCTCGCATGAAGAACCAGTTCGGCCTGCTGGCCCTTGCCGTCGGTGCGTTCGGCATCGGCGTGACCGAATTCGCACCGATGGGGCTGCTGCCCGTCATCGCGAAGGATCTGCGGGTATCCATCCCCGCGGCAGGGCTGCTGATCAGCGCCTATGCACTGGGCGTGATGATCGGCGCGCCGCTGATGACGCTTACCACCGGCCGGGTGCCGCGGCGGATGCTGCTGATCGGCCTCGCGGGCATCTTCACCGCGGGCAACCTGCTCGCGGCCCTGTCCGACAGCTATGCCCTGCTGCTCGTCGCGCGCGTGCTCACCTCGTTCAATCATGGTGCCTTTTTTGGGGTCGGATCGGTCGTGGCGGCGGGGCTGGTGGCGCGCGAGCGCCGGGCCAGCGCGGTCGCCTCGATGTTCATGGGGCTGACCATCGCAAACGTGGCGGGCGTGCCGCTCGCCACCTGGGCAGGCGAGCATCTCGGCTGGCGCGCCTCCTTCTGGGGCATCGCCGGCTTGGGCGTGCTGACGATGGCGGCGCTTCGCATGACCTTGCCTGCGCTCCCTGCGCCCGACGGTGGCAACATCCTGGCAGAGCTCCGGGTGCTTACCCGCAAGCAGGTGCTGGGGGCGCTGGCGCTGACGGTGATCGGGTCGAGCGCGATGTTCACTGTGTTTACCTACATCACGCCGATCCTGCGCGACGCGACGCACGCGTCGCTGGGCTTCATCACCGCGATGCTGGTGCTCTATGGCCTAGGGCTGACCGCGGGCAACTGGCTGGGCGGTCGCTTCGCCGATCGCTCGGTCGATCGCACCTTGCTGATCACGCTGCCAGGCCTGTCCGCCATACTCTTCGCCTTTGCCCTGCTGATGCCTCAGGCTGGCCCGAGCGCGGTGCTGATCTTGCTGTGGGGTGTCGCAAGCTTTGCGCTGGTGCCGCCGCTGCAGGTTCGCGTGATGACCGCGGCAGCGGACGCCCCGAACCTCGCCTCGGCGGTCAATATCGGTGCGTTCAACCTCGGCAATGCGTCGGGTGCTGCGCTAGGGGGCGGCGTGATCGCCGCGGGCCTTGGCTATCCGGCCGTCGCACTGGCAGGCGCCGCAACATCGCTGATGGGGCTGCTGGCGCTTTGGACGACCAGCCGCCATAAAGCTGCGCGGCAACCCGACTTGCAATGCGCTCCCCGAGCCGCCGCCGATAAGGGATGACGTTCACGGCCTCCGCACCCTCGACGTCGGGCGTCGCTCGGCAGAAATGCCAGCTTGATAACCACGAGCTGCTGATCAGCAAAGGCTGTTTCGGGATTGCTCGACGCCATCTCGAATGATCGAGATTGAGCGCGGTGCTGCCCGACGAATGGAGGTATTGGCAATGGCAGCTGTTGTCAGGATCTGCCATCGTAAAGAGGGCGGGGAACGGCGCACGCTGTGCGGGCAGCGGTAGGTGCGGATTTCGCATTGTGGTGGGAAGCGGACGTTCTTCAGTCGTCCTCTTCAAGGCGTATGCAAGCGCGAAATGCACCACCCTCCGTGCCTCGCCGGTGCCAAATTTCAACGACCTTGTAGTATCTAAAAAAATAGCCAGGCGGGGTATCTATCGAGAGGTATTCGCCGACGCGTGGCAGAAACTCGAACTCCGCCACAAATAGCGGTTCCAAAGCGTCTACGTGGTCAAAGGCTTCTACCGCCGGCATCCTGGCGCTTTACCATGGGCGGTTACGTCGGCATCTGGGGCGCGAGCAGCCAATGTGGAATCACGATGTCACGGCGTTGCCGCCACTGGCGAACACGGCCGCCTATGGCCGCTTTCGGTCCGAGCGGTCATTCTCAACCGCTGATGGGAACGACCGCCCAGCGAGATGCATCGCCTTTGCCGTGGTGTAAAACGAGTGATGCGGCCGGCGCTGCACGGGTCAGCGCTGCTTTTTCGCAATGGTGGCGGTGAAATCGGGATGCTTGTTCGCCACCCAGTCGACGAACTTTCGAACGTTGGGATTGGCCAGCAGTGCGTCGACATCGGCGCCGTGGCGTTGCAGTTCGGCATTGGTGAAGTTGGCGATCAGCGTCTGCTGGCAGATCGCATGCATCGGCACCACGTCGCGGCCGCCGCGGCTCTTGGGCACGGGATGGTGCCAGACGCTCGTCTTGCCCATTGGCCGGCCGCACAGCCAGCACAACACCGGTGCCTCGGGCGGCTCCTCCGCACGGAGCAGCTCGCCATAGGGGTCTTTCTTCGACTGTCTGCGGTTCATGGGCAGCGCTCCTACCTGCTTTGGCGAGCGGCCGCTACAGGCCGCGCAGCGCCGCGGCCGGGCGGGCGCGAAGGGCAGGGAGGCTGCCGACGATCCCCATGCCGAGGGTCGCTGCGACGGCGGCCACCATCGTCGCGGCGACGATGTCCCAGCGTGGCGCCCAGGCGATGGCAAACACCTGGGTCACGACATACCATCCGGCGCCCGTGCCTACCCCGACCGCCACCAGCACCAGGGCCGCGGCGAGCATCGCATATTCGAGCGCCTGAGCGCCCAGCACCTGGCGGCGGCTACCGCCGAGCAGCTTGAGGATCACCGCATCGTAGCGCCGCGCGCGCGCCGAGGCGGAGACGGCGCCGATCAGCACCGCGATCCCCGCCGCCACCGTCACCGCCGCCGCCGCGCGGATCGCCACCCCGATCTGGCCGAGCACCGCGCCGAGCTGGCCGATGACGTCGCCGACGCGGATCAGCGTGACCGACGGGAGTGCGGCCCCGACGCTGCGCATGATTGCGCCATCGCGGCCAGGTTCGGCATAGATGCTCGCGAGCAGGCTGTGCGGCGCTTCCTCGATATAGCCGGGCGAGAAGACGATGGCGAAGTTGAGCCCGAGCCCGCCCCAGTCGATCTTGCGCAAGGCTGCGATCCGCGCCGGCACGTCGACGCCGAGCACCGATACGGTGATGCTGTCGCCGACCTTGAGGCCGAGTGCCGCGGCCGCCTTGTCCTCCAGCGAGACGAGCGGGGGACCGCGATAGTCCGCCGGCCACCATCGTCCCGCGACGACGGCATTGCGGGGCGGCAGCGTGGCCGACCAGGTGAGCGTCCGGTCGCCGCGCAGCACCCAGACGCCGTCGGGCAGCGTCTTCATGTCGGCGACCCGTTGGCCGCGCAGGGCGACGACCGATCCGCGTAGCGACGGCTGCGTCTCGATTTCTGCGCCCGGCGCGACGCTCCGAACGGTATGGGCGAAGGTCGCGGCGTCCTCCGGCTGCAGGTCGATCGCGAAGAAGCGGGGGGCCTTGGCCGGGGCGGCATTGCGCAGTTCGGCGTCGAGGCTCGCATCGATTACCGCCAGCGCGACGAACAGCGAGAAGCCCAGCCCAAGGGCGACCACCAGCCGATCGGTCTGCGCGCCGGGGCGATGCAGATTGGCGATCGCCAACCGCAGGAGCGGAGTGTGCGGCCTCGGAAGTTTCGAGGCGGCGAACCGGATGGAGAGGCCGAAGCTCCACAAGAGCCCGATGAGCGCCGCCACTGCACCGACAAAGCCCAGCGCAAGCAGCCGGTCCGACGCGGTCAGCACGGCAAGCGCGACCAGCGCCGCCACCAGCAGCGCCATCACCCCAAGCACGATCGCCGACGGCCGGCGCCCCGTGCCGAGCGCGTCGCGCAGCAAGGTCGCCGCCGGCACGTCGCGTGCTCGGGCGAGCGCGGGCAGCGCGAACAGCAGCGCCACCAGCAGCGCCAGCATCGCGGCGGTGGCCAGGGGCACCGGGTAAAGCGCAAGGCGCGGCGGAACCGGCAGCGATACGCCGACGAGACGGGTCAGCAGCCAGGGCACGGCCGCGCCGACCAGCAGGCCGCTGCCGATCCCGAGCGCCGAGACTGCCCCGAGTTGCGCAAGGAAGATCGAAGCGATCGTGCCGGAAGTCGCGCCGAGCACCTTGAGCGTGGCGATGATCCGGGTCTTGCCAGCCAGATAGGCCGCAACACCGCTCCCCACGCCCACGCCGGCAATGGCGAGCGCAGCCAGCCCGACCAGCATCAGGAACTGGCCGAACTGATCGATGCCGCGCCGTAGTCCACCGGCGGCACGATCGCTGGTCCGCGCCGTCCAGCCGGCGCCTGCCAGGCGAGCGAGCAGGCGCTTCTGCACCTCGGCCGCTTCCGCACGCCTGGCGAGCGCGATTCGGTAATGGCTTTCGTAGAGGCTGCCGGGCTGGACAAGCGCGGTCGCGTCGAGCCCGGCGAGGTCGACCAGCGCCGGGGGCCCGAGCGTGAACCCCGCGCCGAGCCGGTCGGGCTCCTCGGCGATGATCCCGATCACCCGCAGCCATGCCGAGCCAAGCCGCACGCGATCGCCAGGCTTCACGCCCAGCCGGTCGGCCGTTGCTGCCGCGATGGCGATCTCGCGACCTCGCGGGCGGCCGGACAGCGCACCCGGCGCGAGCCGGAAGCGCCCGACCAGCGGCCACGCCGCGTCCGTCCCGCGTAGGTCGATCAGCATCGCCGGGGTGTCGGCGCGCTTGCGAAGCATCGCGCGCATCGACACTGTTTCGGAGACGCGGCCCGCGTATGCGAAGGCGGCAAGCTCCGCCACGGTGGCGCGGCGCTGGGAGACGGTGAACTCGACATCGCCGCCAAGGATCTGCCGGCCGTTGGCATCGAGGGCAGCGATCATGCTCGCGGCGAGGCTGCCAATGCCGGCGAGCGCGGCGGTGCCGAGGAAAAGGCAGGCGATCAGCAGCACCAGCCCGCGTCCGCCGCGTCGCAGGTCGCGCAGCGCAAGCCGCCAGGCGACGCTCATGCGCGCGGCCTATCGGAGGCGATGCGCCCGTCGGCGAGCGAGACGACGCGCGCGCACCGCGCGGCGAGGGCGGGATCGTGGGTGATGACGAACAGCGTCGTGGCGCTGGCCGCGTGCCGCTCGAACAGCAGGTCCATGATCGCGGCGCCGGTGGCGGTGTCGAGATTGCCGGTGGGCTCGTCGGCGAACAGCAGGGCCGGGCGCCCGACCAGCGCCCGCGCGATCGCCACCCGCTGCTGCTCGCCGCCGGAGAGCTGCGCGGGATAATGGCCGATCCGGTGCGCGAGACCGACGGCGGCCAGCTCGGCCTCGGCGCGCGCGAAAGCGTCTCGCGTGCCCGCCAGTTCCAGCGGCACGGCGACATTCTCCAGCGCAGTCATCGTCGGCAGCAGGTGGAAGGCCTGCAGCACGATGCCGATGCGTCCGCGCCGCGCGACGGCGAGCGCGTCCTCGTCCAGCGCGGTGAAATCCAGTCCGGCAACCGAGACGATGCCGCCGCTCGGGCGCTCCAGCCCGGCGAGGACTGCCATCAACGAGGATTTGCCCGATCCCGAGGGCCCGAGCAGCGCGACGCTTTCGCCCGTGGACACGTGCAGGTCGATCCCGCGCAGGATGTCCACCCGGGCGGACGCCTTCCCCAGCGACAGCGAAACGTTGCGCGCGTCGATAAGCGCGCTATCGGAGGGGGATGAAGCCATGGTCACGCCCGAAGCGATATGGAGCGTTGCGGGGGATTGTCCATCTCGCGATGCTCTCGGTCCTGGTATTTGCGCCGGTTGCCGATGCCGCGCCGCGCGCGCCGGTGATCTGGGCGTTCGGGGACAGCCTCAGCGCCGGCTATGGCCTCCCGCCCGCCTCGGGCTTCACCGCCAGGCTGGAGGCGGCATTGCGCCGTGCAGGCCTGGCGGCAACGGTCCGCAATGGCGGGGTCGCCGGCGACACGGCCGCACAGGCCCGCGCGCGCCTGCGCTGGGGGTTACGCGGACTTGGCACGACGCCCGACCTAGTGATCGTCGAACTCGGTGCGAACGACATGCTGCGGGGGCTCCCAGTGTCGCAGACCCAGGCCAACCTCGAAGCGATTCTCACCGAGTTGCGTAATCGGCGCATTCCCGTGCTGCTTGCCGGCATGCGCGCCGCGCCGAACCTGGGGCCGGACTATGTGCGCGCCTTCGACGGCATCTACCCCGCGCTCGCGAAGAAATATGGCGTAGCGCGCTACCCCTTCTTCCTCGACGGCGTGGCCGGCAACCGGGCGCTGCTCCAGGCCGACGGAATGCATCCGAACGCACGGGGCGTCGATATCATCGTCGGCCGCATCTTGCCGGAGGTGCGGAAGGCGCTGCGCGGTTCGGCGGCACACGCGGGATGATTGGACGCCATATCGCGCGCGCCTAGCTTCGACTTCACGTGCCTCGCTGTGGCAGGGGCGAAACGGTCTCCCTCCTTGTATGGACCACGCCCGACATGGCTTCCGGCACCGCCCGCTACCGCAAAAGTCGAGGCGGCAGGAGCCGCCATGACCCTGCAGGCGTTGAGGGCGTGATTCCATTGGAGACGACCATGACCACCGAAGCCGGAACGACGCGCGCTATATGGATTGAGAAATTCGGTGGCGCGGAGGTCGTCCAGGTGGCGACGATACCTGTACCCGCACCGGCTGCCGACGAGGTTGTGGTTCGCGTCGCGATCGCCAGCATCAATCCCGTCGACTGGAAGACGGCCGAAGGGAAATATCCGCCGATGGGCGCGGACAAGCTGCCATTCGGTCTGGGGCGCGACCTGGCCGGCACGATCGAGACGGTCGGCAGCGAGAGCGGAGAATGGGCGGTCGGCGACCGGGTCTGCGCCTTTATCGGGCCGGACCGCGGCGCGCAGGGCGAGCGCGTCGTGGTGAAGACCAGCGAACTCGCGAAGGTGCCCGACGGCGTCGACACCGAGGTCGCCGGTGCGCTGCCGCTGGCGGCGATGACTGCATGGCAGGGGCTGTTCGACCATGGCGGGCTCGAGGCGGGCCAGCGCGTGCTGATCCATGGCGGGGCCGGCGGTGTCGGCCACATGGCCGTGCAGTTCGCCCGCTGGAAGGGAGCGACCGTGTTCGCCACCGCTTCCGAACGCGACCTCGATTTCGTGCGCGCGCTCGGCGCGGACACGGCGATCGATTATAAGAAGGAGCGTTTCGAGGATATCGCCACGGACCTCGACATGGTGTTCGACACCCAGGGCGGCGAGACCCAGGCGCGCTCGTTCACCACGCTCCGGAAGGGCGGCATCCTCGTGTCTACGCTGGAGCCGGATGAAAAGAAGGCGGCCGAGCTCGGTATCCGCACGGTGCCGCGCTGGCATGCCGATCCCGACGCGGCCGAACTCGAGCAGGCGCTCGGCCTGATCGCCGACGGGCAGGTGCGCGTGGAAATCGCGAAGCGCTTTCCCCTCAATGCCATCCGCGAGGCGCAACGCTTCACCCGCGAGGAGCATCCCCGTGGCAAGGTCATTCTGGACCTCGCCGAGTGATCGGCACGGTCACGCTTCCCGGCGGCGCCACCGTTGCTGCCCTCGGCCAGGGCACGTGGCAGATGGGCGAACGCCGGGATCTGCGCACTGCCGAAATCGCGGCGCTGCGTGCGGGCGTGGACGCGGGCATGACGCTCATCGACACGGCCGAGATGTATGGCGAGGGCGCAGCCGAGACCCTGATCGGCGAAGCGCTCGGCGACAGGCGGGACGATTTGTTCATCGTGAGCAAGGCCTATCCGCAGAATGCGGGCCGCGACCGGCTCCCAAAGGCGTGCGAGGCCAGCCTTCGCCGGCTCGGCACGGACCGCATCGACCTGTATCTGCTGCACTGGCGCGGCAGCGTACCCTTCGCCGAGACGATCGATGCGATGCACGCGCTGCGCGAGGCCGGGAAGATCCGCTACTGGGGCGTCAGCAATCTCGACAGGGACGATATGGCGGAGCTCGTCGCGGCGGGCGGGGAGGACTGCGCGACCGATCAGATCCTCTACAATCTCGGGCGCCGCGGCCCCGAGTTCGACCTGCTTCCCTGGCTGGACCACCGGCGGATGACCGCCATGGCCTATAGTCCGGTCGAACAGGGGGGGCTGGTCGGAAACGCTGCACTCCAGGAGATCGCCGACGCGCTCTCCGCGACGCCGGCGCAGGTCGCACTGGCATGGCTGCTCCGCAGAAAGAACCTGATCGCAATACCGAAGGCGGGAACGGCGGCGCATGTGCGCGAGAATGCGGGCGCCGCGGATCTCCGCCTCGACGACGATGTGCTCGCCGCCCTTGACCGGGCTTTCCCTGCACCGTCCAAGCCAAGCCGATTGAAAATGCTGTAGCGATCGCCCGACGCAACGGAGGCTGCCGGCGCGCTCGGCTTTGGGCAGGTGACCCCGCTCAGGGGAAGGCGAGATGCCCCTGGATCCGCTCCTCGGAGGTGAAGGTCGACATGGGCAGTCCGGCGCCATTGTACAGGTTGCCCCGCACGACGCCGCTCCAGTTGTAGCGGACATAGCGGGGTTGTGGCACGGCGCCGCTTACCACCACCGTCTCGCCGTCGATCCGCGCGGTCGCGGTGACGAAGTTGCGGTCCGCTCCGGCCATTTCGAAGCCAGGCACGGGTGCGCCGCGGCTGGTCAGGCCGTCGGCGTGATCGAACCAGATCCGCATCCCGCCGGTCTCGCCGGTCGCCTGGCGGAACAGCGGGCCTTGATAGGTGACGCGCTCCCCATAGGCGATGCCCCGCGCCGCGAGCGCGAGCCGGGCGGCGACCGTCTGCTTGTCGCCCGGATGCACATTGTCCGGGTCGCCGACGTCGGTGGTGACGACCATCGCGGTGTTGATCAGCCCCAGCGCCCGGCGCTGCGCGTCGCGCACCAGACCCCATTCCTCGGCGGGCGAGTTGAACGACGAGATCTGCGCGTAAAGGAACGGGAAGTCCCCTTGCGCGAAATTGTGCCGCCAGTCGGTGATCAGGCCACGGAAGAGATCCGCATAATAAGGCGCGCGCGCGACGTTGCTGTTGGTTTCGCCCTGGTACCAGATCACGCCCTTGATGCCGTAGCCCGTAAACGGTGCCACCATCGCGTTGTAGAGCGATGACGGCCGATACGCCTCCTCGGGCGGGTGCCATGGGTGCGAGGGCGGCGTGCCCCCGGACGCGCGGATCGCGGCGTCCTCGCGCGCCTCGGCCGCAAGGGCGAGATCGGCGTCGGCCTGTTCCTGCTGGAAGCGGGCGCGTGCGTCGAGTGCGGGGGCGAGCGTTGCGTCGCTCGCGAACGCGTCCGTCGAAACCCAGCTGTCGGCGGGCGTGCCGCCCCAGGTGGAGTCGATCACGCCGACCGTCACCTTCTCGCGCGCGGCGATTTCCCGCGCGAAGAAATAGCCGATCGCCGAAAAGTCGGTCGCGGTGGCGGGGGTGGTCGTCGTCCAGGTCGCGTCGATGTCGCGGAGGGGGGTCGTGCTGCTCTTGTGCTCGAGGCGGAGAAGCCGGATGCGCGGGTTGGTCGCGGCGGCGATCTCGGCGGCGCCGTTGTTCAACGGCGCGCCTGTGAAGCCCTTAAGCGGGAATTCCATGTTCGACTGACCCGACGCGAACCATACATCGCCGAGCATCACATCCTGCACCTGCGCTCGCCCTTCGGCCACGCCGCCATCGACCGTGAGCACATAGGGCCCGCCCGCCGACTCAGGCTTCAGCCAGACTTCCCAGCGGCCGAGCCGGTCGGCAGTGGCCGTTGCGCGCTGGCCGTGGAGGGAGACGGTGATGGTCGCCCCTGCACGTGCCCAGCCCCAGACGTGCAGCGGTCGATCGCGCTGCAGAACGGCGTGGTCGCTGAAGAGATGGGGCAGCTTGAGCTGCGCACCGGCGGGAGAGGCGGTAGCGGCTACGAGCAAGGCGGCAACGAGCAGGCGCTTCTTCATCGACGTGTTTCCTATCGCGTCAGGCTGGCGGCCGTGACGGAGCCTTGGTGTTTGAGCACGGAAGTATCGGGCTTTGCAACGCGGCGGACCGCCCGTCCTTAGTTCGCCTCCTCCGATGCCGCCATCGCCGCGCGGGCGGCGAGGGCATAGGCGGAGGTGGTCCTGACGGTATAGTCCTTCTCGAACCGCAGGAACGGCCCATCGGTCTTCGCCCCGAGAAATCGGGTTTGACGATCGGTACGCCGGGGACAAGACCGCCGGGGATGAAGCTGTAGTCGGCGCGGTTATGGCCATAGCCGACCAGCTTCGACGTGGTGCCGACGGTCGAGACCAGGGACAGGTTGTTGGCCGGATGCCGCCCCACAGCATAAGGTCGGTCGCATCTAGCGTATACCGGGTGGCGACCAGCTCTGGGAACGCCTTGTGCAGCACGTACATCGTCGTACCGAAGGCGACCACCTGATTGGAGCCCGCTCAGATCCGGTGGCGATCGGCAGGCCGAACGGCTTGTTCGCGTGATCCTGATCGAACTTCGCCTTCCTCGCGCGAACCCGCGGTACGAGCTGCGCCCGATAGTCGACGGCCGTCGCCGGATCGCTCTCGGCCAGCGCCTGGCTCACACCGGCGAGCCCCGCCGCGACCATGAGGTGTTGGCAGGAAGGTCCGTCGTGAACGCCCAGCGATCGTCCTGCGCGCCCGACGCGCCGTTCCTGCGCCCGGCCGGCTCGAGCGACGGATCGTAGGTCAGTCCGTCGGTCTGCGAGCCGGTATCGTCGAGATGCGCATATTGGCGCAGCGTGGAGTCGACGATCCCGACGATCGCGTGCCCGAACACCATGCGGTGCTCCGTTAAAGAACGATCCGCGCTGTTGAGCGCGACGACCGCCGCGACGGTAGCCTCCCTGTCGTGAATATGAGCGAGGTACTCTACTGCCGCTTTCGATGGGTTTCTGGCGGGCAAAGCAGCTGACGGAGCGCTCAGCCGGGTGCGAACGAACCTCGGGAACCTGAAACGGACGTTTCGCAGATTTTCTTGCCGTCTCAGCGCCTTCCCGACGCCTTCCCATAAGGCCATTACGCGATTCGCCAGGAAAATGGCGGATTTCCGTGGGCCACGAGGATGTGACCACATGTGGGAGCGAACTTCACCTCTTATCGGCGAAGCGACATAGATGTCGCCGTGCCCATAGAGGTCAACTTGACTTGGCGTTCCCCTCCACACGCTTACCCCAAAACGAGTCACCGCCGCGTGGCAGCCCGGATCGCCATCATTCGGTGACAACCCGGTCCCGAAGATCCTGTGCAAGCGTGCGTGCCATACATGCTGGCCTCCTGCCACCAGCAGGAAACGTGAATCACGTCAGCCCGCCGTTGGGATTCCTCGCCGACTCAGTTCGCGTGGGGAAAGCTAAAGTTAAGATATAGTAAATGTGTGAGAGGCGTAGTGATGGCAGGCTGCGCAACTGTATGAATAAAGCTTTCTATATAGTAAATGTGACGTAAAATGTTGATCTATTTCCGATTGTGTGTACGGCGAGGGGAGGCAAAGAGTACAAAATGGGGCTTATGTGCGTGCTTACAGAACCAACGCCGCTTTGATCATGGCCGCTTCGCTTGCGGCTTGCGGCGGCTCCGGCGGGGGAATAAATTCAGCGCCTCCGGCGGCGCAAGGGCCGGTCGCAACACCAACTCCGACGCCGACGCCGGCTCCGGCAACGCCAAGCCCTACGCCAACGCCAACGCCGGCACCCGCGACCCAGGCACTCGTCATGCCGACTCAGGTGCAGTCGGCAGCATCCGCTGGTCCAATCAAAGGAAACTACAGCGCGACGGGCGCATCCGGGCTGAAGGAAGCGATCAGTTATGACGCGGCCAGCGGACTCTACACCTTCTATTCGACGGACTCGAGCTCGACCCCGCTGAGTCTGACGTCCGATGCGATGGTGGCAGGTGCGGTCCCTGGCTATTCCTATTTCAAGGTTTCCGATCCGCGGTCGCCCGGCGCCAAAGATCTGATTGTCGTCTATAACAGCGCCAGCAACCCTCTTACGCTGACCTATACCAGCTTCGCCTTCGCGCAGATGGATCCGTCGTTGAAAACGTCTGTACAGCAGGCATATGTTTTCGGTGTCCAGACTTCGAACCTCCCGACGACCGGCTCGGCCAGCTATTCCGGGTTGGTGGCCGGCAGCGCGCAGGATAGCGCAGGCCAGCTCTACGTCCTGAACGGCACTTCCACCCTTACGGCGGATTTCGCAAAGGGGGCCTATTCGACGACGCTGAGCTTCACCGGCGTGGATGCGAACGGCCGCGCCGGCCTGGGCACCCAGAACTACGCGGGCTCCGCAGGCTCGTTCACTCTGAACGGGTCGCCGTTGAACGGTAACCTGAGCGGATCGGGGACCGGCAGTTGGGGCGGAAAGTTCTTCGGTCCCAACGCAGAGGAATTCGGCTACACCTTTGCAGTAAGCGGATCCAATTATAACGCAGTCGGCGTCGCGGCGGGTAAGAAGAACTGATCCGCCTCCGGTAATGTTGACTGCCATCATCGCAATACAAGCGTCGCCCCTGGCTTTGAGCCCAGGGGCGGCGCAACCCGGCTGCGCACCGCGCGCCAACGAGCGCTGCCAGACGTCGTTGACCCCTGACCAGATGTTCGCGACGGCCCAAAAGCTGGCGGAAGCGGACCACGAGGATCAGGCGATCGAACTTCTCAAGGCGTTGACGAGGGATCGAAACCCAGATTTTCGCGCTGAAGCTCGGGTACGGCTCGCCCACTTGCTACTGAAACGCGGCGACCGAATCGGCGCCCTTGTGTGGCTTCGCCAGCTTTTGGACGAGAAGCCTGACGCAGCAGCGGTGCGGCTGGAATATGCCTCCTTACTGGCTCAAACCGGCGACACCGTCGGTGCCCGACGCGCCTTGCGTCAGATTCAGGCCGGATCGCTGCCCCCGAATGTCGCCGTGGCGGTAAACCGCTATGTCGAAGCGCTGCGTTCACGCAAGCCCCTTGGCGGCTCGCTTGAGTTGGCACTTGCGCCGGACAGCAACATCAATCGCGCGACCAGCGCCACGACGCTCGACACGGTGATCGCGCCACTGAACCTTTCGCGCGATGCCCGAGAGCGGTCGGGGACCGGTTTGAAGGAAGCGAGCCAGGGCTATATGCGCCTGGACGTTGGGAAAGACATAACGTTGGTGCCCCGCCTGTCGAGCCAGGCCACGCTGTATCGCGCCAGTCAGTTCAATGACATCTCGGGTTCTGCGCAAGTCGGCGTCGAGTATCGCAGCGCGGCGGACCGACTGACGCCTTCAGCCGGCTACACATGGCGCTGGTATGGCGGCCAGATCTATGCGCGCACGCAAAGCGTCAATTTCGACTGGCTTCATCCTGCGGGGCGCCGCGCCCAGCTCGATGCGTCGGCCAGCGTCAACCGGGTGCGTTATAAGGGAAGCCGTCTGCAGAACGGGATGATTTACACTGCTGCGGTCACCTATGAACGCGCGCTCACGGTTCGATCGGGAGCGAGTGTGACCTTGTCTGCCAACCGGCAAACTGCCGAAGACGCCGGCTACGCAACGAAGTCCGGCGCGTTCTCCAGCGTGTATTGGCATGATGCTGGCCGGATCACCCTCTTTGCGAGCGCGACGGCAGCGCGGTTGACCGCAGATGCGCGGCTCTTCATCTTCCCCGATCGGCGTGCTGATTGGTACGTACGTGGCGGCGCCGGTGCAATCTGGAGAAAAGTTCACGTCGCCGGATTTTCTCCCTTGTTCCGGTTCGGGTACGAGCGCAATTGGTCCACCGTCCGAATCTATGACTTCCGAAGATTTTCTACGGAGTTTGGTATTACGCGGGGATTTTGATCGGCAGTCCTCCACGGAGATACTGTAGCTGAAAGCTTTGCTTTTCGCTCGAAACTATAGCATCGGCAATGAGACACATCCTCGAGGGCGAGCACGAAACATGGCTGAGCTGGTGCCGCGGTGTGTGCTCGGCTGCCGCGAACCGGGCACGCGATCGAGCAAGACCGTCCCGACGTCCTGAGGCAGCGCCAGCGCTGCTTCGACGGCCAGATCAATCTCGAGCCCGAACGCCTCGCGTTCATCGACGAGTCCTGGACCGCGACAAACATGAGCCGAAGCCATGAGCGCTGCGCCAAGGGCGAGCGATTGCGGATGGGCTACCCGCATGGCCATCGCAAGACCACAACGCTGGTCGCTGGCCTGCGCATACGGCTCTCGAGGATGTGACCACATATGAAAGCGAACTTCACCTCTTATGATTGAAGCGACAAACAAACGTTGCTGGTGTCTGCGGAGAGGTGGATGGTGCCGGGAACGGCGTCGAACTGATTGTAATACAGAAATTATTTCAGATATTTGAACAAGGTACCGTCAGCCTAGATACCGTGCGATATACCGTCACTTGCCAAGGCGGGGTGGGTTCGACTCCGAAATAGCTGATGATTTCAGCTCCGACTCGTCCTATTAGGCCACGCGATGTTGCCATGCGGCGGTCACGAATGCTAATTCGAGAAAGAATTGGAGGGTGTTAGACTTTATTGGTAAGGGCGGTTGTGTAGTTAATGATCCTAGCCGTGCTTGCTCCCCGCGAGGTGCCGGCACCAGAGGCGCGCGCGTTCGGAGCTTACCCGCTGGCGACGGTGAAAAGTGAGACAAAACAGTCGTTCCAGCTTGTCGTGCGGATCGGCAGTTTTCCTGAAAGCAAACCGCCCTCGAATTCGCGGAGAACGTCACAAACGAGGGAAGGCTTCAGTCAGACCGAATTTGCCGTATCGAAGGCCCAACGACGTAAGGACCCGGCAGACACGTCGCGGGCGAATCCCATAATCGGCAAAGCGCGCCAACCTACTTGATGCCGGCGTCGATCCATGCGCGCGTCTGCTCGAGAACCTCGTCCGACAATTGGGGGTCGTCGACCGCCCGAGCCAGGATGACGGCCCCCACCACGGCTGCCCAGCTGCCGATCGCCGCGCTGCGCTTCTCGGCTGCGGGCACCGCCGGCAGCGCCTGCTCGATGCGCCCTATCTGCGCGCGCAGCCCCTCTGTCATCGCGGCCTTCGCTGCCGGCATCTGGTGACGAATGGCAGCGGCGAGGCCCGCCACACGAGTTGCGGAACACTCTCGATCAATGCACGCTGACGCGCCTCGCTCTCGAGCAGTGCGGCTTCGGCGCGCTTGCGGTCGGTGATATCGCGCCACAGGCAGCCAACCCGCCCATGGGAGGTCGGATAGGCTCTGGCGTCCAACCATATGATCTTGCCGTCCGATCGAAGGTAGGAATGTTCCGTAACGACGGGCACCCGGTCGCGCAGGACGCGCTTGATCATCCTGCCTGGTGGAGAGTCCTCGTTGTCCGAGAGCCAATTGGCAAAACTGTGCCCGACAAGATCCTCCCGGCTGCGTCCAAGAAGCCGAGATGTTTCAGATTGACCTCCAGGATCGTGAGGTCAGCATCGAAAAGGGCGAAACCTTCCGCCATGGAATTGAGCGCATCTCGATATTGTTCTTCGCTCGTGCGCAGCTGCGTTTCGGCCAGTGCGCGCTCCACCGCCGCCCATGTGCGGTCGGCCACGTCCGCGATGATCTGAAGCTCCAATGCTGACCAGACATGAGGGGCATTCTTCTGCAAGGTTAGAAGCGCTACGAAGCGCCCAGCCTTGACCAGCGGCATCACCACCGCGGAGCGAACCCGCATGGCGGCGTAGGCTTGCTGGATGTCCGGATCGGCGCGGCGGGAATCTGTCTGCGCGTCCTCGACGAGGAACGTGTCCCCCCGGCGGATGATCTCCAGCGTCGCTGTTCCGTATTCCTCGATACGGTATCTTCCCGCGACTGATGGCAAGCTGTCGGCGTGATAATCGCGAGGAACCGTCACGACCTGGCCCGCGTCGTCGATCTTTCCATAGGCGCAGCGATCGACCTTGAGATGTTCCCCGAGCTTGCGCGCCGCGACATCCTGGATCTGGACCGGATCGGTTAGAGGCCGCAAGGCACCGCTTAGGCCCAGCAAGAAGGCCAGCCGGTCCTCGCTTTCGCCGAGCGGCCTCTCCAGTCGCTGGACAGCCGGAACGTCCTCTGACGTGCGATCGCAAACTTCGTTCATGCATATGCCTTATCGAGTTGCGGCAACGGTAGGCAAAACAAGAGGTTTTTCGCTACGACACAGGTTGGAGGGCATAGCCCGGCACAGCCGTCGTGCCACGGACTGTGGCTGCCTGCTCCTGGAGCAGTGGCTATCGAATCAGCGGCGGCGGGGCGGAGGCGGTTTTAGCCTGCATCTTTTCCTCGGCCGACGACGGCTTCCATCGTTGTCGCTATATCGAACCACTGTCTGATTATGGAGGGCATCCAAGCTTCGGCGTGGCGAAAGGCGGACCTCTTCGTAGGGTTCGTCCGAAGCATCAAATGGGCAGCTTCTGTCAGTAGCAGACGTTCAAGCCGGTTTATTGGAATGACCGGATCTGGTCGGTTGCCGCCGCAAACGAACGCCGCCTTTTGGGGCTTACTTGCCCTTACGAATCGACGTCGAACGACAGGCCTCACCATTTTCAGCCATGTTCCGCCGATCGGGATGCATGACATCAGTCCGTCGGTTGGGGTGCTACCATGCATGGTGTGGCGAGCGGCAACTAATCCGAAAGCCCTTGGGCGGCGATCGCTAGCTTGATCATACGCATGAAGTGAACCGGTGAGTTGTTGAGATGTTGCTACGATGACCGCCGACCTTCAGCGATCAACGAGCGCTTGCTTCTCTTTGTCACTTGTATCTTTGACCAATGGGCTGCGTTGAACTTGAAAACCAGTTCTTCAACGGCCAAGTCCTGCCCCGCAACCAACTCCGAAAAACGCGCACGCCGCTCTCACGGGCGGCGTTGTCGTTTGTGGCATACGGCAACAGATCCCACATCCTCGCAGCCACTCCCTCCTCCGTACCATTCGGCTCGTCGGGGTAGGTCATTACGCTTTCGATGAGGCGCAACAGGATCTCCGCAGCTTCTGGTGACGCGGCATCGTTATCCAGCGCTGCCCGTAGGTCCGCCACCTTCGTACGGAACTGCTTCAGCAGCGCCTCAGGCGAAGGAAGAACGGCATTGGTTGCCGTGCCATTCCCCCCCGGATGCATCACCGGTGCCTTCCAGCCGGCCCTTTTCCGCTTTTCGATCGACAACCATCGAGCTGAGTGCCGGACTCACCAAGCTGGCGAGCAGGTCCTGGTAGAGAAGGGGCTCCTCTGGCCTCGCGCCGTTCTACTTGCCCGGCGAGCTCCCAAAAGAAATACAAGCAGGAGGGCCAGACCGCCCTATGGCATGGCTATCAGCCCCTACTTTTACATATTGTCGTCGTGTGCAGCCGAAAACGTCAGCGCCCCAGCGCGGCCGGATCACCCGGCCGGTAGCGGCGCTCGACGTGGCCAGTTAGTTCGTCCGGGTAGAAGTACACTTTTCGCAGCGCACCCGCCGCATAGCGATCGATCTGGTCGGCGAAGTGGCGCGATGCGGCGTCGCCGCTCTGCCCGCCCGCCATCACCGCCGACGCCTCGACCCGCCGCCCGAACGATACCACCGCGACAAAGCTGTTGCCGCTGGTGCCGTAATAGCGCTTGGTACCCGGCCATGCCTTGGCGCCGAACGAGGCGAGGCTGCCCCACTGCGCCGAGGTGAACGGCACCGGCGTCGATGGCCGGCCATCGTCGAAATGCGGCTGCAGCGTGTCGTCGAGCCGCTGAAAGCGGTTGATCTCGCCCCAGGGCGTCCGCCACGTCCCGAAGTCGCGCGACAGCCGATCGACCGCGGCGGACAGCGCCGCGAGCTGGGTCGGCGCGTCGACCTTGGCGGCGATGTAATCGGGCACGTTGCGCCGCTCCGCTTGCGCGAAGCTGCCGACCTCGCGCCACAGCTGGTCGCCCCAGAAAATGGCGAGGCTGGTCGCGGCCGAATCCGCGCGCCAGCGATAGTCCCAGCCCGCCAGCGTCGCGATCGGCGCTGCGAGCGCCGCGCGCCGCGGGTCCGCCTCCGGCAGCGCCCGCCATGCCTTCACCAGATCGGGCACCAGCCGGGCGAAGGCGGGCAGATAGGGATCGAAGGCCGCCGCGCGCAGTTTCTCGGCGGTCCAGCCGCTTTTGCCCGTCAGCAGCAGGTCGGCGTGCACGCCGCGGGCATTGCCGCCCACCTGATCCATATAGCGTGGATAGTCCTTCGCCCGCGGGCTGTCGGGGCCTGCCGCCTGCCAGGGCCAGTCGTTGGTGTTGTGCGCCCAGCCCGTGTTCGGGTTCAGCACGCTGGGCAGGCTCGCCAGGCTGTGCAGGCCCTTCCAGTCGGTGGCCGGATCGCTGCCGTCGACGGGCCTGGTATAGTCGAATCGATCGTCGCGCACCGGCATGAACTGCGGCATCAGGAAAGCGATCTCGCCCTTGGCATCGGCGAAGAGGGTGTCGTTGGAGGAATTGGCCTTGCGCTCGGCAACCTTGAGATAGCTTGCGAGATCGGTGGCCTTGGTGCGCAGGAAGCTCTGCTCGAGCGCAGGGATCGGGCGCCACATCAGCGCCATGGCGATCCAGCGCCCGTCCTTCGCCGCCACGATCGGCCCGTGATGCGTCCGCCAGGTGGTGAAGCGCCGTTCTCCCAGCGATCCGTCGGGCTTGCGATAGCGCAGCGTCACCGCCTGCGCCTGCACCGCCCGCATCTCGTCGCCATAGCGGTAGGCCCAGCCATCGCCCTTGCGCAGGATCCGCTCGGCAAAGGCATCGACATTGTCGACCGTGGCGGAGGTGTGCATCCAGCCCGCCTGGGCATTGAAGCCCTGATAGACGAAGAACTGCCCCCAGGTGCTCGCCCCATAGGCGTTCAGCCCGGCGTCGCTGGTTACTTGGGCTTCGGAGCGAAAATAGAAGCTGGTATGCGGGTTGATCAGCAGTAGTGCGCGCCCGTCCGCCGTCAGCTTCGGCGCGATCGCGATGCCGTTCGAGCCCGAGGGTTCGCGCGGCACGACACCTCGTTCCTCAGGTGTCGGCGGCGTGGGGCTGCCGTAGAAGCTCTTGAGGTCGCTCAGCGAGACCCGCTCAATGTCGCCGCCGATGCTGCCCTCGGTGAAGCTCAGCGCCATCCAGGGCTCGAACCGCGTCAGCACCTTCGGCTTCACCTGCGGATGGGTGGCGAGATAAAAGTTCAGGCCATCGGCCCAGGCCTGCATCAGCGCGCGCAGCCAGGCGGGGCTCCGGGCATAGTCCTGCCGCAGCGCTGCCGGATCGACGAACAGCCGCTGGCGCAGATCGCCCCACAGGGCCTCCTCGCCATCGGCTTCGGCGGTGCGGCCGAGCGCGGTCAGATAATTCGCTTCGATCCGCGCGAAATCATCCTCGGCCTGCGCATAGCTCATGCCGAACACCGCGTCGGCGTCACTCCGCCCGTGAATGTGGGGGATGCCCCAATCGTCGCGGGTGATCGTCACCCGCTCTGCCTGCGCCTGCCAGCGCGCTCGCTCGGGATCTGGCGCAGCGGCGGTGGTGCCGAGCAAAGCCAATAGAAGCAACGGATTGCGTGCGCGCCGGATCAGCGTATCCATGACCGCAGACTAGAATGGGGGGAGCGGATGGCCAAGCACTGGTTCGCGGCTCTTGCAGCCTTGGCGCTGGGCGGCGCGGCGGGCGCGCAACAGGCCGAGGCGCCTGCCATCCTGCTCAAGCCGATGGCGGTGTTCGACGCGGTCGACGGCCAGACGCATCCCGGCTGGCAGGTGCTGGTGCGCGGCGAGCGCATCGTGGCGGTCGGCCCGGATCTTGCCGTCCCGCCCGACGCGGCGGTGATCGCGCTCGGCGGCGACACGCTGATGCCCGGCATGATCGAGGGCCATGCCCATCTCTTCCTCCACCCCTATAACGAGGCGAGCTGGGACGATCAGGTGCTGCACGAGCCGCTGGCGCTTCGCACGGCGCGCGCGGTGGCGCAGGCGCGTGCGACGCTCCGTGCGGGCTTC
This sequence comes from Sphingomonas trueperi, assembly GCF_040545965.1. Classification (GTDB taxonomy): domain Bacteria; phylum Pseudomonadota; class Alphaproteobacteria; order Sphingomonadales; family Sphingomonadaceae; genus Sphingomonas; species Sphingomonas trueperi_C. The sequence continues at coordinate 802,551 of NZ_JBEPMV010000001.1, read as the reverse complement.
ACCAGCCTGCGCGATCTCGGCACCGAAGGTGCCGGCTATGCCGATGTCGGGCTGAAGGCGGCGATCGACCAGGGGATCGTCGAGGGGCCGCGGCTGCAGGTGGCGACGCGGGCGATCGTCGCGCTCGGCGCCTATGGCCCGAAGGGGTTCGAGCCCGGCGTGGAGGTGCCGCAGGGTGCCGAGGAAGTCTCCGGCCCCGAGCAGATGGTCGCCGCGGTGCGCCGCCAGATCGCGGCGGGCGCGGACTGGATCAAGCTCTATGCCGATTATCGCTGGCGTGCCGGCGAGGAGAGCCGCCCCACGCTGAGCCTTGAGGAAATCAAGGCCGCTGTCGCCGCCGCGCATGACGCCGGGCGCCCGGTGGCGGTCCACGCCGCCACGGCCGAAGGCATGCGCCGTGCGATCGAGGCGGGAGTCGATACGATCGAGCATGGCTATGGCGGCACACCCGCACTCTTTGCCGCAATGGCCGCGAAGAAGATCGCGCTCTGCCCGACACTTGCCGCTTCCGACGCGACGTCGCGCTATCGCGGCTGGAACGGCGCGGAGCCCGCACCCGCTACCGTCCGCGCCAATCGCGAGAGCTTCCGGCTTGCGCTCCGCGCCGGGGTGCCGATCTGCGTTGGGGGCGATGTCGGCGTCTATGCGCATGGCGACAATGCCCGCGAGATGTTGCTGCTCGCCGCTGCCGGCATGCGTCCGGTCGACGTGCTGCTGGCCGCGACCTCGGGCAACGCCCGCTGGTCCGGGGAGGCCGCGCGGCTCGGCAGCGTGAAGCCCGGTCTGTTCGCCGATCTTGTCGCGGTCGCCGGCGATCCCACCCGCGACATCGAGGCGGTGCGGGCGGTGCGCTTCGTGATGAAGGGCGGCAAGATCGTGCCGCTGGAGCAGGCCAAGTGAAGGCGCTGCTCCTGGCGATCGCCGCTGCATCCGCCCTTCTGCCGGGCCTCGCCGCCGCCGATCCCGATCCGATCCCCGTGGCCATCGCGGTCGATGCGGCGCGGGACGAAGGACCGGTGCGGCCGCTCTGGCGCTTCTTCGGCGCCGACGAGCCCAATTACGCGACGATGAAGGACGGCCGGACGACGCTCGCCACGCTCGGCGCGCTGCTGCCCGATCGCGTCTATTTTCGCACCCACAATCTGTTCACCTCGGGCGACGGCACGCCGGCGCTCAAATGGGGCTCGACCGGCATCTACCGTGAGGATGCGCGAGGCCGCCCGATCTACAACTGGACGATCGTCGATCGCATCTTCGACACCTATCGGGCGCGCGGGGTAAAGCCCTATGTCGAGCTTGGCTTCATGCCCGAGGCGATGTCGACCAGGCCCCAGCCGTACCAGCATGATTGGCGCCCCGGCAGCGGCACCTTGCGCACCGGCTGGGCCTATCCGCCGCGCGACCATGCGAAGTGGGAGGAGCTGGTGTATCAATGGGTGCGCCACTGCGTCGCCCGCTATGGCCGTGCCGAGGTGGCCAGCTGGTATTTCGAGACCTGGAACGAAGCCAATCTGCCGCAATATTATTGGGGCGGCACCCGCGAGGAATTCTTTCGCCTGCACGATCATGCGATCCGCGGCGTGCGGCGGGCGCTGCCCGAGGCACGCGTCGGCGGACCGGACAGCGCCGGGGCGGGCGACGACTTCCTCGTCGCGTTCCTCGCCCATGTGAAGGCGGCCGGCACGCCCACCGATTTCCTGTCCTTCCATGCCAAGGGCCAGCCGGTCGTCGTCGGGGACGGGCCGGGCAGCCATGTGCGGATGGGGCTTAATACGCATCTGCGCGCCGCCGATCACGAGTTTGCCGCGATCGCCGCCGATCCGATGGGACGGACCAAGCCGATCGTCATCGGCGAATCCGATCCCGAGGGCTGCGCCGCCTGCCAGGGCCCGGCCAACGCCTATCGCAACGGCCCCATGTATTCGAGCTACACCGCCGCCGCGCTCCCCCGCCTCCAGGCGCTCGCCGCCCGACGGGGGCTGACGCTGGAAGGCGTGCTCTCCTGGGCGTTCGAGTTCGAGGACCAGCCGCCCTTCGCCGGGTTCCGCCAGCTCACCTCCGCCGGCATCGACCTGCCAGTGATGAACCTGTTCAAGCTGCTGGCCAAGATGCGTGGCCACTATGTCCACGCTGCCTCGGACCATCAGGCGCCGCTCGATACGGTGCTGCAAGACGGCGTGCGCGGCGATCCCGATATCGGCAGCATGGCCAGCATCGATGGCGACACGCTGTCGATCCTCGTCTGGCACTATCATGACGACGACGTGCCCGGTCCCGATGCGGCGGTGACGCTGCAGCTTCGCGGCCTGCCCCGGGCGCTCGCCAAGGGGGCCCGGCTGATGCACTATCGTATCGACGGAGCACATTCGAATGCCTTCGCGGCTTGGCGCGTGATGGGATCGCCGATCGCGCCCAGCGACGCCCAGCGCGCGGCGCTGCTCAAGGCTGCCGCACTGGCGACGATCGACTCAGCGTCAATACCGCTACCGGGTTCGACGCTCCGCTTTCGTCTGCCGCGGCAAGGCATCTCGCTGCTAATCGTGGCGCCGCAAAACGGTGTTTAGCGCTCGCCCACGATGGCATGATCCTGCCCGCCGGCTTCGCGCGTTTAGACGCACCCCGCCTTTGGCCGCGCGATCCGCCGCTCTGCCAGCGTAAATCGATCCCCGAGAGCTGCTTGAAGATTATCGCCCGCGAAGGGCGCAACCGGTACGTCGCATGATGGCGGTCGGGTTGCCCACCCTGCGGCTGGCTCGATGGTCGATTGGCGACCGGTCCGTCGGCAGGATCGCACCGATCGGGTCCGAGGATGTCTCCAGGCGGGGCGAGGTGGTGCACGCATGAGAGCCCGTATCGGTCACGCGCCCGAATGTCAGAGGTTAGGCGCGAGCCGCCGGTGTAGAATAGCGATTTCACGACGCGGCGGCCGATGTGGCGATTGAAACGTCCTGTGGCCGCTTTCAGCAGAAGCTTGTCCGCCGCCTGACCGCGGGAGGGGAGCACTGTCGTTGCGGCTTCTGTCGTTGAACTGCTCCTGGTAGGGCGTGGCTTACTTCGGCTTGATCATCGCCGGCATTGCGCTTCCATTTCGTTCTCGACGCCCCGCGCGATACGCTCGTCGGACGTTCGCGGGCATATGCTGTGCCAGTAAGATAGCGGCGGCGCCGGGGCAGTGCCGCCCACTCGCCAGCCGTGCATCGAACCTCGTCTCCGGGCCCATCGGGTCGTAGGCCTTGCAGAAGGCGGCAGCAGCACGGTCAACCCGGCGTACCAGCTTGGCGCGATCGGCTGCGGTATCAAGCCGCAGATCGCGATATGCGACTAGCATGCGTGGCGAGAATACCATCGCCGACGTGCCGCTGGCGCAAGCCGGCAGCAGCGTGGCGCTGAGGAGCACCAACAACTTCATGATCTTCTCCGCTTTGATTGGCGTCGATCGCTCCGTAGATTAGCCGCCTGGTTCCCGGGCGATTAGGCCGAGCCGGGTTTACATCAGTCCGTGCTCAGGCAGCGGGCTCACCTAAGGCGGCGGAAATGAAAGTTCCTGACGAAGGGTGCTCCACCGGCGTCCGCCGCCGCCGCAGATTCCGTCATTTCCTTGCCGTCCGATGAGACGGCATAGACCCGTACCGAGCCCAGTATCTTGTTCTTCGCAAGGCTCATGACCAGCACGTTGGACGCTGGCTGATTGATGGCGGCGCTGTCCGCTTCCGACGGATCGCCTTCGCCCGCCGAAGCCGATCCGTCGCGTGCGTAGCGCACCGCCATGTGCCGGACGCTGCCGTCGGGCGCGGTAATGTCGATGCTTGTCCGCCACTGACCAGCGCCGACATCTTCAAAGGTGTAGAGGACCTGGCGGGGCGGCGGACCATAGTTGGCAGGCAACCGGGCGAGGTCCAGCTCCCAGGTTCCAAGGAAAGGAGAGCGGCTGGCGGCAGCGGGATCGTCCGGCCCTGCGGCGGCCGGCGCGCCCGCCAACAGGAACAAGGCTGTCGCCGAACAGCACAGGATAAAACGCGGGCTTGCGGTTCGCATGCATCTTCTCCTTGCCCCGAGGTGCGGCGGGGGCTCCGCAGCGACGAACGCGTCGCTTCACGGCACCGCTTGCGGCCACGCGGCCTCGCGCTTCGGGGCGGTGCACCCGAAGATCGTTTCGATCTCTGTTGCCGTACGAAGCGCTTACCGCGCTGGGTTCGGCGCCGACCCGGGAGAGAAATGCGCGTGCCAGCGCGCTACGCTGGCAATGATCGTCAGCTCAATCGCCAGTACCCCGCCCTGGAGCAGCGCCTGTCGGCCATCGATGAACAACACGCTCAGGAACGTCACCAGCGTCGCCGATGCGGCCAGACTCAGGCTGCCCCATCGAAGCGCAGCCGCCCAATCGCGCTCCAGCACCACCCAGGCGATCCGAAGGTGCCCTAGCCCGATCAATAGCTGCAGCAGTGCCAGCGACGGGATCGCTGCCTGGTAGACACCGCGCAGCAGGCTCTCCTGCAGCCCGCCGTCGATCAGCGCGCCGCCCAGCCCGTGACTGCCGGGATAGAGATAGGGCAGCCCGAACAGCGCACAGCCGATCTGCAGCGCCGCCATCGGCAGCAGCACCCCGATCGCCACGGCATAGCTGGCGAGGACGAATTGTCCTTCCTCGGCCGCAAACAGCCCGCGCCCTGCCGCCAGGAGGCATCCGAATGCGAACTGCAGCGGCGCACCTTCGGCGATCGCCGTGTCCAGCTCCGCTTCCATCGCCATAGCCCAGTCGCGCTTGCGCTCGCCGAGACAAGCGGCTGCCAGGCGGAGCAGCGCGCGTGCGATCAATGCTTTCATGCCAGCGCTCCCTTGAACGGTTGGCCCGGCGCACTGCCGGCGAGGTCGCGTGCAAGGGCGACGCCTGCCGAGGTCAGGCGGTAGGCATGGCGCGCCGGTCGTCCTGGCTGGGCCGGCTCGCGCCATTCGGCCTCAACGAGCCCCTGCTCCGTCATCCGCATCAGCAGCGGATACAGTGTCCCGGACAGCAGGCCGGTGGCCTTCATCAGGTCGTATCCATGCCGCCATTCACCGTGCGTTTCCGAGAACGCTTCGAGGAGGCGGCACATCTGCTTCGAGGGCTGTCGTTTACGGGCCATGGGATCATATCAACATATGTAGATTTATGAGTCAACCGCAGGTGCCACGTCGATCGCATCAATGGTCGTTGCCCGAGGCCGGCAGCGATGCGGTCGTCCGGACCAGACGCATCGGCGGCCCGCCTCCGACCATCGTAAAGCTAGTATCGCCGGCCGCGAAAGGCGATCACCACGGCGAGCGCATTGTTCAAAACGCGCTTCGAGAATCCTGAGCGATCGACTTCGGGTACATCGCTCATGGACGCGCAGTGGCGGGTTTTGGAAAGAACAGTCGATGGGCGTGTGTGGGGAACGTCTGAAGTTGGTTGACTGCTGCCTCTCTGTCTGGACCGATGTTCAGCCGAATCGAGAGCACGGCTTCCGCCAGTTCAATCTTCAAAGTTCTCTTCGCGTTTGCTGCCGCACGGCATTAGCGGGCTCGGCATATAGTGGCTGATAGATCTGGGCAGGCGCCTTCCATTCTCGACCGAGATCGAGGGAAATCCTGATTACCGATCAGGTGCCGGGCGAGGCTTACCCGCTCCAACACGTTCATTCGGGCTTTGCTGGGGAGCTTGGCAGTGTCCGCTTTCTGGCAGGCACAGTGGAATATCCGTAGCGCCATATGCAGGAAGTCGAAGGGTCGGCCTCAAGCAGCGGCGCAGAACAACGCTCAAGCAGGCGGTGAGCGTCGGCTGGCGATCAGATCCGGTCGTCGTCAAGCAACGGGAGCGTGTTGACTCACGCCTCAAGGGGCCATTCGCGAGCCGTTAAGAGTGCCGATTGTAGTCGGAGAAGCTGCGTTCGCGTTGGGCTGCTGGTATGGGTGACCCGCTGCGTTTGAACCCGCGCCGATGATATTCGCGGCTCACTTGCTTGGCCGCCTACCGTTTGACGCCCCGGCGCTTTGCTGCCAGTTCCTTCCGCAACTGCGAAAGGCGATGGGGTGCGGATCGTCATTGTTGATGACAGCGGGGCGCGGGCGTCGGTTCTGGAAGAGGGCCTTCGCGAAGCGGGCTACGACGACATCCATTTCGTGCCGCCGCGCGGCGCGTTCGTCGCGCGGATCGAGCGTATGGCGCCCGATGTCGTGCTGATGGACCTGGGCAGCCCCAGCCGCGATACGCTCGAAGAAATGCTGCTCGTCAGCCGCGCTCTCTCCAAGCCGATCGCGATGTTCGTCGATCAGTCCGACGACACGATGATCGGCGCGGCGATCGATGCCGGCGTGTCCGCCTATGTGGTGGACGGGCTGCGCAAGGATCGGGTGAAGCCGATCCTCGAACTGGCGGTGCGGCGGTTTACCGCCTTTTCCCGGATGCAGAGCGAGTTGGACGAGGCGCGCACGGCGCTGGCCAACCGCAAGACGATTGATAAGGCCAAGGCGATCCTGATGGCACAGCGCGGACTGAACGAAGCCGATGCCTATGCGCTGCTGCGCTCGACGGCGATGAACCAAGGCCGCCGGCTCGTCGATGTCGCAGAGGCGCTGATCACCGCGAGCAGCCTCCTCGGCGGAGGTGCGGCATGACGCCGGTGCGCGCGGCGTTCCTGCCACTCACCGACAGCGCCGTGCTGGTCGCCGCGCGCGAGAAGGGGTTCGCCGAGGCCCAGGGCATCGACCTGGAACTGGTGCGCACCACCAGCTGGGCAACGCTGCGCGACCGACTGGTCTATGGCCAGGTGCAAGCGGCGCAGATGCTCGCCCCGCTCGCCGTGGCGGTGACGCTGGGGCTGAGCCAGCAGCCCGCCGCGCTCTCGGCGCCGTTCAAGCTCAACAGCAACGGCAACATGCTGGTAATGTCGGGCGAGTTCGCCGCGGCGCTCGACCAGGATCTGCCGGCGCGCTTGGCCGATCCGCTGGGCACGGGCCATGATTTCGCCAGCGCGATCGGCCTGTTCCGTCGCAAGCCGATCATCGGCATCGTCCATCGCTTCTCGGGCCATGCACTGATGCTCCGCTACTGGCTGGGCAGCGTCGGCATCGATCCCGATCGCGACGTGGTACTGCGCGTGCTGCCGCCTTCGCTCACCGTGGAGGCGATGCGGCTGGGCGAGATCGACGGCTTCATCGCCGGCGATCCCTGGCCGGCAGCGGCGATCGCGCAGGGGCTGGCCGAAGCGGTCGCGATCGGCGCGCGGATCTGGCAGCGCGGCGTCGAGAAGGTGCTCGCGCTGCGCACCGACTGGATGGAAGGCAATGCCGAGACGGTAGACCGGCTGCTGGTGGCGCTGGCGGCGGCGGCGCGCTGGTGCGACGATCCGCAGAAGCGCGGCGAACTGGCGGCCCTTTTGGCACGCGACGCCTATGTCGGCGAACCGGCGGAGCTGATCGAAGCGGGGCTGGCGGGGCAGGTGGTGCCGCGCGCGGATGCCCCGGCAGTGGACCAACCCGATTTCCTGCTGTTCCACCGCGAGGCGACCGCCTTCCCGTGGCGCAGCCAAGCGCTGTGGATCTATTCGCAGCTCGTCCGCTGGAAGCAGGCCGAGCCGAGCGCCGAGGCCGAGGCGGCGGCCGGCGCGGTGTTCCGACCCGACGTGTACCGCCGCGCGCTGGGTGCTAGCGGCGAGGCGATGCCGGGGGCGAGCATGAAACTGGAGGGCGCGGTGTCCGCGCCGATCGGGGTCGGGGCGCATCGCGGCGCCTTGACCTTGGGGCCGGATCGATTTTTCGACGGCCGCGTGTTCGATCCCGAGCGGCTCCACGATTATCTGGCGGGGTTCGGGGCCCCGCGCGGGTAAAGCCAAGGGCGATTTCGCCCCAATTTCGCACTTGCAGCAAGCCGCAAACCGCGCGATGATCCCGGAGTCGCACAAGGAAGCGCGACCATCGGGAGGGCACCCCAACGCCGGGGCCTGCCTCCCCCTCTGAACGCAGCAAAGCCGCTGACCGGATTTCGCACCATGCGAACGTCCGGCGAGCGGCTTTTTTCTTGTCCTTTTCAGATCGGCATTGGGGAAGTCAGCATGGCAACGGCATTTCTGGATCGAAGTTTGGATACACGGGCTACCAAGGCGAGCGACGGCAGCTTCTGGCACAGCGGGCACTGGCCCACGCTGGTCGCCGCCTTCCTCTATTTCGACCTCGCCTTCATGGTGTGGGTGCTGCTCGGCCCCTTGGCGCCGGACATCGCCAGGACGCTGCACCTCACCGCCGCGCAAAAGGGGCTGATGGTGGCGACGCCGACGCTGGCGGGCGCTCTCCTTCGCGTCGTCAATGGCCTGCTGGTCGATCGTATCGGGCCCAAGCGCTCGGGCGCGATCAGCCAGATGATCGTGATCGGAGGACTGCTCTCCGCCTGGATGCTCGGCGTGAACAGCTTCGGCGGCACGCAGGCGCTGGGCGTGATCCTGGGCTTTGCCGGGGCAAGCTTCGCGATCGCGCTGCCGCTGGCCAGTCGCTGGTATCCGGCCGAGCATCAGGGCAAGGCGATGGGGCTGGCCGGCATGGGCAATTCGGGCACGGTGCTGGCGGCGTTGTTCGCGCCCGCGCTCGCCAAGCTGTTCGGCTGGAATGCGGTGCTGGGGCTCGCCTGCATTCCGCTGGGGATCGTCTTCCTGCTCTATCTGGCGCTGGCCAAGGATGCGCCGAACCCGCCCGCGCCCAAGACGCTGATCGAGTATCTCCACCCGCTGAAGTCGACAGATGCGTGGTGGCTGATGGGTTTCTATGCCGTCACCTTCGGCGGCTTTGTCGGACTCGCGGCCTCGCTGCCGATCTATTTCACCGATCAGTTCGGGCTGAGCACCGTGGTCGCGGGATATTGCACCGCGGGCTGCGTCTTTACGGGCTCGCTGGTGCGGCCGATGGGCGGCGCGCTGGCGGACCGGATCGGCGGGGTGAAGGCGCTGACGGGCGTGTTCCTGGTGGCCGCCGCCGCGCTGGCGGGGGTGAGCGTCGCCCCGACGCTGCCGGTGGCGCTCGGCTGCTTCGTCGTCGCGATGCTCGCGCTGGGCACCGGCAACGGATCGGTGTTCCAGCTGGTGCCGCAGCGCTTCCAGGCGGAGATCGGCGTGATGACCGGGCTGGTCGGCATGGCCGGCGGCATCGGCGGCTTCTACCTCGCGTCCTCGCTGGGCCTGGCCAAGCAGCTGGCGGGCAGCTTTGCGCCGGGCTTCCTGATTTTCGCCGGGCTGGCGCTGGTCGCGCTGCTGGGGCTGATGCTGGTCAAAGCCTCGTGGCGCGCCCGTTGGACGACCGGCGCGCGTATCTGAATCGGGAGGGGAGGGCGGCGCGGCACGACCCGCGCCGCCCTGCTTTGGGGGAATTCCATGCGAACCATCTTCTGCACGGCGGCCGCGCTGGCCGTCGCCGGGCCGGCTTGTGCCCAAGACATCGCGATGAAGCCGCTGATCGAGACGCGTACCCGCTACGAGCATGTCGATCAGGACGGATTGGCGCAGGCCGCCGACGCCTGGACGCTGCGCGTACGCGCCGGTGCCGAACTCAGCAGCGGCCCCTGGGCCGTGCTGGGCGAGGCGCAGGGCAATCTGGCGCTGGTCGGCAACTATGATGACGGTCTGCACGGTGCCGCGAACCGGCCGCTGGTCGCCGATCCGCAGGACGTCGCGATCTACCGCGCGCAGCTGCAATACCGCACCGCGCCGCTAACGGTGACCGCCGGCCGCCAGCGGATTGCGCTGGACGACGAGCGCTTCGTCGGCAATGTCGGCTTTCGCAACAATGCTCAGACCTTCGATGCGGTGCGCGCCGAGCTGGTGCCGCTGAAGGGCGTGAAGCTCGACGTCACGTATGCCTGGGACGTGCGGACGATCTGGGGCACCGACGGGCGTGGCGCGCGGCAGCGCGGGGTGGGCGGCGACAATGTGTTCGCCAATCTCGGCTTGGCGACACCGATCGGCACGCTGACCGGCTTCGCCTATCTGATCGACCAGGACGAGCCGGAAGTGCAGGGCTATCGGCTGGCCAGCCAGACCTATGGCGGGCGGCTGGCGGGCAGCCGCGGCTTGGCGCCGAAGGTGAAGCTCAGCTACCAGCTCAGCTGGGCGACCCAGTCGGACTATCACCGCAACCCCAATCGCTACACCGCCGAATACTGGCTGGCCGATGCCACGCTCGACCTGCGCGGCTGGAAGCTGAACACCGGCTATGAAGTGCTGGGCGCGGACAAGGGCGCGGCGCTGACCAGCTTCCAGATGCCGCTCGGCACCAACTTCAAGTTTCAGGGCTGGGCCGACAAGTTCCTGACCACGCCGGCCAACGGCGTCCGCGATCTCTATGCCGGCGGCGGCTATGGCTGGAAGAAGCTGGGCAAGGTGGACGCGCTGACGCTGCAGGCGACCTGGCATCGTTTTGAAAGCGATCGGCTCGACCAGCATTATGGCGACGAAATCGATCTGCTCGCCACGGTGAAGGTGAAGAAGACGCTGCTCTCGGCGCGCTATGCCCGGTACGAGGCCGACCGGCTGGCGACCGATACCAGCAAGTTCTGGCTGCAAATCGACTGGAGTTACTGAGCGGAATCGCTTGAGCGGTTCCACGAATCGCGTTATGTGCAATGCGAAGGACAAGGCTGTCCTTCCCCACATAGCCACGCCAGCCCGAAGATGGGCAAAACGTGGTCCTGTTGATGGCAAAGCCGCCATCCAGCGCTCGGTTCACCAGACCGGGCGCCGGATGGCGGCTTTTTTCGTTTTGGAGCGAAGCGGATGGAGTTTCTCGAAGCCACGGCAATCCTTGCCGATGAAAGCCCCGCCGAGGCGGCCCCGGCGGCCGAGACGCCCCAGCATCTGGTGGTGATCGGCAATGGCATGGCCGGGTGTCGCGCCGTGGAGGAGCTGCTGGCGCGCGACGGCACGCGCTTCCGCGTCACCATCTTCGGCGCCGAGCCGCATGTAAACTATAACCGGATCATGCTGTCGCCGGTGCTGGCCGGCGAGAAGACGTTCCAGGAGATCGTGATCAACGATTATGGCTGGTACGCCCAGCACGGCATCGAGCTGGTCGCCGGCGACCCGGTGGTGGCGATCGACCGCGTCGCGCGGACCGTCACCGCACGGTCGGGACGCATCACCGGCTATGACAAGCTGCTGATCGCCACCGGCTCGGACCCGTTCATCATCCCGGTGCCGGGGCACGATCTGCCCGGCGTGATCAGCTTCCGCGACATGGCCGATGTCGACGCGATGCTGGCGGCAGCGGGCGAGGGCGGCGATGCCGTGGTGATCGGCGGCGGGCTCCTTGGGCTGGAGGCGGCGCACGGCCTCACCCTGCGCGGCATGAAGGTCACCGTGCTCCACCTGATGCCGACCCTGATGGAACGCCAGCTCGACGAGGCGGCCGGCTGGCTGCTCAAGTCCGCGCTCGAGGCGCGCGGCCAGACCATCCTCACCGGCGCGGACACCGCCGCGATCCTCGGCGACGGCAGGGTCGAAGGCGTGCAGCTCAAGGACGGGCGCGTGATCCCCGCCAAGCTGGTAGTGATGGCGGTGGGCATCCGCCCCTCGGTGAAGCTTGCGCGCGAGGCCGGGCTGGCGGTGGGTCGCGGCATCCACGTCGACGATCATATGGTGACCAGCGATGCGAACGTGCTCGCGGTCGGCGAATGCGTCGAGCATGACGGGCAGTGCTACGGGCTGGTCGCGCCCTTGTGGGATATGTGTCGCAGCCTGGCGGACGGGCTGGTCGCGCGCGCCAATCCGTATCGCGGTTCGGTCACTTCGACCAAGCTCAAGGTGGCCGGGCTCGATGTGTTCTCGGCCGGCGACTTCTCCGGCGGCGAGGGGTGCGAGGATATCGTGCTACGCGATGCGGCGCGCGGCATTTACAAGCGCGTGGTGTTGAAGGACGACCGCGTAATCGGCGCGGTGCTGTTCGGGGACACGAGCGACGGCGGCTGGTATTTCGACCTGCTCAAGAAGGGCGAGGATGTCGGCCCCATTCGCGACGTGCTGATCTACGGCCAGGCCTTCGCCTCGGGAGGGGGGCAGCTGGACCCTAAGGCGGCCGTTGCGGCGCTCTCGGACGATGCCGAGATCTGCGGCTGCAACGGCGTGTCCAAGGGGCAAGTGGTCGCCACGATCAACGGCGGGGCGCGCAGCCTCGACGCGGTGCGGGCCGGCTGCAAGGCCTCGGCCAGTTGCGGGTCGTGCACCGGTATCGTCGAGAATTTGCTGGCGCTGACCTTGGGAGACCAAGTCCAGTCCGGCCCCAAGACAATGTGCAAGTGCACGACCTATGGCCATGACGAGGTACGCCGCGCGATCGTCGAGCAGAGGATGCGTGCCATCCCCGAGGTGATGCAGACGCTGCACTGGTCGACGCCCGATGGCTGTTCCTCGTGCCGCCCCGCGCTCAACTATTACCTGCTCTGCGCGCTGCCCGGCGACTATGTCGACGACCAGCAGAGCCGCTATGTCAACGAGCGGCTCCACGCCAACATCCAGAAGGACGGCACCTATTCGGTGGTGCCGCGCATGTGGGGCGGGGTGACCACCCCCACCGAGCTGCGCGCGATCGCCGATGTGGTGGAGAAGTACAACGCGCCGATGGTGAAGGTCACCGGCGGCCAGCGGCTCGACATCTTCGGCATCCGCAAGGAGGATCTGCCTGCCGTCTGGGCCGACCTCAACGCGGCGGGGATGGTCTCGGGTCATGCCTATGCCAAGGCGCTCCGCACGGTGAAGACCTGTGTCGGCTCCGAATGGTGCCGCTTCGGCACGCAGGATTCGACCGGGCTCGGCATCAAGCTGGAGCGGGGCTTCTGGGGCAGCTGGATGCCGCACAAGTTCAAGATGGCAGTCTCCGGCTGCCCGCGGAACTGCGCCGAGGCGACGATCAAGGACTTCGGCGTGGTGTGCGTGGACTCCGGCTACGAGCTCCATGTCGGCGGCAATGGCGGCATCCATGTCCGCGCGACCGACTTGCTGGTGAAGGTCGCGACCGAAGAGGAGGCGATGCACTACGCCGCCGCCTTCGTGCAGCTCTATCGCGAGGAAGCGCGCTATCTGGAGCGCACCGCACCGTGGATCGAGCGCGTGGGGCTAGCTTATGTGAAGGCCCGCGTCGTCGAGGACGAGGCCGGCCGCGACGCGCTGGCCGCGCGCTTCTGGCATTCGCAGTCCTTCAGCCAGGACGATCCCTGGGCCGAACGCGTCGCCGGTGCCGATGCCGGCCTCCACCAGCACCTTCTCGCCGCCGCGGAGTGATGCCCATGACCGACTGGATCGATATCGGCACCCTTGCCGACCTGCCGCTGCGGGGCAGCCGCACCCTGACTCTGGGTGGCGAGCCCATCGCGGTGTTCCGCACCCATAACGATAGCGTTTTCGCGTTGATCGACCGCTGCCCGCACAAGGGCGGGCCGCTGAGCGCGGGGATCGTGCATGGCCATGCGGTGGCGTGCCCGCTCCACAATATGCGCATTTCGCTCGCGACCGGGGCTGCCCTGGGAGAGGATGCCGGCTGCACGCCGGTGGTGCCGGTGCGAATGGAGGGCGAGCGCATCCTGCTCGCCATGCCGGTGCGGGCGGCGGCGTGAGCGACGCCGTCCGCACCACCTGCGCCTATTGCGGGGTCGGCTGCGGCATCCGCGCGACCGTCACCGGCGAGCGCGCCGTCCGCATCGAGGGCGATCCGGAGCATCCCGCCAATCACGGCCGGCTCTGCTCCAAGGGCACGCATCTCGGCGAGACGGTGGGGCTGGAGGGTCGGCTGCTCCATCCGATGATCGGCGACCGCCGTGCCAGCTGGGACAAGGCGCTCGATCTCGTCGCCCGGCGCTTTCGGGAGGCAATCGCCGAGCATGGGCCGGACAGCGTCGCCTTCTATGTCTCGGGCCAGCTGCTAACCGAGGATTATTACGTCGCTAACAAGCTGATGAAGGGTTTCATCGGATCGGCGAACATCGACACCAATTCGCGGCTGTGCATGTCGAGCGCGGTCGCCGGGCACATGCGCGCGTTCGGCGAGGACGTGGTGTCGGGCAGCTATGCTGATCTCGATGCTGCCGACCTGATCGTGCTGGTGGGGTCGAACACCGCTTGGTGCCATCCGGTCGTCTATCAGCGCATCATGGCAGCACGCGCCGAGCGCGGCACCAAGCTCGTCGTGATCGATCCGCGCCGCACCGAGACCGCAGAGGAGGCGGACCTGCATTTGGCCGTCCGCCCTGGCAACGACGTCGCGCTGTTCAACGGCCTGCTCGCGCATTGCCGGGCCGAGGGTCTTGCCGACGCCGCGAACCTCGACGTGCCCGAAGGCTTCTGGGACGCGCTGGGGCAGGGACACGACCTCTGGTCCACCGCCCAGACCTGCGACCTCGCCCCCGCCGACCTCCAGCGTTTCTACCAGTTGTTCGCCGCACATCCCCGTACGGTGACCTTGTTCAGCCAGGGTATCAACCAGTCGATCCGCGGCACCGATCAGGTCAACGCGATTCTCAACCTCCACCTCGCAACGGGCCGCATCGGCACGCCGGGTGCCGCGCCCTTCTCGATCACCGGCCAGCCCAATGCGATGGGCGGCCGCGAGGTGGGCGGGCTTGCCTCGACGCTGGCGGCGCATCGCGGCTTCGGTGCCGAAGACGTCGCCGAGGTCGGCCGCTTCTGGGCTGCCGAGCGGATGGCGACCAAGCCGGGCCTCAAGGCGGTCGATCTGTTCCGGGCGGTGGGCGAGGGGCGGATCAAGGCGCTGTGGATCATGGCGACCAACCCCGCCGTCTCGATGCCCGATGCCGGCCGGGTGCGCGAAGCGCTGGCCGCGTGCCCGTTCGTCGTCGTGTCCGATGTGGTTGCCGAGACCGACACCAGCGTGCATGCGCATGTCCGCCTGCCCGCCGCCGCCTGGGGCGAGAAGGATGGCACCGTCACCAATTCCGAGCGCGTGATCAGCCGCCAGCGCGCCTTCCTGCCGCTCCCCGGCGAGGCGAAGCCCGATTGGTGGATCGTCAGCCAGGTGGCACGGCGCATGGGGTTCCGCACCGCTTTTGCCTATGATCGTCCCGCCGACATCTGGCGCGAACATGCCCGCCTGACCGCCTATCGCAATCGAGGCGCGCGCCTGCTCGACCTCACGGCCAAGGCGGCGATCGGCAACCAGGACTATGCGGACATGGCGCCCTTCCAATGGGCCGTGGCGCCTTTCGCCGATGGCCGCTTTCCGACAGCGAGCGGCCGGGCGCAGCTGGTGCCGGTGGCACAGCGCCCGCTCGACGCGCCGCTGCGCGACTGGCCGATGACGCTCAACACCGGCCGGTACCGCGACCAGTGGCACACGATGACGCGCACCGGCCTCTCGCCCACGCTCGCCCGGCACCGTGAGGAGCCGCTGGTCGAGATCCACCCGGAGGATGCCGCCGCCCTCGGCATCGCCGATGGCGCGCTCGCGCGGGTGACGACGCCGCAGGGCGAAAGCCTGTTCCGCGCGACCCATAGCATCGGGCAGCGCAGGGGCGAGCTGTTCACGCCGATCCATTGGACGGACCAGCAATCCCGCGGTGGGCGCACGGGATTGCTCGCCCGCGATCTCGCCGATCCGCATTCGGGCCAGCCCGGCTTCAAGCTTGCGCCCGCGCGGGTGGCACCGGTGGTGGTCGACTGGCGCGGTTTCCTGATCGTGCATGGCGACGCGCCCGCCCCGGATTGCCTGTGGGCGACGCGGGTGGCGGTGCGGGGCGGCGTGCTCTACGAGCTGGCCGGGACGGGGGCGCCAACCGGGTTCGACCGGGCGCTGCCTCCCGGGGAGCGGATCGAGGCGAGCGATCCTGCGCGTGGCAGCCTGCGGGTGGGCGTGCTGCGCGACGGACGACTGGCGGCGGTGCTGTTCATCACGCGCCATGGGGAATTGCCGAGCCGCGACTGGCTGATCGGCCAGTTGCAGCAGCCGCAAGGCCTGCAGGTGCTCGCCGGCCGCGCGCCAGGCCGCAGGAGCGATCGCGGGCCCGTCGTCTGCGCCTGTTTCGACGTGGGCCTGCACAGCATCACCGCGGCGATCCGCGACCAGCACCTGCAGGACGTTGCCGCGATCGGGGCGGCACTGGGGGCGGGAACCAATTGTGGATCGTGCCGCCCGGCGCTTGCCCGCATTCTCAACGACATGCCAAAGGAGGCCGCGCATGGCTGACGAATTCCCCGCTGGCAGCGTCTGGCTGGTCGGTGCCGGCCCCGGCGATCCCGATCTGCTCACCCGCAAGGCCGAACGGCTGCTCCGCACCGCCTCGATCGTCTTCTACGATGCGCTGGTGGGCGAAGGCGTTCTGGCGCTGATCCCGGCATCGGCGCGGCAGGTACCGGTGGGCAAGCGTGCCGGGCGGCATTCCAAGGAACAGGGGGCGATCAACGACCTGCTCGTCGCCGCGGCGCTGGGTGGCGAGCGCGTGGTGCGGCTGAAGGGCGGAGATCCCTCGATCTTCGGCCGATCGATGGAGGAATGTTCGGCGCTCGTCCAGGCGGGAGTGCCGGTGCGGATCTGCCCAGGCATCACCGCCGCCAGCGCGGCCGCCGCTTCTGCCGGCGTGTCGCTCTCGCTGCGAGGGCTGGCGCGGCGAGTACAGTTCGCCACCGCGCACAAGCGAGGCGTCGCGCCGCTCGACCTGGACTGGGCAGCGCTGGCCGATCGGCACTGCACCACCGTCTTCTACATGGGGCGCAGCGCAGCGGCCGAGATCAGCCGCAACCTTCAGACGGCGGGGCTATCCGGCGCCACACCGGTGCTCATTGCCTGCGATGTCAGTCTGGGCAGCGAGCGGCTGCTCCATACGCGCCTTGACCTTCTGCACATCGCCGTATCCGGCTTTGCCAACGATCAACCAACCCTCATCCTCGTGGGAGAGGCAGTTGCGGTTGTGAACAGCACACAAGTGGATACCGCTGGATCAGGTATAACCGATGGTGGTGAGGACGCCCTCCAAGAGGTGGCTGCCTGACGGGCGTCCGCTTTCGGGCGAAATGGCCGTTTGATCCGACCCATTGGAATGGCAGGAAGTCCCAAACCCAGCCACTGCTTCTACGGAGTGACGGAAAACCTGCTTGTCGTAACGAATGTACTACAAACAGGTGATTTCGGACAGCCTCGTGTGAGGGAAGCTCCTCTGAGCGCACTGGTCGAGACGCTCTCGACTTCAGTCCGCACTTTGGTAGTACATCGAACGGCGGCTCTCAGTCGGTGGGCGAGGAAACTGGAAGATCTCGGGCCGGCAAGCGCGACTGATTGCCACCCGCCATATCAACTCGCGGCGGCGCGCCCCCGTCATCCGTCAAACGCGTCTGGTAAAGCAGATCGCTAGTTGCCGCATCAGACGGCCTCGTTCGATCATGTTGCAGTGCTGGTCGGAATAGGATGCGCTATATGGACCCGGTGCGGCTTCCTCGCGTTGAGCATAGATGTGTCGCCAATCAGATCACGGCAGTGGGCGGTGGCAACTGCCGGGCCGCCAGGGGATGCAGGGATACTTTCTCGTGTCACGTCCGAATCGTGCCAAGCCGCGGTGCGCTCGTATGACAAAGCGATTGGGCCGCACCCTGTGATTTTTGAGGCGCCTCGCGAACATGAGACCACGCAAAGCCTGTGGATAGCAGCAGCCATTTGCTCCGCTTGGCTCGGCATACACCTCGGGTGCATTTTCTTCTGGAGCTGGAGCGTCGCCGTCGCTCCCTTCGCTGTCCTTTTCATCTTGTTGCAGGCCTGGCTCAGCACGGGACTGTTCATAATCGCACATGATTGCATGCACGGCTCGCTCGCGCCGGGCCGGCCGGAGTGGAATGCCAGGGTGGGAACACTGTGCCTGGCACTCTATGCCGGGCTTTCCTATGCCGTGCTGCTGCCCAAGCACCACGCACACCATGCTTCGCCGGGCACTGTCGACGACCCGGATTTTCACGCCGACGCCCCGCGTCTCCTGTTGCCGTGGTTCGGTTCGTTCTTCCGGACGTACTACACCCATGCCCAGCTTGCCCGCATCACCGTGGTAGCCCTTGCCTATCTGCTGCTGGGCGCTTCGCTGCTCAACATCGTCATCTTCTGGGCGGTGCCGGCGCTTCTGGCATTGGGGCAGCTCTTCGTTTTCGGCACATATCTGCCGCACCGGCACGATGCCGAACCCTTTATCGATGCCCATCATGCGCGGAGCAACGCGCTGGGGCCGACGCTGTCGCTCATCACCTGTTTCAACTTCGGCGCCTATCACCATGAGCATCACCTCAGTCCCGGCACCCCGTGGTGGCGACTACCGGCCTTCAGGCGCCAGCGCCTAAAGCAGCGCTGATCGCTGTCGCTGCCTCGGCAGCACCTCCGCCGGCCTTGATCTCGGCGGCGATGCTATTTGCGGCATCCCGATAAGCCGGCTCAAGAACGACCTGTTGCAGTGCGCTCGCCAGTTCGGCGACCCCGAGTCGGCGCGGGGACAGCACGCGAGCTGCCCCGAGGCGGGCCAGTCGAGCCGCGGTAGCAGGCTGCTCGAAGCCGATCGGCAGCGCCACGATCGGCACGCTCGCGGCAAGCGCATCCAGGACCGTGTTGAATCCGCCGTGCAGCACCGCAGCAGCGCATTGCTGGAGGATCGCCGATTGTGGCCAGAAGGCACGCACGAGCGGATCTCCCGGCAGCGCGATTTCCTCCGCGCGCGAAAGTCCGCCGCCATGGCCGATTACGGCTCTTGCGCCGATCGCTGCGCACGCGATCGCCATCTTGGCAAAGAGCTGTCGACGGGCGCCCTGGAGCGTGCCGAGCGAGCAGAATATGAGGGGACGTCCGTCGCGCGGCAGGATCGGCGCGGCGCTTTCAGGAGCCCGCCAGGGAGAGCCGTACTGGAACTCCGGCGGCAAATGGCGGCGGGGGAAGTCCAGTCCGCTTGGGCACTGCGCCACCTGTACGCGCGGCGTCGTACGGGTGGGCGCGAGGTTCCATTCCCTACGGCGTGTATCGAGCACCTGCGCCACCGGCCGCATCAGCCATTTGGTGACGGCGTAGCCGGAGCGGTTCCGGAACCGACTCAGCGCATTCGGGCGGTAGCGCCAGCCGACGAAAGGCGGCGGCACATTGGCTTCCCCGAAAAGCGGCAAGCCCGTGACCGCGACAGCATGCGGAAGGCCGAGCCTGTCAGCGATAAGCGGGCCGGCAGGCTCCACTGCGTCCGCCAGAATAGCGGTGGCACCGATCCGTTCCAGCACCCCTGGCGCCTCCGCCAGCAGCCTGTCCGTCATCTCCGCCGTGGCATCGATCATGCGCCGGAGACCGGCGGGTCCATTCGGCTCCTTCAACGTCGCGAGATATGCGTCCAGCGCCGCCTCTGTTCCGCTCGGCAGCGGGTGGAAGTCGATGGCCGGTTCCGTGACGTACCGTCGCGTGGCGTCCAAATGCACGAGCGAGACCCGCCAACCGCGATCAATCAGCGCTCGGGCCAGTATCTGAACAGGGTTCAGATGCCCGGGCAAGGGTGCCGTGATGATGGCGAGATGTGTCATCGGCGACTGGTTGCATCCCGTGTGGCGAACATTTTATGACACGAGGCCAGCATCGCCCCCACGCCGCGTCAACACACGCGTCGCGAGCGGCCAAGGATCGCGATGGCTGACGGAGCGATGAGGATAATCAACAACGCTCCAGAATCACGTTCCCTGCCAATAATCCTTCAGCGACTTCGCCTCGTAGCGGATGTCGCTGAACCGTGCGGCGTAGTGATCACCGTCGGGCGACTGACTCACGAAACCTACCTCTACCGTCGCGGAACGAGAAAGCGGGAAGTCCCGAAGGATCTGCCACCGGCTGCCGTCCTCGGAGGCGTAGAGCATCACCGATCCGCCAACACGCACGATCTTGAGCCATACAGCGGCTGCGCTGGCAGGAAGTCGCATGTGGTACGCATTGTCGCTCACAGGCGCCGCCACGCTCGAACTGACGGCATGCGTCGTATCGTTCAGTCGCTCGAAAAGCACTTTCGCCCATCGATCGGTTGAGGTCGCGATAATCAGTGCGCCCCCTTCATACTTCCCGTTCTCGGGCCGCGCCACGCGCGCTGAGAAGATGAAGTCCCCTTGGGGCGTGAAGGTTACTCGCGGCGCACTGTCCTTTGGCGGCGCGTCGGCCGGCGCAAAAAGGTCGCTGCCTTTGGGTGCCACCAAGGTGAGACTATCTTCGGAGACAAGTACGTCGTCGGCTCGGCCGACGAGCGTCAACGCGAAGGGCAGTGTTCGCAGCCGCTTCGGCAAAATGCCAGGAGATGGCGTCCCGATCCTCCCCGGCACCGCGCCGGAAACGGGCATGCCCATGGCGCTGTTAGCGGCGCTCGTGGGCTGCGGAGAAAGTTGGCGAACAGCATGTGCTTGGGATGCGGCACTGACCAGCAGCGGCATCATGCTCGATAGCAAGGCTGCCTTCCATGCGAAGCTTCTAAAAGCCGTGTGCATTGAACGTTCTTATCCCCCCCCGGTGCGCAGCAGAGCATGTCTGCTTTAGGAACCACGCACAAGTGCTGACCGGAGCGAACATTTAGATCTTGGCCCGCTGCATCAGACGCTCGACGGGCACCGCATGCAGAACCCTGTAGCGCGCCTCGACCAGACCGAAGACACCAAAGGCCAACAGGCCCGCTGCCACCAAGATATCAAATGGGCTGTCGAGCCAGGTCAGCGCCTGCGCCGTTCCGCCAGCTTCGCTCGCCTGCTCGTCCAAACCTGCTAGCAGAAGGAAGAATCCGGAGATCGCAAAGACGCAGCCTCGGGCGGCATAGCCCGCGCGTCCGCTCCACTGCACCCAGGGCCGACACGCAATGCTCCGTTCCAGATGTCGCAGGAATGTGGCCCTCGCGGCATTGACCAGTTGGATGATGCCGATCGCGAGAAGGATCACGCCGCCGGCGATCACAAGCGCGCCGCCGGCGGGCAGGTGCAATGCCGTGCGGGCGCCCTCCTGCGTGCCATCGCCCGCCGACGCCACGCCCTGGATCAGGCGGATGGCCTGCCAGGAGAGGAGAAGGTGCACGATGCCACTTGCCGCTGCGCCGATGCGCTGCATCACGCCCTTTCGATCAGAGCCATGGCGTTCGATATCGAACGCAGCATCGCTCAGTCGCCAGAGGCTGTAGGCGAGCAGACCGGCCGTCATCACGATCAGCAGCAGCTTACCACCACCTTCCCCTAGGTACTGCAGCGCGCCGCTGGGGTCCTCTGCTCGCCCCGTCATGATGACGAGCAACGCGATCACGATGTACAGAAGCCCGCGCACTGCAAATCCCAGTCGGGTCAATTTCGTCAGCCGCGCGTTCACTTCCATTGTACCTATCTCCCTCACATCCCAGCAACGCCGCCTCCAATGGCCCGTTCCGCGGACAGGTCGAAATCAACTGACGCATTAACGACGCGGGCCTGGTGCGAGATCTGGCTGGCTGGAGCGCGCTGACGCGCTAACCGCCATCGCTGTTGATGTTTCACACGGCGGTGCGATTGCCTGCCAGGGCGAGCACGGTGTTTATACCTACCGCCGCGCTCAGGAAGCTGCCACGGAATGCCGGTACCGCCGATGCTCGCATGGTTCAGAGTTGGTTAGCTGCCTGCTGCAGGCGAGCCGCGCTGATGTCTAGCTGAGCGCGGCCGCCTTGCCGCCTTCCCATCGCTTTGCCTGTCTGACGCGCGCCTTTAGTCAGGCTGCCGCTCCGCCGGAAACGGGTCCAGCAGGCCCATCGACCGCGCGACGGCATTCTGCAGCGCCTCTACGACCTGAAACGCGGCATAGGGCCAGATGAACGCCGGTTGCAGGCCTGCCCCCGCGTTTTGCCAAGGCGCGTTCTCTACCAGGAGATGCGGGATATTCCGCTGCGCCAGCCAAGGCGGCAGCGGGGCTTCTGGGGTGCCGAGCCAGTCGGCGGCGAAAATGATAGCCGCAGGCGCAAACGGTGAGGCATCGAGCCAGGCTCGCAGTTCTGCTTCATCCGCGAAGGGGCCGTCCGTCTGCAGCCCGAACATTGAGAACGCCTGCGCCAGATAGGATGCGCAAAAGCTCTGCTGGGTGGCCAGCAAGATGGTAGCGTTCTGGAAAAATGGTTGGGGCGCCCACATGCTCGCCTCCTTCCTGTCTTCACCAGAACATCCGCCTCGATCGTTCGATCCAAACGATAGTGTTGATCTACATCTACGCCGGTGTTGCGCTTAAATTGCTTGGCAGCTGGGCCAGGCTGGACGCGAGTTCATCCTTCCGGAACGGCTTGATCAGCCGGGGCAGGTCGGGATCAACCCCCTCTGCCTCGGCATAACCTGATACGAGCAGCACAGGCACGTCGGGCCGCGCCGCCTGGACCATGCGCGCCAGATCGGTTCCAGTGATGCCAGGCATCAAATGGTCCGTCAGGAGCAGGTCGAACGTCACACCTTTCTCGAGCATGCGCATCGCTTCCTCACCGGAAGCGGCCTCGACGACGGCATAGCCCATTTCGGTGAGCATGTCGGCGGTGCTCATCCGCACCAGTTCCTCATCGTCGACCAGCAGCGCGACCCCGCGCACCATGGGAACAAGGCTGTGATCGCCCGACTGCTCCGACGCCTGCGGTATCTTCGCGCTCTGCGGTAGCCAAAGCTCGATGGTCGTGCCGCGGTCAGGCTCGCTCTGGATCGTCAGCGCGCCGCCGAGCTGGGAGGCGAGGCCATGTACCATGGACAGGCCGAGCCCAGTTCCCTTGCCCACGCCCTTGGTCGAGAAGAACGGCTCGATAGCGCGCGCCAGCGTCGCCTCGTCCATGCCCGCGCCCGTATCCGCCACCGAAAGCTTGACGTAGGTACCGAGCTTCAACCCCGAACGGTGCCCGCGACCGACCTTCTCCACCGCGGCTGAGATTCGCAGCACGCCGCCCTTGGGCATGGCATCCCGCGCGTTTACCGCAAGGTTCAGCAGCGCCATCTCGAGTTGGTTCGGATCTGCCTTGGCGGCGGGCAGATCGTCGGCGACCTGCAGCACGACCTCGATCTGCGGTCCGCTCGTGCTCGAGACCAAATCGCCCATGCCATGGACGAGCTTGGCGACGTCGACCGCGACAGGCTGCAACGGCTGGCGCCGCGCGAAGGCGAGCAGCCGCTGGACGAGCGTCTTGGCGCGTTCTGCCGACTGTACCGCCCCCGCAATCAGGCGCTGCTCACGCTCGTTCCCGATACCCCGGCGTTGCAGCATGTCGAGCGAGCCGACGATCGGCGTCAGCAGGTTGTTGAAGTCGTGCGCGACGCCGCCGGTCAGCTGACCCATCGCTTCCATCTTCTGGCTCTGGCGCAGTGCCTCCTCGGCTTCCGCCAGCCGCTGCTGCTCGGCGATTCGCTCGGTGACGTCGTACGCGAACTGGTAGGCACCGATCTGCACGCCATTGGCGTCCTTCAGCAGGTTGTGCTTCATCTCGTAGAAGCGGCGGTCCCGGCTCGGATCACCGAACTCGGCGACTTCCGTGAACTCTTCCCCTGCTAGCGCGCGCTCCCATACAGGTTGCAAGGCCGCCTGATGCTCTGGTCTGCCCGCAAGAACATCGAGCATCGAATCGCCAACCTTGGGCCGAACGCCATAGATGCGCTCGAACTCGTCGGTGGCGGCCCGGTTGATCGCGAGCCAGCGATAATCGTGGTCGACCACCTGCACGAACGCGTCGGTGCCCTCGACGAGGTCCGCAAGCAGCTTCCTTTCGGCCAGCGCCTCGGCGACGCGTCGTTCGAGCGTCTCGTTCAGCTCGCGAAGCCGATCCTCGGCAGCAGCGCGCTCAATCGCGGTCTTTACCCGCTGACCGATTTCGCGGAACAGTTCCTCTTCTGCCGGAGACCAGCTGCGCGGCGTGGGGCTCTGCATCGCCAGCACGCTCACCCACTGCTCGTCCTCGAACAACACCACGTCGAGATAGGCGCCGACCTGCCGCGCAAGCAGCCCGGCGCGCGCATCGTCACCAAGTCTCGGATCGGTACGGACATCGTCGATCCGAACAACCGGGCTCTCGTGATAGGCACGCAGCAGCGGTTCGCCGAACGCCGCCAGCTCATGTTCCCCCACGATCGAGTCGACGCCCCGCGTATAATCGCGTTCCACCTTCATCAGGCTTCCGAAAAATTCCGCGTAGAAGACCCGGCTGAGGCCATATTGCTCCGCAATCTGCTGCGCGGCCGCGGAGGCGATTTCCACCGGCGACTTCAGCGTGCGCAGCATGTCCGACAGCGAGAGCAGGAACGTCTGGCGCGCCTGGCTCTCTCGCAGTTCGGCCTGGGCGGTCACCCGCTCGATCCCGTCGGCGGCCTGACGGGCGAGTACGTCGAACAGCTTAAGGTCGCGTTCCGAAGGGGTATGCGGGCGCTTCCAGTGCGTCGACAGCATGCCAAGCGGCTTGCCCGACCGCGACAGAAGCGGTGTCGTCTGCACCGCGCGAATCCCCGACCAGCGATAGGATTGCAGGTCGCCGCTTTCCGCGGCCAGACCGCTGTCCTCCACGTCGTGCACGATCACGCGCTGTCCCGACATCAACGCGAGGCCGCACGTGCTGCCCGAGGTTGCGCGGACGGTCTGCCAATAAGCGGCCGAGCGGGAGTCGTAGCCGCGGTGCGCCAGCAGATCGAGGTCGCCGGACGGGTTCAGCATCTGGATGCTGGCGTGTTCCGATCCCATCAGGTCGGTGGCGGCAGTGAGAATCGCGTCGTAAACCGATTGCGGCGATTCATCGCGGATCAGGCGGGTGCTGACCTCTTGCAGGCGCCCCAGGGCAGCGACTTCGGCCGCGAGCGCTGCCTGGGTCCGGCCGCGCTCGATGATGTCGGCCGCCTGGCGGGCGAGCTGCACGGTAATCGCTTCGTCGTTCTCGTCGAACTCCGATCCGTCTTCCTTGTCCGACAGCTGGATGAGGCCAAGATTGCGGCCGTCGCGCCCGACGAGCGGCACCGCCAGCCAGCCGCGCATCGGCGGGTGCTCCTCGGCATGGGCACCGAAGGCGCGCCACCGCGGATGGCGTTCGAGTTCGGCCTGGGTGAGCCGTACCGGGCGATTGGTCTCGCAGACCAGCGCATAGATGCCCGAGCCGTCCGCCGGTGTGGCGTACCCGCGCCATTCGGCATATTTCTCGCTCAGATCGAGATAGGGAATGACCTGCGACCAATCGTCGTCCTGGGTCAGACTGACGACCGCCTGATGCGCGCCGACAATCGTGCGCGCGGCGCGGGTGATTTCGTCGAGCGTCGCCTCCAGCGTCGGCGCACGCGCTACCGCATAGGCCGTCTCGGCAAGCTCCTGGAGCTGTTCGGAACGGCGACGCAGTCGCGCTTCCGCCGCGTGCTCGGCCGTGCGATCGCGAAAGATCTTCAGATATCCGCCGCCCGGCTGGTCGAGCCGCATCGTGAGCCCGGACCCCCAGAACCGGCTGCCGTCCTTGCGTACGTGCCAGCGTTCGTTGAGCGACCGGCCATCGGCCTGGGCGCGGTTCAGCTCATGGTCGGGTGCGCCGGCGAGGCGGTCCTCGGGCGTGAAGATGGCCGCACCTGACTTGCCGAGAATGTCTTCCTCGTCGAAGCCGGTGATGCGCTGGGCACCGGTGTTCCAGCTCGTGACATGGCCATGCTCATCGACGGTGGCGATCGCGACGTCCTCGGCGCCTTCGACGATCTGCCGATAGCGCCCCTCGCTTTCACGCACGCGCTGCTCCGCCGCGACATGCTGTGTCGTCTCTACCGCGATCACGAGCACGCCCGCCGGCCGACCATCTTCTCCCGGTACCGCAGAATAATCGAGGTTCATGAAGACCTGCTCCGGCGTGCCGTGCGGGTGCGGCCACGATGCCTGGTCCCGATAGGCGAGGCGGCCGCCCGCCAGCCCAGCTCGCAGGACGTGATCATTGAGGTCGGCGATTTCCGGCCAGCCTTCCCGGACCTCGGTTCCGAGCAGGGCAGGGTGCCGTCCCCCGGCGAGTACGGCATAGGCATCGTTGTAGAGCATGACCCCGTTCTCGCCCCACAGCAGCGCCATGGGGACGGGGGACAGGAGGATGACCCCTAGGGTCGTCTTGAGGCTTTCGGGCCAGCGCTCGATCGGCCCGATCGCCGTGCGCGACCAATCGTGCCGAGCTACGAGGCGGCCAAGCGCACCATCGGACCTGGGCAGGCTGTCGATGAAGCTCTCCGCCCGCGCTTGTGCCACGATCGATCGTCCCCTTGCTCAGTTGGATGAATGAAACCGTGGCGACCTCAGCGAGGCGCCGGTCCCGTGCTGGAGAACCCCTCGATGCGCGGTTGGTTCAGCATGGATGCGGTGCGATGCCTGTCGCTCGGCCTGTCCTTAGAGGATGGCTTGCCTCCCGGCCAGCCGATGTTCGCCACGCTAGCGGAGCCCGTCGTTCAAGGAAACGATGATTTAGATCAACTGATTGCAATCCTTGAAATTTCTTGTTGCGCGCCGATATCCTCGGCCTTGTTCAACAACAGAAAGGAGGTGGTCGAATGTCTCATTGTCACACGCCGCTGAAGGCAGATTCCGTGGGCATGGCGAACCTCGTCGAGGCTTGCCGCCTCTGACCTCCCGCCTTCCGTGGCAGGCAATGGAAGGGCCGCTCCAGCGATGGGGCGGCCCTTCGTGTTTTGCGCGGCCGGCACGCGGCCAATGCCGTGCTCGTTTGCGGGAACCTTGGCCGAGCCGATGCGCTCGGTTCGTCTGGCACGGCGATCACCGCATCGCTGGCCCTATTTCTGGCGCAGGTGACTCATGCCGATCAAAGCCGTTCTGTTCGATATCGACGGCACCCTTGTGGATAGCAACGACTTCCATGTCGCCGCGTGGGAAGAGGCGTTCGCGACGATCGGCGCGCGCTTCGAGGCGCACGTGATCCACGACCAGATTGGCAAGGGCACCGACATGCTGGTCCCCGCGCTGCTCCCGGATCTCGATGAGGCTGGCCAGGAAAAGCTCGGCGAGACCCATGGCGCGATCTTCAAGGCCAAGTTCCTGGATCGGGTCGAGCCTTTCGCCGATGCTCACGAAATCCTCGCGCGGGTCCATGCCGACGGGCTGCGCGTCGTGCTCGCCTCATCCGCCTCCACGGCTGAGCTCGAGCATTATCTCGGGTTGCTCGATGCGCACGCTCTCGTTTCCGAGACGACCAGCGCGGACGATGTGGAGCGGACCAAGCCGGCGCCGGACATCTTCGCGACTGCGCTCGAAAAGGTCGCACCCCTTGCGCCCGACGAGGTGCTTGTCGTCGGGGATACGCCCTACGACGTCGAAGCAGCCCGCAAGTGCGGCATCGCCGCGATCGGCCTGCGATCGGGCGGATTTGCCGACGACGCGTTGCTCGCAGCGGGCGCAGTGGCGCTGTATGACGACGTGGCGCACCTGCTGCGCGAGGTTGCGCAGTCGTTGATCGCTCGCTGATCCGGCGGGGGCTCCGAACCCAATCTTGCAAGGAGGAAGATGATCTTGGCCACCTCTGCGTCCACCGACACGATCCTCCAGCTCGGCCTTATGGAAGACGAGGCGATTGAATTGGACGCGGCTGCGCTCCAGCTGGCGGCACTCGATCACCCCGAAACCGATCTTGCCCCTTATGTGACCGAGCTCAACGACTTCACCGAACGCTTGGCAGCGGCAGGCGCGGATGCCGAGACGGTAGAGGAACGTGCCCAGGCGCTCGCCCGTGTGATGGCGGGGACCTTCGGGTTCAGCGGCGATCGGAGCCGGTATGACGATCCGGCCAACGCCGATCTTCTCCGCGTCATCGATCGCCGGCGCGGGCTGCCGGTGAGCCTCGCCATCCTCTACGCCGCCGCCGCGCGGCGGCTCGGCTGGCGGGTGGACCCGCTGAATACACCCGGCCACGTGCTCGCCCGCGTCGGCTCGGAAACGGACGCCGTGCTGATCGACCCGTTCAACGACGGACGGGTGGTTGCGGCGGACGAACTGGCCGCGCTGCTGCGAGGCGTTCTGGGGCCGGCGAGGGTCCCCACGATCGAACACGTCACGCCCATGTCGAACCGATTGGTTCTGGTGCGGCTGCTGATGAACCAGGCCAGCAGGGCGGAAGCTGCGGGCGACACCGCCCGAGCATCGACGCTGTACGAACGCATGACCGTGATCGCACCGGCCCATGGCCAGGGCTGGTGGGAGCGAGCCCGCCTGCTGTTGCACGCGGGCGATGTGAGCGGCGCCCGTTCCAGCCTCAGCGCGATGCTGGAAATCACTCGAGATCCGGCGCTTCGCACGCATATCTGTTCGGCGCTGGACTCGCTCAGCGGGCGCGATTGATCCTGTCCCGAAACACCCGCATTGGATCCCCGGCCGGGCTCCCCGCGTCGTGGATCGCTAGCTGCGCCACGAGCCGAGGTCGGCAATCAGTGCGTCGATGAACACCCGCACCTTCGCTGACAAACTGCGGTGACTTGGGTAGACTGCATGAAGCACGGTCTGATCCCCCGAAGCCCCCGGCCATAGCCGGATCAGCCGACCGTCGGCGATGTGCGGCGCGGCAAGAAAGTCCGGGAGTTTGGCAATCCCGGCGTCGTCCAGGACGATCGGGAGGAGGGCAGCGGAATCGGAGATGGCGACGGACGGCGTCAACTCGATGCAGCCGGGCTCGTCTGCAACGTCATCCCGATACGACATCGGCCGTTCGCTGTATCCGATCAGCGTGTGCGCGGCGAGATCCGCAACGCCTGCCGGACTGCCATGTGCCGCCAGATAGCCTGGGCTCGCGCACAGCCATGACTCCGAGACGAGGAGCCGCCGCGCGATGAGATCGCTGTCCACCAGCGGTCCTACGCGGATCAGCAGGTCCGCTGCTTCGGCCGGCATGTCGACAAACCGGTTTTCCACCGCCAGCACGACACAGACCTGAGGGTAGGCCGCCATGAACTTGGGCAGCATGGGGGCGACGAGCGCGGTTGCGACCGTATAGGGCAGGCTTACCCGCAAGGTGCCGGCCGGGATCCCTCCCAGACCATCCATCGCGGTGGTCGCCTCCTCGACATCGGCGAGGATGCGCAGCGCATGCGGCCGGAACAGCGTTCCCGCATCGGTCAGGCGCAGGTGGCGCGTCGAGCGGTCGACCAGCAGCGTTCCAAGGTCCCGTTCAAGCCGCGCAAGCGCGCGGCTCACGCCCGACTTTGGCAGCCCAAGCGCACGCGCAGCCGCGGAAACACTCATCAGGTCGGTTATGCGCACGAACGCACGCAGATCGGAAAGATCCATTCCTTGTTCCATTTCAAGCAACGTCCTGTTCCGATCAGGCAGTCTAATCGTCAAGATTTGCAACGACTATCTCCGTCGGCGAGACGCAGATGGAGCAGGCGATGCGCGGAATGGAAAGTTCACCTCTGGTCGTTGTGGCCGGTGCCTCTGGCGACTTGGGCGACAGCATTGTCAATGCCCTGATGGCCAGGAATGTGAAGGTGCGGGCGCTGGTGCGCCGGCCGTCGGACAGGCTGGCGCGCCGCGGCATCGACCAGCTACCCGTTGCGTTCGAAGACAGCGCTGCGCTCACGCGCGCCCTTGGCGGCGCCATTTGCGTCGTGTCCGCGCTCAACGGCACGGCGCCCGTGATCCTGGATGCGCAGGGGCGCCTGCTTGACGCTGCGGTGGCGGCTGGCGTGCCGCGATTCATTCCCACGGACTTCTGCCTGGATTACCGGGCAACCCGCCCGGGCGACAACCGCAACATGGACCTTCGCCGCCAGTTCGCCGCGCGGGTGGATGCTGCGCCGATCCGTGCCACCTCGATCCTCAATGGGCCCTTCGCGGAGCTGTTGAAGGGCGAGGCGCCGATCGTCTTGCATCGCTTTCGACGCGTGCTCTTCTGGGGCGATGCAGACCAGCTGTTCGACTTTACCACCAAGGACGACGTAGCCAGCTTCACCGCGGATACCGCACTCGATTCCGATGCGCCGCGCTACCTGCGGATATCGGGCGATCAGATCAGCTCGCGGGGACTGGCCAAGCTGTTGACCGAGATGGACGGGCGTTGCTGGCGTCTGTTTCGCGCCGGTGGCACCGCTCGTCTGAGCGCGCTCATCACCGTGGCGCGTGCCCTCACCCCCGAAAGCGACGCGCCGTTCCCGGCGTGGCAAGGCATGCAATATCTCCGCGACATGGCGACCGGGCGGGGCAAGCTGCACGACCTCGACAACGGCCGCTACGGCAAGAGGGACTGGACCAGTGCCTCCGCCGTCCTTGCCTCCACGCTCGCATAACCTCGCATTCCATCAGGAGACCGCCACCGTGGCAGACATCGTCACACCATTCCCGATCAGCGTTCCGCAGGCGGCGCTGACGGACCTCGCCGATCGCCTCGCCCTGACCCGCTGGCCCGACAGCGGCACCGTGCGCGACGGTAGCCAAGGCCCGGCCTTGGATGCCATTCGTCACTTGGTCGCACGTTGGCAGGATGGCTATGACTGGCGTGCGGCCGAAGCCCGGATCAATGGGTGGGGGAGCAGTCGGACCAGGATCGATGGCCTGGGCATCCACTTCCTTCACATTCGTTCGCCGGAACCCGACGCGGTGCCGCTCTTGCTCGCCCATGGCTGGCCCGGGTCGATCCTTGAGTTTCGCGAGATGATTGGTCCGCTGACCGATCCCGCCGCGTACGGCGGAGCGGCGCAGCGCGCCTTCCATCTCGTCATCCCCTCGATGCCGGGGTTCGGCTTCTCGGACAAGCCCACCGAGCCCGCCTGGAATGTCGGCCGCGTCGCGTGCGCCTATGCCGAACTGATGCGCAGGCTGGGCTATGGCGATCGCTGGGTTGCGCAGGGCGGCGACTGGGGAGCGGCCGTCGTCACCGTACTGGCGCATATGCAGGCCCCGGGTCTTCAGGGCATCCACCTCAACATGGTCCTGTTTCAACCCACGCAGGCGGAAATCGCGGAGGCAACGCCGGAGGAGCGAGCGATGCTTGCCGGCATGCAGCGGTACGATCGAGAGCAGTCGGGCTATATGAAGCTCCAGAACACGCGGCCGCAGTCGGTTGGCTTCGCCCTGGCCGATTCGCCCGTGGGCCTGGCCGCCTGGATCTATGCACTCTTCCAGGACGTCACCGAAAGTGGCGGCAAGCCCGAGCATGTGATCCCGCTCGATCACATGCTCGACGATATCATGATGTACTGGCTTCCCAACGCTGGCACGAGTTCGGCGCGGTTCTACTGGGAGAATGCTCAGGCTGCGGGTGGCCTTCCGGGCGAGCCGATCGCGCTGCCGGCGGGGGTCAGCATCTTCCCAGGCGAGGCGGTGCGGCTGTCCCGGCGCTGGGTGGAGCGGCGATTCACGGATTTGCGCCACTTTGGTCAGCCCTCGCGGGGCGGTCACTTCGCCGCTATGGAGAACCCGGAGGCCTTGCTGGCCGATGTGCGCGCGACCTTCGCAACGATTTAACCCGCGTTGGATCGCGCAGTCGCTACGTCGCTTCTCGATCGCAGACTTCGCCGTCGGCGGGTCAGGGCTGGCAGGACTCGAAAGGACTGACGCTATTTCAATAGACCGCCGGCGCGCAGCGCGTCGTTGATGATTTTGCCTATGTCGATTTTAGCCGCGGGCTGCGGCTCCGGGTGAAGTCGTCGCGCCCGCGTAACACGGCGCGCAACGCCGGCCGCGGTAGCCGCCGAACCCGTATCTTGGACGTGCGCGGCCGCCTCCGGCTGCGCAATGGTGCTTGCGGTCAGCCCCCAGAACGCAGCGATCCGCTGCGACGACGAGATTGCCACGTCGAGCATGTGCGGGCCTGCAGCGCCGAGGGCGTTGGTGCCCTTGGTGTCGAGCGGGGTGCCGTGGCCCATCCCGGTGATGTCGTACGCCTCCACCACGATGTGCCCCTCGGCATCGCGCCAGGCGCGGTGCGGGTAGCCATCGACAACATCGGTCGTGGACGGACTCCCGGAAATGTCATGAAGCGGCAGCCATTGCTCGACAATGGCGTCAGCATTGTCCGGGTTCACCGTGGTGTCGCCGCTGCCGTGCCAGACCGACACCTTGGGCCACGGCCCGGCATGATCCGACGCGCGCCGGACGAGCGCGGCCAGCGCATCGGGCCGCGTTTTGCCGCGCGCGCGCATCGCGCCAAACGCCTCCTGCACGTTGGACGCGCAGCCATAAGGCAAGCCGGCGATAATCGCACCGCCCGCAAACGTCTCCGGGTAGGTCGCGAGCATTACCGACGCCATCGCGCCGCCTGCCGACAGGCCGGTTACGAAGATGCTGCCGCGGTCGATGCCGTGCGCGACGACGACGGCCTCGATCATCTGATGAATCGACAGTGCCTCGCCCTTGCCACGCTCGATGTCGCCCGGCTCAAACCAGTTGAAGCAGAGATTGGCGTTGTTGGTGCGGTGCTGCTCCGGGTAGAGGAGCACGAAACCATGTCGATCGGCCAGTCGCGACCAGCCCGATCCGTGATCATAGCCCGCCGCAGTCTGCGTGCAGCCGTGCAATACGACGACAAGCGAAGGGCGGTCCGCCAGTCGCTCCGGCACATGGATGCGGGCGCGCAAGGCGCCCGGATTGCTGCCGAACCCGCCGAGGTCGGTGAGCCTGTCTGCCGAGGTCGTTCCGCCGGTGGTGCTGGCGATCATGCCGAGGATGGAAGTGCGCATATCTCGGCTCCTGCGCAACATCTACCCGATGGGCAGAATCATGTTGCACTGCGGCATATGGTGACGCCTACGCCAGCGGCAAGCCTGACATTCGTATTTCGCCAGGCTGCGAGCGGCGCGAAAATTCACAATCGCTACAAGCCTGTAGCGCCGCCGCACCTACAGCCCGGACGGCGTTACTCCCTTCGCTTGGGCCTCTACGGTCCGCAATACGGTGAGCAGCTCAGGCGCGCTGATATCCTCGATCGGCCGAGTGCCGATCAGCGGGTTGGCGAAACCGATCAGCTACCGCGTTTGCCGTCATGTCGATAGTCCGGCCGCCAGTACCGAGCACCGCAGGCTGAACGAGGAGGTATATGCCGTGCCTGTCCTGAGTCTTGAAGGCTTTGTCCCGCGGTTACATTCGGCGGACGGCCGCGTCGGTGAGCATGACGGTCTCTTCACCCCGACTTGCGTGGATCAGATACCGTAAAAACCACGCAAATCTGCGTATTTTTGAACGTTGATAGAACGGTACGGAGAGATGGATGGTGCCGGGGACGGAGTCGAACGCGGAAAAAAATCGTAATTAAATCAAGGGTTTGTGCAAGGTGGCGCCAGCCTAGATACCGTGCGATATACCGTCATCGCAAACGGTGGTCGGTATGATTCCGTGACCTACCTACGATTTACGACAATTGTCAGCTATCGTCCCGAGAAAGAAGCTGCGCGATCTGCTGAGAAGTAAGCCCTTCGGGCTTATTGGGTTGCGAATACAAGTCAGCAGAACTGATGCCGTTCAATTGAGTTCTGACACGTTCCGCAGACTCCATCACGCGCAGGACGTTCGCGCCGGCCAATTTGGCGATATCCGCATCGTTCCAGCCGCGGCGCATAAGCTCGGCAAGTAACGCCGGATAGGTGGACACATCACCGAGCCCCTGCGGCAGTGTCTCGCCCACGCCGTCGAAGTCTGAGCCCAAGCCGACATGGTCGACCCCGGCCACCTTCGCGATGTGCTCGACATGGTCCGCCACCTGCGCCAGCGTCACGGTCGGTGCGGGATGGCCGGCTAGCCAGACGGCATAATCCGCCGCCGCCTTGTCGGGTTGGCCGATGTCGATCCCGTCATAGGGCGGGGAATTGAGGCGCGCCTTTTCGGCGAGCGCATCCGCTGACCAGCGGCGATAAGCTTCGGAGACATAGGCCGGCGCATAGTTGACCATCACCACGCCGCCATTCTGCGCGACCAGCTTCAGCACTGCGTCCGATACGTTGCGCGGATGGTCGTCGATCGCGCGGGCGCTCGAATGCGAGAAGATCACCGGCGCCCGCGTCACCGCCAGCGCGTCGCGCATCGTCTTCTCGCTGACGTGCGACAGGTCGACGAGCATGCCGAGACGGTTGAGTTCCAGCACCACCTTGCGGCCGAAATCGGTGAGCCCATCATGCTTGGGATCATCGGTCGCGGAATCCGCCCATTCGATCGCCCGCGAATGCGTCAGCGTCAGATAGCCCGCGCCCAGCGCCGCATAGGTGCGGAGCACGGACAGGCTGCCGTCGATCTGGCCGCCGCCTTCCACCCCGATCAGGCAGGCGATGCGTCCCGCGGCATGGATGCGGCGCACGTCCGCGGCGGTGCGCGCCAGCGCGAATACGTCGGGATAACGATCCGCGAGCGATCGCACGAGATCGATCTGCTCGAGCGTCTGCTCGACCTGCTCCTTGCCCGGAAGCGCGGGCGACACCCAGACCGACCAGAATTGCCCGCCGACCATGCCGCGGCGCAGCCGGACAACGTCCGTATCATAGGCGGGCTTGCTGGCCGCGAGATCGCGCAGGTCGCTCGTCCACCGCGCGTCGCCCTGCCGCTCGCGCAACACTTCGGGCCAGTCATTATGGCCGTCGATCAGCGGCGTGGTGCGGAGGATGCGCGCCACCCGCGCCGGTTCGTTCTGGGCGAAGGCCGGCGTGGCGGCCGCCACCGCGAAGGCGAGGAGCAACGCCGCCTTCACCGCGGGCCGCTGCTGCCGTTGGTCGGCGCGGTCGACCGGCTCCGCTTCTCGGAACCGCCTTCCTGCTGCCCGTGGTGCAGGTGCAACAGCGATTCCATCAGTTCCTCCTCCGCGCTCGACATCACCGCCAGCACTTCGGCCTCTTCGCAGCCAGTGGCGGCGAGATAGGCGTGGCCCATGCTCGAATCGATATAGATGGCCTGTCCCGGCTCGAGGATCACCGAATCGTAGAATTCGGTCTGCACCTCCACGCGCCCGCTGAGCACGTACAGAAACTCCTCGCCGGAGTGGCGCACCTGCTCGCCGAACTGTTCGGCCGAGCGTGCGCGGATCTTGGTGATTACGGGGATCATCCGCTTCCGGCGCAATTCGGTGCAGAGATAATAATAGTCATAGTTCGGTGTCTCGACACGGACGGCATGCGCGACATCGCCGAGACTGCGGCGCGCGGTGACCGGTTGGACCGACGACGTCTCCTCCTGGCTCTCGGCGAACAGGTCGGTCATCCGCATGCCCAGCCGCTGCGCCAGCGCCTGGAGCTTGTCATAGGTGAGGGTGAGGCGATCGTGCTCGATCTTCGACAGGGTCGAGACGGGAATACCCGACTTCGCGCTCATTTCCTTGAGCGTCCAGCCTTCTCGCGCGCGAAGCCCCTTAAGGAGCGTTCCCAGCGTCGCGGTTGATGTCGGCAAGGCGGCAGTCTCCATAGGCCGTTGACGATTGGCCTAATCAGGATAAAACTGTCCTGATCAGGATGCTGATATACAGTATCGAAGCGAAGGGGTCTCGGCAATGGGGACGGTCGTTCGAACTCTGAGATTGCTCGGTGTGGTCGCCGCAATGTCCATCGGCCTCGCCGCACCGGCGCAGGAGCCCAAGCCTGCGAAGCCGCCGATCGTGCCAAACGCCGTCGGGCAGGTCGCGCCGCCCGCCGGGCGGGGGGCGCATGCGCTGACGGGAGAGGACGTCACCGCCTGGCTGGACGGCTATATGCCCTATGCGCTGCATAGCGGCGACATCGCCGGCGCGGTGGTAACGGTGGTGCGGGACGGGCAGGTGATCGCGGCGCGCGGCTATGGCTTCGCCGATATCGCCAAGCGCTTGCCCGTGGATCCGGCCCGGACGCTGTTCCGCCCCGGTTCGGTCTCGAAGCTCGTCACCTGGACGGCGGTGATGCAGCAGGTGGAGGCGGGGAAGATCGACCTCGACGCCGACGTGAACCGCTATCTCGATTTCCGCATCCCCGCCTATCAGGGCAAGCCGATCACGATGCGCCAGATCCTGACGCACACAGCGGGTTTCGAAGAGGCGAACAAGAAGCTGATCACCTATGATCCGGCGGATGTGGAGCCGATCGGCGCCTATCTGAAACGCCATGTGCCGGCCCGGGTCTATGCCCCCGGCACGACACCGGCCTATTCGAACTGGGCCAGCACCTTGGCCGGATACATCGTCGAGCGCGTCTCCGGCATGCGGTTCGACGACTATGTCGAGCAGCGGATTTTCCGCCCGCTCGACATGCGCACCGCGAGTTTCCGCCAGCCGCTGCCGGCGCAGCTGCGGCCGCTGGCGTCCGAGGGCTATCCGGTCGCGTCGGAGGCGGCCAAGCCGTTCGAGATCGTCGTGCCTGCCCCTGCCGGCGCCTTGTCGGCCTCGGGGCTGGACATGGCCAAGTTCATGATCGCGCATCTGGAGCAGGGACGCGGTATCCTGCGGCCGGAGACGGCCGCGCTGATGCACGCCAGCCCGCTGGGCAAGATCGATCCGCGCGCGCTGATCCCGCCGCTCAACCGGATGGAGCTCGGCTTCTTCGACACCGATATCAACGGCCGCAAGGTCATCGCGCATCTGGGCGATACCAACCAGATGCACACCTCGCTGCACCTGTTCCTGGCGGAGCGGACCGGGCTGTACGTGTCCTTCAACTCCGCCGGGCGCGACGGCGCCGCGCACGTCATCCGCGGCCAGCTGTTCCAGGATTTCGCCGATCGCTATTTCCCCGCCACGATCCGTGACGGCCGCGTCGATGCAGCGACCGCCGCGCAGCATGCGCAGGCGATGGCGGGGCAGTGGCAGGTCAGCCGCGGCTCCTTTACCAACTTCGTCGACATCCTCAATCTGTTCGGCCAGGCCGAAGTGACCACCGATGCGAAGGGCCGGCTGGTCATCCCGTCGGTCAAGGGCGCGAACGGTGTGCCGATCACCTGGGTCGAGATCGCACCATTTGTGTGGCGCGATGTCGCGGGGCATGACCGGCTGGCGGCGCAACTGGTGAACGGCAAGCCGGTCCGCTGGAGCTTCGACCTCGTCTCCCCCTTCATGGTCTGGAATCGGGTGCCGGCCTATCGTTCCGCCGCGTGGCTGGTGCCGGCCATCTATGCGAGTATCGCCGTGCTGCTGCTGACGGTGCTCGCCTGGCCCGCCGGCTGGTGGCTCCGCCGCCGTACCCAGGCTGCGTCGACGCTCGGCGGATGGTCGCTGCGGGTGGCGCGTGCCGCCCGGATCATGGCGCTGGCCGATCTGCTGATGCTCGTCTGCTGGTTCTGGCTGATCTCGGTCCTGTTCGGCGACGTCGCGCCGGCCGACGCGGTGCTGGTGCTCGCGCAGATCGCCAGCGCCGTCGTGTTCGTCGGTGCGGTGGGGATCAGCGGCTGGAACCTGTGGCTCGCCTTCCGCGACGGGCGGCGCTGGACGCGCAAGCTCTGGGCAGTGCTGGTGCTGCTCGCGACGCTGGTGCTGCTGTGGATGGCATGGGCCTTCCATCTCCTC
This sequence comes from Sphingomonas trueperi, assembly GCF_040545965.1. Lineage (GTDB taxonomy): Bacteria > Pseudomonadota > Alphaproteobacteria > Sphingomonadales > Sphingomonadaceae > Sphingomonas > Sphingomonas trueperi_C. Next base: position 765,167 of record NZ_JBEPMV010000001.1, on the reverse strand, counting down.
GCGATCACGGTGCACTACTGATGCTGCGGTTGACCACCGAAACCGTCTCGCTGCGGCTGGCGCAGCCGTTCCGCATCGCGGGCTATGTGTTCGACGTGGCCGAGGTGCTGCTCGTCACGCTCGACGACGGCACGCATCGCGGGCGGGGCGAGGGGGCGGGCGCCTATTATCTCGGCGACGATCTGCCGCACATGCTTGCCGATATCGAGGCGGCACGTCCGGCCATCGAGGCGGGCCCGACGCGGGAGGCCCTGCGCGCGCTGATGCCCGCAGGCGGCGCGCGCAACGCCGTGGATGCGGCGCTGTGGGAGCTGGAGGCCCGGCGCACGGGCCAGCCGATATGGCGGCTGGCCGGGCTCGACGCGCCGCCGAAGCCGATCGTCACGACCTTCACCGTCAGCGCCGACACGCCCGAAGCGATGGCGGCAGCGGCCCGCGGCTATGCGCAGGCGCGGTCGATCAAGGTCAAGCTGACCGGCGACCTGGCGCTCGACCTGGCGCGGGTCGCCGCGATCCGGGCGGCGCGGCCCGACGTCTGGCTCGGCGTTGACGGCAATCAGGGGTTCCGTCGCGATGCGCTCGACGCGCTGGTGGCAGGACTGGTGCCGCACCGCGTTTCGCTGCTGGAGCAGCCGCTCGCCCGTGGGGCGGAGGCGGATCTCGACGGCTATCGCTCCGCCATCCCGCTGGCTGGCGACGAGAGCCTGTTGACGCTGGCCGATGTGGCTGGCGCCAGCGGACGGTTCGATGTCGTCAACATCAAGCTCGACAAATGCGGCGGCCTTACCGAGGGGCTGTTGATGGCGGCTGAGGCGCGGCGGCGGGGGCTGGGCGTGATGGTCGGCACGATGATCGCCTCGAGCCTCGCGACTGCGCCGGGCTTCGTCCTCGGGCAGATCGCCGATCTGGTCGATCTGGACGGCCCGATCTTCCTTGCCGAGGACCGGGCGCCGAGCGTCGTCTACGAAAACGGCACGCTGTTCGCCGGCGCCGAGGTGTGGGGCGGATGACCACCGAGGGCGCCGCTGCCCCCAGCTGGTTCGGTCAGCCGCGCGGGCTGACGGTCTTGTTCCTGACCAACATGTGGGAGCAATTCTCCTATTACGGCATGCGCGCGCTGCTGGTCTATTACATGACCAAGCAGCTGCTCTTCTCGCAGGGCAAGGCGTCGCTGATCTACGGCGCCTACACCGCCTGCGCCTATTTCACGCCGATTCTGGGCGGTGTGATCGCGGATCGCCTGCTCGGCAAGCGGCGCGCGATCCTGCTGGGCGGCTCGATCATGGCGCTCGGCCATTTCATGATGGCGTTCGAGCCGCTCTTCTATGCCGCGCTGATCACCATCGCGCTGGGCAACGGCCTGTTCCTGCCGAGCCTGCCGAGCCAGATCGACGATCTCTACGCGCCCGGCGACCCCCGCGTGGGCTGGGCGTACAATGTCTATTATCTCGGCGTGAACATCGGCGGGTTCCTCGCCCCCCTGATCTGCGGGACGCTCGGCGAGTGGCTGGGCTGGCACTATGGCTTTGGCGCGGCGGGCGTGGGGATGGTGGTCGGGCTCGGCATCTATCTTTGGGGCCAGCGCTATCTGCCGACACCGGTGCCCACGCTGCGGACCGAGACGCCGCAGCCCGGCGGCCGTTTCCCGCGCGACGTGGTGCTGCTGCTGGTCGCGGTGGCGTTGTGCGTCACGGTGTTTCGCGCCGCCTATGAACAGGCCGGCAACACGGTAGCGCTCTGGGCCGACATCGGCGTCGATCGCCACGCCGGAGGTGCGATGATCCCGATGACGTGGTTCCAGTCGCTCAATCCGCTGTTCGTAATGGCGATGACGCCGTTTCTGCTGGTGCTTTGGCGCCGCCGGGCGGAGCGGGGCGGTGTCGATCGCCCGGTGCGGCGGATGGCCGTGGGCGCGCTGCTGGTTGCTACTGCCTTTCTGATGCTCGCCGCGCTGGCGGCCATGGGGGGACGAGCGCACTGGTTTTGGCTCGCCCTCTTCTTCGCGCTGCTGACCTTTGGCGAGCTGCACATTCTGCCGACCGGCTTGGGCCTGTTTGCCCGCCTGGCGCCAGCGGGCCTCGGCGCGACCACCGTCGCAGCCTGGTACCTCGCCACCTTCGGCGGCAGCCTTGCCGCGGGGCTGGTGGGGACCTTGTGGACGCACCTCGGCCATGGTGCCTTTTTCGTGCTGCTGGCAGCCCTGGCTGCCCTGGCTGCGCTGCTGCTCGCGATGATCGATCCCGCATCGCGCAGGGTCGCTGTAACAAAAACATAGCAGAAGCAGGTTGACTATTCTCTGATCAGGACATTAGCATCCTGATCAGCAAATTACATTGGGAGAGCTGCCATGAGGAGCATCCGTCGAACCGCAACGGCTACCAGTGTCGTGGCGCTTCTCGCGGCCGGCGCGGCTGCAGCGCAGTCGCTTCCCGAAGCGCGGCAGGACGGGGGCGCGGCCGCTGCCGACGAGATTATCGTGACGGCGCAGAAGCGCGAGCAGACGCTGTCGCAGGTGCCGCAATCGATGTCGGTGCTGGGCGGAGAGGCGCTGGAGCAGCGTCAGGCGCGCAGCATCGCCGATTATGCCGCGCTGGTGCCCGGGCTCTCGTTCGAATCCGGCAATCCCGGCGAGACTCGCGTCGTGCTGCGCGGCATCAATGCGGGCGGGGCCAGTCCGACCGTTGCCGTCTATCTGGACGATACCCCCTTCGGTTCGAGCACCAGCCAGACCAACGGCGCGACGCTTGCCGGCGACTTCGACACGTTTGACGTCGAGCGGCTGGAGGTGCTGCGCGGGCCGCAGGGCACGCTGTACGGTGCAAACTCGCTGGGCGGTGTCGTCAAATATGTCACCGTCGCACCAAAACTGGGCGAATGGCAGGCGCGCGGGCAGGCGGGCATCGAGACGGTGAAGGGCGGCGATATCGGCTATTCGGGCAATGCCGTGCTCAATGTACCGCTCGGCGACAAGATGGCATTGCGCGCGAGCGGCTTCTACCGTCGGACCGGCGGCTATATCGACGCGATCGGCATGCCCGGCGACAACATCAACCGGGCCGACAGCTATGGCGGCCGCGCGTCGCTGCTCGTCCAGCCGACCGATCGCCTGTCGCTGCGGCTGACTGCGGTGCTGCAGAATATCGATGTCGAGGGGCGCAACGCCTTCGATGCAGATCCGGCGACGCTCCAGCCCATTACCACCGACCCGTTCACTGGCGCGCCCACGGGCGGCGGCGAGGTTCGCTACCAGCTGTTTCCCGACCAGAACCGCGTCCGCTATCGCCTTTACACCGGCACGCTCAGCTATGACTTCGGCGTCGCGACGCTTACTTCGATTACGAGCTACAGCCGCCAGGTGGCAACCGACCGCAGCGACGTCTCGTATAACGATGTGGGCGACGGCCTGACGCTGGCGCAGCTTGCGTCGGCGGGCGTGTTCGGCCTGTCGCCGGACGCCTATGGGATCTATTATCCCAACCGGTCGACGCAAAAGAAATTCACCCAGGAAGTGCGGCTCGCATCCAATGGCACGGGGCGGGTGGACTGGCTCGTCGGCGGCTATTTCACGCGCGAGCCCGGGCAGCTCTATCAGCGTTACTTCCCCTACGACAATGCAACGGGCAGGGCCGTGACGCCGGTCCCGCCGATCCCCGGCTTTTCCGATCTCGCGCTCGCGCAGCTGGATTCGGTGTACAAGGAATATGCCGGGTTCGGCAGCGCGACGGTGCATTTCGGCGACCGGTTCGATCTCACCCTGGGCGGTCGCTACAGCCATAACGACCAGCGTACGACGCAATTGCTCGACGGCATCCTGTTCGGCGGCCGATCGGAAAGCCGCGTCGAATCGTCCGAAGGCGTGTTCACCTGGTCCGCCGCGCCGCGGTTCGAGTTCGCGCCGCACAGCGAACTCTATGCGCGCGTCGCCAAGGGCTACCGTCCCGGCGGGCCCAATGTCGTGCCGCCGGGTGCTCCCGCCGACTACCCCACCAAAACGGATGCCGACACGCTGATGAGCTATGAGGCGGGCATCCGCGCGGAGACCGCAGACCGCAGCTTCGGCATCGATCTCTCGGCCTATTATCTCGATTGGGACAAGACGCTGATCGTTGCCACCTTCCAGTCCGACGCCGGTCCGATCACCGCCGACGCCAATGGTCGCGGCGCACGGGTGCACGGCTTCGAGGCGACCGCGACGCTGCGGCCGATCCGCGGCTTCACCGTGACGGCGACGGCCGCCTATAATCACTCGCGGCTGCGCGGGGATACCGCCAATGGCGGGTTGGACGGCGACCAGCTGCCATTCGCGCCGCGGTGGAACGCCAATGTCTCGGCGGAATATCGCTGGGACTGGGGCGATGCGAAACCTTATGTCGGCGCGGATCTTTCGACGGTCAGCGATCGGCCGGGCAATTTCGACGCGGCCTACCGGGACGTCTATGGCCGGCGGTTGACGTTCGATGGCTACAGCACCGCCAGCCTTCGCGCGGGGGCGACACTGGGGCGCTTCGACCTTTCCGTCTATGCCCGCAACCTCGGCAATGCGCGCGGGCTCGTCGCCGCCGGCACGTACCGGACGCGGCCCAATGGGGGCATCGAGGTAAGCCCGATCCAGCCGCGCACGATCGGCGCGACGCTGGGGCTGAGTTTTTGACGATGGATCTTGCCAGGAGCGCGATGTCCGGGCCGCCCGCGTCTGCGGTGCACGTCCTGGAAGCGCCGTATCTACTGTTCCTGGGGGACGCCGTGGAGCCGGGCTTCGCCAAGACCGCGCTTGGGCTTCGCGACTGGGCCGGCGACAAATGTCTGGCCGAATACGCCTTGCCCGATGCGACGGTGACCACCGGCCTGCCGCGGATGTCGCCAGCGGCGGCGGTGGCGGGCGGGGCACGCTCGATGGTCATCGGGGTGGCCAACCAGGGCGGCGTCGTCCCGGAGTCCTGGCTGCCGGCGCTGCTCGACGCAGTGGCGGCGGGGCTGGATATCATCGCGGGGCTCCATACCCGGCTGGCGGAGATCGCGCCGCTGCGCGAGGCAGCGGCGCGGGCGGGGGTTCGGCTGATCGACGTGCGGGTGCCGCCGGCGGGCCTGCCGATCGCCAGCGGTCTCAAGCGTACAGGGCGCCGCCTGCTGACCGTTGGCACCGATTGTGCGCTCGGCAAGAAATACGCGGCGCTGGCGATCGCGCGCGGCTTGCAGGCGCGGGGCATGGACGCGCGCTTCCGTGCGAGCGGGCAGACCGGCATCATGATCGCGGGAGAGGGCATCGCTATCGACGCGGTGGTTGCGGACTTCGCGACCGGCGCGGCGGAGCTGTTGAGTCCGAATGCGCCCCCGCAGCATCTGGATGTGATCGAAGGCCAGGGCTCGCTGTTTCATCCCGCCTATGCGGCGGTGTCGCTCGCGCTGCTGCACGGCAGCCAGCCCGATCTTTTCGTCGTTTGCCACCAGCCGGGGCGTTCGCAGATTCTGGGAACGCCAGGCTATGCGGTCCCGTCAATCGAGGCGGTGATCGCGCAGACGATCGCCTTGGGGCAGCTGACCAATCCGGCGATCCGGTGCGCGGGCATCAGCCTCAACACGGCGGGGATGGGCGCGGACGAGGCGGCGGAGGAAATCGCGCGGACGTCCAAGCGGCTGGGGCTTCCCGCCGCCGATCCGATCCGCGGCGGCGAGCCGTTCCAGCGCCTGCTCGATGCATGCGCGGCCTGAACGCCACCGCTGCCGACCGTCTCCGGCGGTTCGTGCTGCCGGGACTGGCGTTCAAGGCCGTAGTCATCGGCGGCGGCTATGCGACAGGGCGCGAGCTCGCCGAATTCTTCCTGCCCGCCGGGCCCTGGGGCGGGGTGCTCGCGATGCTGCTGGCGACCCTGATCTGGAGCGTCGTCGCCGCGGCGACCTTCCGCCTTGCCCATGCGATCGGCGCGCACGACTATCGCACCTTCTTCCAGGCGCTGCTCGGGCGTGGATGGGTGGCGTTCGAGGCTGCCTATGCGTTGTTCATCGTCGTCGTTCTCGCGATCTTCGGAGCGGCTGCGGGGGAGATCGGTGCGGCTGTCCTTGGCGTGCAGCCCCTGGTCGGCACGCTGGCGCTGCTGATCGGAATCGTCGTCTGCGTCGCCTGGGGCAATGCCAGCGTGGAGCGCGTGTTCCTCTGGGTCTCAGTACTGCTTTACGCCACCTACGCTTTGTTCCTGGTGCTTGCGGTGACGAACATCGGGCACCGCATCGAGGCGGCCTTCGCGACGACGGAAGGCCCCGGCGCCGGTTGGGCGCTCGGCGGCGTTACCTATGCGGGCTACAATATCGTCGGCGCGGTGATCGTCCTACCGGTCACGCGCCATATCCGCTCCGGTCGCGACGCGGTGATCGCCGGCGCCATCGCCGGCCCGCTCGCCATGCTGCCGGCCCTGCTTTTCTTCGTCTGCATGACTGCCTTCCTGCCGGAGATCGCCAGTGCGGTGCTCCCGTCGGACTATATGCTGGTGCGGCTCGGCCACCCGCTCTTCCACCTCGGCTTCCAGCTGATGATCTTCGCCGCGCTGCTCGAAAGCGGGACGGGGGCGGTGCACGCGGTGAACGAGCGGATCGCGCGAGCACGTGGCCGTGCCGACCTTTTGCCGGGGACGCGGGCACTGCTCGCGCTGGCATTGCTGGCGCCGTGCATGTTGCTGGCCGAGCGGGTCGGGCTCGTCGGGCTGATCGCGGGCGGGTACCGCCTGCTCGCGGCGCTGCTGATCCTGGTCTACGTCGTGCCCCTGCTGGTCGCGACGCTGCTGCGGCGCGGCGCGGTCGGGCACTTGATCCCGAAAAACCTGCCAGGCGAACCGAGAGGATGAGGATGAAGAAGCCCCTGATAGCGCTGCTTGCGACGCTCCTCGTCGCCGCCACCCAGGTGACGCCGCCGCCGGTCGCGCCGCCCGCGGCGCCCGCCGCCGATGCGGCGCCCGCACCGACAGTGCCGGCGCCGACGCCGCAGCTCACCGAGGCGGACGTCGGGGCCTGGCTCGACGGCTACATGCCCGCCGCGCTCAAGGCCGGAAAGATCGCCGGCGCGCAGGTCGCGATCGTCAAGGACGGCGCGGTGCTGTTCGAGAAGGGCTATGGCTATGCGGATGTCGCGGCGAAGACGCCGATGGATCCGCGGCGTTCGCTGATGCGCATCGGCTCCACCTCGAAGCTGCTCACCTGGACCGCGGTGATGCAGCTGGTCGAGGCGGGCAGGATCGACCTCAACGCCGATGTGAACCGCTATCTCGACTTTCGCATCACTGCGCCGGGGCGGGCGGTGACGATCAACGACCTGATGCAGCATCGCGGCGGCTTCGAGGAGGGGCTGAAGGACCTGCTCGCAAGCGATCCCAAGCTGCTCAAGACCACCGAACGCTATCTGAAGGAAAATACGCGCCCCTTCCTGTTCGCCCCCGGCGAAGCGCCGGCCTATTCCAACTATGGCGTGGCTCTGGCCGGCTATATCGTCCAGCGCGTCTCGGGCGAGCCGTTCGAAGCCTATGTCGCACGCCATATCACCGATCCGCTGGGCATGACGCACACAACCTTCGCGCAGCCGCTGCCGCCGCAGCTCGCGCCCCTGGCCGCCAAGGGCTATGCGACGAGCGACGGTCCGGCGCAGCCCTATGAGCTGGTGGGAACAGCACCTGCCGGCAGCGTGGCCACCACGGCCGACGACATGGCGCGCTTTATGCTGATGCAGCTGGGCGGCGGCAGCTATGGCGGCGCAACCATCCTGAAGCCCGCGACCACCGCCTTCCTGCACCAGCCCTCGACGCCGCCGGTGCCGGGGTTCGACACCATGGCGCACGGATTATTCTGGATGATGCGCAACGGCACACCGGTGATCGGGCATGGCGGCGACACGATTGTCTTTCACACCGACCTGAACCTGCTGCCGGAGAAGAAGGTCGGCATCTTCGTGAGTTTCAGCAGTCGCGGCGAGAACGACGCCGTGTACGGCGTGCGCGAGCGGTTGTTCGACCTGTTCATGGATCGGTATTTCCCCGCGCCGCCCGTGCCGATGCAGCCGGCGATCGGGAGCGCCGCGCAGGATGCGCAGGCGCTGGCCGGGCATTATGAGAGCACGCGCCGGGTCGAGACCGGGTTCATCAGCCTGTTCTACCTGTTGCAGCAGGACCAGGTGACCGCCAACCCCGACGGCACGATCGGCGTGTCGTCGATCGAGGGTAAACGTTTCCGGGAAATCGCGCATGGCCTTTGGCGCGAGGTCGATGGCAGTCGCCTGCTGCGCGTGACCGAACTCGGCGGGCGCCGCGCGATCGTCGACAGCCAGAACCCGGTAGGCGTGCTGCAGGCGGTGCCCTTCTCCCGCAATTCCACCGTTTTCCAGTCGATCCTCGGCCTGTCGCTGCTGGTGCTGGTGTTGACCGTGCTGATGTGGCCCGTCGCGTGGTGGATCCGCCGGCGCTTCGGTGCGCCGCCGGCCGCGACGGGCCGCGCGGCATCGACCCGCCTGCTGGTGCGGATCGGCGCGATCGCCGATCTGGCCTATCTGGCAGGCTGGTATGCGATCCTCGCGCCGATCCTCGGCCAGCATGTCGACGCCTATAATGCCACGCTCGACACGCCGATTCGCCTGCTCCAGATTGCCGCGATCGTACCGGTCGCCGCAGCGGGCGCCGGCGTGTGGAACCTGGTCGAAATGTTCCGCCAACCCTTCGGCTGGGGAATGCGCGTGCGTGCTGCGCTGGTGGCGCTGGCGCTGGCCGGCATCCTCTGGGTCGCGGCGGTGGCACACCTAATCGGGTGGAGCCTCAACTATTGAGCACAGGCGGTCGCCCCAGCTAGTCGGTCGAAAGCAGCTGCGCCAGCGAGACCGGCAGGAAGCCTCGCGCGTCCACGCCCACGTCGAACTGGCGCAGCATCGGCTTGAGCTTGCCATGGCTGTGGCCGTGCAGGTTGATGGTGCGACGATGTTGCCCATTCCAGCTTCGGAACGGGTAATGGCAGAGCACGAGCGACTGCCCGTCGACCTCCAGCTCTGCATAGTCGCCCACGCTCGACCATCCCGCGGCTTCGCCCGTCGCGGGCGGATCGTTGTTGCCGCGGAGCAGATGCTTTACGCCGTTCAGACGGGCCAGCAGCCCAGGCACATCGGCAGGACGGCGCGCGACGTCGCCGAGGTGCCACACCGTGTCGCTTGGATCGACGATCGCATTCCACCCAGCTACCAGCGTCTCGTCCATCTCCGCGACCGTCGCGAAGGGCCGACGATGGATGTTGATCGTCCGATGGTCGCCGAAATGCGTATCGGCAGTGAAGAATAGCGCCATCGCGATCAAAGCATCTCGAGCGGGCGACGTGCGGCTGGGGGCGGGAAGGCGGCGTCGAGTCGGGCGAGGTCGTCCTGCGACAGAACGAGATCGGCCGCCGCGCGATTTTCGCGAACATGGGCCACCGTTCCCGCTTTCGGGATGGCGATCACGTCGTCGCGGCGCATCACCCATGCCAGCGCCACCTGAACGGGCGTCGCGCCGATCGTCTCGGCCACCTGCCGGAGCGTAGCATTCGTCAGCAGGCGGCCCTGCTCGACGGGGCTGTAGGCCATCACCGGGATGTCGTTCGCCTCGAGCCAGGGGAGCAGACTGTACTCGGGGCCGCGGCGCGCCAGGTTGTATAGTAGCTGGTTCACGGCGCAGGCATTGCCGCCGGCGGCAACCAGTTCCTCCATGTCGTCGACATCGAGGTTGCTGACGCCCCAATGGCGGATCTTCCCCGCGGCCTGTAGCGCTTCCATCGCCCGCACGGTTTCGCCGAGCGGCACGCTACCCCGCCAGTGTAGCAGATACAGGTCCAGCCGATCGGTGCCGAGCCGCCGGAGGCTGTTCTCGCACGCGACGGCGAGGCGTTCGCGCCCGGCATTTTGCGGGTAGGCCTTGCTGACCAGGAACAGCTGGTCGCGCACCGTGCCGAGCGCCTCGCCGATCAGTTTCTCGGCCGCGCCATCGCCATACATCTCGGCGGTATCGATCAGCCTCATGCCGAGCGCGACGCCCTCGCGCAGCGCGCGGATCTCGTCCGCGCGATGCGCCGGTCGCTCGCCCATCCGCCACGTGCCCTGGCCAAACGCAGGCACCGGATCGCCACCGGGTAACAAGACCGTCCGCATCGCGCTCTCCATCCGCCTTGCCGGTCAACGCCCCGGGGACGATTGTGGCCGCATCGACAGCGATCGCGCCGAACATCGGGGCTGCGCCTGATCAGAGGCGCGCGCGCACGCCGAAGAAGAAGGCCCGGCCGGTATATTCGTAGAATGCCGGTACATTGGTATAGCCGGAATACCGCCGCGTCGCCGTGTCGAGCAGGTTCGATCCCTGCGCATACAGGGTCACCTGCGGCAGGATGTCGTAGGAGATGCTTGCCGCCAGTTCGTGATAAGGCACCTGCTTGATCGCCAGCGTATTGATGTAGCTATACTGGGACGACGTGAAGCTGGACTGATACTGGTAGGACACGGACGCGTTGATGCCGTGCTTCTCGTAAAAGATCTTGGCGTTCGCCGAAAAAGGCACCGCGTCCTGCAAATCGGTCGTCGGCAGGCCGGCACGCTTGGCGCGCGAGCGATTGTAGGTCGCATTCGCCTGGAAGCCGAGTCCGTTGTCGAAGAAGTACTGGCCGCCAGCCTCGATGCCATACACTGTCGCGCCATCGCCATTGACATAGGTGAGTTCAGTGAACGGGAAGCTCGCCGGCGCCCCCGCGACCTGATTGGTCGGCACAAGGTCGAACGCCACGGCCTGCGTCGTTACGAAGTTGGTGAGATGCTTGTAGAATCCCGCCAGCGTGAGCGCGACGCGGCGGTTCGGGTAATATTCGAGCGAGATGTCCGCCTGATCCGCCGAAACCGGCTTCAGGTTCGGGTTGCCGGCGTCGGTAACCACCGGGGTATTGGACTGCGCGGCCGAGTAATCCTTCGCCGACGAAAGCTCCCCGAAGGTAGGCCGCGAAATCGCCTGCGACGCGGCTAGGCGCACCCGCAAGCCATCGGCGATATCATAGGCGAAGTTCGCGGAGGGAAGCAGGCGCTGATAGCTGCCGCCGCCGGAGATTGGCGCGATCGGGTTGAACACCACATTGGCGGTGCCCACGCCGACAACCTGATAGCTGCGCACGGTTGTGCCATAGCCGAGGGAGTCGACCGTGGTGTTGACATAGCGCAGGCCGAAATCGCCCCGCCAGCGTTCACCGCCGACATTGAACTGGACATAGGCGTTCCAGGTCCGCTCCATGATCGCATAGGAAGCGAGTTGGTCGGGCACGATTCTTTGCGTGGCATAGCCGGTCGGATACGGCTCGCCCGTTTGCGGATTGAGGACATTGGGATTGTTTTCCGCCTTGGACAACGAAGACAGATAGGTGTCGATGTCGAACGCGGGGATCGCACGGGGGAAGTTGCCGGAAAGGTTCGGCAGGATGTTGGTGAACTCAGGCGCCTGCACCACGTTCGCCCCGATCGCCGACAGCGCGAAGGGATAGCCGCCGAAATTGTTGGCGGTGGTATATTGGTTGTCGATGACGTCGACCGTCTTCTTGCGATCGGTATAGACGCCGCCGAACGCGATCGAACGCAGCAGGCCGTTGTCGGCCGCATAGGTCAGGTCGAGCCTGGCGCTGGTGCTGCGATCGGCGATGTTCTGCCCTTGGATGCCGATATAATGGGCGCGCAGATCGCCATTGCCCGCCTGGTCGAGCGTGCGGTTGGTGACGGTACCATCGGCATTGGGAATGGTCAGGAGCAGGTCCGGAATGCCGTTGTCGCGGGTCGTCACCTGGGCGCGCGACCCGGGGATGCCCACCACGACGAAGCGATTCTGTCCGCCAGTGTTGTTGGTGGCCTTGCCGTACGCCAGGTCGGCGGCGACGCTCAGCTTCTCCAGCGGCTTCCAGTCGATATGGCCGCCGAGCTGGTACGTGACGGAATTGCGCGGCTCGTCGGTCGACAGCACGTCGATGGTGGCATTGTTGACCGTATAGTTGGTCAAGACCTTGTTGCTGTCGATCTTCACATTGTCGAGATCGTAGCGGACGTTGCCGTTGTCATCGAACGGCGTCAGGCCCACCGAGACGCGGTGGTTGTGCTCGGTGTCCTTGTAGTTGCTGTAGATGCCGTCGAGGCGCAGTTCGAACTTGTCCGACGGCTTCCACTGATAGGCCGTCGATCCGCCCCAGCGCTCGCGCTCGCCTTGCACATAGCCGACACTGTAGAAATAGGGCTCGATAACGCCGCCGCCGTCGGGCGCGTTGACGACGCTGCGCTGACCGTTGGGCGAGGTGACGATGTCGTAGATGTCGTTGCTCGAATATTCGCCGAGATTGTCGGTGCGAAACTTGTACTTGTTGTACGTTCCCGAAACCAGGATGCCCATCGTCTCGTTAGCGAAGGTGGTGCTGACGACGCCGGACGCCTTGATCCCGCCCTTCTTGGCGAACTGGTTGTACTGGCCTTCGAGCGACCCGGCGGCATGGAAGCCGCGATGGTCGAAAGGGCGGGCCGTGCGCAGGTCGATATTGCCGCCGATGCTGCCTTCCAGCTGCGAGGCCTGGGCCGCCTTCTGGATCTCGGCGCCCGAGATCACTTCGGAAGGCAGCACGTCGAAGGCAAAGGAACGATCGGGGCCATCGGTGGGCAGCACGCGACCGTTCAGCGTGGTAAGGGCGAAATTCTCCCCTAGGCCGCGTACGGTGACGCTGCGTCCTTCGCCCCGACCGTCACGGCCCACGGTCACGCCGGGGATATTCGACAATGCCTCGGCGACGTTGCGGTTGGGGAACTTGCCGAGTTCTTCGGCCGAGATGGCATCAACGATGGTGGAGGCGTAGCGCTTGGTGTCGATCGATCGCAGCAGGCTACCGCGCACGCCGCGGACGACGATCTCGTCGCCGGTCGCAACCGTGGTGGTGGTCGCGTCACCGCTGGTGCCGGGGCCGGACTGAATGGTCGAGCCGGGATCCGTCTGGCCCGCTCCGGCTGTTGCGCCCTGATCTTGCTGCGTGGTCTGCGCCGTCGCGTGCGTCCCGGCGGCCAGCGCTGCGATGCTGATGCCCGTGCGCACGATCATGCGCCATGTTGGAGCCTTGCCCATGGTACTTCCTCCCTCTCGCAAGCAGCTGTCAGCACGACCCGCTGAACGATCGCTTTGTTGCGCTTTGCTAGCTTGCGCGAAAGAAAGATGTCAAACGCTTTAAAACGAAACGTGACATATTTCGTGGCTCGGTTGTGTTGGGCGTGGGCGCGCCATGATACACCGCCACACCATTGCGGTGCGGCCGCTCGTTTTGTACCGTGCTCCGGTTCAACCGCCCATAGTCGATGCGATCGACCAGCACGTTGCACCAGCGAGCGGCACTGCGCTGCTCGACAAGGGACAGGCGAAACTGTCGGCTTCCCCGACAAGGGTGCGCGGGACATAACGAAGGCACAGCGGCGCCAACGCCGAGGACGATAGGTACAGACAGGTGGGCAAGGAAGACGGCGGCATCGTCCGCGACACGAGCGAGCGACGGCTGCAGATCAGCGCGATGGTGCGCGAACGGGGCAGCGTACAGGTTGCGCCGCTCGCGAAACGCTTCGGGGTTTCGATGCAAACCATCCGGAAGGACTTGCGCTATCTCGAAACGCGGGGGGTGATGCAGCGCTCCTATGGTGGTGCGATCAGCGCCGATGCGGTGAACGTGACCGCCGAGCCGGCGGTCGAGGTCAAGCGGTCGAGCCATGCCGACGAGAAGATGCGCATCGGCAAGCTCGCGGCTTCGATGGTGTCCCCTGGCGAGTCGATCGTGCTCGATTCCGGTACGACGACGCTGCAGATCGCCCGGTTCCTGCCCGACGACGAGGACATCACTGTTCTCACCAACGATCTCGACATCCTGTCGGTGCTGGCTGCCAAGGAGCGGCTGAATATCTTCATGCTCGGCGGGATGCTGCGCCGGAAGAACCGCGCCTTTTACGGCGCGCAGACCGTGGCGGCACTCGAGAATCTGCGTGTCGACAAGCTTTTCCTCGGCGTCGACGGGTTCGACATCGAATGCGGCATCACCACCCATTACGAGCCCGAGGCGCTGCTGAACCGCAAGATGGTCGAGGCCGCACGGGAGGTAATCGCGGTCACCGACGTCTCCAAGTTCGGTCGGGTCTGCTTGCACCGGATCGTGACGGTGGAGGAGATCCACCACCTCATCGCCGATCGCGACGTGCCCGCCGACATCCACGCGGCGGCCCAGCGGCTGGGGTTCGAGATCCACGAGGCGTGAGCGCCGCGGTCCGGCAGGGCGTGTCGCCTGCCGGACGCGGCCCAGGCCGTTATCCCTTCAGGTGGAAGAACCGCCGTGCATTGGCGTAGTAGATCTTGTCGATGACCGCGCGCGGCAGCGCCAGGCCTGGCGCCTCCGCCTTGATCGCGGCGATGGGCTGCGTCAGCGGCGTGGCCAGGTAGCGCCAGTCGGAACGCCACGCATCATCCGCTTCCTTGGTGAAATTGCCGGTCGTCGGCGGGTTCTGCGCCCGCGCCTTGGGATCGGGCGGGCTGTCGGTCAGGTCGGTGCCGTACATCAGCCGGTCCTGATACTTGATAAAGAAGCTGCGCACCTTGGCGTGGTTGGCGTTGGACTGGACCTGCACCTGGCTCATCCGCGCGGCAAGATCGACCACCGCATTGGGATAGCGGTCGAGGAACTTGGCAAGTTCGTCCACGCTCCATTCCAGGCTGGCCATATGGGCGCCGTCAAAGGCCAGCTTCGGGTGCCGGCCCACGAAGCGGTCGCGGATCGCCATCAACTGCTCGTAGCGGGGCTCCTCCGGATGGCGGTACATGTAATATTCGGGATGCTCGCTGAAATAGGTGCGGTCATTGTCCGTCGTCATCTGGTCGAGCGGGAGCCAGCAATTCTTCGGCTCGCCCTGATGCGCGATCAGCGGCACGCCGCGTGCCTGGATATGCGCCATGATTGCGTCGAAACGCGGATCGTCGAGGAACACACGCTCGCCGGCCGAGTCCTTGGCGATCATGCCGATATTCTTCCACACCTTCACCGCGACGGCGCCGTGCGCGAAGCCGGCATCCACCTGGCGCATCGCCTGTGCGGTCCAGTTCTTGCCGCCGAAGCCGTCCATCGAGAAGGTGGTGGCGAAGTGGAAGCGCTTAGGATCGGCCGCGTGCATCTTGTAGGCGATCGCCGCCTGGGTGGGGAGGGGCGGGAAATCGGGATAGTCGACATTGATCGACAGCAGCTCGAAGCCGTCCTTGCGGGCGATGGCGAGGAACTCCGGTGCATCGCGATTGGCATGGACATGCGCGTCGAGCTTGGCGACGCGGACGAAATCGGCTTCGCTATAGGTGGAGGGTGCGGGCGCCGCCCCGGTGAGCGCAAACACGACAATGGGGATCAGACTCGTCGAAAGGCGCATGATACTCTCCAAACGAAACGTAACGAACTTCACACTATGTTGCGTTTTGATTTGCGCAAGCGCTAACCTTCGGGCACATTCTCGCAAAAGCCGCATGCTCGACACTCCAGGCGGCGTTTCGTGAGAGGTTCGTTCCGTGTCCCATTCCCTGCTGACCCGTCGCAGCCTCCTTGCCAGGCTGTCGGGTACCGCCGCGCTGGTCGTGGCCGCACCGGCCGCTGCCCGGATCACGCTCAAGGAGGCGCCGATCCTGGCGCTGGACGACGGGGTACTCACCCTCGAGTTCGATGCCGGCATGCACTCGCGCGTTTCGAAGGGCGGCAAGGCGCTCACCGCAATGGAGCCGGGCGAGGCGCTTTGGCTGGAGGACCAGCGGATCGTCGATCGCTTCCTGCTGGTCGACCATAGCCAGGAGACCGTGCCCGGCGGCCGCGTCCACCATCTGCGCGGCACCGCGCAGGGCGGCATCGAAAAACGGATCTCGGTCACGTTCCTCAGCGCCTATCCTGGCCTTGCGCTGCTTGACATCCGCTATCGCAACACCCGCGCGGCGCCGCTCGCGGTGGCCGGATGGCAGGCGGCGACCCACGATCTGCTGGCGCATCCCGACGGCGCCTGGAGCTTCTCCGGCGCCTCCTATCCCGATCGGCGGGACTGGGTGCAGCCGATCCGCCCCGGCACCGGCCAGCGCAATTTCATGGGGATGAACGCCACCGACTATGGCGGCGGCACCCCTGTCGCGGTCGTGTGGCGACGCGACGCCGGCATTGCCGTCGGCCATATCGATACGGTGCCGCGGCTTGTGTCGCTGCCGGTAGCCGGCCAGCCGAGCGGCACGCGCATCGGCATCGCCGGGGATGAAGCGGCGGTGCTGCCGCCGGGAGGCACGCTCGCACTGCCGCCGGTGTTCATGATGGTGCATGGCGGCGATCATTTCCGCCCGCTGGACGCCTATCGCCGCCTGATGGCGCAGCGGGGGATTGCCGCACCCGCAATACCCGAGCCGAGCTATGCGCCGGTGTGGTGCGCCTGGGGCTATGGGCGCGACTTCAAGATTCCCGAAGTGCTCGCCGCCATGGGCAAGGCGCGCGAGATCGGCCTCGAATGGACGGTACTCGACGATGGCTGGCAGACCTCGGAAGGGGATTGGAAGCTCGATCCTATCAAGTTCCCGCGCGGCGACGCGGACATGAAGGCTTTCGTTGCGAAGATCCGCGCGGCCGGCATGCGCCCACGCCTGTGGCTCGCGCCGCTCGCCGCCGACCCGGGCACCGATCTGCTGCGCGACCATCCCGACATGCTGCTGCTCGATCGCAACGGCGCGGCGCAGAATGTCAGCTTCTGGGATGCGTTCACGCTCTGCCCGGCCTATCCGCCGGTAGTCGACTATTTCCGCGCGCAGGTTCGCCGCATTCTGGGTTGGGGCTTCGAGGGGCTGAAGCTCGACGGCCAGCACCTCAACGGCGTCGCCCCCTGCTACAACCCCGCGCACAACCACAAGCGGCCGGAGGAATCCTACGAGAACCTCCAGGATTTCTGGAAGGCGCTCTATGACGAGGCGATCTCGATCAACCCTGAAGCGGTGATGGAAATCTGCCCCTGCGGGGATGCCTTCGCCTTCCACAACATGCCGGGCATGAACCACACGCCCGCTTCGGATCCGACCTCGTCCTGGCAGGTCCGCCTCAAGGGCAAGACGTTCAAGGCGATGATGGGCCCCTCCGCGCCGTTCGCCGGGGATCATGTCGAGCTGAGCGACCGGCATGATGATTTCGCCAGCCACTATGGCATCGGCGCGGTGCTCTCGACCAAGTTCACCTGGCCGCTCGACCCGGTAAACACCACCGACCCGCTGCCGCCGGGCGGCATCGTCCTGAACCCGGCGAAGGAGGCGCTGTGGCGCAAGTGGATCGCGCTGTATCGCGCCAACATGTTGCCCAAGGGCGAGTATCTCGGCGGGCTCTATGACATCGGCTTCGACAAGCCCGAGGGCCATGCTGTCCGCAAGGATGGGCGCATGCACTATGCCTTCTATGCCGATAGCTGGTCCGGACCCGTTGCGCTGCGCGGACTGCCGCCGGGCCGGCACCGCGTGACCGACAGCTTCACCGGCCAGTTGCTCGGCACCGTCAGCAGCCCCGAGGCGATGCTCCCTGCGCGCTTCACCCATTTCCTCGTGCTCGAGACCGCACCCGTCGACGGGAAGGCTGCTGCATGACGGCGCCTGCTGCCAGCAGCCGAGCCTGGCTGCTCAATGCGATGACCACGGTGCTGCTCTGGGGCATCTGGGGGGCGTTTTCCGGTCTTTCTCCCCAGTATGGCTTTCCCGAGACGCTGGTCTATTGCGTCTGGGCGCTAACGATGGTCCCGCCCGCGCTGATCGTCCTCGCCCTCGCCAAGTGGAAGCTGGACCTGAACCCGCGCGCCATCGCCTATGGCTTTGCCATCGGCGCGCTCGGGGCAGGGGGGCAGATGGTGCTGTTCTATGCGGTGACGCGCGGGCCTGCCTACCTGATCTTTCCCGTGATCTCGCTGTCGCCGGTGGTGACGATCGCGCTCTCCTTCCTCTTCATGGGGGAGCGGACCGGGCGGCTCGGCGCCGTCGGCATCGTGCTGGCGCTGCTCGCGCTTCCGACCTTCGATTTCGCGCCCGGCGGGAGTGCACAGGGCGGCGGCTGGCTCGTGCTCGCGCTGATCGTGATGCTGTGCTGGGGGCTGCAGGCCTATTTCATGAAGTCCGCCAACCGCATCATGTCGGGCGAAAGCATCTTCTTCTACATGACGGTGACCGGGCTGGCGCTGGTACCAGTCGCGTTGGCGCTCACTGATTTCAGCCGGCCGATCAACTATGGGCTCGACGGGCCCGGTCTGGCGGCAGTGATTCAGGTTCTCAACGCGATCGGCGCGCTGACGCTGGTGTTCGCCTTTCGCTACGGCAAGGCGATCATCGTCGCGCCGCTCACCAATGCCGGCGCGCCGCTCGCGACCGCGATCATCTCCCTCGTCGCGCTCGGGGTCATGCCGGGCTCGATCAAGCTGGTCGGCATCGTGCTCGCCGTCGCGGCATCGCTGCTGCTCGCGGTGGAGCCCGACGGCGCCAGCCAAGCCGCAGCGGAGAGCTCATAAGTTTCGTTTTCCATCTCTTTATTGCGTTATATTTTGTGCCGCCGTATAGCGCAGGGAAAGGAGACTTGGATGCAGCTGATTCGAAATCTCGTTTCCGAGCACAAGCGCGGAATGCCGGTGGGCATCACCTCGGTCTGCTCGGCGCATCCGCTGGTGATCGAGGCGACCTTCGCCCATGCGCTACGGAACGAAACGCCGGTCGTGCTGATCGAGGCGACGTCCAACCAGGTGAACCAGGACGGCGGCTACACCGGCATGCTGCCGGCCGACTTCCGCGCCTTCGTGGAAGGCATTGCCGACCGCGTCGGCTTTCCGCGCGCGCGGCTCGTGCTGGGCGGCGACCATCTCGGCCCCAACGCCTGGACCAGCCTGCCGGCGGAAGCGGCCATGGCCAAGGCGGAGGTGATGATTGCCGCCTATGTCCGCGCCGGATTCGCCAAGATCCACCTGGACTGCTCGATGTCTTGCGCCGGCGATCCGGCGCCACTGCCCGAGCGCACCATCGCCGAGCGGGCAGCCCGGCTGTGCCGGGTCGCCGAGGATGCCTTTACCGGCGATCCCGCCGACGCGCCGGTCTATGTGATCGGTACCGAAGTGCCGGTGCCCGGCGGCGCGGCGGAGGATCTCGAGACGCTGGCGGTGACCACGCCCGATGCAGCGCTCGCCACGCTCGACATGCATCGCAGCCTGTTCGCGGAAATGGGGCTGGCGGATGCGTGGCAGCGCGTGATCGCCACCGTCGTTCAGCCGGGCGTCGAGTTCGATCATATGAAGGTGGTCGATTATCAGCCCGCCGCCGCCATCGCACTCAGCGATGCGATCGTGCCGGTCGACCATATTGTGTTCGAGGCGCATTCGACCGACTATCAGACCGCCGGCGCGCTCGCCGCGCTGGTGCGCGACCATTTCGCCATCCTGAAGGTTGGCCCCGGCGTCACCTTTGCACTGCGCGAGGCGCTATGGGCGCTGGATGCCATCGAGCAGGAGACGGTCGCGCCGGAAAAGCGCGCCAATCTGCGCGCCACCGCGATCGCGCGGATGAAGGCGGAGCCGACCAACTGGCGCAAATATTATCACGATGCGGGCCACGCGCTCGACCTCCAGCTTCAATATTCGCTAAGCGATCGCATCCGCTATTACTGGCCGGACGCCGAGATCGCCGACGCGCAGGCGCGGCTGTTCGACAATCTGCGCGACGCCGTGCCGCCTCTGCCGCTGCTCAGCCAGTACATGCCCGTTGCCTATGCCGCCGTGCGGGCCGGAACGGCGACGCGCGACCCCAAAGACCTCATCGTCGCGCAGATCGGCGCGACGCTCGATGCCTATTATGGAGCCTGCAACCCCAATGCGTGACACGATCCCGGCGGACGCCCAGCCGCCCGCCAGCTCGGAAAGCTGGACCCGGCGCGAAATCCTCCAGCAGCCCGCCACCCTGCGCGCCACCCAGGCGCTGCTGGACGCGCACCACGCCGAGATCGCGGCATTCGTGCGCCCGTTGCTCGACCAGCCCGACCTGCGGGTCATGCTCTGCGGCGCCGGCACCTCCGCCTTCATCGGCGACTGCCTCGCCCCCTGGCTGTCGGCGACGCTCGGCCGGCCGGTGGAAGCGGTGGCGACGACCGACATCGTCAGCGCGCCGCATCTGTATCTCGATGCCGCTCGACCGACGTTGATGGTATCGTTCGGTCGTTCGGGGAACAGCCCGGAGAGCGTTGCTGCGGTGGAACTGGCGGACGCGCGCATCGCCTCGGTCCACCACCTCGTGATCACCTGCAATGCAGAGGGCGCCTTGTCGCGGCGCACCTCGGGCAACAACCATGTCGTGCTGCTGCCTGAGGAGACGCATGACCGCGCCTTCGCGATGACGTCGAGTTTCAGCGCGATGCTGCTGGCGGCGCTGTCCATCTTCACCGGGCGTGGGATGGACGCGCGGGTGGAACAAATCGCGCGTGCCGTGGAGGCGATGCTCAGACGCTCGGAAGCGGTGGCGGCCTCGCTCGCGGCGCGCGACTTCGAGCGCGTCGTCTATCTCGGGAGCGGCGTGTTCCAGGGTCTTGCCCGCGAAGCCGCGCTCAAGCTGCTGGAACTCACCGACGGAGCGGTGCCGACGCTGTTCGATTCGTCGCTCGGCTTTCGCCACGGCCCGAAGACGATCGTCACGCCGCGCACGCTCGTGGTGGTGTTCGTCTCCAACGATCCGCTGACCCGGCGCTACGACCTCGACATCGTCGAGGAATTGCGTGCGGACGGTCATTGCAGCGAGGTGCTCGTCATTGCCGCGCGGGACACCGACGGCGAGACGCTGCTGGTGGAGCATGCCGCAGATCTTGCCGATGCGGACCTGCTCTTTCCCTACATCGTCTTTGCGCAGCTGTACGGCCTACACTGCTCGCTGCGGCTTGGCCGCACCCCGGACCAGCCGAACGCCGCCGGTACGGTGAACCGCGTCGTGCAGGGCGTACGAATTCACACGCTGGTCGCATGACGCTGTTTCTCGGCGTCGATGGCGGCGGCACCAAGACGGAGTTCGTCCTTATCGAAGCAGACGGCAAGGTCGTCGCCCGCGCGCTGACGGGCACGACCTACCATTTGCAAGTGGGGCTGGACGTTGCGGTGGCGCGGCTGGAGGAGGGTATCGCTGCGGTGTGCGGCGAGGCGGGGATTGCTCCCGGTGATCTCGGCCATGCCTTTTTCGGGCTTCCGGCTTTTGGAGAGGATGCGGCGATCGATCCGCTGCTCGACGCTGCGTGCGGCCGGCTGCTGGGTCACGATCGCTACGCCTGCGACAATGACATGGTGTGTGGCTGGGCGGGCTCGCTCGCCTGCGCAGACGGCATCAATCTCGTCGCCGGCACTGGCTCGATCGGCTATGGCGAGCGGCGGGGCCGCAAGGCGCGGGCCGGCGGTTGGGGCGAAGTGTTCAGCGACGAGGGTTCAGCCTACTGGATCGCGGTCCAAGGCCTCAACCTGTTTACCCGGATGAGCGACGGGCGCTTGACCAAGACCCCGCTTTGGCAGGCGTTCCGCGACGCGCTCAAACTGCCGAAGGATCTTGACATCTGTGCGCGTGTCATGGGTGATCGCGGCATGGGGCGCGACGAGATCGCGGGCCTGGCGCCGCTCGTCTCCCGCGCAGCCCAGGCGGGCGATGCCCACGCGCTGGCGGTTCTCGATCGCGCCGGTGCCGAGCTGGCTGCCATCGCGCAGGCGCTTCGCGAGCAGCTTGGATTTGCAGTGGAGGAAACGGTGCTGCTGTCCTGGTCGGGTGGGGTGCTGACGAATTTGGACGCGGTGCGTCAGCCTTTTCTCGATAGCCTTGCCCGTGCCGGGCGCTACGAGGTTGTTGCCCCGCTGCACGAGCCCGGAGTCGGCGCCGCCCTATATGCGGTTTTGCTTGAACGGGCTGGAGCCCAAAAGGTGTGAACACCGTTCGGTGGGCCACGGCCGGGTTCTCCCGCTGGTGCGCCTACTGCAGTCAGGCCGACTGCCGTCGACGAATCGAGGCTTCGTCCATCTAACGGCCCGCCGGACAGCTTTCGAAGAAGCGGTGCAGCGCGCGCCGTCGCGGCCGTTCGATCGGGTGTTTCGCCGGGGCATTAAACTCGCCGACTGCATCGACAATGCGCTATCCGACGAGACCGGGTAGAGGTGCTCGTCTCGCCGTCGAGGCTGCGCGGGTATGAGACGGCCCCCGAGCTCGTGCCAAGCGGACCATACGTGCTTCGTGCCCTCAAGACTTCGCAGCAGGCGCGGTGCTTGGTGCCGCGCCTGCCGCGTTCTTGAAGGCGCAGGATATCAGGGGCCGAGGATTAGCTCGGCTTCGTGGGTATCGTCGCCAGATCCGCATCGATCGCCTTGAGCTTGGCATCGGTAAGCAGGGCGGGGAAATACCCCTGGATGCCGACCAGCGTCTGCCCGCGGGCCATGTCGATCTGCGGGTTCTTGACCATGTGCGGCAGATGCTTGGCGAGCACCGCACGGGCGGCGGGGTCGTCGAGCATCTTGCCCAGCGGCGTGGTCAGGCTGTTGTACTTGCCCGAAGACAGCGCCGCTTTGGTGCGAGCCTGCAGGTCGTCGATCTCCGCGCCCCAGGGGTCGCGCGCCGCCAACGCCTTGCCGTCCGCGGCGAAGTCGAGGATCTCGTCGCCCGATGCGGTGAAGCGCGGCCAGGCCGGCAGGCCCGCGCCATTCGGATCGCCCTTTTTGGCGAAATTGGCGAGATAGGCGCTGATCGTCTTGCCGACCTGCTCGTCCTTCGGCGTCGTCGCCGCGCCATATTTGATGCGGGCATTGTCGAAGAAGAACGGGATATCGGTCGCATGGCCGGCACCCGGCTGGCCGACCGAGTCCGCGACATAGGAGAAGCGATATTCCCACACCGGCACCTTCTGCGCGGCGACCATCGCGCTCGCCTCGCGCGCGCCGGCGATCATGAAGCCGGACTTGCCGCCCATGTCCGCGCTGGTCGCGCCGATCAGCATCGGCACTTTCGCGAAGTTGCCGCTGGCATAGGCCTTTTCCTGGTCGACCAGCAGCTTGCCGTCGAGCATCGGGCCGCCATAGGTGCGCGGGCCCGACTTGGGTTGGAACAGCTCCATCATGCTGAGGCCGTCGGTCACCTGCTCGGCGCTGAGCGCGCGCAGCCTGGCGAGCGCGTCGGGCGCGGCGGGGTCGATATTGTGTGCGCGGGCGAGATTTTCGCCGATCGCCTCTGCATCCTTGAGCGTCGCGTTCTTCGCGGTCTGGGCGTTGCCGCCGGACATCACGATCGCCTTGCTGAACAGCCCGCGCGACAAGGGCGAGGTGACCAGCGTGTGGACCGACATGCCGCCTGCGCTCTCGCCGATGATCGTCACGTTCGACGGGTCGCCGCCAAACGCCGCAATGTTCTTCTGCACCCATTTGAGCGCGGCGATCTGGTCCATGAAGTTGTAGTTGCCCAGCAGCCCGCCGTCCGGATTCTCGCGGGTGAGCTGGGGCAGGGCGAAGCTGCCGAACCGCCCGACGCGGTAGTTGAAGCTGACGAACAGGACGCCCTGCTTCGCCATGTTGGCACCGGCATAGGTGGGTGGCGAGGCGCCTCCGTTCACGAAGCCGCCGCCATAGATCCACACCATCACCGGCAGCTTGGCGGTAGCCGATGCGCCAGTGGGCTTCCAGACGTTGAGGTACAGGCAGTCCTCGGCCGGCGTGGTGCCGAGCGGTGCCGCATCGCTGGGGAAGGGCTTCTGCATGCAGTCATGGCTGTACTCGGTGGCGGGGCGGACTCCCTGCCAGTTCGCTGCCGGCTGCGGCGCGCGCCAGCGCAAGGGTCCGACCGGCGGTGCGGCGAAGGGAATGCCCTTCCAGCTGGCCACACCGTCCTCGATCGCGCCCTGCACCTTGCCCGTCTCGGTAGTAGCCACCGGCGCGCTCGTCTGCGCCACCGTCGCGGTGGGGATCGCGCAGGTCGCCGCCCCGCAGGCCAGCGCCGTCATCCATGCCTTCATGCTCGCATCTCCCGTGATAAGTCTCATGATCAGAAGCTCTTGGTGATCTGGAAATTGAACGTGCGCCCGAGGATATTGGCGTTCGACGGATCATAGGCACCGAAATTGCTGCCGGCACGGGTCAGGACGATCGGGGGATCCTCATTGGTGACGTTCTGCACGTTGAGCCCGAGGCGCAGCCCGCCGAGCAGCCTGTTGCCCTTGGGAACGGCATAGCTGATGCCGAGATCGGCGGTGGTCCAGGACGGCACCTCCGATTGCGGCTGCCCGGGCAGCGGGATGGTATTGGTGTAGCTGCCGACATAGTTGACGAACAGGTTCACCCCGAATCCCGACTTGCTCCAGCCGATCTGCCCGCGGCCACGCAGGCTGACCGGATAGTAATAGGTGTCGAGCACGTCCTGGGTTATCCCGCCGGCGACGGTCTGCAGTGTCTGGTTCAGGATCCGCGTGGCGTTGGCGCTGACGAACCAGCGGCCGATTCCGGTTTGCAGCGTGTAGCTCAGTTGCACGTCGATGCCGTCCTGGAAGGTCGTCGCGGCATTGGCCGAACGCCCGTCGACGATGACGTTGACCGAGCAGGCGCCCAGCACGGGTACGTTGTAGAGCGCCGGATGGCCGGCGATGAAGCGGGCCAGCACCGGATCATAGGTGGCGGGATTGCCGCTCACGCACGTCGCCGGATTGTTCACCGGGATGATGTAGCGGCTGTAGAGCGGGGCGAAGGTCGGGTTCGACAGGAACAGGCCGGTATTCTGCCCAACGATCTGGTTGCTGTAGTGGGTGTTGTAATAGGTCACCGACGCGCGGAAGCCGGATGTCTTCGGCGCGAAGTCGACACCCGCGGACCAGGTGGTAGAGGTGGATGGTGCCCGGGGACGGAGTCGAACCGCCGACACTGCGATTTTCAGTCGCATGCTCTACCAACTGAGCTACCCGGGCACACCGGCGGAACCGCCGGGGAGCGCGCCTGTTAGTCGGGGAATTCGTGGCTGTCCAGCCCCGATTGCACATTTGTTTGCGCCGGCTCGCCGGGCACGCGGTAGCCCTCGCCCAGCCATTGCAGCAGGTCGCGATCCTTGCAGCCGCGGCTGCAGAAGGGCTTGAACTCGGCGGTGCCGGGCTTGCCGCAGATCGGGCAGGCGTCGCGGGGCATGGGGATCACTCCTTGGGGGTCACGAACTGGACCGCGCCACCCATGCGGCGGGCCAGCATTTCGGTCCAGTCGGGCTCGCGCGCCAGGCGGCGGGCGATTCGGGCATCCACCATATGGGTGGCCGGCACCGGCGGGGGAAGGCGTCCCAGCCGGCGCAGCTCGGCGCGGGCGGCGGCGCCGACCGGATCGGCGTGGAGCAGCTCCGGCAGCGAAGGTCGCGTGCGGCGGCGGACGATCTGGAGGAAGCCGAAGCCGTTCACCGCGGTGCGCTCGAAGGGCTGGGGGAGTGCAGCGTCGATCGCCTCGGCGACCGCGTTGCGCGCGCCCTTGCTGCTGAGCGTGGGGAAGTCGATGCCGATCGAGCCGCCGATGCCGAATCGCTCGATCGCGCGAGCGACGGCGTGGGCGGCGGCGATCGACAGCGGTTCGAGCGCGCCGGAGCCGTCCACGTCGAACAGCGTCATGGCCGGGGTGGGGGACATGCGCAACGCGCCGCCGGGGAAGGCGATCTCGCCGGTATAGGCTTCGTCGAGCAGTTCGGACCAGCCCGCCTCTTCCAGCGCGTCGGCCTCGTGGGGGCGCAAGAGGCGCACCGGATGGTCGGTGGCGGTGATCCGGGCGAGCAGGTCCTGTCCGTCGCCCAGCGGCGCCTCAGGGGGCGCCGGGACGGCCTTGGGGAGCTTGGCGCGGCCGGGCTCGGGGATTGCCTCGCGGACGATCTTCACGCGCAGGGCTGCGCCTTGGGTGACGCCCTTGGGGAGCGGATCGCATAGCGCCTCGCCGCCCTGGTCGAGCGCTACCTTGCCGGTGGACTTGTCCGTGAGCCTTGCCGCGCAGATCGCACCGACGTGGGGGCGGGTGCCCGCCAGCTCGATCCGCGCCTTCCAGATCAGCCCACGCGAAACGAGGGCGGCGCGGTTCTCGCCGATCCCCGCCTCGTACAGCCACTCAGCCAAGGGGATAGCCGGCGCCGGCGAGCAGCGCGCGCGCTTCGAACACCGGCAGACCGACCACGCCCGAATGGCTGCCGGACAGGAAGCGCACAAAGGCCTCGGCCTTGCCCTGGATGGCATAGCCGCCTGCCTTGCCCATGCCCTCGCCGCTGGCGACGTACCAGTCGATATCGGCGTCGCTCAGGCGCTTGAAGGCGACGACGGTGTCGGAGACGCGGGTGCGGGCCTTGCCGTCCGGGCCGATGACGCAGATCGCCGAAAGGCAATGGTGGCGGCGGCCGGATAGCAGCGCCAGCATGCCGCGCAGATCGGCTTCGTCCGCGGGCTTGCCGAGGATGCGGCGGCCGACGGCGATGGTGGTGTCGCCGGCCAGGACGATCTCGTCCGCGGCACGGTCGACCGCATGCGCCTTGGCGGTCGCGACGCGCAGCACATAGGGTCGCGGCAGCTCGCCGGGGCGGACATCCTCGTCCACGTCCGGAGCCGCAACGCGATCGGGCGCGGCGCCGATCCGGGTGAGCAGATCGAGCCGTCGCGGCGAAGTGGAAGCGAGCACGAGCCGCATGGGCGGCACCCGCTTACTTGAAGCGATAGGTGATGCGGCCCTTGGTCAGGTCGTACGGGGTCAGCTCGACGAGCACCTCGTCGCCGACCAGCACGCGGATGCGGTTCTTGCGCATCTTGCCGGCGGTGTGGCCGAGAATCTCATGGTCGTTCTCGAGCCGGACGCGGAACATGGCGTTGGGGAGAAGCTCCACAACCTGTCCACGCATTTCAAGCAGTTCTTCTTTGGCCAAAAAATGCCTCTCAGGGATTAGCGCGCGTAAAAGTGCGTCGCCCTTACAGCGCTGGAAGGAAAAAGGGAAGGCGGCGCGGCACGGGCGCGCGTCTTCGTGTGGGATGTGGGGAGATGGGGGCAAGCGTACAAGATCCTCCCCGGTACGGGGAGGCGGACCGCCGCCGAAGGCGGTGGTGGAGGGGGGCTTCCACGGGCGATTCCCTCGCTGTGCTCCCCCTCCACCATGCTTCGCATGGTCCCCCTCCCCGTTCCGGGGAGGATCTTTGCGTCAGTGCGTGCCGCCGCCGGCCAGCGCCGCGAGCAGCAACAGCGCTACGATGTTGGTGATCTTGATCATCGGATTGACCGCAGGCCCCGCCGTGTCCTTGTACGGATCGCCCACCGTGTCGCCGGTCACCGCGGCCTTGTGGGCATCGCTGCCTTTGCCGCCATAGTTGCCGTCCTCGATGTACTTTTTCGCGTTGTCCCAGGCGCCACCGCCGCTGGTCATGGAGATGGCGACGAACAGGCCCGAGACGATCACGCCCAGCAGCATCGCGCCCACCGTGGCGAAGCCCTGTTCCTTGCCCGCCACCGCGGCGATCAGGAAATAGACGATAATCGGGCTCAGCACCGGCAGCAGCGATGGCACGATCATTTCGCGGATCGCCGCCTTGGTGACGATGTCCACCGTGCGGGCATAGTTGGGCCGGCTGGTGCCCGCCATGATGCCCGGATTGTCGCGGAACTGCGCGCGGACATCCTCGACCACCGATCCGGCAGCGCGGCCGACCGCGGTCATGCCGAACGCGCCGAACAGATAGGGGAGCAGCGCGCCGAGCAGCAGGCCGACGATGATGTAGGGGTTGGAGAGCGAGAAGTTGACCGGTCCGGTCAGCCTCAGCGCGTCGCGATAATGGTCGAGGTCGGTCGTGTAGGCGCCGAACAGCACCAGCGCCGCCAGTGCCGCCGAGCCGATCGCATAGCCCTTGGTCACCGCCTTGGTGGTGTTGCCCACCGCGTCGAGCGCGTCGGTCTTGTGGCGGACCTCGTCTTCCAGCCCCGCCATCTCGGCAATGCCACCGGCATTGTCGGTCACCGGACCATAGGCATCGAGCGCGACCACCATGCCCGCCAGCGCCAGCAATGAGGTTGCGGCGAAGGCCACGCCGAGAATGCCCGCGATCTGATAGGTGGCGATCACCGCGACGACGATGACGAGCGTCGGCAACGCGGTCGATTCGAGGCTGATCGCGAGGCCCTGGATGACGTTGGTGCCATGGCCGGTCACCGAGGCCTTGGCGATGGATTTCACCGGGCGGAAGTTGGTGCCGGTGTAATATTCGGTGATCCACACCAGCAGCCCGGTAACGGCCAGGCCGATCATCATGCACCAGAACAGCCCCATGCCGGTGACGGTCGGCATCGCCGCGGCGGCAGCCACGGCATCGGCGGAGAGCGTGCTGCCGTCGAGCAGCGCGCTAGGCTCGCCGAGCGAGGCGATCGAATCCTGCATCCGGCCGCCCAGCACATAGTGGGTGACGCCGTAGATCGCCGGCACCGAGAGGATCACCGTGGTCCAGAAGCCCTTGTAGAGCGCGCCCATGATCGACTGGTTGGCGCCCAGGCGTACCATGTACGTGCCGAGGATCGAGGTGATGATGCACACGCCGCCGACCAGCAGCGGCAGCGCCATCAGCCGGGTGAGCAGCGCCGCATCGACGCCGCGCAGCAGCAGCGCAATGGTGACCATGGTGAGGCCCAGCGTCACGACATAGGTCTCGAACAGATCGGCGGCCATGCCGGCGCAATCGCCGACATTGTCGCCGACATTATCGGCGATCACGGCTGGATTGCGGGGGTCATCCTCCGGAATGCCCGCCTCGACCTTGCCGACGAGATCGGCGCCGACGTCCGCCGCCTTGGTGAAGATGCCACCGCCCAGCCGCGCGAAGATCGAGATCAGCGAGGCGCCGAAGGCGAGCGTGGAAAGGGTGAGGACGACGATGCGATCGCCCGGCGCATGGTGCGCCATGTCCACCAGATACCAGAACAGCACCGCGATCGAGAGCAGCCCGAGGCCCGCCACCAGCATGCCGGTGATCGCGCCCGACCGGAAGGCGAGGGTGAGCCCGCCCTGCAGGCTGCCCCGCGCCGCCTCGGCCGTGCGGACGTTGGCGCGGACCGAGATGTTCATGCCGACAAACCCGGCCACGCCGGACAGGATCGCGCCGATCAGGAAGCCTATGGTGGGGATCAACCCCAGCGTGAGGAACAGCACGACACCCACCACGACGCCGACCACGGCGATGGCGGTGTATTGCCGCGTCAGATAGGCCTTGGCGCCTTCCTGGATCGCGGTGGCGATATCCTGCATCTTGGCGTTGCCCGCCGGTGCACGCAGCACCTGCTGGCTGGTGATGAAGCCATAGGCCACGGCGATCAGGCCGCAGACGATGGCGAAATAGACGATCGTCATAGAGTGACATCCTCCCCTGCAATTGCGGGTCGCGGCGCACGCCGGGTGTATCCGGTCTCGTCCGCGACCCGGGAGGGTATAGCAATAGGGGGTGAGCGCAAGGCGGTTGGGTTTAACCTTCATCCTCCCCCCTCGAGGGGGAGGATAGCGGAGCTTGGCGCGCATGCGCCTAGCGCAGCTTGGAGAGGGTGAGCGGCGGCACAGCCGCCGCGCGATTTGCGCCGCAAATCGCCCCCTCTCCCTCCCACTGCCTCCGGCAGCGGGCCCCTCCCTCCCCCCGGGAGAGGGAGGGGTAGCCATCACCGCACGCCGGCGATGATCCGCCGCACGCCTTCCAGCACCACGCCGTAGACGAGGTGCGACGCCGCGCCGTACGCATGGATCGAGGCCGGCGTCTCGGTGGGCCCGCTGCCGAGCCCCAGCGCCGGCACCGCGCCCTCGTCGAGCAGTGCCGAGGTGACCACCCCATACGCGCCGCCAAACCCGGAAGCCGCTTCCGGCCGATATTCGGTGATCAGCCCGTAGATGCCGCCCAGCACACCGCCGACAATGTAATGCACCGCCTGGCCCGAAGCCTCGCGATAGGGCTCCGGCACCTTGTCGCCCGTCGTCGCCTCGACCACCACATCGGCGGCCTTCACCGTTGCCGGATCGCCGTCGCTCTGATCCTCCTCGGGGATCAGCTTGCTCGCCTGGTTCTGGAACGCGGCCATAGCGGCCGAGGCGACCAGGCCGGCGGTAACGCCCGCGAGCAGGCCGATCAGGGGACGGGGATTCGATGCCATGCGAATTGCTCCAAAAGGGATGCGACACGCGGCCGCATCGGAGGGGAAGCGCGCGCCGCCGGGATCGTCAGTAGCGGACGCGCTCCGCCTTCACCTGATCCCGGGCGAGGAACGCCTGGACACTGTCGGTGCCGGCCAGGTGGCCGGCGCCTACTGCCAAGAACACCGTTCCCGGCTTTTGGAGCCGTGCCTCGATCCATTTCGCCCAGCGCGCATTGCGCTCGGTCAGCAGAATGCGGGCGAGGTCGGGGGTGTCGCGCATGCCTTCGTTCATCGTCGCGCCCAACGCCTCGGGATCGCCGGCTGCCCATTGATCGATCATCTTGCCGAGTTCGGTGCCGAGCTTCGGGTAATCGTCCACCGCCGACGCGAGAAAGGCGATCTGGAGCGACTGCGGCATGCTGGAGAAATAGCCGAGCTGCTGCTCGGCTGTTTCCAGTCCAACGATCGGCTTGCCGGTTTCCTTGGCGGCGGCGGTCAGCACCTTCTCCGCGCCGCTGGCCGGATCATAGCCGAGCTTGGGAAGGCCCGCGACGCTGAGCGTGATGCCGGCGACCCAGGGCTGGAGCATGTCGAAGGCCGCGGGCGGCACGCCGATGTCGGCCATCGCCTTCAGATAGGCGTCACGCTTGTCGGCCGGCAGCTGCTCGGCGATCGGCTTCGACCCCGCCGGCGCCATGGCCGTCTTGACCAGCAGCCCCTGCATCGTCGCGGGATCGGGCTCGATCAGCTCGAGCACCAAAGTGTCGCTCTTGTCGAACGCCGACTTTACCGCCGAATCGAACCAGCTGAGCCCGGGCTTGAGCACATGGACGGTCCCGAACAGATAGATGGTGGTGTCGGCATCCTTGACCACCCACAAGGCCGGATCGGCCGCGCGGCTCTGCACGGCGGGCGCCGCGGCCGGGGCGGCCTGGCCGAGGGCAAGCGGGCTGAACAGCAGCGCTAGCGGCGCGGCGGCGACGGCGAACAGCGACTTCAACTTCACGCCGGAAAACTCCCCCTTATGGGCCGGTGCGGCCCCGCGCCGCACCGGTGTGCTGGTCTCATATCACGCTTTCAGGCGTGCCGCATGCCAGGCGACATGCTCGGCGAGGAAGGTCGAGACGAAATAATAGCTGTGGTCGTAGCCGGGCTGGAGCCGCAGCGTCAGCGGAATGCCGGCGGCGGCGCAGGCATCGGCCAGCAGCTGGGGGCGGAGCTGGTCCACGAGAAAGCTGTCGGCATCGCCCTGGTCGACCAGCAGCTCGGGCAGGCGCGCGCCGTCCTCGATCAGCGCCACGGCGTCATGGGTGCGCCATGCCGCGGGGTTGTCGCCGAGATAGCCGCCAAGTGCCTTCTGACCCCAGCCAACCTGGCTGGGTGCGACGATCGGGGCGAACGCCGAGACGCTGCGGAAGCGTTCGGGATTGCGCAGGCCGATGGTCAGCGCGCCGTGCCCGCCCATCGAATGGCCGGTGATCCCCTGTCGGGTCAGGTCGGCCATCGGGAACTGCTCGGCGAGCAGCGCGGGCAGCTCGTCCTCGACATAGCTGCGCATGTGGAAATGCTCGGCCCAAGGGGCCTCGGTCGCGTCGACATAGAAGCCGGCGCCCTGGCCGAAATCATAGTCGGGCACGTCGATCACGCCCTCGCCGCGCGGGGAGGTGTCCGGCGCGACGAAGATCACCCCAGCCTCGGCGCAGGCGCGGCGATACTCGCCCTTTTCGGTGACGTTGGCGTGGGTGCAGGTGAGGCCCGACAGATACCAGAGCACCGGCAGCTTCGCACCCTCGGCATGCGGCGGCACATAGACCGAGAAGGTCATCGGCGTGCCCGTCGCGGCGGAGGCGTGGCGATACACGCCCTGCACCCCACCGAACGCCTTGTGCGTCGACAGCGTTTCCATCAACCGCGAACCGGGTGGACGGCGCAGATCTTGTTGCCGGCCGGATCGCGCAGATAGGCGAGGTAGAGCTTGCGGCCGCCGGTCGCCTCGCGGATGCC
This sequence comes from Sphingomonas trueperi, assembly GCF_040545965.1. Taxonomy (GTDB): domain Bacteria; phylum Pseudomonadota; class Alphaproteobacteria; order Sphingomonadales; family Sphingomonadaceae; genus Sphingomonas; species Sphingomonas trueperi_C. The sequence continues at coordinate 732,979 of NZ_JBEPMV010000001.1, read as the reverse complement.
CGGGGGATCCTCGATCGCGGTGCCGCCATGCGCCAGGCCCGCGGCCTGCCAGGCATCGACTATCTCGGGGCTCTTGGCGTGGAAGCCGATCGTGCTGCCATTGGCGCAGCTGGCCGGCTGGCCGTTGATCGGGCGGGTGATCATCAGACGGCCGCCGTCATGCGTGTAATGGACGCGCCCGCGCTCATCCACCACGCCTTCCGGCCCGCCGAGCGCGGCCAGCGTCGCGTCGTAAAAGGCCTTGGCCGCGTCGATATCGTCGGCGCCGAGCATCACATGGGTGAACATCGCTTGCGCTCCTCTCAGTAGACGACGACGCTGCGGATGCTCTCGCCCGCATGCATCAGGTCGAAGCCTTTGTTGATCTCTTCCAGCGTCAGCACGTGGGTGATCATCGGGTCGATCGCGATCTTGCCGTTCATGTACCAGTCGACGATCTTCGGCACGTCGGTCCGGCCCTTGGCGCCGCCGAACGCGGTGCCCTTCCAGACGCGGCCGGTGACCAGCTGGAACGGGCGGGTGCTGATCTCCTTGCCCGCCTCGGCCACGCCGATGATGATCGATTCGCCCCAGCCGCGATGGCAGCATTCGAGCGCGGTGCGCATCACCTCGGTGTTGCCGGTCGCGTCGAAGCTATAGTCGGCGCCGCCGTCGGTCAGCTCGACCACCTTGGCGACGATCGCTTCGCGCGACATGCCCTTGGTGTTGAGGAAGTGGGTCATGCCGAACTTGCGGCCCCATTCCTCGCGGTCCGGATTGACGTCGATGCCGATGATCTGGCCCGCACCCGCGAGGCGTGCGCCCTGGATCACGTTGAGGCCGATGCCGCCGAGGCCGAACACGACGACTGTTTCGCCGACCTGCACCTTGGCGGTGTTGACCACCGCGCCGACGCCGGTGGTGACGCCGCAGCCGATATAGCAGCTCGTCTGGAACGGCGCGTCCTCGCGGATCTTGGCCACCGCGATCTCGGGCAGCACGGTGAAATTCGAAAAGGTCGAGCAGCCCATGTAATGGAAGATCGGCTGGCCCTTGTAGCTGAAGCGGGTGGTCCCGTCCGGCATCAGCCCCTTGCCCTGGGTGGCGCGGATCGCGGTGCACAGGTTGGTCTTGCCGCTGAGGCACGACTTACACTGGCGGCATTCCGGCGTGTAGAGCGGGATCACATGGTCGCCGGGCTTCACGCTGGTGACGCCGGCGCCCACCTCGCGGACGATGCCGGCGCCTTCATGGCCCAGCACCGAGGGAAACAGGCCCTCGGAATCGAGGCCGTCCAGCGTGTAGGCATCGGTGTGGCACAGGCCGGTGGCCATGATCTCGACCAGCACTTCGCCGGGCTTGGGGCCCTCCAGATCGAGTTCGACGATCTCCAGCGGCTTCTTCGCTTCGAAGGCGACGGCGGCGCGGGTCTTCATGGCCGGTTCTCCTGATGGGCTTGGTTGGGCCGCCTGATCCTTCAATCGGTGGCGGGTTGCAACCCGTGGCGGTTCGTTTCGTTGGCGGCGGGGGCATACCCAAGTGCAGTTGCGCAGGCGCGCAGAAAGGCGCTGGGTGGTGCCGTTATTGGGAGTCCTGCCGATGCCGCCCCTCGTCCTCGCGCTGTTGATCGGCATCGTCGCCGGCATGCGCACCATGACCGCGCCGACCGCGATCGCCTGGGCGGCCTATGCCGGCTGGCTGCCGCTCGGCGGCACCTGGCTCGGCTGGATGGGCTGGTGGGGCACGCCGTGGATCTTCACGGCGCTCGCTATCGGCGAATATGTCGCCGACAAGCTGCCGACCACACCCAGCCGCAAGTCGCCGCCTGGGTTCATCGGCCGGACGATTTCGGGTGCGCTGTGCGGTGCGGCGATCGGGCTGGCGGCGAGTTCGCTGCCTTTGTGCCTCGCCGCCGGCGTCATCGGTGCGGTGATCGGCACCTTCGGCGGCTATGTGGCGCGGATGGGATTGTGCCGCGCCTTCGGTACCGACCTGCCTGCCGCGCTCGTCGAGGATCTTGCGGCGATCGGCGTCGCGGCCTTCGTGGCGGCCTCGCTATGAGCCGCAAGTTCGATGCGATCGTGATCGGCGCAGGGCAGGCGGGGACGCCGCTCGCCGGGCGGTTGAGCGATGCGGGCATGTCGGTGGCGCTGGTCGAGCGGCATTTGCTCGGCGGCACCTGCGTCAATACTGGCTGCAAACCGACCAAGACGCTGGTCGCCAGCGCCTATGCCGCGCATATGGCAAGGCGCGCCGCCGATTTCGGCGTGACCATCGGCGGCGAGGTCGGCATCGACTTCGCCAAGGTCCGCGCGCGGGCCGACAAGATCTCCGCAGACTCGCGGGCGTCGCTGCAGCGCTGGATCGACGGCATGGCGCATTGCACGCTGTTCTTCGGCCAGGCGGTGTTCGAATCGCCGCACCGGGTGCGGGTGGGCGACGAAGTGCTGGAGGCGGATCGCATCTTCCTCAACGTCGGCGGCCGTGCGCTGGTGCCGGACATGCCGGGCGTGGAGGACGTGCCGTTCCTCACCAACAGCACGATCCTCAAGCTCGACGCGGTGCCGCGCCATCTGGTGGTGGTCGGCGGCAGCTATATCGGGCTGGAGTTCGGCCAGATGTTCCGCCGCTTCGGCGCAGAGGTGACGATCGTCGAGAAGGGCCCCAAGCTGATCGGCCGCGAGGATCCCGAAATTTCCGACGCGGTGCGCGACATCCTGGAGGCGGAAGGCATCGCGGTCCGCACCGGGGCAGAGTGCATCCGCTTCGCGGCGCAGGGTGAGGACGTACTGGTCGGCGTCGATTGCCACGAGGGCAGCCCCGAAGTGCTCGGCAGCCATGTGCTGCTCGCGGTCGGGCGCGTGCCCAACACCGACGACCTAAGCCTCGACGCGGCGGGCGTGGCGACCGACGCGCGCGGCTATGTGCAGGTCGACGATCGGCTGCGCACCAATGTCGAACACATCTGGGCGATGGGCGACTGCAACGGCCGCGGCGCCTTCACCCATACCGCGTATAACGACTTCGAGATCGTCGCCGACAACCTGCTCGACGGTGCCGACCGCAAGGTGACCGACCGTATCCCCGCCTATGCACTCTACATCGATCCCCCGCTCGGCCGCGTCGGCATGGGCGAGGCCGAGGCGAAGAAGGCGGGCCATCGCATCGAGGTCGGCAAGCGGCCGATGACGCGAGTCGGCCGCGCGGTGGAGAAGGACGAATCGCTCGGCTTCATGAAGCTCGTCAGCGATGCGGACAGCGGCCAAATCCTCGGCGGTGCGATCCTCGGCACCAGCGGCGACGAGGCGATTCACGGCGTGCTCGACCTGATGGTGAAGCAGGGCACCGCCACCGATCTCGCGCACGCGGTGCATATCCATCCGACCGTGTCCGAGCTATTGCCGACCATCGCCGGCGAGCGGAAGCCGGCCTGACGAGGGAAGCACCGGATGGACGAGGACAGCAAGCTTACCCGCTCCAAGCGCGCCTGGGCCGAGGCGGGCAAGTTCCTCACCGGCCGCACGTCGCGCCCCGAGGCGGAGCGCCTGCCGCCCGGCCAGCATCTCGTCACCAACTGGCCGGTGCTCGATCTCGGCCGCCAGCCCGAGGTGCGGCCCGAGCGCTGGCGGCTCACCATCGACGGCATGGTCGCCCGGCCGCTGACGCTCGACTGGCCTAGCTTCGAGGCGCTCGCCACCGACGAGCGCCTCAGCGACATCCACTGCGTCACCAGCTGGTCGCGCTACGACAATCGCTGGGCGGGCGTCGCCACGGCGCGGCTGCTGGAGATGGTCGAGCCCCGCGAGGAAGCCGAGGCGGTGATGCTCCACGGCTATGACGGCTATACCACCAACCTGCTGCTCGCCGACTTCGCCGCGCCCGACGCACTGGTCGCGCATCGCTGGGAGGGCAAGCCGCTCCACCGCGACCATGGCGGCCCGGCGCGGCTGGTGGTGCCGCATCTCTATTTCTGGAAGAGCGCCAAGTGGATTTCGCGCATCGAGGTGATCGGGCGCGACCGGCCGGGCTTCTGGGAAGTGAACGGCTATCACCTGCGCGGCGATCCCTGGGCCGAGGAACGCTATTCGCGCTAAGCCGAGCGCCAATACGTAGCTATCCGCATGACGCTGCAGATGCGGGCCGCATATTTTGGCCCCATGCGTTCTAGCGTCTGCCTTTCGTGCCTCTTCCTGCCGCCCCTGGTGCGTGCATGAAGGAGGGCGTCCCCATGCCGAGCCGCGCCCCGCGCGAGCGCGTGCTGCTGGTCGATTCGCAGGACGATTCGCGCCGCGCGCTGCAACTGCTGCTCCAGGGCTGCGGGATGGAGGTGCGCGCCTTCGCCTCCGCCGCCGCGGCGATGGCCGAAGCGACGCTCGACCAGATCCGCACCCTGCTGATCGCGCGCGAGCTGTCCGATGGCGATGCCATCCACTTGCTCCGGCAGCTCGCCATGCGCGGCTGGAAGGGGCGGGCGATCCTGATCGGCCAGAGCCATGCCGAGCTCGACGACGAGGCCCGCGCCGCCGGCTTCGCGCATGTGGTGAAGAAGCCGGTCGGCCGACTCGAGCTGCTCGGCGCGCTCGCGCGATGAACTTTCCGCTGCCGCAGTTCGACATACCGGCGCCGGTGACGCTGGGCGATCGGGTGCGGCGGCGCATTCCCGAGGCGATGGCGACGCTGTTGCTGCTCGTCTCCGGCCTCGCGCTGGCGCCGCTGGTGTCCCGTGGCGAGCGCTATGTGCTGGTCGGCGTGCTGCTCGCCTGGGCCGCGGCGATCCTGCTGCTCGCCTCGTATAGCCGCGCGCTGCGTCGTCGCCTGCGTGCCGAGGAGGCGGATGCGCGCCGCCGTGCCGACCGCGCCGACGAACTTGCCGCCGAGCTCAACCTGCTGATCGACGGCGCGGTCGGCTATGCGATCTACACCGTCGATCCCAAGGGCCGCGTCTCCTTCTGGAACGAAGGTGCCGAGCGGCTGAAGGGATGGCGCGAGGACGAGGTGCTCGGTCGCGACATCGGGCTGTTCTATCCGGCTTCGGCGGTGGCGGCGGGCAAGCCGCGCGCCGATCTCGACGCCGCGCTGCGCGACGGCAAACTCGAGGAAGAGGACTGGCGGCTCCGCAAGGACGGCAGCGAGTTCCTGGCGCAGGTGCTGATCACCCCCTTGCGTGGCCCGGACGGGCGGCTGCGTGGCTTCGGCAAGGTGATCCGCGACATCACCGAACAGCGCGCCAGCGAGCGCCAGGCGACCGCCGCCGCCAACCATCTCCGCTCGATCCTGGCGACCGTGCTCGACGCGATGGTGATCATCGACGAGCGCGGCAACATCGTCTCGTTCAGCGCCGCCGCCGAGCGGATGTTCGGCTATGCCGAGGACGAGGTGGTCGGCGCCAATGTCAGCCTGCTGATGCCAGCCGGCGATGGGGCGCGGCACGACGGCTATATCCGCCGCTATCTCGAAACCGGCGAGCGCCGGATCATCGGCACCGGCCGCACCGTCACCGGGCGGCGGCGCGACGGATCGACCTTTCCGATCGAGCTGTCGGTCGGCGAGGCGATGACCGAGGGCGAGCGCGTCTTCACCGGCTTCATCCGCGACCTCAGCGACAAACAGCGCGCCGAGCAGCGGATCGAGGAACTGCGCTCGGGCCTGATCCACGCGGCGCGGGTGAGCGCGATGGGCACCATGGCCTCGACCCTGGCGCACGAGCTCAACCAGCCGATCACCGCGGTGGTGAACTATGTGCGCGGCGTCTCCAACCTGCTCGACGCGGGCGATCCGGAGGACCTGCCGATGATCCGCGAGGCGCTCGACGATACCGCGCAGGAGGCGCTGCGGGCGGGCACCATCGTCCGCCGGCTGCGCGAATTCGTCGCCCGCGGCGAGGTGGAGAAGAGCGTCGAGCAGATCCCCGACCTGGTCGACGAAGCCTGCAAGCTGGCGCTGATCGGCGCGCGCGAGAAGGGCGTCGTCGCGGAGTTCCTGTTCGATCCCGCCGCCGGGCCGGTGCTGGTTGATCGCATCCAGATCCAGCAGGTGCTGATCAATCTGATGCGCAATGCGATCGAGGCGATGGCCGACGTGCCCGAGCGGCGGCTGACCATCTCCAGCCGGTTGGAGACGCCTGGATTCGTGCGGGTGACGGTGGCGGATACCGGCCCCGGCGTCGCCGCAGAGGTCGCCGAGGACCTGTTCCGCGCCTTCCACAGCACCAAGGCCGACGGCATGGGCCTCGGCCTCTCTATTTGCCGCACGATCGTCGAGGCCAATGGCGGCCGCATCTGGCTGGAGCCGCGCGAGGGCGGCGGCAGTTGCTTCCACTTCACCCTCGTCCATGTAGAAGAAGGGAATACCGTGTGACCGACAAACGCCTCGTCCATATCGTCGACGACGAGGATGGCGTCCGCCGTTCCGCCAGCTTCATGCTCAAGACCTCGGGCTTTGCGGTGCAGACCTGGCCCTCGGGCGTTGCGTTCCTCAAGGAAGCGCGGCATGTCGAGCCCGGCTGCGTGCTGCTCGACGTGCGCATGCCCGAGATGGACGGGCTGGAGGTGCAGCAGGAATTGCACGCGCGCGGCATTGCGCTGCCGGTGATCGTGCTGACCGGCCATGGCGACGTCTCGCTGGCGGTGAAGGCGATGAAGGCCGGCGCGGTCGACTTCCTCGAAAAGCCAATGGAGAGCCGCGCGCTGATCGACGCGATCAACCGCGGCTTCGAGCGGCTGGAGGCCGCCGAGGACGTCAAGACCCGCGCCGCCGACGCCGAGACGCTGCTCGGCGCGCTGACCGTGCGCGAGCGCGAGGTGCTGGACGGGCTGGCGCAGGGCTATCCCAACAAGACCATCGCCTATGACCTCGGCATCTCGGCGCGGACGGTGGAAGTGCACCGCGCCAATGTGATGGCGAAGCTGGGCGCGAAGAGCCTGTCCGAAGCGCTCAGAATCGCGTTCGCAGCGGGCATGGGCGCAAGTTAAACGATTGCACAGCCGTGCATCTTTGGCGCGGTCGTGATAGAATCGAGGGACTCGGGAAAAGTACGGAATCACGCACGCTGAGGAGCGGGAATGATGACGATGCACTGCGAACCGAACGCCATGGCAGCGGTGCTGCCGGAAGTGGAAGAGAGCCTGCGGTCCTGGTCGTCGGGCCTGTTCACCGCCTGGTGCGACGCGGTGGTGACGCCGTGGAACCTGGTCCCGCAGCCCACCACCCATGAGGTGAGCCGCGGCGATCGGCTGACCATCCCCGAAGCGCTGGAGAGCGGGGCGCTGTCGCTGTTCGACTGAGGTGCGCGGCAGGGAAAGGCCGGTTCTCGGCAAACGTGCTCACCGGCGCAGATTGTTCTCGCGGTAGAAAGCGTCGATCGCGCGGGCCGAGGCAAGCAGGGCCTTCGGCAGGGTGATGTCTTCGAACATCCGTCGATAGCGCGCGCGGTTGGCGCGGGTGGCGATGAGGATGTGGTGCAGCATGTCCCACTTCACGCTGTCTCGCCCGCCGGCAAGCGCGCCGTGCCGTTCGCGTTCGAACCAGCAGCGCCGGACGTAGCGGTAGAGGCTGACTGAGGTCGGCACGTCGAGCAGCAGCACGCCGGTCGCCCGCGCGAGGCGTTGCGACAGCAGCCGGGTATAGTTGCCCTCGATCACCCAGCGGTCGCCGAGGATTGCCGCATCGTGCAGGGCGACGAAGTCGTCGGCCGGGCGGGGAGCCAGTCGGTATGGGGAAGGTGGTGGAGCTGATCGAGATGGATCGGCGGCAGCCCGCGCGCGGCGGCGATCGCGAAGGCCAGCGTGGACTTGCCGCTGTTCGACGGCCCGAGGATGCAGAGGCGCGGTCCCAGGTCGTCGAGGGTCATCGGGGATGCTCCCGTGCTGGCGGTTGCGTCTTTGACGTCCTGCGATACCAAGCCCGCGCGTCGAGCGGCGCGGCTACAGGATTTCCCGTCCGAGCACCTTCTTTACAAAGCGGGTGCGGCCCTTCTCTTGCCCGTCGTCGGGGCAGGTGCCGGTGACCCGCGTCGCATGGATCGCGCCGCGATCGGCGCGGAGCAGCAGCTTGGTTTCCTCCTCGGCGCCGTGATCGCCGCAAGGCCAGTCGGCAAGCTCGGCAGGGCGCGGGTTGCGGGCTAGCGCCTCCCATTGCCAGCGATAGAGCGCCAAGGGTCGTTCGGGGTGTTCGGCGCTGGTCAGCGCATGAAGGCCGGGATGCGCGCGCGACGTGCCGACCGCCACCATCAACTGCTTGCCGCAGGGAGGCGTGTCGATCTGGAGCAGGAATTCGCCGACGACGCCGTCATGGTCATAGTCGGCGAGATTCAGGATCGGCACCGCCGGCCGTGCACGGATGGCTTTCGTCGTCACCTTGCGGGCGACATCGTTCGAATCGTACGGCCAGCGCGGGATGGTGGCGAGACCGTCCTCGCTCGGCATCATCTCGGAGCCGGCGAACAGGGGCGCCAGCCGCATCCGCTCTGGCGGGGCGCCTGGGCGCTGCCGTTCCAGCACCAGGTCGCCGGTCTGCGCATAGGCGATGCCGCTGCACGGGCAAGTCGCCGCGCTGTCAGGGTCCTGGGGGCCGCAGTCTACGGCGTCATGCGGCGGCCCGCGCCAGATGAGCCGCCATACCTCCTGCACACCGCCAACGGTGACGCGTCGCTCCTCGCGCACGATCTCCTTGCCGGGGGCATCGAGCAGCGGGGCGGCGACCAGCGCCAGCAGGGCGAGTAGGGGGCGGAACGGCATGGGCGTGGTATGCCACTCGCCGCGGGGGCCGGGAAGCTGCTTGTCGCTACGCTGACAATGACGGGTTGAGGCGGGCTGATGTGGGTCGGAAAGCTCAGAGCACCAGCGTGAGAAAACGACTATGCGGGTCTTCCACATAGCTGCCGAAGGGCGGGCAGGGGGCGAAGCCGTAGCGCGTGTAGAGCCGGATCGCCGGTTCAAACGCCGGCGCGGTGCCCGTCTCCAGGCTCAGCCGCGTCAGCCCGCGCGCCCAGGCGACGGCCAGGATATGCTCCAGCACCGCCGCGCCGACGCCCTTGCCGAGCTGCGCCGGCACGGTGCGCATCGACTTCACTTCGCCGTGGGTCGCATCCAGCTGCTTGAGCGCGCCCATGCCGAGCAGGTCCTCGCCCGTCCAGGCGCTCCAGAAGGTGATGTCCGCCGCCTGGAGGCCCGACAGGTCGAGGAAGTGGCAGCTCCCGGCCGGCGAGTTGGCGAGCATGCCCGAAGCGTGCAGGCGCAGGAGATCCTGCACCTGCGGCTCGTCCAGCCCGCCTTCCCGGATCGTGATCACAGCGTGTCGATCATCCCGGCCAGCGTCTCGAGGCAGGCATGGGCGAGCAGCTTGCTGCGGATCGGCGACCAGCCGAACTCCGGGTCGGCATTCGCGTCATGGTCCTTGAACGGCATTTCCAGCGTCATCGACACCGCGCCGAACCGCTCGGCGAGCTGGTTGGTCGACATGGCGAGGTTGGCCTTGCCCGGGGGCGACTTGTCATAGCCGAGCTCGGTCTGGAAATCGGGGGTGTGCGCCGCGAGGCGACGGCCGAACTCGTAGAATTTCTCGCCTAGTTCGTCGGTCCAGCTGGGGATGCCCTCGAAGCCGGCAAGGAAGTTGGCGGGGATCGCCTCGTCGCCGTGGACGTCCATCGCGAAATGCACGCCGGTTTCGTCCATCGCGTTGCGCACCGCCAGCACTTCCGGGCTGCGCTCCGGCGTCGGCGTGTGCCATTCGCGGTTGAGGTTCACCCCCGCCGCGTTGGTGCGTAGATGGCCGCGGCGCGAGCCGTCCGGGTTCATGTTGGGCACGCAGTGGAAGGTCGCCTTGCTGCGGAGCGCCTGCGCCACCGCATTGTCCTCGTCGGTGAGGAACTCCAGCGCACCTTCCATCCACCATTCCGCCATGCTCTCGCCCGGATGCTGGCGGGCATAGAGCCAGACCTGCTTCGGGCCCTCGCCCATGCTGAGGCAGTCGATCGGCTGGCCGTCCAGCGTTGTGCCAAGCTGGCGGTGGGTCACGCCCTCCTGGAGCGCGATGCGGCTGACCAGATCGTGGTGCCGCTCCATCGAATAGGGCGCGAAGTAGGCGAACCAGGTGAGGTCCGTCTGGAAATGATGGGTGAAGCTGAGCACGCCGCCGGCATAGTCGGTATCGGTCATCCGCCACGATTCGCGGTCGGCCGACCAGCGCGCCTTGTAGCCCGGCCAGCCGAAGGGATAGGCCGAGCTGCCCGCATTGAGGATGCGGAAGGTCAGCGTCCGCCCCTTCGCGCCCGCGACGCGGAAATGGAACCACTGGAAGAAGTCCGACTGGTGATCGAGGACGATCTCGCAGTCGACCCGGTCGCCTTCGATGGCGACCACGCGGATGTTGCCGCTGTCGAACGCGGCGCTGATCTGGATGCTCATTTGACCGTCGTAGTGATCCCGGACTCGCCGGGGAAGTCCTTGAACAGCGCAGCGGCGAGTCGCTGGGCGGTGGCGGCGGGCTGGTTGTCCTTGATGCCGACGCCCGTGGTCTCGGCGCGGCCTTCCCAGATCACGTTCTCGCCGGCGCGGCGGCGCAGCTGCACCCAGAGCTGCGAGACGAGGATCTCGTTCTGCTTGCGCTTGCCCAGCCCGAAGGAGAAGCTGCCGCCCAGCCCCACGCCGCCGCCCCGGCCGCCGCCGAAGCTGCCGCCGCCGAGACCGACCGAGACCGGCGACGGTTCGCGGACCACGCCGCGCGAAGTACGGGTGAAGGAGACCGAGGCGATATAGCCTGCCGGGCGATCGCTGCTGGCGGGGACATAGCCCTGCTTGTTCAGCTCCGCCTGCACCGCGTCCGCATAGGCGCGGAATTCGGGGGTGACGTCCATCGCGCCGGTCATCGGCACGACGGAGACGGTGGTACGCTCGAACGGCTCGCTGAGGTGATAGCGGGTGACGTCGATCGGCGGGCGGGCGCCGGTGGTGGTGCAGCCGGCGGCCAGCGCGGGCAGGGTGGCGAGCAGGGCAAGACGCAGATACGGATTCACGAACACGCACTCCTGTTTCGTGGGCGCAACGGGTCTATCCTGCCGGCACGGGCCGGGTCGAGCGGATTTGCGCAGCCCATCGGCGGTGGAACGTTCGAGCGCGGCGATCGGCTGCATATCGGCGGCGGTTCGGCGACATGGGGGCACACGCGGCCTTGACTTCCCGTCCCCGCGCTTATAGGCGAGCCGCTCTTTCCGGCATTCCAGATAATTTGAGAAGCGAATCGGTCATGAAGATCGTCAATTCATTGAAGTCGCTCAAGGGGCGGCACCGCGACAACCGCGTGATCCGCCGCCGTGGCCGGATCTACGTGATCAACAAGACGCAGAAGCGTTTCAAGGCACGTCAGGGCTGAGCCCATACGTGGGGACTGCGCCGCACGCCGTTATCTTCGACGTCGGCAACGTCCTTTTCCCTTGGGAACCGCGGCGTTTGTACGAGCGCCTGTTCGACAACGAGCAGGCGCTCGACGCGTTTCTGTCGCAAGTCGTCACCAAGGAATGGCATTTCCAGCATGACGCTGGCCGCCCCTTCGCCGAGACCTCGGCGGAGCTGAGCGCGCTGTACCCCGAGCATGCCGACAAGATCGCGCTCTGGGGGCCGCAGTTCGGCGACCAATTGGGTCCGCCGATCCCCGGCATGGCCGAGCTGATCGAGGAACTCGATTCGGCGGGCGTGCCCCTGTACGGCATCACCAATTTCTCCGGCGAGTTCTGGCGGGCCTGGATGCCGCAGGTCGACTGGCTGTTCGGCCGCTTCCAGGACATCGTCGTCTCGGGCGACGAGAAGCTGGTAAAGCCCGATCTCGCCATCTACGCGCTGGCGCTGGAGCGATTCGGCCTGAAGGGCCCGGACGCGGTTTTCGTCGACGATTTGCCGGTGAATGTCGAAGCCGCGCGGGCGCAGGGCATCCACGGCGTGGTGTTCACCGGCGCCGAGCCGTTCCGTGCCGAGCTGGTGCGGCTGGGCGTACTCGCCGGCTAAGGGCCGGCGGATTTTTCCTCCTGCCTATTGGTCGTCATTCCTGCGGGGGCGGGGATCCATTTGCCTGCGCGCCGGGGGCGGAGTTGCGGCCTCACCGCCAATGGCTCCCCCGCCTTCGCGAGGATGACGGCGCGGGTGAGGTGTTGTGACGAGCGATTGTGGCTCGCTAAGTTGCCAAAGTTCACACGGATGCGCGTTTCGCTAAGTTCACACAGCTGGGCGTTCGCGGTGCCTTTTCGCGACGCGTCGTTCCAGCAGGTTCAAAGAGCGTTGTTCCGGCAGTCGCCGGTCCGGAACATATGGGGACCGCCTGTGCCGCTGCAATGGCGTGGCAGCGCTAACCAAATATCGCCTTCCGAAGCTTCCCTGAGCTGATTGCCCTATAAAGAGGCTTGGGCAGGTACGAACCGGCAGGACCTTCCGTCGCTTACGGTGTGAAGATGCCATTCCGCCGGCCCCGCGATGCGAGGACCGAAGCCAGCCTGGCCTGCATCGAACAGCTTGAAGAACCGGGGGCATAGTGAACGCGATCACCCACATCGGCACCGAAACGGATCCGGAAGCGGCGAAGGCAGCCGAGATTTTCTCGATCATCGCCAAGGACCTGCTGGAGGATATCGACCGGCCCGAGCTCTGGGCGGCGTTTCCGCAGTTCCTTGCCGCCGTGCCCCGGCTTCCCGAGCAGGCCCGCACGGCGCTGCAGGTCTATGCCAGGCAAGACCCGGCGATGGTGCAGGCCGCGGTGATCGTCCTCGCGCTCGGCGCCGCCCATAGCGGCGCGGTCGCCGATGCGATCGGCTTGCTGGCGCCGATGCTCGCGGTCAATCCCCAGTCGCCGCTGGTGACGGGCGTGATGTTCTACCTGCAGGGCATGGCGGACCCGGCCAATCCCAAATATCGGCTGGAGGGCAAGATCTGCCCGGTGCCCTTCCAACGGCTGGAAGTGCTGGAAACAAGCAGCCACCTCTGCTGCGCCAGTTTCCTTAAGCCGACGATCGGCAATCTGCAGACCGCGGGGGATTGGCGCGATGTCTGGAATTCCGAGTCGGCCGAGGCGATTCGGGCCAGCATGCACGACGGCAGCTACCGCTATTGCGACAAGCTGGCATGCCCGGCGATCCAGTCCGACGGGCTGATCCCCGCTGCGCAGCTGGCTGCCCGCTCCGCCGCATGGAAGCAGGTGGTCGAGGCGCGCGAGACGAAGGTCGATCGCGGCCCGGAAGAGGTCAACCTCGCCTATGACAAGACCTGCAACCTGAGCTGCCCCAGCTGCCGCGCGGCGCCCTATGCGGCCGACGAGGCCACCCGCACGCGCTACGACGCGCTGCAGGAGCGGGTCATCCTGCCGATGCTCAAGGATGCCCGGCGGGTCACCATCACCGGCTCGGGCGACCCCTTTGCCAGCAAGAACTTCCGTCGGCTGATGGAGCGCCTGACTCCCGAGGCCTATCCCGACCTCAAGTTCCATGTGATGACCAACGGCATGTTGTTCACGCCGCGGGAATGGGCCCGCTTCCCGGCGCTGCACGGTCGCGTCGAACTGCTGTCGATCAGCCTCGATGGCGCCTCTGCGGAGACGCACGAAGCGCTGCGCCGCGGTGCCCGCTGGGACGTGATGGAGGAGAACCTTGCCTTCGCGGGCGAGCTCCGCCGCCAAGGGCATATCGATGCCTTCCACCTTGGCTTCGTCGTGCAGGCCGAGAATTATCACGAGATGGGCGACGCGATCAGCCTGTGCGAGCGCGTGGGCGCCGACGCCGTCTATTTCGGCCGGATCACCAATTGGGGCACGTTCTCCCAGGCAGAATATGCCCGGAAGGCGATATTCCTCCCCGAGCATCCCGACCATCCGCGTTTTCTCGCGGCGATGACGGATCCGCGGCTACGGGACGAGCGTGCCCTGATCGGCAACCTCGCGGACTTCTTGCCGGAAATCGCCTGAACCCAAGGGGGTGCGTTACCGGCTCCACCGCGCAAAGATCGCCGTCGGCAGCTCCAGCCCGCGGGCTTCCTCGCGCACCGTGAGCTCGCCGGCCTCAACGACACCCCCCTTGTCCGCCATCGCCTGGCGGACCAGTTCGCCAATCGCCAGCGCCGACATGCGCACCGCATAGACGGTGAGGAACAGGAAGCGCGAATGCTCGTCGAGCAGCTTGGCCACGTCGTCGATTAGGCCCGGCAGGCCCTCTTCCAGCTTCCACACCTCGCCATTGGGCCCGCGGCCCCATTTGGGCGGATCGAGGATGATGCCGTCATAGCGCCGTCCGCGGCGTACCTCGCGCGCGGTGAACTTCATCGCGTCGTCGATCATCCAGCGGATCGGCTTGTCGGTCATGCCGGAAAGCTGGGCGTTGGCCTTGCCCTCCATCACCGATTTCTTGGAGGCGTCGACATGCGTCACCTTGGCGCCCGCGGCCGCCAGCGCAAGCGAGCCGACCCCGGTATAGCCGAACAGGTTCATGCACTCAGGGCTGTCCATCCCGTCGATCCGGCCGCGCATCCAGTCCCACACCGGCGCCATGTCCGGGAAGAAGCCGAGATGGCGGAAGGGGGTGGTCTGGGCGGTGAAGCGCACCTCGCGCCATGCCAGCGGCCAGCCCTCGCGCGGGGTGGGCTTGAGATAGTCCCAGCGGCCGCCGCCATCTTCGTCGGAGCCGGGGACGAATTCGGCATGCGCGTCCCACTCGGCCGAGGCCGGCGCCCACATCGCTTGGGGCTCGGGGCGGATGAAGCGATAGGCGCCGTAGCGCTCGAGCTTGCGGCCATGGCCCGAATCGATCAGGCCATAGTCGCCCCAGGGCTCGCCGGTGAGGGTGACGAGCTTCATGCCTTCGCGTGCGCCCGCTCGGCGATATAGCCGGTGATCGCGCCGAATTCGGCGGGAAGGGTGTCGTAGCGCTCCTGGCGATCGAACAGGTCGCCGATGCGGTTCGGCACGTGCGGGCGGACGCCGGTGGCGCGCTCGACCGCATCGCGGAACTTGGCCGGGTGGGCGGTGGCGAGGGTGACGATCGGCACGTCCGGTGCGAGACCGGCGCGCTGCGCGGCGGCGAGGCCGATCGCGGTGTGCGGGTCGATCACCTGGGCGGCCTCGGCACAGGCCCAGCGCATCGCTTCGTTCATGCCGTCGGCATCGATCGCGTCGCTGGTGAACAGCTTCGACGCGCCCTCGCGCTGGGCGTTGGTGAGCTGCATCGCGCGGGTCGATTCGAAACCGCGCATCTGCTCGGCCACGGGCGCGCCGGCGAGGTCGGCCAGCAGCCGCTCGAAGTTCGAGCTGACCTGGATGTCCATCGAGGGCGCAGCGGTCGGCGTGACGGTGCCGGCCGAATAGTCGCCGGCCGACAGCGCACGGTGGAGGATGTCGTTGACGTTGGTCGCCACCACCAGCTTGGCGACGGGGAGCCCCATGCGCGCGGCGACATAGCCTGCGAACACGTCGCCGAAATTGCCGGTCGGCACCGAGAAGGCGACCGCACGCTCGGGCGCGCCGAGGCGGATGGCGGCGTAGAAATAATAGACCACCTGCGCCATCAGCCGGGCCCAGTTGATCGAGTTGACCGCGCTCAGCTGGAAGCGGCCGGCGAAATCGCGATCGTTGAACATCGCCTTCACCAGCGCCTGGGCATCGTCGAAGCTGCCGTCGATCGCGATGTTGTGGACGTTCGGAGCGAGCACCGTGGTCATCTGCCGGCGCTGGACGTCGGACACGCGGCCCTGCGGGTGCAGCATGAAGATGTCGACGCCGATGCGCCCCGCCACCGCGTCGATCGCGGCGCTGCCGGTGTCGCCCGAGGTCGCGCCGACGATGGTGAGGTGCTGGTCGGTGCCCACCAGGAACTTCTCGAACAGCAGGCCGAGCAGCTGGAGCGCCACGTCCTTGAAGGCGAGGGTGGGGCCGTGGAACAGCTCGAGCAGCCAGTGCTGCTGGTCGATCTGGACCAGCGGAGTCACCGCGGCGTGCGAGAAGCGGCCATAGGCCTGGGTGCAGAGCTGGCGGAGTTCGTCCTCGCTCAGGTCCGGCGTGACGAAGGGCAGCATGACCCGCACCGCCGTCTCGACATAGGAGAGGCCGCGCATTGCGGCGATATCCTCGGCCGAGAAGCTCGGCCATTCGGTCGGGACGTAGAGGCCGCCATCGCTGGCGAGGCCGGTGAGGGTGACGTCGCGAAAGCCCAGCGAGGGCGCGGCGCCGCGAGTGCTGTGATACTGCATGGCCGCCCGCGTTACCCGGCGGCAACGATCGGGACAAGATAGCTGTCCTTGGGGGCGGCTTGTCATTGTTGGCATGTCCGGGTGTTCCGCGACGGACCCGCCATGCGTATAGGCGCGTTGCGTACAGCCTTCCCGATGGAGAGAGATAATGGCCTATCCCCAGCCCTGGCATGCCGATGCCGATCGTTATGACGGCCGCATGCCCTATCGCCGCTGCGGCGTGAGCGGGCTCGACCTGCCGGCGATCAGCCTGGGGCTGTGGCAGAATTTCGGCGGCACCGACGTGTTCGAAAATGCGCGCGCGATGCTCCGCCGGGCGTTTGATCGCGGCGTGACCCACTTCGATCTCGCGAACAATTATGGGCCGCCCTATGGCTCGGCCGAGGAGAATTTCGGCCGCGTGCTGGCGACCGACCTCGCCGGCCACCGCGACGAGCTGATCATCTCGACCAAGGCGGGCTGGGACATGTGGCCGGGACCGTACGGCGATGTCGGCGGCAGCAAGAAGTACCTCATCGCCTCGTGCGACCAGAGCCTCAAGCGGATGGGGCTCGACTATGTCGACATCTTCTACTCGCACCGCGTCGATCCCAAGACGCCGCTGGAGGAGACGATGGGCGCGCTCGCCCAAATCCACCGCCAGGGCAAGTCGCTGTATGTCGGCATCTCCAGCTATTCGCCCGAGCTGACGCGGAAGGCCGCCGCGATCCTCGCCGAGTACAAGGTGCCCTTGCTGATCCACCAGCCGAGCTATTCGATGCTCAACCGCTGGATCGAGGAGAGCCTGCTCGACACGCTGGAAGACCTCGGCACCGGCTGCATCGCCTTCTCGCCGCTGGCGCAGGGGATGCTGACGCGCAAGTACCTCAACGGCGTGCCCGAGGATGCACGCGCGGCCAAGGGCGGCACCTCGCTCGACACGCGGCTGCTCTCGGACGAGAACATCGCCCGCATTCGCGCATTGAACGCGATCGCCGAGAAGCGCGGGCAGACGCTGGCGCAGATGGCGATCGCCTGGGTGCTGCGCGATCCGCGCGTTACCTCGGCGCTGGTCGGCGCGCGCACGGTGCAGCAGCTCGACGATTCGCTCGATGCGGTGAAGAACCTCAGCTTCACCGCCGACGAGCTCGCCGAAATCGACACCCATGCAACCGAAGGCGCGATCGATCTTTGGAAGGTATCGTCCACGCTAGAGGAACTGCCGCAACGATGAGCGTCGCCTTCCGCCGCGAGAGCGACGAGGAACACAAGGAACCCAAGTTCGAGCTGCCGCTGCCGGCCGGGCCCAATCTGGTCACGGCGGCGGGGCCGGCGCTGATCGCGGGCAAGGTCGCGGCGCTGGAGGCCGCGATCGAGGCTGAGGGCGAGGACGAGGCACGCGAGGCCCTCAAGCGCGAGCTCCGCTACTGGAACACCCGCGCCGCCACCGCGCAGATCGCGCCGCCGCTGGAAGACGGCGTGGCGGGTATCGGCGCGCGGGTGCGGATCCGGCTGAACGGCCGCGAACGGGTGATCGAAATTGTCGGCCATGACGAGGCCGACCCTGCGGCCGACCGGCTGGCATTCCAGGCACCGCTCGCGCACGCGTTGCTCGGTGCGGAGGAAGGCGAGAAGGTCGATTTCGGCGGGAAGGCCGAGGCGATCGAGGTGCTCGGGGTGGAGGCGATTTAGCGGGGTTACAAGGTCACCCTCACCCTCCCCACCGCCTGCGGCGGCGGGTCCCCTCCCTCTCCCAAAGGGAGAGGGCGCTTATTCCCTCTCCCTTTGGAAGAGGGAGGGAGGCGCGAAGCGCCGGAAGGGTGAGGGTGATGGCGGGAATTACCCCTCCAGCTTAGCCAGATCGAACGCGATCACGTCCTGGCGCTGGGTGCCGAGGCCGGTGATCCCCAGCTCCATCACGTCGCCGGGCTTGAGGAAGATCTTCTCGGGCTTCTGGCCCTCGCCGACGCCCGGGGGCGTGCCGGTGATCAGCAGGTCGCCGGGGTGCAGCGTGATGAAGCGGCTCATGTACGCGATGCATTCCGCCACCGGGAAGATCATCGTCGACGTGTTGCCGGTCTGCATGCGCTTGCCGTTGAGGTCGAGATACATGTCGAGCGCCTGGCAGTCGGCGATCTCGTCCGGGGTGACCAGCCACGGGCCAACGGGGCCGAAGGTATCACACCCCTTGCCCTTGTCCCACTGGCTGCCGAGCTCCTTCTGGAAGGCGCGCTCGGACACGTCATTGGCGAGGACGAAGCCCGCGACATGGTCCAGCGCATCGGCCTGGTCGACGTAACGGCAGGTCTTGCCGATGATCACGCCCAGCTCGACTTCCCAGTCGCTCTTCTGCGAGCCCTTGGGGATCATCACCGGATCGTTCGGGCCGGTCAGGCACGAGATTGCCTTGGTGAAGAAGATCGGCTCGGGCGGCGGCTCGAGGCCAGCTTCGCGGGCGTGATCGGCATAGTTGAGGCCGATCGCGAGGAACTTGCCGATATTGGCGACCGGCACGCCGAGGCGGACATCGCCTTCGACCAGCGGCAGCGTGGTGGGATCGACCGCGCGGATCCGCTCGATCACGTCGACGGTCAGGTCGGGCACCAGGCCGGTCAGGTCGCGGATGCGGCCTTCGGCATCCAGGATGCCGGGCTTTTCGGCACCACGCGGGCCGTAGCGAAGCAACTTCATGCAAGCGTCCTCATTCAGGAAAGACAGACGATTGCGCACTAGCGCGGGCCGGCGCCCCGCCAAAGCGTGATTTGCGCATTTGTCGGATAAAGGGAGCAGGGCGGGGGACAATCCGATCCGCTCCGCAGTGCTGCGGCTGTCCCATGGTCCACCTCCAACCCGGATTCCTTGACTTCTGGCCCATGCGGCGCATGTGGGAGGGATGGCGCAGGACAATCCTCTCGACCGGCTTCGCGACGTGCTCGCGGGCACCGCGCGCGCGCTTTCGGGTGCCGACGAACTCGAATTCGGCTTTACCGCCGATGCGCCGTTCCAGAGCGGCAAGACGGTCAAGGTGCCGATGCCCTCGCGCACCCTGCCGCCCGAGCAGGTCGCCGAGGCGCGCGGCTTTGCCGACAGCTTCGCGCTGCGCATGCGCCACCACGATGCGAACCTGCACGGCCGCACCGCACCCCGCGAGCCGGTCGCCCGCGCGGTGTACGATGCGATCGAGACCGCCCGCGTCGAGGCGCTGGGTTCGCGCGGCTATGCGGGGATTGCCGACAATCTGGAGCAGGCGCTGGCGATGCGGCTGCGCTCGGACCCGATCGGCCGCGCCCGCACCCGCGACGAAGTGCCGCTCTCGACCGCGCTGGGGCTGATGGTGCGCGAGCGGCTGACCGGCCGCGAATCGCCGTCCAGCGCCGCGCTGGGCCTGGCGCTGGTGCGCGACTGGATCGAGGAGAAGGCCGGGTCGGATCTCGACGCCATGGCGATGGCGATCGACGACCAGAACGCCTTTGCCGCGCTCGCCGCCAAGCTGCTCCAGGATTTGGAGCTGACCGAAGGCGAAATGGTCCCCGACGAAGCCGATGAAGGCGGCGGCGAGGAAGAGGGCCAGGAAGAGCAGCAGGAACAGGGCGAAGAGGAAGGCGAGTCCCAGCAGCAGCAGGGCGAGGGCCAGACCGAAGCGCGCGGCGAGCAGCGCGAGTCCGAACAGGGCGAGGAAGGCGACCAGGAGCAAGAGTCCGAAGGCATGGACGACGGCGACGGTGAGCCGGGCGATGACGGCGACGAGGGCATGATGCCCGTCCGCCCCAACCGCCCGTGGAGCGACCTGCCGCCGAGCTTCGAATATCGCCCCTATACCACCCAGTTCGACGAAGTCGTCGCCGCCACCGACCTGTGCGATACCGACGAGCTGGAGCGCTTACGCTCGTACCTCGATCAGCAGCTGGTGCATCTCCAGGGCGCGGTGACCAAGCTCGCCAACCGACTGCAACGGCGCCTGATGGCGCAGCAGAGCCGCAGCTGGGACTTCGACCAGGACGAGGGTCTGCTCGATGCGGCGCGGCTGGCGCGGGTGGTAGTGAACCCGATGCAGTCGCTCAGCTACAAGATCGAGCGTGACACAGAGTTCAAGGACACGGTGGTTACGCTGCTGATCGACAATTCGGGTTCGATGCGCGGGCGGCCGATCTCGATCGCGGCGATCAGCGCCGACATCCTCGCCCGCACGCTGGAGCGCGTCGGCGTGAAGACCGAGGTGCTCGGCTTCACCACCCGCGCCTGGAAGGGCGGCCAGTCGCGCGAGAAATGGCTGGGCGAGGGGCGGATCGCGCAGCCGGGCCGGCTCAACGATCTGCGCCACATCATCTACAAGCAGGCCGACGAGCCGTGGCGCCGCGCCAAGAAGTCGCTCGGGCTGATGATGCGCGAGGGGCTGCTAAAGGAGAATATCGACGGCGAGGCGTTGCTCTGGGCGCATAGCCGGCTGATCGCACGGCCCGAGGATCGCAAGATCCTGATGGTCATTTCGGATGGTGCGCCGGTGGACGATTCGACGCTGTCGGTGAACTCCGGCTCCTATCTGGAGCGGCATCTGCGCCAGGTGATCGGCTGGATCGAAGCGCGCTCGCCGGTGGAATTGGCGGCGATCGGCATCGGCCATGACGTGACCCGCTATTACAGCCGCGCGGTGACGATCATGGATGCCGAGCAGCTTGCCGGCACGATGGTCGAGCAGCTGGCCGCGCTGTTCGACACTGAGTGAAGCCGCGGTGGGGCTGGAGATCACGGCACCGCCGGGGGGCTTTCACGGGCCGGTAAAGCGCTCGATCACCATCGCCGGGCATCCGACCTCGATCAGTCTCGAGCCGATCTTCTGGGCGGCGCTGGAAGCGGCGGCGGTGGACGCCGCGCTGCCGCTGAGCGCGCTGGTCGCGGCGATCGACCATGCGCGGATCAGCGCGGAGGAGCCGCCGAACCTCGCCAGTGCGATCCGGACGTGGCTGATGGGGGTGCGACGGGTGTAGCAACCCATTCCGTGTCCCCCTCACCGTTCCGCCGCTTCGCGGCTCCCTCCCTCTCCCACAAGGGGAGAGGGAGCAGGACGCCACTTTTCCCTCTCCCCTTGTGGGAGAGGAGCATCGGGTGAACAGCGCCCCGCGCCGACCCGATGCTGGCCCGCTGCCGAAGGCAGTGGGAAGGGTGAGGGGGACTTGGGTGCAACGGCGTGTCCCCCGCCCTAGCGGCGGTGAGCCCCCTGTCCAGCTTACGCCCCCGGCTTGATCCAGTCGTGCATCGTCATCCAGCGAACGAACTCGTCGAACCAGCCCGTGCTCGTCGTCTTCTTCGGGTACATGCCGAAGCCGTGGCCGCCCTGTTCGAACAGGTGGAACTCCACCGGCCGCTTGGCGCCGCGCCAGCTATCGATCAGCCCGAAGCCGGTATTGCCGAACAGCGGGTCGTCGGCGGCCAGCGCGATGAACAGCGGCGGCGCGTCCGCTGGCACCGGAAAATTGCTCATCGGGCCATAGATGGTGCCGATAAAGGCGGGCTTGGCATCCTGCCCGTCAAGCGCGGTCGCTAGCGTGAGCATCGCGCCCGCCGAGAAGCCGACCATGCCGACCTTGTCAGGCTGCACATGCCACTCGGCCGCGCGCTTGCGCACCAGCGCGAAGGCTGCGCGTGCGTCGGTCACCTGGGTGGCGATCCCGGCCATCATTGCCTTGGGATCGGCACCGCGCGGCGGGCCGCCGCCACCGCCGGCGAAGCGTGCCTTCATCGCGGCCTCATAGGCGGCGAGGTCCTGTGGGGTCTGGTTGAGCCGGTATTTCAGCACGAAGGCGGCAACGCCGTGCGCGGCAAGCGCCTTGGCGACATCCCAGCCTTCATTCTGCATCGACAGCGAGGTGAAGCCGCCGCCGGGTGCCACGATCACCGCAGTGCCGTTGGCCTTGGCGGGATCGGGCAGGAAGGGCGTGAGCGTCGCCACCGTCACGTTGCGGGCGAACACGCTGCCATATTGGCTGTGCCAGCTTTCGGTCGCGGTGGCGCCGGGCAGCGGGCCGGTGCCCAGCTCGATCGCGCTGGGCTGCGACGGTGTAGCGATCACCGCCATCTTGTCGTTCTGCGCGAGCGCCGGCAGCGGTACCGCAAGCAGCGCAGCCAGCGTGAGGCCCATGCACAGCGCAAGTGCGGGCCGACGTTTCAACGAGCGTGAACGCATCCAATCCTCCCCATTATTTGCTTTGGCAGAGTATCGGCACGCACGCCGCGTTTGTCCAACAATTAAATATGCTCCTCGGCCGATCTTCCCGCCGAGGCTGGGTGAAATAAATCAGATAAATACGGGTTAACGGCCGTATGTGACGATGCCAGCACTGCGCCGCGCTGATGTCGGCAGCGTACTTTACTCTGTCTAGAGAGGCCGACTCCGAGGTGCTTTCCCGGCGCTTCGCGAACCAGCGACCCTGCGATAGGTCTTTATGCAAATCGCTCGCAGTCGCATTGACAATGCGAATAGGTCGCAATAAGCGACTGCGTAACGACGTTCAAAGGGGAATTACGTGAATCGCACTTCCGCGACGCTGGCCAGCGCGCCGGCATTCGTTGCACTTGCCTGTGTGGGCTTCCTCGTCTCGGCGCCCGCCCAGGCCGACGACAAGCATGCGAAGGACGGCGCGACCACCAACGCCGTAGCGGACGACACCGCCCAGGATCGCGATACCATCATCGTCAACGGCCAGCCCTATTCGCCCCACCAGCAGTCGCCCAAGGCGACGCGCCCGGTCCGCGACACGCCGCAGACCATCACCATCCTCACCAACGAGGTGATCGAGCAACAGAACCTGCTCACCCTGCGCGACATGCTGTCGACCGTTCCGGGCATCACCTTCGGTGCCGGCGAAGGCGGCGGCGGCTATGGCGATTCGATCAACCTGCGCGGCTATTCGGCCAATACCGACATCACCGTCGACGGCATCCGCGACAGCGCCCAGTACACCCGCACCGATCCGTTCAACCTCGAGCAGCTCGAAGTCGTCAACGGCCCCAACTCGGTGCAGAACGGCGCGGGCTCGGTCGGCGGCTCGATCAACATGGTCACCAAGAAGCCGCAGGCGAACACCCGCATCCTCGCCTCGGGCGGCATCGGCACCGACAATTATTACCGCGGCACGGTCGACGCGAACGTGCGCGTCAACGACCTGATCGCCTTCCGCCTCAACGCGATGAAGCATGACAACGACGTGCCCGGCCGCGATGTCGAGACGATGAAGCGCTGGGGCGTGGCGCCTGCGGTGACGATCGGCATCGACAGCCCGACCAAGCTGACGCTGCAATATCTCCACCAGGAAGACGACAACACGCCGCAATATGGCGTGCCCTATTTCTCGGTCGCGGGCGGTTCGCTGCCGGGGGTGAGCCGCAGCAGCTATTACGGCTTCCGCAACGTCGACACGCAGCAGAGCAATGTCGACCAGGCGACCGCGACCTTCGAGCATCACTTCACCGATCGGGTGACGATCCGCAACGTCACGCGCTGGCAGGACGTGACCCAGCACAGCATCGTCGATCCGCCCCAGGGCACCTGGTGCCTGGCGAACGGCCTCACCCCCACCGGCACGCCGTGCACCGTCGCCTTCACCGGCGCGACCACGGGCACGCTGACGGTGCCGGCCGGCTATTATTATGCCTCGGGCCCGCGCGGAAACACCCGCAACACCCGCAACCAGCTCGCCTATGACCAGGTCGACCTGATGGCGCGGTTCAACACCGGCTTCATCGAGCATTCGGTGACGCTGGGCGCCTCGGCGAGCTGGGAGAAGTTCGCGCTTTCCACCGGCAATGTGCTGCGCAATGCCGACGGCACTAATCCGCTGCTCTATTACCCGCTGATCAGCATCGCCAATCCGAACGCGGTGGTGGCAGGTCCGGCTGCGGCGAGCGGCATCGCGCGGACCTATGGCAGCAACGTCTATACCGGCCCGATCAACTTCATCGAAAGCGCGCGGCAGACCGGCGAGCTGACCAACTATGCCGTCTACCTGTTCGACACGATGAAGCTCGGCGAGCATTTCGAGATCAACGGCGGTCTGCGCTGGGAATCGAACGACGGCAGCTACCGCGCCGACACCGTCTCCACCACGACGGCGACGCTGGGCCAGGTGACGCCGGGCACCACCTTCTACAACAACGACAAGCTGTTCTCGTATCGTGCGGGCCTGGTCTACAAGCCGGTCAAGGCGATCAGCCTCTATGTCGCCTATGGCAATTCGAAGACGCCGTCGAAGACATCGGTCAACGGATCGTGCACCGCGCTGACCTGCAACGTCGATCCGGAAACCGCGCGCAACTATGAGGTCGGCGGCAAGGCGGAAGTGTTCGGCGGGCGCCTGCTGCTCACCGCGGCGCTGTTCCGCAACGAGCGGACCAACTACAAGGTGGCCACCGGCGACCCGCTGGTCCCCGAGCAGCAGCTCGACGGCAAGTCGCGGGTCGATGGCATCGCGCTGGGCGCCGTCGGCCAGATCACCAAGGCATGGTCGGTCACCGCCAACTACACCTATCTGGACAGCACGGTGCTGCGCGGCATTGCGAAGAACAGCCCGGCGGGCACGATCGACTATGCCAAGAACGCCGCGCTGCAGTACACGCCGGACCATTCGGGCAGCCTGTTCACCACCTATCGTCTGCCGATCGGTCTCACGCTCGGCTACGGCGTGACCTATCAGGGCAAGGCGGCGCTCAACCTGCCGGCGGCGGGCGCGACCCAGGTGTTCTACAGCCCCGATTACTGGGTCCACAACGCGTTCCTCTCCTACGAGATCACCCGTGCGCTGTCGGCGCAGGTGAACGTGAAGAACGCGACCGACTCACTCTACTACACGCGCATCCGCAACAATGGCTGGGCGACCCCGGGCGACGGCCGCTCGGCGGTGCTGAGCCTCAACTATCGCTTCTGATCGCGAAGGCCGCGACGCCTTGGCCCCTTCCGGTGCAGGCCGGGAGGGGCCGCTTCTTTTCTCCGCCCTTGATCTGGCGCATGTCCCGCAAGGCGCGGGACGATCATAGGGCAGGATGTTTTCCCGCGCAGGAGTGTGTGCATGCTGATCCCGATCCCCGATCTGCTCTCGCCCGCCGATCTTGCGCGCGTGCGTGCGCTGGTGGATGCGGCGGAATGGGTGGACGGCAACGTCACCTCGGGCCCGCAGGCGGCGCTGGCCAAGCGCAACGAGCAGCTGCCGGAGACCCACCCAGCCGCGCGCGAGGCGGGGGCGATCATCCTGGATGCGCTGGCGCGCTCGCCCTTGTTCATCGCTGCGGCGCTGCCGCTCAAGATCTTCCCGCCCTTGTTCAATCGCTATGCGGGCGGCCAGAATTTCGGGCTGCATGTCGACAACGCCGTGCGCATCCAGCGCGGCAGCGAGTTCCGCGTGCGCTCGGACCTGTCGATGACCGTGTTCCTCGAAGACCCGCAGGCCTATCAGGGCGGAGAACTGCTCATCGAGGGGCTGTTCGGCGCGCAATCGGTAAAGCTGCCCGCCGGGCACGCGATCCTCTATCCCTCGTCGAGCCTGCACCGGGTGACGCCGGTGACCAGCGGCGCGCGCGTCGCCAGCTTCTTCTGGCTCCAATCGATGGTCCGCGACGACGGCGCGCGGCGGATCCTGTTCGACCTCGATCGCTCGATCCAGGGGCTGGTCGGCGAAGTCGGGCAGGGCCATGCCGAGGTGGTGGCGCTGACCGGCGTGTACCACAATCTGCTGCGCCGCTGGGCAGACGCGTAGACGCTGGTTGCCGCCGGCCGGTGCGTACCGGTAGGGTGGGCCATGCCCGTGCAAGGAAGCTGCCATTGCGGCCGAATCCGCCTTGAGGTGTCGAGCGCGCCCGAATGGGTGGCGGACTGCAACTGCTCGCTCTGCCGCCGGACCGCCTGGCGCGTCGCCTATTACCCGCCGGAGCAGGTGCGCATCACCGGCGAGACGGTGGCCTATGTCTGGGGTGACCGGATGATCGGCATTCATCATTGTCCCGCCTGCGGTTGCGGCACCCATTGGGCGACGCTGGGCGAGGACTTTGGCAAGATGGGAATCAACGCTCGCTTGCTGGATGGATTCGACGAGACGCGGATCGAAGTTCGCAAGTTCGATAACGCCGACTGACGCGGTGGTGCCCAGGGCAACGCGATGCCCCGCGGAGGCGTTCTGCCCCTATGCCAGCCGATCCAGCGCAAACCGCCACCGTCGTCACCAGCCGCGCCATTCGCGCCGGGCACGAGCAGGGATTCGATGATTGGGCCGCTACGCTCAACGATCTGGCCGAGGCCGCACCGGGCTATCGCGCGGCTGTCCGCCTCGGCCAGACCGCCGGCTTCCAGCACCTGCTGTTCCGCTTCGAGGATCGTGACAGCGCCGAGGCCTGGCACGACAGCGACGCGGTGCGCGCGCATGTCGCGATCGCCGATCGCTGGTCCACGGCGCTGCGCCAGATCCAGGCCGGCGATCGCATCGCCTTCGACTTGCCGAGCGATGCCAGCGCGAGCAAGTGGAAGCGCTTCGTCACCACTTGGCTGACGGTGTTCCCGGTGCTGCTGCTCGTCAGTCTGGGCGTGCGCACCGTGCTGAAGGACGCACCGCTGCCGCTCCAGCTGCTGCCCTCCTCTTTGCTGCTCACCGCGACGCTGCAATGGATCATCCTGCC
Organism: Sphingomonas trueperi; assembly: GCF_040545965.1. GTDB lineage: Bacteria > Pseudomonadota > Alphaproteobacteria > Sphingomonadales > Sphingomonadaceae > Sphingomonas > Sphingomonas trueperi_C. Next base: position 706,154 of record NZ_JBEPMV010000001.1, on the reverse strand, counting down.
GCGGCTGCAGCGCTACACCCGCTTCTGGCTGCTGCAGGACAGTTCCGGCCGGTTGCAGACCTGAGCGCTGCGGATCGGCGCGGATCCTGCTATGCAGGGCCGCCAACTTGGGGAAAGGCCGATGACCGCCGCGCCGCTTGCGACCCGCCGCTCAGACCTATGGACACGGCTGCTCCCGATCGCGGCGCTGTTCCTCGCGGGTTGGGCCGTGCGGACACCGCTGGCGAGCGCGCATCCGCTTGCTGCCGGGTTGCTCTTCCTGTGGATCGCGAGCGACAGCCGGCTGCTGTCGCTGATCGTACGCGCGCCGCGCCGCCGTCCGGCTCCGCGGCAGATCGTCGCTGGACTCGCGCTGGCGGTGTTCGCGGTGCTGGTCGCGGCGCCACCGGTGGTGCGGGGCGGGCTGCTGCGCCTGCCGATGCTGGCGGGCGCGATGGCGATCGTGCTGGTGGTCCATCTCGGCTGGGGCGCCCGTGCCGCCTGGGGCCGCTTCCGGACAGCTGCCGAGGCGCGCTGGATCGCCGCCCTGTCCGAGCTGTTGCCGCCGCCGCTCGTCCGGCTGGCGGCGGCCGAGCTGCGCTTGCTCCATCTCGGCCTGTTCCGCTGGGGCGCGGCGCCGGACGTGCCTGCCGGGTGCCAGAGCTTTGCCTATCACCGGCACCTGACGCCGATGGCGGTGACGCTGCTCGCGCTGCAGGCGATCGAGGTTGCGATCCACCATCTGCTGCTCGCCCATTGGAGCGCACTTGCTGCGTATGTGCTGTTCGTGCTGAGCGACGTCGGGCTGATCTACATGATTGCCCTGATCAAGTCGTTCCGCCTGTACCCGGTGCTGCTGACGCCGGAGGGCGTGCGGGTGCGCGCCGGGCTGTTGATCGACCGGTTCGTGCCGTACAACGCCATCGCGCGTATCGAGACCAGCTTCGACTCCGCGCTGGTGAAGGACAAGGCGACGCTCAACGCGGGGCTGCTTGCTTGGCCGAACCTGGTGCTGCGGCTGCACGAGCCGCTGCCGGGGCGGCGACCTCGCTCTGCGATCGCCTTCCGGCTGGACGATCCCGAGCCGTTCGTCCGCGCGCTGCGCTGGCGGCTCGATAGCCATCGGGCATAATCATCAAGCGTTTCCTCCCCCGCCGGGGGGAGGTGGGCCGCGTAGCGGCTCGGAGGGGGAGGAAGCACGACGGCCCGGGAGGTTCTGGCATCCTCACCCTCCGTCGCGCTTTGCGCGCCACCTCCCCCTGGCGGGGAGGATCTGTTTGCTTACGCCCGCCCGACCACGCTCTCCGGCAGATCCTTGCCGAACACGCGCTGGTAATATTCCGCCACCTGCGCCCGCTCGGCATCGTCGCACTTGTTGAGGAACGACAGGCGGAAGGCGAAGCCGATATCGCCGAAGATCAGCGCGTTCTGCGCCCAGGTGATCACGGTACGCGGGCTCATCACGGTCGAGATGTCGCCGTTGATGAAGCCGCGGCGGGTGAGTTCGGCCACGCGGACCATGTTCTCCACCGTCTCCTTGCCGCCCGGCTTGTCATATTCGCCGGACTTGGCGAGCACGATCCGCGCCTCGGTGGCGGCGGGCAGATAGTTGAGCGTGACCACGATGTTCCAGCGGTCCATCTGGCCCTGGTTGATCTGCTGGGTGCCGTGATACAGGCCGCTGGTGTCGCCCAGGCCCACCGTGTTGGCGGTGGCGAACAGGCGGAACCACGGGCTCGGGCGGATCACCCGGTTCTGGTCGAGCAGGGTCAGCTTGCCCTCGGTCTCCAGCACGCGCTGGATCACGAACATCACGTCCGGACGGCCCGCGTCATATTCGTCGAACACGAGCGCCGTCGGGGTCTGCAGCGCCCAGGGCAGCAGGCCTTCGCGGAACTCGGTGATCTGCTGGCCGTCCTTGAGCACGATCGCGTCGCGGCCGATCAGATCGATGCGGCTGATATGCGCGTCGAGGTTGATGCGGATGCACGGCCAGTTGAGCCGCGCCGCCACCTGCTCGATGTGGCTGGACTTGCCGGTGCCGTGATAGCCCTGGATCATCACGCGGCGATTGTGCGCGAAGCCGGCCAGCACCGCGAGGGTGGTGTCCGGATCGAACACATAGGCGGGGTCCAGATCGGGCACGCGCTCGTCCGCCTCGCTGAACGCGGGGACTTCCATGTCGATGTCGATCCCGAACAGGTCGCGCACCTTCACCATCTTGTCGGGTGCGGCGAGGATCGTGGAGTCCCGGCTATCGGGCTGGGTGTTGGGGATGTCGGCCATATCAAATCCTTCAGTCGCACCGGACCTAGTGGCTTGTTTGCCGCACTGCAACCGCATGTCCGAAGGGGAGGGTTCAGGCGCCGATCTTGGGCGGCAGCAGGAACAGGGTGGCGAAGGCGGCGGCACGGGCCAGGTCGCCTTCGACAACGAACCTGTCCTCGGCGAGTGCCATGGGCAGCGGCATGACCCCGAACAGCACCGGCAGAAAGTCGTTGGGTTCGCCGACGAACACCGCCTCGGTGTCCGCGAGCGTGCCGCGATCGATCGCCAGCGCGCCATCGTGCACGGTGACGCGATAGGTCTCCTCGCCCAGCCGGAAGCCGATGCGGCCAGCCCAGCCCGCCGCCTTGTCCGGCAGCAGCAGCATCCGCAGCGCCAGCATCAGCGAGACGCGCGAGAAGGGGAGCGAGGGATCGTGCCGGGGCGAGCGCAGTGCCCAGCGACCCATCGCCATCACCACCGGCTCTGCTTCGTATCCCCAGGGGGTGAGCGCATAAACCTGCACGCTGGCCGGCGGCGGCAGTTTCTCACGCTGGATGATTCCATCGGCTTCCAGCCCCTGCAGCCGCTGGGTGAGCACATTGGCGCTCAGTCCCGGCAACCCGGCGCGGATCTCGCCGAAGCGGCGCGGGCCGAGCAGCAATTCGCGGATGATCAGCAGCGCCCAGCGCTCGCCGACGAACTCCAGCGCGAGGGCGGTGCCGCAGGCATCGTCATAGCGGCGTTTGGGATTGGTTATATTTTCTAACTTCACGGTTGTTTTTTAGGATCAGACGCGGCACGAATCAAGCAGGGTGCGACTCGAAAGCCGCGCTGAAGGGGAGAGAAAGCGATGCCGAACGCCGTGTTCGTGAACCTGCCGGTGGCCGATGTGCCGCGCGCGACCGCCTTCTACGAGGCGATCGGCTGTACGAAGAACCCCCAGTTCAGCGGGCCGACGGCGAGCGCGATGGTGTTCTCGGACACGCTCAGCTTCATGCTGCTCCACCTCGACTTCTTCCAGACCTTCACCCCGCGGACGGTGGCCGATGCGACCGCCGTGACCGAGGTGCTGATCGCGATCATGCTCGATAGCAGGGAGGCGGTGGATCGCATGGTCGAAGCCGCAGTCGCCGCGGGTGGCGGCGGCGATGTCCGTCCCCCGCAGGACATGGGGTTCATGTACGGCCGCACCTTCAGCGACCCCGACGGGCACATTTTCGAGCCCGGCTATATGGACATGACCGCGCTGCCCGAAGCGATGGCGCAGGCGGAACCGGCCTGAACCGAGAAGGAGACCGACCATGTCGTTCCAGGCCTATCTCGACAACATCCAGGCCAAGACCGGCCGCAGCCCCGACGATTTCCGCAGCTATGCCACCGAGAAGGGCTGGGCGGATGCGTCCGGCCTGCGCGCCGGGGTGAAGGCGGGGGCAATCGTCGCCGATCTCAAGGAAGAGTTCGGGCTGGGGCACGGCCACGCCATGGCGATCGTCGCGCTGCTCAAGGGTGCCAAGCGCGAGGGTGACGCCTGAATCAGAGGAGAGGATAGCATGCCTGTTCAGTCCGGAAGCCCCATCGAGATCGTCACCCTGGACTGGGTGCCCGATTTCGCCCGTGGCTATGTCCGCGATTTCCGTGTCCGCTGGGCGCTGGAGGAGGCCGGGATCGGCTATCGCACCGATCCGGTCAGCACGGTGGCGCGGCCGGCGGCCTATTTCGCCGAGCAGCCTTTCGGCCAGGTGCCCGCCTATCGCGAAGGTGCGGTGCGCATGTTCGAATCAGGCGCCATCGTACTGCATATCGCCGAGCGATCCGAGGCGCTGCTGCCGCGCGATGCCGTCGGCCGGGCCCGGGCGCTCAGCTGGGCGGTCGCGGCGCTCAACAGCGTCGAGCCGATGCTGATGGAACTCGCCACCGTCGACCGGTTCGCGCAGGGCGAGGAATGGGCCCGGCTTCGCCGTCCCAGCCTGGTTGCGGATGTCGAAAAGCGGCTCGGCCAGCTTGCTGCGGCGCTGGGGACGCGCGACTATCTGGAGGGGCGCTTTACCGCCGGGGATCTGCTGATGGCCTCGGCGTTGCGGATGCTCGACCATACCGACATGCTCGCTGCGCACCCGCTGTTGGCCGCGTATCAGCAGCGCTGCCTCGCGCGACCCGCGTTCCTTGCCGCGATCGAGGCGCAGCTGGCGGAATTGCGCATCGAAATGCCCGAACCTGCCTGAAGGAGTGCGACCATGGCCTATCTCGACGGATATGTGATTCCGGTGCCCGAGGCGAAAAAGGAAGAATATCGCGCGCTCTCCGAAGTGACGGCGGCGCTGTTCCTCAAATTCGGCGCGACGCGGGTGATGGAGACCTGGAGCGAGGACGTGCCGCACGGCACCGCTACCGACTTCTACCGCGCGACGCTGGCCGAGGAGGGGGAGGCCGTGGTCTTCGCCTGGGTGCTGTGGCCGGACAAGCCGACGCGCGATGGCGGCTGGGGCAAGCTGATGGAAGCCCCCGAGATGCAGGGGCGGACGATGCCGTTCGACGGCAAGCGCATGTTCTGGGGCGGATTCGAGCCGATCGTCGATCGCGGCAAAGGCTGACGGCAGGGGAGAGTGAGACATGACCAATCGGCAGGGCGAAATCATCTGGTACGAACTGATGACGCGCGATGCGGACAAGGCAGCGGCTTTCTATGGCGCGGTGGTGGACTGGCAGGTCGGCGCGCCGCCGCCGGGCGGGCCCGACTATCGGATGATCGTGGCGCCGGACGGCAATGCCGGCGGCATGCTGCAGCTCGACGCCGCGATGCTGGCGGCGGGGGCCAGCCCGACCTGGCTCGCCTATTTCGGTGTCGACGATGTCGATGCGAGCGTCGCAGCGATCGTCGGCGAGGGCGGCAAGGTGATGGTGCCGGCCTGGGACGCGCCCGGGGTCGGCCGGATCGCGATGGTCACCGATCCGCAGGGCATTCCGTTCTACGTGATGCGCGGGGCGACCGAGGGGGCGACCAGCACCGTCTATCAGCGGCGTGGGATGAGCCATGTCGGTTGGAACGAGCTGCATACGCCCGATGCCGAGGCGGCGCTCGGCTTCTACCATCGCCAGTTTGGGCTCACCCGGATGGGCGGGATGCCGATGGGCGAACTCGGTGAGTACAGCTTCATCGGCCATGACGGCGGCGAGCCGATCGGCGCGATCATGCCTCGTATGGCGGAAGGCCCGACGGGCTGGGGCTTCTATGTCCGGGTAGACGATGTCGATGCGGCGAAAGGGCGGATCGAGGCGGCGGGCGGCACGGTGATCAACGGGCCGATGGACGTGCCCGGCGGCGAGCGCATCGTCCAGGCACTCGATCCGGATGGGGCGCTGTTCGGGCTGGTAAGCGGCGTTGCGGCGTGACGGCGGCGTGCCGTGTCCAGAACGTGGCGGAGGACGCCGTCTAGATTGTGGAGCAGGGCTTCGGCGGGGATGCGGAGCGTGGTGATGCCGTAGGCGGCGAGCCAGGTGTCGCGGCGGGCGTCATGCTGGGGTTGGTCGCCATGGGCGTGGCCGGCGCCGTCCAGTTCGATCGCGAGGCGGGCGCGGGCGCAGTAGAAGTCTAGGATATAGGGGCCGGCCTAATGCTGGCGGCGGAAGTGGAGGCCTTCGGGGTCTCCGCGCAGATGGCGCCAGAGGCGGCGCTCGGCGGGGGACATTTCGCGGCGGAGCTTGCGGGCTAGGCTGCGGGTACGCGGGGTTCCACGAAGACGCATTGGGCGATTCCCTGCCGATTGGGTCGGCTGGAGGATGCCGCATTTCGCGGAACGAATAAAGAACGAAATTCGCGGCTGGCCCCCTCCACCACCGCCTTCGGCGGCGGTCCCCCTCCCCCGCTTCGCGGGAGAGGAAACACTGAGGCTGCCGCCGAAGAAAGCGTTTCCTCCACCGCGAAGCGGGGGAGGGGGACCGCGCCGCGCCAGCGGCGTGGTGGAGGGGGCTTCCCCGCGCCGAGAAACCTCAAGCGAAGGCCGCCGACCCCTTCAACTGCTGATACGCCGCGATCACCCGTTGCAGCCGCGCCTCGTGGCTGCGGTCGCCGCCATTGCGGTCCGGGTGGAACTTGCGCACCAGCTCCGAATAGCGCTTGCGCAGCGCCGTTCGGTCGCAGTCGATCTCTAGGTCGAGCACCTTCAGCGCGTCGCGATCCGCGCCCGAGAGCGGCCGCCCGTCCTTGCGCTCGCCGCGATCCTTCATCCGGTCACGGAAGCGTGCACCGATCGCGTCGAGCGGGTCGGCGAAATCGGCCCAGCGCGGCGGCACGTCGGGGTTGGCGCTGAACGCGCGGGTCTCGCGCTCCCAGCCCGCGATCGGGCGCTGTGCCTCGTGGATCTCGTCGGGGCTCATGCCCGAGAAGAAGTTGTAGCCCGAATTGAACGCGCGGACATGGTCCAGGCACAGCCAGCGGAATTGCGGCGGCCCGTCGAAGCCGCTGCGCGCGCCTTCCAGCGGCGGCGCGCGGAATTCGCCGGCCGCATTGCAGCCCGGCTCTGCGCACAATCTCCCCTCCGCTTCCACGCGACCATGGAAACGGGCATTCGGACGATCCTTTTTCGGCGGACGGCTAGCCACGCGACTCCCTCGAACAAACCGCCTATATAGGCGCGATGACCGACCTCGCTACCGGCCCTCTGGCCGATCTTATCGCCGATCGCCTGCGCACCGCGCTCGCCCCCTCGCAGCTCCATGTCAGCAACGACAGCGCCCAGCATCGCGGGCACCTGGGCGACGATGGCACCGGTGAAAGCCATTTCACCGTCACCATCGAAAGCCCCGAATTCACCGGGCTCAACCGCGTCGCCCGCCAGCGCAAGGTCAACCATGCGCTCGCCGACCTGCTCGCCACGCGTATCCATGCGCTGGCGATCAAGGCGACCGCGCCGGGCGAATGAGCACGGAACGTGTCGCGCGCCCGGCGGCGCGGATTCTGCTGCTCGACGGCGCGGGACGGGTGCTGCTGTTCCGCTTCGATCCCAGCGACCGGCCGCCCTTCTGGTGCACGCCGGGCGGCGCGGTGAACCCGGGCGAGAGCTATGATGCCGCCGCCCGGCGCGAGCTATGGGAAGAGACCGGCATCCGCGCCGAGCCCGGGCCGGAGGTTGCCCAGCGCGTCGTCGAGTTCGTGACGATCGAGGGCGTGCCAGTCTGGGCCGACGAGCGCTATTTCCTCGTCCGCACCGAAGCCGAGGCGATCGATACCGCCGGCCATACGGCGCTTGAGCAGCGGGTGATGCGCGGCTGGCGCTGGTTCACGCGGGATGAAATAGCCGCGCATGACGAGCCGATCTTCCCGGAAGATCTGCTGGAGATGCTGACGGCACTGAACGTCTAGGGGGTACCCGCCGCGCCGGAACGGCGCAGCGGGTCCTGACCTCACTCTCGGCCGAGCAGCACGCGGGCCTGCCCCGCGATCTGCGCCAGCATCGCCGCGTTCGGCACCGCCGACTGGCGAGCGCGCCGCACCAGCGCGCTGAACTGGTCGACGCGGGCGCGGTGCTCGGCGAGCCACGCGTCCACCGTCGCCTGCGGGTCCTGCCCGTCGACGCGGCCGAGGAAGTCGAGCCGCAGCTGCTGGAAGTCGCGGGCCAGGCCGGCGATCAGCAGGCGTTCCCACACATCGCCGGTGGTGATCCGCGCCGCGGTCGCCTGCGCCCAGTCGAGGCCCAGCGCCTGGCCGAGCGAGGTGAAGGCGCGGGTGAGCACCACCTCGTCGACGCCGCTGCGCTGGCCGAGATCGGCGAGACCGATGCAGCCGTCCAGCTCGAACACATGGACGACGCGGTCGACCAGCTCGGCCGGTGCGCCCGCCGTGGTGAGCTTGCTGCAGATCCGATCGGCCTGGGCACGCACTTCGGTGAGCATCAGGCTCCTGGTCTCGCGACCCAGCGCGTCGATGCCGGGCTGCAGGCGCGCGATGACTTCGGCCGGGCTGGCGCCCGGACGCGTGATGCGCAGCAGATCGGCGATCTGTCCGCGCACCGCTACCGCCAGCTCGTCGAGCAGCGCGACACGGGCGCCTTCGCTGATCTCGGCGGTTTCCACCGCTTCCCACAGTGCCGGCAGGCCGAGCAGCCGCTCGGCGACGACGAACATCGCGGCGATGTCGCGCATCGACGCGCCTTCTTCCTCGGCCAGCTCGAACGGGTGGAGCACGCCGAGGCGGTTCACCACGCGATTGGCGAGCTTGGTCGCGACGATTTCATTGCGCAGGCGATGCTCGTCGATCGCCTTGCCGAAGCGCTCCTGCATCGCCTTGGGGAAGGCGGCATGGAGATCGCCGACCAGTGCCGGATCATGGCCGAGTTCGCCCTGCTCGATCGCGTCCTGCAGCGCCAGCTTGGCCGAGGCGAGCAGCACCGCCAGCTCGGGCCGGGTGAGCCCGCGGCCATCCTGCGCGCGGCGCAGCAGGTCCTCGTTCGAGCCCAGGCCCTCGACGCCGCGGTCGAGCCGCCCGCTGGCCTCCAGAATCTCGATCACCCGCACATAGCTGGGCAGGTCGAGCGCGCCGTCATTCTCCATGAAGGAGAGCGCCAGCGTCTGGAGGCGGTTGTCTTCCAGCACCAGGTGCGCCACGTCGTCGGTCATCGACACGAGCAGCGCGTTGCGGTCCTCGAAGCCGAGCCGGCCCTCGATCATCTCGCGGTTGAGCGCGATCTTGATGTTGACCTCGTTATCCGAGCAATCGACGCCGGCCGAATTGTCGATGAAGTCGGTGTTGAGGCGGCCGCCATTGCGCGCGAACGCGATACGCGCCGCCTGGGTCACGCCCAAGTTCGCGCCTTCACCCACCACTTGGGCCCGGACCTGTTCGGCATTGATGCGGATGCGATCGTTGGCGGGATCGCCCACCTCGCCGTTGCTCTCGCTCGCGGCCTTCAGATAGGTGCCGATGCCGCCGAACCAGAGCAGCCCGACGCGCGCCTTGAGGATCGCGATCATCAGCCCGTTGGGATCGATGCTGTCGACATCGAGGTCGAGCAGCGCCTTCACCTGTGGGCTGAGCGGGATCGACTTTTCGGTGCGCGCGAACACGCCGCCGCCCTCGGAGATGAGGTCGGGGTTATAGTCCGCCCAGCTCGAGCGCGGCAGTGCGAACATCCGGGCGCGCTCTTCCCAGCTCTTCGCCGCGTCCGGTGTGGGATCGAGGAAGATGTGGCGATGGTCGAAGGCCGCGACCAGCTTGATCGCCTTGGACAGGAGCATGCCGTTGCCGAACACGTCGCCCGACATGTCGCCCACGCCCGCGACGGTCACCGGCTCCGACTGGATGTCGGTGCCCATTTCCAGGAAGTGGCGGCGGACCGAGACCCAGGCGCCCTTGGCGGTGATGCCCATCGCCTTGTGGTCGTAGCCGACGCTGCCGCCCGAGGCGAACGCGTCGCCCAGCCAGAAATTGCGCTCGATCGCCAGCGAATTGGCGACGTCCGAGAAGGTCGCGGTGCCCTTGTCCGCCGCGACGACGAAATAGGGGTCGTTGCCGTCGAGGATCGTCACGCCCTCGGGATGCACCACCTCGCCCGCGACGATGTTGTCGGTGATCGAGAGCAGCGCGCGGATGAAGATGCGGTAGCTCTCGGTGCCCTCGGCCAGCCAGGCGTCGCGATCGGCGGCGGGCGAGGGCAGGTGCTTCGGATAGAAGCCGCCCTTGGCGCCGGTCGGCACGATGACGGCGTTCTTCACGCGCTGCGCCTTCATCAGGCCGAGGATTTCGGTGCGGAAGTCGTCGCGGCGATCGGACCAGCGCAGGCCGCCGCGGGCGACCGGGCCGGCGCGCAGATGGATGCCCTCGACGCGCGGGCTGTACACCCAGATCTCGCGCCAGGGGAGCGGGGCGGGCAGGCCCGGCACCTTGGCCGAATCGAGCTTGAACGCGAGCGCCTCGGCGCCAGCAGGCGCGAAGGCATTGGTGCGCAGCGTCGCCAGCACCACGCCTTTGAACAGGCGCAGGATGCGATCGTCGTCGATCGCGTTGACCTGCGCCAAGCCCGCGTCGATCGCCTTTTCCGCGAGTGCGACCGCATCGGCCTCGCCGCTGCGCGCAGGGTTGTGCGCCGCCTCGAAACGGTCGACGAGCGCGAGCGCAACGAGCGGGGCACGGCGCAGCGCGTCGACCACGGTGCCGAGGCCATAGAGCATGCCGGTCTGGCGCAGATAGCGGAACCAGGCGCGCAGCAGCACCACGGCGGACGGGTTGAGGCCTGCTTCCACGATCAGGCGGTTGAACAGGTCGTTCTCCGCGCGGCCTTCGAGCACTGCGGCAACCGCTGCCTCGACGATAGCGGGATTGCGGTCCAGCATCGTGCTGGGGGTTGCCGGCTCGACCTTGAAGTCGTGGATGAAGGCGCCGTTGGTCAGCTCGGTCGGCACTTCCTCGAGTACGCGGAAGCCGAAATTCTCGAAGGCCGGCACCGCATCGGACAGCGCCAGTGCGCCGCCCAGGCGGTACAGCTTGATCCGGTATTTGCCCGGCTCGCCCTGCAGCGGCACGATCCGCACCGAGCGGGCATGCTCGTCCTCGAGCCCGCCGATCCGCACCATGTCCTGCGCGGCTTCCTCGGGCGTGTGGGTGAGGCGGTAGACATCGGGGAAGGCGTTGGCGAGGCGCAGCGACAGGCGGGCGGCGCCGCTGCCGGCGATCTCGCTCAAACACGCTTCCACCGCCGGCGCCCAGCCGCGCACCATGCGGGCGATGCGCGCGTCGAGCTCGTTCTCGTCGGGCATCGTCGTGTCGCCGCGCAGGTCGAGCGTGTAGCGCAGCTGCGCCAGCACGCCGTCTTCCAGCGCGATCGACCAGTTGATCATCTTGGCGTGTGCGGCCTCGGTCAGCATGTTGCCGATCGTCTCGCGGTGGCCGGCGGCGACCTGCTCGCGCGGCAGCCAGACAAAGGCGAAGAGGTGACGACCCAGCGTGCTGCGCACCAGCACCAGCTTCGAACGCGGGCGATCCGCGACCGACATGGCGGTGAGCACCAGGCTCTCCAGCGCTTCGAGATCGAAGGCGGTGGTCAGGTCGTGCGGCAGGCCGGTGAGTGCGTGCGTCATCGCCTTGCCGGTATGGCCCGAGGGATCGAAGCCGAACTTCGATTCGAGCATCTCCAGCCGGCCGCGCAGCATCGGCACCATCGCCGGCGGGGTGTTGAGCGCCTGGCTGGTCCACAGCCCGTAATGGATCGACAGGCCGGTGACTTCCTGCCCGGTCATCAGCGGCGTGACGACGATGTCGAGCGGCACGCGGCGATGGACGGTGGACGTGGCGTTGGACTTGAGGAGCAGCGGAATCTCGCCGCCCATCTCGAAATAGTCGACCGCCAGCTTGCGCGAGGTATCGGCGAGCAGCGGCACGTCATGGGTGTAGCGGGCGAGGCCGATCTGGTCGGTGCTCTCACCGCTCACCGACCATTTCTCATGGCCGAGCAGCGTCATCGCATCGTCGGCGAACCAGCGCAGCAGCGCCTCGCCTTCGCGCGAGGGGACGCGGGCGCCGTCGATCGACAGCGCCTGCTGGAGCGGGCGCCAATCGGAGACGACGTCGCGGACATGCTCCAGCACGCGCTCAATCTCGCTGGTCAGCGCGCGGCGGGTGCGGGCGTCGGCGCGCTCCATTTCGATGTAGATCATCGATTCGGGCTGCGAATCCTTCGCCTTCTCGCCGATATCGGTCACCACGCCCTTGGCGTCGCGTTCGACCGGCAAAATCGGGTGAATGATGCGGAAGATGCTCAGGTCGAACGAGGCGATCGCCGCCGCGATCGAATCGACCAGGAACGGCATGTCGTCGTTGATGACGGCGAGCCGCATCTTGCGGCTGGCGTCGTCCTGATAGGTTTCGAGATTGAGCCGCACGGTCTGCGGCGGGCGTTCGGCCGCTGTCTCCGCGACGAACCGCGCCACTTCCGTGCGCTCGGCGTCGTCCAGTCCTTCCAGCTCTCCGGGCAGGGCACCTTCGAAGATCCGATCCTCAAAAGCCTGCATGATCTTTTTTTCTAGGTTCTTCATGGATGCGGCTATGCTCCCGGGCGAAGGCCACCTCAAGTCTGGAAAAACCGGGAGGAAAGGCGCAGAAGCGCCCTCCGCCGCAGTGAGACTCAGCTAGTGGGACTCAGGCCGCCGCGCGGCGGACGGCGCGATCGGTCAGCTGCGCGTCGTCTTCCAGCTTGGCGATGATATCGAGGCCCTGCGCGCCTGCGCGGGCCAGCAGCAGCACGAATTCGGCCTGGCCCGGCGCCATCGCCACACGGGCGAGCGGCGGCCGATGGCGCAGCGCCTCGACCGCACGGGCGAACGCGGCAGGGCGGCGCTCGCCGGCCACCGAGGCGCGCAGCTCGCGCTCGGCAGCGACGACACCCTTGATCCCGCCGGGGGTGATTTCGAGGAAGGCGTCGAGCCCGTCCGCCGGCACCGCCAGCCGCCGGGCATGGGTAAGCACGGCGGCGAATTCGGCCAGCCGCGTCTTGTCATAGTCGGCGCCGAAGACGAGCTTGGCCACCGGCGTCATCGGCGCGCGTGCCTGGCCGGCGATCCCCGCCTCGGCGAGCAGGGCGGCATAGCCCTCCGGCTCCTTCTCGGCCGCGATTGCAAAGCCATAGGCGCGATCGAGCGCGCGGTAGAGCGCCGCGCGGCCGCGCAGCTCCGAGGCGCGGGCGGCGGCGGCCGATTCGCGCGCGAGCATGAGCTGGTCGGCGAGCGGCGAGGCGAGTTCGGTGCGCGGCAGTTCAGCGGTGGCGGGCGAATCGAGCCCGGCACTTGGGCCGTCGGCCCAGACCGACTGGGTCGGCGCGGGGTGCGGCACCGCGCGGCGCGAGGCCTCGATCTCGGCATCGAGTCGCGCTTGCATCTCGGCGTCGACCACTTCCTTCCAGTTGATCACGCCGTAGATGAAGTCGATCGCCTCGGGGTTCGACGCGAACGGCATCAGGATGCCGCGATAGAACATCTGGTGCCCGCGCTGGCCGACGAACTCGGCCTCGAAGCCGATCGGGGCGCGGTTGGCGATGATCTGCAGATAATGGTCGGTGAGGCGCGAGAGCAGCGAGCGGCTGGGCACTTCGCCGACATGGGCGATCGGCCCTTCGATCCCGCATTCCTCGCGCAGCGCGGTGCCGAGATAGCGGATGGCGGGGTTCTCGATGCCGGCGGTGAAATCGAGCAGCACGCTGTTCGGGCCAAAATCGGCGATGTTTTCCGGGTCCAGATCGTGGATGGCCGGGTAGGGGCGGCCGCGCAGCAGCGAGACCCAGTGGTTATAGGCGCGCACATGCATCCGCCGCTCGTCGCCGCCGATCGCCACGGGGCGTTCGTCGATCGCCTCGTCCGCCGCGGGCACGGGCTCGGGGTCGGTCGGACGATTGATGCCGCGAGCCATGTTCATGCGGGTGCTCCACTGCGGGCAAGGGCCCGAAAACGCTGATCCGGCGCCTTTTGCAGGGTCCATGGTAAATGCTGCGTAAAAGGCGGATCAGGAAAAGCCGCGGACGCAAGAAAGTTGGCGGGCGTGCAAGGAGGTGCTTGCATGCACCGGAAACGGCTGGTAAGCGCGCCCTCCTCCGGGCAAGCCAGCGCCCGGCACCGGGCGCCGCTTTAGCTCAGCTGGTAGAGCATCGCATTCGTAATGCGGGGGTCACAGGTTCGAGTCCTGTAAGCGGCACCAGTACATCTCAAGAACTTCGCTAGCAAACCGCGGAACTGCGGCAAAATCAGCCTAGCGCGGTCCCACACTTTCTCATGTTGTTCCGCCGTGGCCCACGCAGAAGCGGTCACGAATCGTGGCCCCGCGCGCGCTACGTCGGTGGCTGCCGGGCAGGGCCAATGCTGTTCCTGAAGCGCTGGCGGTCCGACCGATCCTTCGACCGGCTGCTGGCCGCGACGTTCAAATAGCGACTTCGGCGAAGAGGAAGCCGGATGCGGCCGCTTTGTTTGCGAAGCTTGCGTGTCTTGGGCCGCTGTGACCAGAGGGTCGCCCCGAGGGTTACAGCGCCGGCCATTGCTGGTACAGGCATCGGCGATGCGCGCGCTGCTGCCCCTTATCGCTTGCCTGATGCTGGTGCTCGCCGGTTGGGCGAGCGTCGCCCATGCGGCGGAAGCGGCGGGGGGGGCGCGTCGCTGGTATCGCCATCACCCAGCACCTGCCCGGGGACGGCGACGAGGTGCCCGCCGACCGGGATAATGCGCTGCCCCACCACCATGGTCTTTGCCATGGCCACGACCTCGGCACTCCCACCGCCGAGCTCCCACGCCTGCTCTTCGATCGACATGCTTGCATCCGCCCGATCATGGTGGCGGACGCGCTGAACGGCATCCCGGCAAGCGTGATTCCGCGACCACCGCGGGCCTGACCGGATTCGCTCGCCGGCGCTGCGCCGACGCTCGGAATTCCTGTCAGGATCATGAAAGATGCAGAAATGGTTCGCGGCCTTGCTGGCCGCGGCGTCCTGTGCCGCGACGGCGCAGGCGCAAACCCGCACGGCGGCGCTATCGCAGCCGATGCCGGCCCTCACCCTTGACCAAGCCATAGCACTGGCCGGCGGTGCCGCGCCCAGCGTGGAGGCGGCGGTCCAGTCGATCGCCGCCGCGCGCGCCGGACGCACCGCCGCCGGCCTGCGACCCAATCCCGTGGCGCAGGCGCAGGTCGAGAATGTCGCTGGCTCTGGCGCCTATCGCGGGCTTCGCAGCGCGGAAACGACGATCGGCCTCGCGGTGCCGATCGAACTCGGCGGCAAGCGCGGCGCGCGGGTGGCCGTGGCGGAAGCGCGGCTGTCGCGCGCCGAACTGGAGGCGGTCATCGCGGCGGCCGATATTCGCGTGGCCGTTACCGAGCTGTACATCGCGGCGGTCGCGGCGGAGCGGCGGCTCGTTGTCGCGCGGGACCAGGTGCGGATCGCCGGCGACGCACTGCGGGCGGCCAATGTTCGCGTCCGCGCGGGCCGCGCCTCGCCGCTCGAGGAGCAGCGGGCAAGTGTAGCGCGGGTCAATGCCGAAGCTGCGGCCGAGCGTGCCGGGCGCCTGGTCGAAGCGGCGCAGGCGAACCTTGCGCGGCGGATCGGACGCCCGATCGGCGACGCGCTCGATACCGGTGTGCTCGATCTGCTGCCTGCCACCGTGTCCGGCCCGACGCTGCCGCACGAGGCAGCTGGGACGCTGGCACTTGCCGCTGCCGATGCGGACCTTGCTATTGCCGATGCCTCGGTCCGGTTGGCGCGCGCCAGTCGCGTACCCGATTTGAACATCGGCCCGGCCGTCCGGCGGCTGGAGGCGACCAACGATCTCGCCGCCGTGTTGAGCGTCTCGGTCCCGATCCCGCTGTTCAACAACGGCAAGGCGGCCCTCGCCGAAGCGCGGGCGCAGCGCGGGCGTGCGGACGCGCTGCGCCGCGCGACGCGGATCGATGTCGAACAGGCGATCACCACCGCTGCCGCCGAGGCCGCGAACGCGGCAATCGCGGCGCGGGCGGCATCCGGCCCGGCGCTCGCCGCGGCGCAGGAGGCGGCGCGCATCGCCCGTATCGGCTATCGCGAGGGCAAGTTCGGCCAGCTCGATCTTCTCGATGCCGAGCGGACGCTGGCCGATACCCGGCTTGCCGCGATCGAGGCGCTGGCCGCCTATCAGAATGCACGTGCCCGGCTGGAGCGGCTGACCGCCCCCGTGGCCTTCAACAGGGATACCCAATGATGCGCACCTTGATGCTCGCGAGCGCCTGCACGCTCGCGCTCCTGCTCGGCGCTTGCGGCTCGGATAAGGGTGAGCAAACCCCAGCCTCGGGCAACACGGCCGCTGCCAGCGCCAACGGCCACGCCGATGACGGCACCGTCACGCTGTCGGCGGACCAGATCGCTGCGGCCGGCGTCCAGATCGGGCGACCGATCCTCGGCGGCGGCGGCACCGTCGAGCTACCCGCGATCGTCGAAGGCGATCCGCAGGCGACCCAGATCGTCTCTGCCGCGATCGGCGGGCGCGTCGTCGCGCTCCATCGCAACCTCGGGCAATTGGTCGGCCGCGGCGAGACCATCGCCGTGATCGAAAGCCGCGAGGCCGCCCAGCTGAAGGGTGACGTCGCGGCGGCGCGCGCGCGGCTGAACCTCGCCAACGTCAATCTGGCGCGCGAGCAGCGCCTGTTCGCGGAGCGGGTCTCGCCCGAGCAGGATCTCGTCGCGGCTCGCACCGCAGCGGCGGAGGCACGCATCGCGCTTGCCCAGGCGCAGCGCCAGGTCGCCGCGGCTGGCGGCGGGGGCGGGGGGCTCAACCGGATCGGCATCGTCGCGCCGATCGCGGGCCAGGTCATCGCCCGCCCGGTCACGCTGGGCCAGACGGTGGCGGCCGATGCCGAGCTCTACCGCATCGCCAATCTCGCGCAGGTCTCCCTGTCGCTCAATCTCCGTCCCGAGGATGCGGGGCGGATACGGCCCGGCGCCATGGTTTCGGTGAACGCACCCGGTCGGCAGGCCAATGCGACGGTCCGTTTCGTTTCCCCCGCGCTCGACCCGCAGACGCGGCAGGTGCCGGTGGTGGCGATGCTCGACAATCGCGCGGGCATCTGGCGCGTCGGCGAGCCGGTCACCGCGTCGGTCCAGCTTGCCGGCAGCGGCGGCTCCACCGCGATCCGCGTTCCGACCACCGCGGTGCAGACGGTTGCGGGCAAGCCCATGGTCTTCGTCCGCACCGCCACGGGCTTCAAGGCGACCCCGGTGGTGCTCGGCGATGCCGCCGGCGCGACCGTCCTCATCCGCTCGGGCCTGACCGGCCAGGAGCGGATCGCCACCAACGGCAGCTTCACGCTCAAGGCCGAACTCGGCAAGGGCGAAGCGGCGGAGGAGGATTGAGCCATGATCGCCTCCATCGTGACACGGGCGGTCGAGAAGCGCTGGCTCGTCCTGCTCTTCACCGCCATCGCCGCCGTGATCGGCGCCTGGTCGCTCTCGCGCCTGCCGATCGACGCCGTTCCGGACATCACCAACAACCAGGTCCAGATCAACGTCCGCGCGCCTGCGCTCTCGCCCGAGCTGGTCGAGAAGCAGGTGTCGTTCCCGATCGAGACGGCGCTCGCCGGTATTCCGTGCCTCGACTATACCCGCTCGCTCAGCCGCAACGGCTTCGCGCAGGTGACCGCGGTCTTTTCGGAGAAGACCGACATCTATTTCGCCCGCCAGCAGGTGGGGGAACGGCTGCAGGGTGTCGCCGAGAGCCTGCCCGCCGGCGTGAACCCAGAAATGGGGCCGATCGCGACGGGGTTGGGCGAGGTCTATATGTGGACCGTGCGGCTCCAGCACCGCGCGGATGATCGCCACCGCCCCGGTGAGCCCGGGGAACAGCCCGACGGTTCGTACATCACCCCCGAGGGCGAGCGGCTGGTCAGCGAGGAGGACAAGGCGACCTATCTGCGCACCGCGCAGGATTGGATCGTCACGCCACTGCTCAAGAATGTGCCGGGTGTGGCGGGCATCGACTCGATCGGTGGCTATGCCAAACAGTATCTGGTGGTGCCCGAGGTCCAGAAGCTCGCCGCGCTCGGAATCACGCTGACCGAACTCGGCCAGGCCCTGGAGCGGAACAACACCAGCGTCGGCGGCGGCTTCGTCACCCGCAACGGGGAGGGGCTAGCGGTGCGATCGGATGCGCTGATCCGCAACACGGACGAACTGGCCCGCACCGTGGTCGCTACCCGAGAAGGCGTGCCGATCACGCTGGCGCAGGTCGCGAGCGTACGCCCGGGCCAGGCGGTGCGGATGGGATCCGCTTCGGAAAATGGCACCGAGGTCGTCGTCGGCACCGCGATCATGCGGATCGGCGAGAACAGCCGCAGCGTCGCCACCGCGGTCGCCGATCGGCTCAAGGCGATCAATGCCTCGCTGCCGCCGGACGTGGTGGTGGAGCCGGTGCTGGATCGCACCGCGCTGGTCAACGCGACCATCGCCACCGTCGCCCGCAACCTGGGGGAGGGGGCACTGCTCGTCGTTGTCGTGCTGTTCCTGCTGCTCGGCAACTTCCGCGCGGCGCTCATCGCGGCGCTGGTGATTCCGGTGACGATGATGCTCACCGGGTTCGGCATGCTTCGGCTCGGCGTCGCGGCCAATCTGATGAGCCTGGGCGCGCTGGACTTCGGCCTGATCGTCGACGGCGCGGTGATCATCGTGGAGAATGCGCTGTGCCGGCTTGCCGAACGGCAGCATGCGGAGGGACGCCTGCTCGGCCGGGGCGAACGGCTGACAACCGTCGCCGAGGCGGCGCGCGAGATGATCCGACCTTCGGTCTATGGCCAGGCGATCATCGTCCTGGTCTATGTGCCGCTGCTCACGCTCACCGGCGTCGAGGGCAAGACCTTCGTGCCGATGGCGCTGACCGTCATCCTGGCGCTGGCGTTCGCCTTCGTCCTCTCGATCACCTTCGTGCCCGCCATGATCGCGATCTGGCTGTCGAAGCGGGTGGAAGAGAAGGACGGCCGGATCGTCTCCTGGCTGAAGCGTCGCTACGAACCCGGTCTCGACCGGGCAATGCGCCGCCCGACGCTGACGGTCGGTGCCGGTATCGCCAGCCTGGTCGTCGCCGCGCTGGCCTTCACCAGCCTGGGCCAGGTGTTCCTGCCCCAGCTCGACGAGGGCGACCTGCTGATCCAGGCGCTGCGTATCCCGGCAACATCGGTGCAGCAGAGCCAGGCGATGCAGGTCCCGCTCGAGCGCTATCTGGCGAAGCAACCGGAGGTGCGCTTCGTCTTCTCCAAAACCGGCACGGCGGAGCTCGCCTCCGATCCGATGCCGCCCAACGCGACCGACATGTTCGTGATCCTCAAGCCCCGCAACCAGTGGCCCGACCCCGGGCTCGCCAAGGACGCACTGGTCGCGCGCTTCGAGACGGCGCTCGGCCGGTTCCCCGGCAACGCCTATGAGATCACCCAACCGATCCAGATGCGCTTCAACGAGCTGATCGCCGGTGTTCGCGGCGACATCGCGGTGAAGGTGTTCGGCGACGACTTCGACACGATGCACCGTACCGCCGAGCAGATCGCCGGGGTGCTTCGTCGCACGGCGGGCGCCGCCGACGTGAAGGTCGAGCAGACCACCGGGCTGCCGATGCTCGACATCCGGGTCAATCGCGATGCGATGGCGCGGCTGGGCGTCACGGCGCAGGACGTGCAGGACACCGTCACCGCCACGATCGGTGGGCGGACCTCCGGCACGATCTTCGAGGGCGACCGTCGCTTCCCGGTGGTGATCCGCCTTTCGGAGGCGCAACGGGCGGATCTGGCGCTGTTGCAACAGGTCCCGGTGCCGGTTCCCGGCGGAAGGTTCGTGCCGCTCGCCAGCGTCGCCGACATCCGCGTCGTCGACGGGCCGAACCAGATCAGCCGCGAGAACGGCAAGCGCCGCGTCGTCGTCCAGGCCAATGTGCGCGGGCGCGACGTGGGATCGGTGGTGGCGGATGCGCAGGCGGCGATCACACGGCAGGTCCGCCTGCCGGCGGGCAGCTATCTCCAATGGGGCGGGCAGTTCGAGAACCTGCAGTCCGCGAGCGACCGGCTGAAGCTGGTCGTCCCGGCCTGCTTCGTGCTGATCCTGTTGCTGCTCTACGGGGCGCTCGGCAACCTCCGCGATGCGGCGATCGTCTTCACCGGCGTGCCCTTCGCGCTCGTCGGCGGGGTGCTGCTGCTGTTCGCGCGGGGCATGGACTTCTCGATCTCGGCCGCGGTCGGGTTCATCGCGCTGTCCGGCATCGCGGTGCTGAACGGCCTGGTCATGGTGAGTTCGATCCAGGACCTGCTCCGGTCCGGGATGGACCGTGCGCAGGCGGCGCGGACGGGCGCGATGCAGCGCCTGCGCCCTGTCGCGATGACGGCGCTGGTCGCATCGCTCGGCTTCGTGCCGATGGCGCTTGGCCATGGCGCGGGCGCGGTGGTGCAGAAGCCGCTCGCCACGGTGGTGATCGGCGGGCTGATCTCGGCCACGCTCCTCACGTTGTTCGTGCTGCCGACGCTGTACGCCCGGTTCGGCCAGCGCAGCCCCGAACGCGGCGCCGATCATCCCGCCGCGGCAGACGCCGACTGACCTTCGCGTGCCCGGCGCCTCCTAGGCGGCGTCGGGCACGCACTTTTACCGACCTCACCAACGCAGGAGCCACAGATGCGCTTCAAGCTACGGATCATTGCGGCAGCCGCCGTTCTCTCCGCCTGCTCGACCCAACCCCAGCAGACCTCGTCCGGCAACACGAGCGCGCAAGCGGTGCCCGCTGCCCGGCATGGCGATATGGGCATTCCCCGTACCGGGTATGCCGATATCGACTTCCTCCGGGCGATGATTCCGCATCATCAGGGTGCGATCGAAATGGCACAGGTGGAGCTACGACACGGCACCGATCCGCAGGTTCGCGCGCTCGCCAGGCGCGTGATCGAGGCACAGGCGGCCGAGATCCGGCAGATGCGCAGCTGGCTGGCAGCGCGCGGCGTTTCTCCCGACGCACAGATGCAGGGAGGACATTGATGTCCAACGATCAGCAAGGTGCGAAAAAGTCGCGAGTCCACAAGGACGGATTGTGAGGCGGCTGTCGACCAGCCGAAGCCGTTCCCATCAGTTGGCGGGAACGACCGCTCGCTCCGAAAGCGGTCATTGGCAGCACGGATCACTCCATCGGCGGTAGCGCGCTCGAAACGTGCTTACGCGTCGGCAGCTAACGCCCCACAAGCGGACATCGCGATCTCCTGCGATCTGTAGTTGTTGAGCTGAGACGCAGGACACGTGCACCGCGTGAGGGGGCGGCATTCCCCCGAAGGGCGAGAATGGGCATGTCGCAATTCTTCTGACGCTAATCTGCCCGCCGCCGTAAGCTGAGGCGGCCCCGCATCTCCTCTCATGATACGTAAAGGAAAAGGGCGGCCGAAGCGGGCCGCCCTCAATGGGAAGATGCACTTGCTTTAGGCGGCGGCAGTGACAGTCTTGCGACGCCGACGACGAATTGCCGCGCCGGCCATTCCGCTACCGGCAAGCATCATCCCCCAACTAGCGGGCTCAGGCACGATGGTCACAAATGTCAAGTTGTCAACGAATGCATCGCCTACTGCTAAATCATACTCTCCTGGTTTAATCAAGGCATCAACGAGCAAAGAATAATTTCCAAGACTTAAGGTCTGGTAGCCAGGAAATTTGTCAGGATAGTAAGTTTGATCTCGGCTATATGCGTCGTTCAATAGAAAAGGAACAGAGGTGTCTATATCAAATCGCACCAAGATAAATGGTGAAAATTCGTACGGACCCGAACAGCATGGATCATGTATGAATAAACCCCCATTAGTGGGGATATGAACCGCGCCATCGACGATGTCGATATTAACTCTTTTTCCCAATCTGTCGGAAGCGAGAAATTCTAAGCCGTGAGACAGCCAGGTTCCATGGTCGGTCATCGATCCTGAATTTGGTGAGAAATCTACCGTGAATACTTGTGCGTCGACAGGAACAGAAAGCAAGCTGATTGCCGTTGCCACGGCCGCCGTAAACCAGTGTTTCATCGATTTTCCCCTGTTCGCAAATATTTGCGAATATTGGTTAATGGATTACGCACCAGATGACAATCGACCTGCGGCGAGAGAACTCGTCACGCGATTCTTTTCCACCCGGCCGGTTCGGCAGCTTTCCACCCACTTGCCGCTACACCGTGACGCATGTGACATTGCTTGGATGAAAAGGGTATCCGCTGCGCTCATAGGGGTAGTGCTCATTTCGGCCTCAGGCTGTCACAGCCGAGAGCCGGAGATCTGCCGCTCCTCGCCGCCGGAGAGTTCCGAACAGTACGAGAGCTGGGAGAAAGATCTCTCAGCCGCCCACTGCCAGCGTCCGCCTGCAGACCGACCCGCTCCCGCAAATCTACCTCACGTCGTTAAGGGCGGCTGACGAGACCGCCGCACGAGAACGGGACGTCCGCTTTCCACCAAAAAACGAAATCCCGCACTGGCGGTTCGCGACCAGCCCTTGCCATTCAGCACCCGAACACTGAACGGCAGTTTCAGCCGAAAGCCGCCACCGAGAGCGCAAAACTGGCTCCTCCTTTTTGTCATTTGCGCGCGGTCGCGAACTCCAACCTGATTCCGCCTGGGATGAAGACCAGGAAGTGGCGGGTGGTGGATCCAGGTCGGGTGGGCTGAGGCGCCACATCGACGGTCACGCCGGGATGGGTGCTGACCTTTCGCCAGGCCGCCGCCAGCGCATCCTCGTCGGCCACCGCGAGCGAAAGATGATGGAGGCCGATATTGGCTCGGCGATCGAAGGCGCGCGCTGTCGAAGGGTCCTCCGCGCGCCACAAGGTGATCAGCGCGTCCCCATCGGAGACGAAGACTGCCGGATAGTCGGGCGCGCCGCCGACAACGTCGAAGCCGAGCACATCGCAGAAGAAGGCCCGCGCCTCGTCGAGATCGGGAACGGTAAGCCCCACATGGTGGACGCCACAGGTTAGCCTGCCGGTCATGCACGTGCTTCTTCCAGTTCCAAAACGCGGGCCCGCAGTCGCGCGAGCTCGTCGATGAGGGGTTGATGCGCGGCTGAAATTTCCGCCTCGGTGAAACGAGGGGTAATATGCTGAGGACAATTCCAGTCGAAGCCCACAACATCGATCAGGAAAACGCGCTCCGGCACCGCATCATATCCTGAGGGCACCAGCCCGGCGATTTCCGCCGGATCGTCGCTTGTCCGCCCATGGCCGATCAGCTTGAGTCGCCGTCGCGCGGGATAGTCCATCAGAAAAAGCGAGACGCGATCATCCGCAGCGAGGTTCGCCGTCGAAAGATACTGCCGGTTGCCTTGATAGTCGACAAAGCCGAGCCTGTTACCGGCAATGTGACGCAGAAAACCGGAAGGGCCGCCGCGGTGCTGAACATAGGGCCAGCCACTTTCGCTCACGCTTGCGATATAGAAGCTGTCGCGCGCCGCGATGAAATCGAGTTCTCTTGCCGTCAGCGCATCGATCGCGCCGGCCTGGCTTTCCATGCGCGCATAGGCGGTGCGGGATCCGGCCGCCGTCTGCAGCGCACGAGCGCCGGGGCCGAACATTTGATGGAGATAGGTCTGGGCCATAGGATACACTCAGGTCGATGCCGGAGGTGTCACGCCTCCGGCATTCAGGAAGTTGCGCCGCCGCGTATCGCACCCAGCAAACTGGCACGCTGGCGATCGATGATGCGCTTGAACGTGCTATCCTCGCCCAGCGCCCGCGCCAGGACGATCGCACCCTGGATGCCGGACACGGCCTCCTCGGCCAGCTCCGCCGCCGACGCGGCAGGAACGTTCGCGACCTCGAGACAACGGGCCAGCGCCGCGATCCAGCGGCCGAAATAGCCATTGATCGTCCCCGCGAACGCGCCGCCGCCGACGTTGAGGCCGAGCGCGCCGACAAGACAGACCCTCCGCCCGGAGCGGAAATAGGCCGTCACCGCGTCGAGCATCGCCGTAACCGCCGCCGCCGGGTCCTTGGCCTGCTCCAGCGGTGCGAAGATGGTTTCGGCGAACCAGCGATCGATATCGGCAAGGACCGCCTCCATCATCTCCTCCTTCCCGCCGGGGAAGAAGTTATAGAGGCTGCCCTTGCCGAGGCCGGTCGCCTTCGACAGCACCGCCAGGCTTGCGCCCTCGAAGCCATGTTCGCGGAACGCTTCTGCCAATGCGGGCACCGCATTCTCGCGGGTGGTGAGGACGCGCTTGCCGGTCATAGACCGAGGTCGCTGAGCGAGGGATGATCGTCCGGGCGGCGGCCGAGCGGCCAGTGGAACTGGCGATCCGATTCCGCGATCGGCATTTCGTTGATGCAGGCATAGCGGTTCGACATCAGGCCATCCTCGGCGAACAGCCAGTTCTCATTGCCATAGGCACGGAACCACTGCCCATTATCGTCGTGATACTCATAGGCGTAGCGGACCGCGATGCGGTTGCCGGTGAATGCCCAGAGCTCCTTGATGAGCCGATATTCGTGTTCCTTGTTCCACTTGCGCGTCAAGAATGCCTGCGCTTCCTCGCGATTATTGGCGAACTCGACGCGGTTCCGCCAGCGGGTGTCGAGCGAATATGCAAGCGCGACCTTCGCGGCATCGCGGGTGTTCCAGCCGTCTTCGGCCAGACGGACCTTCTCGATGGCGGTTTCATGGGTGAATGGGGGCAGAGGGGGACGAGACATTGGATTTCCTTCTTCCTTGGAAGAGCCTTCGCAAGCGCCAGAAGCGCGAGGCGAGGGCTGGAAACGCGGTGATAAGAAAGCGTCGGTGCGACCGGCTTCACCTGCCAATCACCGTGTTGTACCGATCGGTACAACCTGCTTTGGGCGCTGTCAAGCGCTGGCCTGCGATCCCGCGCCCCTGTCCGAACGCGACATCGTGCCCCTCGCCGAGAAAGTGATCGCCGCCTCGGGGGACCGTGCCTTCTACGTGCCGTCGCACGACTTCGTGCATAGGCACGCGCCACCGTCAGATGCAGCGCGCTGTGCGAGCGCCGCGCAACGCTGTGGACTCAGTCAAGGCCAGATCCGGTGAGCCAGCCGCCGTCGGCGATCATCGTTTCACCCGTCACATAGGCTGCCGCTGGCGAACTGAGGAACAATGCTGGCCCGACGAGGTCCTCCACTTCGCCCCAACGTCCCAGCGCCGTGCGGCGGACCACGCGTTCCGACATTGTCGGGTCCGACCAGACGGGCGCCGACATCTCTGTCTTGTGGAAGCCAGGGGCGACGGCGTTGACCCGGATGCCATCGCGCCCCAGCCGGTGCGCAAGTGTGTGGGTCAGTCCTTTCAGCGCCGACTTGCTGGCGGTATAGGCCAGCATTGCGGGGCCCCCGGTGAAACATGCCATCGAAACGATATTGAGGATGGATCCGCGGGAGTGCCGGAGGAGCGGCTCACCCGCCAAGGCGAGCCGCAGGGCTCCGTTGAGGTTCACATCCATCACGTCGCGATAGACGGCCTCGTCGAATGGCGCGTCGACCGACAGGATGCCGGCTGCGTTGACGAGCACGTCCAGTCGCTCGAATTGCGACAAGGTGCTGACGATCGCTGCTCTGTCGCGCACATCGAGACGCGTGAACATGACACCCGTATTGGCGGGATCAGCGCGGTTGGCTGCGAGTTTGTCTTCGGACGTACCGGTCGCCATAACCCGCCCGCCCAGCGCTGCAAATCCACGCGCCAGAGCCAATCCAACACCACTGGATCCGCCGGAAACCAGGATCGTCTTGCCCGCGAACAGATCGCTGCGAAAGCTGTCGACTATCAGCTGCATGTGCTTTCCCTTGGGTCTCGCCCGATTTGCGAATTCTCAAACAGACCGCGCGCTTGCGCCGGAAGGCGTTTAGGCCCGGTCCAGCCGTGGCATGGCGTTCGCGCCTTACGGAGGTGTGTCGGCAAGGGGCTTGTCCGCTGCCATTGTAAGAATGCGAGGCTGTCTCTGCCGCCGCTCGCCTGCGGCTGGCGGGGCATCGAAAGCCGGACCTGGGAACTTGTCTGCGGCGCCTGGAAAGGTCCGCTGCCTGTCGGGCGAGTAGCTGTAAAGCCGCGCAGGGCTTCAGGCTGCGCGAGCAACGCAGCCGACCGTGGGGTCAGTCGTGCTTGATGGCGGATCTCTCAAGATCACCAGGCATGGCATTCCCGCTCCTGGCGGCGGTCGCTTCGATCTCGACCAGATAGTCCGGCCGTGACAAGCCGGCTACCTGCACCGTCGAACGGGCGGGAAGGTTCGGCTGCGAGGCGGTGCCGAAATATCGAACATAGGCGCGTGTGAACCCCTCCATGTCCAGGTGGCCGGACTTCTCCGGAACGCCCACCAGAAACACCGTCAGCTTCACCACGTCGCGGAGACCATAGCCGCGATCGCGCAGCGTCTGCTCGATCTTTTGGAACACGCTCGCTGTCTGCGCTTCGGTGTCGCCATATTCTGGAGCGTCGCCGCGCGCCCCGGCCGCTGCGATGGGGGATGCGACCTCGCCGCTCAGATAGAGCGTCTCCGCCGTCGGCGGCACCTTCACCGTCCTTGCTATCGGCAGCGTGGCGTGGCGGTCGAACCGCTCGATGGCTTGCGCGTCCGCAGGGCTGGCGCATGCCAGAATCGCCGGCAGCACCGCCGGACAGGTTTTGAGCAGCATTGCATGTCTCCTCGATGCGGAAGCACCGCGCCTCCTGGGAGACGCGGCGCTGGCCGTCGATCACTTGGCTGCGGCTGCCTGCGGCTTCGCGTTCAGTGCGCCCTTGGCGGCTTGATCGATCACGTCCGCGACCGCCTTGGGCTGGGTCAGGAACACGACATGGCTACCCTTCACTTCCGTGGTGACCGCGCCGATCCGGCGTGCGGTGCTGCGCAACAGCTTGGGATCGATCGCGCCGTCCTCGGTGGCGACCACCGCCCAGCTGGGCTTCGACTTGAACGCGGCAAAGGTCACCTTCGCTTTCAACGCGGCCATGGCCACCGGGACCTGGCTGTCGCGCAGGAGCGCGCCGACTTGCTCGCTGGTATCGGCGGCGAAGCCCGCCTTGAACTTCTGCTTGTTGAGGAAGGCGAATCCGTCCGCCGTCTCTTCGGGGACGAAGTTCGGCGGCGGCGCTACCTCGGCATATTGGTCGAGCGTGGAGGTGCCCACTTCCGGCGCGAAGGCCGCGACGTAGACCAGGCCGACAACCTTGTTGCTGCTGCCAGCCTGCGTGATGACGCTTCCGCCATAGCTGTGGCCCACCAGAATCGTGGGACCGTCCTGCTGCGCCACAACGCGGTTCGTGGCAGCGACGTCGTCGTCGAACGACGTCAACGGATTCTGGACGATGCTGACGTGATAGCCGCGCGCGGTCAGCTCTTCATACACGCCCTTCCATCCCGATCCGTCCGCGAACGCGCCGTGGACGAGGACGATGTTCTTGACGGCTTGTGCGTTCGCTGCGCCCGAGAAGCCGACGGTTGCGGCGGCAGCGAGAATGGCGTGACGGATCTTCATGGCAATCTCCTTTGGTGCAGTATCAATTATCGCGATAAAGGTCCGTAAGGGGCGTTATCGATTCTGTCGAGCAAAATGGTTATCGCGATAATGTTTATTGGATTCTGGTGTTCGGCCTTGCTCGGGACCGGCAGGTCAGCTTCGTGCGAACTGGTGCTCGTGGACGGGGTGTGGAGCCCACTCCCACAAGCGCACAAGATCGCCGACGCACGACGCGCTTAGCTTTCGCATCATGCTCCCCCGGTGCAGCTTGACGGTGATTTCGCTGATCCCCAGTTCGTGTGCGATCTGCTTGTTGAGCTGTCCGATCACCACCCCGCGCAGCACCTGACGTTCCCGGGGTGTCAGCGTTGCCAGCACCGCTGCGCGGCGATTGGCGACTTCTTCTGCCGCGCGGCGGTCACGGTCTTGCTCTGTCGCGCGGGCGATCGCATCGAGAAGCGCCTGGTGGCGAAACGGCTTTGTGAGGAAGTCCACTGCGCCCAGCTTCATCGCCTGCACGCTCATCGCGATGTCGCCATGGCCGGTCAGGAACACGATCGGCCGCCTGTTTCCCTGCGAGAGGAGGATCTGTTGAACGTCGAGGCCGCTAAGGCCCGGCATGCGGACGTCGAGGACGAAGCAGCCGACACGATCAGGCAGATCCGCCTGCAGCATCTCTCTTCCGGAGCCGAAGGCGAGCACATCGATGTCGACGGTTTCCAAGAGCGATACGACCACGTCCCGCACCATGGCATCGTCGTCGACGACGACGACGAGTGGGACGGTGCATCGGTCATCGAGATCATCCGAGTATTTCAACGGCGCCTGCGTGCCGCCTAACGGCGCATGTTGGCCCTTGTCGCCTTTACCAATCTTCGGCCTGGATGGGGATTGCATCTCCATCCCAATGCGGTCGATCGTATGCATCTCTTAACCCTTCATCGCATCCCGCTTCGATCTGCCGGAAGTTTCCCACGCGGCAACAGGCGGCGACACCCCAGGGAGGACTAGTGTTGCATCCGTCATTTGGGTGGGGCGGGGCTTCAGTCCCGGCCTCTCTGCAGGATGATCGTCCGCCGGCCGAAAATGCCCGCATCCATGGAATAGGCACCGGCGCCGAGCAGCAATATCGCAGCGGCCTCGAAAAATTGCGCACTCGATCCTACCGGATCCGCGCCTTGCATCAGCTCCAACGAAACTACGCCGATACAGAGGATTGCCGCCACCCGGGTCCATAGCCCGAGGATCAGGAACGCCGCGAACGCCGTGCAGATCCAGCGCGGGGCTTCCGCTGCTGCAATCCCGGGAGCAGCGAGGATCGCAAGCGCGGCGGAAAGGCGCAGGAGCAGAAGGCCTGCGCCGCTCCGCCCCGCAGGAAAATGGGGGGAAAGCAATGGCATACGTCGTAGCGGGTAGCAGGCCCTCTTGCTTCCCGATATCCCGAGACGAGGTATTGTCGGATGGGTCTTTTGGGGTGTGCCAGTACCGTACCGGGGCGGTAGGCTGGTTTCTTGATTCGGGGCGAGGGGGATGGCTCGGGTGATAGGGGCTGGGTTGAAATGCTGACGCGATTGCTGCTGCAAACCCGCTCGACAGGTGGCGTGCATAGGCGTGCGGCATCCCAAGATCATGCTGCCAGGCGCTTCGGCGTCCGCGGCCTGCCGCGCCGCATCCGCAGGCTGATCCCGCGATGACATTGCCGCCGATCCGGGTCCTGGTGGTCGATGACCATGTCCTGTTGCGACAGGGCATTGCCGGGATCCTCGCGTCCGAAGCCGACATCGCGCTGGTTGCCGAGGCCGCGAACGGCGCGGAGGCCGTCGAGATCTTCGCGCGCGTGCGGCCTGACGTCACGCTGATGGACCTTCAGATGCCGGTCCTCTCGGGCATCGAGGCGATCCAGCGCATCCGTAGCGGCGCCCCACAGGCGCGGATCATCGTTCTGACGACCTATCCCGGCGACGTGCAGGCGGTAAAGGCGCTCAAGGCAGGTGCCTCCGGCTATCTGCTCAAGAGCTCGCTGATCGACGAATTGCTGCGTGCCATTCGTGCCGTGCATGGCGGGCGACGCTATATTCCGGCGGACGTGGCCCAGGAAATCGCCCTGCACGCTGCCGAAGAGCCGCTGAGTGCCCGGGAGGTCGACATCCTGGCGCTGGTCGCGGCCGGCAAGGCGAACAAGATCGTTGCGCATGAGCTGTCCGTCTCCGAACAGACCGTGAAGGCGCATCTGCGCACGATCTTCCAGAAGCTCGGCGTCAACGACCGGACACAGGCGGTCACCACGGCGCTCCGACGGGGAATCATCACCCTGTAGCGCAGGCCCTGCGGCTTCGCTTGTCCACCTATCCCCGGAGATAGGGTGCGGCGCGGTTTCGTATAGCGGCCTGTGCGCAAACCCAGCAAATCTCGCAGCTGCCCAACCGCCCCGCACGATGGGCGCGCGCCCTGCCATTTGCCACCTTCTGACGATCCCCGAGGCCCTTGGTGTTATAAAGGACTTCAGAAATGACGCGTTCGCCGCAACCCGTACTGAGCCGAGCTTTAACGTCGTGCGCAGGCACATCCGGTACGCCGTACGTCCCGACATCTATCGGCGCGCGTGTCACGAGCCCGATCCGCACCGCCCGCCGGCCGGGCCGCCTCTCGCCAAGACGCTGAGAGGTTGCTGGCATGTACCATTCGGTAGCGCCCTTCGACGAAGACATGGAACATCCGGTTTCCTCCACCGCCTCTGCAAGGATCGGACGTGTCCTTGTCGTCGAGGAAGATCTCGGCCAGCGCCACACGATCCTGTCGTACCTTATCGATCGCCAATGCGCCCCGATGGGCTGCGGTGCAGCCGAAGTGCTTCGCCATATCCGCAGCCAGTCGTTCGGGTTGATCGCGCTGAATGCGCGCTTGGGTACGGTGGCGGGCGTGGACATGGTGCGGCAGATCCGAACCCGCTCGGACGTGCCCCTGATCCTGTACGCAGATGGTCCACAGGCCGACGTCGATCGGATCATCGCCCTCGAATTGGGGGCGGACGACGTGCTGAGCGGGCCCCTCAACCTCGACGTGTTGCTGGCGCGTGCGCGCGCGATCCTGCGACGGCAGGAACTCGGTCGCTCCGTCGTTGCATGCTTCCGCGGTGGCTATGCCTTTCGCGGGTGGGAGCTCCGCAATGCGACACGCGAGCTGAGGTCGCCCGACGGCGCGAACGTCAGCCTGACGAAGCGGGAATATGCGCTGCTGGTGGCGCTGCTGGCATCGCCGGGCCGCACCTTGTCGCGGCTGCACCTGATGCGCGCCACCAGAACGCAGGAGGATGTGTATGACCGAAGCATCGACGTGCAGATCCTCCGGCTGCGGCGCAGGCTGGAAAGCCATCCCTCGGGCAGAGGGCTGATACGTACCGAGCGGGGCGTCGGCTACGCGCTGGACGCCCCGGTCGAAACGCTGTTCTGACTCTGCCGCAAGGGCCGAGCGCAAGCGACATCATCGCGGCGGCTCAGCTGGACCTGCTGCGTACGGGGAGCATCGGTTGCAGCTTCCAATAGGTCAGGGATCGCCATAGCCACTCGAGCGGCCCGAAGCTGAAGAAACGCAGCCAGACCAGGCTGAAGGAAATGTTGAAAACCCAGACCGACAGGACGACCAGCATCATCTGATATTGTTCGAGCATCCCCCTTGGCAGCGCGGCCGTCCAGGTGAAGATGCCGGTGCAGATGGCGCTGGTGGCGATATAGTTGGTCAGCGCCATTCTGCCGACCGCCGCCAAGGCGCGCTGGACGGGCAGCATCGTACCATGCCGCACCAGCAGGAGGACAATCGACGCGTGGGCGAGCGATGCCGGGATGGTCTGGAGTTCATAGGGTGCCATCATCGCCACCGTCGTCACGGCGCTGCTGAAACCGTATCGATGGGCATGTGCCAGCCCGGCCAGAACGATCGTGAAGGCAAGGGCGTATCCCAGCACGGCGATGGCGACATAGCGTGTCGAGGACAGGCGGCCGGTCAGGAAGCCGGTCTTGAACAGTCCCATGCCTGCGATGAGGAATCCCACGGTTTCCAGGATCCAACCGGAGCCGAAGATCATCGTCACGAAGCCGTGATAGGCGGCCGCCGGGATGCTAGCGACGTACCCGCGTGCCACCGGGGCGGGCGCAGCCTGCATCTTGGCGATCTGGTCGCGACGTTCCGCCTGCGCGGCGGCCAGGGCTTCGGCTTGCGCTTTGGTGGGGCGCTCGCCTTTCGCGATCGCGTCGTGCGCCTTTTCCTCAAGCTGCGCGACGGGCCAGGCGGCGGGGACGCCCATCGTATTCCACACGCCGAAGGTGCCGCCGACGAGGGCCACCGCCAAGCCGATGCCGACAAGCCGTTTCCCGGCCACATGGCGCAACGGGTAGAGCGCCAGCAGCGCGACGGTTGCATAGAAGAACAGAACGTCGCCGTCCCAGATCAGCGCGCCGTGCAGAAGGCCGAAGAGCAGCAGCCATAGGTTGCGCCGATGGAAAATGTCCGCCGCCGTGCCGGCACCTTCGCGGCGTTCGAGGCGGCTCAGCAGCAACAGCGCGCTCGCGCCGAACAGCATCGAGAAAAGGGCGCGCATCTTGCCCTCGAAGAACAGCCACTGAAACACCATCACCGCTGCATTGAGAACGGCATGCTGTCCGGTGAACGCCACGACGCGAAGCGGTACGTTGAATGTGATGGTTTGCGCGCCGGCGAACAGCTGGATGTTGATCACCAGGATCCCGAGCAGCGCCGCGCCGCGCAAGACGTCCAGGGACAGCACTCGCTCGGATCTGGAAACCGGGGCAACAGGAGGGGCGGCGACTGCCTTCCCATGGGATGTCGAAATCATGCGAGGTCACTCTGCCTGTGGTGGTACCTCGTCGTGCGAGGGGCTCCGCTACATTCGCGCTTCAGACCGTCGCGGTTTCATCGCGAATGCAACGCGGTCGGCGGAGGCTTGAAATCCGGCAAGGCGCCGCGATCCTCCGTTGCAGGTGTAGCCAAGCGTGGACGTGCCGTAGTCTTGTCGTGGCGGCGACTGGCTAGCCGGATCGAATGCTCGATCCTGATCCTCGTCCGTCATCCGGTGGGTGGCGTCTAGTTTGGGACGTTATCCTCGAAGGTATTTGTGCCTATCATCATGCGCATTATCCTTCGGCGATGACGACTGCATTCTTGGAGAATCTTCAGGATCGGCGACTTCGATCGAACCCCGATGCCGCCAACGCGGACACACAGTTGCTGTCCGGACGCCCGCGGCCCCGCTACTGGAGACACGACTTGCAGCACGGCATTACGAAGCTTTTGCGCACGCCGATGATGGCATGGCTCGCACGCGTCCTGCTGACGCTGCCCTTCTGGTCCAGCGGCCTGTCCAAGCTCTTCCTGTTCGACGATGGCGTGGCCGAGATGGCACGCGTCGGCCTCGAACCTGCGGCCGGCTTCAACATCGCGACGATTTTCGTGCAACTGGCAGGATCGGGGCTCATCATCGTCAACCGGGCCACCTGGCTGGGGGCGGGCGCGCTTGGCGTGTTCACGGGCCTGACCATCCTGCTGGTCCACCGCTTCTGGGCGATATCGGAAGAGCCGTTCCGAACGATCGCGCTGCACGTTTCGAGCGAGCATGTCGGCATGATCGGCGGCTTGCTCGCGGTCGCCATCCTGTCTGCGCGACGCGATGCCGCAGAGCCCGCGCCGCACGCGCATGCCGTTCAACGGCGGCCGGCGCATCGGTGAACGTGGCGCGATAGCCACGCCCGTAGATGCAGCACCCGCCGACCGGCCCGATAGCCCGGAGTCGGCGGGCGCTTGTTCCATCGGGCGTCAGGCGGTCGGGATGGTGCCGCCGTCGATCACATGCTCGGTGCCGGTAATGCTGCCGGCACGATCCGAGACAAGGAAGGCGATCAGGTTCGCGACTTCCTCCGGTTGTGCGGGGCGGCCGATCGGGATGCCGCCAAGCGCCTGCATGATCAGTTGCTTGCCCGCCTCGACACCGCCGCCATGCTCGGCACCCAGCCGTTCGGCGAGATGCACCGATGCCTCGGTCGCGATCCATCCGGGCGAGACGCGCACGACGCGGACGCCGCGCGGGGACACCTCCTTCGACAGGCTCTTGCTGTAGGTCGACAGCGCTGCCTTGGCGGCCGCATAAGCCGTGGTCGCGTCCGGCAGCGGCAGGCGGTTCTGGATCGACGTCACATGGACGATCACGCCGCTGCCTCGCGCAACCATCGCCGGCAAGAGTGCGCGATCGAGGCGCACCGCGGGCATCAGGTTGAGGTCGAGCTCGCGCTGCCACTGGTCGTCATCCAGCGCCGCGAAGCCCCCGGCGGGGGCCGAGGAGCCGCCGAGCATGTGGACGAGGATGTCGGGCGTGCCCAGGCGCTCCTGCACGGCCGCGGCGAGGTCGGCACAGCCTTTCGCGGTGGTGAGGTCGGCCGCGACGAACTGCGCTTCGGTGATGTCCGCCGGGCGCGTGCGGGCGGTGGTCAGCACCTCCGCCCCCAGGTCGCGGAGGAGCTGGACGGTCGCCGCGCCCGCGCCGCGCGTGCCGGAGGTGACCAGGGCCGTCTTGCCCTGAAAGTCGAGGAAGGCGTTCATGGCTTGATCTCCAGCGCGGCGACCTTGCCCTCGCGCAGGGTGAAGAAATAGCGCAGATCCAGTGGGCTGCCTGGGAAGTCGCCGGTAAGGCGGCTGGTGACGATCGTCTGGTCACCGTCGCTGGTGGCGGCAAAGGGCTCGCTGACATAGTTGTAGGCGGCGGAAGACTTGGCCTTCCATACACGCACTGCGTCATGCCCCTGGTTCACCTTGCCCTCGTCCCGGACCAAGGCGTCTTCGGTGAAGCAGGCGAGGATCGCATCGATGTCACCGGCTCTGTCGGCGCTGAAATATGCCGCGATGGCGGGCGGAAGCGGAAGGGGCATGGCAGGTTCCTTTCTCTGGGGTTCGGTTCGCCGGCGCGGATCAGCGACGGGCGCCCTCGGGGCCGGTGGAGCTTTTGGTGCGCGTCGGGATCCTTGCTTTGGGCACGAAGGTCAGCGCCGCGACGGCGTCGACCGGGTCGGGGGACACCTCGGTCTCGCGTCCCTCGAAGGTGGCGTCGAGCAGACTGCGGAGCGCCCGGTTGGGCTCCATCGGCAGGAACGAGATCATGCAGACCTCTTCCAGCGAGGCGGCCTCGGCCACGTCGACCAGCGCTTCCTTCAAGTCCTCGCGGGTGTAGGTGACGATGAACTTGTAATCCTGCTCCACGACGAGAAGTTTCTTCTCGCGAAGGTGATCGGGAACGTCGCTGTCCTTGAAGTTCCAGAGGAATTTGGCGGGGCCGCCGAGGATCGGTCCGCCGGAGACGAGTTGCTTGGCCATGAGCGCATCGAGGATGCGCTGCGCCTGGATCGTCTGCTCGGCGCTGATGAACACCTGATAATATTGCATGTCGCATCACCTGTTCTGTGGCGGCTGCGCGCTTCGGCGACCGCCTCTCGAAGCTTGGAAATAGTCCTCCTACTTCGTTGCGATAAGCCGGATGATCCGGGATGGGCCGTGCGGGAAAATGGGACAATGTGGCAGTCGTCCCGCGCGATGCGCCAGCACGCTTCCGCTTCTTGGCTACAATTGCAGCTTTGGCCGATACGCTACGCGTCCTGACTTGACGATCGTCGGGCGGCGGACCTTCCTGCAGCGCCAATATTCGGACGTCGCATGAAACCTGTCGCTGCCATCTCGATTTCGATAGCCCCGCTAGCGCTCGCGGCCGCTGCATCCGCGCAGCCGCAGGCCGGGGATGAATCGGGCCGATGTGCCATACCGTTCAGCGCGGCAAGCCAGCTTCGGGCACGCGTCGGCGCGCCGTCTCCGGACATCCTGAACGCCTTCACGCGATCGGGGGCGAAGGATGTCGGGCCGCACACCCTCACGGACGCGGAGTGGAAGACGGTCGACGCGGCCATCGCGGCGTTGCCGCGCTTGCACCGCGATGTGCTGCAACGGCACCTCCGGCGCATCAGCTTCGTCGACGCATCGTCGGGCGCGGGGAACGCGCTCACCAGCGTGGCAGAGCCGGCCTGCGGGGAGGGGCTTTTCGACCTCACGCTGCGGGCTGGCCTGCTCGGCGAAACGCTGACGGGTTTCCTCAGTGGCAAGGAGGCGGGCCTGTTCACGGACGACGGATCGGGGACGACGGTGCGGATCGAGGCCGGCGCGATGCCGGCTGCACCCTATATCCTGCTCCACGAGAGCACGCATATCGTCGACGGCGTGCTCGGCCTGTCGCGGAGGACGGATGCCGCCTTCCGCAAGGAGGCGTGGGATGCGGAGGGGAGCAGGGCGCTCGCCCCGAAGCTGGCGGCCAACCCGATCAACGGCATCGCCTGGCGGGGAGGCGCGAAGCTGCCAATCGGGGACGCGGCCAATCTCTATCGCGGGCTGCAGGCGACACCGTTCGTCTCGCTCTATGCGAGCGTGGCGCCTTCGGAAGACCTCGCGGAACTCGTCGCCTGGCAGCAGCTTTCGGCGCGCTGGCACGTCCCGCTCAGGATCGTCGTGCGCGGCGCGGACGGCGCCACTGCCTTCGCCTACAAGCCCCTTGAAGCGCCGGCGGTCCGTGCCCGGATGGCCGGCGTGTCCGCCCTTCTGGCAGCGTCGAACGGATCCTGACCGCGGACCACGAGGGGTGTAGCTGAACGACCGATGGCACCCGAGCGGCGCACGCTTCCGCTCGGGTGCAGGCCGCTCAGGCGGCGCGCGGCAGGTGGTTGTTCGGGACCCGGTCGCCCGCCAGCCAGCGAGTCAGCGCATCGCGGGCACTCTCCTTGGCGCCTTGGCCATGATGGTCCGGATCGACGCAAAGCTCGAGCGTCTGGCCATCGGGATCTTCGACATAGAGCGAGCGCGCATAGCCGTGATCGAATTCCATCGCCGGGATGCCCGCCGCCTTCAGCCGATCGCGAAGCGCATCCTGCTGCTCGGGCGCGATCTTCAGCGCGAGATGGACGAACAAACCCTGCGGCTTGGCGGCATAGCGCGCTTGGAGGTCGGGATCGGCAAAGTGGAAGAAGGACAGCGAACTGCCGTCGGCGAGCCCGTAGGAAGCGAGGGCGAATACATGCTCGACGCCGCCCAGGATCTCGCGCTCGATCCAGAAGTCGGTCAGCGGCATGCCGAGAATGTCTTCGTAGAAGTGCCGGGTCCGTTCCTGGTCGGAGGAAACATAGGCGGCATGATGCAGGCGTGCGGGAAGCAGCGGTGTCGTGTCAGGGTCAGAAGGTGTCATGAGAAGATCCTTTCGCGTCCAATATTGTTTGGGATGATATTGCGGCCTGGGTGCTGCGGGAGCGTCAGAACAAAGGTTCGACCTGGGCATCCAACCGGTAGCCGAAGCCGCGTTCCGTCTTGATGAGCGTCTCGCCGCCCGGCGCCGCAGCCAGTTTCTTGCGCAGCCGCAGGACTTGGACGTCGACACTGCGGTCGTAAATGTCGTCATGCGCCCGCGTGGCGCGCATCAGGTGCACCCGCGACAGCGAACGGCCGGGCGCCTCCAGCAAGGCGGCGAGCAGGCCGTATTCCCCTTTGGTGAGGTCGATCTCGCTGCCGTCGGGTGCCACGAGGGCGCGATCGGCATGCCGCATTTCCCAGCCCGCGAAGCGATAGCCGCCGCGCAGGGGCGCGCTGATGACGCGGCCCAGTTCCTGCCGTCGCAGCACGGCGCGGGCGCGGGCCACCAGCTCGGCCGGGTTCAGCGTTCCCGCGATGAAATCGTCGGCGCCCAGTTCCAGCCCGACAATGACGGAAACGCTGTCCTTGCAGAGATCGTCGTACAGGATCACGGGAACGTTGGAGCGGCTTCGGATCTCCCGCAGCACGTCGAGCGCATTGCGGCTCTGCAGCCGCGCATTCAAGGCGATCAGGCTGAGCTGCCGGCTGTGCAATTGGTGGGCGACCTCGCGCGCGCCTGCGCTGACGGAGATCCACCGATGATCGCGCAGATACGCGGTGATGCGATCGCGCGCGCGCTCGTCTTCATCGATAACGAGAATGCGGCCCAGGCTGAGGGGGAGGTTGGTCGGTTCGGCGAATTCACGCATGGGAAAGCGGTACATTGCGTCAACTCCGCAGGGCGCGACGGCGCCGGTCTCAGGAGCAGGGGGTGCGCCCGCACGGGGCGGGCGCACGGTTCATGGCAAGGCGTCAGATCTGGTGCGCCGCGCGCAGGCTGGCGGCGGCCTGCTCGCCGATGATCGCGCAGGGCGCCTGCGTGTTGCCGGTGGCGACGCGCGGCATGATCGAGCCGTCGGCGATGCGCAGCCCTTCGATGCCGTAGACGCGCAGCGACCCGTCGACCACCGACATGCTGTCGCGGCCCATCTTGGCCGTGCAGGTCTGGTGCCAATAGGTCACCGCCGCGTCCCGCACATACTCCTTCAGTGCATCCCGCGAGAGCTTGCCGGGCATCGCCTCGCCGCGCACCAGCGGCCGGAAGGCCTCGGCGTTGCCGAGGTCGCGGCAGAGCTCGACGCAGGCCAGCGCGGCCTGCAGGTCGGCGGGGTCCGACATCATGTTGGCATCGATCTGCAGCGGCGCCGCGGCATCGGCACTGGTCAGCCGCAGGCGCCCGCGGCTATGCGGACGCGCCAGGCCGGCGAACATCGTCCAGCCATGCTCGGGCACGCCGCGCGCCGCCGTCCGCTCGCTCGGCACCGGGAACTCGACCTGGCAGAACAGCAGGTCGGGCGACGTCAGCTCGGGGCGGCTCTTCCAGTAGAGCGTGGCTTCGCTGCCGCTGTTGCGCGGCGCGATCGGGTCGGCATATTCCCAGATGCACCCGAAGGAGACATGGTCCTGCAGATTGGCGCCGACGCCGGGCAGGTGCTGGCGGACCGGGATGCCTACGCGGCGCAACTCGGCTTCGTCGCCGATGCCGGAGTGCATCAGTACCTTCGGCGTCTGCATCGCGCCCATCGACAGGACGACCTCGTGGACGGCGCCGATGCGCTGGCGCTGGCCGTTCCGCACGATGTCGACGCCGACGGCGCGGTTCCCCTCGAAGGCGATCCGCTCGACCGTCGTTCCGGTCACCACGGTGAGGTTCGGGCGATCGAGATACGGGTGCACATAGGCGCGGAACAGTGAGTGGCGTCGGCCGTCGCGGACGAGCATGTCGCTGATCGCGACGCCGCCTTCGCCTTCCATCATCCGCCCGTTCGGGCTGTCATAGCTGGGAATGCCCAGCTCGTTCGCGGCGTCGAGCAGCGCATGGGCGACGGGGCTCGGATCGGCTGCGGGCTGGACCCAGACCGGGCCGCCGGAACCCCGGCGCAGCGGATCGGGCGCGCCCTGCCAGTTCTCGATACGGCGATAGATGTCGAGGACGTTCTGGTAACTCCAGCGCTCGTCCCCGGCCTCCTCGGCGAAATGGTCCCAGTCGCTGCGATGGCCGCGCGCCCAGACCATGACGTTGATGCTGGAGCCGCCGCCCAGTCCCTTGCCCATCGACATCGGCAGCGCGCGACCGTTGAGATGGGGGTTGGGCTCGGCGGTGAAGCCCCAGTCGCGCTCGCTGCCGAGATTGGTCGGCCACTGGGCGGGATCGAGCACGGCCTCGGCCTCGTCGCTGCCGCCTGCTTCGATCAGCAGGACCTGCACCGCTTCATTCTCGGCCAGCCGCCGCGCGACCACGGAGCCGGACGCGCCGGCGCCGCAGACGATGAAGTCATAACTAGGCTTGAGCTCGGCGGTCAGCCGGGCCTGGTTCTCGGCTGCGCGGCGTTGGAAATCGTGCGCGTCGTCGTGATGGGCATGGGTCATCAGCAATTCCTTCGAATGGTTGATGCGCAAGCAGGCGGGAGGCGCGCGCGCCCGTCGGTGCGGAGGCGGCGCAACGCACGCCGCGGACCGCGCCGCAGGAAAGTGGCTCTCGACATGTTCGCGCTACCGGCCGGCCGAGCGGGGGCTTGGATGCACCGGTGTTCCGAAGGGGTTGGATTGAGGTGGGTGCCTTCGGTGACGCCCAATTATCATTTCTATCAAATTTGACAATGCTGCCGGATTGGGAATTTGGCTACAACTCTGTAACATTGACGCGTCCAGCCGAAGTATCGCGGCTGGCTTGCTGGCAAATCGATCCTTGTGGGGCGCGAAAAAGGGCGCGCGGACGTAAACCGGCACGCCGTTGCTGCGTCGATGTGGGAGGGGCTAGGGAAGACTTATCGCTTGGTGCGTGTTGCAGACCGCAGCTTGCGATCCAGCGACCGCAGCCGCACTTCGTCCGAGGCGACCGCAGCGAGCGCCCGGATCGTTTTGGCTTCCCGCTCGCCGATCACCCGCGGCTTGCGATCGATCACGCACAGCGAGCCGACGATGAAGCCTTCGTCGTCCAGCACCGGCGCGCCGGCATAGAAGCGGAAGCCGGGCTCCCCGGCCACGGCGGGATTGGCGGCGAAACGTGGATCGGCCGACAGATCGGGCACCGTGAAGATGTCGCGCTGGAGGATCGTATGGTTGCAAAAGGCCCAGCTGCGCGGGGTGTCGGCCATGTCGAGGCCGATCTTCGACTTGAACCATTGCTTGGTTGGCGTGAGCAGGGTCAGCAACGCGATCGGCGCGTCCAGACTCTGGGCCGCCAGCCAGGTAAGCCGGTCGAAGCTCTCCTCGTTCTGGGAATGCAGCAGCCCGGAGCGCTCGACCGCCATGAGCCGGCGACGCTCGTCCTGCGACACCGGGAAGGCGACGCCCCAGTCGCTAAAATCGCTGTCTTCCGCGGCGAACACGGAACCGCGCAGCTGCGCCAGGGCCGCGGCCGGCGTGGCGGCGCGGCTGATCCTTGCGCTCAGATCCGGGGGAACCGCGCCTTCCTCGCCCACCGCGACAATCCGGGTGCTGGCGATTGCCTTGTTCGCGGCGAGGCTGTGCAACAATGCCTCGCTGTTCAGCCCCGAGGTGCAATCGACGAGAATGCCGTGCGGCTGCGTGGAGCCGATCGCCACCAGTGCCGCGAGAACGTCGTCGAAATAGTCGATGGCGAAGTCGGCGGCGTTCTCGGCGGCGGCACGATAGCCCGGCAGCCGGTCGCTCGTGGCCACGACGATGAGGATCGCGGACGGCGCGGCTTCGGCGGCTGGCTGCCGGCTGTCGATCAGCGCGACGACATCGGCATGATAGACGCGGCGATGACCACCCGGCGTCTTCCAGGAGGGGATCGTTCCGCCTTCGATCAGCACCTGCGCGGTGCGTACCGAGATGCCGAGCAGTTTCGCGGCATCGGCAGTCGTCAAAATGTCCTTCTTCAAGCTTCCGACTCCCTGACCGCCGGATCCGTCTCCACCGCAAGGCGGCTTCGACACTCTGCTCGAGCGATGTTCCGGACCGATATATTGATAGAATCGGCAATTTAAAGAGCGGTCAGCGGTGGCGGAAGTGCGGTAAGCTGTGGTGGTGGGGCAAATGGCTGCGGACGTAACCGTAAGACTCGTCTCCGCACGCTTCTGAAGATAGGCAGGGGTTGTCCGTATTGGGGAATGCGGCGCTACCTGGTCCTGCCAAGAGGTAAGGCATGCCTGAAGACAAGGCGCACGCGATATTGCAGAGGGACTGCCAGAAAGCGGACCGTATGTTTGCGATCCTGATATATCTTTCGCCGTTCTGCGACTGGGTGACCGCTCCTTGAGAAAGGAACGGCGCTCGCCAGCCGTGGCAATGCTATGCTGCGCTTTCTTGCGGCAGCCGGACCATCACCTGCTGGTACCCGTTGATGAAGGTCGACGGAACACGCACCGGGTCGGCAGCGACGTCGAAGGCGGGGATGCGGCGCAGGATTTCCTCCCACAATGTCCGCACCTGCAGGTCCGCCAGTCGCGCGCCGATGCAGCGATGCACGCCGAACCCGAAGGCGAGATGGCGTCGCGCGTTGTGGCGCTCGAGGACGAAATCGTCCGCTCGCTCGAACAGCGTCTCGTCGCGATTGGCGGAGAGGTACCACAGCACCACCTTGTCGCCGCGACGGATATGCTTGTCGCCGATGGTGACATCGCGCGTCGCCGTGCGCCGCATATGGGCGATCGGCGTCTGCCAGCGGAGCAGTTCGGGGGTCAGGTTTGCGAGCAGCGCCCGGTCCGCGCGCAGCTTCTGCAACGCGTCCGGGAAGGCGTGGAGCGCCACCACGCTGCCGCTGATGCTGTTGCGCGTGGTGTCGTTGCCGCCGACGATCAGGAGCAGGACATTGCCGTAGAATTCGGGCTTGGGCATGTGCCGGGTCTCTTCTCCCCGGGCGAGCAGCGAGATGAGGTCGTCGCCGCCGGGCGTTTCGAGCCGCTGCGCCCAGATCGCGTCGAAGGTGTCGAAGCATTCCTTCATCACCCGCATCTTGTTCTCGGGCGTGGAATAGGCGGGGTGTCCGGGGAGGGCGACCATCGCCTCGGACCAGCGGATCAGATCGCGCGATCGTTCCTGGGGAAAGCCGAGCAGCAGCGCCAGCGTGCGTGCGGTCAGCTCGATGGAGACGCGGTCGACCCAGTCGAACCATTCGCCGTGGGGCAGCGCTTCCAGGATCTCCACGCACCAGGCGCGGATCTGGGGCTCCATCTGCGCCAGTCGCTCGGGCGAGAAGGCGGGCGCGACCACTCGGCGCTGCGTCGCGTGCCGCGGCGGGTCCATCGAGATGAAGGCCGGGAAGAATTGCGGATCCCCGGCGCTCGATCCGATGGTGATGCCGCCATTGGCATGTGCCGAGGAAAAGGTCTCGGTGTCGAGCTCGATGGCTTCGATGTCGCTGTGCCGGGTGATCGACCAATAGGGTGCAAACCGGCCCTCGGCGCAATAATGCACCGGCGCTTCGTGCCGCAGCCGGGCCAGGTAGCGCGGCGCGAACCCGGCGGCGAACAGGTCGGGCTGGGCGACGTCGAGCGCCGCGATCGGCAGCTGATGGAGATCCTGTTCGAAGCGCTGCGCATTCGAAGCGGGGGCGCTGTTCTCGGGGCTTTGCTCATGGGTCATGCGCGCAGCATGCCGGCGCTTCGGCTACCGTCCCGCTACAGTTCGCCTCCCCGTCGTCACCGACGTAGCGGCGCGCGCCTTGGGTGACCGGAGCCGGTACCGTCCAGGAACCTAAGCAGCGATCGGTTGAACACCGCCGGGTTCTGCCACGGAATGAAGTGCCCCGCGGCCGGGAACAGCTCCAGCCGCGCAGACGGGATCGCCTGGGCCAGTGCGCGGAAATGCGCAGGCAGAATGAACTCGTCGTCCTCCGAACCGGCGATCGTCACGCGCGTGCGGATCCGCCGGAGCTGCTCGGGCCCGATGTCTTCCTGGCTCGCCTGCATCGCGCGGACAGCCTGTTGCAGCCGGCCGAACCCGCCCGGATCCGGCGAGCGCGCGGCATAGTCGGCGACGAGACGCGGGGCGACCGTCGCGAGGATCGGCGCATCGCCGGCATTGGGACGCACGCTCGCCTTGTCCATGTTGGCGCCAAAGGCATAGACCGCGCTCAGCCGCTCCGGCGCGCGGATCGTGACCAGCAAGGCGACGATCGCGCCGTCGCTCCAGCCGATGACCGCTGGCCTGGCCAGATGGAGATGATCCAGAACCGCCAGCACGTCCTCTGCGAGCAGGTCGTAGCGGAGCGGCAGCGGACCCATGGTGCTGCGGCCATGGCCGCGGCTGTCGATCAGGATGACCCGATGCCCGGCCGCGAGCAGCGCCGGGACCTGCGCGTCCCAGCTGCGGCTGCTCGTCAGTCCGCCGTGCAGCAACACGACCGGTGTGCCCGTCCCGATGCTGGCGTACCAGATGCGGGCGCCCTTGCTTTCGACATAGTCGCCGTGGGGATCCATGGCGGTGGCGCCGCTCTGGACCGCAGGCGGCTGCGCGAGGGGGGTCGCGATGGCCGGGAGGCTGGCGACCATGCCGGCCGCGATACAGGCGGTCCACAGCCTGTTGGTCAGCTTTATCCTCGGTCGCATCGTCGTTCCTTCAAGTCGCGTGGCTACATCCAGCCATGTCGCAAAAAGGGCCCGGCGACAGGTGCCGCCGGGCCAGGGCGGAGCTTCCGCAGGTGAGCGCTCCGGGTCGCAACGCCAATCTGTGCCGGTTTGGTGTCGTTCAGGCTTCAAGCAACGCCCTAAAGAATACGATTGTAACGACTTACACCTCATTCGAGGGCGACGTACAGGTTCCATCTTAAGCGCAGTGACGCAGGTTTTTTCCACGTGTTGCAAATGGAGTGCGCCGGCGCTGAGCGTACTATTACGCGAATATTTCTAATAATACGGCAATGTTACTGCCGAAGGCGGTTATTGCTTCAACATAAATCCTCATATGCTTAATCAGACCCGGTCAATTCATGTATTTGACTATAAATGTTCGTGGAGGATTTGTGCGTATCTTGATTTCTGCTGCCGCTGTTGCCGGCACTCTGCTTGCCGCGATGCCCGCCCTTGCGCAGGATCGTTCTTCGAAGGACGAGCCTGCCGCCGGGTCGATCTATGTAGCCGGTTTTCTGGGGGACCGGTTCGGCCGCGAACAAACCCTGCGCGGCACCACGCCCGCCGGCCTGCCCCGGGTGATCGAAACCGATGCCAAGGACGGCCTGACGGGCGGCCTGGTGCTGGGTGCCGTGGCCGCCACCGGCGACTGGGGACGCGCGCGCGTGGAGGCCGAGTTCTCGGCCAGCCGCAACACGCTCAAGCGGCTGGATCTCAACGGCCAGCAGCGCACGCTGCTGGAGGGCAGCCGCTCGGTGACGACCGAGATGGTCAATATCCTCTACGATACCCCGCGCATCGCCGAACGCCTGCGCTTCACGCTGGGTGCCGGTGTCGGGCATGGCGCGATCGACTATGACACGCGCTACCTGGTCCCCGCGGCGGGGCCGGAGATCAACATCCCGACCAGCGTCTCGGGCAAGA
Organism: Sphingomonas trueperi; assembly: GCF_040545965.1. Classification (GTDB taxonomy): domain Bacteria; phylum Pseudomonadota; class Alphaproteobacteria; order Sphingomonadales; family Sphingomonadaceae; genus Sphingomonas; species Sphingomonas trueperi_C. The sequence goes on along the minus strand of NZ_JBEPMV010000001.1, from coordinate 662,067 downwards.
TCGCGCTGCAGGGCATCGCGGGCGCCTCGGTGGCGCTGGGCGGCGGCCTCGAGCTGACCACCGACGTGCGCTATTCGCGCATCGCCCGGCATCAGGTGGAACGCTTCAACGCGACGGCGGGTACGCTCGATTCGGTGCTTTCGACGCGGTACAGCAACGCGGTCGCGACCGCGGGCTTCCGCTTCTTCTTCTGATGCGCCGGGGCCGCGGCGTAGCGACGTCGCGGCCCAGGCCTATTCAGGATGTCGAGGACATCGCGCGTGCCAGCGCGATAAATGCCTTCAGCGCTGCGGACTGGTTGCGACGCCCGGGATAATAGAGCGCCAGCGGCGCGCCGGGCGGCGTCCAGTCCTCCAGCAGGCGGATCAGTCGGCCGGCAGCGATGTCATCGAGAACGCTCGATTCCATGAAGAAGCCGATGCCGATGCCGTCCAGCACCGCCATCCGCGCCAAATGCGGTTCGTCGAGCGTGACCGGCCCGGCGACGTCGACATGGAGGGTTTCCCCATTTCGCGTGAACTGCCAGCGATAGCGCGCTCCGTTGGGGAGGCGGATGCGGATGCAGGGATGACCGAGCAGGTCGCCAGGTGCCTTGGGCGATCCGTGCTTCGCCAGATAGTCCGGCGTGGCGACGACGGCGAACCGCCGGGCCGGCCCGAGCGGGACGGCGATCATGTCGGTCGGCACCAGCTCGGCGGTGCGGATGCCGAGATCGAAGCCGCTGTCGACCACGTCGATGAGCTTCCCCTCTGTCACGAGGTCGATATGCACTTGTGGATAGCGACGCAGATATTCGAGGATCAGCGGGGCGAAGACCTCCCGGGCCGCGGTGGCGAAGGCATTGATCCGGATGGTGCCCGAGGGCGTCGCCTGTTGCGACCGCGCCGTCCGCATCGCCTCCTGGATGTCTTCGAGCGCGGGCCCCACCTGCTCGACGAAGCGGCGCCCGGCATCGGTGAGCGACACGCTCCGGGTCGTGCGGTTGAACAGTTGCACGCCCAGTTGGCGTTCGATCTTGCCGATGCTGCTGCTCAGCGCGCTCGTCGACATGCCGAGTTCCAGCGCGGCCTGGCGGAACGAGCCACGTCGGGCGATCGCCATCACCGCTTCCAGCTCGATGAGACCGTCCTTGCTCACTGTCCCGCTTTTCCAAAGGCTACGTCCCGCCATAAGCCGATTATCTCGGCATAGGTAACCCTCTATGTGAGGACAGCTAGGCACGCGCCGCTGCTTCCTTGAGATGGGGGGACGGCCCAGACGCCAGGAAGCCGGGTGCCGTGGCATCCGCCTGCAGACCAAGAGAGAAGTCCGTGATGAACATCCTCTACGAAACGCGCGCGCGGGTGGTCGGCGGCCGGACGGGCCGTGCGACGGTGGAAGACGGTGCCCTTGCGTTGACGCTAGCCACGCCGCGGGCGCTGGGGGGCGGCGACGATAGCGGGACCAATCCGGAACAGCTCTTCGCGACCAGCTATGCGGCCTGCTTCCTCAGCGCACTTCGCTTCGTGGCGAATCGACGCCGGCTCGCCCTTACCGACGAAAGCGCCGTGATCGCCGCGGTGGGGATCGGCATGCGCGAGGATGGCGCAGGGTTCGGGCTGCAGGTGGAATTGTCGGTCAGCCTGCCGGGACTGGAACCGGGCTTGGCCGCCAAGCTGGTCGAGGAGGCGGACCAGATCTGCCCCTATTCGCACCTCGCGCGCGAGGGTGCGGCGATCCGCGTCGGCATCGCCGACTGACGCGACCCGCTGCCGGCGGATCGCGACGCCGTTCAGCCTTCTTCCTCCGCCTTGGCGTCGAACGCGGCGCGGCTCGCCGTGAGGCTGGCCAGATGGCTTTCCACCCAGCCGCCCAGTTCGCGGCCCTGCGCGGCAAGCGAGGCGCCCATTTGGGTCAGCCGATATTCCACCTTGGGCGGCGTGGTGGGATAGACCTCGCGGCACACTAGGCCGTCACGCTCCAGCGCGCGCAAGGTGCGGGTCAGCATCTGTTGCGAGATGCCGGGCACCGCGCGGCGCAGCTCGTTGAAGCGACGTGCGCCGGGCTGCAGCGTCACGACGATCGGCAATGTCCAGCGGTCGCCGATCCAGCGCAGATGCTGCGAAAGCTCGACGCAGCGGTGCGAACCGGGGTCCAGCGAAGTCATATGGATGTGACCATGTCAGGAAAATATGCGTTCTTGGCCGAGGGTCAACCCGCCCGTAGGCACGCTGCATTCCAACAACAGCAGGATAGTCAGCGATGCAACTTCTTCATCTCGACTCGTCGATTCAGGGCGATACGTCGGTCACCCGGTTGCTTTCCGCCGCCGTGGTCGAGCGCTATCGGCAGCATGTCGGCGCGGTCGCCGTCGACTACCGGGATCTCGCCGCGACGCCGCTTCCGCACATCACCTTGCCCCGCTTCGGCACCGAGGCCGCGGAGGCTGTTCTCGCCGAGTTCGTGGCGGCCGACATCCTCGTGCTGGGCGCCCCGATGTACAACTTCGGCATCCCCAGCCAGCTGAAGAGCTGGTTCGACCACATCCTGGTTGCCGGCAAGACGTTCCGCTACGGCGCCGGGGGCGTCGAGGGCCTCGCCGCCGCGAAGAAGGCGGTGGTCGTGCTGTCGCGCGGGGGTGTCTATTCGGAAGGTCCGGCAGCCGCGATGGAGCATGCCGAGACGCATCTTCGCGCCATGCTTGGCTTTATCGGAATCGATCGACCACAGTTCATCGTCGCCGAGGGGGTCGCGATGGGCGACGAACCGCGGCGTGCCGCCATCGACGCTGCCCTCGCCGCCGTGGCGCAGGTCGAAGATGCGAGCGAGCCGGCAGTGGCGTAATCCCAGTATTCCGTAATCGAGCTACGGAAGAAACGAAATGGCAGTACACCAGCCTATATCGCTCGATCCAGGTCGCCAACGCGGCTAGTCATGTCTACATGACGAAAATATCCATCACACCGGTGACAAGTAAGCGCGAGCGCAAAGCGTTCATAGAACTGCCATTTCGCCTGTACGCGGAGGATCCTTACTGGGTTCCTCCGCTCAAGGGCGAGGCGCTTGGGCTGATAACGCCCGAGAAGAACGGCTGGTTCTCGCATGCCAAGGCGCAATTGTTCCTCGCATATCGTGATGGCCGCGTCGTCGGGCGCATCTCCGCGCATATCGACACGTTGGCGCTCGAGATGCCGGCGGCGTCGGGCTTCGGCCCGGGCGTCGGCCAATGGGGCCTGATGGATGCGGAGGGCGAGGACGTCTTTTTCGCCCTGCTCGACCGCGCCGAATCCTGGTTGCGGGAGCAGGGCATGACACGCGCGCTCGGGCCGATCAGCATGTCGATCTGGGAGGAGCCCGGGCTGCTGATCGAAGGGTTCGACCAGGCCCCCACCGTGATGATGGGGCATCATAGCCCGGTATACCGGGCGTGGATCGAGGCTGCCGGGTACAAACCCGTCAAGCAATTGCGCACCTATGAGCTCGATATCACGCGCATGTTCCCGCCGATCGTCCAGCGCATCATCCGTTCGGGGGAGAACAACCCTCGCATCGTCGTCCGCAAGGTGGACAAGCGCCGCTTCGACGAGGAGGCCGCGATCATCCTCGAGATCCTCAACGATGCTTGGTCGGACAATTGGGGATTCGTGCCGCTCACCCCGCCCGAGATCAAGGACGTGGGGGTGAAGCTCAAGCCGATCGTGTTCAACGACCTGATCCGCATCGCCGAGCTCGATGGACGGCCGGTTGCGTTCATGATCACGCTGCCCGATCTCAACGAGGCGATCCGGCCGCTCAACGGCAAGCTGCTCCCCTTCGGCTGGGCCAAGCTGCTGCTGTGGCTGCGCAAGCCCCGCGTCACCACGATGCGCGTGCCGCTGATGGGCGTCCGCAAGGAATTGCAGTCGTCCCGCCTCGCCAGCCAGCTGGCCTTCATGATGATCGAGGCGATCCGCCAGGCCTCGGTCGCCAACTACGGCGCGTCGCGCGGCGAGATCGGGTGGATCCTGGAGGACAATCAGGGGATGAACTCGATCGCCACCACGATCGGCAGCCGGATAAACAAGGTCTACCAGATCTACGAGGACAGCTTGTAAAAGCATGCCCGCCCGACGGTAGGTCACCCTCGGGCGGGTGCCCCGTCATCCGGACGCAGGGAAGGGGCGCTTGCGGGCCAGGATCAACGCGCCCTTCTCCGCAGGGTCGAGCACCTGGAGCTGGTGCTCCGCAAAGCCCGCCGCTTCGAGATAGCTGCCGAGCTCGGCATAGCTATAGGTTCGCGTTCCGGTCTCGCTCAGCAGGGTGAGGCGGAACGCCGTCTCGAACAGCGCGGGAGTCGTCTCACGGGGATAGTCGTGCAGGATCAGCACGCCGTTCGGCGTGGTGACCTGCGCAAGATGGCTGAAATTGGCGCGATTTTCGGCCGGTGACATGTTGTGCGCGACCGACAGGTACAGCGCGACGTCATATCCTTCCCCCCAATCCCGATCCCGCAGATCGGCGGCGCGGAGCGTGATCCGATCGGCCAGGCCGGCCTGTTCGATCCGCGCCTGCGTTTCCGTCAGCGCCGACTCCAGGTCGACGATCACTGCCGTCATCCGGGGATGGGCATGGCAGAAGCTGATGGCATGATGGCCATGCGAGCCGCCCAGGTCGAGGAGCCGCAAGGGCCTGTCGGGCAGGGGGACGGCGGCGACCACGTCCGGTGCCAGGTGCTGGGCGAAGGACGCCATGTAGCGCGAGAAGCCGCTGCCCATCTCAGGTTGCGCGGCCATGCGATCCCACAGGCGCTGGCGCGGCTTCCCTTCGGCGATGGCGGCAGGGAGGTCTTCGAGGATGCCCCAGGCATAGGAGGACCAGGCAAGCCCGGTACTGTAGTCGACCGTGCCCTGGCTGGTGAACCACTGCGCCGCCGTGTCGCCATTGGCGACATAGATGCCCGCGCGCTGCAGGAAGCCGGCGGCGACGAGGAAGTCGACGATCCGTTCGGCCCCGTCCACGCTGATGCCGAGGGTTTCGGCCAGGGACCGCACCTCCCGCGCACCGCCGGCCAGCGCTTCGAACAGGCCGATCCGTCCGGCGGTGGCCAGCGCGCTTGCCGTCATCATCGGGATATAGGCGTGCAGCATCGGCAGGGTCTGTGCAGCGGGGCTGGCCGCCATGTCGGGCGCTGCCGGCAGGACCTGGTGGTCGGGGAGGGCCGCGGTGATGCGGGTCATGCTGGTCATGTGTGCGTCTGACTCCATTGCCGGTTGGCAACGCCAGAAATCGAAAGCGTCTGACGATTGCATGTCCGCGCAAGGGAAGTTGCCTACGCATGAAATCATGGCGGCGGCGCCGATCGCAAACGCGGGCCAGCGCTACGTTCGACATCTGATTGGGCCCGCATGAAGCCGCCGAGAAACGAAGACCGGCGACAGGGTGTGCATTCGCTTCGGCGGCCCTCCTTCAACATGCGAGTTTGCGGTGACCGTCGATCTCTTCCTGACCTATCTGATCACCGCCAGCTTGCTGACGATGGCGCCCGGCCTCGATACGGCCACCGTCCTCCGCGCCGCGATGGTCGAAGGTCCCGCGCATGGTGCGGCGACGACCGCGGGTGTGGCCATCGGCTGCTTCTGCTGGGGCAGTGCGGCCGCTTTCGGCTTGGCACAGCTGTTCCAGGATGCGCCGATAGCAGGCGCCGGCCTTCGCGTGGCAGGCGCCCTTTATCTGGGCTACGCGGGTCTCGCGTTGCTGCTGCGGCAGCGTCCCCCGATGATCGTCGGCGGCTCCGTCCAGCAGCCGGCGCCAAGGCTGCGCACGTCCGCGCTTCGGGGCTTCACCACCAATATCCTCAACCCCAAGGTCGGGATCTTCTACCTGACGCTGCTGCCGCAATTCGCGCCGCAGAACGGAGATGCGGAAATCGCGTGGCTGCTCGCGCTGGTCCATGTGGCGATCGCCACGCTCTGGTTTCTTGGCCTGTCGGCCTTTGCCGGCGGCATCCGGCCGTTGCTGTCCAACCCGCGCGCCGTGCTGGCGATCGACCGGCTTACAGGCGGTATTTTTGTCCTGTTGGGTGTCGGCCTGATCCACGCCGCCACGACGGCGTGAATGGGGCCTCGCCAGCTTGGCCGAGGCTGGGCGACGGGAGGCGTGCGCCGGTCGTTTTCATAATTGGTGCGTCGGCGCCGACTTCTGCGACGCGTGGAATGAGAGGGAGCTTGTATGCGTGAATATGGTTTTCGCAATCTCATCGTGGCCATGGCATGTGCGCTGTCCACCGCGCCGTCGGTGGCGCAGACTCAAGCCGCCACGAATGCTTCGGCAGCGCGGGAAGCGCGCGCCGCGGATCAGGCGTTGAACGCCCAATACAAAGCTGCGAGCGCGCGACTCTCGCCCGCGTCGCGCCTCCTGCTCCGCAACGCGCAGCGAAGCTGGATCGCGTTTCGCGACTCCCAGTGCACGTTCGAAACCGCGGGCGTTCGGGGCGGCTCCGCCTATCCGATGGTCGAGGCAAGCTGCCTGAAGGAACTCACCCAGCAGCGCATCCGGCAGCTCGGCAAGATCACGGCATGCGAAGAAGGCGACCTGGCCTGCCCGCGTTGATGCCGGTCCGAAGCACGTACGATCCCATCCCTGCCAATTGAAGAGGCGACCATGCCACAAACGAATGTTCGCCGACTATTGCCGTCGATCGCGCTCCTGGCGCTCGCCTCGCTGATCGCTAAGCCGGCGGCAGCCGATGCGGATCGCACGCCACCGCCGGGCGGCGTGAACAAGCTGAAGCCGGGCATCTTCGTCGCGGAGGGCGCGCGTTGCAGTAGGCCGCCGAACGCCGCGATCAGGCGCTACGACGGCAAGGGCATCAGTTCGGTGCACCGCCGCGCCTGCATCGCCCGGATCCTGTCCAAGCGGCGCAGCGGCTATGGCAGTCTGTACAAGGTCAGCCAGTCCTGCATCGACACCGGTGCCGGCCCGGGGAAGCGCGTTGTCGAGCAGCAGACGATCGACATTCCGGATGCACTCCATTTTACGATACGCTCGCAGGGAAACACCGCCTATCGCTACTGCCCGATCCGCGAACTGCCCCCAGGGCTGCGCGCGACCAGCTAGGGCGGCGGGGCCGCCGTGAGGTTGTTCCTCTGAACGTCCCGGAGGGCATATGATCATCGCCGTTCAGAGTAAGCGTGGGCGAAGACCCTACCGGCGACGTCCCGGCCAAATGCCGCGCAACATGGTGCGGAAGCGCGTCAGACGACGACCCGGCTGATCACGATATGCCGCGCGTGCTGGTACGACGAGCTCCACTTCGGTGCCGCCGCCCGATCTGCCGCCGCTCCCGCTGCTGCTTATGACGAGCCTGCCGCCGATACGCTCGGCGCGCTCACGCATGCCGCGAAGCCCGAAATGGCCTGGGCGCTCACCATGGGCGAGTATCTCTGCAGGCATTCCTACGCCGTCGTCGCAAACCGACAGCCGCAAGCTCTGCCGCCCCCATAGAAGCAAGACGGAAATCGACGCTGCATTTGCGTGCGCTTGGGCGTTGCGTATGGCCTCCTCGCCGATCCGATGCACTTCCTCCAGAACCAGCGGGCGCACCTCGCGCGGTTCGCCTTCGGTCGTTACCTGCACCTCAGGTCCGGTCCTGATTGCGGCCATCGACGCGCTATCGATCAGCGCTTGCGCCAGGTCGCCGGCACGATCCTGGGTCCGAAGCTCCTGCACGCGGTCCCGACCCTCGATGAGCACGGCCTGCGCCTGCTTCAGCGCCTCGTCCAGCGGCTTTCGCGCGGCAGCGTCGGGCAGCCGGTTCACCCCCGCCTTTATCTGCAGCATCAGCCCCTGAAATCCTTGCAGCAACGTATCGTGCAACTCCCGCGCAATCCGTTCGCGCTCGGCAATGCGGATATCAAAGCGATGTTGCAGCCGCGCCGTAAGTTGCCGGAGCCGCCACAGATACGAAGCAGCGAGGATACCGATCACCCCGAGTCCGATCAGCAGCTTGAACCAGACCGACTGCACGAAGGTGGGAGGGATGGTGAATTCGAGCGTCGCGCCATCGCGGTTCCACACCCCGTCATTGTTGGCCGCGATCACCCGGAAGCGATAGGTGCCGGGCCCCAGATTGGTGTAATAGGCGTCGCGTCGTGTCCCGGCGTCGATCCAGTCATCGTCGACGCCTTCGAGGCGATACCGAAAGCGAACCCGGCTTGGTATCGATAGGCTGAGGCCGGCATATTGAATGGCCAGCTGTGACGTTCCGGAGGCCAGGCGCATGTTGGAAGGATTGCGATAGCGCCTTCCAGCCACCGTCATCGCGCGGATGGAAACCGGCGGCGGGAGCGCGTTGCGCACCAGCCGGGCGGGATCGACCCATACGACGCCGCCCGTCGTCGTGAACCAAAGCCGGCCGTCGCCGCCGCGCACGGCGTTGCGGTCGCCGTCGCGAAACTGAACATTGGGGAGGCCATCCTCCATGTCGAGGATCATCGCCTCAAGCGGCGCCGCGGGATCGGCGAACGCCCGGTCCAGCGCCTGGGACGACAGGCGGATAATCCCGGCTTTGGCGATCAGCCAGGTTTGGCCGGTGGGTGTCTCGACAAACCCAGACGGGCCAACCAGCCAGGGGAAGCGATCGGTGCCGATAGTTTGCAGGCGCCCTCCGCGCAGCCTGCTGATTCCGGACTGCCGCCCGAATAACACGTCCTTCGTGCCCACGTAGACCGTGCTGAGGTCGGTCAGACGTTCGTCGTGGATTGGAACTGCATTCCTTCCCAAATCATCCAGCCGTACGAGCGCGCCTGATCCGAGCGAAGCAAGGGACGGCTGCTGCGTCCTGATGATCAGGTATTGCGGGGTTGCGTCCACTGTCGCGAAGGAGCGCCGCTGCCATCGGCCCGAGCGAAGGGTGTACAGCGCTCCCGGGATACCGGGGCTGCCGATCAGGAGGTTATCGGCATTGTCCACGGTGCAATATTGTCGGTCGCGGCCGAAAGGGCCGTCGCGCCGGGCAATGCGGCCTGACCGGATGCGCAGCACCTTTCCCGTCTGGATGGCCCAGACGCTTCCGTCGTGCGCTTCGCACAGATCGTGCGTTTCTCCTCCGGCGCCCGGTATGTGTGTTGGCCGCCCTCCAGGTGGAATCCGGAACACGCCATCGTTGGCGCCGACATAAACGGTGCCATCGCGTGCACCCAGCAGGACGTACCCCCATACGGCCCTGGTTCCTATCGACGGCATTACCACGACATTGGCGGGACGAAACCGATCAAGACCCAGACTGGTGCCGACCCAGATATTGCCTTCACGATCTTCGAGAAAGGCATTGACCAGGTCCGAGGTCAGTCCCTCCTTCGCGGTGAATCGTTCGACCCGTTCCGAAACCGGGCGATCGCCCCAAGCGCGCGGAGCGCGCATACGAAACAAACCGGCGCCGTTGATTCCCCACAGATTCCCGTCGCGATCGAAGCGGGTGTCGAATGCGCTTTGCGCTCCAGGCGTCGCCACGACCGGTCCGACGCGGGCGAGTGATGCCGAAAGCATATGGGTTCCACGTCGGTCTGAGAACCAGATGCGCCCCGCTGCATCTTCGCTCACTGCAGCCGGGCCGACAGGCGTTCCGACCTTTTCAAAGCGGCGCGCGCCTTTTCTGAGAAGCAGGATCGCCTTGCTGGTGGTCACCCATAGCGATCCGTCCCGCGTCGTGGTGAGGTCGGTCACCCAATCGTCTGGGAATCCCCAGTCGGTGCCGATTTCCTGCCACCGCCCGCCTGCTCTGCGGTACAGCGCTCGGCTCTGCAAGCCGGCGGCAAGCCAGATCACGCCGTCGTTCGTTTGCGCAAGGCGGAGCGTGAATGCCACGGTCTTGGGGACCGATGCATCCAAGTGCAAAGCACCGCCGCGGTATGTCGCCAGCCTGCCATTGTCGTAGCCGACCCAGATGGTACCGTCCTGCGCCGCCAGCATCGCCGTGACGCGCCAGCTCTCGGCGCGCGGAACGCCCAGCGGGATGGGTTCGAAAGTGACGCCATCGAAGCGATACACCCCTTCCGATCCACCGATCCACAGATAGCCGTCGGGCCCCTGTACGAGCCCATAAATACCCTGCGGCGCCCCCTCGGTGATCGTCCAGCGCGTGTGCTTGTATTGGTTCAGGTCGCGGGTCGGATCGAGTGCGTAGGCCGGACTATGCGCGAAGCCTGCCACCAAGATGCCCAGCAGAATGCATAGGCGCGAAACTACCATCGCCGCAAAGGCTGGCTCCCTATATCGCCGCTTGCCACCCCGCATCGATTGCCTCGCCTGATCCGGCCTTTCGGAAGTCAGGCTACCCCGATCGTCCCCCACAGCCATCCCCCTAACGACCAAGCAGGCGATAGCCCATTCTGCGCTGCCGGGCAGCCCGCAGCATATTAGGCGCTGGGGCGTGGAACTGCCGGTTGATCTGGTCGAGCGGGCACGGCACCGCCTTGTCGCTAACCGTGGTGCGCACCGGCTTGCCCTGGACCACGCCTTGCAGGCCGAGAGCGCGCATCAGCCGCTCGACCGTGCATCGGGCAATATCGAAGCCTTCGCGCCGCATCTGCCGCCACATCTTGCGCAGAGAATCTCGTTGGCCTGCCGCCGTTCACGGTCCTCTCTTTCCAGCGCGTGGAGCCGGTCATCAAGTCCGGTCGGGACCCCGACACGCTTGCCGCTGTTAAACTCGGCCTTCTTTACCCGCTCGGCGACGCCACCGCGCCGCGCGTCACCTGCCGCTACGCGCCGCTCAACTGCGGTCTGCTCCCACCCGGTCGGCGGGGCGGGCAGCCTCCAGACCCTCGTACCAGTTGGCATAGGGCGTGTTGCGCGCGAGGTGACGGTTGAAGTCGGGAGCGCCGTCCTCCCACCACGGCGGCCCGCGCTCGCCGAGCTGGCGCTTGGCGTGATCCACGGCCGCCCGTGCCTTCGCCTCGCCCGCGGAGTCCTGCTTCCGCCGCGCAACGCCCACCGCGCGCCGCGCCGCCATCAGCGCTCGGACAAGTTCCGTTCGAAGCGCCTGCGACAATGTGGGGTTGGCTCTCCGCCACAGCCGCCCCCGCACGACGAAGTACCGGCCATCGGGGGTAACCGGGTATGTTGGCGTATCAGCTATGGTCGCGGGCATTGGTGCGCTTGCCACGCCATGGTCAGCCGGCGACCTTGCGCAGCGACGCTTCGATCTCGCCGCCGCAATAGGCGTCGCCATAGTCGGACAGGCTCTTCTGCTTCAGCGCGGCGAGGCGCGGCGTTTCCTGCAGCCGGCGAGCAAGACCCCAGATCGCGGGCGCCGTCTGCTCGCCCAGCCTGGCAATCTTCGGAAAGCGATCTGCCATGGTGGACCAGAGCGTGGCGGTGACCAAGTCCGCGACGCCAGGCTCCGCCGTGCCGAGAAGAAAGCCTGTATCGGCCGTCAGGCCATGGCGTTCGCCGAGCGCTTCGAAGATGCGCATCCACTTTTGCAATCGCGGTACGAAGGCGTCCCATTTTTCCGGCGTCCACATCTCGCGCCCGCCATCGAGTGTGAGCTCGTCGATCACATCGTTGGCGTCGTTCGCCACCTTGGCGGCGAGCGCGCGGCTTTCCGGCGCTGCGGGCAGCAGGTGCAACTGTTCGCCGAGATACAGGGCGATCGCCGGCATCTGCGACAGAGTGAAGTCGCGTTGCCGGTCGACGAGGATCGGGGGTCCCATGAACGCGATAGGTTGTTCGGCAGGAGGCCGATCCATCAACGCGGCGATCGCGTCCGCATCATGCTCGGTCCATCGCGCCTCGGCGAAGGCCATAATGGCGCGAAGGAACTGGCCACGGAATGGCACCGGCCAGTAATATAGGTCGAATTCACGCATCGACATCCCCGGTGAGCGCCTGCTCCTAGAAATGATGCCTTCTCTAAATTGTTCCTGGGCCGATATGGGCGACTTTTTTGCGGAAGCACCGGTACCGACGAAACCATCGTTGAAGTGGGTGCGAGCCCGTTTCTGGAACGTCCCGATGATGCATCGGCCTGCGCGAGATCCATCTCGGGACCTATAAAGGCACCAGCAGTCTTTCGCCGCCGCCGTGGTTAACGGACGTGGGGCTACGCCGCGTCGTCGGGGTGGGCGCGCGTAACGGCGGCGAGCAGGTCTGCGGCGAGTCGAGGCTGACTAGTAGAAATGCGATATCGATCAACATCATGGGTTGGCCGATGGAAGCGCAATCAGCGTTAGCCGGGGTTGGGGCTTTGAGCAGATCGCAGCACAGTGCAGATGAGATCCGTGACGAACTGGAGCGGGTGGCCGCAAGCCTTAGCGCAGGCGACGAAGATCTGGAGTTGGGCTTCCACCTCCCGCGGCCTGCCGCCTCGGACTGGCCTTTCCCGCATAATTGGGACGTGGCGGTCGCCGTGCCCGAGGGGCTCGAGGATTTGGCGTTCCGAACCATCGACGAAGTCGCCGCTCGCTGGGATCTGCAACAGGGATGAGCGGGCCCGATGTCGTCCGGCTTAGCGCCGGCACCGTCACCTTTCAGATGCCCCTTGGGCATCCCGTCTGGTCCTATGCGGACGAGGCGTCCGGCCGCCTTGTGGACGTGGAGGTGGAACTTCGCGCGCTGCTCCGCTTGAGCTATTCCGGATCGGCCAAATACGTGACGACGCCGACCCTGATCGGCAACAGGCAGGTCGTCGAGCAGGTAGCCCGCCGCATCATCGATCGCGAGGGGCCGAGCTTTGTTCAGCCGGTGCGGGTGACGGTGCGAGACGTTTGACCCCGGCGCGCGTGCTGCGCGCGGCGAACCGGCAATTGCGCGACGGAACTCCGATAGGTGTGCTCATCCGGTAACTTACGCGATTTCCCTAAGTGCAGGTGGAGGATGGAAGACACGATAGGCACCCCCTCTTGCAACAGCAGAGGGAACGTCGTGGGAATTGTCGCTTTTCAGATGCCGATGACGGAAGCACGATGGTCCTACCGAAATGCAGGTGCCAGCCGTAGCGTCCATGTCGAGGTCGAGCATGCCGCGCTGGAGAGACTCGACGAATCCGGCATCGCCCACGCGCTTCCCCATGCAATCTTCACCGCCAACAGAGCCGCGATCGAACGCGCCGTGCGGAACATCATCGACCGCGAAGGTCCGAACTTCGCCGAGCCCATCCAGGTGACCGCCAAGGACGTCTAGCCGTCCCTTACGAGCATGCGTCGCAGATCTCTCTGGGGCTGCGGCTTTGCCGCTCAACACTACATGCACCGTGCGGCACGCTAACCGTCCAAGTGACGTGATAGGTAGAAGCCGCTAATTCTCCGACTATGGAGGCGGCTGGGGGAGCTGTGAAGCGGCGCTCAGGCAATTTTCCGGAGCAATCCTGAAACGAATCCAGCGCGTGTTTACGGCAGGCGTTCGCTTAATTCGCATCCTCCAGCGGAGATGGCATAAAGCAGTCATGCTTCAACCCGTTTAACCATCATGTCGCCGCCTAAGAAGTTGCTGCGTCGCATCATCCAGCATTAACGGGCGTTAGCGGTACCACGTCCATTGTGGACCGGAGGAGACTTCACAATGCATGGAGAAGATGGTGTGGCTGGTCAGGAAATCATCAAGAATGTCGAGCTGGCACTCGGCGATGGATCTACCGTGTCGGTGTTCCTGAGGGGGCACGATGAACCTGTCTCCGTCGTGCGCGTGCAGCGCAACGTTGCCACGGTCCGCTTGGAGGGGACCGGGAATGCAGTCCACGACGTGGCCTACAGCGCTATCGCCGGTGCGAAATATGCCCCCCGCGGCGCCGGGGTCATCGACGGAATCGCTTGAGCCGGCAAGAACCCGTCACTGCGCGGCACAGGCGGGAACCCGAACGAGCAGGATTCGCCGATCCCGGATGCTCCCAACGGGCGCAGCGTGCGCTGCACCGAAAGGAACCTGATCTATGCAAGTCCGTTAACGAATGCGGTCTTCGAAACGGCCGCGCGAAAGAAGGATCATGGCGCAGGCGCCGTCGGGTTGGCGTCCGAAGCCGCGAGAGGAAGAATACGGTGCTCTGATGCCGCTCGAATTAGCTGCAGTTCCCGACAAGTGATGCCGCCGACAACGTTTTCGCGACGTGGCACGCTCTTTGGCCTCACGGAAATATAGGAAAAGACGCTCCGCGCATGACCGACGAATTCGAGAGCGCATACTTCATGGAAGAGGCTGGTCGGAACGAGGCGCTTCAAGGCTTCGGGTTGGCAGAGCTGATCGGCAGCGCGGAATTGACGCGGATCACCGATTTTGCATCGGCCCTGTGCTCGGCGCCGATCGCCTTGGTCAGCATCGTCGAAAGCGAGCGGCAGTGGTTCCCCGCTCGAACCGGGCTGGACGTCGGGGAAACGCCGCGCGAGACATCCTTCTGCGCGCATGCCATGCTCGGTACCGAGATCATGGTCGTTCCCGACGCCACCAAGGATTCCCGGTTCGTCGACAACCCGCTCGTAACCGGCGACCCCCATATCCGGTTTTACGCAGGCGCCCCCCTCGTCTCGGACGACCAGGTCCAGCTCGGCGCACTGTGCGTCATCGACCGCGAGCCCCGTGCCGGACTGACCGCGCTCCAGCGCGACGGCCTGGTCGTGCTGGCTGCGAACATCATGGCATTGCTGCATGCCCGGCGCGCATCACGCCGCACCGACCGCGAGCTGGACGAGCAGGAAGCCAAGTTCCGGATCCTGGCGGATGCGATGCCGCAGATGGTCTGGTCGACCCGTCCGGATGGGTTCCACGATTACTACAACGCACGCTGGTACGCGTTTACCGGGATGCCGGCCGGATCGACCGACGGGGAGGGGTGGAACGGCATGTTCCACCCGGAGGACCAGCCCAAAGCCTGGTCTGCCTGGCGCCACTCGCTGGAAACCGGGGCGCCTTATGAGATCGAATATCGTCTGCGGAATGCGGACGGCACCTATCGCTGGACGCTGGGCAGGGCGCTTCCGATCCGCGACCGGGACGGCGCGATCACCCGCTGGTTTGGGACTTGCACCGACATACATGATCAGAAGATGATCCAGGCCCAGCGGGAGATCGTCGCGCACGAACTCAGTCACCGCATCAAGAACATCTTCGCGGTGATCAGCGGGCTGATCAGCTTCTCCACGCGCCACCATCCGCAAATCAAGCCGGCAGCCGAGGATCTGCGGGAGCGCATCCTGGCGCTGGGGCGCGCGCATGACTTTGTGCGGCCGCACAGCGAAGCATCAAGGCCAAGCGCCGTGCAAGACAGCCTGACCGACATGCTGGCCGAACTGCTCGACCCCTATGCCGGGCGTATCGTCATTGTCGGGGACGATGCAACGATCGACGACCGTTCCGCCACGCCGTTGGCGCTGCTGTTTCACGAGCTCGCGACCAATGCGGCGAAATATGGATCGCTGTCGTCTCCCGAAGGCGATGTGCAGATATCGATCATGGCCGCGGATGCGCGTGTCCGCATCGAATGGCGAGAGCGCGGCGGACCGCCTGTCAGCGCGCCAACGAACGACGGGTTCGGCACCAAGCTGATCGAGCTCAGCGCGATCAAGCAATTGGGTGGCCGGATCGCGCGGGATTGGGCGGTCGAAGGCTTGCGGCTGGAGCTTGATCTCCCCGCCGCGGCGCTGCACCGGTAGCAGCGCCCCTCTCCTAAAGGCTGATCACGTCCTGGTGCGCAACTGCCGGCGTCTCCAGCCGCGCCGCGATCGCGGCGGCCGTAACGATTGCTTCTTCGGAGAATGGCTTGCGAATATAGCCGACGGCAGTGGGTGCCGGTCGCTCGATCTGGTTCGGATTGGCCGTGACATAGACGATCCGCACCCCGAACGTCTTCGCAAGTTCGTGCGCAAGCCCGGGGCCCGTCGGGCCATCGCGCAGATTGAGATCGACAAAGGCGACGTCCGCTGCCGCTGCGGCGGCGAGCGCCTCGCTTTGATCCGCCGCAATCGCGACTACTGTATAGCCGGCATCCTGGAGGATCCGCTCGATCTCCATCGCAATGAAGATTTCGTCCTCGACGATCAGTACGGATTTCATGACGCGGCTTTCATCTGCAGCAAAATGCTGCAGCGACGTGGCCGTTCCCTGACGATGACAAGTCATGCGGCCGGCCAAACGTCCCCGGCACCGGGTTCGAGGGCGCCAGGGCCGATTGTCCGCCGCGGGCGAGGTCCTTGGCTCTGCGAAAGAAGGGCGCGCTCCGCCTGCGCGACAACATATTTCGCGCGATATACCCGATCACACCGGTTAGCCTCTATAAGTAAAGGAAACGCTAACCCGGGGATGGTCGATGATGAATTTCGCAGCAGTACCTCTACACGACGTGCGCCCTTCCCGAGCGGCAGCGAAAAGCCGGGCGGCGGACGAACTGCGGCATTTCGAGGTCTGCCCGATGTGCGGACAAGCCGTGGATCGCCGCGACGACCTTGCTGTCATGTACCATCTGCCGGTAGGTCATCAGCCGCTGCCGCGCCACTGACGAGGCGGCAGCGCGTCAACGTCGGGTGCGCGGATCAGGAAGCGCATCACCCCGCAGGTTCGCCATTTCGTGCGCCCACCGGTCGAACGAGTGATGCGCTGGGCCGAGGCGGCGATCACCAGCCTCGTCCCCGATGCCCAGCCAGGCTCCCATCATTGGCCCGTCCGTAGCGGTGTTTCACCATGAGCAGGGTGCCATAGCCAAACGCTGCTTTCACGGCACGTAGGGCGAGACATATGCCGAGTTGAACAGGTCATATCCATCGATCGGCCAGACGGTGCCGATCAGTGCCGCAAAGCGCACGTGAGCGCCGGACAAAGGCGCCTCGGAACCCTGTCCCAGGCACTACAACTCCGGGGGTCTATCGCAATCGACTCCCACTTGCTAACGAGCGGAAGGCAAACGCAATTTCGTGCCGTCGAGTGGGAGGCGGGCTCGCCTGCAAAGCACCCGCTACCGGACGCTCCGCAGGAGACCATATGACTGTAGCCGACCTGCAAGCGACCGTCGGAATCGCTGGTCTCGACGACGTGCTGAGCGGCGGCCTGGAGCGGGGGCGCGTTTTCCTGCTCGAAGGCAGTCCCGGCACGGGCAAGACGACGATCGCGCTGCAGTTCCTGCGCGCGGGCGCGGCATCAGGCGAGCGCTGCCTGTACATCACCCTCTCGGAGACCGAGGAAGAGTTGCGGTCCACCGCTACGGCGCATGGCTGGGGCCTGGAGGGGCTTGAGCTGTTCGAACTGGTACCGCCAGAAAACCTGCTCGACGAGGAGCAGCAGCAGAGCTTGCTCTACTCCTCGGACCTGGAACTCGGGGAGACCACCCGGCGCATCTTCGACGTGTTCGAACGCGTCCGCCCCGATCGCGTCGTGCTGGACAGCCTGTCCGAAATCCGGCTGCTCGCGCAAAGCTCGCTCCGCTATCGCCGGCAGATCCTGGCGCTAAAGCACTATTTCGCGCGGCAGAACGCCACGGTGCTGATGCTCGACGACCTGACCACCGACGCGAACGACAAGACCGTCCACTCGATCGCGCACGGCGTCGTGCGCCTTGAGGAGCTTGCCCCCGAATATGGGGCGGAGCGCCGGCGGCTGCGGGTGATCAAATATCGCGGTCGGCGGTTCCGTGGTGGCTTCCATGATTTCGCGATCGAGACCGGCGGCGTTCGCGTATTCCCCAGGCTGGTATCGGCCGAACACAAGCGGCCCGTTGATCGCACGGTGCTGGGCACGGGCATGGCGGAGTTCGACGCGCTGCTGGGCGGCGGCGTCGAGCGGGGTTCGAGCGTGCTGGTGCTGGGCCCCGCAGGCACCGGCAAGTCGATCATGACGCTCACCTTCGTGCGCAATGCCATCGCGCGCGGCGAGCGGGCGGCGATGTTCGTGTTCGACGAGGAGCGCGGGCTGCTGATCGAACGGGCCAAGGGCCTGGGCATCGACCTGCAGGCGATGATCGACGCCGAGGCGCTGGTGCTGGAACAGGTGGATGCCGCCGAGCTCACGCCAGGCGAGTTCTCCGAACGGGTGCGCGTCTGCGTCGAGACCCATGGCGCGCGCACCGTCGTGCTGGACAGCCTCAACGGCTA
This sequence comes from Sphingomonas trueperi, assembly GCF_040545965.1. Classification (GTDB taxonomy): domain Bacteria; phylum Pseudomonadota; class Alphaproteobacteria; order Sphingomonadales; family Sphingomonadaceae; genus Sphingomonas; species Sphingomonas trueperi_C. The sequence continues at coordinate 644,041 of NZ_JBEPMV010000001.1, read as the reverse complement.
TCAGGCGGCAATGCCGGGGGAGAACGCCCTCGTGCTCCACGTCCACGAGCTGCTCCAGTATCTGAACCGCCGCGGCGCCACCACCTTCCTCACGGTGGCGCAGCACGGCCTGGTCGGGGACATGAAGTCGCCGGTGGACGTCACCTATCTAGCCGATACCGTCATTCTGCTGCGTTATTTCGAAGCGCTGGGTCGGGTGCGGCGCGCGGTTTCCGTCGTCAAGAAGCGCACGGGGCCGCACGAGGACACGATCCGCGAATATCGCATCGGCGAGCGCGGACTCTCCCTCGGGCCGCCCCTGGCCAACTTCCAGGGCGTGCTCCGCGGGGTGCCGGTCATGGTCGGCGAGGCGACCCTGCTCGACGATCCCGAAACGTGAAGCACAGCACGTTTTCGGAGCGGGCATTGGTGCTTGCCCCGCGCGGACGGGACGCCACGATCGCCGCCGCGATGTTGAGCGAAGGCGGTATCGAAGCGACCGCCTGCGCGTCGCTGCTCGCGCTGATCACGGAGCTGGATGCCGGTGCGGCCTTCGTGCTGGTGACGGAGGAGGCGATCACCAGCGCCGACCTCAATCCGCTCGCCGACTGGCTGTCGCACCAGGAGGAATGGTCGGACCTGCCCTTCGTGCTGCTCACCACCCGGGGCGGCGGTCTCGAGCGCAATCCGGCTGCGGTGCGCTATCTGGAGGTCCTCGGCAACGTCACCTTCCTCGAACGCCCCTTCCATCCGACCACGCTGATCAGCCTGGCGCGGTCGGCGCTGCGGGCGCGCAAGCGGCAATATGAGGCGCGCAGCCGCCTCACCGAACTGCGCGAGGGTGAGGCTCGGTATCGCACGCTGTTCGACACGATGGACGAGGGCTTTGCCGTCATCGAGTTTCTCGACGGCCCGGAAGGCGCGCTTTCCGACTATGTCCACGTCCAGGCCAATGCCGCATATGAGCGGCACACCGGCATCGCCAACGTCATCGGCCAGAAGGTGCGCGAGATGGTGCCCGATGAGGCCGAGGGGTGGGTTGCCCTGTACCGCCAGGTGCTCGTCTCCGGAGAACCCATTCGGTTCGAGCGCGAACTGGTCGCCACCCGGCGTCAGTTGGAACTCTCGGCATTCCGCATCGAACCCTCCAGCCGCAAGGCGGTCGCGGTCATCTTCCAGGACGTGACGGCGCGGAAGCGCGCCGAGCAGGAATTGCGCGAGCTGAACGAGGGGCTGGAAGCGCGGGTCACCGCGACCGTCGCCGAGCGCGAGACGGTTATCGCCCAGCTGCACGAAGCGCAGAAGCTGGAGACGATCGGCCAGCTGACCGGGGGCGTCGCGCACGATATCAATAATTTGCTGACCCCGATCACGGGCGCGCTGGATTTGCTGAACCGGCGCTACGGCGCCGACGATCCCCGTTCGGCACGGTTGCTGGACGGCGCGTTGCAGTCGGCGGAGCGCGCCAAGATTCTGGTCAGCCGCCTGCTGGGCTTCGCCCGTCGGCAGGCCCTGGAAACCCGCGCGGTGGACATCGCGCAACTCTTCGAGGGAATGCGCGACCTGATCGCCAGTTCGATCGGGCCGGCGATCGAGCTGCGCATGCTGCCCGTGCATGATCTGCCCGCCGGCATCGCAGATCCCAACCAGCTCGAACTCGCCATCCTGAATCTCTGCGTCAACGCCCGCGATGCGATGGAGGGCGGCGGCGTGCTGACCATCGCCGCGGATCGCGTGGTGCTCGGCCCCGACAGGGCGAGCAAGCTCAACCCCGGTGCCTATATCCGTATCTCGGTGATCGATACCGGCGCGGGCATGGACGAGGTGACGCTCGCCAAGGCGGTGGAGCCCTTCTTTTCGACCAAGGATGTCGGGAAAGGGACCGGTCTCGGCCTGTCGATGGTGCACGGGCTGGCAGCGCAGCTCGGCGGGGCATTCGAGCTGCAGAGCAGCGTCGGCCAAGGCACCCGTGCGGACCTGTATCTGCCTGTCGCCACCGCGGGGCCGGCCCTGTCGACGGCGCGGGTTTCCGCCGCTCGCAAGCCGGTGCGGCCGCTCCGGCTGCTACTGATCGACGACGAGGAACTGGTTCGCCGGGGCACGGCGGAGATGCTGCGCGAACTTGGCCATGAGGTGCACGAAGCCGCCGGCGGTGCGCAGGCGCTGGCGAAACTGCGCACCGGTATCCAGATCGATGCCGTGGTATCGGACTATATGATGCCCAGGATGAACGGCGCGGAAGTGGCGGAGCGTATCCGGGAGGGGCACCCGCAGATGCCGATCCTCATCGTCACCGGCTATGCTGGCGGTGATCTGGATCTGCCGCTCCCGCAACTCGCCAAGCCGTTCCGGCAAGTCGATATTGCGATGGCCATCGATCAACTGATCGCCACGCCAACGCTGACCCGATAGCCAGCACCCGGGCCGTTGCTCATCGCGGTTGGCCAAGCGCAATGACGTTGGCCATATTCTGCTGAGCAAGGCCTATACGCTCGGCGCGCATGCATCCGCAGCAGCGTTGGTGCTTGCTGCCCGCAGCGTGGCTGTGCCGAGCACGCGGCGTTCAGGCCCGAGGTCCGGCCTTGTGGCTGATCGTCGTGTGATGCGCGGGACAGGCCGGCGCGCCGTACCCGTTCCCTCAGGCCTTGGCCACTTCTCTCGATGGTCGGTCTAGATCGTCGGCAAGATGCTCGATCGCCAGGGCGGTGACGATGGTTTGCAGCAGGTGGACCGACCAGCGTTCGACCGCCTTCCTCGATCCCGCCCTGACCTCGCCTTCGGTGATGCCGAGGAGGGGCGCGACGCCGGCGATATTTACGACATAGAGTGCGGTCCCGTAAAGCGCCCCAAGCACCGCCGGCGGCACGGAGGGAAGAGCCCGACGCATTGGCGGGTACAAGGCGGCGAAGGCAACGGAAGCACTGAGGTGGTTCGCGAGTTCGACGGCGCTGGTGCCTGCGTCCCCGATCACCGCGCGTGATCCGGTCAGGCCATCGATCCAGTCGACCGAATCGCGATCGAGGGTCTTGCCGAGGGTACCGGTCTTGCGGCCTGCGAACATTGCCGCCGTGGTAACGGCGCCGGCCAGAAGGCCACCAAGGATCACTGCGTTCCGGGTTTTCATCGCGACCTCCTTCAGAGCTGTCGGCGGAAAACTCGGAAAGGACAGGATGGGTCCGCGGCCGCATCTTCGCCGGGTCGCCCCGTTACCGGCGCCGGATCGACCTTTGCTATCCGCCGCCGGCATCGTATCCACCAACGTCAGTCTTCGTGCACGTCAAGCAGCGTTCGTAGTCGCGCGGCGTCCGCTGCTGAGGCTGGATTGTAGATGATCATGCCGAGCTCGGGCCGTCCTTCCACCGCAAAGGAAGAGAATTCCATCGCCAGAAGCCCCGCCTTCGGGTGATGAATATGCTTCACACCTTCGCCGTGTGACACCACGTTGTTGTCCTCCCATAGCGCCTCGAACAGGGGGCTGATGCGGCACAACTCGGCGACCAGGCTGGTGACTTCGGCGCTGCAGCTGGCACCTGCGCGCGCCACGTCTGCGCGGAACGCGCCGACAACGAAGCGCGCCATGCTGTCAAAATCGGCATTTCTCGCGCGCACACGGTCGCTGCCGAACATCAGCCGCAGGATGTTGCGGTCCTCGCGCGGCAGCTTCGCATAGTCGGTCAGCAGCACCGTCGCCGCACGGTTCCAGCCCACTACGTCCCACATCGCGGTCTTGATGATCGCCGGGCTCAGGGCCATGCCGTCGAGCACGCGCTGCAGCCGCGGCGAGATGCCGTCGACCAGCTGGTATCGTGCCTCCGGTGGATGCCCTAGCCCCAGCATGTAGAGGTGCTCGCGCTCGGGCTCTGTCAGCATCAGTCCCTTGGCGATGCGATCGAGCACGTCGGCGGACGGCGCGCCGCCACGCCCCTGTTCGAGCCATGTGTACCAGGTTGTGCTGATATTGGCCCGGCTCGCCACTTCCTCGCGGCGAAGCCCCGGCGTGCGTCGCCGACCGCCGGCGAACCCGAACGCAGCGGGATCCAGGCGGGTTCGGCGATCCCGCAAATAGGCGCCGAGCGGATTGGGCGCATCACTCGTCATCGAAGATCCTGTTGGAAGCTATACTAGGATAACGTCACTACTTTAACCGGTTATTCGCGCAGGGGATATGGCTTCCGGAAGGAGAATTCGATGCGCATATTCCTCACCGGCGCGACCGGCTTTATCGGATCCCACATCATTCCCGAACTGCTCGACCGCGGCCATCAGGTGCTTGGGCTGGCGCGCTCCGATGCGGGGGCGCAGCAGCTAGAAGCTGCAGGCATTCAGGTGCATCGGGGAAGCCTCGAAGAGCCCGAAACGCTTGCCCGCGGCGCGGCAGCGACCGACGCGGTCATCCACTGCGCGTTCGACCACAACTTCGCGGCCTTTGTCGAAAATACCCGCAAGGACGCGCGCAACATCGCCGCAATGGGGGAGGCGCTCGTGGGCACGACCAAGCCGATCCTGATTACCTCCGGCGTGGGTAGCGGCACCCCGTTGGAGGGCGGGCCGGCGACCGAGGACATCCTCAACCCCTCGCATGGCAATCCGCGCATCGCGACCGAGCTGGCCGGCGCGGCACTGGCTGCGCAGCGGATCGACGTGCGTATGGTCCGCCTGCCGCAGGTGCACGACACCACCCGAGCAGGGCTGATCACGCCGCTGGTTGCCGAGGCGCGCCGAGCGGGCGCTATCGCCTATCTGGGCGAGGGGACGACGCGGTGGGCCGCGGCGCACATCCGTGATGTGGCAAAGCTTTATGTCCTGGCGCTGGAACGGGGGCAGCCGGGCGCGCGCTATCATGCATCTGCCGAGGAGGGCGTCGATGCACGTGCCATTGCGGAGGCGATCGGCAAGGGCACCGGGCTGCCGGTCCGCTCGATCACCTCGGCGGAGGCCGATCATCATTTCGGCTGGATGGCGCCATTCGCCGCACTCGACATGACGGCGTCGAGCAGGTGGACGCAGGAGCGCCTGGGATGGCAGCCACAGGGCCCCGATCTCCTCAGCGATCTTGCCGCAATGCGCTATTCGGACGCCGCAGCGGCTTGATCACTGCAGGCGCCGACGGGTTCGTGGAACATCGGCCCGGCCGTATTCCACGGGATTTTCGATCGCGCTGTATCTTGTGCGGATGCACGCGCGCGGCGATGACAGGCATGGCCGCCGAATCGATGCGCGTCTTGTCACGGTCGCGGTTCAGGTGCGCGACCTCAAGCCATCTTCGTTTGCGGGCCGTGGGCGGGCTGCTACACCCGTAACCAGCCGTTACGAGGATGACATGCGCACGAAAACCGGGTTGCGCACGGTACAGTCGCTCAGGAAGGGCGCCGTGAGGGCGGCCGCCAAGCCGAACAGGGATGTGCAATGCGTGAACCCGTGATGGTCGATGTCCGAACGCGGGCACCGGACGAAAGCTGGCGGATGGTGGTGCTGGCTGCGCTCGGCGGCGCGCTCGAATATTTCGACTTCATCGTCTATGGTATTTTTGCCCCGGCCATCGCTGCTTCTTTCTTCCCGGCGGACGATCCCCTTGCCCTTACGCTTGCGCTGGCGATTTTTGCCGCCGGCTATCTGGCGCGGCCGATCGGGGGGATGATCTCCAGCCATTATGGCGATCGCTACGGCCGGAAGATCGTGTTCATGGTCACGGTTGCCACCATGTCGGGCAGTACGCTCGCGATCGGGCTTCTGCCGACCTATGCCGGCGCCGGCATCGCCGCCACCATGGGGCTACTGGTGCTGCGCGTCGTGCAGGGATTGTGCATCGGTGGCGAATTGCCCGGCGCCATCACCTTCGTGGTGGAGAGCGTGCGTCGCCGGCCGGTCTTTGCCTGCGGCGTCGTCTTCGCGCTCGTCAATGTCGGCGTGCTGCTGGCCTCCGGCCTCCATTTGCTGCTGACGCTGACGCTCGGCGACGCCGCTCTGTTGCGCTTCGGCTGGCGCGTCGCGTTCGTGCTGGGCGGCTTGCTGGGACTTGCCAGCCTGTGGCTGCGCCGGCGCCTGCGGGAGACGCCGGTGTTCGAGGCGTTTCGCGGCGATGTGGCCCGGCGGCCGGTCCGCGACGTGCTGTGGCTGCAGCCGCGATCGGTCCTGCTCGGCGTCGCGCTCACCGCACCCACCGCGACCTTCAATGGCCTGCTATTTGGATATATGCCGGCCTACCTCACCAAGATACTGTCGTATCCGGCTGGCGAGATCGCGGTCGCCGTCAACGTCGCGCTCCTCGTCATGTCGGCGGCGCTGCTCGCGGCGGCGTGGCTCGCGGACCGAGTCCGGCCGCATCGCCTGCTGCTGCTGTCCTCGGCCGCGCTGCTGGTTGGCGCGCCGCTTTCCTTCCAGCGCCTGGCCAGCGGCACCGCGTCACTGGTGATTCTGCTTCCGATCCTTGCATTGGCCGTTGCCGGCGCGAACGGCACCTTCGCGTTCCTGCTCGCCGAGCTGTTTCCGCCCCGGCACCGATTCAGCGGTGTCGCGCTGTCGCTCAACATCAGCTTCACTCTGTTGAGCGGCCTAGGGCCGCTCGCTGCCGCACTCCTCATCTCGGCGAGCGGCGCGCTCGCGGCGCCGGGCTGGATCATCGCGGCCGCAGGCGGGGTGGGAACCGTCGCGGCATTGCGGCTCGCGCGCGCCGGCTCCATCGACTGACCGCCCTTGCCGACCGGCGCTGCTATTTGCGTCCGTCATTCCCACCGCGCGCGGGGCGGTCCGTGTCCCACAGCGGCTTCGCCATCGTCGCGAACGCCTCGGCCGGGGCCTTGGCGACGGCGCGGTCATAGGTCAGCAGCCCGTTGATCTCGCCCTCGACGTCGGTCGTCTGGGTATAGACCGAGGCGCTGAGGCCATGGACCCTGGCCTGGCGGACGATCTCCGCGAACTTGCGGCGATAGCGGGCGAGATAGTCGGCGGAGTCGTTGGTCACCTGATAGCTCCAGCGCTTGTCGTTGCGCCACAGATGTCCCTCGATCGGCTGGCCGACTCCGCCATATTCGCCGATCACGATCGCGCGGTCGCTCTGGCGGGTGGGGACATGGGGCACATCTTCATAGGTGTGGATGTCGAACACGTCCGACGCACCGGGCGCGACGTCCAGCCAGCCGCTGTCGGCATTGACCAGCCGGCTCGGGTCCATGCCCTTCACGAAACGGGCAAGCGTCGCGGAGTCATATTGGCCCCAGCCTTCGTTGTTCACCACCCACAGCACGATCGACGGGAAGGCACGGAGATGCCCGATCATCCGCGACAGCTCGACCTGCTGCTGGGCCATCACCTCGGACGAGAGCACCGCCTGGCTCTGGCTGGACCCGGTGACGAACTGGTCCTCGCCGCCGCCCGAGGGCATGTCCTGCCAGATCAGCATGCCCATGTGGTCGGCGTCGTAATAATAGCGCGCGGGCTCGACCTTGATGTGCTTGCGGACCATGTTGAAGCCCGCCTGCTTCAGGAACTCCAGGTCATAGCGCATCGCGACTTCGCTGGGCGGCGTGAGCAGCCCGTCCGGCCACCAGCCCTGATCGAGCACGCCGTTCTGGAAATAGGGCTTGTTGTTGAGCAGCAGCGCCGGCTGACCGGGCACCGTGCCGGGGCCGACCGAGATCTTGCGCATCGCGAAATAGGCATTCACCCGGTCCCGCGGGGCGCCGGTCACCTGGGCGGCGGCATAGGTGTCGATCTCTCCCTTGGTGAAGCGCGCGTCATAGGCGCGGCGATCGCGTTCCGGTTCTCCGGCATAGGGGTCACGCACCGTCACCAGCTCGGCAACGAGATCGTAGAGGAACGGGTCTTCGGGCGACCAGAGATGCGCGTCGGGCACGGCGATGCTGGCCCGGCGGTTGGCGCGCATGATCGTCGATGCAACGGTCCTGCCGCCCGACCGGACGCTGAGCCGCACCGCGTCGGTATCCGACGCGCTGGCGCTGAGGGCGACATCGACATCTACCTTGCCGGTATCGATATTGGGGGTGGCGCGGATGTCGTCGATGTGGAGCGCGGACACCGGCTCCAGCCACACCGTCTGCCAGATGCCGCTGACCGCGGTGTACCAGATGCCGTCGGGCGCGAGGATCTGCTTGCCGCGCGGCTGGCTGCCGGCGCTGGTCGGATCGGCGACCTGCACCACCAGCTCGTTGGCCCCGGGCTTCAGGAAGGGCGTGATGTCGAAGCCGAAGCTGTCGAACCCGCCCTGGTGCGCGCCGACGATCGCGCCGTTCACCCAGATGCGGGCGTCGTGATCGACTGCGCCGAAGTTGAGCATTACGTTCTGCCCGGCCCAGTCCTTGGGCACGGTGAAGCTGCGGCGATACCAGATGCGATCGTCCGGCGTCACCTTGCGCGCCACCCGCGAGAGCCGGGATTCGACTGGGAAGGGGACGAGGATCTGCCCGTCCATCCGCACCGGCTGCGGCGCCGCGGCGGGGGTGATCGCATAGTCCCACAGGCCGTTGAGGTTCTGCCACGCGCTCCGCTGGAATTGCGGCCGCGGATAGCTGCGCCAGGCATTGTCGGGCGTCACCGCCTTGCCCCAGCGGGTGGTGATGGCGCCGGTATAGACCGCGTCGGAGTGCGGAGCCGATGCCGGCTGGGCGGCAACGGATGCGGGCAGGGCCGCCAAAGCGAGGGCGTAGATCAGGCTGCGCATGGGGCGGCTCCTCAAGGGCGCGAGAGCGAGGGCGGGGCGTCGGCGGGGCTACTGCCCCAGGCGGTGTTGGGCTTCGGCCCCATGGTCAGCACCAGCCGCGCGCCGTTCGCGACATCGGCATGGCGGAACCAGGGTTTGCTCCACGAGCGGCCGTTTAGCGTCGCCGACTGGATGTAGCGATTGGCCGCCGAGTTGTTGCGGGCGACGATCTCCAGCACCTTGCCGTTGCCCATCTTCAACGTCGCGCGATCGAAGATCGGGCTCCCGAGCACATAGACGTCGCTCGAAGGGTCCACGGGGTAGAAGCCCAGCGCGCTCATCACATACCAGGACGAAGTCGCGCCCTGATCGTCCATGCCGGGATAGCCATAGCCGCTGGCGTCGCTGCCATAGAGCTGCTCGAGCACCTGGCGCACCAGCGCCTGCGTTTTCCACGGCTGGCCGCTCCACGCGTAGAGATAGGGGGCGTGCTGGTCGGGCTGGTTGCCCTGGACGAACTGGCCGATCACGCCGGTGCAGTCGCGGCAGATGCCCTTGGGCGCGTAGGGCGTGGCGAAGAACGCATCGAGCTTGGCGTTGAATGCATCACGGCCGCCAAGCTCGGTGATCATGCCCTGCACGTCCTGCGGCGCCAGCCACAGCGTCGACCAGCCCGAGGCCTCCTTCATCATGAAGTTGTAATAGGGCTCGGCCGGATCGAAGGGCCTGATCCACTTGCCGTCGGCGGTTCGCCCTCGGACGAAGCCGATCGTCGGATCGAACACGTTGCGATAGTTCAGCGCTCGCTTGGCGAAGCGGGCTGCATCGTCCTTGTGGCCGAGCCGCGCCGCGATGTCGGCCATGGCGGCATCGTCCCAGGCATATTCCAGCGTCGTCGCCGCGCCCGCCTTGCCCCCGGCATAGGGCGGGCTGGGATTGCCCGGCGGAATCTCGTCGGCGATCCAGCCCTGCCGGTCATATTCCGCGAGATAGTCACGCGGGCCCTTGGGATCGGTGGCGTTGCGGCGGAGATATTCGTACGCGGCCGCATAATCGAACGGGATGCCGCGCTTCATTGCGCCGAGGTACAGGAACACGGCATTGTCGCCATGGAACGAGGTGTTCATGAAGCCGCGCTCGCGCGCCATGTCGAGCTCGGAGCGCATGATGTCCTGCACCACCTCGGGCTCCATCAGCTCCAGCAACACGATCTGGTTGCGGCCGGTATCCCAGAAGGGCACCGGGCCGTAGCGGTCATAGGTGGCGGTCTGCACCTGGCCCTTTGCGTCGGTGAAGCGCTCGCCCTTGCGCGCGACCAGCCGGGGGCTGGTGAAGGACTGGAACAGCGTCGAGTAGAACAGCATCTGCTGCTTGGGCGTGCCGCCGCTCACCTGCACCCGATCAAGCAGCCCTGCCCATGCCGCGCGCGCCTTGGCGCGCACGCCGTCGAAATCCCATCCCGGGTTCTCGGCACGCAGCCGCTGCTCGGCCTCGGCATAGCTGGTGCCGTGCGCGATCTTGACCAGCACGGTCTCGCCCTTGCGGGTGGCGAAGTCGAGATAGGCGCCGGCGAATTGACCTTCGATCCGCGCGGCGCCGGGCTGTACGTCCTTGTCGCCGATGCCATAGCCGCGACTGGTGCCCGGCGCCTTGCGGAAGGTGCCGTGGGCGGCGAACGGCTTGGAGAATTCGGCGACGAAGTAGCGGCCGTCGCGTACATCCTCCTCGCGCGGGCCGGCCGCCATGCCGCGCACGAGATGATCGCCGACGATCTCCACCGTGCCGCCGCGCCCCGACAGGTTGAGGATCAGGTGCGCGCGCTTCGTTTCGGGGAAGGTGAACCGCATCAGGCTGGTCCACTGCGTCGCGGTCAGCTCGGCCCTAGTCTGGAAACTGTTGAGGAAGACCGAGTAATAGCCGGGCGCGGCGGTTTCCTGCGCCTTGTCGTAAGTGGCCTCCGTATAGACCGGCGGCACCGTCCAGTCTCCGACCACCGGCATGAGGATCGGCTGGGCCCGCGCGCCATAGGTGGGGCCGCCGCCGCCGGTAAAGCCGATCATCGTCGGGTTGGTATAGTAATAGGGCGTGGGGACGCCCCAGGGATAGCTCAGCTCGACATTGACGTTGACCGGTGCTGCCTCAACCGAGCTGTGCGGCAGCCGCGCGCCGGGCGATGTCATGCCAGAATAGAGCGGTTCCCCGGCCGGCGGCGCGTTGCCGATCCATTCGGGCCGGTCGAGCGGCGCGGTGCCGACGAGCGGATTGGCGCGGTCTACGGGTGCTTGCGCCTGCGCCTGCGCGACGGGCAGCCATGCCAGCCACGCAGCGGCGCCGAACAGCGCAATCCGCGGCGGACGCAGGCGCGTTGCAGTTTTCCAGCGGGTTCGTGTCATTCCCCAGGCCTCTCCTTGCCGCATTACCGCGGAGCAGTGCCCGTTCCTTTGAACGTGGCGGTTCGCCCGCTAGCGCACGCCTGTCATCAAATAAGTAAATCAATTTGTCAATTAACGATGGTCGCGATTCCGCTGAACAGTGGCTCGCAAGCTGTTGCCGACGCTAGGGTGTCGCCAAGGAGGTCTGCAAGGGCTGCGATAGACGCGTTGTGCCGCTCGCGAATGCGCCCCGCAGATCGTGCAATTCAGGTCATAGCGGATGCTGCGGGGGGTACGTCGGCCGCGTCAGGCGAGGGCCGCCGGCTGGACCCGGGGCGGCTCTGAACGATGCGAAGGCACCCTGCACCACCTGCTTCTCGGCCGAACCAAAGCGTGCGCTCAGCTACCGTCGAATCCGGAATCATAGAGGCGCTGGACAAAGGCCGCGGTGGGGCGCGCGCGCAGCTGTTCCATAAGCCCGCGCAGCGGGGCGGGCATTGCTTCGATCGGCGGCATCAGCGCGCCATAGCCACGCGGCAGCAGCAGCGGTGCCGCGGCGCCGCAGAGCGCGATGTCGCCAAGGGTGAGCCGGTCGCCCGCCAGAAAGCGCCGGCCGTCGGCGATACGGGCATCGGTCGCGTCGAAGCTGGTCCGGATCGTATCTGCCGCTGCCGCCGCCGCTGCCGGCGATAGCTTGAGGCCGTAGGTGATGATCGCGCGCAGGATCGGATAGGTCAGCGGCAACAGGGTTGCCTCGATCCATGGGACCGGCTCGGCGAAGATCGGCTGCATGAGTGCCCGCTGGGGCAGCAGATAAAAATAGGCGTATACGGCGACAGCGGTCCCCAGCACGTCATTATACCGCTGCCAGTCACTCGCCACCTGGGTGGAAAGCGGCGGTGTGTTCGGGATCAGGCGGTCGACAGCCGGTAGCGCCGCATCAAAATGCTGAGCGACCGCAAATGGCCCGGTAAGCGCGGCCCCCTTGCTCCGCAGCAGCGGGACCTTTCCGCTGCCGCCGAACAGCCTTGCGAGGAGAAGGGCGGAGAGCAGCAGATGGTCGCGTTCCGTCAGGTCCAGGCCATAGTGGCGCGCAATAAGCCGTGTCGTCTCGCTGTCGATCATCGGCTGAAAGGTCCACATCGTCGCAGGTACGCCCGGCGCCTTCATGCATCGAACTCCAGATGGAAATGCTGGGGGAAGGGTGTGTCACCCTTGTCGATCTGCCCCCGTGCACCGCTCGCGCGGCGCAGATTGGGCATGGCGAGCAACGGCTTGAGCATCGCCGGCAACACGGCGCGGTTGATGTGTGCGCCGAAGCAGCTGTGCATGCCAGATCCCCACAGCATATAGGCTTCCCAGGGGCGATCGGTGCGGAAGGCGGTGGCATCGGCGATCGCCAGCGGGTCGAACATCGCCGACAGGTTCGATGCCATCACGATGGTGCCCTTGGCGACCCGCCGGCGGCGCAGCTTGCCTCCCGCGATAACGGTGTCGTGCATCGCCCGGCGATAGATCAGCGGGTTGAGCGGGCGGAAGCGCAGTGCCTCGAACACATAGGCGGAAAGCGTCGCGTCGTCGCCAGCCCGCGCGGCAGCGCAGGCCGCGGCGAACGCGCGGGGGCGATCGAGCAACTCGTCCAGCGCGAGATTGGCGCAGGCGGATAGCGTCGGCAGTTCGCCGATCAGCAGGCCGATCAGGTTGTTGCGAACATCCAGATCGGTCATGCCCGGCAGCTTCGCGTCGCCCATGGCGAGGCAGCGGCCGAGCACGTCATCCTTGGGCGGCCCCTGTCGGCGCGCCGCGATGTGCCCGTCCATCCAGCTGCGGAAACTGGCCGCCGCCGCAGTGGCGCGCGCATCGAGATCGGGATCGGCCTGGAGATCGATGAACAGGTACCAGAAGAGCAGGCTGGTCCATTCCGCCATCGCCGCTTCGGACGGGCCGGGTGTGCCGAAATATACGTCGAGCAGCTTCTGCGCGACCGGCATGGTGAGCGCCTGGGGCACGTCGATCGCGCCGGGCAGCATCGCCACGAGCGCCTTGGCGGCATCTGAAGCGCAGGGTGTGACGATCTCGGGCACGTCGTCGCGGCGTACCACCAGCCGCATGTTCGAGGTGTCGCGAGTGTAGCGGGGCGTATCCTGCATGCCGAGGAAGAAGTTCTCGCCCCCGGTGATCATCTCCATGCGCGGCGCATAGACCACGCCGAAATCGGCATCGCGGCTCAGGATGTCGATCACATCCGCCCGGCGTGTCGCGAGCGCGGTAAAGCCGTTGCTGGGATAGGCGGTGATGATGGCGCGGTGGAGGACGAGATTGGGCAGGAGCAGTCGCAGCACAGCGAACACCATGCGCAGCCCCTTGGGGCCCCCGATCGTTGCCGCCAGCCGGCTGCCGATCGTACCGCCGCCACCGAACAGCGCGGCAATGCCGCTGCCGATCAGCCAGAGCAGCGCCCACAGCCCCTGGAGGATCAGCATCAGCCGGCGCCAGAGCACGATCGGCAAGTTGAACAGCCATTGCACCGGGCATCTCCTGTCGCAGGGGTGAGGTCGGGGTTGCGCGGTCGTTCAGGTCGGGTCGATGATCCCCATCGCGAGCATCCGCAGCGCGGTCATGCTGGGCAGGAAGAAATAGTCGCCGCCCCGCGGCTCGACGAGTTGCGGCAGCTTGTCGCAGATGAAGGGAAGCTTGCCCGCTTCGGGATCGACCGCGATCACCAGCTTGGGGTCATCCGCGGCGAAATGGTTGCCGATCACCGGGCAGGTATCGCTGCCCGCGTTGAAATCGAGCCCGTACTGCATCCATTGCTGCTGCACGAACTCGAACTGCCGGAAGAGATTGGTGCAGATCGCCATGAAGATGATGCCATGGTCGCCATCGTCGGTCGGCGCCTGCGGATCATATTGGCCATAGGGCAGGCCGCGCCGCAGGATGCGGCGGCGGTTGATGATCGCCGAGCCCTCCTGCGACATGCCCTTGGCGTCGAAAGTGGGCCCGAGCGTATCGCGCGGATTGGCGCGGCGAAGATGCGAGGTGACCGGGCATTTCGCGCCGGCCGGATCCGACGCGTAGATGAAGTTGGTGAACTGCAGCGCGATCTTGGCGAGCTCGGCCTTGTCCTTGGCGGCGCGCGCCTTGTCCAGCCTGGCGCGGAACGCCTGCCATTCGGCATAGGTGGGCGCGACCATCAGCGGCACGCCATCCTCCCAGCGGCCGACCATCTTCGCCTTGACGGTGTTCACCGCCTCCTCGTGCGGCACGGCGTACATCGCGGCGTAGCGCTTCGCCTGTTCGTCGATATAGGCATGAAAGGTGCCGACAGCCTCGTGCAGCTTGCGATAGGCCATGAAGGTGCCGTTGCGGCTGAACGCGATCGGCATCGCCGCGCCGGGGATTTCCTGGGCCTCGTCGGGATAGCCGAGCAGGAACTCGCCGGTGGCGATCGGCTCCCAGCTGCCGTCGGGCATCAGCTTCCCGCCGCCGGCGACGCGCACCTGCTCCGCCTCGCCCGAGAATTGCCCCGAGAAGACCGGATCGCCGAAGCCGTCCGACAGGCCGAAATGCTCCTTGTTGGTGGGCCAATAATGATCGCCGTCCTTGCGCATGACGGCGGAGAGATCCTGCCACTTCGCGTTGTTCAGGCCGACGCCGTCGAGCAGCACCACACCGCCATGCGATTCCGCGCAGAAGCGGACGATCGTCTCGGTCTCTTCGTCCAGCTCGGGGCATGCGGTGCCGTCCGGCTTCTGCTGGGCGTAGAGGGTGAGGAGGATATGGACGCGGTTCTCGCCCCTGGACTTGCGCCACACCGCGTCGCGCTTGTCGAGAAACGCGTCGTCGCCGAGCAGGGCGGCGCGTGCCTCCATGCCGTCGATGAAATCATCGGGCATGCCGCGCAGCGTGCGCGTTGGTACGCCCAGCGCGAGCAGGCCCAGGAAGGTGAAGCCGATGTTGATCGTCACCTTGGGCTTCATCAGCTGCACCCGCCCGGGGTAATCGGGCACGCCCTCGGCGCGGACGATGTCCTTCACCCGCGGATTGTGCGTACGTACGAGCGGCTCTTCGCGGTTGGGATCCTTCCAGCGCGCGGCGGTGGTGATTTTGGGGAGAAGTCGCTCGACGAAGCGCCGACCTTCCTCCGCCTTGCGGATGGTGAGGTAGAAGTTGCGCCCTTTGGGAAAGCCGTCGCCATAGGTGCGCAGGATGCCGCCCTGGATGTCGGCCAGGTCGAGCAGGGTTGCTTCCGGCGCGGCGTTGATGGCGTTGGTCATGCCGCGTCTCCCGGGAGTTTGCTGCGGATCACGCCGGCCGGCTGGGTAGGGCCGTCGAGGTCGGCGGGCCGGGTTTCGGCCAGGAAGGTGCGGAAAGCGGCGCCCCAGGTCGCGGGATCGCGGCGCAGTTGCTCCATCGCGAAGCGGGTGAAGGCCTGTTGCAGGTACAGCGCCTTGAGCACGTTGCGCAGGTCGCTGCCCGGCGCTGCGGGGAAGGGCTGCCGGCCCTTCGCCAGGATCCAGTAATAGTCGATCACCAGCCCGAGCACGAGCAGCGCGAGCCCGGCCCAGGGCATCCACGCCCATCCGCCCCAGTCTGCAAACGTGGCCGCCCAGGCCCAGCCGGTCGCGCGCAGGATCGCCGCCAGCAGCGATCCAAGCAGCATCAACAGGCCCGCGCCGGGGAGCAGCGCCAGCAGTGGAATCGAGATCGCGTTGAGCTTGACCGGCACATACCAGTAATCGTGGAACGGCATGGTCGTTTCGACCTGACAGCGCAGCATGTAGGTCGCAAATCCGGCCGCGTCGGTCACCTTCTCGAACTCGTAGCAATATTGGAAGATCGAGCGGAGCTCGGGCTCCATCTGGCTCCACAGCTCTTCCAGATAGCGGCGGGGCTCGCCTGCACCGCTCGGGTCGAGCAGATCGAAGTCGATAGTCCAGAAGATATAGGGGCAGGTGATCTGATCGACGTGCTGCGGATCGAGCAGATTGGTGCGCCGAATGACGTTGACCAGCGCGTCGCTGTGATCGCGCCCGTTGAAATAGGGTTGGTCGAGAATGACGAAGCGGGTGAAATGCGTCCGCAGGTTGCGCGCGAACGGGCTGTTGATGCCGATCTCCTCGGTCGCGTGCGATTGCAGCGCGGTCGGCAGCGTCTCCAGCACTTCGCGGACGACGTGAATCGGTGAGCTCTTGATGCCGCCATGCTCGACGATGCCTTCGTTGCAAACGGGCACCACCGCGGTGAAGAAATAGGTGCAGACGTCGATATTAGCCATCGGACTTCTCCCCGGCCTGGCCCGCGGGATGCGCAGGGGGCGGATCGGTCGGCGTGCCGGTCGTCGGCGCCTGCAGGGCCTCCGCGACCGCTGCACGGACCGCGCCACGCTTTTCCTTGTCGTCGTTCGCCCGCGAGGCGACGATCGCCGCTTCGTCGACCGGATGCATATCGCGGTTGGCCTCGAGCGCGCCGATACCGTTCTCGCCCCAGCGGCGCAGCTCGAAACGGGCCCTGTTGCGATCGGCAGCGGCGGTGTCGCAGCTCGCGATCGGCGCATAGCCCGGCGCGCCCAGCCCGCCCTGGTTGGCGATCAGCAGGCGTTCGAAGGCGGCGGCAAGCTCGGCATCGCTCAGTACGCCCGCCTTGGCCGCCACCGGCGCCAGCCCGTGCGACAGCGCGAGCGCCAGCTTGACGTCGCGCTGGGCGCTGCCCGGCGTCGCGTTGTAATAATAATTGGTGTCGACCTGATTGGCGCGGATATAATCCTTGAACGGCGTGATCGGGATCGAATTCGGATATTTGGTGCTCGAGTACCAGAACAGGTCCAGCCCGCCGGGGATGCCATCCGCAAAGGCATCGATATACTGATCCCAGGTGCCGTTGAAGTTGCTGCAGAACAGCATGTAGTCGTTGTCGAGCTTGGCCGCAGGCTGGCCGAGCTGGGGCCATTGGTCGCGGCGGATGATAACCCAGCGCGCGAAGTGAATGAAGCCCAGCCCCAGCAAGCCCGACAATGTCGAGGGCAGGCAACGAGATAGCATGAAGATGAAATTGTTAAGCCAGGTAACGACGGGACGCATGGGCGTGACGACGTTCATGCCATAGGCTTTGCCGGCCAGGTTGCTCATTGGTCCACCCCCGTGAGGAGCAACGCACAGATCCGTATAGGAAAAGTGTGCTACATTAATCGTGCGACCTGGCTTTATGTGGCTGCAGCATAGAGTTGCTTACGACGAAATTGCAAGATTTTTCGGTCAAAGTGGCCGTTACTGCAACATCTGGTCCGCAATGGGTATTTTGTCGTTGCCCCATCCGGTATTGTTTCGTACAAGGCGCCGCAACCGGGGTGGCGTCGCACTTCTCTGGCTCCCGGACCAGCATCGATCGGACCGGAGGGGGCTCCCGTGGACGTGTGTGATGCCGTAACCCCGCTGACGCCCGCCGAGCAGGCGTTCGTCGCGGAAATCAATCGAAGCTGGACCCGCGAAGACGTGCTCGCGCGGCTCAAGCGCGATCTCCAGACCGCGGTCGAGATCGAACTCGCGACGATCCCGATCTATCTCTACACCTATTACTCGCTCGTCCGGAACGCCGAGAGCGGCGAGACGATCAGCGACGCCCAGCTCTATGCCAACAAGGCGGGCGGCATCCTCATGAGCGTGGCGGTGGAGGAAATGCTCCACATGTCGCTCTCCGCCAACATCCTGTGGTCGATGGGCGTGATGCCGCAGCTCTACGGCAAGGCGCCTGCCGCCTATCCCACGCCGCTGCCCTATCACAATCCGCGCGGGCCGATGGGGCCGGACGGCCGCACCGCGGTGCTGATCCCGCTCGCCAAACTGAGCTTCGAGCAGCTCTGGCACTTTCTCCAGATCGAATATCCGGAGCAATGGGATGCGTCGCCGCAGGACCGACACTGGGATACGATCGGGCAGTTCTATTCCTATATTCGCTGCCTGCTGAACACGCAGTTTCTGGCGGATTCCGATTTCCAACGCGGCGCAATGGCGAGCGCGATCCAGCCCTATAATTACTCGCCCAACAACGTGGATACCGTCTATCCTTCTGGCGGCTTCGATCCGTGGAAGCCCGCGCCGCCGGCGACGGCCAGCTGGGCGGGCACGATGCAGGGCGCGGCCGCGGCGGCGGTCTATCCCGATGCAGACGACAGCCATGCCGGACGCTCGCCGCTGATCGCGATTCGCTCGATCCGCGACGCCGCGACCGCGATCGACACGATCTGCGACCAGGGTGAGGGCAAGCCCATCCCCAAGATCGGCCCCAGCCCCTATGACGATCCCTCGAAGGAAGAGGAATCCCACTATGTGAAGTTCCTCGGCTTGCAGGCGCAGTTCGCCGACTATGCCGGCACCACCGAGCAGCGCCCGTCTCAGCCACCGCCGCCGACCGACGTGATCCAGCCGGCCGTGACCAGCAAGGAACTGCTCCATGCCAAGCTGCTGGTCGACATGCCCGAAAGCCCGGTCGCGGCGAGCTATCCCGAGCATTATGTCGACATCGCCAATTTCTGCAGCGCCTGCTTCCAGTACATGCTGGTGATGACCGAGACGATCTACCTGGTGCCGCCGGCGCAGCAGAAGCTTTTCTTCAACGAAGGTCTGCACCGGTCGATGATCTGGGTGCTCGACAAATATATCCGCACGATCCGCCAGATCCCCATTCCCGAAGGTGCGTATGCGGGGAAGTGCATGGGTCCCACCTTCGAGAATGTATCGCTGGGCGATCGGCTGCATGCCTTTCAGGGGCTGACCGCCTATGGCAACAAGGCGATCGCGGCGGCCAATGCGCTGATCCACCGGCACGATCCGCGGCGGGTCGTAGAGCATCCAGGCCATTTGCAGCGGCCCGGCCGCGCCACCGCCAGGGCGGCGAAGGTCGAGAAGGCGGACGACGAACTGGTCAGCGTGCTGCAGAACGTGATCTATTATGTAGGCGTCACGATCTGCAAGACGGGCACGGACAACGCGCCGATGCACCTGCCCGATGTCGGCCCCTATTGGGCTGCCGCCCAGCAACGCTGATCGCTCTCGCACGAGGAACAAGCCATGGCATCCTGCGCTACGCCCAAGCCGACGCCTTCGCCCGGCGTCCCGGTACCCACGCCCTATCCCTATGCGAACGAACCCGTCTTTCCGGGGCCGGGCGTCATCGGCCCGCAACCCGAGGGGATTCCGCTCCATGCGTGCATGGGGCTGAACGCCTGTGCGGGTGCGGATCGCTTCGGCGTGCTCGGTGCGCCCGGGCGCGAGCCCAATGCCTGTGCCGGGCAGGGCTATTGCGCCACCGGTACCGACCATACCTGCCATGTCCAGAATGAGTGCAAGGGGCAGGGGGGCTGCGGCCTCTACGGTACCGGCGAGGAGATGAACAATCCCGGCGCCAACGCCTGCCGCTCGCAGGGATCGTGCGCGACGCCGATCAATGCCGAGCGGTTCAGCACCAACGGGCCCAATCGGGGCAAGAGCGTGTGGCTCCGCGCCCGCGCGGTGTTCGAGGCAAATTGGGAGGCGACGCGGGCAGAGCTGCTTGCCGCGCGCCACGACGGCAAGCTCGCGTCCGGCCAGCCGCTGCCGGCGAACCTCGGCGCGCCGCCTGCGGCCTTTGCTGCGACCGGCCCCACCTATCTATGGATCTCGGACGACAACGAGTCGCGCGGCAACATGACCGCCTGCGGATCCAGCGCGATGAGCGGTGCCGGTGGCTGCAGCTGACGATGCACTCGCCGGGTTGCCTCGCCTGGGCCTCGGCCTGGGGCTGCGCAACGTGCATTTCGATGCGATCCTCTCTGCCGCGCCGGACGACCTTTGGTTCGAGGCGATCTCGGAGAATTTCATGGACTCGGGCGGCCGGCCGCGCGCGATGCTGGAAGCCGTCGCCGAGCGTCACCCGGTGGTGCTGCACGGCGTATCGATGTCGATTGGCAGCACCGATCCGCTCGATCGGGCCTATCTCGCGTCGCTAAAGCGGCTGGCCGATGCGATCGGCCCCGCCTGGATCAGCGATCATCTGTGCTGGACCGGCGTGCACGGCCGCAACACGCACGACCTGCTGCCGCTGCCGCTTACCGAGGAGAGCCTGGCGCACGTCAGCGCGCGCGTGCGCCAGGTGCAGGATGTGCTCGAGCGGCCGCTGATCCTGGAGAATCCCAGCTCCTATGTCCGCTTCGCCCACTCGACGATCAGCGAGCCCGATTTCCTGCGCGCATTGGCGGCGGAAACCGGGTGCGGGCTGCTGCTCGACGTCAACAATGTATATGTGAGCTGCTTCAACGCGGGCACCGATCCGTTCGCCTATCTCGACGCGTTTCCGTGCGACCGCGTCGTCCAGATGCATCTTGCCGGGCACCAGGATTGCGGCACCCATGTGATCGACACCCATGATCGACCGGTGCGGCCCGAGGTGTGGGCGCTGTTCCGCACCGCATGGCAACGCACCGGCGGCGCCGCCACGCTACTGGAATGGGACGATCGCATCCCGAGCTTCGAGGATTGCCTCGCCGAGCTTCGCAAGGCCGAGCAGCATATGGAGGCGGGGCCGGGCTCGGCGCCGCGGCCTGTATCGGCACCGGAAGGAGAGGGCGTTTCCGGGCCGATGGGCTTTCTGCTCCCCGGCACGATCAGCGTGCTGGAGGACGCCGCGTGACTGCACTGGCGGACGCGCAGCGCCGGATGCACGCCGCGCTGCTTGATCCCGCCGCCGACCCCGCCACCGCGCAGGCCCTCTTTGCGAGCGACGGCAGGCTATCCGCCGCGGCGGGACTGGCCGTCTATCAGCGCGGTTACTTCCTGCGCATCGTCGCCTGCATGCGTGAGCAGTTCCCGGCGCTCTGCCATGCGCTCGGCCCTGGGCTGTTCGACGATTTCGTCGCGGACTATCTTCGCGACTGCCCGCCCGAGCGCCATACGCTCTACGATCTCGGCCGCCGCTTCCCCGACTGGATGGAGGCCAGCCGCCCCGACGCGGGCGCGCCCGAGAACTGGGTCGATTTCATGATCGATCTGGCACGGTTCGAATATGCCGTGTTTCAGTTGTTCGACGCGTCCGGCAACGAGGGGCGGCCGTTTGCAACGACGGCGAGCGACGACGCCGGGTTCCGGCTGCAATCTGCCTTCGCACTCGGCCGCTATCGCTTCCCTGTGCCCGGCTATTACCATGCTGTCCGCCGCGGCGAGAAGCCGCAGCTGCCTTTGCCTGAGACCTGCCATGTAGCCCTCGTCCGCCGCGATTATGTCGTGCGGACGCTCGCGTTGACCGCGCCGCAATTCGCATTCCTGGCAGCGATGCACGCCGGTGCGGACGTTGCCGCGGCTCTGGCGCGGACTGCGGCGGAATACGCGATCGATCCCGCGGACGCCGAGCGAATGTGGCACGAGGGCAGCCGTGCGCGCTGGGTCGATGCAGGCATCTTCGTCGGGGGGCGGCAGGGGCGTAACACCGCATTACCCCCGTTAGGCCTGGCGTGAGTCACGCCAAGTAACTTCGTTCCTCAGCTCCCCCGGATAAAAGCCCCGCATCCAAAGACTATCCGGATGACGAACCATGTCTTGAGAAGGGGGGGCTTCGGGCCGTTTCGCCTGGTTCGCCGGGGGGAGCGCCTATCAAGGGTGGCCGCGAGATCAGGATCGGCAGCCCAGCACGGAGATCCTGGCGATCCTCGTGTGCCGGCGAGATCGTGTGCGCGCTGGCATTGATGGAGGCGGTGTGGCGCCGCAAGACATTGTGGAATCCAGCCTGACCGTCCCCCCCCGGCTTGTCGCCGTGGCGCTGAGCATGCCGCCGCGGCGGCACGCTTCGATCGGGCGATCGTGCTCGCGAAGGGGCATCCGACAGGGGGCTCCGAAACAAGCTTGAGGAGGTTGCGATGCGCAGTGAAGCCTTGGCGACTGTTACTCTTACGCCAGAGGCGTCCAGGGTCGCAGAGCATCGGCGACTGCCCTTTCCGGTGTACCGCGCCCGGCTGCGCTCAAGCCCCCCGCAGGTGGCCGAAGTCGCGCCCGCGGTCGTAGCGCGCAGCGATGCCGCGCCGGAACGCGAAGCGCTGGTGCGGCGCCTGGTCGAGCGGCTGCTCGATACGCTGGATTGCCAGCACGCCGCGTCGACCCGGCACGTCGAGGATGCAATCCAGCGCGCGCTCGCATCCGAGCTGGCCAGCGTCTACGCGGCACTGCCGGTGCCGGACTGCCGCCAGGCGGCGGGGCTGGGTCGGGCTGAACTCGTCCGCATCACCGACTATATCGACCGGAACATCGATCGCACCATCGAGCTCGCCGATCTCGCCGCGCTGATCAAGGTAAGCCGCTTCCACTTCTCGCGGTTGTTCAAGCGCAGCACGGGAACGACCGCGCTCGCTTATGTCGAGGCGCGCCGCATCCTCCATGCGCAGCGCCTCCTCACCGAAACCGATCTGCCGCTCGCCGAGATCGCACTGATGACCGGCTTTTCGGACCAGAGCCATTTTACCCGCCGCTTCCGCGAGCGGCTGGGCTCTACCCCTGCCGCCTTTGCGCGGGAAAATGGGCGAAGGCGCCCGGTCCAGCGGCAGCCTTGACCGGACGCCGCAGGGCTAGCCCGCGCCGCTGCTCGGCGAACATGGCGCGCATGTGCTGCACGACCTCGGCTTCGATGCCGAGGAGATCGCCGCGCTCACGAGAGCGGCGCGGCCCGCTTTCACGCCTGACCTGTTGCCAACACTCCCAAGGAGACCATCATGACCGAGGAAGACATCCGCGCATCGGCCTATGCGATGCCCGTCAGCAGCCCTGCCTATCCGAAGCCGCCGTTCCGCTTCGTCAACCGTGAATTCGTGATCGTTGCCTATCGCACCGATCCCGAGGCGCTCGCCAAGGTGATCCCGGCCCCGCTGATGCCGGCCGATCCGATCGTGAAGTACGAATTCATCAAGATGCCGGATTCGAGCGGGCTCGGCGACTATACTGAGTCCGGCCAGGTGCTGCCGGTCTGCTACCAGGGCGTGCCGGGCGGCTACACCCATGCCATGTATCTCGACAGTGAGGCCGGCATCGCCTCGGGCCGCGAGCTGTGGGGTTTTCCGAAGATGTTTGCGCAGCCCAAGCTCGAAGTGCGCAACGACGCGATTGTCGGCACGCTCGACTATAACGGCGTGCGCGTCGCCACCGCGACCATGGCGTACAAGTACAAGACGCTCGACCATGATAAGGTGGCCGAGTTCCTGACCACGCCGACCTTCCTCCTCAAGGTGCTACCGCATGTCGACGGTACCGCGCGGGTGTGCGAATTGGTCCGCTACGCCCCGCAGGACGTCGTCGTAAAGGGTGCCTGGACCGGGCCGGGAAGCTTGGAGCTCCATCCGCACTGCCTCGCGCCCGTCGCCAAGCTGCCGGTGCTCGAAATGGTCTCGGCGACGCACATCCTCGCCGATCTAACCCTGGCGCCGGGCGAAGTGGTCCACGACTATCTCGCAACGCCGACCCGCTGAGCCGCACATGGCGGGTTCTGTCCGGGCGGCGTGATGTCGGGGAGGGCGTCCGCCTATGCGGCGGCGGGCGCTTCCTCGCCCAGCCGCACGGGCTTGCCGGCGAAATCCTCGGCCAGCACCTGCGCGATCGGCCGCGCAATGCCGCGGGTGAGCGCCGCCGGTACCATGACTGTAAAGCCCCGCGCCACCGCCCCGTCGATCGCCCAGCGCACGCAGTAATCGGCGGCCACGCCGATCACGGTCAGGTCGGTGACGCCCTCCGCCCGCA
This sequence comes from Sphingomonas trueperi, assembly GCF_040545965.1. Classification (GTDB taxonomy): domain Bacteria; phylum Pseudomonadota; class Alphaproteobacteria; order Sphingomonadales; family Sphingomonadaceae; genus Sphingomonas; species Sphingomonas trueperi_C. The sequence continues at coordinate 620,288 of NZ_JBEPMV010000001.1, read as the reverse complement.
GTGCTGTGAAGAAGGCGTCGCGTGGCTGGGTTTCGCCGGTGCCGACCGCCGCGATTACCAGATCGGGTTCGGCCCACATGTCGAACACGCCCTTCTCGATCCGGTAGACCGGGATGCCCGGCGCTACCGCGGCAAGGTCGAGCACATTCTCCCAGCCGGACGTGCCGCGTTCGCAGTGGAGCGGGAATTGCTCGGCCTCGGGCGACCCGGCGAAGCGCTCGGCGGTGTGGGTGTCGAAGGTGAACAGCACGCCCGCGGTCTCCGCCGGATCGAGAGCGGCGAGCCAGGCCCGCATCGGCGCGATCAACGCCTCGGCGCCTGCCACCGACAGCGCCCCATCGGCGTGCATGAAATCGGCCTGGGTATCCACCACGATGACGAAACGCCGCACCTTCGGTCTCCTTGCTTGCCCTACTCCACGCCGCGGGCACGCCGCAGGTCGATGCCGAGCCGTTTGACCCGGTAATAGAAGGTCTTGCGCGGCAGGCCCAGTGCCGCGATCGCTGCGTTGATCTCGCCGCCGGCCGCGGCGATCGCATCGAGGATCACGCTGCGCTCAAAGGCTTCCAGCCGTTCGGTGAGCGGCTGGGCTTCCGGGGGCGCCATGTCAGCGGCAGGCTCGAGGCCGAGGACGAAGCGCTCCGCCGCGCGCTCGAGTTCGCGGACATTGCCGGGCCAGTCGCGCCGGGCGGCGGCATGCGCGGCCTCGGAAAGCGGCGGGGCAGGGCGGCGGTGGCGCTGCGCCGCTTTCAGCGCAAGCTGAGCGAAGAGCAACGGCACGTCGTCGCGCCGCTCGGCCAGCGGCGGCAACCGCAGCGGCACCCCCGCCAGCCGGTGGTAGAGCCCGGGCGGCAGCGCCGCTGCGCCGCCTTCGCCGATCGCCGCGATGATCCGGACGTCGACGGGATCAGGATCGCGCTGCTCGGTGGCGACGGTGCGCGCCTCGGCGAACTGGGCTAGGCGGTGGTGGAGCTCGGGCGGGGCTAGGTCGAGATGGTCGAGGAACAGCGTGCCGCGATCGGCGCGTGCGACCAGCCCGTCGCGGGCGAATAGTTCGCGCGCCCCGATCCCCGGCGGTAGGGCCGCGCAGTCGACCGCCTGGAAGCGATGGCGCGCACGGCGCCCCGCGTGGTGGACCAGTCGGGCATAGAGTTCCTTGCCGGTGCCGGTCGCGCCTTCGAGGACGAGATCGAGCGCGGCATCGGCCAGCACCGGGACCATCTCGCGCAGCCGGCGGATCGCCGGCGCCTCGCCGAGCAATGCGGTGTCGTTCTCGCTCGTCGCCGCCCGCAGCCGCCGGTTCTCCAGCGCGAGCGTGCGCGCGGTGCCGGCGCGTTGCAGCGCGGCCCCAAGCGCATCGCCGGGGAAGGGCTTGGTGAGGAAGTCCCAGGCACCCGCCTTGATCGCGTCCACCGCCATGGCGACGTCGCCGTGCCCGGTCATCAGAATCACCGGCAGTTCGGGATCGATCGCGCGCAACCGATGGAAGAAGTCGACCCCCGACATGCCCGGCATTCGCACATCGGTCACGACCACGCCGGGAAAGTCACGATCGATGCTGGCAAGCGCGCCCGGTGCATCGACGAAGGGGCGGACGTCGTGCCCGGCCAGAGTCAGAAACTGGATCAGCGCCGTGCGGAAGTCGGCATCGTCATCGACCAGGGCGACGGGCACGCTCATGCGCGGCGCAGCTCCAGCTCGAAACAGGCGCCGCTTTCGTCGGGCAGCCAGCGCAGGCTACCGCCGAGATCAGTCATGATGTCGCTGGCGATCACCAGCCCCAGACCCAGCCCGTTGCTGCGGCTGGTGGCGAAGGGGGTGAACAGCCGCGCGGCGATGTCCGGCGCGATCCCGGGGCCGTTGTCCTGGATGCGCACCCAGACCAGCCCGTCGGCGAGAGTCGTGCGGATCGTGATCGTCGGATCGGGCCGGCCGGCGAGCGCCTCGGCAGCGTTCTGGAGCAGGTTGACGAACACCTGCTCCAGCCGCACGCGCCCCCCCATCACCAGCAGATGGCTGCCGATCGTCGGGCGCTCCAGTCGGACGGTGCGCAACTGCTCCTTGAGGATCAGGAGCGCGCCATCGAGCACCTCGGCCAGCGGCAGCGGGCGGACCTCGCCCGGCTGGCGTCGCGAGAAGCCGCGCAGCTGCGCCGTCACCGCGCCGATCCGGTCGCTCAGGCGGCGGATCGTCTCCAGATTGTCGCGCACCATGTCGGTCGCGCCCTGGGCGAGGAGCTGGACGCTGGTCTCGGCATAGGTGCGGATCGCGGCGACGGGCTGGGCGGTCTCGTGCGCGACGCTGGCGGTGACTTGGCCCAAGGTGGCGAGCCGGTTGGCCTGGCGCAGACCCTCACGCAGATCCGCAGCGCGGGCTTCGAGCGCGGCGCGTTCCTCGATCTCGCGGCGGAGCTCGGCGGTGCGCTCGGCGACCGCGACTTCGAGTTCGGAGGTGCGCCGCTGGCGCTGGGTCGCGCGCTGGCGCAGGCCCCAGACCAGAGCGGCAAGTGCCAGCACCGCCATTAGCGCGCCGAGCCCCGCAGTCCGCTGCGCGGCGGCGACGGCAGGACCGACCGCGCGGCGCAGCGCCAGCGTCCAGCCCGGCTGGCTGGTCGGTACGCGCGCTTCGATCAGGTCACCGCGGGCGGGGGGCAGCAGCACCGGCGCAGAGCTTTCGGGCAGTGCCGCCTCGCGGCGCAGCGCGGCCAGCACCGCCGGCAGGATCGGCCGGGCGACGGCGAAGCGCAGGCCGGGGTCGCTGGCGACGAGCACCAGTCCGGCGGGGTCCTCGACATAGGTGTCGCCGCCCGCGCGCCGCCACGCCGCCTCGATCGCATCGAACTCCAGCTTGACGACGATCACGCCGTTCGTGGGCGTGCGGCGAGCGAGATAGAGCCCCGAATGGCGGCTGACCGTGCCGAGCGCGAACTGGCTGGCCTCGCCGCGGCTGGTCGCCTCGCGAAAATAGCGGCGGAAGCGATAGTCGGAGCCGACGAAGCTCTGCAGCGTCCGCCAGTTGCTCGCGGCGCGGGTGCGGCCATCGGCGCCGATCACATAGATTGCAGCGGCACCCGTGGTGCGGGCGAGGCTTTCCAGCTTCTCGTTCAGCGCGCGCGGGGGCGCCCCTGCGAGCGTTGCGGCGACGTCGCGGTCGTCGCCCAGCGCGAGCGGGAGCAGGCGGAAGCGGGCGATCTCGCTGTCGAGCAGGGCGGCGCGGAGCTGGGCATTGGTGCGGGTGCCGGATACCAGCGTGTCGCGCGTTCGGCTCTCGGCGATCCACCCGGCGACCAGCGCAACTGCCAGCCCGAGCAGCGCCGCGAGCGCCCAATAGCGCCAGGCGGAATGCGAGTCGCGATGCGTCACCGCGCCGCTATCCGTCAGTGCGCCGGGATGTGCAAGTTTTTGCACTTTGCACGGCGGGCGTGTGTCGATTTTTGCGTATCGCCGGGCTCGGGCAATCTTTAAGACTATGATATATAATGCTTTTGCTCTGTGTGGCTTTTTGCTTCCTCCGCACGATCCCGCAATCGAATATGCCCCGATCGAGTCCTACCGGCACAACGGAGGCCGAAGGAGAGGAAGTGATGGTTCGTATTCCCGCCGAGTCCCACGCCGCCGCGCACGCGACGGCCCCCGCCAGGGCGCTGCCCTGGTACCGGCATCTCTATGCCCAGGTACTCGTTGCGATCGTCGCGGGCGTGCTGATCGGCCATTATGCCCCCGCTACCGGCGAGGCGCTCAAGCCGATCGGCGACGGGTTCATCAAGCTGGTCAAGATGATCATCGCGCCGGTGATCTTCCTCACCATCGTCACCGGCATCGCCGGCATGCGCGACTTGAAGGCGGTGGGCCGGGTCGCGGCCAAGGCGTTCGGCTATTTCCTGTTCTTCTCGACGCTGGCGCTGGTCGTCGGCATGGTGGTCGCCAATGTCGTACGCCCGGGAGCAGGCCTCAACATCGATCCGGCTTCGCTCGATGCGGGCAAGGTGGCGGACTATGCGGCCAAGGCGCATGAAAGCACGCTGACCGGCTTCCTGCTCGGCATCATCCCCGACACCTTCCTCTCGGCGATCACCGGCGGCAACATCCTGCAGACGCTGTTCGTCGCGATCCTGTTCGGCATCGGCCTGGCCTTGGTCGGCGATCGCGGCGAGCGGATCACCACCGCGCTCGAAGACATTTCGCTGGCGATGTTCAAGGTCGTCGCGATCCTGATGAAGGCGGCGCCCGTCGGCGCGTTCGGGGCGATGGCGTTTACCGTCGGCAAGTACGGCGTCGGCACGCTCGCCAACCTCGCGATGCTGGTCGGCACCTTCTACTTCACCTCGGCCCTGTTCGTGCTGGTCGTTCTCGGTGCGGTCTCGTGGATGGCGGGCTTCTCGATCCTGCGCCTGATCGCGTACCTCAAGGCCGAGCTGCTGCTGGTGCTCGGCACCTCCTCCTCGGAAAGCGCGCTGCCTTCGCTGATCGAGAAGATGGAGCGCGCCGGCTGCCCCAAGACGATCGTCGGCCTCGTCGTGCCGACCGGCTATTCGTTCAACCTCGACGGCACCAACATCTACATGACGCTAGCGGCCCTGTTCATCGCCCAGGCGACCAATGTCCACCTCTCGATCGAGCAACAGCTGCTGCTGCTCGGCGTGGCGATGCTGTCGTCCAAGGGCGCGGCAGGCGTGACCGGCGCGGGCTTCATCACGCTGGCGGCGACGCTGTCGATCGTCCCCAGCGTGCCGGTGGCGGGCATGGCGCTAATCCTCGGCGTCGACCGGTTCATGTCCGAGTGCCGCAGCCTCACCAACTTCATCGGCAATGCGGTGGCGACGGTGGTCGTCTCGCGCTGGGAAGGGCGGCTTGATCATGAGGCGCTCGATGCCGCGCTGCATGGTCGTGCGCTGCGGATCGACCAGCGCCCTGCCGACGCCGTCCCGGCCGAATAAGGAAGTTCCCATGCGTACCGTGTACCGCGTCCTGGGCGCCACCCCGGCGCTCGCCCTGAGCATGCCTGCCGCCGCGCAGGTCGTCGAAACCGCCGGCTACCCGGCCGCTGCCGCCGGCGACGGCGCCACCACCGGCGGCTACAACCTCTCCCGCTGGGCGGAGGACTGGCGCAAGCTGTGCGATCCCGCCAGGCGCGACGATCCGATCGATGCGCTCAAATGCATCAAGCTGACGCCCGACGGGGACGTGTACGTCACCCTCTCCGGCGAGGCGCGGTTGCGGATGAACCACACCACCAACCCCAATCTGCGCGACAGCCGCGCGCAGCGGCAGGACATCGTCCGGCTGGTCGGCGGCGCGGATGTCCATATCGGCGAGCATCTCCGCGTCTATGCCGAGGTGGCGCATGGCGGCATCAGCGGCGTCGAACTCGGCGCGCCCGCCGCGACGCTGCGCAACGACGTGGCGGTGCAGCAGCAGTTCGTCGAGGCCAAGGGCGAGGTGGCCGGCATCGATGTCGGCGCACGCTATGGCCGGCAGGAATTCATCGACGGGCCCAACCTGCTGGTCTCGCAGCGCGACAACAACACGATCCGCTACACGCTCAACGGCTTTCGCGGCTGGGCGCGGGGCAAGACGGTGCGGGTGGACGTGTTCGACCTCAAGCCCACCCAATATGGCGATCTCGGCACCGACGACGACGTGACCGATCCGGCGCGGCGCTTCTCGGGCGTGAGCCTCGGCTTCGTCGTGCCCAAGGCCTGGGTGGGCGGCGCCAAGCTCTATTTCGATCCCTTCTTCTGGCGCCGCCGCAACAATGTCGGCACCTGGGGCGGCCGTATCGGCCCGGGCTCGCGCTTCTATCTCGGCACGCATCTCTGGGGCGAGGCGGGGCCGGTGACACTCGACTGGTCGATCAATCACCAATGGGGCTATTGGCGCGATCAGCAGATCGATGCCTGGCAGGGCTTCTTCGCGCAGAATGTCCGGCTCGGCTCCGGCAAGCGCGCGCCGCGGATCGGCTTCCATGCCGACTATGCCAGCGGCGGGGGCGGCTATGGCGACGGCAAGCTCCGCAACGCCTATGCGCCGTTCGGTAACAACATCTATTACAGCTACGGCCTGTTCCTCACGCCGAGCAACCTGGTGGCATTCGCGCCGACGCTGAACCTCTCGCCCACCGCCAAGCTGCGGCTGAACCTGGAATATCAGCGGGCGTGGCGGGCCAATGTGCACGACGCCGTGTACCGCGCCAACGGCCAGCCCTTTGCGGGGACGCAGAACATCCGCAACTCCCGCACCGCCGATGTCGCGCGGGTGCAGGCTGTGTGGGCGGTGACCCCGCGGCTGTCGCTGACCGGCCGCTACGAGCATCTCGCCGCCGGGCCGGCGCTCACCAAGGCGGGCTATGCGAGCTCGGACTTCGTTGCCGGCTGGCTCAGCTTCCGCTTTTGACGCGGCCCGGCGATCCGCCACCAGCCCAGGCCACCATAAATGAGCGCGAGCGCCAGCAGCGTGAGCACGCCCGGTGCCACGTCGGCAAGGCTGGCATGCATCTGGTTGAGCGGCACGAACACGTTCACGCCGCTGGTCGAAGGTATCATCTGCGCCAGCGCGCGGACGAAGCCGGGCATCTGGTCGAGCGGCCAGGCGGTGCCGCTGAGGAAGAAGAAGGGCGCGGAGGTGGGGGCGAGGATCACCATCGCCCGCTCGGAGCGGTCGAAATAGCTGCCGAGCCATAGTCCCAGCCCGGCCACCGCGGCCGCCAGCAACGGCGCGGCGAGCAGCATCCCCGCGACATTCTCGTCGCGCGGGATGCCCTGCACCCAGAAGATGAAACCGAACAGGAACAGGCAGGTCAGTAGTCCCACAGACGCGAACGCCGCCCAGGTGCCGGCATATTCGGCGTGCCCCATTCGCCAGCGCCCCTCGCGGCGCCGCCCGCCGAGGAAGGTGGCGACGCCGAACAACAGGGTCTGCTGGATGATGACGATCGCCACGGCGGGGAAGACATAGCCCTTATAGCCAGCGGTCGGGTTGAACATCGGCTCGCGCACGATGGTGACGGGCGGACCCGCCCGTACCACCTGGCCCAGCACGTCGAGCTTCTCGACGGCGAGATCGCGCAGCACCTCGGTCACCGCCTCGCCGATCGTGCTGGCGCGCAAGAGGTAGGAGGCGTTGACCCACACCGCGATCCCGGCCCCCGGCGCGCCGGTGCGCAATTGGCGCTGCAGACCGCGCGCGATCAGCACCACGCCGTCGGCCTTCCCTGCGCGGAGCCGCGCCTGCGCCTCGGCGACGCTCGGGGCATGATCGACCACGATCACGGCGCGGGTCGCCTCGAGATTGCGGACCAGTTCGCGGCTAAGCGCGCTGGCATCCTCGTCGACCAGCACCACCGGCAGCTGCTGCGCGACTTCCTGGCTGTACGGCGCGGGATAGTAGAAGGCGTAGAGCACCACCGCGAGCAGCATCGTGCTGAGCAGGGTGCGCGAGGTCAGCACCGTCGCCCAAGTCGCGCGAAAGGCAGCGATGAAGCTCATCGCGCCTGTCGCCGGATCAGCGCCCAGGCGAGCATGCCCGGCACCAGCACATAGGCGAGCAGCGCCAGCATCGGGGGGATGATGGTGGCGAGATCCTGTCCGCCCAGATGGCCGGTTTGGAGCGCGAGATAATGGGTGAGGGGCAGCACCTCGCTCCAGAAGCGCGCGAAGCCGCTGCCGCCGTTGAGCGGCAGGGTGGCGCCGGCATAGGCCAGCGCCGATCCGGCATAGACCGCGCAGACCGACAGCGCCGTGGCGGTCTCGCGGGTCGCCGCCACCAGCAGCGCGGAGATCGCGGCGGTGCCGAGGTAGCACAGCGTCTGCGCTGCGACGATCGCAGCGATGCTCCCCTCGACCCGCCAACCGCGCCCCAGCGTCGCGAACAGCAGCCAGGCGACGCCCCACAGGCTCGCCGCCGCGACATAGGGCAGCAGCTTGCCGAACAGCGCGGGCAGGATCGCGCCGTTACGCGCGGCCCAGCCTCCGAGCGAACGCTCCTCCAGTTCCCGGCCCAGCGCCATCGCGGAACTCACCGCCGCCACCAGATGCAGCACCGCCGGGTAGATCAGCGTGCTGAGGAACCATTCGAAGCTCGACGCGGCGTTGTTAAGCGGCACTGCTTCGACGGCGAAGCGCCGCGTCGGGTCGGGCGGCAGGGCGTGGCCGGAAAGCTGGTCGCCCACCAGCGACGCGGCGGCGGCTTGCACCGCACTCGCCGCGCCGCTCGCCGCCTGCGAGCCAGAGGACAGGAAGCTGGCATTGTAGAGGATGCGGATCACCGGTGTGCGATGGCGGGCAAGCCCCGCGCCGAGATCCTTGGGCAGGTGGACGAAGCCATTGGCGTGGCCGCGCCGGACCTCCTCCACCGCTTCCGCCTCGGTGGCGCGCATCGCAACGATATGGACCAACGGCGCCGCATCGATCGCGCGGAGGATGGCGCGGCTCGCCGAGCTGCGATCGTCGTCGACCACCACGATCGGCAGTCGCCGCATCGATCCCTGCCAGAACATCGCGCCGATCAGGAACAGCAGCAGCGCGGGGATCAGCGTCAGCCCGGCCAGGTCCCAGCGGTCGCGCGCCAGATGGCGCAGCTCCGCCCGCAAGGCGCGGCCGAAGGCGCTCATTGCGGCCAGTCGAACAGCACGCTCATGCCCGGGCGCAGGCCGGGGACCGGCGCGGCCGGGCGCAGCTTCACCTCGAAGGCGCGGACGTCATAGCCCGAGGCCTGCCGCGTCGCGCGCCACGTCGCGAAATCGCCGCGCGGGGCGATCTGGTATATCGCGAAGTCGCCGTCGCGGCCGAGCGCGGGGATGTGGCCGTGCAGCCGCTTGCCGATGGCGATGCCCTTGAAGCGATCCTCGCGCACGGTCAGCGCCACCCAGGCATGGTCGATGTCGAGCACCTGATAGGCGGGGATCACCGGGCTGACGACCTCACCCGGCTGCACCAGCTTGCGGGAGACCTCGCCGTCGATCGGCGAGACGAGCTGCGTCTCGCGGCCGAGCGCGGTGGCGGTCTGGAGCGCCGCCCCGGCGATGCGGACCTGCGCGTTCGCGGCCTGCTTGTTCTGCGGGCGGGCGCCGGCGAGTGCCTTTAGATATTGCTGGCGGGCAGCCTCGGCCTGCTTGGCGCTGGCGTCGCGCGCGGCTGCCGCCTCGTCGCGCCGCTGCGCCGCGACCACGCCCTGTGCATAGAGGTTCGCGGTGCGCCGGCTGGTCACCGCGGCGAGATCGGCCGCGGCCTGCGCCGCCTGCCAGGTGGAGCGGAGCGAGGCGATGTCTTCCTGCCGCGCGCCTTCGTTGGTCTCCGAGGCGATCGCGCGGGCGGCGTCCACCGCGCCTTGCGCCTGCGCCTTGCCGCCGGCGATCTCGGGGCTCGACAGCGTCGCGAGCAGCGTGCCCGCACGCACCCGCTGGCCTTCCTCGGCCACCAGCGTCTCGACGCGGGCGAGCGCCTTGGTGGCGACGTTGACCTCGTCGGCATCGACCATGCCCTGCAGCTGCTCCGGCGCGGGCCGGTTGGCGAGCCACAGCCCGCCGACGATCAGCACCAGCACCGCGATGCCGAGCACGATCGCAAGGAGGGGCGGCTTGCGGCGCGGCGGGGCCGCGGTCTCGTCGGTCATTGCTGGTCCTCCACGTGCCGATCGGCACGCGCCATGAAGTCGCTATACTCGTCGACACGGTGGCTGGCGGCGAGCAGCGCCATCAGCCCCAGATCATATTCGTACGCCGCGGCGAGCCGCTGGGTGCGCACGGTGGCAAGCGCCGCCTCGGCATCGATCAGCGCCGACGAGGCGACCTCGCCCTCGCGGAAGGAAAGCTGCTGCACGCGAAGATTTTCCTGCGCGGCGGCGAGGTTGGCGTCGAGCAGCAGGAAGGAGCGGCGCGCCGCCTCGGCGATGTTCCAGGCGCGGACGATCTCGCCCGCCACGTCGCGGCGCGCCTGTGCGGCGGCATCGGCGGCGGCGGCCTGGTTCTCGCGCGCGGCGGAAAGCGCTTTCTGCCGATCGAAGTTGGAGAGCAAGGTCATGCGCAGCGAGACGCCCGCGATCCAGTCGGGCTCGGTCGGCAGCGCATTGTTGCGGTTGGCGTTGTAGCTGCCGAAGGCGAAGGCCTGGGGGCGGTAGCGCGACTTGGCGAGGTCGACCCCGGCCTGCGCGGCGCTCTTTGCCGCATCGGCACCCTGCGCGCGCGGCGACTGGTCGATGCCGTCGAGGAAGCGCTGGAGCGGCGGCAGCGGCTCGGAATGGACGAACAGCGGGGTCGAGGCGGTGACGCCCGGCGGCTGGTCGAGCAGCCGCGCCAGCGTGTCGGTGGCGATCGCCTCCTCGCTGCGGGCATGTTCATGGGCGCGCTGGGCGGTGTTGCGCGCGACTTCCACCTCCAGCACCCGGGCATGGGCGAGCACGCCTTCCGCCTCCAGCTTGCGCGCGTCGGACAGGTGCCGGTCGAAGGCTTCGAGCTGTTCGCGGGTGGAGACGGTCAGCTGGCTCGCGACCTTCTGGCCGAAATAGGCGCGCACCAGATTGACCCGCGACAGGTCCTGCCCGCCGGCCTGCTTGGCGCGGGCGATGCCCACCGCCGCATCGGCCCCCTTCTGCACCGCCGGGATCGCCCCGCCGGTATAGAGTGGCATCGCCGCGGTGATCGCCGGGCGGAACACGGTGTCGCGCGTCTGGAACTCCAGCGTATTGGGAATCGCCCCGAACAGCCGGGGCAGCGCCGCGCCGATCCGCTGCGTCACCTGCGCGACGATCTGCGCGCTCTCGCCGGAGAACTGGCCGCCCAGCTGATCGAGAAAGCCGTTGGTCGCGCTCAGCGCATCGGCCTTGGGTTCGGACAGGTCGACCGACAGCGTCTTCTGATATTCGATCACGCTCGCCGAAGCGGTGACCACCGGGCGGCGCAGCGTGCGGGTGGCGGCGGCTAGGTCCTCGCTGGCGCGGACGGCATGGTCCTCGCCGCTGAGCCCCGGCGAGGCCTTGTCGAGCCGGGCGAGCGCGGCCTGGAAGCTGAGCGCGGGCGGGGCAGCTTCTTGCGCGACGGCGGTACCGGTCGAGGCAAGCAGCAGGGCGAGGGCGGCCGGGCCACTCCAGCGGCTGCGCGCGACGTATAGATCCTGCCGCTTCCCGCTGCGCACCCTGCTTCGCCCCTGTCCTGCCCGGCACGCCGCCGCGATGTGCCCCCGCGACGGCGTTGTCTGCGATTGCGCATATTTGCAGCGAAATGCGCGCGCAATCGATTTTCTCGGGTGCCCCGGGCGGGAGCGTTCAGTCGCGGAACAGCAACGGCGCCATTTCGTGCAGGCTGCGGCGCCAGGTCTGGAACTCATGCCCCGTGCCCGGCGAGACGTAGAAGGCGCTGGGGACGCCGGCCGCCTTGATCGCCTCGGCATTGGCGCGCGGATCGACCTTGGGGCCGCCCTTCGGGCCCGAATGGCCGCCTTCCAGCTCGCGGCTGCCGAAGCTGACGAAGGTGAGCTTCACCTTGTCGCGATAGCCGGGCGTGGTGTTCACATCCTCCAGCGAGACGGTGCCGCCGCTCAGCAGGCCGATATAGGCGAAGCGATCGAGATTCTTGAGCGCGATCAGCTTGGTCTCGAACCCGCCCATCGACAGGCCGGCCATGGCGCGGTGCTTCTGGTCGGCCAGCGTGCGGTAGTGCGCGTCGACATAGGGGACCAACTCGTTCAGCAGCACGGTCTGGAACGGCTTGATGTCGAAGCTGGCGAGGCCGCCGGGCTGGCCGGGGCGCACCTCGTTGGTCATGCCGTAGGTCATGACGATCAGGAACGGCCGCGCCTTGCCCGCGGCGAGCAGGTTGTCGAGGATCAGATTGGCATGGCCCTGGTTGCTCCACGCCGTCTCGTCCTCGCCCCAGCCATGCTGGAGATAGAGCACCGGATAGCGGGTGCCGGCGTTCTTCTCGTAGCCCGGCGGCGTGTAGACAAAGGCGCGGCGCTGGGCGCCGGTGCTGGGCGAGGGGAACAGGATCTGCTCGACATGGCCGTGCGGCACGTCCTTGAGCGCATAGAAGTCGGCGTCGTGCGCGGGGATCTCGATGCCGCTCTCCCAGCGGGTGGAGCCGTAGAAATTGAGCGTGCCGGGATCGTTGAAGGTGCCGCCGTCGATCGTCAGGTGGTAGTAGTGGAAGCCCTCGTCGAGCGGGCCCTCGGTCGTGCCGGTCCAGCTGCCGTCGGCCGCCTTGGCGAGCGTGGTGCCGCCGCGGCCGCCCAGGCCCAGGCTCACCTTCACGGCCGTCGCCTCGGGCGCGACGACGCGGAAGCGGACATAGCCCTGCGAATTGACCTGCGGATATTGCTGGCCGGGCTGGTTGAGGGTCGAGGGCTTGAAGTCCTCGGCAATCGGCACCGGCGCGGCTTGCGCCGAGGCCGCCGGCGCGGTCTGGGCCTGGACGGGGTGCACGGCGAGCATGGCCGCGGCCATGGCGGCATACGTGATCTTCACGGCGGTTCCTCCCCTAAGTGCCGCCGGCGTCTTGGGCCGGAAGCCTTGGATGTTAGCGCACACATTAGGACAGTTTAGTCGGAGAAAATCAAGCAGCGATGCCGCGTTGTCGGTATCTTGCGTAATATCGCTATAGCATTGGAAAACCTGGTGGAAGTTCTTTGGGTTCGCCTGGTGCGCGCATGGCAATCGTTTCGCCAGTTGACGGCGCAGTGCGGCCCCGCCTAGCCATGTTGTTACCGATAACAACGACGACCGGTTCGAGTCGTCGCGGAGAGGAGACATTGGCGATGGGCAGGCCCCGTTCGGCTGCGCGATGGTGCGCGCTGGCATTGGCGTTGACCGCACCGGCCGCGCTGCACGCGCAGACCGCCGGCATGGTGGAAGAGAAGCTGCCGCCGCCTACCGGCCTCGCGCCCTATTTCACCCCGGCTTCCGCCGATCCGATCGCGCCTGATGCGGATGGCTTTCTCCGCCGCTGGCTGTTGCTCGAACCGGTGGTGAAGCCCAACCGCACCAACACCGGCTTCACCCCCAGCTATGTCCGCGCAGCAATCGCGCCCGCCACCTATCCCGGCAAGTTCGAGGCCGTGCCGCGCGACGGCGACAGCGCGCCCGGTGCCTTGCGCTGGCACGCGCTCGATTCCAGCCTGTTCGACATCAAGCTCTTTTACCTGGCACAGGGCCTCGGCAAGCCGACTTACGGCGTGATCTTCTGGGCGGTGACGGTGGTCAATGCGCCCCGCGAGATGCGTGGCGTGCGGCTGGCGATGGGCTCCAACTCGGCGTCGCGCTGGTGGCTGAACGGCAGCGAGGTGGCGGGGCTGTATGGCGACCGGCGGATGGTGATGGACGATGTCGTCTCGCGGCCGATCACGCTGCGAAAAGGGCGCAACGTGCTGCGCGGCGCGGTGATCAACGGCCCCGGCCTCAGCGATTTCTGCGCCCGCTTCGTCGACGAAGACGGCAAGCCGATCCGCGACATCTCGATCGACGTGAAGTGAGCAACGCCATGAAGTTCGCAAGCCTCCCGCTCGCCGCGCTGTTCCTGCTCGCGCAGCCCCAGGCCGCCTCTGCCCAGCTGGCGGGCGAGCCGTTCATCCACGATCCTTCGACGATCACCTATTCCGACGGCCGCTGGTGGACCTTCGGTACGCGGGGCGGGGGCCTCGTCTCGGAGGACGGCTGGACCTGGCACAGCGGCGGCGAGCGGCCCGGCGGCGGCGTCGCGCCCGACGTGATCAAGATCGGCGATCGCTTCTACGTCGCCTATGCGGTGGGCGGCGGCGGCATGAACGGGGGGCACGCCAGCAACGTCAAGGTGATGTGGACCAAGTCGCTCGATCCCAAATCGCCCGACTTCGGCTTCCACGATGTCGGCGTGGTCGCCTCGACCAACGGGCTGGAGCCGGCCGATGCGATCGACCCCGCCTTCCTCCTCGCGGAGGGGCGGCTGTGGCTCAGCTACGGGACGTACTACGGCTATATCCGCATGCTCGAGCTGGACCCCAAAACGGGGGACAAGATGCCGGGCAGCCAGCCGGTCGACGTCGCGATCGACATGGAAGCCACTGCGCTGATGTACCGCGACGGCTGGTATTATCTGCTCGGCACCCATGGCACCTGCTGTGACGGGCCGAACTCCTCGTACAATATCCGCGTCGGCCGATCGCGCAGCCCTACGGGGCCGTTCGTCGACAATATGGGCGTGCCGCTGCTCAAGGGCGGCGGCAAGCTCGTCGTCGCGGGGCGCGGCCGGCAATATGGCTCGGGGCATTTCGGGCTGCTCGACCTGGGCGACGGCGTCGAGAAATTCTCGATGCATTACGAATCGGATCTCGACCGCGGCGGGCGCAGCGTGCTCGGCATCCTGCCGCTGCTATGGAAGGATGGCTGGCCGGTGGCGGGCGAGAACCTGTCGGCCGGCACCTACGAGATCCAGTCCGAGCGCGGCGGCGGGGCGCTGGAGCTTGCGGTCGATTTCGTCCGCATGCCGTTCGATGTCCGTCGCAGCTTCTTCGCCAAGCCCGGCGACCCGACTGGGCCGATCCCTAACCAGACGCTCGCCGAGAACCGCGTCAGCTGGCCCGAGGGCGCAATCGAGGTGGACCTGGGCGACTATATGATGCGCGCGCACCAGCTCTGGTCGATCGCCCCGGCGGAGGGCGCGGGCGGGGCGTTCGGGGCGCCTTATTACAAGATCCTCATTGCCGGCACCGAGCGTGCGCTGGCGGTGGGGCCGGAAGGTACCGTGCAGGCGGTGCCTGCCTTCACCGGTGCGGCCGAGCAGCTCTGGCGGATCGACCAGCTGACCAATGGGAGCTACCGCATCCAGCCCAAGGCGCAGGCGGACGCCAAGCGCCCCAGGGCGCTGGTCGCGATCGGGCGGAGCACGCCCGCGCTGATGCCATTCGATCCTGCCAGCGACAGCGGTCGCTGGACCTTCCAGCGGCCCTGAGGCGTCTCGTCAGGCCGGCACCGCCTCGGCGGTGTCGGTCCCGAGCAGGCGTTCGCGGAACAGCTTGTGGGCGTTGCGCTGCTCGATGACACGGCCGGCGAGGTACAGCGCCGCGAAGATACCGGCGAAGACATAGCCGGGGATGCGCATCGGCTGCGCGGCATAGGCCAGCGCGGCAAAAGGCGCAGGCGCGATGAAGCACCAGAGCAGAGGATGGCTGGTCAGGTCGTAGCGCAGCGCCGGGCCGTCCTCGGTCTCGACGAACTGCAGCGTGCCATGCTCGAACGAGGCGAGCTTGTCCTGCGAGTCCGGATTGTCCTTGTGGAACATCAGCGTGTCGAGGCCGCGCTCCAGCGTGGTGCCGCGCTCCTCGAACACCGGCTCCAGCGCATGGAAGGAGGTGGGGCGGGCGGGCAGCGCTAGGGTGCCGCGGACGTGCCAGATCCAGTCGATCGCGCGCAGCCAGCTCATTCGGCGGCCACCGCTTCGGGCATGCGGGGCGCGCGCAACTGCTTGGCCCAGCGGACCACCGGCCGGAACGGGTAGACCATCTGCTCCTTGATCCCAAGCCGGCGGCAATCGTCGAGCCCGACATGCGCCGCCTCGGAGTCGCGGCAGGTGCCGAAGATCCGGTCGATGAAGATGAAGGTGTTGGCGTAGTTGGTCCGGCTGCTGTCGTAATCGGGCGAGTGGTGCAGGCTGTGGTGCTCCACCGTGTTGAACAGGAAGGACCACCAGCGCGGCGTGTTGAAGCGGATATTGGCATGGGTATAGGCGCCGATGGCCATACCGATGCCCCCGGCGAGCAGCGCGGCGCGGGGCAGGAAGTCGAAGAAGCCGCCCAGGCTGAGGCCGATCAGGAACAGCTCGATCGGGTTGCCCACGGAGCCCTTCAGCGCGTTGAGCTGGGTGATGTGGTGGTGCGGCGCATGGGTGAGCCACAAGGGCGTCCAGTTGTGCATCCCGCGATGCATCCAGTACTGGCAGAAATCGAAGATCAGCAGGATCGCGAGCGCCTGGAACAGGATCGGGATCTGCGCGGCCCAGGCGGTCTTGAAGTGGAAATAATGCTTGATCGCATCGATGATCGCGTCGTCGCCGAAATGCTTGCCGGCATATTTGATCAGCGTGTAGCTCATGCCGACATAGAAGAGATCGCTGGCGAGCTCTTTCCAGGTCAGCCGCCAGTGGCGATGGCGCTCGCTGATCCGCTCCATGCCGAGCAGGCAGAGCTTGAAGACGATGCCGATGCCGACCGCGACCGAGGCCTTGGCGATCGAATCCGGCGCCAGGGTCCAGAACAGCACCATCGCGAGGAGGACTGCGGGCTGGAACCAGGTGAAGATGAAGCGCTTGACCGGGCCGCCCTGCACGCCGGTTGCCTCGAAGTTGGTCGGTACAGCTGCATCCATGATCGCGCCCGGTCCTCGCCCGTGATTCCGATGACGGGAAGATGACCGAAACGGGCGCTGCACGCCGTAAGTCGTTTGACGTAGCGGGGGATTTCGCGGCTTGTGGGGCGCCGAACGGTGGCCCAGCATGGCCGGCATGAACCGGATTCAACGCTGTTTCTCGCTCGCGCTTGGCGCTTCCCTGCTACTTGGCGCGGCGGACCCGAAGCCGCTGGCGTTCGCGCCCTGGATCAACGGCACCGCGGCGAACGAGCCCGAGACGCAGGTGCAGGCGATCGACCGCGACACCTTCGTGATCCGCCAATCGGTAAAGACCAATTTCGAGGCGCCGTTCCTGTATCTGATCTTCGGCCGCGACCGCGCGCTGCTGCTCGATACCGGCGCGGGCGGGCTCAAGGTTCGGCCGACGGTGGACCGGCTGATTGCCGACTGGCAGGCTAGGCACGGCGGCCGCGCGATCCGGCTGGTGGTCGCGCATTCGCACGGCCATGGCGACCATCACGCCGGGGACGACGAGTTCCGGGCCAAGCCGGACACCGACGTGGTGGGGCTCAAGCCCGCCGAGGTGGCGTCGTTCTTCCACTTCACCCATTGGCCGCGCGACGTGGCGCGCTTCGACCTGGGCGGGCGGGTCCTCGACGTGCTGGCGACCCCGGGGCACCAGCCGGCGCATATCATGGTCTATGATGCGCGGACGCGGCTGCTCTTCTCGGGCGACATGCTCTATCCGGGGCGGCTTTACGTGCCGCTCAACCATTTCGACGATTTCCGCGCGAGTGCGGGGCGGCTGGCGGCGTTCGCGAAGACGCACCCGATCCGGGCGCTGCTCGGCGCGCATATCGAGATGACGACCACGCCGGGGAAGGACTATCCCATGGAAGCGCCGGTGCATGCCGACGAGCATCCGTTGCCGCTGGCCCCCGCTGTGATCGAGGAACTCCGCGCCGCGGTGGAGAAGGCGGGACCGGTGCCGGCGATCGACCGGCACTCGGATTTCATCGTCTACCCCGTGCCCGCGCGGCCGAACGACTGAGGCCGCTCAGCCTCGCGCGATATAGGCGCGCCAGCCGCCGAGCGCGGTGATATCCTCGGCACCCGTCATCGCGCGCGGTTCGGCGACGAAGCCCTTGACCATGCTGCCGTCCGCCAGCGTGACCGTGCCGATCGCGAGCGGCGGCGGCACTTCGGCGACGAAGCTGCCGAACGCGGCCATGTCGAGCTCGTAGACTTCCAGCGCGATCGCCGCACCGTCCTCGCTATGGACCAGCGCGGGCTTGGGCGGCACGCTCTCCGCCATGGCGTAGAGCTTGTAGGTCGGCGCGGTGGTGGTCGACTCGACGAACTTCGCCTCGCGCGACGTCAGCTGCCAGTGGAGCGGCATGCCTTCGAGATGGGCGCCTACGACCGCGAGCTTCACCGTTTCCATCCGTCCCTCCAGGTCCAGCGGCGGCGGGGATGCCGGCGCGGGGAAAAGTGCGTTCGCCGCGTCGAGCAGTGCGCGATCGGTGCCCGCCGGGCCCATCAGCGTCACCCCGAAGCCGACGCCGCTGGCATAGCTGCCGGCGGGCACGGCAATGGCGGCCATGTCGAGCAGGTTCACGAAATTGGTGTAGGCGCCGAGGCTCGCGTTCAGCCGGATCGGTTCGGCGAGCATCTCCGCCACGCGGTAGCTGGTCGGCGCGGTGGGGAGGGCGAGCAGGTCGACCTGCTCCCACATCGCCTCCGCAAGGCGGGCGAGTTCGGCGAGGCGATAGGCGCCGTTGAACGCATCTATCGCGCTGTAGCCGAAGCCGCCTTCCACGATCTCGCGCACCACCGGGTGGATCGCGTCGGGGTTGTCGATCAACAGGGCCTGCAGTGCGGCGGTGCGCTCGGCGACCCAGGGGCCGTCATAGAGCAGGCGCGCGGCTTCATCGAGCGGGGCGAGGTCGATCTCGACCAGTTCGGCGTTGAAGCCGGCCAGCGCCTGGCGGTAGAGATATTCGGACTCGATGTCGCCGAACCAGCGGCATTGCTCGGCGCGGGGCACGCCGATGCGGCGACGGGCGCGGGGTACGTCCGGCAGGTCACGGGAGAGCGAATCCGTCGCGTCGAAGCCGGCGGCGATGCTGTCGACAAGCGCGGCATCCTCGGTGGTGCCGGCGAAGACGGTGATGCAATCGAGCGTCCGGCACGCAGGCACGAGGCCGGTGCTGCTCCAGCGGCCCTTGCTGGGCTTGAGCCCGACGAGATGGTTGAACGCGGCGGGCACGCGGCCCGAACCGGCGGTATCGGTGCCGAGCGAGAAGGCGACCAGCCCGGCGGCGACCGCCACGGCCGAGCCTGAGCTGGACCCGCCGCTCACCCAGGCGCGGTTATAGGCGTTGCGCGGGATGCCATAGGGGCTCCGCGTGCCGTTGAGGCCGGTGGCGAACTGGTCGAGATTGGCCTTGCCGACCGGGATCGCGCCGGCAGCCACCAGCTTCGCGACCACGGTCGCCGACTGCTCGGGCTGATAGGCAAAGGCGGGGCAGGCGGCGGTGGTGGAGAGGCCGGCGAGGTCGATATTGTCCTTCACCGCGAAGGGCACGCCAGCCAGCGGCAACGTCTCGCCCGCAGCGACACGCGCATCGACCGCAGCGGCAGCGGCGCGGAGCGCATCGGGGTCGAACCGCGAAATCCACACGGCCGGCTGGATCGCATCATAGGCGTCGAGCCGCGCCACCACGTCCTCGATCACCGCGACCGCGCTGCGGCGGCCCGCCTGCACCTCGGCGGCGATGGTCGCCACCGAGAGCCGGTCGAGCGCCGTCATGCCCGCACCAGCGCCAGCACCGGCGAGCCTGGGGTGACGGTCTGGCGTTCGGCGACATAGAGCGCCGCCACCGTGCCTGCTGCCGGGCTGGTCACCGGAAACTCCATCTTCATCGCTTCGAGCACAGCGATGGTCTCGCCCGCGTCGATCGGGTCGCCGACTTCCTTGAGCAGCTTCCACACGCTGCCGCCGAACGGTGCCTCGACGAGCTCGGCACCCTCAGGCACCGTCACCGCTTCGTCGGCGCTGTCGTCGGCGGTTTCGGTGAGGCTGGCGACGCGGTCGAACTCGCCCTTGCGTTCCCAGTCCGCGCGCTCGGC
This sequence comes from Sphingomonas trueperi, assembly GCF_040545965.1. GTDB lineage: Bacteria > Pseudomonadota > Alphaproteobacteria > Sphingomonadales > Sphingomonadaceae > Sphingomonas > Sphingomonas trueperi_C. Next base: position 600,852 of record NZ_JBEPMV010000001.1, on the reverse strand, counting down.
GGCGAAGGCGGCGTTGCGCTGCTTCTCGAAAGCGGCGATGGACCGCGCGTTCTCGGCGAGAAATTCGCGATAGTCGGAGAGTCGGAACTCGGTTTCCTCGATCTTGATCTCGCGGCGCCCAAGCGGGAAGTCGCGTCGCCATTCGGTCAGCTCTTCATGGCTGACGGGAAAGAAGCGGATCTGGTCGAAGAAGCGCAGCAGCCAGGGCTTGCCCTCGGCGAAGGCGCCGGTCTGGCGATAGGTGTTCCACACCTGGATGGTGCGGCCGAACAGCTGGTAGCCGCCCGGACCCTCCATGCCATAGATGCACATATAGGCCCCGCCGATGCCCACCACGTTGGGCGGCGTCCAGGTGCGGGCCGGGTTGTACTTGGTGGTGACCAGCCGGTGACGCGGGTCGATCGGCGTGGCGACCGGCGCGCCGAGATACACGTCGCCCAGGCCGTAGACGAGGTAGCTGGCGTCGAAGATGATCCGGTGGACCTCCTCGGCGCTGGCGAGGCCATTGGCGCGGCGGATGAACTCGATATTGTCCGGGCACCAGGGCGCGTCGTCGCGGACCACGCGCATGTAGCGCTGAATCGTCTCGTGGATCGCAGGGTCGTTCCAGCTGAGCGGCAGGTGGACGATGCGCGAGGGGATGACGAAATCCTCGAGGTCGCCGAGTGCGTCCTCGATTTGCACCAGCCGCTCGATCAGCGCCGCCTCCTTCAGGCGGATGCCGTCGATATGCACCTGGAAGGAGCGGATGCCCGGCACGATGTCGAGGATGCCCGGCAGCGCGAGTTCGGCGAGCGCGGTGGTCGCGGCATGGACGCGCAGGCGCAGCTCGAGGTCGAGCGTGATCGGGCCATATTCGACCAGCAGGTTGCGGTCGCCCTGGCGGCGGAACAACACGCGCGGGCGGCGGCCCTTGGCGGGGAGGTCGATCAGGATCGCGTCGCGCCCGCCGCCCTTGGCGGGGCTGGTCGCGGTGGCGGTACGGCCTTCGATCCACGCTTCTTCGGCTTGCGCGGCGGCATCGGCCTCGTCGAGGCTGACCTGCTCGAACTGGATGCGGTCGCCCGGCGCGAGCTGGCCGACCTTCCACAAATCCGCCGCGATCACCACGAACGGGCAGACGAAGCCGCCTAGCGAGGGGCCGTCGGGGCCGAGAATGATCGGCATGTCGCCGGTGAAATCCAGCGCGCCGATCGCATACGGGTTATCGTGGATGTTGGACGGGTGGAGCCCCGCCTCGCCGCCATCCTTGCGCGCCCAGTGCGGCTTGGGGCCGACCAGCCGCACGCCGGTGCGGTTGCTGTTGTAATGAACCTTCCATTCGGCCGAGAGGATGGTGTCGACGTCCTCCGGCGCGAAGAAATCGGGCGCGCCGTGCGGGCCGTAGAGGACGCGGATTGTCCAGTCGGGGCCGAGCTGCTCCTGCTCGATCGCACGGGGGCCGGGGATCACGGCGGGAGCGTGGTCCGTCAGGTGCAGCGTGTCGCCGACGCGGAGCACGCGACCGCCATGACCGCCGAACTCGCCGAGATCGAAGGTGCTGGCGCTGCCGAGATAGCTCGGCACGTCGAGCCCGCCGGCGAACAGGATATAGCCGCGCATGCCCCCGCCGGTGACCCGGCCGAGCGCCAGCGTCTGCCCTTCGGTGATAGCGATCGGCTTGTTGCGCTCGACCGGCTTGCCGTCGAGCGTCGCGGCGAAGTCGGCGCCGGTGAGGACGATGCGCGTCGCGGTGTTGAACTGGAGCGTTGGGCCCGTCGCGGTCATCTCCAGCCCGGGCGCGGTGCTGTCGTTGCCGAGCAGCATGTTGCCGAGGCGGAAGGCGCGCGCGTCCATCGGGCCCGAGGGCGGCACGCCGATGTCCCACAGCCCGACGCGGCCGGGATAATCCTGCACGCTGGTCGCGGTGCCGGCCGAGCGGACGACGATGCTCTGCGGGCGGTGGACCACGGTTTCGAGCGAGCGCGTCGACACGTCGCCGGTGACGAAATCCTCGCTGCGGGCCACGTCGCGCAGCCAGCGGACATTGGTCTCGATCCCGGCGAAGCGGGTGCGGTCGAGCGCCGCCTGCATCGCCGCGACGGCGGACTCGCGGTCCTCGCCATGCACGATCAGCTTGGCGAGCATCGGATCGTAGAAGGAGGAGACGGCGCTGCCCGATTCCACCCAGCTCTCGACGCGAACGCCTTCGGGGAAGGCGACGTCGGTAAGCGTGCCCGAGGCCGGGCGGAAGTCGACTGCCGGATCCTCGGCATAGAGCCGCGCCTGGATCGACCAGCCCTTGGGCGCAGGGACGGCGGTGTCGAGGAAGCTGTAGTCGCCGCCGGCGCCGCGCACCATCCATTCGACCAGGTCGACGCCGGTCACTTCCTCGGTGACGCCGTGCTCGACCTGGAGGCGGGTGTTCACTTCGAGGAAGAACCAGTCCTCGCGCGCCGGATCGTAGAGGAACTCGACGGTGCCGGCGGAGCGGTAGTTCGCGGCCTGGCCCAGCCGCACCGCCGCCTCGATCAGCGCCGCGCGGACGCGTTCGGGCAAATGCGGGGCGGGGGCCTCTTCGACGACTTTCTGGTTGCGGCGCTGGAGCGAGCAGTCGCGCTCGCCGAGCGCCACGACGCGGCCCTGGCCGTCGCCGAAGATCTGCACCTCGACATGGCGCGCGCGGGGCACGAAGCGTTCGAGGAACAGCCCGGCATCGCCGAAATTGCCCGCACCGAGGCGCGCCACGGCGGCATAGCCGTCGCGTACCGCCTGGGCATCAGCGCACACGCGCATGCCGATGCCGCCCCCGCCGGCGGTCGCCTTGAGCATCACGGGATAGCCGATGCGTTCCGCCGCTTCGAGCGCGGCCTCGACACTGTCGAGCAGGCCGGTGCCGGGGGCGAGGGGGACGTTCTCCGCCTCGGCCAGCGCGCGGGCGCTGTGCTTGAGGCCGAAAGCGCGGATGCTGTCCGGGCTCGGGCCGATGAACGCGATGCCGGCGGCCTCGCAGGCTTCGGCGAACGCGGCGTTCTCAGAGAGGAAGCCATAGCCGGGGTGGATCGCGTCGGCGCCGGTTTCCTTGGCCGCCGCGAGGATGCGGGCGACGTCGAGATAGCTTTCCGCCGCCGGGCCCGGGCCGATCCGCACCGCGATGTCGGCAAGCGCGACATGGCGCGAAGCCTCGTCGGCATCGGAGAAGACGGCGACCGAGCGGATGCCCATTGTCTTGAGTGTGCGGATGATCCGGCAGGCGATCGCCCCGCGATTGGCGATCAGGACGGTGCGCACCCCGCTCATGCGGTGACGATCATGCGGACGGGGGTGGGATTGAAGCCGTTGCAGGGATTGTTGATCTGCGGGCAATTCGAAACGACCACGGTCACATCCATTTCTGCGCGCAAGTCCACGGTCAGGCCGGGCGCCGAGATGCCGTCGACGATGCCCAGCGCACCATCGGCCTCGACCGGCACGTTCATGAAGAAATTGACGTTCGAGACGATGTCGCGCTTGCCGCGGCCGTCGCGGAGATTGGCCTCCAGGAAATTGTCGACACAGGCGTGCTGCGCCTTGGTGAAATGGCCGTAGCGCAAGGTATTGGACTCGCAGGAGCAGGCACCGCCGATCGTGTCGTGATACTCTACCGCGGTGGCGGTGATCGTCATCATCGGGCGGCCCTCGTTCGAGCGCAGCACGCTGCCGGTGCGCAGGAAGATGTTGGCCTGCGCCGCGATCGTGTCCTGCGCGCTGTAGCGCTCGGCATCGTCGTGGGTGGCGTAGAGGAGGAAGTCGACGGCCTGGTTGCCTTCGAGGTCGACGACGCGGAGCGTCTCGCCCGCCCTCACCCGGTGCAGCCAAGGGGCGCGGGCGGGGACGATCTCGTCATGGATTACCCGGCCGGTGAGGCCGGCAAGCGCCATATCCTGTCCCATCAGCGGCGGACCCAGTCTTCGGTGTTGAGGAAGGCGCGCTGCCGCTCGGGCGTCGCGTTGCGGATCGGATCGTCCTCGGCCGTTACCGGGCCGCGCCAGGCGGTGGCGCGCAGCGGCTTGACGGTCCAGGGGCGCGGATCAAGGACGTGCGGGCAGTTGGCGAGCACGACGATCAGGTCCATCTCGGCGCGCAGCACCAGCTTGCGGCCGGGCGCGAACGGCCCGAGCTGCGGTTCGGTGGTGCCGTCGGCGGCGATGCGGACACCCTTGAACAGGTTCACGCAGGGGTGGACGTCGCGGCGACTCAGGCCGTGCTTGGCGGCACCCAGCAGCAGCCGGTCGCGGGCATTGGGGGTCGGCCCCGAATTGCTGCCGTCGCCGTAAAGGCGTGCGTTCGACGCGGCGTTGGATGCGCCGCAGAACGCGTCATGTGTACCGGCGTCATCGTGCTCGATGCTGGCGAGCACGCGGCCCATGTCCGAGAGAAACAGGCTGCCCTCGCCGAGATAGGCGTTCCACTGCACCTTCACCGTGTCGGCGACGTTCAAGCGCTCGGTGGGCATCGCGGCGTTGAACAGCTGGAGCGAAACACACGCGTCGCCCTGCACGTCGATGAGCCGCAGCCGGGTGCCGCGCGACAGCGCTCGGCTGGCATAGCCGCCCGCGGCGATCGTCTCTTCCCAGACGAGGTCGTCGGCCGATACGCCCAGGGGCAGGTCGTCCGCCTGGGGCGGCAGGATCGGCATCGCCTCGACGACGGTGCCGGCCATCGCGCGTGCATGGTCGCGTGCGGCATTGGGGTCGGCGAGTGTGCTCATGCCGCCTTGCTCCCGGTTGGGGCCGCCGCCTCGTCCTGCTCGTGGAGCGGGGGCAGCAGCGCGGTGGTGGTGAAGAGGCGGAGTTGCTGCACGCCGCGTACCTTGCGCAGCGCATCGCACAGGTCGCGCAGCCGCCGTGCCGGCCCCTGGACCAGCAGCACCTCGAGCGACTGATCGTCCTCTAAAAACACATGCTGCGAGGAGATGACTTCCTTCAGATACTCGGCCTGGGTCTGCGCCAGCTGGTGGCGCACCCGGCCGAGGTCGGCGCGGTAGACCAAAGTGATCGTGCCCGCGAGCATCTCCTCGGGACGCGAGGCGGCGCTTTGCTCGGCGAGCTCGTCGCGGATCAGCTCGGCGATCAGCTGCGAGCGCGAGGGAAGCCCGCGGTCTTCCACCATTTCATCGAGCTGGCGGAAGAGTTCGGCGGGCAGGCTCATGCTGAGCCGGGCGAGGGAGGAGGACGGTTCCTTCACAATGATTCCTCTTTCCCGGTTATTACTGATTCTGTCAATCGTAATACTTCCTGCTGCGCCTCGACGATCGCCTCGCGCCGCTTGCGGGTGAGGTGGAGGTCGTAGACGGCGGTCGCGCCGAAGCGGTGCGGGGCGTGCGGATCGATGCGGCGCTTGTCGAAGGTGAGCACGCGGGTGCCGAGGTTGAACGCCTCGGAAATGTCGTGGGTGACCATCAGCACGGTGAGCGCATGCTCCTCCCACAGCTTGAGGATCAGCCGGTGCATGTCCTGGCGGATGCCGGGATCGAGCGCGCCGAACGGCTCGTCGAGCAGCAGCACGCGGGGGCGGGCGATCAGCGCCTGGGCGATGGCGAGCCGCTGCTGCATGCCCCCGGAAAGCTGGGCGGGGTAGAGGTCGAGCGCGTCGCCCAGGCCCACCTCGGCGAGCATCGCGGCGGCCTCGTCGCGGGCGCGGCGGCGGGCGGCGCCGAACAGCCGGGCGGTGAGCGGCGCGCCGACGCATTCGCGTTCGAACATCACGTTCCTGAGCGCGGTCAGATGCGGGAACACCGAATAGCGCTGGAACACCACGCCACGATCGGGGCCGCACTCGCCGGGCAGCGGCGTGCCGTCGAGGAGGACCTTGCCGCGCGTCGGCCGTTCCTGGCCGAGCGCCAGCCGGAGGAAGCTGCTCTTGCCCGCGCCCGAGGGGCCGACGATCGAAACGAAGCTGCGCTCGATGATGTCGAGCTCGACGCGTTCGAGCACGACCTTGTCGCCATATTCGAGCCAAACATTCTGGAAGGAGAGGAGCGCGCTCATCGGCCGGCTCCATGCGCCCACGCAAAGGCGCGCTTGCTGAGCTGGGCCAGCGCCACGTCCATCAGGATGGCGAGGATCGAGATCCAGGCGACGTAGGGGATGATGATGTCCATCGAGAGATAGCGGCGGACGAGAAAGATCCGATAGCCGAGGCCGATGTCGGACGCGATCGCCTCGGCCGAGATCAGGTACACCCAGGCGGGCCCGAGGGAGAGGCGGATGCCTGCGATCAGCCGGGGAAGCGCCTGGGGAAGTGCCACGCGCAGCGCGAGCTGCCAGCTGCTGGCGCCGAGCGTCTGCGCCTTGATCAGCTGTTCCTGCGGGATGGCGGTGATGTGGTCGGCGAGGTCGCGGATCAGGAAGGGCGTTACGCCGATCACGATCAGCGCGACCTTGGCGGTGTCGCCCAGCCCGAAGACGATGAACAGGATCGGCAATAGCGCGATCGGCGGGATCACGGCGATGGTGGTGACGAAGGCGCCGAAGGTGGCGCGGGCGGCGGGCAGCACGCCCAGCACCATGCCGACGAGCAGCGCCGACAGCGCGCAGATGCCCAGCGCCATCCCCAGCCGCTCGAGACTGGCCAGCGTATCCGCCCAGAAGAGCAGCCGGCCGCTCAAAGGATCGGCCTGGGCGAGCAGATTGTGCATCGCCTCGACCATCGCGCCCGGCGTGGGCAGCAGCTTGTCCGAGGGGTTCTCGGCGTGCCGCGCGGCCGAGGCGAAGAGGTAGACGATCGCCACCAGCAGCAGCGGCAGGCTCCCCAGCAGCCAGCCGGTGCGGCGGCGGGGACGGATGTTCACCCAGCGCATGAGCGGACCGGCCTCAGAGCTTGCCGGCCGCGGCCAGCTCCATATAGGTCGGGTCGAAGCGCAGCTTGACGTTGTTCGCGTCGCCGATCGTCTTGCCCGGCACCGAAATGCCGATCGCGTCGGCGGACTTGGCGCCCTGGCCGAACAACCCCTTCGAGAAGCTGAAGTCGCGCACCTTCACCATGGTGGCGCCGATCGCCGGCGATTTGACCGCGGCCACCGCATCCTGCGGCGTGGCATAGAGGTGCGTGGTGGTGAGCTGTGCGTCGAAGGCCTGCGGGGTGGCCCCGGCGAGCTTGGCCATCGCGGCGCGGGCAGCGGCGCCGGCGGCGTCCTTCTTCTGCATCAGCTGGATCGTTTCGTACCAGATGCCCGCCAGCGCCTTGCCCAGATTGGGGTTGGCCTTGAGCGTCGCGGTGTCGACGGCGAGCAGGTCGAGGATCTCGGCGGGGACCTGGCTCGAATCGAATACCTTGGTGGCGCCGGGCAGCTTGGCGACTTCGGTCAGCTGCGGGTTCCAGGTGACCACGGCGGTGGCGGCCGGGTTGGCGAAGGCGCCGACGATGTCCGCATCCGAGGTATTGACCGTCTTCACATCGGAAAGCTGGAGACCGACCGTGGAGAGGCCGCGCGCGAGCAGGTAATGCGAGACGGAGAGCTCGACGAGATAGACGGTGCGGCCCTTGATGTCGGCGAGGCTCTTGGCGTTCTTGAGGACGATGCCGTCATTGCCGTTGGAATAATCGCCCAGGATGATCGCGCTGGTATCCTTGCCGCCGGCAGCGGGGATGGTGAGCGCGTCCATGTTGGTGACGGTGACGCCGTCCAGCTTGCCGGCGTTGAACTGGTTCACCGACTCGACGTAATCGTTCACCTGGGTGAAGTGGATCTTCACGCCATATTTGTCGGCCCATTTCTTCACGATGCCGGCCTGTTCGGCATAGGGCCAGGGCATCCAGCCCGCATAGATCGACCAGCCAATATTGAACTCGGTGCGCGCCTTGGGTGCAGTGCCGCTACCGCCGCACGACGCCGTCGCCAGCATCGCGCCCGCCGCTACCGCGATCCGCGCCTTGGAAACCCATTTTGTCATGATCGACCCCCATCTTCGCAGCGCGAGAAAGCGCGAATTTCAGCCGCCGGACGGTCGCATCCGATATTACGTTTGCTCAATCCAGTAATACGACTTATAGGCATGTCGTATGGCATGTGTCACCCCAAATCGTGATGCTGCAATGCGTCATTCAGGCACTGGAGAGCCCCGGTTTCGGGGCGCTGCCGCCGCGCGTCCTTGCAGGCGAAGGGGCTGAACCGACATGGCGATGGCGCGCATTCTTGGAACGATCTGCCTGGGGCTCGCGCTGGCCGTCGCTGCCACTTTTGCCCGGCTGTTCCTGAAAGCGCGCGACGGCCATCGCGCCGCCGAGGAGGCGAGTCGCGCGCAGACCGAACGGCTCTGCGCCGAGATTGCCGCACATCAGGAAACCGAGGCGGCGCTGGCCAAGGCCAAGGAAACCGCCGAGGCCGCCAATGCCGCCAAGACCCGCTATCTGGTGGCGGTGAGCCACGAGATCCGCTCGCCGCTCAACGCCATCTATGGCTATGCCCAACTGCTCGAACGCGGCGATTCGATACCGCCGCGCGAGGCGGGCGGGGTGATCCGCCGTTCGGCCGAGCATCTCACCAACCTCGTCGAAGGCCTGCTCGACATCTCGCGCGTCGAAAGCGGCGTGCTCCAGGTGCGGCAGGAACTGGTGCGGCTGCCTGCCTTGCTCGACCAGGTGGTGGAGATGTTCCGCGTCCAGGCCTCGGCCAAGGGGCTATCGCTCGACTATGTCGTCGAGGGCCGGCTGCCCGCCTATGTCCGCACCGACGAAAAGCGGCTGCGGCAGATTCTGATCAATCTCCTGTCCAACGCGATCAAATATACTGACAAGGGCGGCGCGACCCTGACCGTGCGCTACCGCAGCCAGAGCGCCGCGATCGAGGTGCGCGACACCGGGCCCGGTATCCCGGCCGAGGACCTGGAGCGGATCTTCGAGCCGTTCGAGCGGGGCCGCGAGCCTGATACGGTGATGCAGCCTGGCATCGGGCTCGGCCTCGCGATCACCCGCGTGCTGGCGCGCATCCTGGGCGGTGAGGTGACGGTGACGAGCGAAGTGGGGAAGGGCAGCAGCTTCCTCCTCCGCCTCCTCCTACCCGAGCCGATCGAGGCGCCCGCGGGCGCGGCGGCCTATCGCCGCGTCACCGGCTATGAGGGCCCGCAAAAGACGATCCTGGTGATCGACGACAGCCCCGCCCAGACCACCGTGGTCAACCATCTGCTGCGCCCGCTCGGCTTCTCCGTGTTCGAGGCGAGCGGCGGCGCGGCGGGCCTCGCGCTCGCCGAGCATTGTTCGCCCGATCTCGTGCTGCTCGACATCCAGATGCCGGGCACCAGCGGCTGGGACATCGCCGACCAACTGCGCGCGCGCTTCGGGGCGGGGCTGCGCATCGTGATGGTCTCGGCCAATGCGCATGAATTCCATGCCGGTCGCGACGGCCGCCGCGCGCACGATGCCTTCCTCACCAAGCCGGTCGATCTCGACGCGCTGCTCGACATGATCGCGCGCCAGCTGGGGCTCAACTGGATCGTCGAGGATGCCGAACCGGTAGCAGCAACCCCAAGTCCACCGATGGCACTGCCCGAGTCGGCGGCACCCTATCTCGATGCGCTGCGCCGCTTTATGAAGCTCGGGCATGTCCGTGGAATTGAAACGACACTCGTGACTTTGGAGAGGGACGTTCCCGAAAGCGCCGACCTCGTCGCGCGGCTGCGGCCGCAGCTGGAGGCGTTCGATCTGCGCGGGCTGGCAAGGACGCTCGACGATGTCGGCTAGCGATCCCGGCGCCACGATCCTGGTGGTGGACGACACCCCCGAATCGCTCCGCTTCCTCACCGCGACGCTGGAGCAGGCGGGGATGACGGTGCTGATCGCGGTCGATGGGCTCGCGGCGCTGGAACTGCTGGAGCATGGCACGCCGGACCTGATCCTGATGGACGCGGTGATGCCGGGGCTCGACGGGTTCAGCACCACGCGGCGGATCAAGCAGGACGGCCGCTTTCGCCACGTGCCGGTGATCTTCATGACCGGGCTGACCGAGAGCGAGCATGTCGTGCGCGGGCTCGATGCCGGGGCGGTCGATTATGTTCACAAGCCGATCGTGGTGGACGAGCTGCTGGCGCGCGTATCGGTGCACCTCGCCAATGCCCGGATCGCGCAGAGCAGCCAGCTGGCGCTGGATACGGCCGGGCGGCCGTCCTTCGCGGTCGATGGCGAGGGGCAGACCGGCTGGCTGACCCCGCTCGCCGCCGATACCATCGAACGGCTGTTCCCCGACTGGTCGCCCCGGGCGCTGGACTTGCCCGACGAACTCGCCGCGATCGTGCGGCGGCTGCAGGATCCGGCGGTGCCGCCGGGCGCGCAGGCGACGCTGCAGATCGGCGACAGCGCGCTCCAATGCAGCTTCCTGCGCCAGACCAGCGCGCGCGAGTGGCTGTTCCGCCTCACCGAAAAGCGTGAGGGCGATGCCGAACGCATCCTCGCCGAGCGTCACGGGCTCACCTCGCGCGAGGCGGAGGTGCTGGTATGGCTCAGCCGCGGCAAGCAGAATCGCGAGATCAGCGAGATCCTGGAGATCAGCCCGCGCACCGTGAACAAGCATCTCGAGCAGATCTTTCAGAAGATGGGCGTTGAGAACCGCGCTTCGGCGACGGCGATCGCCGTGGCGACGCTCGCGGGATGAGCGCGGCGGCGGCGCGGGCGGCGCTGGAGCAGGGCGATTTCGAGGCGGCGACGCGGCTCGCCTCGGCGGCGCTGCCGGCCGCCGAGGGTGCCTTCCTGCTGGGCGTGATCGCGGCGGAGCAGGGGCGGGTCGGCGAGGCGATCCGGCAGATCGAAGCGGCGGTGGCGGAAGCTCCGCGGGGCGAATATCGCGCGCAGCTCGCCCGGCTCTACACGTTGGTGCGGCGCGATGGCGAAGCGGCGGTGCAGCTCGCAGCGGCAAAGGCTGACCCGCCTGGGGATGCGCTGTCGCGCGATACGATCGGCTGCGTCTATGCCCGGCTCGGCGACCATGAGGCGGCGCTGCCGCATTTCGAGGTCGCGGTGGCGCTGGCGCCGGAGAACGACGCATTCCTTTATAACCACGCGGCAACGCTGAGCTTTCTCGGGCGTGTGGACGATGCCGAAGCGGTGTTGGAAACGCTGCTTGCGCGCAGCCCGGACGATGCCCGGGCCCATCATCTGCTCGCCGGGCTGCGCAAGCAGGGGGCGGCGCACAACCATGTCGCCCGGCTGGAAGCGGCCAAGCAGCGCGCACGCGGCCCCAACCGGCTGCTCACCGGCTATGCGCTGGCCAAGGAGCTGGAGGATATCGGCCGCGGCGACGCGGCGCTGGCCTGTTTGTTGGAAGTGAACGCAGAGCACCGAGCTGCCCTCGGCTATGATCCGGCGCGCGATGCGGCGATCGTCGATGCAGTGGCGGGAAGCTGGCCGGCCTTCGCCGCCGCGCCGGTCACGGACGCACCCGCCGAGGCGCCGATCCTGATCATCGGCATGCCGCGCACCGGCACGACGCTGGTCGACCGAATCCTCGCCGCGCATCCGGCGGTCGAGAGCGTCGGCGAGCTCCAGGCCTTGCCGCTGGCGGTAAAGGCCGCCTCGGGCACGCGCAGCCGCACGGTGCTCGATCCCGAGACGCTGCATACGGCGGCCGGCACCGATCTCGGCGCGATCGGGCGCGACTATCTGGCGCGCGCGGCGCATCATCGGCGGCTGCCCGAGCGGCGCTTTGTCGACAAGTTTCCCGGCAATTTCCACTATGCCGGCATTGCCGCGCGCGCCCTGCCCGACGCGGCGATCGTCTGCCTGCGCCGCAACCCGATGGACACGGTGCTGGCCAATTTCCGCAACCTGTTCGCGATCGGCTCGCGCTATTACGACTATAGTTACGACCTGCTCGACATCGCCGCGTACGTGGCCGGGTTCGAGCGGCTGATGGCCCTGTGGCGCGCGGCGCTGCCCGGGCGGATCCTGGAGCTGCGCTACGAGGATATCGTCGCCGATCAGGAAGGTGCGACCCGTCGCCTGCTGGCGCATTGCGGGCTCGATTGGTCGGAGCGGTGCCTGGAGTTCCATGCGCAGGGCGGGGCGGTCTCCACCCCGAGCGCGGCGCAGGTCCGCCGCCCGATCTACCGCGACTCGGTCGCGCGCTGGCGCAAACACGAAGCGGTGCTGGCGCCCGTCTCCGCCTATTTCGCCGAACGCGGTATCGCCACCGACTGAGCGCGGCGTACGTCAAACGGCGCATGGTGCGCCGCGGCGCGCTCCGGCAGCCTGGCGCGCATGGCAGTATTCTCCCGTCTCGCCTTCGCCGCCGCGCTGCTGATCGCACCGGCGGCGCATGCCGACCCGCGTCCGACCGCCAAGCTGGTGCGCTGTTCGGAAGGCGACTGCCTGCTGATCCGGGGAACGCGCAGCTCCGCCGCCCAGACGATCACGATCAACGACCGGGCCGTCGCGGCAAGCGGCGGGCGCGGCTGGGAAGTCCGCGTGCCGGTGGCGGCGGTGCGGGGCTTGGCCTCGCCCTTTGCCCGCACGCTCGACGTGGCGGTGGTCGATGCGGCCGGGCAGGTCGAGCGGCGGGAAACCGTCCGCCTGCCGGTTGGCCTGATGGGGTACACCACCGAGCTCGCCTCGCTGGTAGTACGTGCGCGATGATTTGTAATAATGACGGAGTTAGTTCCTGAAGTATGAAGAAAGGCTGAAGCTGTAATACACGATTGCTGCGCTGCAAAACTTGCCGTATCGCGTGATACGGAAGTTACGTAGCCTGTTTATAGCTTTTCAACTTGCCGTTTATGGTTTCTGTGACTAGATGCGCCTCAGCCGCTCGGGTGAGGCGGTCTTGGTTGCAGGAGATTGCCATGAAGATGCTCGTCGCGGCCGCCGCCGCCCTTTCGATCAGCACCGCCGCCTTCGCGGCCCCGTCCGACACCGGCTTCGGCCAGCCGAGTGCGACGCTGACGCTCGCCGGGCTCGATCTCACGACCGCCGATGGCCAGCAGCGCCTCGCCACCCGCGTCGACCAGGCTGCCCGCGCGGTGTGCGGCGAGAATCTCGCGACCATCCACCCCGATGTCGAAGCGCGCGCCCGCCTGTGCCGCGCCGATGTCGCCGAGCAGGTGCGCAGCCAGATCGAGGCCCGCGTAGCCCAGGTAAACAAGGCCCGCGGCGTGCAGGTCGCCGCGCTGCGCTGAGCCCGAGCGCCTGAACGGCCTTTTCCCGGCCGCGTGTGTCCCGAAAGGATGCGCGCGGCCGCGTGCTTTTGGGCACGCTACGTCATTCGGCCACCTGCGCTGGCATCCTTTGCATGGCTAGCTTCGGATCGAAACGGGGCGGCATCGCCTCGCTCGCGATCGGGACGACAGCGCATGACCAAAGGGCTCGTGAACCTCATACCGCCGGCCACTGTGGTGGCGGTCGTCTGCTTCTGGGCCTTCGCGCCCGCCGGCATCCTTGCCAACCCCTGGACGATCGTGATCGTCTCCGCGCTGATCACGCTGTACATCCAGGGCCTCGAATTCGTCTTCGAGCGGCATGCCGGCTGGCGGATGAACTGGCGCGAGTTCTGGACCGACCTGTTCTACGTCGTGCTCGGCTCGACCGCGATTTCCTGGGTATCGCGCACGCTGGCCGATACGCCGCTGCTCGCGCTCAAGCAGTCGTTGGGGATCGCGACGCCGTGGCTGATGCAGTGGCCGTTCCTGGCGCAGGTGGCGCTGGTGATCTTCCTGATCGAGTTCGGCCAATATTGGATGCACCGGCTGATGCACAATTCGGCGCCCTTCTGGATGACCCATGCTCCGCATCACCACATCACCCAGCTCAACGCCGCGAAGGGCTATGTCGGCAATCCGATCGAGCTGTTCCTGATCAGCCTCAGCGTCGTCGCGCTGTTCGACCTGCCGCTGACCGCGATTTTCTGCGCCGTGAGCGTACTGGGCGTCGTCTCCGGCTTCGCGCATGCCAATGTCCACGCGGATCCGCCGATCTGGTACAGCTTCGTCTTCACCACGATCCGCCACCACAGCCTGCACCATTCGGTGCCCTATGAGGTTACGCGCTGCAATTACGGCAACTCGCTGATCCTGCTCGACCGGATCTTCGGCACCTACAAGGAAGGCGAAGCCTCGGTGGTCGGCCAGGACGAGCGGCGGCGGCTGTCGATCCGCGAGCAATGGCTGTTCCCGTTCCAGCCGATCCTCGCCCGGCTGAAGCAGCGCCCGGCTCCCACCACCGACGTGGCGGCGGGCTGAGCGATGGTCTGGATGCCGATGTTCGCCATGCTGCTCGCCGCCGCGCCCGCAGATGCCGACCCGCAGCCGCGCGAGGCGCAGGTGCTCACCGTGCCCGGCTTCGCCGACTTCCTCGCGGTCGATGGTGACAGCGTCTGGGCGACCAACAAGGGCCGCGTCGAGCGCTGGTCGCGCGGCGGCAAGCTGGCCGAGGTGGCGATGTCGCATCCCTGCGGGGCGATGGCGATCGCGGCCGGGTCGCTGTGGGTCGCGGACTGCAAGGAGGGCACGCTCAACCGCATCGACCTCAAGACCGCCAAGCTGCTGGCGGCGATCCCTACCGGTATCGCGAATCCCAAGGGTGAATTGAACGTCGTTGCAGGTGCGGGATCGATCTGGGTGGCGAGCGACGATGCGGGCAAGGTCGCTCGGGTGGACCCCGCCGACAATCATGTGGTCGCCTCCATCGTGGTGGACCCCGGCACGTACTACCTCGCCTTCGGATTCGATGCGGTCTGGGCGGTGAGCAGCGGCCAGCAATCGCTCCAGCGGATCGATCCCGCCACCAACCAGGTGACCGGACGCACCAAGCTCGGCAAGCAGCCGGGCTTCCTCGCCGCGGGGGAGGGGGCGGTGTGGGTGCAGGAGCAGGGTGACGGGACACTCGCGCGGATCGATCCCGCCACGGTGGAAGTCTCCGGCCATGTGAAGGTCGGTGCGGACCTGCTCTACGGCGACATCGATACCGGCGGCGGCATGGTCTGGCTGCGCACCACCGCCGACCAGACCTTCGTCACCATCGATCCCAAGACGCTCGCGATCCTCGGCCGCCTCGGCAAGCCTAGCGGCAGCGGCGCGCTGCGCTTCGCCGGCACCGGCGTGTGGACCAGCGCGCACGACGTCCACACGCTGTCATGGTGGAGCCTTGCGCCGGCGTCCGGCGAGACGGCGCGATAGGTTGCACCGCATGGGTGAGGCACGCCGCGCGCCTTCCGCAGGTGCGCGGAGTTTCCGCATCGTCCCCGTCCGGGATTGCTGCGATGCGGTACGTCAAACGCCCCATGGCGGCGCGGGTCTTTTCCCCAAAGTCTGCGAGCACAAGCCAGCCGCCCGCCATGGCGGCCAGCGACCAAATCAGAAAAGGGGGCTAGGGTGGCACGATCGATTTCCCGCGCGGCGCTATTGGGTGCAACCGTTCTCGCAAGCTTCGGCGCGACCCGCGCGGCGGCGCAGACCGAAGGCGCAGGCACCGTTTCGGTCCAGCAGGCGGAGGATCAGGGCGGCGGTAGCGCCAACGAGATCGTCGTCACCGGCAGCCGGCGCAGCGTCACGCTGCAGGATGCGCCGATCAACATCAGCGCCGTCTCCGAAGAAACGCTGGCTCGCCAGCGGATCGACGATGTGCGCGGCCTTGCTGCCTTCACCCCCGGCCTGACGATCGTCGATACCGGTCCGGCAAGCACCGGCAACATCATTCTGCGCGGCATCGAATCCGGCGATACCAGCGTCAGCGGATCCAATGCCAATAGCGCGGTTGGCGTGTATCTGGGCGAAGTCCCGCTCTACCTCGATTTCAAATTGATCGACATCGCGCGCGTTGAAACGCTGCTTGGTCCGCAGGGAACGCTGTACGGCCTCGGCACGCTGGCCGGTGCAGTGCGCTACATGCCCAACCGTCCCAACACCAGCCGCTTCTCGGTGGATCTGCACGGCCGCGGCTATGCCCAGTCGCACAGCAGTGACCTGGGTCGGATCGGCGATATGGTCGTCAACGTGCCGATCCTCAGCGATCATGTCGCGCTGCGATCGGTCGTCGGCTATTACGACAATCCGGGCTTCATCGATTACAATTATATGCTGCAGCAGCCGGGCATCTCGGATGCGCAGCCGGTGCGCGGCACCACCGCCGCCGACGCCTCGCTCGGCACGCGCGCCGATTATGCGCGCAACTTCAAGCGGCAGGACGACGTCAATTTCGAGCACACCTTCACCACGCGCAATACGCTGCTGCTCGAATACAACCCGAACGTGAAGGCGTTCCTGACCTATGCGCACCAGGACACCAAGACCAACGGCCGCCAGGCCAATGGCGCCGGCGTTCTGGGCACCGGTAACTATGAGGGGCCATGGCGCTATCTCGAGCCGTTCCATCGGAGCGCCGACCTGTTTTCGGCCGAGTTCAACATCAACCTGTTCAATGTCGCGCAGCTGGTCAGCACCACGGCCTATACCGAGCAGAAGATCGAGAATGTCGACGACAACACCGATCTGCTGCTCGACCTGAACTATGGCTATGAGGCGTTCCCGGCCTTCTCGTCCTTCGCCAACAACCACCGCAAGTACAAGCAGTTCAACCAGGAGGTGCGGCTCGTTTCCTCGCATGGCGGGCCGGTCAACTGGGTGATCGGCGGTTTCTACAACCGGCTGAAATATGCGAGCGACCGCCAGGAATATACGCCGGGCTTCGCGGCCTTTGCGGGCGTCAACCGGCCCGACGACCTCGAATATATCTCCTTCGTCAACACCAGGACGGTGGAGAAGGCGGTCTATGGCGAGGCGACGCTGCACGCGACCTCGGCCTGGCAGGTGACCGGCGGCCTCCGCTACTTCAAGTACGACGCCACCGCGACGGGCGGCACCGACACGCCGCTGTTCGGCGGAGGCCTCACCCGTACGCCTTACCCGCTGATCCAGTTCGCGCCGAGCCGGGTCCGCTCGGGCAGCACCGGCGACGACGGCTTCGTGTGGAAGGCCAACACCTCGTACAAGTTCAGCCCCGATCTGCTCGCCTATGCGACGTACAGCACCGGCTACCGGATCGGCGGCGTCAACCGGGTCGCCCCTTGCGTGATCCCGCTGCCGCCGGGGCAGAATGTCTGCGCGCTGCCGAACGAGCTGGTCTACGGCCCGGACAAGACGCGCAATATTGAAGTCGGCGTGCGCGCCTCGCTGTTCGACAAGCGGCTGCAATTCACCGTGGACGCGTTCCGCGTGAAATGGAGCGACGTGCAGGTGCCCAGCCAGACGGTGAACGGCGCCGTCGGCATCACTACCAATGCCGGTGCCGCGATCTCCAAGGGCGTCGAATTCACCGGCTCGTTCAAGCTCCTGCCGCAGCTGACCCTGCAGGGCACCTATTCCTACACCGACGCGCATCTGACCGAGGACGTGGCCAGCCTCGTCGTAAGCCAGGGGGTGCGCTACGACGCCAAGGAGGGGGACCGGCTGCCGGGCTCGGCCAAGCATTCGGGCAGTGCCCAGCTGACCTACACCTATCCGCTGCCGCATGGCGGCGAGATCGAGGCCAACTGGGCCGCGACCTATATGGGCGACGTCTATTCGCGCGTCGGCCTGCGCGGCTTTGGCGAGGCGATCCCCGATTACATGACGCACCGCGCCTCGGTGACCTATCGCGACAAGATGTTCGAAGTCGGCCTGTTCGCCGACAACATCTTCAACAAATATGCCTATACCTCGATCAGCAACGACATCAGCTCGTACAACCAGACCCGCACGGGGGTGGTTGAACGCTATTATGCCCGATCGGTGCTGACCCCGCGGCGCGTCGGGATCGACTTCCGCATCCATTACTGATCGGTGCCGCCCGCCGGGGCGGCACCCCGCGATTGCTCCCTGCGGGAGGCGCCCTCGCGCCTTCCGCTCCCTATCTTCAAGGTCAAGACATGCTGAAATTACTGGTTACCCCGCCCGCCGGCGCCCAGATGGTCGTCGCTGCGCAGGAGGGGCTGAGCGTGATGGAAATCATTCGAGACGCGGGCTTCGAAGCACTGCCGGCCTTTTGCGGCGGCGGCCTGTCGTGCGCGACCTGCCACGTCTATGTCGATCCCGCCTCTGCCGAGCTTCTGCCGCCGATGAGCGATGACGAGGACGCGCTGCTCGACGGCGCCGAGCAGCGGCGCCCGGGCTCGCGGCTTTCCTGCCAGATCCCGTTCGGTCCGGCGCTCGACGGCCTTGAGGTGGAGATCGCGCCGGACCTAGGCTGACGGGCCTCCGTCAGTGCAATGCGCCGTCCAGATGGGCCAGCTTGTCGGGATTGCGCATCACATAGACGGCGCGGATCCTGCCGTCGTCGATCAGCAAGGCGGTGGTCTGCAGCAGCCCGTCCGGCTCGCGCGTGACGAAGCCGGGTAGCCCGTTGACATAGGCCAGGTGGAGGAGGGTGCCCTGCCGCCCGCGCAGCAGTCGCGCAATCGCGGCGAAGCTGCGGGTGACCTCGCTGAGGCCCCGCATCACCCGGCCCGCGGCGGGGCGCTTGCCACCGCCATCCGAATGCAGGGTGACGTCGTCCGCCAACATCGCACCCAGCGCGGCGACGTCGCCGCCGCGCGAGGCGGCGAAGAACGCCTCCGCGATCGCCATTCCATGGCCCCGCTCCACGGGATAGCGCGGCCGTTCGGCACGGACGTGCTCGCGCGCCCGCGCGGCGAGCTGGCGGCAGGCGGCGGGATCGCGGCCGAGGCTCTCGGCGATCGTCTCGAAGCTTTCGTCGAACACGTCGTGGAGCAGGAATGCCGCACGCTCGAGCGGGGAAAGCCGCTCGAGCGCCAGCAATAGCGGCAGCGTGACGTCGTCCGCCGGTTCGGGCTCGACCACCGGATCGGGAAGCCAGGGCCCGACATAGGTCTCGCGCCGCGCCCGGGCCGACTTGAGCTGGTCGAGGCAGAGGCGGGTGACGACGCGGCGCAGGAAGGCCTCGGGCACGCGCACCGCCGCGCGGTCTTCGGCGGTCCAGCGCAGCCACGCCTCCTGCACCACATCCTCGGCATCGGCGATCGAGCCGAGCATGCGGTAGGCGACGCGGAGCAGCGTCGGGCGCAGCGCGTCGAAGGCGGCAGCGTCGCTCACGCCTTCCAGCCGAGTTCCGGCGCGAACAGCTCGAAGCCGATGGCAAGACGGTTCCAGCCGTTGATCACGGTGATGGCGAGCGTCAGCTGCACCTGCTCCTCCTTGGTGAACTGTGCGGCGAGCGCATCATAGACCGGCTGCGGCGCACGCTTGTCCGCAATCAGCGTGATATGATCGACCCAGGCGAGCGCAGCGCGTTCGCGCGGTGTGTAGCAGGGGGCTTCCTCCCAGGCAGGCAACAGGGCGATACGCTGTTCGGTCTCGCCGGCCTGGCGCGCCTCGTAGCTGTGCATGTTGAGGCAATTGGCGCAGGCGTTGATCTGCGAGGCGCGCAGCTTCACCAGTTCGAGCAGCGAGGCTTCCAGCCCGCTCTGCGCAACTCGGGTGGAGAAATCGAGCCACGCCTTCAGTAAGTCGGGCGCGGCAGCATAGGGGTTGGTCCGTCCGGTCATGATCGCAGGTCCTTGTCTTGCGGGTTCCGCGGACCTGACGAGACAAGGCGGCGGCGTGTGACATGCCGTCGCGAAAAAATGTGCGGCTGGGGTCAGCCGCGCGCGTCTTCCTGCACCATGTCGAATTCGCGCACGCCGCGCAGGCGGCGAGCGTTGCTGACCAGCTCGCGCAGCTTCTCGCGGCGCTCGCGAGCATACTCGACGTCGCGGATCACCAGCGGCCCGCCGCGCGTGGTCTCGTCGGACGAGGTGATGGTGAGCGTGCCGATGCCCGAGATCTGGTTGACGATCGAATAGTCGAGCCGCACGTCCTTCACTCGGTACAGCTCGATCTCGTCGATCGATTTGCGCACGATGCCGCGATAGAGGACGATGCGATCCTCGGTGACCTCGTACAGCGTCGCCTTGTTGCCGATCCAGCGTACCGCGAGAATGACGAAGCCGACGCCGACCAAGCACAGCGCCACGGTCGCCCAGCCGGCAAACGAGCCCTTGAGCCATCCGGCGGTGGAGGATTGGAAGCGATCGATCAGCTGCGCCATGCCGCCATCATAGCCGGGCCGTCAGCCGCCGCAACGGGGATGTCAGCCGGCGACGGGGGTGAGGAAGCGCACCCATTCCTCGCGGCTGATCTTGTCGTCGCGGTTGGCGTCGGCGCCGATGAAGCTGCGGTCGATCCACGCCTTGGCCTCGGGCGCTTCCGGCTTGAACTCCGCATCCTTAGCGGTGCGCAACGCGGTGAGCCAGCTGCCATATTCGGCCTTGTCGAGCGCGCCGTCGCCATTGGCGTCATAGCGGGCGAACTGGGCCTCGACCGGCAGCTTGGCGGGATCGGGGCGGGGCGTGGGCTGGGCGGCCTCGGCGGCGGGGGGCGGCGTGCCCGGTGCCTCCGCCCCTTGCAGCGGCTTGTCGGCAGGGGTGGGCTGAGTCCCCGGCATCGCCTGGTTGGCGGCAGGGGCGGAGGACTGGCCATGCTGCGCGGGCTGGGCGGGCGTCTGCTGTGGGGCGGTGACCTGCAAGGCGGCGACAAGCAATAGCGGCGTCATCGGGTGATCTCCTCAGCGGTGACAACGGCCGGGGCGCGGGTTCGGTTGCCGCTGTGGCCGGTTCTTGCTAGGCGCGGCGGCGACCCGCCCGGGGCTGCCGGGCACTCCCATTCCGCATAGAAGGAACGCCATGGTCCCCCGTTATGCCCGCGCCGCGATGACCGACATCTGGTCGCCCGAGACGCGCCTTGCCATCTGGTTCGAGATCGAGGCGCACGCCACCCAGGCGCTCGCCGACCTCGGCGTGGTGCCGCAGAGCGCCGCCAAGGCGCTGTGGGACTGGTGGGCGACCAAGCCCGAGATCGACGTCGCCGCGATCGACGCGATCGAGGCGGTGACCAAGCATGACGTGATCGCCTTCCTCACCTGGGTGGCCGAGCAGGTGGGCGAGGAAGCCCGCTTCATGCACCAGGGCATGACCAGCTCCGACGTGCTCGACACCTGCCTGGCGGTCCAGCTCGCCCGCGCCAGCGACCTGCTGCTGGCCGATATCGACGCGCTGCTGGAAGTGCTGGAGCGCCGCGCCCGCGAGCACAAGATGACGCCGACGATCGGCCGCAGCCACGGCATCCACGCCGAGCCGGTCACCTTCGGCCTCAAGCTCGCCGAGGCGCATGCTGAGTTCCAGCGCAACAAGGCGCGCCTGCTCGCCGCGCGCGCCGATATCGCCACCTGCGCGATCTCGGGCGCGGTCGGCACCTTCGCCAATATCGATCCGCGCGTCGAAGAACATGTTGCGGCCAAGCTCGGCCTGTCGGTCGAGCCGGTCTCGACCCAGGTGATCCCGCGCGACCGCCACGCGATGTTCTTCGCCACGCTGGGCGTGATCGCCTCGTCGATCGAGCGCCTCGCGGTGGAAATCCGCCACCTGCAGCGCACCGAAGTGCTGGAGGCCGAGGAATATTTCTCGCCCGGCCAGAAGGGCAGCTCGGCGATGCCGCACAAGCGCAACCCGGTGCTGACCGAAAACCTGACCGGCCTCGCCCGCATGGTGCGCGGCTATGTCACCCCGGCGCTGGAGAATGTCGCGCTGTGGCACGAGCGCGACATCAGCCACTCCTCGGTCGAGCGCTATATCGGCCCCGATGCGACGATCACGCTCGACTTCGCGCTCGCCCGCCTCACCGGCGTGGTCGACAAGCTGCTCGTCTACCCGGTGCGGATGCAGAAGAATCTCGATCGCATGGGCGGGCTGGTCCACTCGCAGCGCGTGCTGCTGGCGCTGACCCAAGCCGGCGTGAGCCGCGAGGACGCCTATCGCCTCGTCCAGCGCAACGCGATGAAGGTGTGGGAGTCCGACGGTGAACTGTCGCTGATGGAACTGCTCAAGGCGGACTCTGAAGTCACCGCGGCGCTGAGCCCCGAAGTGATCGAGGAGAAGTTCGATCTCGGCTACCACTACCGCCATGTCGACACGATCTTTGCACGGGTCTTCGGTGCGGCGTGATTTGAGGCCATTTCGGCCATAATGGAACGGGTCCACGGCTTGCGATTTTTGCTTGCCGTGGGTCCTTTCCTCTTGAACAATATATCCGCATGAACGCCGCGCATCGCCGATTGCGGGAAGCCACGGGCGCCGCGCATGCGCGGGTCGACGCGCTGTTCAGCCGCTTCGATCTCGCCCGCCGCGACGACTATGCCGGGCTGCTCGCCGCGCATGCCGAAGCGTTGCTGCCGGTAGAGGCACTGCTCGACCAGGGCGGTGCGGAAACCATCACTGCGGACTGGCCGCAGCGCCGTCGCGCAGGCGTGATCCAGGTCGATCTCGACGCGCTGGGTATCGCCATCGACGCGCCCGAAAGCACCGATTCCGTTACGTCCGATGCCGCGATGGCGGGCATGCTTTACGTGCTCGAAGGCTCGCGGCTGGGTGGTCGGTTCCTGGCGCGCAGCGTGCCGGACAGCTGGCCGCGCGCTTATCTGGGTAGCCACCAGCCGCCGCATATGTGGCCGGAATTGTTGGAAAAACTCGATGCGCTCCTATATGCGCCGGAATTCTTGGAACTTGCCGTAAGTGCCGCCAACCAGACCTTCGGGCGGTTCGAGGCCGCCGGCACGAAGTGGCTGGCGAAGGTTGCATAAGTGGACGATGGCGTTTTCCAGGTCGATCTGACCAACTGCGATCGCGAGCCGATCCATCAGCTGGGCGCGATCCAGCCGTTCGGCTTCCTGATCGCCTTTTCGAGCGACTGGCTGATCAAGCGCGCCTCGGCGAACGTCGCGCAGCATTTCGATCTGTCGGCCGAGGACATGCTCGGCACCCATGCCAGCGACTATCTGGAAGACGATGCGATCCACGCGCTGCGCAACCGGCTGACGCTGCTGCGCGGCGACGATGCGCTGGAGCGGATCTTCGGGATCAAGGCGCTGCGCACCCGCGGCCGCACCTACGACCTGGCGCTGCACATGACCGGCGACACGATCGTCGTCGAGGGCGAGCCCTGCACCTCGGATGCCGCCGGCGACACCGCCAGCACCCTGCGCGCGATGATGGGACGGCTGGACGAGAAGGACAAAATCGCCGACTTCTTCCGCGAAGGCGCGCGGCAGGTGCGGGCGCTGACCGGCTTCGACCGGGTAATGGTTTATCGCTTCGAGCGCGACGGATCGGGCGTGGTGGTGGCGGAGGCGGCGCGCAGCGGCATCGGCAGCTTCCTCGACCTGCGCTATCCGGCCAGCGATATCCCCCAGCAGGCGCGTAAGCTGTATTTGCGCACGCCGTTCCGGATCATCGCCGACGTGCATGCCGAGCCCGTGCCGATCGTGCCGGGACGCGACGAGTTCGGCGCGCCGCTCGACCTGTCGCTGTCGGTGCTGCGCTCGGTCTCGCCTATCCATATCGAATATCTGAAGAACATGGGCGTGAAGGCTTCGCTGTCGATCTCGATCATCGTCGAGGGCAAGCTGTGGGGCCTGTTCGCCTGCCACCATTATGGCGGCCCGCGCTGCCCCGGCTTCGAGCGGCGCTCGATGGCCGAGCTGTTCGGCCAGATGTTCGCGCTCAAGCTGGAGAGTCGCGAGCGCAAGGAACTGTCGGCCTATGAAGCCGCGGCCCGCGCGACCAGCGACCGGCTGCTCGCCGCGGTGGCGAGCGACGGCGGGCTGCTCGACGATCCGGAATGGCTGGGCAGCCGTTTGCGCGAAGTGGTGCCCTGCGATGGCATCGCGATCTGGATCGGCGGCAAGGTGGCGTTCAGCGGCATCACTCCGCCGCCTTCCTCCTTCGCCGCGATCACGCGCCGGCTGAACGCGATGGCGGCAGGACGCGTGTTTGCGACCGATCATCTGGCGGAAGTGTTGCCGCAGGCCGCTGACTATGCCGATGTCGGCGCCGGACTGCTGGCGATCCCGATCAGCCGCTCCCCGCGCGACTATGTGCTGCTGTTCCGCCAGGAACTGGTGCGCACCGTCAATTGGGCGGGCGATCCTCACAAGCCGGTCGACTTGGGCCCCAACGGCGCGCGCCTGACGCCGCGGCAGAGCTTCGAGCTGTGGAGCCAGGAAGTGCGCGGTCGCTCGCTGCCCTTCACCGAGGTCGAGCTGCGCATCGCCGAGGTGCTGCGTGCCTCGCTGATCGAGGTGGTGCTGCGCCTGTCCGATGACGCGCAGGAGGAGCGGCAGCGCGCCTCCGAGCGGCAGGAGCTGCTGATCGCCGAGCTCAACCACCGGGTGCGCAACATCCTGGGGCTGATCCGCGGGCTGGTGCGCCAGTCGCGCGCGCCGGGGATGGATACCGCCACCTATATCCGGATGCTCGACGGCCGGATCGAGGCGCTGGCGCGTGCGCACGACCAGATCACCGAAGACAATTGGGGCCCAGCCCCGCTCGGCCGTCTGTTGCGTACCGAAGCTGCGGCCTATCTCGGCGGCCGTTCGGAACGGCTCGATCAGGACGGCCCGATGGTGCTGCTGCGCCCGGCCGCCTTCTCGACACTGGCGCTGGTGTTCCACGAGCTGATGACCAATTCGGCCAAGTACGGCGCCTTGTCGGACAGCGGAACGGTTTCGGTTCGTTGGGAGCTGGATGCGCAGGGCGACTGTCGGATCGAGTGGCGCGAACGCGGCGGTCCGGTGGTCCAGCCGCCGACGCGGCAGGGCTTCGGCACCACGATCATCCAGCGCTCGGTACCCTATGATCTGGGCGGCAAGGCCACGGTGCGCTACCCGCTGACCGGGCTGGAGGCCGAGTTCTGCATTCCGGCGCGGCACGTCGTGCTCGACGGCGACGCAGCGGAGAAGCATGCCCGCGACGTGGAGGAGCCGGCTCCTGTGCCCGTAAGCGGCGAGATGCGGCCGGTGCTGCGCGGCCCGGTGCTGCTGGTGGAAGACAGCCTGATCATCGCGATGGACGCCGAGGACATCCTGCTGCGCATGGGCGCCGAGCGGGTGGTTACCGCCGCCTCGATCGGCACCGCGCTGGAAGAGATCGGTGCGGAGCAGTTCGACGTGGCGATCCTCGACGTCAATCTCGGCGCCGAGACCAGCCTGCCGATCGCCGACCGTCTCCGTGCGGACGGCGTGCCCTATGCGTTTGCGACGGGCTATGGCGAGCAGCTCCAGCTCGACGAAGACCATGCCGGGGTGCCGGTGCTGCAAAAGCCCTACACGGCGGTGAACATGGCGCGGATGCTGGAAGGGCTGCTCGGGCGGTAACAAGACCAAAATTCTTCCCCGAGCTTGGCCCGGGGAGGATTTTTGGCGGTTACTCCCCCTTGGGCAGCTTGATCCCCAGCAGGACCAGCCGCTCGCCGGTGATGCCGAACCAGTGCGGCACGCCCGCGGGCACCAGGATCACGTCGCCCGGTGCGAGGGTGCGGGTAGTCCCGCCCTCGATGCGGCTGCCTTCCACCAGTGTGGGGTTGCGGACCTCGCGATCGGGCATGGTGCCGCCCGAAACCAAGGTGCCGGCACCTTCGAGCACGATCGCATATTCGGCTTGGTCGGGGTGAACCGCGGGCTTGCCCGGCTTCTTCCAGATCTCGATCGCGGCGTTGTTGCTGCCGTCACGCACCAGCGGCTTCCAGGCGAAGCCCTGACCGGGCTTCATCTCGGCCAGCATCGCCTTGAGTTGCGCCTGCACGTCCTTGGCGGCGGCAAAGGCGGTGGGATCGGCAGCGGTTTGCGCGGCGGTGGGGGCGGCGACCAGCAATGTGGCCGCCGCGAGGGCGCTGGACAGGATCTTCACAACATCTCTCCCTGTAGGGTCTTGAGAACGCTTCACGTCTCTTCCCCGCCAACCTGCCATAGCCCGATCAACCCCGCCAGCGTAACCGCTCCACCAGCAGCGCTAAGGCCGGGGTGGGCTGGCGGCGGCTCGGGTAATAGAGATGGTAGCCGGCGAAGGGCGGCGAGAAGCGGGTCAGCACCGCCTCCAGCGCGCCGCTCGCCAAATGCGGTGCCAGCATCGCATCGGGCAGGCAGGCGATGCCGAACCCGTCGAGCGCGGCGCGCAGGATCGGGAAGACCGAAGAGAAGGTAAGGGCGCCATCGACCCAGACCTTGCGCTCCCGACCTTCTTCCTCGAACTCCCAGGCATAGAGGCCGCCATAGGTGGGGAGGCGCAGGTTGATGCAGGCATGCGCCGTCAGATCCTCGATCGCTTCCGGCCGCCCCGCGCGGTCGAAATAGGCGGGCGAGGCGACTGCCAGCATCCGCGCCTCGGGGCCGATCGGCACCGCCACCATGTCCTTGGCGATGATGTCGCCGAAGCGCACGCCCGCGTCGAAGCGCTCGGCGACGATGTCCTTCAGTCGATAGTCGCTGTCGATCTCGATGCGGATGTCGGGGAATTCGCGCAGGATCGGCTCCAGCCGCGGCCAGAGCAGCGTATGGAGAGAATGCTCGTCGGCGCTGATCCGCACCAGACCGGCGGGCTTGTCGCGCAGCGCGCTCAGCGCCGCCAGTTCTGCCTCAATTTCGTCCAATCGTGGCGCGAGCGTCGCGAACAGCCGCTCCCCTGCTTCGGTGAGGTTCACGCTGCGGGTGGTGCGGTGGAGCAGCCGCACCCCCAGCCGCTCCTCCAGCCCGCGCATCGCATGGCTGAGCGCCGAGGGAGTCACCCCGCTCTGCGCCGCCGCCCGGGTGAAGCTCTTCTGGCGTGCGACCGCGAGGAAGGCGGTCAGTTCGGAAAGCTGCTGGCGGTTCATTGCTGAACCCTATTCAGCACTGCATGCAGATACCAGCGTCTAATCGAGGGAGTGCGGCAGGCATATCTCTGAACCAAGCGCACTTCCCGCGCCGGCAGGAGCATACATGCAACTCAAGCGCAACGGCAGCCAGCCCTCGCAGACCGGCTCCGCCGACTGGTTCACCGGCCGCGTCAGGGTCGACCCGCTCAACACTGCACCGGCGCCCGCGCGGCACGGCGTGGCCAGCGTCACCTTCGAACCCGGCGCGCGCACCGTCTGGCATACCCACCCGCTGGGCCAGACGCTAGTCGTCCTATCCGGCATCGGCTGGACGCAGTGCGAGGGCGAGGCGATCGTCGAGATTCGCGCCGGCGACGTCGTCTGGTGTCCGCCCGGCCATCGCCACTGGCACGGTGCCAGCGCCACCACCGCGATGACTCATATCGCTATCCAGGAAGCGCTGGATGGCAAGATGGTCGAATGGATGGAGCCGGTGGACGAGGCAACCTATCGCGCCGGCCCCCGCTGAACCTTTCAGAACCCCCACCACTCCAGGAGACACCCAATCATGGCAACCAAAGCCTATGGCGCCTATGCCGCCGACAAGCCGCTCGAACCAATCGATATCGAGCGCCGCGCGCCCGGCGATCACGACGTGCAGATCGACATCCTCTATTGCGGCGTCTGCCACTCGGACCTCCACCAGGTGAAGGCCGAATGGGACGGCACGCTGTACCCGTGCGTGCCGGGTCACGAGATCGTCGGCCGGGTGAGCGCGGTCGGCGAGCACGTCTCGAAGTTCGCAGTGGGCGACGTGGTCGGCGTCGGCTGCATGGTCGACAGCTGCCAGCATTGCGCCTCGTGCGACGAGGGGCTGGAGCAATATTGCGAGAACGGCTTTGTGGGCACCTATAACGGCCCGACGCCGGACGCCCCCGGCCACACGTTGGGCGGTTATTCGCAGCGCATCGTCGTGAGCGACAAGTTCGTGCTCAAGGTCGGGCATGGCGAGCAGGATCTCGCCGCGGTCGCGCCGTTGCTCTGCGCGGGCATCACCACCTGGTCGCCGCTCCGCCACTGGCAGGTCGGCCCGGGCAAGAAGGTCGGCATCGTCGGCATCGGCGGGCTCGGCCATATGGGCGTGAAGCTGGCGCATGCGCTGGGCGCGCATGTCGTCGCCTTCACCACCTCGGAGAGCAAGCGCGCCGATGCGCTGGCGCTGGGTGCGGACGATGTCGTCG
Source organism: Sphingomonas trueperi (assembly GCF_040545965.1). GTDB lineage: Bacteria > Pseudomonadota > Alphaproteobacteria > Sphingomonadales > Sphingomonadaceae > Sphingomonas > Sphingomonas trueperi_C. Next base: position 572,960 of record NZ_JBEPMV010000001.1, on the reverse strand, counting down.
TCTCGCGCGATGCCGAGGCGATGGCGGCGCATGCCGGCAGCTTCGACTTCATCCTCAACACGGTGGCCGCGAGCCACAATCTCGACGCCTTCACTGCCCTGCTCAAGCGCGACGGCACGCTGACGCTGGTGGGTGTGCCCGAGCATGCGCACCCGTCGCCCAACGTCGCGGCGTTGATCTTCAAACGCCGCTCGATCGCCGGCTCGCTGATCGGCGGCATCGCCGAAACGCAGGAGATGCTCGATTTCTGCGCCGAGCACGGCATCGTCGCCGACATCGAGATGATCCGCGCCGACGAGATCAACACTGCCTATGAGCGCATGCTCAAGAGCGACGTGAAGTACCGCTTCGTCATCGATATCGCGTCGATGGGCTGAGGCCTCCCGCGGGGGCGGCATCCGCGTCGCCCCCGTGATTTCCCTTTCCGCCGCGCACGCCCTACATCGCGGCGATGCATCTTCGCGCCGAAGCCATATTGCTCAGCGTTCGCGCGCACGGCGAACATGGCGCGATCGTGCGGGCTTTGACCGAAAGCGATGGCGTCCAGCCCGGCTATGTCCGCGGTGGGCGTTCGCGGGCGCTGCGGCCGGTGCTGCAACCGGCGAACCTCATCCAGGGCGAATGGCGCGCACGGACCGAGGAGCAGCTCGCCGGCCTCACCGTCGAACTGCTCCACAGCCGCGCCCCGATGTTCGGCGAGCCGCTGCCCGCCGCAGCGCTCGCCTGGGTAACCGCGCTCACCGCTGCGACGCTTCCCGAAGGGCTCCCCTATCCCCGCCTCCATGCCGCGCTGGGCGGCGTGCTCGATGCGATCGAGGCCGCACCCGCTGCCCGCGGCTGGGCGGTCGCGCTGGTGCGCTACGAGCTGCTGCTGCTTGCAGAACTCGGTTTCGGTCTTGATCTGGAACGCTGCGCGGCAACGGGTACGAGCGAGGACCTCGCCTATGTCAGCCCCAAAAGCGGTATCGCGGTGAGTCGGGCAGGGGCGCTCGGCTACGAGACTCGCCTGCTCGCGCTTCCGGATTTCCTCACCGCAGGCGGCGCGGCGGACTGGGAGGACATCCTGGCCGGCCTGCGCCTCACCGGCCACTTCCTCGCGCGCGACCTGCTGATCGGCCGGGGCGCCGATCTGATGGCGGCACGTGCCCGGCTGGTCGACCGATTGTTGCGGGCGGTTGCATGAAGACCCCCAGGGCGGCTAAGCGCGCGTCTCAGGACATGCTGCTAGCGTGGGGATCGGAATGCCGTTGATTGCTGTACTGCCGGGTGACGGGATCGGCCCCGAGGTGACGCGCGAGGCGCGCCGGGTGCTCGAGGCGCTCGATCTCGGCCTCAGCTTCGAGGAAGCGCCGGTCGGCGGCGCCGGCTATCTCGCGTCCGGCCACCCGCTGCCCGATGCCACGCTGGCGCTCGCCAAGCGCGCCGATGCGGTGCTGTTCGGCGCGATCGGCGATCCGCGTTTCGAGAAGCTGGAGCGGCACCTCCGCCCCGAAGCGGCGCTGCTCGGCATCCGCCAGGCGCTCGGCTTGTTCGCCAATCTCCGCCCCGCCACGCTGTTCCCGGCGCTCGGCGATGCCTCCCCGCTCAAGCCCGAGGTGGTGAATGGCCTCGACATCGTCATCGTCCGCGAGCTGATCGGCGACGTCTACTTCGGCGAGAAGGGCCTGCGCACCACTGCCGAAGGACTGCGCCAAGGCTATGACGTGATGAGCTATAACGAGCAGGAAGTGACGCGCATTGCCCGCGTCGGCTTCGAAATGGCCAAGCGTCGCCGCAAGAAGCTCTGCTCGGTGGATAAGGCGAACGTGCTCGAGACGTCGCAGCTGTGGCGCGACGTCGTCACCGCGATGGGGGCAGAGTATCCCGAGGTCGAGCTGACCCATATGTATGTCGACAATGCCGCGATGCAGCTGGTGCGCGCGCCGGCGACGTTCGACGTGATCGTCACCGGCAATCTGTTCGGCGACATCCTTTCGGACCAGGCGAGCATGTGCGCCGGCTCGATCGGCATGCTGCCCTCGGCCTCGCTCGCCGCCTGGTCGGGCGCGAACGGCATGTATGAGCCGATCCACGGCAGCGCGCCGGACATTGCCGGGCAGGGCAAGGCCAATCCTTGCGCCGCCATCCTGTCCGCAGCCATGCTGCTGCGGCACTCGCTGAGCGACGAAGCCTCGGCGCAACGCATAGAAAAAGCGGTTGCCGCAGCGCTCGCCAAGGGCGCGCGGACGGCCGATCTCGGGGGCAATCTTTCAACGTCCGCGATGGGGGACGCGGTGCTGCTGGAGCTTCAGTGAGCGAAACCCTGCTCGAACTTGCGGTCGTTATCCCCACCTTTAACGAGCGCGCCAATGTTCCCCTCCTGATCGCCAAGCTGGACGCGGCCCTTGCCGGCCGCGCCTGGGAAGCGATCTTCGTCGACGACGACAGCCCAGACGGGACCGCCGACGCTGCCCGCGCCATCGGCCGAGAGGATCCGCGCGTGCGCGTGATCCAGCGGATCGGGCGGCGCGGGCTATCCTCCGCGTGCATCGAAGGCATGTGCGCCACCGCGGCGCCCTGCGTCGCGGTGATCGACGGCGATCTGCAGCATGACGAGACGCTGCTGCCCAAGATGCTCGACGCGCTCCAGGCCGATGCCGCGCTCGACGTGGTGATCGGCTCGCGCTTCTGCGAGGGCGGCTGCACCGGCGAATGGGATAGCGAGCGTGTGGCAAAGTCCGCCTTCGCGACCAGGCTGTCGCGCAAGGTGCTCAAGGCCGACCTGACCGATCCGATGAGCGGCTTCTTCATGATCCGCAGCGAGATCGCGCGCGGGCTGGTGCCGGTGCTTTCGGGCATCGGCTTCAAGATCCTGCTCGACATCATGACCGCAAGTCCGAAGCCGCTGCGCTTCCGCGAGCTGCCCTACACCTTCCGCGTCCGCACCGAGGGCGAGAGCAAGCTCGATTATGTCGTCGCTATGGAATATCTGATCGCGCTCTACGATCGGATGTTCGGCAAGGTCGTGCCGGTGCGCTTCGCGATGTTCTCGGCGATCGGCGCGGTGGGCGCGGCAGTGCACCTGGCGGTGCTGTTCCTGCTGTTCCGCATCGCAGGGCTGCCCTTCGTGACCGGCACCATCGTTGCGACGATCGTGGCGATGACGTTCAACTATCTGCTCAACAACGCGCTGACCTATCGCGAGCGGCGGCTCAAGGGGGCGGCGCTGCTGGGCGGCTGGGTGAGCTTCTGCCTGGTGTGCGCGGTGGGGGCGGCGGCCAATGTCGGCCTCGCGGCGTTCCTCCACAATGTCCAGCATGGCGACTGGCGACTCTCCGCGCTGGCCGGGATCGCGGTGGCGGCGGTGTGGAATTTTGCGCTGTCGTCGCGGTTCGTGTGGGGGCGGTATTAGTAACAAACTAGCCCCTCCTCCTTGGAGCATCAGGTCGGTCATGCCCCCGGCATGACCTGAACCGCGCGGGGCGCGGTTCACCTGATGCTGGGTTGGGGTGGAGGAATTCCAGAACGTCTGTTGGTCTCTGCGAGACACAGCCCCTCCCCTGAAGGGGAGGGGCTTAGGTTCGTTGCTTACACCAGCTCGGCCAGCTCTGCCGGGCTAAAGCCCTTCAGCTCTTGGCCCGCGCCGGCCTGGACCTTCTTTGCCCAGTCCGGATTGCTGATCAGCGCGCGGCCGACCGCGATCAGGTCGAACTCGTCGCGCTCCATCCGCTCCACCAGCTTGTCGAGATCGCTGTGCTCCGAGGTCTCACCGCCGAACGCCGCGATGAACTCGCCCGAGAGGCCGACCGAGCCGACGCTGATCGTCGCCGCGCCGGTGAGCTTCTTCGCCCAGCCGGCGAAGTTGAGGCCGTTCTCGCCGTCGATCTCGGGGAACTCCGGCTCCCAGAAGCGGCGCTGCGAGCAGTGCAGCACGTCTGCGCCGGCATCGACCAGCGGCTGCAGCCAGGCGGCCATCTCGTCGGGCGTGGTAGCGAGGCGGGCGCTATAGTCCTGCTGCTTCCACTGACTAAGACGCAGGATCACGGGGAAGTCCGGGCCCACTGCCGCGCGCACGGCCTTGACCACTTCGACCGCGAAGCGCGAGCGCTCGGGCAGGGTCGCGCCGCCATAGCCGTCCTCGCGGGTGTTGGTGCCCGCCCAGAAGAACTGGTCGATCAGATAGCCGTGCGCGCCGTGGATCTCGACCGTGTCGAAGCCGAGCCGCTTGGCATCGGCCGCGGCCTTGGCGAAGGCGGCGATCGTCGCCTCGATATCCTGCTCGGTCATCGCCACGCCGCGCGGCTTGCCCGGCGCGACGACGCCCGAGGGGCTCTCCACGTCGACCGCGGGCACCCAGTCGGTCTGCGCCTTGGTCGAGCCGGTGTGCCAGATCTGCGGGGCCATCTTGCCGCCCGCGGCATGCACTTCGTCGATCACCGTCTTCCAGCCGGCAAGGGCTGCGTCGCCGTGGAAGAAGGGGATGTTCGGATGGTTGCGCGAGGCCGGGCGGTCGATCACCGTGCCCTCGGAGAGGATCAGGCCGACATCGCCCTTGGCGCGGCGGCGATAATAGGCGGCGTTGGCCGCACCGGGAATGCCCTCGGGCGCGAAGGTCCGCGTCATCGGCGCCATCACGATCCGGTTGGGCAGATCGAGCGACTTGATGCGGAACGGGCGGAACAGGACATCGGTCGACGCGGTCATGGGAACTCCGTTGCAGTTCGAAACTGATGTGAAGCTAGCGACTGCCGCGCGCGGATCAAGATGGCCGTGGGGCCGCGCCGCGATTTATCGCCAGCTCGGTAACCACATCCAGTACGTGAAGCTCTGCGGATCGTTGAGCGGCGCGGCGGAGAGGATCGGGTAGAAATAGCCGAAGCTGACCAGTGCCAGCGCCAGATACCATTCCTCCCATCCCTTGGCGCGCAGCCGGTCGAACTGGTGGAAGGTCACCGGCAGCACCAGGCACAGGAAGAGCGCCGAGAGATGGTAGTAATAGTAGAAGCCCAGCGATTTCGGGATGATCGCGAAGATCGCCACCGAAAAGGTCCACAGCAGCGCGAGCGCCAAGGGGCGCCACGCCTTGGTGCGAAACCACAGGACATAGCTGGCGAGCACCGCGACCAGGCCGCTCCACATGATCACCGGATTGCCGATCAGCAGCACGCCGCGCTGGGCGCCGTGATCCCATTCGTAGAAGAACCAGATCGGCCGCAGCATCAGCGGCCAGCTCCACCATTCGGACTGGTAGGTATGGTGGGGCAGCACCTGGGTCTGCTGCGCGTACATCTCGCGCTGGAGGTGGAGGAGCCCGCGAAGCCCGTCGGTCGCTCCCGTCAGGTAGAAGAAGGTGGGCGCAAAGGTGGCGAAATAGACCGGAATGCTGATCGCGCCAAGCAGGACGAGCGCCGCCAGTGTCGACAGCCCCGGCCAGTGCGGCTGGTCGCCCGAGAACAGCGCAGCGGCGATCGGCCGGCGGGCGCGACGGGCGTCGCGCAGCCGGACCGCGATCAGCGCGAGTCCGAATACCGCGATGTACGGCGCCGCCGCCCATTTCACCGCGGTTGCGAGGCCCAGCAGCGCGGCGCCGACGCACCAGCGCCACCGCACCTGTCCGCGCGTGCCGTGCATCGCCCAGAGCAGGAACACCATGCCCCACAGCAGGAAGGCGCCTAGGAACACGTCGAGCATCGCCGTGCGCGCCTGGACGAACAGGCTCTGGTTGAGCATCGCCAGCACCGCGCCGGTGACCGCCACCCGCATCCGGCCGCGCATCAGGATCCACAGGAAGGTGAAGATACCCAGCACCGTGGCGGTGCCGGCCAGCGTCGGCATCAGCCGCCAGCCGAACGGATTGTCGCCGAGCAGGTCCATGCCCGCGCCGATCAGCTCCTTGCCGAGCAGCGGATGCTCGGTATTGCGCGGGCCCGAGAGCTCGATCAGCGTCTTGGCGGCGGGGACATAATGGACCTCGTCGAACATGATCTGGCCCGGCTGGTCGATGTGCAGCGTGAACAGCAGCTGCGCGGCGAGGCCGAGGAGAAGGGCGACGAGCCAGGGACGGGTGGCGAGAGCCGATAGGCGAAGGCGCATGGGAAAACGGTAGCGAAGGCCCGGGCGGCGTCCAACAAAATCCTCCCCGAAACGGAATGCAGACAGGGCACGTGACTCAAGGCAAAGGTTGACGCGCTGCCCCCAAGCGCCGCAAAGCAACGCCCATGAAGCGTCGTACCGGACAGGATCCCAGCGTAACCCGTAACTGGAAACCCGCGACTCAGGCGGTGCGCGGCGGCACCGCGCGCTCCGAGTTCGGCGAGACCAGCGAGGCGCTGTTCCTCACCTCGGGCTATGCCTATGATTGCGCTGGCGACGCCGCCGCGCGCTTCGCCGGCGAACAGGCGGGCATGACCTATTCGCGCCTCCAGAATCCGACAGTGGAGATGCTCGAGCAGCGCATCGCTCTGCTCGAGGGCGCCGAGGCCTGCCGCACCATGGCGACCGGCATGGCGGCGATGACCGCCGCGCTTCTCTGCCAGGTGAGCCAGGGCGACCATATCGTCCAGGGCCGCGCCGCCTTCGGTTCGTGCCGCTGGCTGACCGACAGCCTGCTGCCGCGCTTCGGCGTCACCACCACGACCGTCGACGCGCGCGATCCGCAGCAGTTCGAGGACGCGATCCGCCCGAACACCAAGATCTTCTTCTTCGAGACGCCCGCCAACCCGACGATGGACGTGGTGGACCTGGAGGCGGTTTGCGCGATCGCGAAAAAGCACGGCATCGTCACCGTCGTCGACAATGCCTTCGCGACACCGGCCCTCCAGCGCCCGATGGACTTCGGCGCGGACGTCGTCGCCTATTCCGCCACCAAGATGATGGACGGGCAGGGCCGCGTGCTGGCCGGCGCGGTGTGCGGCTCCGAGGACTTCATCACCAACACGCTGCTGCCCTTCACCCGCAACACCGGGCCGACGCTCAGCGCGTTCAACGCCTGGGTGGTGCTGAAGGGCTTGGAGACGCTCGACCTGCGCATCCGCCGCCAGAGCGAGAATGCGGTCAAGGTCGGCAGCTTCCTGGAGCAGCGGGTGCCCCGCGTGAACTTCCCGGCGCTGCCCAGCCATCCGCAGCATGCCCTGTTCATGCGCCAGATGGCGGCGGCCGGCCCGATCTTCAGCTTCGAAGTCGATGGCGGTCGCGCCCAGGCGCACGCGCTGCTCGACGGGCTGGAGCTGATCGACATCTCCAACAATATCGGTGATTCGCGCTCACTGATGACGCACCCGTCCTCGACCACCCATTCGGGCCTGGCGGAGGAGAAGCGGCTGGAGATGGGCATCACCGAGGGCATGATCCGCATCAATGTCGGTCTCGAAGACGCCGACGACCTGATCGCCGATCTCGATCAGGCGCTGCGAGGCGCCGGGCTGTGAAGGCGCTCTTCACCGACGAGGCGACGACGCGCGGCGTGGTCGTTCGCGTGTCGGTGTCCTACCTGCCCGAACAATCGGAGCCGACCCGCGGCCGCTGGTTCTGGGCCTATCACATCCGCATCGAGAACGAAGGCCCGGTGGCGGTGCAACTGCTCACCCGGCACTGGATCATCACCGACGGGCGGGGCCTGCGCCACACGGTGGAGGGCGAGGGCGTGGTCGGCGAGCAGCCGATGATCGCGCCGGGTGCGAGCTTCGATTACGTCTCGGGCTGCCCGCTCTCGACGCCGAGCGGCTCGATGCAGGGCAGCTACCACATGATCGACGAGGACGGTGACGCGTTCGACGTCACCATCCCACGCTTCTCGCTGATCGCACCGGCCGTGGCAGGCGAACAATGAAGCGTACCCATCTTCCCCTGAACGGCATGCGCGTGCTCGATGCGGCCGCGCGCCATTTGTCCTTCACCCGCGCCGCGGACGAGCTGGCGGTGACCCCCGCCGCCGTCGGCCAGCAGATCCGTGCGCTGGAGGATACCCTCGGCGTCGTGCTGTTCCGTCGCACCACCAAGGGGCTGGAGCTCACCCCCGAGGCAGAAAGCGGGCTCACCGCGCTGCGCAACGGCTTCCTGCAGTTCGAGGAAGCGGTGCGCGCGATGCAGGCGGGGCAATCCTCCAAGTCGCTGACCATCGCCGCTCCGCGTGACCTCACCGCCAAATGGCTGATGCCGCGCCTGTCGGACATCGCCCGCCTTGATCCCGACCTGCGCTTCGTGCTGGTCCCCGCCGACGACGCGCTCGACTTCACCGAGGCCAATCTCGATCTCGCCATCCGCTGGGGCGAGGGGCCCGGCGAGCATGAGGGCGAGGCGCTGGAAAGCGACGGCATGGTCACGGTCGAGCGGCCCGGCGGCGGCAGCATCGATGTGCGCATCTCCTGGCCCGGCTGCATGGCGGAGGATGCCGGATCGCTGGTTCGCGTCGCCGATGCGGGTCTCGCGATCGATGCGGCGGCGCAGGGGCTCGGCCGGGCGACCGTGCCCGAGCTACTGGCGCGCGCCGACATCGAGGGCGGCCGCGTCGCCGTTGTCGGCGAGCCCAAGGCCTCGCGGCTCGGCTATTGGCTGGTCGCGCCGCTGCCGCAATGGCGGCAGAAGAAGGTGCAGACGCTGGTGGACGTGCTGGGGGCCTGAGGTGCTCCGCTATTGCGTCTGAATGTTGATGGTCTGACTGTCGCGTGTGGTAGATGAAATTGGCTGCGTCTTGTCGATAGCCTGCATCACCTTGGCCGGTTCTGGAAGTCGATCGAAAGTCGGGTAGACGAAGGACTGGTCTAGGGTGCTGAGCGTGACCGCACAACCGGGCTTCTTCGCATCGGAAAAGAGATCGGGGTACACAGAGATCGTGCGGCCCGCGTCGGAGAGGGCAATGACATAGTCCTGGGTGTCCCCGGGAGTGTGTCGATAAACGCCGAATTCCTTGGTCGGTTCGCCGTCACGGCAGAAGGTGGCCGGCCTTGCTTCCTCCGCGTTCTCCTCCGTTTTCGGTTGCTTCGATCCCATCATCGCTAGGGTCGCTCCTAGCAAGCCGGCAGCCATGTCCGGCTTCTTCATCTTCGCCTTGGCGTCATAGCGTAGCGGCGTGGCACAGGGCTGGACCGGGACGGCGGCGGGCGCCTCGAGGATCTTTGCCGACGCGGCTGGCCAGCCGAGGCCGGCGATCAACGCCGACATCGTGGCATCGAGTTGCGCAGGCGCCTGCTCGACGGAACTGATCCGCACGACGACGAGCCAATCGCCCAGCGCCAGCACCGCAGCGCCGGTGGCCGAGTAGGGCGGTTTAGAAGGCTTGTAGATCCGACGAAGCGCACTGGCGGTGACGCCGCCTGGCATGACGAACCCGCTCGGCGCGTCGGCCGCAACTGCGTTGCCATAGTCGCTTCGCAACAGGATCTGGGTTTCGACGCGGTCGAACCACACCGGCACGCTCATCAGGGAAGGGCGGAACAGGTAGAGGGTCGCCCGGGTCTTGTTCACATCGCCGAACTGCACGGCGATATCGAGTTCGCCTTGGCCCTCGCTGGTGATTTCGGTGCGGGGCAGGCCTCCCGGTGCCTGCGGGACGATCAGGCCGGTCTGTGCATGTTTCCACTTTTTGGCGGCGGGTACTTCAAGGGTCGAGGTCTGCGCGTGCGCGCTGACCGGCAGAGCGCCCGTGGCCAAAAACAGGGCGAACCCTGCCGCGATCGATCCCGTGCCCATCAGCCTCTCCCCCATTGTCAGGCGGATGGTAACGGCAGCTTCGGCGTTGGGCCATGCTCTTTTCAAGCGAGCGAAGAGCTACGCTACGTCCTCACCCGCCCGATCGGCACCGGCAGCAGCCGGCCCTGGTCGTCGCCGATCACCATCACTTCCACGCCGAACGCATCGCGCAGCGGCTGGTGGGCGAGCGCGGCCTCGGCGGGGCCGAACGCCACGGTGCGGCCGTCGCGGAGCAGCAGCACGTCGTCGGCGGCGCGCGCGGCCTGGACCAGATCGTGGAGCACGATCACCACGCCCATGCCGCTCGCCGCCAGCGCGCGGAGCCGATCAAGCAGGTCGAGCTGGTGGACGGGATCGAGGCTTGCCAGCGGTTCGTCGGCGAGCAGCCAGTCGGGCTGGCCGGCCAGCACCCGCGCAAGCAGCACGCGGGCGCGCTCCCCGCCCGAAAGCTGGGTGACCAGCCGATCGGCGAGCGGTCGGATGGCGGTGGTCTCGATCGCCGCGTCGACGGCCGCTCGATCCTCGGCGGAAAGGCCGGCGAACGGCGCGCGGTGCGGCAGCCGGCCGAGCGCGACGAGGTCGGCGACGCGCAGGTCCCAGTGGACCGTGGCTTCCTGCGGCAGATAGCCGATCCGGCGGGCGCGCTCGCGCGGCTCCAGCCGGGCGAGCAGCTTGCCGCCCAGTTTCACCTGTCCTGCATCGGGGTCGAGCAAGCCGGCCAGCGTCCGCACCAGCGTCGACTTGCCGGAGCCGTTGGGGCCGAGGATCGCGGTGACCTTGCCCGGCCGCAGCACCGCGTCGATCCCGTGCAGCACGCGCCGCTTGCCGAGGCTGACCGCGAGATCGGTGACGCTCAGTTCCATGTCGACCGCCGGAGCTTGAGGAGCAGCACGAAGAAGAAGGGCGTGCCGAGCAGCGCCATCGCGACGCCCAGCCGTACTTCGCTGGGTCCGGGCGACAGCCGCACCAGGCTGTCCGCCGCCAGCAGCAGCGCGGCGCCGCCGAGCGCGCTGGGCAGCAGCAGCGCCGAGGGCCGCGCGCCGGCGAGCGGGCGGAGCAGATGCGGCACGATCAGCCCGACGAACCCGACGATTCCGGTCACCGCCACGCTCGCCCCCACCGCCAGCCCGGTGCCGAGCACGACGAGCAGCTGGGTGCGCTCCAGCCGCAGCCCCATCGATCGCGCAGCGGCCTCGCCCAGCGTCAGCGCGTCGAGCGCGCGGCCGGTGAAGAACAGCAGCCCGCAGCCGATCGCGATGAAGGGCAGGGCGAGCTGCACCTCGGCATAGCTGCGGTCGGTCAGCGCTCCCATGATCCAGTCGAGGATCTCGGCAGTGGCATAGGGGTTGGGCGCGATCGAGATCAGGAAGCTGGTTAGCGCCGCGCCCAGGCTGGCGAGCACCGTGCCGGCAAGGATGAAGGCGACCGCGCTCTCCGCCCGCCAGGCGAGCCCGGCGAGCAGCAGCATCGATCCGCACGCCGCCGCCATCGCGCAGCCGAACAGCACCAGCGGGGCACTGCTCCCGAGCAGCACGATCGCGCCGACCGCGCCGAGCGCGGCGCTGGAGGACACGCCGACCACCGCCGGGTCGGCCAGCGGGTTGCGCAGGAAGCCCTGCAGCACCGCGCCGGACAGCCCCAGCGCCGCACCGATGGCGAGGCCCAGGACCGCGCGGGGCAGGCGCAGCTCGGCGATGATCCACCAGCGCGGATCGTGGCTGAACCAGGCGGCGGGCGGCACCCAGAACTTGCCCGCCATCAGCGAGCCGGCGAACAGCAGCGCGACCAGCAGCGCCAGTCCGCCATTGAGTGCCACGCGGTTCATGCGGCGAGGGTCCGCCGGCGGCATGGGCGCGCTGCAGCAGGGTGGGCGATCGCGATCGACATGGATGCGCCCATAGCATTCCGATCGCGAACGCCTACCGAAACCTTGTCTTCCGCCTTGGAAGGGCAGTGCGGGGTGCGGCCCCAAACCTTCGTATAGCCAGCCCAAATCAAAGCAATGTCCTGCCGTGCGGAGGTTCGATTCCGCCATGCCCGCAGCTGCGCGACAGTCCTCCCGGCAAGACGGGATGGAACCATGTACCACCAGGCGTTGATCGATGTTGCTGCTCCGGCCCAGACGGGCGGAACCCCCGAACTCACCGCGCTGCTGGCGGGAGCGATGCGGTCGCTCGACGAGGACCCGCCGCTCGCCCGGCGCTATCTGGAGCGGCTGTCCAGCCTGCTCGTCACGCCCGGCGCCGACGCGCCGGAGGACTTGCTGCCGGAAGGGCCGATGCGCGCCGACGGCGTCGCCAAGGGCGGCCTCGCGGGCTGGCAGCTCCGCCGTATCGCCGCGCATGTCGACTCCTATCTGCAGGGGCCGATCCTCACCTCCACGCTCGCGGAGGTGGCGCAGCTGAGCACCGGCCATTTCTGCCGCGCCTTCAAGATCAGCACCGGCGAGACGCCGCACGCCTATATCATCCGCCAGCGCATCCGTCGCGCCCAGCTGTTGATGCGCGACACGCGCGACACACTGTCGCAGATCGCCTTTTCCTGCGGGTTGAGCGACCAGGCGCACCTTACCCGGCTGTTCCGCCGGCTGGTCGGCACGACGCCGCTCGTCTGGCGGCGCGCGTGGCAGCAGGGCGGCTGATCACGGCAGTTTTCTTCAAGACAAGGGCCGGCGTTGCAGGGCAGCGCGTGCCTTGCGGCGGGCAGGATGGTGCGCCGTTTCGAAGACGCTTGCGGGGGCAGGGAGCTGGGCATCGGGATGGCAAACAGGCAATCGCTGGCGATCGGCGCCTGGCGGGGGGTTTCGTTCGCGGTGGCGCAGATCGACGTCGTCGCAGCCGAAGACGATCTGCTCGTTGTCGGCATGCTGGAAAAGGACGTGGTCGGAGCGCATCGCGGCGGTGCCGACGCGGTCGATCATGCGCTGCACGGCACGCTTTCCCGCTTGCGCGACGGCGGAATCTTCACCGGCGGTTTCGGGGAGACGCTGATGCTCACCCGGCCGGCGGCGCCGATCCGCGCCGCGACGCTGATGCTGATCGGCATGGGTGCCTCGCTTGCCGGCAACCCGGAGGCGGTGGGCAATCTGACCGGTCTGGCGATGCGCGCGGCACTGCGGGTCGGCGCCGCCTCGGTCGGCTGCCTGCTCGGCTGGTCCGAACTCGACCTGCCCGATGCGCTCGTCGCGCCGAGTGCCGCGGCGATGATGCGCGGCGCACTCGCGGCCATCGAGGCGCACGATGCCGACGCCTTCCCGATGCATTGGACCTTCGACATCCGCAACGGCGCCGCCGTCTCTACCACCGCTGCCCTTCGCGACGCCTTGTCCGCGTGGCGCTGAGCCATGGATGCGCAGCGCCGCCAAAGCTGCTATGCTCGGCGCTCCCTCCAAGAGTTGGTGCGCGTACGATGTTGACCAGGGTTTCCAGTGGGCGCGCGCCCGCACGCGGCACCGCGCCGATCCGCATCCTGCTGGTCGACGATCACATGCTGTTGCGCGAGGGCGTGCGCGCCGTCGTGTCCACCCAGACCGACATGGAGATTGCCGGCGAGGCGAGCAGCGGCGCCGAGGCGATCGAGGCCTATGCCCGGCTCCAGCCCGATCTGGTGCTGATGGACCTGCAGATGGCGGACATGTCCGGCCTGGAGGCGATCACCGCGATCCGCACCGCCTCGCCGGATGCCCGGATCATCGTCCTCACCACCTATTCTGGCGACGGCCGCGCCATCAAGGCGCTGCGGGCAGGGGCAATGGGCTATCTGCTCAAGGCCAGCATGCGCAACCAGCTGCTCGAGGCGATCCGCTCGGTCCATCACGGCGGCAAGCATCTCGATGCCAGCGTGGCGACTGCGATCGCGCTGCACGTCTTGGACGAGGACCTGACCGAGCGCGAAGTCTCGGTGCTGACGCTCGCGGCCTGGGGCAATTCGAACAAGCAGATCGCTGCCCGGCTCGAACTCTCCGAAGAGACGGTGAAGGGCCATATGAAGGCGCTTTTCGCCAAGCTCGGCGCCAATGATCGCACCCATGCGGTGACGATCGCCGCCAAACGCGGGCTGATCGAGCTGTAGAATGCCCGGCGCGGGCGACCATGTCGCTCTGGCGCCGCGCCTTTTCCTGCACTGCCGGCCGACGACGACGCAGCGCGCCGAATCCGACATTTCGGCGCGTGCCGGACGGGATTCGCATCAATCATATCCAATATTCCCTGGCGGGCCGGGCCTAGGCCTTGGGTGCAGGCGGCCTCCGCTGCGCCGCGCCGGCTCGGGATCCGGCGCCGACCGGCAGGCTGCTGACTGTTCGAGAGAATAGAACGTAACGCATCAACTTATCCGAGTTTTCGGAAAATGCGCGGCGGCTATTCTGTCCCCATCAACGCCGGACCCCGGCAGCAACAGGAGCCGTACCATGACCCTCACCGCCACCGCCACGCCGGGCAAGTCGCTGATTTCCCCGACCAATCACGCGCTCGTGATGATCGACTTCCAGTCGCAGATGGCGTTCGCCACCAAGTCGATCGACGCGACGATCCTGCGCAACAATGCCGCACTGATCGCCCGCGCCGCCAAGTCGTTCGCCGTGCCGACGATCCTGACCACCGTCGCCGCCAAGAGCTTCTCCGGGCCTATGTTCGACGAAGTGACCGATGCCTTCCCGGGCCAGAAGCTGCTCGATCGCACTTCGATGAACACCTGGGAAGACGCGGCGGTGATCGAAGAGGTCAACCGCATCGCCAAGCCGCGCATCGTGTTCGCGGGTCTCTGGACCAGCGTCTGCATCGTCGGGCCGGTCGCTTCGGCGATCGACCAGGGCTTCGAGGCCTATGTGATCACCGATGCCTGCGGCGACGTCTCCACCGAAGCGCATGAGCGTGCCGTCGAGCGGATGATCCAGCTGGGCGCCGTGCCGATGACCTCGCTCCAGTATCTGCTCGAGCTGCAGCGCGACTGGGCGCGCACCGAGACCTACGAATCGACCACCGGCATCGCGAAGCAGTGGGGCGGCGCCTACGGCCTCGGCGTCACCTACGCCAAGACGATGTTCGGCGCTTCCGAAGGCCATTGAGTTGCCCCCGGGCCCGGCGGCGCCTGCCCCTCTGCCGCCGGGCTCCTCCCTTTTTCCTGCCCCCCAACGACAAGGAATGCCCCCATGACCTCCACCGTGACCATCAAGGACGGCGTCTCGATCTTCTTCAAGGATTGGGGTCCCAAGGATGCGCAGCCGATCATGTTCCACCATGGCTGGCCGCTCTCGTCGGACGATTGGGACGCGCAGATGCTGTTCTTCCTGGCGAACGGCTTCCGCGTCGTCGCGCATGACCGTCGCGGCCATGGCCGCTCCGAGCAGGTCAGCGACGGCCATGATATGGACCATTACGCCGCCGACGCCGCTGCCGTCGCCGAGCATCTCAACCTGCGTAACGCCGTGCATATCGGCCACTCGACCGGCGGCGGCGAAGTCGCGCGCTATGTCGCCAAATACGGCATCCCGCAGGGCCGCGTCGCCAAGGCGGTGCTGGTCGCGGCCGTGCCTCCGATCATGGCGAAGACCGAAGCCTATCCGGGCGGTCTGCCGCTCGAAGTGTTCGACGGCTTCCGCAAGGGCACGGCCGAGAACCGCGCGCAGTTCTTCCGCGATGTCGCCGCCGGCCCCTTCTACGGCTTCAACCGCGACGGCGCGAAGGTCTATCCGGGCGTGATCGACAATTGGTGGCGCCAGGGCATGATGGGCAGCGCCAAGGCGCATGTCGAAGGCATCAAGGCCTTCTCCGAGACCGACCAGACCGCCGACCTGAAGGCGATGACCGTTCCTACGCTGGTGCTCGCCGGCGACGACGACCAGGTGGTCCCGTACCACCAGGGCGCCGAGCTGCAGGCCAAGCTGCTGCCGAACCCGACGCTGAAGATCTATCCGGGCATGCCCCACGGCCTGCTCACCACCCATGCCGACGTGCTGAACGCCGACATCCTCGCCTTCGTGCGCGGCTGATCGATCGCGCGCCGAGGAGGATCTGCAGATGAAGCCCTATCTGATCTCGCTCGCCGTCGGTCTGCTGGTCGGCGTCATCTACAGCCTCCTCGGCGTGAAGTCGCCGGCCCCGCCGACGATCGCGCTGATCGGCCTGCTTGGCATGCTCGTCGGCGAGCAGGCGGTGCCGATCGCCAAGCGGCTCTTCGCCGGCCACGACGTCGTCGCGTACATCCGCACCGACTGCGCCGAGCAGATCCTCGGCGTGCCGGTGAAGAAGCCCGACGACCAGGCATGAGTCTCACCCGCCGCCAGACCCTCGCAGCCGCCGGCGCTACCGCCGCCGGCGCGCTGCTGCCAACGCCGCTCTTCGCAAGGAATGCCCGCATGTCCGCTACCGACCTGATCCTCGTCAACGCCCAGGTGACGACGCTCGACCGGGAGAACCCGGTGGCCGAAGCGATCGCGATCCGCGACGGCAAGTTCCTCGCGGTCGGCAGCGAGGCGGAGGTCCGCGCCGCCGCCGCGCCGGGCGCACAGGTGATCGACGCGCACCGCCGCCGGGTGATCCCGGGGCTGATCGACAGCCACATGCACATCATCCGCGGCGGGCTGAACTATAACATGGAGCTGCGCTGGGACGGCGTGCCAAGCCTCGCAGACGCAATGGCTATGCTCAAGCGCCAGGTCGACAACACGCCGGCGCCGCAATGGGTGCGCGTGGTCGGCGGCTTCACCGAGCACCAGTTCGCCGAGAAAAGGCTGCCGACGATCGACGAGCTCAACGCCGTCGCCCCCGACACGCCCGTCTTCATCCTCCACCTCTATGATCGCGCGCTGCTCAATGCGGCAGCGCTGCGTGCGGTGGGCTATACCAAGGACACGCCGAACCCGCCGGGCGGCGAGATCGTCCGCGATGCCGCGGGCAACCCCACTGGCCTGCTGCTCGCGCATCCCAATGCGACGATCCTCTATTCGACGCTCGCCAAGGGCCCGAAGCTGCCGGAGGAGTATCAGCTGAATTCCACCCGCCACTTCATGCGCGAAGTAAATGGCCTGGGCGTCACCGGCGTGATCGACGCGGGCGGCGGCTTTCAGAACTATCCCGACGATTATGCGATCATCGAGAAGCTGCATGCCGACGGCCAGCTGACCGTCCGGATCAGCTACAATCTGTTCACCCAGAAGCCCAAGGAAGAGCTGGCCGATTTCGCCGGCTGGGTGAAGCAGGTGACGCCGGGGCAGGGCGACGACAGCTATCGCCATAATGGCGCGGGCGAGATGCTGGTCTACTCCGCCGCCGATTTCGAGGACTTCCGCGTCGCCCGGCCGGACATGCCGCCGACCATGGAAGGCGATCTCGAGCCGGTGATCCGCCTGCTCGCCGAGCATCGCTGGCCGTGGCGGCTTCATGCCACCTATGACGAGACGATCGGCCGCGCACTCGACGTGTACGAGAAGGTTCACCGCGACATCCCGCTGACCGGCATCCACTGGTTCTTCGACCATGCCGAGACGATCAGCGACCGCAATATCGATCGCATCGCGGCGCTGGGCGGCGGCATCGCCGTGCAGCACCGCATGGCCTATCAGGGCGAATATTTCGTCGAGCGCTACGGCGCCAAGGCGGCCGAGCGCACGCCGCCGATCGCCAAGATGCTTGCCGCCGGCTTGCCGGTGGGCGCCGGTACCGACGCGACGCGGGTGGCGAGCTATAACCCTTGGGTGTCGCTCAGCTGGCTGGTGACCGGTCGCACCGTCGGCGGGCTCAAGCTCTATCCGGGCGCTAACCGCGTCAGCCGCGAAAAGGCGCTCGCCATGTGGACGCACGAGAACACTTGGTTCTCGAACGAGGTGGGCAAGAAGGGCCAGATCAAGGCCGGCCAGCTCGCCGATCTCGCGGTACTCTCGGCCGACTATTTCTCGGTGCCCGAGGACCAGATCGCCCATATCCGCTCGGTGCTGACGCTGCTCGGCGGGCAGGTGGTGCATGGCGACGGCGACTATGCGCCGCTCGCCCCCGCGCTGCCCCGCCCGATGCCCGACTGGTCGCCGGTCGCGACCTTCGGCGGCTATCATCAGTCGCCCGAGACCCGCGCCCAGCTCGCCTCCGCCTGTGCCTGCCACAGCAGCTGCTCGGTCCATGGCCACGACCATGCCGCCGCGCTGGGTGCGGAGGTGCCGGCCGCCGACGTCCAGAGCTTCTGGGGCGCGCTCGGCTGCGGCTGCTGGGCGGTTTGAACCTCTTTTCATTTTCAGGAGCCAGCCATGCGTATCTTCCTCCTTGCCTCCGCCCTCGTCATCGCCACGCCGGCGCTCGCCCAGCAGACGGCTGATTATTCGGTCGGGCCCCAGTACGACACCACGCACGTCTATGTGCCGGAAGACCAGTTCGACAGCTTTGTCACCAGCTTCCAGGCGACCTTCGGGGGCACGACCAGCAAGCAGGGCGTGTTCCAGGTGACGCCCACCACCAGCCTCACCAAGTCGCAGCTGGTGCTGACGCCGGCCGGCACCGTCTCGGTGTTCGGGTTCAAGACGCCGATCCCGTTCCCGTTCGGCGACGAGCGCACCGGCTACCTGGTGACTGATATCGACGCCGCGGTGAAGGCCGCCGTGCAGCACGGCGCCGTCCGCCGCATGGTGACCTTCCCCGATCCGATCGGCCGCGATTCGCTGATCCAGTGGCCGGGCGGGGTGAACATGCAGATCTACTGGCACACCACCAAGCCGAGCTACATGCCGCTGGAGACGGTGCCGGAGAACCGCATCTACCTGACCGAGGATGTCGCCGATCGCTTCGTGAAGAGCTGGGTCGGCTACGCCAAGGCCAAGGTGACCGCCGATGACCGCGCCGCGCCCGGCGCCGAGGTCGGCGAGCCCGGTAAGACGATCCGCCGCATCTCAATCACCAGCGGCTATGGCAAGATGGTGGTGTTCGTCACCGATGGCCTGCTGCCCTGGCCCTATGGCCGCGACATGACCGGCTATGCGGTGCCCGACCTGGACGCGACGCTCGCCAAGGCCAAGGTCGCCGGTGTCGAGACGCTGGTGCAGCCTTATGCCGCGGTCGGCGGCCGTGCGGCGATCGTGCGCTTCCCCGGCGGCTATATCGCCGAGATCCACAGCCCGGCGGGTAAGTGACCATGGATGCGCCCGACCCGCGCTTCGTCGACGCCATTCTCGACTGGCGACCGACCTGGTTCCTCGCCCGTCTGCTGCTGGTCGGCGCCTATCTGCTCGGCGGGCTGGTGAAGCTTGCCGACTGGCCGGGCGCAGTGGCGGAGCAGGCGCATTTCGGCATGCACCCACCCGCGTTGTGGGCAGCGCTGACCATCGCGGTGGAGCTGGTCGGGCCGGTGCTGATCCTAACCGGCCGCTGGATCTGGCTGGGGGCGGGGATGCTGGGGGTGTTCACCCTGCTCGCCGCCTTCACCGCCAATGCCTTCTGGACGATGCCGCCAGGCCCCGAGCGGTTCGGCGCGACCAACGCGTTCTTCGAGCATCTCGGCCTGATCGGCGGTTTCGTTCTGGCGGCGCTGGTGGCGGAGCAGGCGAAGCGGCGTGGCTAGCCTCGCCGCGGCGGTGGTGCTGGTGGCGGGGACGCTTGTGCCGGATCACCCTCACCCTTCCGCGGCTTCGCCGCTTCCTCCCTCTCCCTTGGAAGGGAGAGGGGAGGGGCACGCCGCGGCAGGCGGTGGGAGGGGTGAGGGTGACCCCCGCACATCCACCCCGGCCCCCGAAGCCTGGCAGGCGCCGACGCTCAGCATCACGCGCTATGACGAGGACTGGTCCGATCTTGCCGACGCCGAAAAGCGCGCGCACCATTGGACTGGCCCGTTCAAATACATCCCGCTCGGCGGCGATGCGTGGCTCTCGACCGGCATTGAACTCCGGCTGCGCAGCGAATCCTTCGCCAATAACGCGCTCGGCAACGCGGCCTCGCCGGACGACGCGTATCTCTGGACCCGCGTGCTGCCCTATGCCGATCTCCATGCCGGACCGCTGCGCGCCTTCGCCCAGCCGATCCTCGCCTATGCCGCCGGTGTCCGCCCCACCGCCGGCCCGGTCGACCAGACGCGTACCGATTTGCTCCAGGGCTTTGCCGAGCTCGATCTCGGTGCGGTCACCCTGCGCGGGGGGCGGCAGATGCTGTCGCTCGGCACCGAGCGGCTGGTCGGCACCCGCTACGGCCCCAATGTGCCGCTCGCGTTCGATGGCGTGCGCGGGATCGTGGCGGTCGGCCAGACCAAGGTCAGCCTGTTTGTCATCGCACCGGTGGCACCCCGGCTCGGCACCTTCGACGATCGCACCTCGCCGACCAAGAAGCTCTGGGGCGCCTATGCGGTGCTGCCGGGGCTCGACCTCTATTATCTCGGCTATCGCAACCGCATCGCGCAGTTCGGCGACAGCACCGGCCGCGAGTTGCGCCACAGCGTCGGCGCGCGCGTCTACGGCACCCGCGCCAATTGGCACTGGAATGTGGAGGGCGTCGCCCAGTTCGGTCGCTTCGCCGACGAGCCGATCGCGGCCTGGACGCTCGGCACCGAGCTCGGCCGCAAGCTGCCGAACCTGCCCTTCGCGCCGGACGCGGTGCTCCGCTTCAACGTCATCAGCGGCGACGGCCATGCAGGGGATCGCCGGCTCGGCACGTTCAACGCGCTCTTTCCCAAGGGCAAATATTTCGGCGAGCTGTCGCCGGTCGGCCCGTACAATCTGGTCAACCTCAACCCGCGCATCGCCGGCACGCTGGGCGGCGGCGTCTCCGCCAGCATCGCCGGCAGCGCCTATTGGCGCTACAGCACGGCGGACGGCGTGTACGACATCCCCGGCAACCTGCTCCGCGCGCCCGGCACCAGCCGCGCCCGCTTCATCGGCAAGCAGATCGAAGGCGCGATCGCCTGGCAGGCGACCGCCGAGCTCGAGCTTTCCGCCTCGCTTTCCTTTTTCCAGGCCGGCCGCTTCCTGCGCGAAACCGGTGCGCCCCGCCCGATCCGGATGATCGGCCTGGAAAGCAATTTCCGATTCTAAGGACACCCGCCATGGCCGACCCCAAGACCGCCGCTTCCCCGCTTCCGCCGCTGCTCCTGCTGCTCTCCGTCACCACCGGGCTGGTCGACGCGGTGAGTGTGCTCGGGCTCGGCAAGGTGTTCACCGCCAACATGACCGGCAATATCGTGTTCCTCGGCTTCGCGGCGGCGGGCACGCCGGGCTTCACGATCGCACCCTATATCGTGGCGCTGGCCTCCTTTCTCGTCGGTGCCTTGGTGGCGGGCAAGGTCGGCGCGCATCTCGCCGGGCAGCCGCTGCGGCGCTGGCTGGTGCTGGCGGCGGTGACCGAGGCGCTGCTGTTCGGCATCGCCGCGGGCGTCGCCGCCTGGGCAGGCGCCATGGGCATCCTGCCCGAGACCTGCGTGTTCGCGATCATCGCCCTGACCGCGATCGCGATGGGCTTCCGCAACGCGACGATCCGCCAGCTCAAGGTGCCCGATCTCACCACCACCGTGCTCACACTGACGCTCACCGGCATCGCCGCCGATTCGCACTTCGCCGGCGGCCGAAACCCCAATATCGGGCGACGGCTTGCGGCAGTGGTGGCGATCCTGCTCGGTGCGTTCCTGGGGGCCGTGCTGGTCAATCGCTACGGCCTTGCGATCCCGCTGCTGGTCGCTGGACTTACTGTGCTCGTCGGCACGCTTGCTTGCGTCCGCCATCCGGTCGCGGCCGAGCCGCTGCGCGCCTGATCGCCCGCCCCCCTTTGACAGGCCCGCGATCGCTCCCTATCGGCCAGCCATGACGCTCCAGCACACCGACTCCATCCTGATCGTCGATTTCGGCAGCCAGGTGACCCAGCTGATCGCACGCCGCGTTCGCGAAGCCGGGGTCTATTCCGAGATCGCTCCCTTCACCACCGCCGCCGAGGCCTTTGCCCGGATGCAGCCCAAGGGCATCATCCTCTCCGGCTCGCCCGCCTCGGTGCTCGACGAAGGCAGCCCGCGCGTGCCGCAAGAGATCTTCGACAGCGGCCTGCCGGTGCTCGGCATCTGCTACGGCGAGCAGGTGATGATGCACCAGCTGGGCGGCCAGGTGGTGCAGGGCGACAGCGGCGAGTTCGGCCGCGCCTTTATCGAGATCGCCGATGGCTGCGCGCTGTTCGACGGCCTTTGGCAGACCGGCGAGACCCACCAGGTGTGGATGAGCCATGGCGACAAGGTCGCGAACCTGGCCCCGGGCTTCCGCCCGGTCGCAGCGAGCCCCGGCGCACCCTATGCGGTGATCGCCAATGACGAGCGTCGCTACTACGCGATGCAGTTCCACCCCGAAGTGGTCCACACCCCCGACGGTGCCAAGCTGCTGGCGAACTTCGTGCGCCATGTCTGCGGCCTGTCGGGCGATTGGACCATGGCCGAGTTCCGCGCCGCCAAGATCGCCGAGATCCGCGCGCAGGTGGGCGACGGCAAGGTGATCTGCGGCCTGTCGGGTGGAGTCGACTCCGCGGTGGCCGCGGTGCTGATCCACGAGGCGATCGGCGACCAGCTGACCTGCGTGTTCGTCGATCACGGCCTGATGCGGGCAGGCGAGGCCGACCAAGTGGTCACCATGTTCCGCGAGCATTACCACATCCCGCTTGTCCATGTGGATGCGGAGGAACTGTTCCTCGGCGGCCTCGCCGGCGTCACCGACCCCGAGGCGAAGCGCAAGTTCATCGGCAAGACCTTCATCGACGTGTTCGAGGCCGAGGCCAAGAAGATCGGCGGCGCCGATTTCCTCGCCCAGGGCACGCTCTATCCGGACGTGATCGAGAGCGTCAGCTTCACCGGCGGCCCCTCGGTGACGATCAAGAGCCACCACAATGTCGGCGGCCTGCCCGCCCGCATGAACATGCAGCTGGTCGAGCCCTTACGCGAGCTGTTCAAGGACGAGGTCCGCGCGCTGGGCCGCGAGCTGGGGCTGCCCGACGTGTTCGTCGGCCGCCACCCCTTCCCGGGGCCGGGCCTCGCGATCCGCATTCCCGGCGAGGTCACCAAGGAACGCTGCGACATCCTGCGCAAGGCCGACGCGATTTATCTCGAGGAGATCCGCAATGCTGGCCTCTACGACACGATCTGGCAGGCCTTCGCAGTACTCACCCCGGTGCGCAGCGTCGGCGTGATGGGCGACGGCCGCACCTATGACAGCGTGCTGGCCCTGCGCGCGGTGACATCGATCGACGGCATGACCGCGGAGGCCTTCGAATTTCCCGGTGGTTTCCTGCCGCGCGTGGCGACCCGTATCGTCAACGAGGTGCGCGGCGTGAACCGTGTGACCTACGACTATACCAGCAAGCCGCCCGGCACGATCGAGTGGGAGTGAGGCTAGCTTCTGACGCTAGCTGATAATCAAGCGATCTTTCCGGAAAAATACTTTGGTTTTTTTGAAAGTAACATAGGCGGTCGCACGGTTAATTGAAACGGTCTATCTGCTCCTTTCAGGAGCCTCGGCAAGTATTCTGCGATGTGATCTTTGGTGGAGGCGCACTGCTGCGAAGGATGGGTCTGAGTCGGCTCGGCAGGTCCAGTGACGACTCTTTGACTTCGGCCTTCGTTCCGAAGATCGCAGTTGTGACTCCACCCAAGGTGAAGTTGGAGGCTGAGAACGCGGGTTACGGCGCACGGGTGCGGCATTCCCAGATGGGCGTTTGTCCGTCCTTGCCGCGGAGGACGTTTGTAGCGCGGTAGCCAGCACATCGCGGCGCCAAACTAGATCGGCTATCGCCGATCATCATGCTTTTTTCATTCAACGTGAAGATTGGTTACTGACGTAGTAACTACGAACATACTGGAATGTATCAGTAAATTTCTCTAAGTTCCCAATTTGTGGGGAAGTTATCGACACTGGAGGGGCAGTGGTCGACGACGCGTATAGTCGTTGCATCGCTCGGGATATTGCTGCCGCAGGCGGCGATGGCGCAATCGGCCGGTCAGGTCGATCGCGAAGCGCAGCGTATCCTTGAACAGCAGCAGCAACAGGCGCGCGACCGTGCCGAGCAATTCGAACAATCGCGCTCCCGGGCGCCCGCTGGCGACACCATGGAATCCCAAACCGCTCCGGTGGCGGACGGCGGGGCCTGTGTAGCGGTTCGCGACGTGCGCCTTGCCGGTGCCAGCCACTACCGCGCCGGCACCTTCGAGGGCGTGCTCGCAACCCTGCGCGGCGATTGCGTCACGACCGGCGCGATCGACGGCGTGCTGCGCGCGATCACCGATCGCTATGTGCATGACGGCTTCGTGACGAGCCGGGCGGTGGTCGGACCGCAGGATCTGAAATCGGGCATCCTCACGATCACCGTCATCGAGGGCCGCCTCGGCGGGCTCAAGGACAAGGGCAGCGGCAAGCACTATGGTAGCGGCGAAATCGCGGCGGCCTTTCCAGCGCGACCAGGCGATCGGCTCAACCTCCGCGCGCTCGAGCAGGGGGTCGACCAGCTCGGCCGGATGGCCAAGGGCGATCCCAAGATCGACATCGCACCCGGCGAGACGCCGGGTACCAGCACCGTCCTGATCACCCGCCAGCCGTTGTGGCGGTGGATCCGTCCTTCGGTGTCGATCAACAACGAAGGCGCGGCCAGCACCGGACGCTGGCAGGCGACCAAGAGCCTCGACATGGATTCGCTGCTCGGCATCGCCGATAGCTGGTCGATCTATCACCAGGGTGCCGCCAGCGACGATGGCGAAAGACGCAACCTGGCCTATGGCGGCTTCGTCTCGGTGCCGCGCGGCTGGTGGACGCTGTCGCTGTCGAGCGGCTTTTCCAGCTATCGATCGGTGCTGTCCGGCAACGGGCTGCGCTTCGCGACGCGCGGCCGCACCTATACCGGTTCGGCGACGCTCGAGCGGATGGTGTTCCGCGATGCGAAGACCAAGCTCTCGCTCACTGGCGGACTGGCGCTGCTTGACACGCGCAACTTCGTCCAGGGCATCGCGCTGCAGTCGAGCAGCTACCGGATCGTCACCGGCACGCTGGGCGCGCACTGGCAGCGCCGACTGGCGAAGACCCAGCTGAGCCTCTCCGGCGGCTATGACCAGGGGCTGGGGCTGCTCGACGCGCATACCGTCGATACCGGGCCGGGGGGCGCCACCGGACGCTACCACCGGATCACCCTCGATGCGGCGGCGCAGACGCCGTTCGCGATCGGCCCGTCACGGCTGACCAACATGGTCGTGCTGCGCGGGCAATGGGGGTTCGACAACCTGTTCCCCGCCAATCGCTTCAGCCTGGGCGGCAGCTCCACCGTGCGCGGTTTCCGCGACGACGGCATTTCCGGGCGGACCGGCGCGTCGTTGCGCGAGCAGCTCGGCTTCGGCATCGTCGATGTCCTCAATGCCCGGCCGCACCTCGCCACCAGCCTCTCGGGCTATCTCGCCTATGACGTGGGCGGCATCCGCCCGGTCGCGGGCGACCCGTTCGAGCGCGGCCTGCTCCAGTCGATGAGCGCGGGGCTGATGGCGCGCAGCCGCCATCTCCAGGCGGAACTCACCGTGGCCGTGCCGGTCACCGCGCCCGCCTGGGTGCGACATCCCAAGGCATTGTTCAGCTCCAGCATCAGGATCCTGCTGTGAAGACGATCGTCGCTCGTACCGCTTCCGCCCGCGCACGCCGCGGTGCCCTGCGCACGCTGATCCTGGCGGCGCTCGCGACCTCCGCGCTGTCGCCAGCGCGGGCGCAGACCAGCGCGCCCGTCGCGACGCCGCCGCTGCAGCCGGCCAACAGCCGCACCGGGCTGGACGTGACGCCGGGCGGCACGCCGATCGTCAATATCGCCACGCCCGATGCCAGCGGCACCTCGTACAACGTCTTCACGCGGCTGTCGGTCGGCAAGGAAGGCCTGATCTTCGCCAACAGCCCGACGACGGGGAACAGCGCGATCGGCGGATTCCTGATCGCCAATCCCAACCTTAAGGACGGCCGGTCTGCGTCGCTGATCCTCAACGAAGTGACCGGCGGGGTGCGCACCACGCTGTCCGGGCCGATGGAGATCTTCGGGCAGCGCGCGGCGCTGGTCATCGCCAACCCGACCGGCATCACCTGCGACGGCTGCGGCTTCATCAACACCAGCCGGGTGAGCCTGGCGGCGGCGACCTTGCGCTTCGGCGCGGACGGCGCGTTCAGCGGCTTCCGCATCGCCGACGGCGGCGACGTTACGGTGGAGGGCAAGGGGCTGCTCGGCGGCAATGTCGATTATTTCGACATTATCGCGGCCGCGACGCACATCAATGCCAGCCTCTATGCCAAGGACCTGCTGATCGCGAGCGGCAGCGGCACGGTCGACTATGCGAGCCGCAGCGCCAGTGCCGAAGGCGCGGGGGCGCGGACCGGCGTGGCGATCGACTCCTCGGTGCTCGGCGGCATGTACGCCAACCGCATCCGGCTGATCGGGACCGGGGCGGGCCTCGGCATAAACCTGCAGGGCACCGTCGCGGCGCTCGACGGTGCCCTGAAGATCACCAGCGACGGCGTGATCGCGCTTGCCGGGGCGACGGCTACTGGCGACGTGACGATCGCCGCGCGCGGCGGCGGCGTGACGCTGTCCGGGCAGACCTATGCGGGCGGCGCGCTCAGCGTGACCGGGCAGGCGATCCGGCAGCGCGGCGATTTTGCCGGTGCGCTCGGTGCGGTGACATTTAGTGCGGGCGGCGACGTCACGGTCGATCCCGGCACCGGCATCTACGCGGGGCTCGACGCCAACGGCGCGCTTAGCGGGACCGGTGCGCTGTGGATCGACGCTGCAGGCACACTCGACCTCGGCACGGCCACATTGGCCTCGGGTGGTGCGTTGCGGCTCGACAGCGCCAATGTGCGGGAGGTGGCGGGCGGCCGGATTGCCGGAGCCTCGGTCACCCTTCGGACGCGGGGAAGCCAGGCGCTGGCGGGCGAGGTGAGCGCAGCCGGCGACGTGGCGCTCATGGGCAGCGCCATCGACCTCAGCGGATCGCTGATGGCGGGCGGCGCGGCGCGGTTGACGGCAGCGAGGGACCTTTCGACGAGCGGGAAGATTGGTTCGAGCGGGGCGCTGGCGCTGACTGCCGACACCCTGCGAATCGGCGGCAGCGTCGGCAGCAATGCCGATCTCACGCTTGACGCCGTCAATGCGATCGTCGCGACTGGCACGCTGCAGGCGCAAGGCGCGCTGCAGCTCACCGCACCTTCGCTGCATCTGGCTGGGGCAACGGCCGCGGGCACGTCGCTGCGGATCACCGGTACCGACGTTGCGCTTTCGGGCGCGGTTAGTGCGGCAGGGGACGCCGCTTTGACCGGCGGCAAGATCGATCTCACCGGGTCGCTGATGACGGGGGGCGCAGCGCGGTTGGGCGCGACGGGCGAGCTTTCGATCGCTGGTCAGGTCGGGACGAACGGGGAACTGGCGCTGGCGGCCGATACCCTGCGCATCGACGGCAGCGTCGGCAGCAATGCCGACCTGACGCTGGATGCCTCCAGCGCTATCGCCGCCACCGGCACGCTGCAGGCGCAAGGCGCGGTCCAGCTCACCGCGCCGTCGCTCCGCCTGTCGGGGACCACGGCCGCGGCCACGGGGCTGCGGATCACCGGTAGCGACCTCGCGCTTACCGGATCGGCGACCAGCCTCCACGACATCGAGGCGAAGGTTACGACCCTGACCCTCACCACCGGCGCGGTGCTGCAAAGCGGCGCGGGCGCGCGGCTCGATCTGGGGCGGCTCGACAACGCCGGGCTGATCGCCAGTGGTAAGGACCTGACGCTCGCAGCGACGGGCGCCGTCAGCAACCCGGGGCAGATCGCCGCCGATGGCGCGCTGCGCCTGTCCACCAGCGCGGGGCTAACGTCCACAGGGCTTCTCCAGAGCGGCGACGCGCTCGACATCCACATTGGCGGGGCGGTTACGCTAGCGGGCACCGTCTATGCAGGCGGCCGCGCCACGCTGGCGGCGGCGTCGCTGCAATCGGCGGCGGCACTGTCGGTGCAGGGCGCGCTCACCGTCACCGCATCGGAGGATGTAGCGCTCGCATCCGGGTCGACGACCTATGCCAAAGGCGGCATGGCATTGTCCGGCGCGGGCTTCTCGCTGATCGGCGCGCTGCAGAGCGACGCGACGCTCGACATTCACGCGGCCCAGGCGCTGGCGCTGGGCGGGCGCGTGAGCGCAAGCGGCGCGACCAGGATCGACGCCGCGACCGGGGCGGTGCTGAGCGGCACCCTGGCGAGCGGTGGCGCCCTGACACTGAACGCCGCCTCCGTCGCCATTCCCGGGCAGATCCTGGCCAACGACTCGGTCTCGATCACCGCGACGACCGACAATCTCAGCCTGGCAGGCACCATCCAAGCCGCGAAGGACGTGGCGCTCACCGCGGCGATGCGGCTGCGCATCGGGGCGGAAGCGCCGGTTGTCGGCGGTTCGGGTGGCACACCGCCGAGCAGTCTGCCCGGCAGCGGCGGGTCCGATCCCGATAGTGGTAGTTCTGGCACCGGCGGTTCCAGCGGAGGTAGCGGCACCGGCTCGACCACGCTGCCCGCAACCGGCACGCCAACTGGCGATGTTGCGCTCAATCTGCCGACGCTCGGTGCTACCACGGCGCCATCCGCGGGATCGCTTGCGTCTAGCGGCGCCGTCACGCTGACGGCCGACGAGATCGAGATTGCCGGTACGGTCGCAGCAAAGGGCGACCTCACCGCGCTTGCCGCGCACGTTCTGACGGTGCGCGGCACCGCCTGGAGCGACGGCGCGCTCACCGCCCAAGCGGGGTCGCTGCAGGTCGGTTCGCTCGCCAGCCTGGCGGCGGCGGGTCCGGTTGCGATCATGGTGCAGGACGATCTCGCCAATCTCGGCACAATTGCATCGAATGGCGGCACCCTGACGCTGGGCGGGGGCGGCGCCTTCAGCAATGCGGGCACGCTTTCGGCCAAGACCGGGCTGCAGGTGCAGGTCGCCGGAGATCTGCTGTCTTCGGGCACCCTTTCCGGCGGGGCGCTGCAAATCGGCGCGCGCGACGTGACGCTCACCGGCGCAACGGTCGGCACCGGGGGCGTGGCGATCACCGGGCGGACGCTGTCGCTCTCCAGCGGCAGCGACACGCAGAGCGGCGGCGCGCTTGCGCTCACCAGCGGCGGCGCGACCACGTTGGGCGGCAAGCTGCTCGCTACCGGTGCCTTGTCGATGGACGCGGCCGGTCCGCTTTCGGTCGGCGCAGCCGCCGATATCCAGTCGGGCGGCACGGCGAGTTTCCGCTCGCTCGAAGCGGTGGTCACCGCGGCGGGCAGCGCGATCGCCGCCAACGGCGCACTGCGCTTCACCGGCACCGCGCTGACGCTCGGCGGTACCATCGCGGGTAATGGGACCCTCGACCTAGCCGCTGGCGATGCAATGACGCTGTCTGGGACGACCACCGCGCTGGGCGACCTCACCGCCTCGGCAGGGTCGGTCGACATTGCCGGTAGCCTCGCCAGTGCCGGGAAGCTCAGCCTCGTGGCCGATGCGACCACGCTTCGCTTGGGCTCGACCGTCCAGGCATCGGGCGCGCTCGCGCTTTCCACGGCATCGCTGGAAGCGAACGGCACGCTGGTGGCCGGAGGAACTCTCGCGGTTATCGGCACCAGCGACCTGCATCTCGCGGGCACGATTGCCGCCGGATCGGTGGACGCGCAGGGGCAGGTGACCAGCGTCGGCGACCTGTCGATCAGCGCGGGCGGAGCGTTGCAGCTTGCCGCGGCATCGACCGCCACGGGCGCCGTCGGGCTAGTCGGACAAGACGTGACGCTGGGCGGCACGCTGGTTGCGCTGCGTGCACTGCGCGTCGACGCGGCCACGCTCACCACCACCGGCGATGCCAAGGCCAATGGCACGGTGACGCTGGCCGCACGCGGGGATGCGACGCTGGGCGGCACGCTCACCGGGCTGGTTGGCATCGACGTGACGAGCGGCGGAACGCTCGTGCAGAATGCGACGCTCGCTTCCAACGCCGGGCTGCGGCTGTCGGCGGGCGGCAGGCTCAGCCATGGCGGGACCAGCAGCGCGCTGGACGACGTTTCGCTGCAGGGCGCCGGGCTATCGCTGGGCGGCACGATCCGCGGCAACGGTCTCGTGTCGCTGGCCAGCACCGCCGGCGATATCACGCTGCTCCAGGGCGGGCAGGCCTCGGCGCAGCGGGTCGAGCTGCGCTCGGCGAACGCGGTCATGGTGGCCGGAACGCTCGCCGCCGCGCAATCGCTCACCGCCGAAAGCGTGGGCGCCTTCACCGTACAGGCGCAGGGCGCGCTGCAGGCGGGCACCACCGCAGCGGACGGGCAGGTCACCGGGGTCGGCGCGATAGCGCTCACCTCGGGTGGCGCATTCACCCATGCCGGGGCGATCGGCGCGACTGGTAGCCTGTCGCTCACCGCGCAGCAGCTGTCGAGCAGCGGCGCCATGTCGGCAGGCGCGAACATGGCGCTGGTCGCGGATAGCGGCAAAATCGGCGGCAGCCTGGTGGGTCTCGGCGCGGTGTCGGCACGCTCGACGGCGGGCGGGCTCGATCTCACCGGCACCATTGACGGCCGGAACGTCGAGCTCTCGGCGACCGGCGGCGATCTGGCCTTGGGCGGCGCGTCGCGCGTCACCGCATATGGCACGGGCAGTGATGGCCTGCTGACCCTGGCGAGCAGCGGCGCGATCGGCGCGCTGGGCGTGCTTGCCGCCAACAACGACGTGTCGGTGACGGCGGCCGGCGACCTCCATGTCGGCGCCGACCGCACCGGCGCCGATGCGGCGCGGACGCTGTCGACGCTCGGCGCGGTGACGCTCCGCGCGGGCGGCGCGCTGGTCAATGACGGCAGCGTCGCGGCGGGGCGCAGCCTGTCGCTTACCGCGCAACGCCTGACCAGCACCAACCTCTCGGCGGGCGAGGGGATCGTCGCCGAGATCGCCGGCGCCGCGACGCTGGCCGGCCTCACCAGCGCGCACGACCTCGGCCTGACGGCGGGCGGCGACGTGGCGCTGCTGCACGGCGCCCGGCTTGAGACGCTGGGCGATCTCCGCCTGTCGGCGGGCGGCGCGCTCGGCAACGACGGTGCCATCACCGCAGGGTCGACGGCAGCCGGCGCGAAGGTGGGCAACATCGCACTGGCCAGCGCGGGTGCGCTGACCTCCCGCGGCGCGATCGTGGCCAACAACGGCGCGGTCACGCTGGCGGGCGCAAGCGTCACGCTCGGCGGTGCACTCGATCAGGGTGGCGGCGTCTATGCGGCGGGTGCGCTGACGCTGAACACCGCCGCGGTGACGGTGCTCGATGGCGGCCAGGCCATCACCAACGCCGACTTCCGCTACACGGGCACCAGCCTGACGCTGGGCGCCGAAAGCCTGCTCCAGTCGAACCGCAACCTCGGCATCGCGCTTACCGGGGGCGGCTATCGATCCGGCGGCAGCCTCGTTGCGCTGGGCGACCTGACCCTCGGCGTCGCCGGGGGCGGCATCGATACGCTCGCCGGGAGCGGCATCTTCGCCGGCGGTTCGGGCGCCAGTGCGAGCGGCGGCTCGCTGACGCTCAGCGCCGACACCATCTCCAACGCCGGCTCGATCGTCGCGACGGCTTCGGCGGGCGGGGTGGGGGGCGACGCGACGCTGGTCGCCGCGACGCTGGCCGCGGGTGGCTTACTTCATGCCGATCGCACGCTCGGCGTGACGGCGAGCAACGTGACCATCACCGGCACCGCCGAAGCAGGCGCTGCGATCCACTGGGCGGTTCCGACGCTGACCGTGGCTAGCGGTGGCAGCCTCAAGAGCATCGGCGACGTGACACTCTCCGGGGCAAGCTTTTCCAACGCCGGCACCGTCGCGACCGGCGGGGCGCTGACGATCGGCACCAGCGGCGACTTGGCATCGTCGGGCACCCTGTCCGCAGCGGGCGGGATCGATCTTGCCAGCGGCATCAACCTCATCCTTGCCGTCGGGTCCCAGACCTGGGCAGGCGGGACACAGGCTACCCCCACCATCGCCGCCGGCAATGTCAGCCTGCGCGGCGTGACCGTAGCGAGCCTTGGCACCCTTTCCGCCACCGGCGCGCTGTCGCTCACCGCAGATAGCGTGACGGTGGGCGGCGCCAATGTCGCCAATGGCAACCTTCGCCTGTCGAGCCTTCACGGCGGGGCGCCCTCGCTGACGGTGAACGTTGGGGCGACGCTCGCTAGCTATCTCGGCGACGCGATGCTCGGCAGCCTGGCGTCGCTGAACCTGCAGGGTGCGCTGACCGCGAGCAACGGCAGCGTCTCCCTGACCGCAGGCAACACCAGCATCGGCGCAGCCGGCCGGCTCGCCGCAGGGCGCGACGTCACGATCACTACCGCCGGCGGCGCGCTGTCGATCGAGGGGCAACTCCTCGCGAGCAACGACCTGAAGCTGATCGACGGCACCCCGGCGGTGGGCGCCGCCGGCCTGGTGCAGGCTGGTCACGACGTTACCTTCACCAGCAATAATGCCGTCACCGGCAGCGGCACGGCGAGCATCAACGGCGTCGGCTATGACGTGAATGGCATGCCGATCTCCGCGCGGATCGCGGGCAAGATCAGCGCGGGCAACAACCTCCAGATGAGGCTGCCGGGCGCGGTGATCGCTGACGGTTCGGCCCAGCTCGTCGCCACCAACAATCTGTCGTTGACCGCCGGCAATTTCCTCATCGGCGCGCGCTATGTAGGTGACGGCGCGGGCAATGCCGTACAGATGGGGGTGATCGCCGGGGGCGACCTGAACCTCACCGCCACTGGCGGCGGGGTGATGCTTGACGGCTCGGTGCAGGCGGGCCGCAGCCTCACCGTCAACGCGGGCAGCGAGATCCGGTCGACCGGTGGCGCGCAGTTCGTCGCGGGCACCAGCCTGTCGCTCACGGGCTCGGCGCTGAACCTCGCCGGGTACAATTCGGGCCAGAGCCTGGTGTCGCTTCGCGCGGTTGGCGACATCACCTTGTCCGGCGCGACCGCGTCCAACGGGCGGGTGACGATCGCGGCGGGCGTGGCGACGGTGACGGGCAGCGGCTCGATCACGGTGCGCGGCGGCGCGGGCAACACGACCGGCGTCGGGCGCGACATCGGCGGCTCGGCGAACCTCGACATCCAGACCGGCGGCAGCTTCACCAACCAGGGCAGCCTGTGGTCCGACGGGGTGGTGTTCCTCAAGTCGGCGGGCGGCAGCATCGTCAACGATGCGCGCGGCGCCAATGGCGGGATCACCGCGGCGACCATCGTGACGCAGACTGATGCGGGGGCCTTCGTCAACGCCGCGGGCGCGTTCAAGGCGAACAATGCCGGGTTGTTCCTCGGCGGCGACTTCAACAACAGCGGCAGCTTCGCGCCCTCGGGCAATTACTTGATCAGCGCGGCCAACATCCGCAACACGGGCCTGCTGGCGACCTCGGGCAGCCTGACGCTCCAGGCGGCGGGATCGCTGTACAATGTCGGCACCATCTATGCGGGCAGCAGCCTGACGCTCACCGCCGGCGGCGCGCTGACCAACGACTATGTCGGCGATAATCAGGGCAATGGCAGTCATGGCCTGATCCTCGCGCAGAGCGACATCACGATCACCGCGCACGACGTGGCGAACCTGTCGGCGACGATCCAGTCGCTGGGGGGCGGGGTGCAGATCGCGCTGACCGGTGGTTCGTTGAGCAACGTGATCAAGAACTTCTCTTTGACCGGCGGTGGAGCAGGTGGAGATGTCGAGCTCTACGAGAACGGGATCTACATGGCGGATTGGACTGCCATGTACAGAAAGTACGGAAGCTCGACCTGGAGGGAGATGGTCGGAGCTGAAGATGTCAGTTCAGTGCAGGATGGCGGGGATACGCTTGTTGTAACGACGACATTCCCCGATGCTGGCGGTGGATCGTCTGGACATACATTTGTTAAGAAATACAAGGCGTCTGAAAGTGTTCTAAATTATATAACGGGAACTTCTTCGATTTCGGCTGCATCAAACATCAGCATCAATGGCGGTCGAGATGTAATCAACCAAAACTCAAGCATACTTGCAGGCGGGAATATCAGCATTTCCGCATCTGGCACCGTAAGCAACATCAGCGACCTTCTCATCAAGGTCGCCGAAAATGGAAGTGCTCAAAACTCCATATTGCCTGGTGCCCCGACGGTGATCCGGGCGGGTGGCACGGTCACGATTCGAGCGGGCAAGGTCCCGAACATCGCCAACAATCTCATCGGCACCGATAGCTTCACCGAGTCCCAACTCGTCGAGCATGCCGCCCCTGGAGCGCCCGGAGCCGCGGCCCCCGGTACGGGCAGCGCCGGCAATGGCGCGTCGGCTTCGGCGAGCGGTGCGGGTGGTGTCTCGGGCGGCGGCGTCTCGGCAGGCGGCGCGTCCGCGACGGGCCGCGGCGGCGCGGGGGGGCTTGCCGGGAAGGGACAGGGCAGTCTCGCCGTGTCCGTAGCGGGGCTCGGGGGCGGTGGCAGTGTCGCCGCCGCGAGCCGAACGAAGGACGGCATGCAGATCGGCAACCTCCCGGGCCTAGATCCGTCCGCGGGTGCCGGAGGGGACCTGTCCGGCCCCGGCACCGGCAACATCCAGGGCGCGCAGGTCGTCGGCCAAGTGCGCGACGGCGCGGGCGGCGCAGCGGCGATCGGGCTCGGCAACCAGACGATCGGCGGCGGCGCGCTCAGCAATGGCGGGGCCGCGGGCGCGATGCGGCCTGGCGCCTCGGCGATCGTCCCCGGCCTTGTCGCAGGCCTCAACGGCAGCGGTGCACCGACGCTCGCCAATCAAGCGTTCGGCAGCTTCCTCGGCGGGTTCCTCGCCAGCTTTAACCTCACCGGCAATTCGCCCTCGCTGTTCACCTACAACACCAACCCGGCCTCCGGCCCGCTGTTCAGCAGCAACCCCGCCCTCTCGTCCGAAGCGGCGCTCTACGATTCCAAATGGTTCTTCGACCGCGTCTCGCCCGATCGCGCCACCACCTACACCCGCCTCGGTGACGGGTTCTTCGAGGCGTTGCTCGTTTCGCGCGAGGTGCAGGCGCAAAGCGGCCAGGCCCAGCTCTCCCAATTCGGCTCGGCGCTCGACCAATATCAGGGCCTGCTCAAGAATGCCGAGAAGGCGCAGGCCGGGCTCGGCCTCCAGCTCGGCGTCGCGCTGACGCCCGAGCAGGTCGCCGCGCTCACCGAGCCGATGGTCTGGTACGTCCAGAGCAGGGTCGAGGGGCAGGACGTGCTCGTCCCCGTCGTCTATCTCGCCGCCAACGACGCCAAGGCAATAGCCGGCGGCGCGCTGATCGCGGGCAGCAGCGTCTCGATCACCGCCAGCGGCGGGATCACGAACAGTGGCACGATCCAGGCCAAGGACATCGTAGCACTCGCGGCCAAGGGCGGCGACATCGTCAACGCCAGCGGCGCGACGATCGCGGGCGGTTCGGTGATCGCCGATGCCGCGCGCGACATCCTGCTCGCCGGCGGCAGCACGATCCGCGCCGACAACGGCGTGACGCTCCAGGCCGGCCGCGACCTGGTCACCAGCACCGTCTCCAGCACCAGCCACAGTGCGACCTCCACCTACCAGGACAGCCGCCACTGGTCGAACAGCGCCACCACCACCGAGCAGATCACCGGCGCGACGATCGCCGCGGGGGGCAACCTGCTATTGCAGGCGGGCGGCGACATGACGCTCAATGCCGCGACGCTCAGCGCCGGCGGCGCTGCCGCGCTCGGCGCGGGGGGCAACCTGTCGCTCGGCGGCACCGGTGCGACGACCACCACCACCCAGTCCGAACGCACCGGCAAATATACTAACGCCAGCAGTACCACGACCTCGACCGAGTTCGTCGGCACCAGCGTCACCGCGGCGGGGCCGGTGACCCTGGCCGGCGGTGCCAACCTTACGATCACCGGCAGCACGGTGAAGACCACCGACAAGGCCACGGGCGACATCACCCTCTATGGCGGGCAGGGCATCGAGATCGTCTCCGCCGAGGAAACCGCGTCGCTCGACAAGCGCGCACAGACGGGCAAGAAGAGCAACACCACCACCAGCGCGACCAGC
This sequence comes from Sphingomonas trueperi, assembly GCF_040545965.1. GTDB lineage: Bacteria > Pseudomonadota > Alphaproteobacteria > Sphingomonadales > Sphingomonadaceae > Sphingomonas > Sphingomonas trueperi_C. The sequence goes on along the minus strand of NZ_JBEPMV010000001.1, from coordinate 537,303 downwards.
ACCACCAACCAGCTCTCGGCGATCGACGCAGCCGGCGACCTTACGCTCCTCAGCCCCGGCGCGGTGAACATCGCCGGCGCGACGGTAACCGCCGGCGGCGCGCTCGGTGTCGATGTCGGCAGCCTCACGTTGTCCGGGGTGGTGGACACGGTCGACGCGCGCGTCGACACCAGCTCGAAGAAGTCGGGCCTGTTCTCCTCCACCACCACGCGCACCAGCACGACGACGCACGACGAATCCGCAGTCGCCTCCACCCTGTCGGGCGACACCGGCACGGTGACAGCGAGCGGCGGGGTGACGATCACCGGCGCCAATCTCGTCGCTTCCAACGGGCTGACGCTCTCGGCCGGCGGCCCGGTGACGATCGGCACGCTCGCCACCACCGATACCGAGCAGAGCAGTTCCTCGACCAAGAAGAGCGGCTTCTCGCTGGGCGGCGGCGGGCTGTTCCTCGGCGTTGCCAAGACCAGCACCACCGGCAGCACCACCGACGTGACCCAGGCCGGATCGGTGGTCGGCACCCAGGCGGGCGACCTTACGATTGTCTCGGGCGGGGCGCTCGGTATCACCGGCAGCAAGGTGGCGGCGGGCGGCGACGTGCTGCTCAAGGGCGCCTCGGTCACCATCGCCAACGCGCTCGACGTGCGCGACACCACCCAGACCACCAAGACCTCGAGCGTCGGCGTTACCATCGGCGTGCAGAGCCAGCTGCTGCAGAGCGTCGGCAACCTCGCCGACATGGCGCAGCTCGCAACCAGCACCGGCAACGATCGCGTCGCCGCGGTGGCGGGGCTCGCCGGCGGCATGGCGGCGGTCAACGCCTATCAGGCGGGCGAGGACCTCGCGAGCACGATCAAGAAGGGCACGGGCGATCTCGGCATCTCGGTCGGTGCCACCTTCGGCATCTCCAAGTCGAGCTCGACCAACACCACGCATGACGAGACGGTGGTCGGCAGCGCGGTGAAGGGGCGCGACGTGACGATCGTCGCCAATGGCACCGGTGCTACCGGCACGATCGACGTGCGCGGCTCCACCGTCGATGCCAAGGGCAACCTCACCCTCGCGGCGAACGGTGCGATCACGCTGGCGGCGGCGGAAGAAGAAGACCGCCAGAGCGGCAACGCCAAGAGCAGCGGTTTCACGCTGGGTGTCACCTCGGAGCTCAAGCTCAACAAGAATGGTGACAACGTGTCCGGCCTCGCCAAGCTGAGCCCGACCATCTCGGTGGGCCTCTCCTCGTCGAACAGCAACTATACCGGCACCCAGGTCACCAACATCGAAAGCGTGCTGACCGCCGGCGGCACCGCGACGCTGACCACGCCGGGCGCGCTGGGGCTGGACGGGGCGATCGTCTCGGGCGGGAAGGTGGTGGTCGATGCCGGCAGCCTGGCGATCGCCAGCCGGCAGGATACCAGCACCTACCAGTCCAGCGCGCACAGTGCCTCGGCGGGGGCGAGCTTCGCGCTCGGCACGGGGCAGGTCTCGGTTTCGGGCAATCTCTCGAACGGCAAGCAGAATGGCGACTTCGCCAGCGTGGTCGAGCAGGCGGGCATCTATGCCGGCGACCAGGGCTTTGCGATTCATGTCGGCGGCGACACGTCGCTGATCGGCGCGGTGATCGCCAGCACCGCGGACCCGTCGAAGAACAGCCTGACCACCGGCACGCTCCACGCCAGCGACCTCGAGAACCGCGAGACCTGGGACGCCAGCCAGACCTCGATCGGCGGCGGTATCGGCGGCGTGCTGGCGGGGCGTGACGGCAAGACGTCGCCGCAGGGTGCCACGCCGCTTCCGGCCGTGCCGACCAAGGGCATCGGCAAGGTGACGGCGACCCCGCCGATGGCGATGGGGGCGAGCGGCGACCAGTCCGGCACGACCTGGTCGGCGATTGCGAACGGCACGATCACGATCACCTCGGGCGACGCCGCCAGCACCGCGCTCGCCCAGACGATCAGCCGCGACACCAGCGGCGCCAATGCCGGGGCGATCGTCAAGCAGTTCGACGAGGCCAAGCGCCAGGAAATCGCCCAGGGCTTCCAGGCCGCGCAGACGCTGGCGGCGGAGACCACGGCGTTCCTGAGCCATCAAGCAGCCGAAGCCGAGAAATGGGCTGAAAAGAATCCGAACAGGGATCCGAAGTCCAACCCCTATGCGATCTGGGGTGCCGGTGGCGCCGGGCGGCTCGTGCTCACGGCGATCAATGGCGCTGCCGGATCGGACGTCGCAGGCTCGCTCACCAGCCTCGTCCAGGGCGCGGTGGTCAACGTGCTGCAGGGCTTGGCGACGAGCAAGGCCAAGGAAATCGCCGACGCGCTGAAGAGCGAAGAGGCCCGCGCCGCGCTGCAGGGGCTGGTCGGCTGTGCCGGCAGCGCCGCCGGGGGCTCGGGCGACTGTGCCAGCGGGGCGATGGGGGCTGCGGCCGCGGTCGTGCTGAACGATCTTCTCGAGACCGGGAAGACAACGGCAACCGACAAGGACGGCAAGCCGCTGACGCTCGCGGAGCAGCAGGCACGCGACAATCTGGTGGCGACGATCGTCGCAGCGGTCGCCTCTGGTGCCGGCTTGGACGCGCAGAGCGCCGTGACTTCGGCGCATCTCGAGACGCAGAATAATTCCGAAAGACTCGCAAACGGCAAAGTCGTTATCGTGGCTGTTTTGCAGTCAAAAAGAACTATCAAAGAGCTTTCGGAAAACGATGCAGAGTTTAAGGCGATAATAGATAAAATTTTGACCGATGCTAGATTTTCTGGAAACGTTGATAAGCTCACTAGTGAGTTAATAAAATATAACAACTGCAAGTCTGTTCCGTCTTCTTCATGTGAGACGAAAACAGATCCTGTTCTCGAGCTTGCGGGGCGGATCTATAGTGCGCAAGTGGCGTTTGTTGATGCGCAAGAAAACTATGATGCCCGGGCTTGCAACGGGTTGGCGCCCATCGTCTGTGGAATGCAGCGAGCCAACGCCTTCTTTCGATCGCCGGAGGGGGTGAAGTATGCTGGCGTAATGGACATGGTCACAGCCGCGATCGGGGCGGCGGGTGGCGCCGCCGGCACTGTCGTTGGCGGGGCATCATGTATTGAAACTGGTGGCGCAGGTTGTGTTGCTGCGGTCGCGTCGGCTGGCACAGTGGCCACGAGCGCAGACCAACTTTACATGGGCTGGAGAAAGTGGAGCACAGGTACCCCGCAGTCACTTTCCGGCGTAACCTTGCTTGTTGAAAAAGGAGGTTTGTCGCCTCAAGCTGCGGAGCTAACGTATGGCGGCTTCAATCTTGTGCTTGGCTTGGCAGCCGGGCAGATAAGGGTAGTTGGCCAAGGAACGAGCTTTGGCACGAGTGTAGGCGGCTCGACAGCACTAAATGCCGAGAGAGGGTTGGGAGGCTCGGAGGGGCTGTCGCACGCGGGGGCCGTACTCGAGGGCGGCTCTGGCCGTGCGTTCGCGGGGCATGGAGAATATCGACTCGGCTCCGGAGACTTCGTTGTGCCAGACGGTACCGCTATTACCCTGCCGCGGGACGGGATCAGAATTGCAGAAACAACCGGTCAGCTGATGGAACTGGGGGATTGGGAGGGGCTTGCCAATGCGGCAGCACATAATGGACGAATTGCCGATGATATCAGTGGTATGACGACGTATCTTCCGGGGAGCACTATTCCAAATTACACCCTTAAGACCCCTGATGGTTTGAAGATATATAAGAATTCTACGACTGTGGGAGAGAGTACTCCTCTTCAATCTCTACTTCGGCCGGGAATGAGTTGTATGATATGGGCTGCATGTACAGAACTAAGGAAGTGACAAATGTTTTTTGAGGATCTTTCTGGATACAAATACTATACTAAGATAGCTGTTCCTGGAGTGCGAACTGTCGGGTGGTTGGATGAGGAGCATCCATTCAGAGTCGGAGAAGTTGATCGCTCTTTGTTGTCAAAGTTAGAAAAAATGATGATTGGCTCCAATGAAGTTGATATTCATGTCAATAAAATAAGAAGCGTGCATCCTTGTAATATTTGTGGCGATGACGATTTTGCAAGGTCAAAATTAAAAATAGGCTCAACAGAGTTGTGGATTCCAGATGGAGATGGTGGATTTTATGCTTCTCCGTCAATGATATTTCACTACATATCTGATCACAGTTATTTGCCTCCTGATGAATTTATAAAAGCTTTAGAAAATTTTAATTTGAATGAAAGGTACAATGCGCAAATCCAGTACGAGAATGCAATCTCGCAAATGGAATGGTAGCTTGATCTCTCACTTTTCTCCAATGAGCGCGTGACGGGCGGCATTTAAGTATGGCTGGCACCGGTGAAAGTTGAAAGTACCTATTGTTCATCTAGCATGTAACCTCAATGGTGGCGAGTTTCCTGCCAGGTGCTCTCATGAACATCGCTCCGCTCCCGACCCCAATACGCCCAGCACGACGCTGCATTGGGCGAAGGCCATCGGCAGCTGGATGCTCTCCGGGAACGACAGCAGCTACGAATGGGATCTGGCCCGCTGCTTCGAAGAAGCGCGGTGGCGCTTCCCCGAGCGCCCCTGGCCGACCAACGAGATCGTCCGCGAAGGGCTGGACGACGATCTCGCGTTCGCGCTCGGGGCGGGGCCGCATGCCAAGGTCGAGTTCGGGCCCGAGAACGACATCTACATGGCCGGCATCGAGATGTACGAGCGATGGACCGGCACGTCCGGGCCGGTGAAGCTTGGCGGCACGCGCAAGCCGCGCGACTTCGGCTATGCGCTGTGCCGGCACTATACCGCCATCCAGTCCTTCGACGAGGACGCGCTGGTCGCGGCGGGGCGCAAGATGCTGCGCGCCCATCTCCAGGCGCGGTGGCTCGGCAGCGGGCAGTACATTCGTGCGGCCACCTGGCTCAAGATCGTCCATCATCAGCTTGGGCGTGAAGCCGATCCGCGCCAGTGCATCCTGCGCGCCTATGACGACATGCCCGACGTCGCCCGCCCGGCGTTCGTCTAGCGCCTTGCCGGGCACCGGGGCGCATGGCCACTATGCCGTGATCCGTCGGCGCAGACGGTGCCGAATTGCTGAAAACTCTCGGCATGGTACTTTTCATGGCACCGTTTACCGGTCGAGAGATTAATGCACTCAAACATAGCCGGATTTGTTGGTCATTGACGTTAGAGTGGGAGTGAGGCCTGTCTACAAGCGCTCGACCCTAGCGCCGCAGCGTGTACAGATAGGCGGCGATGTCGCGGGCGTCGCGCGGCTGAACGCCCTGGTCGGGCATGGCGTTGCCTGGCATTACGTGCTGGGGCTGCTGGATCCATTGTTGGAGATTGGCGGGGTTGTTCGGCAACATGCCAGCGATGAAGCTGCGGGTCGCAACACCGTTCAACGCTGGACCGGCTACACCGGTCGCGGCGCCGATGCCGGGAATGCGGTGGCAGGCGCCGCAGTTGTAGCGTCCGATCGCGGCCTTGCCTGCTGGCACGCTGCCGCCGGTCATCGCCTCGGCATGGGTGCGCGCCTGGGCGCTGTCCTGGTAATAGATTCCCGCGACCGACAACACGCCGGCCAGCGTGGCGAGTGCCGTCATCCCATAGACGAAGCGCAGCTCAGCGGGCATCGGTGGTCCTCGATGGGGCGATAAGGGTGCGGAAGAGGAGCAGCGCCGCGCCGAGATGGACGAGTCCGCCCGGCACCCACATGATCAGCCCCGCGACCTGCTGGTCCTCGGCCGGGCTGAGGCCGAAAGGGGCAAGCGCCAGTCGGGCATAGCCGGCGTACCAGGGCGAGGTGGCGAAGGCCATCAGCGCGCCGAGCGCCCCGGTGACGATCGAGGTGGCGAGCAGGCACAGCCCGGCAAGCGCGCGATCGGCAGCAGCACCGGCTCCTGCGCCCCGTCGCCCGAGCATGGCGGTCCAGAAGAGGAGAGCGCTCACCAGGAAGCAGAGGTGCTGGACGGCGTGCCACGCTTCGTTGGCGAGCGCGAGATCAAACAGGCTCGGCATGTGCCAGATCCACAGCACCGCCGCCTGCAGCAGCGTCGCGACTACGGCGCCGCTTGCCCAGCGATAGGCGGGCGCAATCGCCGTGCCCGGTGCGCCGAGCGCGCGTCGGGCGGCGGAAGGGAAGGCCCAGAGCATCGTCGCGAGCGGCTCGGCCAGCACCAGTAGCGGGGCGGCCATCAGCATGATCAGCTCATGTTCGATCATGTGCGCGGTGAAGCTCCGCTCGCCCGCTTCGTGCAAGGGCGAGACGAGCGCGCCCGCGAGCACCAGCCAGCCGATCGTGAACCAGGTGCCGCGCCGCTCCAGGCGCGCGCGTCCGCCGGTCGAGCGGGCGTGGAGGCGGCGCCATCCGCGACCGAATGCGACTGCTGCGATCAAGAGCGGCAAGGTAATCGCCGGATCCCAGGTCCAGCCCGTCGGTGCGGCGTGATCGTGTCCAGCATGGGCGAGCGCCACGCCCGGGAGCAGGAGCAAGAGGGCGGCGAGGCTCAGCCGACGCATGGCGGCACGATCAGCACGGCAAGCGTCTGGAAGGCGATCGCCAGCGCGAAAATCGCGGCCAGCAGCAGCGCAACGCGCGAAAGCCAGGCGCGCGGCGGCGTCTGGTCGCCGGCGGGCTTGGCGCAGGGCCAGGCGATCGCCATCGCCGCGGCGCAGATGGCCAGGCTGCCCAGGCCCCACCCCAGTCCGAGCCCGTTGCCGACGGGCGCACACCGGACCTTCAGCACGCTGCCCAGGCCAAGCTGGAAGACATACCAGGCCAGCGGCGGCAGGAGCAGCGCCGCCCAGGGTCGGATGCGATCCCAGCGGCTCATCCCAACCTCGGCGCGAGGTAGATCAGCGCGCCGACGGGCAGCCAGCTGAGCACCACGAAGGTCCAGTAATTGGCGTTGTCCTCCACATCGGCGAACTGGTCGTCGCCCACCTCATGGGTGAACAGCCACACTGCCTGCACCGCCGTGTCGCCGATGTCGGTGATCAGGTGGCTGGTGTGGAGGATGATCAGCATCCATGTCAGCGATCCATAGGCATTGTCGCTCCAGTGGACGTTGAGATGCGCGAACTCGATGCCGCGCGGGATCAGCAGGAGCAGACCGAGGATCGTCATGCCCAGGGTGCCGAACCGAACGCCCCGTTCGTCCTTGGCGATCGCCCGGCGGCGCACCCAAAGATTGGGAATCTCGCTGAGGAACAGGCCAAGTGTGAGCACCGCCGGCCAGAACAGATCGGGCGGGCGGGTGCCGGCTGGCGGCCAGCCCTGCGTCTGGCTCATCAGGTACAGGTACGTGCCGGCCGCCAGCGCGAAGGCGGTGCCTTCGATCGCCATGAAGCCGATATTGCCCCACCAGACGAGGTGCTTGGCCCCGCTGGCGCTCTCGGGCAGGTCGGAGACGTCGCCGACGACCTTGCAGGGGCGGGCGTCGCTCATCGGCGCACCCGCAGCGGCCCGGTGCGCGCCCGTTCGCGCTGTGGCCAGAACCATACGACCAGCGCGACCGCGACGGGCACTGCCCCCCACACCAGCGCCCAGGGCGTGAAGATGCTGCCGATGAACAGGATCGTCACCGCCAGCGCCGACAGCAACGGCGCGATCGACGGCTTGGGGCTCTTCTGCCGATATTCGGGCGTCGCCTCGATCACCGAGGTGACCAGCACTTCGCGGCGTTCGATGGCGAGGCCGGTCATCACCTGCAACGCGTCCTTCTGCGTCCAGAGCGGGGTGAGGCTGTCGACCACGGGGAGATGATCGAAATTGTGCTGCGGGGGCGGGGAGGGGACCGCCCATTCGAGCGTCGACCCACCCCAAGGATCCGGCCCGGCGGGGGCGCCATGCCGCCGGCTCCACCAGGCATTGGCGACGAACACCAGCCCGCCCGCCACCGCGATCGCCGAGCCCAGCGTCGCGACGAGGTTGAGCGGCCCCCAGCCCATGCCCTCGCTATAGGTGTAGACCCGACGCGGCATGCCCATGAGCCCGAGCAGGTGCATCGGGAAGAAGCCGAGGTTGAACCCGCCGACGATCAGCCAGAAGGCAAGCTTGCCCAGCCGCTCGGACATCAGCCGCCCGGTCGCCTTGGGATACCAGTAGCAGAAGGCGCCGAGCAGCGGGAAGATCGCGCCGCCGATCAGCACGTAATGGAAGTGGGCGACGATGAAATAGGTGTCGGTGATCTGCTGGTCGAGCGGGGCCGAGGCGGCCATCACGCCCGAAAGTCCGCCGATCACGAAGGTGGCGATGAAGCCCAGCACCCAGAGCAGCGGCGTGTCGAAGCGCGGGCGGCCGCTCCACAAGGTCGCGATCCAGCAGAAGATCTGGAGGCCGGCGGGCAGTGCCACGGCCATGCTCGCGGCGGTGTAGAAGTCGTTGCCCAGCCGCGGCAGGCCGACCGCGAACATGTGGTGGACCCACAGCCCGAAGGCGAGCGCGGCGATACCGAGCATCGACAGCACCACCGCGACATGGCCGAACAGTGTGCGCCGCGAGAAGGTCTCGACGATCATCGAGACGAAGCCCGCTGCGGGAAGGAAGATGATGTAGACCTCCGGGTGCCCGAACCACCAGAACAGGTGCTGGAAAAGGATCACGTCGCCACCCGCGGAGGGCGCGAAGAATTGCGTCGAGACGAGCCGATCCGCAATCAGCATGCTGGTGACGAGCATCACCGCCGGCAGCGAAAAGATCGTCATCAGCCCGGCGATCGCCTGCGACCAGACGAACACCGGGATGCGCGCCAGTGTCATGCCCGGCGGCCGCATCTTGAGGACGGTGGCGACGACGTTCACCGAGGCGGCGAGCGCCGCAACCTCGGTGAAGGTGATCATCTGCGCCCAGATGTCGACGCGGTGGCCGGGGCCATAGCCGGGGCCGGAGAGGGGCGGATATTCAAACCAGCCAAGATCCGGCGTGATGCCGAAGGCGTGCGGCACCCACAGCATGAGTACACCGCCGAGGTAGAGCCAATAGCTGAACGCGGCGAGCCGCGGGAAGGCAAGCGCGCGCTGGCCCAGCATCAGCGGCACCAGCCAGATCGCCATCGCCTCCATCACCGGAACCGAGACGAGGAACAGCATCGTCGAGCCGTGCAGCGAGAAGCTCTCGTTATAGAGCTGCGGCGTCATTCGGCCCATGTCCGGCCAGGCGAGCTGCAGCCGCATGTCGAGCGCGAGCATGCCCGCGAGGAACATCAGCAGCACGACGGTGAGGATGTAGCGCGCCGCGATCCGCTTGTGATCGACGGTGGTGAGGAAACCCCACAGCCCGGGTGCGTCCCGCCAGGAGACGGCGAGCCGATCGGCCTGTTCGGGGGTGAGCGGCTCGGTCATTGCAATCCCATCAGGTACCGTGACGCGGCATCGGCATCGGCGCCGGAAAGTGCGACCGGCGGCATCATCGTGCCGGGCTTCAGCGCTTGGGGCTGGGCGATCCAGCCCTGGATTGCGCCGCGGCTCATCGTCAGCGTGCCCGCGGCCACCGAGCGCCGGCTGCCGAAATGGGTGAGGTCCGGCCCGGCGCGTCCCGTGGCGGGGGTGCCGCGGATGGCATGGCACATCGCGCACTGGCCGCCGGTCACCACCCGCTGCCCGTGCGCAGCGACAGGATCGGCGGGTTTGGCAGCCGCGTTTGCCTGACCTGCCAGCCAGCGATCGAAAGACTCGGGCGGGTCGACCTTCACGTCGAACGCCATGTGCGCGTGCTGGATGCCGCAGAACTCGGCGCATTGGCCGCGGAACCAGCCGGGGCGGGTGGGGGTGAGGTCGAGCAGGTTGATGCGGCCAGGGATCACGTCGAGCTTCTGCGCGATGTTCGGCACCCAGAAGCTGTGGATCACGTCCGCCGATCCCAGCGCAACGCGCGTCGTGCGGCCGAGCGGCAAATGGAGCTCGTTCGCGGTCTCGATCCAGCCGCCGGTGCGCGGATCGCGATACTGGATGCGCCACCACCATTGATGGCCGGTCACCCGCACTTCCAGCGCATCGCGGGCACGCGCCGCGGCGATGTTGCGCTCGACGAGGAAGCTCGCGGTGATCACCACGGTGAGCCCGACCACGATCAGCCCCGCCCAGCCGAGCAGGCCGCGATTGAGCCCCACATCGGGCGGGTTTATCGCCGGCTCGCCCGCCGTGCGGCGCCGGCGCACCGCACGCCACAGCGCCCAGGCGACGCCACCAAGCACCAGCAGGTACATCGCGCCGCAGACGAGCATCATCAACCAGAACAGGCCATGGATGCCTGCCGCCTGTTCGCCCGCCGGTGCCAGTGCCGATTGCAGCCCGTTCAACGCACCGGACCCGACCAGTTGCTTCCCTGCGGCTCGCCGACCTGGTCGAGATCCTGGCGACGCCGCCTCTCCGGTGTCAGTCGCGGCAGGTTCCGCACATAGGCGGTAATCTGCCAGAGCTGCTCGGTCGGGATGCGGGCGGCATAGCCGGGCTGCGCGCCCGGGTGCCGATCGGCGATGAAGCCATAGACCTGATCGAGATCGCCGCCGTGCAACCATGGGCGGTCGCTAAGGTTCAGCGCGCCGCGCGCGTTGCCCCCATGGCAGCTCCCGCAGCCATACCAGGTGAAATAGCGCCCACCCTGCGCGACCTGATAGAGGTTGCGCTCATAGGCTGCCGCGCGCGGATCCTGCGCACCGTTGGGCGCGGTCTGGGGCAGGTCCGGGCCTGCGGTACGGCTCTCCGCGCTGCAACTCGCAACGGGCAAGGCGATCATACCGGCAAGGAATGCGCGACGGAGAGAGTTCACGCGGTTTTGTTGCGCGCCCGACAAGCGCCTTCAATTACACATATTAGTTTTGTCGGGCGTCAGGCGCGGGCGCGCGAGATCGTCGACAGCTCGGCTGGGCGAACCTCATGGACCAGTTGCTCCATCCGGCATGGTGCCGGCGCCTTGTCTGGTCGCCAGCGCAGCAGCTTGGTCGCGCCCCTTGGTACGACGGAAGCCGCCGACGAGGTAGTTGGCGGTGCGATGCTGCTATATCTTGAGCATTGCCCGCTCACCGGGTCCGATAGGATTCGTTCAGCTGCTTAGCGATGACATTGTGCAGCGCACCTCCACCTTGGGTGAGCAAGCCCGGGCGGCGTCCAGATCTTGCGTCCGGTGCGACAGCGGCAGGGACGATCCGCATGCGCGCGGTGACCGGCTTGCAGCGTAGCGCGTCGCTTGTTCCGTGGCGCTTCGACGAGCGGGGCCCAGCCGGCGGTTCCGATCACCGGTCGCATCGTCCTTCTGCACAGTAGCCAAATCGCGCTGTCTGATCGGTTTCGGTGGGGACTGGCTCCTGAACCGAGGGGAGGAGGCTGCTTGCGCCTGCCTGCGAAAAACATCCTAGCTTGGATTAGAAGCTCGGCCGATCGCCGGAACCAGCGCCGCCTTCGATCTTTGCCCATGATCCTGTCATTCATCGGAGAGGCGCATGCCGAACACGGCAATCCTCGAGGCAAAACCGGCCAGCCCGTACCTTCTCACCTTGCGCGATGCACTGCGCGAGGCCGAAGCGCCCGTCGCAAGCTTCGAGATCGGGGATCTCGATGTGGAGATCCTGGCAACCGGCGACTCCGTCTTCGCGGTGATCCGCCGGGACGGCAGTGGCGGGCTGGCAGTTCGGGCGGCGTTCGTCCCGGCACCCTTCGATATCGCAGTCGCGCGCAAGGCGCCCGACGAGGCGGCGCGGCTGCGCGTGACGAGCCGGATGGGCGAACATGTCCTGTCGTTTGTCGCTGCGCAGGACGCGCTGGAGCAGATCCGGATCGTCACCCGGTTCACGCCCGCCGGGCTGACGGTGCTGCCGTTCGTCCCGCGCGATCTCTATCCGCTGGGCCGGGGCGACGATCCGCTGCGTGCAGAAGGTTTGGTCGAGGCGTCGCAGCGGGGCATCAACACCGGACTGCTCTACTTCCGCATCGACGAGCCCGCCTTCGGGAATGTGCTCTACGTCCAGAACCTGACGGCTTCGAACGCCTATTTCCGCGCGACCGGCACCAAGCCTTGCAAAGCGGTCGGCGGTGCCTGGCCCGAACTCGGCTACAAGCTGCCGGTGCCGACGGAGAACGCGGACCCTATCGAGGTGGCACTCGCGGCGGGCGAGACGGTCACGCTGTCGGATGCGATTCTCGTCTTCCGCCACGAAGCGCCGCCGCACGAGCGCGAATCCGCGCGGCAGTTCCTCCAGATGCTGGGCACCGCCTATCGCATGCTCGAGCTGCCGCCGGTGGCCTATCGCGACTGGGTCGAGCGGGCCGAACGGTCGCTGCGCGACCTGGCGGAGGCGCCGGAAGCCACCGTCCGCCACTATGGCCACCGCTACGTCCATCCGTACACGGCGGCCGAATATCCGGACATCATGGTGCAGATGTCGGTGATATCGGCGCTGCACGACTGGGGCACCTGGTGCGGCGAGCCGCATCCGCTGGAAGCGGAGTTCAAGGGCGGCTTGCGAAAATTCTACGATCCCGATCTCCAGACCTTGCGGCGCTATCTGCCCAATGTCGGCAAGGACAAGGATGCCGATGCGGTCGACAGCTGGTATCTCTATCATCCGCTGGTGAACCTCGGCCACCTCGCGCTCGACGGCGATGCCGCGGCGCGCGAGCTGTTCCTTGGCTCGCTCGACTATGGCATCCGCGCCGCCCGGCATTTCGACTATCGCTGGCCCATCCAGTATAATGTCACGGACTTCAGCGTGATCACCGCCGAGGCGCCCGCCGACGGCCGCGGCCAGACCGATGTCGGCGGCGTCTATGCCTGGGTGATGCTGCGGGCCTTCGAGCTCACCGACGACAAACGCTATCTCGACGAAGCGCGGGCAGCGATCGATGCGGCGATGGGGCTGCGGTTCGATATCAACTATCAGGCGAACCTCACCGCCTGGGGCGCGGCCGCCTGCATGCGGCTGTGGCGGATCACCAATCGCGACGTATATCTGGAGCAGAGCTACGTCTATCTTGCCAGCTTCCTGCACAATGCGGTGATCTGGGACAGCCAGATCGGCCATGCGGCTGCGTACGAGACCTTCCTTGCGGTCACCTGCCTGCAGGATGCGCCGTACATGGCGATGTACGAATGCTTCGACAGCTATGTGGCATTCGGCCATTATCTCGATGACGGCGGGCCGGAGCTCGATCCGGAAGCTCGGATGCTGATCGGCGAATATTGCAAATATGTGCTCTCGCGCGCCTGGTATTACTATCCCGACGCCTTGCCGAAGGAGGCCATCGCCGAGAAGCAGCGTGAGGCGAACGGGCATGTCGATCGCAACCTCTCCTTCCCGCTCGAGGATCTCTATCCGGACGGGCAGCAGGCCGGGCAGGTGGGACAGGAGGTGTATGGTACGGGTGCAGCCTTCATCTTCGCCTCGCGCGCGTTCCACCGCATCGATGGGGCGCCGTTCCTGTTGTTCTGCGATTCGCTGGTCCGGTCGGTGGAGCGCACCGGCGACCAGGCGCTGACCCTCCAGCTCGACGCCGGTGAAACGGCCACCGCCAATGTCCGTCTGGTGCGGCTGAAGCGGCGCAAGTTGCCCAAGAGCAACCTTACCACCGCCGGTGGCGACGCGATTCGCCCGAGCGGCATCTCCGACGATCGCATTGACTATGTCGTGCCGGCGAACGGCCGGCTGATCCTCACCTGGGAATGACCATGACGCTGGAAACCACCGCCTTGACCGGCAAACGCATCGTCCTGACCGGCGGGACCACCGGGATCGGCCGGGCGACGCTCGCGCTGCTGGCGGAGGAGGGCGCGCGCGTTCTCACCTTCGGGCGGTACCAGGGAGCGCTCGACGAGGCGCTCGCGCTGACCGCGACGCACGAAAAGGCCATCGGGATCGTCGCCGACGCCGCGACGAAGGAGGGCGTCGACAGCGTCTTCGCAGCCGCCGATGCGGAACTGGGCGGTGTAGACATACTGGTCACCTGCGCGGCACTGGGCGCGCAGCCAATCCACGAGATGGACGATGCCGATTGGCGCTACGTCATCGACACCAACCTAACCGGCACGCTGGCCTGCGCCCGGGCAGCCATCCGGCGCATGGAGAAGCAGGGCGGCGGCCATCTGTTGTTCGTCGGCTCGATCAGCACCGAGATCAAGGCCGAGGGCGAGAGTGTCTATGCCGCGACCAAGGCCGGCATCCAGGCCTTTGCCGAGACGCTGCGCAAGGAGGTGGCGGAGAAGAACATCAAGGTCAGCGTGATCCAGCCGGGATCGGTCGACACCGACATGCAGGAATGTAGTGACGAAGAGAAGGCGGAGGCGGTCGCGCGGGCCGAGATGCTGCACGCGGAGGAAATCGCCGAGGCGATCCGCTTCGTGCTCACCCGTGGGACGGCAAGCGATGTGGTCAATCTGCGCATCGAGCCGCTGGTCCAGAAGACCAGCTGAGGGTTAGGGCCGCTGCGCCCGCCGCTGCCGCCTTCGCGCCCGGGCGTCGCGCAGTAGCGAGGCGGGGATGTCGGTGGCGGTACGGAGCCCGGCCACGCTGGAGATATTGCGGATGGTGCGCCGCGTCTCGTTGAGCAACTGCCCCACCATTTCGCGCCGCTCGATCTCGCCATGCTCCTGCACCAGCGACAGGCGGTGAATCGCATAGATCCCGATCAGCCCTGCGATCAGGAAGTAGAAGTCCCATCGCGTCAGCGCGAAGGGCAGGGCGACGACGCCGTTCGGGCTGCTCCAGCGCACCAGCAAGTCGAATTGGCGCGCCGCGAAGAAGTCGGCGAGGAGGCCGCCTAGGATCGGCGCGAGGCCAGCGGCAGCGGCGGTCACCATCGCGTTGGTCGCGACATAGGCGGTCGCGGCGCCCTTCGGCGAGAGCTTGAGCGCGATGTTGGTATTGGCCAGCGTCACCCCGGCGATCGTCGCGCCCATCAGCAGATGTAGGCCGACCAGCCACAGCTTCACCACACCGCGATCGGCGAATTGCGAGGCACCCGCCATCGCCATGATCGCGAGGATATAGGCGGGCGCGCACACCGCCAGCACCGACTTGTTGGCGAAGCGGTCGCTCAGCGTACCCCACAGGCGCAGCGCGAGGATGTTGGCGACCTGGCTTGCCACGCTCAGCACCATCACGAAGCTGATGTTGAAGTGCAGCTGGCGGACGATGAAGACGGTGAAGAAGGGCGTCGCGAAGTTGACCGCGAACTGCCAGCTGGCGACGAACACCAGTAGCCGCCGGAAATTGCCGTCGCGCAAGGGGCGGCGCAGCAGGGCGCCGAGGTCGACCGGCCCCGGCGCTGGCGGCATCAGCGGCTCCGGCATGCTCGCGACCACGCGGGCGCTGATCAGGCCAGTGATGCAGCCCGCCGCAAACATGCCGGCGAAAACCAGATTGCGGTTGAAGGACCCCGGTCGCGTCCAGTCCAGCGCGAGCGCGGCGGCAAGCCCGAGCAGCAGACTGATTGCGGTCAGCCACACCGTCCGCTTGGCGAAGACGGTGCCCAGCCGCTCCTCGGGGGCGAGGTCGCGCATCCAGGCGTTCCAGGCGCAGGATCCGATCGCCCCCAGCCCGCACAACACCAGCTGCGCAGCGAGAAAGGCGAGCAGCGGCAGCGTGCCGCTGAAAAAGGCAAGCACCGCCATGATTGCCAGCATCAGCCGCCCAATCAGGCTGGTGAACACCGCGATCCGCTTGCGCGCTCGCAGCCGCTCGACGAGTCCGATCGCCGGCAGCTGGAGCAACTGCGCGAGAAAGGGCGCGCTCGCTAGGATACCGACCATCGCGTTCGACGCGCCCAGGTGCAGCGCGAAGGCGGTCAGGATCACGCCGGTGGTCAGCGCCGCGGTACCGCCGGAGAAGATCGCCTCGGTGACGAGCAGGCGAAGCCCGCGCTCGCGTTCCTCGGACGACACTTCGCGTTGCGGCTGCAGGCTGACCATCACGCGGCAACGTGCGGCGCATGGCGAGGTGCCTCGGCGAGGCCCGACGGGCAACATAAGTTACCGAGAAAGTTCGGCGAATTCCGAACCGAGCGAGGGGCGATGTTCCTGGTTCGGAGGTTGATGGATCAGGCTTTGCAGCCAAGTCTCAAGGAGCAAGGATGCGCATCCACCATCTTAATTGCGGCACCGATTGTCCGCTGGGCGGCGCGTTGTTCGACGGGCGCTCGATCGCGCCGCTCGGGCGGCTGGTCTGCCACTGCCTGCTGATCGAGACCAATGCGCATGGTCTGGTGCTGGTCGATACCGGCTATGGGCTGCGCGACATCGCTCATCCGCATGGGCCCGGCGCGCCGCGCATCACGCGCGCCTGGCGGACGATGCTCAACATCCGGCTCCACGAAGCGGAAACCGCCATCCGCCAGATCGAGGCGCTGGGCTTTCGCGCGGACGACGTGCGTCACATCGTCGTTACCCATCTCGACTTCGACCATGCCGGCGGACTGGAGGATTTCCCCAATGCCGTCGTGCATGTGATGCAACGGGAGTATGACGACGCTACTGGCCCACATGCCGGGCTGGTCGCGCGCAACCGCTGGCGCCTGCCGCAACTGGACGGCGTCCAGCAGTGGCGCGGCTATGGTGCGCAAGGCGAGCGCTGGTTCGGCTTCGAGGCGGTACGCGACCTGGAGGGGCTGCCGCCCGAGATCCTGCTTGTCCCGCTGCCCGGACATACCTGGGGCCATGCCGGCGTGGCTGTCCGGCGCGACGACAGGCGCTGGCTGCTCCACGCGGGCGACGCCTACTTCTACCGCGGCGAGATGCGCCAGGCGCGGCGGCGCTGCACGCCTGGCTTACGCGCCTATCAGCGGCTGATGGAGGTCGATGCCGAGAGCCGCATGGACAACCAGGCGCGGCTGCGGCGGCTGTCGATCGAGCGTCGCGAGGAGGTCTCGATCGCCTGCGCGCATGATGCGGTCGAGCTGGAGCGCTGCCAGGCGGGGCGGCCGCTTTGATCGACCTTCGCGACGCCCGGGTCGTGCTGGTGCTGGCCGGCGGAAATGCGCTGGGTGCCTATCAGGCCGGCGTCTTCCAGGCCTTGCACGAGGGCGGCATCGCGCCGGAGTGGATCATCGGCACGTCCGTCGGGGCGATCAACGGCGCGATCTTCGTCGGCAACGCACGGGACGTCGCGCTGGAGAAACTGGCCGCTTTCTGGCGATCGGACGGTTTCGACTGGTGGCAGGCTTGGCCCGAGACCTGGCGCAGGACGATGGAGACAAGTGCTACGCTGCTGGGGGGCAGGCCCGGCCTGTTCGGGCCGCTAGGTACTGCGCTGCTCGCCGCGCCCACCCCTGCGCTGTACGATACCGGCTCGCTCGCGGCGACGCTGGAGTCTCTCGTCGACTTCGCTCGGCTGAACGCCGGTGCTCCGCGCTACACGGCGGTCGCCGTCGATCTGGAGAGCGGCGCGGAAGTCGCATTCGACACCCAGGATCGCTCCATCGGCACTGAACATATCCGCGCCAGCGCGGCGCTGCCGCCGGCCTTCCCGTCGGTTGCGGTAGATGGCCGGCTGTACGTGGATGGCGGCCTTGCAATCAACCTGCCGCTGGATCCGGTACTGGCGACACCCTGCGCACGCCCGACGCTGTGCATCGCGGTAGACCTGCTGCCGGTGCGCAGCGGCCGGCCCGCTACGCTGGGCGCCATGGCAGCACGCGCGCAAGACCTGACCTTCGCCAGCCAGACGCGGCGTACGATCGCGCGCTGGCAGGCGCAATATGCGACCGATCCCGCTTTTGACGACTGTTCGGTCACGCTGGCGCAGCTGCTCTATGCCGACCAGCAAGTGGAAGTGGCGGGCAAGGCGATGGATTTCTCGCCCGCCTCGGTGCGCCAGCGCTGGGAACATGGCCTTCGCGACGGCATGGAGCTCCTCCGCCGTCTTGTCGGCGGTTCGCTGCCGATCGGCAGACCCGGTCTGCACATCGTTCCCGGCCATTCGGAGAATGCTCCATGAAAGCCGCGCTGAAGACCGTCGACGGACGCTTCACCGACCAGGACGTGGAAGAACCCGCGCTGCCCGCCGCAAACTAGGCGAAGGCGCTCGTGCGCATGGCAGGCATCTGCGACACCGATCTGCGGCATTGGGAAAAGCCCGACCAGCATCTGCGTTGCTGCATCATGGCCCATGAACTCGACGGTGAAGTCATTGGCATCGGCAGAGCGTGCGCTGACGGGATCAACCCGGCAGCGGGGCTGCCGGGTCGACCAGACCTTCCGCGCGCATCTCGCTCCAGAACGCCGCCGGAATCACCGCCTCGAAAGCGGTGCGATCTTCGGCGATGCGATCCGGTCTGCTCGCGCCCGGGATGATCGCAGCGACGGCAGGATTGGCGAGCGAGAATTGCAGACCCGCCGCCTTCATCGAGACGCCGTGCCGATCGGCGATCGCCTTGATCGCCGCGATTCTTGCCAGGATTTCGGGAGAGGCAGGCGCATATTCGAAGTTTGGTCCGCCAACGAGGGCGCCCGAACTATATGGGCCGCCGACAATCACGCCGAGCCCGCGCTCCTGTACCTTCGGCATCAGCCGCTGCAATGCACGGCTATGGTCGAGCAGCGTATAGCGGCCGGCAAGCAGGAAGGCGTTGGGCTGCGGCTCATCAAGGTCCAGCAGGATCTCGATCGGCTCGACCTTGTTGACCCCCAGTCCCCAGGCCTTGATCACGCCCTCGCTGCGGAGGCGGTCCAGCGCGCGGAAGGCGCCGGTACGGGCTTCCTCGAAGCGGGCGATCCACTGGTCACCCCAGAAATCCTGCGCCAGGTCGTGCACGAAGACGATCTCGACATGGCTGGTCTGCAACCGGGTGAGGCTGTCCTCGATCGACTTCAGTGTGGCATCATAGCCATAGTCGTTGATCATCTTGTTCGGGCGACCGTGCGCGAAAACATCGCCCTTCTCGCCATGGTCGCGCAGGCTGATATCCTCGACCTCGTCGAGCACGACGCGGCCGACCTTGGTGCTGAGCACATAGTCGTCGCGCGGCTTGCCCTTGAGGGCCTCGCCCATGCGCAGTTCGGCAAGGCCGGCGCCGTAGAAGGGGGCGTTGTCGAAGTAGCGGATGCCCGCGTCCCAGGCGGCAGCGACGGTTTCCAGCGCCTCGGCCTCCGGAATTGCGCGGAACATGTTGCCCAGCGGCGCGGTGCCGAAGCCGAGCTTGCCTTTCAGGATGGTATCCAGTGCCATGTCGGGGTCCTTCCAGTTGCGGGAGCGGCGGGCGTCCACCATCGGATGCCCGCCGCGGTCGTGAATCAGAGATTGCTCATGCCGCCGTCGATGATCAGTTCGCTGCCGACGGTATAACGGCTCTCGTCCGACGCGAGATGCACGACGGCATCGGCGATTTCCGCGGACTCGCCGAAGCGGCCTGCCGGGATCGCGCCGATCAGATAGTCCTTCATGCCCGCGAGATCGCTCTCGGAAAGTCCGAGCTTGCCGTAGATCGGCGTGGAGACCGGGCCGGGGCTGACAACGTTCACCCGTACGCCGCGGCCGATCAGTTCGCCCGACAGCGTGCGCGCCAGCGAGATCAGCGCGGCCTTGCTCGCGGCGTAGACGATCGAGTTCGGCTTGCCGAGCCGGGCGTTGATCGAGCCGTTGAGCACGATCGAGGCAGGGTTGGCGAACAGCGGCAGCAGCGCCTGCACGAGGAACAGCGGCCCCTTCACATTGACCGCGAAGGTGCGGTCGAACCCTGCTTCGTCCCACGCCTCGAGCGGGCGGAAATCGGCGACGCCGGCGTTGACGAACAGCGTGTCGAGGCGCCCCCATGCCTGGCGGATCATGTCGGCGATCGCCGCCTGGCCGGCGACGTCCCCGGCATCGGCGTGGATGGTGCGCACGTCGCCCAGTTCCTGCCTGGCAGCAGCGAGCTTCTCCTCGCTGGTGCCGGTGATGGCGACGGTCGCGCCTTCTTCGAGGAAGCGGCGGGCAGTGGCGAGGCCGATGCCGCTGGTGCCGCCGGTGACGAGGGCGAATTTGTTGGCAAGACGGTTCATGATCGATTCCTTGGTTGCGAGCCGGCGGCGATCGTCGGCGACAGCCACCCAGATAGTCTTCTGAGAAACTTGATCGATGGGGAGGATGTGTTGCATTCATTCAGCAAAGCTGAAGGATGGCTTCGATGGATCGGTTGCGTGCCCTGGAAGTGTTCGTCGCCGTCGTTGCCCGGGGCGGCTTTGCCCGAGCTGCCGACGCGCTGGATACCTCCCCCGCCAATGTGACGCGCTACGTCGCCGAGCTCGAGACGCATCTCGGCACGCGGCTGCTCCACCGCACGTCGCGGCGTGTATCGCTGACCGAGGCGGGGGAGGCCTATTACGAGCGCGCGCGAACCATCCTGGACGAGGTCGCCGAAGCCGAAGCGGCGGCGACGTCGAACGCCAGCGGGGCGCGCGGACGGCTGCGGATCAATGCGCCGCTGGTGTTCGGGGCTCGCCATCTCGCCCCACTCTGGCCGCGCTTCATGGCGCTGCATCCCGAGGTGGAACTCGACATCGCGCTCACCGATCGCATCGTCGATCTGGTCGAGGAGGGCTATGACCTCGGCATCCGCATCTCGCGCGGCGGATCGCAGCACTATGTGTCGCGCAAGCTGGCGACGTCGCGCAACATCGTCTGCGCCTCGCCCGCCTATATTGCCCGGTATGGCGCGCCCGACGTGCCGGCCGATCTCGCCGGACATCGCTGCGTGGTCTACGGCTACGCGCCCGAGCCGGAGACCTGGACCTTCCTCGGCGCCGATGGCGGGGAAGCGCGAGTGCGCGTCGGCATCCGCTTGCGCACCAACAGCGGCGACACCGCGCGCGCCGTCGCGCTTGCGGGCGAGGCGATCACCTAGCAGCCGGATTTCCTGATCGGCGGCGATGTTCGTGCCGGCACGCTGGTGCCGTTGCTGCCAGGCTGGCGGCTGCCCGATATCGACATCCTCGCGCTCTATCCCAGCCGGCGACATCTTTCGGCCAAGGTGCGCCTGATGGTCGATTTCCTGGCCGCCGCGTTTCAAGGGGCGCTCCCTTGGGAAGCGCCGACAGGCTGAGGCGTGCCGCGAACAACACCGATCGCGATGCGTACCTCGCAGGGTTTCGGCCTCTGTCGCACTGGAGATCGATAGGCGAAGCTTCGGCCACCCGCGAATACCCGATCGGGTAGTTTTCAGCGCTCGCCTTGGCATTGAGCCCGGCGACGCACGAGCGCAGCCTGGCACTCGAAATCACCCGATGTGGAGGCACGTCGTTCCGATGTTGAGATCCCTTTTGCTCGCTGCTGCGTGCAGCATCGCCGCGCCAGCACTGGCGCAGGTCCCGGCCTATCCGAGCAGCTTCAAGACGCAGGAGGTCGCCACCAACGGGACGACGCTCCACGTCCGCATCGGCGGGCATGGGCCTGCCGTGCTGCTGCTCCACGGCTATGGTGAGAGCGGTGACATGTGGGCGCCGCTCGCCGCCGCGCTGGTGGCGGACCACACCGTGATCGTGCCGGACCTGCGCGGCATGGGCCTTTCCGCGCATCCTGCCGGCGGCTTCGACAAGATGAACCAGGGCCGCGACATGCGGGGCGTGCTGGCCACGCTGAAGGTGCAGACGTTCGACATCGTCGCGCACGACATCGGCAACATGGTCGGCTTCGCGCTCGCCACGCAGGTGCCGGATCGGGTCGGCCGCGTCGTACTGATCGACGCGCCGGTGCCGGGCGTCGGCTCCTGGGATGAGATCCTGAAGAACCCGCTGCTTTGGCACTTCCGCTTCGGCGGCCCGGACATGGAGCGGCTCGTTGCAGGGCGCGAGCGGATCTATCTCGATCGCTTCTGGAACGAGTTCTCGGCCAACCCCGGCAGGTTCGACGAGGCCTCGCGCCAGCATTATGCGGCGCTCTACGCCCGCCCGGGCGGCATGCATTCGGGCTTCGCGCAGTTCGCGGCGTTCGATCAGGACGCCGCCGACAATCGGGCATGGCTCGCTGCCGGTAACAAGCTGAAGATGCCGGTGCTGGCGCTGGGCGGCGCCAAGTCGTTCGGCCTGACGATGGCGGTGGTGATGCGGGCCGCCGCCACCAATGTGACCGAGGGCGTAGTTCCCGATTCCGGTCACTGGATCATGGAGGAAAATCCCGCTGGCACGGTCGCGCTGGTCAAGCCGTTCCTGGAGGCCGGTCGATGAGCCGGTTGCTCGTCGCCCTCGCGCTGCTCGCCGCTGGCAGTGTCCCTATGGCACACGCTCAGCAGACCCGCCTGACCCCCGCCGAAATCGAAGCGCTGCCCAAGGCAGGGGCGGGGCCGGGGACCTCGGGGCTCGCGGGCATCCGCACCACGGTGCTGGCCGGCGATCCGACCAAGGAAGGGTCGTACACGATCGAGCTTCGCGTGCCGGCGCACACCAGCATCCAGGCGCATACCCACCGCGACGCGCGCACCGCGATCGTTGTCAGCGGCACCTGGTACTTCGGCTACGGCACCAAGGCCGATCCCGTTCTGGTCAAGCGCCTGCCGCCCGGCAGCTTCTACAGCGAACCGGCCGCCGATCCGCATTTCGCGCTGACCCGCGATGAACCGGCGGTGGTCTACATCACCGGCTGGGGGCCGACCGACACCGAATATGTCGCCAAGCCCTGACGGGCCGCTCCCACTTCCTCGAAACGAAGGAATCGCCATGACGTCGCCCGAGCACATTCGCGACCCGCGAGCGGACGAACTGCTCACGCCGAAGAACGCGGCGTTGCTGATATTCGATTTCCAGCCTGTCCAGGTCGCTTCGATCGTTTCGATGGAGCGCCGGGAACTGATCGCCAATGTCGTCGCGGTGGCGCGGTCGGCGACTTTGTACGGCGTGCCGGTGGTGCTCTCCACTGTCAACGTTGCGACGGGCCGCAATGCCCCGACCATCCGGCAGCTGCAGGAGGTGCTACCCGGCGTCACGCCCATCGACCGAACCTCTATCAATGCGTGGGAGGACGAGGACTTCGTCGCCGCGGTAAAGGCGAGTGGGCGACGCAAGCTGATCATGGTGGCGCTGTGGACCGAGGTGTGTCTCGCGTTTCCCGCGCTGGACGCGTTGCGTGAGGGGTTCGACGTCTATCCGGTGGTCGACGCGGTTGGCGGCACGTCGCGGGTCGCGCACGAGGCCGGCTTGGCCCGCATTCAGCAAGCGGGCGGCCGGCCGATCACCTGGATCCAGCTGGTCTGCGAATTCCAGCGCGACTGGAACCGCTGGGAGACGGTGGAGGGCTTCAGCGACATCGTCTTCGCGTCGATCCACCCTTGAGGCGGAAGCTCAGCGTTCGATATAGCCCCGCCGCACCGCCACCATGGCAGCATGGGTGCGATCGTGGACGTCGAGCTTCTCGAAGATCATCTTGACGCCGGCCTTGATCGTATCGACCGAGAGCTGGAGCGAGCGGGCGATTTCCTTGTTGGATTGGCCTTCGCCGATCAGTTGCAGGATCGCGATTTCCCGCTCGATCAGCGGTTCATCGAGCGCGTGCTCGGCAAGCGCATGGGCGATGTCGGGGGAGACAACACGACGCCCGGCATGGACCGCGCGGATCGCGTCGGCCAATTCGGTCCGCACGCAGTTCTTGAGCAGATAGCCGGAGGCGCCCGCCCGCATCGCGCGCACGGCGGCGGCGTCGCCGGCATAGGTGGTGAGAACGAGAATGCGTGCCTTGGGCGACAGCGCGCGGATCGCCTGGATCGCCTCGACTCCGCTCATGCCATCCATTCGCACGTCCATCAGAGTCACGTCGGGCTCCAGCTCGGCGAATCTTGCGACGGCTTCGGCACCATTGCTTGCTTCACCGACCGGCTCCATGTCGCTGCAGCCCAGTAGCAAGCCGTGGATGCCGTCGCGGAGCATCGGGTGATCGTCGACGACCAGTACGCGGATCGGTCTGGTCATGATTGCAGCAGCCGTCATCGCACCCTCCTGATGTGCGCCCACCAACTGAATCGTTCCGGGAGATACACGACCCGTCCCGGGACGGTCAGCACCAGTTCGGTACCATGATCCGCAAGCGGTCGAAGAGCAAGCGTTGCCCGCAGCTTACGGGCACGTTCGCGCATGCCGCGCAATCCGAAATGGCCAACTGTCCCGATCTCTGCAACCACCGGATCGATGCCGATGCCGTCGTCCACGATGCGCAGTCGCAGGTGCCGTCCGTAGCGAATGTCGATTTCGATGCTGGACGCGTCCGCATGCCGACGGATATTGGCGAGCGTCTCGCCGGCAATGCTGGCGATTTCGTCTAGCGCAAGCGGCTCGATAGCGCGTCGCCGGCCGTGTTCCGCAATGGCGATCTCCACGCCCGGCTCGAACAGTTGCTGCGCCGCGGCTTCGCGCAACAGCGGCGCCAGTGCATCATGCTGCCGCGATCGCAGATCCTGGACACGGTCGCGCCCTTCGGCGATCACCTGATCGGCGACGTCAAGCGCCTGCAGCAACGATCCCCGGGCCGGTTGCTGGTCGGGCAGTTCGTTGACGACGCGCTGGAACCGCAGGGTCACCGCCTGGATCCCCTGCAACAGCGTATCGTGGAGCTCGCGTGCGATGCGCTCGCGCTCCTCGAACCGCTCGGTCATCCGCAACCGGATACGTGCGGCGACTACTCGCAGGCGCAGGGCATAGGTTCCCCAGAGCAGCCCGAGCAGCGCGACCGCACACAGGAGC
The DNA here is from genome assembly GCF_040545965.1 of Sphingomonas trueperi. Classification (GTDB taxonomy): domain Bacteria; phylum Pseudomonadota; class Alphaproteobacteria; order Sphingomonadales; family Sphingomonadaceae; genus Sphingomonas; species Sphingomonas trueperi_C. The sequence continues at coordinate 512,723 of NZ_JBEPMV010000001.1, read as the reverse complement.
TTGAAGGGTGTGCTCTGCCAGAAGGTGGGGCGGATCTCGAAGTTCAGCGTTGCACCGGTTCGATTCCACACGCCGTCGGCGTTGGCGGCAATGACCTGGAACCGGTATGTGCCGGGACCGAGATTGGCGTAGCTGGCGAGGCGTCGCGCCCCAGCGTCCACCCAGTCGGTATCGATGCCTTCCAGGCGATAGCGGAAGCGCATGCGCTGGGGCACGATGAAGCTCAGGCCCGCATAGCCGATGTCCACCGCGCGAGTGCCGGCAGGCAGGGTCAGCTTCACGGGATCGCGCCAACTGGCTGTTCCGCTGCGCAGCACCCGAATCGCAACCGGGGGCGGCAGCGGATTGGGCGTGAGCGCGGCCGGATCGAAATAGGCCGCCCCCTCGCGATTGAGGAACCAGATCCGCCCGTCGCCGCCTTCGACAATCTGGGTGCCCTTGAAGCCCGCATGTTGCGCCGCGCTAATCAGACCGTCCTGCGTGTCGAAATATCGGTACGGCAACGGCGCATGGGGATCGGCGAAGGCGCGATCGAGATCGGCAGTTGCCACTTGGTAGATTCCGGAGCGTGCCACCAGCCAGGTCTCGCCTCTCCTGGTCTGCATCAGGCCGCGCAGCCATATCAGCCAAGGGAAGCGCTTGTCGTTCAATCGGGTGATGGTGGTCCCGCGGAGCCGGACAAGTCCCTGCGAGTCGCTGAGGAATACGTCGTCCCCGCTGGTCGTCACCATCGTCGCGGCTCCGTACTTGCCGCGGAGAGTGAACTGATTGCCGCGAAGAATTCCCAAGCGGGGCAGGCCGTTGAAGGCGATATCGCCCGATCGCGTCGCTTCCACTTCCCATGCATGCTGCTGCCGGAGCGGCCCGGGTGCATCGTGCCAACCGGCAGGGTCGTGCCAGCGCAGTGGGGCGGCCATGTCACTCAGCCACAAGCGACCGGATCGATCTTCGGCGCAGTTGGTCGGTGCGCCGATGCTCGCGTGACGCTGCTGAAAAACCACGCGGCTTTCGTCCACGCGCAGCGTCCGGGTTGCTTGAACGACCCACACGCCGTCGGCACGCGCAGGGCAGAGCGCGAAAAGTGCCTTGTCGAGCGTCAGCACCTTTTCGGGACTGCTGCCGGGAGCGATGCGGAACAGCGCGCCGCGGGAGGCAATGTACACGTTCCCGTCTGCGGCCCGAGCAATGGCGAGGCCCTCGACGGGGTCTGCGGGAATCGCGGACTCCTGTATTGCGCGGGTCGGGCGGAATTGATCCAGCCCGGCTTCGGTGGCGATCCAGACGCTCCCCTCGCGATCGACATCGGATGGTAGGTGAAGTTCGAGCGCAAACCGTCGGCCGCGGTGAAGGCGTAGGGAAGGGGCGCGCGGCCAGCGGCCGCCAATGCGGCATGGGGAACATAGGAGATGCCGTTGCGCCCGCTCGTTCGCCACAGGCCACCATCGCGATCGAAGACGAAGCCGGCGCTGCGGATGTTGGCGGAAACAGGAAAGGTGACAGGATTCAACGCTCTTTTGCCAACCGCATCGATCAGCATGCGAGTGCCCGCGCGATCCGAAACCCACAGGGCCCCGCTGGCATCGCGCGCGAGACGAGGTAAGGGGCTGATACGGTCGGGCAACAACTGGAAGCGGCTGGCACCGTTGGGCAGATAGGCGATGGCGCCATCCTGGCCGTCCTCATGCGTCAGGGCAGCCCAGACAGAGCCGTCCGGCATTGCGACAAGACCAGTCACCGCGCCGGGTGGCAGGGGAATCGAGGACCAGAGGCCGTGACGAAGGCGTCGCAACGGGGCACCACGCCGCCGGAAGGTGAACCACATGGTTCCGTCCGGGCCCTCCGCCATTGTCCCCATCGGGCCGGGTGGGCGCGGCATGCCGGCATCCACGAGCCGTCCGCCGCGATACACCGCCAAGGCAGGCTTGTCGTTCAGGCCAACCCACAGCTCGCCGCGTCGAGAGACCAGCAGGCTGGTCGGATCGAGCCTTTCCCAGGGCGTGCCGTCAGGCCAGTCGATCCGCTCGAACGTCGCGCCGTCGAACCGGTACAGGCCGTCGCCCGTCATCCAAATATACCCGTCGGGGGCCTGTGCTGTCTGGAACACGCCCTCTGGCGCACCCTGTTCCACGCCCCAGCCAATGTGCTTGAACCGAGCAAAACCAGGCGGTGCGATCTGTGCGCGCGCGGATCCGATCGGCAGCGCGACCGCCGCGGTGACGGCTATCGTGCGGACAAGCGTGGAGCACAGTTTGGTAGAGTGCAGGCAAAAGCGCGATACCCGCCGGCGTGCCATGTGTTGCTCCCCCAAGCCCACCGATGCTGCCCTCGCTGCAAATCATGCGGCGTGATCAGGGCGTATCAGGTGCGGCCTACAGTTGCCAGCGTCGCTACAGGATTGATTTGTCTAAGGGCGAAGCAACCGAGCAGGGGGGAGCGTGCCGCGCGTCACGCCGGAAAAGGCTCGCACATGCGGCTGCCACAGCACGCTGTCGAAGGGCAATGATGTACGAGCGATGGACCGGCAGGTCCAAGCCGATGAAGCTTGGCGGCACGCTCATGTCGCCTGACCTCGGCTATGCGCTGTGCTGCCACTATGCGCCCTCCAGTCCTTCGCCGAAAACGCGCTGATGGCAGCGGGGCGCAAGATGCTGCGCGCCCAACTTCAGGGGCGGCGGCTCGGCAGCGGCCAGTACATCCGTGCCGCCACCTGGCTCGAGATCGTCCATCATCAGCTCGGCGGCGAAGCGGATCCGCGCCAGTGCATCCTCCACGCCTATGATGATATGCCCGACGTCGGCCGGCCGGCGTTCGTCCAGCGTTTCACCGGAACCCCGGGGGGATAGCCGCCCCGGCTGGTCCCTTGCAGCATGCCTCGGGCGCGGGGATCAGCCTTGTGTGCTGCCGCGGTCATAGGCGGCCTTGTCCACCTCGCGGCCGCTCAGGATCGCATCGTTGAAGATGCGATGGTCGTGCGGCACCTCGACTTCGAAATCCTGCCCAGCGAACTTCATGTGGACGGTCCGGCGGCGATGGTCCCAGTGGAAGAACGCTTCCTCGAACGGCTCGAACAGGTAGCGGTCGCGTTCCTGGAAGAAGTCGCCCTTCTCCATAATCCTAACTCCGGTCATCCGTCGTTCCTCAGCGGAAATGGGCATAATAAGCGCGGCTCTCGGCAGCAATGGCCTTTGCCTGCGGCGAATCCGGGGGTAGCGCCCGCCACTGTTCGTACAGTGTATGGCCGCGACCGCCGGGCACGCCGACCTCGCGGGCGATCGCCTGGTAGCTGGCGTCTCCCAGGATCGCGCGAGCGTTGCCGGCGCTTTCCTTGGCGAAGATCATCTTCGCGGTGTTCACCTGGATCTCGGCGGTGAGACCGCTCTTGGTGACGATGGTTGCGTTGATGCCGCTGTAGCCGAGCGGATCGCTGGCCGCGGCGACGGTCTTCACCTTGGCGCCGGCGGCCTCCAGCCGTGCCACGACCCGTCCGATGTCCTTGGCATCGACGATGATCGTGTTGCGTACCAGATCCTTGATGCGGCTGGCGTCCCCCGCATAGTCCGCCATGATCTTCTCGAGCGCGCGACCCTCGCTCTTCACCGGCGCCATGGCGACCCGGCCGCCGAACGCGCCTGCGATCCTGTCCGCCAGCGCATCGACCTCGGCCTTGGCGGCGGGGGCGCGCTCGAGCATCGTCTGCAGCGTGCTGCTCGCGATCGCGCGCCGCGCCGTCGCTGCCTCCACGCCGCTCAGGCCACCGTTCTTCTGCAAGCCCGCAATGTCGCGCAGCGTAAGCTTGCCCTCGTTTGCGATGGCCTCGAGGCCACCGGGCGTTTTGCGGGCAGCAGCAACCAGCTCGGGCAGGCGCCCGGCAGCACGCGCCTCCACTACGAGCTCGGCGGTCTTGCCGGCCTGCCGGGCGGCGGTGAACAGCGTGTCGAGCTTGCCGGCCCTGGCCGCTTCGGCGAAGGTCTTGCCGACCGTGCCGGCGCGTGCCGCCAGAGACAGCGTTTCACCGGCTTTCGCGACCGTCGCAAACTTGCTCACGGGCACGACCATGGCGGCAACCTCGAAGGTCGCGCGGCCGGTGATCTTGCCCCACCATTCGGCCTCCGCCGCGGACCCCTTGGCCGCCGCGGCGGCATGATCGGCCTTGAGACCTTTCCAATGCGCCGCGATCCAGCCTTTCACGTCGTTGCCGAGCTTCGCCGGATCCTGCGCGACGTCGCGCAGATAGCCGGTGATCGCGCCGCCGATCGCCGCGCCCTGATCGGTCACCCGGCTCGCATCGGGCACCCAGGACGGAACCTCGCCCAGCACGCCCACGCGCTGCGCCCCATCGACCAGCCATCCGGCGGGGCCGGCATTATAGGCGGCCTTCGCGAGGCCCCAGGCACCCTCCACGAGAGACTTGCCGCCTTCATAGACGCCCTGGCGCATGCCCGCCTGGAACGATGCGACCGCGTGCGGATCGTCGAGAACGCGTTGGAGGCTCTGCCCCCAATCCGTATCAGTACCGGCACCCGATTGGCGCAGCCCCGCGGCCAACAGCGGGCGGGCGGCATGCAGGATCAGTCCGTCGGGGGAGGCCCAGCTCAGCACCTCGGCGGCCCAATCGGGCGGGCTCGGCGGCGACAGCCCTATTCCGGCCGTAGCGCCTGCAGCGAGAGACGCGCCTATCGATGTCATCGCGGAACTCCTTTGATCGCGCGAGGATCATGCGGCGTTCCGGGTGGCCCCGCCATCAGCGATTCGATTAGACGGCAAGGGCTTGTCCCTCGGCCGACGCCGAAGGCGCAGCGCTGGCGGGGCCGGTGATCGGCGCCGCCGAGCGCGTGGGTCACCGGCTGACGGTGCGAAAGCCGAGATGCGATGCGGCGAGCGTCTCTTCCTGGGCGTGGCGGGCGGCGGGGCGATAGCGGGCGCAATAGTTGCTGGCGCAGAGATAGGATCCGCCCTTGATCACCCGCGCGCGGGCATCGGGCTGGCGGGGATCGAAGCTCGGGTTGCCGGGCGATCCGTCACCGACCGCGAAGGGGGCGTGGCTGGGCAAGTACCAGCTCTCGGTCCATTCCCAGACATTGCCGATCAGGTCATAGGCACCCGCGCCGTTGGGCTTAAAGCAGCCGGCGGGCGCGCGACCCGTGTAGCCGTCGCGTTTCGTGTTGGTGTTCGGGAAGCTGCCCTGCCAGAAATTGGCGCGATCGGGGTTGGGCTCGGCATCCGGGTCCGGGATGCCGACCCGCGCGGCCGCCTCGAACTGCTCCTCGCTCGGCAGCGCGCGGCCCATCCAGCGGGCATAGGCTTGGGCATCCGCAAAGGTGACCGCGACAACCGGCTCCTCCTCGTGTCCCGCGAGGCTGCTGCCCGGACCCTCGGGATGGCGCCAGGTCGCGCCGGGGACGAAGCGCCACCAGCGGCGCGGATCGGGTTCGTCGATCGGCGTTTTGGGCGGCACGAACACGAAGGCGCCGCCGCCGGGCTTCTCCGCCTCGGTGCGATAGCCGGTGGCGATCACGAAGGCGGCGAACTGGCGGTTGGTCACCTCGTGCGCGTCGATGTCGAAGGCAGGCACCTCGGTTTCGGTGGGCGGGCCTTCCTCGGGATAATAGCGGCTGCTGCCCATCATGAAGCGGCTGGCGGGGATGCGCACCGGCCGGTCGAGATGGCTGCCCTCGCACACCCGCGACGGGCCGGCGGGAGTGGGTGCCGCTGCCGGGCGGGCCGCCCAGAGCAGCGGCAGCGCGACCAGCGGCGGGAGCGCGAGGAGTGCGAGCGGCTTCACGGGAAGGTCGCCGGGGTGGACTGCATCACCACGCCCGCGCCCTTGGCATACGCGTCCCAGGCGGCGACCAGCGTCTTCAGCCGGCCGGGCTGGTCGGCGGCGCGGTCGCGGGTCTCGCCGGGATCCTCGGCGAGATTGTAGAGCTTCCAGCCGTCGCCGAGATCGACGATTTTCCAGTCGCCCTGGCGGATCGCGCGACGGCCGAACAATTCGGTGCCGACGATTTCCTCGGGGCCGTGCACCGCCTTGGCGGTCCCGCGCAGATAGGGGAGCCAGCTCGCGCCGCGCACCGGCTGCACGGTCCGCCCGCCATAGCTGCTGCCCTGCCAGCTGCCGCCCGCGGCCTCGACCAGCGTCGGCACCACGTCCATCACCGTACCATAGGCATGGCTGATCGCGCCCTGCCGTTTCCAGCCGGGATAGGAAAGGAAGGCCGCGACGCGCGTGCCGCCCTCGCTGGTGAAGCCCTTGTAGAGGAAGGACGGCGTGGTCGCCGCCTGCGCCCAGCCGGGGCCATAGGCAGTGTAGGAACTCGCTGCGCCCAGATTGTCGAGCCGGTTGTCTGCCGCCTTGAGCCGCGCCGCCATGGTCGGCAGCTTGGTGGTCGCGAGATCGATCCCTTCTGCGCCATTGTCGGCGAGGAACAGGATGATGGTGTTGTCATATTGCCCGGTCGCCTTGAGGTGGGCGATGACCTTGCCGACATTCTGGTCGAGCCGGTCGACCATCGCCGCATAAACTTCCATCAGCCGTGCCTGCTCGTGCTTCTCGGTGGGCGAGAGGTGCGCCCAGTCGCCCCCGTCGGGCAGCACGAAGGGGTGCGGCTTTACGCCCGTAGGCACCAGACCCAGCGCCTGCTGGCGCTTGAGTCGCTCTGCCTGCAGGACCTCGAACCCGGCATCGTAGCGGCCGCGATACTTGGCGATGTCCTCCGCCGGCGCCTGGAGCGGCCAGTGCGGCGCGGTGAAGGTGAGATAGGCGAAGAAGGGCTTGGCCGGATCGGCATGTCCCAGGAACCCGATCAGCTTCGCGGCATAGGCATCGGACGAGTAGAAGTCCGTGGGCAGGCTGGGCAGGGTGACGCCGTTCTCGCGATAGGTCGCCTGGCCGGGCAGGGGCGTTGCCGTCGCGTCGATGCCGAAGTGGTTCGCGCCGCCTTGAAGCAGGGTGAAGGCCTGGTCGAAGCCGTGCTTGGTCGGATCGTCCTGCGGACGCGTGCCGAGATGCCATTTGCCCGACATCGCCGTCGAATAGCCGAGGTCGCGCAGCCGCTCGGCAAGCGTCACCACATCATCGGGCAGATAGCCCTGATAGCCGGGCTTGCCGATCTGGTTGGGTGCGATCAGCTCGGCCATGTTGCCGAGGCCGGCGAGGTGGTTGTCGGTGCCCGACAGCAGCATCGACCGCGTCGGCGAGCAGGTCGGCGCGGCGTGGAAGCCGGTGAGCCGCAGCCCATGTTCGGCAAGCGCATCGAGATTGGGGGTGTGGATCTCGCCGCCGAACGCGCCGAGGTCGGAATAGCCGAGATCGTCGGCAACGATGATCAGGATGTTGGGGCGCTTGGGCGGCGCAGCGGGGCGGGGCTGGTCCTTCGCAACGACGGCGGGCGATGGGAGCAGCAGCAGGAGCAGGGCGGCGAGGCGAAGGCGCATCGTCTGGCATCTCCGAAAAAGTGCCGCGCCCCCCGATTGGGAGCGCGGCAGTGAGGTGAGAAGTCAGGCGGCGGCTTCGAGCGCGGCGACCGGCTCGGGCTTGAGCACCCGGCTAGGCGCGCCGTCGACCCCGCGCGGTACGTCGCCGGCGATGGTCGCGCGGCGCAGCGTGCGGCGCTGGTGACCGAAATCGGCGATGGCGCGGTGCTGGGTGGCGCGGTTATCCCAGATCGCCACGTCTCCCGGGCTCCAGCGCCAGCGCACCGTGTTCTCGGGCTTGGTCGCATGGTCCTGGAGGATGCCGAAAAGCCGGGCGAAATCCTCGCGGCTGAAGCCGACGAAGCTCTTCACGAAGCTGCCGAGCAGCAGCAGCTTCTCGCCGGTCACCGGATGGACGCGCACCACCGGGTGCTCGGTCTCGTAGGCCGTGGACGCGAACACCTCGCGGTGGCGGCGTACCTGCTCGCTGGTCGCCTCGGGGCGCTGCTGGGCATAGTCGAAGGCGTTGGTGTGGACCGCACGCAGGGTCTCGACCAGCCCCTTGAGCGGCTCCGGCAGCGTCTCGTAGGCCGTCACCGCATTGGCCCAGAGCGTGTCGCCGCCGGCGGACGGGATGGTGATCGCGCGCAGGATCGAGGCGGCGGGGTAGGCGGGCAGGAAGGTGATGTCGGTATGCCAGGCCGAGGCGGCCTCGCCTTCCTTGCTGTCGAGGTCGAGCAGGAAGCGCGAGCCCGCGGCGACCGGCACCGTCGGGTGCGCGAGCGGGTCGCCGAGGCGCTCGGCAAAGGCTTCCTGCGCGGCATCGTCGAGATGCGACTGGTTGCGGAAGAAGATCACCTTGTGGCGGTAGAGCGCCGCGCGGATCGCCTCGACAGTAGCGTTGTCGATGTCGCCGCCCAGCCGCACGCCGCGGATCTCGGCGCCGATCCGGCCGGCCACGGGGTGCACGTCGAGCACGCTTTCGGTGTCGGCGGCGTTGGGGAAGTCATGCGTCTGGATCGTCATGTGCATTCTCCTTCAGGGTCACAGGGGAAGTTGGCCGGCGGCACGCGCATCGAGCGCGCGACGGATGGTGGCATGGCGCTGCGCATCAAGCGGGAAGCGCCAGATGATGGCGGCGGACAGGATGTGGGCGAGCGCCGGGCCGAGCGCGAAGACGTATTTCAGCGTCTCCAGCGCCTCGGGCGGGTTGGCGCCCTTGGGGCTGAACCCCATCCAGGCGACGAAGGGCAGCGCGATGCCGATGCCGATCGCCGGCCCCGCCTTGGTGGCGAGGCTGAATACCGAGAAGAACAGGCCGGTGCGGTTGTGCCCGGTCTCAAGCTCGTGATGATCGGCAACGTCGGCGACCATCGCCCGCAGCATGAGATTGCCCGAGCCCTGCGCCAGCCCCTGCGCGATGGTGAGCGCCAGCAGCAGCCCGATCCCGCCCGGCACGACGAACAACAGGCCGAGGTTGATCGCCACCTGCACGAGTTCGCCAACAATGGCGGTCTCGCGCTTGCCGAGGCGGCGGCCGATCTGCAGCCAGAGCGGCGCGGCGAAGATGCCGAAGACGAATTGGAACAGGTAGAGTCCGCTCGCCCAACCGGGTTCGCCCATATAGTTGACCGCGAAGAAGGTGATCAGGCCGGCGCGGATCGACTGGCCGGCGGTCACCGCCACGTCCGAGGCGAGCACGCGGACCAGCAGCCGGTCGCGCAGGATCAGGCTGGCGGTGCGGAGGAAGCCTTCGGGGCGGGGTTCCAGGGCCGGGCGGGGCGGCTCTCGGAAGGCGGTGAGGCTCAGCAGCAGCGCGGGCGCCAGCGTCAGCAGGATGAAGCCGCCGACGACATGGAGCTTAAGCGCGATATCGGCAGGGCGGAGCTGTTCGAGCAGCGTCGGCAGGATCAGCACGAGCAACAGACCGGAAGCTTGCGCGGTCTGCTGGAAGGTCACCGATCGGGTGCGGCCGTGATAGGCGCCGGAAAGCTCCCCCGCCCAGGCGGAAAAGGGCACCTCGATCATCGTCCAGCCGGCGTAGAAGAGGAAGAGCGCGGCGGCGAGGTAGAGCAGCGCCACCGTCGCGGGCGGGAAGAAGAGCAGCGCCGAGCCGAGGCCGAAGAGCAGCCCGCCCGCAGCGATCCAGGGCCTGCGCCGGCCGAAGCGGCTGCGCGTGCGGTCGCTCAGCACGCCGACGATCGGGTCAGCGGCAACGTCCCAGAAGCGGCCGAGGAAGAAGATCAGCCCGATCGTCGCCAGCGAGAGGCCGTAATGGCTCGCGTAGAGCTGCGGCACGAACAGGATCAGCGGCAGCCCTGCGCCCGCGATCGGGATCGCCAGCGAGGCGAAGCCGATCAGCCGCCAGGCCGGCGGTTCGTCGGCGCGGATCGGCGGGGAGGCGATGCGGAACCGGGTGTCGTGGGCGGGGATCGTCGCCATGGGCTCACCATTTCGTCCGGAGGGTGGCGCCCAGCGTGCGCGGATCGCCGAGGATCGCCGTGACGAGCCCGGTGTTCGCGACGCTGAGCGTCTGGAAATAGTTCTTGTCGAAGAGATTGCGGGCCCAGACCGACAGGTCGAGCCGGCCCTTGTCCAGCCGCACGCCGATGCGCGCGTTCACCAGGTCATAGCTGGGGACCAGGCCGTAGCGGCTGTTGCTGGCGACGGTGTAATAGTTGGAGCGCCACGACCAGTCGGCATGGCCGTAGAGCGTGATCCGGTCGGTCAGCGCGTGGCTGGCATCGGTGCCGAGCGACGCCGACCATTTGGGCACGCCGGCCAGTCGCTGTCCGCTCATGTTCTGGAGCGGCGACCCGCCGGGCTGCGCGGTGGTCGGGTTGAGTGCCTCCACCGGCGTCGGGCCGTTCGGATAGTTCCGATAGGTGGCATCGGTATAGGCCAGCGCGCCGGTGAAGCCGAGCGCGGCGATCGGCTGCCACGCCACATCCGCCTCGAACCCGCGCGACCGTACCTTAGGGATATTGGCGATGTAATTGATGTAGCTGTTGGTACCGATCACCTGCTGGACGATCGTCGTCTGGTAGTTGGTCACGTCCGCCCAGAAGCCGGCGAGGTTCGCGGTGAGGGTGTGGTGGAACAGCTGGGACTTGAGGCCGATCTCGTAATTATCGGTCTGCTCGGGATCGACGACGGCGCTGACGCCTGCCGGAATGGTGGTGAGGTTGAGCCCCTGCGACTTGGTGCCGCGCGAATTGGTAGCGTAGAGCAGCACGTCGTCGACCGGCTTCCAGCTCAGCGTCGCCAGCCAGGACCAGCTGTCGTCCTTGGCGTTCACGCTGTAGTTTGCGGGCGGGGCGAGGCCGTTGCGGATCGCCTGGGCGCGCGTGGCCTGCGCGGGTGTCAGCCCGGCGAGCGACTTGCCGTCGGTCTGCAACGAGACATAGCTCCCCCATTTGTCCTCATGGGTGAAGCGCAGCCCGGTGGTGAGGCTCAGGCGCGGATTGATGTGCCAGCTCGTCTGCGCGAAGGCGGCGATGCTGCGGGTGTGCGGATCGGAGCGCGAGCGCGAGGTGAAGCCGTTGACCGCCGTCTCGGAGACTAATGGCGCATCGGTCGGGTACAGCCAGTTGGGCGCATCCGCGCCGTAGATCGCGGACCCGACGCCGCGCACCACCTGCCAGAAATAATAGCCGCCGATCAGCCAGTCGACACGGGCGGAGCCGTTAGAGGCGATGCGGACTTCCTGGCTGAACTGGCGCTGGAAATTCTGCTGGTTGCTCTGGAGGTTCACCGACAGCCGGGTGACGTCGGAATCGTTCGACGGATACCAGTTCCAGTGCCGCCCGGCGGTGATGGAGGTGATCGTGGCGCCGCCCAGGTCATAGTCGATCTCGCCCGAGATCCCCCATGTGTCCATGATTGCGTAGAAGGGCGAGTTGGCGTCGGTCTTGCGCGCGAACGGATCGAAGGGGAGCGGCGTGTAGCCGGCGCGGGCGGCGCGCTGGAGCCAGTTGTTGGCGATGCTCGCGCCATTGGTGTAGCTCGTGAAGACCGAGACCGGCAGGTTGATGCAGCATTGCTGGCGCTGGTTCGAATAGTCGCCGATCAGCCGGATCGACAGGCCGCTCAAGGGCGTGACGAGCAGTTGTCCGCGCGCCGTGAAGTCGTCGTAAGTATGGACGTCGCGGCCTGTCGTGACATTGTGAATGAAGCCGTCGCGGTGCGTCTCGGCCAGACTGATCCGCGCGGCGGCGATGTCGGCGAGCAGCGGGCCGCTCAGCGAGCCGCGCAACTGGCGGTAGCCATAGTCGCCGAAGCTCGCCTCGCCCTGCGCTTCGGTCTCGAAGCTGGGCAGGCGCGAGCTGATGTTGATCGCACCCGCCGTCGTGTTCTTGCCGAACAGCGTGCCTTGGGGCCCGCGCAGCACCTCGACGCGCTCGAGATCGACCAGGTCGAACTGGCTCTGCCCCGGGCGGCCGTAATAGACGCCGTCGATATAGAGGCCGACGCCGTTCTCGATCCCGTCATTGGTCAGCGCGACGTTGGAGCCGAGGCCGCGGATGTTGATGTTGGTGTTGCGCGGGTTGAAGCTGAACACCTGTAGTGCGGGCACCAGCTGCTGGATCTGATCAAGCCGATAGTCGCCGCGCGCCGCCAGCGTTTCGCCGCTGATCGCGCTGAGCGCGATCGGCACGTCCTGCGCGCGCTCCTTGCGGCGACGGGCGGTGACGAGGATGTCGTCTCCATCGGCGACGGGTGCGGCGTCGGTGGGCTCGTCCGCTGCGGCCGGCGCGCGTGCCGGTTCAACGGCGGCCAACTGCACGGTTTGGGCCTGGGCGGCACCGGCGAAGAGCGCAACGAGGCTTGCGCCGGCAAGCCATGCCGGCACGGACGAAGAAAGCGACAATGGAATCTCCCTGGCAGGTCGTGGGCGATCGATCCGCAGCGGCCGCGACGGGTCATCTTCGGGCGCGGCAGGCGCCCGAAACTTCGCGCGGCACGATGGCGATCGTCGGCCTTATGAGACCACGAGTTAGGGGTTAGCGGCCCCGGCGTTTCTGCTGGATCAGCTCACCTCCCTTGTGGTGGTATCTTATGTCTACTTCAAGGGTAGAGATTAGAAACCTAGTTTGGCTTGGCCGCCGCGAAGTGCAGCTTGGGCGTTGTCGAAAGTCCGGCGTTGTCGGTGCCCTCGGCGACGAAGCCGGGCACCGAGAGGTACCGCTCGCCGGTATCATAGGCGAAGCCCAGCACCCGCAAGCCGGTGAGCTCCGGGAGCTTCGCCGCGATCGCCGCCAGCGTCGCGCCCGAGCTGGGGCCGACGAGCAGCCCCTCCCGCCGCGCCGCCGCCTGGGCGAACCACAGGGCCGCCTCCGCTTCGATCTGGAGCACGCCGTCGAGCATGTCCGCATGCAGGTTGGTGGGCACGAAGCCCGCCCCGATGCCCTGGATTGGGTGCGGCCCCGCGCGTCCGCCGGAAAGTACCGGCGACGCAGCGGGCTCGACCGCGAACACCTGCAGCCCCGGCCATTCCATCTTCAGCGTTTCTGCCAGCGCAGTGATATGGCCGCCCGTGCCGACGCCGGTGATGATCGCGTCGATCGGTTCGTTGCGGAAATCGGCGAGGATCTCGATCGCGGTGGTGCGGGCATGCGCGTCGATATTGGCGGGGTTGTCGAACTGGCGTGGCATCCAGGCGCCCGGCACCGCTGCCGCCAGTTGCTCGGCGCGGGCGATGGCGCCGGACATGCCCTGTTCGCGCAGCGTGAGCTCAACCTCCGCGCCATAGGCCTGCATCAGCCGGCGCCGCTCTACCGACATGCTTTCGGGCATCACCAGGATCAGCCGATAGCCCTTCACCGCCGCCACCATCGCCAGCCCGACGCCGGTATTGCCGCTGGTCGGCTCGACGATGGTGCCGCCCGGGAGCAGCGCGCCGCTGCGCTCGGCAGCCTCGACCATCGCCAACGCGATCCGGTCCTTGAGCGATCCGCCGGGGTTGCCGCGTTCCGACTTGATCCACACCTCTGCATCCGGGAACAGCCGGGATAGCCGGATGTGCGGTGTGTTGCCGATCGTGCCCAGGATGCTCGCTGCCCGCATGTGGCTCTACCCCATTATTCGCAGCGAGCGTAATTCCTACTAATAGAATAGGCAATAAATCACGGCTTGCCTCCGGCCAATTCCAGATTGGCCGTGGGGAAGGGGTCGGCGAGCGTCACGCTGTCCAGGATCCGGGCGGTTTCGTCGCGAACCTGCAGCATCAGGCTGCGGAGCCGGCATGCGGATTCCGGCACGCAATTCTCGCAATGCTCGTGCGGATCGCGGCTGGCGCAGGGCACCAGCGCGATCGATCCCCGCATCAGCCGGATGATGTCGCCGATCCGCACTTCGGCCGGCGTCGGCACAAGCACATAGCCGCCTTCGCGTCCCCGTTGCGATCGCACCAGCCCCTCGCGGCCCAGCTCGGACAGGATGACGGTGAGGAACTTGGCGGGAATGTTCTGCGCGGCCACCATCTCTGCGAGCGGGACCACGCCTTGTCCGTGGCGATCGGCAAGATGTTGCAATGCGCGGATCGCGTAGCGGCTCTTCTGCGAAAGCATGTCCCGCTATGCGGGGATCGGTGGGCATTTTCAACGCGAGGGCCACGCCGCGCGCGCCAAGCGCAAAAAATCACCGCGCTGCCGCGAAGGATTTCGCTATCCTGGGTCTCTCTGAGGGCAAACAGAATATCCGCGCGCAGCCAAAGGAGGGAACGGCGACACGCGACCTGAAATCTGCGCTGGAGCGCCGCCAGCTATTGGCGCGGTGGGTCGCGTGCGAGATCGTTCCGCACGAGGGCCGCATCCGCGCCTGGTTCGCGCGCAGACGGCTGGCGCCCGAGGATGTGGATGAGCTGATGCAGGAAGCCTATTGCCGGATCGCGACGCTGGACTCGGTCGACCACATCGATTGCGGGCACGCCTATTTCTTCTCGATCGCGCGCAACCTGTTGCTGCGCAAGCTCAAGCGCCAGCAGGTTGTTCCCTTCGAAGCAATCAGCGAGATCGAGAGTTTCCGCGATACCCAGACACCTTCGCCCGAAGAGCAGGTTGCGACCCGCCTCGCCTATGAGCGGGTGATGGCCCTGATCGCGGGTTTGCCCGAGCGCTGCCGCCGCATCGTCGAGCTGCGCAAGATCGAGGGTTGGTCGCAGAAGGAAATCGCCGCGCACCTGGGCATGACCGAGAAGGCGGTGGAGAAGCAGGTTTGGATCGGCGTGCGCGCCATCCGCGAGGGCTGGTCCGCTGCCGGTGGGATAGCCGGAGCCGAGGCGCCCGAGACCGGTCGCAAGGCGGGCATCCTGTGAACGATCCGGAGCGCCTGGCCGATGACGAAGCCGCGTCGCTGTGGGTCGCGCGGATGGACGGCGGCAGCTGGAGCGAGGCCGATGAGGCGGCGCTGCAGCGCTGGCTGGCGCAGGACCCGCGCCGTCACGGCCTGCTGCTGCGCACCCATGCCCTGTGGCAGGTGCCGCGTCTCGAACCACAGGTTGCCGTCGTGGAGGAAGACGCGCCGCTGGAGACCGGTACGCCGGGCTGGCGGCGGCGCGGCGTGCTGGGCGGGCTGCTCGCAGCGTCGGCGGCTGGGATCGCGGGCGCTTTGCTGCTCCCCGGGCGCGGGGTCGGCTATGTCACCAAGGTCGGCGAGATCCGGCGGGTGCCGCTGGTCGACGGATCGGTGATGACGATCAATTCGGGCACCGAGCTGCAGGTGCGCATCGCCAAGCGCGCGCGCGAAGTCGAGCTGGCGCAGGGCGAGGCCTGGTTCGAAGTGGCCAAGGATGCAGCCCGGCCGTTCGTCGTCGCCTCGGGCAAAGTGCGGGCCAAGGCGATCGGTACCGCCTTTTCGGTGCGCAAGCGCGACAACGGCGTCGAGGTGCTGGTCACCGAAGGCGTGGTCGAGACCTGGTCGGACGGGGAGGAGGCGCAGCGCGTGCGCCTCACCGCCGGGCAGTGCGCGCTGATCAACGAGCATGCCATCGTCCATTATGAAACGGACAAGCCGTCGTCGGTCGATCGCGCGCTCGCCTGGCGCAGCGGGATGATCGATCTCGACGGCACCACGCTCGCCGATGCGGCGGACGAGTTCAACCGCTACAACGATCGCCAGATCGTCATCGCCGATCCCGATGCGGCGGGCGAGCGCTTCGACGGGCTGTTCCGCATCAACGATCCCGAAGGCTTTGCCGAGGCGGTCCGCAACGCGCTCGACCTCGCCGTCAACACCAGCGATCCCCGCTTCATACGTATTCAGCGCGCGGCCAAGCCGCGGACCCTGTAATCGGCGGATCGAAAAAATCCGCATCTTGGAAGAATTTGCGCGAAGGAAAATCCAACCCCGGGTCTCTAGGTGTGTACAGGTCGCAAAGACCTGACAAAAAGTAGAATGAACAGGGAGGGGTTTCATGGCGAACGCCACGTTGCGTGGAGCGCTGTTCGCGTCCACGAGCATCGTCTGCATGGTCGCGATGCCTGCGGCCGCACAGGCTGCTACGCAAACCAAACGTTTTTCCATCGAGGCGCAGCCGGCAGAGACGGCGATCGGGCTGTTCGGTCATCAGGCGGACGTGCAGATCATCGCGGCGCGCCGGCTGACGCAATCGGTCCGCACCAACGGCGTGCGCGGCGAATACACCGTCGGGGACGCGCTCAATCGCCTGTTCGCCGGCACCGGCCTCGTTGCGCGCCAGACCGGCCCGCGCACCTATGCCGTCGTTCCGCGACCCACCTCGGACAAGTTCGTGCCCGCCACAAGCACGAAGCTCGCGCTGTCGGCGCCGGGCGGGGGGGCGCAGGCGCAGTCCCCGACGCCTGCGTCCTCCCAGTCCACCGCCGCCGCCGCGCCGCAAGTGGCGGGCGAGGATGATCCCGCTATCGTCGTGACCGGGCTGCGCGCCAGCCTCGACAATTCGCGGGGAATCAAGCGCGAGGCATCGGAAATCGTCGATGCGATCTCGACCAAGGACATCGGCAAGCTGCCCGACGCCAACCTGGCGGAATCGCTCCAGCGCATCACCGGCGTATCGATCGACCGCTCGGGCGGCGAGGGCGCCTTCATCACCGTCCGCGGTTTCGGGCCGGAGTTCAACACGGTTCTGGTCAACGGCCGGCAGGTCGCCACGCCCACCGACCCCAGCCAGGCCTCGGGCCGTGCCTTTGCCTTCGATACGCTGGCGTCGGAGCTGGTCTCGGGCGTCGAAGTCTATAAATCCTCGACCGCGCGCTACCAGTCGGGCGGCGTCGGCTCGACGGTGAACATCAAGACCGCGCGGCCCTTCGATTACAAAGGGCTGAAATTCGGCGCGACAGTCGACGTCAACTATGACGAAAACGCGAAGAAGAGCGCGCCGGACGCCTCCTTCCTGTTCGCCGACACCTTCGCCGACGGCACGCTGGGCGTGCTGGTCTCGGGCAGCTACCAGCATCGCTTTACCCGCCTCAAGCAGGCAGCGACCGATGGCTGGCTGGTCAACCCGGCCATTCCCGCAGCGGAGGTCAATGACGGCAAGGGCGCGGTCGGCGCCGGCAACCCGCAGGGCAACATCTTCATCCCGCAGAATTTCGACACCCGCGTCACCCGCGAGGATCGCGAGCGGATCGGCGGCACGCTGGTGCTGCAATATCGACCCAGCGACGCCGTGACGGTGACTGCCGACGGCCTCTACACCAAGTTCACCAACAAGACCGATGCGCGCTCCTACGGCCACTGGTTCACCGCGTCGAACCTGACCAACGTCAAGACCGACGCCAACGGCACCGCGATCGACCTGACCCAGGCGAGCGGCATCGCCACCGACTTTCACGACAAGAAGTTCGACAAGCGCACCAACACACGCGCCGTCGGCCTCAACGTCGAGTGGCAGGTCTCGCCGACCATCACTGCCAGCCTCGACGGCACCTATTCGCTCGCCAAGGAAGACCCCAATGGCGGCAAGGAAGCCTATCTGGCGCTGCTCGGCTATCTGACCGGCTCGTCGCGTTATCAGTCGGACGGCGCGCGCCTGCCCTGGCAGACGGAGACCCTGCCAACCTTCGCCAACCCGGCCAGCCGCTGCGGCAGCGCCGTCACCGATTCCGGGCGGCCGGGCAGCACCACCGTGGTGGGCGACGGCCAGCCGATGTGCCAGCACGTGATGCTGCTGCGCGGCTATGGCATCCGCGACGAGGTGAAGCAGGGCCGCGCCGACTTCACCTACAAGGGCTTCAGTCTGGAAGGGCTGGTGAAGGCGAGCAGCGGCTTCTACTGGTCCGAGGACAAGAAGGACACGTCGCTCTATTCCAACGACGGCGGTACCGGCTGCACGACGTGCGGCTACAATCTGCCGGTGCCTTCGGGCGTGGCGATCACCACCTTCAATGCCGGCAGCGACTTTCTGTCGGGGGTGAGCGGCTCCAACCGCCTGCCGACCCAGTGGCAGACCTTCGACGGCCCGACGCTGTTCAACGCCATCACCGCGCAGCAGGGGCCGGGCTTCACCTTCGCGCCGCCGCTGGTCAACGACACCATCGTCAAGGAGCGGGTGATCGGCGGCTATCTCGAGACCGAATGGCGCGGCGCCGTTGCCGGCCGGCCGATCTCGATCGTCGCGGGCGTGCGGTTCGAGGATACCTCGACCAACGTCAACGGCCTGGCCACCGCCTATACCGCGCTGGTCAAGCTCGCCAACGACCAGACCCAGTACGGCTCGACCGCGTCCGGCACGACGCGGTCGATTGGGACCACGCATTACACCGACATCCTGCCCAACATCGCGCTGAAGTGGCAGGTCTCGGATGCGTTAACCGTCCGCTTCGCCGCATCGCAGACGATCACCCGGCCGACGCTGGAGCAACTCTCGCCGGTGACGACGCTGGTGACGCTGCGCCCGGGCAACTTCGCCGCCAGCCGCGGCAATGCCGACCTCAAGCCGTTCAAGGCCAGCAACCTCGATGTGTCGTTCGAATATTATTACGGCCGGTCGAGCTATGTGTCGCTCGGCGGCTATCTGAAGAACGTCAACAATTTCATTGTGCTCAACCAGACCACCGGGCCGGTCGCGGGGGTCTCCGGCTCGCTGCTCGATCCGGCCACCGGCCTGCCGGCGCAGTTCACCATCACCGCACCGGTCAACGGGCAGGACGCGACCGTAACCGGGCTGGAGGCCGCGTGGCAGCACGCGTTCGGCGACACCGGCTTCGGCTTCCAGCTCAACGGCACGCTGGTGGGTTCCAACCGCCATCTCGATCCGCAGGACCTGCGCAACAAGTTCGCGCTGACCGGGCTGTCCAACTCGGCCAATGCGGTGGCCTTCTACGACGCGCACGGGATCGAAGCACGCCTTGCGTTCAACTGGCGCGACCACTTCCTCCAGTATCTCGCGCCGCCGCCGCTCAATGGCGCCGGCCAGGCGGTCACCCAGGTGCGCGCCTATTCGCAGGTCGATGCCAGCCTCACCTACCACATCAACCCGCAAATCGCGGTGTTCGCCGAAGGGGCCAACCTGACCAAGTCGATCGCCTTCAAATATGCCTATTACGCCAACCAGTTCCTCAATGCCGAGGATACCGGTCGGCGGTTCAAGCTGGGCGCGCGCATCAGCTTCTGATCCCGCACGGGGGTCCGGGGCCGGGTGGGGATTTCCCGCCCGGCCTCCTTTGTCAGCCGTGCAATCATGCTAGACCGATGCGCGAGAGAGGAATGTCGGGGATCTGATGAGTCGCCACATACAGTCGGTCTGCATCGTCGGGGGAGGATCTGCCGGGTGGCTCACCGCGGCGCTGATCGCCGCGCGCCACGGGCCCGATCTGCAGGTCACATTGGTCGAGAGCGTGCGGCTGGGCATCATCGGGGTGGGCGAGGGTACCTGGCCGACGATGCGCAACACCCTGCGCAAGATCGGCATTTCCGAAACCGACTTCCTGCGCACCTGCAAGGCCTCGTTCAAGCAGGGCGCCAAGTTCGCCGGCTGGCGCACCGGCGCGGCCGATGATTTCTACTATCATCCGCTGGTGCTGCCCGAGGGCTTCCCCACTGTTGACCTGGCCCCGTTCTGGAACGCGCAGGCGGCCGATGCGGGCACGCCGTCCTTCTCCGATGCGGTGTGCTTCCAGGAGTTCCTCTGCGAGCATCATCTCGCGCCCAAGCAGATCACTTCGCCCGAATATGGCGGCGTCGCCAACTATGCCTATCACCTGGACGCGGTGCGGCTGGGCGAGATGCTGCGCGAGCATTGCGTCGGCAAGCTCGGCGTCCGTCATGTCGACGACGATATCGTCGAGGTGGAGCAGGCCGAGAATGGCGACGTCACCGCGGTGATCGGCCAGCGGCACGGGGGCATTGCCGCCGATCTGTTCGTCGATTGCAGCGGCTTTTCCTCGCTGCTGCTCGGGCAGACGCTGGGGGTGCCCTTCATCGACTGCAGCGACGTGCTGTTCATCGATCGCGCGCTGGCGGTGCAGGTGCCCTACGAGACTGACGACGCGCCGATCGTCTCGCACACCGTCTCCACCGCGCAGGACCATGGCTGGATCTGGGACATCGGCCTGCAGAACCGGCGCGGCGTCGGCTATGTCTATTCGAGCCGGCATGCAGGTGCCGATCGGGTGGCGGAGGCGCTCGCCGCCTATGTCGGCCCCGCCTTCGCCGACCTCACCCCGCGCGAGATCACGATCCGCTCCGGCCACCGCGAAACCTTCTGGAAGAACAATGTCGTCGCGGTCGGGCTGGCGGCGGGGTTCCTCGAGCCGCTCGAGGCCTCGGCGCTGGTGCTGATCGAGCTCTCGGCCGACTATATCGCCAGCGCCATGCCCGCGACCCGCAGTGCAATGGACATCGTCGCGCGCCGCTTCAACGACATGACCCGCTATCGCTGGGACCGGATCATCGAGTTCCTCAAGCTCCACTATATGTTGTCCGAGCGCGAGGACACCGCCTTCTGGCGCGACAACCGCGATCCCGCGACCATCCCGCAGCCGCTCCAGGACCTGCTCGAGCTGTGGCGCCACACCCCGCCCGGCGAGCATGACTTCGCCAGCGCGCACGAGATGTTCCCGGCGGCGAGCTACCAATATGTCCTCTACGGCATGGGGTTCCGCACCGCGCCGCGCGCGCATGCGCTCGCCGCTCGTCACGCCGCCGAGGACGCGTTCGAGCGCGTCGCGGCGATGAAGCAGCGGCTGGGTGCCGCGATGCCGACCAACCGCGCGCTGCTCGACAAGCTGGCGCAGTATCGCTTCCAGCCCGTCTGACCTTGAAAGAACCCGCGATGAATCTGGTGCAACTCACCCGCAAGGACCACGCAGGACTGCGCCTGGATCCGCCCCGCGCGCTCGCGGCGGCGGCGAGCGTCCACCTTGTGCCCTTGGTCGCGGGCGAGATCCGCAAGGTGGCGAGCCAGTTCCCTGTCTTCCTCGCCAAGGACGGCGAGACCGGTCAGTTCTACCCTGCCGCGCTGCTCGGGCTGGAGCCGCAGGAGAATCTGTTCTGGGACGGCACGACGTTCGATGCCGATCACGTGCCGCTCAACTTGCTGCGGCTGCCCTTCTTCGTCGGCAGCGGTCCGCTGGAGGGGCAGGTCTGCATCGACAGCGACAGCGCCGCGATCGTCGCGGACGGGCCAGTCGGCATCGTCGAGCCCGACGGCAGCGACAGCGCCTATCTCCAGTCGGTGCAGGCGATCCTCGGTCAGCTGGTAGCCGAGCAGGCGCCCACCGCGGTGCTGGTCGATCTGGTCACCGAACATCGGCTGGTCAGCGAAGTGAAGCTGGAAGTCGCCTTTCACAACGGCACTTCCGCCTCGCTGTCCGGCCTGTACGGCATCGATGAGCGTGCGCTGGGCCGGAAGGCGGCGGCGCTCGGCGATTGGGATCAGGTGATGGTGCTGGCGGCGATGGCGCTGTCGCTCGATCACGTGGCGGGGCTGGTGCGGCGCAAGAATGCCCGGCTCGCGACCGAGGCTTCGTGGTTTGCCCCCGGGGCATGACCGTCGCGGCGACGCGGATGGGGACGGAGCAGGTGCCGCTTTGGCAGGTAGACGATGCCCATCCTGCGCCCGGCCTGTTGGTGGAGGCGGCGAGGCGCCTGCCGTTCGAGCGGGAGGAGGGCGACCTCTATCCCGGCCTGCGCGCCCCGGTGCCCGATGGATATGCCGATTGGCTGGTGAAAACGGGGGGCGCAGCGGTCGGCAGCGATCCCGCCATCCTGCGGGCGAGCTTCGCGGTAGCCAGCGACGATCCGGTGCGCCTTGCCCCGATCCAGCGTATCCCTCATTTCGATGACTGCTCGGACGCGATCGTGGCAGCGGTCCATTATCTGTGCGCTGCGCCGCACGGTGGAACCAGCTTCTACCGGCACCGAATGACTGGCTTCGAGCGGATCACCGCCCAGCGCCTGCCGCTATGGCGACAGGCACTGTCCAGGGACGGCCAGACTCACGGTCTTCCGCCCAAGGTCTATCACGATGGCGACAGTCCGGCATTCGTCCGCATCGGTCAGGCCCCGCTCGCCTTCAATCGCCTGATCTTCTATCCGGCCAACTGCCTGCATGCCGGCGACATCGCCAACTCCTGGCACATGGCGGCCACCGGCCCGCGCCTGACCATCACCTCGCTGCTCCGATTCTCCTGATCCGGTTACCGGCCGTCGTTCGGCGCTAGCCGGGCGGGGCCTGTCTGCGGCTGCTCCGGCCGTGATGCTGCAAAACATCTCAATCTCCTGCCACCGCGTCTCAGACTTGCTGCGTGGCCTTGACGGCTCGAGCCCGACGGTGGCCTGCCGCGCGAGCACAACGGGGATCATGGGGGCATGATGCTGCGCGGGAAAGGACGTCGCCTTCCGGGGGGAAGGCGCGTCCGCGCTGGCGAACAGGGGGGCGACGATGGTGCGCCAGCCGGGGCGCGCGCGCCATCGTCGCTATTCGCGGCCTTCTGCCTGCCTGAATCCATGTGTGCCGGTGCGGCTGCGCGTCGCACGCCACTTCCATTCGTGAGCGAGTGGAAAATATGCTGACGCGCCGCCGCGCCGCCTTTGTCGACCATCGCGAGGCCATCCTGCCGCGCAACGGGAACCACCACGTGCGCCGCCTGCTGCTCGGTGCGACGATCCTCGGTGGTGCCTTGCCGCTCGCCGCGCAAGCGCAGAGCACGCTGCCGAGCGGGAGCAATGTCGTCGCGGGCCAGGCGACGATCGGTCAGGCGGGCAGCACGATGACGATCCGTCAGGGCAGCGACCGCGCGATCATCGACTGGGCCGATTTCTCGATTGGCGAGAAGGGCGCCGTGCTGATCGAGAACGGCTCTGGCGCGACGCTCAACCGGGTGACGGGGAGCGCGGTGTCGTCGATCGATGGGCTGCTGCGGGCAACCGGATCGGTGTATCTGGTCAACCCCAACGGCGTCGTCATCGGCGCACGGGGCGTCGTCGATACCGGCGGCAGCTTCATCGCTTCGACGCTCGACGTCCCCGACGCAGCGTTCCTGGCGGGCGGCAGCCTGACCTTCACGGGCACCTCGCGGGCGAAGGTGGTGAACCTCGGCAAGGTCGGCGCGCTCGGCGGCAATGTCGCGCTGATCGGCGCGGTGGTGGAGAACCAGGGCAGCCTCTCCGCCGCGAACGGCACCGTCGGCATGATCGCCGGCAACAAGGTGCTGCTCCGCGACGCCGCGCATGACGCCGGCGGACTGTTCTCCGTCCTCTATGGCGACGCCCAGACCAGTGCGGCCAATGGCGGAACGATCGCCGCCGCCAATGTCGAGCTGCGCGCGCAGCAGGGCAATGTCTATGCGCTGGCGGGAAACAGCGTCGGCACGATCAACGCCACCGGGGTCCGCCGCGGCGACGGTAAGGTGTGGCTGGTCAGCGACGCCGGCAGCACCGAGGTGGCGGGAACGATCCGGGCACAGGGTGCGGGTGGATATGCTGGCGCGATCGAGACCTCGGGTGCGCGGCTGCGCATCGATGCCTCGACGATCGACGCGAGCGGCGGCACCTGGCTGATCGATCCCGAGGATTTGATCGTCGATGCGGCGGCAGCGTCCACCATCAACGCCACGCTGGGCAACAATACC
Organism: Sphingomonas trueperi; assembly: GCF_040545965.1. Lineage (GTDB taxonomy): Bacteria > Pseudomonadota > Alphaproteobacteria > Sphingomonadales > Sphingomonadaceae > Sphingomonas > Sphingomonas trueperi_C. Next base: position 489,258 of record NZ_JBEPMV010000001.1, on the reverse strand, counting down.
GGGGTGACGCTCACCACCGGCGCGAACGGCGCCAGTGCCTATGGCAACGGCGACGCGAACGGCGCGGGCGACATCCTGATCAACGCCGGCCTGGCGTGGAACACCGGGGCGACGCTGACGCTCAACGCCTATCACGGCATCGCGGTGAATGCTCCGATCGCCGTGAACGGCCCGGGGTCCGTGGTGCTGCGCACCAATCAGGGCGGCACGGGCGGCAAAATCGGCTTTGCGCCTGCAGGCGCCATCAGCTTCGCCGATAATCAGCCGGGGCAGGCGCTCCGCATCAACGATGAGACTTACAAGCTCCTATATTCCTGGGACGAACTGAAGGCGATCAACGGCAACGCGGGGCCGTTCGCGCTCGCGCACAACCTGCCATACGCCGCCTTTACAAACACCCCGGTGCCCGTTCTGGCCAGCGTATTGGATGGGCTGGGGAACACCATCGACAGCTTCACGATCCGCCCCACAAAGGCGACGAACGTCGGCCTGATCGGTACGATCAATGGCGGATCGGCGGTGCGAAACCTGGTGATCGGCCGGGTCGACATCTTTGATTGGAGCGACAACGGCAGCAGTTTCATGGGCGGGTTGGCGGGTACCAACAACGGCACCATCGAGAATGTCCGCCTTGTCTCCTCCGTTTCCACAGCTGCCGGCGGGGACATCGGTGGTCTGGTCGGCCTCAATAGGGGCACGATCCGGAATGTGTGGGTACAGTCCGCCCCTACCGGCAACTCGAACGTCGGCGGGGTGGTCGGGGAAAATTTCGGCCAGATCATCGGTGCCCAGCTTACGGAGACTCAGGAAGTCTGGGGCGCGCGCAATGTCGGCGGCTTGGTAGGCTCCAATGCCTTCGGGGCCACCATCACCGATTCTTCCGCCAGTGCGCCGGTCATCGCGGACCGGTACTATCTGGCTACCGCGGCCGGACGGGTGCCCGGACCCACCGTGGGCGGACTGGTCGGTTATAATGCCGGCACGATCTCGCGATCTTTCGCAACCGGCGCCGTGAAGGGGTCGGTGGAGATCGGCGGTCTCGTCGGTGCAAATGTTGGCGGCGTGATCGAGCTATCCTACGCCACCGGGGACGTCATCGCGACAGTCGCGGACGCCGGCGGGCTCATCGGTGTCAATAGCTGGGATGGCTCGGCGGACCAGATTGTTCGCAACGTCTACGCCACCGGCAATGTTACGGCCGCTACGGAGGCCGGCGGGCTTGTCGGCTATTCGGAGGGCGTGATTGAATATGCCTACGCCTCCGGAAAGGTGAAGGCCCTAGACTTTACGACGGGCGGGGGCATCGCGGGCGCCAGCGTCGGAACCCTGACCGAGGTCCGCTGGGACGTAAATGCGACGGGCCAGTATCGAGCGAACGGTAACCTCTATACGACAGACGTCACCGCCCGCGGGTTGTACAGTACGGCGTCGGTCAAGAGCGCCATGTCCTACGATAACTGGGACCTCGACTCGAGCGGCGGGCAGAACAAGGCCTGGCGGATCTACGAGGGTGCCACCGCGCCGCTGCTCAAGGCCTTCCTCAAGCCGGCGACCGTTTCGCTGACCGGCGACTTGTCGGCAAGCGTGCTCTATGACGGCACCAACCAGGCGACGCGTTACGGCGCCGTCATTCGCGGCGCGGACGGGCGGGCGGCCGATCCCGCGCTGATCACCGGGACCCTCGGCTATAGTTGTTCTGGCGGCAACGGCAGTTGCGTCGATGCCGGCCTCTACACGGTACGTGCCGCGGGCAGCCTGGCGTCGACCCAATCGGGCTATGACATTGTCTATGCCGACATGACGGCAAGCCTCCACATCGGCGAGCGCGTGCTCGACGTGACGGCGAACGGCGCGACCATGGCCTATGGCGACAGCGTGCCGGCGCTCACCTATCTGCTGGGCGGCGACGGGCTGGTCCATGGCGACACGCTCACCGGCGCGCTGTCGACCAGCGCAACCTCGACGACGGGCATCGGCACCTATGCGATCACGCGAGGCACGCTGAGCGCCAGCAACAACTACAGGGTGCGCTTCACCGGCGCGGACGTGCGGGTGACGCCGCGGTCGCTGACGGTGACGGCGGAAAACGCGGCGATGGTCTATGGCGACGTGGTGCCCGCGCTCAGCTACCGGCTCGGTGGCGCTGGGCTCGTCAACGGCGACCTGCTGAAGGGCGCGCTCGCAACCGACGGCAGCGATTTCACCGGGGTCGGCAGCTACGCGATCACGCAGGGCACGCTCAACGCCGGCCCCAATTACGCGATCAGCTTCGTCGGCGGCGCGCTGTCTATCACCCCACGCGCGCTCACGGTGACGGCGGACGACCTGACGATGGTCTATGGGAGCGCCGTGCCCACGCTCCGCTATACGCTGGGCGGCGGGGGGCTGATGTATCACGACACGCTGAGCGGTTCGTTGGCGCCCAATGTCAGCCCCACCACTGGCGTGGGTACCTATGCGATCGGGCTGGGTACGCTGAGCGCCGGCCTCAACTACACGCTGAGCATGCTAGGCGGCAGCATCGCCGTGACGCCGCGGGCGCTGACCGTGCGTGCCGACGACCGATCCATGGTCTATGGCAACGCCGCCCCGTCGCTGACCTATGCGCTGGGCGGCGCGGGGCTGGTCAACGGCGACACGCTGAGCGGCGCGCTGGGGACCGGCGCAGGTGTAACCAGCCCGGTCGGCAGCTATGCGATCGGCCAGGGCACGCTGAGCGGCGGGGCCAACTATGCGCTCAGCTTCACCGGCGGCACGCTGTCGGTTACGCCGCGTGCGCTGACCGTGACGGCGCGGGACCGAACGATGGTCTATGGCGACGGCACGCCCGCGCTGACCTACGATGTGGGTGGCGCGGGGTTGGACAATGGCGATGCGCTGAGCGGTGCGCTGGCGACCAGTGCGGGCGCGACGAGCCCGGTCGGCAGCTATGCGATCGGGCAGGGAACGTTGGCAGCCAGCGCCAACTATGCGCTGAGCTTCACCGGGGCCAATCTGTCGGTGACGCCGCGATCGCTGACCGTCAATGCGAACGATCGCAGCATGGTCTATGGCGACGGCATCCCGACGCTGACCTATGCGCTGGGCGGCGCCGGGCTCGTCAATGGCGACACGCTGGCTGGCGCGCTGGCGACCAGCGCGGGTTCGACGAGCCCGGTCGGAAACTATGCGATCGACCAGGGTACGCTGACCGCCGGATCCAACTATGCGCTGCACTTTGCCGGCGGCAATCTCTCGGTCACCCCGCGGGCGCTGACCGTGACCGCGAACGGCCGCAGCATGGTCTATGGCGATGCGTTGCCGACACTCACCTACGCGCTGGGCGGCGCGGGGCTGGTCAACGGCGACTCCCTTTCCGGCGCGCTGGGAACCGCTGCGAGTTCGGCGAGCGCAGTCGGCACCTATGCGATCGGCCTGGGCAGCCTGAGCGCCGGGGCCAATTATGCACTGAGCTTCACCGGTGCGACGCTGGCGGTCACTCCGCGGCCGCTGACCGTGACCGCGAACGATCGCAGCATGATCTATGGCGACAGCGTGCCGGCGCTCACCTATGCGGTGGGCGGTGCAGGGCTGGCCAATGGGGATACGCTGAGCGGCGCGCTGGCAACAAGCGCTGCGCCGACCGGCGCGGTGGGCAGCTATGCGATCGGGCAGGGCACGCTGGCGGCGAGCAGCAACTACACGCTCAGCTTCGTCGGCGGGAAAATGGCGGTAACCCCGCGTCCGCTCACCGTGACGGCGGATGCGCGATCGATCGTGTATGGCGATGCGCTACCGACGCTCAGCTATGGCGTCGACAGCGCGGCGCTGGTCAACGGCGACACCGTGCAGACAACGCTGAGCGGTGCGCTGGCGACGCGCGCAACCGCGACGAGCGGGGCCGGCAGCTATGCGATCGAGCAAGGGACGCTGCGCGTCGGCAGCAATTACGCGCTGAACTTCGTCGGCGCCGACCTCTCGATCGCCCCGCGCACGCTTGCCGTGACGGCAGGCGACCGCACCATGGTGTACGGCGATGCCGTGCCGACGCTGGCCTATGCGGTCGACCCAGCCGGCCTGGTGCACGGGGATACGCTGCAAGGCACGCTGACCGGCGCGCTGAAAACCTCTGCCGGCGCGACCAGCCCGGTCGGCAGCTATGCGATCGGCCAGGGGACGCTGAGCGCGAGCGCCAACTATGCGCTCAGCTTCACCGGCGGCACGCTGGCTGTGGCGCCGCGCCCGCTGATCATCCAGGCGCAGGACAGCAGCAAGGTGCTGGGCACCGCGCTCGATCCCAGCGGCATCGGCTTCCAGGCGATCGGCCTGGTCAATGGCGACCGGGTGGACGGGGTCGCGCTGTGGAGCGAAGGCTTCGGCGCCGCAGCGCCCTATGATCCGGATCCCTATGCGATCGCCGTGACGAACGCGTCGGGGACGGGGCTGTCCAACTATGCGATCGTCTACCAGAATGCGCCGACCGGCCTGATCGTGCGCGATCCCAACGTGCGGCCGACGCCCCTGTCGATCCGATTGGCCGGCGACGGCGCCCCCGCGGCCGTCTGGCGGGGTGCGGATGGCGCACGCCGCGGCCCGCGAACGGATGGCCCCATTCCGATGCGACCTTTTCCCGGCATCTTCTTCAAGCGGCAGAACTGAACCGTGCAGACCATCTCTCGTGCGCGCCGCCTGGCGCCCAACGCCCGCCTGCTCGTTCGGCTCGCGCCGCTATGCGGCATCGTGCTGCCGCATGCGGCGCTGGCGCAGGCGATCGAGCGCAACCCGGCGCCTTCGCTCCAGCCGGAGCCGGTTTCCCCAGTGCCCCCAGTCGAGGTCGACCCCGCTGCCGACCCGACGCCGCTGGGCGTGACGCTGCGCGGCATCACGCTGCTCGCCGGCGACGCGGTTGCCGCGCCCGATGACAGCGGCGTCCGCCTCAAAGGGGTCGAAGACGCGCCGTGGCTGACCGATCGGCTGCGCCGTTTCATCGGCCGGCCCTTGTCGCAGCGTGAGATCAGCGCGATCAAGGCCGCCATCGCCAAGGCCTATCGCAATCATGGCCGCCCGTTCGTGCATGTCTCGGCGCCGGAGCAGGAGATTTCCTCGGGCCAGCTGACGCTGCGTGTAGAGCAATTCCGGCTAGGTCAGGCGCGCATCTCCGGGGCGAGCGCGGGCGAGGCTGCGCATCTTTCCGCGGGGATCCGCCAGCGCCCGGACGCGACGATCGACGCGCAGGCGCTCAGCGACGATCTCGACTGGCTGAATCGCTACCCCTTCCGCCGGGTCGAGGCAGTCTTCGAGCCGGGGCAGCGCGTCGGCACCACGGACGTGACCTATGTCGCCACCCGCGAGCGGCCTTGGGCGATCGGCGGCGGTTATGCGAACAGCGGCAGCCCGAATACCGGCATCGGCCGCTATTTCCTCTATGCGCTGGCCCGCCTCCCGGGGCTGCACGACGGCTATGGCAGCTATCAGCTGACCACCTCGGGCCAGCGCTTGACCGGGCTCGGCGCGCATCCCGGCGGCAGCAGCCGCTATGTCGGCCAGGCGGGACGCCTGTGGATGACGCTCGCGCCGCGGACGAGCGTCGAGGCGAATTTCGGCGACATCCGTTCCAACCAGCCGTTCGAGGCGTTCGATTCGCGCCAGCATACCCGCGAATACGGCCTGACCGTCCGCACCGCGCTGGCCAATGTCGCGTCGCGGCTGCGGGGCGAGGTCTATGCCGGTCTCGACTGGAAGACCCAGGCGAGCGACCTGCTGTTCGGCACGCTGCTGGTGCGGCCCACGTCGCGCTACCATGTAGGCCAGGTCACGGCGGGCTATGCGCTGCAGGCCAATGATGCGTTGGGCTCGACCGCGATCGACATCGCCGTGCATGTCAGCCCCGGCGGGATCGACCGGTTCAACACCATGGCGGCGTTCGAGGCGGCTTCGCAGCACCAGTTCGGCAAGGCGCACTACGCCTATGCCAGCGGCGTGCTCTCGCGGCGCACCCGGCTGCCGGGCTTCAGCCTGGTCCATCAGCTGAACTGGCAGTTCACCGGCACCGCGCTGCCGCAGACCGAAATGCTGGGCATCGGCGGACGGGGGCAGGTGCGGGCGTACACGCTCGACGACGGCGCGTTCGATCGCGGCGCGGTGCTGCGCGACGAGCTCCGGCTGGATCCGCTGCGGATTGGGCGGGGCCGATGGGCGTCGGCGCTCGAGCCTTGGCTGTATCTGGACGGCGGCTATGCCGGTCGCCTGCGCGGCGGCGACGCGGGACCCGTCGGCGCCGCCGGGGCAGGCGCGGACTGGGCGCTGGGCCGGGATCTCGCAGTGTCGGGCGATGTCGGGGTGGCGATGAAGACGCTTGGTGCAACCCGCGCGGGCGATGTGCGGGCAAACGTGCGGGCGACCCTGGCGCTCTGAGGCGCCCGCAGCGCGTTCAGTCGATGCGCTTCTTGCGCACCGTCCAGGCAGGATCGGTACAGAGCCGGCAGTCGGCGCCTCGGAACCAGCGCGCGGCGGCCTCGTCGCCGCGAAGCTGCCACTCCAGCCAGGCGACGTCGACCGGCGTCACCCGGCCGCCATTGGTGTCCTGGAAGGTGCCGCCATGGCCGACATCGAGGCTGGCGAGCATCGCCGGCACCGTGTCGATCCGGTCGAAATCATCGGTGCCGTTAGGCCAGGCGATGTCCGACGGGCCGCCCATGATGTAGAGCACCGGGGTATGCAGCCGGCGCAGCGCCGCCTTGTCGATGGTGATGCCGCGGATCGGGTTGGTGCCGTCCTTGAACACCCCGCTGTTGTGGACGATCACCGCGTGCACGCGCGGATCGGCGGCGATCTCCAGCGCCTGCAGGCCGCCGCAGCTATGGCCGGAGACCGCGACCAACCGAGGATCGATGCGGCCGAAAAAGGGGCTGCCCTGCCGCGCATTCTCGGCAAGGGCCCAGTCGATCCCGGCGGCGACCTGCGCGGTCGTCGTCTTGATGCCGAGCGGGCCGGGCGGGGGCGGCGTCTGCGGCCGCGGCCGCGGCGGGGCGCCGGGGCCGGTCAGCACCCGGCCGGGGGCGATCACCAGATAGCCATGCGAGGCGATCTCGGCGAGGTGGAAGCGCACGCTCGCGCCGTCGTCGCTGCACGCGCCATTGCCCCACACCAGCACGCCCAGCTTCTTCCTGCCCAATCTGGAGAGGTCGGCGGGCTGATAAAGGACATGCTCGGGCAAGCCGGGATCGGTACGCTTGACGGCGGGGTAGGGGCCGGTGCCGGTGGTGTCGGGCATGGCCTCATAGGCCTGTTGCGATGTCTGCGTGGCGGACGCATCCGCCATCGCCAGTGCCCCCATGGTGAGCGCCGCCACCGCTGCTGCCAGCTTCATCCCGTTACTCCCCAACGTCGTTGGGTGTGACCATATCTTCGTCGCGGCGTCCCGGCCAGCAGCGTCGTACGCGCTCCGGATGTTCCGGGATTGCTGCTTGGGAGCGCGGCTCACGGGTTCAGCAGGAAGACCACATAGCCCTGGAAGCGGGGATTGGCGGCGAGCGCCGGGGGCGGTGTCCATTCGCCGCCCTGGAGCAGGCCGATGCGGAAGGGGATCGGCAGGCGGTCGAGTTTGGCGACATAGCCCTGGTAGCCGGGGATGACGTGCCGCCCCTGGTAGATCTGCACGACGACCTCGTCGACGACACCCGCAAGGTTCGCCAGAGCCTCTGGGTCGCCATTGGCGCTCCAGTCGAGCAGCCCGGTGATGCCCAGCTTGTATCGTGAAGGCAGCTTCGCGTGCAGCGTCTTGAGGAAAGTGGCATAGCGATCGAGGTGGCGTGTCCGCGCGTCGAAATCGATCTGGACACCGGCCATCCGGTTTCCCGCGCGCTGCCAGCGTTGGAGTGCTGCGAGCAGCTGCGCGTCGATCTGCGGGGTCCAGGCAAGCGTTTCGACCCGCAGCACCATCCACAGCTCGGCATGGCGTATCCGCGGAATGGCCGGCCGCTGCGCGATCAGCCGCGGCGCATCGCCACCGACCACTGCGCCTTGCAACAGATAGATCCGGCGGGCGCGCGCAAGTGCCGGCTGCGGCCTGACCCCCGCCCAAAGCCAGAAGGCGTCATAGCGTCCGGCATCGACCGTGGCCCTTGGCGGCGTCTGCGGCGGGGTTGCCGAGAGCAGCAGCGGCAACGCCAGCAGCAGCCTCAGACGCCTACCAATAATAGCGTAGCTCCTGCGCCCAGCGCGACTTGGGATAGTCGCGCTTCAGGCGCTGGAACCAACCCTTGCGGACCGCCAGTTCGACGCCCCCGCCGCCGCAGGCGTTGGACGCGCTGGGCGCGTAGCAATTGACCGCGCGGAACAGCGCATAGGCCTTGTCGTCGGGTGAGGCGGCTGGGGAGGCCATCACCGCCTGATAGACGTCCAGACGCGCATAGGGCGCGCCCGCGAAGCGCGTCGGCGTGCCGCCGAGTTCGTCCTTTGCAGGCTGGCTATCCAGGAAGAACCCGTCAAAGCCGTTTACCCGGGTGAACTCGCCGAGGCACAGCATCGCCTTGGGGTCGCCGGGCGTCGCGGCGAGGCGGCGTTGCGTTTCGGGGAAGGCCGGACAGCCATAGTCGCCGAGCTTCTTGCCCTTGACGAACAACGCGGTGGGCAGCGGCTTGGCGTCGCTGAAATCGAAATAATAGTCTGCGTCGGCAGATGCGTTCGCCGGGACCAGCCGCGCATCGTCGACGAAATCGCGGTGCGAGCCGCGCGTCGCTTCCTTGTAGAGCAGCGTGAACAGCGCGACGTCGCGCTCGTGCGCCGAGGCGCCCGCAGCCTGTACCTGCTGCCGCAGCAGCTTCGCATCGGCGACATTCATCAGCAGCCGGTCGCGGATTTCCTGCGAGCGGATCGGCGAATCGGGCACGAACAGGCGGGCAAGCCCGTCATGGCGTTCCTCGTGCAGCGCCAGCGCCAGCTCGACCACGGGACGCTGGCCAGGCGCCTTGGCGCCGGACAGCAGGTCGACCCAAAAGCCGCGCACATTGCGGTCGGCGCGCGCTTCCAGCGCCATGCCGCGCAGCATCTGCCGGCTGAACTCGAGATAGCTCAAACTGGCCTGATGCGAAGCGTCGGGGAGGAGCTGCAGCGCTTCCTGCGGTTGCCCGCCGAGATGATAGGCATGGGCCGCCTGGAGATAGGCGAACAGCGCGGGGTTCCTGGCGAACTTGGGGCGCTGGGCATCGAGGGCTGCATGCGGCAGCGGCTGGCAGCACGGGTCGCTACCCTCTGCGGCGCGCATATGCATCAGGTCGAACGCGGCGAGCAGGATCGGATCGTGCAACGTGTCCGCGGTCGCGCCCGTGAGCAACTTGGCGTCGATCTCCTGCGCCAGCGACACCGCGTCGATGCCGCGCTGCGCATCCGGCAGCGCGAACAGCGCGACATATTCCGCCTCGAGCTTCGTCCGGTCCTGCGCCAGCCAGTAGACACGGCGCAGCAGCCCGCGCGCCGAGAAGAAATATTCGCCCTTGGGGTAGGCCTTCATATAGCCGCGCAGCGCCGCCTCTGCCTCGGCGACAAGCTTCGGCGGGACCTTCGCGCCGTCCTTGGGCGATCCATAATCGTCGTAATAGTCGACCTGCGCCCGGTTCACCGCGACCCGGCCGAGCATGTAGCGCGCGGTCTCGCGCAGCCACGGATCGCGGGCCCTGTCGAGCGACGCGAACCGCGCCGCCGCGCCATCGAAGTCGCCGGCGTAGAAGGCGGCCGCGCCGTCGAGATAGGCGGCGAAGGCCTTGCCCGCCTCCGACTTCGCGCCGTTCACCGCGGCGACGAGCGCGGCGGTGCCAGCGGTGCCTTGGCTACAATCGGGCTCCAGCCCCTTTCGGGCGCCGATGAGGGCCGTGCGTTCGGGCTCGGGCACCTTCGCATTGGCGCGGATCGCGGCCTCGAAGCGCGCCGCGCCCGCCACGTTGCTCCGGCAGCGCGATCCTTCCCCGTCCGAGAAGTACGGGCTGCCGCCATCGGCGGAGCGCGGCATCAGCAGGGCGATGTCCAGGAACACCGAAGGCTTGGCCGGTGCCACCAGGCGGGGGGCACCGGGCAGGTCCGCGAGGAGCAGCGCGAGATTGGTCCGGCTGTCATTGCGCGGGCCCAGCATCGCGAGGTCGTCGCAACCGCTATAGGCGGTGTAGTTGAGCTTCCAGGCGGGGCCGCAGCTGTAATCGCCGCTCGCATGGGCAGGTACGCTCCACAGCGCGCCCAGCCCTAGCAAGAGGAAGAGAACCGTCCGGATCATACTATACGCCCCCGTGAAACACGCGGGCGTGCGCCTACCGCAGTGGCGCGCGCGGCGCCATAGCCGCCGTAATCGGCGCCCTCAGCGCCGCAGCTTCGCCAGAAAGCGGAGGATCGCGTCGAAATAGGCCCGCTGGTCGTCCCACATGGTGAGGTGGCTGCCGGTCTTGCTGAGGAACAGCTCCGCGCCGGGAATCAGTCTCGCCTCGCGCTCGATGCTTTTCGGGTTCATTTCGTCGTAGCGGGCGCCCATCACCAGTGTCGGCACCTGGAGGTTCGGCAGGTCGTGCCAGCGATCCCAGTTGCGCAGGTTGCCGGTGACGACGAATTCGTTCGGGCCCTGCATCTGGTTGTAGATGGTGCCGTTCGCCACCTCGAAGCTGTGGGTGAGCGGCGCAGGCCAGGGCTTCAGCCGGCAGATATAGCGGGTGTAGAGCTCGTCCTGCAGGATCTTGCCATAGGCCTCGCCGCCTTGCTCGCCCGCCGCTTCCAGCGCGGCGAGTTGCCGGCGGATCGGGGCGGGCAGGGCCTGCTTCAGCTGGCCGGTATAGGCGGCGAAGTCAGCGAAGCTGGCGGTCATGCTGGACAGGACGAAGCCGCTGAGCCGCTCGGGGTGGCGCAGCGCATATTCGATGCCGAGGATGCCGCCCCAGCTATGCCCGACCAGCACGAAGCGATCGAGCCCGAGCCCGGCGCGGACCTCCTCCACCTCGTCGAGATAGCGCGGCAGCGTCCACAGGCTGGTGTCGTCGGGCCGATCGGACTGGCCGCAGCCGAGCTGGTCGTAGAAATAGAGCTCATAGCCCGCCTGCGGCAGGAAGTCGGCGAAGCAGTCCATATAGTCGTGCGAGAAGCCCGGGCCGCCATGGAGCAGCAGCACCTTGGTCGCGCCCGTGCCGACCCGCTCGGTCCACACCTGGTATTTGCCCGCGACCGTGATGCGACGGACCTCGCGCGGCAGATCCGGCACGGCAAGCGCGCGGCCGGCAGGCAGCAATGCGCCGGCGGCGGCGAGGGACAGGAGCTGGCGACGCGAGGGTTCGAACATCGTGCAATCCACTTCTACAGGGGCGGCGCGACCTCCGCCTTCGCCCGAGCGCGATCTGCGCGGGCACGTACGCTTATGCACCTATAAGCAGGTACGGGTGGTGTCGGTTACGCCAGCCTCGTGCCCGCAACCCAGCGTTTCCGCGGGTGCACTTGCCGATCAGGCCGCGATGCGCGCAACATCGGGTCGTTGCGCCATCGACTCGGACATCGGGTCATGCGCTTCCGTGCGCCGCACCGGGTTGCGCGCGTTCCCGAAGGACGAGGCTGGGAGTGGCAGGGCTGAGACAACGATATAGCGGGATCGCGATCCTGCTCCACTGGGCGCTGGCGCTGCTGCTGCTGTTCCAGCTGGGGCTCGGCTGGGCGCTGGAGGATCTGCCGAAATCCTCGCTTTTCGTCGCCTTCCAGTTCCACAAGTCGGTCGGCATCCTGATCCTGGTGCTGTCGCTCGCGCGGCTGCTGACCCGCCTGTTCGTCGCGCGTCCGCCGGCCGAGGGCGCACCCGCGCTCAAGCTGCTCGCGAGCGCGGTGCACTGGGGCCTGTACGGCGTGATGATCCTGGGGCCGATCACCGGCTGGATCATCGTCTCCACCGCGCGGGTGAAGCTGCCGACGCTGCTGTTCGGCACGATCCCGCTGCCGCACCTGCCGCTGGGCGCGGCCTGGAACGAGCCGGCCGAGACCATCCACGGGCTGATCGGTTGGCTGCTCGCCGGGCTGTTCGTGCTGCACGTGGCGGGCGCGCTGCGCCACCATCTGCTCCGCGACGACGTGATCGGGCGGATGATGCCGTCGGCATTGTCGCGGCGCCCGGCGCTGTCGATTGCGGTCGTCGTGGCGCTGGCGGCGTGTGTCGCGGCGTTCTTCGCTGGTTCGTGGCGGTACAAGGGCCATGCCGAGGTGCCGACGCCCTCGCAGCCGCTGCCCACCCCAGGCTCGACGCCCGAGGTGCCGGCCGCCCCGACTCCGACTCCCGAAGCCTCGGCCAGCCCCGAGCCGACGCCGTCACCGTCGGCCTCGCCGACCGATGCCGCCACACCGGTGCGCAGCTGGAAGGTCGCACCAGGCGGCACGCTCGCGTTCCGCACCATCTATAGCGGTGAGACGATCAACGGTCGATTCACCCGCTGGACCGCCGACATCCAGTTCAGCCCCGATGACCTCGCCCATTCGAAGATCGCGGTCGACATCGACCTCGCCTCGGTGAGCAGCGGCGATTCGGAGCGCGACGACACGCTGAAGGGCGACGATTTCTTCGGCGTTGCTGCGCATCCCAAAGCGCGCTTCACCGCGTCGCGGATACGGAAGCAGGGGAGTGGCTATATCGCTGATGGCACGCTGGCGCTGGCCGGCACGAGCAAGCCGATGCCGGTAAGCTTCACGCTCAAGATCGACGGCGACCATGCCCAGGCGAGCGGCACCGCGACGGTGAAGCGCCTCGCCTTCGGGGTCGGCAAGGGCCAGTGGAGCGATCCCAGCACCATCCCGGACGCCATCGCCGTGACGTTCCGCTTCTCCGCCGACGCGAAGTAGGCGGAGAATGGAGGTTCGCGCAGCCCAAGCTGCCGATCGGGACGTCGTGATTGCCCTGTGGCAGGCGGCAGGGCTCACGCGTCCTTGGAACGATCCGGCTGCCGATTTCGATCGCGCGGTGCAGGGCGCGACGTCCGCGGTCCTGTTGCTCCACGACGATGCGGTACTGCTCGGCACCGCGATGGTGGGCGAGGACGGGCATCGCGGCTGGGTCTATTATCTGGCGGTTGCCGAGTCGGCGCGGGGGCAGGGGCATGGCCGGGCGCTGATGGCGGCCGCCGAAGCCTGGCTGCGCGCGCGGGGCTGCCCCAAGCTTCAGTTGATGGTCCGCGAAGGCAATGATGCGGCGGTCGGTTTCTATCGCGCGCTGGGTCTGGAGGTGCAGCCGGTTGTGACCCTCGGCCGTTTCCTCCACTAAGTGTGCATGACCATTGGGCTCTACGGAATCAAGAATTGCGACACGATGAAGAAGGCGCGGGCCTGGCTCGATGCCAACGCAATTCGCTATGTGTTTCATGACTATAAGGCCGAGGGCGTCGATCCTGCGCGGCTCGACCACTGGATTGCGGCGCAGGGCTGGGAGCCGTTGCTGAACCGCGCCGGCACAACCTTCCGCAAACTTCCGGAGATGGACAAGAACGACCTTGATTCGGCGAAGGCGCGTGCGCTCATGATCGCGCAGCCTTCGATGATCAAACGTCCGGTTCTGGAATATCCGGGCGGTTTGCTGATCGGATTCGCGGCAGAACGCTATGCCCGCGCGTTGCTCTGAGCACGAAAAATTAACGTATTCGTGGCCTAACCACCGTGTTTATCCTAAATTAACACGATAAACGAAACGGGTTACTGGGATCGCATGGCGTCTTATATTCGACAACGGCCAGCCAGCTGGTTTCGCACCGTCGCAACGATGCTGGTCCTGTGGGGGCTGCTCGGCTGCCTCGTCTTCTATGCCCATGCGACGCTGTCGCTGCCCCGCGGCAGCGAGCCGAGCTTCTGGAACTGGGAATATTATCAGGCGGTTCCGCGGTGGTTCCTGGTCGATTATGCGATCGGGGTCGGCGCGAGCCTGCTCGGCTCGCTCGCCATGCTCCGCCGCTCGCGCAAGGCCAACATCCTGTACGTCGTCTCGCTCGCGGCGGTGATCGTGCAGTTCGGCTATCTGTTCGCGACCGGCGGCCTTTCGGGGCCGGTGCAGGCCTTCGTAATTCCCGCCTTCATCCTTGGCGTCGCGATCTTCCAGATCTGGCTCGCCGGCATGGCGACGCGGCGCGGCTGGCTGCGCTGACCCGGAGCGGGCTGGCAACCCCGCTCGCGACCCGCTAGACCGCGCGCCATGTCGCACCAGCTCACGCTCGATACCGCCACCAGCCGCGCCAATCCCACGCCTGCGCCGATGAAGCGCATGACCGTGCCGGCGATCCGCAAGCGCAAGGGTGGCGAGCCGCTGGTGATGCTCACGGCCTATACCGTCCGCATGGCGCAGCTGATGGACGCGGCCTGCGACATGCTGCTGGTCGGCGACAGCCTGGGCCAGGTGATCTACGGCCTGCCGTCCACTGTTCCGGTGACGCTCGAGATGATGGCAGCGCACGGCGCGGCGGTGGTGCGGGGCAGCTATCATGCGCTGGTCGTCATCGACATGCCGTTCGGCAGCTACGAAGCCTCGCCGCAGCAGGCGTTCGAGAGCGCGGCGCGGCTGCTCAAGGAAACCGGCGCGGCGGCGGTGAAGCTCGAAGGCGGCGCGGCGATGGCCCCGACCGTCAAGTTCCTCAACGAGCGCGGCATCCCGGTGATCGGCCATATCGGACTGACCCCGCAGGCGATCAACGTGCTCGGCGGCTATGGCGCGCGCGGCCGCAGCGAGGCGGAGCATGCCAAGCTGGTCGGTGACGCGGTGGCGATGGACGAGGCGGGCGCCTTCGCGATTGTGGTCGAAGGCGTGGTCGAGCCGATCGCGGTCGAGATTACCAAGGCGGTGAAGTGCCCCACCATCGGCATCGGAGCTTCGGCCCAGTGCGACGGCCAGGTGCTCGTCGCCGAGGACATGCTCGGCCTGTTCGAGCGCACCCCGCGCTTCGTGAAGCGCTATGACGATCTGGCTGGCCGCATTTCCGCCGCGGTTGAAACCTATGCGGGCGAGGTACGGTCGCGGGCCTTTCCGGGACCGGATCAGGTCTATGCGCCGAAGGACTGACGGAGTAGGGCGATTTGCGTTACCGGCACGCGGCGCTAAGGTCCGCGGCCGCATCAGACCCATGGAGTAGATTTTGGCGCTTCCTCCTTCCGGTACCACCGACGAGGCCTTCCTTCGCGAAGTCGACGAGGAATATCGGCGCGATCAGCTGATCCGCGCCGGCCGTCGCTATGGCGTCTGGGCCGTCGCGGGCCTGGTGGCGTTCCTCGTCGCCGTGGCCGGCTGGCTGTTCTACGATCACAGCCAGCGCACCGCCGCCGAGGCACGCGGCGAGGAGTATGACGCAGCCCTCCAACTCGCCGCGCAGAACCAGGTCGGCCAGGCCCAGCCGGGGCTCGACAAGCTGGCGCAGGGCGAGGACGGCTATGCCGCGATGGCACGCTTCACCCAGGGCAACCTGTTGTTCCAGCAGGGCGACAAGAAGGGTGCGGCGGCCAAGTTTGCCAGCATCGTCACCGACAGCAAGCTCGCCCAGCCGTTCCGCGACCTGGCGCTGGTTCGTCAGACCCAGGCCGAGTTCGACACGATCAACCCGCAGGACGTGATCCAGCGGCTCGGCACGCTCGCCAATCCCGATTCGCCCTGGTTCGGTACCGCCGGCGAGATGGTGGCGGCCGCCTATCTGAAATCGGGCAAGCGCGGCGAGGCCGCGAAGCTCTATCGCCAGCTCAGCGAGGCCGGCCCCCGCGTGCCGGATTCGATCCGCGAACGCACCGCCGAACTCGCCAAGACGCTTTCGGTCACGCCGACCGCGACGACCGCTCAGACCCAGGAAAAGCAAGCTAAATGAACACGAAGGTTCGCGTTGTAACGGCAGTTGCCGCGCTCGCGCTGGTGAGCGGCTGCGGCGTCTTCAAGGGCGGCGGCGGCAAGAAGACCCCCGTGCTCGGCGAGCGCGTGCCGATCCTGGTGACCGAGAACGACATCACCGCCGACAAGACGCTGGCGGGCATCGAGGTCCAGCTGCCCGAGGCAGCGGTCAACGAGAATTGGAACCAGCCGGGCGGTAGCGCCTCCAAGGCAATGGGCCATCTCGCGCTCGGCGAATCGCTTTCCCGCGTCTGGTCCCGCCAGGTTGCCAAGCCGTCGAAGAGCCAGCGCCTCGCCGCCTCGCCGGTGATCGAGGGCAACAAGCTGTTCGTGATCGACCAGGCGGGCACGGTGCATGCCATGGCGGCCGATACCGGTTCCGAGCTGTGGAACGCCCGCACCGGCACCGGTGAGGACAAGCGCAGCCGCGGCGCGCTGTTCGGCGGCGGCGTCAGCGTCGACGGTGACCATGTCTATGCGTCGAATGGCCTGGGCGACGTGGTCGCGCTGCAGGTCGCGGACGGCAAGGAAATCTGGCGCAAGCGCCCGGGCGGCCCCCTGCGCGGTGCTCCGACGCTCGCCAACGGCAATGTCTATGTCGTGACGCAGGACAACCAGCTGTTCGCGCTGACCCAGGACAAGGGCGATGTTTCCTGGACGGCGACTGCCAGCCTTGAGTCGCAGGGCGTGTTCGGCGTCGCCGCCCCGGCCTCGGCCCAGGGGACGGTGATCGCCGGCTTCTCCTCGGGCGAGCTCAACGCCTATCGCTACGAGAACGGCCTGTCGCTGTGGGGCGACGTGCTGACCCGCAACACCATGACCACCTCGGTCTCGTCGCTGTCGGACATCGATGCCGAGCCGGTGATCGACCAGGGCCGCGTCTATGCGCTGGGCGAGGGCGGCCGGATGGTCGCGGTGGACATCACCAGCGGCTCGACGCTGTGGGAGCAGAGCATCGGCGGCCTGGCCTCGCCCTATGCCGTGGGTGAGTGGCTGTTCGTCGTCACCGACGATGCGCGCCTGCTCTGCCTGTCGCGCAGCAGCGGCAAGCCGCGCTGGATCGTCCAGCTCACGAAGTACAAGAACGAGAAGAAGCTGAAGAACCCGGTCGCCTGGAAGGGCCCGATCGTGGCCGGTGGGCGTCTCGTGCTGATCAACACGCTGGGCCAGATCGTCTCGGTCTCGCCGAAGGATGGCAGTGTCCTCTCCACCAAGGAGACCAAGGATCCGCTGTCGCTGGCGCCGGTGATCGCCAACAACACACTCTACCTGCTCGACGACAAGGGCCGCCTGAGCGCCTATCGCTGAGCCTGCTATCCCGGCCGCGTCCCGGGCAGACTATCCATCAAGGGGGCCGGGGCGCAGCGCTCCGGCCCCTCTCGTTTTTCCGGCGACTTTGCGTCGCCCTTTCGACTGCGTTAGAGAATCGATCATGCCTTTGCCCACCGTCGCCATCATCGGACGCCCCAATGTGGGCAAGTCGACGCTGTTCAACCGGCTGGTCGGAAAGCGCCTGGCGCTCGTCGACGACCAGCCCGGCGTCACCCGCGATCGCCGCGAGGGCGACGCCAATCTGCTCGGCCTCGAATTCCGGGTGATCGACACTGCGGGCTATGAGGACGAGGATGCGGCGACGCTCCCCGGCCGGATGCGCGCGCAGACCGAGGCAGCCGTGCGCGAGGCCGACGTCTCGCTGTTCCTGATCGATTCCCGCGCCGGCGTGACCCCGCTCGACGAGGAAATCGCCCGCTGGCTGCGATCCACCGATCGGCCGGTGGTGCTGATGGCCAACAAGGCAGAAGGCCGTGCGGGCGAATCGGGCGTGCTGGAAGCGATGGCGCTGGGCCTTGGCGACCCGATCCCCTTCTCGGCCGAGCATGGCGAGGGCGTGGCCGATTTGTTCGAGGCGCTGCTGCCGCATGTCGACCGGGAAGACGAGGAACCGGAGGAAGATCCCGACAGCCCCGACGCGCCGCTCAAGCTCGCGATCGTCGGCCGCCCGAACGCGGGCAAGTCGACATTGGTCAACCGCATCCTCGGCGAGGACCGGATGATCACCGGTCCCGAGGCGGGCATCACCCGCGATTCGATCTCGATCGATTATGAATGGACCGATTTCGAGGACAAGCCGCGCAAGGTGCGGCTGGTTGATACCGCGGGGCTCCGCAAGAAGGCCCGCGTCGAGGAGAAGCTGGAGAAGCTTTCGGTCGCCGATACGCTGCGCTCGATCGACTTTGCCGAAGTCGTCGTGCTGCTGCTCGATGCCACGCGCGGGCTGGAGGTGCAGGATCTCAAGATCGCCGATCGCGTGCTGCAGGAAGGCCGCGCGCTGATCATCGCGCTCAACAAGTGGGACGTGGCGGAAAATGCCTCCAGCCTGTTCAACGGGGTAAAGGGCGCGCTCGACGAGGGGCTGGCGCAGGTGAAGGGCGTGCCGCTGCTCACCGTCTCGGCGGTGACGGGCAAGGGGATCGACACGCTGATGCGCGTGGCGTTCGAGACGCGCGACGCCTGGTCGCGGCGCGTGTCGACCGGCCAGCTCAACCGCTGGTTCGAGCGCGCGATCGAAGCCAATCCGCCGCCCGCCCCCGGCGGCAAGCGGATCAAGCCGCGCTATGTGACGCAGAACAAGACGCGGCCGCCGAGCTTCGTGCTGTTCGGCACCCGCGTGGACCTGCTGCCGATGAGCTACCAGCGCTATCTGATCAACGGGCTGCGGCGCGAGTTCGATTTCGGCGCGGTGCCGGTGCGGCTGGTGCTCCGCGCGCCGAAGAACCCGTTTGACCGCGAGAAGGAGTGAGGGGCTAACCCCCCTCCCGCCATTTACGCCCCCCCCGCAGGCGGGAGGGGGATGAAACGAAGGACTGGCGCCTACTCCGCTTCCGCCGGCTTGCTGTTGAGCTGGATGTAATTCTCCAGCCCCATGCGCTCGATCATGTCGAACTGGCGCTCCAGCGTGTCGACATGCTCTTCCTCGCTCTCGAGGATCTTGAGGAACAGGTCGCGGCTGACGAAGTCGCGGACGGTCTCGCAATGCTGGATCGCGTCGCGCAGCACGGCAATCGCTTCCACTTCCAGCGCCAGATCGGCGCGGAGCAGTTCTTCCACCGTCTCGCCGATGCGCAGGCGACCGAGCAGCTGGAAATTGGGCAGCCCGTCGAGGAACAGAATGCGCTCCGACAGCCAGTCGGCATGCTTCATCTCGTCGATCGATTCGTGGCGCTCGAATTCGGCGAGCTTCTGCACGCCCCAATGATCGAGCATGCGATAGTGCAGCCAGTACTGGTTGATCGCGGTGAGCTCGTTCTTGAGCACCTCGTTCAGATACTCGAGAACCTTGGCGTCGCCCTTCATGTGCAAATCCCTTATCGTCTGGCGGACAACCTAGCCGCGAAACGATCGGGACGGAACCGGCGAAGTGCGCTCAGGCGGCAGCCCGTTCCTCGGCAATGATGGCACGGGCGAAGGGGACGCACTGGCCGCACTTGGCCTGGCAGCCGAGCGCGCGATAGGCCTGGCAGGCACTCTGCGCACCGGATCGCGCCGCTTCGCGCACTTCACGTTCCCGCAGGGCATTGCACACGCAGACGACCATCGACAGTCCCTCGATTCTCTCGCTGCGAAGGATCTAGTGCGATTGCGAGCGATTCGCAAGGCTATTGCGAATGGGTTGCAGGCTGCCGCGCGCCAGGCTGCGCCACAGCCATTCGAGGGGGCCGTAGCGAACGACGGTCAACCAGGGCTGCGACCAGAGCAGCAGCAGCGCCCAGACGCCGAACACCACCGGGTAGAGCTGCCAGCGCGAGAGATGGCCGAACCAGCCCAGGCCATAGCCGTCGAAGACCCACACGCAGAGCAGGCTGGTCGCGAGATAGTTGGAGAACGCCATCCGACCCGCTGCCGCCACACGGCGGGTGAGCCACCCGTCGGGTCGTGCTACGTACAGGATCAGGCATGCCCAACCGACGATCATTACCGGTCGCACCAGTCCGGGCAGCGTCACCGCCGCCATCAACACCGCGAAAAGGCTGAATTTTGCCTCAACCAGCCAGATCGAAAGCAGCGCATAGAGGGGCAGGGCGATCGCCCAGCAGCGCAGCCACCAGCGCCGATAGGTTGCGCGCGGCCACGCGGCGCTGAGCAGCCCGCTGCGCAGCGCCGCCATGCCGAACAGCATGTAGCCCAACGTTTCCCATCCGTAGAGCGTCAGCATCGCGAACGGACTGGTCGCATATTCGCCGAAGCGCTGGCCGACGATGCCGGCATAGTCGCCGCGATGCACCGCCAGCTCCGATGCAATCTGCGCCGCGGACGGTGTCCCGAACGCGTTCACCAGCGCGGCATATTCGCCCTGCGTCGCCTGCGGAAGCAGCGACATCCGCCAGGCATCATGCGCGAAGGTGGCGAACAAGGCGGTGCTGACCAGTACCAGCACGCTCCCCAGGCTCAGCAGACGCGCGATCGGCAGTTTGCGCAAGGGAAAGGCGAGCATGCCGACCAGCGCATAATGGGCGAGGATGTCGCCGTGCCAGACCAGCCAGAGATGGGCGAGGCCGAACAGCAGCAGCCAGCCCATCCGGGCATAATGCGTCCGCGCCGGGTCGCGCCCCGCCGCCTCGGCCGCGTCGGTGACGATCAGCAGCGAGGCGCCGAACAGGAAGGAGAACAGCCCGCGCATCCGCCCGTCGAAGAACAGGAAGTTGACCAGCCAGGCGGCGAGATCGGTGCCGTGCCAGCCGCCATATGCGCGCGGATTGAAATAGGCGGCCTCGGGCATGCCGAAGCCGACGATGTTGAGCAGCAGGATGCCGAGCAGCGCGGTGCCGCGGACGAGATCGAGCGAAAGCAGGCGGGCGGAAATCGGGGGATGCACCCCAGGCGTTTAGAACCAGCTGGCGATCTGATCCAATGGTTTGCGCTCCAGCACCGCCGCCGGCACGGCCGCATCGGGGGCGGGGTGGCCCGTCACGATCAGCATCACCGGGCGTTCATGCTCGGGCCGGCGGCATAACCGGTTGAGAAAGCGCGCGGGGGTGGCGGTATGAACCAGCGTCGCCAGCCCGGCCATGTGCAGCGTCGTCAGCAACAGGCCGCAGGCGATGCTCACGCTTTCGGTGACATGGGGATTGGGGAAACGATCGGTTTCGTTTGCCTTGGTCTGTCCGAACGCAACGATAATCCAGGGCGCGATTTCGAGATAGGGCTTGTCGGCCGTGGTGCCGAGCTCGCGGGTAAGCCCCTGCCACTCGCTGCCGCCAATGCCGCCATAGAAACTGCGCTCTTCTTCTTCCACCGCCACGCGCAGCGCGGTCTTTGCGCCGGGCGAGGAGAGCGCAGCGAAGTGCCAGGGCTGGCGGTTGGCGCCGTTCGGCGCCGTGCCGGCGGCGGCAATCGCTGTCTCGATGATTGCGCGCGGAACCGGCCGTTCGGAGAAACTACGGCAACTGTGGCGCGTCGCCATGCGCTCGCAAAAGGCCGCGGCGTTCGCGATCCGCGCGTCGTCCGGCAGATCGATGTCAGGGTTCCAGGGCCGCATATCAGGTTTCATAGAGGAAATTGGCGACAAGGTCGCCGAAGGTGCGGCACTTGTCTATTCGGTTGTTGTGCGGAGCCGCGGATATGTCGAGCCTTTTTACCGTTACCTATGCAGCACGGGGGTTAGCTTGACCCCCGACCAGCCCTCGAAAGCACAGCGGTCGCTCGCCTCCCATCCGTGCGCGGCGGCGACATCGGCGACGGTGTTTTCGCGCAGCTCGGAGGAGCCCTCCTGCTCGGGCCAGGAGACCCAGCAGAAGCCGTTGCTGGCGAGCAGCCCGCGCAGCGCGCCCAGCTCGCGTTCCAGGTGATCACGGCGCGAGGCGAACAGGTGCACGCCCTGCACGCCATCGGTGGCGCAGCCCAGCTCTTCCAGCGCCGCCCGTTCGGGCGCGATCGCGGCGCGCATCGCCGCGGGCATGTCGTGAAACCAAACGCGCATGCCGGGCTTGAAGCCGAGCCGCGTCGCCATCGGGGTGCCAGAACATTGTTCCATCGTCGCCGCCCTCCTTGGATCAACCTACAGGATGCGGCAGACCGGCGCCAGCGGCCTTGATCGCGATCAGACGGCCGGCTGCACCGCGCGGTCGATCGGGATGTTGCGCAGCTCCACCAGCGTGCCTGGTCGGGCGGGGATGATCCGCAGTTCGGCGTCCATGCCTTGCGCCAGGCTCCGCGCGATACGCAGGCCCAGGCTGTCCACCTCGGCCAGGTCGAAATTCTCCGCCACGCCCGCGCCGTCGTCGCGGATCGAAAGCGACAGCCGGCCGCCCTCGGCGCAGACTTGGACCAGGATGGTCCCGGTCTCGCGATCGGCGAAGCCATGCTCGATGGCGTTGGCTATCCCCTCGGCGACGATCAGCGCCAGCGGGATGGCGCGGTCGGGCGGCAGCAGCAGCGCGCTGTTCGCTTCCACCACATGGCGGATGCCGGGCTTGCCGCTGCTTTCGGCCAGATCCTCGACCAGCGCGGTGACGAACGCATCGAGCGCAAGCGGCTCGCCGCGGCTGCCGTACAGTCGTCGCTGGATGCGGCCGATCAGCTGGAGCCTGGCCGCAGCCTCGCCGATCGCGCGCTTGGCCTCTCCATCGGCGACCCCGCGCCGCTGGAGCGCGAGCATCGCGCCGACCATCTGGAGATTGTTCGAAACGCGGTGCTGGAGTTCCTCGAACAGGATCTCGGTGCGCGCGGCCAGGCTGGCGCTGCGTTCGCGCTCCGCCATCAGCCGGGCATTGGCCAGCTGCATCCAGTGCACCAGCAGAATGTCCACGGCCACCACGCCGATATAGAACAGCAGCGCCACCGGCGTTCCCCGGGCCAGCGCAAAGCTGCCGAAGGGCGGGATGAAGAAATACCAGGCGAGCAGTCCACACAACACCGCGGCGACGATGCCCGGCCCTCGCCCGAACAGGAAGGAAGCGAGGATTACCGCCGGAAAGAAGGTGAGGTAGGGAAAGCCCGGCGGGAAGAACGGATCCAGCACCAGCCGCAGCCACCAGGCGACCACGCAGAACCCCAAGGTGATCGCATAGGCCAGCGGCCGCCGCTTCTCGAGCAGCGGCAGATGTTCCAGCGTCCGATGGTAGGAGTTCATTGCCAACCCGTTGCCCCAGTCCAGACCCGCAGACGCGGCATCGCTCCCGGGGTATCGGAGCGGCCAAGCGGCTACCCTCATCGTTCAGAAACAATGCAGACGCAAGCGCCCCGTCACCGCGGGACGGTGAGGGTAACCACGGTGCCGATCGGCACCCCGCGACGAACCTCCAGTGTGCCGCCCAATGCTGCCGCGCGCTCGCGCATGCCCTTGAGCCCATAATGGCCCGGGCGTTCCCCGGCAGCGGCGATATCGGGGGGGATGCCGCGGCCTTGATCGTCGATCTCGATCCGCAGCCGCCCGTCGCGGCTGTCCACCCGCACCTGCGCGAGCAGCGTGTCGGCATGGCGGCGGACGTTCGCCAGCGCCTCCTGCACGATCGCCAGCACGTGTTCCAGCTCCTCGGGCTGGAAGCGCAGCGGCGGTCCCTCGCGGGTGACAGTGAGGACCAGGCCTTCCTCTTCGAGATAGCGGGCGAGTTCGTCGATCAGCGGCTGGGGATCGCCGGGGCCGGTAATGCGGCGGAGCGCCATCACCCGGTCGCGCGCCTCCATCATCACGTCGTCGGCGCGCTCCAGCGCACTGTCGATCAGGGTCTGCGCCTTGGAGCCCGGCTCGGTGGCATAGGCGGCGGCCTGGAAGCGCAGCATGAGCCCCTGCATGCTCTGAAGCAACGTATCGTGCAGCTCGCGGGCGATGCGCTCGCGCTCGGCGAGCTGGGCTTCGGCGCGGGCGCGGGTACGGGCGATCTGCTCGCGCAGCCGCCAGGCGTAGAGCAGCCACAGCGCGCCCGCGCCTGCGCCGATCGCCAGCAGCCGAAACCACCAGCGCTGGTAGAAGTGCGGGGCGATGGTGACGGTGACCGTCGCGCCCTCGCTGTTCCACACCCCGTCATTGTTGGCGGCGATCACCTGGAAGCGCCAGGTGCCGGGGCCGAGATTGGCGTAATAGGCTTCGCGCATGGTACCCGCGTCGATCCAGCCGCGGTCGACCCCGATCAGACGGTAGCGAAAGCGCACCCGCTCGGCCTCCGAGAGGCTGAGCGCGGTATAGGCGATCCGCAGATTGGCGGTGCCGGCCGGCAGGGCGACGTCGCGCGGGTCGACGTAGCTGCGATCGTTCGCGGTCAGGCGCAGGATCGAGACGGGGGGCGGCAGCAGGTTGTGGACGATTCGTGCGGGATCGATCCAGCCGATGCCGACATTGTCCGCCACCCAGATCCGCCCGTCGCCGCCGCGCACCGCGGTGCTCTTCGGCGCGCCTTGCTGGGCTACGCCGGGCAGGCCATCGGCGGCGGTGAACAGCTGGTGCTGCAGGGGGGCGTGCGGGTCGGCGAAGGCTGCGTCTAGCGCCGCCTTGCTGGTCTGCACCAGGCCGCGCACGCCGTTGATCCACACCGTGCCGTCCGGTGCCTGCACGATGCCGGTGATGCCGCCAAGCTCGGGTATGCGGGCATCCGCGAGGGCGCGCAGGCGCCCCCGGTCGAGCCGCGCAAGCCCGAGTTCGCCGCCGATCAGCGTGCCCGCGGGTCCGCTGGACACCAGTGCGATGCTCCCGACCCTGTCGCCGGGAATGGAGTGCAGCCCAGCCTGGTCGCGACGGTACAGGCGATCCTGCCCGTAGAACCATGTCCCGCCGCCGGTGCCGGACGCGGTGTAGATGCGGCTGGCCGGCTGATCGGCTGCGCCGAGCGGGCGCCACCGGCCCCCGGCCAGCTGGAACACGCCAACATCTTCGACCGATATCCACTGCGTGTCCCCCTGCCGCGCCCAGGTGGAGGCTGGCCCGGGCAGGGCGGGTGCGGGGACCGTAGCGAAGCGGTTGTCGTGCAGCCGCACCAGCCTGTCCTGGAGCGACACGATGAGGTCGGCGCCGTCCGCCTCGATCATGGCGATCGCCTGGTCGAACCGGCGCAGCCACCGCAGCGGTTCGCCGGGGCGCGCGCGGTACAGATTGTGCGGATTGGCGGCGTAGACGGTGCCATCCTGCGTCACCGCCAGCTCGAAGCCGCCGAGCACCGTGTCGTCGACCCGCAGCGCGGTGGCGGCGCTGACCGGGCGCAGCCGGAACAGGCCGAGATTGGTGCCGATCCACAGATTGGCCTCGTGATCCTCGATCAGCGGCACCGCGACGAGCGAGGGCAGGCCCTGCTTGGGGGTGAGGCGGGTGAAGACCGGGGCAGCGTTGCCGAGGTCGCGGGTCTGGAGCACGCCGCCGGCAAACAGGGTCCGCCACAGCGACCCGTCACGGGTGAACGTCATCCGGTCGGCAGCGGGCGGGTGCATGCCGGATGCGAGCGGTGCGACCCGTATGCCCGCCGCGCGGGCGGACGGCGCGTCCGCAGGATTTCCCGAAGCCCAGACCTGTCCGTCCGGCGCAACGGCGAGTCGCACGCGATACATGCTGCGCGCCACTGGAACGAAGCGGGAGGTGTCGGGGCGCAGCACACGGATGTCGGTTTCGGTCGCGACCCAGATGGCGCCATCGCGGCCGGTGACGACGCTGGAAGTCCGGCCCGGGGGCATGCCGAGGTCGGCCCCGACGCGGACGATGGCGTCCCGGCGGACCCGGAAGAGCCCACTCTCCAAACCGGACATCGCCACCCAGATCGTCTCGTCCGGTCCGCGCGCGAACTGTTCCACCACGGCGTTGCGCGGGCCGAAGCTCGACACCCGGCCGCCCTGCAGGTGCGACACCTGGCCGTCGAAATGGCCGATCCACAGGCTGCCGTCCGGATCGGCGAGCAGCGCGGTGATGTTGCGCGAGGGGAAGCGGCCGACGCGCGGCACCACCGGCTCGAAGCTGATGCCGTCGAAGCGGTAGAGCCCGGCACCGGTGCCGAGATACAGGAACCCGTCGCGCGATTGGGCGAGCGCCCAGATGTCCGGCGGGGCGCCGTCGACCAGGTGCCAGGCGCGCAGATTGTACTGATCGATGCTGCGCTGGGGCGGCGTCTGCGCGAGGCTGGGCGCGGCAGCGAGGATCGCCGGCACCAGCAGCATCGTCCAGGTTCGTCTCCGCCGCATCCCTCGTCGATCGCCTCCGCGCATTCCGTGCCCTGAGAACGTTCTCCCCGCAAGAGGTCGCGGCGAAGCGTGCGGCAGGCACGACCCCGAACGTACGAACCGCATTGCGTGTGCGGCGGGGAGCCTATAGCCTCGCTCGACCAGCACACGGGAAGACTCGCCATGACGCTCGTGACGACCCCCTTGGATCGATTTTCGGTGATCAGCACCGGCAACGGCCCGGCCCGCGCGCTTTCGGCATTGTTCGGTGCGCCGCTGCGGGCCGATGCGCATCTCGATTATTCGGAAGAGACGGTGCGCCAACGCAGTCTGTGGGCGGCCAAGCTCGATTCGGCGATCCTCCATGCCGAGCGGCCGGTGCTGCTGGTAGCGAACGGTGCGAGCTGCTTCGCCGCGACCTGGTGGGCCCGGCTGTCGCCGCGCGACTATATCACGCGGGTGGCGGGCGCGCTGCTGATCGACCCGATCGCGGGGGAGGGCGATGCCGCGCATTTCGCCTCGCCCAAGATCCGGCTGCCCTTCCCCTCGCTGCTGCTGAGCGGCGAGACGCCCGATACGGCTGTGGCGGAGCGGGTGCAGGCCCTCGCCACCGGCTGGGGCAGCGCAGTGGGGGGCCTCCCCCAGCTGCCGCATGCCCGCCGCAGCGGTAGCCACTGGCAGGGCGCGCGCGACCTCGTCCTGCGGATGACCGCGGGAATCGTCGAGCGCCGCGCCCAGACCGCCGACGCGCTGGCGGCGGTGCTGGCGCCCGAGCAGGACTGAACTTCGCGCTCAGTCCTTCTTGGAAAGGGGGCGGCGCTGGTCGAGGTCGAACTCGTCGCCATGGCTGAGCACATGCAGGCGGACGTCGTGCATCGATAGCGTCCGTTCGGGGCTCGCCTCGGCGATGTTCGAGCGGGTGACGCCCGAGCCGTCGACGATGGTGACCGCGCCGGCACCCACTACGCGGAAGCAGCAGCCCTCCAGCACGATCGCGGTATCCTCGTCGATGCCGATGCCGAGCACGCGGGGGTTCTGCGCCACCGCGCCGAGCAGCCGGCCGATGCGGCCGCGCTCGGCGAAATGCTGGTCGATGATCACGTCGCGCACCAGTCCCAGGCCCGGCGCCATGTGGAGGTCGCCGATGCGATGCGATTCGGCGCTGGAGCCCTTCACCAGCATCGTCTCGCTCATCACCGAGGCGCCCGCCGAGGTGCCCGCGACCACGCCGCCGCGGGCGTGGATGTCGCGCACCATCCGTTCGACCGGGGTGTCGCCGATCTGGCTGGAGATGCGCAGCTGGTCGCCGCCGGTGAAGAAGATGCCGGCGGCATCGTCGAACACCGACTGCGTCTCCTGCTCCAGCGTCTCGCCGCGTTCATGGACGTAGAGCTCGACGAGGTTGTCGACGCCCAGCGCGCCGAAGGCCTTCTGATAGGCGGTGAAATAGCCGTCGGGCTGGTGGCTGGCGACGGTGGCGATGACGAGCTTGCCGCCGTTCACCCGTGCGGCGACTTCTTTGAGGATGGTCTTGTCGCCTTCCTTGTCTTCGTGGCCGCCGATGATGATGAGCGGTCCGCCGGAATCAGCCATGCAACACGTCCTTCAATTCGTCGCGGTGGACGCCCGCGCGCGGGGCATCGAGCCCATGGGAATGGAGTGCCAGCGCGAAATGGTCGCTGTTATGGGCAACGCCGAACGCACCCGAGCGCTCGATCACGATCGCCCCCGCTTCGCCACCGACCCGGCCGAGGCGGGCAATGGCGTGTTCCGCCGCCTCGCCGGCCGAGCCGCCGCGTTCGAGCGCGTGCATCACCTGCGCCGCGAGCATCGTCCGCAGGATTGCCTCGCCATCGCCGGAAAAGGCGCAGCCGCCCAGCGTGTCGTCGGCATAGAGGCCGGCGCCCGGGACAGGCGAATCGCCGATCCGGCCGGGATGCTTGCCCGGCAGCCCGCCGGTGGAGGTGGCGGCGGCGATCGCGCCGGTAGTGTCGATCGCGACGCAGCCGACGGTGTCGTGCGCCTTGCTGTTCTCCGAGGCGAGGGCTTCGCGGGAGAGCATCGTATCGGGCTCGACCAGCTCAATGCCGTTGTCCGCCGCGAACCGCTCCGCGCCTTCGCCGGCAAGCAGCACGGGGCGGGCGGTCAGCATCGCTCGGGCAACGCTGACCGGATTGCGCACCCGCCGCACGCCCGCGACGCCGCCCAGTGTCAGCTCGGTACCTTCCATCAGCGCCGCGTCCATCTCGACGGTGCCGTCGCTGGTGAGCACCGAGCCGAAGCCGGCGTTGAACACCGGATCGTCCTCCAGCACCCGCACCGCGGCTTCGGCGGCGAGTACCGCGCTGCCGCCCGCGCGCAGCACCGCCGCGCCGGCTTCGGCGGCGGCGGCGGTCCCGGCGCGGTTGCGATCGTGGAGCGCCGGATCGATCGTCTTGGCGCCGCCATGGACAATGATCGCCCAGCGGGTTGCTTCAGGCATGCTGCTTCTCCCGGACGGCCGCGTCGGGCTGGAAGGTGACGATCCTGTCCCACACCGCCTGGATCGCGCTGGGCATGATGACGAGCAGGTCGCCGGGGCGGCCGAGCTGCAGCACCATGTCCACCGCCTCCATTTCGTCGACGATGCGGTGGACCCGATCGGGCCGCACGCCCGCCGCCATCGCGCCTTCGGACATCAGCCCGTTGGTCTCGCCGCGCGGGCGGCCGCGGCCGTCGGGCGCCTCGCGGAACACGATCTCGTCGAAGATCGCACCGGCGAGCTGCCCCATCTCGACGATGTCGCAGTCGCGCCGGTCGCCGGGGATGCTCACCATCCCGATCACGCGGTTGTAGCGGCTGCGCATGCGATCGATCACCTGGCCCAGCGCCTGCAGTCCTGCCGGATTGTGGGCATAGTCCAGGATGTGGCGACGCCCATGCGCATCGTGGATGTTGAGCCGGCCGGGCGAATCCTCGAACGAGATGCTGAAGGCGCTGAGCCCGTCGCGGATCGTGTCGATCGACAGCCGCTGCGCCGCGCACATCGCGACGGCGGCAAGGGCATTGGCGATGTTGAAATCGGCGATTCCGCCCAGCGTCGCGGGGATATCGGCCGCAGCCATCACCTCGATGCGTTCGCCGCCGCGGTGGAGGACGATGCAGCCGCCATAGCTGCCCGGCTCGCGCACCACCGCCATGCCGCCCTCGGCGATGTGGCGGCGGAGATCGCCGGACATGTCGCGGCCGCCGGCCAGCGAGAACCAGACGATGGTGCCGCGGGCATGGCGGGCGATGCGGTGGCACATCGGATCGTCGGCGTTGAGCACCGAATGCCCGCGCCGCGCGACGCTCTCAACCACCACGCCCTTCACCTTGGCCAGGTCCTCGACCGTGTCGATGCCCTTGAGCCCCAGATGATCGGCGGTGACGTTGAGCACTGCGCCGACGTCGGCGCCGTCGAAGCCCAACCCTTCGCGCAGGATGCCGCCGCGCGCCGTCTCCAGCACCGCGACATCTACGGCGGGGTTGCGCAGCACGGTGCGTGCGCTCTTCGGCCCGCTGGCATCGGCCTCGACCATCAGATGGCCGTTGAAATAGATGCCGCTGGTCGAGGTCATGCCGACATTCTTGCCGGCTTGCTGCAGGATGCGGGACACCATCCGCGCCGTCGTCGACTTGCCGTTGGTGCCGGTGATCGCGAAGATCGGGATCCGGCTGCGGCTGCCGCGCGGGTACAGCATGTCGATCACCGGCGCGGCGACGTCGCGCGGGGTGCCGCTGGAGGGCTCCAGATGCATGCGAAAGCCGGGCGCCGCGTTGACCTCGACGATGCCGCCGCCGGTCTCGCGGAGCGGGCGGCGAATGTCCGGCGAGAGGAAGTCGATCCCGCACACGTCGAGCCCGACCACTGCCGCCGCCTGCTCGGCAATCGCGCGGTTGGCGGGGTGAATCACGTCGGTGCGATCCACCGCGGTGCCGCCAGTGGAAAGGTTGGCAGTGTCGCGCAGGATTACCTGTTCGCCGGCCATGGGAATGGTGGCGGGGGTGCGGTCGCTCTTCTCCAGCAGCGCCAGCATCGCCTCGTCGGTGACGATTCGGGTCAGGACATTCTCATGCCCCATGCCGCGGCGCGGATCCTGGTTGAGATCGTCGATCAGCTGGGCGATCGAGTGGAAGCCGTCGCCGATCACCTGCGCCGGCACCCGCTCGGCCACCGCGACCACCTTGCCGTTCACCACCAAGATGCGGTGGTCGTTGCCGGGCACCTGCTGCTCGACGATCACTCGGCGGCCATGCTGGAGCGCGAGATCGAAGGCGGTGCGTAGCGCGTCTTCGTCGGCGATGCCGGTGGTCACGCCGCGGCCGTGGTTGCCGTCAAGCGGCTTGACCACCACCGGCCAGCGCAGCCGCTTGGCCTCGGCGAGGGCTTCCTCCACCCGGCGCACGACCACGCCACGCGGGACGGGCAGCCCGGCCTCGCCGAGCAGCTGCTTGGTCATCGCCTTGTTGCCGGCGATGTCGACCGCGATCTGCGCGGTATCGCCGGTGATGCTGGCACGGATGCGCTTCTGGCGGCTGCCTTGGCCGAACTGGATCAGGCTCTGCTCGTTGAGGCGGGTGACGGGGATGCCGCGGCGCTCCGCCGCTTCGACCAGCGCGCGGGTAGTGGGGCCGAGCGCATTCGCCTTCAGGATCGCCTGCAGCGACGCGATGATCGCGCGGACGTCCTGCGGCGCATCGAGCGGCGGCGTACCGAGCAGCTGCAGCCCCTCCACCTTGCGAAGCGGCTCGGGCAGCAGATCGGCGACCAGCCGGATCGCGGCGAGGCCAGCGGCAAGCGCCAGCGTCTCGTCGCGATAGGTGTAGAGGATGTTGTAGACGCCCGGCCGGTCCTTCACCGACCGCGTCTTGCCGCGGGTGACGCGCGATCCGGCGAGTGTCTGCAGCTCCAGTGCGACATGCTCGATGATATGGCCCATCCAGGTGCCTTCGCGCAGCCGCTCCACGAATCCGCCGGGGCGCTGATAGCTGCAGCCATGCACGCCGAGGCCGGGGAGCAGGGCGAGCAGGGCATCGGTGAAGCCGGGAAGCTTGTCGCTCGGCCATTGCTCCAGATCGCGCAGATCGACCTGGATGCGGATCATCGGGCGCGTACTGAACAGATGCGGACCGCGATAGACGCTCCGCTCGAGCACCCGCATTCCGTTCGCCGAAGCCGGGCGCACGAAATCGGCCGGCTGCACAAACGCTGTCATAGTGGACCTCTAGAAGGGGGCGCTGAGAACCAGTGCCTGAGCCGCTCCAACGGCCCAGATTTCCCAGCGTTCCCCGACTGATGCGGATCAACTATTTGAAATAAAACTGCCTTGTCAGGCCTTCAGGATCAGTCCCTTGCGGTCCATCCACCAGCCCACCGCCCAGCACAGCATCGTGTAGGCGAAGGCGCAGAGCAGCGAGCCGGACGGCCCCGGCGCGATCGCCTGGAAAACGGCGACACCGGCCGCATCATAGGCGCCGCCATGCTCGCCCGCGGGGATCATGCCGAGGACGGTGACGAACAGCTCGGAGAAGAGGTAGATCGCCAGCGGGTTGCGGCCGAGGATGGTGAAGAAGCGGGTGCCGCGCTTGAACCCGGCGATCTCGATCAGCCAGATCGCCCCGCCGAGCAGCCCCAGGTCCAGCCCGACGGTGAGGAGCACATAGGAGCCGGTCCACAGCTTCTTGGCGATCGGGAACCAGGGCGACCAAGCGAGCCCGGCCAGCACCAGCGCGACGCCGACCAGCGCCATCCGGCTCACGGTCCGCCGGAGGTCGCTGCCCTGGACGATGGCGAGGCCCGCCAGATAGCCCGCGATCACGTTGACGGTGGCGGGCAGGGTGCCGAGCAGGCCTTCGGGATCGAAGCCGAAATCCTTCTTGTAGAGATGGTTTGGTCCGAGCAGCCACAGGTCGATCTGCGTGCCGATATTGAGGTATTTGTCATAGGCCATGCCCGGCGGACTGAACGCCAGCAGGATCGCCCAATAGCCGAGCAGCAGTGCGATCGCCGCGAGCAGCAGTTGGCGGGGCTTGAGCCAGCGGATCAGCAGCGCGGCGAGCACATAGCAGAGCGCGAGGCGCTGGAGCACGCCCGGCACGCGGGTGAGCGCGAAGGGCTTGAGTTCCCAGCCGTGCGCGCCCTGCTCGACGAAGGGGAACCAGTACATCAGATAGCCGAGCACGAAGATGATTGCGCCGCGCTTGAACAGCCGGGCGAGGAATGGTCCCGTCACCACCGGCTTGCGGAAGGCAAAGCTCATCGCGTTGCCCATCGCGAACAGGAAGGTGGGAAACACCAGGTCCGCGAGCGTGAAGCCGAACCACTTGGCATGGACCAGCTGCGGGTAGGGCGCCGCGCCCGGTCCCGAGGTGTTGACCAGGATCATCAGGAAGATCGTGGCACCGCGAAACACGTCGAGCGCCAGGAAGCGCGGCTTGCCGGCGAGCGCGGCGACGGTGTTGGCCTGGGTCTCGGTCATCGTGCGTCGCTTTCTGCGAGGAGCGTGCGGGCAAGGGCCAAGGGCTCGGCCGGGCGCTGGCGAGCCCACATCTTGCCGTCCTTGAGCCAGGCGGCCTGCCAGTCGCGGATTGCGGCGGCGCTGGCCTTGGCGTCGAAGGGCGTGTGGGCGGCAGCGGCGGCGCGCTGGGCGGCGAGGAAGCGCTGCCAGCGCGGCCAGTAATAGCCGGCATAGAGACCCTGCCAGGCGCGCGAGGCATAGTCCGAGAGGTGGCCGGTGCCGCCCCAGACGGTGACGACCGCCTTGGCCTGCTCCACGAACGCTGCCTTCTCGGCGGGGGTGTCGCCATAGGCGGCGGCGTCGGCGAGCCAGCTGCCCAGCGTTTCCTGCTGGTTGCCGGCGATCGCGTCGACATCCTTCGCCAGCTTCTCGGCGGCGGCGGTGGCGCGGTCGCCGGTGGCGAGGTCGCCGGCCTTGTAGGCGGCGACCGCGGTCTTGAGCCGGTCGTCGAGCTTCACGCTGGCATAATGGCGGACGAGGTCGACCAGGTCGTAGTTGTAAAGCGGCTCGCCCGCATGTTGCGGCGCCTGGGCGAGCAGCGCTTCGATGCCGGCGCGGAGGGCCGTCGGGTCACCCGGCGCAGCGGGATAGTCCGCACCGTCGAGGCTGGGGAATTTGAACAGCAGATAGGCACCGGCCTGCTCGTGCCACCAGCGCGGGGTCCAGTAGCGGGTGGTATAGGCGCCGGCGATGGCTTTGTCCCAGGCGGCGACCAGCGCGGGCGAGGTCTTGCCGTAGCGGGCCTTGGTATAGTCGCCGATCCAGGCGTCGAGCGGGCGGGCCTGGCCGTTGGCGCCAATCTCGCCCCACGCGAGGTCATACGCATAGGCATAGGCGATGCTGTTGCTGTGCAGCCCCTCCGGGAACAGCCCGAAGCCGCGCATCCGGCCATGGCCGGGGTTGGCAAGCGCGGCGGTCATGTCGCTGCGGTAGAAATTCAGGTCGCCATGAACCGGGTTGCTGCCCCCATAATTGTGGACATAGCCGTACGCCCAGCCCTTGCCGTAAAAGGCCTTTGTCGCGTTCCAGATGCCGGGATAGCGATCGTTGCCGATGTCGAGCACCAGCATCCGCTCGTCGGGTACCTTGGAGAGGAAGGCGGCGATCGCGTCGGGGGTCCAGAAGGCCTTGTCGGCACCGAACAGCCAGCCCTGCATCACCCAGGTCGCGTTGGGCGCGGCGGCGGTGATCGAGCGGTAGAGCCGCTCGCCATAGGCCGCGAGCCGAGCGTCGCGCACCTCCTTCGGCAACGCGGCCGCGCGGGTGGCGGCGGTGTTGGCGATCGCGTCGCCATAGGTGGCGGCGCGGGCGTCGCTGCCGTCCTCGGCGATCGGCGGCACCATTTCGTTGAAGGCGTCGGCGAGGTAATAGTCGCCCGGGCCATAGGTCGCGGTGTAGAGCTGCAGGAAGCGCGCGGCGAGCTTGGCGAACAGCGGGTCGGACGGGTCGAGCCAATAGGTGCCGGGGAAGCCTTCCCACTGGCGCATCTGGTAGATCTTTGCTTCCGGGTGCGCCTTGGCGAACGCCTCGGGCACATAGCCGGAGAAGGCCGGAAGGATCGGCTTCATGCCAAGCGCGTGCATCCGGGCGAGGATCTGGCGCTGCAGGACGCGCTTCTTCTCGATCCAGTTGGCCGAGAGCGGCGCGCGATAGCCGGCGATGTTGCCCATGCGCTGCCAGGGCAGGAAGGGGGCGGCGGAGAGACCCGCGGCGATCTGGCCGTCGTTCATGCCCTGCTCGCGCCACAGCGCGCGCCAGACGAACTCCTGGCCTTCCATCGCCAGCGGCGTGTCGACGCCGTGCGCGGCCATCCAGTCGATCTCGCGCTCCCAGCGGCCCCAGTTCCACCAGGGGGTGGTGTAGCCATAGGTGCAGGTGTTCAGATAGGTGCGCAGCGAGAAGGGCGAGGCAACCACGCCGCTGTCATATCGGTCGCGCAAGCGAAGCGGGCGATTGCGGACGCCCTCCCACGAAACGAACAGGCTCCCCTCCTGGCCCAAGGTGCGAGCCGCACCGCGCACCAGCGCGACGGGCGAGGTGCCTTCGATCCTCAGCCTTCCTGCGGCGGTGCGGGCACGGAATTGCGGGGTGGTGCCGGGGACCAGCGCCAGGTCGATGCTGGCGGTATCGACGCCAAGCCGCGCCAGCACGGCGCGCGCGGCGACGGTCTGCGATTGGGGAGCGGCGGCGGGGACCGGGCGGCCCGGCAGCGCCGCGGCGGGGGTGGCGAGGACGAGCGCGGCCGCGACCGGGCTGAGAAGGGGAAGACGGCGGGCGGCGGATACGACCAAGTCAGGCTCTCCAGACATCGAAACGCGTTGGGGGCGGCGCCGTCGTCACGGCGTCGCCCCCGGGTACTGTTACATCTTCAGCGTGGCCGACAGATAGAAGCTGCGACCATAGAAGCTGCTCTCCTGCCACACGGCGGGATCCCGGAAATAGGCCTGTTCGCGGCTGTTGTTGAGGTTGATCACCCCGGCCGCGAAGCTCAGCCACTTGGTTGGCGCATAGCCGCCGCTCAGGTCGAACTGGGTGCGGCCCTTCACGACATGGCCTTCGCGGGCGAAGAAGCTGTCCGCGCTGTTCTGCTCATAGCTGCTGCGGTGGTTCACCGAGAGGCGGATGTTGAACTGCTCGTTCTCCCAATAGGGCGATACGTTCCACGTTACCTTCGACAGGTTGCGGATCGTGTAGCCCGTGCCGATCGCCACCTTCTGCGGATAGACCCGGGTGAAGTTGGCGAGCAGGCCGAAGCCGTCCATCGGCAGGAGACGATCGAACGACTGGTTCCAGCTGACCTCGAAGCCCTTCACCTTGATGGTGCTGGGATCGTTGAGCGTCTGGGTGATGTCGTAGATGTTGCCCTTGGCATCGACGCAGTCGTTGCCCGCCGTGCTGAGCGCGGTGCCGTTGAACGACGTCGGGCAGATCAGGCGCGAGAAGGTGCCGTTCTTGATCCACTTGTAGAAGCCGTTCAGCGCGATCGTGCTCGAACGAGTGGGATACCATTCGACGCCGAGATCGAGCTGGTTGGCGGTCAGCGGCTTGAGACCCGCCTGGCCCAGGTCCACGGTGATCGTGCTGGTGTTCGCCGGGAAGGTGTTGGGCGAGCTGCTGGTGGTCTGCGCCATGGACGTGTTCGAATCCATGATCGGGCGGACCAGCACCTTGGCGGCGGCGAAGCGGACCTGCACGGTGCGGGTCGGCTCCAGCACCAGATTCAGGCTGGGCAGGACATTGTCGTAGCTCTGCTCGATCGCATAGTCGCCGACCTTCTGCTGCACTTCGGTATAGCCATCGGTGCGCGGGGCGGTGATGTTGCCCTGCACCTTCTGCTTGGTGTGCTCGTAGCGCACGCCGAGATTGCCGCGCAGCGTCATGCCGCCGAGCTGGGTGTCGATGTCCGCCATCGCATAGGCAGACGGCATGAAGCGATCAACATGGTAGCTGGCTTCGGGTGCGAAGATGTCCGGCACGGTGATGCCGGCGGCGGCCAGCGCCTTGTCATAGGCGCCGAGGTCCGGGCCGATCCAGGCGCCGGGGATTCCTGAATCGCCGTTGAGGAAGCCCGAGACCGGGTAGCTGGTCGTCGCCATCTTCGGGAAGATCGGGCTCGACGGCGCGGGCTGATTGGCAAGCGCGATCATGTCGTGCCGGCTCACGTCGCGGCTGAAGATCTCGTGGCGATACTTGGCGCCGACGCTGAACTTGGTGAAGGGCCCGAAGGACACTTCCTTGTAAAGATCGGCCTGGCCCGAGGTCTCGCTCGACGCCATCTTGCGGGTGGCGCCGTTCGGGTACTCGTTGCGGGTCAGCGTCGCCGGGGCATAGAGCGCGGCGCTCGAGAGATCGGTGCCGACGCTGTACTTCACCGAGTCCGGATTGGAGAAATCGATCGTCGCGGTCGGGATGTTCACGCCGAGGATCGCGGCGGCCTCGCGCTGATAGGTGCTGCCCTTGGTGTAGTTGAACACCGTGCGCGCCGACCAGCCATCGTCGCCGGTCCACTTGCCCGAGAGCGTATAGCCCTGGCTGACGAGGTTGCGGTCCTCGTGCTGGCGGTTGTTCTCCATGGTGAAGTTGGTCGCGGTCGCCTTGGTGGCGACGCCGTTCACGACGTTGCTCGCCGCAATCCGTGCGGTGTTGAACAGGAATACCTGCTGGTTCACGTCGTAATCGGTGATGTCCTTGGCGTAGATCGCGCTGGCATCGATCTCGATCCGGTCGCTCGGGCGCCACTGCACGCCGCCGCTGCCCATCAGCCGTTCGGTATCGCGGTCGATGCGGCGATAGCGCGGGCGGCGGGGGACATAGACGCTGGAGCCGGCGATCGTCTGGGTCGCCCAGCGGTCCATCCAGAAATAGTCGGCGCGGTCCTTCAGCTTCTGGTAGCCGAGGTTGACATAGACGCCGAGCTTGCCGTCGGCGAACTGGTCGACATAGCTGCCGCTGATCTTCGGCGTGATCTTGCCACCGGCATATTCGGAATTCTGGCCCTTGACCGATAGGACCAGCTGGCGCTCCTTATAGTCGAGCGGCATCGTCGTCTTGATGTTGACCGTGCCCGAGAGGCCGCCGGCATCCATGTCCGCCGTCGGCGACTTGATCACCTCGATCGCGTTGGCGAGTTCGGTCTGGATGATGTCGTAGCGGAAGCCGTCGGTGAAGTCGGCGCTCTTGAAGGTCTGGCCGTTGACGGTGGTCAGCGCATATTGCGGGCCCAGGCCGCGGATGCTGATCGTCGCGCCGCGGCCGTTGATGTTCGACATCTGCACGCCCGAGATGCGCTGGATCGCTTCGGTGATGTTCTCGCTGGGGAACTTGCCCAGATCCTCGGCCGAAATGCCGTCGGTGACGCGGATGTCTTTGCGCTTGGCCTCGATGGCGTTGTCGATCGACGCGCGGATGCCGTTGACGACGATCTCGCCGTCGTCCTGGCCCGCCGGCGTGCTGTCGGTCTGCGCCTGTGCGGCGGCGGCGAAGCTGAGCGCGGCAATGCATCCTGAGGCGAGCAGGATGTTTTTCGCAATCGTTCTCACTGGCGTGCGAAGGTCTTGGTCTGTCGGCATTTCATACCCCCCGAGTGGTTGAACCCAATGTCCGGTGCGGCGCCCATCGCCCTCCCGTGGCATATGCTCTGAATCGGGCGCTGCGGGGGTATTGGTCGGTATCGGTCTTATTGTGTCAAGGCCAATTCAATACAAAAACAAATGTTGGTATTACCTCTTTGCCTGATGTTATCCGGGATTTGCGAGGAAGTGGCTGGAATTCAGGCGCAAAAAAGAGTGTCGCCGAACCGCAACAGGTTCGGCGAAACTGCAGCCTGGGCGAAATGGGTAGGGTTCAGGAGATGCGGGGCGCCAGAATGCGCATCAGGGCCTCGCACCCTGCGGCATCGCCGGCGTCGAAACGGGCAGGCAGGGGGCTGTCTAGATCGAGCACGCCCAGCAGTTCGCCCTGGTGGACGATGGGCACCACCAGCTCCGAGCGGCTGGCCGCGTCGCAGGCGATATGGTCGGGGAAGGCATGGACGTCCTCGACCAGCTGGGTCTCGCGCGTCGCCGCGGCTGCGCCGCACACGCCCTTGCCGAACGGAATGCGGATGCAGGCCGCCTTGCCCTGGAAGGGGCCGAGGACCAGTTCGTCCTTCACGTTGCGATAGAAGCCCGCCCAGTTGAGATCGGGCAGATACTGGCCGATCAGCGCGGAGACGTTCGCCATGTTGGCGATCGGATCGGGCTCCTCGGCGGTCAGCGAATCGAGGGCGGCGGCAAGGTCGCGATAGAGCTCGGCCTTGGTGTCGGCAGTGATGTCGAAGCTGTACATGGCCGCGATGTAGGGGATTGCGGCGGTCGGTGCGAGGGGCGCGTGCGCCGTGACCATCATTCCGGCGAAAGCCGGAATCCATTGGGGCCGACGTCGCGCTTCTTGCCGAGACCGAGAGGCGAATGGATCCCGGCTTTCGCCGGGATGACGGCTAATGGCCGTTGCTGCCGCTAGTCGAAGCTGACCTTGCCCCGCCCCGCCTTCACCGCCGACCGGCCCTTCTTCGCATCCACCCGGCGCGCCTTCGCCGCCTTGCTCGGCTTGGTCTTGATCCGCTTCGCTTGGCGCTCATGCGCCTTGTCGATCAGGTCGGAGAGGCGCTGGCGGGCATCGGTGCGGTTGGCGTCCTGGGTGCGGTATTGGCGCGCTGTGATCAGCAGCTCGCCGGCCGAGGTCATCCGCGTACCGGCCAGTTCCTTCAGCCGTTCATAGGCATAGGGGGACAACCCCAGCCGGAACACGTCCACCCGCAGCTGTACCGCGGTCGCCACCTTGTTGACGTTCTGCCCGCCGGGTCCCGTCGCGGCGAGGAACTTCTCCTCGAGGATCGCCGCGTCGGGGATCTCAGCCATTCGTCGGGCGGCCGAAGCCGATATGGTGGAAGCGCGCGGGCAGGGGGGCGTCGCCATGCACGTCGGGCTTGCCCGGGCGCGGCACGGTGATCGACTGCGCATGCAGCATCAGCGCGGGGCCGCCGCGGCCGTAGACGGGATCGCCGACGATGGGGATGCCGATCCCTTCCAGCGCATGGACGCGGATCTGGTGGGTCCGGCCGGTCTCGGGATAGAAGGCGACCAGCGCGCGGCCGTCGTGTACTTCCATCCGCTTCCAGCGGGTCCGCGCGGACTTGCCCTTGGGATCATGGGTCATCCGCCAGCCTTCCTCGATCGAGGAGATCTTGCCGAGCGGCAGGTCGATCTCGCCGCTCTCCTGCTCGGGCACGCCGTCGAGAATCGCGACATAGCGCTTGGTCACCTGCCCCGCCTCGAAGGCTTGGCCGAAGCGCTTCATCGCCTTGGGATTGCGCGCGAGCAGCAGGCAGCCGCTGGTATCGCGGTCGAGCCGGTGGACGGGGACGGGCAGGCGCTCGAAGCCGAAGGTCAGCTGCTCGAGCAGATCCTCCAGGCTCTCGCTGCGATCACGCGGGCGATCGACGGGGAGGCCCGCCGGCTTGTCGATGATCAGCGCTTCGCCGTCGATGAAGAGTACCCGGTCCTTGAACATGCGCGGGATATAGCGATCGGCGCGCAATTCGCGAGCCCCGAAACGAAAACGGCCGGAGCAGGGGGAGCTCCGGCCGTCGTCGAGCGCGGCGCGATACGCTACGGGCGCGCGCTTCGGGGGAATTACGCCTTCAGCTTGGCAGCGGTCTCGGCGATGCGGCGGCCCTGGTAGCGGGCGCCTTCGAGCTCGACCGCGCTCGGCAGGCGGCTGCCGTCACCATCGGCGATGGTGCTCGCGCCATAGGGGGTGCCGCCCTTCACTTCGTCCACGCCCATCTGGCCCTGGAAGCCATAGTCCAGGCCGACGATCGTCATGCCGAAGTGCAGCAGGTTGGTCAGGATCGAGAACAGCGTGGTCTCCTGGCCACCATGCTGCGAGGCAGTCGAGGTGAACGCGCCGCCGACCTTGCCGTTTAGCTGGCCCTGGAACCACACGCCGCCGGCCTTGTCCCAGAACGCCGCCATCTGGCTGGCCATGCGGCCGAAGCGCGTCGGCGCGCCGACGATGATGCCGTCATACTGGGCGAGCTGGTTGGGATCGTCGAACAGAGGATGGCTGTCGTCGACGCGGAAGCCGGCGGCCTGCGCCACTTCGGCCGGCGCGGTTTCGGCGACGCGGCGCACGTCCACTTCTGCACCGGCGCTGCGTGCACCCTCGGCGACGGCATCGGCCATCTTCGCGAGGTGGCCATAGGAGGAGTAATAGAGAACGAGGATCTTGGTCATGGCAGAAACTCCCGTTGCGGGTGGAGGAGAAAGGGGCGCAGGTGGCCCCGGTTATTCGGAATCGACGAGAACGATCTCGGCGTCTTGAACGGCGGTGATGGTAACGGTCCGGCCACCCGAAAGCGCCGCGCCGTCGCGGGCGTTCACCGCGTCTCCGTCAACAGTGAGCGCACCGGCGGCGGGTACGAGATAGGCGTGGCGGCCTTCGCCGACCGTGTGGGTGACGCTCTCGCCTGCCTTCAGCGTGGCGCCGAGCACGCGGGCGTTGGCGCGGATCGGCAGCGCGTCCTTGTCGTC
Organism: Sphingomonas trueperi; assembly: GCF_040545965.1. Lineage (GTDB taxonomy): Bacteria > Pseudomonadota > Alphaproteobacteria > Sphingomonadales > Sphingomonadaceae > Sphingomonas > Sphingomonas trueperi_C. Next base: position 448,681 of record NZ_JBEPMV010000001.1, on the reverse strand, counting down.
GGCAAACCCCGAGGCGAGCGTCACGAAGCGGCCCGAGCGATCGCCCTTGGGGAAGGGCTTGGCGCCCCAGCTCGGCTGGCCGCCGGCCTCGCGCGGCAGGATCCAGATCTGGAAGATGCGGGTCGTCTCCGGCTCGAGGTTGTATTCCGCGTGGCGCACGCCGGTGCCGGCGCTCATCACCTGCACGTCGCCCGCCTCGGTGCGGCCCTTGTTGCCCATCGAGTCCTGGTGGGTGATCGCACCCGAACGGACATAGGTGATGATTTCCATGTTCTGGTGCGGGTGCGGCGGGAAGCCCGAATTGGGGGCGATCTCGTCGTCGTTCCACACCCGAAGCGCGCCCCAGCCCATGCGGGACGGGTCGTAATAGTCGGCGAAACTGAAATGGTGCTTGGCCTTGAGCCAGCCGTGATCGGCGCCGCCCAGACTTTCGAAACTGCGTTTGTCGATCATCGCTGATCTCCCATGTGTTGCCGCCAAGATAGGCATCGGCATCGGCGCGTAAACGGAAACGTTGGAAACTGATCGTTTCGTGATATGGCTTTGCCCGAGCAGGAGAGGCGGGGATGAAGCTACCGGATTTCGAGGCCTGGGCGGTGTTCGCCAGCGTGGTGGAGCATCGCTCGTTCAGCGGTGCGGCACTGGCGCTGGGCGTCTCCAAGGCGACGGTATCCAAGGCAATCACCCGGCTGGAGGAGCGGCTGGGCACCGCGCTGTTCCACCGCACCTCGCGCCGGCTGACGCTTACCGACAGCGGCCAGCAGCTTGCCGAACATGCCCAGCGGATCCTGGAAGACGGCCAGTCGGCGGAGGAGGCCGCGTTCGAGAGCGCCAGCGCACCCTCGGGTGTGGTGCGGCTGGCGGCGCCGCTGACCTTCGGGTCGCGGCACCTCTCCGATCTGCTCGCCGAATTCATGCTCGCGCATCCGCAGATCAAGGTGGAGCTGACGCTCTCCGACGCGTTCGTCGACATCGTCGGCGAGGGGATCGACGTCGCGATCCGCATCGCCGAGCTGCCCGACAGCTCACTGCGTGCGCGGCGGCTGGGGCCGGTGCACATCCATGTCGTCGGGGCACCCAGCTATTTCGAGCGTGCCGGGCGCCCCCAGCATCCCGCCGACCTCGCCCGCCACGCCTGTTTCATCTACACCAACACCGCGACGCCGGGCGTCTGGCGCTTCAAGAAGGCTGGGGGCGAGGAAGCCGCGGTGCGCGTCGAGGGGCCGCTGCGCACCGACAATGGCGAGGCGATGCTGCCGGCGCTGCGCGCCGGGCTGGGCATCGCGCGGCTGCCGGGCTTCCTTGTCGATGCCGAGATTGCGGCAGGGCGGCTGGAGGTGGTGCTGACCGACTGGGTGGCGGGCGCGGTGGGGCTCCACCTCGTCACCCCGCCGGGATCGCGGCGGCCGGTGCGCGTCGAGGCGCTGATCGAGTTTCTCACGGAGCGCTTGCGCAGTATCTGCGTTCGGCACGCGTGAAACGACTCGTTCCCGATGATGCCGATGCGCGGTTCATCCGCCGCGTCCTGATCCTGCTCACCGTCGGCTCGGTGGTGGTGGCGCTGGTGCGCGCCGCCGACCTGCTGATCCTCACCTTCGGCGCGGTGCTGGGCGCGGTGGTGATCCGCGCCATCGCCGATCGCTACGCGCAGCTCGGCGTGCCGAAGCGCTGGTCGGTGGTGAGCGCGATGCTGACGGTGCTGGCAGCGATCGCTTTCCTCGTCTGGCTGTTCGCAGTGCAGTTCGGCCCGCAGGTCGAGGCGCTGGTGCGATCGATCCCGCAGCTGGTCACGCGGCTCAAGGCCTGGGCGCAGGAGAGCCCGGTGGCGGCGAAGCTGTACGACGCGGCCGAGGCGGCGTTCGCCGGCTCCCGAGTCGCGCGCGATGCGAGCGGCTTCGCGCTGGGCTCGTTCGAGCTGTTCCTCAACGCGTTGCTGCTGCTGGTCGGCGCGCTGTTCATGGCGGCCGATCCGGGCGTGTACATACGCGGGCTGCTGCTGCTCGTCCCCAAGGGGAATACCCGCGACGCCTTTGCCGACGCGCTGGCGGACGTGGGCACCACGCTGCGGCTGTGGCTGCGCACCCAGCTGATCCTGATGACCAGCATGGGCCTGCTGGTCGGGCTGGGCCTGTGGATTGCGGGCGTGCCGTCCCCGGCGGCGCTGGGACTGCTGGCGGGCCTCAGCGAGTTCATCCCCTATGTCGGCCCCACCGCGGCGATGCTGCCGGCACTGGGCCTTGCCGCCACCGGCGGGTCCGGCGCGCTGATCGGCTGCCTGCTGGTCTTCGCCGGCGTGCGAATCGTTCAGACCAACTTTCTCACCCCCTTCGTGCAGAGCCGGGTAATCGCGATCCCGCCCGCGGTGACCCTGTTCGCGATCATCGGAATCGGATTCGTTTTCGGATTGTTCGGCCTGTTCTTCTCCGCCGCGCTGCTGGTGGTGATCTTCACGCTCGTGCGCAGCCTCTATCTGCGCGAGGTGCTCGGCGAGGAAATCGACGTGCGGCCGGCGGTTTCGACAGATACGTCCGAACCCGATGCGTAGATTCCCCGGGGCTTGCGGAACCGTCCGACTTACGAGAAATTAACCTTTCGGCTTCATTGACGCTTAGGTTAATGAAGCGTCCAGCGCGTCGGGCATCGGGGCTACGTCGTGTGGTGTGGACAGGGGAACCGGCAATGCGCGTGCTGCTGATCGAAGACGAGCCTAGCACAGCCAAGGCGATCGAACTGATCCTTTCGGGCGAAGGGTTCAACGTCTACACGACCGACCTCGGTGAGGAAGGTTTGGACCTCGCCAAGCTGTATGATTACGACATCATCCTGCTCGACCTGAACCTGCCGGACATGCACGGCTATGACGTGCTGAAGAAGGTGCGCACCGCGCGGGTACAGACCCCGGTGCTGATCCTCTCGGGCATCAGCGAGATGGATTCGAAGGTGCGCTCGTTCGGCTTCGGCGCCGACGATTACGTAACCAAGCCGTTCCACCGTGAAGAGCTGGTCGCCCGCATCCACGCCGTGGTGCGCCGCTCGAAGGGCCATTCGCAATCGGTGATCCGCACCGGCAAGCTGGCGGTGAACCTGGACGCCAAGACCGTCGAGGTCGACGGCGCCCGCGTGCACCTGACCGGCAAGGAATATGCGATGCTGGAGCTGCTCTCGCTCCGCAAGGGCACCACGCTGACCAAGGAGATGTTCCTCAACCATCTCTATGGTGGCATGGACGAGCCCGAACTCAAGATCATCGACGTCTTCATCTGCAAGCTGCGCAAGAAGCTCAGCATGGCGTGTGAGGGCGACAATTACATCGAGACCGTCTGGGGCCGCGGCTATGTGCTTCGCGAGCCGGACGAGGCGATGCAGGCGGATACCCAGGTCGCCTGATTTTCCAAGATCACGCAGGGGCAGGGCCGTCGTCACCTTCGGGTGGCGGCGGCCTTTTCGTTTGGGGGCTGGCGGGCGGATGGCGGATCGGCCACGCTGATCGGATGCAGGATTCCAAGGACCGCCAAAAAGGCTTCAGTATCGCGTCGCGGCTGAAGAGCTTCCGCTACGCGACACGGGGGCTGCGCGTGTTGGTGCGGGAGGAGCATAATGCGCGGGTGCATCTGGCTGCGTCGCTATGTGCGGTGGGGGGCGGGGCGGCATTGCGGCTGTCGCCCGGCGAATGGCGCTGGCTTGTGCTCGCCATCGCGCTGGTGTGGCTGGCCGAGGCGTTCAACACCGCGATCGAGGACCTTTGCGACCGGATCTGCCCGGACTTCGATCCCGCGATCGGCCGAATCAAGGATCTGGCGGCCGCCGGGGTGCTGGTGGCATCGCTCGCGGCTGCGGCGATCGGGCTGCTGACGCTGGGGCCGCCGTTGCTACGAGTGCTCCAGTAAAAGCCCCTCCCCTTCAGGGGAGGGGTTGGGGGTGGGGCCTGAACTGGAAGCGAGTCCTTTGCTCGTCGGTCATCCCCCACCCCAACCCCTCCCCTGAAGGGGAGGGGCTTAGGAGGCTTCACTCGCGTCGTGCCGCCGCATGGTGTTCGGCGCGGGCGAGCAACGCGAGTAGGTCCCCCCGGCTGACGTCGAATGCCTCGCCCGCTTCCTCCAGCGCCGCATCGATATCCTCCGGCCGCAACCCCGGCGCGGGCGGGGCGGGTTGCACGCGGTGGGGGTAGCTATGCCCGGTGAAGCGGTGGACGAGCAGCCCACATAGCGTCAGCAGCACGGCGTTCGTTCCGATCGGCAGCAGCACGAAGCCGAGCCCCTTTGCCAATACCGCTGGTGCCAGCACCGGCAGCAGCACCGTGCCACCGCCCGGCGGGTGGAGGCTGCGGGTCAGCGACATCACGAGAATCGCCAATCCCACCGCGACCCCCGCTGCGAGCGCGCCGTGCCCCAGCCACCAGGCCACCGCCAATCCGACCAGCGCCGAGATCCCGTTGCCCCCGATCACCCGCCACGGCTGGGCGAGCGGGCTGGACGGCACCGCGAACACCAGCACCGCCGACGCGCCGATCGGCGCCGCCAGCAGGATCGCTGTCGTGCCATCGAATCCGGCGAGCGCCGACACCCAAGCGGTCACCCCGATGCCGATCGCGCCGCCCAGTGCGGCGCCGATCCGGTCGCGCCACTGCGCGCCGGCCATGACCAGCCGGAACATGCGGTTAGGGCTTCGCGCCCCAGGCACGGCGGCCGCCGACCCAGGTCTCGACCACCTTGGTGCCGCGCAACTCGGCGGGCGAGACGGACAGCGGGTCGCGGTCGAGGATCAGGAAGTCGGCCCACAGGCCCGGCGCCAGCCGTCCGATCTTGTCGTCGGCAAAGCCTGCATAGGCCGCGCCGATGGTGAAGCCTGCCCAGCCTTCCTCGCGAGTCAGCTTCTCCTCGGGGCGCCAGCCGCCCGGCGGATTTCCGGCCGCGTCCTGCCGGGTGAAGCTCGCCGCCCAGCCGGCCCAGGGATCGGGGCTCTCGACCGGATAGTCCGAGCCGAAGGCGAGGTGCGTGCCGTTCCGCAGCATCGTTTTCCAGGCATAGGCGCCGGTGAGGCGGTCTGGCCCCAGCCGCGCCTCCGCCATCAGTCGGTCGCTGGTCTCATGGACCGGCTGCATCGAGGCAATCGTGCCGTATTTGGCGAAGCGCGGCAGGTCCTTGGGATCGATGATCTGGGCATGTTCGATCCGCCAGCGGCGATCGCCCTTGTAGGTCTCGGACAGGATCTCGATCGCGTCCAAGACCTGCTGGTTGGCGCGGTCGCCGATCGCGTGGACAGCGATCTGGAAATTGTCCATCGCGCCGCGCGCCATCAGGTTGAGCAGCTGGTCGTCGGTGAGGAAGCCCAGCCCCTTGTTGCCCAGCGCGTCGCTGTAATCGGCCTTCAGCCACGCCCCGCGCGAGCCGAGCGCACCGTCTGCGTAGAGCTTGATGCCGCCCATCCGCAGCCGGTCGCCATAGAGCCAGGGCGTCGGCCCGGCGCCCGCGACGCGCAGCGCGGTGTCGACCCCATGCGCGTAGCTCATGATCCGAAGGTGGAGCTGGCCGATATCGGCCATGCCGCGCATCGTCTCCCAGTCGTCGACCGTCGTGCCCATGTCGGCCGTCGCGGTGATGCCGAGCGAGAGCAGCTTCTGCTGGGCCGCCAGGAACGCAGCGTTGCGCTCGCGCGGCGTGGGCTGGGGCACGACCTTGGCGACCAGTTCGGTCGCGGCATCGACCAGCACGCCGGTGGGCTTGCCGCTGGCGTCGCGCTCGATGCGGCCGCCGGCAGGGTCCTTGGTCGCGGCGGTGACGCCGGCGAGTTCGAGCGCCTTGCTGTTCGCCCAGCCGGCATGGCCGTCGACCCGCTCCAGCCACACCGGGCGATCGCTCACCGCGCGATCGAGGTCGGCGGCGGTCGGGAAGCGGCCGAGCTTCCAGGCTTCCTGGTTCCAGCCGCGGCCCAGCACCCACTTCGCCCGGCTCTTGCCTGCATAGTCGCCGATGCGGGCGAGCGCGTCGTCGAGGCTGGTGGTGGCGGAGAGGTCGAGCTGGAGCTGCTGGAAGCCGAGGCCCATGAAATGGCCGTGCGCGTCGATCATGCCGGGCACGATCGTCGCGCCCTTCAGGTCCAGCCGCCAGACCAGCTTCTTCGGCCGCTTCTGGCCCTTGGCATAGACCGCGACCACCTTGCCATAGGGGTCGATCTGCAGCGCCTCGAAGCGCACCACCGCGCCCTTGGCATCCAGCGTGATGCCGTTGACATTGTCAACGATTCCATCGGCCTGGGCGGCGGGCGCGAGCAGCAGGGCGGTGGCGGCGGCAAGCCGCTTGAGGCGCGTGAACATGGCCCAGGGCATAGGGCCTGTTCCCCTGCCGCGCCAGATGGTCTAGGCGGGAAGCCTATGGCTACCAAAGCAGCACCAGCGCCCGCATCGCTCCCCGTGTCCATCGCCGATGTTCGTGCGGCGGCCGAGCGAATTTCGGGCGCGGTGGTGCGCACGCCCACGCTGCACAGCCGCACGCTCTCGCAGCTGACCGGCGCGAACGTGTACCTCAAGTTCGAGAATCTCCAGTTCACCGCCGCCTATAAGGAGCGCGGCGCGCTTAACACGCTGCTCCAACTTGATGCCGAAGCGCGCGCCAAGGGCGTGATCGCGGCGTCCGCCGGCAACCATGCGCAGGGCCTCGCCTACCACGCGACCCGCCTGGGCATCCCCAGCACGATCGTGATGCCCAAGAACACGCCGATCGTGAAGGTCACCCAGACCGAAGGGCACGGCGCCAATGTCGTGCTCCACGGCGAGACCTTCGACGCCGCCTATGCCCATTCGCGCGAACTGGAGGCGGAGCGCGGCTTCACCTTCATCCACCCGTTCGACGACCCCCGCGTGATCGCCGGCCAGGGCACCGCGACGCTGGAGCTGCTCGAGGACGTGCCCGGCATCGACACGCTGGTCGTGCCGATCGGCGGCGGCGGGCTGATCTCGGGCGCGTCGGTGGTCGCCAAGGCGCAGGACCGGCCGATCGAGGTGCTCGGCGTCCAGGCCGAGCTCTACCCGTCGATGTACAACCGCGTGCACCACACCGAGATGCCGTGCGCGGGCGACACGCTCGCCGAGGGCATCGCGGTGAAGTATCCGGGCAACATGACGGCGAAGATCGTCGAGGCGCTGGTCGACGATATCGTGCTGGTCGGCGAGCGCCGGCTGGAAGAGGCGGTGAGCCTGTTGCTCCAGATCGAGAAGACGGTGGTGGAAGGGGCAGGGGCCGCGGGCCTCGCCGCGCTGCTGTCGGAGCCGGAACGCTTCAAGGGCAAGACCGTCGGCACCATCCTGTGCGGCGGCAATATCGACACGCGGCTGCTCGCGAATGTGCTGCTGCGCGACCTTGCCCGCTCGGGCCGGCTCGCCCGCCTGCGCATCCGGCTGCAGGACCGCCCGGGCGCGCTGTTCCATGTCGCGCGGATCTTCCACGAGCAGGGCGTCAACATCATCGAGGTCTATCACCAGCGGGTGTTCACCTCGCTGCCCGCCAAGGGCCTGGTGACCGACATCGAGTGCGAGACGCGCGATCGCAACCATCTCGACCGGCTGATCACCGCGCTGCGCCGCGCCCAGTACGAAGTGAGCATGGTCGAGTCCGCCTGATGCGCACGCTGTTTTCGACCCTGCTCTACCAGCAGCCGCTGGGCGACGACGCGCTGGTCGCCGATCTCGAAGCCTCGTGCCTGCAACTGGCCGAGGACGACAGCGCCGGCCGCCGCTGGTGCCGCGAGAATCACTATCGCGGCTATACCAGCTATGCCTCGCTAAACGACCTGCCGATCCGCGACCCGGCCTTCGCCGATCTCAAGCGGCTGCTCGACCGCCATGTCGCCAAGTTCGCCGAGGCCTGCGCGTTCGATCTTGCCGGGCGCAAGCTCAAGCTCGACAGCCTGTGGGTCAACGTGCTCGACGGCAAGGGCGGGCACGGCGCGCATATCCATCCGCACGGCGTGGTGTCGGGTACGGTCTACGTGGCGCTGCCGCAGGGCGCGCGCGGGCTCAAGCTTGAGGACCCGCGGCTGGCGATGATGATGGCGGCGCCGACGCGGCGGCCCGACGCGCCGGAATCGCTCCAGCCGTTCATCGAAGTGGTGCCGGAGGTCGGCACTGTGCTGCTCTGGGAAAGCTGGCTGCGTCACGAAGTCCCGCCGGGGAATGGCAAGGACAAGCGCATCAGCGTCAGCTTCAACTATCGCTGGTAACGCGCTCCAGCGCCGCGACCTGCATCACCGGGCGCACGGGCTTGGCGGGATGCGGGTTCGTGGCGTGTGCAACGAATGCGACGCAGGTGCCGAGCGCGGCACCGATCAGTAGACAACGCGAAATAGCCATGGACGGACTCCTCAAATCACACAGGATCCACAGTCCATTATAGTGAAGGCGGCGCTTACCATGGTGCATCCCGCGCTTTTACGGAGCCCGCAGGTGACGTCTGGCCGGATCGCCCCTATGTTGGGGGCCAATGGCTAAGAACAGAACAAGCGCAGGGTTGCCGACGCGGCAGCAGATTCTCGATTTCATCGCATCCTCGAACACGCCCGCCGGCAAGCGCGAGATCGCCAAGGCGTTCGGGCTGAGCGCGCAGGACAAGATCCTGCTCAAGGCGCTGTTGAAGGACATGAGCGACGAGGGGCTGATCGACGTCGCCCCCGGCCGCGCCTTCCACAAGATGGGCGGGCTGCCCAAGGTGACCGTGCTGCGGATCACCGACGCGGATGGCGACACCACATGGGCGGTGCCCGAGCGCTGGGAGGCCGAGCATGTCCCCGCACCGCGCCTGCGCGTCCGCGAGATGCGCGGCAAGCGCTCGGCGCTGGGCGTGGGCGACCGGATCCTCGCGCGCACCGAAGAGGCCGGCAACGGCTGGATCGCGCATCCGATGAAGACGCTCGCCCGCGGCGAGGAGCTGATGCTGGGCGTGCTCCACGAGGAGGGCGGCAAGCTCTGGCTGCAGGGCGTCGAGAAGAAGGAGCGGCGCAGCTGGCCGGTCTCCGATGCCGGGGGTGCCGAGCCCGGCGACCTGGTGCTGGCAGAAAAGGCCGGCCGCCCGCCGCGGATCACCGCGCGGGTGGTCGAGCGGCTCGGCGATCCGTTCGCCCCGCGCAGCTTCTCGCTGATCGCGATTCACCGCCACGGCATCCCCAATGTCTTCTCCGAGGAATTGCTGGAGGAGGCCGAGCGCGTCGCCAAGCAGCCGCTGGGCGAAGGACGCGAAGACCTGCGCCATTTGCGGATCGTCGCGATCGATCCCGCAGACGCGCGTGACCATGACGATGCCGTCTGGGCGACCCCCGACGATGATCCCGCCAATGAGGGTGGCTGGAAGGCGATCGTCGCGATCGCCGACGTGTCCTTCTACGTTCGCCCGGGTTCGGAGTTGGATCGCGAAGCTCGCAAGCGGGGCAATTCGGTCTATTTTCCCGATCGCGTCGTGCCGATGCTGCCGGAGGTGCTGTCGGCGGACGTCTGCTCGCTGAAGGAAGACGTCGACCGCGCGGCGCTCGCCTGCCATTTGCAGGTGACCAAGAGCGGTGCGCTCAAGAGCTGGCGCTTCACCCGCGCGGTGGTGCGGCTGGCGGCGAATATCGCCTATGAGGACGCACAGGCGGCGATCGACGGCGAGCTGGAGAACCCGCTCACCGAAACTGCCCTCCGCCCGCTGTGGGACTGCTGGCACGCGCTCAACGCCGCGCGCGACAAGCGCGAGCCGCTGGACCTCGACCTGCCCGAGCGCCGCATCGTGCTCGACGAGAAGGGCCGCATCCTTTCGGTCGCGCCGCGCGAGCGGCTCGACGCGCACAAGCTGATCGAGGATTACATGATCGCCGCCAACGTCGCCGCCGCCAAGGCGCTGGAGGCGAAGAAGACGCCGGTGATGTACCGTATCCACGAGCCGCCGGCGCGCGAGAAGCTCACCGCGCTCAAGGAATATCTCAAAACCTTCGACATCGAGTTCGCGCTGGGCCAGGTGATCCGCCCGGCCACCTTCAACCGCATCCTCGATCGGGTGGGCGAGGAGGAGTTCCGCCCGCAGGTGATGGAGCAGGTGCTTCGCACCCAGACCCAGGCCTATTACGGCCCCGAGAATGTCGGCCATTTCGGCCTGGCGCTCGGCTCCTATGCGCACTTCACCTCGCCGATCCGTCGTTATGCCGATCTGATCGTCCACCGCGCGCTGGTCGATGCCTATCGACTGGGGCCGGGCGGGCTGACGGCCGAGGAAGCCGGCAGCATGGACCGGATCGGCCAGTCGATCAGCCAGCTCGAACGCCGCGCGATGGAGGCCGAGCGTGAGACGATCGACCGCTATGTCGCCGCCTATCTCGCCGCGCATGTCGGGGAGATCATGCCGGCGCGGATCACCGGCGTGCAGAATTTCGGCTTCTTCGCGACCGTGGAAGGCATTGGCGGCGACGGGCTGGTCGCCGCGCGCGATCTGGGTGCCGAATATTTCCACTTCGACGAAGCCGGCAAGCGGCTGGTCGGCGAGCATAGCGGCGAGGAATTCACCCTCGGCCAGCGGATCGAGCTGCGACTGGTGGAGGCGAACCCCGTCTCCGGCGCGCTGCGCTTCGAGCTGCCCGACGGCAAGGGATCGGCGGGTGGTCCGCAGCGCACCGGCAGGCCGGGCAAGGGCGCGCCCAAGCGGGTGATCCACCGCCGCGGTCGCCCGGGCAATATCCGCCACAACGGGCGTAAGCGCTGAGGCGAGGCGCTGCCGGGCCTGCGGTCTGGCAGCGCTGTCCAAAATCCGTGCAAAGCCGGAACGGCCGCGCTACAAGCTGTCGCAAAGAGCATGTTGCAATGCCGAAATGACGCTTGTCGCGAAGGAGTGAGAATGGCCGGCCGTCCGACGATCAAGGAAGTCTCGAAGATCGCCGGCGTGTCGTTCAAGACCGTCTCCCGCGTGCTCAACAACGAAAAACATGTCAGCGAAGAGACGCGGCGGCGCGTCGAGGAAGTGGTGGCGCAGCTCAACTTCCGGCCGAGCCATGCCGCGCGCACGCTGGCAGGGCGGCGCTCGTTCCAGGTGGCGCTGCTCTACGACAATCCCAGCCCCTATTATGTCTTCCACATCCAGTCGGGTGCGATGGAGCGGTGCCATGAGCTTGGCTATCGCCTGCTGATGCAGCCGATCGACAGCAACGCGCCCGACATGGTGCCCGATGTGCTGGCGCTGGTCGACGAGGCGCATCTCGACGGACTGATCCTGTCGCCGCCACTGACCGAGATGCCCGAGCTGATCGAGGCGCTCGACAAGCGCAAGCTGCCCTATGTCCGCATCGCGCCGGGGCTGCGCAAGGATCACGGGCTGGCGACAACGATGAACGACGTAGCGGCGGCGCGCGAGATCACGCGCCATCTGCTCCAGCTCGGCCACCGCAAGATCGCCTTCGTGCGCGGCCCCGAGAGCCATGTTTCCTCCGCCGACCGTCTGGCCGGCTATCGCCAGGAGCTGGAGGCGCACGGCATCGCCTTCGATCCGGCGCTGGTGATCGCGGGCGATTATAGCTTCGCCTCGGGCGGTGCGGCGGCGCGGGCGCTGTTCGGCCACACGCCGCGGCCGACCGCGATCTTCGCGGGCAATGACGACATGGCCGCAGGCGCGCTGGCAGCCGCGCACGAGGCGGACATCGCAGTACCAGAGGCAATGTCGATCGCGGGGTTCGACGATTCGGACCTAGCGCGTGCGGTCTGGCCGCCGCTCACCACCATCCGCCAGCCGGTGCGCGAGCTTGCCTATGCGGCCGCGGATCTGATGCTGTCGGGGAACGCGGTGACGCCGCAGGTGATGCTGGAGCACGAGTTGATGGTGCGCGCCACGACGGGCCCCGCGCCGAAGGGCTGAGGTGCTCCACGATCCTCCCTGCGGGTAGGATCGCGACAACGACACGTCGCCATCCCGCCCCGGGACGCCGTTAACCATGGTTGCCGCTGGTCGAAATCGTAAACGGCGCGTTAACCTCGTGCCATGCAGCAGCCGTTTGCCCTTCGCGGCACCCGCCGCCATCCGTTCCGCCGCCATGTGCGGCAGGTGATCGTGCGCCAGCGCAAGGCGAGCGAAGACGGCGACGTGAAGCTCTTCGCGCTGAGCTTCACCGCCTTCTTCGTCTGCTTCTACACGTTCCTGCTATAGGCCCGGTTACTCCGGGCAGACGTCGCGACCGCGCGGCACGTCGCCTTCCTTGTGCAGCTTGCGCGCGCACCAGGCCGAGGCCAGCGCCAGCACCGCGACCACCCACAGCGCATCCTCGACAGCGACGCCCGGGATGCGGGTGAAGGCGAAGATGCCGACCGACCCCAGCACCATCGCGCCGGAATTGACGACGTTGTTCGCCGCGACGGTCCGGGCAGTCTGGGACTTTTCAACCGTGGTGGTCAGGAAGGCGTAGAGCGGCACCACGAACATGCCGCCGGTGGTGGCGATCATGATCAGGTCGCCCAGCGCATGCCACGCCGCCGGCATCTGGACGAAGTCCATCGTCTTGAGCAGCGGCCCTTCGTGGACCGGCCAGTAGCGGGCGGTGAAGTGGAAATCGATCACGAACACGGTCATCGCCAGCACCGAGGGCACGCAGTAGCGCGCCGACACATTGCCCTTCAGCAGCTTGTTGATGATCACCGATCCGATCGCGATGCCGATCGAGAAGATGCCGAGGAACACGCTCGCCACGTCCTTCTGGGCGTGGAACACGTTCTTGACCAGCGGCGGGAACAGCACGCCGAGCACCGCCGCGATCGACCAGAACACGCTGATCGACACGATCGCGAGGAACAGCCGGCGGATATGCATCGTCGCCGAGATCAGCCGGGCCGAGGCGCGGAAGATGTTGAGGTCGATCTCCAGATGCGTCAGCGGCGGCGCGGGCGGGATCTGCAGCGAGGCGATCCAGCCGACCAGCGCCACGCCGATCACCGCGAAGGCGGCGGCATGGGCACTGATCAGACCACCGGCGATGGTGCCGAACAGGATCGCCACATAGGTGCCGGCCTCGATCATGCCGGTGCCGCCCAGCACGTCGTCCTCGGCCAGGTGTTGCGGCAGCACCGCATATTTGATCGGCCCGAAAAAGGTGGAGTGCACCCCCATGCCGACCAGCGCGACCAGCATCAGCGGCAGGCTCTTGAGGAAGATGCCCGCCGCGCCGATCAGCATGATGCCGACTTCGGCCGCCTTGATGATCCGCATGATCTTCGCCTTGTCATGCGTATCGGCGAGCTGGCCGGCCAGCGCGGAGAAGAGGAAGAAGGGCAGGATGAAGATGCCGGTGGCGATCGCGCTGAACTGCGTCTCCTGCTCCACCGAGTTGAAAATCTGGTAGGTCGCGAAAAAGATCATCGCGTTCTTGAAGAGGTTGTCGTTGAACGCTCCCAGGAACTGCGTGATGAATAGGGGCAGGAAGCGGCGCTCCTTCATCAGCCCGAGCGCACCGATCATTCGATAATAGCTCCCCTCGCTGCGGTGTTCCGCACGGTGAGGGGGCGGCATACCGGGGGGCGGGCGCGGCTTCAATCGATTAATCGGTATGGTGCAGAACGAGGGGGGAACATGGGAAGGGAAGTGGCGATCGAGCCGGTGGCGGTATCCGCGGGGCTCGTCCCGCTGGTAGCCGGGCGGACCTGGTTTCGCGATCAGGTCGGCCAGTCGGGCTGCGCGGTCTATCGGCTGGTGCTGGAGGGGCAGGAGGACCTCTATCTGAAGATCGCGGGGGCAGAGACCCTGTCGGATCTGGTCGACGAAATGGCGCGGCTGCGCTGGCTCGGCGGGTACCTCCCCGTGCCGCCGCTGCATGGCTTCGGGCTGGAGTCGGGGGGCGGCTGGATGCTGACCGGGCGGCTGCCGGGGCGAACGGCCTATCAGCTGCTGGAGGAGGATCCTGCTGCTGCCCCGGCGCTGGCGGCATCGCTGGCCCGGTTCCTGCGCCGGCTGCACGCGATTCCGGTCGAACGCTGCCCGTTCAACGCCGGCCACGCGCTGCGGCTCGCGGCGGGGAGGGACAGGATGGAAGCAGGGCTGGTCGAGGAAGACGAGTTCGACGAAGCGCGGCTAGGCAGATCTGCGCGAGAGGTTTGGGACGAGATGCTCGCCGCCATTCCGCCCGCGTTCGATCGGGCGGTGACGCATGGCGACTTCTCGCTCGACAATCTGCTCGTGGTGCAGGGCGAGGTGACCGGCTGCATCGATCTGGGACGGGTGGGGATCGCCGACCCGTGGCAGGATCTCGCGATCCTCTGACACAGCCTGACGGAATTCGGCGAGGCGGCCGCCGAGGCGATGCTCCAAGCTTATGGAATTGCACTCGATCCGGCCAAGCTCGACTTCCATCTCCGGCTCGACGAATTCTTCTGAAGGCCCGGACCTTTGGCCCTCCCGTTGCGCCGAAGCCGGTGCTAGGGCTTTGTCGATGTTGACGTTGCCGAACATTCTCACGCTGTCGCGCATCTTCACGGTGCCGCTGCTGGTGTGGTTCCTCTGGTGGCCACACTGGGCCGTCGGATACGCGATCGCGTTCGCGCTCTACTGCCTTATGGGCGTCACCGATTATTTCGACGGCTATCTGGCCCGCGCGCAGGGGACGGTGTCGAAGCTCGGCGTGTTCCTCGATCCGATCGCCGACAAGATCATGGTGGCGGCCGTGATCCTGATCCTGGTGGGCAAGGGCGTGATCGCCGACTGGCACGTCATCGCGGCGCTGGTGATCCTGCTGCGCGAGATCGCGGTGTCGGGGCTGCGCGAGTTTCTGGGCGGCATCCAGGTCTCGGTGCCGGTCTCCCGTCTCGCCAAGTGGAAGACGACGTTGCAACTGGTGTCGCTGGGCGCACTCATCCTTTCGGGCGCTGTGCCGGACTGGGGCTGGGTGATGGTGGTGGGACTCACCACCCTGTGGGGCGCGGCGGTGCTGACGGCGATCACCGGCTGGGACTATCTCCGCGTCGGCCTGAGCCATATGGACAGCTGATGACGATTTCGATGCTCTACTTCGCCTGGGTGCGCGAACGGATCGGGGCCGGCGAGGAGAAGATCGATCCGCCCGAGGCGGTGCGCAACATCGCCGACCTGATCGACTGGCTTTCGCAGCAGAGCGACGGTCATGCCGCCGCCTTTGCCGAACCGGCCAAGCTTCGCGCGGCGATCGACCAGCGGTTCGTGCCGCTCGATGCGCTGCTGGGCAATGCACGCGAAGTCGCGATCTTCCCGCCGGTGACGGGCGGATGATCCGCGTCTCCGTCGATCCCGCGCCGATCGAGCTGGGCGTCGAAGTCGCGGCGCTGGAGGAGCGCGGCGCTGGCGGCGTCGCAACCTTTACCGGCGTGGTACGGACCGACGACGGCGTCGAGGCGCTGGAGCTGGAACACTATGCCGGCATGACCGAAGCGGCGCTCTGCGCGCTGGCCGAGGCTGCAATCGACCGCTGGAACCTGCTCGGCGTGACCATCGTCCACCGGGTCGGCCGCATGACGGCAGGCGAGCGGATCGTCTTCGTAGGCACCGCGGCGGCGCATCGGCGCGAGGCGCTGGAGGCCTGCGCCTATCTGATCGACCGGCTCAAGACCGACGCGCCCTTCTGGAAGCGCGAATGGCTGGCGGGCGGCACGCGCTGGGTGGAACCGCGCGCCACAGACACGGAGGCTGCCGCCGGCTGGGTGTAGGTGTCCTAGGTTTTGTGTGATATATGCGGAGACGTGAAGGCGTCAAAAACTCTCAGAATTCGCGTCACTGGGCAGCTCAGCGGCTTCGTTGCACGCAACGTGGGCGAGGACGGCCTGTTTGAAAACGCCAGCGAATACATCCGCCACTTGATCCGTCGCGACAAGGAGCAGGTGGAGCGAGAGATGTTCAACACGCTCAAAGCAGAGTTGCAGCGCGCCTTTGCGACGCCGGACGAGGGTTATGTCCTTGTGACCCGCGAAGGCTTACTGGAGCGTATTCACCAGCGGCGTGCAGATTTGGCGAGAGCCGCATCCACGTCGTCGATCGTCGAGTAGCGGAAAAGCTATTCTGGCGAGCCCGGCTTTCGCTTAATCGCGGGCCTGCGTCAGCACGTCCGCGAGCAGCCGGAAATCGCGCTCGCGCGGGGATGCCTTGCGCCAGACCAGCGCGATGTTGCGCGAGGCGTTGGCGGAATCCAGCGGCCGCGCCTTGACCGAGGTGTGTTCCAGGATGCCCGCATCCACCGCCATCTCCGGCAGCATCGTCACGCCCAGACCGTTGTCGACCATCTGCACCATGGTGTGCAGCGAGGTGCCGAGCATCGTCGCCTCGGCGCGCATCTCCGGGCGGTTGCAGGCGGCCAGCGCATGGTCCTTCAGGCAGTGGCCGTCTTCCAGCATCAGCAGCCGCGTCTCGTCGATCGCATCGGGATGGATCGTGGCGGTCGGGTCCATCTCACCGTCGCGGAAGGCGACGAACAGCCGGTCGTCGAACAACCGCGCGCTTTCCACGTCGCCGCAGGAAAAGGGCAAGGCGAGCAGCACGCAATCGGTGCGGCCATGGTTCAGCGCCTCGCAGGCCTGGCCGCTGGTTTCCTCGCGCAGATAGAGCTTCAGGTCGGGATATTGCTGGCGGAGCCTGGGCAGGATGCGCGGCAGCAGGAAGGGCGCGATGGTGGGGATGACGCTCATCCGCATCTCGCCCGATAGCGGACGGCCGGCAGCGCGGGCGAGGTCGCCCAGTTCGTCCGCCTCGCGCAGCACACGGCGGGCCTTCTCGACGATCCGCTCGCCGAGCGGCGTGAAGCGGACCACCCGGCGGGTACGCTCGACCAGCACGACGCCGATCAGCGTCTCCAGCTCGCGGATGCCGGCAGACAGGGTCGACTGCGTAACGAAGCACGCCTCCGCAGCGCGACCGAAATGGCCGGCGTCATGCAGCGCCACCAGATATTGCAGCTGCTTGAGGGTAGGGAGGTAAGTTTGCGCCACTGATCGCCTCTCTCGATGGTCGAGCGGGTATATAGTGGCTGGATCGAACATGGGAAGTGAATAGCCGCTCCCCCGATCGCACCGGGCGACCAGGGGAGCGCAGGGGCTCAGGCGGCAACAGCCTGAAGTTCTTCTTCCGGCAGGCGGATCATGTAATCGAAGGCCGAGAGCGCCGCGGTCGAACCCGCGCCCATCGCGATCACGATCTGCTTGTACGGCACGGTGGTGCAGTCGCCCGCCGCGAAGATGCCGGGCTGGCTGGTCTCGCCGCGCGCATCGATCTCGATCTCGCCGCGCTGGGTGAGCGCCACCGCGTCCTTCAGCCATTCGGTGTTGGGCACCAGGCCGATCTGGACGAAGATGCCTTCCAGCTCGATGTCATGCTCGGCGCCGCTGTTGCGGTCCTTGTAGCTGAGACCCGAGACCTTCTCGCCGTCGCCATTGACCTTGGTGGTCATCGCCGAGGTGAGAATCTTGACGTTGGGCAGGCTGGCGAGCTTGCGCTGCAGCACCGCGTCGGCGCGCAGTTGGCTGTCGAACTCGATGAGCGTGACATGGGCAACGATACCGGCCAGGTCGATTGCGGCCTCGACACCCGAGTTGCCGCCGCCGATCACCGCGACGCGCTTGCCCTTGAACAGCGGGCCGTCGCAGTGCGGGCAGTACGCGACGCCCTTGTTGCGATACTCGTCCTCGCCGGGGACGTTCATCTGCCGCCAGCGTGCACCGGTGGAGAGGATGACCGCCTTGGCCTTCAGGCTCGCGCCATTGGCCAGCACCACTTCGTGCAGGCCGCCTTCGCGCTTGGCCGGGATCAGCTTCTCGGCGCGCTGCAGATTCATGACGTCGACATCATAGTCCTTCACATGCTGCTCGAGCTGCGCGACCAGCTTGGGGCCTTCGGTGTGCGAGACCGAGATGAAATTCTCGATGCCCATGGTGTCGAGCACCTGGCCGCCGAAACGCTCGGCCGCGACACCCACGCGGATGCCCTTGCGCGCGGTGTAGATCGCCGCGGCTGCACCAGCAGGGCCGCCGCCGATGATCAGCACCTCGAACGGGTCCTTCTGCTTGATCTTCTCGGCCGCGCGGGCTTCGGCGCCGGTGTCGATCTTGGCGACGATCTGCTCGAGGTCCATCCGGCCCGAGGCGAAGGGCTCGCCATTCAGATACACGGTCGGCACGGCCATGACCCTGCGGCCCTCGACCTCTTCCTTGAACAGCGCACCGTCGATCGCGACGTGGCGGATATTGGGGTTGAGCACCGCCATCAGGTTCAGCGCCTGCACCACATCCGGGCAGTTCTGGCACGACAGCGAGAAATAGGTCTCGAAACTGAAATCGCCCTCGATGTTGCGAACCTGCTCGATCAGTTCCTGCGCCGCCTTGCTGGGGTGGCCGCCAACCTGGAGCAGGGCGAGCACCAGCGAGGTGAACTCATGCCCCATCGGGATGCCGGCGAAGCGGACGCCGATATCGGTGCCCTTGCGGCGGATCATGAAGCTGGGCTTGCGCTTGTCGTCGGCGTGGACGAGGTCGATCTTGTCGGAAAGCGCGGCGATGGCCGCCAGCAGCTCGCCCAGCTCGCGCGACTTGGCGTCGTCGCCCAGGCTGGCGACGAGCTCGATCGGCTCGCGGATGTTCACGAGATAGCCCTTGAGCTGCTGCGTCAGAGTGGCGTCGAGCATGGGAAAACTCCTGTATCTTCTACTAAAACGCCCCGGAGCGGAGGGGGGATCCGCTCCGGGGCGCAACCGGCGCCCGCAAGGGGGGCAGGGGCGGGCGCCGTACTCTGTGACCCTCCGAAGAGAATCGGGTCTTAGATCTTGCCGACCAGGTCGAGCGACGGCGCGAGGGTCTCGGCGCCTTCTTCCCACTTGGCGGGGCAGACTTCGCCCGGGTGGGCGGCGACATACTGCGCGGCCTTGATCTTGCGGAGCAGTTCCTGGGCGTTGCGGCCAACGCCTTCCGAAGTGACTTCCATGATCTGGATCACGCCGTCCGGGTCGACCACGAAGGTGCCGCGGTCGGCCAGGCCCTGACCCGCACGCAGAACGTCGAAGTTGTTCGAGATGGTGTGGTTCTGGTCGCCCAGCATGTAGTAGTTGATCTTGCCGATCGCGGGCGAGGTGTCGTGCCACGCCTTGTGGCTGAAGTGGGTGTCGGTCGAAACCGAGTAGACTTCAACGCCCATGCCCTGCAGGGTCGGGTAGATATCGGCCAGGTCTTCCAGCTCGGTCGGGCACACGAAGGTGAAATCCGCCGGGTAGAAGAAGAAGACCGCCCACTTGCCCTTCACGTCGGCGTCGGTGACTTCGACGAACTTGCCTTCCTTGTAGGCCTGTGCGGTGAACGGCTTGATGGTGCTGCCGATAAGAGCCATGAGTGTTGTTCCTCCAGAACGGGGGTTGCTGTTGCGAAGCCGGATATAGGCGGCCGCGCAGGGTCTGTGAAATTGGAAGACCCGCTTGGGCTGATCGAGTATATCACTCAGTGGTGCAACATTAATCGAGGCGGTCGAGGAATCAGGAGGCTGCGATGGGGCGCGAAGCGATCGTCCAAGCCGAAGTCGGCAGCGCGGCGGGGGAGGTGAAGCTGCTGCTGGAAGCAGATGCGCTGATCCTGCGCGGCGCCATTCGCCGGCACTTCGCCCGATCAAGGCTGGAGTCGCTTCGCATGGACTCGGGCTTGCTATGCTTCGACTATGCCGGAGAGTCGGTGGCGCTGCATCTCGGCGCGTCTGCAGCGGCGAAGTGGATGGCGGCGATCCAGCAAGTGCCGCCGTCGCTCCGCGAGAAGCTCGGGCTGGCACGAGACCGGGCATATTGGGTCGGCCTACCCGCTACCGAACCCGAACTGGTTGCGGCGATCGACGGCGCCTGCGCCTCGTCACCGAATGAGGCGGCGGTGCTCCTGGGCATGGTCGAGCAGTCCGCCGATCTCGACGCGCTGATCGCCTCGCAACCGCTGCCGGCGCGCCTGCCTTTGTGGGCTTTTTATCCGAAGGGTAAAGGCGTGTCCTTCGGTGACGCGGCGATTCGAACGGCGCTGCGCGGGGCGGGCTATCGAGACACCAAGAGTTGCGCGGTATCTGCGCGGCTGACCGCCACGCGCTATTATCCGCGCGATTGAACCCCGGCGGTTTCCGCCGTCCCGGCCGCGGTGCGCGCGGCTGCCGGCCGCAGGCGCTCGCCGACCCGCTTGCCGAAGCGCCATGCCGGGCGCTCGATCAGCAGATAGGTGGCCGCGGTGATCAACACGATCAGCACCGCGAGCACTGGGATCAGCAGCGGCAGCGCTGCCACCGGGATCACCTGAACGATTGGCGTCGCATCGACGAACAGCACGTTCAGCAGGATGCCGTGGAGCAGATAGATGCCGAACGATACCTCCCCCACGACGGCAGCGCCAGGCAGCGAGAAGATGCCGCCGAAGCGGTTTCCCGCTGCCACGCAGCAGAAGAAGAAGGCGAAGGGGAAGAAGGCCGGGGTAAGCCCATGGTCGAACAGCGTCACGGCCGGGATCATCGCCAGCGTGGCGATGATCGCCGCGGTCCGTGAGGCCAGCCAGCGCCGGACGGCATCACGGGCGCAGAGCTCATAGGCCAGCATGCCCGCGGCGAAGAGTGGCCAGAAGGAGAGCAGGCCCGGCGCGAAGTGCAGGAAATGGGCGACGATGCCTACCAGCAGTACGCCAACGGGCACGGTCCAGCTCGGCAGCTTCATCGCCTTGGCAAGCTGCAGTGCCAGCGCAACTGCGGGCAGCAGGATCAGGTAGAACAGCCATTCCTGCCAGAGCGACCAGAGCACGAGCGCGTTGACCAGCCCGCTATCGGCATAGCCCATGATCGGGACTTCGCGATGCGCGCTGATCCATTCCAGCGCGGCGCGGGGATAGCCGGCATCGGGCCGTGCGCCGGTCCGCAGCATGATCACCAGCGAGATGATCAGGAACGACACCGCTACCAGCGGCACGATGCGGAAGAAACGGCCGATATAGACCTTCGGCCAGAAGACGTTGCCGATCCCCTTCAGCGCGGTGGGGTAGAAGACCAGCCCGGTGATCATGAAGAACAGCGCCACTGCGCCCGCGCCGAGTTGATTGACGATCGCCAGGTTCGCCGCCGACCAGGGCTGGCCGAACACGACGACGTGTGTCCAGATCCAGAAATGATGGCTGAGCACCGACAGGGCGAGGAAGCCGCGCAGCCCGTCGATATTGCCGAAGCGCGGGCCCATGGGAACCGGAAAGCCGAACCGCCGCAGCGCACCGCCGGCAAGTACCGCGGCGAGGAGCGAAAGAGGATAGAAGAGGAAGAAGCTGAACGTGAAGGGGTCGGCCGAAAGACTCACGTCGGTTAAACCTCTCATCGCGGAGATAGCGCTGCCATGCGTATCATGCGGCCACCCGCTTTGCACGTGCGGCGCGCGCGAAACGAGTTCAGGCGAGCGCCCGATAGAGACTGAACGCGCTGGTTGCGGTCAGCACGATGCCGACAAGGCTCAGCAACAGCCGCACCGGCATGCGCTTGGCGAACATCGCCCCGAACGGTGCCGCAACCACGCCGCCGATCAGCAGCCCCAATACCGGGTGCCAAAAATCGGGCGTGAAGCCCTGCGCGCCGATATGGAACAGGAACGTCGCCGAGATGGTCAGCGTCAGGAAGAACTCGGTGGTGTTCACCGTGCCGATCGTCGTGCGCGGCTGCGCGCCCTGGACAAGCAGGTTGCTGGTCACCACCGGCCCCCAGCCGCCGCCGCCCGCCGCATCGAGGAACCCGCCGGCTAGGCCCAGCGGCTCGACGATCTTCGGCTCGCGGGGATGCGGGGCGAAGCGGATCGCGCGGAACAACAGATAGAGCCCGATAGCGGAGAGATAGGCCATCACGAACGGCCGAGTCACGGAGGCGTCGAGCGTCGTCAGCACATAGGCGCCGAGCACGCCGCCGATAATGCCGGGGATCAGCAGCCGCGCGAACAGTCGCCAGTTGACGTTGCGGTGCAGGACATGGCTGAGCCCGGAGACCCCGGTCGTCATCGTCTCGACCAGATGGACGCCGGCCGAGGCGGTGGCAGGCGCGATGCCCAGCACGCTCACCAGCAGCGTGCTCGAAATCACCCCGAATGCCATGCCGAGCGCGCCGTCCACCAGCTGGGCGGCGAAACCGACGGCGACATAGGGCAGCATTTCGGCGAGCGTGATTCCGGCGAACATCCATGCCCCTGTTGCGGCGGTCTTCCTCCCGAAATGGCGGGTTCCGCCAAATCCCACAACCCCGATAGTGTATGAACGGGACCGGCATGCCGCGGGGCGATGCTGGAAATCTTGGCCATGCTCCCCTATTTTGCGGGCTGCAAAGGGGTCCGGCCATGTACCAGCGTCTCAAGCGCTATCTCGATTCGATTCATGCGCGCGATCCAGCGCCGCGCAGCCGGCTGGAAATCCTGCTCTATCCGGGCGTCTGGGCGCTCGGCTATCACCGCATCGCGCACGCGCTGTTCCGCCGCCGCTTCTTCTTCCTCGCCCGGCTGGTCAACCACTGGGCGCGCTGGATGACGGCGATCGACATCCATCCCGGCGCGACGATCGGCGACAATTTCTTCATCGACCACGGCTTCGTCGTGATCGGCGAGACCGCGATCATCGGCGACAATGTCACCATCTACCAGTGCGTGACGCTGGGCGGCACCAGCCCGGACAACGGCGTGGGCGGCAAGCGCCACCCGACCCTGCTCGACGGCGTGATCATCGGTTCGGGCGCGCAGGTGCTGGGGCCGATCACCGTGGGCGAGCGGGCGCGGATCGGCGCCAACGCCGTCGTCACCAAGGACGTGGCACCCGGCGCGGTGATGGTGGGTATCCCCGCCAAGCCGACGTTGGTCGAGGCGGTGACCTGGCAGAAGGATTTCGTGCCCTATGGCACGCCGTGCAGCGACGTGTTCGATCCCTCCACCCAGAAGCTGGAATTGATGCGCTGCGAACTCGACACGCTGCGCAAGCGGCTCGACGCGGTGATTGCCGAGCGTGCGACCGATGCCGAACGGCGCGACCGCGCCTGATGGGGACCGTCACGCCGCTTCCTCTCGCGCGCCCTGAGCAGGTCGGCTTCGACCGCCTCGAACTCAACCGGATCCTCGATCTCTACGGCCGGATGGTCGCGGCCGGGCACTGGCGCGATTATGCGATGCAGTTCGAGAAAGACTTCGCCGCCTTCGCCGCCTTCCGCCGCGCCGCCGAGCGGCCCGAATTCCGGATCGAGAAGCGGCCGTCGCTGCGCAACCGCCAGGGCATGTGGGCGCTGATCAACGAAAGCGGTGCGGTGCTCAAGCGTGGGCATGAGCTGGGCCCGGTGCTGGCGCCGGTCGAGCGGCGGCTGATGAAGCTGGTGGAAGAGTAAGGTACCGGCCCTCCCCACGAGGAGGGCCGGCATCAGGATCAGGCCAGCGCGCCCTGCTGGGTCGGCGGCAGGCGGCGAGCGAAGTCGCCAAGGATTCCGACGGCGGCGCGGCGCATCGGGTGCCAGAAGGCGGAGAGCGACAGCAGCGCCGACCCGATCACCAGCCCGGTGAACGCCGCGCTCAGCTCGACTGCGCCGCTCTGGTGGAACAGCGAGTACATCGCCCACAGCACATAGGCGAGGCTGGAGACGAGCAGCGCGCGGCGGTCCACCGCCAGTGCGACGAAGGCGAAGAACAGGTAGAGCGCGAAGACCAGCGCCGCCATCGGCGCGCCGATCTCGCCGTCGAACACGCCGAGCATGTGGAACACCGGGTGCGCAATCAGCGGCGCGGCGGCGAGGTGCAGCCAGAAGGCGACGTCGGCGCGACGGGTACGGCGCTCGAGATCGGTCATGTCCCAGCGCATCGCCGCGATGAACGTCGCGATGCCGCCGACCAGCAGGATCGCATTGACCCACTCCTTGGCAGCGGGGATCAGGGACGTGATCAGCCCAACCGAAATCCCGACCACGGCCAGTGCCCCGGCAGCGACAGTGATCGGCACCATGAAGCGGCGCCAGTGCACCCAGGCGGCGACGGCGGTGAGCGTGCCGGCAACGGCCGCGATTACGCCGGCGATCCGCTCGCGCTGGGGTTCCGTGGTGATGTGCAGCGCGGTTTCGATCCACGGGATGTTGATCACGATCAGTCCGGCGATCGTGGCGCCTGCGCCCGCGACGAAGCCGAGCAGCAGCAGGATCGAGGGAAGGGCGAGCCGGCGCCGCGCGGTGAAATATTCCGCCAGCATCCAGCTGGTCGCCGCCACGGCTGCGCCGCCGCCGATCAGGTTCGCGCCGACGATGCGCGGCTCGGGACCGCTGCCGACGAGCGCCTGCACCAGGCTCCCGCCCAGCTTGCCGATCGCCAGCAGGATCAGCGCCGCCGCGATGGTGACGAAGATGTCGTTGAAGCCGCTCAGCAGCCGGAAATGCTCCTCGTCCACCGCGGGCGTTGCCCGGCTGGCGGCGACATAGTTGCGGAACGCCGTCGCGGCATCGGGGGTAAGTGCCCCCGCCTCCACGGCGCCTGCCAGTTCGCTTTCGCTATACATCGGCAATCCTCCTTCGTGCCGAGAAGAATGCCACGAGTGTATTGCTGATGCAATACGGTGATGCGCGGGGCCTAATGCTGCAATTTGCTGAGGATCGCCATGGTCTGCTCGGCGCCCGATCCGGGCACGATCTCGCGGGTGCGGTCGATGATCTGCGCCCATTGCGCGGCGACGGACTCCGGCGTGGGCTCGGCCAGCACCGCGCCTGGCGTGAGGGTGATATAGGCTGCCTGCACCAAGCCCGCGCCGGCGCCGACGATCATGTTGCTGGGCGCGTCCTCCGACACCAGAAACAGCGCGGCGGGGGCGACATGCTCCGGCGCAAAAGCAGCGAACGCGGCTTCGGGGAAGAGGTCCTCGGTCATCCGCGTGCCCGCGACCGGCGCGATGGTATTGACGCGGATGCCGTGCTTGGCACCTTCAAGGTGCAGCGTCTTGGTGAGGCCGGCGAGGCCGAGCTTGGCTGCACCGTAATTCGCCTGGCCGAAATTGCCGAACAGCCCGGTCGAGGACGCGGTCATCAGGATGCGGCCATAGCCCTGCTCGCGCATTGGCTCCCACACCGCCTTGGTGGCATTGGCCGAGCCGATCAGATGGACGTCGACGACGAAGGCGAAATCCTCGGGCGTCATCTTGGCGAAGCTCTTGTCGCGGAGCACGCCGGCATTGTTGATCAGGATGTCGATTCGGCCCCAGCGCGCCTTGGCTGCCTCGGCCATCGCGACCATCGCCGCGGCATCGGTGACGCTACCGCCGTCGGCGATCGCCTCGCCGCCGAGTGCTTCGATTTCGGCGACCACCGCGCGGGCGGCATCGGAATGGCCCGACCCGTCGCGGCTCGCGCCCAGGTCGTTCACCACGACATGCGCGCCGCGCTTGGCGAGTTCCAGCGCATAGGCGCGGCCGATCCCGCCGCCGGCACCGGTAACGATGGCGACGCGGTTGTCGAAGCGAATGGTCATGGGCGATGCTCTCCAACAAGGTTTTGCGGAGAGCCTAGGGGAGGTTGGCCAGGACGCCAACCTTGCTCCCCTCCCGCGGGCGGGAGGGGAGGAGGCATGGGACTTACTTGCCGCCGGGCTGGCGGCAATGGTCCTTCACGGTACGCGAGCAGCGCGGATAGCTTGCCGGATCAGACGGCGGCGGTGCGGCCGCAGCGGCCGGAGCAGGCGCCGCTGCGGGCGGCGGCGGTGCTGCAGCGTCAGCTGGTGCCGGCGGTGCAGGCGGTGCGCCCGGCGCGGTCGTGCCCGGGGGCGGCGGCGGCGAGGGGGCCACGCCCGAACCCGGCGGGGGCGGGGGCGGCGGGGGCGGCGTGGCTTCGCCGGCGCCGGTCGTGCCGTTCATCGGGGCGGGCGGGGCGGCGGGATCGGTCTGCGGGGTCGTCTGGCCCTGCATTGGCGCCGCCGGCGGGGCGGGCTGGGCCTGGGTCTGGTCCGGCGTCGTCTGCTGCGCCGGCATATCCTGCGCGATGGCGGTGCCGCTAAGGACCATCGCCGAGGCGAGAAGCATCCACTTCATTGTGTGTCTCCTTCTTCATGAAAGACGAGGTGCGAACGTCCGCCGCGGCGGATTGTTGCAACCACGTTTCCGAGAAGCAGGAGTCGGGGCACGGCAATCCAACGCCGCCGCGCCCCGATTTCGGCTCAGTTCCCCGCGTCGAGCGCGTATCCGGCCGAGCGGACGGTGCGGATGATGTCCGGCCTATTGCCCCTATTGATCGCCTTGCGGAGGCGGCGGATATGGACGTCGACGGTGCGCGATTCGATGTCGCTGTCATGCCCCCAGACCGCATCGAGCAGCCGCTCGCGCGAAAACACCCAGCCCGGATGCTCGAGAAAATGCTTGAGCAGGCGGAACTCGGTCGGCCCGAGCTGGATCACCTCGCCGCCGCGGCGGACCTTGTGGCCCACCGTGTCCATCTCGATGTCCGAATAGGTCAGCGCCTCGCCGGCCAGTGCCGGGCGCACGCGGCGCAGCACTGCGCCGACCCGCGCGACCAGCTCGCGCGGCGAGAAGGGCTTAGTGACATAATCGTCGGCGCCGGTCTCGAGCCCGCGGACGCGGTCTTCTTCTTCGCCGCGCGCCGTCAGCATGATGATCGGCACGTTCGCCGTCTCCGGCATGCGACGCAGCCGACGGCACACCTCGATGCCGGACAGCCCCTCGACCATCCAGTCGAGCAGCACGATGTCCGGCGTCGCCTCCTTGGCGAGGAGCAGGGCTTCCTCGCCATCGGGGGTGTGCTTCACTTCATAGTCTTCGCGCTTGAAATGCCAGGTGACGAGCTCCGCGATCGCGGCATCGTCTTCCACCAGCAGCATCTTGACCCGTGCCATATGTTCCCCTCAGCTCCCGCTGCTTTCGCCGGCTTCCGCCTCGGCGAGATAGTGCCCGGTCGCGGCAAAATAGACCATTTCGGCGACGTTGGTTGCGTGGTCGCCGATCCTCTCCAGATTCTTGGCGACGAACAGCAGGTGCGCGACCTGGCTGATCGTGCGCGGATTCTCGACCATGAAGGTCACCAGCGTGCGGAAGATCGAATCGTAGAAATCGTCGAGCGCGGTATCGCTGGCATGCACCTCGGCCGCCGCCTTGGCATCGCGCGCCGAAAAGGCGTCGAGCGCGGCGCGGACCATGTCGGCGGCGATCTGGCCCATCGCGGGCAGCACCGACACCGCCTCGATCCGCTCCTCGCCCTCGGCATGAATCATCGGCACGCGCTTGGCGATGTTCTTGGCATAATCGCCGATCCGCTCGATCACCGCGGCGATCTTGAGCGCGGCGATCACCTCGCGCAGATCGTCCGCCATCGGCGCGCGCAGCGCGATGACGCGGACGACGAGCTTTTCCAGCTCGGCCTCGATCGCGTCGATCTGCTTGTCCTTCTTGCGGACGGTCTTGGCGAGCGCCTCGTCGCCGCGCTGCAGCGCCTTCATCGCGTCGTAGATCGCCTGTTCGGCAAGCCCGCCCATCTGCGAGATCAGCGCGCGCAGCTGGCTGATGTCCTGATCGAACGCCTTGACCGTATGTTCGTGGGCCCCTGCCATCAGCCATACCTTCCGGTGATATAGTCCTTCGTGCGCTCCTCGCGGGGGGCGGTGAAGAGGTTGTCGGTCTCGCCATATTCGACCAGCTGGCCGAGATGGAAGAAGGCGGTGCGCTGCGAGACGCGCGCGGCCTGCTGCATGTTGTGCGTGACGATCACGATCGCGTAGCGCCCGCGCAGCTCGTGGATCAGCTCCTCGATCTTGGCGGTGGCGATCGGATCGAGCGCGCTGGCCGGCTCGTCCATCAGGATCACTTCGGGATCGACCGCGATCGCGCGCGCGATGCACAGCCGCTGCTGTTGGCCGCCGGAAAGGGCGGTGCCGCTGTCGGACAGGCGGTCCTTCACTTCCTCCCACAGCCCCGCGCGCTTCAGCGAGCGCTCGACAATGCCTTCCAGATCGCTCTTGGACGACGCCAGGCCGTGGATGCGCGGGCCATAGGCGACATTCTCGAAGATCGACTTGGGGAAGGGGTTCGGCTTCTGGAACACCATGCCGACGCGGGCGCGCAGCTGCACCACGTCCATGTCGTCGGCATAGATGTCCGCGCCGTCCAGCGTAATCTCGCCGCTCACCCGCGCGCTGGCGATGGTGTCGTTCATCCGGTTGAAGGTGCGCAGGAAGGTCGACTTGCCGCAGCCCGACGGGCCGATGAACGCAGTGACCTTGTCCATGTCGACGTCGATCGACACGTCCTTCACGGCCTGTTTCTGGCCGTAGAACACGCTGACGCCGCGGGCCGACATCTTGTGGGGGGCGGGGGAGGCGACGGTCATTACCAGCGGGTCTCGCACTTGTTGCGGAGGTAGATGGCGAGCCCGTTCATCGCGAGCAGCACCGCGAGCAGCACCAGGATCGCGGCGCTCGTCTTCTCGACGAAGCCGCGGCTGACCTCGTCGGACCAGAGGAAGATCTGCACCGGCAGCACCGTCGACGGATCGGTGAAGCCGCCCGGCGCGGTGACGATGAAGGCGCGCATGCCGATCAGCAGCAGCGGCGCGGTCTCGCCCAGCGCGCGGGCCATGCCGATGATCGTGCCGGTGAGGATGCCCGGCATCGCCAGCGGCAGGACATGGTGGAATACCACCTGGATGGGGCTCGCGCCAATGCCGAGCGCGGCGTCGCGGATCGACGGCGGCACGCCCTTGATCGCGTTGCGGCTGGCGATGACGATGACGGGCATGATCATCAGCGCGAGCGTCACGCCGCCGACCAGCGGCGCCGAGCGCGGGAGCATCGGGCCGAACGTATGACCGCCGATTTGCCAAGTGCCGAGGAACACCGCGAGCCCGAGCAGGCCGAAGATGATCGAGGGCACCGCCGCGAGATTGTTGATCGAGACCTCGATCAGGTCGGTCCAGCGGTTCTTGGGCGCATATTCCTCGAGATAGATCGCCGAGAGCACGCCCACCGGGAAGGCGATCAGGAAGGTGACCGCCATGGTGAGCAGCGAACCCTTGAGCGCGCCCCACACGCCGACCGCGACAGGGTCGGTCGAATCCGATTCGCTGAGGAACGTCCAGTTGAAGCCGCGGCGGATCGCGCCCTGCTTGGTCAGCCGGGCTACCCCGGCTTCCATCGCCGGATCCCCGTCGCCGGCCAGCGCACGGTCGAAACCGGTGGCGGCGGGGACGTATACGGTCGCGCGCCGCTCGAGCAGCGACGGATCGCGCTTCACCGCGCTGCGCACCGCCAGCCAGGCGCTGGGGGCGAGATAGGTCGGGCCCTCGGTCCCGAAGGCGCGCGTGGCGGCATTGTCCACCACGTCCTCCAGACCCGCGCTCGCCAAGGCGAGATCGGCGGCGGGGGTGGCGAGCTGCGCGCGCTCGATCTTGAGCCCGTCGGCCCGGAGGTCGATCGGCAGCGCCAGCTCGGTGACGGTGAAGCCGCGCCAGCCCTGCGCCACCATGGTGAGCAGCAGGAAGCCGAGGAACGCCGCCGACAGGATCACCGCCCCCGCGCCGAGCGCGCGGAAACGACGTTCGGCGGCATAGCGACGGCGGATGCGCTTCTGCATCGCCGGGCTCGTCCAGTCGGTCGGCCGGCGTTCGGCCAGCGGGGCGGCGGGCTTATTCATAGGCTTCGCGATACTTCTTCACGACGCGCAGCGCGACGATGTTGAGCAGCAGGGTGATCACGAACAGCGTCAGGCCCAGCGCGAAGGCGGCGAGCGTCTTGGGGCTGTCGAACTCGGCCTCGCCCGTCAGCAGGTCGACGATCTGCTTGGTGACGGTGGTGGCGCTCTGCAGCGGGTTGAGCGTGATCGTCGCGGCGCCCGAGGCGGCCATCACCACGATCATCGTCTCACCGATCGCGCGGCTCACCGCGAGCAGCACGCCCGCCACCACGCCCGGTAGCGCTGCGGGGACGAGCACGCGCGAGATCGTCTCGCTGGTGGTCGCGCCCATCGCCAGGCTGCCGTCGCGCATCGAGGTCGGCACGGCAGCGAGCGAGTCGTCGGCCATCGAGGAGACGAACGGGATGATCATCACGCCCATCACCAGCCCGGCCGCCAGCGCGCTTTCGGACGAGGCAAAGGGGTCGCCGAGCAGCACCGCGAGCTTGCGCACGGCAGGGGCAACGGTAAGCGCGGCGAAATAGCCATAGACGACGGTGGGTACGCCCGCGAGCATCTCCAGCGTCGGCTTCATCCAGCGCCGCGTGGTCGGCGAGGCATATTGGGTGAGGTACACCGCGCTCATCAGCCCGAACGGAATGGCGACCAGCATCGCGATCACCGCGCCGATGAAGAAGGTGCCCCAGAACAGCGGCACCGCGCCGAGCGAGGCGCCGGGATCCTTCGCGTCGATCACCTGCGGGCTCCAATGGGTGCCGAACAGGAACTGGGTGATCGGCACCTGGCCGAAGAAGCGCAGCGATTCCCAGAAGAGCGAGACGAAGATGCCGATGGTGGTGAAGATCGCGATCAGCGAGGCGACCAGCAGCCCCATCATCAGCGTGCGCTCCACCTTGGAGCGGGCGCGGAAATCGGCGCGGATGCGGCTGAGCGCAAAGGCGGCGCCGGCAAAAGCGAGCAGCACGGCGGCTGCGGTGCCGGTCCAGGCATAGCGGCTGCTGGCGGCGCGCACCACCGGGGCGAGCTGGCGGGCGAGGGGATCGGCCTCTGTCTCGTACGGGTTCTTCGCCACGGCGCGCGCCTGGGCGAGCACCGAGTCGCGCTCGAAGGCGAAGTCGGACAGGCCGGTGGCGGCGGGGCTCTGCAGCACGGTCTGGCGGACCAGCCCCGGGCTGATCCCCGACCAGACGACCAGGAACAGCAGCGGCGGCAGGATCGTCCACATGCCGACGAACCAGCCATGCTGTGCCGGCAGCGAATGGAGCCGCTTGGCGCCACCGCGATCGAAGCGCAGCGCACGGGCGCGCGCCGTCAGCCAGCCGATCAGCCCCAAGCCGAGAATCAGGAACAGTAACGCGAAGGGGTTCACCGGCGGAGCAACTCAGCGAAATGGGGGGCGAAAGGCGGCGTCACTTGAGTGCGGCCGGATCGAGCGGGGTGAGATCGGCCACGCGCTTCGCCATCTCGGCACGCATCGCCTCGGGCGCTGCGATCAGCCCGCGCTTCACCAGCGGACCGCCCGGGCCCCAAAGCGTGGTGTAGAGCGTCAGGAAATCCTTGAGCCCCGGGACCGCCTTGAGGTGGCGCTTCTTCACATAGAGGTAGAGCGGGCGCGCGCCCGGATATTGCCCGTCGGCGATCGTCGCATAGCTGGGCGCCACGCCTTCGATCGGCACGCCGTGCAGGCGGTTGCGGTTCTCTTCGAGATAGGAATAGCCGAAGATGCCGAGCGCATTGGGGTTCTGCGCCAGGCCCTGGACGATCAGATTGTCGTTCTCGCCCTTGTCGACATAGGGGCCGTCGTCGCGGATGCGGCGGCATTCGGCGTCATAGTGCGAAGGATCGGCTTCGGCCTTGAGCTTCGTGGCGTTGGGATCGGCCTCCAGGCAGCCGGGCGCCAGCATCAGCTCGACGAACGCGTCGCGGGTGCCGCTGGTCGAGGGCGGGCCCATCACCAGGATCGGGATCGCGGGCAGGCTGGGGTTCACGTTCTGCCAGGTGCGCGCGGTGTTGGGCTTGCCGAGCGGCTTGGCGGCGAGCGCCAGATAGACGTCGCGCTTGCTGAGCTGGAGCTTCGGACCCTGGTTCGATTCGGCGAGCGCCACGCCGTCCAGGCCGATGACGATCTCCAGGATCTCGCCGACCTGGTTTTGCTCGCAGCGATCATATTCCTTGCGCGTCATCCGGCGCGAGGCATTGGCGATGTCCGGGAACTGCGCGCCCACGCCCTCACAGAAGCGGCGGAGGCCGGCGCCGCTGCCGATCGATTCCACCACCGGCGCCTTGCGGCCGCTGCGCGCGTTGACGAACGCCTCGGCCACGGCCGTGGTAAAGGGATAGACGGTGGAGGAGCCGACGACGCGGATTTCGCGCGTGGCGCTGCCGTCGCACGCCGACAAGGCGAGCGTACCGAAGGCGATCAGCGCTAGACGACCCAGCATCGTCACTTCTTGCTCCCCGAGGATGGCGGTGTTTCGGATCGCGGAGTCTGCGCCTCGCTTCCCACGCACCGCCCATCCGGTAATCGCGTTACGACTTTATGACAGTCGGTTCGATCGGCAGCCGCACCGAGACGGTGGTGCCGACGCCCACCGTCGACGCGATATCGAAGCGCCCGCGGTGACGCTCGACCACATGCTTGACGATGGCGAGGCCCAGCCCGGTACCGCCCAGCGAGCGGCTGCGTCCCGAATCGACGCGATAAAAGCGCTCGGTCAGCCGCGGAATATGCTCGGCGGGGATGCCTTCGCCCTGATCGGCGACGGCGAAGCGGACCATCGTGTCGCCCTCGCTGCGCAGCGAGACGGTCACCGGCGTGCCGGCGCGACCGTATTTCATCGCATTGCCGATCAAATTGTGGAGCAACTGGCTGAGTTGGGTGCGGTCGCCGCGCACCGGCGGCACCGCCTCGATCTCGGTCACCAGATCGGCGGCACGGGCGCTGCCGGAAAGCTCGGTGCAGACCTGGTCGATCAGATCGGCGAGCTGCACCGACTCCGCCGGCGCGCGATATTTCTCCGCCTCGATCCGGCTGAGCGAGATCAGGTCGCTGATCAGCCGGTCCATGCGCCGCGCCTCGTCGTGCATGATCTTGAGGAAGCGGGCGCGGATCTCCGGCTCCTCGCCGGCGCCGTCGGCCAGCGTCTCGACATAGCCGAGCAGCGAGGCGAGGGGCGTGCGCAGCTCGTGGCTGGCATTGGCGACGAAATCGACGCGCATCCGATCGGCGGTATAGCTGCCGGTGCGATCGACGAGATGGACGACGCGCTCGCCCGTCTCCAGCGTGCGGACGCGCATCTCCCAGCGCTGCTCGCGCGTGCCGAGGCCCACAAGGTGAATGGGGGCGCTATGGTCCTCGCCCGGATCGAGCAGGCGCTCGGCGGCGGCGGGGTGGCGGATCGCCAGACGGACATCCTCGCCCAGGATATGCTTGCCGAGCAGCGAGCGGGCGGCGGCGTTGGCGGCGATCACGCGGGTGGCGGCGATTACCAGCACCGGTTCGGCAATGGCCTCGATCACTTCGGCGAAGGCGGGATCGCGGTCGGCTGCCGTGGCATCGTCGCGGGGGGCGGGCGCGGGATCGCCGCCGATCGCGACGATCAGCACCGCGGCGACCGCGCCGACCAGCAGCACCAGGGTCAGCTGCAGGTCGCCCCCGGCCAACAGCCCGACGACCGCCGACAGCGCGGCGACACCCAGTGCGAGGCTGATTCGGAAGCCATGGGCCGAAAGCATGGCGCCTTCTAGCGTGCAATCGTCCCAAGACGAGCCCGTATTTACGATTGCGAAATGGGCGCGGGCGCAGAAGAAGAGGGCAATGGACGATCCCAAATCCGAAGACCTGCCGACCCGTCGGCGCGCGCTGATGCTCGGCGCGGCGAGCGCGGCTGCGATCGTCTCGATCCGCCCGGCGCTGGCGCAGACCAATGCTTCGGTGATGCAGTGCGAGATCCCGGTGACCGATCCGGGCCGCGCGGGCAGCTATATCGCGCCCGACGGTCGCGTCGTGCCGGCGCGCACGCCCGGCGCCTTCCCGGCCCCGGGGCGCAACTTCAAGGCGCAGGACGTCAAGCGCGCACTCAACGGCGGCACGCTGCCGGGCACCGATCCGCAGGCGAGCCGCGCCTATACCAACTATATCCGCCGCTTGCAGCGCGGGACCAGCGGCTTCACCTGCTTCGCCTCGCTGCAGATGCCGCGCGGCTGAGGGCCGGGCGGTGTTCTATCGCGCCGCCGATCCCGCGACCTTGCGTATCGTGCCGCTGGATGCGCTGACCCTGATCTATCACCGCGCCTCGGGCATCACCCATATCGTCGACGCGCCGGTGCCCGAGATCCTCGACATCCTCGGCGAAGGCCCGCGCGACGTGGCCGGGCTGCTGGCGGTGCTGAGCGAGCGGTTCGACCTCGCCGATCCCGATCCCGCCGCGCTGGCGGTGCGGCTCGACGAACTGGTCGCGGCCGGGCTGGTGGAGCGGACATGCGCCATCTGAAGCTGCTCCGCATCGGCCCGCTGGGCTTCCGCATCGGCAGCCATTGGCACGAGCCGATCGCCGCGCTTGATGATCTCTATCGCGACTATCCGGCGCCGCAGGACGGTATCGCCGACTTCAACGTGCACCTGTTCGCCGCGCGGCCGTGGCGGCGGGTGCTGCGGCCCTCGGTCCATATCGCGGGCGACTTCGTGATCCCCGATGCCGCGCCGCTGCCGCTCTCCCAAGGGCTGCTCGCCGCCGAGATGGGGATGAACCTGCAGATGGCGCTGGGGCTGCGGCGCTATCTGCTGCTCCACGCCGCGATGGTCGAGCGGGACGGCCGCGCGGTGCTGATGACCGGCATCTCGGGGGCGGGCAAGTCGACGCTCGCCGCGCTGCTGATGGCGCGCGGCTGGCGGCTGATGGGCGACGAATTCGCGCTGATCGATTGCGCCACCGGGAAGGCGCACGCCTTTCCGCGGCTGGTCAGCCTGAAGAACGAGGCGATCGCGGTGGTCGCGCGGGCGCTGCCGGAGGCGCGCTTCGGGCCGCTGCTGGAGGGCACGCCCAAGGGCGTGATCCGCCATCTGGTGCCCGATGCGCGCGCCATCGCCGCCATGGAAGTGCCCGCCGAACCCAGCCTGATCCTCTTTCCGCGCTTCGGCTTCGAGCCGGCAGAGCGTCCGGTGCTGCCGAGCGAAGCATTCGTCCGGCTCACCCAGGCCTCCACCAACTATGTCACGCTCGCCGAGCGCGGGTTCGAGGCGTTGACTCGGCTGGTGCAGACGGTTCCCGCGCGCGCGATCGACTATCCCGATGCCGAGACGGCGCTGGCGATGGTGGAGGCGCTGGCATGAACCCGGCGCTGCTGCTCGCTCGCGTGCTGCGCGAACCCGGCGCGATTGAGGGCTTGGCCGCGTCCGACTGGAACGCGCTCTGGGCGGTCGCGCGCGCCGAGCAGCTGGCGGGCACGCTCGCGCATCGCATCGCCGGGCTGCCGATGCCGCAGGCCGCGGCGCGGCTGGTGGAAGACGCCATCGCCTCGGCCGAACAGGGCCGCACCGCCGCCTTGTGGGAAGCCGAGATGGCGCGGCGCGCGCTCGCCGGGATCGATGCGCCGATCGTGCTGCTCAAGGGTACCGCCTATGCCGCGGCGGGGCTGTCGCCTTCGACCGGGCGGGTGATCGGCGATCTCGACATCCTCGTGCCGCGCGACGCCATCGAGGATGTGGAGGCGGCGCTGCTCGCGGCGGGCTGGGAATGGGTGAAGCCCGATCCCTATGACGACGCCTATTACCGCCGCTGGATGCACGAGCTGCCGCCGCTGATCCACCGCGACCGCGACAAGATGATCGACGTCCACCACACGATCCTGCCGCTCACCGCGCGCATGCGCCCCGATGCGGCGGGGCTGCTGGCGGATAGCATCGCGCTGGAGAACGGGCTGCGCATCCTGGGGCCGCAGGACATGCTCTGCCACGCCGCTGCGCATCTGTTCGCCGACGGTGACGTCGCGGGCGGCATGCGCAACTTGTGGGACATTCACTGCCTGCTCGGCGAGTTCGGCTTCGACCGATTGGCAGAACGTGCCGCGCATCACGGGCTGAGCGCCGCGATGCGCCGCGCCGTGCGGCAGGCGGTGTGTCTCTACGGCACCGAAGCCCCGCCGGCATGGCAGGGCTGGGGCGCGCTCGATCCGCTGTTCCATCGCCGGCTGACCGCGCGCGACGCCTGGGGCCGGTCGACCCGCAAGGCGGTGCAGCTCGGCTTCTACCTCCGCTCGCACGCACTACGGATGCCGCCGGCGATGCTCGCCCGGCATCTCTGGACGAAATGGTGCAAGGGGCACCGGCCGGGCTGAACCGGCCGATGCCCGTCGCGATCAGAAGGTCGCGATCTTCACCATGAACCGCACATTGCGCCCCGGCTGGATCACCAGATCCTTGTTGAGCGAGGCGGCGTTGCGCTGCACCTCGTCGGTCAGGTTCTGCCCGACGATCGCGAACTCGATCCCCGGCTGCGACTTGAACGGCCGCCAGGCAATATTGGCATTGAGATTGTTGTAGCCAGGCGTCGCCGTGTCGAACGCGCCGAACTTGTCCTGCTCGCCGGCATGGACGAACTGCACCGCCGCGTCGAGCTGAGGGCTCAGCCAGTTCACGCCGCCACCCAGGCGATAGGGCGGGATGCGCGGCACGTTGCCGCCGCTGTCCAGCGTCGCACGGGTATAGTCCGCGAGCGCGGTGAGCTGCAGCGTGCGATCATGCTGGTGGAACAGATCGTAGCTCGCCTTGCCTTCCAGCCCGCGGAAATGCGCGCCCTGCTGGCGATAATTGAGCTCCTTCAGGTCGCCGTCGCCATTCAGCGCGCAGGTGCCGTCGTCGTCGCAGGTGCGCCCGGTCAGGTCGCCATAGATGTAATTGTGGAACCAGGTCGAATAGGCGCTGCCGTCGAAGTGGAAGCGATCGAGGTTCACGCGCACCGTCGCCTCGATCGAGTTGGCGCGCTCGATCTTCAGGTTCGGATTACCGGTCTCGAAGGTATTGGGGCCGTCATGCCCGCCGCGGGCGAACAGCTCGGTGATCGCCGGGGCGCGGCCGGTGCTCGACCCCGTGAAGCCCAGCTTCACATGGCTGCCCACATCGAGCAGCGCGCCGATCGCGCCGCTCACCGGCGTGAACTCGCGCGCGGTGAAGGCGTCGGATGCGGGCGTGCCCTCCTCGCGGACATGCTCGACGCGGCCGCTTGCCTGGACGTGGAGAATGTCCGTCACCGGCAGCTCGGTGAAGAGATAGGCGGCTTCGCTCTGGGTGGTGGTGGGGAACAGGTAGCTGCTATCCTGACCGATCGCCGAGAACTTGCGGTTCTGCAGCTCGAAGCCGAGCGCCGAGTTGCGGATCGGGCCCAGCGGGTTGAGCAGAAACTCGAGGTGGCCGTCGAATTCCTTGTTGCGGAACGTCGTGTCGATCGTCCCGTCCGGCTCCTTCTCGTCATGCGTATAGTCGGCATAGCTGGCGTCGAGGTTGACCGACTTGAGCGGGCCGGCGTTCACCGCGAACACGTCGCGCGACATCACCTTGGTCTGGCGCATGTCGATATAGGTGGTGTCGCTGGGGATGCCGTACTTCGAATTATACTGGCTGACCGACAGGCCGATGTGGCTCGCATCGTCGCCGCCAAAGAAATAGGAACCGCCCAGCGACGCGCCGTGCCCGCGGAAGAAGCTGTTCTGCTGGGTGCCGAGCGGCGTGTCATAATCGCCGGCGTCGCGGTAGAAGCCGTCGGCATGGAGCGCGATCGAACCGACCTTGGCATCGACCAGCGCGCCGCCTTCGCCGACGTTCGAAACGGTGCCGTAGCTGCCTTCCGCCTCGCCCGAAATGGGCGCGTCCGGCAGCTTCATCGGCACCCGGTTGTTGATCACGTTGACCACGCCGCCGATCGCCTGGCTGCCATAGCGCAGCGTGCCGGCGCCGCGGACGACTTCGATGCTCTGCGCCGCGAAGGGATCGACCGGTATACCATGGTCAGGGCCGATGTCCGACACGTCCGAGCTGCTGGCGCCGTTCTCCAGGATGCGCACCCGCGTCGCGTCCATGCCGCGGATGATCGGCCGGCTGGCCCCGCTGGCGAAGCTGGTGGCGGCAATGCCGGGATCCTGCGCCAGCGCGTCGCTGATGCTCGCGCCGCCGCTGCGCAGGATCTGGTCGCGATCGACATGGGTGACGATGGTCGGCACCTCGTCGCTCGCCACGGCATAGGGCGTGGCCGTGACGACGATGATGTTCTTGTCGTTGGCCTGCTGCGGATCGGTGTCGGCAAAGGCATGGGGGACGAACGCGACGATCGCCGCGCCCGTGAGAAGGGCAGTACGCATGAAGGAAACTCCGTGAACCTGGGGTGCGCCGCTTGGGCGACGCCAATCGTTGGTCAGGCGCGGAGTTCGGGCGGCGCGCGGCTGCGCCAGGCGTGCGAGCGGACGAGCCGCGGGGCCGGATCGGCGGCGAGCGCGGCGTGCCATTCGCTTGCCGGCAGCGGCGGCGCGACGGTGGGCGGCACGGAGGCGAGATAGGCGGAGGCTGACGCGACCTCGTCGCAGAGCGGGCAATCCTCGTCGTCGTCGCTCTGCCTGGGCGCGTGGTGAGAGGCATGCGTCGCGGCGGCCCAGCCTTGTCCGGGATGCACATGCGCGCGGACGATCCCCGCCTGCCAGCACAGCGCGAACGCCAGCAGCAGCGCCGGCAGCAGCCGGACCAACAGGCCAGGGATGCGGAACATGCGCATCCGCAATGCCGTACTGCAGCATCGCGTATGTTTCAATATATCATTGGCCGATGGCGGCGATATCGATCCGGTCCGTGGCGAGGGCTAGCGGGGCCGGGCGGTGCGAGACGAGGACCAGGCCGGCGCCGGTCGATTGCAGCCAGGCATCGACGCGGTGGACCAGTTCCGCCTCTGTCGCTGCATCCAGCCCCTCGCTGGGTTCGTCGAGCAGCAGCCATGGGCGCCCCGCGAGCAGCGCGCGGGCGAGCGACAGCCGCTTGCGCTCTCCCCCCGAGAGTGTGCCGCCGGCCTCGGCGAGCGAGGTCTCCAGCCCGGCGGGCATCGCGCGTACGGTCGCATCAAGGCAGGCGGTATGGAGCGCCTCCCACATCGCTGCCTCGGTGATGCCGGGGCGGGCGACGCGGAGATTATCGGCAATCGAACCTGCGATCAGCACCGCGTCCTGCGGGGCAAGGGCGAACTGGCGGCGCAGCGTGTCGGCACTGCACTGCGCGATCGACGTGCCGTCCAGCGCGAGGCTATGTACCGGCGCGCGCAGCCCGGCCAGCGCCTCGATCAGCCGCGTCTTGCCGGTGCCCGAGGCGCCGGTGATCGCCACGCGGGCGCCGGGCGCGAACGTGTGGCTGCCGAGGGTGATTGGCTCGGCGATGGTGTCGGCGGGGGGCACGGCGACGAGCGCGCCCGGCAATTCGGCCAGCGTGGCGAGGCGGGCGAGGCCCTGCTCGACGCTCGCCTGGCGCAGCGCGGTGCGGGCAAAGGCGGCCATCGCCTCCACCGATGCGGCGGAGGCGAGCAGCGCCAGCGCGCGGACGGGCGTACTCGCGTCGGAGAGGGCGAAGACGATCGCTGCGGTCAGCGCGCCATAGCCGGCGAGCAGCCCGGCCACCGCGCCGTCGCCGCGGGCGAGTGCGGCACGGGCGCGGTCGAGCGGGCGGGAGAGGTCCGCGATCGTGTCCGCTACGCGCGGGGCGAGGCCATAGGCGATGATCTCGGGCCGGGCGGCGGCATAGTCGACGAAGGCGGTGCGCAGGGCGCCCAGCGCTTCGGCAGCTTCGGCGGCCGGACCGGCGGTGAGGCGGCCCGCGGCAAGGGTGAGCAGCGGCGGCAGCGCGGCGAGGAGCAGCGCCAGCGCAAGCGCGGCCTTCCAGCCGGCCAGTGCTACCAGCGCCACCGCGAACAGCGCGGCAGCGAGGCTGGCGGGGCGGCTCGGGCGGCGGACCACCAGGTCTTCCAGCGCTTCGATGTCGCCGATCAGGCGGGCGCTGGCGTCGCCGCCGGCAAGGTCGGGCGCGGTGCGGCTGTCCTGCGCGGCGAGCTTGCCGAACAGTTGGCCGCGCAGGTCCGCCATGGCGGTCAGCGCGGCCTGATGCGAAAGCAGGCGTTCGCCGTAGCGGCCGCCGGTCCGCAGGATGGCGAGGCCGCGGATCGCGGCGCTGGGGATCAGATAGTTGAACGCCGCGACCGCGGCCGCGCCGCTCGCCCCGGCGATGGCGGCGCCGGTGAGGAACCAGCCGGACAGCGCCAGCAACAGGATCGCGGCGAGCCCGGCGATGGTCGCACAGGCGAGCGCCTGGCGGAGCGTGCGACGTTCGGGCGCGGCGAGGGGGAAGAGATTCACAGCGTCACCTCGGCATCGGCGGCGGCGATCAGGCGCGGATCATGGGTGGCGACGATCACCGCGCGCTCGGCGGCGACGTCGCGGAGCAGCGCGGTGATCGCGGCGGCGCTTTCGGCATCGAGATCGGCGGTGGGCTCGTCGGCGAGCAGCAGCGGGCGATCCGCCAGCAGCGCGCGGGCAAGGCCGAGGCGGCGCCGCTCGCCGCCGGACAGGCCGGAGCCGCGATGGTCGAGCGGCAGGTCCAGCCCGGCGCCGCGATGGGCGAGCATCGGGCCGAGCCCGACGCGGTCGATGGCGGCGAGCAGCTCAACGTCGGAGGCGTCCGGCGCGGCGAGGGCGAGGTTGTCGCGCAGGGTTCCGGGGAGGATCAGCGGGTGTTGCGCGGCCCAGGCGATCTGATCCGCGGACGACGTCGTCAGCCTGCCATCGCTCGCCGCGATCTGCCCCGCGATGGCGGCGAGCAGGCTGGTCTTGCCGCTGCCGGTGGGGCCAGTCAGCGCCACGAGGCCTGTCGTCCCCCCGATCAGTAGGCTGACCGGCCCGATCGTCCGCCCCGGCCAAGCGATCACCAGGTCCTTCGCCTCTACGCCCGCGAACACCCCCGGCACGGCGGCAGGCGCCACCACCTCCGGCACCGCCGAGATCGCCGTGCGCGCGGCCTCGCCGAGCTGCTTGTCGTGATATGCCGCCGCCAGCCGCCGCATTGGCAAATAGAACTCCGGCGCCATTGCCAGCGCGAAGAACGCTTCGCGCAGCGTCAGCGTCTCGGGATCGGGGAAGGGGAGGAGGCCGAGCAGGCTGAACCCGCAATAGACTGCCACCAGCGCCACCGCGAGCGCCGAGAAGAATTCGAGCACCGCGCTCGACAGGAAGGCGACGCGCAGCACCGCCACCGTCCGCGCCGCAACTTCACGCGTCGCGACGCCCACCTGTCGTGCGATCCGCTCCTCCGCAGCGAAGTGGCGCAGGATCGGCAGCGTGCGGACCCGGTCGACGAACAGGTCGGATAGGTCGCCCAGTGCTTCGAGCTGGCGCTCCGAGGCGCGCTTGGCAGCTGTGCCAGCCAGGATCATGCCGAAGATGAAGGGGACGAGGGTGCCCAGCAGGATTCCCGCCGCCACCATGCTCGCGCAGGCGATGATCGCCACCGCCACCAGCGGCGCGGCGGCGGCCGCCACCCGGGCGGGGACGAAGCGCGTCTCATAGCCCTCGATCGTCGCGACATGGTCGATCGCCAGCACCGCCGACTGCCCGCTCGACGGTGCCGCGCCGCTGCCGAGCAGGCGCTCGACCAGGTTGCGGCGGAGCGGCGCGGTCGTCGCCTGCGCACCGCGCACCGCCAGCACCGGCACGGCCCACGCGGTCGCCGCGCGCACCAGCTCGCCCCCGAGCATCGCCGCAAACGCCGCGCCCGGCACCGCCTGCCCGGCGGCTGCCGCGGCGACGCCGTCGGCAATGCCCCAAGCGAACAGTGCCGCGCCGCCCAAATCGATGATCCAGGCGAGCCCGGCCTGCTTCTGAAGGTTCATATTCTCCAATGCTAAAGCCTCATTCCGGCTGCGACAGGAATAGGGGATGTTCCGCATAGGCGTCGCCCACACCAAAGCCTAGGCCGCGGATCACCGGCTCTTTGCTGAGGACAAAACTATGGATATGGCAGTCGTAGAACTGTCGCGCCTGCAATTCGCGCTGACAGCGATGTACCACTTCCTGTTCGTGCCGTTGACGCTGGGCCTTTCAGTGATGCTCGTCATTACCGAAAGCGTCTATGTCGTCACCGATCGCCCGATCTGGAGGGACATCACC
Source organism: Sphingomonas trueperi (assembly GCF_040545965.1). Lineage (GTDB taxonomy): Bacteria > Pseudomonadota > Alphaproteobacteria > Sphingomonadales > Sphingomonadaceae > Sphingomonas > Sphingomonas trueperi_C. The sequence continues at coordinate 406,890 of NZ_JBEPMV010000001.1, read as the reverse complement.
CGTTTCTGGGCCAAGCTATTTGGCATCAACTTCGTCCTCGGTGTTGCCACCGGGCTGACGATGGAATTCGAATTCGGGACCAACTGGTCCTATTACTCGCACTATGTCGGCGATATCTTCGGGGCGCCGCTGGCGATCGAGGGCCTGATGGCCTTCTTCCTCGAAGCCACCTTCGTCGGCCTGATGTTCTTCGGCTGGGATCGCCTGTCGAAGCGCCAGCATCTTCTGGTGACCTTCCTTACCGCGCTCGGCACCAATTTGTCGGCACTGTGGATCCTGGTCGCCAATGGCTGGATGCAGCACCCGGCGGGTGCGGTGTTCAATCCGGACACGATGCGCATGGAGGTCACCGATTTCATGGCGGTGGTGTTCAACCCCGTCGCGCAGGCGAAGTTCGTCCACACCGTCAGCGCCGGCTATGTCTGCGCCAGCGGCTTCGTCCTCGGCATCTCGGCCTATTATCTGCTGCGTGGCCGGCACATGGAACTCGCCAAGCGCAGCTTCGCGGTGGCGGCGGCGTTCGGCCTAGCGGCCTCGCTGTCGGTGGTCGTGCTCGGTGACGAGAGCGGCTATGCGCTGACCGACAACCAGAAGATGAAGCTCGCCGCGATCGAGGCCGAATGGCACACCGAAGCGGCCCCCGCCGGCATCACCGTGTTCGGCCTTCCCTCCAACCAGGGCCGCGAGACCTATTTCCAGGTCAAGGTGCCCTATGTGTTGGGTCTGATCGGTACGCGTAGTCTGACCGGCCAGGTGGAAGGCATCTACCCGCTGGTGGGCAAGGCCCGGCTGCGCATCGAGAACGGCCTGACGGCCTATGACGCGCTGCAGACGCTGAAGACCGATCGCCAGAACGTCGCCGCTCGGGCGAAGTTCGAAACCGCCAAGGGCGACCTGGGCTATGCCCTGTTGCTCAAGCGTTGGGTAGCCGATCCGCGTCAGGCCACCGAAGCGCAGAAGGATCGGGCCGCCTGGTCGACCGTTCCCAACGTGCCGGCCGTGTTCTGGCTGTTCCGCGGCATGGCGGCGCTGGGCTTCTTCTTCATCGCCTTCTTCGCCGCCGCGCTCTACTACGCCAATACGCGCCGCTTCCACCGCAAGTGGTTCCTGCGCACGGCGATGTGGGTGCTCCCGCTGCCCTGGCTTGCGATCGAGTTCGGCTGGGTCGTCGCCGAAGTGGGGCGCCAGCCCTGGGCGGTCGACGGCGTGCTGCCGACCTTCCTCGCCACCTCGAGCCTGACCGTACCGGCGCTCTGGACCACGATCATCGGCTTCACGGCGCTCTACGGCCTGATGGCGGTAATCGAGTTCCGGCTGATGCTGGCGGCGATCAAGCACGGGCCGGAGACCTACGAGCCCTGGCAACCCCGCCACGATCCGGTGCCGACCACGCCCGATCCGCGGCCGCTCCACGCCGTTCCCGCGGAATGAGCGCGAGCAAGGAGAAAGAACATGTCCATCCCGCTCGATTATGAAATCCTGCGCCTCATCTGGTGGGCGCTGCTGGGGGTGCTGCTGATCGGCTTCGCGCTGACCGACGGCTTCGACCTGGGAACGGCAGCGCTGCTGCCGTTCGTGGGCCGCACCGATGAAGAGCGCCGCATGGTGATCAACACCGTCGGACCGACCTGGGAAGGCAACCAGGTGTGGTTCATCCTGGGCGGCGGCGCCATCTTCGCCGCCTGGCCGTTCGTCTATGCGGTCAGCTTCTCGGGCTTCTACCTCGCGATGTTCCTGGTGCTGGCGGCGCTGATCCTGCGTCCGGTCGGCTTCAAGTATCGCTCCAAGCGCCCCGACGCCGCCTGGCGTTCGCGCTGGGACTGGGCGCTGTTCGTAGGCGGCTTCGTGCCCGCCCTCGTCTTCGGCGTCGCGGTGGGCAACGTGCTGCTCGGTGCGCCCTTCCGGCTCGATAGCGATCTGCGCTCCTTCTACGAAGGCACGCTGCTCGGCCTGTTCACCCCGTTCAGCCTCGTCGCCGGCCTGCTCTCGGTTGCGATGCTGGTGCTGCACGGCGCCGGCTGGCTGAGCCTCAAGGCCGAAGGCGCGGTTGTCGAGCGTGCGCAGCGCTTCGGCACCGTCGCGGCGATCCTCGCAATCGTGCTGTTCGCGGTCGGCGGCGGTTTCGTTGCCTATGGCGACATGGGTTATCGCCTGGTCGGCGCGGTCGATCCCAACGGCCCGTCAAACCCGCATCTGATCCAGACGGTGAAGGCGCCGGGCGCATGGCTCAACAACTACGGCGCCCATCCGTGGATGCTGATCGCTCCGGTGCTCGGCTTCCTCGGCCCGGTGCTGGCGCTGATCGGGATCCGTGGACGCAAGAGTGCGCTGGTGTTCACCGGTTCGTCGATCGCCAATGTCGGCATCATCGCCACCGTCGGCCTGTCGATGTTCCCGTTCATCCTGCCGAGCGCGATCGACCCTGCCTCCAGCCTCACCGCCTGGAACGCCTCGTCGAGCCATCTCACGCTGTTCATCATGCTGGGCTGCACGCTCGTCTTCCTGCCGATCGTGCTCGCCTACACCGCTTGGGTGTACAAGGTGATGTTCGGCCGCGTCAGCGGGGAAGAGCTGCGGCTCAACCCCGACCTCTACTGAGGAGTAAAACCCATGTGGTATTTCGCCTGGATCCTCGGGGTCTGCCTGGCCGTCGCTGCCGCCGTGCTCAACGGCATCTGGCACGAGTTCCATTCGGACCCGAACTCGGACCTGACGGTCCTCGACTGAACACAAGGAAAGGGGCGGCCGCACCGCGACCGCCCCCCCGCCCCGAAGGCCGGCGCGATCCTGACAAGGGATCGGCCGGCCTTTTCTCGTTTAACCCTAGACCGGCCCGCCCTCGGCGCGGCGCTCGAAGATCGCCGCAAGCTCCAGGTGCAGGCGCTTGTGCCGTTCGTTGGGTGCGCGAGTCGCGCGGTCCCGCTCCTGCTCGGCGCGCAGGCGGAAATGGTTCGTGAGAGGCGCCTGGTGCAGGGAGGACATCGACCCGGACTCGGTTTGGGTTTCGTTCATTGCCTGCCTAATGTCGTGTTTATCGCCGTCTTCGGCCATTCCGTAGAAGTCACGGTGTGTATCGCTACGGGACCAGGCACTTGCGCTGGACGCACGCCTGATCCGCCCTGCCGTGCCTGCCTACGCTACCGGAACCGAGTGCCGCCGCCTCCCGTTACCCGGGCATAGCCATCACGACAGGAGCATGATTTGGAGCGGTTGATTGCCGACCTTCCCGGCTGGGTGACGAGTATCGCGCTGATCGCCGCCGCGATCACGGTGGCGCTGCTGGTGCATCGTCTGGCGTTCTCGCTGGGGCGGCGGGCCGCCGCGCATAGCAAGGGACAGCTCGACGACATCGTCATTCGCCGCTTGTACCGCCCGGCGCGGTGGCTGCTGGTGGCGATCGCCTTGTCGTTCATCCAGCCCGGGCTCGACCTCGGCACCAGCGGCACCCGCGCCTGGGCGCAAGCGGCGGGCTTGCTGGTGCCCGGTCTGATCGGCTGGATGCTGGTGGCGCTGCTGGGTGTGATCTTCGACTGGGTGCTGCTGCGCGCGGACGTGACGGTGGAAAACAACCTGCGCGCCCGGCGACGGCGGACCCGCGCTTCAATCCTTCACCGCGTGATCGTGTTCGTCGTGCTCTCGATCACCTTCTGCCTGATGCTGATGAGCATCCCCAGCGTGCGCAGCATCGGCGTGACGCTGATCGCCTCGGCCGGTCTCGCTGCTCTTGCCGTAGGTGCCGCTGCGCAGCCCGCGCTCAAGAACCTGATCGCCGGCATACAGATGGCCTTCTCCGAGCCGATCCGTCTCGACGACGTGGTGATCGTCGAAGGCGAGTGGGGCCGGATCGAGGACATCCGCCTGACTTATGTCGTCGTCCGCCTGTGGGACGAACGCCGCTTGGTGGTGCCGGTCTCGCAATTCCTGGAGAAGGCCTTCCAGAACTGGACGCGCGAGACCAGCCAACTGCTCGGCAGCGTGTTCTGGTATCTCGATCCTGCCGCCGACATTCCCCGGCTGCGCGCCAAGCTGGAGGAACTGGTCAAGGCCAATCCGCGCTGGGACGGCCGCTTCTGCAACCTGCAGGTGACCGACACCAAGCCCGAGGCGATCGAGGTGCGCGGGCTGATGACGGCCAAGGATGCCTCGACCGCCTTCGACCTGCGCTGTGATATCCGCGAAGGGCTGCTTGCCTATATCCGAAGCGAAATGCCCGAGGCGCTGGTCCGCACCCGCGGGCTGCTCGACTTCACGCCTCGACCGGAAGCCGGGTCTCCGTCTCCATCGGGACGCTCCTGAGCTCGTCAGTGAACTTCTTGAGCCACCACATCACGTCCTGTTCGTCGACGCCCTGCTTCAGCGCCTGCCAGCGCTCGATCCGCTCTTCCAGCGGCATGTTGAGCGCCTGGCAGATCGCGTCGGAGACTTCCTCGGCGCTATAGGGGTTCACCAGCAGCGCCTGCTCCATCTGGATCGCCGCACCGGCGAACTTGGAGAGGATCAGCACGCCCGGGTCCTTGGGATCCTGCGCGGCGACATATTCCTTCGCCACCAGATTCATCCCGTCGCGCAAAGGGGTGACCAAGCCGATCTTGGCGGCCCGGTACACGCCCGCCAGCACGTCGCGCGGATAGCCCTGGTTGACGTAGCGCAGCGGCACCCAGTCGAGATCGGCATGCGCGCCGTTGATCTTGCCCGACAGCCCCTCCAGCGTATTGCGGATGCGCTGATAGGTCTCCACCGTCGCGCGCGACGGCGGCGCGATCTGGAGCAGATACACTTCCTTGCGCTGCTCCGGATAGGTGGTGAGGAAGCGCTCGTATCCGAGGAAACGCTCCTCCAGCCCCTTCGAATAATCGAGCCGGTCGACGCCGACGATCAGCGAACGGCCGACCGAGCTGGTGCGCATCTGCTCGAAGGTCTCGCGCGCCGATTTGCTTTCGGCCAGTGCCGCGAACTCCTTGGCATCGATGCCGATCGGGCAGGCGACCAGCTTCACGCTCTTCAGGCCGATGCGCAGCACGCCGTCGGGCTGGACCACCGCTTCCATCTCGGCGCGGGCGAAGTCGATGAACGATTCCATCCACTCCTGGGTGTGGAAGCCGATCACGTCATAGGCGAACAGCTTCTCGATCAGCTCGTGCGCCTTGGGCAGGCTGGAGAGGAGGCGGCGCGGCGGCCAGGGGATGTGGAGGAAGAAGCCGATCCGGTTCTTGCAGCCGCGCCGACGCAGTTCCTGTCCGAGCGGGAACATGTGATAGTCCTGCACCCATACGACGTCGTCCGGCTCGATCAGCGGGCGGACAGTCTCGGCGAAGCGCTCGTTGACGCGCTGATAGCCGCCCGCGAAGCCGCGCTCATATTCGGCCAGGTCGATCCGGTAGTGGAACAGCGGCCACAGCGTGCGGTTCGCATAGCCGTTATAATATTCGTCGATATCCTGCTCTTCGAGGTCGACGGTCGCGGTGGTGACGCCCTCATTCCGCTGCATGCTGATCTGGCCGGTGAACTGGTCGGTCTGCTCGCCAGACCAACCGAACCAGATGCCGCCATTCTCGCGCAGGGCTGCGGCGAGGGCGACGGCGAGGCCGCCCTGCGCCCCCGAGTTGGAGCCGTTGGGTGCGGTTACGCGGTTCGAGATGACGATAAGGCGGCTCAACGGATCGAACTCCAGGGCTTGCTCAGCAGGACGGCGCAATTGATCATGCCGACCAGCGAGTAGGTCTGGGGATAATTGCCCCACAATTCCCCGGTGACGGGGTCGATATCCTCGGAGAGCAGGCCGGCGGCGGTGCGCCTGCCCAGCATCTCCTCGAACAAGGCGCGCGCCTCATCGGTACGGCCGGTGATGTGCAGCGCTTCGATCAACCAGAACGTACAGAAGTTGAACGCGGTTTCGGGCAGGCCGAAATCATCCTCGGTATCATAGCGCAGCATGGTCGAGCCGCGGCGCAGGCCTTCCTCCACTGCCTTCAGCGTCGAGACGAAGCGGGGATCGTCGGGCGCCAGGAAGCGCATCTCCAGCAGCTGGAGCAAGCTGGCGTCGAGATCGTCGCCCGAGAAGGTCGCGGAGAAGCGGTCCGTCTCTTCGCGCCACGCCTTGTCGAAGATCGTCGTGCGGATCGTGTCCGCACGATGCTGCCAGAAGTCGCGGCGCTCGGGCAGGTTGAGCACATGCGCGGCGTTGGCGAGCCGGTCGCAGGCCGCCCAGCACATCGCCACCGAATAGGTGTGGACGCTCTGGCGGGTGCGCAGCTCCCACAGCCCGGCATCGGGCGAGTCGTGATATTGCCAGGCGCGCTCGCCGACGCGCTCCAGCGATTCGTAGTCCTCGACGCTGGCGATGCGGTACAGCCGCTGGTCGAAGAACGCCTGGACGTTGGACAGGACGATCTGGCCATAGGCGTCGTGCTGGACCTGCTCATAGGCCTGGTTGCCGACGCGCACCGGCCCCATGCCGCGGTAGCCGGCGAGGTCGGGCGCCTCGCGCTCTTCCAGCGTCGCCTCGCCGAGCACGCCGTAGAGCGGCTGGATATGCCCGCCGCGCGGCTCGGCCCGGGCGTCGTCGACGATGTTGCGGAGATAGCCGAGATAGGTCTCCAGCACGTCGAGCGCGCCCAGCCGGTTGAGCGCCTGCACCGTGTAATAGGCGTCGCGGATCCAGCAGTAGCGATAGTCCCAGTTGCGCTGGGAACCGGCATGTTCGGGGATCGACGTGGTCAGCGCCGCGACGATCGCGCCGGTCTCCTCGTGCTGGCACAGTTTGAGGGTGATGGCCGAGCGGATCACCACCTCCTGCCACTCGAGCGGAATGGCGAGGCCGCGCACCCAGTGCTGCCACTCGGCGATGGTGTTGAGCAGCATGTCGTCGACCGTCTCGGCAACGTCGCCGCTGAAGCTCTCGTCGGGGCCGAGGAAAAAGTGCAGCGGTTTCTCGACGCGGAACACGCGCTCCTCGTCCACCATCCCGACGGGGGCGGTGGTGGTGAGGCGCAGCGTCATCGGCTCGACGAGGTAGCGCAGATGGTTGGAGCCGCCGATGCGGGTCTTGCAGCTCTTGCCCCAGCCGCAGGTGGGCCGCAGCTTCACCCGGATGCGCGGGCTGCCCGCCACCGGCTTGACGATGCGGGCGAAGGCGACCGGGCGGTAGACCCGGCCGAGGCGCGAGAAGCGCGGGCAGAAATCGGTGACTTCGATCGCGTTGCCGGCCGCATCGGTATGGCGGCTGACCAGGATCGGGGCGTTGCGCAAATAGCGCTGCTCGACCGAGACCACGCCTTCCAGCGCGATGTCCCAATAGCCGGCCTCGGGCTCCTCGCCGCCGACCAGCGCCGAGAAGAGTGGATCGCCGTCGACGCGGGGCACACAGCCCCAGACGAAGCGGCCGGCGCGGTCGATCAGCGCGCTGACCTGGCAGTTGCCGATCGGCCAGAGGTCGAGCGTCGTCATGCGGGAACTCCCGTTGCAGCGGCCAGCCAGGCGAGCACGCCCGATACATCGTCGAGGCGGTAGCGCGCGTCGGTGGGGCGGGGGTCGCCGACCAGCACGCCCGCGCCGCCGAGCAGGGCGACGGCGGAGAAGCCCGGCTCGTCGGTCACGTCGTCACCCAGGAAAACGGGGCGACCCGCGGCGAAGCGCGGATCGGCCATCAGCGTGCGGATCGCGCTGCCCTTGTCGCCGCCCGCGGTGCGGACCTCGACCATCATCTTGCCGTGCTGGAGGTAGAGGCCGTGCTCGATCGCCAGCCGTTCGCCCATCGCCATGGCCTCGGCTTCCAGCGCGGGGTTCAGCCGGTAGTGGACAGCGGCGCCCAGCGGCTTGTCTTCGAGGATTGCGCCCTCGTTGGTCTCGGTGAAGGCGCGCATCGCGGCCAGCGCTGCGACGAGCCCGGCGGGACGCTCGGCCTGGTCGCGGCGGCCATCGGACCAATGGAATTCCATGCCGTGGCTGCCGACGACGGACGGAGCATGGTCGCCGAACAGGGCGGTCAGATCGCCCGCCGGGCGGCCGCTCACCAGCGCCAAGCGGCCATCGAGCTTTTCCTCCAGCGCGCGGATCAGGTCGACCAGCACGGGCGCGACCACCACGCCGTCAGGGCGGTCGGCGAGTTCGACCAAGGTCCCGTCGAAATCGAGGAACAGACTGGCATTATCGAGCAGATCCGCCGGGGGCGGCATCAGCAGAACGGGGTCCCGGTCGGGCATGCAACTCCTCATCGGGCGCCAAAATCCGGGCGCCTCCACAGGTTCGTTACGCGCGCGGGACCGATCCGTTCCCCCGATCGTCGGATTCATGCTGCACCTGCGTTGTACCGAAGCGCAGCGATAGGCCGTGATAGAGCCGTTCCTTCGAGACCAGCTGCGCGGTGAAGTCGGCGATCAGCGCGGCAGCAAGCAGCGGCAGCATCAGCCCGCGGCTGGCGGTGGTCTCGGCGATGATGATCACTGCGGTCAGCGGGGCGCGGACCACACCGGTGAAATAGGCGACCATGCCTAGCAGCACAATCGTCCCGCCCGGCGCGGTTGGGAACATCGGGCGGACGAGGTCACCGACGCCCGCGCCCACGGAAAGCGAGGGCGCGAAGATGCCGCCCGGTATGCCGGCGATGGCGGTGGCGAGGGTCGTCGCGAACTTGGCGGGGGCGTACCACCAGGCGATCTCGCTGCCGGTGATCGCGGCGCGGGCGGCATCATAGCCGGTGCCCCAGGTCAGCCCCGTCGTCACGCCGAGGATGGCGACCACCAGCCCGCAGGCGGCGGCGAATATGAGCTTGTGGCGGCGGACGGCGACCAGCGGCCGCCAGTCCGATCCACCGGCCGCGAGCATCAGCCGCGAGAAAAGGCCGCCGGCGAGACCACCGACGACGCCCGCGACGGGGGCGGCAAGCACCGCCTGCGCGAGCGGCAGCGTGCTCCGCATCGCGCCGAAATAGACATAGTCCCCGGCGATGCCGAGGCTGGTCATGCCCGCGATCAGCACGGCGGCCATCACCAGCACCGCCATGCGCTGCTCATAGGCGGCGGCCAGTTCCTCGATCGCGAAGGCAACCCCGGCGAGCGGCGTGTTGAATGCCGCGGCGACGCCGGCTGCGCCGCCGGCGATGAACACCGAGGCGCGGATCGGCACACGGGCGAGCCGATGCGCGTAGCCCATGATCGACGCGGCGACCTGCACGGTGGGTCCTTCGCGCCCGGTCGAAGCTCCGACCAGCACCGCGCCGATGGTGAGGATCAGTTTCAGCACCACGGTCTTGGCCGAGGTGAGGCTGGTCATCGCGTCGTCGGGGTCGCGCGTTGCGGCCATCACCTGCGGGATGCCGGAGCCGGTGGCGTCGGGGGCGAAGCGGCGGGTCGCCCAGGCGAACAGCGCAAAGCCGGCAGGAGTGAGAAGGAGGGGAAGCCACCACCAGGTCCGCTCCAGTGTGGTGAAGCGTCGTGCCGCCCAGTCCGCGGCCTCCGCGAACCCGAAGGCAACGAGGCCGATGACAATGGCACCGCCAAGAAACGCGACGCGACGCCGCCAGATCTGAGCCGTTGGGCCGTGCCGACGCACGATCGCGCGGACGCGGCGGGTGGTGTTGCGGTGGTCCATGCACTCCCTCAGCCTGGCCCCCGCCGCGGGCGCTGTAGCGGGGGAAATCGTCGGGCGCTACCCAATCCTCCCCTGCAAGGGGAGGTGGCAGCCCGCAGGACTGACGGAGGGATGTACCCGTTGGAGGGGTGGACGATGTCTCAGCCGTTGACACCCCTCCGTCGCGCTGGCGCGCGCCACCTCCCCTTAAAGGGGAGGATTGATGCGCCTCACGCGAACGCGGGCATCCCCGGCAGCAGCTTGTCCAGCGTCACCGGATAGTCGCGCACCCGCACGCCGCAGGCATTGTGGATGGCGTTCGCCACCGCCGCGCCGACACCGCACAGGCCGAGCTCGCCGACGCCCTTCGCCTTCATCGGCGAGGTGGTGGGGTCGGTTTCGTCGAGGAAGATCACTTCCTGGTGCGGGATGTCGGCATGGACCGGCACTTCGTAGCTGGCGAGGTCGTGGTTGACGAAATAGCCGAAGCGCTTGTCGACCGCGAGTTCCTCCATCAGCGCCGAGCCGACGCCCATCGTCATCGCGCCGATCACCTGGCTGCGCGCCGATTTGGGGTTGAGGATTCGCCCGGCCGCACAAACGGCCAGCATCCGGCGCACCCGCACCTCGGCGGTCGCGGCGTCCACCGCGACCTCGACGAAATGCGCGCCGAAGGTCGACTGCTGGTACTTCTTGGCGAGGTCGCCGTAATCCATGAAGTCCTCGGCGACGAACTCGCCGCCCTTGGCCGCATCCGCCAGCGCGACGCTGCGATTGCCCGCGCGGACCTTGCCGTCCTCAAACACCACATCGGCCGAATTGAAGCCGAGCGCCGCGGTCACCTTGTCGCGCAGCATCGCGCAGGCGGCATAGACGCCCGCGGTCGAGCTGTTGGCGCCCCATTGCCCGCCCGAGCCCGCCGAGGCCGGGAAGCTGGAATCGCCCAGCCGGACCACCACCGTTTCCAACGGCACGCCCATCATCTCCGCCGCGGTCTGGGCGATGATCGTGTAGGTGCCAGTGCCGATATCGGTCATGTCGGTCTCGACCGTCACCACGCCCTTGCCGTCCAGCCGAACGCGCGCGCCGGACTTGCCGTTGAGGTTGTTGCGGAACGCCGCGGCCATGCCCATGCCGATCAGCCAGCGGCCCTCGCGCACGGCACCCGGCGCCTTGGCACGCTTGGCCCAGCCGAACTTCTCCGCGCCGATCTGCATGCACTGGACCAGCTGGCGCTGCGAGAAGGGGCGGTTGGGCGCCTCGGGATCGACCTGGGTGTCATTGATCGCGCGGAACGCCACCGGGTCCATGCCGAGCTTCTCGGCCATCTCGTCCATGGCGATCTCGAGCGCCATCAGGCCTGGGGCCTCGCCGGGCGCACGCATCGCATTGCCCTCGGGCAGGTCGAGCACCGCCAGACGCATCGTCGTTAGCCGGTTCTCGCCGGCATAGAGTAGGCGGGTCTGGCCCACCGCCGTCTCCGGGCCGCCGCCGGGCAGGTCGCCCGACCAGCTTTCATGGCCGATCGCGGTGATCTTGCCGTCCTTGGTGGTGCCGATGCGGATGCGCTGAATCGTCGCGGGACGATGCGTGGTATTGTTGGCGATCAGCGGACGCTGGAGCGACACCTTGACCGGCCGCCCGGCCGCTTTGGCACCAAGCGCCGCGAGGATCGCATCGGTGCGCACGAACAGCTTGCCGCCGAATCCGCCGCCGACGAAGGGCGACATCAGCCGCACCTTTTCCTTGGGCAGGCCCAGCGTGCGCGCCACATCGCCCTTGCCCCAGTTGATCATCTGGTTCGAGGTCCACAGCAGCAGCTGGTCGCCGTCCCACTTGGCGGTGGAGGCATGCGGCTCCATCATCGCGTGCGAATGGTCCGGCGTGGTGTAGCGCGCGTCGAGCTGAACGGGGGCGCTGGCGAAGGCGCCGTCGAAATTGCCGACCTTGCTTTCGGCCGGGCCGCCAAAGCCCTCCTTCGGAAGTGTGGCGCTCGCCATTTCCGCCTTGAGGTCGAACCGGCCCTTGCCGCGCGCATAGTCGACGCGGATCAGCGACGATGCGGCACGCGCCTGCTCGAAGGTCTCGGCCACCACCAGCGCGATCGCCTGGTGGTAATGCTCGATCTCGGGCCCGCCGAGCAGGTTGGCGGTGTTGAAATTGCCCTTGGTCAGCTTGCCGGCATTCTCGGCGGTGACGATCGCCAGCACGCCGGGCGCAGCCTTGGCCGCACTGAGATCCATGCCGGTGATCCGGCCCTTGGCGATCGCCGAGCCGAGCACATAGCCATAGGCCGCGCCCGGCGCGACATCGTGCCGCTCATAGGCATAGGGCGCGCGCCCGGTGGTCTTGAGCGGGCCGTCGATCCGGTCGGTGGCCTTGCCGACCAACTTGAGGCGGTCGATCGGGTTGGTCGTGGCGGGGGTATCGAACTTCATGGCTCAGCCCCTTGCTTCGCTCAGCACCGCGGCGAGCGTGCGCTCGGCCAGCTGGAGCTTGAAGGCATTGTCGTGCGTCGGCGTCGCGCCGGCGAAGGCGATCTTTGCAGTCGCGGCAGCGCCCTTGGGCAGCGCAGCCTCGGCAGCTTCGACCCGCCACGGCTTGTGCGCCATGCCGCCAAAGGCGACCCGGCCGGTGCCGTCCTTCTGCACCACCGCCGCCACCGAAACGAGCGCGAAGGCATAGGACGCGCGGTCGCGCACCTTGTGGTAGAAATGCTTGCCGCCCAGCGGCTTGGGCAGGGTGACCGCCGTGATCAGCTCGCCGGTTTGCAACGTGTTGTCGATATGCGGCGTGTCGCCCGGCAGGCGGTGGAAGTCGGCAATGGCGATCTTCCGGGTGCTGCCGTCGGGCTTCACCGTCTCGACGGTTGCGTCGAGCAGCCGCATCGCGATGGCCATGTCGCCTGGATAGGTGGCGATGCATGCCTTGCTGGTGCCGATCACCGCCAGCTGGCGGCTGAACCCGCCGATCGCCGCGCAGCCGCTGCCGGGCTTGCGCTTGTTGCAGGGCTGGTTGGGGTCGTAGAAATAGGGGCAGCGGGTGCGCTGGAGCAGGTTGCCGGCAGTGGTCGCCTTGTTGCGCAGCTGGCCGCTCGCGCCCGCGACGATCGCCCGCGTCAGCACCGCATAGTCGCGGCGGACGCGCTTGTCGGCGGCGAGATCGGTGTTGCGCACCAGCGCACCGATGCGCAGCCCGCCGTCCGCGGTTTCCTCGATCCGGTCGAGCGCCAGCTTGTTGACGTCGATCAGATGCGCCGGGGTTTCGATCTCGAGCTTCATCAGGTCGAGCAGATTGGTGCCGCCGGCGATGAACTTGGCGCCGGGGGTCTTGGCGGCAAGCGCTGCTGCGTCGGCCGGGCTGCTCGCGCGGGTGTATTCGAACGCCTTCATGCCTGCCTCCGCCCCGCGGCTTCTCGGATCGCCTCGACGATGTTGGAATAGGCGCCGCAGCGACAGATATTGCCGCTCATCCGCTCGCGGATCTCCATTTCGGAGAAGGCGGGCGAGGCAGCGACGTCGGCGGCGACATGGCTGGGGATGCCGGCCTTGATCTCGTCGAGCACCGCCACCGCCGAGCAGATCTGCCCCGGCGTGCAATAGCCGCACTGATAGCCGTCGTGGCGGACGAAGGCGGCCTGCATCGGGTGCAGGTCCTCGGGCGTGCCCAGGCCTTCGATGGTGGTGACGCTGTCGCCGTCGTGCATCACCGCCAGGCTGAGGCAGGAGTTGATCCGCCGGCCGTTCACCATCACCGTGCAGGCACCGCACTGGCCATGGTCACAGCCCTTCTTGGTGCCGGTGAGGTGCAGGTGCTCGCGCAGCGCGTCGAGCAGCGTCGTCCGGGTGTCGACGGTCAGTTCGGTCGCCTTGCCGTTGACCTTGAGTTGGACGGGAAGGGTGGGGGGCGTCTCCATCGGCGCTACCGGTTCCTTGTTGCTGGCGCTCGCGGGCAAGGCCGTCACGGCGGCGAAGCCTGCGCCGCTCGTCAGCAACCCCCGTCGCGATACGCCGATATCGCCTGGATTATCCATCTTGGCATCCCCTGTCTGCATGCGCCCGCGCCTCTATCGCCTGAGCATCGAAGTGGTTCCGGCGGCGACACGGGCAACGCGCAACTACCTGTTGCATCTATCGGCTTTGCCAAGCCGCCGCAAATGTCCCCGAGGGCACTGCAATTGTAACCATTGCAAATACGCAACAGTTACGTGACATTTTGTTTCCGCGCGTGTCCAGAGCGTTGCCATTAACGACGTATCGTGCAGACATGCCGCAAAGCGAAGGCGCACGAAAGTTGCGCCAGCTGCGGAGAAAATTTCAAACAAGGGGCTTTTGATGTCGTCTACCCTCAGAACCTGTCTGCTTGCGTCCACGATGCTGGTCGTAAGCATTGCGGCGCCGGCCTATGCGCAGCAACAAAGCGTGCCTGAATCGGATAGCCAGGCAGAACCGGCCAGCGAGATCGTCGTCACCGGGACGCGCATCTCGCGACCCGATCTCGAGCTGGCCAGCCCGGTCAACGTGATCAGCCAGCAGGAAATCACCTTCCGCCAGCCCGGCACCGCGGACGATTTGCTGCGCAACTTGCCGGCAATCCGCCCGTCGATCGGCGCGGGCGTCAACAACGGCTCGGACGGGTCGTCGACGCTCAACCTGCGCGGCATCGGCGAGCAGCGCACGCTGGTCCTGCTCGATGGCCGCCGCTTGGTGCCCTATGGCCTCGACGGCCTGACCGACACCAACAACATTCCCGTCGCCCTGCTGCAGCGGGTGGAAGTGTTCACCGGCGGCGCGTCCTCAACCTATGGCGCGGACGCAGTTGCTGGCGTCGTCAACTTCATCACCCGGCGCGACTTCTCGGGCATCGATGCCTCGGCCAGCTACCGCGTGTCCGAGCGCGGCGACAGCCAGCGCTTCAAGGCGGACCTTGTCGTGGGCGGCAACTTCGCAGACGGTCGCGGCAACGTGGTGCTGAGCATCGGCTACACCAAGGCCGATCCGCTGCTGCACCTCGATCGCAAGATCAGCGCAGTGCCGATCAGCTCGACCACCGGCGCGTTCGCCGGTTCCAGCACGGCGCAGGTGACGATCTTCGGTTCGCCCGGGGTTGCTGCGCTCGGCCTCGGCCCCAGCGATTTCGGTGCGGTGGTGAACCCGACGACCGGGCTGCTCCAGTCGGCGACCGCGAACGACACCTACAACACCAATATCGGCACCTATTTCCAGACGCCGCTCGACCGCATCAACGCCTATTCGGCGGGCTATTACAAGATCACCGATGCGATCGAGTTCTACGGCTCGGCGATGTTCACGCGGAACCAGATCGCGACCCAGCTCGCCTCCTCGGGCACGTTCAACAACACCTATCAGCTGGGCCTGAACAACCCCTATCTGCCGGTGGGCATCCGCAATCAGCTCTGCACCGCGAGCAAGATCTCGGCGGCGGACTGCGCAACGGCGGCGGCGGTACAGGGCGGCCCCGGCACGGCCGGCTATCGCGAAATCCCGGTGGTCGCGCAGCGCCGCTTCACCGAGTTCGGTCCCCGCGGCAACCTGTTCGAATCGCAGATGTTCCAGATCCAGGGCGGCTTCCGCGGCGAGATCACCACGGGCCTGAAGTACGACCTTTCGGCGCAATATGGCGAGACGACGCAGAACCAGACGCGCCAGCGTTGGGGCTCGTTCAGCAAGGTCCAGCAGGCGCTGCGCGCCTATCGCGATGCGAGCGGCACGATCCGCTGCGTCGACACCAGCAACGGCTGCACCGCGCTCAACCTGTTCGGGCCGAACGGCTCGATCAGCTCGGCCCAGGCGGCGTTCATCAACCTCGATGCGATCATCAACCGCAAGGTGCGCCAGACGGTCGTCACCGGCAGCATCTCCGGCGACCTGTTCGCGTCGCCGCTCGCCGCCAGCAAGATCGCCTTCGCGGCCGGCGGCGAATATCGCAAGATCAGCGCTGCCAGCCAGCCCGACGGCCCGTCGCAGGTGCAGGGCGAAGTGCTCGGCACCGGCGCGCGCACGCCGCCGGATACCGGCCGCTACAGCGTGAAGGAAGTGTTCGGCGAGTTGATCGCGCCGCTGATCGAGAACCAGCCCTTCCTCTACAAGCTGACCGCGGAAGCGGGCATCCGCTATTCCGATTACACCACCACCGGCGGCAGCACGACGTGGAAGGCCGGCGGCACCTGGGAACCGGTGCAAGGCTTCAAGTTCCGCGGCACCTATCAGGTCGCGGTCCGCTCGCCCAACATCCAGGAATTGTTCCAGTCGCCGGTGCAGGGCCTGGGCAACCTGACGCGTGACGTGTGCGCCGGCACCGGCGTGCTGAGCAATGCGCCGCTGGGGGCGCTCTGCGTCGCCACAGGCGCGCCGGCAGCCACGCTCGGTTCGATCGCGCAGCCGAGCTCGGGCCAGATCAACAACACCACCGCCGGCAACCGCGACCTGGACGTGGAGAAGGCCAAGACCCTGACGCTGGGCGGCGTGTTCACGCCCACCTTCCTCAAGGGCTTCTCCGCGACGGTGGACTATTTCCGGATCAAGGTTTCGAACGCGATCACCCAGCCGGCACAGGCCGACATCCTGAACGGCTGCTATTCGGCGACGCTCAACCCGAGCTTCACGAACAACGCGTTCTGCGCGCTGATCCGCCGCAATCCGCTGACCGGCACGCTCAACGGCGCGGGCGAGACCCCGGGCGTGATCCTGACCTATTCGAACCTGGGTCTGATCCGTACGGCCGGCATCGATCTCGGCGTCAACCAGCGCGTGCTGCTGGACGACATCGGCATCAAGGACAGCGGCGCGATCACGATCGGCTTCAACGGCACCTGGCTCGATTATTATCGCTTCCAGGCGAACCCGAACTCGATCAATCGGAACTGCACCGGTCGCTACAGCGCCGGCGGCTGCACCAATCCGCGTGCCAAGCTGCGCTGGAACGGTCGCCTGACCTATGATCGTCCGGGCTTCGACGCCTCGCTGCTGTGGACCCACATCAGCCATGTCAGCCTGGAAGACCCGATCGGCAGCATCCTGCCGCAGTTCGCCCGCATCCCTGCCTACGACTATTTCGATCTGTCGTTCGGCGTGCGGCCGACCAAGAACCTAAGCCTGAACCTGACGGTGAACAACCTGCTCGACAAGGACCCGCCGCTGGTCGGTTCCGGGGTCGGTGGTACGTCGTACAACAGCGGCAACACCTTCCCGACGATCTACGATCCGATCGGCCGGTCCTACACGCTGGGTGCGCGCCTTACCTTCTGATGCGTTCCTAAAAACATAAATGTCTCCCAACACCTGGAGCGGCGGGCCGAAAGGTCCGCCGCTTTTGTGTCGGGCTCAGTCCTGCTGGTCGGACAGGTCCATGAAGTTGCGGGCGGCCTCGCGATCGGCCTCGTCTTCGAAGGTCACGTCGAGATCGGGCGCGTTGCCGAGCATGAACAGCAGCGCCCACAGCGCGAAGCGGCGGGCACGATCGGTTTCCAGGCCGAGATCGACCTTCATCCGCTCGATGCCCGAGGCGAGCGCGGGCGGGGTGAGGGTGCCGAGGTCGGCGGTGCCGAAATAGCGGACTAGCTGGTCGTCGAGTTGCATGGCCCGCGCCTACGCCTCCGGGCCCTACGCGGCAAGGATACGGGACATTCCCAAGCGACGGCCTCCGCGCAGCGGTGCATGCGCAGGAGCATGTGGACCTATCATCCCGATCTGCTCGCCACGCCGGTGCCGCGCTACACCAGCTATCCCACCGCGGCCGAATTCCACGACGGCGTCGGGCCGGCGGACATGGCCGCCGTGCTCGATCGGGTGGAGCCGGATGCCGAGCTGTCGCTCTATCTCCACATCCCCTTCTGCCACGAGATCTGCTGGTATTGCGGCTGCAACACCGGCGCGGCCAACCGCACCGCGCGGCTCGACGCCTATCTCGCTCGGCTCTCGGAAGAGATCGAGCTGGTCGCGCGGCGGCTGGGCGGGCGGGGGCGTGTGGGGCGCATCGCGTTCGGTGGCGGTAGCCCCAATGCCATCGCCCCGGAGGCTTTCCTTTCTCTGGTGGCGCAGGCCAAGGCCGCGTTCGGCGCCGGCGCGCCGGTGCTGTCCGTGGAAGTGGATCCGCGTGGCTTCGACGCGGCCTGGGCTGGTGCACTGGCGGAAGCCGGCGCGTCGCGCGTCAGCCTCGGCGTGCAGACGTTCGATCCTGCCATCCAAGCGGCGATCGGCCGCGTCCAGCCGCGCGCCGACATCGCCGTGACCGTCGATCTGCTGCGCCACGCCGGCATCGAGTCGATCAATTTCGACCTGATGTACGGCCTGCCCGGCCAGACCGACCAGGCACTCGCAGAGTCGATCGACGAGAGCGTGGCGATGGGCGCCGATCGGCTCGCCGTGTTCGGTTATGCCCATGTACCACACCTGATTCCGCGCCAGCGCCGCATCAATGCTGCGGCGCTTCCCGATGCCGAGGCCCGCTTCGCCCAAGCTGCCCTCGCGCATGCCAAGCTGGTGGGGGACGGCTATGCCGCGATCGGCTTCGACCATTTCGCCAAGCCTGGTGACGCGATGGCCGTGGCGGCGCGCGAGGGCCGGCTGCGGCGCAACTTCCAGGGCTTCACCGAGGACGAGGCGGAAGTGCTGATCGGGCTGGGCGCCAGCGCGATCAGCCAGTTTCCCGATCTGCTGGTGCAGAACGAGAAGAATGCCGGCCGCTGGCACATGGCGGTCTCGTCCAGCCGGTTCGCGGCGGCGCGCGGGGTGCGGCGTTCGGTGGACGATCAGTGGCGGGCGGCGGCGATCGAGGAACTGCTCTGTCAGGGGCGCGCCGACCTGGGTGGCATCGCCGGTCGCGCGGCGATCGCGCTGCGGCTCGCGCGGTTCGCGGCGCTGAAGCTGGTGCGTTGGGAAGGGAGCGTGCTGCTGCTGGCACCCGAGGCACTGCCCTATGCACGGGTGATCGCCAGCGCGCTGGACAGCCATCGCGGACCGGCCGCCACCCGCTTCAGCAGCGCGGTGTGACCCCATACCCTCTCAGGGAATCTACCCAGCCGTCATAGTATAGCGTCGGTTAATATGGGCTCTTATAAGGCGCGGACCCGCCACGCGCCGGGCAGAGTTTCGCGCGTTTCGAAAGAGCATCGATGTCGCGTCCCGTATTCTTCGACCCTACCGGCAGCCGCAAGCGCTGGACGATGCGCACGGTGTTCGCGCTGATCGGCGGCGTGCTGCTCGCCGCGATCGTTTTTGCCGCCACCATCGTTAACGTGCCGCCCGCACAGGACCTGCCGGTACGGTGGGAAAATGCCAAGCCGGCAGCCCTGCGCTCGCTGAGCGCGCGCGGCCAGCCGCGCTCGCAGCGCTGGCTGCCCGGCGGCTCGGCGAAGAAACCGGGCGCCCCGCTCACCGTCGGCTTCTATGTGCCTTGGGATCCGGCCAGCGCCGACTCGCTCCGCCGCAACATCGGCGATCTCGACTGGGTGGTGCCCGCCTTCGTCTCGGTGACCGGGGCGAACCATGCGATGCAGGTGCTCGACGATCCGAAGTTCGCCAGCATCGTCGCCGCCGCGCCGCGCCGTCCGCGCGTGCTGCCGATGGTGCAGAACGTGTCCGACGAGGCCTGGGACACGGCTGGCTCGGCCAGGCTGATGGCCAGCCCGGCGGCGCGGGCGAAGCTGGCGCGCGACCTCGCCGCCATGGTCAAGGCGCGCAACCTGCCTGGCCTGGTGATGGACTTCGAGAGCCTGCAGCCTGGCTCGCTGCCGGGCTATGCCCAGCTGCTCGACCAGATCAACAAGGCGATGCCCAAGGACAAGACGCTCGCCGTCACCGTGCCTGCGGGCGACACCAATTGGGACCTCAAGCGCTTTGCCGCGGTCACCGATCGCGTGATCCTGATGGATTATGACGAGCATTGGCAGGGCGGCACGGCTGGGCCGATCGCCTCGCAGCCCTGGTTCGTCGAGGAGCTGCGCAATGCCGTGGCCAAGGTCGGCGCCAGCAAGCTGATCGTGGCGCTGGCCAGCTATGCCTATGATTATCACGGCGACGGCACCGATGCGATGAGCATCGAAGAGGCCTGGTCGGCGGCGCGCGACAGCGACGCCAAAGTCACCTTCGACAAGACCAGCGGCAACAGCGCCTTCGCCTATGACGAGGGCGGCAAGCACCACGAGATCTGGATGGTCGACGCCACCGCCACCTGGAACCAGCTGCAGGCGGTGCGCGCCGCCGGCGTCGGCAGCGTCGGCCTGTGGCGGCTGGGCACCGAGGATGCCGGCGTGTGGACCGCGCTGCTCGCCTATCGCCATGGCGGCCGGCCGGACCTGAGCCGGATCGTGCCCGCGACCAATGTCGACGTGGAGGGCCCTGGCGAGATCCTGCGCGTCACTTCGACGCCGACGGTGGGCGAGCGCGCGATCAGCTTCGATGCCGCCAACATGATCCGCGACGTGCAGTATCCGCAGCTGCCGACGCCCTATGTCGTGATGCGCACCGGCGCCTCGAAGAACGAGATCGCGCTGACCTTCGACGACGGTCCCGACCCCACCTACACCCCGCGCATCCTCGATATCCTCAAGGCCGAGCATGTGCCCGCGACCTTCTTCATCATCGGCGAGAACGGGCTGCAGCACCCGCTGCTGCTGCGCCGGCTGGTGGCCGAGGGGCATGAGCTGGGCAACCACACCTATACCCACCCCAACCTCGCCACCACCTCGGCGGCGAGCACCGCGCTGGAGCTGAACGCCACTCAGCGGCTGGTGCAGGCCTATACCGGCCGCGGCATGCGGCTGTTCCGCGCGCCCTATTTCGGGGACGCCGAGCCGACCACGCCCGACGAACTCGATCCTGCTGTGGTCGCGCAGAAGCAGGGATATACGGTGGTCGGCCTTCACGTCGATCCGGACGACTGGAAACGGCCGGGCGTCGATGCGATCATCCAGGGCGTGCTGACCGACGTAGCGGGCGCCGCGCCGGACCATTCCACCAACGTCGTGCTGCTCCACGATGGCGGCGGCAATCGCGAGCAAACGATCCAGGCGCTGCCGGTCATCATCCGCGAGCTGCGGGCGCGGGGCTATACCTTCGTGCCGGTCTCGAAGCTCGCCGGCCTTTCCTACGACGCGGTGATGCCGCCGATCCGCGGCAGTGACCTGCTGGCGGTGCGGGCGGACGTGGCGATCTTCGTCGCGCTCGCGGCGATCGCCTCGGGACTGCGTTGGATGTTCTTCATCGCGATCACGCTGGGCATCGCCCGCGCGGTGATCCTCGCTGGGCTGGCGCTCCGCCAGCGGATGCGCGAACGCGGCGAACCGCCGGTATTCGCGCCCACCGTCTCGGTGATCATCCCGGCCTATAACGAGGAGCGGGTGATCGAGTCCTCGGTGCGCCGGGTGCTCGCCAGCGACTATCCGGCGATCGAGCTGATCGTCGCCGACGACGGCTCCAAGGACCGGACCAGCGAGATCGTCGCGGCGGCATTCGGCGACGATCCGCGGGTGACGTTGCTCACCCTGGTCAATGGCGGCAAGGCGGCGGCGCTCAACCGCGCGCTGCGCGAGGCGAAGGGCGAGGTGATCATCGCGCTCGACGCCGACACCCAGTTCGAGCCGGAGACGATCGGTCGTCTTGCCCGCTGGTTCGCCGACGGCAAGATCGGCGCGGTGGCGGGCAGCGCGCAAGTTGGCAACCGGGTCAACCTCGTCACCCGGTGGCAGGCGGTGGAGTATATCACCGCGCAGAATCTGGAGCGGCGTGCGCTTGCCGGGTTCAACGCCATCACCGTCGTGCCGGGCGCGGTCGGCGCCTGGCGGCGTGCGGCGCTCGATGCGGTGGGCGGCTATCCCGAGGATACGCTGGCCGAGGACCAGGACCTCACCATCGCGATCCAGCGCGCGGGCTGGCGGGTCACCTATGATCCCGATGCGGTGGCCTGGACCGAGGCGCCGGAGAGCTTCAAGGCGCTCGCCAAGCAGCGCTATCGCTGGGCGTTCGGCACGCTCCAGTGCCTGTGGAAGCATCGTGGGCTGTATCGCGACAAGCAGGCGCGCGGGCTCGCCTGGATCGGACTGCCCCAGGCCTGGGTGTTCCAGATCATCTTCGCCGCGATCTCGCCGCTGATCGACCTCGCCTTGGTCTCGGCGATCTTCGCCACCGCGGTGCGGATCGCCCAGCATGGTTGGGAGCAGACCCGCGGCGACGTGGGCACCATGGCGATCTACTGGGTCGCCTTCACCGCGATCGATGTGGGCTGCGGCTGGGTTGCCTACCGGCTCAACAGCCGGCGGATCCGCTATCCGGCGCTGCTGCTGGTGGCGCAGCGCTTCGTCTATCGCCAGCTGATGTATTGGGTGGTGCTGCGCGCGATCAGCTCGGCGCTGGGCGGCTGGTTTGTCGGCTGGGGCAAGCTGGAGCGCACCGGCCGAGTCGGTGCCGCCGGCCCGGCTGCCGCCGAATAACCCGCCACGCTGCGAGAGCAGAAACTTCCGACGCGCCCGTTCCGCCCGATCCGGCGGGGCGGGCGCTTCCGATTCCGCTCCATTGCGCCGTCTTGAGCACCAAGGAATCCGTGTCCTTACTGCATCACTTTCGGCTTTTCGGGCGTTGTGGGAAAGTTTTTCGCGGCGTTAACACTGGGCCGCATGCCCTGCGGTAACCTTCTCCCACCGCGGATTCCCACGCGGAATTCACAACATGAAGTGAATATGAAATTGGCGCGTCAAGCGTGCGGCGCCGGGTGTAACAAACCTGCCAAATCGCGTGCCTAGGGCGCCCCCCGAACCACATACCACCTACCTCGGGGAAAGCTTTCATGCTCGATCGTTCCACCTTCCGCCTTGCGCTGCTCGCCGGCGCCACCGCGATGGCGCTCGCCGCCGTCCCGGCCGTGGCGCAGACCGCCGATGCGCCGGCTGCTGAAAATGCGCAGCCCGAAGGCCTGGCCGACATCGTCGTCACCGCCACCAAGCGCGAAACCAACCTGCAGAAGACGCCGATCTCGATCAGCGTGCTCAGCACCGAGGCGCTGCAGGACCGTCACGTCCAGAGCCTGTTCAACCTCGCCGACGGCACCGTGCCGTCGCTGCGCGTCGCGACCTTCGAGGCGCGCCAGTCGGCGCTGACGATCGGCATCCGCGGCATCGTCCCCTACGACCAGAACCAGACCGCGCGTGACGGTGGCGTCGGCGTGTACATCGACGGCGTCGCACTGGGTAAGACCCAGGGCCTCAACGCCGCGCTGTTCGACATCGAGCGCATCGAAGTGCTGAAGGGCCCGCAGGGCACGCTGTTCGGCCGCAACACCGAAGGCGGCGCGCTGTCGCTCGTCACGCGCGCGCCCACCGGCGAGTTCGGCGGCCGCATCAACGGCGGCGTCGGCAATTACGGCAGCCGCAGCGTCGACGCGCATCTCGACCTGCCGGCCTTCCACGACGTCGCGCTGAAGTTCGACGGCGTGTACCAGCACCAGGACCCGACGGTGGATAACCCGCTGACGGGCTCGACCGGCTGGAACTATTATGATCGCAAGGGCGGCCGCGTCGCGGCGCGCTGGAAGCCGATCAGCAACTTCACTGCCGACTTCGCCTATGACTATGCGAAGGACGAGAACACCCCGCAGTTCAGCCAGCTCGTCAACTACAACCCGAACGGCTATGCGGTCGGCACGTTCAACAGCGCCGGCGCGCTGCAGCTGAACGGCGTCGCCTGCGGCGGCACCATCGCCGCCGGCAGCACCAAGCCGATCTGTATCGCTCCGAAGGCGCCGCTGGTCGGCGTCCACCCGGATCGCCAGCGCGTAGCCGATGTCGGCGTGCCGCAGCAGCCGAGCGTCGACATCACGCACGGCGTCTCGTCGAACCTGAAGTACACCGCCGCCCCGTGGCTGGAACTGCGCTCGATCACCGCATGGCGCGGTGTCAGCACCGATCAGTGGGACAATTCGGGCGGACCGGAGCGCAGCTCGTTCGCGCCGTTCGTGCCGAACACGGCCAACCCGACCGCGCTCAACACCACCGGCACCTTCAGCCGCTATAGCCTGTCGTTCCTGCGCCAGCACCAGTTCAGCCAGGAATTCCAGGCGGTCGGCAGCGTGCCGCAGTTCGACTATGTCGTCGGCGCCTACTACTTCACCGAACACGCCACGGAATATGCCGCGACGCCGCTGACGAACCAGTGGAACACGGACGGCACCTCCTACACCATCCGCAGCCCGATCCCGGGCAATTCCAGCCCGATCACCGGCGCGAACTCGGGCTATCAGCAGTTCGATCCGTCGTGCAACAACACGCTGGCGACCACCGTGCCGCAGTTCGCCAACAGCTGCCAGTTCATCACCCGCGCCAGCCAGGCGACCGACCACAACTACTCGTTGTTCGGTAACCTGACCTTCACGCCGGACTCGCTGAACGACGTGGTGCACGTTACCCTGGGCGGCCGCTGGACCAAGGACAAGCGCCACGGCACGCTCTATGTCGTCAACAACCGCGCCGACCTCGTCACGGCGGGCACGGTGTCGCCGTTCGGCTTCAGCAACAGCGTCAGCCGGTTCGATCCGATGATCAACGTCGCGGTCGACGCGACGCAGGACATCCATCTCTACGCCAAGTACGCGACTGGCTTCCGCGCCGGCGGCGCGAACGACCGTTCGCTCCAGTTCAACGCCTTCGGCCCGGAATCGGTCAAGTCGTATGAAATCGGCGCCAAGATGGACTTCTGGAACCACAAGGCGCGCCTGAACCTTGCTGGCTACATCATGGACCGATCGAACACCCAGTTCGACTTCGACTATTTCGACACGAACGGTCAGAGCCCGACCAACGGCAGCCATATCGAGCAGACCACCAATGCCGGTGACAGCAAGATCCGCGGCATCGAGGCGGATCTGACGGTGGCGCCGGTGCAGGGCCTGACGCTCAACGCCTCCTACGCCTATACCTACTGGCGTGCCCCGTCGGCGGTGAACCCGCTGACCCCGGGTGCCCCGGCGCAGCAGCTGTACATCGTCTACACGCCGAAGCATGCGGCGTCGGGCTCGATCGACTACGCCCTGCCGATCGGCGGCGGCGATGCGACCATCCGCTTCCACCTCGACGGCAACTATTCGAGCAGCCAGTACAGCTTCCAGCTCGAGCCGACCAAGACCAATGCCGCCTTCATCATGAACGGCCGCATCGCGATCGCGGACATCGCCGTGTCGGATCACAACAAGGTCACCTTCGCGGTCTGGTCGCGCAACCTGCTCGACCACACCTATATCTACCGCCGCTCGTCGGCCAACTCGTCGCCGGTGCTCAACTATGGCGCCAACGGCCAGTTGGTCTCTACCAGCTACGGCGGCATCCTGGGCGACTATGCCAACTTCAACCCCCCGCGGACCTGGGGCGTCGAAGCCAGCGTCAAGTTCTGATGCGATGATCCCGCCGCTCCGGCGGCGGGACGATCAGCCAGTGCGGCCCGGGCGGGGATCCCCGTCCGGGCCGTTCTGCGTCTGGCGCAGCCCCAGCGTGGAGAGCGCGCGGAAGGTGATCGACCAGCGCGGTTCCGCCATCGGCGCGATGCTGTGCTCCCAGGCGTGGCGCACCTCGCCCGAGAGCAAGTAGATCGAGCGCGGCGCCAGGAACTGCTCGGCGCAATCGAAGGCGCGCGGGCCGGTGCGCCGACGCAGGCGAAGCGTGGCGGGGGCGCCGAGGGAAATGCCCACCACCTCCTCGAACACCGGACGATCCCGGTGCCAGCCGATTCCGGCGTCCACCGGATAGTGGATCAGCAGCGCCTGGACGAGTGCCCCGGGGGCAAGGCCGGCAAAGGCTTCTGCGCGGTCGCGGAGCGGCGCCAGCCATGCGGGAAACGGCTCGGCGCGGGCGAAGCCGCCATCTTCGAAGTCGTAGCGCCAGCCATAGCTGGTCGTGCGGCGGTTGCCGGTCCACCCCTGAAAGCGGAAGGGCTCGAGCCCTGCCGAGGCGATCGCCGCGATTGCGGCGAACTCCTCGGTATCGTTCAAGAAATCCGTTTGGGTCCGCAGACCGGAAGGCCCCGGAACCTCAAACAAATCTGCCTGGCGTGCCGTCATGCTGGCTCAACCTTCGAAGCGCTGGTACGCTCCCAACTGGGGAGGTCGCGCGGGACATATTGCAGAAAAGATGCGTATATATGATGTCTCATATTGATCCAGGTTTATGAATTTCCTTGGTTTTTTGCCGCGTGACGGGTTGCTTGGCATAGGATACACGCATAGCCATGGTCGCCGTGAAGAACGATATGATCGAGGTAATCGACCACGCGTCGCAATTTTTGAAGGCGCTGTCCGGCCGCAGCCGCCTGCTGCTTCTCTGCCACCTGGTGGATGGCGAGAAATCGGTAGGGGAGCTGGCAAGGCTGACGGGCGCACGCGACACGGCGGTCTCCCAGCAACTCGCCCTGCTGCGCCGCGAGGGCATGGTTTCTGCCCGGCGTGCCGGCCAGATGATCTTCTACTCGCTGGCCAGCCCGGAGGCACGCCGCATGCTCGAGGCATTGAACGATCTGTTCTGCGCCAATGACAGCGTGAGCGGCATCCTGCTCAAGCCGGAAGTTCCCGAGACCGTCTGAGTATCGCCGGCGGGCAGAGCCCGCCGGACCCGTTCAGCGACGCGGCCGCTCGATGGCCGCGCGCGCTGCCGGCACGATCAATTCCATCGCCCGGTTCGCGCGCATCCGGTGCCAGCCGAACAGGTCACCCACCGGCCGCCGCGCCTGATCGCGTGCAACCTCCGCCGTTGCATCCGAGGCGTCGCCCGTCCGCGCGCTCACCCGGGCGATGCGGTCGCGATCGGGTGCCTCCAGCCAGATGCCGGTGAACGGCACCCGCGCCTGCAGCGCCAGTGCCTCGGCGACTTCGCGCTCGCTGCGATTGAGGAACACCGCGTCGAGGATCACCGTCGAGCCGCAGGCGAGGTGGTCGTCCGCTGACTCGAACAGTGCCTCATAGGTTTCGGCGTCGTTGCGGCGGGTATAGTGCGACGGCGGCAGCCGCGTTTCGGGCGGGAGACCGGCGAGCCGCTTGCGGAACACGTCGGAGCGCAGCACCCGCGCGCCCGGCCGGCGCCCATAGAGCCCGCCTAGCAACCGGGCCAGGCTGGATTTGCCGGTGCCGGAAAGCCCACCGATCACGATCAGCTGCGGCGCGGAGGGCTCTAGAAAACGGTCGGCGGCTTCCGGATCCTCGGTCTGCAGTGACAGCATCAGCGGCAGCAGCGCCCAGCCGGTGGCGCCCTGTGGCGACAGATCCAGATAGCGATTGGCAAGGATGTTGGCGTCGGTCGGGCGCCCCTCGGCCAGCAGTGCGGCCAGCGGCCCGGCGAGATCGAACAGGATATCGACCGGCGCGCCATCGTCGATCATCCGCACCCGGCCGGCGCGTGCGCGCCGCTCGATATCGGCGCCGAGCAGGGCGAGCGCGCTGCGCTGGGCGCTGGTGCGGGCGCGCTCCATCAGCATCTGGCGGAAGGCGGCGCCGGCTGGGGTGACGGTCGCGCGGCCATGGGCCCGCACGGTCGCTTCGGCGAGACTGTGGAGCGCCGCAACGTCGATCGTGCTGGGGAGCGGGAGGTCTCCGCCCGGTCCTTGCCGTTTCGCGGCCGCTGCGGCCATTGCCCTCTCCCTGGTTCCGACGGCGACTCAGCCGATGCGGTCTATCCTATACGCGTAAAATCTGAACGGGAGCGTACCGAGGTTAGCGCCGGGTAGCGGTTTTCATCAATTTCGTCGCAACCATCGTGTGCAGCGGCGTGCGCCGGAAATCGCGATCATAGGGCGCCACCCGCGGCGCACTTCCGTCCTTGCGCGGCTTGAAGCCGTTCAGCCAGCTATACTTGTCGCACATCCCCCAGAACAGCATGTCGCGCAGCTGCGGATAGCCGAACAGGATGTCGAGATAGACCCCGGCATAGTCGGCCACCTGGCGGTCGCGCAGGGCAATGTCGGTAGGCAGATGCTGGTCGGCGACGTCGAACTCGGTGATCAGCAGCGCATAGCCCATGCCGGTGACGGCATCGAGGAAGGCACGCCACGGCTTCTCCTGCCGCGCCGCCAGCACGCCGGCGGGGGCGTCGCTGACCGGTTCGATATGCGACTGCACGCCCAGCGCATCGACGGGCACGCCGCGCTTGCGGAAGCCTTCGAGCAGGCGGAGCACGCCGTCCCGGTGCGCCTCGTTGCCGGGCTCCCAGCTCATATAGTCGTTGTACACCAGCTGGGCCTGCGGCGCGGCGGCGCGGGCAGTGTGGAAGGCGTGGTCGAGCATCGGCACGGTGCCGCCAAAGGCGCGCGACAGGCTGGTCTCGCGCAGCGCGCCGGTCTTCTCGTCGACCGTCTCGTTGACCACGTCATAGCTGTGGATGCGGCCGGCATAGCGGTGGCAGACCGTATCGATATGGGTGGTGAGCAGCCGCTCCGCCTCGCGTCGCGGCGTGGCGCCGAAGCCATAATCGTTCAGCCAGCGCGGGAAATACTGGCTCTTGTGCCAGAGCAAGGTGTGGCCGCGCATCGCCATGCGGTGCGCCTCGGCCCAGTCGAGCATCGCGTCGAAGTGGGTGAAGTCGAACTTGTCCGCGGCAGGGCGGACGGCCTGCCACTTGAGCTGGTTCTCGGGCACGAGCAGACCGCAATCGCGCTGGAGCAATGCGGCGTAGCGCGGATTGGCGAAGGAGCCGGCATCGGCGCCCGGCGGGCTCCAGGCGAAGGCGGAGCCGATCCGCATGGCCTTCTGCCCGGCGATGGTGTTCAGCCCCGGCAACTGCGAGGTCGCGCGGGCGGCCAGCGGCAGCGCGGCGGTGGCAGCGGCACCGGCGATCAGCGCGCGGCGGTCGATGGGAAATTTGTTGGCCATAAAACCCTCTCCTGATCGCGCCTCGGGGCGTCGTGTGCTTGGTAGCGATACCATGTTCGGCCTGCTACACGCCTGTCAACAACGCGAACGATCGCGGCAGAGAGAGGGCGCAATGCGGGCAGCATATCAGGCGATTTTGTGGATCTTGGCGGCGTTTGCCTTTGCGAATCAGGGGCATGCCGAAACCGGCTATGACCTGTGGCTGCGCTATCATCCGCTCGATGCGGGTACCGTGCAGCGGGTGGCGCCGAAGCTGCGCTATGTGGTGGCGGATAGCAGCCGGCCGACGGTGCGCGCGGCGCTCGAAGAGCTGGACCGCGGGCTTGCCGGGATGATCGGTTCCGCCCCGGCGCATGCGGGCGCGGTGCAGGGCGAGGGCGGGGTGGTGCTCGCCACCGCCGGCTCGCCGCTGCTCGCCGGCATGAAGCTGCCGCTCGCCGCGCTCGGTCGCGAGGGTTTCCTGCTCCGCACCGCGACCATCGGCGGCGCCAAGGTAACGCTGATCGCCGCCAATAGCGACACCGGGCTGCTCTATGGCAGCTTCCGCCTGCTCAAATTGCTCCAGCTCCGCCAGCCCATTGATGCCCTCGACGTGCAGGATGCGCCCAAGCTGCAACTGCGCGTGCTCGATCATTGGGACAATCTCGATCGCTATGTGGAGCGCGGCTATGCTGGCCAGTCGCTGTGGGACTGGCAGAAGCTGCCCGGCTACAAGGACCCGCGCTACACCGATTATGCCCGCGCCAATTCCTCGATCGGCATCAACGCGGTGGTACCGAACAACGTCAATGCCAATGCCGACATCCTCACCGCGCCCTATCTGCAGAAGGTGAAGGCCCTGGCCGGGGTGTTCCGCCCCTATGGCATCCGCATCTACCTGACCGCGCGCTTCTCCGCCCCAATCGAGATCGGCGGCCTGAAAACGGCCGACCCTCTCGACCCCGTGGTGCGCGCCTGGTGGAAAGCGAAGGCGGACGAGATCTACGCGGCGGTCCCCGATTTCGGCGGCTTCCTCGTGAAAGCCAATTCGGAAGGCCAGCCGGGCCCCTCCGACTATAAGCGCAGCCATGCCGACGGCGCCAATATGCTCGCCGATGCGCTCGCGCCCCATGGCGGCGTGGTGATGTGGCGCGCCTTCGTCTATTCCGAGCATAACGACGCCGATCGTCACAAGCAGGCGAACGACGAGTTCGTGCCGCTCGACGGCAAGTTCCGCGACAACGTCCTCCTCCAGGTGAAGAACGGCGCAATCGACTTCCAGCCGCGCGAGCCCTTCCACCCGTTGTTCGGCGCGATGCCCAAGACGCCGCTGATGCTCGAGGTGCAGATCACCAAGGAATATCTCGGCTTCGCCACCCACCTCGCCTATCTCGGCACGATGTGGGAGGAGGTGCTGGAAAGCGACACCTTCCGCCCGTGCGCGGGCAGCACCGTCGCCAAGGTGCTGGAGACGCCGGTCGCCCCCAAGGCGCTCACCGGCATGGCGGGCGTCGCCAATATCGGCACCGACGTGAACTGGAGCGGATCGCAGTTTGATCAGGCAAACTGGTACGCCTATGGCCGGCTCGCCTGGGATCCCGCCGCCAAGGCCGCGGACATCGCCCGCGACTGGGCGCGGCTGACCTGGAGCCCCGATCCGGCGGTGGTCGATCCCGTTGTCGCGATGATGCTGGAATCGCGCGAGGCGGTGGTGAACTACATGACCCCGCTCGGCCTCGGCCATGTCATGGCGACCGGCCATCATTACGGCCCGGGGCCCTGGGTGTCGGACCTCGCCAGGCCGGAATGGAACCCCACCTATTATCACCGCGCCGATGCGAACGGCATCGGCTTCGATCGCACGCCCACCGGCACCAACGCGCTCGGCCAATATGCGCCGCAGGTGGCGAAGCGCTGGGGTGACTTGAAGACGGTGCCTGACAGCCTGCTGCTCTGGTTCCACCATGTCCCCTGGGACTATCGGATGCGTTCGGGCGAAACGCTCTGGAACAGCCTGATCGCCCACTACGACACCGGCATCGCCACGGTGGAGGACATGCAGCGCCGCTGGGCCGGGCTGGAAGGCAAGGTCGACGCCCGCCGCTGGGCCGAGGTGCGCGATTTCCTCGCCATCCAGGGGCAGGAGGCGCAGTGGTGGCGCGATGCCTCGATCGCGTACTGGCAGTCGCTGTCGAAGCGCCCGCTGCCCGCCGGCCATCTGGCCCCGCCGCATCCGCTCGACTATTACGAAGCCATCCGGACGCCGCACGCGCCGGGCAACGGCAAATAACAGGGGAGCGGGATGCGCAAGCGGAACGGGTGGCTGCTCGCCGGGATGCTGCTGGCAAGCCCGGCGGCGGCGCAGCGGCGGCCGGTGATCGATCTCAATCAGGTCGGGTTCGAGCCCGCCGACGTGAAGCTGGCAGTGGTGCGGGGCGCAGGGACGAAAGCGCTGCCCTGGCTGCTGCTGGATGCGGACGGAAAGACGATCGGCAAGGGCGAGACGCTGGTCTATGGCCCCGATGCGAGCTCGGGCGCGGTGGTGCAGCGGATCGACTTTTCGGGCTTTCGCCGTGCGGGGGAGGGCTATCGGCTGTCGGTCGCCGGGGTGACCAGCGATCCTTTCGTAATCGCGCCGAACCTCTACAAGCCACTCGCGCGCGACGCCGCGAACTTCTTCTACCAGCAGCGCGCCGGCATCCCGATCGACGCCAAGTACGCCGGCGCCGCCTGGGCCCGCCCGGCCGGGCATGCGCACGAGGTGGCGGGCTGCTTCTCCGGCGCCGACGAGCGCGGCACGAACTGGCCGGGCTGCAGCTACACGCTCGACGTGACCGGCGGCTGGTACGATGCCGGCGATCATGGCAAGTACGTCGTCAACGGCGGCATCGCGCTATGGACGCTGCTCAACGCCTATGAACGCCGCCCCAAGGCCTTCCCCGACGGATCGCTGCGCATCCCCGAAAGCGGCAACGGCGTGAGCGATCTGCTCGACGAAGCGCGCTGGGAAATGGAATTTCTGCTACGGATGCAGATCGCGGACGGCGTGCGCACGCGGGTGCCCTCGGGCCCGCTCGGCGCCCCCAAGCCCGGCCGCCCGGCCTGGGAACCGAGCTTCCCGCCCTTTGCCGAGATCGACGCCGGCGGCATGGCCCACCAGAAGGTCGCCGACCGCAACTGGACGACGCTGCCCACGCCGCCGCAGAACGACCGCGAGACGCGGCTGCTCTATCCGCCGACCACGGCTGCGACGCTCAACTTGGCGGCAACCGCCGCGCAGTGCGCCCGGCTATGGCGCGGGGTGGACGATGCCTTTGCCGCGCGCTGCCTCATCGCGGCGCGGCGCGCCTGGGCCGCTGCGCAGCGCAATCCCCAGGTCTATGCCACCAGCAGCTTCACCGGCAGCGGCGGCTATGGCGATTCGAGCTTGAGCGACGAATTCTACTGGGCCGCCGCCGAGCTGTACGCGACCACCGGCGAGGCGGCGTTCCGCAAGGCGGTGACCGGCTCGCCGCATTTCGGCGAAGCGGTGCGCGCGCCGAGCTGGAGCTTCACCGCCCCGCTCGGCACGATCACCCTGGCGAAGGTGAAGACGGGCCTCAGCGATGCCGAGGTCCAGAAGCTGCGCGGCACGCTGATCGCGGCGGCGGACGGCATCCTCGAGCAGCGCCGCCAGAACGGCTATGCGATCCCCTACAAGGCGCAGGGCTATCCTTGGGGATCGAACGGCGACCTGATGAGCCAGGCGATGCTGCTCGGCGTGGCCAGCGATCTCACCGGGGCGACCAAATACCGCGCAGGCATTGTCTCCGCGCTCGACTATCTGCTCGGGCGCAACCCGATGGGGAGGTCCTATGTCAGCGGCTATGGCACGCGGTCGCTGCAGAACCCGCACCACCGCTTCTGGGCGCATTCGCTCGACGCCAAGCTGCCGGGGCCGCCGCCGGGCGTGCTCTCGGGCGGGCCCAACGACACGGCGATGGCCGACACGGTGGCGATGCAGCTGAAGGGCAAGTGCGTCGCCCAGACCTGCTGGGCCGACGCTATTCATGCCTATGCGCTGAACGAAGTCGCGATCAACTGGAACGCGCCGTTCTTCTGGGTGGCGGCTTGGATGGAGGATTGAGCCAAAGGGGAGGGAGCCTTGCTCCCTCCCCGAGCCGCGTTAGCGCACGGTCAGCGTAGCGCTCTTCAGCGTTGCCGAATCCGGCCCCGAGGAGATGGTGAAGGTCCCCGGCTCAACCACATGCTTCATCTGGCTGTTCCACAGCGCCAGATCGTCCGGGGTCAGCGTGAAGCGCACCGTCTTCTTCTCGCCCGGCTTGAGCGTCACCCGCTCGAAGCGCTTGAGCTCGATCACCGGCCGCGTCACCGAGGCCTCGTCGTCATGGACGTAGAGCTGGACCACCTCGTCGCCGGCGACCTTGCCGGTATTGGTCACGTCCACCTCTACCGTCGCCTTGTCGGCGATGCCGATCGTCGGCGCGAGCAGGCGCGGGGCGGCGATGTCGAAGCTGGTGTAGCTCAGGCCATAGCCGAACGGGTAGAGCGGGCTGGTGTCGCCGAAGAGATAGCCGCGCCGCGCGCTCGGCTTCTTGTTGTAGTAGATCGGCAGCTGCCCGACATTGCGCGCCACCGAGACCGGCAGCTTGCCGCCCGGATTGTACCGGCCGAACACCACGTCGGCGAGCGCGTTGCCGGTCTGCTCGCCGAGATACCAGCCTTCGATCAGCGCCGGCGCCTTCTCGGCGAGGTAGTTCACTGCATAGGGGCGGCCGTTGAGCAGGATCACCACGACGGGCTTGCCGAGCGCGATCAGTTCCTTGGCGAGCTGGTCCTGCGGCGCTGGCAGGTCGAGCGTCTCGCTGTCGCCCAGATGGTTGTCCGCCCAGGCCTCGCGGCTCACCGCCTCGTTGCCGCCGAGCACCAGCACCACGACATCGGCGTTCTTCGCCGTCTCCAGTGCCTGGGCGCGGAGCTGATCGTTTACCGAGGCCGGCACCTGCGCCACCGCGTCCTTCGACCATTCGCGATGATCGGTGATGCGGATGCCCTCGGCATAGTCGACCGCGAACTTGCCCTTGCCCTCGGCCTGCATGCCTTCGAGCACGCTGACGACATGGTTGGGCAGGTCCGAATAGCCGCCTATGGGCGTGTCCTTGGCGTGGGTGCCGATCACCGCCATCCGCTTGATGCCCTTGGCGTCGAGCGGCAGCAGGCCCTGCGCGTTCTTGAGCAGTACGATCGATTCGCGCGCCGCTTGGCGGGAAAGGGCGATAGCTTCGGGCGTGTTGGTGCGCGCCGCCGCCAGCTTCACTTCGGGATAGGGGTTCTCGAACAGCCCGCCCTCGAACTTCATCCGCAGCACGCGGCGCACGGCATTGTCGATCTCGCCCTGGCTGACTCGGCCTTCCTTCACCAGTTCGACGAGGTGCGTGTACGCCTCGCCGTCGGGCGTCTCGACATCGACACCCGCGCCCAGCGCGCGCTGGGCGGCGTCCTTGGGCGTCTTGAACATGTGGTGCCGGGTGATCAGCTCGCGGATCGCGAAATAGTCGCTGACCACCGCGCCCTGGAAGCCCCACTCGCCGCGCAGCACATCGGTGAGCAGCCATTTGTTCGCATGGCTGGGGATGCCGTCGATCTCGTTGTAACTCGCCATCACCGACATCACGGGGAGCGTCTTCACCGCCTGTTCGAACGGCGGGAAGAAATCCTCGCGCAGCGTCCGCTCGCCGAGCGAAGCGGGGCCGACATTGGTGCCATTCTCGGGCTGGCCATGGCCGGTCATGTGCTTGAGGGTGATGAACACCTTGTCGGACTTGAGCGGCAGCGTGGTTCCCTGGAAACCGCGGATCGCGGCGAGGCCCATCTGGGTGACGAGATACGGGTCCTCGCCATAGGTTTCCTCGATGCGGCCCCAGCGCGGATCGCGCGCCACGTCGACCACGGGCGCGAGGACGAGGTTGGCGCCGCGGGCACGCGCTTCCTTGGCCGCCATCGAGAAGATGTTCTCGACCAGCTTGGGATCGAAGCTGCTGGCGAGGCCGATCGACTGCGGGAAGCTGGTGGCACCGGGGGCGACCAGGCCGTGGAGCGACTCCTCGTGCATCAGCATCGGGATGCCGAGCCGGGTCTTCTCCATCGCCCATTTCTGCGCGGCATAGACGTAGCGCGCGGTTTCCTCGGGGCTGCGGTTGACGTCGCCCGCCACCGCGCCGGCCGCGCCGCCCTGACCGGCGGCGACACCGCGGCGGTCATAGGGGCGGGAGATCATGCCTAGGCCGTTGGGGAAGTTGGCGCTGGCCTTGACCGGATCGAACTCGCCCTTGGTGTCCTGGATCAGCCCCTTGTTGAGCCACAGCGCCTGGAGCTGCTGGACCTTCTCCTCCAGCGTCATGCGAGCGAGGAGATCGTCGACCCGAGCCTCGACCGGCTGACTGGCGTCCTTGTACAGCGGCTTGCCCGCACGCTCGGTCTGGGCGGCGGCAGGCTGGACGGCGACGAAGGGGGTCAGAGCGCTCGCGGCAATGGCAAGCGCGGCGACGCGACGGAATGAGCGCATGTTCCTCTCCCTGAAGGCGGGCGACGATTCTGCCATCGCCTCTTGCCATGGTGGTAGCGCTATCAGCTATAAGGGGGCGTAACGATGCCGGTCAACCGGCGCGGGGTAATGGCACGCGAACGATTGCAATCGTGATAGCGCGCACTTAAGCGTTCGTGCAGGAGGGGGGATGACCAAACCAAGCCGGCGTAGCCGGGGCAGCATCACCGTACAGGACGTGGCCCGCGAGGCAGGCGTATCCGCCATGACCGTGTCGCGCGTCGTCAATGGCGGCACCAATGTGCGCGAAGCGACTCGGGAAGCCGTGCTCGCGGCGATTGCCAAGCTCAACTATTCGCCGAACAGTGCCGCGCGCAGCCTGGCTGCAGGGGAAGCGACCCAGATCGGGCTGCTCTACTCCAACCCGTCGGCGGCCTATCTCTCGCAGTTCCTGATCGGCGCGCTGGCCGCCGCGCGGCGCGCAGGCTGCCACCTCGTGCTCGAAGCGTGCGAAGGCGAACGCGCCGAGGAACAGGCCGAGGCGACCCGCGGTTTCGTGCAGACGCACGTGCAGGGCGTGATCCTGCCGCCGCCGCTCTCGGAGGTGACTGCGGTGCGCGACGAGCTGGAGGCGGCGGGCATTCCTTGGGTGTCGGTGGCGATGGGCTTGCCGCCCGAAGGCAGCCTCAACGTCCGGATTGACGATTTCGCCGCCGCCTGCGCGATGACCAAGCACCTGCTCGACATGGGCCACCGCCATATCGGCTTCATCCGCGGTAACCCCAACCAGACCTCCAGCGCCGAGCGGTTTCGGGGCTTCTGTGCGGCGATCGAGGAGGCAGGGCTCGACCTCGCATCGATGCCGGTGGAGCAGGGCTATTTCACGTTCCGCTCCGGCATCGTCGCAAGCGAGGCGCTGCTCGATTTGCCCAACCCGCCGACCGCGATCTTCGCCAGCAACGACGACATGGCAGCGGCGGCGGTGGGCGTGGCGCATCGTCGCGGGCTGCACGTGCCGCAGGACCTGAGCGTCGTCGGGTTCGACGACACTGCGCTGGCCACCACCATGTGGCCCGAGCTCACCACCGTCCGCCAGCCGATCGCGGCAATGGCGGAGGCGGCGCTGACGATGCTACTCGATGAGCTTCGCCCCGGCGGCAAGATCGACGAGCCGGAACAAGTGCTTGCACATCAGCTCATCGTGCGCGAATCCTGCGCGCCGCCGCCCCGGCGATAGGACAACGCTGGCAGAATCTTGCGCATGCGCGCCTGTCGGCTTGCTTTTCCTGGTTGCACGGGCCAGCGTTACCGCTAACAAATCGGCCCAACTTCCCGGGCTAGGAGAGGGATCGGATGAATCAGACGGCGGAGCGGGCCAATATCGGCCTGATCGGCGCCATCGTGGCCGTAGCTACGATCGGCGGATTGCTTTTCGGATATGACAGCGGCGCAGTGAACGGCACCCAGCCGGGCCTGCAGGCGGCATTCGCGCTCGACGAGGCCGGGCTCGGCTTCACCGTCGGCTCGCTGCTGATCGGCTGCGTTGCGGGTGCCTTCTTCGCCGGCACGCTGGCGGACCAGATGGGCCGCCGCAACGTGATGCGGCTCGCCGCGCTGCTGTTCCTCGTCGGCGCGCTCGTCCAGGGCTTCGCGCACGACCATACGCTCTTCGTCATCGCCCGCATCGCCGGCGGTATCGCGGTCGGCGCCGCCTCGGTGCTGTCGCCCGCCTATATCTCCGAAGTCGCGCCCGCGAACATCCGCGGCCGGATGACGACGGTGCAGCAGATCATGATCATCTCCGGCCTCACGGCCGCGTTCGTGGTCAACTATTACCTGGCCGGTGCGGCCGGTGCCTCGACCAACAAGTTCTGGGCGGGCCTGGAAGCCTGGCGCTGGATGTACCTGATGCAGGCGCTGCCGGCGGCGGTGTTCCTCGTCGCGTTGTTCTTCATTCCGGAAAGCCCGCGCTTCCTGGTCGCCAAGGGCCGTACCGAGGAAGCCACCAAGGTGCTGACCGACCTGTTCGGCCCGCAGACCGCGCGCACCAAGCTGGAAGAGATCCGTGCCAGCTTCACCGCCGATCACCGCCCGAGCTTCCGCGACCTGATCGACCCGCGCACCGGCAAGATCCGCACCATCCTGTGGGCGGGCCTGGTGATCGCGGTGTTCCAGCAGCTCGTCGGCATCAACGTGATCTTCTACTACGGCTCGACGCTGTGGCAGCTGGCGGGCTTCACCGAGGCGGACTCGCTCCTCATTAACATTGTCTCGGGCGCGGTCTCGATCGCCGCCTGCCTCGTCACCATCGGCCTGGTCGACAAGATCGGCCGCAAGCCGCTGCTGCTGATCGGCTCGGCCGGCATGGCGGTCACGCTGTTCGTGCTCGTCTATGCCTTCGGCCATGGCTCGCTCGACGCGGCCGGCAAGCTCGTCCTCTCGCCCGATCTCGGCAAGACTGCGGTGATCGCTGCCAATCTGTACGTGATCTTCTTCAACGTCAGCTGGGGCCCGGTGATGTGGGTGATGCTGGGCGAGATGTTCCCGAACCAGATCCGCGGCTCGGCGCTGGCGGTGTGCGGCTTCGCCCAGTGGTTCGCCAACTACCTGATCGCGCAGAGCTTCCCGGTGATGGCGTCCAAGCTCGGCCTGGCGGCCAGCTACACCTTCTATGCCGTCTGCGCGGCGGTCAGCTTCTTCCTCGTCCTGAAGTTCATCAAGGAAACCAAGGGCAAGGAACTCGAGGCGATGGAGGGGTAAAAGCCTTTACCCGGCCCCTCCCTCCGGGGAGGGGCTTTTTTGTTTTCTGGGAGTTTGAATCGTGACCCGCACGCCCGTCCGTCCGTTCCGATCGCGCGAATGGTTCGCCGCCCCCGGTCGCGCCGACATGGCCGCGCTCTATCTCGAGCGCTTCATGAACTACGGCATCACGCCCGCGGAGCTGACCTCGGGCAAGCCGATCATCGGCATCGCCCAGTCGGGCAGCGACATCGCGCCGTGCAACCGCATCCATCTGGAGACGGTGAAGCGCGCCCGAGAAGGCATCCTCGCGGCGGGCGGCATCCCGATGGAATTCCCGCTCCACCCGATCTTCGAGAATTGCCGGCGGCCGACCGCGGCGCTCGATCGCAACCTCGCCTATCTCGGGCTGGTCGAGATCCTCAACGGCTATCCGATCGACGCGGTGATCCTGACGACCGGCTGCGACAAGACCACGCCCTCGTCGTTGATGGCGGCTTCCACCGTCGACATCCCGGCCATCGTCCTTTCGGGCGGGCCGATGCTCGACGGCTGGCATGAGGGCGAGCTGGTCGGCTCCGGCACGGTGATCTGGCGCTCGCGCCGCAAGATGGCGGCGGGCGAGATCGACGAGTCCGAGTTCCTCCGCCGCGCAATGGAGAGCGCGCCGTCCTCCGGCCATTGCAACACCATGGGCACCGCCTCGACGATGAACAGCATGGCCGAGGGTCTGGGCATGAGCCTGCCCGGTTGCGCGATGATCCCGGCGCCCTATCGCGAGCGCGGCCAGATCGCGTACGAGACCGGCAAGCGCATCGTCGAAATGGCCTATGAGGACCTGCGCCCGTCGAAGATCCTGACCAAGCAGAGCTTCCTCAACGCGATCAAGCTGCTCACCGCGATCGGCGGCTCGACCAACGCCCAGCCGCACCTCAACGCGATGGCCGCGCATGCTGGCATCACGATCACGGCGGAGGACTGGCAGACCGGCTATGACCTGCCGCTGATCGTCAACATGCAGCCGGCGGGCCAGTATCTGTCCGAGCGCTTCCACCGCGCCGGCGGCATTCCCGCGGTGCTCAAGCTGCTGGTCGACGCCGGCATCCTCGACGGCAGCGTCGCGACCTGCACCGGCAAAACGATGGCGGAGAATGTGGCGGACGCGCGGGTGCTCGATGCGGACGTGATCTTCCCGCTCGACAAGCCGCTGATGGAGAAGGCCGGGTTCCTGGTGCTCACCGGCAACCTGTTCGACATGGCGATTATGAAGACCAGCGTGATCTCCGAGCAGTTTCGCGCCCGCTATCTCTCCACCCCCGGGCAGGAGGGCGTGTTCGAGGTCCGCGCGGTGGTGTTCGACGGGTCGGACGATTATCACCATCGGATCAACGATCCCGCGCTCGCCATCGACGACAATTGCATTCTGGTGATCCGCGGCGCGGGCGTGCTGGGCTGGCCCGGCTCGGCGGAAGTCGTGAACATGCAGCCGCCCGACGCGCTGCTCCAGAAGGGCATTCAGAGCCTGCCGACGCTGGGCGACGGCCGCCAGTCGGGTACGTCGGACAGCCCCTCCATCCTCAACGCCTCGCCGGAGAGCGCGGCGGGCGGGGGGCTTTCGTGGCTACGCACCGGCGACGTGATCCGGATCGACCTGAATGCAGGCCGCGTGGACGCGCTGGTCGAGGCCGACGAGATCGCGCGGCGCAAGGGCGAGCCTGCCCCGCCGATCCCGCCGAGCAACACGCCGTGGGAAGAGCTGTACCGCGAGAAGTCGGGCCAGCTGCACGAGGGCGGCGTGCTGGAGTTTGCGACCAAGTATCGTGGGACTGGGCTGAAGGTGCCGCGGCATAACCATTGATGGGGTGGGGTGGAGGCCTGACTCACCCTCACCCTTCCGGCGCTTGGCGACTCCCTCCCTCTCCCGCCTGCGGGAGAGGGAGGGGCCCGCTGCCGAAGGCAGTGGGAGGGTGAGGTTGACTCACCACCAGCCACGTACCGTCCACCAAAACTGCCGCCTCCGGCCCATTCCGGAGATGGCAAGTGTCACTCGGCAGTGATAGTTAACCATCGCCAACAA
This sequence comes from Sphingomonas trueperi, assembly GCF_040545965.1. GTDB lineage: Bacteria > Pseudomonadota > Alphaproteobacteria > Sphingomonadales > Sphingomonadaceae > Sphingomonas > Sphingomonas trueperi_C. The sequence goes on along the minus strand of NZ_JBEPMV010000001.1, from coordinate 367,129 downwards.
CAGGGGATGGACGGGGTGGACGAGACGGCACCGGCGAAGCGGCCGCGCAATGCGGCGAACACGCGGGGCGTGATCCTGGCGGCGGCCAAGACGCTGCTCGCCGAACAGGGCTTTGCCCGCTGGGGCGTGAACGCCATCGCGCGCGCCTCGGGCTATGACAAGCAGCTGATCTACCGCTATTTCGGCGGCATGGACGGCCTTGCCGAGGCGATCGCCGCCGACGTCTCCGCCTGGATGGAAACCGCGCTGGTGCGCCCCGAGAACGTGCCGCCCCCCGCAACCTATGCCGAGATGATGGCGCGAGTCGCGGTGGCGCTGCTCGATGCGCTGCGCAGCGATACCCTGGCGCAGAAGATCCTCGCCTGGGAGCTTTCCGCCCCCTCCAAGCTCGCCGCGGCCTTTACCGAGGCGCGCGGCAAGGCGCTGAGCGCGTGGATCGCCCGCGAGCGCGGCACGCTGCAGCGGCCGGCGGGGATCGACGCGCCCGTGCTCAATGCCCTCCTGATCGCGGCGATCCAGCAACTAGTGCTGTCGGGGGCGCAGAACGGGCGGTTCCTCGGGCTGGACCTCAGCGAGGAAGCCGGCTGGGAGCGCGTCCGCACCGGCATCGCCGGGCTGACCAAGGCGATGTTCCAATAAAATCTAACTCCGCCCCCAGCGATGCTGGGGGCGGAGTTTGGTCTCAGGCGCCGACGCGGATCAGCGGTGCGGGCTGGCCCGCCACCGTCACGCGGAAGCTGAACAGGTCGCCCGAGGTCGGCCGGGCGGCCTTGTCCTCGGCGGAGAGGTGCTTGTTGGCGGTGGTGGCGTAGACCGTCTTCAGGTCCGGGCCGCCAAACGCGATCTTGGTGATCGCATCGACCGGGAAGGGCACGGTCTCGACCAGTTCGCCCGCCGGCGAATAGCGGCGTACCGCGGAGCCCGCGTAGAGGCTCACCCACACATAGCCTTCGCTGTCGACGCACGGGCCATCGGGGAAGCCTTCGCCCTCGGCGATGCGGACGAATTCGCGGGGATTGGCCAGCGTGCCGTCTGCGGCGATGTCGCAGGCGTAGATTACCTGGCCGAGCGTATCGACATGGTAGAGCGTCTTGCCGTCAGGCGAGACCGCCGGGCCGTTGGTGATCGACACCTTGGGGGTCGATGCGACGCAGGTCCCGTCCGCGGCGAGGCGGTAGATGGCGCCGCTGGCGTCGCTCTCGCCATCGTCCATCGTGCCGAACCACAGGCGGCCTTCGGAATCGACGGTGCCGTCGTTCAGGCGGTTGCCGGGCAGGCCGGGTTCGGGATCAACCAGCGGGGTGAAGCTGCCGTCGGCGGGGTCGAACTTGGCGAGCCCGGTCTGCAGCCCCGCGACGAAGCCGCCGCTCGCCGCCGGGAGCGCGAAGCCCACCTGGGCGGGCGCATCCCAGCTCTGCTTGTCGCCGGTGGCGGGATCATAGCGGTGGATCCTGTGGCTCTTGATGTCGACGAACCACAGCGCGGCGTCGCGCTCCACCCACACCGGACCTTCGAGAAGCGGGGCAGCGAGCCCCCACACGCTCTCCGGCGCCGAAACCACCACCTTGTCGGTCATCTTATCTCCAGCCTGCATCCACGAAGAATTCGTGGCTCGTTATCAGGCGTGCATCGTCGGATGCAAGGAACAGCGCCAGCGCGGCGATATCGTCGGGCACCAGGCGGCCGGGCAGGCACTGCGCCTTGACGATCTCGGCCTCGCCCTCGGGCGTGTACCATTTCATCTGGCGCGGCGTCTTGACGTTGCCGGGGACGATGCAGACCGAACGGATGCCGTCCGGGCCCAGCTCGCGCGCCAGGCTGCGGGTGAGGCCCTCGATCGCCGCCTTGGCGGTCTGGTAGAGCGTCAGCTCCTCCAGCGCCAGGTGCCAGGAGATCGAGCCGAGGTTGATGATCACGCCGGCGCGCTTGGCCTTCATGGCCGGGATCACCGCCTGCGCCATGAAGAACTGGTGGCGCAGGTTCACGTTCATGCGGTTGTCCCAATATTCCGGGGTCACCTGCTCGATCGTGTGGCGGTCGTCGTTGGCGGCGTTGTTGAGCAGCACGTCGAAGCCGCCCTCAGCCTCGATCAGCGCCTGCACCTGCGCCTGCGCACCGCGGACGTCGGTGAGGTCGACCTTGTAGAAGCGCGGCGCGATCGCGGCGTCCGACAGGCTGGCGACCAGCGCCTTGGAATCGTCTTCGGCGATATCGAAGAAGGTCACGTCCGCGCCCTGGCGGACGAACCCTTCGACCAGCCCGGCGCCGATCCCCGAACCACCACCGGTGATCAGGACCCGCTTGCCCTTCAGGCTCGGATAGACGGCACGCTCAGCGGCCGGAATCGGGCCCTGCTGGAGATCGGCTTGGGACATGGACACCCTTACGCGTTGGAGAGAAGGCCGCGGGCGGCGAGGTTGCGCATCAGATCGCGGATGCCGAACGTCCAGGGCGCAGCGGCCTTGGACGTGGTGACGCGGTTAACGAGCGTGCCGAGCTTCGGCGTCGAGATGCGGACGACGTCGCCCGGCTTGTGGGTGAAGCCGCGGCCGGGATGGTCGCGGTCCTGGACCGGCGCGAACAGCGTGCCAAGGAACAGCGCGAAGCCGTCCGGATACTGGTGCTCGCTCAGCGTCTGGCGGACGAGATCGGTGGGATCGCGGCTGATCTCGCTCATCTTGTTGGTGCCCGAGAGGCGATAGCCCTCCGGCCCGTCGATGGTGAGGTCGACCACGGCGCTGCGCACGTCGTCCATGGTGAAATTGTCGTCGAACAGGCGGATGAACGGGCCGATCGACGTCGAGGCGTTGTTGTCCTTCGCCTTGCCGAGCAGCAGCGCGCTGCGGCCCTCGAAGTCGCGCAGGTTGACGTCGTTGCCGAGCGCCGCGCCCTTGATCTGGCCGTTGCGGTCCACCGCGAGCACGATTTCCGGCTCGGGGTTGTTCCAGTCGCTGTCCGAGCGGATGCCGATCTCGGCGCCCCAGCCCATCGAGGACAGCACCGGCGCCTTGGTGAACACTTCCGCGTCCGGCCCGATCGCGACTTCCAGATACTGCGACCACATGCCGGCATCGATCAGCGCGGCCTTGAGGCTGGCGGCTTCCGGCGTGCCGGGGACGACCGAGCGGATGCCCGAGCCTACCTTGGCTTCCAGGTCGCCGCGGATCTCGGCGGCCTTGGCGGAATCGCCGCGGGCGCGTTCCTCAATCACGCGCTCCAGCGCCGAGACCGCGAAGGTGACGCCGCAGGCCTTCACGCATTGCAGGTCCACGGGCGCGAGGATCGCCGGTGCCGAATCGGTGCCGAGCGCGTCGACGCTGCACAGCACCTCGCCGTTCAGCGTGGCGATATCGTCGCGCTCCAGCAGGTCGGCGACGGTCGGCGCGGTGGCCGATACGTCGATCACCTGGCCGTCGCGAAGGATGACGGGGCTGGGGCCGGCAGCAGTCTGCACACGACCAACCAGGATGGCCTGCGCATGATCGGCAGGCAGCATGTCTCTAAGCGCTTCCAAGGGACCTCTCACCAAACTCGTTTCGAATTGTGATAGCGCTACCATTGGCGTGCGGCCAAGGCAAATGTCAAGAAGGGCATAGCCGGGTTCAGCGCCGTTTCAAATATAAGATAAAATTTCGGCGACGATCGCCTCGGGCGCCCGCATCGCGCCGTCTTCGCTGGCGCGGACGACCTTCCACGGCCCGAGCAGATCGGCCGCGACGATCGCCTGGTAATTGCCGCGCACGCGCTGCTGGAGCGCGATGTCCGCCTCATATTCGTCGAAGCTGCGGGTCGTATAGCTGCGCTGCGCCTTTTGCAGGATCAGCGCGCGGGCAAGGTCCCAGGGCGTGTCGAGATAGATCGACAGGCGCGGGCGGGGCAGGGCGAACTGGCCGGTCTCCAGCGCGAGGATCCAGTCCATCAGCGCACGGCCTTCGTCGCCGCCCAGCTTGGCGCCCTGATAGGCCATGTTCGAGGCGATGTAGCGATCGAGCACGACCACGTCATGGGTCGCCTGCGCCTCGAGCAGCGCGTCGCGCCACTCGAACCGGTCGAGCGCGTACAGCACGGCGGCGGCGTGCGGGGTTACAGGAACGGGGAGTTCGCCGGCGAGCATCTTGCCGATCGTCACGCCGGCGACGGTCTCACCATAGCGCGGAAAGCCGAGCACGGTGGCGGTACGGCCCGACGCCTGGAGCGCCGCGCACAGCCCGCGCGAGGCGGTGTTCTTGCCGACGCCGTCGGCGCCCTCGATCGCGATGAGTTCACCCATTAGGGCGCCATAGCATGCTGCGGCAGGTTGTCATCAAGACTTCCCGGACGCCTGAAAGCTGCGCTCCCGCAAGCGGGAGAGGGATTAGAAGATCAATGAAAGGAAGCCGTTTCCGGGGGCGCGCACAGCAGCGCGCAGGGGCCTTCGCCGTCGAGCGGCAGGATGGCGGTGAGCGCAGCCTTGCCGCCGGCATGGTCCATCAGCCAGCCGGGCTCGGCCACGGCGGGGCGGGCGGGCGAGAAGGCGACCCCGATGCCGTCGGTGATTACGCCCAGCCGACGGGGCGGGGTGGGCCAGCGGCCGGAGAGATAGGTGATGCAGGCAGCGGCCGCGTCCTGCAGCGCGCCCTCGTCGCTGTCCTCGGGACAGAAGCCCTCGGGGGTGGCGTCGATCTCAGCGACAAGGCGGAAATCGTCGCCGCGCCACCAGATCATCCGCAGCGAGCCATTGGTTTCCTGCTGCAGACCCAGAAAAAGCCGACCGCCGGCCGGGAGCAACGGTTGCGCGCAGCGCACCATTTCCTCGGCCAGTTCGGTCAGCTTGTAATTCGACCGGGGTAGCATCTGCATCGCACCTCGGCCGATCGTCTGGGAGTTTCGGGGCATCGGGTTGTTCCGAAGGGAAGGTTACCCTCCCCTTATAGAACGCTTTTGCTCCGATCGGGTATCAATGCAGTGCTGCGCGGCTCGCAAGCGGGGCGGCGGCGATCGCAATCGCTTCCACGGTCTCGCGGTTCGCTTCGGCGGCGACCACCGTTTCGATGCTCGCGGCGTCGATTGCGACGACGCTGGACAGCAGGTTGTGCGGCTGGCTGGCGTCCGGCAGGATCGGCGTGGCGTTGCGGGCAGCAGCCGGCTGGCGGCGCTTGGCGGTGGCGGGCTCGCCATATTCGGCCATCACCGAGAAGCGCGGATCGGCGGCGGCGATCTCGGCGATCACCTTGGCGGCGCGCTTGGTGATCTGGCGGACACGCTCCTTGGTAACGCCGGTCTCGAGCGACAGGTCATCGAGCGTGGCGGTCTGGAACACGCGGCGGGCGACGATCTCGCGGTCGCGCTCCAGCTTGGCTTCCAGCTTCTCCAGCTCGGCCGGATCGATGCCGTGGGTGGCGGTGCGGAGACGCGGACCTTCGCGGCGAAGGGCTGCTTCTTCCCGCTTCGGGCGGGGGCGGCGGCGGAGCTGCTCGATGCCGACCTTGCGAAGGTGGTCGACATAGGCCTCGATCAGCGAGGCGATCGCGCCATCGGCGAGATAGTCCGAGGCGGCGCTCTCGGTGCGCTCCAGGGCGTCCTCGTCCTCGATCATCGCTTCGGGCGACATTTCGTCGCCGTCCGCCGAGGTGACCATCGCGCTGAGCGAAACGGTGGTGGCTTCGACCTTCTTCGCCGAGGGGCGCTGGTCGGTCATCAGGCGGAAGCGCAGGCTCTGCAGCTCACCGCGGATCTGCCAGTTGACGAAGGTGGTGAACTGGGCCTTTTCCGGCTCATAGGCCTGGATAGCACGGTGCACGGCAATGGCGCAGCACTGCTCGGCGTCGTCCCAGTGCGCGGTCAGGCCGTACTGGCGGATGAAGTGACGGATGCGGGGCGCGATCAGCTTCAGGATGCGGGCAAAGGCGCGATCGATTTCAGCGCGCTGACGATTGGTCTGCTTGCCGTCCTTCGGCGCGTTCTCGATGACGGTTTGGACTGCGGCCTCGAGAGCGATCGTGATCTTCGACATCTGTATTCCCCTGGTTCAGCGCCGGTCCGATCGTTTCGGCGCCGTCGACAGGAGACACATTTCGTCTGAAACCTTTAAAGGAGTGCTAATCCGGGGCTTAGGTAGTTTCCCGCAAACGCACTCCCAATCTTTATAGCAACGCCGATTCGCTTGGCGAGCCAAGTGCCTGAAAAAATGATGGTTAATCGCTGTTCAACAGGCGTGCGAACACACGAAAAATGGCCTAAGCCACTGATTTAGGAGGAAAACTTGTCCGGCTGGACATGGCGGTCGATGAAGTCGAGCAACCATTGCCGATGTGCACGGGTGGCATCGCCCGCATGCGCGATGCGCTGATCGGCCGCCGATCCGCCGACCTGGGCGGCAAGTAACGTGCGGGCACGCTCTGCATCAATATTGCCGGCAAGAAACTTCTTTGCATCACCCAGCCCCAAATGGTGGCCGAGATAGGCCGCCTTGGCGAGGGTTTCCGAATCGGCGCGGACATTGAGGCCCGCCGATTCGAAATGTTGCAGATTGTTCTTCGCCATATCGGCGACGCTGAGGATCGACGCTTGCGGATCGTAGCGGAGTGCCAGCAACTCGCTGCGGCGCGAAGGATCGATCTTGCCCTTCTCAGTCAGCCAGCCGCGCGCCTTCGCGACGTCGTTCAGCCAGGTGCCGCCCTGTTCGGCAAGCGTCTGCCAGGTGCCGCTGAGGAATTGGCCGAGCCCTGCCGCGCTCGAACGCGGGTTGCGCGACAGCGGGTTCCAGCTGCCGTCCTGCCCCTTGCCGGCTTCGGCATCGACGATCGCGGCGATCGCGGAACGCGGAATCCCGCTGCGCGCCTCGGCGGCGGCGAGGGTATCGGCGTAGCGGGCGTTGCTGCCGAGCGCGAGCGGGCCCGCGGCCTCGCCAGCCTTGGCAGGTCCGCCCCCGGAAAGCGCACTAACGATCGAGCCCGCGCCGGGCAGGGTACCCCGATCGACTGCGGCTGCCGCATGCGCGCCGGTCAGGGCACGCTTGGCGAGCGCGGCTATATCGTCGGGCGCATCCTCGTCGTTGCACGAGCAGGCGCACTGGCACTTGCACTTGCCCTTGGCCGATTTCGGCGCCTGGGTGCCGAGCAGCTCCAGCAGCGAATCCATCGCCATGTCCGATCCGCCGCCCAGCGGCGAGCGGGTCTTGTCGTTGTCGCGGTCGCCATCGCCGATCGCAGCGCGCCACAGCCGGGTCGAGAGTTCGGACTGGGCCTGCGCGTAGATCACGTTGGCGCGCTGCGCCGGCGTGAGCGCGGCAAGGTCGGTACGGTGGATCATGCGGCCTTTACCAGCATTCGCTTGCGCTCGCGCAGGAAACGCGCCGCGGCAATATCGTCGATCGCCGCCTGTTCGGCGGCCTCGGCTTCGCGCTCGGCATCGGCGCGGAAACGTTCTGCGGCGCTTTCGATCGCGCGGAACGTGCCATAGGCTTCGCGCGCCAGCTCACGCAGGTTGAGCAGGCGCGCCTGTTCGGCCACGATTTCCTCGGCGATGCGCGCCTGGGCGTGTTTGGCGGTGGCCAGCCAGGCATCCGAGGCGAACGGCAGGGCATGCGCCAGCACGCGCTCCTCGCGGACGCGCGCGACGAGGTCGCGGCCTTGCTGCTCCAGCTCGGCGATGCGCTCGATCGCCGTGCCGATCTTGACCTTGAGGTCGTCGACGGTGCGCTGCTGCATGCGAAGCGCGGTATCGAACGGCGTCCTCATGCGGCGAGACCCACGTCATGGCCGTGATCGGGATCGCCCGACGCTTCGCCGGAAAGGATCGCAGCGAGTTCGGCGAACGCCGCCTCGGCATGGCCCTGGTCGTTCTTGCCCTGGTTGAGCAGCGCCTCAATGCGGGGCGCGAGCGCGACAGCGCGGTCGACGTCGGGCGAGGAGCCTGCCTTGTACGCGCCCAGCCGCACCATCTCTTCCATGTCGGCATAGGTCGACAAGAGCTTGCGCGCGGCGAGGCGGGTCTCGTTCTGCTCATGCTCGAGGCAATGGGGCAGGGTACGCGAGACCGACTTGAGGATGTCGATCGCGGGATAGCGGCCGCGCTCGGCGATCGCGCGGCGCATCACGACGTGGCCGTCGAGGATGCCGCGCACCGCATCGGCAACGGGCTCGTTATGGTCGTCGCCGTCGACGAGGACGGTGAACAGGCCGGTGATCATGCCCTGGCCGGGCGCACCCGGACCGGCGCGTTCCAGCAGGCGCGGCAGCTCGGCGAAGACGGTGGGAGTGTAGCCCTTGGTCGCCGGCGGCTCGCCTGAGGCCAGGCCGATCTCGCGCTGCGCCATCGCGAAGCGGGTCACCGAGTCCATCAGGCAGAGCACATTGAGGCCCTGGTCGCGGAAATGCTCGGCGACGGCGAGGGTGGTCCAGGCGGCCTGGCGGCGCATCAGCGCCGGCTCGTCCGAGGTGGCGACGACGACGACCGAGCGGGCCATGCCCTCGGGCCCCAGATCGTCCTCGATGAATTCCTGCACTTCGCGGCCGCGTTCGCCGATCAGCCCGATCACGGCGACATCGCACTGGGTCCAGCGCGCGAGCATCGACAGCAGGACGGACTTGCCGACGCCCGAGCCGGCGAACAGGCCGAGACGCTGGCCGCGGCACAAGGGCACGAAGGTATCGAGGCAACGCACGCCGGTCTCGATCCGCTCGGCCACGCGCGAGCGGCCGGCGGCAGCGGGGGGCGAGGCCTTGATCGGCTGCGGATCGGCGCCGTTGACGAGCGGGCCGAGCCCGTCGACCGGGCGGCCGAGGCCGTTGATCATGCGGCCGAGCCAGGCCTTGGAGGGGCGGACGGTGAACTGGCCGGCGCCGAGCTCGGCGACCGCACCCAGGCCGACGCCCTGCGGATCGACAAAGGGCAGGCACAGCGCGACGCCGCGATCGAGCGCGGTGACTTCGGCTTCCACCTTGCCGCTGGGGGACTGGATCTCGACGCGGCTGCCGATCTGCGCGACGCCGGTCAGGCCTTCCACTTCGATGAGCGCGCCGCGCACCGCCACCACGCGCCCGAAGCGACGGTCGGGGACCATCTCCTTGATGGCGCGGGCGGCACTGGCGAGCGTCTGCATCGCGCGGGCTCCTTCAGGCCGCCTGCGTAGTGGCGGTATCGGCCGCGGCGGCGTCTTCCATCGCGATCAACTCGCGCGCGGCGGCGAGCGCCTTGTAATATTCGCCCTGGGCGAGATCGTTGGCGAAGCGAATGCACAGCTCGCGCGCCTCGGCGGTGCCGAGGCTCGCGATCAGCAGGCTGAGCAGCTGGACGACGGCATCGTGATGCGCATCGCGGCCAGCGGGATCGATATAGGCGAGCATCGTCGCGAAATAGAGCTGGCGAGCGGGCGTGGTCGCCTCCTCGGGCCGCATCACTTCGCGGCCGCGCAGGATCGATACCATATTCTCGACGGCGATCTGGGTGCGGCCGACGGCGCGCAACACCGCGCCGTTGACGATCGCCTTTTCACCGTCCCGGAGCGTGATGCGAAGCATGGCACAGGCCTTTCGATAAGCGTTCCTCAACTTATAGGCGTGTTCGGTGCGCAAATGGGCAAACACCCGGCAAATTTTGCCGCCTTGCAATCGTAACCGGCAAAATCGCCCCTTTGATTTGGGTGGAGCCGCCAGCCCTCTACAATGAGGATGTCGCCGGCGTGGGGATCGCGCGGGCATCTCGAGGAGTTTTGAACTTGAGCCTCTATTCCGCTCTTTACGCTGGCGTTTCCGGGCTGAGCGCGCAGTCGAGTGCCATGGCTACCGTCGCCGACAACATCACCAACATCAACACCGTTGCGTATAAGGGCGTCGAAGCCCAGTTCCGCACGCTGGTGACCGATGGCCGCACGTCGGCCAGCTATTCGGCAGGTGGTGTGGCGGCAGCGCCGCTCGCACAGGTTTCCAAGCAGGGCCTGCTGCAGGCCTCCGGCAGCAGCACCGATCTCGCGATCGACGGCGGCGGGTTCTTCATCACCCGCAGCGGCCTGAACGACAGCGACCCCGTCGCCTATACCCGCGCCGGCTCGTTCAAGCCGGACGAGGAAGGCTATCTGCGCAATTCCTCCGGCCTGTATCTCTATGGCTGGCGCCTGGACGCCACCGGCGGCTACACCAACACCGGCAATCTCGACACGCTGACCCCGGTCCGCCTGACCGACCTGGTCGGCACCGCGGCGCCGACCAACAAGCTGCAGGCGCACATCAATCTGCAGTCGGATCACGCCGTGTACACGCCGGTTGCGCCGCAGCCCGCCTACACGGCCGGCGCGCTTGCGAGCGGCACCATTCCGGCAGACTTTACCCGCTCCTTCACGGTCTATGACTCGCAGGGCGGCAGCCACGAAATGAAGATGTCGTTCCTCAAGACTGGTTCCAACCAGTGGGCGATGGAAACGTACATGAACCCGGCGTCCGACGTCGGTGCCCCCGCCGTTGGCGGCCTGGTGCGCAGCGGCACCGTTGCGTTCAACGGCGACGGCAGCCTGAACACGACGACGTCGACCGCCGGCTTGTTCGATCCGCTGACCGTCAACTACACCAACGGCGCCAGCTCGGTGCCGATCACGCTGGATCTGGGCAAGAACGGCGCCACCAACGGTCTCACCCAGTTCGGCCAGCCTTCGTCGCTGGTCTCGGGCGGCACCAATGGCGGCGTGCTCGGCAACATTGCGGCGACCGAAGTCTCGAAGGAAGGCATCGTCAGCGCGATCTTCGACGACGGCTCGAGCCGCCAGGTGTTCCAGCTGCCGATCGCGACCTTCCCGAACCCGAACGGCCTTACCCGCCTGTCCGGCAATGCCTATACGTCGACGCGCGCCTCGGGCTCGATGACGATGAACCCGCCGGGCCAGCTCGGCGCGGGCAAGATCTCGTCGAACACGCTGGAGGCCTCCACGGTCGACCTGGCGGGCGAGTTCACCAACATGATCCGCTTCCAGCGCGCCTACAGCGCATCGTCGAAGATCATCACGACCGTCGACGACATGCTGCGCGAAGTCAGCGATCTGAAGCGCTGACGACGACTGAGGCCGGGGGACGCACGACATGGCGCTGAACGATATCCTAGGAACCGCCGCTTCCGGCCTGGCTGCTGCCCAGGCCGGATTGAAGGCGGTGTCGAACAACATCGCCAATGTCGGCGTCACCGGCTATGCCCGCGAAAAGGTCAATCTCTCGACCTCGGTGATGGGCGGCACCGTCACCGGCGTGAACGTCGGCGAGTTCGAGCGCGTGGCCGATCGCTTCCTGGAAGCGACCGTCTACCGCCGGGCCGGTGACTATGGAAAGGCCGAGGTGCAATCCAGCTACCTCGATCGTCTCCAGTCGCTGCTTGGGGAGCCCGGTTCCAAATCCGGCCTGCCGGCGCGCCTCGATGCGATCAACGCCTCGGCGATCGCGATGACGGGATCGCAATCGTCCGCCCAGACCAGCGCCGTGTTCATCGGCAACGTCTCGGACGCGATCTCGTCGATGCAGCAGATCACCAAGGACGTCGAAGGGCTGCGCAGCGATGTCGAATCCGAAGTCAGCAATTCGGTCGACAAGATCAACTCGTTGCTCCAGCGCATCTATGATCTGAACGGCACCGTGTCGCAGGCGACGGGTCTCGGCCGCAACGCCAGCGGCGCTGCCGACCAGCGGATGAGCGCGATCGAAGAGCTGAGCGGCATGCTGTCGGTCAACGTCCGCGACCAGCCGGACGGCCGGGTGATCATCGAGACCACCTCGGGCCAGATGCTGCTCGACTCGCGGCTGCGCCAGCTCGACTACCCCAACAAGGGCAGCGGCGTCGGCAACGCCCAGGCGACCTATCCCGACATTTCGATCCGCTTCGCGGACAAGAACGGCGCCCAGGGGGCACTAACCGGCGAGAAGCTCGATTCGGCGGCGGTCGGCGGCAAGCTGGGCGGCCTGCTCGACCTGCGCGACCGTGCGCTTCCGTCCTTCTCCGAACAGCTGGGCGTCACGTTCAGCGGCCTGTCCGAAGCGCTTAACGCGGTGTCGAACGAAGGCACCACTGTGCCGCCGCCCGCCAGCCTCATCGGCCGGCAGAGCGGCCTGGTCGGCACCGATCGGCTGGGCTTCACCGGCAAGGCGACGTTTTCGGTCGCCAGTTCCTCCGGTACGATGGTCGCCAAGACCGAAGTCGATTTCGACGCGCTCGGGCCGGGCGCGACCGTGAACGACATGGTCAACGCGATCAACGCGGGCCTGGGCGGTGCGGCGACCGCCAGCTTCACCAACGGCGTGCTGAGCTTCACCGCCGCGGGCGCGGGCAACGGCGTGGCGATCTCGCAATCGGCGACCGCGCCGAGCAGCCGCGCCGGGATCGGCGTGTCGCAATATTTCGGCATGAACGACCTGATCCGCAGCGACAGCAGCACGCTGGTGCCGACTGGCTTCAACGCTGCGGATCCGCACGGCTTCACCACCGGCCAGACCGCGCAGGTGGTTCTGCGCGACTCCTCGGGCCTGGCGCTGACCAGCTATACGCTGCAGCCGACCACCGGCGGCACGATGGGCGACATCGTTACCGAGCTTAACGGCAGCGATCTCGGCAAGTTCGGTTCCTTCTCGCTCGACAGCCGCGGTCGCGTCCGCTTCGATCCGGCGAGCGGTCTGTCCGGCGCCACGCTGACGATGGCTTCGGATTCTACCGATCGCTTCGGCAGCGGTCGAAGCTTCTCGGCGCTGTCGGGCCTGAGCGGCATCAACAGCGGCCTGGACGTCGCCAAGGTCCGCACCGACATCGCCAATACCCCGTCGAAGCTACCGCTGGCCCGCGTCGACACCAGCGCTGCGGTGGGCAGCAAGGCAGTCGGTGCGGGCGATACCCGCGGCGCCACCGCCTTTGCCGACAAGCTGGCGAGCGCGATTGACCTGGGCAAGGACGGCGTCGTCACCGTCGGCCGATTCTCCACCGCACTGCTCGGCCGCGCCGGCCTGGAGGCCAGCCAGGCGCAGAACCGCTTCAACGATGCCGACGCGCGCAAGGCCGACGCGGTCAACCGGCGCGACAGCTATTCGGGCGTCAACATCGACGAGGAACTGTCGCAGATGGTCGTTCTGCAGAACAGCTACTCGGCTTCGGCACGGGTGATGAGCACCGCGTCGCAGATGTACGACACTCTTCTCCAGATGGTCCGTTAAGGGGAGCTGACCCATGACCCGTGTTGCCACCATTCCGCTCCAGCGCACCATGGCCAGCGCCATTTCGAGCGCGCAGGAAAAGCTCGCGATCACGCAGAAGCAGCTGTCCACCGGCAAGAAGGCGACCGACTTCGCCTCGCTCGGCACCGAGGCGGTGCGCAATCTCTCCGCGCACACACTGCTCGAGCAGCAAAAGGCGCAGTCGAACGTCGCCAAGCGCGTCGGCACCACCATGTCGCTGTATCAGGGGCATATCGAAGGTGTGCAGACCAGCAACACGGACCTGCGCAAGCAGATCCTGACCGCTATCGGGACCGGCAATTCGGCCGGCCTGCAGCAGGCGATGGAAAGCTCTTTCTCGCAGATGCGGTCCTCGTTGAACGCGACGGAAGGCGGCGTGCCCTTGTTCGGCGGATCGCAGACCGACGGCGCCCCCTTCTCGGTCACGACGCTTGCCGATGCGGCGACGGTGCCGGCGTCCCAGGCCTTCCATGACGACAATGTCCTCGCCACCGCGCGCGTTGCCGATGGACTGGACGTGCAATATGGCGTCAACGCCAGCTCGTTCGGATCCGGCCTGTATGAAGCCTATCAGGCGATGGCGCAGATCGGCCCGATCGGCGACAAACTTACCGACGCGCAGGTCACCGCGCTGCAGGGCGTCGTTACCAAGCTGGACTCGGGCCTCAAGCAGCTCAGCGCCGTCAACGCCGACAACGGCCGCAAGCAGAGCCAGATCGAGGATCTGACCGCACGGGGCGAAGATCGTTCGCTGCTGCTGCAGCAGGTGATCGAGGACAATGAGGACGCCGATCTCGGCCAGGTCGCGATCGACCTGTCGCAGCAGAAGACCGTGCTCGAGGCGAGCTACTCGGTGTTCTCGCAGCTCTCCAGCCTGAGCCTCGTCAAATATCTCTGAGCGCGATCGCGCGCTCGAACACCGCAGTCAGCATCGGCTCGGTCAGCCGGCCGATGCTCTGATTGTATCGCGACACGTGATAGCTATCGAGCACCGTCTGCCCTTTCGGCAGGCGGTGCTCCGCACCGTGTGCGAAACGCGCCTTGGGCAGCTTGCCGCCCAGCGCCTTCACCGCCGACTGGTGCGCGATCTCGCCCAGCGCCACGACGATCCGCGCGCGCAACTGCCCGGCGAGGAACGGGCGGCACGCGTGGATCTCGGCCGGGGTAGGGCGGTTCTCCGGCGGCAGGCAGCGCACCGCGTTGAGGATCTGCACCCCCTTGGGTTCACCCGCTTCCGCCAGCCCGAGCTTCTCCAGCACCGCGAAAAGCAGTACGCCCGAATCGTCGCCAGTGAAGGCACGGCCGGTGCGGTTCGCTCCCGTCCGTCCGGGGGCCAGGCCGACGATCCCGATCGGTGCGTCCGGATCGCCGAGCATCGGGACCGGCGCGTTCCACCATTCGGGCTGCTCGGCGCGCAACTGGGTGCGCAGCGTGACGAGGCGCGGACAGAGCGGGCAGTCGCGATCGGGTTCGGGGCTTGGCGTAAGCATGCGGCCGCGATAGGCGCGGGGGCGTGTTTGTTACAAGCTACATCATCGCACTGGGATCGAACCGCCGCGGCCGCCATGGCGGCCCGCGTGCCGAGGTGCGGGCGGCGCTGGCCGCGATCGGCGGCGTCCGCGCGGTGTCGCGCATCCACGAGACGGCGCCGGTGGGCCCTTCGATCCGTCGTTTCGCCAATGCCGTCGCCGAGGTCGAGACCGACGAAGCGCCCGAGGCATTGCTGCGCCGGCTGAAGGGGATCGAGCGCGCCTTCGGCCGGCGCCGCGGGCAGCGCTGGGGCGCGCGGGTAATCGACATCGACATCGTGCTGTGGTCGGGCGGCTGCTGGGCCAGCCGGACGCTGACGATCCCGCATTGGCACTATCGCACGCGCCGCTTCGTGCTGGCACCGCTGGCGGAGGTGGCACCTACATGGCGTGACCCGGTGACAGGGCGCACGACGCTTCCGTTGCTGCACGCGGTTGACCGACGGCGCCCCTGCGCCTAGGTGGCGGGATGTGGGTCCGTAGCTCAGTCGGTAGAGCAAGCGACTTTTAATCGAGAGGTCCCGGGTTCGAATCCCGGCGGACCCACCACCGAAGCCTCGATACCAATTCCTTTGCAGCGCTCGGCATCTCTCGTATTCGGGGGGCGGCGGCCCGTGGTTTGCGTAGACGGCACGGCGCGATGCCACGCAGCGTGCCGACGCATTCTGCCGCACTGCGATATATTTGCCTTGATACCATATATCATCCCCGGTACATCCCCGCGTAACGCTCCCTTCAGAAAGTGGTATTTGATGTCGCGTCGCGTCCTTCTCCTGTCTTCCTCGCTCGTGCTGTTGCCCGTTTCGGCGTTTGCGGATCCTGATCGCGCACCGCCCGCGCCCGCCGAGACCGAGCAGGCCAAGGACCAGACCGCGCAGCAGCCGCCGGCGATCATCGTCACCGCGCCCTATCGGCTGAGCGAAACCGACGTGCTGTCCGGCACGTCGGTCGTCACCGGCGAGGAATTGACCCGCAACCTGCGGCCGACGATCGGCGAGACGCTGGCGCGCCAGCCGGGCGTGTCGGCAAGCTCGTTCGGGCCGAACGCCTCGCGGCCGATCCTGCGCGGCTTCCAGGGTGAGCGGGTGCGTGTGCTGACCGACGGGATCGGCTCGATCGACGTGTCGAATACCTCGGCCGATCACGCGGTGATCATCGATCCGCTGCTCGCCGAGCGCGTCGAGGTGCTGCGCGGCCCCTCGGCGCTGCTGTTCGGCTCGTCGGCGATGGGCGGCGTGGTCAATGTGATCGACAGCCGCATTCCCCGCAGCGTGCCGGAGAAGGGCTATCGGCTGAGCGGCATCGGTACCTATGGCTCGGCCGCGGATGAGCGTTCGGTCGGCGGGGCAGGGGACGTGGCGGTGGGCAGCCATCTCGTGCTGCATGCCGACGGCTCCTATGCCAAGACCAGCGACCTGAAGATCGGCGGCTATGCACTCACCGCCGAAAAGCGCCGTCAGGCGCTGGCGAGTGCGGCGCTGCCCGCCGACCCGAACGACCCCGAGCCGATCGACTTCGCCGCCAATGCCGCGGTGAAGAACCGCCTGCCCAACAGCGCCGCCAAGACCTGGACCGCGGGCGCCGGCGCCGCGATCATCACCGATACCGGCACGCTCGGCATCGCCTATAGCCATTATGACAGCCTCTACGGCGTGCCGATCCGCTTCGCGACCCAGCCCGGGGAGGGCCAGGAAGCACCGCGGCTGAGCGTCGTCCAGAACCGGCTCGATTTGCGCGCCGAGGCGGAGACCGGCGGCGGCTTTCTCCAGAAGGTGCGGCTGCGCGCCGGCTATGCCGCCTATCGCCACTTCGAGCTGGAGCCCGATGGCGGCGTCGGCACTGCCTTCTACAACAAGGGGCTCGAAGGCCGTCTCGAGCTGGTTCAGGCCGATCACGGCGCCTGGAAGGGTGCGAGCGGCGTGCAATATTTCGCGCGCGACTTCGACGTGAAGGGCGACGAGGCCTTCCTGCCCAAGAACAAGACCCAGCAGGTCGGCCTGTTCACGCTCCAGCAGCTCGACATGGGCGCGCTCAAGGCCGAGGCGGGGCTGCGCTACGAGTTCACCGATCTCTCGGCCAATCCGGTGCTGGACGACACGCGCTTCTTCAACGGCAAGCGCAGCTTCCAGGCGCTGTCGGGCTCGGTCGGCGCCTCCTATGGGGTCGCGCGTGACCTGCGGATCGGCCTGAACCTGTCGCACACCGAGCGTGCGCCGTCGGCCGAGGAGCTGTTCGCCAACGGCGCCCATGCCGGCACCGAGGCCTATGAGCTGGGCAGCCCCGATTTCCGGCTGGAGAAGAGCTGGGGGCTCGAAGCGACGCTGCACGCGCACGGCGACGGCTACAGCTTCGACGCCTCGGCCTATTACAACTGGTTCTCCAACTATATCAGCGACAACCATGCGCCGCAGGCGGTCTGCCAGGCAGCGGCGGCACCCAGCGAGCGCACCGTCGACCTGCCCTGCTTCCAGTTCACCCAGCGCGACGCACGCTATTATGGCTTCGAGGCGGAAGGATCGGTGCGACTGGCGCAGCTGGGCGACTATACCGTCAACCTCGATGCGCTGGGCGATTACGTCCACGCAAACATCGTCGACGAGGGCCCCGCGCCGCGTATCCCGGCGCCGCGCGTGCTGGGCGGGATCGAGGCGCAGTCGGAGCGGATCACCGGCCGGGTGGAAGCGGAACACGTGTTCGTGCAGAACCGCATCGCCGCGTTCGAGACGCGCACCGCACCCTATACCATGGTCAACGCCACGCTCAGCCTGAAGCCGTTTCCGACGATGCCAGGCACCACGTTGACCCTGTCCGCCAATAATCTGTTCGACGTCGAGGCCCGCCGCGCGAGCAGCTATCTGAAGGACTATGCGCCGCTCGCAGGCCGCGACCTGCGCGCGACGCTGCGCTTCAGCTTGTAGTCGTCGCGTCCATCAGGTCCCCGATCGCGCCCGTCGGGCTCGCTTCGGGGATCGCCGCCATGGCCGCGCTGATCCGGGCCGGATCGACGGTCGGCGACGGCTGGGTCAGAAGGTCGAACGCCTGCGCGCTGGGCAGTGCCTTGAACGCCGCGCCGTAGCGGGCGCGCAGGGCCTGCAGCTTGGCTTCCTGGTTGAGCATCGCCAGCGCCACCGCCTGGCGGAGCACGATCGCCTGGGCGGGCGGCGTCATCGCGCCGGGGGCGGGCAGGGTGGCTTCGTTCTCGGTGATGAACGAGCCCCAGTTGCGCGTGCGCCAGTGGATCTCGCTGCGCACGCCGCTGCCGCCGGGCACACCCTCCAGCGCGGCCATCGCCGCATCCTCGCGACCCAGCTTGTACAGCGCCACCGCCTCGATCCGCTTGCGATCGAAGCGCATCGCGTCCGAATAGCTCGCCTGCTCGGTGGCGTGGAGCGTGTCGAGCGCCTTCACCGGGTCGCCCGAGAGGATGAACAGCGACGCCACCTTCACCGAGAGCGGGCCCTGCGCCACGTCCTGCCGGCGCTGCATCAGCTGATACTGGAGCAGCTCGGCCGCGCGCGGATAGAGGCCGGCATCCTGCAGCCGCTGGGCCAGGCGCAGTGCGAGCGCGTCGCCTTCGGCACCGGCGGGGCCCAGTTCCTTGTAGTCCCAGTAAAGGCCGGCTGCCTCGGGCAGCGGGGTACCGCTGTCGGGCGCGAGCATCTCGGCCAGCCAGGTCTGGATCTGCTTGAGCATCGGGCCGGCATCGCCGTCAGGACGATAGAAGCGGAACAGCGTGGCGGCGCTGCGCAGCGCGGCGCGGCGATTGTTGGTCTCCAGCGCCAGCTGATATTCGAGGCGGAGCGCGCCGGCCTCGATCTCATCGCCGCGCCAGCCATAGCGGAGCGCTTCGAGGCGATTGACGCCCTCAGCCGGATCGATGCGGTGGAGCTTCAAGTCGCCTTCGATATGCGCGAGCTTGGCTTCTGCCTGGATCTCCGGACCGCCGCTCAGCTCGGCGCGTGACAGGCGGAACAGACCCTCGGCCGCATCGCCGGAGGCGAGCAGCGCCTTGCCGCGCAGCAGATTGGCCTGCGGGTCCTGATCACCGAACAGCTTGAGCCAGGCGATGGCGGGCTGACCCTGGCCGATGGCGATCGCGCCGCGGGCGGCGGCGAGGGTGAAGGGCTTGCGCTCCTGCGGCGTGCGGCCGTTGATCGCGGGGACGGCGCAATTGATCTGGCGGGCGGCCGCCTTGGCATCGCCCGTGCCGGCCAGCGCGCGGACCCGCCAGGCACAAGCCTCGGCATTGCCTTCGAGCTCGGGCAGCGACAGCGCTTCGACCGCGTCGCGGTTATGGCCGATCATCACCAGCGCGGCGCCGGTGGCGAGCTGGAACGGCGCGACGAGCGCGAGATCCTCGTCGTCGGATTCCATCGTTTCCAGCACGCCCAGCGCCTCGGCACCCAGGCCGCGGCGGATCAGCGAGCCGACATAATGCCAGCGGGCGAGCTGGCGGGTTTCCGGCTTGGCGTGGATGATCTCGTCCCAGGCCGCTTCTTCGCTCAGCTCGGGCCAGTCGCGGCTGTCGGTGACGATCGGCATCTGCGCGAGGGTGGCGGCGAAGGGCGGCAGCACCGGGCGGCCGGCGGCAGATGCTGCGGGGACGGGCATCTCGGCCGCGGGTGCCACGGGTGCCGCGGGGGTGGCGCCATGATCGGCCGGGGCATGGGCGGGATCGCTGGGCGGGGCAGCGGCGGTGCTGGCGAGCAGTGCGACGATCAGCAAACGGCGCATCAATGGGCTCCGGCCATGAGATAGGTAACGACGCCGCCGCCGATGATGCAGGCGATGATGAAGATCATGGCGGGCACGATCGGCAGTCCGCCCGCGGCGACGCCAGCCTCGCCGACCTCGCCGTTCTGCGTCTCGCTTGTGTCGACGGCGTTGCCGCGAGCGCCAGCATCGGCGACGACGCGCATCCGGGCAGGGCGTTGATCGTGGCTCATTTGTAATCCGTTAAGTGCTTGTCCCTTATTTATAGGACGTGCGTGGCCGCAGCGGCGGCCGCACCCATACGATTAGCAGGAGAAATTTGGTGCGCGGCAAGCAGACGCTGGCGATGCTCGGACTGGTGGCAATTGCGGTCTCGCCGCTGCCGGCAGGGCGTGCGCTTGCCTCCGGTGGTGGTGGCGAAGGCGAGGGTCTGCATCTGGTGAAGATGGAGCCGATCGCAGTACCGATCGTCGATTCGGACCGAGTCGCCGGCACGCTTAATTTCCAGCTTGTGCTCGAGGTGCACGACGCCGCGACGGCCGAAAAGCTGGCCGAGGCGATGCCCAACCTGCGCATGGCGGCGATCGCCGGGGGCGTGGAATTCGCGCGACTCGATGCCTCGGCGCTGCGCGCGGTGAACGTCGCCGATCTCGACAAGACGCTGACCGGCGCGCTCAAGACCGTTGCACCGGACCTCGGCCGCGTGCTGATCGTCGAAGTGGGCGCCTCGCAGAACTGATCCTTCGGGGCTCAAGCTCCCGTATTTCAAACCCCAAACGACGTCATTCCGGCGAAAGCCGGGATCCATTGGCTTCTACGGTTCGGCTCGAGCCTATGCGTAGTGGCGAATGGATCCCGGCTTTTGCCGGGATGACCGCATTGGAACGAGGGCGCCTCAGCCCGGCTTGCGGGCCGGGCCGGTGGGACCGGCCACGGCCGGACCGGCCTGCGCTGCGGCCGGCGCCATCGGCTTCGTCGCGCTCTTGCGTGCCAGCGCCATGCTGAGCGACGCCGCGCCCTTGGGCGACATCGCCGCCAGGATCGCCGCGGTGGAGGCCGGACGCATGCGCTGCGCCACCTTCATCTGCACTTCCATGTCGAGCTGTTCGAACACCGCCGCGGCCTTGGCCGGCTTCATGGCCTGATAGATGCGCGCGAGCTCGTCGAACTGGGCTTCCGCGGGCGAGGGCGCCCCGGGCGCACCCGGCGTTCCCGCCGTCGCATCCTTCTGCTGCGCCTCGACGCTTTGCGCCAGCCGCTGCTCGGCGGCCTTGGCCGCCTGCTCGCGCAGGTCGAGTGCGCGCTGGCGCTTGGCGGCATCCTGATCGCGCGCGCTCAGGTCGCGCTCGATGGAATTACCGAGCCGGGTCTTGTTGGTGCCGTCCTGATCGCCGGTGGCGATGCTGGCGGCATTGGCCACCGCAGCGATCGCGGAGGCGGCCGCCATCAGCAGCAGCAGGGAGGGACGCGCCATTATGCGGCCTCACGCGTGGCAGGCGTGTCGTCGATCGAAGCTTCTGCTTCCGCTTCCTGGGCGGCGGCCTCTTCGCCGGCGACGCGCAGCGCGTTGGCGAGGCTCACCGCCGAGACGATGCGCTCGCAGGCGCTGTCGGCGATGCCGATCATGTCCGAAAGCTCGTCGCGCAGGTCGCGGGCCTGCTCCACCAGTCGCGCGTGGCGCGCGCAATCGGTGCCCAGCGTTGCCTTCATGTCGGAAAGCACCGAGCGGGCCTGCACCGTTGCGTTGTCCAGCGCCTTCACCACATCGGTAAGGGCGCCTTCTTTCACGGCGCGAAGGCTGCGCATCATGCGCATGCTCTGCACGAGCACGGCCACGCACAGGATGATCGTCAGCACATTGGCGAAAAGCGCGATACTCATGATACTTTCTTCCTCGTGCGGGAAACGTCGTTGACCAGGCGCACGGCGACGCGGCCGCTGCGCTGTCCGATCTGGGCCTGGGCGAGCTTGATGTCGCCACACGCCATGTCGAGCGCGTCGTCGGGACTCTTGTCGAAGGCGATGGTCTGGCCGACCTGCAGCTCTTCCAGGTCGGAAAGCGGCAGCGCCTTTTCGCCGAGCAGCACGTTGACGGTCACGTTGGTCTTGCGGACCTCGGAGGCCATGTGCGCCTCCCAGATGCTGTCGCGGCCGCTCTTTTCGCCCATGAAGCGCTGGAGCAGTTTGTGCCGCACCGGCTCGAGCGTGGCGTAGGGGAAGACCAGGGTGATGCAGCCGCCGCGCCCGTCCATGTCCACCCGGAAGGTGGCGATGGCGCAAATGTTCGAGGTGGCGGCGATCGCGGCGAAGCGGGGGTTGGTCTCGATGCGCTCCAGCTTCATGTTCACCGGCTCGATCGGTTCGAACGCGTCGGCGAAGTCGCGCAGCGCCGTTTCCAGCACGCGCGAGACCAGCGAAGTCTCGATCGGGGTGAAGCCGCGGCCATCGATCACGTTGGGCGTGTTGCTGCCGCGGCCGCCGAGCAGCGCGTCGACCACCGAATAGATCAGGCCGGATTCGACCGTGATCAGGCCGTAGCTTTCCCATTCCGCGATCTTGAACACGCCGACCATCGCCGGCAGCAGCACGCGGTTCATGAACTCGCCGAAACGGGCCGAGGTCACTTCCTCCAGGCTCACGTCGATCGCGTCCGAGGTCATGTTGCGCATCGAGCTGGCGAAGCTGCGGACCACGCGGTCGCACACCACTTCCAGCATCGGCAGCCGTTCGTGGCTGATGACCTTCGATTCCAGAACGGCGCGCAGGCCCTTCTTCTTCAGAACCGGTTCGCTGCCGCCGAACAGCGCGTCGATGTCCGCCTGGCCGAAATTCCCGATATCGTCGCCGAACGGAGCCGCGGGCGGATCTGGGAGGTCGAAATCGTCTAGATCGATCATTGCTGGATCAGGTCCTGAATGAGAACTTCCTTGACCATGCCGGGGCCGAGTACGCGGGTGGCGCGTACCATCAGCTCTTCTTTCAACCGGTACACCGCCGCCGAACCGCCGAGATCCTCGGGGCGCAGTTCGCGCAGGAAGGGCTGATAGGCGTCGAGCACCACCGGCAGCTTGTCCTTGAGCGCCGCGTCGGTCGTCTTGGGGCCGGGCACCAGGATCAGATGCAGCTTGAGGAAGCGCGGCGCGCCGTCCGGCGAGCGCAGGTTGACCGAGACGGTGGGCACGTCGACGAACTTGCCCTTGCCTTCGCCTTCCTTGCCGCCTTCCTTGGCGTCGCCTTCGCCATGCCCTTCGTCCGCGGCGGCGGCTTCCTCGCCATGCGCCTCGGTCTTGGCCGCGCTCTTGCCGCCCATGAAGAAAGCGGCACCGCCGCCGCCCAGCGTCAGCGCGGCCACGGTGGCGGCGCCGATGATGATCAGCTTCTTCTTCTTGTTGGGCGCCGGGGCCTCCTGCGCGCTCTTATCCTCGACGATCTCGGCCGACATAATAACCCTGGACCTTCCGATTTATCGGCCGCGGCGTCCGCACGTCCGATTTCCCTCTATTATAGAACCGTCACCCGGCAATTTCTGCCTAGTGACCATTTTTCGAAGGACGGTCCGGTGGACATCTCCTCTTACGTGCTCCTCAGCCAGGAGCAGGCGCTGCGGCGCCGGATGGATGTGGTGGCGAATAACATCGCCAACATGAATACGGTGGGGTTCAAGCGCGAGCAGCCGGTGTTCCGCGAATATGTGGAACAGACCGACGGCGCGGTAAAGGCCGCCGAGAAAACATCGTTCGTGCTCGATTACGGCGCGGTCCACGATGCCTCGAACGGCGCGTTCCAGCCGACCGGCAACCCGCTCGACGTGATGATCGACGGACCCGGCTATCTGGCGGTGCAGGCCGGCGACGGCACCACTGCCTATACGCGCGCGGGTTATGTGAAGGTGCTGGAGAGCGGCGAGCTCGCCACCTCCGGCGGCCAGGTCATCCTCGGCGAGGGTGGCAAGCCGATCAAGGTTCCGCCCGAAGAGGCCGGCAAGGTCAACGTCAATCCGGACGGCACGGTCATGGGCGAAAACGGCCCGCTCGGCCGCATCGCGGTGACGGTGTTCGACAGCGAGGCGGTGGTCGATCCGCGCGGCAACGACATGTTCACCGCCACCGGCGGCCGCGAACTGCCGGCGGCGCAGACCAAGCTGGTGAGCGGCGGCGTCGAGGGATCGAACGTCAACGCGATCGTCGAGACGACCGACATGATGCAGATCCTGCGCGCCTACCAGACCAGCCAGAGCCTCTCCAACTCGATGTCGGACCTGCGCAAGAGCGCGATCGACAAGCTCGGCCGCGTCAGCTGAATTTCACGAAGGGATAATCTCCATGCGTACGCTTTCCATCGCCGCGACCGGCATGCTGGCCCAGCAGACCAACGTCGACGTGATTTCGAACAACATCGCCAACATGAACACCACCGCGTTCAAGAAGCAGCGCGCCGAGTTCCAGGACCTGCTCTACCAGCAGGTATCGCGCCCCGGCTCGTCGACCGGCGGCGACACCAAGGTGCCGGCCGGCATCCAGATCGGTTCCGGCGTGAAGACCGGCGGCGTCTATCGCATCAACCAGCAGGGTTCGCTGCAGCAGACCGACAATCCCTACGACATGGCGGTGCAGGGCAAGGGCTATTTCCAGGTGACGATGCCCGACGGCACCACCGCCTATACCCGCGACGGCTCGTTCCAGATCTCCGATCAGGGCGAACTGGTGACGCAGGACGGCTATCCGGTGCAGCCCGGCGTCACCATCCCGCAGGGTGCGCTCGACGTCAGCATCTCGAAGACCGGCCTGGTAGAGGTGACCGTTGCCGGCAACACCCAGCCGCAGCAGCTCGGCCAGCTCCAGCTCGCCACCTTCATGAACGAGAACGGCCTCGAAGCGAAGGGCGGCAACCTCTTCCTCGAAACCGCCGCTTCGGGCCAGCCGACGGTCGGCTCGCCGGGCGATACCGGCATCGGCACCCTGACCCAGGGCTTCATCGAAGGCTCGAACGTCAACCCGGTCTCCGAAATCACCTCGCTGATCACCGCGCAGCGCGCCTATGAAATGAACAGCCGCGTGCTCAAGACGGCCGACGAAATGCTGGCGACGACCAGCCAGCTGCGCTGATGTCCGCGCTGCTGGGCCTGTTGCTGCGCGTGGCGGTGCCTGCCGAGGACGTGCCGGTGGCGGTGGTCCAGCAGCCGGTCGCGCGTGGCGAACGGATCGAGATGGGCGACCTCTCGATCGAAACCCGCCCCGAGGCGAGCGCGCGCGGCGCGCTCCGCCCGGAAGACGCCGTGGGGATGGACGCATCGCGCGCCCTCACCCCCGGCACGCTGCTCCGCCGCGGCGACGTGATGAAGCCGCAGCTGGTGAAGCGCGGCGAGCCGGTGACGGCCAGGATCGTCTCCGGCGCAATGGTCATCACCGCTGCCGGCCGTGCGCTGGGCAGCGGTGCACAGGGCGATCCGGTGCGGATCGTCGTCACTGCCACCAACCGTACGCTCGACGGCGTCGTCGACGGATCGGGAACGGTGCGGATCTCCACTCCCTGAGGGATAGGTACATGCGTAAGATCATTCTCGCGCTGGCGCTCACCGCCACGCTCTCGGGCTGCGGTGCGGTCGGCAGGCTGAAGGCAGTGGGCAAGGCGCCCAAGCTCTCCACGATGGACCCGGTCGATGCCCCCGATGTCGAGCCTTCGCTCGCGTCGCCGCTCGATCGCTCGAACCGGGTGCGCCCGGAGCAGCCGGCCAATGCACCCAGCGCGTCGCTGTTCCGCACCGGCGCCGGCGCCTTCTTCCGCGACCAGCGCGCGGGGCGGGTGGGTGACATCCTGACGATCAAGATCGCGATCGCCGACAAGGCCGATATCGGCAACAATACCTCGCGCACCCGCGGCGGATCGGAATCGGCCGGCGTTGCCAGCCTGCTGGGCTTGCAGACCCCGATCAGGAAGCTGACCAACAGCGATCCGTCCAAACTGGTGGATACCAGCTCGGGCTCGAAATACTCCGGCGGCGGCACCACGGTCCGATCGGAGACGATCAACATGACGATGGCCGCCATCGTCACCCAGGTGCTGCCCAACGGCAACCTGATGATCCGCGGTCGCCAGGAAGTGCGCGTGAACTTCGAGATGCGCGAGCTGATCGTCACCGGCATCATCCGGCCCGAAGACATCGCCCGCGACAATTCGATCCAGCACAGCCAGATCGCCGAGGCGCGCGTCATCTATGGCGGCAAGGGGCAGCTGACCGATGCGCAGCAGGCGCGCTGGGGCCAGCAGATCTACGATGCGCTGTTCCCCTTCTGACGCTCGATTCCAGGCTAACGTACAAGAAAGGGCTCGCCGGAAATCCCGGCGGGCCCTTTTCGCATTTACCGGATGTTTATCTTAATCTTCCGGTAACCATCAAAATTTTCAGGGGAATTTTGGTCGGTTCGATTTTCTTCCCACAATGGACGTGCAGGGCATTCACGCCCAGTCGCGGGTCGGCGGTTCCGACCCGGGTCGCAGAAGCGGCTCTTTTTCCAAGAAGGAAATCATCATGGCTTTTTCGGTTAACACGAACGTCGGCGCAATGGCGGCTCTCCAGAGCCTGACTGCGACCCAGAAGGACCTGGCCACCACGCAGAGCCGCATCAACACCGGCCTGTCCGTGTCCTCGACCAAGGATGACTCGGCTTCCTACACGATCGCTGGTGGCCTGCGTGGCGACCTCGGCGGCCTGAAGGCGGTTTCGTCGTCGCTCAGCCGCGCGAAGAGCGTGACTGACGTCGCCGTTGCCGGCGCCGAGCAGATCAACGACATCGTCAACCAGATGCAGGCGAAGGCCAAGCAGGCTGCCGACAATGGTATCGACACCGCGACCCGCGACGCCCTGAACAAGGACTTCACCGCGCTTCGTGACCAGATCACCACGATCGTCAACGGCTCGGACTTCAACGGCACGAACCTGCTGAAGGCTTCGGGTGGTCAGGTGACCGCGCTGCAGTCGCTGCAGGACTCGGACACGTCGACCACCAACTGGAACCCGGACTCGCTCACCGTGGCGAACCAGGGTCTGGACCTCGGCGGCTCGACGATCACCGTCGCTTCGACCGGCCAGATCAACACCCAGGCCGCTGCGCAGACGATGGTCGACACGCTGAAGACCACTTCGGCCAACCTGAAGACCACGCTCAGCACGCTCGGCGCCGCTTCGCGCAAGATCGATGCTCAGCAGACCTTCACCAGCAAGCTCTCGGACGTGATCGAGGGCGGCATCGGCAACCTCGTCGACGCCGATCTGGCGAAGGAATCGGCTCGACTGCAGGCTCTGCAGGTCAAGCAGCAGCTCGGTGTTCAGGCTCTGTCGATCGCCAACCAGGCGCCGCAGACGATCACTTCGCTGTTCCGCTAATAGCCCAAGGCCCCAACCCTGGGGGGCCGAAGGCTTGCGGAGGGCCGGGATGGTACGCCATCCCGGCCCTCTTTTTTTGCCCGCGTTCATCGCGGGTAATATGGTTTCCGCTTCTATAATGATGGGAAACTGGGAGATCGGCGTTGTTTCCGAGGATTCGCGAAATCACCGATGCCTTTGGCGGGCGCCTGCGCGTCAGCGTCGAAGAGCATCCCTCGGGCGCGCTGATCGTTGTCGAACGGCCCGATCTGGGCGGACGGCCGCGAATCCTGCTCGATGGCTATGGCGTGGACGTGCTCGCCGGCTACATCATGTCCGCACGGCTCTCCGTACCGCAGGGCCTTCCCGACGAGCATGTCGACGGCATGTTCGCCACGCGATTCCGGCTCGAACTCGATCCCAGCGCTGCGCTGGTGCTCAGCCAGGAAGGCGCCGCTAGCCTTGAGATCGCTGCGCCCTTCTGGGACCGTCTCTATGCCGAGCTGTGCATCGTCGCTGCGCATGCGCGCGAGCTGACCCGCCGCGCCGAGGCGCGCATCCACTGATCCCCATGGCCGGTCGTGCGTCCGCTGCGGCGGGACGACGGGTCATTCCCACCGGGCCTCGCGCTCCCCGCCAAGGCGGGGACTCATTGGCGCTGCAATCGTGGATCGCTCTCTAAGCTTCCAGGCGCAGGGATCCCTGCTACGCGGGAACGACGTCGGCGTTTCGCGGCGCTGCTGACCTTCCACCTTCCATGCGGCAGCCCGGCCGTCCGCGCGTCCGCGCAGCGTCGTCTCTGACCAAGCCGCCGGCAGGTGCTGCAATCTGCCTATGCCTGGGCATGCCGCCTGGCGCTCGTCTACGCGGTTGCGGGGGAGCAGCGGCGATGTAGGAGAAACGTGCGTGACGCGGCCGAGCCATGCTCGGGGCGATGCCGGCGATGGCCGACGCGGATGCCGCGGGAGGGGGCGCGATGCCCTCAAAATGCGAGCGGCAGGCCAGTTGGGGGGAACTGGCCTGCCGCTATGCCGAGCGGGGGGCTCGGCAAATATGGAAGCGCGGGGATCGTGAGGGGATCGGAACGTCCTCGCTGCTTCTGATTTCGTTATATCGCAGAATCGGATGGGAGAGAAACGAATCCTGGGCTAACTTGCTACAGGATTTGTACTTAAGCTTGTGTCCCTAGGCGATACTACGGAGCGCAAAGGTTACTTTGCGATCTTCAAGATCATGCTGGTGGGGTATTGGGCCCCATTGATGGATACCACCGGCGATCCATTGAGCATCTGGACGTCCTCCACCTTGCCCAGGGCCGTGGCGGTGGTGCTGATCTTCGCGCCGGCGGTGGTCGTGCCGGAAAGCGTCAGCTGATACAGGCCATCGGTGTACTTGGTGCCGCTCTTGGTGCTGCCGTCCCAGCTGAACTGGCCCGAGCTGCCCTTCACGTCGAGATCGAAGCTCTCGACCGTCTTGCCCTTGGCATCGGTGATCGTGGCGGTCAGCTTGTCGATCGGGTTGGTGGCATCCCACTGCCACTGCGCCGGGGTCGTGGCGCTGAGGCCCGCCTTGTCCGAACTCAGCTGCACCGGCTGACCGATCATCGCCGTGCTCGAGGTCAGCGAGCTCATGTTGAGGCTCGACAGGATCGAGTTCAGCGTCTTGTTCTGGGTGATCGACTGTTCGACCTGCGAATACTGCACAAGCTGCTGGGTGTACTGCGAGCTGTCCATCGGATTGGTCGGATCCTGGTTCTGCAGCTGCGTGGTCAGCAGCTTAAGGAACAGGTTGTAGTCCGCCGTCAGCTTGGTCGACGAATCGTTCGTGGCGGATTGCCCCGCATTGGCAGTGGCGGAAGAGACGAGAGTCATGGCGCTACTCCTGAGCGTTAGGCGATGAGGTCGACCTGGCCGTCGCTGCGGACCGGGCGATAGGCCGCGGTCTGGGCGTCGGGTTCGTCGTGGAACTGCTGGTTGCCGCCGCGCGACTGCTGCTGCGAGGCCTGCTGGCCGTTGCCGCCGCTGCTGGTGCCGCCGTCGCGGCTTTCGAAACGGAAGCTGCTCGCGTCGCTGCGGATGCCCGCCTGATCGAGCGCGCGGCCCAGATCGGGGGCTTCCTGGCGGAGCAGTTCGAGGGTGTGCTGGCTTTCGGCGCGCATCGTTGCCTGGACGCGGCCCTTGTCGTCGAAGGCGAGGGTGACTTCGACGCGACCGAGCTCGGCTGGGTTCATGCGGACGCGCAGCGTGTCCTCGCCGGCATCGACCTTGCGGGCGATCTCGACGCCGAGGCTGCGGCCCAGCTCGCCGGCGCGGGCGTTGAGCACCGGCTCCGCGGCGGGGGCGGCGGGGGCTGCGTTCGATGCGGGGGCGACATGGCTAGAGGCGGTGGGGAAGGGCACCGCGCCGGTGCCGCCATGGTTCATGTCCGCGGCGGCGAGCTGCTGGCCGAAATTCTGCTGGCCATGGTCGCCGGCGCTGCCGCCATCGGTGCTGCCACCCCCATGGGGGCGTGCGGCGACGGCATCGGCGAGATCGGCCATCTTTTCGTTGGTGGTCTGCGCGGGCGCGGTGTCGTTGCCGGTCATGGCGTCCGCCTTGGCGTAGCGCGGGCCGGTCACGCCGCTGGTCTTGCTCTGCGCCGCGGGCTGCTGCGTGGCGGCGGGCTGGGCGGTCGGCTGCTGCTGGGCGATGGGCACGGCGACCGGCTGGACGACCACCGGGGTAGCCGCTTCCGGCGCGGGCAGCGGCGCGCCGGCGGGATCCAGGCCGTTCTTGTCGCCACCGGCGCCGCGCGCGGGCTTGGCGACCTTCACGGTCGTTGCAGGACGCGCGGGCGCGGCGTCTTCGGTCGGCTTAGGTGCGGCTGCTTCCAGCAGTTCGGCGAGCGGGTCTGTCGTCTCCGGCTTGGTGTCGGCGGCGGTCGGCTTCGGCGTGGGCGCGGCGGTGCCGGGCTTCGCGGGTTCGCCGGGAGTCGTGGTGGCTTCCTCGGCGTTGCCGCGCGCATCGGCGAGCGCCTTGGCGATGGCATCGGCGAGCGGGTTGCCGCCGGTCGCGACCGGCGGGGTGACGGCGCCCGGCGCGGCGGTGGCGAGCAGCTGGGTCATGCCCACCTGCGGCTTGTCGCCCGGCAGCGCGTTCGCATCGGGCGTGACCGGCAGCAGCGGTGCGCCGGTTTGCGCGCCGAGCAGTCCGGTGGCGCCGCCGCCCGCAAAGACGAGACCCTGCGCGCCCCACCCGGTCGGCCCGCCGAGCCCGCCCAGCAATCCGGCGAAGCCGGCGCCGGCGGCCGCATTCGCAGCGCCCTCCTGGGGGACGGGGGCTGCGAAGGGGGAGCCGATGTTCGTGACGTTCATGCAGTCGCCTCATGCACGGCCGGAAAGAGGCCGTTCCAAACCATTATAGGACGATCGCCGGAACGATCGTTGCGGGTCAGCCAATTACGCCGAGCGCACGGATGCGCGCGCGGGCGTGGATCTCGTTCTGCGACAGCACCACCGTCGCCGGGCGGACGCGTTCGATGATCGAGCGGACGAACGGGCGGATCGACGGACTGGTGAGCAGGCAAGGAATCTCGCCGTCCTGCGCCAGCCGGTCATAGGTCTCGCGCACCGCGCCGATGAACTGCTGGAGCGCGGAGGGCGCCATCGCCAGCTGGCGATCGTCGCCCGCGCCGAGGATGCTGTCGGCGAAGGCCTGGTCCCAGTCGGCCGAGAGCGTCACCACCGGGATCGCGTCGCCGCGCGCCTGCGAAGCGCTGATCTGGCGGGCAAGGCGGCTGCGGACATGCTCGGTGATCGTGGTCAGGTTGCTGGTGAGCGGCGCCGATTCCGCGATGCCCTCGAGGATGGTCGGGATGTCGCGGATCGAGA
This sequence comes from Sphingomonas trueperi, assembly GCF_040545965.1. Classification (GTDB taxonomy): domain Bacteria; phylum Pseudomonadota; class Alphaproteobacteria; order Sphingomonadales; family Sphingomonadaceae; genus Sphingomonas; species Sphingomonas trueperi_C. The sequence continues at coordinate 336,481 of NZ_JBEPMV010000001.1, read as the reverse complement.
TCTGCTCGGCGAGCAGGTTCTGCAGGATGCGCTGGACGCTCGACACCGAGACCTTGGACGGGATGATGTCCGCCACCAGCTTTTCCGATTCCTTGTGGACTTCGGTCAGCAGCTTCTGCGTCTCGGTATAGGAGAGCAGATCGGCGATGTTTTCCTTCACCAGCTCGGTCAGGTGCGTCGCGATGATCGTGCCGCAATCGACCACGGTCAGGCCGCGGAAGCCGGCTTCATCGCGCAGCTCGCGATCGATCCACAAAGCGGGCAGGCCGAACACGGGTTCCTTGGTGACTTCGCCCGGCAGGCCGACCGAGCCGCCGCCCGGATTGATCAGCAGCAGCTTCTCCAGCCGGATGTCGCCGCGGGCCGCCTCGGTCTCCTTGATCGAGATGACATATTCGTTGGGCTTAAGCCCCATATTGTCGATGATGCGGACCGACGGGAGCACGAAGCCGTACTCGGTCGCCATCTGGCGGCGCAGTGCGCGCACCTGGTCGTCGAGCCGGGGTTCGCGGGTATCGTCGTTGATCATCGGCAGCAGCGCGTAGCCGATCTCGATGCGCACCGCGTCGATGGCCAGTGTCTCGGAGATCGGCTGTTCGACCGCCTGCGACTGCGCGACTTCCTGCGCCGCCTGGATCCGCTCGCGCGCGGTCTTGGCGGTGGAGCGGCGCGACATTTCCCAGGCGACCCAGCCCGACAGCGCCGAGAAGGCGGCGAACGGGATGAAGGGCAGGCCCGGCATCAGCGCCAGCGCGCCCATCAGGAACGAGACCATGCCGAACGCCTTGGGGTAGCGGCCGAGCTGGTCGCCCAGCGCGGCGCCGGTCTTGCCGGCAACGCCGCCCTTCGAGACGAGCAGGCCCGCCGCGGTCGACACGATCAGCGCCGGAATCTGGCTGACCAGACCGTCGCCCGCGGTGAGCACGGTATAGGTGCGGAACGCCTCGCCGATCGGCACGCCATGCTCGATCACGCCGATGCCGAGACCCACGACGATGTTGATCGCGGTGATCAGCAGGCCGGCGACGGCATCGCCCTTCACGAACTTGGAGGCACCGTCCATCGCGCCGTAGAAGCCGCTTTCGGCCTCCACTTCGGCGCGGCGGGCCTTGGCCTGCTCCTCGTTGATCATGCCGGCCGAGAGATCGGCGTCGATCGCCATCTGCTTGCCGGGCATCGAGTCGAGGCTGAAGCGCGCGGCGACTTCGGCGATACGGCCTGCGCCCTTGGTGATGACGACGAAGTTGATCACCACCAGGATCATGAAGATGGTGAGGCCGATGATGGTCTCGCCGCCCATCAGGAACTCGCCGAAGGCGCCGATCACGCCGCCGGCGGCATCGGGGCCCTCATGGCCATGGCCGAGGATCAGGCGGGTCGAGGCCAGGTTGAGGCCCAGCCGCAGCATCGTCGCGATCAGCAGGATCGTCGGGAAGGCGCTGAGCTCCAGCGGCTTCTCGATGAACAAAGCCGTCATCAGGATCATCACCGAGACGGTGATCGACAGGGCGAGGCCCATGTCGAGCATCCAGCCGGGCATCGGCAGGATCAGCATCGCGATGATCGCGATCACGCCGCCGGCAAGCGCCATGTCGCGATTGGCGCCGATGCGATCGAGGAATTTCAGGACGGCGGGAGGCATGGGCTGCTACCGGAAACTGGAGGTCAGGGCGCGGGCGAGACGGCGATGCCGGCGTCGATGAAGCTGCGCAGCTTGTTGCGCATCGTGCGGACCGAGATGCCGAGGATGTTCGACGCCGAGGTGCGGTTGCCGTGGCAGCGCTCGAGCGTCTGCAGGATCAGCTCGCGCTCCACCTCTTCCACCGTGCGGCCGACCAGGCTGTTGATGTCCAAGGGATTGGTCTCTGTGTTGAGCTCGGCGAGCGGCGTGCCGTCGGCGCGCACCAGGTCGCCCGGCACGATCGCGGCGCCGCGGCCGAGCAGGATGGCGCGGTGCACCGTCTCGTCCAGCTCGCGGATGTTGCCCGGCCAGACATAGCGCTGGAGCAGCGCCAGCGCCTCGTCGGTGAACGCGCGCGGCGGCAGGCCGTCGACTTCGGCGTGGCGCTTGGCGAAATAGCGGGCGAGGGCGATGATGTCCTCGCCACGGGCGCGCAGCGGCGGCACCTCGACGCGTACCAGTCCCAGCCGCACCAGCAGATCGGCGCGGAAGGTGCCGCTTTCGACCAGCGCATCGAGGTTGAGGCTCGAGGTCGCGATCAGCCGACCGTGGAAGGGAATGCTTTCGTGGCCCGCCAGGCGGCGGAACTGCTGCTTCTGCAGCACATCGTGCAGCTTGGCCTGCAGCGCGGGCGAGAGCATGCCGACTTCGCGGAGCAGCACGGTGCCGTGCCCGGCCTTCTCCAGCCGACCGATACGGCGCGCAACCGCGCCGGGGAAGGCGCCGGCCTCGTGGCCGAACAATTCGGATTCGAGCACGTCGGGCGCGACGCCGGAGCATTCGGCGACCAGCATCGGCTGCGGTCGGCCCGAGGCATCATGCACCGCACGCGCCATCATTTCCTTGCCACTGCCCTTCTCGCCGGTGATCAGCACCGGGGCGGCGCTGGGTGCCACACCGGCTGCCAGCGAGAGCGCGCGGGCGAGAGCGGGGTGGCCGCCGATCCAGGCCGGCGCCTTGCGCTCGACCACCGAGGCGATGGCGGCGGCGATCAGCTCGCGCTGCGGGGGAAGGGGAACGTAATCGCGCGCACCCGCGCGGATCGCCGCCACCGCGCGTTCGGCGGGCGCGTCGATGCCGCAGGCCAGCACGGCGATGGTAAAGCGCTCGGCGCGGATGCTCGCCATGAAGGCGGTGATGTCCGCCTCGACGTCGATCATCACCAGATCGGCACCGCCCTGGCGCAGCTCGACCAGCCCGTCCTGGGGCGTGTCGGCCATCGCCACTTCGGCGCCGGCGCTGCGGGCGAGCTCGGCGGCGAGTCGGAACTCGCTGCCAGGCGCGCCGATCAGGAGCATGCGGATCGGGCTGGCCATCAGCGATCGGGCCGCACGATTTCGGTGAGCGTCACGCCCAGCGCGTTATCGATCAGGACGACTTCGCCGCGCGCGATCAGCCGATCATTCACGAAGATGTCGACCGGTTCGCCGACGCGGCGATCCAGTTCGAGCACCGTGCCCGAGCTGAGCGCGAGCAGATCGCCGATCGGCATCCGCGCGCGGCCGAGCACTGCCTGCACCTTGACCGGCACGTCGTGCACGGCTTCGAGGCCGGCGCTGCCGCCATTGGCCTCGGGCATGCTGCCCGGCAGTTCGAAATCCTGGAAATCGGGCGCGGGGGCGGGCTGGGGCTCGCTGCCGTCCGACGGGATGATGTCGTGGGGATCGATCGTCATCTGCTAAAATCCTATGCGTTCATCCACTGGCGGATCACCGAGGCGGCCTCGGGCGGGCTGGCCGCGATGGCCGACCCGATCCGCTTGAGGGCGGAGAGCTTGATCCTCCCGTCCACCTGGGCGAGGGCGATTTCCTGATCGAGCAGCGCGGTCTCGCTGACCTGCATCTGCTCGAGCTTCTCGAGCGCGTCGGGATCGCCGTCCGCGGCGAGGGCGGTCAGCGCCCGCATTTCTTCGGACTGCTGCTGCGCCTCGAGCATGTTCATCTCGGGCTCGATCGGCAGCGGCTCGGGCTTGGGCTTGAGCATGCGCAGGGCGAGCAGGCCGACACCAGCGATCAGGGCGAGCTGCAGGAAGGTCCAGATCCGATCCATCGGCAGCTTGGAGAAGAGGCTCTCCTTGCCTTCGTCGACCGGCACCGCCGAGAAGGGCATGCTCTCGACGACGACGCTGTCGCCGCGCTGGGTATCGATGCCGACGGCATTTTCCACCAGGCGCTGCAGGCGCTGGATCTGGTCGGCCGGCAAGCCCTTCGGGCCGCCATCGACCATCACCGCGACGGTGAGGCGGGTAACCTTGCCCGGCGAGCGCAGCGTGACCGTCTTGGTCGAGCTGTTCGAATAGGTGGTGTCTTCCGAGGTCTGGTTGCTGGCCGACTGGCGCGAGCTGCCCGGGGCACCCGGATTGGCCTTGGCATCGGGCATCTGGTTGGCGACCGACGCGGTCTGCGGGCCGGCGTCGCTTTCCTTGTTCTGGTCCCCGGTCTCGACGCTCACCTGACGGGCGACGACCTGCTTGTCGGGATCGAAGACGTTCGATTCCTCGCGGGTCTGATCGCGGTCGATCTGGGCGGAGACTTCTGCGCGGACCTTGCCCTCGCCGACGATCGGCTGGAGCAGCGCCTCGATCTCGTCGCGCAGCTTGCCTTCGACGGTCTGCTGGCGCTCGTCGGCATCGCCGGCAGCGGCGGTGTCCGGATCGCCCGCGCGGGCGAGCAGCGCGCCGGTCTGGTCGACGACCGAGACGGCGTCGGGCGAAAGCTCGGGGACCGAGGAGGAGACGAGGTAGCGGATCGCCGCGACCTGCTCCGAGCCGATATGACCCTTGGTCTTGATGGTGACCGCAGCGGTCGCCTTGCGGCTCTCGTTCGCGAACATGGCGCGCTCGGGCATCACGATATGGACGCGCGCGGCGGTGACGCTCTGGATTGTCTGGATCGACTTGGAGAGCTCGCCCTCGATGGCGCGCGTCTCGTTCATCTTGGCGCGGCTGGCGGAGACGCCGAAGGGCTGCTCCTCGTCGAGCACTTCATAGCCGATCTTGCCGCCCAGCTTCTCGCTGGCCATGCTCATGCGCAGTTCGGCGAGCTTTTCCTCGGGCGCCATGATCGCGGTGCCGTCGGCGGAGAGCGTGTAGGGGACGTTCTGCGCCTTGAGCTTCTCGGTGATCGTCGATGCCGCGGCGGGATCGAGGTCGGTGTAGAGATAGCCCATGTTCGACTTGGAGCTGCTCATCGCCACGAAAGTCAGCGCCGCGAGCAGGGCGAAAGCCACGCCCCCCATCATCGCGAGCCGCTTGGTGCCGAGTTGCGCCACCAGATTCTTGATCGCTTCCAAAGCCGCCCCATGCAGTAGCTACGGGGCGCGGAGTGCCCCTTGTTAATGGACTTATAGGAGGCGGGCGGAACGGCAGTTTCTGCCGGGTGGGAATTTTTTGCCTAGCAGTCGTTCGACTTACGCGAAGCTACGGAAGCATGGTTGCGCGCGCACGCGGCTGCGGCCAAGGGCATCGCCAACGGATGGAGGCGACATGCAGGTGAACAGGCGGCACTTCGCGGCGGGGCTGGCAACGCTCGTGCTGGGCGCGCCGTGCGCGCAGGCGGCGGAGGGCGAAGGCGGAGCCGTGAGCCTGACCTATGACGACGGGCTGCCCTCGCATCTTGACGTGGCGGCGCCGGCGCTGGAGCGGCGGGGCCTGCACGGCACCTTCTACGTCACCTGGGACAATATCGTCGGCCGGGTTGGCGACTGGGAAAAGCTGCCGGCACGTGGCCATGAGCTGGGCGCGCACACCATGCACCATCCGTGCAATATCGGTCCGCTGAGCCCGCAAGCCTTTGCCGACAAGGAGTTCCGGCCGCTGGAGGCGTGGCTGGACAAGGTCGTCGGACCCGCGCGGCCGCGCGACTTCGCCTATCCTTGCGACGTTACCGACCTCGGCCCCGGCAGCGCCAATGTCGAGCGGGCGCGGTACGAGGCGTTGCTCAAGCGGTTGCGGATCGAGAGCGCGCGCAACAGCGAGGGCCCGCCCAACCCGGCGAGCTGGGTGCGGCGGCATCCCTATCGGCTGCAGGCGCTGGCGGTCGGCTATGACGCGCAGCCGCTCGACGTGTTCAACTATCTCCAGCTGGCGCGGCACGAGCGGCGCTGGGCGATCCTGGTGTTTCACCAGGTCGGCGCAGGCCCGGAGAGCGATGGGGCGGTGACCGCGGCGCAGCACGAGGCGCTGCTCGACATGGTGCTGGCCAGCGGGCTCGCGGTGCGCACCGTGGGCGAACAGATGCGGCGTCTCGTTTCGGGCTGATCTGCGCCCGGCACTTGCGCATCCGAAACCATGAATGGGCGTTTGACGGCCGATGAACGGCCGCTCCAGCGCAGGTTCAGCCTGAAACTGGCAGAAGCTGCAGCAAGGGGGCGGGAAGTGAGGAGCTGTCATGTCCGATCTGTGGAAACGCCCCGCCATGCTCTCGGCCAGCATGCTGGCCATGGCGATGGCCGCGTGCAGCCCGGGAACGCCGGTACAGCAAGCAGATAGCAACGCGTCGACGGCCAACATGGCCGATGCGCTGCCGGCGCTGCCTGCGGCGGTGCCGCTGCAGGCTGGTGCCGCTACTTCGCTCGCGACCGCGCCGGCGGCAGAGGCGCTGCCCGCGACGCGGCGGGTGCGCGTGGCGCAGGTCGCGCGGCGCAGCGACGCCTATGCCTATCTCGATCGCGCGCAGGGGGTTGCCGACGCGATCGGCGATGCGCCGCCCGATTATGCCTATGACGACGGCCGGGTCTCGCCCTGGGTATGGCAGACCAGCGTCGGCGACCGCCGCTATGCCGAGCCGGTCGATGGCGGCTATCGCTATTATTACTATCAGGCCGGAGCGGATCAGCCCTATCTCGTCCGCGATCCCGACTATAGCTACGCCTATTCGGGCGACGATCTGGTTGCGGTGTATGACGCGGGCGGCGACCTGCTGCCGGCGAATGCCTATGTTGGCCGCGCCGACATCGCCTCGCGTTATTATGACCGCGCGGAATATCTCTACCAGCTCTCGGCACAGCGCGAGCATCGCGGCGTGGTTGCGGCCAACTGGGCGGCGCGGCGCGCGGAGATCGCCGCCGCCAATGCCCAGTGGGCTGAGGCGCAGGCGCGCCAGGCCGAATGGCAGGCCTATCGCCAGGCCCATGCCGCACAGGAACAGGCGGTCTGGCAGCAGGAACGTCAACGCCGTGCGGTCGCCGCCCAGCGCTTCGCCGCGTGGCAGAACCAGGGCTTCCGCACCCCGGCACCGCAGCCTGTCGCTTATGTGCCGCCGCCGCAGCAGCAGCGCGGATGGATCCCCAACTGGTTCGGCGGCGAACGTCAAGCTGAGGCACAGCGCCAGCAGCAGATCCGCGTCCAGCAGATCGCCCAGCAGCAGGCGGCGCAGCGCCAGCGCCAGGCACAGGCGCAGCAGCGGCTCGCCTTACAGCAGCAGTCGCAGCAGCGCGCGAACCTCCAGGCACAGCAGCGCCAGCTCGCCGAACAACAGGCTCGTCAGCGTGAGGCGCAGCAGCAGGTTGCCCAGCGGCAAGCGCAGCAGCGGGCCGTTCAGCAGCGCGCGCAACAGGCGGCCGAGCAGCGCAGGCAGCAACAGGCGGCGGCGCAGCGCCTGCAACAAGCCGCCCAGCAGCGCAGGCAGCAGCAGGCCGCGGCGCAGCAGCGGATGCAGCAAGCGGCGGCGCAGCGTCGCGATCAACAACATGCGCAGCAGTTGGCACGGGCGGCCGCAGCGCAGCGCCAGCGTCAGGTCCAGCAGGCCCAGCAGCTGCAGCGTCAGCAGGCGCAACAGCGCACCCAGCAGCAGGCGGCGCAGCGTCAGCAGGCGCAACAGCAGGCCCGGCAGCAACAGGCCGGGCGTGCTCAGGCCGAGCAGCGGCAGGCGCAGGCGCGGGTACAGATGGCGCAGCAGCAGCGGGCACAGGCTGCGGCACGGGCGCAACAGGCGCGGTCACACCCGCAGCCGCAGCATCCCGCTCGGCCGGAACGTCCGCGCGATCCGCACCAGAGCTGATCGCGCTGGGGGAGGGGCCGTCGCCAGAGCGGCCCTTCCCGATCAGGCCTTGACGTTCAGCTCGTCCAGCGTGCGCGGCTCGTGCATCGGGCAGCCGTTGAACCGGCCGCGATACTCCGCCGAGAATTTGTAGGGCTCCTTGCGCGCGCGGTTCACCCCGCCAAGCGGCTGGTGCGCGGCAAGGCCGTGCCACGGCGCGAAGGACAGCCGATCCTCGATCCGGTCGCTTTCGCCGTAGACCCAGCCCGCCTGCGGCGCCACCTGCAGCGTCGCGACGGTGCGATAGGGGCTCTCTTCCTCGTCCCATGCGACCGAGGCATCCTCGACCGGCATCTTCTCGAGATCGGTGCACAGCTGCACGCGCAGCTCCCAGGTGCCGCCCTGCTCGGCGAGCAATTCGTTCACCGCCTCGCGGATCGCATCCGGGCGGCCGGTGGCGTTGATCGTCGCGTCGGCAAAGTCCTGGATGCCTGAGACCGGCACCAGCTGGAACTTGGCGATGTGGTCGCCATAGCGATAGGGCGTCTGGCTGTAATAGGTGGCGCCGAGCGGGTGGACCGGCTTGGCCCCGCCGAGGCTGCTGAGCAGCGCCGACTTGCCGCCGACCGCCTCGATCGCGGCTTCGAAGCTGCGCAGCACGGCGGAGAGCAGCTTCTTCGCACCTTCCGCCTTGTCGGTGGTGCCGGCGAGCAGCTTAAGATTGCCGAGGAATTTCTTCGCGTCGGGCGCGGCGAAGGCGGGGGCGTTGACCATCACGAAGTCCTGCGTGCTGTCGCCCTCGCTGCCCGGCAGGCGCTCGCCCTCGACCCCAAGCACCTTGAGCGCGACGCCGCGGGGCAGGCGGATCGAATCGTCGAGGATGTCGCCGGCATTGGTCGAGAAGCGCAGGATCGCTTCATGGCTGCCCGGCGTCGCGAACAGGCCCTGGGCGAGTTCGGGCGGCAGATTGTCCGCAATCGTGAAGGTGCCGCGCGCGAGGCCGTGGCCCTTGGCGTGTACCGAGCGGACGGCGTGCTGATAATCTTCGGAGGTGGTGTCGAGGATCTTCTCGAACTGTCCCTTCAGCCCGGCGACGGTCTCCGCCTCGTCGGGCTGGGGCTGTTCGACGGACGGCGAGAAACGGACGGGCTGCGGCATGGCTGGTTTCCTTCGAAGGTTCGAAGGAGCTCAACTGTCCGCCCGTTTTGCCGTTCCGTCAGTGGCGCTCAGTGGAGCAGCAGGCTTTCCAGCTCGGCAGTGATCGCCTCTCGGCGCTGCTGGGCGTTGAGTGCGAGGCCCCCTTCGTCCCAGTTGATCAGCGCGTCGCCCATCGCCAGCGTCGCGTCCGGCGCAACGGTGAGGCTCAGCTTGCGGCGATCCTTGGACTGACGGTCTGCGATCTTTGCCTCGATGTCGTCGACCAGATCGGGGTGGACGCGCACCTGCAATTCGGTGCCGCGCGCCACCTGGCCGAGCACGCGGCCGATCGCTGCGTCGATCGCATCGCCCGGGGCGCGTTCGATCGCGCGCGCCGCAATATGGTCGGCGGCGGCGAGCGCGACTTCGGTCGCCTCGCTGGTCACCCGCTCGGTGATTTCGGTGAATTGGGCGTCGATCACCTCGATGCCGGCGTGCAGCGCGTCGACCGCGCTGAGCAGCGCCACTTCGCGCTCTGCCCGCGCCTGGGCGAGTCCGGCCTCGAAGCCCTCGGCCCGCGCGCGATCGATCACCGCCTGCTGATCGGCCTTGAGCAGCGCGAGTTCGGCACGCAGCGCCGCCAGCTCGATCAGCGCGTCTTCGTTGACCAGTTTCTTGTCCGGGATCGGCGCCGAAAAGACGCGGTCGAAGGCGAAACGTTCGACATGGATGCTCATGCTGCCATGCTCCTCAGATAATCATCGCGTCGTCGGACTTGGGATCGACCAGCAGGATCTCGCCGCGATCGGCGAGGTCCTTGGCCAGGCGGACGAGGCTCGACTGGGCCTCTTCGCAATCGCGGGCACGCACCGGGCCCATGCCCGCCATGTCCTCGCGCATCAGCTTGGCGGCGCGCTCGGTCATCGCGTTGAAGAACATCGACTTCAGCTGCTCCGGGGCACCCTTCAGCGCCAGCGCCATCTCGCGCTTGTCGGCGTTGCGTACGATCGACGCAATCGCCGGCGGCAGCAGGTTGGCGAGATCCTCGAAGGTGAACATCAGGGCGCGGATCCGCTCGGCGCTTTCCGGCGCCTTGGCGTCGAGCGCGGTGAGCATCGCTTCCTCGGTCGAGCGGTCGAGCGAGTTGAACAGCTCGGCCATGCTCTCGTGCGGATCGCGCTTCTGCGAGCGGGAGAGGTTCGTCATGAACTCGGTCTTGAGCGTCTGCTCGACTTGGTTGATGACTTCCTTCTGCACCGTGTCCATCCGCAGCATGCGCATGATCACGTCCACCGCGAAGTCGCGCGGCAGCTCGGCGAGCACGCGCGCGGCATGGTCCGGGCGGAGCTTGGAGAGGATGACCGCGACGGTCTGCGGATATTCCTGCTTGAGCGCGCCGGCCAGCACGGTCTCGGAGACGTTGGACAGCTTGTCCCACATCGTCCGGCCCGAGGGACCACGGATATCCTCCATGATCTCCTTCACCTTCTCGTCCGGCAGGATGCCGCCGAGCAGGCGTTCGGTCGTCTCGTAGCTGCCGTGGAGCGAGGCCATGCTCGCCACTTCGCCGGTGAACTGGACGAGCAGATATTCGACGACGGCGCTGGGGATGCGGCCCAGGCTGGCGATCGTCGAGGAAAGCTCCTTGATTTCGTCGGTGGAGAGCTGGTCCCAGATCGGCGCGCCATGTTCCTTGCCGAGCGCGAGCATCAGCGCAGCCGCGCGTTGCGGCCCCGAGAATTTCTTCAGTTCGGGCGGTTCACCCACCGTGGCGACAGAAGCCATGCTCATCCCTGCAGAAAATGGTCTGCGCGCACCCGCAAGGCCGCGCTCTCCTCTATTATAGATTCAAATGGGGAAGGGACGGATCGGATCATGGTTAATTTATCCGCAAATCTTATCGGGCTGAGTTTGCTCACCGGTCAGGACGCGTTCGCCGCCGCCGCCGCTGCCGCAAGCGCTGCCCCGACCTTCGAGAGCAAGGCGGTGAAGACCGCCAAGGCGCAGTTTACCACCGCCGTCACCGCCCCGCCCTGGAAGGACAAGGACGGCAACGCCACCTCGTCCCAGCTTACCTCGATCCTGGCATCCCGCACCCTGGTCCAGCCGGCGACCAGCGACAGCAGCGGCAATCTACTCCCCGACGACGTGAAGACTACCTTCACCGCGTTCAAGGCGCTGGACAAGCTGCGCGTGCTCGCCGAGGCTGCAGCCGACAAGACCACGTCGGACGCGCAGCGCGCGCAGTATCAGAAGGCGTTCTCCAAGGGCCTGTCGGACCTGCAGAACTATCTGGTTTCGTCGCCATCGGATAAGGTGAACCTCGCTTTCGGCAAGGCCAGCACGAACGTCAAGACCAGCGAGCTGGCTTCGACGAACCTGTATGAAACCAACGGCAAGCCATTGGTGAAGAAGGCGTCGGATCCGCTGCCCGGCCTTACCGGCAACGAACAGTTCGTCGTGAACATCAAGCGCGGCACCCAGTCGCAGAGCTTCACCGTCGATCTGTCGACCGGGCCCCAGCCGCCGACGATCAACTCGGTGGCGCAGGCGCTCAACGCGCAGATCAGTTCGATCCCGATGTACACGAGCGACGGCAGCGTGCTGACCGACAGCAAGGGCGAGCCGGTAAGCAAGTGGAATGCCCGCTTCGAGCCCGAGCTCGAGGACGGGATGTGGCGCCTCAACCTCACTACCCCGGACGGCATCGAACAGGTCAGCCTGGATCAGATCGGCGCCAAGGATTCGCTGGTCGTCACGACCGGCCAGACTCCGCTGGATTCGCCCACCGCGACCCAGGTGTTCCGCCTGAACGATCCGGCAGGTGACAATACTAAGGTGAACATGGGGACGATCCAAGCGGTGGATCGTCAGGGCACCGAGCAGAACGTGGCCGCGGGGAAGACCACGAACGTCACCAAGGCGGTCGAGGACGCCGATGGCAAGCTCAAGCTCGAGACCAGCAAGACCAGCGACGCCTATGCCAGCACCACGGCGGCCGCGAGCGTTACGGACGCGCAGGGCTTCACCTATGTAGTCGGCACCACGAAGGGCGACCTAGGCGCCAACCTCTCCACCGGCGACGACAATCTGTTCCTCACCAAGATGGACAGTTCCGGCAAGGTCGTCTGGCAGCGCAATCTGGGCGCCTCCGGCACCGCGACCGGTGCCTCGGTATCGCTCGGCCAGGATGGTAGCGTCGTCGTTGCCGGTACGGTGACCGGCAGCTTCAACGGCATCACCGCCGATGGCGACATGGCGGTCGCGAAATATGCGGCCAATGGCGACGAGCAGTTTTCCACCCTCGTCGTGTCCAGCGGCAGCGACAGTGCCCGCGCCGTTACCGTCGGCGCCGACGGATCCGTGTTCGTCGCCGGTCGCACCGCTAACCAGGATGGCGGCGATGCGATGGTGGTGCGGATCAACGCGCAGGGCAAGATCGCCGAGCGGCGCACGATCAATACGGGCGGCAGCGACACGGTCACCAGCCTGGCGACCGACAAGGACGGCAATCTTCTCGCACTCGTGTCCAGCAACGGCGAGGCGAGCGTGATGAAGCTGCAGTCGGATTCGCTGTCGACCACGCTGGGCAGCATCAGCCTCGGTACCGCCGATGCCCGCGCGCTCGCGGTGGGCGCGGACGGCAGCATCGCGGTGGGCGGTGCCACCGCCAGCGCGATCGCCGGCACCCAGGCCAACGCGCTGAGTGGCGGTCGCGACGGCTTCGTTACGCGGATCGATTCGGCGCTCTCCAGCGCGACCACCACCTATGTCGGTACGGGCGAGGACGACCAGATCGACAGTGTCGCCTTCCTGGACGGCAAGATCTATGCGGGCGGCCGCACGACGGGCGACCTCGGCGCCCCGCGGCGGGGGCCCGTCGATGGGTTCGTCACCCAGATCGACGCCACGACCGGCGCTGTCGGGACCACGACCCAATTCGGCCAGTCGCTGACGCGCACCGAGCCGGTGCGGGTATCGGCGGATGTCGGCGGCAGCACCGCGCTTTCGGCGCTGGGTTTCGCCCGCGGCGTGCTCAACCCCACGGTGTCCGACAAGGTCACGACCCAGACGACGCTACGCGAGGGCGACTATTTCTCGATCAAGGCGGATGATCTCGCCGTCCGTCGTGTGACGATCGAGAAGGGCGACACGCTGAAGACCATCGCGGATCGCATGCAGGGCATGATCGGTGCGTCCAAGGGAACGGTGACCGCCACGACGGTGGACGGCGTCCAGTATCTGCGGATCACGATGAAGCAGGGCCACGAGATGGAACTGCTCTCCGGCAGCGCGGACGCGGACGCGCTCTCGAAGCTGGGGATCGAGCCGCAGCGCATCGCCAACGCGGCTGCGACGTTGGGCACCGCGCCAAAGGTCAAGCCGGGCGGCGCCTACGGGCTCGAACTCTCGGAAGCGTTCAGCCTCGCTTCGGTCGACAATGCCAAGGCCGCGCTCGGCAAGATCAAAGATGCGATCTCGATGACCCAGACCGCCTATCGCTCTCTATATTGGGATGACAGCAAGGCGCAGTTCGTCGACGGCAGCAAGTCGAGCGGCGGCAAGAAAGGCGGTTCGACCGCGATCGAACAGGCCCAGCTGAAGAACTACCAGGCGGCGCTCTCGAGGCTGCAGTCCGGCCCGAGCACCGCCACCAGCCTTTTGGGATTCTGAACCATGTCCGAGATGCCGACCATCTTCTCCGCAATCCAGATGCGGATGCAGAATCTGTCGCAGCGCCAGCAGGTGATCGCGCAGAACCTCGCGAACAGCGAAACGCCCGGCTACAAGTCGCGCGACGTGTCCGAGCCCAATTTCGGCGATCTGCTGCAGGGCGCCGGCGGGATCAGTATCGCCAAGCCCCGTGTCGAGCTGACCGGCACGATGAAGAACCTCGGCGCGGTGCAGCCGGTGGGCAGCGGCATCGTGTTCGACAAGGACGTGACCGAGACCAAGCCGGACGGCAACAACGTCACGCTAGAAGACCAGCTGCTCAAGATGGGCAAGGTTCAGGCCGATTTCAGCGCGATGACCAATATCTATCGCAAGCAGATGGTGCTGCTGAAGACCGCGCTGGGCAAGGGCGGCGGCTGACGCCGAACGCTCCGCCTGACGGGCAACAAAAAGGGCCGCGAGCGGGTGCTCGCGGCCCTTTCCGTTTTCACGGCGATGCGTTCGATCAGGCGATCGCGACGCGCGCGGTGCGACGGCGACGGATCGCGCCACCCGCCATGCCGAAGCCCGCAATCATCAGGCCCCACGCGGCCGGTTCGGGAACCGGTGCGAAATCGATCTGCGAGCTGTACCCATAGTCCTTGGTCTTGGTGTTCTTCATCACGACCGTCAGGAGCTGCGGCGTGTTCGACGGGGTCACCGCGAACGAATAGACGTCGCCCTTGTTGATGCCGGTCAGCGTCACGCCGCCGAACGACAGGCTCACCAGGTCCAGATAGTAGGACGAGATGCTGACGTGCAGAACACCCGGTGCGTTCAGCGAGAGCGCGAAGGACTGCGTCGCGGTCGTCTTCTTGGCGACCTTGACGTTGTTCCAGCCGCCGCCGAAGCCGTCGAAGCTGCAAACCGCTGCAGCGGAGTCGACGCAAACGACCGTCGTCGCCTGCGCGGTGCCTGCCATGGTGAGTGCGCCAGCCGCCGTCGCAGCCGCGATCATAAGAGTCTTGAGCTTGTTCATCCACACCTCCCTAACGCTTACACAGCGGCTGGGAGCTGCCCGATGAGTTCAGGCAGGAAACACTCTTCTTCCCATACGCGCTGTCCTTTTCTTTATAAACGAACGCGCAGATTTTGCCAGATTATAGTTAAGATCAAATACACGATTTATAAATCGTGAAATATCAACAGCATAAGTCGGTATGCTGAGGTGTTTCAGTGCTTTGCTCGGCTGCAACGGCTCAGAAATATTCCGCGGCGCAGCGAAGAGGCCGAGGAACAGCGCGAATCAAAAATACCTTCACAAACGTGCATTTACGGAGATGGGTGCAGGTGCATCCATGCCGTACAGTCCGCCGCACGCGCTGTAGGTCGTGCTGCGGCTGCCGGTAAGACGCTGGGCCTCCGAGGCAATGGCTGCCATCATCTCTGCAGACAATTCGATCTGGCGGGAAAGTATCCGCGAGTTGACCACCGAAGCGTCCCGCAGCGCGCGGCTTGCTTCGGACAGTTTCTCGCGCGCTTCCGGCTCCAGCGTCTCCAGCCAATCTTCCGGATTCTCGCGCTTCAGCCGCGCGACTTCCGCTTCGATGCGGCCGGCGAGCCGCAACTTGGCATCGGCGATCTCGCCGAGTTCGCGGATATAGGGCGTGCGAGCCAAACGTTCGCTCTCTTCCTCCATCAAAGCGGTGAGGGAGAGCATCGCATCGACGAGCTGCGTGATCATTTCTGTCCTTGCTGAAGCTTGAGGATCTGGTCGAGGACGGCAGGTGCGAGACCGATTCCGCCGCGGCGCGCCATGGCGGCGCCGAGCTTCTCGGCAAGTACGCCGCGGAAGATCTCTTCGCCGTTTCCACCGCTAAACTGTTCGTCTTGTTGAACACTTTGCATCATGAGCTGAGTCATCTGACCCAGAAACACGCTTTCGAATTCCTGCGCGGTCTTGGCGTTCTTCGCGTCCACCTTGGGCATCGGCTTGGCCGGGGTGGTCGCCCCGGCAAGGGCTGCCTGGGGCAGGGGAGACGTGTCGTTCATCACTGCACCTCGATTTCGGCCTGGAGCGCGCCGGCCGTCTTGATCGCCTGGAGGATGGTGATCAGGTCGCGCGGCGAGACGCCGAGGGTGTTGAGCCCGCTGACCAGCGCCTTGAGCGACGAGCCGTTGATTACGGCCAGGCTGGCGCCGTTGCCGTCGTTCACCTGCACCTGGGTGCGCGGCACCACGGTGGTCTGCCCCTGCGAGAAGGGGCCAGGCTGCGAGACCTGCGGCGTTTCGGTGACCGAGATGGTCAGGCCGCCCTGCGCGATCGCGACCGGCGTGATCCGCACGTCGCTGTTCATCACCACGGTGCCCGAGGCTTCGTTGATCACCACCTTGGCTGGCTGATCGACCTTCACTTCGAGGTCGCCCACCTGGGTGACCAGATCGATCACCGACCCGGCGAACTGGCTGCTTGGGCGCAGCTCGACCGTCGCGGGATCGAGCATCTGCGCGGCACCGGGATAACGGCCGTTGATCGCGCGGGCGATACGGTCGGCGGTCGAGAAATCCGGGTTCTTGAGCGCGAGCTTGAGGCTGTTCGCCGAGCGGAGCTGATAAGGCACCTCGCGCTCGACGATAGCGCCGCCGGCGATCCGCGCCGAGGTGGTGACGCCGCGGCTGACATTTGCGGCTGCACCCTGCGCCTTGAAGCCGGAGACGGCGACCGGACCCTGGGCCACGGCATAGATCTCGCCGTCGAGCGCGCGCAGCGACGAGGCGATCAGCGTGCCGCCCTGCAGGCTTGTGGCGTCGCCGAGTGCGGAAACCTGCACGTCGATCCGAGAACCGTTGCGCGAGAAGGGCGGCATGGTCGCGGTGATCGAGACCGCGGCGACATTCTGCGTGCGCATCTGCGTGCCGCGAATGTTAACGCCCATCCGCTCGAGCATCGACTGCATCGATTCCTCGGTGAAGGGGGCATTGCGGATACGATCGCCGGTGCCGGCGAGGCCGACCACGAGGCCATAGCCAACCAGCTGGTTTTCGCGGACATTTTCGACGTCGACGATGTCCTTGATCCGGGTCTGGGCCATCGCCTGGGGCGCGCCGAAACAGGCCAGCGCGAGCGCCAGGAACGATGCGGAGAGACGATACATAAACCTCTCGGGCCAAGTGGAAAATTAACGCTACTCGTCTTATAGGAAGAGGAGAGCCAAGACGGCTCGCGAGGACCTGATTTCGTGCGTATCGACAGCCTCTCACCGATGATGGCGCGCAACCTGCTGGCGGCGTTGCCCAAGTCTGTGCCCAGTCTGGCGAGCCGCTTGGAAGAACAGGTCGCCGCGGCGCCGCATCCGCAGCCCGTGCCGGGCACGGTGCCGGCCACCAGCGTGCAGATGCTGGTGGCGATCGCCGCCAACAATCCGGTCGCCGAACGCCGCCGCAAGCAGGCGCGTGACGTAGAGCGCGGAATCGATGCACTTGACCGACTGCACAAGGAGCTGGTGGCGGGGACGCCGAACGTCGCGCGGTTGCGCGAGATCGTGCAGTGGTCGGAAACAGTCCCGACTCCGGCCGAGCCCGAACTGGCTGCGTTGATGCGCGACATCGACGTGCGGGTGCGTGTCGAACTGGCGAAGCTCGACATCCAGGTCTGAGCTTCGCGTCCGCGAGCATCCTTCCTGCTTGTCGCCTCTATTTGCTGCGGCGCAGTATAGGCTGTTTATCCGACTGAGATCCTGCCTGTTCTCCAAATGAACACCTTGGATAAACCGCGTCGGCGGGTTAAAGGGTGGTTAACAAGAGGGGATCCGTCATGAAGGCTTTCACGCGAATTTTTGCGTTTGTCTCCCTGTGTCTGGCGCCCGTGGCGGCGCATGCGGGGCCGAGCTATTCTGGCCTCTACGTTTTCGGCGACAGTCTGGTCGACTCCGGCAACGCCTATCTCGCGACGAGCGGCGCGGTGGCGAGCCCCGACGACGGCTATTTCGGCGGACGCTTTTCCAACGGATTCAACTTCGCCGATTATCTGAGCCTCGCGATCACGGGGCATGCCGCGACCCCGGTCTATGCCGGGGGCCTGAACATGGCCGTCGGCGGCGCGACCGCGCAGTATGTGCGGGGCGAGCGCAGCCCGAGCTTCCTCGGCCAGGTGGGATTGTACCAGAGCAGGGTCGCGGCGCCGATCGACAGCAATGCACTGGTGCTGCTCACCTTCGGCGGCAACGACGTGCGCGACACGATCCTCACCGGCGGGCCCGTCAGTTTCCTTTCGGCGCTCTCGGATTTCGACGATGCGGTGACCGCACTTTATCAGCTGGGTGCGCGACATTTCGCGATCGTCGGCTCGCCCGACATCGGCCTGTTGCCGGCGTCCGTCGCCCTTGCGGGCGGCGTGCCCGACCGCCTCGACGAGCTCAGCGCGCGCTCGCGGCAGATCAGCAACGGGTTGCGGAGCGTGGCGGATGGACTGAACAGCGTGTCCGGTGTCACCGCCGACTTCTTTGACCTGTACGCGGTGGAGCACGACTTGCTCGACTCGCCGGCCAGCTTCGGCCTGCCGGGCACGCTGAACACGACGACGCCATGTCAGATCATCGGCGGCGGCCCGGCCCAGACGGCGAATTGCAGCAACTCGCTCTATTTCGACGCGATCCACCCGACCACCCAAGTACATCGCGCGATCGCCGATGCGCTGGTGCAGCAGCTGGGGATCAGCGCGGTGCCGGAGGGGCAGACCTGGGTGCTGCTGATCGTGGGCGTCGCCGCTGTCGGCGGAGCGCTGCGGCGCCGGCGGGCGTCGATCGCGCTGGCGTGAGGCAAGGGGGCGGTCGCCGCTCAGCGCGGCGGCTGCACCTCGTTCAGCCAGGCGGAGAGCTCGGCATAGGGGATCATCTCGATGAAGGCGACGCCTGCGGAGTCGTCTTCGGCCCAGCGGACGGTGCAGCTGCGCGGAGTCAGACCGGGGACGACCAGCGTCATTACCCGCTCGAGATCGGGCTGGTTCGACAGGCGAACCCGGGCGCCGCTCTGCGAGATATTCTCCATCGCCACGCTGTGCGACACGCCGTTGCAGACGAGCCGCGCATTGCTGGCGATCGCGAAACGCGGCGCGCGGGGAACGGCGCGGCGTAGGCGCGCAGCCGGCGAGCTGCCCTTGGCGGAGGCGAGCACCTCCTCCACATCGATCGCTTCGTGAAATTGCACGCCGGCGCGCCCGGCGCTGATCCACTTGATCTCGCCTTCCAGCACCGGACCGCCGCGAAGCTCGACGACGATCCGATCGCCTTCGCGCAAGGGGAAGGGGCTTTCCAGCATCATGCCGGTGGCGGAGATGTTGCGGACCCGGCACAGCTGTTCGCCGGCGCCGGTGCAGATCAGCTTGCCCACCATCAGCGTCGTCACCGTGCGCGGGGCACGCTCGGCCCAGGGGCCGGGATCGCTGCTGTTGTGGTCAAACTGATGTTCGGCTGCGCCCACGGCGTCCTTCTCCCCGCTGGGCCGCAACGTCGCGGCCCCTACGCATATTATAGGATGAACGGACGTTCAGCTTCGCATCGGTAGTCGTACGAATGTCGTATACGACGATCAGGCGGGATTGGCGTTGGTCACCGCGATCTTGCGCACGACCTTCGGACCGAAGGCTTCGGTCGCCGAGCTATCGACCAGCTTCCGGAAACCTTCCAGGTTCGGCAACATGCCGTCGGGGCCCGCCGCCATCGGGGTGCGATAGGTCCGCATGTTGATGGCGTGGAGCAGCAGCGGCATGCGCTGCGCAACGAAGTCGGCCTTGGCCTCATCGACTTCGAGTTGCACTTCCATCGAGGCATAGCCGGCCAGATGGCCGTCGGGGAAGACCAGCGGCACCAGCACCTTGCCGGTGGGCACGAACTTGCCGGGCTCTTCCTTCTCTTCGGCCTTGGCTTCCTGCTTGGCGACGCCGATGCCGAGCATCTTCACCATCGCATAGGCGGTGCCGCCGCCCGCGGCGAGGCCGGCGATCAGCGCGACGATGAGGAACAGCAATTTCTTCACGGGCGGCCCTTAGAACTTGAAGCTGGAGTCGCTCGGCAGCGCCGAGGTCTGGCCTTTGAGGACGATGCTGATGCGGCGGTTCTCGGCGCGGTTCGGCTGGTCGGGATAGACGGGCTGCGTCGCGCCCATCGCGACGACTTCGGCGAAGCGATCGGGCGTCACGCCGCCGGCGACCAAGGCCGAGCGGGCGGCGAGGGCGCGCTGGCCGGAAAGCAGCCAGTTGGCGTCGCTCTGCCCGCCCGCGCCATCGGTATGGCCCTCGATGGCGATCTGCGCGCCGACCGTGGCGATCTTCTTCGCCAGCTTGGTGAGCAGCGTGCGCGCATAGGGATTGAGCTCGGCCGTGTTCGACTTGAACATCGGCTGCTGATCGGTGTCCATCAGCGTGATGCGCAGGCCCTGCCGGTCCTGCTGAACGTCGACATTCTTCTTGCCCTGCGACTGCGGCGTCGCTTCCAGCGCGACCATCAGTTCGGAGGCCATGACGCGCATCGTTGCCGGCACGTCGGCGGTGCCGCCGCGCGCGGAGCCCGCGGTGGTGACCTCGAAGGTGGGCTGTCCCTTGGCCTGGCTGGGATCCGCCTCGGAACGGCGGGTCGGGCCGCCGGCGCCGGGCGCGGAGTTGACCACCGGCGTGGAGGGGCCGCTATCGGCGACGGTGGGCGAGAAATATTTGGCGAGGCCCTTCAGCCGGTCCTTGTCCGGATTGGCGAGCAGCCACAGCAGCATGAAGAATGCCATCATCGCCGTCACGAAGTCGGCATAGGCCACTTTCCACGCGCCGCCGTGATGGCCGCCCGCGACCTTCTTGACCTTCTTGACGATGATCGGCCGAACGTCCCCCCCGCGGGCCATGTTACTGACCCTTCAGCGCGTTGCGCAGGCGATCCTGGACGGCGCCGAGACGGACATGGCTGATCGCCGAGAGCGAATCCTCGCCGCCCGCGATCCGCTCCAGCAGGTTCACGCACTCGTCGGCGTGCTGGATCAGATAGTCGAACGCCTGGAGCTGCTCGAGATAATTGGCGGCGAAATGCTCGTCGCAGACGAGCACCTCGGCCAGGCCTTCCAGCTTCTTGCTGATTTCGCGGATTTCGCCGGCCATCACGCTGTGCAGCACGCCCGCGAAGGGGTCGTAGCCGGGCAGGGCTTGCGGGTTTGACGGTTCCGACATGGGCAGGCACGACATCAGAAAAGCTCCAATTCTCCGTCGGGGGCGGCAACAGGCAGGGGGGCGACCGGACGTTCCTGGACACGCTCCGCCACCTTGGTGCAGCGGCTCTTGCCCTCGTGCGGCAGGAACTCGACCTTGCGGGCGAGCGTGCCGCCGAGATCGCAATGTGCGATCGTGATGCCTTCGGTCTCCATGAACCGGCGGGCAAAGGCCGCGTTCGACGCGCCGATGCCCCCCAGGCCGGAGATGATATTGGCGCCACCGTACAGGTGGGCCTGCAGCCGCGGGCGCAGCGCGCCCTTGGCCATCATGCTGTTGATCAGCAGTTCCATCGCATGCACGCCGTAACGTGCCATGTCAGAATTCGAGACCTTGTGGTCCGCTCCCGGCTCGCCGAGCAGGAAGTGATTCATCCCTCCGACCTTGGCGACCGGGTCGTAGAGGCATGCGGCCACGCAGCTCCCGAGCAGGGTCGAAATCATGACATGGGGCTCCGCGATAACCGCGTTCTCGCCCTGTACGATGGAAACTCTGCGCATATCAGGTCAGCTCGCCGAAGACGCGTTCGATCTTTTCCTTCAGCGCCGCCGGCGCGAAAGGTTTGACGACATAGTTGTTCACACCCAGCGCCGCCGCCTTCTGCACGACCTCACGGTCGGACGAGCCGGTGAGCATGATGAACACGGTCTTGCCGATCACCGGGTCGGCGCGAACCGCCTCCAGGAACTGCAGCCCGTCCATCTCGGGCATGTTGTAGTCGGAGATGACGAGGTGGACGCGGTCGCTCTTGATCGACGAAAGCGCTTCCGGCGCACTGGCCTTGTCGCGAACGTCCTTGAACCCCAGGTCCTGCAGCGCACGACGGATCATCGCCCGCATACTGGTCTGATCATCAACGACCATCACCTTGATTTGTGATGCAGCGGGCATTGTTATGCGCTCCCAACCTTAACCGTTTCTCGACAAGCTTTCAGGATGGCCTCCGGCATCGCCGACAGGCCGACCTCCTTCTCCACTGCACCCGCTTCCTTGGCGGCGCGGGGCATGCCCCACACCACGCAGGTTTCCTTGGTCTGGCCAAGCGTGCGGGCACCCGCCCGACGCATTTCCAGCAGGCCCTGTGCGCCGTCGCTGCCCATCCCCGTGAGGATGACGCCGACGGCACCGGCGCCCAGTTTGGAGACCGAGCGGAACAGCACGTCCACCGAGGGACGATGGCCGGTGACCGGATTGCCCGGGATCAGCTTGATCCGGCCATTGGCACCGCCCTGGAGTTCCATGTGTCGTTCGCCTCCAGGTGCAATATAGACGGTTCCAGGGGTCACCTGGGCACCATCCGTAGCTTCCACTACGTTGACCCGGCACTCGGCGTTCAGGCGCTGCGCGAAGCTGCGCGTGAAGGTCGCCGGCATGTGCTGCACGATCAGGATCGGCGGCGAATCTTCCGGCAGCGCCGGCAGCAGCGAGAACAACGCTTCCACGCCGCCCGTCGACGAGCCGATCGCGATCAACTGGGCCGCGGCACCGCCGCCGCCGGCCGAGGCGACGCTCGGCTGGGCGGGCAGGCGCTGCGGGCCGGCGCGGGCGACCGAGCGCGCCGCGCTCTTCACCTTCTCGCATAGCAGGCCGGCATCGCGCTCGATGTCGTCGGGCGAGCCGCTCGGCTTGGTGACATAGTCGACCGCGCCGAGGCGCAGCGCCTCGATCGTCACTTCCGCACCGCGGGCGGTGAGGGTGGAGCACATCACCACCGGCATCGGCCGGAGGCGCATGATGCGCTCGAGGAAGGACAGGCCGTCCATCCCCGGCATCTCGACGTCGAGCGTCAGCACGTCGGGGTTGAGCGCCTTGATCATGTCGCGGGCCGCGAACGGCTCCGGCGCCATGCCGACCACTTCGATCTCGGGGTCGGCCGAGAGCATGCGCTTCAGCGTCGCGCGCATGGATGCGCTGTCGTCGACGATGAGCGTGCGGACTGGTTTCATGCCCATTACTCCGGCTTCTGGTAAATGGTGTGCCCGCACGAGCGCATCTTGCTCGCGGCCGGGCCGATCAGCCGTTCCGAGTGACCGATATACAGGAAGCTCCCCCGGGCGAGCTGCTCGACAAAGCGATGCTCCAGCTCTTCCTTCGCGGGATCTCCGAAATAGATCATGACGTTACGGCAAAAAATGACATCATAGGCGGCCTTGAGGGGCCAGGGCTCGAACAGGTTCAATACTTTTGCGGTGACCATCTGCCGCGCTTCCTCGGCCATCACGAAGCCGCCTTGCGTCGGCTTCATCCAGGTCGAGCGATACGGCTCTGGCACACCCGCCGCGACATTCTCCGCATAGACCCCGCGCTGCACCGACTCGACCACGTGCGGGGCGATGTCGGTGGCGAGCAGCCGGACGTCGGCATTGCGCAACCACGAGGCGCTGCTGCGGCTTGGGCCCAGCAAACACATCGCGATCGTATAGACCTCCTCGCCCGACGAGCAGCCCGCCGACCAGATCCGGATCGGACCCTGTTTCCGCTGGAGCGTGGGGATCACGGTCTCGCGGAAATGGTCGAAATGGTGCGGCTCACGGAAGAAGTGCGTGTGGTTGGTGGTGAGTGCCACCACCATCGCATGGCGTTCTTCCGCGTCGCTGTGCACCAAGTCGACATAGTCGCAGAAGCGGTTCAGGCCGAACTTGCGCAGCCGGCGCGCGAGGCGCGACTGCACGAGGGTGGTCTTCGCCTCGCTCAGCGAAATGCGGGCATCGTCGTACATGATCGCGGCGATGGCCTGGAAATCGCGCGGCGTAAGCTCCGCGTTCTGGCCTGGTGCCATCGCGTTACCGGCGCCGGCGGACGCCGCGGCGGCGCCCCCGGCGGGGCTCATGCTGCGAGATCCAGATGCTTGGTCAGGCTCAGCGCGTTGAGATCGAGCAGCAGTACCATGCTGCCATTCTCGTCACGCGTCCCGTCCTTGGCGCGAGTGGCGATGCGGACGAGGCCTGCAATCACGCTTTCCTCCAGCGCGGTCTCGACCGCCGGTGCCGGCTGGATCTCGCCCACGTTGATGCCCACGATGTCGTTGACCTCGTCGACCAGGAAGCCCGCCTGCTTGCCCATGATGTTGACCACCAGGATGCACGAGCGTGCATGCAGCTGGCTCGGCTCCCAGCCCAGGCGCTCGGCCAGGCCGACCACCGGGATCACGTTGCCGCGCAGGTTGGTCACGCCCTTGATGAAGCTGGGGACGTTGGGAAGCGGCGTCGGCTCGTCCCATTCGCGGATTTCGATGAGCGCGCTCATGTCGATCCCGAAGATCTGCTTGGCCAGCGAGAAGGTTACGATCTTGCGATCATTGGCGGTATCGGGGGTGCTCATGCTGCCAGTCCTTTGGGCGTGAAACGAGTAGGCGAGGAAACCAGCGCCTCGATGTCGAGGATGAGAGCGATCGAGCCGTCGCCCAGGATGGTCGCGCCACCCAGGCCGCGGATCGGATGCAGGTTCTGATCCAGGCTCTTGATCACCACTTCGCGGCGGTCATCGATGGTGTCGACGACGAGACCGACCTTGCCCGAGCTTTCGCTCTCGACGATCACTACCAGCGAGTCCTCGATGGCGCGGTCGTCGTTCAGGCCGAAGATCTCGGTCGCACGCTTCACCGGCAGATACTCGCCGCGCATGTCGATCACTTCGTGGTCCGGCGCGGTGCGCTTCACCTGGCCGGGCTCGGGCTGGATCGTTTCCAGCACGTGCGTCAGCGGCAGGACGAAGCGCTGGCCGGCGAGCCGCACGATCATGCCGTCCAGAATGGCCAGCGTGAGCGGGAGGATCATCGTGAAGGTCGTGCCTTCGCCCGGCACCGAGTGGATCTCGACGCGGCCGCCCAGGGCTTCCACGTTCGAGCGCACCACGTCCATGCCGACGCCGCGACCCGAGATGTTCGAGATCTTCTCCGCGGTGGAGAAGCCCGGCGCGCAGATCAGCTGGTCGATTTCCTCGTTCGTCAGCACCGCATCGGCGCTGATGATGCCCTTTTCGACGGCCTTGGCGCGGACGCGCTCGCGGTTGATGCCGCGGCCATTGTCCGCGACGCGAACGAAGATCCGGGCGCCCTTCTGCTCGGCCGACAGCTTGATCGTGCCGGCGGGGTCCTTGCCCGCCGCGATCCGCTCCTCGGCGCTTTCCAGACCATGGTCCGCGGCATTGCGGATCATGTGGGTCAGCGGATCGCCGATCTTCTCGATCACGCCCTTGTCGACTTCGGTCGTCTCACCGATCGTCTCGAGGTTGATCTGCTTGCCGGTCTCGACCGAAAGATCGCGGAGCATGCGCGGCACGCGGCTGAAGGCCTGCCGGATCGGCTGGGCGCGCAGCGACATGACGTTGTCCTGGATCTGCCGGGTGAGGCGGGCCAGTTCGGGCAGTTCGACGCGCTGGCGATCGGCCGGCGACAGCCGGTCGGCCAGGATCGAGTTGCGGATCACCAGCTCGCCGACCAGGTTGAGCAGCAGGTCGAGCTTGACGAGGTCCACGCGGATGGTCTGCGCGGCTTCGTTGACCGGCTTGGCCGGACCACCGCCACCGCCACCGCCGCCGCCGCCACCACCCGGGCCACCCGGCGTGCCGCCACCGCCGGCCGGCGGAGTCGCCGCCGCAGCAGGGGCAGGGGCGGCTTCAGGCGCCGCCGCCACGGGTGCAGGTGCCGGTGCGGCAGCCGGAGCCGGCGCCGCCGGGGCAGGGCCCAGATCCATGAAGTCGTCGACCGTGGCCGTCACCGGCACGAACGGGATCTCGTCGCCGTCCATTTCGGTTTCGCCCGCGCCTTCCGGCAGGACGACATCCTCGCTGTTGCGCTTGATCTCGATCACCGAATCCGGCGCCACGAAATCGAAGCAGTCCGAGAGGTCGCTTTCCGGCAGCTCGGCCGGTGCCTGCATCACCCAGGTGAAGTAGCTGTCTTCCGGATCGATCTCGCGCAGCGCCGGGAGCGTGCTGATGTCGACCGAGTCGACGCGGGCGCCGAGGCCCTCCAGCTCGCGCACGGTCAGCAGCGGCTCGCCGGCATTGGCCAGCGCGGCGCGCGAGGGCTTGAAGCGCACGGTCCAGCCGCCGGAATCATCCGGGCCGTCCAGATCGTCGAGCGACACGCCCACCGGACGGAAGCCGAACTCGTCTTCCTCTTCCTCCATCGCTGGCGCAGGCGCCGGGGCGGCGGGGGCGGGCGCTGCCGCGGCAGGCGCGGCGGCAGCCGGCGCGTCGCCGTCCGGCACGCCCTTGTTGGCGAGCACCTGCTCGAGCGCGCTCAGCGCGGCCCCGTCGTTCGGCCGGGACGCATTGCCCTTGGCCGCCTCGACATGGTCCGACAGCACGTCGAACGAGCTCAGCATCACCCGGATCACGCCGGGCGTGGGGACGATCTTCCCGGCACGCACCTCGTCGAGCACGTTCTCGAACTTGTGCGCGAAGGCGGTCAGGTCCGAATGGCCGAAGGCGCCGGCGCCGCCCTTGATCGAGTGGATCGCGCGGAACACGCCGGCGATGGTCTCGCCCGACAGGTCGCCGCCCTGCATCGCCGACAGGCCTTCCTCGGCCGTCGTGAGGCCTTCAGTGCACTCTTCGAAGAAGATTGCCTGGATATCGTCGAATTCGTCGCTCACGGGCAAACGCGGCGGATCGCCGCCCCCAGCTTAGTGGCCTCGAAGGGCTTGGTGATCCAGCCGGTGGCACCGGCGGAACGGGCGCGCTGCTTCTTCTCGTCCGAAAATTCGGTCGAAAGCACCAGGATCGGCACGCCCTTGAATTCGGGAACCTGGCGCACGGCCTCGATCAGCTCGAACCCGTCCATCTTCGGCATGTTGATGTCGGTGATGAGCAGGTCGGGCTTGACCTCGTGCATGCGCTCCAGGCCATGCTGCCCGTCGTTCGCGCTCTCGATGCGAAAGCCCTGCGCGGTCAGCGACGTCTTGAGCAGCATGCGCATGCTCGCGGAGTCATCGACGGTAAGGATCAGCTTGGTCACAGAAGTTCTCCGGTATCAATGCCGACCGCCGCTGCGAGCTGGCAACGGTTCACACGATCGGTGAAGGCAGTGCTGGGGTTAAGGATGGTGAAGGCCTTGCCGAGCTTGTCGGCTTCGGCCTTGGCTGCGACGAGCAGCTGCAGCACCGCCTGGCCGACGCTCTCGACCTGCGAGGCATCGATCTCGACCGGGCCGTCGCCGTCGACCGCCTGTATGAGGCGGGTTTGAAGATCCGCGGCCGTCACGGTGGTTCCGTGCGCGGGGAGCGCGAGCGCGTTGTCCGCGCCGGCCTCAAGCGGTGGCAGGGGAAAGTCCATTTTTGGCCTCGTCGAGAGCGGTTTCGAGTTGCTGGAAGGTCGGCGCGTACGCGGAGGGCGTCATGCGACGGGCGATTTCGATCGCGACCTGCACCGGCTGGTTCTGGGCATAGGCAACGATGGCGGTCTTCACGATGGTGAAGGGCTTGGAGTCGGCTTCGATCGTCTCGAGCAGCTTGCCGGCAAGCGGCGCCACCACGCAGTAGGACAGAAGCACGCCGAGGAAGGTACCGACGAGCGCGCCGCCGATCATCGCGCCCAGGATCTCGGTCGGCTGATCGATCGAGCCCATGGTCTTGATGACGCCGAGCACCGCGGCGACGATGCCGATGGCGGGGAGGCCGTCGGCCATAAGCTGCAGCGAGTGCTGCGGATGGGTTTCCTCGTGGTGATGCTTCTCGATGTCCGCTTCCATCGCGGATTCCAGCTGGTGCGGATCCTCGAAGTTGACGGTCATCATCCGCAGATAGTCGCAGAGGAACTCGATCAGGTGATGGTCCTTCAGCAGCCGCGGATAGGGCTTGAAGAGATCGCTCTCCTCCGGCTTGTCCAGGTGCGGCTCGATGCCGGTGGCGCCGCTCTTCTTGAACAGCGTCAGCAGGGTGAACATCAGCGTCAGCAGGTCGGTATAGTCGCTAGCCTTCCAGCGACCGCCCTTGAAGGCGCGCATGATGCCGGCGCCGGCCTTCTTCACCGTCGGCATCGAATTGCCGACGATGAAGGCGCCGATCGCCGCGCCGCCGATCGCCATGAGCTCGTGCGGCATCGCCTCAGCGATGATCCCGAACTTGCCGCCCGACATGATGAAACTGCCGAACACGCAACCGAGAATGATGACGAAACCAACGGCGTTCAGCATGATGAGCCCAAAATCTTTCCCTGGATCTTTCCAGAATTATAGGATGGTTTCCGGGGCTACCGGTCCCTTCGGGGATAATGCTTAGGTGCGGGTTCACCGCACGCCGGGTGCATGCACCGGCGATGGTTGCCGAACCGTTTCCGCAGATGCGATTTCGCGGCGTGCGATGGGCCGGAACACCAGCGCCAGCATCATCGGGCGGTCGTCCGCACGGGGCGGCGGGGGCACCATCATGAAGGAGAATTCGTCGGCGCAGTGGAACAGGTGCGGCGCGACCTGCGTCATGCCCTCCAGCGACGGCTTGGCCTGAATCTCGTCGGCCCCGGGTCGCTGGAGTTCCGAAAGGAACCGCTCGACCGGCATGAACACAGCGCTTTCGACCTGCACCCAATCGAACAGCTGGCCGAATTGCACGCCCACCGAGAAGCGGCAATCGCCGATCGGGATCGCGGCCAAATAATAGCCGTCATGCGTCGGCGTGGCGGTGACGTTCCCGGTCGAGGCGTTCACGCCGTCGGCGACGATCAGCGGAAGCGAAACCGAGCTGTCGACAAAGTCGGCATATTTGAACGGCATGCCGAAGCGCTTCTGGGTGAGCAGGGCAAGCTTCACGGGCATGCCTTCGCCGTTCAGCTCGGCCGGCAGAAACATCCGCTCGGAGCCCTTCATGTAGAACAGCCCGCGCTGGCGCAGCCCGCGCCGGGCGATCTCCGGGTCGAACAGCGCCACGGTGTCATCCACGCCTTCGTTGATGTCGTGCTCGAACTCGGCGAGCACCGCCAGTTCGTGCTTCAGCGGCAGGTACATCAGGCGACCGAGCACCGCGGCGGCGGCGTGGCGCCATAATGGCATCTCGTCGAGCGGGGTGCCGCGCAGCCGGGCCGCGGCCTGCTCGCGCTCGAAGCGGAGCGTGCCTTCCTGGATGCGTTCGCGGGTCGCGCTCTGGCGGCCCTTGATGCTGTTGGCCTTGCGGATCGGGGTGCCGTCGGGTTCGAAATCCACCGTCGAGCCCTGCGCCGCGGTGCAGATCTGCTCCAGCACCGCCACGTTGGTGGCGAATGCCTCCAATGTATGGCCGTCATAATCGGCTTCGCTGATCAGGCCCTTCTTGTCGCAGCCGGTGAGGAACTGTTCGCGCAGCAGCAGATAGCGGCCGGCGACATGCACGCCGAGGCGATCGCGCAGCAGCGAGTCGATCGCGTTCTGCACCGAGCCGTTATAGCCGAGGTCGACCAGCATCAGCGTGTCGCCCGGCTGCGGATCGACCGTGCGGCGCACATGCGCGATTAGTCGATCGGCAAAGCCCCGGCCTGCCTTGATGATCTGCTTCACCCGCTGCGGTTTGCGGGTTTCTGCGAGGAAAGTGACCAGGCGGGACCGGTCCTTGGGCAGGCCGTTCAGCAGAAGTGCCGCCTCGTGCTTCGGGAGCAGCAGCTGGTGCGCGATCTTCTCCGGCGTGGAGCCGATGTCGAACTGCACATAGCGCTCGATCGCTTCCGCGTCGGTGAGCGAGGCGGCGACCGCGGTGAAGCGGCTGATCTCGACAGCGTGGCTGGGCTGGTCGGGCTGCGCCACCTGGTGCATGCGCATCGGCAGCAGGCCGTCGCGCATCATGAACAGCCAGTGGACGGTGCCGCCGCGTTCCGCCTGCAGCGCCGCCGCCTCCTGCTGGAGCCAGCGCTCATAGGCGTGGAAGATCGGCCCCATCACCGAGAAGCCCAGCGCTTCCGCCGCATCCTCGATCCGCGGCTCGCCCAGGGCGAGCGTGGCGCGGTGCGGCTGTTGCGCGGCGATCGTTTCCGGCAGCCGGGCATGCAACAGCCCGCTGATCGAGGATTCGAGACGCAGCCGCTGCTCGGTCGTCTCCGAAAACTGCTTGAGGTGCAGCGTCTGCACGCCGAACTTGGCCACCCCGTCGACATCGGCCTTGAAGTTGTCGCCGATGTGCAGGATCGTTTCCGGTGCGCATTTCAGCGCCTTCAGCACATCCGCGTACAGCCCTTCGGACTTGGACTTGTGATAGGTGGACGAGCAGAAGACGCGGTCGATCATGCCTGCGACCTCGGCGCCCGCGGCGCGCGCGATCAGTCCGCGCAGCTGCTTGGGATCGAGATAGGTGTCGGACACGATGATCACCCCGATGCCGCGGCGCTTGGCCTCGCGGATCAGCGCGACGGTCGGCTGGAACGCGAAGCAATGGCGTGCCTCGGCGTCGAGTTCGTGCGCGACGGCGGCATGGATCTCCGCCTTGCGTGCGTTGGGGTACACTTCGCGATAGATCTGCTCGATCGTCACTTCCTTGTGGCGATGCTGGACGAGCGCGGCGGTGCGCGCCCGCGATTCCGCCCATTGCCGCTGCAGTACCGTCATCCCCGGCAGCGCGCCGAAGATATCGATCGGCGCGTGGCTGTCGCGCCAGAGCAGGGTGTCGAAGCAGTCGAGCGATAACAGCTTGACGTTCGCACGCCCGTCGAACGCGGACGGCAAAGCATGCGGCAGGATGAAGTCGGTCACGGTACTGTCCCTGGAAAGCGCCCGCACCGAGGGGACGCAGGAATCTTATAGGAAGACGACGGACCAACCCGGCAAAATCTTCCTACAATGGCGGCAGGAGCAAAGGAGCGACAATGACGATCAATGCTTATCAGGCTGCCCGGAGCCGGGCCGAGACGCCGCGTGCTGCGGAACTGCGGCTGATGCGCGAGATCACCGGGGAAATGCAGACGGCACATGAGGCCGGCCTGAAGGGCGCGCTGTTGATGCCGTCGCTGTACCGCAATCGCGAGATGTGGACCGCCTTCGTCACCGATTGCGGCGCCCGCGGCAACAATTTGCCGGTGGAACTGCGCGCGAAGATCATTTCGCTGGGCCTGTGGGTCGACCGCTTCACCAGCGACGTGGTCGCAGGGCGGGAATCCATCATGGAGCTGATCCAGGTGAACCGCACGATCATGGAAGGCCTCGGCTTCCAGGATCGCGCGCCGGTCCCGCAGGCGACCGCCGCCGCCGCTTGATCCCTCGTCGCAGCGCGAACGAAATGGCCCCGGGGTGATTCCCCGGGGCTTTTTCGTGCCCGGATGCGGCAGCAGGACGGTGGTAGGTGGAAGGTCCACCGTCCTCCCGAACGCGGAGCGCCATCCGCCCGTGCGATGGATGGACCACCGCGGGTGGCCGCCGTGGCGGGACGCACATTGCAGCTTGGTGCTATGCGAGCCTGCCTGTCGCAACGGGCGTGCATCCGAGATGCGCGTACGCAGCCAAAGGGCCATGAAGCGCCCTGCGAAGGCGGCGGACAGGCGCCGTAGTGCCCCGCACATCTGTCACGCGCCGCAGGTTCCTGGATGGGGTTAGGGCAGGGAGGCGCCAGATCCGGCCGGCAGGGGGTCCGCCGTACGCAAAAATGGGCGCCGCGGCATGGCCGGGCGCCCATCTTTTGTGTCGAGGCGACGTCAGGCGATCAGAACGATGTCCAATCGTCCGCGCCTGCCGAAGCGGCGGCTACCGGCGTGGCCATCGGCTTGACCGGCGAGACATAGCCGCTGCCGCCCGAGGATTTGGCCTTGCCCTTGGCGCGGGCGGCGATTGACGTGCCGCTCTTCGCGGGCGCACGCGCGCCGACCGCGGTCTTGCCGATGTTGAAGCGTTCGGCCTGCTCGGCCAGCGATGCCACTTCGGAGGTGAGGTTGCGGGCCGCGGCCGAGGTCTCCTCCACCATCGCCGCATTCTGCTGGGTCGATTGGTCCATCGTGCCGATCGTGTCCGAAATCTCGGAGATCGCCGAGGACTGCGCCTGGTTGTCGCTGGCGATGCGGCCGAGCAGCTGGTGCACCTCGCCGACGTCGTTCGAGATGTTGGAGAGCGCGCCGTCCACCTTCTCGACCATGCCGACGGCGGTGACGATGTCGGCCTGGGTCGCGGTCAGCTGGTCGCGTGCGCGGCCTGCTTCTTCTTCGGCGCGCATCGCCAACGCGGAGACGAGGTCGGCGACGACCGCGAAGCCGCGGCCCGCTTCACCCGCACGACCGGCCTCGACCGCAGCGTTCATCGCGAGAACGCGGGTCTGGAAGGCGATCTTGTCGAGGCCTTCGATGACGCTGTCGATGCCTTTGGCGCTTTCGGAAACGCGGGTCATCGCTTGCACCGCTTCGTCGGCGGTGCTGCGACCGGACGAGACGACGCTGATCGCCTGGTCGGCGCGTTGCACCGTGCTGCTGGCGGCGGTGGCCGTTGCCTTCAGCCGCTGGTCCATCTGGGTGACGGCGGCAGCGGTCTGCTCGAGCGCGGCCGCGTTCGCTTCGGTGCGGCGGGCGAGGTCTTCGCTCGCCTGGGCGATGTCGTTCGAGCCGGTGCGGATGCGGTGGGTGGAATCGGTCACCGATCCGATCAGTTCGCGCAGCGAGGCGAGCGCTTCGTTGAGGTTCGCCTTGAGTTCGGCATAGGTCGCCGGGAAATCCGCCGAAATGTCGGCGGTGAGGTCGCCCTGCGCGACGCGCACCAGGCTCTCGCGAACGGTGTTGGTCACCATCTGCTGCTCGGCGGCGGCACGCGCGTCGATCTGCGCGCGCTCCTGCGCCGAGAGGCGGAACTGCTCGACGGCGCGGGCGATCTCGCCCAGTTCGTCGCCGCGGCCTAGGCTCGGCACCGTTGCGGAGCCGCCCTCCGCAAGCGTCTTGGTGACGTGCGCGAGCGCCGCCATCGGCTGAGCGATGGTGCGGTTGATCACCAGCCACACCACGCCGAGCGCCGCGAGCGAGATCAGCGACAGGCCGATCGTCAGGATCAGTGCAGTAAATGCAGAAGAATTGCCGCGCGTATTGGCTTCTTCGGAGGCCTTGCGGAGGCTGTCGAGGATCTTCTGCGCCTGGTCCAGCGCGTCGTGCGAACGCTCCTTGCCTTCGCC
Source organism: Sphingomonas trueperi (assembly GCF_040545965.1). Lineage (GTDB taxonomy): Bacteria > Pseudomonadota > Alphaproteobacteria > Sphingomonadales > Sphingomonadaceae > Sphingomonas > Sphingomonas trueperi_C. The sequence continues at coordinate 303,748 of NZ_JBEPMV010000001.1, read as the reverse complement.
CTTGATCAGCTTGAGCCCGGCGTCCTTGTCGGCGACGTCCGCCTCGAAGATGCGGCGGTTGGTGTCGTCGAGCTGGCCCTTGATCGTCGTCATCTTGGCGATGTCACTCGCCATAGCCGGATCGGCGACAGCGGCGAAGCCCTTGAGATCCTTGTCCAGTTCGTCGGAGGCGGTGTCCAGGCGCTTCTGCAGCTTGGCGCGCTCCTCGTCGGTCAGCGCATTGTAGTGGCTGTAGACGATGATCCGCATCTCTTTGATGTCGCTGATCACGTCCGTCATGTTCGACATACCGGCGACGCTGACTTCGACATGCTTGCGGGCGATGCTGGTCAGGTCGCGGTTGGACACCCAGCCGTTGATGGCGAGGCCGACCAGGAGCAAGCCGAGAAAGCTGAAGGCCGCCAGCATTTTCTTGGTCAGGGGCCAATCATCTAGAAATGCGAACATGTAGCGTTCCATCCACAAGCTTCGATCTTCCATCGAAGCGGTTAGGGCGCGCCGCGCAAGCGACGTGGTCCCTATTATAGGTGACTTTTTGGATGCCCCGGGCTGCGGCGATTACGGATGGACAGCCCAGCTACTTCCGGAAAACTCCGGGTACGCACTCGCGCTCAGCAGCGGCCGAACGGTTCCTTCCTATAAGTGCAATAAATGAGGGGCGGCAGGAGCACGCAGGTGTACGGCATTGGCAATCGCGGAAATTCTTTGCGGAGCATAGGCTTCGCGCTCCTTCTTGTGTCTGGCGCGGCGCATGCCCAAACCAAACCTGTCACACCCGCGCCCGAACCTGCAGCTGCCGGTCCCAAATTGAGTATCGAGGGCAGCGTCCGCGCGCGGATGGAAGGCATCGACGGCCAGTTCCGCCCCAAGGTCGACGATCGCATCGCCTTCGCGTCGCTGCGCACGCTGGTCGCCGTCAAGCTCGACTGGGACGACCTCAATGTCACCGGTGAGTTGATGGATGCCCGCGGTTACGGCGAAGGGCATAACAGTTCGGTCAAGGCCAGCGACGTCAACACGGTCGAGCCGCTCCAGGCGTTCGTGAGCTACAAGCTGCATAATGTTCTGGGCAAGAAGGACAGCCTGACCGCGCTGGCCGGTCGCTTCACCATGACCTTCGGCGCCCAGCGCTTGATCGCACGCGCCGATTTCGGGAACACTTTCCCCTCCTATCTGGGGGGCAGGGTCGAGTACCGTACCAAGAAGAAGGACGAGTTGGTCCTGTTTTGGACCCATCCCATTGACGCGCTGCCCAGTTCGCCGGACGGGATCTACGACAACAAGGTCGAGCTCGATCACGTCAACACCGGGACGGTGTTCTACGGCGCCGACGGCAATCTGGCCGATATCGGCCACAAGCTGAGCGTGGGCGGCTATGTCTATCGTCTCGCCGAGCAGGATCGCCCGGGCTATCAGACCCGCGATCGCCGGCTGGTGACATTCGGTCTCCGCCTCCGCCGCGCGCCCGCCAAGGGCAAGTTCGACATCGAGGGCGAAGCCGCGCTCCAGCGCGGCGAGGCGCGTCTCACCAACGCGGTGACAGACCGCAAGGATCTGCCGGTCCGTGCCGGCTTCGTCCATATCGAAGGTGGGTACACCATCGCCAAGAAGTGGACGCCGCGCATCTCCGCCTTCATCGATTACGCGAGCGGTGACGGTCCCGACGCCGCCTATGGCCGCTTCGATCTGCTGTATGGCGCACGTCGTGCCGACTATGGCCCTACCTCTCTGTTCGGCCCGGTCGGCCTTGCCAACCTCGTCTCGCCCGGCATCCGCATCGAGGCCAAGCCCTCCAAGCGGCTGGACCTGATGGGCGCGGTGCGTGGGCTTTGGCTTGCCGACCGCACCGATACCTTCGCCTTCACCAGCGTGCGCGACAAGACCGGCGCCTCGGGGCGTCATGCCGGCACCGAAGTGGAAGTGCGCGTGCGCCGCTCGCTGATCCCCGATCGCCTGCGCGCCGAGATCGGCGCGGCGTATCTCGCCAAGGGCCGCTTCCTCACCAGCGCCCCGAACGCCCCGCACAGCGGCGACGCCCGTTATGGCTATGCCGATCTGGTGTTCAAGTTCTGAACGCGGTACGACCGGACCAAAGCGATACCTGTGGCTATCCGCTACGATCCGGAATATGATCGGAAACAACCGCGTAACAAAGGCGTATGGCGATGGTGCTCAACATGCTGGTGATCCTGATGGTACGCGAAGCCAGCTTGCGCAGCATGCTCGCCGCGCGCCTGGCGCTCTCCGGCATCGATGTGGTGAGCATGGAGCAGGTGGACGCGGGCCGCATCACCCGGCTGGGCGGCACCGCGCCGGTACTGGTCGCCGATGCGGCTGCCACCGAGGACCATCCCGGCGGTCTGGCCGCCCTTGTGGCGGACCCGCTGTGGCACCGGCTGATCATCCTGGGTGGTGACCAGGCGGTGACGGCGCCGCATCTGCACCATGTCACCGCCGAGGAACCTGCCGCCGCCATCGCCGCCTTGCTGCGCGATGGCGGGGCAGTGCACTAATTCACCCTTTCGGGAACAACCCCGCGGCGAAGGCGATGCGCAGCGCTTCGGACAGGCTGCGGACTTCCAGCTTCTCCATCAGATTGGCGCGGTAGATCTCCACCGTGCGCGGGCTGATGTCGAGCTCATAGGCGATGATCTTGTTCGACCGCCCTTCGATCAGGCCCTTCAGCACATCGGTCTCGCGCGGCGAGAGCTTGGCGATCTTGGCTTCGGCGGTCGCGGTGCGCGCGGCGGCCTCGCCATCCTCCTCGAGCTTCGAGAAGGCCTGGTCGATCACCTTGAGCAGGAATTCGGCCTCATAGGGCTTCTCGATGAAGTCCAGCGCGCCGGCCTTCATCGCCTGCACCGCCAGGCCGACATTTCCCTGACCGGTGAGAACGATCGGCACGAAGGTCGGCGAGCGATCGAGCTTGAGCAGGACGTCGAGCCCGCTCGAACCCGGCATATGGAAGTCGAGCAGCACTACGCCCGGATCGAGCTCGGCCTCCTGCTCCAGAAATGCGTCGCCCGAGCGATAGCCGCGCACGATCAGGTCCGGACGGACCGAGAGCAGGCTGTGCAGCGAAGCGCGGACGGCATCGTCGTCGTCGACGATGTAGATCGTTCGGGTCATTATTCTTCACCTTCTTCGATACCAGGCAAGGTAAAGCAGAACGACGCGCCACCCCCCGGCGCGTTTTCCGCACTCAGCATCCCCCCATGGCCTTCGATAATGCGTTTGCTGATCGAAAGTCCAATACCCATTCCGCCTGCGCCTCCCTTTGTCGTGCTGAACCGCGAAAAAAGAGTTTCCAAGACATGTTCGGGGAGGCCGGGTCCACTGTCCGTAACTGTGATCGCTATCATCTGGTCGGGCAGCTTCTCGGACGTGATCGTGATCTGTCGATCATCGGGCTCGACGAGTTTTAATGCCTGCACGGCATTGCGCAACAGGTTAACCAGAACTTGCTGCACCTGAATACGGTCGGCCAGGATGAAGCGTGCGGCGGGATCGAGATGGAAGCTCACCCGCAGGTTGAAATGGCCGGTGCCGACCAGCACCAGCTCCACCGCGTCGCGCACCGTCCGCTCGACCGATTCCACTCGCATCTCCACTTCGCCGCGGGCGACGAAGGCGCGGAGGCGACGGATGATCTCGCCCGCGCGCTGGGTCTGCTCGGAGCCCATGCGCAACAGATCGGTGACCCGCGGGCCGCCTTCGCCGCGCTCGATCAGCATGCGCGCGGCGGCGAGGAAATTGGCGGTCGCACTCAGCGGCTGGTTGAGCTCATGCGCCAGATCGGCGGCCATCTCGCTCATCGCGCTCTGGCGGGAGACGTGCGCGATTTCGTTGTTGAGCGCGCTCAGGCGCTGCTCGGTGGCAACCCGCTCGGTCAGATCACGGACGAAGACGGTGATCAGCAGATGCCCGTCGCTACGCGCGGCGCCGGCACGCATCTCGGCCGGGAAGCGGCGCCCGTCGGCGGTCTGCGCGGTGCCGACCAGCACTTCGCCGACCAGCCCTTCGCCGGTCGCGACGAAGCGGTGCAGCACCTCCTGGTCGGTCTCCACTTCGTCGGCGGGGATCAGCATGGTGAAGTCGCGACCGACGACCTCCGAGGCGCGATAGCCCCACAGCTCCTCGGCGGCGGCGCTGAACTGGAGGATCGATCCGTCGCCCGAGAGCACGATCATCGCGTCCGGCACCGTCTCCAGCACCGTGCGCAGCTGCGCCTCGCGCCGGCGGAGGGCTGCTTCGTGCTCGTCGCGCTCGGTGATGTCGAGCGCGGCGCCGACGACGCGGATGAGGTCGCCGGCGGAATTGTAGAAGCAGCGTGCCGAGCCCTCCAGCGTTCGCTCGGTGCCCTTGCAGCCGGTGAGGCGGTAGCGGAAGGAAAAGCGTTCCGCGCGCTCGGCAACCGCCTCGATCACCGTCGCGCGGAGGCTTTCCAGGTCGTCCGGGTCGATCAGCTGCTTCCAGGAGTCGAAGCTGGAGAGCGATCCGAGCGGCAGCCCCAGCCGCTGCTCGGTGCCCGGCGACCAGTTGATGTGGTCGCTGCCGACGTCCCAGTCGAAGATGCCGAGCTCGTGCGCGGCGGTCGCCTGGGCGAGTCGTTCCTCGCTCGCGCGCAAAGCGCGCAGCGCCGAGACGCGCTCCGAAATGTCTAGGATGCTGTGAACGACGATCGCGCCGCGGGTGGGTGTGGCGGAGCGCAGCAGCCGTTCGATCACATGGAGTTCGCTGCCGTCCTTGCGCTGCTCGATCAGTTCCTGCGCGCCGTCGGCGTCGGGCAGGGCGTAACTGCTGTTCCAGGTAGGGCATTGGGCGCGGAGCAGCATGTACAGGTTCTCGCCCAGCGCCTCGGCCTCGTTCCAGCCATAGAGCTGCTGGCAGCCGAGCGACCAGTGGATGATCCGCCCGCGCGCATCGGTCATCACGACGGTCGCGCCATCGAGCGCAAGGCTCAGCTCGGCGCGGGCGACCTGCTCGCGCCCCACCCGGTTCACCGCCCAATAGGCGATCAGGCCGATCGCGAGGATGTTGAACAGGCCGAGGATCAGATGCCCCACGATCGGCTCTCCCTGCGCGCCGCGTTCCAGCAGCAGCTCGATCGTTGCGGGGAGGGCGGGCAGCAGAATCGCGCCGGCCACCACCGTCTTGATCGCGACGGGGTCGGAGCGCTCGATCCGGCTCGATTGTTGCGAGTCCATGCGCCAATGCCCGAGGAGGATCGCCGCGGTGAGCGACAGTGCCATGATGGTGCCGGGAACCGAGGCCCGCAGGCTGAGGTTCACCGACGAGGGGTCGTCGGACAGCATCATCCCCGTCGCTGACGCCAGCGCCAGTGCCAGCGGCGCGATCGCCACCAGCGGGGCGACCTCGCGCAGCAGCCGCCATTTGCTGTGCGATGAGAAGGCCGCGATCGGCAACATCAGCAGGAAGACGATGGCGTTGACGCCTGGACGCCCGGCATGCTGCAGCGGCACCGCGGCGACGCGATCGGCGAAGACCAGTCGGCCAATGTCGATCCAGGGTTCCAACAGGGGCTGGAACGTGCCGACGACTCCCACCGCCATCGCCGCCAGGTAGAATGGAAGCGCCAGGCGTGGCCGTCGGGCCTGATCGAACAATACGCCCAGCGCTACAAAGATATAGCCGATCGCACCCACCGGCCACATCGGATAGGAATGGGGCAGGAAGCGAGGCAGGATCGGGATGCCGAACGCCCAGCCTGCGAGCGTGGCGAGGCCGCACAACAACGCGATGGCGGCCAGAACAATGGCCGTGGTGACGTGTATGGCCGGCGCAATTTGGTTCGCCGCGTGACGATCTATTCTTCCAACGTGCAAACCACCTGCCCCTGCACAGGTCGAAGCCGAGGCTACGATTTGCTCAGCATCGATTAATTTTGCGCGAAAAGCCATAGGGAGATGCACGGATTTCCGCCGATTTCGTCATCCATATCGTGCAGGTGCTTGCCAAAGCGAATGTCTCCGGCAATCAATTGGGTGGGGACCATCACAAGAACATCAGGGAGTCACGCTTGATCCGAAGCCTCGCCATGGCGGCCGCCTGCGTCGCCCTAACCGCCTGCGGGGGAAGCGGCGGCAAGCCCGCCAGCGCCTCCTCCACGCCCGCACAGAAGGGGCCGGGCCTCGGCAAGGGGTATAATCACGATCCCTATCCCTCCACCTATCGCCGCTATCCGGGCGCGCCGACGCTGCTGACCAACGTCACCATCCTCGACGGCGAGGGCGGCCGGATCGATAAGGGCGCGGTGCTGTTCCGCGACGGCAAGATCGTCGCGATCGGCCAGACCCTCACCGCTGAGGCGGGCGTGACGGTGATCGACGGGCAGGGCAAGTACGTCACGCCCGGCGTGATCGACATCCACAGCCATCTCGGCGACTATCCCTCGCCGGGCGTCGATGCGCTCTCCGACGGCAACGAGGCGACCTCGCCGGTCACCGCGGACGTCTGGGCCGAGCACAGCGTATGGCCGCAGGATCCCGGTTTCAGCCGCGCGCTGGTCAATGGCGGCGTCACCACGCTGCAGATCCTGCCCGGCTCCGCCAACCTGTTCGGCGGGCGCTCGGTGGTGCTCAAGAACGTCTATGCCCGCACGATGCAGGGCATGAAGTTCCCCGGCGCGCCCTATGGCCTGAAGATGGCGTGCGGCGAGAACCCCAAGCGCGTCTATGGCAGCCGCGGCCGCGAGCCCTCCACCCGGATGGGCAACATCGCCGTCGATCGCCAGACCTGGGCCAAGGCGGCCGAATACAAGCGCCGCTGGGACAAGTATGAGAAGGACGGCGGCGAGGCACCGGGCAGGGACATCGCGATGGACACGCTGCGCGGCGTGCTCGAAGGCGAGATCCGGGTGCAGAACCACTGCTACCGCGCCGACGAAATGGCCAATGTCATGGATATGGCCAAGGAGTTCGGCTACCACGTCTCGGCGTTCCACCACGCGGTGGAAGCCTACAAGATTGCCGATCTGCTGAAGGCGAACGCCACCTGCGCCGCGGTCTGGGCCGACTGGTACGGCTTCAAGATGGAATCCTACGACGCGGTGCCGGAGAACCTCGCCATCCTCGAAAAGGAAGGCGCCTGCGGGATGATTCACTCGGACGATGCCAACGGCATCCAGCGGCTCAACCAGGAAGTCGCCAAGGCACGCGCCTCGGCGATGCGCGCCGGCTTCGACGTGTCCGAGGCGACCGCCTGGAAGTGGCTGTCGATCAACCCGGCGATCGCGCTGGGCATTTCCGACCAGACCGGCAGCCTGCGCGCGGGCAAGATGGCGGATGTTGTGCTGTGGAACGGCAATCCGTTCAGCGTCTACACCCGGCCCGAAATGGTCTGGGTCGACGGGGCGCTGCTCTACGACGCCAAGGATCCCAAGCGCCGTCCGGTTTCCGATTTCGAGCTCGGCCAGCCGGGTGAGGGGGATGTGAAGTGAGCAAGACCCTGTTTCTCGCCGCGGCGGCCTGTGTGGCACTCGCGGCGCCTGCGATGGCGCAGGATGTGGCGATCACCAACGCCAAGCTGGTGATCGGTGATGGTTCGGCCCCGGTCGAGGGCGGTACGGTGGTGGTGCGCGGCGGCAAGGTCGTCGCGGCGGGCCGCGGCGTCGCGGTGCCGGCGGGTGTCGCGGTGGTCGATGCCGCCGGGCGCTATGTGACGCCGGGCATCTTCGCCGGCTTCACCCGGATGGGCATCGTCGAGGTCGACGGCGTCGGCGTGACCAACGATGCGGCGGCGGGCAGCTCGCCGTTCAACGCCGCGCTCGACGTGACGCCCGCGGTCAACCCGCGCGCGACGCCGATCGCGATCAACCGCGCCGACGGCGTCACCCGCGCGGTGGTCGCACCGGACGTCAGCAAGGGCTCGATCTTCGCCGGCCAGGGCGCGGTGATCGACACCCGCAGCGATCTCCACGCGGTTGCCCGTCCGCGCGCCTTCCAGTTCATGGAATATGGCGAGAGCGGCGGCCGCGTCGCCGGGGGCAGCCGCCCGGCAGCAATCGCGATGCTGCGCAACGCGATGCTGGAAGCACGCGACTATGCCCGCAACCCAGCAAGCTTCGCCGATCGCGGCAAGGATGCGCTGCTCACCCGCGCCGATGCCGAGGCGCTGGCGGCGGTGGTGCAGGGCAAGGTGCCGCTGCTCGTCCATGTCGAGCGCGCGTCGGACATCCTGGTGCTGCTCCAGCTCAAGCGCGAGACGCCGGGGCTGAAGCTGGTGCTGGTCGGCGCGACCGAGGGCTGGACGGTGGCCAGGGAGATCGCCGCGGCCGGCGTGCCGGTGCTCGCCAACGCACTCAACGACCTGCCGGCCAGCTTCGAGCAGCTGGCCGCCACCCAGTCGAACATCGGCCGGATGCAGGCGGCGGGCGTGCTCGTCGGCGTCGGCACGATCAACGACGACGAGGCGCGCCAGGCGCGGCTGGAGAAGCAGTTCGCCGGCAACCTGGTGGCGCTGACCCGCGTGCCCGGTGCCACGGGGCTCAGCTGGGACGCGGCGTTCGCGGCGATCAGCTCCAAGCCCGCCGAGGCGATGGGCATGGGCGAGGCCTATGGCTCGCTCAAGGCCGGCCGCGCCGGCGACGTGGTGGTGTGGGACGGCGATCCGCTGGAAATCGGCAGCATGCCGGTGAAGCTGTATGTCGACGGGATCGAGCAGTCGCTCACCACCCGCCAGACCCGGCTGCGCGACCGCTACTGGAAGCCGGAGGAAGGCGCGCTGCCCAAGGCGTATCAGCGCTGATCAGACGCGTTCAATACGGAACCTTCACGATCGCGGAAACTTGGGCGGTCAGGTGGAACGAGCCCGGCGCAGCGGAATGCGCGCGCCGGGCGATCAGGAGTATCGAATGATGCGGAAACATATCCTTCTCCCCACCCTCGCGGCGCTGGCGTTGGCGGCATGCCACCAGGGCGGCGAGGCGACCGGCAACACCGCGGCGGACAATGCCGCCGAGGCGAACGCGGTGGTCGAGAACGGCGCGGTCGGCAACAATGTCGCGGCCGAGGTGATCGCGATGAACGATGCGCAACGCAACGTCGTCTTTATCCGCGCGATCATGGATGCCGGCTTGAAGTGCGACCATGTCGAAAGCTCGCAGCGCCTGGACGACCAGGATGGCAACCCGATGTGGCGCGCCAACTGCACCGGCGGCGTGGCCCACATGGTCACCATCACGCCCGACGGCACGGCCAAGATCGTCAGCCGCACCGATCGGTGACGATGACGCAGTGGTTCCTTCCGGCTGTCGGAAGGGGCCGCCTGCCTCGGTGCAGCATCGGCGCCAAATCGCGCTTGCAGTTGACGCAGCGTCAAGCTGCATAGCAGCGCCATGATCGACTCCCTGGACATCGCCGAGGTCGCCCGTCGCACAGGGATCAGCGCGCGGGCGCTGCGCTTCTACGAGGCGCGCGGCCTGCTCAAGCCGCTGCGCACCGCGTCCGGCCGGCGCCATTACGGGCCGGGCGAACTCGCCACCCTCCACCAGATCCTCGCGCTGAAGCGCGCCGGGCTGACCCTCGCGCAGGTGCAGCGGCTGCTGCATTCGCGCTCGGTAGACCTTGCCGGGCTGATCGATGCCCAGCTTGCCGTGCTGGAGCAGCAATCGGCGGCGATTGCACGGTCGCGCGCGCTGCTTCTCGAAACCAAGTCCCGCGTCGAGCGCAGCGAGCCCCTCGACGTCGCGACCTTCTGCTCGCTGATCGAACAAGGAGAACGACAGATGGACAAGAAGGCGCAGTGGGACACGCTGGCCTCCCGCTATCTCACCGAAGCGGAGCGGGCGGACTTCGCCACCACAATGGCGGACGTGCCGGCAGGTTTTGATCAGGCTGGCTACGCCGCGCAGTGGAAGGAACTGGGCGGCCGGATCAAGGCGGCCCTGCCGCTAGATCCGGGCAGTGCCGCGGCGCAGGCATTCGTCGTCGAGTGGAAGGCGCTGCTGGCGCCGTTCAACGCGGTGGCGACGCCCGCGATGCAGGCAGGCGTGCAGCGCATGTACGCCGATATGGGCAACTGGCAGGGTGAGGCCGATCCGGGCTTCGATGCCGAGGTGTTCCAGTTCATCCAGGCCGCTTGCCGAGCCTAGCGGAGATGAAAGGGGAGGTCCGCCGGACCTCCCCGATCGTGCATCGCTGTAGCCTTAGAGGCCGACGACGCCGCCGTCATTCTTGGTGATCACCACCACTGCCGAGCGCGGGCGCACCGTCGCGGCGACGGTGCCGCCGGCCTGGCTATCCGGCCAGTGGCTGGTCGGCTGTGCCGGGTTGATCGCGCCTTCGCCAGGATGCTGGATGCCGACGAACAGCGTGCGGCCGTCCGGCGTCGAGTCCACGCCGGTGATCTCGCACTCGACCGGGCCGACGAGGAAGCGGCGCAGGTTCGCCCCCGGCGCCGCGCCGATGCGGGTCGCCTGGGTGGCGGTTGCGCCGCCCGCGCCGGTGTTGGTGATCGTACGCGCGCCGCCGTCGCCCACCGTGCCCGGCTGGGCGGCGAGCATCATGCAGTTGGTCACGTCGGTATAGGCGCCGTCGTCGGTCTGCAGCCACATCAGCGGCTTGCCCTGGCCGCCGGCATGGCTCGACCGGGCGAACACCATGCCGTCGGGGCTGGAGAAGTCGTTGCTGTCATCGAGCGACGAGAGGTTGATGTTGGTCTTGTCCAGGTCCGTCCCGGCACCGAAGGCATAGATGTCCCAGGTGAAGCTGGTCGCCTCGGTGTCGGCTTCCTTCATGCGGATGACATGGCCGTTGGGATTGCCATATTGCGCCGATTGCGACGGGCCCTTCGGATCGTTGTAATGGCGCGGATTGGCCGCGTCGGTGCCGTTCAGCGGCCGGCCGGCAGCGGTGTTGTTGGTGAGCGTCACATAGATCTCGCCGGTGACCGGGTTGACCGCGGTCCATTCCGGACGGTCCATCGGCGTTGCGCCGACCGCATCTGCGGCGAGGCGGGCGTTGACCAGCACGTCGGCCTGGTCGGCAAAGGCATAGGTGGCGTTGCTGCCGTCGATGCCGTTCTGGCCGAACACCAGCGGCATCCAGCTGCCGGTCCCGTCGGCGGCGAACTTGGCGACGTACAGCGTGCCGGCGTCCATATACTTGTCGCCCATCGCCAAGCGATCGGTGGCATTGGCATCGGCTGCGACCCACGCCGTCGCCGAGACGAACTTGTAGATATATTCGCGACGCGAATCGTCGCCCATGTACCAGGCCGGCTTCTTGCCGACGGCGAACGCGCCGGGCCAACAGCCTTCATGGCCGAGACGGCCGAGCGCGGTGCGCTTGCGCGGGGTCGAGGCCGGCGCATAGGGATCGATCTCGACCACCCAGCCGAACTGGTTCGGCTCGTTGCGGAAGTCGTCGGTGGCAGTGCCCGTGCCGGCGCGTGCGTCCCAGCGGCGGAACAGCGTGTTGGCCGAGTCGCTGGCGACGACGGTCGCCCAGCCATAGTTGCCGCTGCTGCTGGTAACGCCATAGCGGCTGAGCGCGGTCTGCTCCTTGGTCGAGCGGTTGGCAGTGTCGCCGCTGCGCAGGAAATAGCCGGCCCAATTCTCTTCGCAGGTGATCGCGGTGCCCCAGGGCGTGGTGCCGTTGGCGCAGTTGTTGATCGTGCCGCGTCCCGCCACGCCGGTGGGCGAAAAGACCGTCTTGAGCAGGTTCGATCCCTTGGCCGGGCCGCTGAACGCCATCGGGGTCGCCGGGGTGATGCGGCGGTTGTACGACGAATCCTGCTTCACGCTCCAGGCGCGGCCGGTGCCTTCGCTCAGTTCGGTGATCGAGACTCCGTGGCAGTCGATTTCCTTCTGCGCCTCGGCCTCGGGGCGAACGCCGCCGGGGGCGGTGGCGCCGCTCACGTGCAAGTACTGCTGGTTGATGTTCTCGTGGTTCTGCACGAGCAGGCCGCGCGTGGAGCTGGTCGCGTCGCGGGCGGTGCCGTCGGCGCTAAGGCCGTACCACCAGAGCGCGTCGCCATGGTCGCCGATGCGCTGGGCGAAATTGGTGTCGGTACCGTCGTTCTTATAGGCCGGGACGCCGGCGGCGATCGGATCACCGGTGCGGTTGATCACGCCCACGGTATAGCCGGCGGGCACGGTGACGACGTCCAGCTTGTTCTTGGCGACCGCAGTGAAGCCCAGCGCCGGCGGGGCGACGGTCACGCTGGTCTCGGCGGACGAAGTCTGGCCGCGCGAATCCACGGCGGCGAAACGGAAGCGGAACTCGGTCGAGGCGGTGACCGCCGGGGCAAGGAAGCTCGCCGTGTTGGTCGTGGCGTTGGCGAGGGTGACCTGGGGGCCGGCGATCTGAGTCCAGGCGACGCTGCCGATCTGCTTGTCGTCGGTGGCGTTACCGGTCAGCGTAACCATCCGCCCCGCCGAGGTCGTGATTGCCGATCCTGCCGAGACGGTGGGGGCGGTATCGCTCCCGAAATTCTTGTCGTCGCACGCCGCCAGCAGCGAGCCGCCCATCGTCGCGGCGACGATCGCGCTCGAGCCACGCAGCAGCGTCCGGCGCGAATAGCGCTGGTCGGCGAGTTCGTTGAGCGTTACGGCGTCGCTGCGATTGGTGTCCACATCGCCGTCGCTATAGCCGAACGGCGACTCGGTCAGGTCGGTCATCGGATTCCCCTCTGTTGCCGGGCGTGGGCATCCCGGTTCGCGACCGTCCATGGGGATCTCGCGTGAAACGGTGATGCCTTTTGCGTGACGGATCGAAGGCCACATGGCGGCGATCATGTGACACTTGCCAAGGTGGCATCCGAAGCTAAGCGCAGCCGGATGACCCAGGATGCCGCAACCAGCGATCCCTCGCCGCCGCCGAGCCTTGTCGCGCGTCTGGGCGCCTGGGCGCGCCACCGGCGTAGCCTGGGGCGCAGGGCCGATCCCGATGCGCCGGAAGCTGCCGGTCGCCGCTGGGTGACCCCGGTACTGGCGGCGCTGATCGCGGCAGGCCCGCTCGCCACGCTTACGGGTGCCATGCTGCTGGCGAACGCCGTGGAGCGGGAGACGACGCGGTTGGAAGCGACGCAGGCGCCGCGCCGTATCACCGAGCAGCGACGCGAGGCAGCGCACGGGGTGCTTGCTGCCGCGATGCTGCGGCCCGGGCCGGCGGCGCTGCTCGACGGCGTGGCGGCGGCCCTGCCTGCCGATGCGGCGTTGGTGCGGGCCGAGCGTGGCGCGGACGGGGCGCTGGCGCTGGAAGTATCGGTCAGCGATCCCGACGCGCTGCGCAGCGCGTTGCGACGGGTGCCTGCCCTGGCCGGGTTGCGCGATGTCCGGCAGCAGGAAGGTGAGGGGCGGACGCTCGTGCTGCTGCGACAGGTCGCGCCATGAGCCGTCGGCCGATCCTCTGGGGGGTGCTGATCGGGCTGCTGCTCGCCGCGCTGCTCGCGCCCTGGACCGGGACCGCGCTCGGACGCCTTGCCAAGGCACGCGCCGCACGGGCTGCTGTCGTCGCGAGCATGGCGACGGCGCCAGCGGGTGCCCCTGTTCTAAAGCCTGACTTCGCCTTCTCGCAGGCTGATGCCAGCGCGGCGATCCGCGCCCGCGTCGAGCGATTGGCGCATGGCGGCGGGGTGCTGGTCGAAGCGCTTGCGCCGACGGCGGCCCCGCCGCCGCTGGTAATGGTGCAGCTCCGCGTCTCGGGCCCCGAAAAGGCGGTGCTCGCGCTTGCCGATGCGATCGAGCGCGAGCGGCCGCTGCTCCGTTTCCGCAGCTGGCGCGTCGAGCCGGCCGAAGGCGGTGGCGTGCGCCTCAGCGGCGTGCTGGTGGGAGCGGTGCGATGATCCCGCGCGCGCAGCTTCTGGCCTTAGGAGCGGCGGCGCTGGTGGCCGTTGCGCTGCCGATCGCGCTGCTGCAGCCGGGCGCGACGCGCACAATCCGGACGTCGCACGCTCTGCCGCCGCTGAGCGCACCCGCCGAACCGCCACTCACCCATGTCTTCGACCGGCCGCTGTTCACCGCGCCCACAACGGAGAGCGAAACGCTCCCCGCCGATGCGCCGCAGCTGACCGGCATCGTCGGCCGGCTGGGCAGCGATGCGGTCGCGCTGGTCCGCACTGCGCAGGGCAGCAGCCGCAGTCTCGCGATCGGCGACAGCGTCGATGGCTGGCGGCTCGAATCGCTGTCGATCGATGCAGCGCTGTTCAGCCGGGGCGGGCAGCGGGCGCGGGTGCCGCTGCCCACCGCCGATCCCGAGCCGACGGCTCAATAGATCCCGTCGATCTCCACCTTCAGCCGTGCCGGCGGCGGCGCCAGCAGCAGGCTGTTGCGCTTGGCATTCTCCGCTTCGTCGGCGCGCAGCCGGGCATAGCGATCCTTGGCGGCCGCGCTCGCATCGGCGCCGTCGCGCAGGATCGTGGGCTTGAGGAAGATGAACAGCGTGCGCTTCTGGTGCTGTTCCCGGCGTCCCTTGAACAACTCGCCGATCAGCGGGATGTTGCCCAGCACCGGCACCTGCTGGCGCACGTCCTGATAGTCGTCGCTGGTCAGCCCGCCGAGCACGATGGTCGAGCCGTTGTCGGCGAGCACCGTGGTGTTGATCGCGCGCTTGTTGGTGATCAGGTCGCTCGCCCGCGACACCGTGGTGCTGGCGATCGACGAGGCTTCCTGGTTCACCTGCAGGCGGATGGTGTCGCCGGCATTGATCCGCGGCAGCACCCGCAGGGTGATGCCCACATCCTTGCGCTCGATCGTGTTGTACGGCGTCGCCGCGCTCGAGTTGGTGAGGATCGAGCCGGTGACGAACGGCACGTTCTGGCCCGCGATGAACTCGCCGGCGACATTGTCCAGCACGGTGATCTGCGGCGTCGACAGCAGGTTCGCGCGGGTCGAGGTGCCGAGCGCCTGCAGCAGCACCGAGAAATTGTCGCCAATCTTGAAATTGCCGGTCAGCCCGCTTGCGCCCGTGCCGAGCAGCGAGCCTGCGGGCACGCCCAGCGCGGTGAGGATCGCGCCGAGCGAGGCGCCGCCGGAATCGAACGAGGTGCCGGCACCCGTCACCCGGTCGAGCACCGCGCCGCTGGTGCCGATCTGCACCGCCAGCTGCTCGGCATCGTCGCCGGTGATCTCGGCGATCGCGGCTTCGATGAGCACCTGTGGACGACGCACATCGAGATCGCGGACCAGAGGCTCGATCGAGGCGATTGCGCTCGGCGCTCCGCGCACCACAATGGCGTTGAGCTCGGGCGCCGGCTGTACCGTCAGGTCGGGAGTCGCGAAGCCCTTGGGCGTCTGCGGCTTGGTCGACTGCATCATCGGCGTCGTGGTGCCGGTCGCCGCCTGTACGCCCGTGCCGGTAGGCAGCGAGGAACCTGGTGTGCCGTTCGACATGCCGGTGGCGCCGCTTGCCAGGGCGCTTTGGCTCGACAGCCGCGCGAACGGGTTGGTGCCGGTGTTCGACAGGCTGTTGGCCACCGGATTGTCGGTGCTGTCGCCCAAGCCCAGTACGCCGCGCAGCACGTCGGTCACCGTCTCCGCATCAGCATAGTTGAGCCGGAACATGCGGGTGATCGGCGTCGAGCCGCCCGGCAGATCGAGCGAGGCAACGATACGCCGGCCTTCGGTGATTGAGGCGGGAGTGCCGCGCAGGATCACCGTGTTGCTGCGCTCGTCCGCCGCGACGCGGGTGCCTCCACCCTGGTCGCCGCCCAGCACGTTCTGCACTGCCTGCGCGACCGCAGGCGCGCTGCCGTTCTTGAGCGCGATCGCCGCGAACGTCGCGCCGCCGCCGCCGTCCAGCTGGCGGATGATCGATTCGATCCGGCGGACATTGTCTGCATAGTCGGTGATGACGACCGCGTTCGGCGCGGTGATCGGCTCGACGCTGCCGAAGCTTGCCACCAGCGGGCGGGCGATGCGCGCGGCATCGGCCGGGGGCACGTTGGAGAGGCGGACCATCCGCGTCATCAGTTCCTGCCCGGCGATGCCGCGCGCGGGCAGGCCGCCGTCGCGAACCGCATTGGCGGCTGGAACAATGCGCCAGGCGCGGCCCGAGCGGACCGCCGCATAGCCGTTGGCACGCAGCACCGACTGGAACAGATCCCACACCCCGTTCGGCGTCAGCGGGCTCGACGAGGTGACGGTCACCACGCCCTTCACCGCCGGATCGAGGATCAGCGTACGGCCCGTGATCCGCGAGATCTGGTCGGCGACGTCGGCGATCTCCACCCCGCGCATGTTGATCACCACATCGGCGGCGTCCTGCGGCGCAGCGGCGGTTTGGGCGGCGACCAGCACCGGATCCAGGAGCATCGGCGCAAGCGCGAGGCAGGCGAGGGCGGGGCGAATCTTCACGCGGTTTTCTCTCATCTAACGCAGCGGGACGGTGAGCGAGATCCGCCGTCCGTCGCGCAATATCTGGATCTGGGCCGAGCCGGCGGCCTGCGCGGCGGCGAAGGCGGCGTTGGCCGCCTGGGTGTCGGTCATCTGGGTCCCGTTGACCGAGGTGATCACGTCGCCCGGCTGCATCCCCGGCGGCCCGTTGGCGCCGATGCGGAAGCCGTCGGCGGCCTGGGTGGCGCCGAGCTTCTGCAGCGCGGCGGCGCTGTTGCCCGGCAGTTCGGGCGGCGGCTGGACGCCGGGGCCGGCACCCGGCGGGGGCGCCTGGCCCGCGGGCGCCGCAGCGGCGGCCTGGCGCTGCTCGGGCGACAGGCTGGGATCGGGGAAGGCGAGGAACTCGCGGCGGCCGCCATTGTCGAACAGCACCCGGTCGCGCTGGATCGCGGCGATGGTCGCGCCTTCGACTTGCTGGCCGACGCGAAATCCGGTGGCGGGCGCGCCGCTCACCGCAATGAAGGCAGTCGAAAGCTCGGCCGGGATCGCCGCGACGATCCCCTTCAGCTCCAGCGGCAGCGAGGTCGGCTGCGGCGCATCGACGACCATTGGCTTGCCGAACGGCGCGAGCGCGATCGCCGGCGCCATGTCCGGCGCGACGGCGGGGCCGCTGCGGCCCGAGGGCACGGTGATCGCGCCGGTGCCGGCATGGCCCGCGATCCGCCAGGTGAGCCCGGCGAGCGCCACGGCGACCGAGACGACTATCGCGCCGGTCAGCAGATCGAGCGCGGTGCGGGTCTGGCGCGGGGTGAGGGCGAGGCGGGTCATCCCTTGCGTCCGTCCACGAAGCCGTCGAGCGATGCAAGCGGCGTCTTCTCGGCGAGCGGAAACACGTTGATGCGAACGCGCACGATTTCCGGATCCTGGGTGCTGCGCTTGTCGACCGCAATGCGCCAGCGTTCGCCCAGCATCTCTACCTGCGGTTCGCCGGCGATACCGGCCTCCAGCTCCGCGAGGCGATTCTCCGCCACCCACATCGCGGCGGCGCGGCGCTCGACCCCGCGGGTCGAATCGATATGCGTCTGCACCGTGCGCATCAGTCCCACCGTGGCGATGGCGAGCACCGCCAGCGCGACCAGCGCCTCGATCAGCGAGAAGCCCCGGTCGTCGCTCATCGGGGTTTCGTCGGCACTGGCGTCGGGGCGGGGAGGGCACTGGCGGTCAGCCCGTCATAGCGGACCAGCCAGCGCTGGCTGCCATTGTCGATCGATGCGGCCATCGGCTTGCCCGATCCATCGACGCCGAGCACCACCGGCGGGCGGGTGTCGAGCGTCAGGGTGATGCCGCCGGGCAGGGTGTGCGGGGCAAGCGCGCCGTCCGTACGTGCCGCCATCCGGCCGTTCGCCCCGATCGTCGCAAAGCCATAGCCGTGCTTCTCGGCGGTGAAGGCGACCAGCCGATCGCCGAGCATCGCGTCGTCGGCAGCTGCCTGCAGCCGCGACGCGAGGCGGCGCGCTTCCGATTCGACGCTCGGCTTGCGCGTGGCCGCGCCGATCCCCAGCGTCACCGCGCCGGCGGCAACCCCGATGATCGCGAGGACAATCAGCATCTCGATCAGCGTCATGCCCGCCTGGGAGGCGCGACGCGCAACGCTGCCGGCCCTCCCGGCTGACATCAGCCCTTGCCTTCGATGTCGGCGTCGACGCCTTCGCCGCCGGGCTTGCCGTCCTTGCCGAACGAGCGGATCGTGAAGCCGCCGCCTTCGGACTTGTACTCGTACGGCTTGCCCCAGGCGTCGAGCGGCGGCGCGGAAAGATAGCCGCCCTGCGCCCAGTTCGCCGGCACCGGCGGGATGGTGGGCTTCTCGACCAGCGCCTTCAGGCCCTGCTCGGTGGTGGGGTAATCGCCATTGTCGAGGCGGTACATCTTCAGCGCGCCCTCGATGCTGGAGATGTTGCCCTTGGTGGTGGTCACCCGCGCCTCGTCGGGGCGGTTGATCACGTTGGCGGTGATGAGACCCGCGACCACGGCGATGATCACGAGGACGATGAGCATCTCGATCAGCGTCAGCCCGGCTTCGTGCTCGCCTACTGGCAAGAGCTTGCGCGGGGCGCGCTGCGATGCGATGTCACAAAATGGTTTCAAACTTATGCGCATCCCTGCCTCATGCGTCCCACCCATGAAGCTTCTGTGACACACGGCGCCCGAACGCCGGACCTGCCGCCGCCGCACGCCGGGGGTGTGTGGACGCTGGCGGGCGACCGCCTGATCATAGTCTCCGCCGAGGGACCCGCAACCATCCTCGTGCCGACGGAGCGGGTGCGGCTGCTCGCCATCGACCTGCCGTTGCCGAATCGCGCTAGGCGACTGGCGGCGCTGCCCTTCGCGATCGAGGACCAGGTCGCCGAGCCGATCGAATCGCTTCACCTGGCGCTCGGCGCCCGGACTGCGCCGACCGATGCGGCCCATCGCTACTTGGTGGGCGTTGTGCGCGCCGAGGCCATGGCCGAGTGGGTTGCGCTGGCCGAGGCGAAGGGCCTGGGCGCGGCGCCGATGGTTCCCGACGTGCTGCTGCTGCCGCGTCCGGTGGAGGGCTGGGCGGTGGAAGTACGCGACGGCCGTGCGCTGGTACTCGCCGCCGACGGCACCGGCTTTGCGCTGCCCGCGGCCTTGCTCGGTTCGGCGTGGGAAGCGGCTGGGCGGCCGCGCATCCACCATCTGGGCGAGCCGCTCGGCGGCGATTTGGAAGTGCACGCCACGACACCCGATCTGCGCGACAACGAGGCGCGGGCGGAGGTTGCCGTGGCCGAGCTCGATCTCCGGCAGGGTGGCTTTGCGGCGCGGCGGGAAAGGGTGTCGAGCGGCTGGCGACGGCTCGGCTGGATCCTCGGCATCGGTGTGGCGGCGCACGTGCTGATCGCCGGTGGGGATGCGCTAATGCTACGCGTTATCGCAGATCGAAGGGCGGCGGAGACCCGTGCACTGGTCTCGGTGGCGGCACCAGGTAGCGATCTGACCGGCGATCTCAAGGCGAAGGTGACCGACCTGCTGCCGACCGGCGGGGCACGCGCTCCCGATCGCTTCGTGCCGCTGCTGGCGCGGCTGTCGTCCGCGCTCAATCCGCTCGCGGGGAGCATCGCAGTGCGCGCGATACGCTACGAAGGCAGCGTGCTGACGATGGAGTGCGACCCCGGTGCGCCCGATCTCGCGGCGCGGATTGCCGAGGCGCTGCGCGCCGGCCGCATCCAGGGGCAGGCGACGGCCTCGCCAGACGGCTCGATCCGTATTACGGCGAGCGCGGCATGAGCGATTTCCTCCGCACCCAGCTGCCGACGCTCGACGCCGGCCTGTCCCGCACCCATGGCTGGTGGCAGGCGCGCAGCCCGCGCGAGCGGGCGATGCTGGCAGGGCTCGCCGCCTTCCTCGCGGTGATCGTGCTGGTGTACGGGGTGGTGAAGCCGATCCAGGGCGCCCGCGCCTCGGCGCTCGCCGATATCCGCACCTATGAGACGCTCAACGCCCGTATCCGCGCAGCCGGCTCGCTCAGCTCGGTCAAGCCGCAGCGGCGCACCGGCGCGCCCGAGGTAATCGCCACCCAGTCCGCCGGCGCGTTCGGCGTCGCGCTGACCACCGCCCCGATCGCAGGCGGGGTGCGCGCGAGCGTGGCGGATGCGAGCTATGACTCGCTCGTCCACTGGCTGGCCGACGTGACCACGACCAGTGACTTGCGCATCCGCAGCGTCACTTTGCAGCGACTTGGTGTGCCGGGCCATGTCTCCGCCACCGTGGAGCTCAGCCAATGATCCTCGACGTGCCGACCCTGCCCTACAGCTTCGCCCGCCGCCACGGCGTGCTGCTGCGCGAGACGCCCGCGGGCATCGAATGCGTCCACCGCGCCGATGCGCCGCTCGACGGGCTGCTCGAAGTGCAGCGGCTGGCACCCGGCGCGCGCTTCGTCCGGCTGGAAGGCGCGGCCTTCGATACCGCGCTCGGCCAGGCCTATGGCGGGGCAGGGGGCGCCGCCGCCGATATCGACCTCGGCGACATGGATCTGGCCGCGCTCGCCGACAGCGCGGCGAGCGTCGACGACCTGCTCGACACGCGCGACGACGCACCGGTGATCCGCCTGATCAACGCGCTGCTGCTGGAGGCGGTGAAGGAAGGCGCGTCGGACGTGCATGTCGAGACGCAGGAGAAGCGCCTCGTCGTCCGCTTCCGCGTCGACGGCGTGCTGCGCGACATGATCGAGCCGCCCCGCGCGCTGGCGCCGCTGCTGGTAAGCCGCATCAAGGTGATGGCCAAGCTCGACATCGCCGAGCGGCGCGTGCCGCAGGACGGCCGCGTGACGCTGCGCATCGGCGGGCACGACGTCGACGCGCGCGTCTCGACCATCCCGACCCAGCATGGCGAGCGGGTGGTGCTGCGTCTGCTGGAGAAGGGCTCGCTCAAGCTCGACCTGTCCGGCCTCGGCATGAGCGAGCGCGACCAGGCGGTGTTCGGCCGGCTGCTCGAGCGGCCGCACGGCATCCTGCTCGTCACCGGGCCGACCGGCTCGGGCAAGACGACGACGCTCTACACCGCGCTGACCCGGCTCAACGACCGCAAGCGCAATGTGATGACGGTCGAGGACCCGATCGAATATGAGCTGCCCGGCGTCGCGCAGACGCAGGTCAACCCGCGGACGGACATGACCTTCGCCCGCGGCCTGCGCGCCATCCTGCGCCAGGACCCCGATGTGATCATGGTCGGCGAGATCCGCGATCAGGAGACCGCGCAGGTGGCGGTCCGCTCGGCGATGACCGGGCATTTCGTGCTGTCGACGCTGCACACTAACAGCGCGGTGGGATCGGTGACCCGGCTGATCGACATGGGGGTGGAGCGCTATCTGCTTGCGCCGATGGTGGTCGGGCTGTGTGCCCAACGGCTGGTGCGGCGGCTGTGCCCGAGCTGCCGGCGCGAGGACGTGGCGAGCGAGGCGGACTCGCTGCTGCTCGGCGGCGCGTTGCCCGTGGGGGCGCCGGTATGGCGCGCGGTCGGCTGCGACCAGTGCCATGACGAAGGCTATCGAGGGCGCGCGGGGCTGTACGAGGTCGTCGCGGTGGACGACGCGTTTCAGAAGCTGGTCCACGACGGCGCCAGCGAGGCGGAGATCGAACGCCATGCGCGGGCCGACAACCCCAGCCTGCTTCAGGACGGCGTTGCCAAGCTCCAGGCCGGGGTGACCACGGTAGAAGAAGTCGCCCGCGTCGTGAGGGACGAGGCGTGAGGGCACCCCAGATCCTCCCCGGAACGGGGAGGCGGACCATGCAAAGCATGGTGGAGGGGGGTATCCCCACCGGACTCGCTCGTGGAAGCCCCCCTCCACCCCGCGGCTGCGCCGCGCGGTCCCCCTCCCCGTGCCGGGGAGGAATGTAGATGCCCGCTTTCGCCTATCGCGCGGCCGACCGCACCGGTGCCGCCAAGCGCGGCGTGATCGAGGCCTCCAGCCCCGCCGCCGCCCGCGCGCTGCTGCGCGAGCAGGCGCTGCTGCCGCTTTCGGTCGAACCCGCCGCCGAGCGCGGCCGTTCGATCGGGTCGATCACCTTGCCCCGCTTCGGCCGCAGCGGGGTGAGCGCCCGCGCGCTTGCCACCGTCACCCGGCAGATTTCGACATTGGTCGGCTCGGACATTGCGATCGAGGAGGCGCTGCGCCTCGTCGCCAGCCAGTCGGAGCAGCCGGCGGTCAGCTCGCTGCTGCTCGACGTGCGCGGCGCGATCCTCGACGGGCGCAGCTTCGCGGCCGCACTGACCCAGCACCCCAAGGCCTTCCCCGAATTCTACCGCGCCTCGGTGGCGGCGGGCGAAGCCTCGGGGCGGCTGACCGACGTGCTCAATCACCTCGCCGAGTTCGTCGAGAACCGCCAGGCCAACGGCCAGAAGCTGCAACTGGCGCTGCTCTACCCGGCGCTGCTGGCGCTGGTGTCGTTCGGCATGATGGTGTTGCTGATGGTCTATGTCGTGCCGGACATCGTGAAGGTGTTCGTCTCGCGCGGGGCCGACCTGCCGCTGCTGACGCGTGCGCTGATTGCAATCAGTGCATTTCTGCAGGGCTTCGGGCTGTATCTGTTGATCGCGATCGGGCTCGGCATCATCGGGTTCGGGCGCTGGCTGCGGATGCCGGCCAACCGGCTGCGCGTCCACCGCTTCTTCGCCGAGCGGCGCCCGTTCCGCCGCTTCAGCCGCCAGATGAACGCCGCGCGCTTCGCCGGCAGCCTCGCGACGCTGGTGGGCAGCGCGGTGCCGCTGGTCGAGGCGCTGCATGCCGCCGCCGCGGTGACGCCCAACCATTTCGTCCGCGAGAAGGCGCTCGGTGTGGCGATGCGGGTGCGCGAGGGCATCAGCCTGCGCGCGGCGATGCAGGAGGCGGAGATCTTCCCCTCGATGCTGGTTGCGATCGTCGCCTCGGGCGAAAGCTCGGGCAAACTCGCGCCAGCGCTCGGCCGCGCCTCGGGCGAACTGGAGCGCGAGCTGGATGCGCTGGTCTCCACGCTGGTCGCGCTGGTCGAGCCGCTGGTGCTGCTGGTGATGGGCGGGCTGGTGCTGTTGATGGTGCTCGCGATCCTGCTGCCGATCATCAACCTGAACAACCTGGTGGGGGTGTGAGCCAAAAGCCCTCTCCCGCAGGGGGAGCTTTTAGGTCACATCTTCCCCTGAATCCTGGCCCCGCCCGGCAGGCCCACGAAGGGCAGCGCTGCCGCGCCGTCCTTGCTCATGCCGAGGTCGAGCATCCCGTCCTCGCCCAGCACCGCGTCCAGCAACAGCTGCCGGCGCTGTGTCGCGGGGGTCAGGCGGATGGTCGTGCGCGGGCCGACATGCTCCGCGGTCAGCAGCAGCGCCGGCACGGCCGCCGAACCTCCGCCCGCCTTGGGGCGGCAGCTGCCCGGGTCGGTGGTCACCTTGCCGTCCATCATCTGGCTGCCACCACGCACCGCGATCCGCGCCATCTCGACCTGCATCACCAGCTGGCAGGTGAAGGGCAGGTCGGGCTGGATCGCCTGGAGCAGGCTGGCATCCGCCGCGCCGCTCACATGGTCCAGCACCGTCCGCCCGCCCAGATGGACCAGCGCGCGGCCGCCGAGATCGGTATCCGGTCCGCTCGCCTTCCAGTCCGCCGCCAGCCCCAGGCTGGTCAGCGAGCGGAGCGGCGCCAGCTGCCATTCCAGCTTGCTGCCCCCGGCCACGCCCACTTCGCCGTTCCAGATCGTCCCCGCCACGCCGCTGCGCCACGGCACGTTTCGGACGAGCAGGCTCGCCGGTGCGGTGGCCAGCATCGCCAGCGCATAGGCCCCTATGCCCAAGCCGGCGAAGAGGATAAGACGCCGCCGTGCCTCACTCGCTGAATCCGGAGTTCGCAATGGACCGTCGGTCCCTGCTGCGGCTGTTGCCCTCGGGCCTCGTCCTATCCGCGGCATCGCTATCCTCCAACGCATGGGCGGGCGAGAAGAAGGACAAGCGTCCGATCGCCCTGTTGCTCCCGCTCGACGGACCGCGAGCAGGGCTGGGCCGTAGCATGCAGCAGGCGGCGTTGCTCGCGGAAAACGCCGACTATGTTCTGGCCTTCGATACCGGCGGCACCGCGGAGGGTGCCGCGCGCGCCGCCGCCGAGGCGCTGCGCCGCCATCCCGCGCTGATCCTCGGCCCGCTCACCGCCGCCGAAGTGCCCGCCGTCGGCAGCACGGTGGCGAACCGCGTGCCCATCATTTCCTTCAGCAACGATTCGGTGCTGCGCCAGCCCGGCGTGTGGATCTTCGGGATCACCGCCGCGCAGGTGACCAGCGCGGTGCTCCGCTATGCGCGGACGCGCGGCGTGCGATCGGTGGTGATGATCGACGACGGCTCGCCCTGGTGCGCCGCCGCCAGCCTCGCCGCGGGGCGCATGGAGAGCGAGATCGGCCTGTCCTTACGCGTCCTTCAGGTGAAGCCGGGCGAGCCGCTGCCCCAGGCGGGCGACGCCCCCGATGCGGTGCTGCTGCCGGGGAGCGGCGAGGGCGTGCTCGCCGCCGCGCGGGCGCTGAAGGGGAGCGGTGTGCAGCTGCTCGGCACGCTGCAGGGGCTCGACAACCGGCCGGATGCGCTGGAGGCGCTCGACGGTGCCTGGCTGGCTTGCCCGGATCCGGGCGCCTTTTCCTCCTTCGCCCAGGCCTTTGCCGCCAAGAATGGCGGCGATCCGGGCACGATCACCGCGCTGGCCTATGATGCGGCCGGCGTCGCCAACAAGCTGCGCGAGGCCAATGCGCTGAACATGAATGGGCTGGTCGACGCCAAGGGCTTTCACGGTGTCACCGGGCCGGTGCGCTTCCGCACCGACGGATCGGTGGCGCGCGACTTCGCGATCGTGGTCGCCTCGCGCGAGGGCTATGCCAGCGTGGCGGTGAGTTCGGGCTCGTGACCAGACGGCCCGAAGCCGGCGAGTCCGGCTTCACGCTGATCGAATTGATGATCTCGCTCGGCCTGTTCGCGCTGATCGCGGTCGCGGGGTTGGCCCTGGTCGACGGCATCCTGCGGGTGAACGGGCGCACCGAGGCGCGACTGGACCGGCTCGCGGCGCTCCAGCGGACGATGTTCGTGCTGACCAGCGATCTCGACCAAGTGGCGAGCGGGCCGATCGAGGGGCGGGGTGATCAGCTCTCCTTCGTGCGCAGCGCCCCCGGTACCGGCGGCACGGCGACCACGGTGCGCTATGCGCTGGCGGGCGGAACGCTGGTCCGCGCCGCGCCCGCGCCGCAACTGCTGCTGCCGGGCGTGGTCACCGCCCGGTGGCGCTTCTGGGACGGCGCCTGGATCGATCGCTGGCCGGTGGACGACAGCAAAGAGGCCAAGGCCCGCTGGCCGCGCGCGATCGCGCTCGACGTGCAGGCGGCAGGCCCGGGTGGCACCCCGGTGGCGCTCCACCGGGTAGTGACCCTGCCGCTCCGCGCCCAGGAGCCGCAGCCGCAATGAGCCGTCGTCCGATCCGCGACGACGAGCGCGGGATGATCCTGGTCAACGTGCTGATGTTCGTGGCGATCGCCAGCGGTCTGGTGCTGCTGATGATCGATCGCGAGGAACTGGCGCTCGATCGCGGGCTGCGCATGCGCGAGGCGGCGCGGGCGCAGGCGGTCGTGCGCGGCGGCGAGCTTTCCGCGCTGGTCGCGCTGCGCCGCGACGGCGAGATCGCGCCCGATGTCGATCATGCCCGCGAGCCCTGGGCCAAGCTCGCTGCCACCGCAGCGCCGATCGAAGGGGGTACCTTCGACCTCACGATCGGGGACGCCGAGGGGCGGTTCAACATCAATTCGGTACGCAGCGGCGAGGCGGGCGCGGTGGTGTTGCTCCAGGACATCGCCAACGAGATCGAGATGCCGCCCGAACAGGTGGTCGCCGCTATCCAGTATGTCCGCCTGCAGGGGCCGGTGACCGACCTGCGCCCGCTGCGGCTCGCAGGGCTCGATCCCAAGGTAGCGGACCGGCTGGAGAAGGTGGTGACCGCGCTGCCCGGCATCACCACGATCAACCTCAACGCCGCCGAGCCCGAACTGATGGCGATGCTGTTCAAGGATCCGCTGGTCGCCGGCAGGCTGGTGCAAGTGCGCGCGCGCCAGGGCTTCCTGACGCTCAAGGATCTCGACGACCAGCATGCGACGCTTCCCTGGGGCACCTCGTTCAAGTCGAGCAGCTTCTGGGTGCGCACCCGCGCGACAATCGGCGGCACCGCGCAGCAGGAGGCGACGCTGATCCAGCGGCGCCGGACCAAGGACGGCAAGCTGGAAACGGTGCCGGTCGAGCGCTGGCGCAACGCTGCGGTGCCGCCCGGCGTGCCGGCCTTCGGTACCGGCCGTTGAGATTGCCCGGCTTTTCTGGTCTGATCGCCGCGATGATGCGAGCGGGTTTCCCATGGTGCTGATGCGATGGTTCGGTCGCGGCGAGATCCGCCGCTGGCGCGACCTGCACGTCGCGATGGCGCGCGCGGTGCTGCAGCAGGCGGCGGCCGATCTGGTCGAGAGCTTCGATGCCGATCTCTCCCAGGCCGATTGGCGCGATGGACTGATCGAGCAGACCCGCTTCGTCGCGACGCGGATCGCCCCCGTCGTGCGCCAGGTTGCCGATCCTTTGGCGCGACGGGTGATCGAGGAGGCCGATCGCGCGCTGGCGCCGATCGCCTTGCACCATCTCCAATGGCAGCCGATGCCGGTCGACGCCAATCTGATGCGCGACATGATGGAGGAACTGGGCGATTGGGCAGCCGCGGGCGGCGCCGCGCTCACCGGCCTGGTACGGGGCGCAGCGACAGGACTGCCGATCGCAGGTGGCCTTGCGCGGGGCGGGCCGGCGAGCGACTGGATGCGGCTGCGTGCCGAGGCGAGGTTGCGGGCGAAGGTCCATGCCTATGTTCATGCGACGGTGGTGCAGGGGCCCAAGGGGCGGCCGGCGCTGCTCGAGCATGTTGTGGCTCTATTGCATGACACCGCACGTCACGCGCAGCCGCTCTGACCGTCAGGCGGTGATCCCGGTTACCGTTGCTCGGAGTAGATTTGCGGCGTCCTGCGGGGCGAGGCGCACCTGCAATCCGCGTTGCCCGCCATTTATAAAGACATAGGGCTCGCTGACAGCGGTTTCCTCGATCACCGCCGGCAGCGCCTTCACCTGCCCAAACGGGCTGATGCCGCCGACCTTGTAGCCGGAGAGGCGTTCGGCGTCCGCCGGCTTCATCATTTCGGCCGATTTGCCGCCGATCGCGGCGGCGAGCTTCTTCATCGCCACCTGCCGGTCCGAGGGCAGGATGGCGAGCACCGGCTTGCCGTCGACCTTGGCCATAAGCGTCTTGAGCACGCGCGCGGGCGGCTCGCCCAGCGCTTCGGCCGCCTGGAGCCCGATCGCGTCGGCGTCCGGGTCATAGGCATAGATGTGTACGGTGAAGGCGATCTTCGCCGTTTCGAGCATCCGCGTGGCGCGGGTGGCCTTGGACATGGTTTTGCTCCCCGATCACGGCTCGGTGGCATGTGCGCGACCTACGTGCAAGCCCTGGGGCGTGATGAAGTCCTTGTTAACGCTTGCCGCCTAGCGTGCCGAGAGGTTCGGCAAAGATGGGCGGAGGTGGGCATGGGCCTGCTGGGGATGGCATTGTTCGCAGCGGTTGCGGGAAGCTCGCCGGCGGCGGCGCCGCGCGTCGCGATCATCGACAGCGGCGTGGCGGAAACGCCCGAGCTCCACGGCAAGCTGATCGCCGAATACGACATGGCGGGCGCCGACCGCCCCGCCTTCCGCCCGCGCTACGACCATGGCACGATGGTCGCCACCATCCTCAGCCGCGCGGCGGCGGGCGAGGTGGCGATCGTGTCGCTGCGGATCGACGACCCCGCCGGCTGCCGACCGGGCGCCAATCCGCCTTGCCAGCCAAGCGCCGCGCCGATCGTCGCGGCGATCCGCAAGGCGATCGAGTTAAAGGTGGACGCGATCAACATCTCGCTCGCGCTGGCCGACGATCCCGCGATCACCGCCGCCGTCCACGATGCCGCGTCGGCAGGCATCACCGTGGTGCTGGCGGCAGGTAACAACGGGCTGTCGCATCCGGGCAACCTCGCCATGGCGCGGCAGGGCTTTCCCAATGCGGTGCTGGTCGGCGCGCTCGACGCCGCCGGGCAGCCCTGGACAGGTACCAACCGGCCGGAGCCGCAGGCGCAGGGCTATCTCTATGTCTGGCAGCGCGGCGTCGACGTGCCGACCACGCTGGCCGATGGCCGCGCGGTGACCGGCACCGGCACCTCCTTCGCCGCGCCGATCGAGACCGCGCGGCGGATCGCCAACCACCGCCGCCGCACCGCCTGAAATTTTCGGAAACAAAGCCGTTATTGCGGAACTTTGAGGATCGGGTATGGTTCCGGCCCAGGAGAGGCTGGAACGTAAACATACGCCAGGTCTGTCCTCGCTGCGGGTAAACCGTGGCGGGAACATGCGATAATGGAAAAACAAGTATGTATATAAGTTTGCTTGTCGCGATGCTGGTAGCAGCACCGCAAGCCGGAGAGGGTGTCGAAGGCCGCTGGAAGACCCAGACGCGCAACGCGATCGTCGAGATCCAGCGCTGCGGTCCTTCGATCTGTGGGCGGATTCTTACCTCGGATGCGCTGCGCACCAACCCCGATCTGCGCGATACCAAGAATTCGAACGCACAGTTGCGCAACCGCCAGCTCAAGGGGCTGCAGATACTGGGCGGCTTCACCGCCGATGGCGCGAACTGGAGCGGCGGCAAGATCTACAATGCCGAGGACGGCAAGACCTATAGCGCCGACATCACCCTGGCGGGTGCCGATCAGCTCAAGCTGCGCGGCTGCGTGTTCAAGCCCTTCTGCCGTACCCAGACCTGGATCCGGGTTCGCTGACGCCGCGCCATGGCGCCGTTTTCGAATCCCAGTAGCGTGAGAAAAACCATGAAGAAACTGCACCTCCTCCTCACCGCCGGTACCACGCTGGCGGCCAGCGCCGGCTTTGCGGGCGCTGCCCATGCCCAGGCCTTCTATCTGCAGGAACAGTCGGCGCGCGGTGCCGGTCGCGCCTTTTCGGGCGAAGTCGCCGATACCGGGGCTGCCTCGCTGTGGTGGAACCCCGCCGCAATCGCGGATGTCGAGCGGACCGAAGTCAATCTCAACGCCTCGGCGATCCTGCCGCACGGCGATGTGGTGGATACCGGCACGCGGATCCAGCGCCCGGGTGGCCAGCCCTTCACCGCGATCGGCGGGGACAGCACCAGCCGCAACCCGATCAACAACGGCGTATTGCCCTCGGGCGCGGTAGCCCTGCCGCTCGGTCACCGCGTAGCGCTGGGCCTTGCGGTGACGTCGCCGTACAGCTTCACCACAGATTATGCGTCGAGCAGCTGGGCCCGCTACAGCGCCGATCGTACCAGCCTGCGCACCGTCGACATCCAGCCCTCGATCGCGATTTCGGTAACCGACTGGCTGCGCGTCGGCGCGGCGGCCAATGTCGAATATACCGATGCCACGCTCAGTAACGCGCTGCCCAACGTCGCCGCAAGTTTCGGCGATGGTCGCCAGGAACTGAAGGGTGACGGCTGGGATGTGGGCTGGAGTGCCGGTTTCCAGATGCACAGCGACCGCGTGACCGCGGGCTTCAGCTACAAGTCTGCCATCCGCCACAAGCTGAAAGGCGACCTGACGGTAAGCGGGCTGGTCGGGCCGCTTCAGAGGAGCAACGTGGCGCTGTCGAACGTGGAGGCGGACTTCTACACGCCCGCCCAGGAGATTGCCGGCCTCCGCTGGCGCGCGACCGACAGGCTGACCCTCAACGGCCAGGTGGTGCACTATAACTGGGACAAGTTCGACGCGATCCGTCTCGGTGCGCCGCTCAACCAGGCGATCCCGGAGAATTACCGCGAGAGCTGGAGCTATGCCGGTGGCGTCGACTATATGGTCTCGCAGGCGCTGACGCTGCGCGCGGGCGTGCAGCGGGCGACCACGCCGACCCAGAACGGCCAGCGCGATGCGCGCGTGCCCGATTCCAATCGCTGGAATTTCGGCGCGGGCGGCTCCTATGCGGTCACGCGGAACATCGTGCTCGACGCGGCGGCCAACTATGTCGACTTTGCCGATGCATCGATCGACAAGGCGACGATCGCGGCGGGTTCGACGATCCTGACGCAAGGCCAACTGCGCAATGCGCGGGCGTTCGTCTTCTCGCTGGGCGGCCGCGTCCAGTTCTGACGGGTTGATCAGGGTAGTAAGTGCGACGCCGTCGGCCCAGGGCCGGCGGCGTTCGCATTTTTAGCCCCTCCTCCTTAGAGAAGGGGTTTGGGGGTGGAGGGATTCCAGAACGCGGGTTGTTCTCGGTGAGACACAGCCCCACCCCAAACCCCTCCCCTGAAGGGGAGGGGCTTAAGGTTAGCCAAAACCCCGGACTATCGCCCGCGCCCGCGAACACCTATCCCGAGCGACCCGCATCGAAACCAATTATTAAGGATGTTCCCGTGACCGACCTCGAGTCCCCCGATCGCCTGACCGAGGCCCGTACTGCGCTCGCCGAGGCGATGGCGCTGCACGAGCAGGGGGATCTGGAGGCGGCCGAGCGGCGCTATCGCGCGGCGCTCGCGCATTGCTATCGCGCGGTGGAGATCCTACCACTGCTGGCCGGCCTGCTCGGGCGGCTCTCGCGCCCCGAGGATGCGCTGGTCGCGTGGGACGAGCTGCTCGCGATCGAACCCGATCACGCCGTCGCGCTGCACGAAAAGGGGCTGACGCTCCACTGGCTGGGCCGCAGCGATCAGGCCATCGCGCCGCTGGAGCGTGCCTGTGCGCTTGATCCGGACAACCCCACCGCACTGGGCAACCTGGCGGTGGTGCTGGCCGATGTCGGCCGCAATCTGGAGGCGCTGCGGCTCTTCCGCCGCGCGCTCGCGCTCCAGCCGGAAAATCTGCACCTGCAGCACCAGGTTCGGCGCCTGGGCTCGGGCGCGGTGCCCTTCTGGCATATCCCGATGATGAACGACGTGCCCCGCAACGATGCGTTTGAGGCGGCGATCAAGGCAGCGCTCGCGGTCGCCGGGCCCGATGCGCGGGTGCTCGACATCGGTGCGGGCAGCGGCTTGCTCTCGCTGATGGCGGCGCGGGCAGGGGCGCGGAAGGTCGTTGCCTGCGAGATGGAGCCGCTGATCGCTGAGATGGCGCAGACCATCGTCGCGCAGAACGGCTATGCGGACCGCATCACCGTCCATGCCAAGCCATCGACCGAGCTCGCCATCGGCGCCGAGCTCGATGCGCCGGCGGACATCCTTGTCTCCGAAATCCTGTCGAGTGATCTGCTGACCGAGAAGGTGCTCGACACCTTCGAGGACGCGCATCGCCGCCTGCTCGCGCCCGACGCCATCGTCATCCCGCGCGCTGCCACGGCGGTGGGCTGCCTCGTCGCCAGCGACACGCTCGCCGAGTACGCCTTTGTCGGTGACGTGTCCGGATTCGACCTCTCCGCCTTCACCGCCTTCGCGCCCCAGCGCCTGCCGATCCACGGCACGATGACCGGCTGGCAGCGGCTATCCGACGATCTGGAGCTGGTGCGGCTGGACCTGACCGAGAAGAAGCACGACGCGACGCTCGCGCGGCTGCGCATCCCCGTCACCGCGACCGGACGCGCGATCGGCATCGTCCAATGGATGCACATCGATCTGTGGGACGGGGTGACCTTCGACAACCACCCGAACAGCTATCATGACGGCGGCTGGCTGCAGGTGCTGCACAGCTTTCCCGCGCCGATCGAGGTGACCGCGGGCGAGACGCTCGACATCGCCGTCGGCCATGACCGGATCACGCTGATCCTGATTCCGCTGGAAAGCGGCTGAGGCGCGCGGCCCGGCGTTCGATCTAGGGGAGAAAAGGGGTAGCGGGCGACCCGAAGGTCACCCGCTGTATCCCAAATGCAAGTAATGGTCGGGGAGAGAGGATTCGAACCTCCGGCCCCTGCCTCCCGAAGACAGTGCTCTACCAGGCTGAGCTACTCCCCGACGGAGTCCGGTCTACAATGCTTTCGGGAGCAGACCGGCTTGAGCTTGGAGGCGCGCCTATAAGGGTGGGTTGGCCGAGCCGTCAAGCGGTTCGTTGCAGCAAAAAGACACGGACGTGCATTTTTTCCGCGTTGCACCGTTTCTCGCTCTCGACCGCCCCTCGGCGGACCGATAAGCCTCGCCGCCAATGTCGCCGATCGAAGCCGTCGCTACCCTGCTGGGGCTCGCCAATGTCGCGCTGGTCGTGCGGCGGAGCCTGTGGAACTATCCCTTCGCGCTGGCGATGGTGACGCTCTACGCCTGGATCTTCCTGCAGGCGCGGCTGTACAGCGACGCGCTGCTCCAGGGCTTCTATTTCGTCGTCAACGGCTATGGCTGGTGGAACTGGCGGCAGGCCAAGGCGGCGGCAGGGGAGGTGCCGGTGGTCCGGCTGTCCAACCGCGCGCGGCTCGGCTGGGCGACGGGTGCCGCGCTTGCCGCGCTCGGCTGGGGTGCGCTGATGCATCGGCTGACCGACGCGGCCTTTCCCTGGTGGGACGGCACGATCGCGGTGCTGAGCATCGTCGCGCAGATCCTCCAGTCGCGCCGCGCCTGGGAATGCTGGCCGCTGTGGATCGCGGTGGACCTGCTCGCCATCCCGCTGTTCCTGGTCAAGGGGCTACATCTGACCGCCGGGCTCTATTGCCTTTTCCTCGCGCTTTCGGTGTGGGGAGCGATCGACTGGACCAGGGCCCGCGCATGATTCCCCGTACGATCTGTCTTCACGGCCCGGAAAGCACGGGCAAGACCACCGTCGCCGCGCGGCTGGCCGAGGTGCTGGGCGGCACCGTGCTCGACGAATATGGCCGCGAATATGCCGAGGCACGCGGCACCGACTTCACGATGCGCGACCTGGTCGAGATCGCCAAGACGCACGACGCCGGTACCCGGATGATGCTGGAGACGGCGCGGTTGCCGCTGATCCTCGATACCGATCCCTTGATGACGGCGGTGTGGGCGGACATGCTGTTCGGCACGCGCGATCCCTGGTTCGATGCGTGGCAGGGCACGGCGGATTGCTACCTGCTGTTCGACATCGACCTGCCCTGGGTGGCGGACGGCACAAGGCTGTTCGGAACCCGCGAATTGCGGCAGCGCTTCTTCGATCTCTCGCGCGCCGAACTCGATCGCCGCGGCGTGCCCTGGGCGCTGGTGCAGGGAGAAGGGGAGGCGCGCACCGCCGCCGCGCTCGCCGCAATCGAGGCTTTTGGGCAACAGATCTGAGGAACCGGCAGCCGCCGGAATTCTGTCACAGGAAGTTCACAATCCAAGCCTAGCGCCGCCCCCGACGGCAACGGGGAACTACAGATCAAGTCGTTAGGACAGCCGGCGAAAGGCCGGGCTGCGTTCTTGCGCGCCGTCCACACAGAAGATCAAGATATCCATTCGGGGAAAACCAATGCTGAATCTCGCGCGCGACAAGCGCAGCCTGCTGATCGGCGCCGCCCTTGGCGCGCTGTTGACGTCCGACATCGCCTTTGCCCAGGAAACGCAGGCGACTGACGGCCTGAGCGAAATCGTCGTCACCGCCGAGCGCCGCCCGGAAAACCAGCAGGACGTGCCGCTTTCGGTCGCGGTGCTGCCGGCATCGCAGGCGCGCGACTATACCGCGGGCGGCGACGACACGCTGCTCGCGCTCTCGGGCAAGGTGCCGGGCCTGTACGTCGAATCCTCGACCGGCCGCATCTTCCCGCGCTTCTACATCCGCGGCCTCGGCAACGTCGATTTCTACCTCGGCGCGTCGCAGCCGGTGTCGATCATCCAGGACGACATCGTCCTCGAGCATGTCGTGATGAAGTCGAACCCGGTGTTCGACGTGAACCAGATCGAAGTGCTGCGTGGTCCGCAGGGCTCGCTGTTCGGCCGCAACACCACGGCCGGCATCATCAAGTTCGATTCGATCCGCCCGTCGCAGCAGTTCGAGGGTCGCGGCACGGCGAGCTATGGCAGCTATAACAGCGTCAATGTCGATGCGGGCGTCGGCGGTCCGATCATCCAGGACAAGCTCGCCTTCCGCATCTCCGGGCTGTACCAGCACCGCGACGATTACATCGACAACAGCTACACCGGCCCCAGCGCCGACGGGACGCGCGTTGGCCGCAAGGATGCCGCGGGCGGCTTCAACGAGCGCGACGTGCGCCTCCAGCTGCTCGCGACGCCGAACGAGAGCCTGTCGATCCTCGCCTCGGGCCATGCCCGCTGGTATGACGGCACCGCCACCGTGTTCCGCCGCGGCGCGCTGAACCTCGGCTCCAACCAGATCAACGGCGTGCAGTTCACCCGCGCGCGCTGGGACGAAGGCGCCGACAACCCGCAGAACTACAAGACCGCCGGCGGCTCGGTGCACATCAACTGGGATCTGGGCCCGGTCACGCTGACCTCGATCACCGGTTACGAGACGCTGTCCGGCTATAGCCGCGGCGATACCGACGGCGGCGCAGCGCCCGATTTCGGCAATGCCGGCTTCGGCGAATCGATGGGCCGCGTGAAGGGCCTCGACCAGTGGACCGAGGAATTCCGTGTCGCCAGCAACGGCGAGGGCCCGCTCAAGTGGCAGGTCGGCGCGATGTATTTCGACGCGCGCGACATCACCGAATTCTACCAGCGCGCCTATTTCCTGAGCGGCACCGCCAACAACCCGAACAACTGGGTGCAGCTGCACAACATGAACACTAGCTGGGCGGTGTTCGGCCAGGCGAGCTACGAGCTCGCGCCGAAGCTGACGATCACCGCCGGCGGTCGCGTGACCGAGGACACCAAGACCACCGACCTGCTGAAGACCGCCGACACAATCGCGGGGGGCGTTACCTATACCGGCCGTCGTCATGTGCGCCTGTCGGATACCCAGCCGAGTTGGGACCTGAGCGCGCGCTACGAGATCAATCCGGACATCAGCGTCTATGCCCGCGTCGCCAAGGGTTTCCGTGGTCCCACGATCCAGGGCCGTTCGGCGGTGTTCAACTCGGACTTCACCACCGCGAATTCGGAGAAGATCCTGTCGTGGGAAACGGGTGTGAAGACCCAGCTGGGCCGCACGCTGCGCTTCAACCTGTCGGGCTTCTACTACACGGTCGACGACATCCAGCTGAACGGCAACGACCTCAACGGCAACGGCGTGCTGCTCAATGCCCACAAGGCCAAGGCCTATGGCATGGAAGCCGATGCCGATTGGCGTCCGGTGCGCAACCTGTCGATCCAGGCCGGCCTGAGCCTGCTGCACAGCGAGATCGACGACAAGAACCTCGAGGCGCAGGTCTGCGCGTTCGGCGGCGCGGTGACCTGCACCGTGCTCGATCCGCTGCGCAAGCAGGGCTCGCTGTTCCTGGCGAAGATCGACGGCAACCCGCTGCCCAACGCGCCGGAATATAATGTCAGCCTGAACGCCCGGTATGACATTCCGATGGACATTGGCGGCAAGCTGTTCCTGGCGACCGACTGGAACCTGCAGGGCTACACCAACTTCGTGCTCTACGAGACGAAGGAGTTCACCGCGAACGGCAACTTCGAAGGCGGCCTGAAGATCGGCTACACCGCCGAGAACGACGCCTGGGAAGTCGCCGGCTTCATCCGCAACCTGACCGGTGAGAAGAATCTGAAGGGCGTGATCGAGAACTACCGTGCCGCCGTGCTCAACGAGCCGCGCGTGTTCGGCGTCTCGCTGAGCGGCAAGTTCAAGTAAGCCGAACCGGCCGTGCCTCCCCC
Organism: Sphingomonas trueperi; assembly: GCF_040545965.1. Taxonomy (GTDB): domain Bacteria; phylum Pseudomonadota; class Alphaproteobacteria; order Sphingomonadales; family Sphingomonadaceae; genus Sphingomonas; species Sphingomonas trueperi_C. The sequence continues at coordinate 268,187 of NZ_JBEPMV010000001.1, read as the reverse complement.
GGCGGGGGAGGTGCGGCGGGCACGAGAAAAGGGCAGCCGCGGGATCTCCGCGACGGCCCTTTTTCCTTATCCGCGTCTGGTCAGTTCGACGGCGCGAGCTTGGTGTTCAGCACCCAGCCGACATTGTCGTTCTCGTCGGCGACTTCCCACCACAGGCCGTCCTTTTTGCCGGTCGGGTAGAGGATCGCCCCCACGGGCACCGTGCGGACCACCTTGCCGGTCGCGGCGGGCATGGTGCGCATCGCGACGGGCGCCTGGGCAGTGAAGGTCTTGGTCGGCGCCGCCTGCGCGGTGCCCTCGTCGCCCGGCCGTACCAGGCCCAGTTCGTTGACCATCTTCGAATAGGCGTCGATGAACGCCAGCGTCACGATGCGGCCGATATCAGTATTGTCATAGCCGCCGCCGACCGCACCCAGCCCGCCGCCGATGAAGCCGATGCCGCCGCCGGCGCCCCAGCTCACGCTGTTCTTCGAGGCATAGCCTTCCTGCGTCGCAATCGTCTCGGTGGTGCGGACGTTGGTGAGCGACAGGACGGTATTCGCCTCCATCTTGCGCGACTTGATGCCGCCCAGCAGGCCGCCGATCGGTCCGCCGATCACGCCGCCGGCCGCGCCGGCTACACCGCTGCCCGCCGCGTTGCGGTTCGATGCCTGCACCTCGGCGACGAGCACATAGTCCGCCGCCTTGATCTGGCCCTGGCCGACATTTGCGCCGCGCTGGTGGCCGAGATCGCCGCCGATGTTGCGCTCCAGCTGCGCCGCCTGCAGGCCCGAGCCGCGATCGACGAGGTTGAAGCATCCCGAGCGCTGCACCAGCACCTTGAGGAGCTTCTGCGGCGGCGCCAGCGAATATTGCGTCCAGCCACGGGGATCGTCGCCGTCGACGATCGACAGCGTGCCCAGCTTGCGCGCGCAATGCGGCACGTCCTGCATCGCCTGTTCCTGCGTGCGCTGGGTCTTGGTCGGCTTGCTCTGGGCGAGTGCGGGGACCGCGCCCACGCACAATGCCATCGCCCCGGCGGCGCCGAGCAACTGCTTCATCATGATACTAAAACCTCCCTGTACAACCAGGCGGTCCGAAGTGGGAAAAGACCGCCCCCCGGTCGCGTCCGTAACAGAATGGATCGTCGCGGCCTAGCGCGCTTGCGACCTCGTGCAATCCGGTACTTTGGCTTTTGCCCGCAGCCTGCTATCGGCCGCGGAATCATGGCCACCGACATCACCAAGATCCGCAATTTCTCGATCATCGCGCATATCGACCATGGCAAGTCGACGCTCGCCGACCGGCTGATCCAGCGCACCGGCGGGCTGGCCGATCGCGAAATGTCCGAGCAAGTCCTTGATAACATGGACATCGAGAAGGAGCGCGGGATCACCATCAAGGCGCAGACCGTGCGCCTGGAATGGAAGGGCCATGTCCTCAACCTGATGGACACGCCCGGTCACGTCGACTTCGCCTATGAGGTGAGCCGCAGCCTCGCCGCCTGCGAGGGCGCGCTGCTCGTCGTCGACGCGGCGCAAGGCGTGGAAGCGCAGACGCTGGCAAATGTCTACCAGTCGATCGAGCATGACCACGAGATCATTCCCGTGATCAACAAGATCGACCTGCCCTCGGCCGAGCCGGAGAAGGTCCGCGCCGAGATCGAGGACGTGATCGGCCTCGACGCCTCCAACGCCGTTCTCGCCAGCGCCAAGAGCGGCATCGGCATCGACGAGATCCTCGACGCGATCGTCGAGCGCATCCCGTCCCCCAAGGGCGATCCCGCTGCCCCGCTCAAGGCGATGCTGGTCGACAGCTGGTACGATCCCTATCTCGGCGTCGTCATCCTCGTCCGCGTGATCGACGGCTCGATCAAGAAGGGCCAGCAGGTCAAGTTCATGCAGACCGGCACGACCCATCTGGTCGACCGTGTCGGCGCCTTCCGCCCCAAGATCGAGCAGCTGCCCGACCTCGGCCCCGGCGAGATCGGCTTCATCACCGCGCAGATCAAGGAAGTCGCCCAGGCCCGCGTCGGCGATACGCTGACCGACGCCAAGAAGCCCGCCGCCGAGGCGCTGCCGGGCTTCAAGGAAGTCCAGCCGGTCGTCTTCTGCGGCCTGTTCCCGGTCGACGCGGCGGACTTCGAGAAGCTGCGCGAGAGCATCTCCAAGCTGCGCCTCAACGACGCGTCGTTCAGCTTCGAGATGGAAACCTCGGCCGCGCTCGGCTTCGGCTTCCGCTGCGGCTTCCTCGGCCTGCTGCACCTGGAGATCATCCAGGAGCGGCTGATGCGCGAGTATGACCTCGACCTCATCACCACCGCGCCGAGCGTGGTCTACAAGATGCAGCTCACCAAGTCCGCCGGCGAGGCCGAGGGCAAGGAGATCGAGCTCCACAACCCCGCCGACATGCCCGATCCCAACCGGATCGAGGAGATCCAGGAGCCGTGGATCCAGGCGGTGATCTACATGCCCGACGAATATCTGGGCCCCATCCTCAAGCTCTGCCAGGATCGCCGCGGCATCCAGAAGAACCTCACCTATGTCGGCGGCCGCGCGCAGCTGACCTATGAGCTGCCGCTCAACGAAGTGGTGTTCGACTTCTACGATCGCCTCAAGTCGATCAGCCGCGGCTATGCCAGCTTCGACTATGAGCAGATCGGCTACCGCGCCGGCGACCTCGTCAAGATGGGCATCCTGGTCAACAACGAGCCGGTCGACGCGCTGAGCATGATCGTCCACCGCTCGACGGCCGAGAGCCGCGGCCGCGGCATGTGCGAGCGCCTCAAGGACCTGATCCCGCGCCACCTGTTCAAGATCCCGATCCAGGCGGCGATCGGCGGCAAGGTGATCGCCCGCGAGACGATCGCCGCGATGCGCAAGGACGTGACAGCGAAATGCTATGGCGGCGACGCCAGCCGCAAGCGGAAGCTGCTGGACAAGCAGAAGGAAGGCAAGAAGCGGATGCGCGAGTACGGCAGCGTGCAGATCCCGCAGGAAGCCTTCATCGCCGCGCTGCGGATGGGCGAAGAGTAAGGTAACCTTAGCTCCTCCCCGGGACGGGGAGGGGGACATGGGCGTCAGTCCATGGTGGAGGGGCCGCCGCGCAAGCGGCGGGGTTCCTGCGCGCTCGACCCGACCCGCGCCTGCCGGCGCGGCCCCTCCACCACGCGGCTGCGCCGTGCGGTCCCCCTCCCCGTACCGGGGAGGGATTAGGTCACCGCCCCCGCGCCGCCTTCCATTCCGCCCAGCTGTCCGTCCGCGCGGCGGCTTCCCATTCGACCTGCGCCGCGGCCATGCGGCGTTCGGCGTCGCGTTGCGCGCGCCGGCGTTCGTCCCAGTCGGGGCCGCTGACCGTCGAGGTGCCCGGCGACCGCGCATATAGCGGAAGTGGCGGCCGCTCCGGCTCGCCGCATTCGGCCCAGACCTTGCGGCGGATCGCGTCGAGCTTCGCGCTCATCGGATGCGCGAATTCCTGCTCGCGGCCGTGCGGGCCATAGTCGGTCGTGAACAAGCTGATCATCGCATCCGACATGCCGGCATTGGCGAGGATCAGCTCGATATGGGTGAGCTGGCGCAGCGTATAGTCGGCGGCGACGATCCGGCCCTCCAGCCGCAGCTGGCGCTCGCTGCGCACCTTGGCGGCATAGCGGGTGAACAGCGTATCCAGGACCTTGCGCATCTCCTCCGGCATCTTCGCGTCGGGCTCGGCCAGCGCCATATATTCCGCCTTGCGCCGCGCGCAGACCGGGCAGGGGGTGGGGGCCTCCTCGCGCGCGACCGTGGCGGGATGGCGGGTTCCGGGCGGCAGCGCGGCGGGCGCGCCGTACTTCTCGGGATTGCGGTGGCGGAGGATGAACATCAGCAGGCGATCATTGTACCAGCGCTTCTCGCCGCACTGCTCGCCCTTGTAGAAGACCGGCACCGGCACGCCGTCGATCGCGCGTTCGAGCGCGATGTCCTGAAGCCGATCGAGCCCGGCGGTGAGCGCCGCCTCCCAGGCGGCGCGGAAGCCGGCGCCCTCGGGGTGGAGGCGCAGCATATAGGCGCCCTCCTTGGCCATGTTGATCGACCGCGCCGCCGCAGTGACCGATCCGGTGACGGCGAGCGCGGCGATGAACGCGCGCTGCCGCTCGGGCGTCCAGCCGTCGACACGGTGTTTGCGGGGTACCGGCGTGAAGTCCGGCACGACGAAGTCGGGGTTCGAGCGGTTCTTCATGTCCGCGCATATAACCAAATAGGTTCGTGTAGGACAGAAGGAAACTGCGCTAGATGACGTGTTAGGTCACCGCTCTCGACTGACTCGGGTCCTTACACAGTGGGAAGACCGGTCGCGCCAGAAGCTGACACGACGGGCGCAGTACCGCGCTGAATTCCAGCCGTGCAGGTTGCGCGTCAGGCACTTCGTCGAGGGGCGCGTGCCATATCGCGGTGGCCGCCGCAGTACGAACTCCACTTCCGCATACGTCGAGTGCGCGCGCAACACAGCACTGGCACGGGTAGGCTGGTCACGACATTACCGCAAAGATGAAGATTTGCATTGGGTGCAAATATACTTGCCCTATTTTTTCCCGGCAAATACGCCGAACAACGAAAAGTCTGCATTCATGACGCCGTAAGACCCGCCCACTTCTTGAGCCGAGGGCCCAGCGAACTGGCCTTCCACTCGTCCCGCGGAGACCCCCGAGATCTTGATTCGATCCGAAAACTTTGACCCGTTCAGGGTTGCATCGAATGTCAAATCCAATCCCGTACCGCTTACGGATGCCGGGAGGCCGGTGGCAAAGTCATAGAAGTTGAAATTGCTGAGGTTGCCCGACAAATGGCCGGATGAGAAATCGGCAGCCATCTGGAACTGGGAGGTGGTGCGATAGGCGCTAGGATTGATCGCGATCCCATAAGACATGCCAGAGTACGTGGCCGAGCCCGTTCTTGGCATAGCGGTCGGGTCCGTCCATGCGTTGCTGACGGCCGCAAATCTGGTGATGAACGTATAGTGATCCTGATCAACTGACGGCGGTTTGCGATAAAACGCGTTCAGCTGAAGGTAGGTTAACGGCAAATCCTTGAAGCCGATCATATCGAAGTTCGATCGAGTGCCGTCTGCCGCCACAACGCTCCAGGATTTATGGTTCACTCCCGGAGGCGTGGCAATTTGAGCTACAATATCGCGTTCTGTGAAAATCTGCGTGGAGCCGGGATTATATTCCACATTGATGGTTTTAAAATCATCGTTGGTTGATATAACATAATTCGCGTTGAGTACGCTTGGTGAATAGACGTTGGCGGTTTCTACCGGGCCTACGCTGTCGATCGCAGCGTTGGGACCACTGTAATATCTGACCGTCGGCGTGGGTGCGGGTGTCGGGGTAGGCACCGGAGTGGGCGTTGGACCGGGCGTTGGTGTCGGTGCCGGAGCAGGGGTAGGTCCGGGCGTAGGCGTAGGCGTAGGCGTAGGCGTAGGCGTAGGCGTAGGCGTAGGCGTAGGCGTAGGCGTAGGCGTAGGCGTAGGCGTCGGCGTGGGCGTCGCGGCCGGAGCGGGAGCTGGAATCGATGCCGGCGCCGAATTGGCACTCCCACCGCCGCAGCCCGATAGGTGAAGCGCCAAAACGGACGCCACCACAACCCGTTTATATTCCATCTGCTCAGCCCCCTAAGTGCCGGATCCCCATCCGGCCTGAATTATTCAACCTGCGTAAATGCGCCGCTGTGCCAGCGCAACGTTGGGGTTCGTGAGTAGGGTGGCGTCCTTCAGTAGCGCCAAATGGCACTCGTCCCTTTGCCTCGACATCACCTGTTTTGCTCCGCACGCAGATTGTCGAGGGGCATCTACCGCGTGCCCCCACCCCGCCGCGCCGCCCGCACGATCACTGCCGACCCCAGCAGCGCAGCCGAGACGATCGCCGCCACCGCCACCAGCCCGCCGGTGGTGATCCGCGCCTCCAGTGCAACCGTGTCGCCGACGCGCAGGGTTGCATACGCCCCGGTGAGAGCGATGCGGGGCGGCTGGGTGGGGAGGGGATCGGCCATGGCCGCTTCTACCGCGAATCCCGTTTTGAGGCACGCGCTGCGTGTCGGCCGCGCGATCGTTCCGCCGCCGAATGAACCATTCCGGCAGACCAACGTTATGGGGCCGTCCTTATCAGATGGTTTCCAGCGTGAGTCAGAACGTGTCGCATCCCCGTCTTTCCCTGCCAGCGCGGTATCGCCGCTGGGGGATTCCGGGAGTCGCGGCGGCACTGGTCTGCGCCGCGCCGGCCGCCGCGCAAGGCTATGCCGCCAAGCAGCTCGGCGACTGGACGGTCGCCGCCAGCAAGGACGGATCGGGCTGCTTTATCAGCCGCAGCTTCGACCAGCCCGGCGGCACCACGCTGTTGCTGGGCATGGACCGCGACGGCAGCAACCATTTCTCGGTGCTCAACGAGAATTGGTCGATCCGCCCGCAGGACCGGCTCAAGCTCACCTTCCGCCTCACCCAGGGCGGCTACCCCAATCACCAGGCGATCGGCATCGTCGCGGACGGCAAGCAGGGCTTCGTCGCGGCGTTCGATCCCAAATTCCCGACTTCGTTCGCCGGCTCCAAGGCGCTGCACATCGATCGCGGCACCACGCCGGTCGCGCGGCTGCCGCTCGACGGCAGCGGGGCGGCGGTGGCGGAGCTCCAGCGCTGCGTCGCGACCCAGCACGGGCAGCCCAAGGCGGCGGCGAGCGACGACGGGATTCCCCGCGATCCCTTCGCCGAGCGCCCCAAGCCGAGGCGCAAGCGGTGATGCGGGAACGTTTCGCCCTGCGTTCGGCTCGGTCCGACGGACATCCGGCACAGCCGGACCGAATCGGGATTGTTGCGGGCCCGTTGCTCCGGCTTGGTGAAGCGGCCTTAAGTTTTCTTAACGAGTGAAAGGTGTGTATATGCGTACTGGTATGAAGTTTGCTCCGGTTGCCATGCTGATGATCGGCGCGGTGGGTCTGAGCGGTTGCGCCACCAAGAAGTATGTCCGCGAGCAGATCGCGCCGGTGAGCCAGCGCGTCGATGCGCTCGAGACGCGCCTCCAGGAGACCGACGGCACCGCCAAGCAGGCGCTGTCGCAGGCCCAGGCCGCTGCGGGCCAGGCCCAGCAGAACGGCCAGCGTCTCGACCAGATCAACGGCCGCGTCGACACGCTCGACCAGCAGCAGCAGGCGCTGTCGCAGCAGGTCCAGCAGCAGAACGCCAAGCCGCGCAAGCGTCCGCGCAACTAAGCGGAACCTTGCTGCCTCGGCAGTTTGCCAGGGTATTCGGGTGGCCGCGCTTCGGGGCGGCCACCCTTTTTATTGAGCGAAACTATCGATGATCCAAGGCTTACTCGCGCTGGCCGGGCTGGCGCTGCTCGTTCCCCCCACTGCCGCCGTTCCCCTCCAGGATGCCAAACCCAAGGTCGCCGCGCCCAAGAAGGCGGCGCCCAAGAAGGGCAAGCACGCGCCCGCCAAGCCCAAGGCTGCGGCGCCCAAGCCGGACGCGCCCAAGCTCCAGCCCTCGGCTGAGGCGCTGCGGGTGCAGGACTGGGTGTCCTCGGCCGGGGACAATCACGGGCTGCCCTATCTGATCGTCGACAAGCCCCATGCCGCGCTGTTCCTCTATGATGCGAGCGGCAAGCAGCTGGCGGCGGTGCCGGTGCTGATCGGCATCGCGCCGGGCGACGATGCCACCCCGGGGATCGGCGCCAAGCAGCTTTCCGAGATCGGCCCGGCCGAGAAGACCACGCCGGCCGGGCGCTATCTCGCCAGGTTCGGCCTCGCGATCGGCAAGGAGCGGGTGCTGTGGGTGGACTACTACACCTCGGTCGCGCTGCACCCGGTGCCGACGGGCGCCGCGGCGCGCAAGGAGAAGCGGCGCGAGCGGCTCGCCTCGCCGACGCCCGACGACAACCGCATCACCTTCGGCTGCATCAACGTGCCGTCGAGCTTCTACGCCAAGCTGCTGAGCCCGATGTACAAGGGCAAGGGCGGCTATGTGTACATCCTGCCCGACAGCAAGCCGATCGAGGATGTGTTCCCCGCGCTCCACGTCCAGTCGGTCGCCGCGCGCTGAGCCGCAAGAAAACGCCCGGCCGCTGGGGGAGCGACCGGGCGAGGCGGTTCTTCGGGGGGACGAAGACCTAGAAGTTGAAGCGCACCGACGCGGCCAGCGTGCGGCCCTGCACCGATCGTGCCCAGCCGATGCCGGTGGTGGGCATGCTCGCCTGGTTGATGTCGAGGAAGCCCTTGGCGTTGAACAGGTTGGTGCCGGTCAGCGCGACGTCGATCGCCTTGGTCGGGTGCGCGATCACGAAGGCGCCGACGGTGGTGAAGCCGGGCATCTTGAGCTGGTTGATGTCCTGCGAATAGCTGCTGGTGATCGCCACCACGCTGGTGCCGACGGTGACGTACTTCAGGTCGATCTGCGGAGCCGCCTGCAGCGTCCACGCCGGCTGGTGGCGCGGTTCCTTGCCGGTCAGCGTCGGATCGAAATAGTCCTTGGTGATCTTCGCCTTGGTGTAGGTCGCACCGCTCGTCATGCTGAATGGGCCGCGGCGAATGCCGCCTTCCAGCTCGAGGCCATAGGTGCGGTACTTGCGATAGGTCTGCGTCGCCAGGCCGTTGAGCTGGTTGTGGTCGTCGGCATAGGCGAGGAAGGCGGTGGCGTTGAAGGTGATGCCGTTCTTGCGGAACTTCACGCCGCCTTCGAGCTGCTTCACCGCGTCATAGGCCTGGCGCGCTTCGACCAGCTTGCCGGTGGCGTTGTCGATCGCGCTGGTGAACAGGATCTTGTCCGCATTGACGCGGCCGCCGCGGCTGTAGCGCGCGAAGAAGGCCAGCGGCTCGGCGGCGCGATAATTGACGCCCACCGAATAGCTCAGATAGCGGAAGTCGTAATTCACCGGCGCCGGATTGCCGAGCGGCAGCGCCGAGACGCGGGTTTCGGCCGCGCTCAGCTTGCCGTCGCCGTTCATGTCGTAGCTGACCGTGCCGTTGCGACCGCCGCCCAGATCGGCGCCGACCATGGACCCGCGGGCATGGCCGGTATCGTAGCGCAGGCTGCCGCCGATCGCGAGCTTGCCGACATGATAGTTCACCGAGGCATAGGGCGCCAGGAAGCTGTAATCCATGTCGAACGAGCGGCGCAGCTTGGGCCCATTGCGGCTATAGGCATAGACGCCGTCCTGGGTCTGCGCGACGCCCGCGGCGTTGGTGAGGTTGACCAGCGAGCTGGCGCCGTCACCGGCGACATCGGTCACCATCGAGATCTGCAGCGCGTCCACCGCGACGCTCTGGGTTGCCACGTACAGGCCGGCGGTGGTCGTCAGGTCGCCGGCGCCGACCTTCCACACGCGGGTAGCGCGGAAGTCGTTGGCGAAATGGTCGGCCGTGTTGAGCTTGTAGACATTGGCGAAATAGTTCGCGAGCAACCCGTTGCCGTTCGCCGTCGACGACACCGCCTTGCCGGCGTTCGGCCCGTTGAAATAGGTGGCCGTGGCGCCCGCGCCGGCAAGCGACGCCGCCAGCGTCGCCACCGGGGCGACGGTGCTGGGGAAGGCGCGCAGGAACTCGCCCGAATTCTTCGAGAAGCGCGCACGATCGGTGAAGGTCCAGCCGGCGACGTCGAACTGGCCCTCGAAGCCGATCGACTTGGACTCGACACTCTGCCCGCGCTTGATCGCGAAGGCGCGGGGCTGGTTCTGCCCGTCCAGCGTCAGCAGCGTGGGCACGTTGGGCGAGTACATCGAATCCTTGAGGATATCGAAGCCCGGGACATTGCCGATCACCGGCTTGTCGTTGGTGCCGGTCAGCGTGATCGGATAGGTGGCATAGCTCGGCGCGCGATCCTGGAGCAGGCTGCCATAGAGCCGGACATAGCCGTTCGAGAATTCCTTGGTGACGTTCAGCTTGACCTGGCCGCCGTTGAACGAGGTCATGCCGGTCGCGCGCGGGCCTTCGCCGACGCGGTAGAAGCCGCCGACATGGAAGCGGATCGTCTTGCTGAGATGCGCACCGTAATCGAGGTCGACGCGCTTCGAGTCATAATCGAGCCCGGTTGAGACCTGGATCGAACCGCCCTCGACATCGCCGGTCTTGGAGATCAGGTTGATCAGGCCGCCCGGCGAGTTCGACGCGAAGGTGGAGGCCGAGCCGCCGCGGATCGTCTCGATCTGCGCGATGTTGAAATCGGCGCGGAAGAAGCTGTCGCCGGCGATGTTGAACAGATCGTTGAACTCGACGACGGGCAGGCCGTCCTCTTCGAGCAGCACGTATTTGGAGCCGCCCGAGCCGATCGGCAGGCCGCGCACGGTATAGTTGTTGTTGCCCTCGCTCACGCCGTTCTCGACGCGGATGCCCGGCATGGTGCGCAGGATGTCGGCGAGCCCGACCGGGCCCAGCTTCTGCGCTTCGGTGCCCTTGAGCGAGCTGGTGGAGGTGGCGCTGTCCAGACGGTCGCGGCCCTTGGCGACGCCGGTGGAGAAGACCTCCTTCTCGGCGGCGGGTTGCGATTCCTGCGGCTTGGCCGCGCGGTCCGGGCTGGCCTTGGTCTGGGCCAATGCCTGCGTGGAAACCGAGGTCGTTGCGATTAGCGTCAACAGCAGCGCTGAAATCTTCACCGGTGCACCCTTTAATTCGTTTCGACTGCGATCCCTCTTGCTGCCCTTATAGGCGGCAGTTGAACCGGAATGGTTGCGGCAAGGTGCGGTTATACTTGCAAATGCCGCATTTTACGTAGTCAACCGGAGGCATGAACATGATGCATGTCTGGCGCTGTCATGAAAGTAGTTGGACAGGAAAGTCGTTACTTCGGCATGCGTTGTTGCGGGATGTGAAGAGGTGCGCCCGGATCGGCATCGTTTCGCCAACCAATGCGGGTGCAGCGAGGTGCCCGCAGGAGGGTCGCCGTCGTTTTACGGTTTTCTAAGCCCGCTCTGCCATGGTCCGCTCCCTCCGCCGCTTCCGGCGAAGCAGCATCCGGGGAGAGTAACATGCAGCGCCTGCCGCTGATCGCGCCGCAGCCGCCGCGGTTGAGCCAGATGACCGACGCACTCCGCGCCATCGAGGCGCGCGGCACCTACTCGAACGGCGGCCCGGTGGTGCACGGGTTCGAGGCGGCGGCGACGGCGCGGCTGTTCGGCGGGCAGGGCGCATGTCTCGCGGTCGCCAATGCGACGATCGGGCTGATGCTGGCGATCCGCCACGCCGCAGGGCCGCGCGCGGGTAGCGATGCGCTGGCGCTCGTCCCTGCCTTCACCTTCGCGGCGACCGCGCAGGCGGTACAATGGGCAGGGCTCACCCCGGTGCTCTGCGACATCGACCCCGAGGACTGGACGATGCGCGCCGATGCCGAGGCAGCGGCGTTCGAGCGCTATGGCGATCGGATCGCGGTGGTCGTGCCCTATGCCACCTTCGGCGCGAGCCTCGATCTGGCGCGCTACCGCGACTATCACGCGCGCGGCGTGGGCGTGGTGGTGGATGCGGCGGCCTCGTTGGGAGCGGCCGATGCGCAGGGACAGCAGTTCGGCGCGGGGGCGCCGTTCCCGATCGTGTATTCGATGCACGCCACCAAGGTGTTCGCCACCGCCGAGGGTGGCCTGATCCATAGCGGCGACACCGCGCTCGTCGAAACGCTGCGGCGGATGAGCAATTTCGGCTTCGATGGCGCCCGCTCGGCGGAAGGGCCGGGGCTCAACGGCAAGCTGCCTGAAGTGCTCGGCGCGCTCGCCATGGCCAAGCTGGGGGAACTGGAGGCGATCGCCGCGCATCGTGCCGCGCTCGACCGCGTCTATCGGGAGCGGTTGGGGGGCTTTGCCGATGCGCATGGCTTTCAATTCCAGGCGCTCCGTGGCTCGCGGCCCGCGCTGCAATTCCAGTCGCTGCTGCTGCCGCGCGCCTTCGCCGGGCACCGCGCGGCGATTATCGCAGCGCTGGCCGAGCAGGGGATCGGCGCCGGCCACTATTTCAGCCCGCATCTCGGCGAGCAGCCCTGGTTCCGCAGCAGCTGCGTGATCGACCGCGCGCTGCCGGTCGCCGACGACATTGCCGGGCGCATCCTGTCGCTGCCGGTCACCGACGGGATGACCGAGGCGGATGTGGACACCGTCTGCACCGCGCTGATCGATGCCTGCCGGGCCGCGGGGCTCGACGGGCTGCGCGTCGAGCGGCGCGGGCGGACAGTGCATTCGGCGCTGATCGTCGGCGGCGGCCCCGCGGGCACCGCACTGCTCACTGCCGCGACCAAAGGCGACCAGCTGGTGACCTTGGCCGAGACGGGTCTCGCGATCGTCGAGCGCGACGCAGTGCTCGGGCGCGGCGAGATTGGCAGCTATGCGATCACCTCGGACAGCACGGCGGAGACCTTCCTCACCGCGGTGAAGGACAATGTGCATGGCGACATCGCCGCGCTGACCGAGCATCCTGCCGGCCGAGAGGTGGCGCTCTATGCCGGGCGGCTGGGCGTGCCGCTGGCGCGCTCGACGCCGCTGCTGGAGGCGACCGGCGCGCGACTCGGCACGCTGGTGGCGCAGCATGGCGGTGTGGTCGCGACCCGCTCCGAGGTGGTGGAGGCGCGCCGCACCCCGCAGGGCGACTGGGCGGCGCGGGTGCGCAACCTGCTCACCGGCGACGAGCGCGTGATGCGGGCCGCCAATCTGGTGATCGCCACCGGCGGCTATCAGGATCGCGCGCATGTCGCCGCCGAGGTGATCGCCGGCACGCCGCTGGGTGACCTGGCGGACGACCGGCTGGTGCTGGGCGACGACTTCCTTCGGCTGGGCGGGCTCGACAGGCTGCGCGCGCGGCTGGCGGACGTCCGCGCGCCACGCATCGCCATTGTCGGCGGATCGACCAGCGCGATGGCCGCCGCGGTGCTGCTGCTCAAGGCGAGCCCGGCGCTGCCCTTGGGGGCAGGGGCGCTGCGGCTCTACCATCGCCGGCCGCTACGGCCCTTCTACCGCTCGGCCGAGGAGGCGCAGGCCGATGGCTTCACCGATTTCGGCCCGGACGACATCTGCCCCTTGAGCGGCTTCGTCTACCGCCTCGCCGGCTTCCGGCTGGAGGCGCGCGAACTGGTGCTGCGGATGCTCGGCATCGGCGGCCGCGCGCCCGATCCGCGCATGGCGCTGTGCCGGCTGACCAGCGACAAAGACGCGGCGATGCGTGCCGAACTCGAAGCCGCCGATGTGGTGATCGGCGCGCTCGGCTATCGCCCGCGCGCGCTGCCGCTTTACGACGTCGACGGCGTGCGCATTTCGCTCATGGCGGACCATCCCGGCCGGCCCCGGCTGGTCGACCAACGCTGCCGCGTGCTCGATGCCGAGGGGCGGGTGGTGCCCGGCGTTTATGGCCTGGGGCTCGCCTCGGGCCATGTTCCCGACGGGCCGCTGGGTGGCGAGGCGAGCTTCAGCGGCAAGGCCAACGGGCTGTGGCTGTGGCAGAACGATATCGGACGGATGATCGTCGACCAGATCCTCGCCGACCGCGCGCGCGCCGCGGCATGAGCGACGCGCCCACCCTCTCGGTGGTGATGGCGACCTATAACGGCGCCGCGCTGCTGCCCGAGACGCTGGCGAGCCTGCAGGCGCAGAGCTTCGCCGACTGGGAGCTGGTCGCGGTCGACGACGGCTCGCGCGACGATACCATTGCAGTGCTGCGGGGTGCGGGCGATCCGCGCATCCGCGTGATCGAAAGCGCGGTAAATGGCGGCCCGGTGGTCGCGCGCAACCGTGCCTTCGCCGCCGCGCGCGGGCGCTATATCGCCGGGCTCGATCAGGACGATCTCTGCCTGCCCGAGCGGTTCGCCCGGCAGGTCGCCTGGCTCGACGCGAATCCCGAGACCGTGCTGGTCAGCACCGCCACCGATTGCCTGGTCGAGGGGCGGGTGCGGGCAGGGCAGTGGGTGCGGCCGCTGACGCCCGGGCTGATCGACTGGCTGATGCTGGTGCAGAACCCGCTGGTCTGGTCCTCGGTGCTGTTCCGCGCCGATGCTGCGCGTCGGCTGGAGATCTTCGAGCGGCCCGAATGCCGCTATGTCGAGGATTTCGACCTCTACCACCGCCTGCGCGCCTTCGGCCGGATTGACCAGATCGACGCTGTGCTGACCCTCTATCGACAGCACGCCGGTGGTGCCTCGCAGGTGTTCAACGGCACGATGACTGCCCATGCCGAAGCGCTGCTCCGCGCACGGCACCGCGACTTGCTGGGCGAGGGCGCGCCGGACATTGCCGGGCTGCTGGTGCGCTATGTGATGGCCAAGACACCGATCGGTGACCGCGCGCTGCTGCGGCGCCTGTTCGACGGGATCGCGGTGCTTCGCGCGCATTTCGGGCAGCAGGGCCACGATGCCGCGACGCTTGCGCGGGTGGACCGGGAGATTTCGCGGCTGTGGTGGCGGCTGTGCCGCGCGGCGGTGCGCTCCGGTCGCCTGAAGCTGCGCCATGCACTGGCCGCGCGGCCGGCCGCGGCGGCGTTGGAGGATGCCCGGCCCGTCGACCTCGCGACGAGCGGGCTGATCGGCGCCGTCCGCGCGCGCCGGGGTTAGCGTTCCTCCCCCGCGGCGCGCAGGGGAGGAACGGGGGTGGTTACAGCGTCGCCGAGGCCATCAGCGCGCGGGCATCGTCGGCCAGCAGGTCGAAATAATGCAGCCGCGGCGCGTCGAAGGTGACCATGTAGAGCTTGCCGTCGACGATCGCCGCGCGCGCCTCGCCCTTGCGGGTCAGCCCGTCGGCGTCGGTCACCAGGTAGGCGAAGGTCACGCCGTCGCGGCCGAGGAACTTGCCCGGGGTCGCGCCGCGCAGCTGGAAGTCGCGCGCGTCCTTGCCGGTGCGGTAGGTGCGCTCCAGCAGCTCCGGCACCTCCGCCAGCAGCATGTCCTTGCGGAACTTGGGCAGCGGCTCCTTCTTCTTGCTGCGCTCGCGGATCAGCGGCTCGCCGGGCTCGATCGCGGCGTAGAAGGTGACTTCGTCGAGCTGTTCGCCGTCCAGCGTCCAGGCCTCGGCATGCTTGCCGGGCTTGCCCGACAGCCGGTTCCAGTCGCGCGTCGGCGTGACCGACAGCGTCGACTCCGCGACCGTGACGGCCTTGCCCTTCTCCGCCAGCTTGTGCGCATCGGCGGGGACGGACAGGGTGGCGGCGGCGGCGAGCGCGAGCGCCACGCGCAGGGTGTTGAACTTCATCACTTGGACTCCCCCGGAATCATCATCTTGATCATGCCCGCATCCGCCGCATCGGGGCGCAGGCTGAGATAGGTTTGCAGCGGCACCAGCGCCTCGCTCGCGCGGCCGGTCTTCATCAGCGACAGGCCCAGCCCGCGATGCGCCTCGGCCAGCGTCGGATCGAGCTTGACCGCGTTGGCATAGAACTCGGCGGCGGCGATCAGGTCGCGCGGGTTGCCGCGGGTGCGGTAGAGGTCGCCGCGCTTGCACCACAGCGTCCCCGTCCAGCCCGTCGTCGCCAGGTTCTGGATCAGATAGTCGCTCGCGCCGAAGTCGTTCAGCTTGATCTGATCGTCGAGGAACTGGCCGAGGAACGGTGCCAGCGCCGCACGATAACGGTCGGCACCATCGTCCCGACCCGCACCGTCGGGCGAAGCGAGCGCGGCCAGATAG
This sequence comes from Sphingomonas trueperi, assembly GCF_040545965.1. GTDB lineage: Bacteria > Pseudomonadota > Alphaproteobacteria > Sphingomonadales > Sphingomonadaceae > Sphingomonas > Sphingomonas trueperi_C. Next base: position 252,607 of record NZ_JBEPMV010000001.1, on the reverse strand, counting down.
CCGGCGCGTTCGGCATCGGGCGGGTGGGAATCGGCGAAGGCGATCGCCTTGAAGTTGGGCTTTTTGAGGCCCTTGGCGCTGGCCGAGGCTTCGGCTTCCTCCATCACATGCTGCCACACCGCCGAGGCGGCCTGGGGCTGGAGGTGGCTCTGGTTGAGATAGGCGACGCCCAGCCGATCGGCCTCGCGCTCCTGGTCGCGATCATGGCGATAGATGCCGCCATAGACCGCGAGCTGGACATTCTGATAGCTCGACATTGTCGTATAGGTCGCCGCTGTACCTGCCAGCACCGCCAGCCAGGCCGCCGCGTCCGACCCCGAGCGCCGGGCCCTGAAGCCCGCGAGACTATGCCGCCGCTCGAAATGGCCGAACTCATGGCCGAGCACCATGCCCAGCTCGGCCTCGTTGCGGACGCGCAGGAACAGCCCGCTATACACCCGCATCGTGCCGTTGGGCGACATGCTGGCGTTGAATACGGGGCAGCGCAGGACGTAGATTCGCACCGCGCCGCAGCGATCCTTGCCAACCGTGTCGCACAGCACCGACTTGAGGTAGCCGGTCAGCCGCTCGTCGCGGATGAGCACGTTCGAGGCGGCGAGCTGGCGCTCGTCCTCATCGTCCTCGTGCCAGAGGCCCACCTCATCGACGCCCTTGGGCTGGTACACGCCTGCGTAGGGCGGGAGCAAAGCTGCCTGCTGAGCGGCGGCGGGGCTGGCGAGGAGCAGTCCGATGCCGGCGCCGAGCGCATGCATCCGGCGCCGGCTCATGGCTTCGGGGCCGTAGGAGCGGCCGCCTGCGCAACCGTCTGCGCCTTGAGCGCGGTGCTGCCGGGGAAATCCTCGAGCAGCTGGTGGATGCGCTTCTCCGAACCCTCGGCCTCGCGCACGTCGCCGCCCATTTCCTGGTCGGCATTCAGCCATAGCAAGTCGCCGGTGCGCAGATCGACCAGCCCGGCATAGCCCTGGTGCACGCCCGACTTCACCGAAATGCCGCCGAACGCCGCGAACACCTGCAGCATCTTGCGCCCGGTCGAGCCATAGGCGTCCTTGGTGAACAGGAAGAGGCCGTAATCGGCATCCTTGGCGCCCGGCAGATCGGCGACGCCCTTGCCCAGCGACCAATCGAACACCGCATTCTTGTTGTCGCGCTTCTTGGTCGGCAGGCGGTTGCCGATGAAAAACTGGTACTGGATCACCGCGTCCGAGACGGCGGCGAACAGCTGCATATGCTCCTGCAGTGCCTGCGCGTCCTCTCCATAGGCCTCCGGCGCGACGATCACCGCATTGCCCAGCGAGGCCTGAACCTTGGCCAGCGCCGCCTGGAGATTGGCCTTGGCCTTCTCCGTCCATTCGCCGTTGGGTTCGAACATGCCGCCGGTCGACTGCGCGCCTACGCTGATCGACGGGCGGAATACCAGGATCTTCTTGCCGCTTTTCGCGGGTAATTCGAAACCCTGCTTGGTCGCCGAGCGTTCTTGTGCCTGTGCTGCACCTGCGAAAAGAAAGAGGCCGGCCGCAATCGCGACCGCCTTAGTAAAGCCGTTCATCAAGCCCCCTTTTGTCACGCGCCCCTGCGTGATCGGATCGATTTAATACCGCCAGTTGCGTGGCATCAACTGCATTTCTCGAAGACCGACGTTAAGATGGAGTTATCTATTGGAGGTCGTTTCTGCGCCGAGGCATGACGCTACGGCATGCTCGGGCCGACCAGGCGCTATACGACTGGCTTGCTTGACAGGCTGCCGCCGAGCCGCGAACCGGATCCCATCGCTCCCCCGGAGGTTTCGCGTCCATGCCCGTTTCGCCGACCCCGACTCGCCGCTGGCTGCTGGCCGCGCTCGCCGTCACGCTTGCCGTTCCCGTGCACGCCGCACCGCGCCCCCCGCTGGTGCTCGCTGCCGCCAGCCTGCAGGAATCGATGAACGCCGCTGCCGATGCCTGGGTGCGGCTGGGCCATGCGCGCCCGGTGCTGTCCTTCGCGGCCTCCTCGGCGCTCGCCCGGCAGATTCAATCGGGGGCGCCGGCGGACCTCTTCGTCTCAGCCGACGAGCCGTGGATGGACGCGGTGGACAAGGCGGGCAAGCTAGCCCCCGGCACGCGCGTCGCTTTCCTGGGTAATCGCCTGGTCCTCGCCGGCGCGGCTGCGGACCGACGCACTGTGCCGCTCGACCGCGCCGGGCCGCTGCTCGCCGCACTCGGCCAGGCGCGGCTGGCGATGGCCGATCCCGATGCGGTGCCGGCGGGGCTCTACGGCAAGGCGGCGCTGCAGAAGATCGGCGCCTGGGACCGGCTGGCCCCGCACGTGGTGCGCGCCGAGAATGTCCGCGCGGCACTGGCGCTGGTCGAGCGCGGGGCGGCGCCGTTCGGCATCGTCTATGCCACCGATGCGCGCGCTTCCGCCAAGGTACGGATCGCCGGCATCTTCCCGGCGGCGAGCCATCCGCCGATCCGCTATCCGGTGGCGCGGCTGAGGACCGCGGCGAGCCCCGATGCCGAGCCGTTTCGCCGTTTCCTGATCAGCGCGCGCGGCAAGGCGATCTTCGCGCGCTACGGTTTCACGCCATTATGAGCATGGCTGCGTGCTGAGCGCCGAGGAATGGGGCATCGTCCTGCTCTCGCTCAAGGTGGGGGGCGTGGCGGTGCTGGCGGTGCTGCCTTTGGCCTTCGCGCTGGCTTGGCTGCTCGCGCGCGGGCGCTTCCCCGGCAAACTCCTCCTCGACGCGCTGGTCCATTTGCCGCTGGTGGTGCCGCCGGTGGTGACCGGCTGGATGCTGCTGCTCGCCTTCGCGCCGGCGGGGCCGATCGGCGGGCTGCTCGAACGCTGGTTCGGGGTGACCGTGCTGTTCCGCTGGAGCGGCGCGGCGATCGCGGCCGGGGTGATGGCGCTGCCGCTGATGGTACGCGCGATCCGGCTGTCGCTGGAGGCCGTAGACCAGCGGCTGGAGCAGGCGGCGCGAAGCCTCGGCGCGGGGCCGGTGCGGACCTTCGCCACCGTCACTCTGCCGCTGGCGCTGCCTGGCGTGCTGGCGGGATCGGTGCTTGGCTTCGCGCGCGCGCTGGGCGAGTTCGGCGCGACCATTTCCTTCGTCTCCAACGTGCCCGGCGAGACCGAGACGCTGCCGCTCGCCATCTATTCGGCGCTGCAGGTGCCGGGCGGCGAGGGGCAGGTGCTGCGGCTGGCGGCGGTGTCGATCGTCATCGCCTTTGTCGCGCTGCTGGGCTCCGAGCTGGTCGCGCGGCGGACGGGCAGGGGCACCCATGTCCTTTGACATCGACGTGCGCAGGACGCTGGGCGAGACCGAGATCGCCTGCCGCATCGAGCCCGGTGCCGGGGTAACGGTGCTGTTCGGCCCGTCGGGCGCGGGCAAGTCGAGCGTGCTCAACATGGTCGCCGGGCTGCTGCGCCCCGATGCCGGGCATATCCGGGTGGGCGAGCGCACGCTGTTCGATGCCGCCACCGGCGTGGACCTCAAGCCCGAGGCGCGGCGTGCGGGCTATGTGTTCCAGGAGCCGCGGCTCTTCCCGCACCTGCGTGCGCGGGCCAACCTGCTCTATGGCTGGCGAAAAGGTGCGGCGGTGGACGTGGACCGGGTGATCGGCTTGCTCGGCATCGCGCACCTGCTCGATCGCTGGCCGCGTACGCTGTCGGGCGGCGAGGCCAAGCGGGTGGCGATCGGCCGGGCGCTGCTGACCGACCCAGACTTCTTGCTGCTCGACGAGCCGCTCGCCTCGCTCGACCGCGCCCGGCGGGAGGAGATCCTGGCGCTGCTCGAGCGCCTGCGCGACGGCATCGGCCTGCCGATCCTGCTGGTCACCCACGACCGCGGCGAGGCCGAGCGGCTGGGCGATCGGATCGTGGCGTTCGGAGAGTAGGGGGGACGCTCAGCCGATCGCGTTCATGCGCACGGCGCGGGTCAGCTGGTGGGGGCGGTACGGCTTCGGCAGGAAGACGGCGCCCAGTGCATCGTCCTTGAGGACCGAGGGATCGTCTCCGGAGGAGATGATCACATGCACCAGCGGGTCCGTGGCGCGAATTTCCGCCGCCAGCTGCAAACCGTCGAGCGAGCCGGGCATGTGCAGGTCCGTCAGCAGGACGTCGATATCGTGCTTGGCTGCCAGCGCCAGCGCTTCCGCAGTGCCGGATGCTTCAATAACATGGAAGCCTTCCTCTTTAAGCAGGGAAGACGCCAGTATTCGGATGTAATCCTCATCGTCTACGATAAGGATGGTCGAGGAGAATTCGTGTCCCATCTTCGCTCCCTTAGCAGGTGAGAATGAAATGGAGGTGCGCTCGTTCCACAACCTAAGTTTACTTGACGCGCATTAACCACGTCTTGTCTGGGAATGATGCTGTCGAACGCTCCTAACGCTTAGTTTCTCCAAGACATGGTCTTAGTACCTAATTGTCGAGCCCGCCGGATTTCGGCAGAAGGCCGCTACCGGGACAGTCTTTCAGGCCAGCCGGGTCGCAACGGCGCCGGAGCATCCCCCCACCAGCTCCGCGTGGCACAAGGAAGAGCCCGCCTCCCCCCTCGGCGGGCTCTTCTGGCGATCGCACGGTGGTGAGTTGGATCGCGGCGATGCAGCGTTACTATTTTCACGTGCACGACGGTGACGGCGGGCTCCTCGATCCCGAGGGGACCAACCTCCTCGACGACGACGCGGCGCTGCGGACCGCCATCGGGTTCGTCCGTTCGCTTCTCTGCGAGGATCTGTCCAAGGGCCTTCTCGATTTGCGCGGGCGCATCGACGTGGTGCGGTCGACCGGCGAGCTTCTGCGCTCCGTCCCGTTCGTGGAGTGCGTGCATGTGGTGCCCGACGGCGCTTGAAGGCGGTGCGTGCAGTCTTCTCTCAAGTCGATTCCGATGCGGGTACAGTAGCTTCTGGCAAAATCCTTAGACGCAACTGGCCGTGCATTGGGACGTTGATGTGCTGGAGGCAATTATGACCAGCTCGGAAGAACCCACGGTTCTCGTCGTCGAAGACGAGAACTTTGTGCGCATGATTGCTGCGGACGCACTGGCAGAAAGCGGCTTCCAGGTGCTGGAGGCGCCCGACGCGATGGAGGCGCTCGCGCTTCTCGAGAAGCATGAAGTCGCGGTGGTGTTCACCGACATCAACATGCCCGGGCCGATCGACGGGCTGGAGCTGGCAGACATCGTCACGGTCCGTTTCCCGCGCGTGAAGGTGATCGTCACTTCGGGCAAACAATGGCTGGAGCCGGACCAGCTTCCCGACGACAGTCTTTTCCTGCCCAAACCCTATCGTCCTACCCAGCTTGCCAAGCTCGTCGGGCAGCAAGCCGGCCGCGCCGCGTAGGCGTAGCGGCGGCTGCCATACCGAGAGCGATGTTCTGGAGCGCACCGCGGCGCGTGGTGTGGCGGGAGAACGCTGGCCCGGATGCCGGGCATTGTTCGTGTCAAACGACTGATATTGGTGGCATGCGGCCGCCCTCCCTGCTTACGGCCTCACTTCGCAGCGGCGCTGCCAACGTCATTCCCTGCCGGTCGGGAGGGCTTGTCGCTGTTGATGTAATAGCTCGGCGCGATGTTGCCTTGGATCACGATGGTGGGGTCGTTCACGCGGATCCAGGGCGTCACACCGGCACATGCTGAGATGCGGTTGTTCCGGATGATCGTGCCGCGCGCGCTGCCGATGGTGATCGCGTGCCAGTTGGGGCAGACAAACAGATTGCCGGTGACCTCAATGTTCTCATATCCTCCGACACCGATTTCGTCTCCGAAGAAGACGCCCTGGGGATAGGGATATGTAGCGCTGGTCGTGTTGAAGTCGCCCAAGAACTGATTGTCGACAATCTTTACGTTCTTGCAGCCGCTGGTCTCGCCCGTCGTCCAGCATTGCACCGAGTCGGGATGGTAAGGATCGGTGGTGCGGAACTTGGAAATCTTGTTGCGAGCGATCTGCACGCCGTTGGTGCCGGGGATCTCCACGGCATCGATACCAATCATGCTGATATCGTTGTCACGGATAACGACGTTCTTGCTCTGCCGTACGCGGATGCCGACCGCGATCTCGAACAACCGGGATGTCGACAAAGTGAAGCCGTTGCTCCGCGCGACGCTGATCGCACTACCGTCTTTCTTGACGGCGCCGTCGATAAGGCCGTGGATGTAGACGTTGTCGAACGTGATGTTCGATCCATCGACTACACGCACCATGTAGTCGTCCGCACCAAGGACCGTCGAGATTTCTACTTTGGAGAAGGTGACGTTGACCGAGCGGTTGAGATTAACCCGCGTGAACAGCGCCGGCCGGCTCGGATTGTCGCTGGTGATCGTCACTGCCGCGGTGAACACCCGATCGTTGAGGGTGAGCTGTCCATAATTGCCTGGCGCCAGTTTGATGACGCTGCCACTTTTCGCCTGGGCGATCGCATTGGCCAGTTCGGCCGGCGTGGCGACGGTAAGGACCTGGGCCTGCAGCGCGGCCGCGGGGGCAGGTACGGCGGCAGCGAGATAGGCGAGGAACGCAAACATGGGTCTTCCCTTTGTTCAAAGGCGGATGGGCATGGTGTCGATCGAATGGCCCGTCGTCGTGTCGAGACAGTGTGACATGGGTACAGCTCCAAGTAATCACCGTCGGTGTCACCGACGTCTATGATATCCTTAAGGAAGCCGTTGAGCATGAATCGTGCGGCGGAGCCGGGCTGCCGCCGCGCATCGTGAAGATTGTTTAGGCCTGGGTCAGCTTTACAATGGTCCGGGACTTCGAGCTACGCGCAATTCGATCCGCGGCGCCGCCCGACCGCAACTGCAGCACGTCCTGGCCGCGCCAGCGCTCTACACCCAGGCTTCCTCGCTCATCGCGGCGACGCTCGCCACCGGCAGCGCATAGGACGCGCGGCCCGAGCCCCGCGCTGACGATGCGGCCGCGCCGCCTTCGATGCGGAACTGGGCGGCATGCTCCACCAGCTGCCCGATCTCGGCCATCAGGTTGCGCGCGGCGGCCGAAGTTTCCTCGACCATCGCGGCGTTCTGCTGGGTGGAATTGTCCATCACCCGGATTGTCTCGCTCAATCGCGAGATCGACTCCGACTGGACGCGGTTGTCCGCGGCGACCTGGCCGAGCAGCTTGTGCACCGACTGGGCGTTTTCCGAGATCGAGCTGAACGCGCCGTCGACATCCTCGACCGCGGCAACTGCCGTGCCGATCTCGACCTGGGTGACGGTCAGCTGGTCGCGGGCGCGGCCGGCCTCCTCCTCGGCGCGCATGGCGAGCGCGGAGACGAGGTCGGCGACGACGGCGAAGCCGCGGCCCGCCTCGCCGGCGCGACCGGCCTCGACTGCGGCGTTCATCGCGAGCACCCGGGTCTGAAAGGCGATCTTGTCGAGGCCCTCGATCACCGCGTCGATGCCCTTGGCGCTTTCGGAGACGCGGCTCATCGCGGTCACCGCGTTGCTCACGCGCGAACGGCCGGAGCTGACTGCCTCGATCGTCTGGTCGGCGCGGCCCACCGTCTCGCTGGCGGCGCGGACCGAGGTGCGCAGGCGCTCGTCGATCTGGCTGATCTCGGCCGTGGTCGTCTCCAGGCTCGCGGCATTGGCTTCGGTGCGGCGGGCAAGGTCCTCGGAGGCGGCGGTGATCTCGGTGGAGGCGCGGCGCAGCGATCCGGCGCCGCTGTGCACCGAGCCGATCAGCTCGCGCAGGCTGTCCACCGCACGGTTGAAGTCCTGCTTGAGGCGGGCGAAGGGGCCGCTCAGATCGGCATCGACACGGGCGGTGAGGTCGCCGCCCGCCAGCCTCTGCAGCCCCGAGCCGACGGTTTCGACGATCAGTTCGGTGGTCGACTGCTTCTCGGCGTTGGCGGCTTCCACCTGCTGGTTGAAGCGCGCGATGGCGCGGGCGAGGGCGCCCAGCTCGTCCTGGCGATCGGTTTCGGGAACAGGCATGCCCGGCTCCGCGACCAGCTGCTCCACCGTGTCCGAAAGGCTGATCAGCGGAACGACCAAGCGGCGGCGGGCGAGACCCGCGCCGTACAGCGCGCCGGCGATCGCGGCGGCCAGCGTGGCGACCAGCAGGCCGGTGGTGATCCAGCCAAGCGTCGCGCCGGCGCGCGCGGTGCCGTCGGAATAGCGCTCAATCGCGTCCGACGCGGCGGCCATGGATTCCTCGAGGACCGAGAATTGCTGGAAGAAGCCGGGCAGCTGGCGCTTGGCCGCGGCAGGGTTGCTGGCGACGGCATCGGCGATCTGCTGGGCGGCGTTGGCATAGGCGACCATCGGATCACCGACCTTCGCGGCGGCGGCCTCGATCGCGGCGTCGCCCTTGAACGCCACATCCTCGGCGATCCGCTTGCGCAGCGTGCCGAGATGCTCGTCGAGGTCCTTGCGCGCATCCTCCAGCTTGATGCCGATGCCAGGCTCGCGCGAGGCGAGGATGGCCAGCACGTCGCTGCGCACCGCATCGTGCATCATGTCCGCTTCCATATGGTTGCGGAGCAGCGCCGAGGCGGTCGCCTGTTTGTCGAGCGCCCTGCTCAGCATCCAGGACGATACGATCCCGGTACCACCGCACAGCAGGAAAAGCAGGATGATAGCGATCGTTAGCTTACGTGTTGAATACGCGATCGACTGCACGACTTCGCTCCAAGCTTGTGACGCGTCCGCAATGAGAAGCATCCTCTCCAGAAAAATTATAGACAAGATTCCGTAAAGCAGAGTCGTTCATCCTAAAACGCTGGTCGAGGGGTGACGGGATGCTTGGTGATGAAGTGCTTTCTGTTTGCCCTTGTTCTGGGTTGTACGGCGCCGACCTACGTATTTGCCCAGAGGGCGGTAGACGTGCACTTGGTGGAGACGATCGATATCGCCAGCGTGGCGCGCGGCGGCGACCGTGACCGGACCTTTGTGCTCGACGATACCGACCTCACCGCGGACGCCGATCTGGCGCGGCTGGTCGGCTGGCAAGGCGCCAAGGCGCATGTGCATGTGATGAGCACGATGGGCGGGCGCCCGAACGATGTGGCGGCCACGCTGCAGGGCGTCGACAATATCGAGGTGGCGAGCCACCATCTTCGGCTGTTCGAAGCCTGGGTGGAGCAGCGTATCGGCCGCCACACCACGCTGCGCACCGGTGCCTATGATCTCAACAGCGAGTTCTACGCCAATGGGTCGGCGGGGCTGCTGATCTCACCGTCGTTCGGCGCCGGGTCCGAACTCGCCGCCTCGGGACCGAATGGACCGTCGATCTTCCCGTCCACCGCGCTGACGGTGCGGGTGGAGCATCGCTTCGATCATCTCGGCTATGTGCGCGCGGCGGTGCTCAACGCAGCGGCGGGCTGTCTGGGCGATCCGCATGGCATCGACTTCAGCTTCCGCCACGGACTTCTGCTGGCCGGCGAGGCCGGGGTCGAGCGGCCGGGTCTCAAGATCGCCGGCGGCTACTGGCACTACACCAAGCGGCATAACGACTACACCCAGGTCAATGTGGACGGCGTCCCGCTCCAGCGTGTCGACCATGGCGGCTATGCCATTATCGAGCTGCAGCTGGTGGGCGGGGAGGGCAAGCGATCGCTCACCGCGTTCGGCCGTGCGGGGGTGTCGGGCGGGGCTGCCACGCCCTTCCAGGGGGGCTGGCAGGCCGGGTTCCTGATCGAGCGGCTCGTCGCCCGCCGGCCGGACTCCCAGGCATCGTTCGGGATGAGCCGCGGCGTGACCACCCCGGGGTATCGGGCGATGCTGCTCGACGAAGGTACGCGGCCCTCGCGTGCCGAAACCACCTTCGAGCTGACCTATTCGGACCGTCTCGCCAAATGGCTGACCGTCCAGCCGGACCTTCAGTTCATCGCCGATCGCGGCGGCGTGGAGAAGGCGCGCGGGGTGGTGGTCGGCATGCTGCGGTTGACGATCGCGATCTGATCGCACGCGGCCTTCCTGCAACGAAAAAGCCGCCGCCCGGCATTCCGGACGGCGGCTCTGTTCGTGTCACGTTCGGTCAGGCTGGGAGCCCCCGAACGGGGCGGATCATTCCGCCTCGTTCAGATACTCGCCGGCATCCGCATCGGTGCCGTGGCCCGAGGGGGTCACCGACGCGAGGGGATCATCCCCGGTGCCGCCTGCGTCGCGCGTGCTGCGGGCCAGTTCGGCCGCATGCTCTTCCGCCGCGCTCGCCGGAGCGATGAGCGAGGCTTCCTGCATCTTGCGCTGGGCGACGCGCAGCGCCGCATCGCGCGAGGTTGCAGCGACGCGCAGGCGACCCATGCCCGCGCCGGTACCGGCGGGGATCAGGCGGCCGACGATCACATTCTCCTTCAGGCCGAGCAGCGTGTCCTTCTTGCCCTGCACCGCGGCTTCGGTGAGCACGCGGGTGGTCTCCTGGAACGACGCGGCCGAGATGAAGCTGCGGGTCTGCAGCGACGCCTTGGTGATGCCGAGCAGGATCGGCTTGCCCTGCGCGGGCTGCTGGCCCGGCTGGAGCTTCTCGTTATGCTCGTCCATCTCGTCGCGATCGACCTGTTCGCCCGCCAGCAGCGTGGTGTCGCCGCCATCGGTGATCTCGACCTTCTGCAGCATCTGGCGAACGATCACCTCGATGTGCTTGTCGTTGATCTTCACGCCCTGCAGTCGATAGACTTCCTGGATTTCGCTGACCAGATATTCGGCCAGCGGCTCGATGCCGAGCACTTCCAGAATGTCGTGCGGATCCGGCGAACCGCCGATCAGGTTGTCGCCACGCTTGACGTAGTCGCCTTCCTGAACGTCGATCACCTTCGACTTCGGGACCAGATACTCCACGACCTCGCCGCCGTCCTCCGGCTGGATACCGATCTTGCGCTTGGCCTTGTAGTCCTTGCCGAACACCACGCGGCCCGAGACCTTCGCGATGATGGCATTTTCCTTGGGCTTGCGCGCTTCGAACAGCTCGGCGACGCGCGGCAGACCACCGGTGATGTCGCGGGTCTTGGCGGACTCGCGCGCCACACGGGCCAGAACGTCACCGCCCTGCACCGTGGCACCGTCCTCGACCGAGATCACCGCGCCCGGCGCCAGCATGTAGCGGGCGGCTTCGGCGGCATTCTCGCCGGTGAGGGTCATGCGAGGACGCAGGTCCTCCTTCTTGCCCGCACCGCGGAATTCGGTGACGACGCGCTGGGCGATGCCCGTCGCTTCGTCGACCTGCTCCGTCATGGTCTTGCCTTCGATGATGTCCTGATACTTCACGACACCACCGGTTTCGGTGATCACCGGCATGGTGAACGGATCCCATTCGGCCATGCGATCGCCGGCGCTGACCAGATGGCCGTCGTCGAACATCACATAGGCGCCGTACGGGATCTTGTGCACGGCCAGCTCGCGGCCATCCATGTCCATGATCGCGATCTCGCCCGAGCGGCTGAGCACCACGCGACGGCCGCGCTGATCCTCGATCAGACGCAGGTCGCGGAACTCGGCCTTGCCGTCCACGGGGGCTTCGAGGTTCGACTGCTCGTTGAGCTGCGCCGCACCGCCGATGTGGAAGGTACGCATGGTCAGCTGCGTGCCCGGCTCACCGATCGACTGCGCCGCGATGACGCCCACCGCTTCGCCGATGTTCACCGGGGTACCGCGGGCGAGGTCACGCCCGTAGCACTTGGCGCACACGCCGAGCTTGGCTTCGCAGACCAGCGGCGAACGGATCTTCACCGCAGGCGTGCTGAGCGCTTCGATCTGCGCGATCATCGGCTCGTCCAGCAGGGTGCCGACCGGGATCACGACCTGGTTGGTCTTCGGATCGACGATGTCCTCGGCCGTGGTGCGGCCCAGGATGCGCTCGCCGAGCGAGGCGATCACCGAACCGCCCTGCACGATCGCCTTCATCTCCAGCGCGCGCTCGGTGCCGCAATCGTCCTCGAGGACGACGCAGTCCTGCGACACGTCGACCAGACGACGGGTGAGGTAGCCCGAGTTCGCCGTCTTCAACGCGGTGTCCGCGAGGCCCTTACGGGCGCCGTGGGTCGAGTTGAAGTATTCAAGAACGGTCAGACCTTCCTTGAAGTTCGAGATGATCGGCGTTTCGATGATCTCGCCCGACGGCTTGGCCATCAGGCCGCGCATGCCGGCCAGCTGCTTGATCTGCGCCGCCGAACCACGGGCACCCGAGTGCGCCATGATGTAGATGGCGTTGTCGGGCTTCTGACGGCCGGTCTCGGGGTCCTTCTTGACCGCCTTGATCTCGTCCATCATCGCCGCGGCCACCTGGTCACCGCAACGGCTCCAGGCGTCGATCACCTTGTTGTACTTCTCCTGCTGCGTGATCAGGCCGTCCTGATACTGCTGCTCGAAGTCCTTCACCAAGGCCTTGGTCTCGTCGACCAGACCCACCTTGGCTTCCGGAATGATCATGTCGTCCTTGCCGAACGAGATGCCGGCCTTGAACGCGTGGCGGAAGCCCAGCGACATGATCGCGTCGGCGAACAGCACGGTCTCCTTCTGGCCGGTGTGACGATAGACCTCGTCGATCACGTCGCCCACGTCCTTCTTGGTGAGCAGGCGGTTGACGACGTCGAACGGCACCTTGTGGCTGTGCGGCAGGCACTCGCCGAGCAGCATGCGGCCCGGGGTGGTCTGGTAGCGCTTGAGGTACTGCTTGCCGTCCTCGTCCGTCTGCGGGACGCGGCTGGTGATCTTGGTGTGCAGCGTGACCGCGCCGGCGTTGAGGGCCTGGTGGACCTCCGCCATGTCGGCCAGCAGCATGCCTTCGCCCGGCTCGCCTTCCTTCTCCATGGTGATGTAATAGAGACCCAGCACCATGTCCTGCGACGGCACGATGATCGGCTTGCCGTTCGCGGGGGACAGGATGTTGTTGGTCGACATCATCAGGACGCGCGCTTCCAGCTGGGCCTCGAGGCTCAGCGGAACGTGGACGGCCATCTGGTCACCGTCGAAGTCGGCGTTGAAGGCCGAGCAGACCAGCGGGTGGAGCTGGATCGCCTTGCCTTCGATCAGCACCGGCTCGAACGCCTGGATGCCCAGACGGTGGAGCGTCGGCGCACGGTTCAGCAGAACCGGGTGCTCGCGGATCACCTCGTCCAGGATGTCCCAGACTTCCTTGCGCTCCTTCTCGACCCACTTCTTCGCCTGCTTCAGGGTCATGGACAGACCCTTGGCATCGAGACGGGCGTAGATGAACGGCTTGAACAGCTCGAGCGCCATCTTCTTCGGCAGGCCGCACTGGTGCAGCTTGAGCTCCGGACCGGTCACGATGACCGAACGGCCCGAATAGTCGACGCGCTTGCCGAGCAGGTTCTGACGGAAGCGGCCCTGCTTGCCCTTGAGCATGTCGGACAGCGACTTGAGCGGACGCTTGTTCGCACCGGTGATGGTGCGGCCGCGGCGGCCGTTGTCGAACAGTGCGTCGACGGCTTCCTGCAGCATGCGCTTTTCGTTGCGGACGATGATGTCCGGCGCGCGCAGCTCCATCAGGCGCTTGAGGCGGTTGTTGCGGTTGATCACGCGGCGATACAGATCGTTCAGATCCGAGGTCGCGAAGCGGCCGCCGTCCAGCGGCACCAGCGGGCGCAGCTCGGGCGGGATCACCGGCACGACGTCGAGGATCATCCATTCCGGGCGGTTGCCGGAATCGATGAAGCTCTCGACGACCTTGAGGCGCTTGATGATCTTCTTGGGCTTCAGCTCCGACTTGGTCGTCGCCAGCTCTTCCAGAAGCTCCTTGCGCTCGCCCTCGAGGTCGAGATCCATGAGCATGATCTTGACCGCTTCCGCGCCGATGCCGGCAGAGAAGGCGTCTTCGCCATATTCATCCTGCGCGTCGAGCAGTTCGTCCTCGGTGAGGAGCTGGAACTTCTCGAGCGGGGTGAGGCCCGGCTCGGTGACGATGTAGCTCTCGAAGTACAGCACGCGCTCGAGCTGCTTGAGCTGCATGTCGAGCAGCAGGCCGATGCGGCTCGGCAGCGACTTCAGGAACCAGATGTGCGCGACAGGGGCGGCCAGTTCGATATGGCCCATGCGCTCGCGGCGGACCTTCGAGACGGTCACTTCCACGCCGCACTTTTCGCAGACGATGCCCTTGTACTTCATGCGCTTGTACTTGCCGCACAGGCATTCGTAGTCCTTGATCGGACCGAAGATGCGCGCGCAGAACAGGCCGTCACGCTCGGGCTTGAACGTGCGATAGTTGATCGTCTCGGGCTTCTTGATCTCGCCGAACGACCAGCTGCGGATACGGTCCGGCGACGCGATCCCGATCTGGATCTGGTCGAAGGTTTCCGGCTTGGCGAGCGGGTTCGCGAAGTTGGTAAGTTCGTTCATCGTATCTGGTCCTTCAACTCCCCTCCCGCGAGCGGGAGGGGAAGGGGCCCAGGCCGCAGGCCTGGGAAGGGGTGGGCACCCGGTTTCAACCGATCACTCCGCTACAGGCCGGGAGCCCACCCCCCGGCCCCCTCCCGCACGCGGGAGGGGGAGTGCATTCTCTTATTCAGCCGCCTCGGCCAGACCGTCGTCTTCTTCCTGGCTCTTCAGCTCGACGTTCAGGCCCAGCGAGCGCATTTCCTTGACGAGCACGTTGAAGCTCTCCGGAATGCCGGCCTCGAAGGTGTCGTCGCCCTTGACGATCGCTTCGTAGACCTTGGTGCGGCCGACCACGTCGTCCGACTTCACCGTCAGCATTTCCTGGAGCGTATACGCCGCGCCATAGGCCTGGAGCGCCCACACTTCCATTTCACCGAAGCGCTGCCCACCGAACTGCGCCTTACCGCCCAGCGGCTGCTGGGTGACGAGGCTGTACGGCCCGATCGAACGCGCGTGGATCTTGTCGTCGACCAGGTGGTGCAGCTTGAGCACATACTTGTACCCAACCGTCACCTTGCGGTCGAACGCATCGCCCGTGCGGCCGTCGAACAGCGTCACCTGGCCGGACTCATCGAGGCCCGCCATGCGCAGCATCGCCGAAACGTCGGCTTCCACCGCGCCGTCGAACACCGGGGTTGCCATCGGCACGCCCGAGCGGACGTTCTGTGCCAGATCGACCAGCTGTTCGGTCGTGCGCTGGTTCAGCTCGTCCTTGTAGTTGTCGCCATAGACGGTGGTGAGCAGCTCCTTGACCGCTTCCGGCGGTTCGCCGGCCTGCGGGTTCGGGTTGGCTGCACGCCATGCATCGAGCGCGTCGCCGATCTTCCGGCCCAGGCCGCGCGCGGCCCAGCCCAGATGGGTCTCGAAGATCTGCCCGACGTTCATGCGCGACGGCACGCCCAGCGGGTTGAGCACGAAGTCGACCGGCGTACCGTCCTCGAGGAACGGCATGTCTTCCTGCGGCAGGATGCGGCTGATGATGCCCTTGTTGCCGTGGCGGCCGGCCATCTTGTCGCCCGGCTGCAGCTTGCGCTTCACCGCCACGAACACCTTGACCATCTTCAGCACGCCCGGCGGCAGCTCGTCGCCCCGCTCCAGCTTCTCGCGGCGGTCTTCGAACTTGTCCTTGATGCGCTTCACGGCCTCGTCATACTGGCCCTTCACCGCTTCCAGGTTGCCCTGCATGGTGTCGTCCTGCACCGCGAACTTCCACCACTCGTGGCGGTCGACGCTGTCGAGCAGGTCTTCGTCAATGGTGACGCCCTTCTTCAGGCCCTTCGGCGCTGCGGTGGCGACCTGACCCAGCAGCATCTCGCGCAGACGCGACCAGGTCGCGCGGTTGAGGATGTTGCGTTCGTCGTCGGCGTCCTTGCGCAGGCGCTCGATTTCCTCGCGCTCGATCGCCAGGGCGCGCTCGTCCTTGTCGATGCCGTGACGGTTGAACACGCGGACGTCGACGATCGTGCCGGCCACGCCCGGGGGCAGACGCAGCGAGGTGTCGCGCACGTCGCTGGCCTTTTCGCCGAAGATGGCGCGGAGGAGCTTCTCTTCCGGCGTCATCGGGCTTTCGCCCTTCGGGGTGATCTTGCCGACCAGGATGTCGCCCGGCTCGACCTCGGCACCGACATACACGATGCCGGCTTCGTCGAGGTTACGCAGAGCTTCTTCACCCACGTTCGGGATGTCTCGCGTAATGTCTTCCGGCCCGAGCTTGGTGTCGCGCGCCATCACTTCGAACTCATCGATGTGGATCGACGTGAACACGTCGTCCTTCACGATGCGCTCGTTGATCAGGATCGAGTCCTCGTAGTTGTAGCCGTTCCACGGCATGAACGCGACGAGCACGTTGCGGCCCAGCGCCAGCTCGCCGAACTCGGTCGACGGGCCGTCGGCGATCACGTCGCCGGCCTGCACCATGTCGCCCACCTTCACCAGCGGACGCTGGTTGATGCAGGTCGACTGGTTCGAGCGCTGGAACTTCATCAGCGTGTAGATGTCGACGCCGCTCTCGCTGGCATCGACGTCACCCGTCGCGCGGACCACGATACGGGTCGCGTCGACCTGGTCGACCACGCCCGAACGCTTGGCGGCGATCGCGGCGCCGGAATCCCGGGCCACGGTCGATTCCATGCCGGTGCCGACGAAGGGCGCTTCCGCCTTCACCAGCGGCACGGCCTGGCGCTGCATGTTCGAGCCCATGAGCGCGCGGTTCGCGTCGTCCTTCTCGAGGAAGGGGATCAGCGAGGCAGCGACCGAGACGAGCTGCTTCGGCGACACGTCCATCAGCGTCACCTGATCGCGCAGCGCCATCAGGAATTCGCCGGCCTGGCGGGCCGAGACGAGATCGTCGACGAAGCCGCCATTCTCGTCGAGCTCGGCCGATGCCTGCGCGATCGTGTGCTTCTGCTCTTCCATCGCCGACAGATAGACGACCTCGTTGGTCACCTTGCCGTCGATGATCTTGCGGTACGGCGTCTCGATGAAGCCGTACTTGTTGACGCGGCTGAACGTCGCGAGCGAGTTGATCAGACCGATGTTCGGGCCTTCCGGCGTTTCGATCGGGCAGATACGGCCATAGTGGGTCGGGTGAACGTCGCGGACTTCGAAGCCTGCGCGCTCACGG
Source organism: Sphingomonas trueperi (assembly GCF_040545965.1). Classification (GTDB taxonomy): domain Bacteria; phylum Pseudomonadota; class Alphaproteobacteria; order Sphingomonadales; family Sphingomonadaceae; genus Sphingomonas; species Sphingomonas trueperi_C. Next base: position 235,679 of record NZ_JBEPMV010000001.1, on the reverse strand, counting down.
GTGAGACCGCCCGGCCCGAGCGCCGAGACGCGACGCTTGTGCGTCACTTCGGAGAGCGGGTTGGTCTGGTCCATGAACTGCGACAGCTGCGACGAACCGAAGAACTCGCGCACCGCGGCAACCGCGGGCTTCGCGTTGATCAGGTCGTTCGGCATCACCGTCGACACGTCGACCGACGACATGCGCTCCTTCACGGCGCGCTCCATGCGGAGCAGGCCGACGCGGTACTGGTTCTCGAGCAGCTCGCCCACCGAACGCACGCGGCGATTGCCGAGATTGTCGATGTCGTCGACTTCGCCCTTGCCGTCCTTGAGGTTCACGAGCGTCTTGACGACCTCGAGAATGTCCTCGGTGCGCAGCGTGGTCACGGTGTCCGGGGTGTCGAGGCCCAGACGCATGTTGAGCTTCACGCGGCCCACGGCCGAGAGGTCGTAGCGCTCCGGATCGAAGAACAGGCCGGCGAACAGCGATTCCGCGGTCTCGAGCGTCGGCGGCTCGCCGGGGCGCATGACGCGGTAGATGTCGGACAGCGCCTGCTGGCGCTCTTCGGCCTTGTCGACCTTGAGCGTGTTGCGGATCCACGGACCGGTGGCGATGTGATCGATGTCGAGCAGCTCGATCCGGTCGATGCCGGCCTTGTCGAGCTTTTCGAGATTCTCGGCCGAGACTTCGTCGCCGGCTTCGATGTAGATCTCGCCGGTCGCCTCGTTGATCAGGTCATAGGCGCTGTAGCGGCCGAAGATTTCCTCGGTCGGGATCAGCAGCGTCTCGAGACCGTCCTTCGCCGCCTTGTTGGCTGCGCGCGGGCTGATCTTCTGGCCGGCCGGGAACACGACCTCGCCCGACTTGGCGTCGACGATGTCGAACATCGGCTTCGAACCGCGCCAGTTTTCCACCTGGAAGGGGATCTGCCAGCCGTTCGGACCGCGCAGGAAGGTGACGCGGTTGTAGAAATAGTTGAGGATCTCTTCCGACGTCAGACCCAGCGCGTACAGCAGGCTGGTGACCGGCAGCTTGCGCTTGCGGTCGATACGGACGTTGACGATGTCCTTGGCGTCGAACTCGAAGTCCAGCCACGAACCGCGATACGGGATCACGCGCGCGGCGAAGAGATACTTGCCCGAAGCGTGGGTCTTGCCGCGGTCATGGTCGAACAGCACGCCCGGCGAACGGTGCATCTGGCTGACGATGACGCGCTCGGTGCCGTTGATGAAGAACGTGCCGTTCTCGGTCATGAGCGGCATGTCGCCCATGTACACGTCCTGCTCCTTGATATCGAGCACCGACCGGGCTTCCGTATCGGGATCGACCTCGAACACGATGAGGCGCAGCGTCACGCGCATCGGCGCCGCATAGGTGATGCCGCGCTGGCGGCACTCGTCCACGTCGAACTTCGGATCCTCGAGCTCGTAGGTCACGAAGTCGAGCTCGGCGGTGCCGGCGAAGTCGCGGATCGGGAACACGCTGCGGAGCGTCTTCTCGAGGCCGGAGACATAGCCGATCGAGGGGTCCGACCGCAGGAACTGTTCGTAGGATTCGCGCTGAACCTCGATCAGGTTCGGCATCTGCACCACTTCGTGGATGTCGCCGAACACCTTGCGGATGCGGCGCTTCAGCGTGCCGCCCTCGATTGCCTTGGTAGCCATAGGTGTGTGTTGCCTCGTCAGCCGTAAACTCGGTGCCCCTGTCCGGGAGCCAGGACGTGCAAATCGACGCCGAAAGGCCGCGCGACCCCCGATGCTCGGGATTCGGCAGCTCTACAGGCGTCTGACAAGCCGTTCCGATCCATTCGTACGATGCGCTGCGCGACGGCGCGTCATTTCCCGATCAGAGGGCCAGAGCGGGGATATAGGGGGTGGGGGAGGGGATGTCAAAGGGCGCGGGCCGCGGCGCGGAAAAGGTTCCCGGCTGCGCCAATGGCCATGTGCAGTTTACGCAACCGCAACAATTCTGACGCAGCTGCGCCGTGAAGACTTAACAATCGGGCGCCAACCGGCCTGCCGACCAAGGGAGGCAAGAATGCACTACAAGAGAACGGGTCTGATCGCAGCGTTGCTCGCCACCGTCTCGGCGACGGCGGTGCACGCGCAGGAGGCGTCGCAGGACGAGGGGCTCGGGGGCGATATCATCGTCACCTCGCAGAAGTTCGAGCAGAAGCTGCGCGACGTGCCGATCACCATCACCGCGGTGACGCAGGAGCAGATGAAGCGGATCGGCGTCGACGATCTCGACGAGCTGTCCAACTATGTTCCGGGCCTCAACATCCAGGAGCAGAGCGCCAATAACCCCGGCATCGTGATCCGCGGCATCACCTCGGACAGCGGCTCGGCGCAGCAGGCGGCGCGCGTCACGCTCTACTATAATGGCGTCGACATCTCGCGCTCGCGCGGCGCCTATCAGGCGATCTACGATGTCGACCGCATCGAAGTGGTGAAGGGCCCGCAGGCGACGCTGTTCGGCACCGCCTCGACGATCGGCGCGGTCAGCATCCTCTCTGCGCGGCCGAAGCCCGGCGTGTCGGGCGAACTCACCGCCGGCTATGGCAATTACAACGCCTATCTCGTGGGTGGCCACCTCAACGTCGGCAACGACGTGATTGCGGCGCGCGTCGCCGGCGAGTGGAAGAAGCGCGATGGCTATGTCGAGAATCTCTCGCCGACGCAGGGCGATCTTTACGCGCAGAACCAGCTCGGCCTGCGCGCCTCGGTCCGCTACACGCCGACCCCGGCGCTGACCGTCGACCTGATCGGTACCTATGATCGCCAGCGCAACAGCGGGACGCCGTTCATCTCGAAGCGCTTCGCCACGTCGCAGGGTCCGGGCAATCCGTTCGGCGCGGCCAATCTGTCGGGTTCGCCCTATGCGAAGCAGGTCTTCGGCACCGACAAGCTGGGCCTGACCCGCGACGTCTATGACGTGAACCTCACCGCGCGCTACGACTTGGGCGACGGCTGGAGCTTCACCACGGTCAACGGCTATCGCTCGTTCGACTCGTTCGAGGTATTCGACGCCGACGGTTCGGCAGCGCCGTGGCTCGAATTCGCCGAGGGCGCCTATGGCTCGCAGATCAGCCATGAGTCGCGCTTCGCCTATGCCGGCGACCATGTCCGCACCAGCTTCGGCCTGAACGTGTTCCACGAGAATAACCGCCAGGAAGTGCCCTTCTCAACCGAAGAAGGCGTGTATCTCCAGTGTGCGGCCAACCTGGTCCCGACGCTGGGTTGCGTTAACGCCGCGGGCGTGGTGACCGCGGCGCAGGCGACCGCGATCCTTACCAAGGGCGCCGCGACGCAGATCCCCTACAGCTCGATCTTCACCAACAAGGGCATCAACGACCAATATTCGATGTTCGGGGAAGTGACCTGGATGCCGATCCATGCGCTGGAGGTGACCGCGGGCATCCGCGCGCTGATCGAGCAGCGCAAGTCGGGCTATGTCTCGGTCGCGCCCAACTCGATGCTCTCCAAGGCGCCGCTGATCCCCGGCCAGACGACCACCAAGGGCACCTTGTGGAGCGAGGACAGCTTCCAGGCCTTCCTGCCGCGCTTCAACGTGCTGTATCGCCTGAACGACGCGATCAACCTCTATGCGACGATCTCCAAGGGCCGTCGCTCGCCGACCGTGAACCAGGCGGCGACGTCCACCTCGGTCATCCCGGAAGAGACGGTGTGGAACTATGAGGGCGGCGTGAAGCTCGCCAAGGGCATCTTCTCGGGCTCGCTGGGCGTCTACTACCAGAAGTACGACAACTTCCAGATCAGCCGTACCGTCACCGACGCCAACGATCCCTCGGGCCGCCCGGTGGGATCGAGCATCACCGAGAGCGCCGGCAGCGCCAGCAATCTCGGCTTCGAGGCGGAAGGGCAGCTGCGCCCCGTCAGCTGGCTGACCGTGTTCGGCAATGCCGGCTTCATCGACGGCGGGATCGACGACAAGAAGTCGAACGGCATCTATGCCAACAATCGCTTCCGCCTGCAGCCGCGGCTGCAGTGGGCGGCCGGCTTCACGGTCGACGCGCCGGTGGGCAACGGCATCCGCGTCTTCGCGACGCCGAGCGTGACCTATCGCAGCAAGATCTTCTTCGAGATCCCGAACAAGGAAGCGATCTCGCAGGACAAGGTGACGCTGGTGAACGTCAAGGCGGGCCTGAGCTTCGCCGACGGCCGCTACGAGGTCGCCGGCTATGTCCGCAACGCCACCAACGAGAAGTATCTGCTCGATGCCGGCAACACCGGCGGCGGGTTCAACGATCCGACCTATATCCCGGGCGAACCGCGCTTCTACGGGGTGCAGCTGACCGGTCGCTTCTGATCGTTTCATCGGTGTGATGAAGGCGAGGGGCTTGTCGCCAATGGGCGGCAAGCCCCTTTATTTTCAATGAGTTGCTACAATGTTTCAGCGGGCTCCGCGGGCAAGAACCATGCCTGAATGGGTGGTGAATGGCTCGGCTCGTCGGGTCGATCTCACCGTTCGCCGCAGAAGGGGGGCCGAATCCCGGGTTCCATCCGTTGAACCCACGTCATGAAACAGTGTCAGACCCCGCTCCGCCCCCGCGCCGCACTGTTGATCAGTGCCGCGTTCCTTGCCACCCCCGCCTTCGCCCAGGAGGCCGCGCCCCAGCAGACGGTGACCCCGCCGCCGGCGGTAGAGGCGTCCGCGCCGCAGGCCGCTGCGCCGGCACCCGAGGTCCGCATGGCCCCGGCCGCACCGGTCGTGCAGTCGGTACCCTCGGTCGAGCAGCAGATGGCCGGCAGCGCCAACCAGGCGCCCTCGACCACCGATGCAGCTCCAGTTCGCACGGCGCGCGCCGAGCGTACCGCGCCGCGCACCGAAGCTCGCGCCGCTGCCCAGCCGCGTCAGGCAGCGCCCGCCGCGCAGCCCGCGACGGCGCCCACGCAGCAAGCGGCTAGCCCCGCGCCCGCACAGGTAGCACAGCCGCAGCCGGCAGAGCCGGCCGCGCAACCCGCCGCGCCCGCGGCTGAGGTAACCCAGACGACGGAGACCACCACCGAGACTACCCGTTCGACCTCGCTGGTCCCCTGGATCCTCGGCGGCCTCGCCGTGATCCTCGCCGCCGCCGCAGCCGTCTTCCTGCTTCGCCGCCGCCGCACGGACGAGGACCTGCTGGTGCGCGAGACCGCAACCACCACCGAGCCCGCGGCACGGCGCCCCGCGCCGCAGCCGGTAGCACCGCGCAGTGACATCGGTCTCGCCGCTGCCACCGCCGCGCCGGTAATGGCCCCGGTCGCCGATCGCCACCCGATCGCGGAGCCGGTTGCCGAGGCCCATGTCGAGGCCAAGCTGGCCGAAGCCGATGAGGCTGTGCTCGAACATGTCGTCGACGCGCCCGCGCCGGTCGCCAATCGTCCGTGGCTCGAGCTGGGCCTGCGTCCGGTGCGTGCCGGCACCAGCGAGGAAGAGGCGCTGGTCGATATCGAGCTGACGGTCGGCAACTCGGGTGATACGGCCGCCCGCGACGTGCGCATCTCGACCTTCCTGCTCGCCGATGCCGAGGGGAGCGAGATGGAACAGCTGCTCACCAGCCACGGTCCGGCTGCCGACGTGCCGCCGGTGACGATCGATGCCGGTGACGGTACCCGCGTCGACGCGCACCTCGCGGTGCCGAAGGGTGAGCTGGGTCGTACCTTCACCCCGGTCGTCGTCGCCGAGGCGCGCTATCGTCTGCCCGACGGTCGCGAGGGTCGCACCAGCGCCGCCTTCCGAATCGGCCGCGCCGCACCGGCGGCGGACGGGGTGGGTCCGATCGGCGCCACCCGCCCGCATCTGGTCGAGGACCTCGAGGCCGAACTGCTCGGCACCCCCGCCCACGCCTGATCGGCCAATCCTTACCTTCAACCGGCCCGCGCTCTCAAAAGGGAGCGCGGGTCTTTTCCATGTGCCGGCTTCCCATGTTACGAATGTAACACTATCCCCTCGAGCCTCGGTTCTCTGGGGAGACACTATGCAGCTTCGTACCTTCGTTCTCGCCGCGCTCGCGACGACCGCGCTGATCCCGGCCGCCCAGGCACAGCAGGCGCAACCCTTCAACGACATCCCGGCCAAGTTCGTGCTGCCGGAAGGCTCGAAGGACTATATCCGCCGCGAGGTGATGGTGCCGATGCGCGACGGCACCAAACTGTTCACGACGATCGTGATCCCCAAGGGTGCCAAGAACGCGCCGATCCTGCTCACCCGCACGCCATATGACGCGTACAACCGCGTCCGCCGCACCGACAGCAACAAGATGCTCTCGGTGCTGGCCCAGGGCGACGAGGTGTTCACCCAGGCCGGCTATATCCGCGTCTTCCAGGACATACGCGGCAAGTATCGCTCCGAGGGCGATTTCGTCGTGACCCGTCCGCCGGTCGGGCCGCTCAACCCCACTAAGGTCGACGACACCACCGATGCCTGGGACACGATCGACTGGCTGGTGAAGAACCTGCCGGAATCGAACGGCAAGGTCGGCATGCTGGGCTCGTCCTATGAAGGCTGGACGGTGGTGATGGCGCTGCTCCATCCGCACCCGGCGCTAAAGGTCGCAGCACCCGAAAGCCCGATGATCGACGGCTGGATGGGCGACGACTGGTTCCACCACGGCGCGTTCCGTCTGCCCAATATCGGCTGGATCTCGGGCATCACCGGCTACAAGGCCGGCGGTCCGACCCCGCCCAATGGCGGCTGGGACGATTACGACACCTTCCGCAAGGTAGGCTCGGCGGGCGACTGGGCGAAGCAGTACGGCTATGACCAGCTGCCCTTCTGGCAGAAGCTGAGCCAGCATGTGTCCTACGACGCCTTCTGGCAGGGCCAGGCGCTCGACAAGATCCTTGCCGCCAATCCCTCGAACGTGCCGACGCTGTGGGAGCAGGGCTTGTGGGATCACGAGGACATGTATGGTGCGATCCACGCCTGGGAGGAGCTGCAGAAGACGCCCCAGGCGACCAACAACTTCCTGCTGATGGGCCCGTGGCGCCATTCGGGCTTCAACTATAACGGCTCGAAGCTCGGCGAGCTGAACTTCGATGGCGACACCGCGCTCCAGGCCCGCCGCGACATCCTGCTGCCGTTCTTCAACGCGCACCTGAAGGACGGTTCGCCGGCATATACCCCGCCGGTCGCCAGCATCTACAATACCGGCGAGAACCACTGGGACTTCCTCAATAAGTGGCCGCTCGGCGCGCAGCTCACGCCACTATACCTCGGCACAGGCGAGGCCGCCGGTTTCGACAAGGCCGGGGCAGGGGAGGACAGCTATGTCTCCGATCCCGCCAAGCCGGTGCCGTACCTGCCGCGCCCGATCAACTTCAGCGACGGCCGCTGGGGCACCTATCTCGTCACCGACCAGCGCTTCGTCGACGGCCGCCAGGACGTGCTGACCTATGCGACCCCGGTGCTCAAGGAGCCGGTGCGCCTGTCGGGGACGCCGCTGGCGGACATCTTCGCCAAGACGACCGGCACCGACGGCGACTTCGTCGTCAAGGTGATCGACGTCTATCCCGACGAGATCGCCACCATTAAGGAAATGGGCGGCTTCCAGCTGCCGATCGCGATGGACATCTTCCGCGGCCGCTACCGCAACTCGTTCGAGCACCCCTCGGCGATCCCGGCGGGCAAGGTGCAGGAATACAAGTTCCGTCTGCCGGTGGTGAACCACACCTTCCTGCCCGGCCACCGCATCATGGTGCAGATCCAGTCGACCCTGTTCCCGGTCTATGATCGCAACCCGCAGAAATATGTGGAGAACATCTTCTTCGCCAAGCCGGGTGACTACCAGAAGGCGACGGTGACTATCCTGTACGGCGGCAAGCAGTCGAGTTCGGTGCTGCTGCCGGTGGTGCCGGTCGACCAGAGCGCGGCCAAGGCGCGCTGAAACGCAGAGCTCGCCCTCGCAGGCGCGAGGGCGAGCTCTGTTCCCGACGTTGCTTGGCTCCGGATAAGTACCTAGACTTAGGTAGAAATCCGGAAGTAATTGCTGCGTATCTGCATCATTTTTTAAGCAAATTCAGGTTGAGTCTCTCCCGGAACAAACAGCCATGTCATCGCTGTGTTTCGGGAGCAGGCCATGAACGTCGCGGCTATTCGAGGGTATCTTCGAGAGACCATCGAGTTCTTCGTCTATTTCCTATTCATGACGGGCATCGGCGCGGCGATGTACGTGCTCGTCACCTATGCGCCGCAGGCCAATTCCGATTGGTACATCAACACCTGCATCGGCATGGCCCTGTTCAGCGGAATCTATGCCGTGCGGATGTTCCGCCGCTACAAGCGGGCGATGCGGCGCCTGGCGATGTTCCCAGACGATCTCGTCATCGAACTGGCGCAGATGACGGAAGAGGAGCGGCGTACGCTGCGCTGGTCCGAACGGATCGCCGCCGAGCGGCTGGAGGCGCGTGGCGGCGATGCCGAGCGGGTGCGGCTGCTGGAACGGCTGGAAGTGCTGGAACGAGCCTATCGCGAACGCTGTGCCGCGCTTGGGATCGACCCGGACGAGGAGGGTGGAGAGTTCACCATCGATCCCAACATGACGGTCGAGGCGATCCGCAGCCGTATCGCCGATCGCCTGCTGCAGAAGGAAATCGAGGAGGAGGAGGCTGCGCGCCCTCCGATTTTCCGCAGCTGAAGCGGCGTTCGTTTCACCTTCGGTTAGGATTCATTAACGCGCTTGCTTCATGATGCAGTGCCAAAGAACGGCGGCGGTGCGTGGGGTGCACGCGAAGGGGGCCGTCGATGGGGATTGCGTTCATGAAGTCCAATACCGTCCGTCACTATCTGATGATGTCGTTGGAATTCGGCGCCTATTGCGTGCTGATGACGCTGCTCAGCTATCTGATGGTGCTGCTGGTGCTGCGGGCACCGCAGCCGAACAGCGGCATCTATATCGGCGTGGCGCTGCTCGCGGCACTGCTTACCGGTCTGCATGCCGGCAAGATGTTTCGCATGTATCGTATCGCGATGCTTCGGATCCAGAACCGCAAGCCAAAGGGCAAGAAGCAGCCCTTGCCGGTCCGCCACTGGTCTGATCGTATCGCTGCCGAAGAGGCTGTCGGCCGCCATGATGCGCGCCGCAAGCAGACGACCGGCGAGGAAGTTTCGCCCGAACTGGAAGCCATCCGCCTGCGCATCGCCGAGCGCATGGCGCGGGAGGATCGCGAGCGCGACGAACTCGCGCGGGAGGATCGCGAGCGGCTTGAACGCGAGCGGATCGAGCGGATGGAACGCGCCCGTTCCGAGCGTATCCGCAACGAGACGCGCGCCGCCCGCCACAAGAATTGAGCCATCCGACGACGACACCCAACGTGTCGTCGCGCGGGGCTGGTGGGCGCGCTGCAGGTGCAGGCGGCGTTAAGCTTCGGCGGATCAATCTCGATGCGTGAACAGGGGTAGGCATCGCGCAGCATTCGGGATGATTATGGTGGGGGCGCTCGGCGCACCCGGCTGGGCGCAGGACGCGCCTGCTGCGGATCCTGCCCCCCAGACGATCCCCGGCGTGCTGCCGGAGCGATTTCGCCTGCCCGGCACGCCGACACCCAGCCCGACTCCGTCGCCGTCGCCCTCGCCATCGCCGACGTCCTCGCCACTGGTGCAGCCGGTGACGGTCCCGGTGCCCAAGCCGCGCCCCAAAGCCACGCCTAACGCGGTGCCCAGCCCCGCGGCGACACCAACGCCTACATCTTCTCTCCAGCCGCGCCCGCCTGTCCCCCCGATGTCGAGACCGGTCGCGCCCGTGACCGTGCCCGCGGCGCAGGCTCCGCCCGCGCCACTCGAGGATCGGTCCAACTGGTCGTGGCTGCTGCTGGGCGCGTTCGGTTTGGTGGCGACGGCAGGAGCGGGATGGTGGTTCCGCAGAAGGCTGGTCCCGGCAGCGCCCGAACCGACCGCGACGTCGCCGGCGAGTCCGGCCGCAGCGGCCGCGCCGCGTCCCGCACTCTCATCCCCGGCCGACCCGATCGCGATCGAAATCGTCTCCGCCCAGATTGCCTTCTTGGCCGAGACGGTGGTGTTCGACCTCGAAATCGACGTCGCCAACGCAGCGTCGCAAGCGGCCGAGGGACTCCGGCCCGCGCTCGCGCTGATCAGTGCCAGCCCAGACCAGGATCGCTGGCGCGCAGCGTTCCATGCCGGCCCGCCACCGCAGAACCAGGGCAGCCCGGTGGACGTGGCGGCAGGCGGCCGACTGCGGCTGCCGGCCCGGCTTACTCTTCATCGGGAGCAACTGCACGTGGTGACGCACGGGGGCAGGCCCATGTTCGTCGCGATGCTGCTGTGCGACCTGCGCTGGCGCAGCGGCCTCAGCCTCCGTCGCTTCGGCGCCGATTTCTTGCTCGGGGCGGCGGGACAGGGCGCCCGGCCGGGCCCGATCTGGTTGGACCGTCCGGCACCACCGGCGCTCGCCGCGATCCGCTACGCGCCGCCGCAACCGTGAGTTGATCGGTACAAAAGAAAAGAGGCGACCCGTTGCCGGGCCGCCTCCTTCCAATATCCAAGCCTTGAAACCGGCTGGGAAGTGCTTACTTGACCTCGACGGTCGCGCCAGCTTCTTCCAGCTGCTTCTTGATCTTCTCGGCTTCGTCCTTCGACACGCCTTCCTTGACCGGCTTCGGAGCGCCTTCGACCAGCGCCTTTGCTTCGGTGAGGCCCAGGTTGGTGATGGCGCGGACTTCCTTGATGACGTTGATCTTCTTGCCACCGTCGCCGGTGAGGATCACGTCGAACTCGGTCTGCTCTTCAGCAGCCGGGGCAGCGGCGCCACCAGCGGCCGGGCCGGCAACGGCGACGGCAGCGGCGGCCGAAACGCCCCACTTCTCTTCGAGCAGCTTCGAGAGCTCAGCGGCCTCGAGCACGGTCAGGGCGGAAAGCTGGTCGACGATCGCGTTAAGGTCAGCCATGATAAACTCCAATCAGTTCAATAGTTTCGGGATAGAATAAAGGTCGCTCGAAGCCGAAGCTCAGGCAGCCTGCTTTTCGCTGTACGCCGCAAGCACGCGGGCGATCTGCGCCGCCGGTGCCTGGGTGATCGTGGCGAGCTTGGTCGCGGGTGCTGCGATGAGCCCCACGAGCTTGCCGCGCAGCTCGTCCAGCGACGGCAGCGAGGCGAGTGCCTGCACGCCAGCCGGATCCAGCAGCACATTGCCCATCGCGCCGCCGACGATTTCGAGCTTGTCGTTCGTCTTGGCGAAGTCCGAGACCACCTTGGCCGCAGCCACGGGATCGACGGAGGTGGACAGTGCCGTCGGACCCGTCAGCAGGTCCGCGAGCACCGCATAATCGGTGCCCTGGGTGGCAATCTTGGCGAGCTTGTTCTTCGAGACCTTATAGGTCGCGCCGGCTGCACGCATCTTGTTGCGCAGGTCCGTCGACTGCTTGACGGTCATGCCGAGATTGCGGGTGACAACCACCACGCCAACCTCGTTGAAGGTGCGGTTCAGCTCGGCAACGGCGTCGGCCTTCTGGGAACGATCCATGCCGGTCTCCTCATACATGAGGCTGCCCTTCCCGCACGAAGCGGACGGGGCAACCCCGGTTCACGACCCGCGCACGAAACGCGGGCCAGGCTCAAATTGTCCGAGGGGAAGGATCGTCACGAGGCCGGGGAAATCCCTGGGGCGTGACCCGGAACGCTTGGGCCGCCCGCGCATCCGCGCTAGAGGCCGGCCAAGCCGCCGGTAAATTCTGTCCCCGTCTAGGCGAGTATTTTCAAGACCGGCAAATCCCGGCCCCTCGCTGTCTCGGACGGATTCCTTCCGAAGAAGGAGCGCGCCCAATAGCGGATTCGGGGGGCAAGTCAAGGGTGGGGCGGGGGCATGCGATCCTCCCCTGCAAGGGGAGGTGGCAGGCCGCAGGCCTGACGGAGGGGTGTCACCGCTGGTGCGGTGGACGTCCCTACCAGCGGGGACACCCCTCCACCACCGCCTTCGGCGGCGGTCCCCCTCCCCCTCCGGGGGAGGATCTGAAGGCTGCCCTTGCAGAACAAAAGCGGAACACCCATCTCCCCGCCGACCAACCGGGGGCAACAGGGAGGGCAACATGCGCGGCACCAGGGCCGATCGTACCCGCGAGAACCAGCGCTTCCTAAAGGCGCTGCGCCGCACCGCCAACGTCACCCTGGCCGCCGAGGCAGCGGGGCAGACGCGCAAGACCTTCCAGAAGCGCCGCGCGCGCAACCCCGATTTCGCGAGCCAATGGGACGCAGCCCTCGCCTATGCCCAGGCGCAGCTCGCCGCCGGGGCGCCGTGCCCCACCCCGGAGGGCGAGGCCGCGCGCACCGGCGGCGGCGAATATAGCGTGCGCGCCTCGCGCGGCCGCGCGGTGCAGGTGCGCCGCGCCCCCAAGGGGGTGCTGACCACCGAGGGCGAGCGCCGCTTCCTCGCCCATCTCGCCGCCACCGCCAATGTGCGGCTGTCGGCAGAGGCGACCGGCATCGGCTGGAACGCCATCTATGCCCGGCGCCGGCGCTCGGCGGACTTTGCCCGGGCGATGGAGGCGGCGCTGGCCGAGGGCTATGAGCGGCTCGAACTCGCGCTGCTCGACAATGCGCTGCGCTCGCTGGACCCGACCGGCGAGGACCTGGGCGAATGGCGCGAGACCATCGACGAGACCGACCCGCTCACCCGGATGACTCCGCGCGAGGCGCTGCTGCTGCTCGGCTATCGCCGCCCGGAGATCGTCGAGGGGCGGCCCCACACCGGCTTCGCCGTGCCGCGCATCCCCCGCGAGCAGGCGCTGGCGCGGCTGTCGCGGGAGCTGGACCGGGTGGAGCGGCGGTTGCGGCGGGATAAGGGGTAGGGGCGGCGCGCAGGGCCCGGCGCGTCGCGTCTCCGGCAGTGCCGCAGGGTCCCCCTTGCGAGGGGTGCGGCACTGCCGTTTGATTGGTGCGCTAGCTTCCGACCAACTCACGCCGTTCTTCAGCAAAGGTTTGGACGGCTGCTTCTCTTGATATCTGCCGCTCACCCTGCGCGAACACGATGTGCAGCTTCGTGAAGCAGTGCCAGTTATCCACTTATTGAGAGAGAAGGGGCGAGTGACCTGCTGTGGGAAAACACCTGTTTGTCGTACATCCCAACTGCGAGGCGGGTAAACGCTCCGGTCGGCACCTGAATAGCTCAAAAGTGATGGAAAACTGGATAGCCGTTCGGGCAGTGTCCAGCGGGAGACGGGCGTCTGTTCAGCGTCTAGCTACCCGCGCTATCTCAAAGGCAACGTAAAGAAAGCCTAACCAATGATAGAATCTACGGCCAGCCGCCGCCGCGCATTTTTCGCCTGGAGCGACCTTCTTGATCACGAGGTGCTGCGTCCGCTCAGCCATATTCGGCTCAATTGGGAACTGATGTGGGATCACGATGCGAAGCGATATAAACCAGAAGAAGGCAGCTTCGCTGAAAACCTTAACGAACTGATCGAGTGTATCGCGGCGATCCTTCGACCGGATCGCTATCATGACGACGAGGACGTCATTGCCAATTACCTCGCCTCGCACCCGCAATCAGGCGTGACAAAGCGGGGCAATCGCTGGGTTGGAGCGGACTATTTCCACATACTAGAGCGGGGCGGCTTCGATGATATCGACCAGCAGCACCTTCGTCGCGCGGCTACGGGTCGAGTTTGCGCGGCAATCGAGCGCGGTCAGTTGGAGTACGATCAAATGGAGGAAGGACACCGGAAGATGCTCGCTGCAATCCTCACGATCATTCTGTACCATAGCGGGAGCTAAACCCGCGCGGCGGCCGAAAAAAAGGGGCGCAGCTTTCGCCACGCCCCTCTCCGATAACGTTATCGAAGCCGCTTATCGGCGGCGACCCTGACCCTTGGTTTCGTCGTTGCTCAGAGCCGCGCCAGCGAGTGTAGCGATCTGAGCCTTGCTGGGCGACAGGCGTCCCGCGAGGACGTTGGAAGCCAGCGTAGATACCGAGGGTGAGGTCTGCTTCTTCGAGGTAGACATGTTATTAAGGCCTTTTCTGTAGCGTCAAATTAGACACGCAACGCAAAGTGCGTTATAGGAAAGGCCGCTAGGACGCCCTGCAAGGCGTCCCGGCGACCGGTATCGCTGCCCTAATATGAGCAGTGGGAAACGGACTGGCTGCAACCAGCCCGATGACCCGAAGGGAAGCGCAAGCATCCCGAGTTACCAATCTGCGGGGTCAGAGCACCCCCGCTGTGCAGACACACAGTTAAAACAGACGATCCGCGAACCCCCTCAGGGTTCGCGGGCGTCGCCCCGTGCACTGAAGCTATCGCACGCGGCACCGCCATCATAATCCAGAAATATACAAAGGGCAAGTGCTGTATCTTGCGCTGTATGCCCAAGCGTGTATTGCCTTAGTGAACCTACACGTGGAGGCCGACGTGGACGACGTACCCGCCCTGAACCCAACTCTACTCCGTGACCAACTCATGGAGCGATTGCGCGCGATCGATGCACAGATTGAGAACCTACACAGGGAACGCGATGCGCTCCGTAGCGACCTCGCCGTGACGGACCAATTTCTGGCCGTATGGCGCCGTACGAATAACGTGCAGGGCCCACCCGAGCGCGCGGATACGACGATCCTTCCGATTTGTCGCGATGTGCCAATTCCTCCGCGTAAGCCGAGGAACCCTCCTCGCGATTACGTCGTGACTGAGGCTCTTAAGATCATCCAAGAACGAGGGAAACCGGTACCCCGTGGCGAATTGTACGAAGCCCTACGTGAGCGTGGTGTAGAGGTGTTCGGCAAGGATCCGGTGATGGTCCTTAGCACGATGCTGTGGCGGTCGGTTGACCGGATTGTACGGCTCAAGGACCACGGGTACTGGCCAAAGGACGAGGCATACGAGCCGGCCAGCTACTATCCTGACCTAGATGAGGTAATCGACGTGGCAGATCGCGAACCTGAGGACGGCCAGATCGAGGAGCCGGACTACGAAGCGGAAGTAACCTTGCGTAAGGATTGAGCTTCACCCGGTTGCGCGGAAGCGTTGCAACGGGTTGCATGCACAGCTTTCAGAGTGGCTGACAGGACATCTACGAAAGCGTCAGGTTCTGGATTGTTAGAAGATAGCTCGCGACATCCACCCTGCAGTCCAGCGCCATTGGGGAATATGCACCGTTCGACTTCATCCACCGGTGGACACCTTCGCTCGGAAAACGATCATGCCACGTGACCTTCTGACCCGGCAAAAGCCACCATTCAAAAGGTCGCGTGCGAACCTCGAAATGTCCCAAAGTCAGGCGTTCCGCCTCCTCGACGCGCGGTAGAATGCGGGGGGTAGGCTCATCCCACGGCGTGTCCCCATGGCAACACAATTTCAATCTTTAACCAAATCGCGCAATCCCCCCTTGCCAAGCCCATCCCACGCGTCAGTTTTGTTGCAAAGCATGACCGAGAGGGTGTCGCACAGAACGGCTTGGATCGAGGGGACCCATATGCACGCATCGTATCGACGTACTACCTGCAGTCTCGCCGCACTCGCGCTCGCCATGGGGATGGCAGCGACGCCCGCCTTCGCGCAGGATAGCGCCGCCGGCGCCTCCGCCGATGCCGGCACCCAGGGCGAGATCGTCGTCACCGGCTCGCGCATCCGCCGCGATCCGCTCGCCGACGAAAGCCCGGTGGTGCGCATCGACCAGTCCAGCGTCGCGCGGACCGGCCTGTCCTCGATCGCCGATGTGCTCCAGCGGATCCCCAGCGCCAGCGGCGGGCTGAACAGCAAGGTCAACAACAGCGGCAATCTCGGCAACCCGCCCGACGGCGGCGGCGTCGGCGCGGGCTCGGCGGAGATCGACCTGCGCTATCTCAGCTCCAAGCGCACGCTCGTGCTGGTCGACGGCATCCGCTATGTGCCGGGCACCAGCGGCAGCGGCATTCCCGCGACGGTCGACCTCAACACCATCCCCGGCAACATGATCGACCGGGTCGAGGTGCTGCAGTCGGGCGCCTCGTCGCTCTACGGCTCGGACGCGATCGCTGGGGTGGTCAACATCATCACCGTGGCACAGCAGGTCGGCTTGCGCGCCTCGGCGCAGTTCGGCACCTTCCGCCAGGGCGACGGCCACACCCAGGATTATGCGCTGAGCTACGGCATCAAGGGGCCGACGACCAACTTCGTGTTCGGCGGCACCTATGTGAAGCAGGAGGCGGTGCGCTCGGGCGACCGCGCGATCTCGCTGTTCCCCAATCCGGGGCAAAGCGCGTGTACCGATCCGGTCGGCGGGTGCAGCAGCGCGGCGGTCAACGGGCGCTTTGATACCCGCACCAATGCCGGGCCGCTGCCGGGGCTCGCCTTCGGCAACTTCACCATCGCCAATCCGCCCAACAGCAGCCCGACGCTGGCCAATCTGCGGCCGTTCACCGCGGCGGACCGGTTCAACTTCGCGCCCTACAACTATATCCTCACGCCGTCGGAGCGCTACGGCGCGTGGTTCAGCTTCAAGCAGCAGTTCAGCCCGGTGGTGAACCTGCACGTGAAGGCGGCGTACAACCGGCGCAACTCGCAGAACCAGGCGGCGTTCGAGCCGCTGTTCATCGGCCCCGATGCGGGCAACGGCGCGGGCAGCCTGTTCGACACGATGTCGGTGGATGCGACCAACCCGTACAACCCGTTCGGGGTGACGCTGCAGGGTTCGGGGCCGAACAAGAATTACAGCTTCCTCGCGCGCCGCGTGGTCGAGGCCGGGCAGCGGACGTTCGACCAGCATGTCGATACCTTCACCGGCTCGGCGACGCTCGACGGTTCGTTCCAGGTCGGCGCGCACAAATGGTATTGGGACGCGACCGCCGCGTTCGGCGTGAACGATGCGCACCAGAGCTTCACCGGCAACCTGCGCGCGGACCGGGTGGCGCGGGCGCTGGGGCCGATTGCGCAGTGCACCGGCGACTGCGTGCCGCTCAACCTGTTCGGCGGCGCGGGCACGATCACCCCGGCGATGCTCAACTATATCGGCTTTACCGAGAAGGATAAGAGCAACCAGCAGCTCTTCGACTATACCGCCAACCTCAGCGGCGACCTGGTCGATCTGCCGGCGGGGCCGATCGGCTTTGCGGTGGGGTATGAGCATCGCGTGCAGTTCGGCAGCTTCACGCCCGATCCGATCATCGCCGCGGGCCTGGGCGCGGACATCCCGTCCAAGCCGTCGGCCGGGCGCTACCACTCCAACGAGGTGTACGGCGAGCTGCGCGTGCCGCTGCTCAAGGACAAGCCCTTCTTCAACTCGCTGGAGGTGAACGGCTCGGTGCGGCATGCCGATTATTCGATCAGCGGCGGCAGCACCACCTATACCGGTATCGGGCTGTGGAAGCCGGTGGCCGACGTGCTGCTGCGCGGCTCCTACGCGACCGGCTTCCGCGCGCCGAGCCTGGGCGAGCTGTTCGGCGATCGCTCGCGCTTCGACCTTCCGGCGAACGACCCCTGCACCAGCGCGGCGGGCGGCCTGTTCCAGACCAACGCCACGGTCCGCGCCAACTGCATCGCCAACGGCGTGCCGGCCAATGGCAGCTATGCCGAGGACCAGGGCGGCCAGCTGCCGGTGCTCACCCGCGGCAACCGCAACCTGAAGCCGGAGAAGTCGCGCAGCCTGTTGTTCGGCGGCGTCTATTCGCCGGCCTGGGCGCGGTCGAGCAGCTTCGCCAGCGCGCTCAGCCTCGAGGTCAACTACTACCAGATCAAGGTGACCAACGCGATCGCCGCGCTCGACGCCAATGTGAAGCTCAACAACTGCGCGCTGCTCGGCGACGCGAGCGCCTGCTCGCAGGTGATCCGCACCGGCAACGGCATCATCAACGAGATCGACGCGACGCTCGACAATCTCGACAGCATCAAGACGCGCGGGATCGACGCGACCTTCCGCTACCGTTCGCCCGAGACGGGCGTCGGCAGCTTCGGTCTCGCCGCCAACGCCACCTGGCTGCTGAAGTACACGCTCGCCGCCTCCAACGGCGCCGTGGTCATCGAGCGGGCGGGCACCGAGCGCGGCAGCCCCGACCAGGCCTTCCCCAAGTTCAAGGGTAACGGCACGATCGACTGGTCGCTCGGCGGCATCTCGGCCTCCTTCACCGGCCGCTATATCAGCGGCGTGACCGAGAATGCCGGCGCGAACCGGCTGGGCAGCCGCTTCTACGGCGATATCCAGCTGGCCTTCTCGCCGGCCTGGATGGACCACCGCACCGCGCTGACCCTCGGCGTCAACAACCTGTTCAACCAGGATCCGCCGGCCTGCAGCAGCTGCAGCCTGAACAATTTCGACCCGACCACCTACGACGTGCCGGGCCAATTCGGCTACATCCGCCTCAGCTACAAGATGTAAGTCGCCGCTTCCGAGGAGGGGAGAAGGGGCCGGGCGCAATCCCGGCCCCTTTTTCGTGCCTCGGCGCCGCCCCGATCACAGCCGGAAGCGGATCGTCCCCCCGATCGTCCGCGGATCGCTGGGCGTGCCGACGATCACCAGCCGCCGCCGCCGGGCACGCCGAGCAGCGGGGATTTGGCCGAACACTTCTATCGGTTGCCCGGGCCGCAAGGACTGGCGTGGACACCATCGAGCCTGCACGGTCCGGCGTCGGCTTCTCGCCCGCGCGCAACCGCGGCCGGACTGTACGAGAACATTAGGGCGAAGTTCCGCCGGAACCGGCTTCTTGCGGCGCCCAGTCGACCGAGCAGGCCGCAGTTACCGTCACCGAGGTACCGTTGGCCTGAAGCAGCGCCGCATCCATGCCGTTGATCAGCGCAAACCGATAGCGGCCCGGCTCCAGGAACAATGCTTCCGATTTGGTCGCGCCGGGTCGCAGACCGTCGAGATCGTCCGTATCGACGGCGAACCGGTTTTGGGTGCGTGCCTTGGCCCAGGAGATCGCCTGCGAGGGGATGAGCAGGTCGTCCGCCTCGGCAGCATCCGCCTCGTAGGGCGTATATATCTCCAGCAGCCCACGTTCTGGCGTAACCACCACCAGCACATGCCGGCGCGCGGACGCGTCGGCGGGAAGCGTAAGTGTGAAGGCGCGGGACGCCGGATCGGTCCCTCGTAGCGTCGCAGGCGAACAGTCCATGCCGCCGATGCCCGCCACGCCCGTCGGGAAGGGCACCTTCTTCGCCCCCGCTACCGCCTTCGCCAGATCGGTGGTGTAGAGCGTGGCCGGGGTCGCGCTCTGGCGCGCCGCGGCATGGGTGTCCGCGCTGGCCTGCACGGGCACCTGCACCCGCGTCTCGCTGCTCGTGGACGCGTTCGGTGCGCTGCTCGCCCGATCGCATCCGCCGGCGAGCAGCAGCGCGACCGGGGCAGCGGCACGCAGCAGAACGCTAGCGAAGCTGGACGTGGAGGTGGTCATCCTCGATCCCTACAGACTGAACCAAGGGATTGTCACGTATCGCGGCCACCACGGCCTGGCGGCTCGCCGCCGGGGGCATGCGGATATCAAGCGCGCGGTCCGACATGTGGCGCGAGATCAGCACCCCCCGATCGACCTGCCGCTGGAGCACCTTGGCCATGCGGTCGACGATGGCTGCCCGTCCCAGCCCGTCGCGCTTGCCGGAGAGATAAGCGTCTCGAACCTCGTTGAAGGCCGCCTGGTTGGCGTAGCGCGGCGAGCTGTTGTCCGCGAGATTGCCGTACATCGCCGCCGCTTGGCGATCGGGGCCACGCCTGCCGCTGGTCACGTGGATCGCGTAGCCGGTCGCCGACTGGACCGCGTCATGCAGCGCGTTGGCGCTTCGCGTCGCCGCCGGTGTCAGATCGATCCCGGGGCTGCTGGTGAACCGCGATGCGGCATCACCGGCCACGGGGCGGGGCGTCGCCGATCCGGTCGGCTCGCCGGTGGTGACGGCCGCGTCCATGTCCTGCATCCTGCGGGACTGGTCGGCGCGGAGCGTTCGTTGCACCTCCGCTTCCGTAGGTTCGCGGCGAGCGCCTGTCGCGCGATGTTGACGAAGCCCGATCCCGCACGACCGCCGCCCGGCAGCAGAAAACGTTCGCCGGTCGCGCGATCGATATAGGCGTGGATGCGAAGCTCGGTGACGCTCTGGCGCGTGACCCCCGTCTCGCGCAACGTGCCGATCTGATCGAGAAAACGGGCGGCGGCGGTCGGCGACTGATTGTACAGGTCGAGATATCCGGTCGCGAGCGTCGCATTGTTCGGGTCCAGCCCGGCGGCACGCGCGGCGGTCTCGAAGGCGGGAATCTGTCGGCTCAAGCGGGCGAGCTGCTGCGCATCGGCCTGATCGGGTGACAGATCACCGGCATGCTGCAGGGAGAAGGAGCCGCGGTTGCCGACCCCGTTGCCCGGATCGACATGCCCGTAATAGGCGGCGCGAAAGCCGCCGCTCGGCGTGCGCGTGCCCTCTGCCTGACCGATGATGACCGCGCCGCGTGCCCGGCTGCCGAGCGCGGGGTCGAACATCGCGCGCACGTCGCTGGCGGTCTGCCGCGACGTGGGCGCCGCGTGCGCTGTCGCTGCAGTGTGGGCCTGGTCGGCGTGGCGTAGACCTTGTGCCGCGGGGAGGGTAAGCCGGTCGCCCGGGTGGATCAGTTCCGGGTGCTTGAGGCCGTTCGCATCCACGATCGCCTGGGTTGAAACGCCGTGCTGGCTGGCGATGCCGCTGATCGTCTCGCCGGCGCGAACCACATGGCTGGTGCCGCCTTGGTCGGGAATGCGGATGCGGTCACCGGGCAGGATGAAGTCATGACGGGCGAGCTGGGGGTTGGCGCTCTCCAGTTGGCCAAGCGACACGCCATAGTGCCGGGCGATGCTCCACAGACTGTCCCCCCGCCGAACGACGTGTTCGTTTGCACCCCCGGACGGGGAACTGCGGTGATCGGGGATCGCACCCACACGACTGATCTCGGGCATTGCTCAACCTCCTGCGGCGGATTCGCGCATTGGAGGAAGCGAGGTGCCACGCACCCGACATCCTGTAACTCATCGGAACGCTTAGATGCCCGAAGCTCTGTTCACCACGTGGACAATCGTCTCGGGTCGACGCTCGTGATGTCGGGTGAGGGCAAAGATTTCTTGTGGGTTGGGATGCCGAGCTAGCTGCGCCTCCCGGCCATCGGTCCTCAAAAGCGCACGGGGCAGCCATGGCGGCGATCCGTGCGGCCGCAACGGACAGCGTAAGGCGCGTAGTGCCTAGAGCATTTTCAAGTTGACCGTTTACGGTCAACGACTCGGAAAATGCGGCAATCGAAATCCTAGAGCGTCTTCGCCCAAGGTGAAAACGCTCTAGTGTTCGCGCGCGCTGCCATTCCCCGACGTCACCTCTGAACGGCGAAAACTGGTCGGGAGGTGCCCCGCGCCGGAGCTCGCTCAACGGCTGCTATGCCGATTTCTTCCTCCAAAAGCGGCCATGTCCGCTTCCCACCCATTTCCCGCCATGGCGGCTCCCGCGCCATTTTTGCCATCGAGAATTCGTCGTCGCTCGCGAGCACTCGCGTGCCCTATTGTCGATCTGAGATCCTCTAAAATGGCCGCATCCGATATTGGCCAGACGTGCTATTTAAAAGATCGGCGAGTCGAAACCCGCCCAATGGTCGCCTCAAATAAGCACCGAGAAGATCGGGATGTACGTACGTACTAGAGGAGGATGACATATGGCAGACGTTGGCTTTCACGTTCCGATAAGCACCGTAACGAACCCCATTTTGCTGTACCTATTCAATCATGGTTGGGAATCTCCCGGTTGGGGCCATCTCCCTATCAATCAGGCGGCGCTCGGCCTTGCACTACATGGGCTAAGCGAAAAGGTTGCCGACCGTCGGCTACAGGCCGAGTTGCAACAATTGGCACACAACATCGTCGATCAAAGCGCTCGCGCGGTGGTAGGAACAGCCGTCCGATCTGAGAAAGGATGATGCAGTGGCACGCGGGTTGCTATGCGGCGACCCGCGTGTCGTAACCCGTTGCTTGATGCGCATTTCGCGCGCCCCCACGTGCCGACGCGCTCGCTCACTCCCACCGGAAAGCCGCCCGTCTGCTTACGCCCCCTTGCGGACATTCGCACCTGAAGCGATGATCCTCTGATGACCTCATTCGCGCATGCCATGCTGATCCTTTTCATCATCGCATGGTTCGTGGCGGTCGGCGCCTGGTTCTATGGTTTCTGGTTCTTTTTCCCGATGTGGCTCAACGGCTTCCGACCGTCCGAGAATCGCGACGGATATGGCCGAAAGGCAGTCAAGGGTTATGCAATCTTCGTCGGTGCGGTGCTTTTCGGTCTAGCGGTGGGCGGATTAGCTGAACTGGCGGGTGGCTGGGGGCAATGACTGCTTCCCACCAGTTTCGGACATTCGGTCGTATCTCGCAAAGACTGCCCCGACATAAAAAGGGCCGGGATCGCTCCCGGCCCTTTCGCTTTTCTCCGATCGCGTGCCCGATCAGAACTCGGCGCGCACCCCGAACAGGAAGGTGCGGCCGTAATAGTTGATCTCGCCGAAGCGGTTGGGATCGTCGTTGTAGGTGTACAGCTTGGCGCCGGACAGGTTGATCGCCTCGACGCTCAGCTGGACGTTGGGCAGCAGCTTGTAGCCGATGCTGCCGTCCAGCGTGCCGAACGGCGCGGTGTAGGTCGGCGCCTGGGTGGTGCTGCCGGTGCCCGAGAGATACCGGTCGCGCCACACATAGGAGAGGCGCGTCGAGATCGGGCCCTTCTCGTAGAAGCCGACCACGTTGAAGCTGTTCTTCGACAGGCCGATCAGCTGGTCGACGATCGGGCGTGCGCCGGCGGTGTAGGTCGCCTTGACCGAGGTGTGGGTATAGCTCGCCTGCATGCCAAGCCCGTCGAACGGCGCGGGCAGGAAGGTGAACACCTGGTTGTAGCCCGCCTCGACGCCGTACACCTTGGCCTTGCCGCCATTGACCTGGGTCGAGAGCAGCACCGTGCCGCGGCCGGGGATCTCGGTGTTGATGTTCTGCGCGGTGATGTAGTTGTCCATCGCCTTGTAGAACACCGCACCGGTGAGCGCGCCGCGCGGGTTGAAATACCATTCCAGCGCCCCGTCGAACTGGGTGGCGAGGAAGGGGAGGAGCTGCGGGTTGCCGCCGCTCGCGGTCGGCGCGTCGGTCGACAGGGTGATGCGCGGCGCGCTGTCGGTCACGTTGGGGCGGGTCAGCACCCGGCTCGCGGCGAAGCGGGCGACCAGCGTCTTGGTCAGCTCGGCCTTGAGGTTGAAGCTCGGCAGCCAGTCGTTGAACGTCTTGGGGAAGGCGGCCGGGGTGATCACGTTGCCGGCGCGCAGGAAGCCCGTCGCGTTCTGGTCGGTATGGACGTAGCGGATGCCGACATTGCCGAGGATGTCCACGCCGCCCAGCATCGTGCCATAGTCGAGCCGCGCATAGGCCGAGGCGGTCTTCTCGGTGGTCTTGAACGAGGCGGCCTGGTCGCTCGGCGTCAGCGGCGCGTTGGCGACGGCGCTGGTGAAGAAGGCGTTGTAATAGGCCGAGGTCACCGGGGCGAGCCAGGTGCGCGGCAGGTTGCCCGAGACGTTCTCGAGGAAATCGTCATAGGGCAGCGGCTGGTAGGCGCCGGCGCCGAGCGAGCTCAGCGGTGTGCCCGCGGGCGGGTTCATGGTGAAGTCGCGGCGCCAGTAATCGCGCTTGCGCCAGTGATACTCGGCGCCCACCGCCACCTTGCGGAGGAAGCCGCCCACGTCATAGGCGGTGTCGAGCCGGGCGAACTTGTCCCAGTCCTTGCTGTTCTTCGGTGCGATGTTGAAGGTGTAGAGCTGGTAGTTGGCCGGGTTGTTGGGATCGACCGTGGTGGTGATCGTCGGCAGCACCTTGTAGCCGCCCGAGGCATCATAGGTGAACGGCGCGAAGAACATCGCGCGGCTGCGCACGGTGCCCTCGGCGTTGCTCGGGTGGAAGCTGTGCGCCGACGACCAGTTGAGGTTCGCGGTCACGTGGAAGCGATCATGGTTCCAGGTCTGCTTGAGGCCGATGGTCAGCAGGTCGTGGCGGTTGAGGCTGTATTCGCGGCTGGCCATGAAGCGGACGTCGTTGATCGTCGCGCCCACCACCGTGTTGCCCTGAAGCTTGACCGAGCCGGGGACGATCACCGGCGTGTGGCCGGCGACGCTGGTATCGTCGGGATAGATGTCGAGGCCGAACTCGTCATAGGCGACGTCGAGCCGGGTCGCGAGCACGTCGAGCGTGGTCTCCAGCTCGGGGGTCGGGCGCCACTGGGCGGAGACCAGGCCGGAGATGCGCTTGCGATCCTCGGTCTCGATCGTCGGGCGGGTGCGGGTGGGGGTGTAGAGGCCCGATTGCAGGCCGCCCTGGGCGGGCTTGGTGAACTTGTCGAGGTTCCAGCCGAAGTTCATGAAGCGGTCGTTGCGGACCTCCTTGCCCCAGTACTGCGCGCCGACCAGGATGCCGAAGGTGTCGCCGAACGTGTGGCTGCCGATCAGCGTGGCGTTGGGCTTCACCTTCTTGGTCTGCGAGGTGTAGGTGCCGCGCAGATTGGCGGTGACCTTGTTGCCGACGTCGAACGGACGGAAGGTGCGCACGTCGATGTTACCGCCCAGCGCGCCCTCGGTCATGTCCGAGGTCGGGGTCTTCACCACGTCGATATTGGCGACGAACTCGGCGGGCAGCATCTCGAAGCGGAACTGGCGGCCGTTGGCGCCACCATTCTCGATCAGGTCGTTGAGCGCGACCGGGCGGCCGTTGAGCAGCGTGCTCTGGAACTGGGGCCCGAGGCCGCGGACCGAGACGTACAGGCCTTCACCGCGCGGCCGGGTGATCGCGACGCCGGTGACGAGCTGGAGCGCTTCGGCGACGTTCTGGGTGGGGAACTTGCCGATGTCGGTCGAGCTGATCGAATCCAGGCCATATTCGGCGCGGCGCTTCGCCTCGGTCGCGGCGGCAAGGCTGCGGGCATAGCTGCCGTTGACGACGATCTCGTCGGTGCCGGTGGTGTCGTCCTGCGGCGGCGTCGTCTGGGCATAAGCGGAGGCGAGCGTCGCCAGCGTGAGGGCGAGCGCCGAGGTCGCGCGAAGCAGCGCGGAATGGGGTTGCATGACTGGATTCTCCCTGGACCCTTATTGGTCTTGTGGGAGCGCCCTAACGGGGAGTCGGAACGGCACCGTGTCGGTTTGATTGCAACATGATGAAACGGGGGCGGGGGTTTGTTACTGGGTCGTTACGGTGACGGGTTGTGGTGGAAGCGTTTGCAAATCACCTTGGCTGCCTGCTGCCCAGCATCCCCCCTCACCCTTCCGCCGCTTCGCGGCTCCCTCCCTCTCCCCTTGTGGGAGAGGGAAGGGGCCCATCGCGCTAGCGATGGGAAGGGTGAGGGGGATGCGGGAGAGGGCTTATGGCCCGCGGATGCAAAAAGGGCCGGGGATCGCTCCCCGGCCCTTTTCGTTTGCTTGTCCCGAAGGGATCAGGCCGCGGCGACTTCTGCCGTGTCGACCTTCACGCCCGGGCCCATCGACGAGGACAGGGCGACCTTCTGGAGGTACTTGCCCTTGGCGCCCGCTGGCTTGGCCTTGACGACCGCGTCGACGAGGGCGTCGAAGTTGCGGCGCAGGTCTTCGTTCGAGAAGCTCACCTTGCCGATGCCCGAGTGGATGATGCCGGCCTTTTCGACGCGGTATTCCACCTGACCGCCCTTGGCGGCCTTCACCGCTTCGGCGACGTTCATGGTCACGGTGCCGAGCTTCGGGTTCGGCATCAGGCCCTTCGGACCCAGCACCTTACCGAGACGGCCGACCAGGCCCATCATGTCCGGGGTGGCGATGCAGCGATCGAAATCGATCTTGCCGCCCTGGATGGCTTCCATCAGGTCTTCCGCACCGACGACGTCTGCGCCGGCAGCCAGGGCTTCCTCAGCCTTGGCGCCGCGGGCGAACACGCCCACGCGAACGGTCTTGCCGGTGCCGGCCGGGAGCGTGACGACGCCGCGGACCATCTGGTCGGCGTGGCGCGGATCGACGCCGAGGTTCAGCGCGACTTCGATCGACTCGTCGAACTTGGCGGTCGCATACTGCTTCACCAGCGCGATCGCTTCATCGACGCCGTGCAGCTTGATGGGGTCGACGCTCCAGCTCTTCTGCTTCTTGGTCAGCTTTGCCATGGAATCAGCCCTCCACCACTTCGAGGCCCATCGCGCGGGCCGAACCTTCGATGATCTTCGTCGCGGCTTCGATGTCGTTCGCGTTCAGGTCCTTCATCTTGACCTGGGCGATTTCCGACAGCTGCGAACGCTTGATCTTGCCCGCGACAGCCTTGCCCGGCTCCTTCGAGCCCGACTTCAGGTTGATCGCCTTCTTGAGCAGATAGGTCGCCGGGGGCGTCTTGGTCTCGAACGAGAAGCTACGGTCTGCATAGACGGTGATGACGGTGGGGAGCGGGGTGCCCTTTTCCACGTCGCCGGTTGCGGCGTTGAACGCCTTGCAGAATTCCATGATGTTCACGCCGCGCTGACCCAAAGCAGGGCCGATCGGCGGCGAGGGGTTTGCGGCGCCGGCGGCCACCTGCAGCTTGATATAGCCGGTAATCTTCTTAGCCATGTCACTCTCTTTCAAGTCGAGCGGTACAAGCGACGACCAGAGGCCGCCTCCCGCATGGTTCCCGAGCTGTGTGCTTGGAAGCGCGCGGCCTTAGCCGAATGTGGCGCGCGGAGCAAGGGGGTGCCGGGGGTGGAAGCCGGCAGCCCCTTGCGTGGATCGGCCGATCGTCAGCAGCGGTGGACGTTGAGATCGTTGATGACGTTGTTGTAGGTCTGCAGCAGCGTCTCGGCATCCTGCACCGCCTGCGGCTTCATCATCTGGAACGAGGAACCGTTGCGGTCCTTCGCATAGGTGCCGTCGTCGGTGCGCTGGATAATGTCGCGCCCGGCGGCGAGATAGGCATTGGCATGCGTCATGAAGCTGGCGCAGGCCGTCTTGTCCTTCTCGCGCGCCTTGGTGTCGAACTGCACGGCGATGGTGTTGAACCGGTCGAGCGAGGCCGCGAAGGCCGCCTTCTGGTCGCCCAGGCCCTTTCCGTCGAGCACGCCGCCGACATGGTCCATGCTCTCCTTGAGGTAATAGACCGTGCCCTTGCGGTAATAGTCGAGCGAGTCCTTCTTCGCCGCATCGAACGCGGCCTTCACGCGTGCGCGGTCGGCCGCGTCGATCGCCTTGGCATAGGCGGCCTGGGCGGTTGCGACCTCCTGGAGTGCGGCGAGCAGGGCGGGCTGCACCTCGCGGCCATGCGCACCCTTGTCGCCCATGTAGCGCTTCGCCTCGACGTAATTCTCCATGTCGCGGTAGAGCGGCGCGATCTTGGCGAGTGCGGCGCTATAGCTGCGCGCCGCCCCGTCGATCGCCGCCATGGCGGGGCTCAGCGCGAGCGCCTTGTCGAGCTGCTCCTTGATCCGGTCGATGCCGGGTTCGGAGGGGAAGAACAGATCGTCGAGGTTCTTGCCGCTGTCGAGCTTCGGCTTGATGTCGCGCTGATAGGTGGCGCCGATCTCCGCGAAGGAGGTGCGCGCCGTGTTGGCGGCTTCGACATAGGCATTGTATTTCTGCATCTCGCTCTGGTCGGCGGCCGACGTGGGCGCGCTGGCATTGTCGCCCCCCTTGGTCCCGCACGCGGAGAGCGCGAGCACGCAGGCCGGGAGCGCCGTGGCGCAGAGCAATTTCCTGAACACGAAATACACCTCACTCTGGTTACTGACAGGATGGGGCTCCAAGTCCTTGGGAGAAAAGACTGTTGCGCCACCGCGGGCGCCCTGTGCCCGGCCCGGCCGCGGCGTTCAAGGGCGGGCGGTGGTGGCTGCCCCGAGAGGAGGGGGTAGACTATCGAGGTGTAGGGGAGGTTCCGCGTCCCGACTGCGCGAGAGGCATCCCGCGCAGTCGGCAATGGGTCACGCGTGGGCGAGCGCGCGGGTTCGTCTGCGCGTCATGGCGCCGATCAGGCCGAAGCCCGTGAGCATGATCGCCCAGCTGGCTGGTTCCGGCACCGGGGAGATCGTGAAACTGAAGGTGTTGAACTCGACGATATTCTCGCCGGAGGTCTCCGCGTCACCGCTATATCCCGCAGGCGGCGTCGCATTCCAGCGGACCGCGGAAAACAGCCCGAAGGTCCGAAAATCAACATCGTCACCGAGGGAGAAATTCAGGATGTCCTTGGTGGCATCCTCATGGATGAGGACTCGGCCGACGCCGATCAGCCGGTTGTCGTTGGCAATCATCTGCGACGAGGTGGTGATGGAGGTGCAGGGGCCGGCCGGCTGGAAGGCGGTTTGGCAAATCGCATCAATGCTGGGATTCGCGATTGCCGCCAGCGCAGGAAGCGACAGGGCGTTGAAGCTCACGTCCAGATATTTGAAGTGGCTGATACCATAGCCTTCATCCCCGTCGAACGTTAGCCAGTTCAGGGTCAGATCCATGTACGACTTGGCGGCGGGAGCGCCATCCACCTTGGTGTCGAAATACGTGGCAAAGCTGGTGACGGAGCGCCACCCGTTGCAACCCGAATATTCGAGGCAGTCGGGCTCATCCGGGTACACCGTTGTGACCACCGGCGGATCATTGATGATCGCCTGGAGCGTCACGCTGCCCTGTGTCCCGCCCGAGAAGTAGTCATAGTACCCCCCGGTTATCGTGACCTTGTACGGCTTTGCCTCTGCAGCCGTGCCTAGCAGCAGCGCCGCTGCTACCATCGCAACTCGAATCATCTGATATCCCCTGTTTCCGTACGGAGGGGAGACCGTAGCGCCATATCGCATCGGCTCAAGCATGGTTAACGATTGCTTAACCGGAATATTTCAGTGGCTTATCGGCTTTGTTTTCGAGGATGTGCTTGGTGGGTACGCTCTTGGTTGTCGCCGGATAGGCCCTGTCCGCGACATCACGGCCGCAGTTCCGCCGTGTGCCCCGCCTCAGCGCCGCCGATATCGCCCTCGGCCACCCATTCGCGCCACAGCAGCACCAGCGCCGCCATCAACGCGGGGCCGACGAACAGGCCGAGCAGCCCGATCGTCTCCACGCCTCCCAGGATTCCGATCAGCACCCACACGAAGGGGAGGCGGGTGGTGCCGCCGATCAGGCTCGGGCGCAGGAAATGGTCGATCACGAAGTTGAGCGCATAGCCGATCACGCCGACGATGATCGCCGCCATCACCGCGCCCTTGGCGAGCAGCAGCAGCAGCGCCAGCACCAGCACCACCGCCAGCCCGAACGGGATGATCGAAGCGAAGCCCGAGAACAGCCCGAGCAGGATCGGGTGCGGCACCCCGCCGATCACGAACAGGATCGACATCAATATGCCCTGGGCGAGCCCCAGCAGCACCATGCCGTCCACCGCGCCGCGCACCGCCGCGAAGATCTGGCGGCCGAGCCGGTCGCCCGCGTCGCCGAACGCGCGGGTCGCGCCGCGCTCGAGCTGGCGGACGATATTGTCGCGGTCGCGCAGCAGGAAGAACAGCACGACCAGGGTGAAGCCGAACACCACCACGCGGCGGATCAGCGTGTGGGTGAGCGCGCCGGAATGGCTGCGCCACAGCGAATGATCGAGCTTGCCGAACTCCGCGGCGGCGGCCTCGGGGGTGGCGAGATGGAGGCTCCACCAAGCGGTGACCTGCTCGCGGCCCCAAGGCAGGCGGGCGACCCAGTCGGGCAGGGCCACGCCGTGCGCGCGGGCATCGGCGATCCAGGCGGCGACCGATTGCGCCTCGACCAGCGCCTGGCTGATCGCGATCGACAGCGGGATCAGCACGATCAGCAGCACGCCCAGCGTGAGCAGCGCGGCGACGAGCGTGGGGCGGGGCAGGCGGGCGCTCAGCCACACCCGGAGCGGCTCGACCCCGATGGCGAGTACGCCCGCCCATAGCACGGCCGGTACGAACGCCATGCCGATCCACAGCGCGGCGGCGGCAATGACGGCGGCGAGCACCACGCGCGCTCGGGTCTGGGCTTTGGTCGTCTGCGGCATCTGGTCCCCCGGGTGTTCGGCGGGGACAGTGGCGAGGCGTGGCGGCGCTGGCAAGCGGCGGGCCGTGATCAAGCCCGATGAACCAATCAAGTCCTTCACCCGTTTAGCAAATCTCCACGACGCCGGGAGGGATCGGCGCGCGTGGAGCGTCATCTTTGGAGAGGAATGGACATGAAGCACATCATCATGGCCGTCGCGGCGCTTGGCCTCGCGACGACGGGGGCGGCTGCGCAGAGCAGCGGCCAGGCCGGCTCGCACAATCCGGTGGTTAAGGACGGCACCGCGCATCATGTCGGCACGCCGGCCAAGGGCCACAGCTCCTTCACCGAAAGCCAGGCCAAGGGCCGGCTCGCCAAGGCGGGCTATACCGACATCACGGGTCTCAAGGGAACCGAGAATGGCGCCTGGCAGGGCATGGCGATGAAGAACGGCAAGAAGGTGACCGTGACGCTCGACTACAAGGGCAACATCACCGCGCGCTAACCCCATAAGTTCTGCAGGAGAAATGCGATGAGCCGGACCATTACCCGTCTGTTCGACGATTATTCGGATGCCAAGGCCGCGGTGAACGAGCTGGAGCGGCTGGGCGTGCCGCACAGCGACCTCAGCATCATCGCCAACAACACCCATGGCGACCATGACGTGAGCGACGTCAACGCGCATGGCGACGTCAGCCGCGGCGCCTCGACCGGCGCGGCGCTGGGCGGCGTGGGCGGCCTGCTCGCGGGCCTCGGCCTGCTGGCGATCCCGGGCCTCGGCCCGATCGTGGCGGCGGGCTGGCTCGCCTCGACCGCGGCAGGTGCGGCGATCGGCGGCGTCGGCGGCGCGGCCACCGGCAGCATCGTCGGTGCGCTCAAGAATGCCGGCGAGAGCGAGGACGATGCCAACGTCTATTCCGAAGGCGTCCGCCGCGGCGGCACGCTGGTGAGCGCGCGCGTGGAAGACTCGCTGGCGCCGGAAGCCGAGGCGGTGCTCAACCGTCGCGGCGTGACTGCGGCGACGCGCGGCGCGGCCTATCGCCAGTCGGGCTGGACGGCGTTCGACGACAAGGCGCCTGCCTATACCCGCGACGAGATCGAGCGCGAACGCAGCGCCTATCGCGAACCGACGGTACTCTGAGCCGACGGCCCGGCGGCATCGCGCCGCCGGCATCGTGCAGTGGAAAGCCGGGGCCTGGTCCCCGGCTTTTTGCATTCTGCTGCAATCCTCTAGCGGTTGCCTAACCCGGCTGCCGGTGCCACGCTGGTGGCAAGGGGAGAGCACGGACATGGATATCGCAGCATCCGCGGGAGCGGGCACGGACGCGCACGCCGACACGACCGCGACGGGCAAGCCGCATTTCGAGGTGCTCGACGGGCTGCGCGGCACGGCGGCGGTGATGGTGGTGCTGTTCCACCTGATGGGCATGCCGATCGCCTGGGCGGACGATGGCCAGTGGCTGCATCACGCCGCGATGGCGGTGGATTTCTTCTTCGGCCTGTCGGGTTTCGTGATCGCCTATGCCTATGACGGGCGCTGGCCGGCGATGTCGGTCCTCCAGTTCGTGCGGATCCGCCTGATCCGGCTGCACCCGCTGGTGCTGCTGGGCGCGGTGCTCGGGCTGATCAGCTTCCTGGTCGATCCGTTCGCGGCCAACCAGAAGCTGGTGCCGCTGTCGGTGGTGCTCGTCGATTTCTTGCTGGCGCTGCTGCTGCTGCCGCACCCGGTGCTGCCCAACCGCTGGACCGACACCCACAGCCTGAACAGCCCGGCCTGGTCGCTGCTGCAGGAATATATCGGCAATCTCGCCTATGCGCTGGTGCTGCGGCGGCTGGGCACGCGGGCGCTGGGGGCAGTGACCGCCGCGGCGGCGCTGTGGCTGGGCTGGCTGCTGTGGCACCGCAACAGCATCGACATGGGCTCGGACTGGCTGAGCTGGTGGGGCGCGCCCGCCCGGATGGCGTTCTCCTTCACCATGGGGCTGTGGCTGTACCGCGTCCGCGAGCGGCTGCCGCAGCTGCGGCTGGGCTGGGGCGTGCTCAGCCTGGTGCTGGTGCTGGTGTTCGCCGCGCCGCTGGTGCCCAAGGCGATCCCGCACGGCAACGGCCTGTTCGAGGGGGCGGTGGCGATGCTGCTCTTCCCGGCGATCCTGGTGTGCGGAGCGCATTCCGCGATCGGCGGGATCGAGCGGACGCTGTGCACCCTCGCCGGGCGGATCTCCTACCCGATCTACATCCTGCATTACCCGTTCCTGCTGGTGTACATGAACTATGCGCTGAACGCGAAGCCGTCGGCCGCGAGCCTATTGCTGGTGGGGGCAGGGGTCTTCGTGCTGGTGGTCGCCGTCAGCTGGCTGGCGCTGCGGCTGTATGACGAGCCGGTACGGGCGCGGCTGCGGCGCTTCGCCGGGGCGCGCACGGCGCCGGGGACGTAGCGATGACCGCCGTCGATCCGCTCGACCTGCCCGCGCGCTCGGCGCTGTACGGGCGGCATGCGGCCTTCGCTGTGGTGCAGGGAGGCGCGCGCCGCTACCATCCCGAGGTCGGGGTGTTCGCCGCGATCGACTCCCATGCGCCGGAGGTGCTGGCGGACCTGGCTGCGCTCGTCGCAGCGCATGGCGACGTCGCCTTCCTCGAAGCGTCTGTCCCGCCGATCGGGCCGGGGCTGCGGATCGTCTCACAGGACCTCGGCGTGCAGATGGTCTGTGCCGAGCTGCGGCCCGGAACGCTGCCGGACGTGCCGATCCGGCCCCTCGGCGACAGCGATGCCGGTGCGATGCTGGCGCTCGCCACCCTTACCGAGCCCGGGCCGTTCTTCGCGCGCACCCACCAGCTTGGCGACTTTCTGGGAATCGAGCAGGACGGCCGCCTGCGGGCGATGGCAGGCGAGCGGATGAAGCCGGACGGCGGTACCGAGATCAGCGGCGTCTGCACCCATCCGGACGCGCGCGGGCGCGGCTATGCCCGTGTGCTGCTCTCCGCTGTCGCTACGCGCATCCTGGCACGCGGCGAGGTGCCGTTCCTCCATGCCTATGCCAGCAACGACGGCGCGATCGCGCTCTATCGCTCGCTGGGGTTCGTGCTCCGCCGCGAGGTGCAGATGACTCGGCTGGGCCTCGAAGAGGCGCGCTGAACGGGCGGCGCGCCAACAAAAAAGCCGGGGTTTGCGCCCCGGCTTCTTCGTGTTCGTGATGGCAGGGGCCCGCAGGCCCGCCCGGCTTACTTGACGCGTTCGACGTCCTCGAAGCCCAGCTCCAGCGGGGTCGCGCGGCCGAAGATCGAGATCGAGACCTTCACGCGGTTCTTGTCGTAGTCGAGTTCCTCGACCACGCCCGAGAAGGTCGCGAAGTTGCCGCTGATCACCTTGACCGTGTCGCCGATGTCGAAATCGACCTTCAGCTTGGCCTTGGGCGCCGCGGTGGCCGCTTCTTCCTTGGTGTTGAGGATGCGCGCGGCTTCCGCCTCGCTGATCGGCTGGGGCTTGCCCGAGCTGCCGAGGAAGCCGGTCACCTTCGGCGTGTTCTTCACCAGGTGGTAGACGTCGTCGTTCATCTCAAGCTTGGCGAGAACGTAGCCCGGGAAGAACTTCCGCTCGGACTGGATCTTCTTGCCGCGGCGCACTTCGGTGACCGTCTCGGTCGGCACTTCGACGGACTCGACGAGGCGATCGAGGCCCAGGCGGGTGGCGTCGGCCAGGATCTGGTCGCGGACCTTGCCCTCGAAACCGGAATAGGCGTGAATGATGTACCAGCGCGACATGGGTGTTGGTCTTTCTCTTACTGCGCGAGGCGGAGGAGGGCGTTGACGATCATGTCGAACAGCGAATCGATGCCGAGGAAGAAGCTGCCGAGCAGCGTCGTCATGATCATCACCATCACGCCGGTCATGATCGTCTCGCGGCGCGTCGGCCAGGCGATCTTGCGGGTCTCGGTCTGGACCTGCTTGATGAATTCGACGGGGCTTGTCTTCGCCACTGGGGCTATCCTCGTGTGAAAAATGGCGCTTCGGGCATGGGTCCGCTGCCCGGTCCTTTTCAGGAACCGGTGCAATCCACCCAAGCTGTCGGCTAGGGGGCTGTATCTAGAGGATCGTGTCGAGGAGCGCAAGCGGGGGTTGGGGAGGGGTGTTTGCGGGGCGTGGGGCGTGCGGCTTGCCCCCTCCACCACGCTGCTGGCGCAGCGCGGTCCCCCTCCCCCGGCTTCGCCGAGGGAGGAGACGCTTACGGCGATGGAAGAAAGCGTCTCCTCCCTCGGAGCGCAGCTCCGGGGGAGGGGGACCATTCGCGCAGCGAATGGTGGAGGGGGCTTGGGCAAAGGAACTGCAGCTCAGCGCTGCTTCATCCCCCGCACGCGGTGCCAGATATAGAACGCCACCAGCCCGACCAGCACCACGCCGATCAGCGCGTCGGCGCTGTGGAACGCCGCCTTCATGCGGGGATCGCTGTCCCACTTCTCGCCCAGCGTCATGCCCACCCAGGCAAGGCCGAAGCACCACGGCCAGCTGCCGAGAAAGGTGTACACATGGAACGGCACCAGCTTCATCCGCGCAACGCCCGCCGGGAAGGCGATGAACGAGCGGATCACCGGCAGCAGCCGGCCGATCAGCACCGCGATGCTGCCGTAGCGCGCGAAGAAGCGGTCGGCGGCGTCGATTTCGCCCGGGCCGATCAGCAGATATTTGCCCCAGCGCAGCGCCAGCGGCCGGCCGCCGCGCTTGCCGATCTCGTAAGCGACGATCGAGCCGAGGTTGCAGCCGATCGCACCGGCGGTCGCCGCCAGGTACAGGTCGAACCGGCCGGTCGAAACCAGATAACCGGCGAACGGCATGATGATCTCCGACGGCAGCGGAATGCACGCGGACTCGATCGCCATCAGCACGGCGATGCCGAGATAGCCCCCGCTCGAGATGACCCAGATGGTGAAGGTGGCAAGGATGCCCAGAATCTTTTCGACCATGCGCGCTTGGTTGGGGCAGCCGGCCGCGTTTGGGAAGCCGCTTTTTGCGCGCTGCAGCGAAAAGCCGAGCGGGGTTGGCGGCAGGGAAGGGGTCTGATAACCCGGAGTAAATCGCACGCATGGAGAGGGTTGCGGGAATGACGATCGAAACGTCGCGGCGGGGTTTTCTTGCAAGTACGGGCAGCGGCGCAGTGGCGATCGGCGGCTTGGGCGTGCCGCTTCCTGCCGCGGCCGACACCGCGCCGGCGGCGCCCGCGAAGCTCCAGCCGTTCGACATGGCGGACGTGACGCTGGGCGAGGGCCCCTTCCTCCACGCCCAGCGTGCGACCGAGGCCTATCTGCTGCGGCTCGAGCCCGACCGGCTGCTCCACCAGTTCCGCGTCAACGCCGGGCTCAGTCCCAAGGCGCCCGCCTATGGCGGTTGGGAATCGGACCCGCTCTGGGCCGACATCCATTGCCAGGGGCATACGCTCGGCCATTATCTCTCGGCCTGCGCGCTCGCCTTCCGCGCCACGGCCAAGCCCGAATATAAGAAGCGCATCGACTATATCGCGACCGAGCTCGGCGCCTGCCAGGACGCCGCCAAGAGCGGCCTCGTCACGGCGTTCCCGAACGGCGCGGCGGTGGTCGCGGCGCATCTGCGCGGCGAGAAGATCAGCGGCGTGCCCTGGTACACGCTGCACAAGGTGTATGCGGGCCTGCGCGACGGGGCGCTGCTCGCCGACAGCGCACCTGCGCGTGCGACGCTGCTCCGGCTCGCCGACTGGGGCGTGGTGGCGTGCCGGCCGCTGACCGACGCCGAGTTCGAGGCGATGCTCGAGACCGAGCATGGCGGCATGAACGAGGTCTATGCCGATCTCTACGCGATGACCGGCAAGGCGGACTATCGCACGCTGTCCGAGCGCTTCTCGCACAAGGCGCTGCTGACCCCGCTCGCCAAGGCGCGCGACCATCTCGACGGGCTCCACGCCAACACCCAGGTGCCCAAGGTGGTCGGTTTCCACCGCGTCTACGAGACCACCGGCGATGCGTCGTACCGGGATGCCGCGGCGTTCTTCTGGA
Source organism: Sphingomonas trueperi (assembly GCF_040545965.1). Taxonomy (GTDB): domain Bacteria; phylum Pseudomonadota; class Alphaproteobacteria; order Sphingomonadales; family Sphingomonadaceae; genus Sphingomonas; species Sphingomonas trueperi_C. The sequence continues at coordinate 199,805 of NZ_JBEPMV010000001.1, read as the reverse complement.
AGACGGTGGCGGAGACGCGTTCCTTCGCGACCGGCGGGCACGGCGACAACGAGCATTTCTTCGCGATGGCCGATTTCGAGAAGCACGTGTTTTCGGCCAAGGGATCGGAGACCTGCTGCCAGCACAACATGCTCAAGCTCACCCGCAGCCTGTTCCTCCATGAGCCGCGCCCCGAATATGCCGACTATTACGAGCGGACGCTGTTCAACGGCATCCTCGCCTCGCAGGACCCGGACAGCGGCATGGCGACCTATTTCCAGGGCGCACGGCCTGGGTACATGAAGCTCTACCACACCCCCGAACACAGCTTCTGGTGCTGCACCGGCACCGGCATGGAAAACCATGTGAAGTATCGGGACTCGATCTACTTCCACGACGATCGCGCGCTGTTCGTGAACCTGTTCCTGCCCTCGACGGTGCGCTGGCGCGAGAAGGGTGCCGAGCTGGTGCAGGAAACCCGCTTCCCCGAGGAACCGCGCACGACGCTGCGCTGGAAGCTGGCCCGGCCGACCGACGTCACCCTCAACCTGCGCCATCCGCGCTGGAGCCGCACCGCCACCGTGCGGGTGAACGGCCAGGTCGCGGCACGTTCGGTCGCGCCGGGCAGCCGGATCGAACTCGCGCGCAGCTGGCGCGACGGCGACGTGGTCGAACTGCAGCTGGTGATGGAGCCCGGGATCGAAAGCGCCCCCGCCGCGCCGGACGTGGTGGCGTTCACCTATGGCCCGCTGGTGCTGGCGGGCGCGCTCGGTGCGCAGGGGCTGGCGAAGGGGGCGGACATCGTCGTCAACGAGCGCGAATATGGCCGCTACAATGACGGTCCGGTGCAGGTGCCGGTGCTGGCGGGCGATCCGGTCACGCTGGCGGCGGCGATCCGGCCGGGCGCCAAGCCGCTGGAGTTCACCCTCGCTGCGGCGGACGGCGTGCCGGTGCGGCTGATCCCCTATCACCGCATCGCCCACGAGCGCTACGCCACCTATTGGAAGCTGGCGCCGGCGCGGGCGTGATGCCGGCGCCGGCGCGCTGCGCGATCAGGCGGTCGCTGCCGAACGGGTGCCGGTGCGGGCGCGACGCCGCAACGCCGCGCCGGCAAGGCCCAAGCCGGAGATCAGCAGCGCCCATTCTGCAGGTTCGGGCACGGAAGTGACGTCGACCCGATAGCTGTACGGGCTCGAATCGTCCGAGTCGCCAAAGGACAAGTGGTTTCCGTCGACGCGGTAATAGCCCACTTCAAGAATGTCGCCCTGCCAACCACGATAGGGGCCGAGAACGGTCCACAATACCGAACCGGACTGCATCGGCTCATCTGGGAAGTAGGAGAAGAAGGCAGGGCCGTCGTCGCTCGCGATGTACTCTCCATCCCGATACCACGAAAACTCATAATAGATGTAAGACTCAAATCCGACGAAGATCGGACGGCTAAAGCTGAAATCCAAGCGATACGTACCTGGCGTGGAAAGGCCTGGTATATCGATCACGGTGCTTGTTGAGGATGTGCCGACATAGGTGGCGGCGACAGCGGGTGTTGAGAGGAAGGCCAGAGCCAGCGCTGCGATGCTTCTTATCATATGTCCCCCAATGAAAACGCAGGTCGATGCACAGGCCTTGCCGCAAATTTCTGCCGAACCCGCATGTCGACTTCCGGGGATCGGAGCGCCATGCTGGCCATGACGCAGCGTTTACCATGACCGGCACGCAAGCGGTAATGTTATTAGTCGGTTAGGCGATGTTCCGCTGCGGAAGCCGCGATGTGCGCGCTCCGCTCCCGCAGCGCGTCTCACGCGAATTTAATTTGTCCGGATCTGCACATCAGCCCGTCTTCCTGCTGAGCACGGAGACGGGCCGCGCATCGGCGCGACGCCCGTACGCCTCGATTTCCTGAACTTCCAGGTCGCGGGCGGTCCCTCGCGGCTGGACGAACGTAACGCGCAGCCGCTCTGGGACCTGCATGGAGATCGTATGACCAAGGGACGTATAACCGCCGCCACCCGTCATCTTCTGCCCAAGGCGGCGCTCGCCGCGCTTGCCGTGCTGCCGTTCCAGGCAGCGCATGCGCAGGGCTGGCCCGCACCGGTCGCGCCGCTGCCCGAGCTGGCGACCGCGCTCGACAAGCGCTTCCAGCCCGCGCTCGATTTCGACACCGATGTCTGCTTCAACGTGCCCGCGGTGAACGCCTCGGGCGCGATCAGCCCCAAGGCCTCGACCTACGCGACCAAGCCGCCGGCCTCGTGCCGCAACCCCGACTATCTGCGCACCAGCAACGCCTATGTCCGCACCCGCTGCAACAACGGCTATTGCGCGCGGGTCTATGCCTATTTCTGGCAGTCGGACTTCTCGCACGCCTATGACTGGGAGACGATCATCGTCTGGACCACCGATGCCGGCGTCAACAGCAGCGTCGTCGGCGTCGCCCGCGACTCCCATGGCAAGTGGGACACGCGCGCGACCAAGGACGGCCAGCTCCGCTTCCAGAGCGATGCGACCGGCAACCAGCATGTGAAGATGGTCTTCCACTACGAGACGCTGGGCTTCTCGCACCTGTTCCGTTTCTCGAAGACCGACGGCGGGGACGAGCCGCCCGAAAACGGCACCGGCACCTGGGTGGTCCAGCCGCTGGTCAGCTGGAACGGCTATCCCTCGCTCGCCGTGCGCAACGCGATCGCCAACTATGATTTCGGCAGCGGCAACTTCGAGATCAAGGACGCGCGCTTCGCCGGATCGCTGAAGGCGGCGCTCAACACCAGCATCACCCCGGGCTTCAACCCCGATGTCGATGCCGGATCGGACTCGCCGGGCTGCCCGGCCGGTTCGACGATCTGCTGATCGGATCGGTGCCCGCGTCGCCTCCGGGCGGCGCGGGGATATCGGCCATGGAGCACAGGACATGAAACATAGCCGGTTGTTCGTCGCCGGCGGGGCGCTGGCGGCACTGGCCGCGGGCTGGGCGCTGCTCGGCAAGGCGGGGTCCGCACCGACGCCCGCGGCGCAGGGCGTGGTCACCATCACCGCGCGGCCTTCCTCGGCACCGCCGACGCCGGCCATGCGCGGTCCCGTCGCGGTCGCCGCGGCGCCCGCACAGATCGAGGCGCAGGTCCGCCAAGCCTATCCGCTGTTGCGGGACGTGGCGTTCGGCTGCGACGCGCGCGGCTGCGCGGTCACCGCGACGATCCCGCCGCCCACTGACGATGCCTTTCTGGAGAAGCGGCAGGCGATGCTGCTCGGCGGGCTTGCGCACACGGTCGAGGGGCTGGGCTATGCCGCCACCGGGCCGGTGCAGATGGAGGAGGTGTCCGAGAACCTGTTCCACATCCGCCTTGCGGTCGCCCAGGCATCTGCGCACTGATCCGCCAAGCGCCACCAACAAGAGATTGACGCGCCAGCTTGCCGCGCGGATATCAGCATCTGGGCATATCTTCCTGGGGGATCAGATGAACATCGTACGGCGTTCCTTCGCGCATGCGGGGAGCATGGTCGCGCCTGCTCTGGCGCTCGTTCTTGCTGCGTGCAGCGGCGACAGTGGTAGCGCGCCGCCCGCGCAGCCGCCGGTGAACCAGCCGCCCGCCAACCAGCCGCCGGCATTCACCTCGGGCGCGAGCGTCAGCGTCGTCGAGAACGTCACCGGCCCAATCTATCAGGCTGCTGCGACCGATCCCAATGGCGACGCGCTTACCTACACGATCGCAGGCGGTGCCGATGCCGCCCGCTTCACCATTACGGCAGCGGGGCAGCTGGCGTTCGTCGCCTCGCCGAATTTCGATCAGCCGGCCGACGCCGACCAGAACAACGCCTATGAGCTGCAGATCGGGGTGAGCGACGGCAAGGCGACCACGACGCTGGCCCTGACCGTCACCGTGACCAATGATAAGGAGGGCATTGCGGTGCGCCGGGTCGGGTCCGGCTTCGTCCAGCCGGTGGCGATCAGCGTGCTGGACGACAGCACGATACTCGTCGCGGAGAAGGGCGGCGCGATCTACCAGCTCAATGCGACGACCGGCGCGAAGACGCTTATTACCCGCATCGCCACCGTCGGCCCGAAAGGGGTGCTCGCGATTGCGGTTGGATCGACGTTCAAAAGTGACGGCACGTTTTTTGCCATGTACCATTCCGATAGCGGGTACCTGATCATCAACCGCTTCACCCGTGATGCGTTCGGGACGCACGAGGACGCGAGGGGGTTGGTAGGCGAACTGGCACCGAACTATGCCGGGGGCGGCTGGCTAGGCTTTACCGTCGACGGCAGTTTGTACGCGGCGACCGGCGACGCAGGCGGCAGCGGCGATCCGACGGGGAGCGCGCAGAACGACAGCTCGGTGCTGGGGAAGCTGCTCCGCATCACCCGCAACCCCGATCCCTACGCGGGGGCCGCGCTGAGAGATTTCCTCGTGTCGATGGTCGCAAAGGGGCTGCACCAGCCGAGTGGGGGCTCGGAGTCCTACGCCTCGGGCAGCCGCATCTTCATATCGGACCATGGGCAGGATATGGCTGAGGAACTCAACCTCCTGTCTACGACGACCCTGAGCGGCGTCAATTTCGGCTGGCCCTTCAAGGAAGGAACGCGGACGGTTGCGGCAACGCCGCCGGCCGGCCTCACCGATCCCGTCCTGGAATATTATCGCACCGGCGGGCGCAATAGCGGCCAGGCGATCGGCGCCGGCGCTGAAGGTCCGGGAGATATGCGCACGCCGAGCGACTTCTATGTTTTCTTCGACACCGGCGGGGCGATCTTCACCGTCAAGGGAAACACGCTCGTACCGGGCAAGACCGTCACGCCTGACGCGTTCGAACGCCGCGATGCTGATTTCGCGCCGGATGCTGGCACCCTGTCGCATCCGGTCGCGATGAACCGCTCGAGGGGAACCTCGTGGTTTTACATTCTCGATGCGGGCGGCGACGTGTTCCGCGTTGACCCCAGCTGACCTTCCGCTTGGCAGAAACGAACCCGCCCCGGCACGCGCCGGGGCGGGTTTTTCGCGCCTCAGAACTCCGCGCTGAAGCCCAGCGTGAAGGTGCGGCCGCTGGTCGTGTAGACCACGCGGCGGGCGATCGCGCCGCCGGCGAACTGCTCGATCGGCACGTTGGTGAGATTGATGCCTTCGGCGATCAGGCGGATGCCCGGGCGCAGGTTCACATGGGCCTGAGCGTCGATATTGTGGGTGCCGCGGATCCAGTCGCCGACATTGCCCACCGTGCCGAGGCCAGTGTAATATTTGCTGCGATAGGCGTCCGAGACGCGGATGCCCCAGCGCTGATCCTCGTAATAGAGCGTCGCGTTCGCCGCCCATTTCGAGAGGTTGAACAGCGGCAGCGTGACGAAGCTGTTGCCCACCTTGCCCTGCTGCTTGCCCTCGAACCAGGTGCCGTTGGCGGTGACGCCCAGATGATCGAACGGCGCCGGCAGGAAGGTGAAGTCGTGCTGCACCGCGACTTCCACGCCCTTGATGTCCGCGCCCGGGCCGTTGATCGGCTGGCTCACGTCATAGGGGGTGTTGGCGTCCTGGCCCTGGATCAGCAGCGACAGCGGCAGGCCGGTCTGGCCATAGGGGATCGTCACCGTGCTCGGCGAGATATAGGTGTCCATGTTCTTGTAGAAGAAGCCCACCGAGGCGAAGCCCTTGCTGTCCATATACCATTCGAGCGAGGTCTCGACCGAGGTCGCCTTGAAGGGCTTGAGGAACGGGTTGCCGAGGCTGAGGCTGCCGCCGTTCGGGCGTGTCGTGATCGACCCCGCCGCGGCGAGGTCGCCCAGGCCCGGGCGGTTGATGTTGCGATCGGCGCTGAGGCGGAACACCAGGGTCTTGGTCAGGTCGAGCGCAAGGTTGGCGGCGGGCAACCAGCCATGGCTGTTGTCCTTGATCACCACCGGCACGAAGGCGGTGCCGACCGCGAGATTGCCCGACGAGGTGAGGTCGGTCGAATAATAGCGCAGGCCGGCATTGGCGCGCAGCCGCATGCCGCCCACCACCGTGTCGAGATCGACCTGCGCGAAGCCGTTCCAGGTCTTCTCGTCGACCTTGTAGTCGCTGCCGGCCTGGAGGTTGGCGGCGGTCAGGTCGCGCTTGTCGCCGATCGCGGCATAGACGCCGTCGACATTGCCGACGATGTACTGGAGCAGCGTCTTGGGACCGACCAGCTGCTTCAGGTCGTTCGATACCGGAATGTTCGCCGGCACGTTGTGGAACACCTTGTTGGCCCAGGTATAGCCGCTGTTGGTGAAGTGCTTGTAGGCGCCGCCCGCCTTGAAGAGCAGGCCGTCGCCCAGATCATAGTCGGCGCTGAGCTTGCCGTTGGCGTAGCGGTTGACGATCTTGTTTTCCTGCACGTCGAGCCGCTGCACCGTCCACAGGTTCGGATCGGTGATCGCGATGCCGTAGGTGTTGACCGGGATCTGCGGCCGCGTGTCGTAGCTGAACGCGGTCTGCTTGGCCTCCATGAAGACCTTGTCGAACACCGGCTGGCCGAAATCCGATTCCTCATAGCCGCCCAGCGCGCGCAGCGTCAGCCGGTCGCCCAGCTTCCAGCTGAGATTGGCGACGCCCTGATAGAAATCGGTGCGGTTCTCGACGATGTGGTGCTCGGAGCGCAGGTCGATGCCGGTATAGCTGGCGGCGCGGAGGGTGTTGGTGTCGTCGATCACCGCGCTGTGGACCACCTGGGTGCCGTTGACGGTCGAGCCGGTCAGCGGGTTGCTGCCCGCGGTGGCCAGCGCATAATCGTCGCGATGGTCCCAGAGGCGGCCGTAGAGGAAGTCGATATCGAGCTTGAAATTATCGCCCGGGTGGTACTGGACCGAGGAGGTCACGCCGAGGCGCTGGCGATCGGTGTACCAGCTCGAGGGCGACTGGGCGGTCGGCTGGTAGACGCCGGCGAGCAGCTTGGCGCGGGTATCGGCGTCGATCTCGGCGCCGATATTCTTCGCGCCATACTTGGTCGGCCCCCAGCCCCAGTTGCGATAACCATACTCGTTGCTCTTGATCTTGCTGTAGGCGACCGAGACCAAGGCCCCCCAATCGCCCGAGCGGACCGAGGCGAGCGCCACCGCGCGCGGGGTCACGCCGGGGGCGTTGCTGTTGGTCTGGCCCTTGGCCGAGACGACGAACTTGTTGCCGCTATAGTCGAACGGCTTGGCGGTGGTGAGCTGCACGGTGCCGGCGAGGCCGCCTTCGTCCTGCTCGGCCGCATAGGATTTCTGCACCGAGATGCGGTTGAACAGCTCCGAGGCGAACAGGCTGTAGTCGAACGAGCGCGAGCGGCTGACCGAGCCGCGATTGTCCATGCCCGAGGCGGTGTTGCCCAGCACTTCCATGCCGTTGAGCTGGGTACGGGTGAAGTCGGCGCCCAGGCCGCGCAGCGCGATCTGGCGGCCTTCGCCGGTGTCGCGGGTGATGGTGATGCCCGGCACGCGCTGGAGCGATTCCGCCAGGTTCAGGTCGGGAAAGGCGGCGATATCGGTGGCGACGATGTCGTCCTCGGCACCCACGGCGCGGCGCTTCAGCTCCTGCGCGGCGGTGATGCTCTCGCGATAGCCGGAGACGACGATCTCGGCATTGTCCGGATCCTGCGGTTCGGCCTGGGCGGTCTGCACCGGCGCCGCAGCGGCGAGCGGGGCGGGGGCTTCGCTGCGGGCGACGCGGCGCGCGACCGGGGCGGCGGCGCGCGACGGGGTCAGCACGACGATGCCGCCATGCACCGCGGCGCTGAGGTTCGAGCCGCGCAGCAGCTGGTCGAGCGCGGCGCGGACGGTGAGGGCGCCGCGAACCCCGGCGGTGCGGCGGCCGGCGACGGCGCTCGGCGCCACCACCACCTGCAGGCCGGTCGCCTGCGAGAATTGCGAGATCGCGCTGCGCAGATCGCTCGGTGCGATGTCGAACCGGCGCTGCGCCGCCATCGTCGCGTCGGCGGCATGCGCCTGCGCGATCGCGGGCGCTGCCAGCAGGATGGCGAGTGCCATGCGTGAAATCCCCTGGATGCGAGTCATTGTTGGTCTTCCCTCCGCTCCGGCGCACGTGCGCCGCTAGCGAGGAAGACGGGGGCAGATCAGCTTCCGGACAAAAGAATTTTGTTACGGTTCAATGTCATGGGCGTGACGGATTGGTGTCGTTGTCGCTCGTGGCTTCGAGCCGCAGCTGGGCGCCCGTGCGCGTCGTTCGGAAGCCATAGGCGAGCCCCATCGCGTCGAGCAGCGCCTGCGGGGAGTCGAGCCTGAAGCGGCCGGAGACGGCGAGGCCACGCAGGCTGGGCGGCGGCGGGGCGACCAGCGGGCCGCCGCGGCGGTTGAGCGCGTCGACCAGGTCGCCGAGCGGCATCGCGTCGATGTCGAGCCAGCCGTCGCGCCAGTCCTTCTGCGCGGCATCGAAGCGGGTCGGGGCCTGGGTGCGGCCGTCGGCAAATCGGGTCCGCCAACCGGCGGGGACGACCACCGCGGCGGCTGCATCGCCGAAGCGCACCTTGCCGCGATAGACCGCGAGGCGCACGCCGCCCGTGGCAATGTCGATATTGAAGGCGGTGCCGAGCACCTGGGTCGCCGCACCGCCGGCATGGACGGTGAAAGGGCGATCGGGCAGATGGGCGACGTCGAAATAGGCCTCGCCGCGCTGCATCGTCACGCTGCGGCGATGGTCTTCGAGGGTCACGTCGAGGCTGGTCGCGCCGTTGAGGTGGACCGAACTGCCGTCGGCCAGTTTTACGTCCAGCATCTGGCCGCGGGCGGTCTCGTAATGGAGGGGCGCAGGGGCGGCGGCGCGGTACCAGCCCGCATGCCAGCCGCCGATGCCGAGCACCGCGGCGATGCCGAGCAGCCCGCCGGTGCCGATCGCAGTACGGCGGCGGGTGCGCAGCGCGCGGATGTCGGCGTCGGACAGGCGCGGCAGCTGCGCCATCGCGTCGGACAGCGCGCGATCGTCGAGCATCGCCTGCACCTCGGCGGCGGCAGGCGGCGGGGGATCGCGCAGCACGGCCTCGTCCTCGCGCATCGCCCAGCGGGCGGCGTCGTGCAGCGCGGTGCGGCGGGTAGGGTTGAGGCTCATCGTGCGGCGCCTCCCGGCAGGCCGCGGCGTTCGAGCGCGGCGCGGAGATCGGCGACCGCGCGGACGCAATGCTTCTCGATCGCGGCGGCGGTCATGTCGAGGTCGGCGGCGATGATCGCCACCGTCACGCCGTCGAGCCGGCGGCGCAGGAAGATCTCGCGGCGGAGCGGCGGCATCACCTTGAGCGCGCGGACCAGGATGTCGACCCGCTGGCGATAGTCGAGCACTTCCTCGGCGCGCGGCTGGGCGCAAGGGATGTCCTCGGCCAACTCGGCCGGTCGGGGCGCGGCGCGCAGGCGGCGGAAATGATCAAACACCAGATTGCGGGCGACCGCGAAGCAGAAGGCGCCGACATCGGCAACACTGCGCGAGCGGCGATAGTCGTACAGCCGGATATAGGTTTCCTGGACGATGTCCTCGCCCTCGTGGGAATCGCGGAGACGCGCCTGGACGAAGCGGAACAGCGCGTCGCGCAGCGCCACTTCCTCCGATACCGCGCGGCGGTGCGCGGCCAGGCTGGTCATCTCGTTCATCGCCCCGCCTCGCCCGAGGACGGAGGCTGGGCGCACAACCCGCTTGTCGCCATGGCGATTCGCCCCCTTTCATCCTGAGATCGCCCGCGTTTCGCGCAGGGCTAGCCGCTCTGGATGAAGCTGGCGTGACAGTCGGATGTTAGGAAGTGCGCTCCCGCGTGCGCGCCTCGAGCGCGGCATCGGCCTTGTCGATCATGCGCAGGAGGCTATCGAATTCGGAACAGTCATCGATCCGATAGCAACGGCTGAGCGCGTTGCCGTAACGCTCGATGTCGCGTTCGGTGAGAAGGGCTACGGCCACCACGGGTTCCCCTTCAGGCATCTTGCGACAAATCCATTCCCCAGAACTAACCCTGATCTAACGTTCGCTTCATCGAAAGTTTCCAGCCATTTAGGCTGCTTCGTGGCGAAGCCTTGTGGATAAGGCGCGGCGCCGGACGGGAGCAACGCCGCCGCGATGAGACCGGCGCTTTGAGGGACGAAGCGAGCCCCGTTGCGCGCGGCCCGCTTTCGGGCGAGGGAAGGCGGCCACCCAACAGGAGTTCCCATGGCGCGAACCGCGTCGAAAAAGACCTATTCCGCCCCCGCGATCGAAAAGGGCTTCGAGGTGATCGAGCTGCTCGCCGGCCGGCCCGAGGGCGCGCTGGTCAGCGAGATGGCCGCCGATCTCGGCCGCTCGGTTGGCGAGCTGTTCCGCATCGTCGTGGTGATGGAGCAACTCGGCTATCTGCGCCGCTCCGAGGCGACCGATCGCTATGCGGTGGCGTACAAGCTGCTCGACGTGGCGCTGCGCGCGACGCCCTCGCAGGACCTGGTCCGCGCCGCCCAGCCCGAGATGCAGATGCTGGCGCGCGACACGGTGCAGTCCTGCCATCTCGTCGTCGCGAGCGACGGGCACGGGCTGGTAGTCGCGCGCGAGGAATCGACCGCCACGCGCGGCTTTGCGCTCAAGGTGGGGGCGCATATCGACCTGCTGCGGAGCTGCTCGGGGCAGGTGCTGCTCGCCTTTTCCAACCCGGCGCTGGCCGAGCGGATGGTCGCTGCCGCCGAGGCGGAGCAGGGCGCCGCGGTCGACCGCGCGTGGCTCGCCGAACGGCTGGCGACGGTGCAGCGGCAGGGCCATGACAGCCGCGAGAGCCCGGTGACGTTCGGCGTCACCGACATCAGCTTCCCCATATTCGGCTTCGATCGCCGCATCGTCGCCGCGCTGACGATCCCGTTCCTCGCGCTGATCGACGGCTCGCAGGTGATGGACCGCGACGCGGCGCGCGAGAAGCTGCGCGCCGCGTGCGGGCGGATTTCCGAGCGGCTGGGCTACCAGCCCGCCTGAAAACCCTCAGCCGAAGGTGATGGCGAAGACACTGGCGTGGCGGGTGGGCAGCGTCGCCGGGGGCGTGATCACCAGCGCCTGATCGGTCTGCTGGAAGTCGATCCGGCCGCGATGGCCGAGCAGCTTGACGCTGCGCACCTTGCGCCGCTCGTGCGGGTTGCCGCGGGCGAGCGACGTGATCGCCACCGGCCCCTTGGGCTCGCCGAGCGTGATCGCATGGAGCGTCTCGCCCTTCGCCGTGAAGCGGATGTCCTGCGGGGTATAGGCGGCGCGCTCCTGGAAGGCGCCCTGCTTGGGCTTGGTCGGGCCCTCGCCATAGATGTGCCAGGGGCGGCTGCCGTGGATCGCGGGGGCGTTCACCGCCATCCAGGCGGCCAGCTCGGTCAGCAGCTGGTCCGATTGCGGCGGCAGGCTGCCGTCGGCGCGGAGCACCACGTTGAGCAGCATGTTGCCGTTCTTGCTCACGATGTCGGCGAGCATGGTGAGCACTTCGTCGGTCGACTTGTAGCGGTCGCCCTCGTTGTAGAACCAGTCGCCGTTCGAGGTGTCGGTCTGCCAGGGCAGCGGATCGATCCCGTCCAGCACGCCGCGCTCGACATCCTGTACGCCCCAGGCCTTGTTGAACTCGCCCGAGCCGAGCGACTTGTGGTTGTACACCGCCTCCAGCTTGCCGCTGCGCGCGATGCTGCTGTTGTAGAGATGCGCGACCATCGATCGGCCGATCTCGCCGAACGGCACGCCGCCATCGGAGTAGAGCAGGTCGGGCTGGTACTGGTCGACCAGGTCGCGGATGCGGGCGAACCAGTGGCGCTGATATTCGGGGTTCTTGGTGTACCAGGTCTCGGGCCGGTTGAGGAACGGCTCGTCATGGTTGCCGTGATAGAGGTCGACGAAGCGCGGGTCGGCGCCGTCATAGGGCACGCCCATCTTCGGCCAGAACTGGTCGTAGAGCTGGTTCGGATACCACCAGTTATAGCTCGCGCCGAGATGCTCGGACACGCCGAAGCGCAGGCCGCGGCGCTTGGCGGCGGCACGCAACGCTCCGACGATGTCGCGCTTGGGGCCCATCTGCACCGCGTTCCAGCGGTGATGGCGCGAGTTCCACAGGTCGAAATTGTCGTGGTGGACCCCCATGGATACTATATACTTTGCGCCCGCGGCTTCGTATCGCGTCACCAGCGCCTCCGGATCGAACTTGTCCGCGGTCCAGAGCGGGATGATGTCCTTGTAGCCCTTTTCCGAAGGATGGCCGTAGGTCTTGAGGTGGTGTTCGTAATGGGGGTGGCCGGGCACGTACATGAAGCGGGCGTACCAATCGCCCTGGCCGGCGACCGCCTGCGGGCCCCAATGCGCCCAGATCCCGAACTTGGCGTCGCGGAACCAGTCGGGCGTCTTGTAGGTGGAGAGCGAGGCGTCGGTGGGCTTGAACGGCCCCGGCGCCGCGACCGGCGTGACGTCCGCGCCCGGCAGCTTCGCCGGTGCCGCCGCTTGCGCGCGGGCGGTGCCCGCCTTGACCGCCAGCGCGGTCGCGAACGATCCGGCCAGTATCTCGCGCTTGGTGAAGTTGGTCATCCGCTCCTCCTGTGGTGCCCCGGCCCGTCTCGCGCGCCGCTGTTGCTGGCATATTTGCAAGCCGATTTTCATGTGGCAAGCGCCTATTTGTCGTAGTTTTTGAGTTGAAGCCGTTGTTTTGCGGCCTCGGCGGGCCGCCAAAAAAGGGGACCCGACCGTGACCGAACACCTGCTAGATCCTTCGCGCCGTACCATGCTCGCGCTCGCCGCCGCGGCGCCGCTGCTGCCCCAGGCGGTGCGTGCCGCGACGCCCGCCGAGCCGCTGCCGTCGCGCGACGTTGGGCTGGCGCCGCGCGAAATGCTGCCGTTCGATACCGGCTGGCGGTTCAGCCTCGGCCATGGCAGCGATCCCGCCAAGGACTTCGGCTTCGGCATGGGGCAGGGCGACTTCGCCAAGACCGGCGACTTCAAGCTCGCCAAGACCGACTATGACGATGCCGACTGGCGCGCGCTCGACCTGCCGCACGACTGGGCGGTGGAGCTTCCCTTCGTCCGCGACGACCGCGGCGAGGGCGATGCGAGCAACCGTGGCCATGGCTTCAAGCCGCTCGGCCGCCGTTATCCCGAAACCAGCATCGGCTGGTATCGCCGCCGCTTCGACGTGCCTGCCGCTGACCGCGGCCGCCGCATCTGGATCGAGTTCGACGGGGCGATGCGCGACGCGATCCTGTGGGTGAACGGGTGCTATATCGGCCGCCACAACGACGGCTACACCTCCTTCCGCTTCGACCTGACCGACTTCCTGCATTATGGCGGGGAAAATGTGATCGTGGTGCGGGTCGACGCCTCGCTGGGGGACGGCTGGTTCTACGAAGGGGCGGGGATCTACCGCCATGTCTGGCTGACCAAGCATGACGCGCTCCATTTCGGCAAATGGGACAGCGTGGTGCGCGCGACGCCCGAGGGGGCGGGGGCGACGCTCGACCTGGCGACAGTGGTCGCCAATGCCGGCGATGCCGCGCTACAGGCGGTGGTGGAATGGACCATCGCCGATGCCGCGGGCTCGGTCGTCGCCCGCGCCTCGGCCCCTGCGGTGACGGTCGCGGCGGGCGGCACCGCCGAAGCCCAGGTCCGCGCGACGCTGCCCCAGGCGCAGCGTTGGTCGACCGAGACCCCGGTGCTCTACACCGCCACCGCGCGGCTTGCGGCGGGCGGCGCGGTGCGCGATGCCGATCGCGTCACTTTCGGCGTGCGCAGCTTCCGCTTCGATGCCGATCGCGGCTTTTTCCTCAACGACAAGCGCATGAAGCTCCAGGGCACCTGCAACCACCAGGACCATGCCGGGGTCGGCGCGGCGCTGCCCGATGCGCTCCAACGTTACCGGCTGAACGTGCTGCGCGAAATGGGCTGCAACGCGGTGCGCACGACGCACAATATGCCGACGCCCGAATGGATTGCCGAGTGCGACCGCGCCGGCGTGCTGGTGATGTGCGAGACCCGCCAGATGAGCGCTAACCCCGAGGCGATGGCGCAGCTGGAAGTGATGGTGAAGCGCTTCCGTAACTCCCCCGCGGTCATCCTCTGGTCGATCGGCAACGAGGAATGGCTGCTCCAGGACAAGATGGCCGAGCAGGGCAAGCCGATCGCCGCGACGATGGTGCGCCGCTGCCATGCGCTGGATCCCACAAGGCCGGTTTCCGCCGCGGTCAACGGCGACAACGAGCAGGGGGTGAGCGACCCGCTCGACATCATCGGCTTCAACTACAAGGTTCAATATCCCGAGGGCTTCCACGCCAAGCACCCGACGCGACCTGTCTACGGCTCGGAGACGTCGAGCGCGATCGCCACGCGCGGCGAATATGCCAGCGACCCGGCGCGCAACCTGGTCAACAGCTATGACGGCGTGGTGCCCTGGGGGCAGACGCCCGAGGCGTGGTGGAAGCTCTATGGCGGCAAGCCCTGGTCGGCGGGCGGCTTCGCCTGGACCGGCTTCGACTATCGCGGCGAGCCGACGCCCTATGGCTGGCCCTCGATCAGCTCGCAGTTCGGCATCGTCGACATGTGCGGCTTCCCCAAGGACAGCTATTATTACTATCGCGCCTGGTGGCGCAGCGAGCCGTCGCTCCACGTCTTCCCGCACTGGAACTGGGAAGGCCGCGAGGGCGAGACGGTGTCGGTGTGGGTCTATTCGAACTGCGACAGCGTGGAGCTGGTGGTCAACGGGCGGAGCCTGGGCAGCCAGCAGGTGCCGCCGCTGGGGCATCTCGAATGGAAGGTGCCCTATCAGCCTGGATATATCGAGGCGCGCGGCCGCAAGGGCGGGCGGGTGCTGACCGAGCGGCGCGAGACCACCGGCCCCGGCCGCACCATCCGGCTGACCGCCGATCGCACCACCATCGCCGGCGACGGCCGCGACCTGGCGATGCTCAAGGCCGAGTTGCTCGATGCGCGCGGGCGGCCGGTGCCGACGGCGATGGACAAGCTCGCCTTCACGGTTTCGGGGCCCGGCGCGATCATCGGCGTGGGCAATGGCAACCAGAACTGCCTGGAAAGCGACAAGGAACCGCGCCGCTCGCTGTTCAACGGGCTCGCCCAGGTGATCGTGCAATCGACCGGGCGGCCGGGGACGATCACCGTCGCCGCGGTCGCAGACGGGGCGCGGGCCGAGCCGCTGCTCGGCGGCAAGGTCGTGCTGCGGGCGGTGCGCGCGAGCTGATCGAAGGGGCGGCAGCAGGGCGAACGGCAGACGGCGCGGTGCCGTCTGCCGGCGCCGACTCGCGCGCCGCGCTGTCGGCCAAACGATTGCGTAAAATACATAGACCCAAAGTTGATCCTATCTCGCCGCATAAATGCGCGAACAACTAGAGGATTTGGCCGCTATATTCCGGTTCTGTGCGGCATGATCATTGTATCCGAAATGATGAGTCCGCGTTGTTGTTGCCGCGCGAGTCCCGTGCTACGATCTTTGTTGTAAGATCGTCGAATCCGGCGGTTGAACTACATGCGCATACTAGTCTGATGCGCGTCGCTATATTGCGCGATCGGAACGGGTGAATGCACGCCGGGGGGTGTTGCTGCTTCGCTCGTACAAGGGGGAGGATTGGCATGTCGAACAAGATCAGCCGCGCCGACTATCTGCGTGCGCATCCCCAGGCAGCGGCCTGGGCGGCGCTTGCGGAGGCGACCAACGAGCAGTTGCGCATCACGCCCGGGCCGGTCCGGCTGGACGAAGGCAGCTTCGTCGGCAAGCGCGCGCTGATCCTGGGCGCCGGGGTCGGCGGGCTGACCACCGCCTATGAACTGCTCTTCCACCGCACCGGCATGGAGGTGACGGTGCTCGAAGCACAGAACCGTACCGGCGGTCGCTGCCTGTCGCTGCGCACCGGCGACACGCTGACCGAGGATCGCGACGACGCCTTGTTCGGTTCCGAGCCGGGCGAAACCCAGGTTGTCCGCTTCCAATGGCCGGTCGGGGATTCGGAGCCCTATCTGAATGCCGGGCCGGGGCGCATCCCGTCGTCGCACAAGCGGCTGCTCAACTATCTGCGCGAGTTCGGCGTCGCCATCGAAGTCTATGTGATGAATTCGATGTCCAACCTCGTTCACCTGAACGAGGGGCCGCTGCAGGGGCCGCAGGTCTATCGGCAGATCGACCATAATCTGCGCGGCTGGGTTGCGCATCTCGTGCACGACCATGCCAAGGAATTGCTCGCCGACCCGACGCTGGCCATTCCGCCCGCCGAACAGCCCGCCCTGGTGGCCAAGTTCCAGGACCTGATGATCAGTTTCGGCGAGCTGGACCAGCATGGCCGCTATGCCCCCACCGCGGGCACCGACGGATTCGAGAACGCGATCTCGCGCGCCGGCTTCGACGTGCTGCCCGGGGTCGCCGCGGGCGAGATTGCCGAGGCGATCAAGCTCCAGGATCTGCTGGCCTCCGAATATTGGGCGCAGACGCGCTTCTACCAGCCCAGCGACTTCCTGTGGCAGCAGACGATCTTCCAGCCGGTTGGCGGCATGGACCAGGTGCAGCGCGCCTTCGCCCGGCAGGTGGCGGCGCTCGGCGGCACCGTCCACCTCAACAGCCCGGTGACGGCGATCGACTGGGACGACGCCAAGCGCGAATTCGTCGTGCAGGTCGCCAAGATCGGCAGCGAGGAGACGATCGAATATCGCGCCGATTACTGTTTCTCGAACCTCGCCATGCCGTTCCTCGAGAAGCTGCTGTCGGAGAAGCTGCTCGCCGTCGATAGCGCGCAGGGCTTCGAGACTCCGTTCAAAGAGGGATTGCGGGCGGTGTTCGCCGCCCAGGCGCGGCCGCGGGTTGATGCGCAGGGCAAGTATCAGGACAAGTTCCTGGCCGCGACCAGCAAGGTCGGCTGGCAGGCCGATCGACGACTGTGGCAGGGCAAGCTCATCACCCATGGTCATGACGCGGGGCTGAAGCTCGACACGCTGGTCGCTCCCGATGCCGAGGAGGGCGTGGTGCCGATCTTCGGCGGGATCAGCTGGAGCGCCGACGAGATCGTCCAGATCTGGTATCCCTCCACCGCCTATCACGATCGCAAGGGCGTGCTGACCGGCGCGTATAATTTCGGTTCGATCGCCTATAGCTGGGGCAAGAAGAACGTCGGCGAGCGGCTCGACATCGCCCGCGCCGGCGCGCGCAAGTTCGGCAAGGCGTTCGGCGACGGCCTGCATGACGGCATTGCGATCGCGTGGCAGAACATGCCCTATATCAAGGGCGGCTGGGCCTATTGGCAGGCGGTGGGCAGCCCCGAGGACGCCGCGCGCCACTTCAACCATCTGGCGCAGGGCACCGGCGTGTACGACCGCAAGGGGCAGCTTTCCGATCCGGTATTCTTCGTCGTGGGCGACCAGCTCTCGTCGCTGCCCGGCTGGCAGGAGGGAGCGATCGCTGCGGCGCTCAACGCGCTCACGCGGATGGCGCGGCCCGATCTCCAGATCCCCTATCTCGAAAAGCTACCCGACACGCGGCTGCTCGTCGAAGGCATTTGACGGCGCGGCGTTCCGTTTCACGCTGATGGGAGAAGACCGATGGTGCTCAGTGCGGCGACGCTTATGGCGCTCAAGGATGGCGGCCGTGTCCTTTCCGCGGGGCTGCGCGGCGACGAACTGCTCGGGCCGCTCGCGCTGCTGCCCGGCGTGTGGAAGAATGAAGGCGGGCTGGAGGGGCATGGCTGGAACATGATCGCGCTGCCCTTCGCGACGCGGCCGGGCTCGACGCTCGATTATCGCCTGCTGCTCAACCAGTATAACGAGACGTTGGTGTTCGACCTCGTCGACAAGGGCGTACCCAATCGCGGGCTGAGCGACACCGGCACCCAGGCCGACCAGTCGCTGGTCGCGCTCGATTACGAGCAGGTGATCGATCAGATCGCGACCGAGGACTTCCCCCACAGCAACGTGCTGGGGCCGACCCACCCGCCGGGGAACACGATCCACCACGAACCCGGTCTGTGGCTGAACATGCTCGACCATGTCGTCGACGGCTTCGACATCGCCCGGCTGGGTTCGATCCCGCACGGCGATTCGGTGCTGGCGCTCGGCCGCAGCGTGCCGCCGACGCCGGGCGCGCCGATCATCCCCGATGTCAGCGGGCTGCCGCTGAAGGTGAAGCAGGATCTCTCCAGCCCCTATCTGGCGCCGTACAAGCATTTCCACGACCACCCCTTCAAGGGCGTGTTCGATCCGGTGCATCCCGCCGCGCTGCTGGGGCAGGCCAACAAGGGCGTGAACATCGTGCGCACCACCACGCTGGCGGTGGACAGCGAAGCGGCGACCGCCGGCATCCACAACATCCCCTTCATCGTGAAACAGGCCAATGCCTCGTCGATGCGCTCGACCTTCTGGATCCAGGAGCTTGCCGAGAAGAACGCGAACGGCCGGCCAAAGCTGCGGCTTCAATATCTGCAGGTGGTGATGCTGAATTTCGATTCGCGAACCACCGGCCTGCCGGGGCGGATCCAATGGCCGCACGTGTCGATCAACACGCTCCAAAAGGTGGAGTCGACGCCCAACAACAAGCTGCAACTATTCGCCCGCGCCTGAGCAAGCGGCGTGCAAAGCGGCGATGTGGGATAAGAAGAAGTGGCAGGGGAGCTCGGATTCGAACCGAGGGCCTTCGGTTTTGGAGACCGACGCTCTAACCAGCTGAGCTACACCCCTGTGCGGTCCGCCCCTTTATCGGTCGATTCCGCTTCGGGCAAGAGCCAAGATGCACGCCGCCGCGAATTGCGCGGGCAAAAAGAAAGCGCCGCCACGGTGTTCCGCGGCGGCGCCCCCTCTGCAACGGCGAGGATGGTTTTTGGTTTAGGCGTTCGCGTAGGTGACGCGCGTGCGGCGCGTACGACGCATGGCTGCACCGGCCAGGCCGAAGCCGCCGATCATCATGCCCCAGGCGGCCGGCTCGGGCACGCCCGACGGCACGAACACGCCCTGGCCGCCGTACGAACCGTTGCCGCGCGAGAAGCCGTTGATGGTGATTTCGTTCTGCACGCCGGCCTTGATCGGCACCGCGTTGGCGAAGACGAACTCGTTGAGGCCGCTGCCGAAGAAGCCGGTCAGCTGGACGCCGTTGAAGAACACCGACTTGAGGTCGAGGTCGTTCGAGCTGTTGAGCTTCACCGCGCTGGTGATGATCGAACCGCTCGCCATGCCGTCAGTCGGCAGGGTGAACTGGTAGATGTGGGTGAAGTTGCCCGCGGTGATGCCGGCCTGACCGAAGCTGGTCGAGATCGAGCCATCGGCTGCGGTAGCGATATTCATGTCGGCCGGGCCGAAATAGGTCTGGGCCTGGGCAGGTGCGACAGCGACAAGCGCTGCGGCGGTGGCAGCCGCCGCCATAAGCGTACGATACATTCGGGGTGTCTCCCTTAACGGCAAGTGAACCATTGCAGTGCGGCGAAGACACCTGGGAAGTTCCGAAGTTCCGAACGAAAAAAAGGGGTTATGTCCCAATCCGGGAACAGGTCACCGCAACTCACGCGCGGGCGCGGGTCGTTTCCTTACCGTTTCGAGACACGATTAGTCGCGCTTCATGCACGGGTAATGGCCGTCCGAAGTAGAAGCCCTGCGCCCGCGTGCAGCCGAGCGCTTGCACCATCTCATGTTCCTGTTCGGTTTCGACGCCCTCGGCAGTGGTCGCCATGCCCAGGCTGTCGGCGAGCGCCACCACCGCGCGGATGATCGCGATCGCCTCGCGGGTGCCGCGTGCGGCGTTCTGGACGAAGCTGCGATCGATCTTGATCGAATTGAATCGGGTATGGGCGAGATAGCCCAGCGAGGAATAGCCGGTGCCGAAATCGTCGAGGCTGAGGCGCACGCCGAGATCGAGGATCTGTTCGAGCACGCTCACCGCTGCAGTCCCTTCGCGCAGGAACACGCTTTCGGTGACTTCCAGCTCCAGCCGGTCCGGGTCCAGCCCCGAGCTGGCGAGCGCCTGCGCCACGAGCGTCGCGAAGCTCGGGTTGTGGAGCTGCTCGGAGCTGACGTTGATCGCGATGCGCGCGGGCTCCTCCCAGCGGGCGGCCTCGTCGCAGGCGGTGCGCAGCACCCATTCGCCGATCGCGCCGATCAGCCGGGCTTCCTCGGCGAGGGGGATGAATTTTGAGGGCGGGATCGCGCCGAGTTCCGGGTGCGTCCAGCGCAGCAGCGCCTCGAAACCGAGCAGCCCGCCGGTGCGGGCGTTGACCACCGGCTGGTAGGCAAGCTGCATCTGTCCCTTCTCGACCGCGCCGCGCAGCGCGATTTCGAGCACGCGGCGTTCCTCGGCGGCGACATGGAGCTGCGGCTCATAGGCGTGGAACACGCCGCCGCCCTTGTCCTTCGATCGGTAGAGCGCGAGATCGGCCGAGCGGACCAGCGTCTCCGCCGTGCGGCCGTCGCGCGGTGCCAGCGCCAGGCCGACCGAGGCGCCGATATAGAGGGTGTGCTGGTCGAGCTCATACGGGCGCGACACGGTGTCGATGATCGTCTGGGCGAGCGCCTCGACCCGCGCCGTGTCGCGCGCGTCGCGGACCACCACGGCGAACTCGTCGCCGCCCAGTCGCCCGATCATCTCGGTTTCGCTCACCAGGCTGCGCAGCCGCCGCGCGACGCGCTGGAGCAGCCGGTCGCCCACCGGATGGCCGAGCGTGTCGTTGACCGCCTTGAAGCGATCCAGATCGATCATCATGAAGGCGCAGCGCGCGCCCCATTTGTCGGCCTCGGCCAGCGCGGTGGCGAGCGCCTCGTTGATGTGGAGGCGGTTGGGCAGGCCGGTCAGCGTGTCGAACCGCGCCATGCGGTGGATCTGGTCGCTCGCCCGTCGCTGTTCGGTGACATCCGAGCTGACCCCGCGGAACCCGGCAAAGGCGCCGCGCTCGTCGAACTTGGGGCTGGCCGAGATCTGCCACCAGCGGCGATCGCCCTCGATGTCGATCGGGATCGACAGGTCGGCGAAGGGCTCGCGGCGCTTCAGCTTCTCGGCGAGGTCGTGCAGTTCCTGGGTGAACTTGCCGGTTTCCCAGCCGGGGCCGGCGAGCAGCTGGAGCAGCGGCAGCCCGGCGAGCGTGCCCGGCTCGAGCCCCAGCGAGGCCGCGAGCCGCGGGCTGGCGCGGACGACGCGGCGCTGCGCGTCCACTTCCCACAGCCAGTCGGACGAGGCGTCCTCGAACTCGCGGAGCAACAGGCTCACCGTCTGGTCGCGCTCGGCCAGCGCCATCTGGTTGGCGCGCAGCAGGACGAGCGCCCGGGCGCGCGCATAGCTGCCGAAGCTCAGCAGCAGGACGAGAAAGGCGGCGGCGCCGGCGAGGAAGGGCGCGCCGGCCAGCAGCAGCGTGACGATGCAGGTGATGCCCAGCAGGCCGATGAACGACAGGCTGGCCAGCGGCAGCACGCCCATCGTCATCG
Source organism: Sphingomonas trueperi (assembly GCF_040545965.1). Lineage (GTDB taxonomy): Bacteria > Pseudomonadota > Alphaproteobacteria > Sphingomonadales > Sphingomonadaceae > Sphingomonas > Sphingomonas trueperi_C. The sequence goes on along the minus strand of NZ_JBEPMV010000001.1, from coordinate 178,494 downwards.
CCGAGGCGATCAATACCACGGTTGTCGCGGCCCAGAGATCCAGGCTCGCCCTTGCCGTGGCGATCGCGCCGAAGGCGAGCGGGAGGATCGACCAGGCCAGCCCCATCGCGATGCCTTCGGGCGCGGTGCGGCGAATGTCCTTGAGCGTCGCGGTAAGGCCGTTGTCCTCGCGCCAGCCGAGCCGGCGCAGCGTGGTCCAGACGGTGGTGCCGAGTGCCAGCGTCATCCAGCAGGCAAGCAGGGTGTGCGGCGCGAGCGGCGCCAGCGCGAGCGCCGCCATGGCAACGGCACCGACATTGGCGGAGAAGAACAGCAGCGCGGAACGACGACCAGCCTGCAACTGCGCGGCGCGCAGGCGCGGCCAGTCGATCGTGTCGCTGGGATCGCTCAGGCCCAGCAGTGCGCGCGTGTCGACTCGCGGCTGAATCAACGGTGTCGTGGAGGAGCTACTCACGCCGCTTACATAGAGGCGCCAGGTTAGCGAGAAGTTAGGGTGGCGCTGAAATGGAGGTGAATAGGTCCATTTCCGCGGCACGGTCCCCGGCAGGTGCCGCGGGCCTGCCGGCCGGGCGCAAGGCCCGGCCGAAAAGCGTGTCAGGCGGCGATCGCGTAGGGCTTGATCTCGCCGTTCAGATAGAGGTTGCGCGCCTTGGCGCGGCTCAGCTTGCCCGAGCTGGTGCGCGGCAGCGTGCGCGGGGGCACGAGCTCGACCACGCAGTTCATGCCGGTGACCGAGCGGACGCGCTCGCGGATCTCGTCGCGCAGGCGCAGCCGCTCCTGCTCGTCCGAGGTGCGGCACTGGACCAGCACCGCCGGCGTCTCTTCGCCCCCGGGGGTGGTGATCGCGAAGGCGGCGATGTCGCCCTGCTTGAAGCCGGGCAGCTGCTCCACCGCCCATTCGATGTCCTGCGGCCAGTGGTTCTTGCCGTTGACGATGATCATGTCCTTGGCGCGGCCGACGATGTAGATATAGCCGTCCGACATATAGCCCATGTCGCCGGTATCCAGCCAGCCATCGACCATGCACGCCTCGGTGGCGGCCTCGTCGCGGAAATAGCCGACCATCACCGACGGGCCCTTGCACCAGACCTTGCCGATCGCCTTTTCGGGGAGCGGCGTGCCGTCTTCCTCGCGGACCTCGATCGCCATGTCGCGCACCGGCTTGCCGCAGTTGACCACGGCGCGGTAGCGCTGCGGGCGATCGGCGCGTGCGGTGCCGCCGGAGAGCTGGGTCTCCTCGACCAGCTCGACGACGATGCCTTCGCCCGGCGGCATGATCGACACGGCCAGCGTCGCCTCGGCCAGGCCGTAGCTCGGCATGAAGGCGGTCGCCTTGAAGCCGGCATCGGCGAACGCATCGACGAAGCGCTGCATCACGTCCGGGCGGATCATGTCGGCGCCGTTGCCGGCGATGCGCCAGCGGGCGAGATCGAACCGCTCGCTCGCCTTGGTCTGGCTGGACATGCGGCGCGCGCAGATGTCGTAGCCGAAGGTCGGCGAGTAGGAGATGCTGTTGCCTTGGTTGCGGCTGATCAGGTCCAGCCACGCCAGCGGGCGCCGGGCGAAATCCTCGGTCTTCATGTAGTCGGTCGAGACCTGGTTGGCGACCGGCGACAGGAAGCAGCCGACCAGGCCCATGTCATGGTACCAGGGCAGCCAGGAGATGCAGCGATCGGCGTCGACCAGCTCCATCCCGTGGCTGTGCGCCGCGAGATTGTTGAGCAGCGCATGGTGCGTGATCGCAACGCCGTGCGGGAAGCGGGTCGAGCCGCTCGAATATTGCAGGTACGCGATGTCGTCCGGCTTGGCCTGGGGCAGCGGCGCCTCGGGGGCCGGGTTGGCCGAGAAGGCATCCCAGTCGCTGGCGGCGACGTCGGTCAGCCGCGCGGCCTCAGCGCACATCGCGCCGATTTCGGGCGGGTAGATCAGCAGCGTCGGGTCGCAGCTCTCGAGCTGGACGCGCAGCTGGTCGATATAGGATTGCGCGCCGCCGAAGCTGGTCGGCAGCGGCAGCGGCACCGGCCAGGCGCCGGCATAGATCACGCCGAAGAACAGCGCGGCGAATTCCGGCCCGGTCTCCGCGATCAGCGCGATGCGGTCCTCCGGCTGGATACCGGCGGCGATCAGGCGGCGCGCCTGTTCGAGCGCGTCGGCACGCAGTTCGGCGAAGCGATAGGGCCGCACCAGCTTGCCCCGCGCATCGTGGAAGTTGAAGCCGCGCACACCTTGGGCCGCGTAATCGAGGGCGGCACCCAGCGTTTCGAAGTCAGCGAAACGGCGCGGGAGCGTGTCTTCCGTGGGCGTGGGCGCCAGCGCTGCCAGTTCCACCGTTTCGAGCGATCCCGTTTCGTCCAATACCATTCTTTTTCTCATGCCCCTGTGAGGTAGCAGGTCGTTGTGCCCCCACAACGCAGTTTTCCGTATGCGCTCTGCTACGCAGTATCGTTCAAAATCGGTTGGCAGTGTGGCACAATCAAGGCGCATGCCCCAACCGTCCCGTTCCAAGCCACCCCTCGTCGCCGCCGATCTCGACCGCCTGGCCCTGCGCTATGTCGAGCGTTTCGCCACCACGCGCGCGCGCCTGGCCGCCTATCTGACGCGTAAGCTGCGCGAGCGCGGATGGGAAGGGGAGGGCCCGCCCGATCCGATGGCGGTGGCCGAGCGGATGGCCGCGCGCGGCTATGTCGACGATCGCAGCTTTGCGGAGGCACGGGTGCGATCGCTGGGCCGGCGCGGACTGGGCGTGCGCCGGGTGGAGATGGCCTTGCGCCACGACGGCATCGACGCCGAGGATAGCGCCGATCTGGCCGAAGCGATCGAGGCGGACGCGTACCGCAGCGCGATCATTTTCGCGCGTCGCCGCCGATTCGGACCTTTCGCTGCTACCCCTGCGGATCGCGATCTTCACAAAAAGCAAGTCGCCGCATTTTTACGGGCGGGCCATCCGCCTGAGATTGTGCATAGAATATTGCGGATGCAGCCAGGCGAGGCGCCGGAAGACCCGTTCGAAGCGGGACATTCCTGATCGCACAAAGCGATTCCCCTCCTCGCTAATGCTGTGTTAATGTTACGGGCGTGGGGGTAACGATAATGCGTGCTGAACAACAGCTGGCGTCTGAACACTATCCGGAGACATCCGAAGGGGAGCTTCGGTTCGGGGGCGATTCCGAGGTGGACGAGCGGGTCTATCGCGGCGTCATCAAATGGTTTGATGTGACGCGCGGCTTCGGTTTTCTGGTGGCAGACGATCCCAGCGTCGGCGACATCTTGATCCATTTTTCGGTCCTTCAGGACCATGGCCGGCGCAGTGTGCCGGAAGGCGCGCGGATCGAGTGCGTGGCGGTGCAGCGGCAGCGGGGGCTGCAGGCCAAATCGGTCCTATCGATCGACCTGAGCACCGCGATCGAGCCGGTCAAGCGCCCCACCGAGCGGGTGGAGCGGCTGAAGCTGATCGGCGATGCGGGTCCGTTCGAGCCGGTATCGGTGAAGTGGTTCAACCGGCTGAAGGGCTATGGCTTCCTCGTCCGCACGAGCGATACCGCTGACATCTTCGTCCATATGGAAACGCTGCGCCGTGCCGGGGTCGAGGAAGTCGAACCCGGCCAGCCGCTGCGCGCCCGCATCGTCGAGGGCGAGAAGGGGCCGCTGGCCGTCGCGGTCGAAAGACCGCTCTGATCAGCTGAGGGGAGTTGCCGAGCGCTGCGCTTGGCGGTATCGGGCAGAGCCATGGGACTTCCTTTTCCGATCTTCACCTGGTGGAACGGCGCCACGTTCGGCACTCGCATGGGACTGCGCGGCAAGAAGCGCGTCGGCGAGGATTCGCTCGGTAACCTCTATTTCGAGGGCGGGCTGGATCCCAACGGCATCACGCGCCGCTGGGTGATCTACAAGGGATCCAACGACGCCAGCCGCATTCCGCCGGAATGGTTCAGCTGGCTGTCGCACCAGATCGACGGGACGCCCGACGAATCGCTGCCGCCCGTCCGTGCGTGGGAAAAGCCCGCCGAGCCGAATCTCACCGGCACCGAACTCGCCTATCGTCCGCCGGGCGCGCTCGAAAAGGGTGCGCATCGCGCCAAGGCCACCGGCGATTACGAGGCCTGGACCCCCGACGCATGAAGGCTGCGGCGGCGCTGCTCGCGCTCGCGCTGGCCGGATGTTCGGGTAGCGGAAGCGGCAACGGCGCTGCCGGCGGCGACAATGCCGGCGACGAGCTGGTGATCACCGGCGGCGGCGACGCGCAGGGCGTCGATACCATATCCACCGGGCCCGACAATGCCGTCGTCGAGGCCGCGGCAACGCCGATGCGCGAGCGCGTCGCGGTGCTGGGCGTGCTCAACAAGCGCAACGGCGTCGAGCGCGAGATCACGCTGAAGCCCGGCCAGGCCGCGCGCATCGACGGGCAGGTGACCGTTCGCCTGCGCGCCTGCGAGCGCACCGCCCCCTGGGAGCAGGACCGGCTGACCGGCGCCTTCGTGCAGATGGACGTGCACCGCGAGGACCAGCGCTGGCACCGCGTCTTCTCCGGCTGGCTCTACAAGGAACAGCCGGCGCTCAACGTGGTCCAGAACGCGATCTACGACGTCTGGCCCAAGAGCTGCGCGATGACCTTCCGCGACAGCGGGCCGGACACGGTGCCGGCCTCGTCGCCCGGCGCGTCGAGCGCGAAGAGGTCGCCGGCGGCCGAGGGTGGCAACGACACCGCGCCGGTCGAATCGCCGAGCGCGGCGCCCAGCAACGCCACATAATCGTCACGGGGGATCTCGATCGCGCCGAGTGAGGCGAGGTGATCGGTGATGAACTGGCAGTCGAGCAGGCGGAACCCGCCGGCCTGTAGCCGTGCGACGAGATGGGTCAGTGCCACCTTGGAGGCATCGCGCACCCGGGTGACCATCGACTCCCCGAAGAAGGCGCGGCCCAGCGCCAGGCCGTAGAGCCCGCCGGCGAGCCTATCGCCCTCCCAGCACTCGATCGAATGGGCATAGCCGAGCCGGTGAAGCTCGATGAAAGCGCGCTCGATCGCGCCGTTGATCCAGGTCTCGGGCCGATCCTGCGCGCTTTCGGCGCAGAGGCGGATCATGCCGGCGAAATCGCGGTCGACCGTCACCGTGAAGCGATCCGACAGCACCACCTTGCGCAGCGAGCGCGAGAGGTGGAAGCCGTCGAGCGGCAGCACGCCGCGCAGCTTGGGCTCCACCCAATAGACCGATCCGGCATCGCGAGCATCGGCCATCGGAAAAACGCCCATGGCATAGGCGCGCAGCACCAGCGTGGGGTCGAGGTCCTTGGGCGGCGTGCGGCGGTGCGACACCATCAGTGAACGCGCTCCGCCAGGGCACGTTCGATCGCCTGCCAGACGTCGGTGAACGCACGCGCGGCGGCGCTGCGCGGTGCGAAGGCGCCGACGGGCGCCCGCTGCACCGCGACCGACTCGATCACGCTTGCCATCGGGATCACCGGCCAGTCGGGCTGGCGCTCCAGCGCCTCGGCATGGAGCTTGCGGCGGCGATCGACCATCGCATGCACCGGCATCAGCGGCACCTTGGCGCCGCGCTGGGCGAGGTGCGCCGCAACCTCCTCGAAGGCGCGCTGCGAGAGCGGGGACGGGACCACCGGCACCACGATCAGATCGGCGGCGCGCATCACCTGCTCGCTGGTTTCGGTGAGGCCGGGCGGGCAATCGAGCAGGATACGATCGAAATCCTGGGTCAGCTCGTCGAGCAGCTTGCGCAGCCGCTTCTTCTTGTCGAGCGCGTGGAACAGATGGTCGAGCTGGCGCAGCGAGGTATCGGCGGGCAGCAGCGCCAGCCGGTCGATCGCGGTTGCGCGGAGCAGCTTGGCGGCGGCGACGTCCTTGGAGAAGATCGCCTGTGCCTGATGCCGCCCGGCCGCGTCGCCGCCGAGCAGGAAGGTCGCGGCGGCCTGCGGATCGAGGTCCCAGAGCAGCGTGCGGCGGGATGAGCGCACGGCGGACGCCCAGGCCAGGTTTACCGTCAGCGTCGTCTTCCCGACGCCGCCCTTCAGGCTGTACACCGCGATCGTCGCCACCCCAATCACCTCCGCCCTCTAGCTGGCATGAAAAAAGCCCGGCGGAAATAGCCGCCGGGCTTTGTTTTGGGGAGGAGGTGCAGGCTTACGCCTTGCAGCTGTGGGTCGAGCCGTCGGCGAGGGTGATCTTGGCCGCCTTGGCGTTGCCGTCGATCTTGTAGCCGCCGTCCGCGGTGAAGGGCTTGCCGGCTTCCGGCGCGTGCAGCAGGACCGACTTCATCGAATCCTTCTTCTCGCGCAGCGAGGCCATCTTGCCTTCCTTGAAGAAGTCCACGAACAGCAGGGTGTTGCCCGGCTGGCAGCGGAAGCTCACCGAGCTTTCGATCGTCGGCGGCGTTTCGACCGGCGCGGCGTTCGCAAGCTGCGAAGCCATGGGGTCCGGCGCGCGGCTGTCGACCACTTCGGGCTTGTTGTTGCAAGCGGCGAGCGAAAGCAGTGCCGCGGCGGAGAGTGCGATCGGGGAGGGGTTTTTCATAGCGTAGGGTGCTTTTCCTTAGGTGGTAATCATCGTCAAGCAAAAACCGGTAACAGAGTCACACGAAATGGTGCGCCGCAACGAAACAGACGCATTGTTGCGCGTGATCGGACATGCTGGACAGTCGTGGAGGTTGCAGAGGGTAACGGAAAGGGGACGTTTACCGTGCTTGACCCGCCGTGCGCGGCTGCGCAGGGAGAAGGACCGAGGGAGAGGATGCACATGAAGCCGAGGATCTGCTGGACGCGGGGCTGGACCCTGATGCCGCTGGCGCTGCTCGCAGCCTGTGGCGGTACCCCGACCGAGAATGCCGCCGAGGACCCCGCCAATGCCGCGGTGCAGCCCGGCCCGATGCTGGGCGGCGTCGACCTGTCGACTCCGCTGCAGATCCGTCCGCTGGAGGGCCGCGACTGGGCGCTCGACCTCGCCCCCGGCCGCATCCAGTTCCAGCAGGAGGGTGCCAAGCAGATGCCCTTCTACCCGGTCTCGCCGCGACTGGCGCAGGGGGTGGCGACCTATCCCACCCAGACGCCCGACGGTGTGCCGGTGACGATCACCCTCCGCCCCTCGGCTTGTGCCGAGGGTGCGGCGCTGGCGGCTGAGGTGCGGATCGGCACCCAGGTGCTGAACGGCTGCGCGCACAAGATGCACATCGATGACGTCCGCCGCGAGATGTACAACGAAGCGCTGGCGGTGCCGTATGAGGCTGGGAACAACAGCAGCGCGGAGTTGGGCGATGAGTGAAACTAAAAGGCGAGGTCCGATTGGCGGCTCCCGCCCAGGAGCGGACGCTAAGAGCCTTGTGCAACAATCGAGAACGACGGTGAGCCACCACTTAATACATCCATGCAGCCCCACCCGGTCACGAATTGGTAGTGAGTTGCAGGTCCGAAAATGTCCTTCCACGTTTCCGACTGAAATCGGCTAAAGCGAGCGCCCTCCAGGCGGTAAGCGAAGTGGTTAGGGATCAAGCCGTCAATCGGTGTGTCTTCTTCCTCAGTGCTAATCGCCATTTCGTCTGATAGTCGAACGATGCACGGACGATCGAAGCTTACACGCAGTACATGCGCTGGATCATTTGGCAGCTTGAAGTCCGCCGCAATCCCGTCTGTCTTCCAGACGAACGCAAGCAGGTCGCTGGCTACCGCTCGTAGAGGAATGCCCGTCTCGATAGGGATGTAGGTTGGCATAAGCCATTCTGACTCGCGAGACCGATGTCCACAATCCACCACACTCAGCCATTCCGACGCCGATCGCGCCGAATGACCGAAAGCGCCCCATTTCCAGCCGTTCGCGTTTGGGCTATCCAACCGTATGCCCGTAGCGTCACCGCCTGCCCCGCCAAGAACACCTGCTCCCCTCCGGGAAGGCGAGCGCGAGTTCATCAAGGAAACGGTAGAGCGGTTCTATGGACGCGATGCCGTTGTTCGCAACTTCGGTCCTGACCCAGACCGTCTGGAGCTTCACGTCGAAACTGACGCCGGCTTGGACATGAGGAAGTATGACTGCCTAGGAGTGCTGCTGACCCGCATCGACCGAGGGCAGATTGGCCTTGAAATTACGAAACGCGGTGCGAAGGCGCATGGAAGTGCAAAGCTGGCATATCGCCAAGGCGTGATCCTCTAACGGCAGCTTCCCACCATTTTCAGCCGCTCAGCGCCGCGCCCGCGCTAGGAGCTGCCGGTCCGCTTTGGAGGAAAAAGCAGCCGGTCCGCTCCCGCCCCAGTTGCGGACGGTCAGTCGAATGGTGATGATGCAGCATGAACGTTTCCGTCATCGTTGGATTGGTGTTGACCTCTTTCTCTTCGATCGTGCTGCTGGCGGGCGTTTTCTCCGGCAATATGTTCTGGGTTAGCGGCACCTTCGAGCCAGAGTACGACACGAGCCGCGCCACGGCGCCGGGCTGCTTCTGGGTGGTCACTTGGTTCTGGATTCTGTTGGCGGCGCTTGGAGCGGCGATTGCGGTAATGAGCTGGGGGAAATGACTCCCTTCCACCATTTTCCGCCAGGGCGGCTCCCACCCCAGTAGTGGACATTCGGCGCAGGCTCGGATCGAAGCTGCCACTTTTAGCTGATCGCGAAAGCTGCCGTTACTGTCGTAGCTCACTTTCGTGCATTTGCTTGGGCGGGAGATTGCTTCTATCGTTTACCCTGAGCTGCCAGAGGGGGGCGAACGGTGATATATCAATTAATCTTTCTAGCGTTTGGCGCTGCTGTCATTGCAACGGAAATCTTCGCTCTGATTCGCATCTCAAAATCCCAGCGACTTAAGTTCAAGCCTCTTTGGATGGTTGGGTCACTATTCGGGTTTTTTGGGCTAGGAATAAACTGGACGCATGCGAACGATATCTACGTTGAGTTCGGCGTTCAAATTCCCGTGTTCAGTGTAATGTATTTCACCGCGACACATGAAGTCGCGGCCAAGTTAATGTTCCCCTTCATAGCAGCGGTCGCGCTGGCTGAGGATAGGCGCGGATCCAAACCAGTAGGACTTGAAGGTCCGACCTCAGAAAATATCTGACCGTCCGCTTGCCACCCATTTTCAGACATTCACGCGCGCTGCCAAAGGCGCCCATTGATGCGTTCAGGATGTAGCGTCTCGGTTGTCCGCTGCGCGGGGCGACGTTCGCAGATGCGCGCGGAGACGGGCATAAGCGGGGCGCTCGGCGATCGCCGCTGCCTCGCGTTCCATCTCGCGAAAGGCTTCCAGTATCGCCAGCCCCCTTTCGGTCACGTGGGCGCCGCGCTCCAGCCCGCCGCCGCGCAGCGTCTCGACCAGCGGCGGATCGAAGCAGCGGTTCATCTCGTCGACCAGTAGCCAGGCGCGGCGATAGCTCATCCCCATGCCGCGCGCGGCGGCCGATATGGAGCCATGCGCGGCAATCGCGTCGAGCAGATCGGCCTTGCCGGGGCCGAGCGCGCGCGCGTCGCCGCAGGCGATCTGCAGTTTCAGCCAGAGCGGCCCGATCTTCATGTCAGTCGGCGATCGAGGCGGGAAGCGTCGCGACGACGCGGAGGATAGGGTTGCGGGCGCCATCCTGCGCCCGCGCTAGCGCACCTCGCGCAACGCGATCGCCACCACCAGTCCGCCTGCCGTGACGCTCAGCACGCAGAGCAGGGCCGCGCTCCAGCGGAAGCTGCCGCCCAGCAGCAGGAAGAGCAGCGGCAGCGTGCCGAGCAGCGCCAGCAATGCGCCGAACGCCGCTTCCCAGCGCCGCAACAGCAGCAACCAGCTCAGGGCCGCGAGAAGGAGGAGGGCGAGGGCGAAGACCAGCTCCAACCCTCAGCGCCTCAGAACAGCCGGGTCAGCGCGTAGAACAGCGCGCCCACCGCCGCCGAGGCGGGGATGGTGATCACCCAGGCGACCACGACATTGCTCGCCACCCCCCAGCGCACCGCCGAGGCCCGCCTGGCCGTGCCTGCGCCGATGATCGCGCCAGTGATGGTGTGGGTGGTCGATACCGGGATGCCCAGCCACGACGCGCCGAACAGGATGATCGATCCGCCCATCGAGGCGCTGAATCCCTGGTGCTGCGACAGCTTGGTGATCCGCGAGCCCATCGTCTCGATGATTTTCCAGCCGCCGCTCAGCGTGCCCAGCGCGATCGCGACATAGCAGCTGATCGCCACCCAGTGCGGCACCTCGAAATTGCCGTGGAGATAGCCGGTCGAATAAAGCAGCACGGTGATGATGCCCATCGTCTTCTGCGCGTCGTTGAGGCCGTGGCTCAGCGAATATGCGCCCGAGGAAATCAGGTGCAGCACGCGGAAGCTGCGCTCGGCCTTGTTCGACGAGGCCCGGCGGAACAGCCAGCTGGTCAGCAGCATGATCGCCATCGCCAGGATCATGCCCAGCGTGGGCGAGAGCACGATGGCGAGCAGGGTCTTGTTGAGCCCGGTCCACTGGATGCCCTCGAACCCGGCATGCGCCACGCCCGCGCCCACCATGCCCCCGACCAGCGCATGGCTCGACGAGGAGGGAATGCCCTTCATCCAGGTAACGACGTTCCAGAACATCGCGCCGACGAGCGCGCCGAACACCACGGCGGGCGTCACCAGATTCTGGTCGATCAGCCCCTTGCCGATCGTCTCCGCCACCTTGTGCATGCTGGGGAAGGCGATGGTGACGAAATAGGCGGCGAAGTTGAAGAAGGCCGCGAAGGCGACCGCATGGACCGGCTTGAGCAGCCGCGTGGCGACCACCGTCGCGATCGCATTGGCCGCATCGTGCAGGCCGTTGAGGAAATCGAACGCCAGCGCGACGATGATCAGCCCGATGAGTAGCGGCAGGGCAAGTTCGTGCATGATGGATCAGGCGTGATCGATGACGAGGCCGTCGATCTCGTTCGCGACATCCTCGAACGCGTCGACGATCCGCTCGAGATGCTTGTACAGCTCGCGCATCACCGCGAACTTCAGCGGATCCTGCGGGCCCAGCTCCTTGTAGGCGCGCTTGAGGCCGGCGGCGTGGATGTCGTCGGCATGGCTTTCCATGCGGACCAGCCGCTCGGTCAGCTCGTGCAGCCGGGCGCCGTTCTTCGCCACGTCGCGCAGCAGCGGCATCGCCTCCGCGGTCAGCCGTGCGGCGTCGACGACGATGCCTGCCATGTCCTTCATCTCGGGCTCGAAATGGCGGATCTCGTAGAGGTCGATCGCGCGCACCGTCGCCTGCATCTCGTCGATCGCATCGTCCATCGATCCGATCAGCGCGGTGATCGCGCCGCGATCGAACGGCGTGAGGAAGGTGACGCGCACCGTCTGGAGCACCTGGCGGGTGATCTCGTCGGCGTCATGCTCGCGCTCGATCACTTCGCGGATGTGGTCGGGCCCGCCGTCCTGCAGCAGCCGCGCGAGCGCATCGGCGCCGGCGACCACCGTGGCGGCATGCGCCTCGAACATCTCGAAGAAATTGCCCGTTTTGGGCAACAGGCGTTGGAACCACGCAAACATGCGATTGACCTTTGACTTGTGGACGACGGTGCCGAGCACCCCCATGCGCCGGGTGGCGGCGCGAAATTCCTCGGGCCCGAACGAGCGGATCAGCTCGCGCAGATCGGGCTCGTCGACGGCCTTGGCGGCATCCGCCAGATCGAACCAGCGGCGCTGGCGCTGGTCCTGTTCCTTCCAGCTATCGAGCTCGCGCGTGACCGAGAAGGGAAACACCTCGACATCGGCCATCACCGAGGCGCCGTTGCCGCGCGTCTTGCGGTAGCGATAGGCGCCGAGCGGGGTGGGGCAGATCACGCCCTGCACGCCCGCTTCCTCCTCCGCCTCGAGCACCGCGGCGGCATGCGCGCTGAGCCCCGCGCCGGGATTGCCCTTGGGAATCACCCAGCGCCCGGTCCCCCGCGAAGTGACCAGCAGCACCTGTGTGGACGCATCGGCCCCGGTGCCGAGGGTACGATAGGGCAAGGCGGCGATCTGGCGAATGGCGGGCGGCTCCGTGGGTGAAGGACGCGCGCGGTGTTACAAGCTTGGCCGGGGATGGCAAGCGGGGAGGGGATGGGGGAGCGTTTAGAGGTGTGCGCGAGGCCTGCTTCCGCCCCTCCGCGTGTCAGCCAATTCGTTCGGCGAGCGCCATCCGCTTGTCGAACCATTCGAACGCCATGCGGCGCCCCATCGGCAGTATCAGCCCGAACCATTTGCCGCTGGAATCGCTCGGCACCCCCCAATGGCCTTCGTCGCAGCCGAGATGGCGGGCCTTGCCCGCGTCGCCGGGGACACCCCATGCCTTCAACGCCGCCGCCAGCGTCGGCCGCGCGCCGTCGGGCCGGGGCGTGGCAGCGGGGCTCAGATAGGGGCCGGTGCAGACGTCGCTATGATCGAACTGGCCGTTGTCGGGCCCGTCCCAGCGGATCGCGCCCGAGGCGTCGCTGTTCCCCAGGACGGTGAAGCTCGATCCGACCATGCCCATGTCGTCCTCGATCTGGTCCTTGTTGCCGGGATTGTACACCTTGATCACCCGCCACTTGCCGACGATCTGGCACTGGCTTTCCGGCGCGCCGGCATCGCAATCGGCGACACCCGCTATCGATGATGCGGCCGGGGCTGGCGTTGCCCGCGTTGAAGCGGCCCCGTCGGGCAGGCCGGCGACAGGCGGCCGGCGCGCCGAGCCCTCGCCGCTCGCGGCCCAGCATGCGCCGAACAACAGCAGGGGAGGAAATGCTCGGAGCATGGGGCACCCTCATCGACTGACGTTTACCGGACATAGGTGAAGATGGAACGGCGACCAAGGCCGTTCGCCTGTGCCAGGCGCGGGCAGCCGGCCACGGCCAGTGCGCTGAGCAAGGCGGGGCAACCCTGATGGTGTTCGGAACAATGGGATAGTGGGTGGAACCTCGATCTTGGGGGCGACTTCGACGGGGAGCACGAACGCCTCGGGTACCGGCACGGCGGCGGTCGCTGGGCGCGATCGCCGTGCCTTTCCGCTCGCCGCGCATGGCGTCGGCGCGGCTGCGTCAAGCAATCGGGCGGACTTGTTCCGCGCTTCGGTCGTCGTGGACCCGGCGTTCACATGATGACGCACTGCGGGTGTTTGATCGGCTCGAACGTGATGAGGTACACCGTATACGCCTCCCTCCGGCCGCCGATGTCGGCGATCTGCGCTTGCCCGTCCTCGAACAGAATCGCGTTCAGATCGGTGATGCCCCAATTGTAGGGGCCGCCGACGATGGCGTTGTTCGTGCCGGCAATGGTGCCCGCCCCCATCGATATGGCGACGTGGGAGAGCTTGGGGAGCGTGCCCGGCGCGCGTGGACGCACGAATGCGATGATCTTCCCGGCGGAGATAGCCAAGAAATCGGCCCTGCTGGCGATCCGCAATTGGTTGGAGCCGAGGACGGCGAGACTGCCGCCCGAAGAGGCCTCGACCATTTTTTGTTCTTGCTCCCGGGTGATCGCACCGGCCCGCCGCATCGCCGCATAGGCAGCGGTCCAGCAGGAGCCGTTCAGCTCCTTGTCGGCCGGCGGGGCTTGCACCAGCTTGCGCGCATAGCTCGCTATCCGTTGGTGCTCGTCGCGAACTTGAAAAACATGGCAACGTCCAATGCAGGTGCGGCCGCGGGATGCGGCGCCGGCCGCGCACACTGGGCCGGCTGCGTTGCAAAGCGACTTCGCGCGCGTTGCAGCTGTAGCAAGCGAGGCGAGGCGGGGGTGTGCGCCACGAAAAAGGGCCGGGATCGCTCCCGGCCCTTGTGATCGGGCGTGCACCCGATCCGCTTGTCTGGCGTTGCGCCGCTCAGAAGTTGAGGCGGGCGCTGGCGAACACCGTCCGCCCGGCCAGGGTGCGGCCCTGGACAATGCCGCCGGCCGGGATGGTGCTGTCCAGCACGCCGGTGATCGCGGTGGTGTTGAACAGGTTGTTGGCGTTGACCGAGAGCAGCAGCCGGTCGGTCGGGCGGACCTGCACGAAGGCGTTGGTCGTCGTGAACGCCGGGATGCGCAGGCTGTTCTCGTCGGTTGCGTAGCTGCCGGTGGTGCCGATGAACACCGCGCCCAGCGTGAAGCGGTTGACGTTGATCTGCGGGGTGACCTCGTAGATCAGCCGTGCCTGGTTGTGCGGGGTGTTGCCGACCAGCTTCGGGGTCACGCCGTCCCGGGCGATCTTGGCGCTGGTGTAGGTGGCGCCTGCCGTGATCCCGAAGATGCCGCGATTGTAGCCGCCCTCGAACTCGACGCCCTTGGCGCGGTACAGCCGGTCGATCGGCTGGCCGTTGCGCGGATCGAGGTTGGTGTCCTGCGATTCCGCATAGAAGGCGGTGAGGTTCAGCATGGTCGAGGCGGTGCGGTACTTGAACCCGCCCTCGGCCTGGGTGACGTGGTCGACCGCGGCGTTGGGCAGGCGCAGGCCGCCGGTGGCGAAGTCGATATAGCGCGACGAGACGATGCGATCGGCATTGGCACGGCCGCCGCGGCTGAACCGGCCGAACAGCGAGAAGGTCGGCGCGACGCGGTAGTTGGCGCTGAGCGAGTAGGACAGCGTATTGTACTTGTAGTCGATCAGCCCCGGCGTGGTGAGGTTGAGGCGCGAGGTGCGCTTCTCGGCATCGGACAGTGTGCCGTCGCCGTTGATGTCGTAGGACGAGAAGCCATGGGCTTCGGCGAAGGTGCCCTGGGCGCGGCCCATGTCGTAGCGCAGGCTGCCGCCGATTGCGAGCTTGCCGATCCGGTAGTTGACTGAGCCATAGGGCGCGTTGACATCGTACTTGGCGTTGGTCGTCTGCCGGCAGCAGCCGCCGAGCAGCGCTGCGCCATAACCGTAGAAGCCGTTCTGGGTGATCTGCAGGCCATTGGCTGCCCGCACGTCGATCAGCGCGGCGTTGCCGCCGCCGACCACGTCCTCGATCACCGAGCTCCAAAGGAAGGTCATGTCGATATTCTGGCGCGACTTGTAGAAGCCGCCGGTGGCAGTGAGTTCGCCTTCGCCGAGCTTCCACGAGCGCGTCGCGCGGATGTCGTTGGTCACGTCATCCAGGCTGTTGAACTTGTTGCTGGCATAGGTGGCGGCGGCGAGCAGGCCGTTGCCGTTGAGCGTCGCCGGGTTGGCGATCGCCTTGCCGGCATTGGGGCCGGTGGCATAGGTGAGCGTGCCGCCGAAGCCGCCGACGCGGCCCATCACCGCCGGGGCCGGCGCGTACTGGATGAATTCGGGGCTGACGATGCTGCCGCTGATCCCCGAATAGCGGAAGCGATCGGTGATCGACCAGCCGCCCAGGGTGAACTGCGCCTCGACGCCGGCCGACTTGACGATCGGATGCTGGCCGTCGCGCACATTCTGGGTGCTCAGCGCGTTCTTCTCGTCGAGGCCGACGATGGTGTTGAAGTTGCGGCTGAGCAGCGTGTCGCGCTTCATGTCGAAGCCGGGGATGCTGGCGTAGGACGGGTTCGCGTCGGTGCCGGTGACCTGCATCGGCACGAAGCCGTAGGTCGGCGTGCGGTCGTTCAGATACTTGCCGTAGAAGCGGACATAGCCGCCGGTGAAGGTCTTGGTGACGTTGACCTTGATCTGGCCGCCGTCCTGGCCGTCATAGCCGATGCTGCGCGGGCCCTGGCCGCGGCGGTAAAAGCCGCCGACGTTGAAGCGCAGCGTGTCCGAGATGGGCGCGCCATAATCGAAGTCGAGCCGGTAGGAGCGGTTGTCGAGGCCCAGCGTGGTCTGCACGGTGCCGCCGGCGTTGAGGCCGGTCTTCGACAGGAAGTTGATCACGCCGCCCGGCGAGTTGGACGCGAAGGTGGAGGCGGAGCCGCCGCGGATCGCCTGAACTTCGCCCACTGCCGCATCGAAACGAATGAACGTATCGGCGCTGGCGAAGGCGATGTCGCCGAATTCGAGCACGGGCAGGCCGTCTTCCTGCAGCTGGACGAACTTGCTGCCGGTCGAGGCGATAGGCAGGCCGCGGATCGAGATGTTGCCATAGCCCTCGCCCTGCGAGGCATCCGAGCGCACGCCAGGCAGGTCGCGCAGCAGGTCGGAGACCGAGAGCGGGGAGAGCTTGAGCACATCGTCTTCGTCGAGCGAGCTGGTCGAGATCGCGCTGTCGAGCAGGTCGCGGGCCTTGGCGACGCCGGTCGAGAAGCTTTCCTTCTTGGGCGCGGCGGCGGGCGCCTGCTGTTCGGCGGGCTTGGCGGCCGGGGCCTTGTCAGCGTTGGCAGGCGCGGTGCCGGCGAAGGCGGGCGTGGCGAGCACGGCGAGCGATCCGCCGAGCATCAGATGGAGCATTTTCATGGGAGGTGCGACCCCTTTGCAGTTGGTTTGGGGGGCAACGACCCTGAACATCGCCCTGTCGGCGGGGGATAGGCGCGGCGGGTAACTGGGGGCTTTCGGACATCTTCCGGGCATGTACGCTAGGGAGATTTGCTCCATGTACCTGATTTCGTAGTTAATTTATCGAGGTTCCGGCACGGCGGGCGAGGCCGTCGGCCCGCCGCGGGGAAGGGCACGCGTGGCGCCGACGCGGTTAACCTGCTTGTCGAGATAGCGGCGCCAGATTTCGGTTCTTGCCCGGAAATCGCTCTAGAATATGTTCGTTCGTGGGGCGTACGCGGGGGATTTCGTGATTGTAGGTATCGATCTTGGCACGACCAACAGCGCAATCGCGCGCTGGGGGGATGGCGGGCCCGAGCTGATTCCGAACAGCCTGGGCGAGTTTCTGACGCCCTCGGCGGTGAGCCTGACCGACACCGGCGAGGTGCTCGTCGGCCGCGCGGCGCGCGATCGCCAGCCGGTGCATCCGGATCGCACCGCCACCGCGTTCAAGCGGCTGATCGGCACGCAGAAGCCGATCCAGCTCGGCGGCACGTCGTTCACTGCCGAGGAAGTCTCGGCGCTGGTGCTGAAGAGCCTCAAGGCCGATGCCGAGCGCCATTGCGGCGAGGAAGTGACCAGCGCGGTGATCACCGTGCCGGCCTATTTCAGCGACCGCCAGCGCAAGGCGACGCGCCGCGCGGGCGAACTGGCCGGGCTCAAGGTCGAGCGGCTGGTCAACGAGCCCACCGCCGCCGCGCTCGCCTATGGCATCGCCGACCGCGAGGACCGCGATCCCTTCCTGGTCTTCGATCTGGGCGGCGGCACCTTCGACGTCTCGATCGTCGAGATCTTCGATGGGGTGATCGAGGTGCGTGCCTCGGCCGGCGACAACCGGCTGGGCGGCGAGGATTTCAACGAAGTCATCGTCGGCATCGCCAAGGAGCGGCTGCGCCTGCCGCTGGGACCCGGCCAGCCCAAGCTGCGCGAACAGGCGCGCGCCGCCGCCGAGCGCACCCGCCGCGCGCTGAGCGAGGCCGAAGCCGCGACCTTCGACATCGTCTGGCAGGACGAGCTGCTGTCGACCACCATCACCGCCGAGCAGTTCGAAGCGGCCGCCGCGCCGCTGCTCGATCGGCTGCGTGAACCGGTGCTGCGGGCGATGCGCGACAGCAAGCTGCGCGCCGACACGCTGCGCGAGATCGTGCTCGTCGGCGGCGCCACGCGAATGCCGATCGTCCGCAAGGCGGTGACGCGGATGTTCGCACGCTTCCCCAACGCCACCGTCCATCCCGACCACGCCATCGCGCTGGGCGCGGCGGTGCAGGCCGGCCTACGCGAGCGCAAGGCGGATCTGGACGAGATCCGGCTGACCGACGTCTGCCCGTTCAGCCTCGGCGTCGACGTGATGGCGCGCGATGCCAGCGGCACTGCGCATGGCGGGTTGTTCCAGCCGATCCTCGAGCGCAATACCGTGCTGCCCGCTAGCCGCGTCCACCGCTTCGTCACCGCGCATGCGCAGCAGAAGAAGGTGGAGTTCGGCATCTACCAGGGAGAGGCACGCACCGTCGCGGCGAATATCCAGCTCGGCAGCGTCGAGATCGCGGTGCCGCCGCGCGCCGCCGGCGAGATCGCGATCGACTGCCGTTTCACGTACGACGTGAGCGGGCTGCTCGAAGTGGACGTGACCGTGCCCGCCACCGGCGAGAAGCGGCTGGTCGTCATCAACGACGGCGAGGGATTGGATCCGGCCGAGGCGGAGGAACGCCGCGCCGCGCTGGCCGCGCTCAAGATCCACCCGCGCGACCAGGCTCTCAATCAGGCGCTGATCGCCCGCGCCGAGCGCTGCTTCGAATCCTTCGTCGGCGAGCGACGGGCGCTGGCCGGGCAGCTGCTCGCACATTTCGAAGGCGTGCTCGCCAGCCAGGATCCCCGCGCGATCGCCGAGGCGATGGCGATGGTGACCGAGCAGCTGGATGCCATCGAAGGCGAGCGCTACCTGTGATGGGCCCGTGGGGAACGCTGGGTATCGACCCGACCGACGATACCCGGGCGATTCGCAAGGCCTATGCGCGGCTGCTCAAGGCGATGGATCCGGAGACGGACCCCGAAGGCTTCGCCGCGCTGCGCCACGCTCGCGACTGGGCGATGTACCTGGCGGAGCAGCAGGCGCAGGCGGAAGCCCCCGAGGAAGGCAAAACCGATTTGGTCGTGACCGTGGACGCGGATGTCCGCACGGACGCGGGCGACAGCCCTGCGCCGGTGGCGGATGCCGCCGCGCCCGAGCCGGTCGCCGCGGCGCGGGCGCCCGATGTTGCTGCGCCCGACGTTGCGCCGGACCTGCGCGAGCAGGCCGATTTCGAGGCGCTGCACGCGCTGCATGCGATGGTGTTCGACCGCAGCCGCCGCATATCGCAGGAGGAGATGACGGCGCTGGTCGAGCACATTCTCGCCGACCCCGCGATGCAGAACCTGGCGCATGCCGACAATGTCGAGGGCTTCTTCGCCGATACCATCGCCCAGGGGACCCCGCGCAGCGACCCGTTGATCGATCCGGCGATCGCCTATTTTCGCTGGGACAGCGCCGATGCCGAACTGCACCGATCGCCGGTGGTCAACTGGATCCTCCAGCGCTCCAGGGATCGGGTCTTCGAGGTCGAGCTGCGCCTCCAGAACCGTCGCATGTACCAATATCTGCGCCGGCTGCGGCAGCCGCCGCCGACGGGCGTACGCGGCTGGATCGATGCCTGGAGGGCAGGCCCCCGGGTCGAATACATTCTCGCATATTGCCAGACCTATCATCCGACGATCGTGAACGGGCTCGACGAAGCGTCGCACGACTGGTGGGTCGAGCGCAGCCAGCGCCTGCGGGCGGCGGCCTATCCGTTCGGCGAATGGTATCGTGGGCGGTGCAACAATGAACTGGACAAGCCGATCGAGCGGACGCGCGCGTTCAACCTGCGCGGCCTGGCTTCGCTTCTGCCGTTGCTGCTCTTCTTCGGCGCGATGCTGTTGCGGCAAGGCGAGGACGACAGCCGCCAGCGCTACCAGGACTTGGTAGATAGGGCCGTACGCTCAGCGGCCCACGCACCGGTGGTTCCGCCGATGCCTAATCTGGTCGACGTTGATCACGACTTGGAGGAACTGCTCAACAGGTTCACCAATGGCGAGCTGTCCGTGGTCGAACTACAGACGGCCAATCCGGCGCTCTACGCACGGCTGAAGCGGGAATGGAACACCGCCCGGGCGCAGCGCGGCAGCGATCCGCATCTGGCGTTCGAGACGCTGGTGGAAAGGGTCGGCGGTATCCTGTCGAAGCTGATGACGCGCGCGCTGCGCGACGGCGACGAGAAACTGGTGCTCGACTATGCGGCCTATTACGAGGCCCGCCTCCGCTGGGCCGAGCGCGCCGCGCCCGAGGAATGCGTGGCCCTTATCGACGGCGGCAACAGCGGTGCGGGGCCGAGCGATCTGCACGACCGGCGCTACGGCCTGCTCGCCCGCGCGATCCGCACCGGCATGCCGCCGGCCGACGATGTGAAGGACACCGGCCGCTACACCATTTCCCCGGCCCTGCTGGAGGATGCGATGGCCCGCGCCCGGCTAGACCGCGCGGCGTTCGACCAGGCGCTGCAGCGCGAGGGGCCGCAGCTCGCGATCTGCAACTCGCGGATCGCGCTGATCGACGCCGCGCTGGTGCGGCGCGACAAGCTGGGGCTAACGCTGCTGCGGGGGATGTTCGGGGGGTGAGGGGCGCCATGCGCTTCGTCCGGTGTCGGCCAGTAGCAGACCTAGTGTGACCTGCTATTGTGCCTTCTAAGGGGGCTTCATGAATATCCATCAGCGGTTCCGCATATGGGTCGATAAGGTTCAGTCGGGCAATCCCATCTGGCGAGCAGGCCCACATCGCCTCATCAGTTGGTTCGCCGGAAAGTCTGCAGAATGATCGCGCTCAGCGTGGGCGGCTTAGTGCTCGATCTCGTTGGTGTAACCATGCTCGGCGCCGATCTCGTTCGGGTCCAACGGAAATTGCGGATCGACGCGTCGGACCGTCTGTCAGCGCTGAATGAGGTGGTCGATGGCGCGGTCGGAATGGAGTGCTTCTTAAAGTCGGTTTCGGGCGATTGCCGGGAGTATTACCGCGACGAAGGACAGTTCCTTCCCAGCGCCGGGACCTTCGACCATGACGCGGCAGAACGCAGTCTCAATGATGTGAAGGACGGAATCAACGGTCTCGCCGATCATGTCGGCACGGTCGCGCGGATGATGGCGGCCACGGTCGAGAGCGACGAGAAGACGGCGCGTATGTCACTGCGCGTCACCTATGGCGGTCTGGTCCTCATCCTGCTCGGCTTCGCCCTGCAGGCCGCCGGATACTTCTGGGGATGAGCTGGGCCACGATCGCCGCAACCGTTAAGGAGGCGGGCGGCTGGGTTGATTTAATCGGCGGCCTCACGGGATTCTACACATTCCTGACAGCGCAGTGGCGACGGAGGTTGCGGGTTTGCATCGACTATAGCGAGGGCAACGACGCGCATGAGTCCTGGCATCGCTTCACCGTCACCAATCGCTCAGATCTGCCGCTGACGTTCCGCTACATCGGGCCGGCCTAGTTCATTGCAACGCCAGCTCTGCCGCTACTGCTCAATTATGCGACGACATGGAAGCTCACGACCCGCCGCTGACCGTGCTTGCTGCCCGTGCCTTGGTCTCATGGGACATCGACAGGAGCACTGGTGCGTCGCAACGCCGCCTCGGCATCGTGCCGCCGCCTATCTGAAGGTCGGTTTCGAAGTGCCGTATCGCGGCGCGGTGGTCTGGATTAAGCCGCGGCGTGCGCGCAGTTGGGACATGTCGCTGCGTGAACATCTTCTTCATCGTCTCTACGGGCTCTATGCTCCGCCGTTTCGGATTCCATGATTGTGATGCTGAACCAGTGGAATTGGGCGAGATCTGCCTAGCTGCTTCGCACCAACTTCCGCCGGAGCCGCTGTCTATTGGCTACTATCGCGCGCAAGGCGTTGCTCCTCTCAATAAATCAGCAACGCATTCTTCATAAGCGGACGTCGGCCGCTGCCGGTCCCCGGAAGAACCGGCAGCGCGCCTCGCCTCAGTCGTTGAACGGCTTCAGCGTCTCGATCGTGCCGTCCGGGCGGAAGGTCAGCTCGGTGATCTTGGCCGAGCGGAGGTGGTTCTTATTGGTCAGCTGGGTGTCGTGGTACGCCAGATACCATTTGCCCTGGAACTCGAACACCGAGCCATGGCTGGTCCAGCCCTGCACCGGCTCGAGGATGCGGCCGGTATACTTGAACGGGCCATAGGGGCTCGTGCCCACAGCGTAGGCGAGGAAGTGCGTGTCCCCGGTCGAGTACATATAGTAATATTTGCCGCCGCGCTTGAACATCCAGGCGGCCTCGAAGAAGCGGCGGTCATGGTCGCCGCCGAGCACGGGCTTGCCCTTCTCGTCGAGGATCACCGCGTCGCGGAGCGGCTCGGCGAGGCTCTTCATGTCGGGCGCGAGGCGGGCGACCTTGCCGGAAAGCGCGGGCTGGTCGTCCTTCTTGAGGTCGGTGTCGCCGGCCTTGGGATCGTACTTGCCCGTCGCCCAGCGCTGGAGCTGGCCGCCCCAGATGCCGCCGAGATAGAGATAGCTCTGGCCGTCGTCGTCGGTGAAGACGGCCGGGTCCATCGAATAGCTGCCCTGGATCGGCTGCGGCTCGGCCTTGAACGGGCCGACCGGCGACTTGGACGTGGCGACGCCGATGCGGAACACGCCCTGCTTATCCTTGGCGGGGAAATAGAGATAATAGGTGCCGTTCTTGAACGCCGCGTCGGGCGCCCAGGCCTTTTCGGAGGCCCATGGGACCTGCTTGAGGTCGAGCGCGACCGGATTCACCGTCACCGGGCCGCCCGGGCGATCCATGCTCAGCACCTGATAGTCGTGCATCGCGTACTGGCTGCCGAGATCGTCGTCGGGGATGCCCATGTCGACGTCATGGCTGGGATAGATATAGATCTTGCCGTTGAAGACGTGCGCGGACGGGTCGGCGAAATAGAGGTCCTTCACCAGCGGCTGGGCGAGATAGCGCTTGCCGTCCGGGCTGCGCGCCTCGTCCGACGCATTGGCCGGGGCGGCGGCGTTCGCCGCGGTCTCGTTCTTTGCCGTGTTGCCGCCCGAGCAGCCGGCAAGCAGCGCAATGGCGGCCGCAGCCGTCGAAAATTTCAGCGAAAGACGCAACAGCCTATCCTCTCGTCCTGATGGTGCAGCTCGTGCTGCTATCTGCGATAGCGCTACCATCCGGGCGTCGCCTGCGGCAAGGGGTTTGGCGTCGCGGTTGCCGCAGACGGCTCAGGCGCCGGCGTCTGCTTCGCGTGCGGCCGGGATGGTGAAGGCGAAGGTCGCGCCGCCGCCCGGGGTTTCCTCCGCCCAGATCCGGCCGCCATGGCCCTCGATCAGGTGGTGCGAGATGGCGAGGCCCAGGCCCAGCCCGCCGCCGGAGTCGCTGCTGCCCTTGCCTAGGCCGGGCTGAAACAGCAGATGGCGCTGCTCGGCCGGCACGCCGGGGCCGTTGTCGATCACCCGGATGGTGACTTCCTCCGGATCCTGTCGCTCGGCGGTGACGCGGATGGCTGCATCCGCGTGATGGTGGCAAGCCTCGCCGGCGTTGCGCAGCAGGTTGGCGAGCACCTGGACGATCTGGACATTGTCGAACCGCGCGCAATTCGCCTCGGCCGCGACATGGATGGTCACCGGCGGCATCAGCAGCGGCGCGGCGGCGCGGACGAGGTTGAGCGCCTCCTCGATGCACCCGGTCACCGAGCGGTTTTCGAGTACCAGATCGTTCTGGCGCACCATCCGGCGGATGCGGCGGATGATCTCGCCGGCGCGCTGGAGCTGCTGTTCGGCGGCGCCGGTCAGGTCGCGGGTGCGCTCGTCACTTACCGGCGACAGGCGCAGCGCGGCCATATAGTTGGCGGCGGCGGAGAGCGGCTGGTTGAGCTCGTGTGCCACCGTCGCCGCGATCGAGCCGAGCGCGCTGGCGCGGGTGAGCTCGAGCATCTGGCGCTCGATCGTCACCCGCTCCGCCAGCATCCGGTCGCGCTCCTGCAGCCGCGCGCGCAGTTCCTGGTCGACGCCGATGCGGTGCTTGGCGAGCGTGACATAGCTTGCCAGCGTCTGGAGGAACTGGATCTCGGCATCGGTGAAGGTGGCGCGCCCGCGTCGCCCGAAGGCGAGCGTGCCGAGCAGCACGTTGTTGTGGAGCAGCGGCGTGCAGAAGCAGGCGTCTAGCCCCATGCCGCGTGCGTAGGAGAGCCGCGGATCGTCCGATTGCTGGATGTCGCGGGCGATCATCGGCGTCAGGCTTTCCGCCACCCCGCCGCAGATCGCGATGCCGATCGGGACGTGGCTCCAGTCGACCACCTGCTCCGGGGTGATGCCCGCCCATGCATCGAGATCCAGGCCGTTGCCGTCGAAGGCATAGTGGAAGAATACGTCGAGTTCGACCTCGCTGCGGATCAGTCCGAAGATGCGATCGAGTGCGGGGGCAAGGTCCTCGGCCTGGAGCAGGTCGCTGGCGCTGACCGCGAGCAGTTCGAGGAAGCGGTAGGAGGGGGCGTCCTCCGCCGTGTCGGTGGCCGGGCCGCTGGAGCGGAAAAGGGCACTGCGGCGGTTCAGCATGGTGTGCAACAGGGCTATGCCTCGCCCTGTGGAGCGGCCATTCCGTATTGCTACTGACTATCACTCTATTGCGAGACAGTCGCGGAGAGCACTGCTATTGCTAAGCGTTCGCAGAGGTAACCGGTTGCGAATAGGCCGAAAGTGCGGCCCAGGCTGGCGCTTTCGCCGCGAGGCCCACGGTATGCAGCGGGCTCGACGAAGGCAAGCCGAGGATGGTGTAGCGCGTGGCCGCTGTCCCGAGTTGGCGCAGGCCGTGACGTTGGGCGGTGCCGCCGTTGAACGCGATCGCGCGGAGATCGGGCAGGGTGGCGGCAAGCGCGGCGATGTCGTGCGCTTCGATGTCGCGCATCGCGGCGTCGGTGCTGCCGGGACGAGTCGCGCTGGCGACGACGTCCCACAGCCCGATCCGCGCGGCGCGCAGTGCGTCGAGACGTTCGTCATAGGCGAGCGGCACCAGGTCGCGACCGGCGGCGGGGGAGATCAGCTGCCAGAACTGGTTCTGCGGATGCGCATAATAGCGCGCCGCCGCCAGCGAGCGCTCGCCGGGGAGGGAGCCTAGGACGAGTAGCCGCGTGTCGGGCGCGACGACGGGCGGGAAGCTGTGCTTGCGCTCGGTCATGCGGTCGCGGCGTCGAGGCGCAGTGCGTGTCGGCGTTCCTCGCGCGCGGCGATCAGCAACGCGCGGATCGCCGGCGCGTCGACCTGCTCAGGGGCTGTGAGCGGAACATGGCGCATCGCCTTGCCGGTGCCGCGGAGCAGGCCGTGCGGATCGGGCAGTCCGGCGCCGCGATAGAAGGCGAGGTTCACATGGTCCCGATAGGGAAGCGCGCAGGCATAGGCCTCGGACAGTTTCTTCGGTCCCCAGCCCCAGCTCACCGCGCGGTCACCGGGGCGGGACACTTCGACGAGACCCGGGTGGAGATCGAACGCAAGCGCCCGCAGTGCGCGCAGCAGGGCTTCGTGCCGGGGCGCGAGCGCGACGATCTGGTCGAAAGTGCCGACGGCCTCTGCCATGCCCGACCGATAGGCCGCGCTGGCACGGCGTCAAGCGTCGGGCTCGACCGGGCCTTCGGGGCCGCCTTCGAGATCGCCGACGCATTGCAGGTCCGGCTCGGTCTTCGCCTGGCGCGCAAGGTCGCGCGCGAGGCGGGTGAGGCCGGGGATCAGCGTGTCGGGCGCCAGGCCATAGCCCTGGATCAGGCGGACCGCCCAGGCATAGTGGCGCGCGCCGGCCTCGCAGCTGTCGCTGCCGCCGTCACTGACTCCCCAGACCTCGCGCCAGCGGCCCTTTGCGTCCTGCTCGAGCAGCGCCTCGAAGGCGCCGACCGCGCCCCGGCCGCCGACATAGGCGAGCGCGCGCGGGCCGCGGTGGAATACCTTGAAGGTGTCGAAGGTGAAGCGCGCTTCGGGGCTGTCGTCGCCATGGTGCAGCACCTTCACGATCGCGCGCCGCTCGGCGCTGCCGGGCGCGGGCGTGTAGAGGCCGGGCGCCGCGGCGGCCAGCAGCAGGGCGAGGGCGGGCAGGGAGAGGGCCGTAGGGCGAATCATGGGGCGGTCCTCTAGCAGGAATCCTGCGAAGGGCATGGGCCGCGTGCGAGGGGCAAACGATGTGCTTCCTGCTTCACCGCGTTTGACGCACCGCATGGCGTTGCTGCAAAGAAAAAGTGTAGGGATTTCCGAGTCTTTCCCGCAGTTATGGCCTTGGGCGAAAGCACTCTCCGCAATGGAGGGCCGGCCTTAGGATGAGGGGAAAGAACATGCGCACGGCAAGTATGGTGGCGGCGCTCGGCCTATTGATGGCCGGCAGCACCGCGCAGGCGGCACCGATCCTCTACAGCTTTTCCGGGCAGATCAGCGGCACGCTGAACGGGCAGGACTTCACGCTGAGCGACTATGTCCTGTCGCTCGCCACCGATACCGACACCGTGTTCCAGCCGCGGCCCGACTTCCGGCCCAGCCTGTACAATTCGGGACCGGCGACGCTGTCCTTCACTATCAACGGCGTCTCGGGCAGCTTCGCGACCCAGTTCAACGCGTTCAGCGTGACGCTGGGCAGCGGCGGCGGGCAGCGCGCGCTGGTGGGCTTCACCGAGGCCGAGCAGTTCGGCAACGATCTGATCGACGTGCGCGACCCCGGGCTGCTGGGCTATGATCTCAAGACCGGGATCAACTCGGCGACGAACCTGCCGATCGACTTCCTCAACTTCGGCACGGCCTTCCAGACCAGCGCGGGCACGCTGATCTTCGCCAATGACGACGAGGCTACGGCGCGGTTCAGCGCGTCGCTTTCGGCGGTGCCCGAGCCGGCGAGCTGGGCGATGCTGGTCCTAGGCTTCGGCATGCTGGGTGCGGCGCTGCGCCAGCGGACCCAGGTCCGCGTGCGTTTCGCCTGAGTGCGAGGGGGGCCGGGGCGCCATCGCTCCGGCCCCTTCCGGTGCGCGGCGAAAGCAGATATGCTCGCCCCATGGCCCGTACGATCACCCGCTACCGGGACTTCTGGCCCCATTATCTGCGCGAGCACGCCAAGCCTGCGACGCGCAGGCTGCACTATATCGGCACCGCGCTGACCTTCGCCGCCCTCGCCGCCGGGCTGCTGCTCAACGCCTGGTGGCTGATCGCCATCCCGCTGGCCGGCTACGGCTTTGCCTGGGGCGCGCATTTCGGGGTCGAGCGCAACCGCCCGGCGACCTTCACCTATCCGCTCTGGTCGCTCGCTTCCGATTACCGGATGTTCTTCCTGTGGATCGGCGGGCGGCTAGGGCCGCATCTGAAGCAGGCCGGGGTCGCGCAATAGATTGCGTTGCTTGCGTGGCCTGGGGGCGCCCCCCTATCTAGCGCCCATGCACGTTTCCCAGAACACGCTCGCGCTGATCGGCAACACTCCGCTCGTCCGCCTGAAGGGCCCCAGCGACGAAACCGGCTGCGACATCTTCGCCAAGTGCGAATTCGCCAATCCCGGCGCCTCGGTGAAGGACCGCGCCGCGCTCTACATCGTCAACGATGCCGAGGAGCGCGGCCTGCTCGCCCCCGGCGGCACGATCGTCGAGGGGACGGCGGGGAACACGGGCATCGGTCTTGCGCTGGTCGCCAATGCCAAGGGCTATCGCACGATCATCGTGATGCCCGAGACCCAGTCGCGCGAGAAGATGGACACGCTGCGCGCGCTCGGCGCCGAGTTGGTGCTGGTGCCGGCGGCGCCCTATTCGAACCCCGGCCATTTCGTCCACACCAGCCGCCGCATCGCCGAGGAGACGCCCAATGCGATCTGGGCCAACCAGTTCGACAATACTGCGAACCGCAAGGCGCATATCTATGGCACCGCCGAGGAGATCTGGACGCAGATGGACGGCCGCGTCGACGGCTTCACCTGCGCGGCGGGCACCGGCGGCACGATTGCAGGCGTCGGCCTGGGGCTGAAGGCCAAGGACGAGGCCATCACCATCGCGCTCAGCGACCCGCATGGCGCGGCGCTCTATGAATATTATGCCTGTGGCGAGCTGCGCAGCGAAGGCTCGTCGGTTGCCGAGGGCATCGGGCAGGGGCGGATCACCGGCAACCTGGAAGGCGCGCCGATCGATACCCAGTTCCGCATCTCGGACGAGGAAGGCATGATCTGGGTTCGCCGGCTGCTCAAAGAGGAAGGGCTGTGCCTCGGCCTGTCCTCGGGCATCAACGTCGCGGGCGCGGTGCGGCTCGCCAAGGCGCTGGGGCCGGGCAAGCGCATTGCCACGATCCTGTGCGACACCGGCTTCCGCTACCTCTCGACGCTGTACAACGACGAATGGCTGGCCGCGAAGGGGCTCCTGGCCCCGGCGGCATGAGCCCCGCACGGCAGCACCGCTCGACAAGCGCCCCCGCGCGCGTTACTTTTATGCCACAGTCATGAAACTAGGCTCGCCCCAGGATCACGCCCAGGCCATGCAGCGCATCCGCGTTGGCATGACCGGACTCGCGGCCGTGGTCCTGCTGATGGTGCTGGCGTTCGCGGTCTTTTCCCAGGCGAACCGTGAGGCGCCGGTGAGCGCGGCAGGGGCATCGAACGCCTCGGTCGTCGCCAATCTGACCGGGGTCGACAACAGCGCCGCCGATCGCAGTCGCGACGAGCCGCTCGCCGAACTCGGCGTCGCGCCGAGCACCGACGATCCCGCCGCCGCCGCCCAGGCGCGCGAACAGGCCCACCGGCAGGACTCCGCAGCAGGCAAATAAGCCTCGGGACTCGGGCAGCTTCGGGGATGTGCCCCCACCGGAGTCGCCGTGCGGGGATCGCCGGGGAAATCGCCCCACTTTCCGGGATCGGCTGGGATGCCGAATTTCCGCGCTTCCCGGTGCGGTGATAAAAATGCCGCAGTTTCCGTTGCTTGCTGGGCGCATGTGGGGCGTTTGACGTCGACCGGGTTGGTTCCCGTCATCTGCGCATCTTTCTGTGGATTAGGGATTTTTCCGGACGGATACGCGCGTCGGCGGGGGAGAATAGAGAACAAATAGCGATCATTACGCGAAAAACGCCCAAGGGTGGCGATCAGTGGTTGAAATTCCCGTGCTGTCCCCATCTGTCCCGTTGTCTCCCGCCCTATAATGTGATTAAAAGGGCACACTAAAGGGGGGCACGAACCCTTTCTCCCGAACAGCACCAGCCGGAGCACGATTTCGCGTGATTCCGGCGGCGGGAGAGTCGTGCCCGGCTTGGGGTTTGGCGTGGCAGACAGGGAGCTCTTCGAAGGATTTGCGCTCCAGGCGGTCGACCAGAAGGGTCGCGTCGCCATACCCGCAGACCTGCGCGCTGCCGCCGAGCGCAATTCGGACGTCCGCCAGATCGTCGTCGGCGTGCATGCGGAGGATCCGTGCCTCTCCGCGCACGATACCGGCTGGTCGCGGACCAAGTACGAACGCATCGACAAGCTGGACCAGCAGGCGCTCGATCGTGGCGAGCAGCCCAGCGTGCGTCCCAAGCGCCGCGCCTTCGGCATGGTCGAAAAGGCGCCGTACGACGACAGCGGCCGGTTCGTGCTGCCGCCCTTCTTCCGCGCCAAGGCGAAGATCCAGAAATGGGCCTTCTTCGTCGGCAGCGGCGACACGTTCGACATCTGGGCGCCCGACGAACTGCTCGCGAGCGAGACCGCCGATCCGGAACTCAAGGAAATCTGCCTGTACCTGATGCAGCAAAAGGGGGCGATGTGACCGACGCGCCCCATATCCCCGTGCTGCTCGACGAAGTGCTGGACGCGCTCGCGATTGTGCCCGGCGAAACCCATGTCGACGGCACCTTCGGCGCCGGCGGCTATACGCGCGCCATGCTCGGTGCGGGCGCGGCGGTGGCGGCGTTCGACCGCGACCCGACCGCGATCGCCAATGGCGCGCGGCTGGTCGCGGAGAGCGACGGCGAGCTCACCCTGATCCATGCGCCGTTCAGCCGTCTGGCCGAAGAGCTGGAGGCACGCGGCCTGGCGCCGGTGGACGGCGTCGTGCTCGATATCGGCGTCTCCTCGATGCAGCTCGACCAGGCCGAGCGCGGCTTCTCGTTCCAGCAGGACGGGCCGCTCGACATGCGGATGGCAGGCGAGGGGATGAGCGCGGCCGACTGGCTCAACAGCGCCGACGAGGGCGAGATCGCCGACGTGCTGTTCCACCTCGGCGAAGAGCCGCGCGGGCGCCGCGTGGCCAAGTTCATCGTCGAGGCGCGGCCGCTGACGCGTACGTCGGAGCTGGCGGCGGTGGTGCGTCGTGCGCTCGGCCATCGCCCGCACGACAAGAAGGATCCCGCCACGCGGACCTTCCAGGCGGTGCGCATCCACATCAACCGCGAGCTCGACGAGCTGACCGACGTGCTGGTCGCCGCCGAGCGCGTGCTGAAGCCCGGCGGGCGGCTGGTGGTGGTGACCTTCCACAGCCTGGAGGACCGGCTGGTCAAGCGCTTCTTCCGCGAACGCAGCGGCAGCACGCCGGCGGGTTCGCGGCATCGTCCGGCGGTGGGGCCGCGGGCGGAACCGAGTTTTGAAACGCCTGCCAAGGCCGTGCGCCCTGGTGAGGCTGAGTTGGTGCGTAACCCACGCGCCCGTTCGGCAACGCTGCGCGCCGCGCGGCGGACCGAAGCGGCGCCGTGGTCCGGTGAGGATAAGGTGTGATGGCTATGTATGGCTTCAGGGGGCTTGGCTGGTTCCTGTGCGGCGTCATCGTTGCGCCGACCTGCTATATGGTGACGTCGCACGGCGCGGCGGAACGGGCGAAGCTGCGCGCGATGGACTCCGCCATCGTCCAGGCGCACAAGGACATCCGTGGCCTGGAGACCGAATTCGACACCCGCGCCAACATGGCCCAGATCGAGCGCTGGAACGGCGACGTGCTGGCGATGAACGCGCCGCAGCCGCAGCAGTATCTCGCCAGCGCCAGCGGGCTGGCCGCGCTCGACCAGCAGCCGGCAGCGGCCGCGCCGGGCACCGCCAAGGTGGAAACCGCCGCGCTCGTGATCCCGACCGGGCAGCGCCCGGTGGAGACCGCGGCAGTCGCGACTTCGCCCGTCGCGACCCCGGCGGCCAAGCCGGTGGCGACGGCTGCGGTTGCGCCGGCCAAGCCCGTCGCGGCGAAGCCGGTGGCGATGGCTTCGGCCGCGCCGGTCAAGGCTGCACCCGTCAAGTCGACCGTGGTCCGCGTGGCGCAGTCCGATACCAAGCCCGCGCAGGACCTCGACCGGCTGATCCGCAAGATCGACAAGGCCCGACTGGCCCAGCCCGATCGCCCGCTGCTCAGTGCCGCGACGATCAGCGACCTGCGCCGGGTGGCGAAGCGCGAGCAAACGGCGCAGCGATGATCGTCGTCGTCGCCCCTCCCGCGCGTTCGCGGGGTTCGGGCGGGGGGCGCGAGGCGCTCGTCGCGGTGGCGCAGTTGCGCCTGATGATCCTCTCGATCCTGTTCGGCGCGGGCGTGCTGGCGATCCTGGTCAAGCTCGCCTTTCTGGCGTTGTCGGCGGGCCCCGCCAGCCCGCGCGACCTGTCCAACGCGCTGGTGCCGGCACGGGGCGACATCGTCGATCGCAACGGCACGCCGCTCGCGCGCAGCATCGATGCCTGGACGATCGCGATCCACCCCAATCAGGTGATCGGCGACAAGGCCGCGCTGGCGCAGAAGCTCGCCGAGCTGATGCCCGAACGCAGCGAATCGCAATATTATGCACTGCTCAAGGCTGGCGGCGGCTTCGCCTTCCTCAAGCGCCGCGCGCTGCCGGAGCTGGTCAACCAGGTGAACGCGCTGGGCGAACCGGCGATCGAGTTCCAGCGCGAGACCGACCGGCTCTATCCGCAGTCCGACATGGCGGCGCATGTGCTCGGCTATCTCGACGACAAGGGTCACGGCGTCACCGGCATGGAGAAGGTGCTGGAGGCGCGACTGACCGACCCCGCACAGCGTGGCAAGCCGGTGACGCTGTCGCTCGACGCCCGCGTCCAGGCCGCGCTGGAAAGCGAACTGGGTCGCGCGATGACGGACCTGCAGGCGCGCGGGGCCGCGGCGGTGGTGCTCGACGTGCATACCGGCGAGGTCGTCGCCATGGCCTCGCTGCCGAGCTTCAACCCCAACCAGCTGGGCGGCCCGCCCCCGCGCAACAACGTGACGCAGAGCGTCTACGAGCTCGGCTCCACCTTCAAGCCCATCGCGGTGGCAGCCGCGATTGACTCCGGCACGATCACCTCGATGTCGCGGCGCTTCGATGCGACCGCGCCGATGAAGGTGGGCCGTTTCACCATCCATGACGATCGCGGCGACGAGCAGTTCCGCTGGCTCAACATCCCCGAGACGCTGATCTATTCGTCCAACATCGCGACGGCGCGGATCGCCGATGAGCTGGGCGCGGAGAAGATGCAGGACATGTTCCGCCGCTTCGGCTTCGACCAGCGGCCAAGCATCGAGATCGGCGCGGTGCGCCCGCTCTGGCCGGCCAACTGGGGGCGGATCACGGTGATGACCACCGCCTATGGCCATGGCATCGCGGTGACGCCGCTGCACCTCGCCGCCGCCTATGCGTCGATCGTCAATGGCGGCATCTGGCATCCCGCGACGCTGATGAAGGTCGACGCCGAGCATCCCGCGCAGGGCAAGCGGGTGCTCCAGGAATCCACCAGCTACCGGATGCGCCAGCTGCTGCGGCTGATCGTGCTCAAGGGCACCGGTCGCAAGGGCGAGGCGCCGGGCTACCGCGTCGCGGGCAAGACCGGCACCGCCGAGGCGGCGAGCGAGGGCGGCTACGACCATCACCGCAACGTCTCCACCTTCGCGGCGACTTTCCCCGTCGACGCACCGCGCTATGTGGTGGTCGCCATGCTCGACTCACCCAAGGCCAATGCCAACACGCCGCGCACCACCGCGGCCTGGACCATCGCGCCGGTCGTCTCGCGCGTGATCGCGCGGACGGGCGCCATCCTGGGCATCGCGCCCGACAATGCCAAGGACATCGACGAAAGCGAGCTGCTGCCGCTGGTCGATCGCTCCCCGGAGCCGAAAGCAACCGCCGAATGAAACTGGGTCAACTTCTGGGCACCGCGGACGACGCGGTCGTCACCGGATTCGCGATCGATCACCGCAAGGTGGCGCCGGGCACGATCTTCGGCGCGTTCGAAGGCGCGCGGGTGAACGGCGAGGATTATATCGAGGCCGCCGTGCAGGCCGGTGCCATCGCCGTGGTGGCACGGCCCGAGGCGAAGGTGGCAGGCGCGGTGCACATCGCCGACGCCAATCCGCGCCAGCGCTTCGCGAACCTTGCCGCGCAGTTCTTCGCGCCGTTCCCGGCCGTCACTGCGGCGGTGACCGGGACCAACGGCAAGACTTCCACGGTCGAAATGACCCGCCAGCTCTGGCGGATGGCGGGCTTCCACGCCGCCTCGATCGGCACGCTGGGGGTGACCACGGCGGACGAGCGCGTCTCCACCGGCCTTACCACGCCCGACATCGTGACGTTCCTGTCGAACGTTGCCGGGCTGGCGCGCGAAGGCGTGACCCATGTCGCGTTCGAGGCCTCGTCGCACGGGCTGTCGCAATATCGCACGGAGGGGCTGCCCGTGCGCGCGGCGGCGTTCACCAACCTGAGTCGCGACCATCTCGATTATCACGGCGACATGGCGACCTATTTCACCGCCAAGATGCGGCTCTTCGCCGAAGTGCTGGCCGAGGACGGCACCGCGGTTGTGTGCGCGGACGACCCGCACGCGCCGCAGGTCGAGGATTTGGCGCGCATGCGCGGCAACCGACTCATCACGGTGGGCGAGCATGGCAAGACGCTGCGGCTGGTCGGCCGCACGCCCTCGCTGCTCGGCCAGACGCTGGAAATCGAGGCGGAGGGCAAGCTCCACACCGTGCGGCTGCCGCTGATCGGCGCGTACCAGGCGGCGAATGCGCTGACCGCGGCGGGGCTGGTAATCGCGACGGGCGGCGACGTTGGCGATACGCTCGCCAACTGCGCGCGCCTGCAGCCGGTGCGCGGCCGGCTGGAGCGCGCGGTGATCGCCGCCAATGGGGCGCCGGTCTATGTCGACTATGCCCATACGCCCGATGCGCTGGAAGCGGCGATCGCGGCGCTGAAGCCGCATACCGACGGGCGGCTGATCCTCGTGTTCGGCGCCGGCGGCGACCGTGATCCGGGCAAGCGCGAGCTGATGGGGCAGGTGGCGGCTTCGGGCGCGGACGTGGCGATCGTCACCGACGACAACCCGCGCACCGAGGACCCAGCCGAGATCCGCCGCGCGATCCTCAAGGGCGCACCCGAGGCGACCGAGATCGGCGACCGCCGCGCGGCCATCGCCGCGGCGATTGCCATGGCCGAGCCGCACGACATCGTGCTGATCGCCGGCAAGGGACATGAGCAGGGCCAGATCGTCGGCGAGATGGTGCTGCCGTTCGACGATGTCGCCGTGGCGCGGGAGTGCGCGGCGTGACCTCGACGCTCTGGACCTCCGACGAGATCGCCGCTGCCACGAATGGCACCGCATCCGCCGACTTCACCGTATCCGGCGTCGCCTTCGACTCTCGTGAAGTCGGCCCGGGCGACCTGTTCCTCGCGCTGAAAGGCGAGAGCACCGATGGACATCGCTTCCTCGACCAGGCCTTCGCGCAGGGCGCGGCGGGCGCGGTTGTGTCCGACCCCACCGACCATCCCAGCGTACGCGTCGCCGACACCACTGCCGCGCTGAACGCGCTTGGTGCTGCTTCTCGCAAGCGCTCCTCGGCGAAGATCGTCGGCGTCACCGGATCGGTCGGCAAGACCGGCACCAAGGAGGCGCTGTTCGCCGCGCTCGACCGGATCGATCCCGGCTGCGCGCACCGCTCGGTGAAGAGCTACAACAACCATACCGGCGTGCCGCTGAGCCTCGCCCGCATGCCGCAGAGCACCCGCTACGGCGTGTTCGAGATAGGCATGAACCATGCCGGCGAGCTCGCGCAGCTGACCCGGCTGGTGCGGCCGCACGTCGCCATCGTCACCGCGATCGCGCCGGCGCATCTCGGCTTCTTCGACAGCGTCGAGGCCATTGCCGATGCCAAGGGCGAGATCTTCCAGGGGCTAGGCGCGGGCGGCACCGCGATCGTGCCCTATGACAGCCCTTATCGCGACCGGCTGCTCGACGCCGCGCGGCCCTATGCGACGCGGATCGTCACCTTCGGCCTGGGCGAGGGCGCCGACTATCGCGCGGTCGAGACGATGCGCGCGCGCAGCGGCGGCACCTTCGTGATGGCGCGCTTTGGCGATCGTGAGCTCAGCTTCACCATCTCCCAGCCGGGCGAGCATTGGGTGTCGAACGCGATGGCGATCCTCGCCGCGGTCGATGCGGTGGGGGGCGACCTCGAGGTCGCGGGCCTCGCGCTCGCCGAACTCGGGGGGCTCGCCGGACGCGGCGCGCGGATGACCGTGCCGGTGGGCGACGGCACCGCGCTGGTGATCGACGAAAGCTACAACGCCAACCCGAGCTCGATGCGCGCGACGCTGAAGGTGCTTGCCGCCGAACCGGGCCGCAAACTTGCCGTGCTCGGCGAGATGCGCGAACTGGGCGTGCATTCGGATGCGCTCCACGCCGAACTCGCCGATCCGATCGCGGATGCCGGGGTGAGCCGTGCCATATTGGTGGGCGAAGCGATGGCGCCGCTGGCGGCCGCGCTTGAGGGGCGGCTGGATTTCGTCCATGTGGCCGATGCCGCAGCTGCGAAGGCAGCGCTCGACTCGATGCTCGCCCCGGGCGATGCGGTTCTCATCAAAGGGTCGAACGGCGTGCGGCTGGCGACGATCGTCGCGGCGCTGGCGGAAAGGCAATCATGCTCTATCTGATCGCGGAGCAGCTGGGCTTCCCCGGCGTCCTCAACCTCTTCCGGTATCTGTCGTTCCGCACCGGCGGGGCGGTGGCGACCGCGCTGCTGCTGGGGCTGCTGATCGGGCCGAAGTTCATCGGCTGGCTGCGGCTGCGCCAGGGCAAGGGCCAGCCGATCCGTACCGACGGGCCGCAGAGCCACCTCGCCAAGCGCGGCACGCCGACGATGGGCGGGCTGATGATCCTGACCAGCCTGACGCTGGCGCTGCTGATCTGGATGGATCTGCGCAACGCCTATGTCTGGGCGTGCATGTTCGTGACGCTCGGCTTCGGTGCGATCGGTTTTCTCGACGATTACGACAAGGTGCGGAAGCAGAAGACCGCGGGCGTCTCCGGCAAGGTGCGGCTGATCGGCGAGTTCATCATCGCCGGCATCGCCAGCGGGATCATCATCTTCGCGGAGGGCAATACCCAGCTCTACGTGCCGTTCTTCAGCTGGGTGCACCCGGATCTCGGCTATTTCTACATCGCCTTCGCGGCGTTCACGATCGTGGCGTTCGGCAATGCGGTGAACCTGACCGACGGGCTCGACGGGCTGGCGACGATGCCGGTGGTGATCGCGGGCATGGCGTTCATGCTGATCGCCTATCTGGCCGGCAACAAGATCTACGCGACCTATCTGGGCATTCCGCACGTCTATGGCGCGGGCGATCTCGCCATCTTCTGCGGCGCGATGATCGGGGCCGGTCTCGCCTTCCTGTGGTTCAACGCGCCGCCGGCGGCGGTGTTCATGGGCGATACCGGCAGTCTGGCGCTCGGCGGGGCGATCGGCACGATTGCCGTCACCACCCACCATGAGCTGGTGCTCGGCATCATCGGCGGCCTGTTCGTGATGGAGGCGCTGAGCGTCATCATCCAGGTGTTCTTCTTCAAGCGCACCGGCAAGCGGGTGTTCCGCATGGCGCCGATCCACCATCACTTCGAACAGCTCGGCTGGTCGGAGCCGACGGTGGTGATCCGCTTCTGGATCATCGCCTTCGTGCTGGCGCTGGCCGGCCTCGCGACGCTCAAGCTGCGGTGATCACCAGCCCCGCCTGGCGCGGCAAACGCTTCGCGGTGCTCGGGCTCGCCCGCTCGGGCGCGGCGACCGTGCGCGCGCTGCTGGCCAGTGGGGCGGGGGTGCTGGGCTGGGATTCGAATGAAGCGGCGCGGGAGATGCTAGCTAAAGCCCCTCCCCTTCAGGGGAGGGGTTGGGGTGGGGGACTCTCCACCAGCGAGCTGGCGCGTAAATCGGACATGCCCCACCCCAACCCCTCCCCTGAAGGGGAGGGGCTTAAGATGGGCGACCCTCTCGAATCCGATCTCAGCGGCTTTGCCGGCATGGTCGTCTCCCCCGGCGTGCCGCTGAACCGGCATCCGATCGCGGCGCACGCCCGCGCTGCCGGCGTGCCGCTGATCGGTGACATCGAGCTGTTCGCACAGGCGCGGGCCGATCTGCCGGCGCACCGCGTCGTCGGCATCACCGGC
Source organism: Sphingomonas trueperi (assembly GCF_040545965.1). Lineage (GTDB taxonomy): Bacteria > Pseudomonadota > Alphaproteobacteria > Sphingomonadales > Sphingomonadaceae > Sphingomonas > Sphingomonas trueperi_C. The sequence continues at coordinate 141,742 of NZ_JBEPMV010000001.1, read as the reverse complement.
ACCAATGGCAAGTCGACCACCACCGCGCTGATCCATCACATCGTCGAGACCGCCGGCATTCCCACCCGTCTCGGCGGCAATATCGGCCTGCCGATCCTCGGGCAGGAGCCGCTGCCCGAAGGTGGCGTCTATGTGCTGGAACTGTCGAGCTACCAGATCGACCTGACCCACAGCCTCGACTGTGACGTCGCGGTGCTGCTCAACATCACGCCCGACCATCTCGACCGCTATGACGGCTTCGAGGGCTATGCCGCCGCCAAGGGCCGATTGTTCGGCATGCAGTCCAAGGGCCACGCCGCCATTATCGGCATCGGCGACGCCGCCTCGGCGAACATCGCCCGGCAGGTGGCGCTCTCCGGCCGCAGCGAGGACGTGACCAAGATCGCGCCGGGCGTGTGCATGGACCAGTCGCGCTGGCCGGCGCTGCAGGGCCCGCACAACGCGCAGAACGCGCTCGCCGCGATCGCCGCCTGCGAGGCGCTCGGCATCGACCGCGCCGCGATCGACCGGGGGCTCGAGAGCTTCCCCGGCCTGCCGCACCGCATGGAGCGGATCGCCAGCCGGCACGGCGTGCTCTTCGTCAACGACAGCAAGGCGACCAACCCGGAGTCCACCGCGCCTGCGCTCGCGGCGTTCCCGCGCATCCACTGGATTCTCGGCGGCGTCGCCAAGACCGAGAGCCTGGAGGCGTGCCGCCCCGGCTTCGGCCATGTCGTGCGTGCCTATACCATCGGCGAAGCCGGGCCGCTGTTCGCCCGCCTGCTCGAAGGCGACATGCCCGTCGAGCAGTCCGGGACACTGGAAGCCGCCGTGCGCGCCTCCGCCGCCCATGCCCAGCCGGGCGAGGCGGTGCTGCTGTCGCCGGCTTGCGCCTCGTTCGACCAGTTCCGCGACTTCGAACATCGCGGCGATGCCTTCCGTGCCGCCGTGGAGGCGCTCGGGTGAGCCGCCAGTCCGGGGACGTGGAAGAGAAGCACGCCGGCCTACCGCGCATCTCGAACCAGCTCAGCCGCGCCAGCAAGTCTCGCGCGGGGATGTGGTTCTGGGAAGTGGACCGGGTGCTGCTGTTCCTGCCGCTGCTGCTGATCGCGATCGGGCTGGTGGCGGTCGCCGCCGCCTCGCCCGCCACCGCGCGGCGCTATTCGGACGCGGCGCACATCGTGCAGCCGATGTACTATTTCTGGCGCCAGCTGATGTGGGTGTGCATCTGCGTGCCGGTGCTGATCCTCGTCTCGATGCTGCCGACCTCGGCGGCGCGGCGATTGTCGCTGGCGGGGGCGCTGGTCTTCCTGGTGCTGATGATGCTGCTGCCGCTAGTCGGGCATGAGGTGAACGGCGCCAAGCGTTGGATCAGCCTCGGCATCTCGGACCTGCAGCCATCCGAATTCCTGAAACCGCTGTTCATCGTCTCCACCGCCTGGATTCTCTCGTTCCGCGCCAAGGATCCCGAGCTGCCGGTGATGATCGTCACCGGCGCGATCACCGCGCTGATCGCGGTGCTGCTGATGCTCCAGCCCGATTTCGGCCAGACCATCCTGTTCGGCACGGTGTGGGTGATCCTGCTGATGCTCTCCGGCATCTCGCCCGCAGCGATCGCAGGGCTGGGCGGGGTGGCGGTCGGCGGCGTGGTCGCGGCCTATCTGTTCTACGGTACCGCGCGCACGCGCATCGACAATTTCCTGTTCCCGACCAAGGAAGCCGCGCTCGCGGATCGGTACCAGGTGGAGATGGCGCACGACACGCTGACCGCGGGCGGGCTGTTCGGCGCGGGGCCGGGCAGCGGCCAGATCAAGTTCCGCCTGCCCGAGGCGCATACCGATTACATCTTCTCGGTGATCGGCGAGGAGTTCGGGCTGATCGCCTGCGCGGTGATCGTGCTGCTCTATCTCGCCATCGTCGTGCGCGTGCTGATGAAGCTGCTAGACGAGGAGGATCCGTTCCGCTTGCTGGCGGCGGCGGGGCTTGCCTCGCAGTTCGGCGTGCAGGCGCTGATCAACATGGCGGTGAACACCGGCATCGCACCGTCTAAGGGCATGACGCTGCCGTTCATCAGCTATGGCGGCTCGTCGATGATTGCGCTTTCGATCGGCTATGGCCTGCTGCTCGCTTTCACGCGGCGAAACCCGTATCTGAAGCGCTCCCCCTATACCGGCCGCTGGAGCAAAGCCGCATGACCGAACGCCGTAGTTATGTCCTCGCTGCCGGTGGCACCGGCGGGCACATGGTGCCCGCGGCCGCGCTGGCGGTGGAGCTCGCACGGCGCGGGCATCAGGTGGCGCTGGTCAGCGACGAGCGCGGCGTGCGCTTTCCGGGCCTGTTCGAGGGCGTCGAGACGCATGTGCTGCCCGCCGGACGGCTGGGCGGCGGGCCCATCGGGTATCTGAAGGCGGCGCGGCAGATGATGGCCGGCCGGGCGATGGCGCGGAAGCTGTACAAGCAACTGCGCCCCTCGGCGGTGATCGGCTTCGGCGGCTATCCGGCCTTCCCGGCGCTGCTGGCGGCGCTCAGCGCGCGCATTCCCACCGTGATCCACGAGCAGAACGCGGTGCTGGGCCGGGTCAACCGGCTGGTCGCGGGGCGGGTGGCGGCGATCGCCACCTCCTATGACAAGGTCGAGCGGATGAAGCCCGGCTGGGAGACCAAGACCCACCTCACCGGCAACCCGGTGCGCGAGGCGGTGCTGGCACTGCGCGCCAAGCCCTATCCGATGATCGAGGACGACGGGCTGTTCCGCGTGCTGGTGACCGGCGGCAGCCAGGGTGCCTCGATCCTCAGCCAGGTGGTGCCCGATGGGCTCGCGCTGCTGCCGGTGCATTTCCGCCGCCGGCTGCAGGTGACGCACCAGGCGCGCTTCGAGGACATCGAGATGGTCCGTGCCAAATATCAGGAGCACGAGATCCCGGCCGAGGTGGCGACCTATCTGCCCGACATGCCGGAGCGGCTTGCCTGGGCGCATCTGGTGATCGCGCGGGCAGGGGCCTCGACCATCGCCGAGCTGACCGCGGCCGGGCGTCCCGCCATCCTGGTGCCGCTGCCCAGCGCCACCGACGACCACCAGACCGCCAATGCCCGCGAGATCACCGAGGCCGGCGGCGCGCGCACCATCCCGCAGCGCGCCTTCACCGCTCCTGAACTCGCCAAGCAGATGCAGAAGCTGGGGCTCGACACCAAGGCGCTGGAGAATGCGGCGGCGCGGGCGCGCGGCGTAGGCCGCCCGGACGCGGTGCGCGACCTGGCGGACCTCGTTGAATCGATCCACGCACCCCGCGCCCCGGTGGGCAAGGTGCAGAAAGCCAATAAGAACGGAAGGCCTGCTTACGCATGAAGGGCGTCGCCACCGACATCGGTACCATTCACTTCGTCGGCATCGGCGGCATCGGCATGTCGGGCATCGCCGAGGTGATGCATAATCTCGGCTACAAGGTGCAGGGCTCGGACGTGGCGGACTCCTACGTCGTGCAGGGCCTGCGCGACCGGGGCATCCCGGTCACGATCGGCCATGCCGCCGAGAATCTGGGCGAGGCGGCGGTGGTGGTGGTCTCCACCGCGATCGTGCGCACCAACCCCGAGGTGGAAGCCGCTTATCAGAACCGCATCCCCGTGGTACGCCGCGCCGAGATGCTCGCCGAGCTGATGCGGCTCAAGTCGACCATTGCGGTAGCGGGCACCCACGGCAAGACGACGACCACCTCGATGGTCGCAGCGCTGCTCGATGCTGGCGGGGTGGACCCGACCGTGATCAATGGCGGGATCATCAACCAGTACGGCTCCAATGCCCGGCTGGGCGAAGGCGACTGGATGGTCGTCGAGGCCGATGAGAGCGACGGCAGCTTCCTGCGGCTCGACGGCACCTTCGCCATCGTCACCAATATCGATCCCGAGCATCTCGATCACTACGGCTCGTTCGATCGGGTGAAGGCGGCGTTCGTCGAGTTCGTCGAGAATGTGCCCTTCTACGGCGCGGCTTTGCTGTGCCTCGACCATCCGGAAGTGCAGGCGATCATCCCGCGCGTCCGCGATCGTCGGATCGTGACCTATGGCTTCGCGGCCAGCGCCGATGTGCGCGGCGTGAACGTCACCCCGCATGCCGGAGGCAATCGCTTTGAGGCGATCATCCGCAATCGCGACGGCTCGACGCGCTCGATCGAGAATATCGAGCTGCCGATGCCCGGCCGCCACAATGTCCAGAACGCGCTCGCCGCGATCGGCGTGGCGCTGGAGCTGGGCATTCCGGATGCGACGATTCAGCAGGGCTTCGCCAAGTTCGGCGGGGTGAAGCGGCGCTTCACCAAGGTGGGCGAAGTCGCGGGGGCGGCGATCATCGACGATTATGGTCACCACCCGGTGGAAATCCGTGCGGTGCTGGCGGCGGCGCGCGAGAGCACGCGCGGCCGGGTGATCGCGGTGGTGCAGCCGCACCGCTATTCGCGGCTCGGCAATCTGATGGACGAGTTCGCCCAGGCGTTCAACGACGCCGACATGGTGTATGTCGCGCCCGTCTATCCGGCGGGCGAGGCGCCGATCGAGGGCGTCCATGCCGATGCGCTGGTCGAGCAGATCTCGCATCGCGGGCACCGGGCGGTGGCGTCGACCACCGATGCGACGGCGCTGGCAAATGCGCTCGGCGGCGTGGTGCGCGAGGGCGACATGGTGGTGTGCCTCGGCGCGGGCGACATCACGAAGTGGGCGGCAGGGCTGGCACCGGCGATCGCGGCTGCGCGGGGGGATGCGTGAGCGACGCGGTTCTCACTCTTAAGCCCCTCCCCTTCAGGGGAGGGGTTGGGGTGGGGGACTCCGCCACATGCGGAGGACTCGCTTCTCCGTCATGCCCCACCCCCAACCCCTCCCCTGAAGGGGAGGGGCTTTGATGTCGGACATGCCCCCCGTTCGCGGCAAACTCACGCCGAACGCCCCGCTCGCGCCGCTCGTATGGTTCAAGAGCGGCGGCGCGGCGGAATGGCTGTTCGAGCCGGCCGATGCCCACGATCTTGCGAGCTTCCTCGCCGCGCTCGATCCCGCGACCCCGGTGATGGGCCTCGGCCTCGGCTCGAACATGATCGTCCGCGACGGCGGCGTGCCCGGCGTGGTGATCCGCCTCGGCAAGGTCTTCGCCGCGGTCGAGCAGATCGACGAGACCACCCTGCGCTGCGGCGGCGGGGCATCGGGCATCCTCGTTTCCTCCAAGGCGCGCGATTGGGGGATTGGCGGCATCGAGTTTCTGCGCTCGATCCCCGGCACGGTCGGCGGCTTCGTGCGGATGAACGGCGGCGCCTATGGCCGCGAGACCTGCGACATCCTTGTGGAATGCGAGGTCGTGCTCCGCTCGGGCGAGCGTCGCGTGCTAAGCAATGCCGATCTCGGCTACACCTATCGCCACAGCAGCCTGCCCGAGGGCGCGATCGTGGTCAGCGCCACCTTCCGCGGCTTCCCCAAGCCTTCGGAGGACATTCAGGCCGAGATGGACCGCATCGCCGCCGCGCGCGAGGAATCGCAGCCGCTGCGCTCGAAGACCGGCGGTTCGACCTTCAAGAATCCCGAGGGGCACAAGGCTTGGGCGCTGGTCGATGCGGCCGGCTGCCGGGGCCTGCGCCGCGGCGACGCGCAGGTCAGCGAGAAGCATTGCAACTTCCTCCTCAACCTGGGGGAAGCGACCAGCGCCGATATCGAGGCGCTGGGCGAGGACGTCCGCGCACGCGTGAAGGCGCAGTCGGGCGTGGAACTGGAATGGGAAATTCAGCGCGTGGGTGTTGCGGGTAAATGACGGAAACTCTTCACATCGCCGTATTGATGGGCGGCTGGTCGGCTGAGCGGGAAGTGTCGCTGATGTCGGGTAACGGCGTCGCCGATGCGCTGGAGAGCCTGGGCCACCGCGTCACCCGGATCGACATGGACCGGAACGTCGCCACCAAGCTCGCCGAGGCGAAGCCGGACGTGGTGTTCAACGCGCTCCACGGTACGCCGGGCGAGGATGGCAGCGTGCAGGGCATGCTCGATCTGATGGGCATCCGCTATACTCACTCGGGTATGGTCACCTCGGTCATCGCGATCGACAAGCAGCTGACCAAGCAGGCGCTGGTGCCGCAGGGCATCCCGATGCCGGGCGGTCGCATGGTGTCGCGCGAGGAGCTGTACCGGCAGGATCCGCTGCCGCGCCCTTACGTGCTGAAGCCGGTCAACGAGGGCTCGTCGGTGGGCGTGGCGATCGTCACCACCGAGAGCAATGTCGGCAACCCGATCCACCCCGATGCGCGCGGGCCCTGGCAGGAGTTCGACGAACTGCTGGCCGAGCCGTTCATCCGCGGGCGCGAGCTGACCACCGCGGTGCTGGGCGACCAGGCGCTGGGCGTGACCGAGCTCAAGCCCAAGAACGGCTTCTACGATTACGACGCCAAGTATACGGATGGCCTCACCGAGCATGTCTTCCCGGCGCAGATCCCCGACGATGTCTCCGAGGCGTGCAAGCGGATCGCGCTCGATGCGCATCGGCTGCTCGGCTGCAAGGGCGCCTCGCGCGCCGATTTCCGCTGGGACGATACGGAAGGCGTCGACGGGCTGTTCCTGCTCGAGGTCAACACCCAGCCGGGCATGACCCCGCTCAGCCTGGTGCCCGAACAGGCGCGCCATCTCGGCATCGACTATGCTAGTCTCGTGCAACGGATCGTCGAGGAGGCATTGTGAGCCGCAGGCCCGCCCAAGCGCAGCGCGCGACCACAAGGCGCGGCGAGAAGCCGAAGCCGCGCGGCACCGCGCGCCGGCCGCAGCGGGCGGGCGTGCTCGACCAGGCGATTGCGGGCCTGCCGATGAGCCCGGAGACGCTGCACAAGGTCACCACCTGGAGCATCGTCGGCGCAGTCGCCGCGGTGGTGCTGACCGTCGGCATCCTCGCGGGCGTGCCGCAGATGATCGGCGTCGGTTTCGCGCAGGCGGTGGGCGATGCCGGCCTCAAGGTCGACGAGATCCAGATCGATGGGCTCAAGCGGATGGACCGCGCGACGGTCTATGAGCAGGTGCTCGACCAGGACTCGCGCGCGATGCCGCTGGTCAATCTGGAAGACGTGCGCCAGCGGCTGCTGAAGTTCCCCTGGGTGAAGGATGCGCGCGTTTCGCGGCGGCTGCCGTCGACGCTGCACATCGCGATCGAGGAGCGGACCCCCGCCGCGGTCTGGCAGAACCACGGCCAGCTGATGCTGATCGATCCCTCGGGTGTGCCGCTGGAGCCGGTCTCGCCGGAGGCGATGCCCGATCTGCCGCTGCTGATCGGCGAGGGCGCCAACACCCAGGAAGCCGCGCGTAAGCATCTGCTGGAGACGCAGCCGGGCCTCAAGCCGCTGGTGAAAGCCACCAGCTGGGTCGGCAATCGGCGCTGGGATCTGTTCTTCACCTCGGGTGAAAAGCTGCAGCTGCCCGAGGGCGAGGACGAGGCGATCGCCGCGCTGAAGAAGTTCGTCGCGATCGACGGAACGCAGCGGCTGCTGGGCCGCGGCTATGTCGGATTTGACATGCGCGACGCAAACAAGTTGGTTGTGCGTCGGCAGGGCGTGATCGAGCCGCCGCCGCCGGTCTCCACCGCGCCGACGGCTGCACCGAGCGCTCCAACGAATACAACGCCGCCGCCGGCGGGCACCGGCACGGGGGAAGGCTAATGGCGAAAGTAGCACCCGAAGGGTTGATCACCGCGCTGGACGTGGGATCGTCGAAGGTCTCCGCGCTGATCGCGCAGCGGACCGACGAGGGCAATTTGATCGTGCTCGGCACCGGCCAGCGCGAGAGCCGGGGCGTGAAGCGCGGCTATGTCGCCGACATGCACGCCACCGAGATCGCGATACGCGAGGCGGTGGAGCAGGCCGAGCGCATCGCCGGGTTCAACATCGAGGATGTGTGGGTCAGCTTCTCGGCGGGCGGGCTGGTCTCCAGCGTCGTCAAGGTCGAGGCGGATCTGGGCGGCCACCGGGTCGAGCAGGCCGATATCGACGATCTGCTCAAGGCCGGGCGCGGCGCGATCGATCCGCAGGGGCGGATGGTGCTCCACGCGCAGCCGACGCGCTACACGGTGGACGGGCTGGGCGGCGTCAAGCGGCCGCTGGGGCTGCATGCCGATCGTCTGGGCGTCGACGTGCATGTCGTCACCACCGATGGCTCGCCGGTGCGCAATCTCGACCTGTGCGTCCGCTCGGCGCATCTGGAGGTCCGCTCGATCATCGCGGCGCCGGTCGCGACGGGCCTTGCCTGCCTGACCGAGGAAGAGCGCGAACTGGGCGTCGCCCTGGTCGAGATAGGTGCGGGCGTGACCAACGTCTCCGTATTCGCGCAGGGCGTGCTGGCCGGGCTGGCCTCGATCCCGATGGGATCGGCCGACATCACCGACGACATCGCCGCCGCCTTCGGCACCGCGCGTGCCTGGGCGGAGCGGACCAAATGCTTCCACGGCTCGGCCAATCTTTCCCCGCGCGACAATCGCGAGACGATCGACGTCGCACCCGCGACCGCGGACGAGGGCATCGAAGGGCCGCGCATCACCAAGGCGGCCCTCAACACGGTCATTCGCCAGCGGCTGGAGCGGATCGTCGCCGAGATCCAGAAGGAGCTGAAGAAGCTCAACTTCCAGGAGCCGGTGGGCCGCCAGATCGTGCTGACCGGCGGCGGTGCCGAGCTCGCGGGAATCGCCGACTATGCCCAGCAGGCGCTGGGCAATGCGGTCCGCGTCGGGCGGCCGCGGGGGCTGCTCGCCATGCCCAATGCGCATGCCGGTCCGGCCTTCTCGACGCTGGCCGGGCTCACCCAGTTCGCCGCGGCCGATCCGATCGACCTTCGCACCCTGGAGCCCAGCCGGCACCAGCTGGTGACGCGGGCGAGCCCGGGCGCGCTTTTCCAGCGGTTGATCGCGGCGTTCCGGGCGAATTATTGAAGAAAAGCGGGTGTCGGGGTGCTAGGGATGGCTGGAGTCGTCGCTTCGCTTCGTGCATCAGAGAATATCAGGCTGTGCAGCGTGCGCGTGCGCTGCCACGGGAGACCATAGAATGAGTATCGATTTCCTTCCGCCCGACGTGGACGAACTGACGCCGAAGATTGCGGTGATCGGGGTAGGCGGCGCTGGCGGCAATGCCATCGCCAACATGATCCGCGCCGAGGTGCAGGGCGTCGAGTTCCTGGTCGCCAATACCGATGCGCAGGCGCTGAAGCAGTCGGTCGCCCCGCAGCGCATCCAGCTGGGTGCGAAGATCACCCAGGGCCTGGGCGCGGGCTCGCGGCCCGAGATCGGCCGTGCGGCGGCGGAAGAGACGATCGAGCAGGTCCAGCAGTCGCTCGAAGGCGCGCACATGTGCTTCATCGCCGCCGGCATGGGCGGCGGCACCGGCACCGGTGCCGCTCCGGTCATCGCCAAGGCGGCGCGCGAGATGGGCATCCTGACCGTCGGCGTGGTGACGAAGCCGTTCGCCTTCGAGGGCAAGCGCCGCGCGCAGTCGGCCGAGGCGGGCATCGAAGAGCTCCAGAAGTATGTCGATACGCTGATCGTCATCCCGAACCAGAACCTCTTCCTGATCGCCAATGCGAACACGACCTTCAAGGAAGCGTTCGAGATGGCCGACGAGGTGCTGCAGCAGGGCGTGCGCGGCATCACCGACCTGATGGTGATGCCCGGCCTGATCAACCTCGACTTCGCCGACGTCCGTTCGGTGATGCAGGAGATGGGCAAGGCGATGATGGGCACCGGTGAGGCGGACGGCGACGACCGCGCGCTGATCGCTGCCCAGAAGGCGATCGCCAACCCGCTGCTCGACGGTGTGAGCATGAACGGCGCCAAGGGCGTGATCGTCTCGATCACCGGCGGCGAGGACATGCGCCTGCTCGAGGTGGACGAAGCCGCGAACCATATCCGCGAGCTGGTCGACCCGGATGCGAACATCATCTGGGGTTCGGCGTTCAATTCCGAGCTCGAAGGCCGCATCCGCGTGTCGGTGGTCGCCACCGGTATCGACGCGAATGTCGAGAACCGCCCGGCCGCGCCGGCCGAGCAGCCGCGCGTCTTCTCCTTCTCCACGCCGCGCCGCACCACCGCGGCCGCTGCGCCGGAGCCGGTAGCGGCACCTGCGCCGGCACCCGCCGCGCCCGAGCCCGCACCCGTGCCGGTCGCCGAGGAAGCACCGGCACCTGCGCCCGTCGCGCCGGCCCCCGAGCCGGTCGCTGCCGCGCCTGCGCCGGCGCCCGAGCCGACCCCGCCGGCCCCGGCCTCGGACGAGCTGCTGCTCGGCGCCGACACGATGGTCCCGGCGCCGACGCCCGCACCGGCCGCTGCGCCCGCACCGGCCCCCGAGGCGCCGGCCGGCCGCCGTCGCTGGCTGACCGGCGGCGACGACGATGCCGATGCCCGCCCGCGTCCCAAGACCGGCGGCACGCTGTTCGAGCGCATGGCCTCGGCCTCGCGTGGCACCAAGGCCGCCGAGGAAGAGGACAAGGATCCGCTCGACATCCCGCGGTTCCTGCGCAGCCAGAACAACCAGTAAGGCGCAGGGGTGGCACGGTTCGCCGGGCCACCCCTTGCCCCGTCAGCGGCGGTTCAGCGCCGCGGCTCTAGCGGTTAGCCCGACATGATCAGCAAGAAACATCTCGGCATCGGCGCCTTCGCGTCGGCGCTGCTCCTCGGCGCACATCCGGCGCTCGCGCAGAACGAAGTGGTGCAGGCGCACAATCCCGATGCCGATGCGCTCGCCACGCAGATGCGCGTGCTCGCCGAGAACCCGCGCGACATCGAGGCGCTGGTCGCGGCGGCGCGGCTGAGCACGCGGCTGGGCGATCTGTCGGGCGCGTTGGCGCTGCTCCAGCGGGCGGAAGACATCGAGGCGACCAATCCGCGCATTGCCAGCAACCGCGCCGCGGTGCTGGTGCGGCAGGGGCGCCCGGGCGAGGCGCTGAAGCTGTTCCAGCAGGCGGAATCGCGCGGCGTCGATCCGCGCGAGTTCGCCGCCGATCGCGGCTTCGCCTATGATCTGCTCGGCCAGCCGCTGCTCGCCCAGCGTGATTACAAGCTGGCGCTGGCGACGAGGCGCGAGAACGACGTGGTGCGGCACTATGCGCTGTCGCTGGGTATCAGCGGCGACCGTGCAGGGGCGGAGCGCGAGCTCGACGCGCTGCTCCGCGCGCAGGACCGTGCGGCATGGCGCGACCGCGCGTTCATCCTGGCGATGAACGGCGATGTCGCGGGCGCCGAGAAGATCGCGGGCACGGTGCTGCCCGGCGCGGCGGGGAAGAACCTGCTGCCCTTCTTCCGACGCATCGCGACGCTGGGTCCTGCCGACCGTGCCTTTGCGGTGCATTTCGGCGAGCTGACCCCGACGCCCGCGCGGCTTGCCGATGCGCGGATGGCGCCGTCGCTGCCGGCCTATACCGGCCCCGCGCCCGTGCAGATCACGCAGACTGCGCCGGTGGCGCCTGCCACCGCACCGGTGCGCACGGATACGCGCGGGCGTCGCGGTGCTTCGACGCCGAAGACCGCCCCGGTGCAGGTCGCCAAGGCCGACGTGGCGCCCGTCGCCCGTGCCGTGCCAAGCCAGCCCGCGCTCCAGCCGGCAGCGCCGCAACCGACGCCCACGCCCCAACCGACCTGGCAACCCACGCCGGTGCCACAGCCGAGCCCCGCACCCCGGCCGATCGTTCAGCCGACCCCGGCGCGGCAGCCCGAGGTCCGCTACGTCGCGCCCGCGAATTCGCCGCTCGCCTCGATCATCGCGAATATCGACGTGCCCGCCAGCGAGCGCACATCCGCGGCCCGCGCGACCACCGTCGCGCCGAAGCCGGTCGTCGCCGCCAAGCCGACCGTCACCGTCCGGCCCAAGCCCGAGCCCAAGCGGCCGGTCGTCGCGGACGAGGAAGAGGCCAAGCCCGCCAAGCCCGGCGCTCGGAAGGGTGCCAAGGCAGAGGACGAGGCGGACGCCAAGCCGGTCAAGCCGGGCGCCAAGAAGGGTGCGCGTGGCGAAGAGGAGGCCGACGCCAAGCCCACCAAGCCCGGCACCAAGAAGGGCGCCAAGCCCGCGGACGACGAGGACGCCAAGCCGGGCAAGGGCAAGAAGCCCGAGCCCAAAAAGCCGGATCCGAAAAAGGCCGATCCCGAGCGCGTCTGGGTGCAGGTGGCGAGCGGCGCCAACGAATCCACCGTCGACCGCGCCTGGAAGGGCGTCGCGGCCAAGTCGCCCAAGCTGCTCAAGGCGCGCGGCGGCTGGTGGATGCCGTTCAAGGCGACCAACCGCATCGTCACCGGCCCGTTCAAGACCAGCGGCGAGGCGCAGGCCTTCGTCAACAAGCTGGCGGGGGAGGGCGTCTCGGCGTTCGTCGTCATCAGCGAGGCCGGGCAGAAGGTCACCAAGATCGCGCCTTGACCCTTCGCAAGGCCGTCCGGCTGGGCTAGGGCGCGCGGGTGAAACAGCTTTCCTCCTGGGCCTGTACGCCCGACCGGACGCGCGGCCGCCTGCACCCCGAAGCTGGGGGCGGCGCGCGCGGCCCGCGCGACGCCTTCCAGCGCGACCGCGACCGGATCATCCATTCGATCAGCTTCCGCCGGCTGCGCCACAAGACGCAGGTGTTCCTCGCCCCCGATGGCGACCATTTCCGCGTGCGGCTGACCCACAGCCTGGAGGTGGCGCAGATCGGCCGCGCCATCGCCCGAGCGCTGGGGCTGAACGAGGATCTCACCGAGGCCCTGTGCCTGGCGCACGATATCGGCCACCCGCCCTTCGGCCATGCCGGCGAGGATGCGCTGGAGGCGGCGCTGGCGGGGAAAGGCGGGTTCGACCATAACGGCCATACGCTCCGCACGCTGACCCTGCTCGACAGCCCCTATCCTTCGTGGAACGGGCTGAACCTGACCTGGGACACGTTGGAGGGCCTCGCCAAGCACAATGGTCCCATCCACGAGCCGCAATGGGCGCTGGCGGCGGCGGATGCCGAATTCCCGCTCGAGCTGGACAGCTGGCCCTCGCTCGAGGCGCAGGTGGCGGCGATCGCCGACGACATCGCCTATGACAATCACGACATCGACGACGGGCTGCGTGCCGGGCTGCTGACGCTCGACCAGATTATGGCCGTGCCGATGATCGCCGCGGCCTGGGCCGATGTGCAGGCGCGGTTCCCGGGCGTATCCTCCAAGCGGCTGACCGGCGAGCTGATCCGCTCGCAGATCGGGCTGATGGTCAACGACTTCATCGGCGAAACCAAGGCGCGGATCGCGGATTCGGGCGTGGAGACGGTCGACGATGTGCGGAAGGCCGGGCGCTGCCTGGCGGGCTTCTCGCCCGCGATGCGCGATGCCGAGCGCGGGCTGAAGCGGTTCATGTATGCGAACCTCTACCACCATCCGAGCCAGCTGGCGGCGGCGGCATCGGCACGGCAAGTCGTGTCCGGGCTGTTCGCGGGCTATGCCGCGGACCCGGCGCTGATGCCGGTGGAATGGCGCGACGCGCTGCCCGCGGAAGAGCCGTGGCGCAGCCGTCATATCGGCGACTTCATCGCGGGGATGACCGACCGCTACGCTATTGCCCGTTATCGCGAGGTGTGTGGCACGATCGACCTGCCCGAGGGGTTCTAAACCTTCAGCGGACGATCAGCGTGCGCTCTTCAGATAACCGCTGATCTGCGCGTCGAAGCGGCGGGCCGCACCTGCTGCCGGATCCGAGCTTCGGGCCAGCGCTACGAGCGCGTGGCGGGCGATGGCACCGTGGCGCTTGCTGGCGAACAGCGCCAGTCCGTTCTCGGCGACGGTGGGATCATAGTCGGTCGCCCCGGCGATGCAGACGACATAGCGCACGACATTGTCGAGCGCCCCCGCATCGAGGGGCACCGTCTCCACGCTGTCGCTGCCGGCCAGTGCCTTTGGATAGCGGGCGTAGAAGGCGTCGACCAGCGCGTTGCCCACCTTGCCCTCGGCCTTGAGCGCCGCGCAGCTCGGCAGCGGCAGGCCTGTCGTGGGCGAGACGCTGGAGGTGGTCGCATGCTTTGCCTGAGAAGGTCGGAGCATCGGCAGCAGTGCGTCGTAGCGCGCGGCGCACTGCTGCACGGGATGCGCACGGCAGCTGATCGCGCGGCTTCTGGCCCAAGTAGCGTCGCCTTTTGGAGACACGGCGGCGGTGGTCGTATGTGGCAAGGCACCGGATAGTAGCTCCGCGCGTCGCTGTGCAACGTGCACGGCTTGATGCGCGAAGAGCACGCGCGCCGCCTCGCCGCCGGACTGCGCCGCATCGTCTCCCAATTGGCGGAGTGCGGCGCGAAAGGCGGTGGCGGCCTCGGGTGTGTCGACCGGTTGTCCGGCAGCCGCAATGGCGACATCGGCGCAGGCAATCAGCGCCGCCGCATTGCCGGCAGCACGGTTGCGGCACGCCGCGTAGGCGGACTCGCCGCTGCTCGCGCGCGTCGATGTGCGCGCGGCATCGTTGGCAAGCACCTCGGCGGCGGGACTGCCGCATCCGGCAAGCGCTAGGGCCAGGACGAGGGTGGGTCCGCAACGGCGCATGCCGTTGATCTATCGGCTCTACGCCGCACGGTAAAGCGCGGGCGTAGGAGCCTTGCCGGGGCTCTCTGCGCACGCGAGAGCCCCGGCGCGCGCTCAGAACGCTGCGCTCACCGAAAACACCACCTGGCTGCCCGCGATGGTCGAGCCGTCCTTGGAGCTCGAGAAATTGGGCAGCAGATATGCGCTGTCGCGCTTGGTGATGCTGGTATCGACATAGGCGACGCCGAGCACCACCTTGCCCAGCGCCAGATCCGCACCGACAAGCCAGTCGGCATAGCTGCCGGTCGGCGCGACGCTGGTGCCGTTGGGGCCGAGGCCCTTGTTGCCGTCCGAATAGCCGAGATGCGCCTTGAGCGTGATCGGCGTGCTCGGCACCGCGGTGCTGACGTCCCCCCAGAGGTAGAGATTGTCTTCCTTGTCGCCCTCGCGGCTCTCGGGCGTATTGCTCCAGTTGCCGAGCGCCTGCTGCGGCGGGGCATAGGCGACACCGGCGAGCGCGGAGACGGGGCCGATGCTGCCGCTCAGCTTGACATAGGGCTCGGCGAAGTCGGTCTTGGAGGCGCCGCCCGGATACATGTACCAGGTGAGCCCCACGTCGAGCGCCGCGCCGCCGCCGATCGGCAGCTTGTAGCCGCCGACCACGTCCAGCTCCATATTAGCGCCGCCGAACGTCCCCCAGCCCGAGAGGTTCGAGCCCCAGAGCGAGCCGTAGAGGCCGCTTTCATGGCTGACGGTAAGGCCGCCCTGGATCGCCATTTCCTTGTCGGTCTGCGAGACGCCGCGGAAGCGATAGTCGGAGACGAGCGCGACGCTGCCGGAGACGGTGACGGGTGGGGGCGGGGCGGTTTCCTGCGCAAAAGCGGGCGCGGACAGGCCGAGCAGGGCTGCGGCGGCAAGACGGATCTTCATGGAAACTTTCCTCTCGGGTGCGAGTGAAAGTTCCAGCCTGCGCCGGCGCGGCGACCCGTTCTCAAGGACGAGCCTGTCGCTCCGATAGTGCATCTTCGCGCCGCAGCATTGCCGCTTCTTGGCTCGATTGTAAGAAAAGGTTGCTGAACGCCATCCTGCTACAGCAGCAACCTTTTGTTACTGCGCCGCAAGCGTGTTGAAACGGCGAAGGTATATTTCCTTCATGCAAGAACTACCGCACGATGAAGGAACGCCACCATGAAGCTCGCAACCATCGCACTGATCTCTGCGACCCTGGTCGCCGCGCCGGCGGCCGCCCAGTCGCTGCACGAAACCCATGAGCGGGTCTGGATGCCCGCGGGCAAGAGCCAGATCGTCACCTGGCGGATGAAGGACCACAAGCCCGCCGCCACCCAGGCGCATCACCAGGCCGGCAAGCACCAGTATCTGCCCACCCGCAAGTCCCCGGCCGAAGAGGCCCGCCGCGAGACCGGCAGCAGCACCGTCGGCGCTAGCGAATAATTTTCAGTTCCGTCCCCCCAGAACGGAAAACCCCGCGGTCGCCCAGGCGGCCGCGGGGTTCTTATTTTTCCGGGAGCCGGTGGGGCGTCGCTTAGCGCGACGCGACCTGCACCTTGGTCACCTTCGGGACGCGGAACGAGACGCGGGTGCCCGCGGCGTTGCCGTCGACCCAGCCGTTGCGCACGACGAGGCGGAAGTTCTGGTTGCCCGGCTTGGCGACGCCTTCCAGGACCTGCACATCGCCCTTGGTGGTCGAGGTGTAGGTGTAGGTCACGCCATCACGGGTGAAGCTGCGCGCGTCAGCATTGTCGGCGGCGAAAGCGGGAGCGGCGGCGAACAGGGTAGCGGCGAGTGCGATGGTGAAACGGGTCACGATCTTTCTCCTTCGTGGGTCCAAAAGAGCCAGATCGGCATCCTTCGTATGTTCTTGATAGACAATTTGTTGCGCTGCAGCAGATTCGACAACCGCAAAGCGCGGGGGTCATGATTGCAGTCCGTGCAACTGTTCGGACACGGGACGAACGGCGCGCCGATGCGACAAACCGTTGGTCGCTGGCAAACTCCTGCGACAATCGCGCGGTAGACGGAGCACCGGTCAGCGGAGTGTAGCCGATGGCGGGTATGAGTATCGCGTTGAATCGCTTCGGTTTGGGTGCGCGCCCGGACGATAGCCTGGACGCCGAGCCGCGCGCGTGGCTGGCGCAGCAGCTGGAGCGCTATGTGGCAGCACCCCCGCCGATGGCGGGGCAGCCGGCGAGCGGCACGCTGGTCGCGCAATTCGCCGCCTATCGCGAGCAGATTTCGCGGTTGCGGAAAACCGCGCCGCCGGAAGCGGCGCTATCGATATCCACCAAGCCTGCCGCTGCGATGGCGCCGCTCGTGCCGCAGCCGCCGATCGTCCAGACCGGCGACGACCCCGCCGAGGCGCTGCGCAAGCAGTTCGGCCAGCAAAGCCGCGACGTGTACAACGGCGCCGTCACCGCCCGCGCGCTCGCCGCGATCCAGTCGCCGGCACCGTTCGCCGAGCGGCTGGTGCATTTCTGGGCCAATCACTTCGCCGTCTCGGGCGACAAGATGGAGGTGACCAACCTCGCCGGCGCGTTCGAGTTCGAGGCGATCCGCCCGCACGTGATGGGCAGCTTCCGCGACATGCTGTTCGCGGTGGAGCGCCACCCGGCGATGCTGCTGTTCCTCGACCAGGCGGTGTCGGTGGGGCCGAACAGCCCGCTGGCGGTGCGCGCCGGCAACCGGCCGAACGTGCGGCGCAACCTCGGCCTCAACGAGAATCTCGCGCGCGAGATCATGGAGCTGCACACGCTCGGCGTGCGCACCGGCTACAGTCAGGCCGACGTCACCGAGTTCGCCCGCGCGATGACCGGCTGGACGGTCGCCGGCTTCGGCCGCGGCCCCGTGGCGAAGTTCACCGGCGCCAGCGGCCGTCCGGGCGACTTCGTCTTCGCCGATGCGATGCACGAGCCCGGCACCCGTACGATCCTCGGCCAGCAATGGCCGCAGGCGGGGGAGGCGCAGGCCGCGGCGGTGCTCGACCATCTCGCCACGCACCCCGCCACCGCCCGCCATATCGCCACCAAGCTCGCCCGCCATTTCGCCGGCGACGATCCGCCGCCCAGGCTGGTCGCGCGGCTGGAGGCGAATTTCCGCAAGACCGGCGGCGACCTGCCGAGCCTCTATCGCACCCTCATCGCCTCGCCCGAATGCTGGGCGCCGGGGACGGTGAAATTCAAGTCGCCCTGGGAATGGTCGATCTCGGCGATGCGCGCGGTCGGCACCCAGCAGCTCCAGCCCAATGCGGTGCCGGGGCTGATGTATCAGCTCGGCCAGCCGGTGTGGAAGCCGGGCTCGCCGGCGGGGTGGGACGATGTCGCCGGCGCCTGGGCCGGGCCCGATGCGGTACTGCGCCGGGTGGAAGCCGCCGAGCGCATGGCGCAGCGTACGCGCGACCAGATCGACCCGCGCGCCCGCGCCGCCGCGATGTTCCCCGAGGCACTGAGTCCCGCGACCGCGCAATCGATCGCGCGGGCGGAAAGCAACAGCCAGGGGGTGGCACTGCTGCTGGTCGCACCCGAGTTCCTGCGGAGATAGCGTCATGATGCTCCACCGTCGTCAATTGCTCGCCGCCGGCGCGACCGCGCTGCTGGTCTCGCCGCTGGGCGCGCGGATGGCCTTCGCCGCCGCGCCGACCGAGCGCCGCTTCGTCTTCCTCATCCAGCGCGGCGCGGCCGACGGGCTGGGCATCGTCGCGCCCGTCGGCGATCCGGCCTATGCCGGCGCGCGCGGCGACCTAGCGGCCGATTTCGCCAGCGCGCCCAGGCTGGACGGCATGTTCGCGCTGCACCCGGCGATGGCAAACACGCTCGCGCTCTACCAGTCGAAGCAGGCGTTGTTCGTCCACGCCGTCGCCTCGCCGTACCGTGACCGCTCGCATTTCGATGGGCAAAACGTGCTCGAGACCGGCGGCGTCTCGGCCTATCAGCTCAAGGACGGCTGGATGAACCGGCTGCTCCGCCTGCTGCCCGAAGGCGACAAGGCGATCGCGCTCGCCGCCGCGGTGCCGATGGCGCTGCGCGGGAGCGTGGAGGTGGCCAGCTATGCGCCCTCCTCGCTGCCCGAGGCCTCGGACGACCTGCTCGCGCGGGTGACCGCGATGTACGAAGGCGACAAGCAGCTCCACCCGCTGTGGCAGGAGGCGATGGCGACGCGGATGCTCACCGGCGACCTCGGCAGCGACGGCGGCAAGAAGGCCGCGGACACCGGCACGCTGGCGGCCAAGCTGCTGTCGGCCCGCGGCGGTGCGCGGATCGCGATGATCGAGACCGGCGGCTGGGACACGCATTCGGGCCAGCGCGGGCGGCTGAGCGGGCAGCTCAAGGGCCTCGACGCGATGGTCGCGGCGCTGAAAGCCGGGCTGGGGCCGCATTGGGACAATACGCTGGTGGTGGTGGCGACCGAGTTCGGCCGGACGGTGAAGGCCAACGGCACCGGCGGCACCGAT
Organism: Sphingomonas trueperi; assembly: GCF_040545965.1. Lineage (GTDB taxonomy): Bacteria > Pseudomonadota > Alphaproteobacteria > Sphingomonadales > Sphingomonadaceae > Sphingomonas > Sphingomonas trueperi_C. The sequence continues at coordinate 122,801 of NZ_JBEPMV010000001.1, read as the reverse complement.
CACGGCACCGGGTCGGTGGCGATGCTGCTCGGCGGCGCGGTGCAGGGCGGCCGGGTGCAGGCCGACTGGCCGGGACTGGGCGATGTGGCGCTGTACGAGGGGCGCGACCTCAAGCCGACGACGGCGCTCGACGTGCTGATCGCGAGCGCGGTCTCCAGCCACTTCGCGCTGGCCCCGACGCGGACGGCGAAGGCGCTGTTCCCGGCGATGACCGCGGCGGCGGGGATGGAGGGGTTGGTGCGGGGATAGGGGGGAGGCGGATTGCTCCGCAATGGAGGAGTAATCCCACGAGGTCGTTTCGCGACCTTGACAAAGTTCCTGTTTTGTTCTACATGTTCCCGGCGGCAGACACGGGGGGATGCGCATGCAGACAGCAACGGAGCAACGGCGAGCTTTTGCAATTTGGTTGCGGACGGGGCGACATGTGCGCCTTGATGAAGACGATGCCATCGAAGTCAAGTTCAACCCTTGGCATGATCCTTCCGATGGTCGATTCACCTTCGCAGGAACTGGCAGTACCTCGGAGGGAGGCTCCGGCGTCACCCGGCAGCGGAAGCGGAAGCGTGTTCCGCCGTATGGAGACGATCCGAAGCTCGAGCCCATCAGGTCGCTTGAAGAGGCGGACGCTTGGAGAGCAAGCGAATTGGCCAAACATCCGGGGGATCCGGATTGGCGAGAAGCGATAGAGAAGCGATACCGGTACTACCTCAATTATTTCCGTCCTCCTTCTCCTCCACTGTCGTCTCCTCCGCCTCATCCGCCTTCTTTGTCTGGGGAAGGGGCATTCGTTGGTGGTGGAGGGCGCGGAGGTGGTGGAGGGTCTAGCGGCAGTTGGCGAGGGCCGCCGATCCCGAACGACGCGAGCATCGGCGCTTTAGGCGGAGGTGGGAGCTTTGGCGGTGGAGGGGCTAGCGGGAGCTGGGAGGCTCCATCTGTCGATAAGCGCTCCGCAGATACCCACAGAGATCACTCCGGTGCAGACCTGGGCAGCCAATCCGATCAGCCAACTTGGCGGCATGTGTTTCGCAACGGCTATGACTATGAAATCGACGAGCGCGAGCGAACTCGGCGAGTTTCTGGCGTGTTAGTTCTTGCGCCACCGCAGCCTCGATCGAGAAATCTTCAACGCAGTGCCGGTGGCACCGATCGCCTGCCGAAGGACGATGGCGGGCATTACATTGCGCCGCGCTTTAACGGTCCGACCGAAGCGATCAACCATTTCGCGCAGGATGCAAACGTCAACCGCGGTAAATACAGAGCTCTTGAAGATCAGTGGGCGAGGGCAAAGAAGGCGGGAAGCGCAGTAACGGTGAAGATCGTACCCCATTTTGGTGGCACGTCACAGCGGCCAAGAACCATTGACGTCGTTTTCACCATCAACGGACGTGAAAACAGTGTGAAGCTGCCGAATGAGCGGAGAGGGCATCATGGCCACTGAGGAGACGGAGCGTCTGCTGGCGCAGATCGGGCAGATGCTGGCGGCGGACCCCCTTTATGCGATTGAAAACAGCTTGCTCCAGGCTGAAGTCGATCCGGAGATGATTTCGCCCTCGATCTACAAGGATGGTGGCGATCACGTTATGTATCAACGGCCGGATCTGGATCGCTGGAGCGACGTCCTGCTCGAACTTTGGCACGCGCAAGAGGGGCCGGAGCGATGGTCAGAAATCGAATACTTCGTTCGCGACGGGCGGTTCGAGGTTGCCTACGTCTATCCGGACGATCCGAGCCGGAGCGAGGACATGATGGAGCGGCGCGAACAGGCGCTGCGTCGTTATTATGGCGACAAGCCCGTTCGGTATCCACCTTGGGAGAATAATGCGCCGTCTTACGTGCTCTGAGCTTCAGAAGGTGGCGCGCGAAGCGCGACGGAGAGGTGTCGACCCTGGTGCGGCACGCCTCCGCCTCGACGGGTGACACCCCTTCGTCAGGCCTTCGGCCTGCCACCTTCCCTTGCAGGAGAGGATCGCGAGTCCCAATAGGGATGACGGCGCCGCGCCACTGCGCTACAGCCGCCGCTCCCATTCCCCATTGGATTGCTCAATGACGCTTTATGCTCGTTTTGCCGCGCATCTGAATCTGGCTCTGGATGCGCTCGTCCTCACCGGCGATCTGCCTGCGGGGCTGGAGCGACGCGCGATCACGGTCGAGCCGCCGCGCGATCCGAGCCATGGCGATCTCGCCACCAATGCGGCGATGGTGCTCGCCAAGCCCGCCGGCACCAATCCGCGCGCGCTCGCCGAGAAGCTGGTCGCCGAGCTGGAGAAGCTGGACGAGGTCGCGGCCGTATCGGTCGCCGGCCCCGGCTTCATCAACCTGACGCTGCACGAGGACAGCTGGCGCGGCGAAGTCGCCGAGATCCTGCGCGCGGGCGCCGACTATGGCCGCTCGTCGCTGGGCGCGGGGACGACCGTCAACGTCGAGTACGTCTCGGCCAATCCGACCGGCCCGATGCACATGGGCCATTGCCGCGGCGCGGTGGTGGGCGATGCGCTGGCAAGCCTGCTGGAATATGTCGGCCACAAGGTCATCCGCGAATATTATGTCAACGACGCGGGCGGCCAGGTCGACGTGCTCGCCCGCTCGGCGCACCTGCGCTACCGCGAGGCGCTGGGCGCGACCATCGAGATCCCCGAGGGCCTCTATCCGGGCGACTATCTGAAGCCGGTCGGCGCGCAGCTCGCCGCCGATTATGGCGACAAATATGTCGACGCGCCCGAGAGCGAATGGCTGGCGCTGTTCCGCAAGACCGCGGTCGCGGCGATGCTCGTCATGATCAAGGACGATCTGGCGCTGCTCGGGATCCATCACGACCTGTTCTCGTCCGAGGCCGATCTGCAGGCCGCCGGCAAGCCGGAGCAGGCCGAGGCATGGCTGCGCGAGCGCGGCCTCGTCTATGACGGCGTGCTGGAGGCCCCCAAGGGCGAGACGCCCGAGGATTGGGAGCCGGTGGAGCTGCCGCTGTTCCGCTCGACGCAGTTTGGCGACGACCAGGACCGCCCGATCAAGAAGTCGAACGGCCAGTGGACGTACTTTGGCGCCGATCTCGCCTATCACTTCCAGAAAGCGCAGTCGGCCGACCAGCTGATCGACATCTGGGGCGCCGACCATGCCGGCACGGTGAAGCGGATCGTCGCGGCGGTGCAGGCGCTGACCGGCGGCGAGACCCGCTTCGACGTCAAGCTCGTCCAGATGGTCCGCCTGCTGCGCGCCGGCGAGCCGGTGAAGATGTCCAAGCGCGCGGGCAATTTCGTCACGCTGGCGGACGTGGTACGCGAAGTGGGCAAGGACGTGGTGCGCTTCACCATGCTCACCCGCAAGGCCGACGCCCAGATGGACTTCGACTTCGCCAAGGTGCTCGAGACGTCCAAGGAAAACCCGGTCTTCTACGTGCAGTACGCCCATGCCCGCGTGGCATCGGTGCATCGCCGCGCGGCCGAGGCCGGGATCAGCCTGGACGAGACGGCCGACCTGTCGCTGCTCGATGGGCGCGAACTGGCCGTGGCGAAGCTTGCTGCGCAGTTCCCGCGCGTGGTCGAAGCGGCGGCCAGCGCCCGCGAGCCGCACCGCATCGCCTTCTATCTCTATGATCTGGCGGCGGAATTCCACGCGCTCTACAATATGGGCAACGACTCTGCCGATCGCCGTTTCCTGATGGCCGACCAGCCGGCGCTGACCCGCGCGCGGCTGTTCCTCGGTCGCTCGATCCAGCAGGTCATCCGCAACGGCCTCGCGCTGATGGGCGTGGAGGCGGTCGAGGAGATGTGATGCCGATGCGCGGCCGGTATGACGACAGCGAGCGGCTCCCCTGGCTGGAGACGGTGGAGGAGGCCTATGAGGAGCCGCGGCAGGGCCGCGTGTTCGTTACGGTCTTCCTCGCCTTGCTCGTGCTGGGCGCGGCGGGCGGCGTCTATTACTGGCTCAAGCATCGTGCGTCGCGTGACGGCAATGGCGCGCTGATCGCGGCGCCGGCCGAGCCCTACAAGGTGCGGCCGGACACGCCGGGCGGCATGCGAGTCGACGGCGAGGGCGACATCGTCTTCCGCACCAGCCAGGGCGGGCCGAGCGAGGCGGGTATCAATGTCGGCGCGCTGCCCGAGGCGCCGGTGGAAGGGCAGAAGCCGCGCGCGACGCCGCAGACCGGCCCCAAGGCGAGCAGCAGCGCGACGCTCGCGCTGCCCGCGCCGACGATCGTCAAGCCGACGCCCACCCCCAAGGTGGCGGCCGCAAGTTCGGCAGGCGAGGGCGCAGGCGCGCTGGTCCAGCTCGGGGCCTTCCCGAGCGAGGGCGCAGCCAACATCGCCTGGACGCGCATGTCGAAGCGGTTCGCCTATCTCGCCCCGCTCGGCAAGCTGGTGGTCCCCTTCGCCACGCCCGAGGGCAAGACCGTGTACCGCCTGCGGGTGAACGCCGGCAGCAATGGCCAGGCGCGCGAGATCTGCGGCAAGCTGAAGGTCGCCGGCGAGAACTGCTTCGTCGCGAGCTGACAGGGGTTGCGGGGCGAGCCGGATCGGTTAGGCCTGCGCCTATGAAGCCCGTGATCTTCGGCCTGTCCGGCCCGACGCTTACCGACGACGAACGCGCCTTTTTCCGCGAGGCGGACCCGCTCGGCTACATCCTGTTCAAGCGCAATTGCGTGGATGCCGCCCAGATGCGGGCGCTCACCGACGAGCTGCGGAGCTTGAGCGGGCGTGGCGACCTGCCGATCCTGATCGACCAGGAGGGCGGCCGCGTCGCGCGGATGCAGCCACCGGTCTGGCCGGCCTTTCCAGCGGGCGCGGCGTTCGACGCGCTGTACGAGCGCGCGCCGATCTCGGCGATCGAGGCGGCGCGGGCGAATGGCCAGGCGCTTGCCGCGATCCTGCGCGAGGCGGGCGTGACGGTCGACTGCGCACCGTTGCTCGACGTGGCAGTGGAGGGCGGCACCCCCGCGATCGGCGATCGCGCGTTCGGGCGCGATCCGATGCGGGTGGCGGCGCTCGGGCGCGCGCTGCTCGACGGGCTGCACCGCGGCGGCGTGGTTGGCGTAATCAAGCATATGCCGGGGCATGGCCGGGCGATGGTGGACAGCCATCTGGAGTTGCCGCGGGTCAAGGCGAGCGCCGAGGAACTGGAGGCGGACCTGCTGCCGTTCCAGCGGCTGCACGACGCGCCCATGGGGATGACCGCGCATATCGTGTTCGAGGCCTGGGACGCCGAGCTGCCCGCGACGCTCTCTCCGACGGTGATCCGCGAGGTTATCCGGGGGCGGATCGCTTTCGACGGGCTGCTGTTCACCGACGATATCGACATGAAGGCGCTCTCGGGCACCGCGGGCGAAAAGGCCGAGCGCGCGCTTGCGGCGGGCTGCGACGTGGTGCTCGATTGCTGGGCGCGCATGCCCGAGATGGTGGAGATCGTATCCCGGATCCCGAATGCGCCGGCGGTGTGCCTCGATCGGCTGGTACGGGCGACGGGCTCGGTGGGCGAGGCGGAGGACGTGCCGCTCGCCGAGCTGCTGGCCAAGCGGGATGCGCTGCTGGGGCTGAGCTAGGCCTTAGCCCCTCCCCTTTAGGGGAGGGGTTGGGGTGGGGCAGTGTCTCACCGAGACCAACTTCTGGTCTGGAATCCCTCCACCCCCAACCCCTCCTCCAAGGAGGAGGGGCTTATTGTTGCTCGGCCCGCTCCCCCCTCCTATGACCACCCGGTGGACGGGGGCGACGACATTCTGAAGATCGAGGTCGAGGGCTGGGAAGGCCCGCTCGACCTGTTGCTGGCGCTCGCCCGCACGCAGAAGGTTGACCTCCGCCAGATCTCGATCCTCGAGCTGGTCGAGCAGTACCTCGCCTATGTCCACGCCGCGCGCGAGCTGCGGCTGGAGCTCGCCGCCGACTATCTGGTGATGGCGGCGTGGCTCGCCTATCTCAAATCCGCGCTGCTGCTGCCCCGCAACCCCGCCGAGAGCCCGAGCCCGGAGGAACTGGCGCTGCGCCTGCAACTCCGCCTCGAACGGCTGAGCGCGATGCGCGAGGCAGGCGCCCGGCTGGTTGCGCGCGATCGGATGGGGCGCGACGTCTTCCCGCGCGGCGCGCCCGAAGGCCTGCGCGTCCAGCGCCAGGCCAAGTGGGAAGTCGAGATATACGACCTGATCGCCGCCTATGGCCGGATCAGCGCGCGCACTCGGCCCGTCATGCACGTCGTCGCCCACCGCGACGTGATGACGCTGGAGGCGGCGCTGGAGCGGCTCTCCACCCAGCTCGGCACGCGCATCGACTGGGACGTGATCGAAAGCTTCCTGCCCGAAGGCGCCAGCGACCTGTTTCGCCGCTCGGCGCTTGCTTCGTCCTTCGTCGCGGCGCTGGAGCTGGCGCGGCAGGGCCGGCTGGAGATTCGCCAGGACGCGCCGTTCGCGCCGCTCTACCTCAAGGCGATCCCGATATGATCGATGCGGGGGATCCGATCCGCGCGGTGGAGGCGGTGCTGTTCGCATCCGAAGCGCCGCTCAGCGTCGACGAGATTCGGGCTTATGTCGGCCCCGAGGTCGACATCCGCGCGGCGCTCGCAGCGCTCGGCGACCACTATGCCGGGCGCGGCATCGAGCTGGTCCGCCGCGGCGATCGCTGGCATTTCCAGACCGCGGCCGATCTCGCCCATCTGCTCCGCCGCGACCGCGAGGACAGCCGCAAGCTGAGCCGCGCGGGCATCGAGACGCTGGCGATCATCGCCTATCACGAACCGGTGACACGAGCCGAGATCGAGGCGATCCGCGGCGTGCAGATCTCCAAGGGCACGATCGATGTGCTGATGGAGGCGGGCTGGGTACGCCCCGCCGGGCGCCGCGAAGTGCCGGGGCGGCCGCTGATGTATGCCACCACGGCGGGTTTCCTCAGCCATTTCGGCCTCGCCAGCCGGCGTGACCTGCCGGGGATCGAGGACCTCAAGGCGGCGGGGCTGCTCGACCCCGTCGATCTCGCCTTGGAACAGCTCGATGCGGCCGAGGCAGCGGCGGAAAGCGAAACTGTCACGGACGACGAATAGGCGGGTCATACCGGATTCGGCCGGTACAACCATGGTACAGGGTGATCAGCCGTTGCCGTGGGGAGCCGCGGGCCTTAGATAGGTCGGGATATCAAGGAGAATTCTCATGGGTAGCTTCAGCCTGATGCACTGGCTGGTCGTCGGCATCATCGCCATCCTTCTGCTGGGCGGCGGCCGTTTCTCCCACATGATGGGCGACGTCGCGAAGGGCATCAAGAACTTCAAGAAGGGCATGGCCGAGGACGATACCCAGACGCCGCCGACCCGGATCGAAGGCAAGCCGGCACCGGAGCCGGGCTATACGCCGGAAGCCGAGCGCGCTCGCGAGGAGCATCGCTGAGCCCCTGCCGGGGCGCCGGTAAGGCCCGGCGGCCCGGATGTTGATCGCAGCGCGCCGGGGGTAACCGGCGCATGCCGTGCGAGTGGATGCGCCGACAGAATGTTCAATATCGATTCCGGCGAGTTTTTGGTCGTGGCCATCGCCGCCCTCATCTTCATCGGGCCGAAGGACCTGCCGCGGGCGATGCATTTCGTCGGCAAATGGGTCGGCAAGGCCCGCGCGGTGGGGCGGCAATTCCGCTCGGGCATCGATTCGATGGTCCGCGAGGCCGAGCTGGCCGAGCTGGAGAAGCAATGGGCGGCGGAGAATGAGCGGATCATGCGCCAATATCCGCCGCAGCCGCTCGCAGCGCCTGAAACGCCCGCGATCGAGCATGTCGCGCACGAATCCGTCTCGCACGATCCTGCGCCGCACGACCATGTCCCGCATGACGGCGATGCCCCGGTGATGACGCCGCAGCCAGAGATCCATGCCGATCCGGCGCCGGTAGAGGTCTCCGCGCCGAAGCCCGCTGCCAACGATTCCAAGCCCGTACCCCCTGCCAGCGAAGTACAGCCGTGAGCGAGATCGACGACACCCAGGCCCCGCTGCTCGAGCATCTGATCGAGCTGCGCAAGCGGCTGGTCTGGTCGATCCTGTCGCTGCTGGTGGCGTTCGGCGGCTGCCTCTATTTCGCGCGCGGTATCCTTTCCTTCCTCGTCGCGCCGCTCAAGACGGCGGGGCAGGCGAGGATCATCAACACCGATATCTTCGGCGGCTTCCTCGTCGAGGTGAAGGTGGCGTTCTTCGCCGGGCTGATGATCGCCTTCCCGATCATCGCCAACCAGCTTTGGCAATTCGTGGCACCCGGGCTCTACCGGCGCGAGAAGCAGGCGCTGCTGCCGTTCCTGCTCGCCACGCCGCTGCTGTTCACCGCCGGCGCCTGCATGGCCTATTTCGTCGCGATCCCGGTGGCGCTGAAGTTCCTGCTGGGCTTCCAGGGCAATCTCGGCGGCGTCGAGCAGACCGCGCTGCCGGACGTGAACAACTATCTGAAATTCATCATGCAGTTCATCTTCGGCTTCGGCATCTCGTTCCTGTTGCCGGTGCTGCTGATGCTGCTCGAACATGCCGGCATCGTCACCTATGAGCAGCTCAAGGGCGCATGGCGCTATGCCATCGTCGCCTCGGTGGCGATCGCGGCGGTGCTGACCCCGCCGGACGTCGGCTCGCAGCTGCTGCTGGCGGGCCCGCTGATCGGGCTGTATTTCCTGTCGCTGATCGCGATCTACTTCACCCGGCGGCGGCGCGAGCGCACGGCGGCGACCGAGGCGGAAGTGGCGGAGTCCGAGGGCGAGGCCCAGACCGCCGAATGAGCGAAGCCCCCGCCGCGGGTGCGGCAGGGGCTCGCTGAACTGCTTACTTGGACTTGTCGGCGGCGTTGGCGACGGTGTCGCCGGCCGAGGCAACGTCCTTGCCTGCGCCTTCCACGGTGTTGCACGCGGCGATCAGCAGGGTACCGGCGAGCGCGGCGGCGGTGATGAGTTTACGCATCGAAAATCTCCTTCATTCCCCGTTTGCCGGGACGGAAGGTTCAATGCGGCGCGCGTGGAAACGTTCCTGCAGTCCAGCGCAGAGGCGCTGTGCCGATCTAAATCTGGCGATGTCAGGAAGGAAGTAGGCCCGGAAGCGTCACCGGGGGGGGGGAGGGTAGACGCTTCCGGGCCCATGTCGTGGACAGCGAGAGCGGGGGGGCAAAGGTCGCTATCCGAAGTGTAGAACGTCGCCCCTGTCTCGGGGTTCCACCACTTCGGACGATTTTTTCAGAAGCGTCCGGTGATCGCGATCGTGGTCTCGTAGGCGCCGACCAGCGGGTCATGGTGGAGTTGGGTGCGCAGCTGGCGGGCGAGGCCCAGCAGCACGCGGCCATAGCGCTTGTCGACCAGCCCCTCGAAGACCGGACCACCCACCAGCGCCGGCGAGGAGACGCGCAGCACGGCGCGATCGGCGTCTTCGGGCGCCTTGATCGAGATGCGGATCTGCGCGGCCGGATTGCAGCTGACCGCCAGCTCGATGATCTCGGTGAGCAGGAACGACACCGCGATCGCTACGTCCTGCGTGACGAGCAGCGATTCGACTTCCAGTGTGATGCCCAGCCCGCGTGACTGCTCGGGCGCGGTGGCGCGCAGATTGGCGGCGAGCTCGCCGATCACCGAGCGCAGTTCCAGCCCGCGATTTTCCTCCATCTCGGCATAATGGTGGCGGTGGACCACGGCGAGCGCATCGACCCGGCGCTGGATCGAGGCATAGGCGTTGGCCGCTTCCTCGCCCCGGGCGGCGCGCGCGTGGAAGTTGATCAGGCTGGAGATCACCTGCAGGTTGTTCTTCACCCGGTGGTGGACCTCGCGGGTGAGGCGGGTCTGCTGGACCAGCCCCTTGGCGAGATCGGCCTCGTGCGCCTGCACGGTGCGGCTGATCTCGCTGAACGTGTCGCCCAGCTCGCGGATTTCCTGCGCGGGGATGGGGCCCAGCCGCTCGGTGTCGATTACGTCGCCGGGCTGATAGTTGGCGACGCTGCTGCGCAGCTGGCGCAAGGGACGGATCAGCAGGATGTCGACGACGAACCAGCCGATCGCGGCAGCGGCGATCCACATCACCACCAGCAGCACGGTTGCGATCACCAGCGGCGAGGTGATCGGCGCGCCCGGCATGGTGGTCTCGAGCGCGAGATCGTCGACGCCGAGGTTGCTGCGCAGGCTCTTGCCGCGATCGAGCGGGCCGTTGTCCTTGAGCGCCCGCAGCGTCAGCCGATCACCATGGCCGATCAGCGCCGCGCCATATTCGGGGACGAAACCGCTCGGCCGGGCGAGCCCCGCGAGCAGATCGCGCGGATAATAGGCCGTGGCGGTCGCGCCGTCGCTTCCGCTGATCCGCAGCAGCAGCCCGCCCGGAACGATTCGCGCGGCGACATCGCTGCGGGGCGTATCGGCCATGCGGATCTGCTCGAAGGCGCGCCCGCACAGGGTGCGTCCGCGCCGATCGAGCACGACAAAATGCGCTTGGCCCTGCGCGGCATAGGTGCCGGCGAGCCTTGTGCAGCTGGGAGCGTCGTCAGGGTTGCGTTCGAGCGCGGCGAGCGCCTCGCCGAGCTGCGCGACATGGTTGGCGAGCAGATTCTCGAGATTGCCCGCGCTTTCCTGCGCGGTGACGCTCAGCCGCTCGCGCGCCTCGTCATCGGCGCTGCGCGTGGTCTGCAGGGTAGTGAACAGCGCAATGAGGGCCAGCGGCAGCAGCGCGCCGACCAGAATCAGGAAAACCTTGGCGCCCGTGGGCAATCGCCCGAGCGCCGCCGAGAAGCCTCGGCCGCGGAGCGGAGAATCCAGGCCGTTCATGGGTGGATTCGTTTAATCGAGCTTCTTCAGCAGGTCGAGCAGGTCATCCGGCACCGACTCGTTCAGCGTCTCGTCATATGCACGGCGCAATACATCCCCCACGTCGGGATTGGGGCGCGGCTTCTTGTCGCTCCCCTGCTCCGGCTGCGGCTGCTTGCCCTGATCATCTTTAGCGGAATGCACCAATTCCCCCCTAAGGGTCCGGAAAATGTCCGGACACCCGGACGAATGAACGATGTGACCGCTACCGCGAATAGTGATAACGACGCCGAGTGCAAGCACCCGACGTCGCGATAACCATCCACGCGGTCCGGACGATGAAACCAAAGAGCACCTCGATTGTTCCACCCACGATGCGAAATCCGGGGAGGGGCTTCTTCGGGTGACGGAATCGATTGAAATACCGCCCGCCGGGGGCGACAACGCCCCCGAACCTGATGGAGAATACACAGCTCATGTCGCTTGGTCAGCAACTCGCGCCGCACCTTCCGCTCCTGCGGCGCTATGCCCGTGCGCTCACCGGCAACCAGGCCGAAGGCGACCGCTATGTCCGCGCCGCCCTCGAAGCGATCGTCGAGGCGCCCGATCAGTTCCCGCGCGACGTCGATGCGCGGCTCGGCCTGTATCGCACTTTCCAGGTGATCTGGCAGTCGAGCCAGTGGGACGACAGCATCGACGCGGTCGAGCAGGGCAACGATGCCGAGGCGATCGCCCGAAAGCGCCTCGCTCGCCTCACCCCGCTATCGCGCCAGGCGCTGCTGCTGACGACGGTGGAAGGCTTCCCGCCCGAGGACGCTGCGTATCTCATCGGCGAGCAGTCCGCGCGCGTGACCGAACTGGTCGCCGAGGCGGTTGCCGAGATCGAGCGCCAGACGCGCACCCGCGTGATGATCATTGAGGACGAGCCGCTGATCGCGATGGATCTCGAGCAGATCGTCCGCGACCTCGGCCACGATGTGACCGGCGTTGCCGTCACCCGCGACGAGGCAGTTGCGCTGGCCATGGAAGATCGTCCGGGCCTGGTGCTCGCCGACATCCAACTGGCCGACGACAGCTCGGGCATCGATGCGGTGAAGGACATCCTCGCTGAATTCGCGGTGCCGGTGATCTTCATCACCGCCTTCCCCGAGCGCCTGCTCACCGGCGAACGCCCGGAGCCGACCTTCCTGATCACCAAGCCTTTCCAGCGCGAGACGGTGAAGGCGACGATCAGCCAGGCACTGTTCTTCGACGAGGCAACTGTCCCCGCGTGATGGTAAAATGGGGCGGGTTCCACCCGGTACGGACCTAAAACGGTTTTCGGGTGTTTAGCATGTCATGGCTGAGCAAGACGAACCCGCCCACCTCTCCACGGATCGCGCCCGCGCCGGTACGACCCCGGGAGTGACGCGCTACGTGCTGATTATCGGCACGCTGTTGGTCATTGTGATTTTTGCTGTTATCTTGTTGGTTTGACGGCAAATGCTGCACAGCACGGTGCTTGACATCAAGCCGTCCGACCCCAGCTTGACAACGAACCGCGACGCCCTGCGCGCTAACGATCGGGATTGCATGACCGAAGCTACCCACACGGATCACGACGAACCGGGCACGCCTGCGGCCCCGGTGGAACATGTTTCGCTGTCGGATCCCGAGTTCAAGACGCAGCTGGCACAGGTGATCCCGCATCTCCGCGCGTTCGGTCGCTCGCTGTCGGGCAGCCGCGATCTCGCCGACGATCTGGTTCAGGAGACCCTCCTGAAGGCATGGGCCGCGCGCAAGCGCTTCCAGGCCGGCACCAACATGCGCGCCTGGACCTTCATCATCCTGCGCAACCTCTATCTCAGCCAGATGCGTCGCGCGCGCTTCAAGGGCGAATGGGACGATCTGGTCGCTGACCGCCTGCTGGCAGCACCCGCGAGCCAGGATCGCCATGTCGAGCTGGCGGACATGCAGCGCGCGCTGCTCCATTTGCCGCAGCCGCAGCGCGAGGCGTTGATTCTCGTTGGCGCGGGCGGCTTCGCGTACGAAGAGGCAGCCGAGATCTGCCAGGTTGCGGTCGGCACGATCAAGAGCCGCGTCGCTCGCGGCCGTGTCGCGCTTGAGGCGCTGATGTCGGAAGGGCAGCTGCCCTCGCGCCGCTCGACCTCGCTCAACGAGGACGGCCGCACCGCGCTCGACACGATCATGGGCGAAGTGGACGATCTCAGCCGCGAGCGCTGAGATCGCCTATAATCACTAGTCCCAGAACTGCACTGGCTTGTCGGCAATCTCGTAATATGCCCCGGTGACGAGTAGGCGGCCAGCCCGTTGCGGTTCCTGTAGCAGTGGGTCTGTCCGTGTGCGCAGCGCGCCAACCATCCGCGTAACGTGAAACTTGGTGGCGCTCTCCAATGCATTGTTCGACGAACGATGCGCGATCGCGGCCGGCAGAATCGGTTCCAGCATGTTGCCGATCACACCTGGGAAATCGTCGCCTGACGTGGCGACGCGTAGTGCGCCGGAGACTGCGCCGCAGTTCTGGTGCCCTAACACGACGATCAGCGGCACGTTCAGCTGCCATACTGCATATTCAAGCGAGCCGAGCGCTGCAGTGCTGAGCACGTTGCCGGCGTTGCGAACGACAAATATGTCCCCTAGCCCGCCACCGAAGAGCAGTTCTGGTGGGACGCGACTGTCCGAACAGCTCAATATAGCACAATAGGGCGACTGCGACTCGGCTAATTTTGCTGCTGATCTTGTGATTTCTCGAGCCTTATCCGCCAGGAACGCCTTGTTGCCCTCCTTCAGTTTTGCCAGCGCTTCTTGCGGCGTGCGCGGGCGAGTGCTGTCTTGCTGTGCAGGCTTGTTCTGCGTCCATCTTGCGTCCGCTGAAACTGGAAAAGTCGATGCAACCAGTGCGGTTGCGGCGCCCAGGAAGCACTGCCGTCTACTGAGTTGGTCGGTCATCCTAACCCCCGTCTGGTTGATCACAACGACTCTACTACGTGATATTAGCATTTGTATTTTGATCGTGGAAGAAAAAGTCTCCTGACAGGAGGGGCGGTCCGGGAATTACCGTATGGGCGGAGATCGGCCACGCGAGCAACGTCGCGCTCTATTCGGAGGCTGGCATATGCGACTCGACCGTTCCAATCCTCATCAGACCGGCTTCGGGCCTGTCACCGCAGCGGTGATCGCTGCGACGGCGCTGATCCTGGCTTTGACGCTGGTCCTCTGGCGACTGTTCGCACTTGCGGCCTGAGCTGCGCCGCAATTGCGCTCTTGCCACCCGCACGCGCTTCCCCCATATGCGCCGCGGGAGTCGGGCGGACGGGATCGTCGCCAACCCGGTCAGGTCCGGAAGGAAGCAGCCGTAACGATTTCGTCCCGGGTCGTTCCGGCTCCCACCCATCACCTCACATCGCTGCATCCGTGAAGCTCCCGATGGCGCGACTGCGCCTTGGGCCGCAAATGCCGTGCGTTCCACTGCGGAGGGGCGGGCATGCGACGATCTTCGAGCCAAATCCGGCTGTTCCTGCTGCTGGCGTTCGGCTTTTCCTGGACGATCTGGATCCCGATGGCACTGCTCGGCGTGGTCGTGCGGCCGGGGATGCTGCCGACGCATTTCGGTGGACTGCTGCGCCCCTGGGTTGCGGGCAGCGTGTGCGTGCTGGTCTCGGCGCCGAAAGCCGCGCGCGCGGCGTGGCTCCGCCGGCTGATTGGGCTGCCCCAGGGGGTGCGCGGCTGGTTGCTCGCACTCACGCCCTTCCTCCTGATCGCCGTGTTTGGCGCTGCCGCGGCATGGATGTGCCATCCGATCGAGGCCATCGCGCTGCTGCGGTTCAGCGGACTGCCGGTGCTGCCGCCGCTCGCACTGTTCGCCGTCGTGCTGGTGGTGAACGGCTATGGCGAGGAGGCGGGGTGGCGCGGCTATCTGCTGCCCCGCTTGCAGGCACGCTACGGCGCGATCGGCGGTGTGCTGGCGCAGGCGGCGATCTGGATCGTGTGGCATGCGCCGCTGTTCTGGATCGTCGCGACCTATCGCGGCATGGGGCCGGCGATGCTGGTCTTCGGCTTCGGCCTTGGGCTGGTGCTCGGCGGGTTCGTGCTGGCGCAGGTGAGCGCCGCGTCGCGCGGGAGCGTGCTGGCGGCGGCCTTGTGGCACACCGGCTATAATTTCGGCACGGCAACCGATGGTGGGGCCCTGCTCCAGGCCGGGCTTTCCGCCATTGTGATGACGTGGGGCGCGGCGCTGCTGCTCCGGGCACTGCTCTCGCCCGCCGGCTGGCGCGCGATCACAGTGCCGGACTTCGACAAACGCCGCGCGGGTCCCTAGATAGGTTCGTGATGTCCGATTCCCTGCTTGGCCTCGACGAACCCCCGCAGCCGCAGCGCGGCGAAGCCTATCGCGTGCTTGCCCGCAAATACCGGCCGCAGACGTTCAGCGCGCTGATCGGTCAGGATGCGATGGTCACCACGCTGGGCAACGCGATCAAGCGCGACCGGCTGGCGCACGCCTTCCTGCTGACCGGCGTGCGCGGGGTGGGCAAGACCTCTACCGCCCGGCTGATCGCCAAGGCGCTCAATTGCATCGGTCCGGACGGGCAGGGCGGGCCGACGATCGACCCTTGCGGCGTCTGCGAGCCCTGCCGCGCGATCGCAGAGGGGCGCCATATCGACGTGATCGAGATGGACGCCGCCAGCCATACCGGCGTCGACGACGTGCGCGAGATCATCGAGGCGTCGCGCTATGCGGCGGTCTCGGCGCGCTACAAGATCTACATCATCGACGAAGTTCACATGCTGTCGAAGAACGCGTTCAACGCGCTGCTGAAGACGCTGGAGGAGCCGCCGGGGCATGTGAAGTTCCTGTTCGCCACGACGGAAGTGAACAAGGTGCCGGTGACGGTGCTGTCGCGCTGCCAGCGTTTCGACCTGCGCCGCATCCCGGCCGAACTGCTCGCCGAGCATTTCGCGCGCGTTTGCGAGGCCGAGCAGGTCGAGGCGGAGCCCGAGGCGCTGGCGCTGGTCGCCCGCGCCGCGGAAGGCTCGGCGCGCGACGGGCTCTCGATCCTCGACCAGGCGATCGCGCATGCGGGTCTGGAAGGCGAGGGGGTGAAGGCCGAAGCCGTGCGCCAGATGCTCGGCCTGTCCGATCGCGGCGCCAACCGCGCACTGTTCGGGACGCTGGTCGAGGGGCTGGCGCAGCAGGCGCTGGCGGAGCTGCGGGCGCAATATGATCTGGGCGTCGATCCGCTGGCGGTGCTGCGGGCGCTGCTGGAGACGGTGCACGGCGTGACCCTGGTCAAGCTCGGCACGCACCGCCTCTCCGGCCAGTCGACCGAGGAGCGCGAGGCGATGGAAGGCTGGGCGAGCCGGCTGTCCTTCCCGGCGCTTCACCGGCTGTGGCAGCTGCTGCTGCGCGGGCATGACGAGGTCGCCAAGGCGGCACTGCCGATCGAGGCGACCGAAATGGCGCTGCTGCGCGTGATTCACGCGGCGCAGCTTCCCGATCCCGGCGAGTTGGCCAAGCAGATCCTCAGCGGCAGCATCGCGGTGCCAGCGGGCGCTCCTGCCGCCGCTGCGCCTGCCGAGCCGACCGCGCCGGCCCCGGCGACGGTGCAGGAAACCGGGCCGGTGCTGCCGACCAACCTCGCCGAGCTCGCCGAGCATCTGGAAGAGCATCGCCGCCTCCAGCTCGCGATGTTCGTGCGCGACTATATGCGGCCGGTGCGCTTCGAGGGCAGCGAGATCGATTTCGGCGCGGCGCGGCCGCTGCCGCAGGATTTCGTGCGCGAGCTGGGCGGCGCGCTCAAGGACAGCACCGGCGTGCACTGGAAGATCACCCTCGTCGAAGGCGCCACCGCGATGACGCTGCGCGAGGAACAGGCGGCGAAGGAAGCGGCGGAGCGCGAGGCAGTGCTCGCCTCACCGATCGTCGCCGCCGCGATTGCAGCTTTTCCTGATGCCGAGTTGATCGGCTGGACCAAGACCGGGAGTGACGGATGAAGAGTCTCGAAGAAATCATGGCCATGGCGCAGAACGTCCAGGCCGAACTCACCAAGGCGCAGGCAAATCTCGACACGGTCGAGGTGGAGGGTGTGTCGGGCGGCGGGCTGGTCAAGGTGAAGGCGAGCGCCAAGGGCCGGATCATCGGCATCGCGATCGACGATTCGCTGGTCAACGTCGCCGAAAAGGCGATGCTGGAGGACCTGCTGGTCGCCGCCTTCAACGATGCGCGGGTCAAGGCGGATAGCGCGTCGTCGGAAGCGATGAGCAAGATGACCAGCGGCCTGCCGCTGCCGCCGGGCTTCAAGCTCCCGTTCTGAGACAATAGCTTAGGGAACCATAAGTTCGTCCCCTCGGTTGCTGTCGCCAGTGTAACCGAGGAGAGACGATCATGGCCGAACGTATCGTTGAAGACGGCGTGGCGACCGACCGCGCGACCCACACCACGGTGATCGAGCGCCGCAGCGGCGGCGGTGCCGGCATGGCGCTGATCGGGCTGGCGGTGCTGATCGCGGTGGTGATCGGGGCCTTCTACCTGTTCAACCAGAATGCCCGCGAGAACGCCAAGACTAACGCGGTGACCAGCGCTGCGAGCAGCGTCGGCGATGCCGCGAAGGACGTCGGCGACGCGGCGAAGGACTCGGCGAAGTAAGCTTCAACCGAAAAGCTGTGATCCCGGCGGAAGCCGGGATCCATTGGCCTCGCCGCTGCGGCTCATGCTGTCTCGGAGTGGCGAATGGATCCCGGCTTTCGCCGGAATGACAATGTATAGGGCGCTCACTTCAGGCACCGATCCAGCCCGTTCCCCGCCACCACGTTGATCCGTGCGTTGATCTTGTTGCCATAGCGCCGGGTGAACCCGCGCGGGTCGATCGCCGCGCGCTTCTTGGGCAGCGGCAGCACCGCGGCGATCAGTGCGGCCTCGCGGTCCGAGAGCTGCGACGCATCATGGCGGAAGTAGCGCATCGCACCGGCGTTCACCCCATAGGTGCCGATGCCGGTCTCGGCGACGTTGAGGTAGACCTCCATGATCCGCCTTTTGCCCCAGATATTCTCGATCAGCACCGTGAAGTAGGCTTCCAGGCCCTTCCGGAAATAGCCGCCGCCCTGCCACAGGAACACGTTCTTGGCGGTCTGCTGGCTTATCGTCGAGCCGCCGCGAATCTTGTGATTGCCCTGGGCATTGCGCTGATAGGCCTTCTCGATCGCCGCGAAATCGAAGCCGTTGTGCTGGCAGAAGCGTGCGTCTTCCGCAGCGATCACCGCACGCGCCATGCTCGGGTCGATCTGGCGGAGCGGCATCCAGTCCTTGGTGGCGCCGTGCCCGGCAAACACGTCGCCGATCATCGTCCAGGTGATGGGCGGCGGCACGAAGCGGTAGACCGTCACCATCAGCAGCGACAACAGCACGAAGCCGAGAACGAGTTGGATCCCCAGCACGATCAGCCGGCGCCACCAGGGCTTGCGGGCCTTGGCCGGGGAACGGCGGGGGGAGGAGGGGCGGGCGCGATTCTTGCTCACGTTTCCGCCATGCCCCAGCCGGGGCGGTTCCTGCAATCGCTTGCGGGAACCGCCGGCCGGATCAGTGGGCGGCGAGCAGGCGGCGATCGCCGGCCAGACGCATCATCGCCTTTTGCAGCTTCTCGAACGCGCGCACCTCGATCTGGCGGACGCGCTCGCGCGACACGCCATAGACCTGGCTCAGCTCCTCGAGCGTCTTGGGATCGTCGGTCAGGCGACGCTCGGTGAGGATGTGCTTCTCGCGCTCGTTGAGGTCCTCCATCGCCGAGACGAGCATGTCGTGGCGGACATCCGCCTCCTGCGCGTCGGCAACGGCCTCGTCCTGCAGCGGGCCTTCATCGGCCAGCCAGTCCTGCCACTGGCTCTCGCCATCCTCGCGCATCGGCACGTTGAGCGAGGTATCCCCGCCCATCGCCATGCGGCGATTCATCGAGGTGACTTCTTCCTCGGTCACGCCCAGATCGGTGGCGATCTTGGCGAGGTTTTCCGGGGACAGGTCGCCATCCTCGAACGCGTCGAGCTTGGCCTTCATCCGGCGCAGGTTGAAGAACAGCTTCTTCTGCGCGGCGGTGGTGCCCATTTTCACCAGGCTCCACGAGCGCAGGATGAATTCCTGGATCGAGGCGCGGATCCACCACATCGCATAGGTGGCGAGGCGGAAGCCGCGATCGGGCTCGAACTTCTTCACGCCCTGCATCAGGCCGATATTGCCCTCGGAGATCAGTTCCGAGACGGGCAGGCCATAGCCGCGATAGCCCATGGCGATCTTCGCCACGAGACGCAGGTGCGAGGTGACCAGCTGTGCCGCCGCATCGGTGTCGCCATGCTCCTGGAAGCGCTTGGCGAGCATATATTCCTGCTCGGAGCTCAGGATCGGAAATTTCTTGATCTCGGCCAGGTAGCGATTGAGGCTCGCTTCGCCGCCAAGCGCCGGAATCGTCGCGGGGACGTTGCTGCCGCTAGCCATGATCGTTTCTCCCTTTCCAACGGGTGCCGGTCCAAACGGAGGGACTCGGGCGCCCAACACTCATACGAGAAGCTGGTTGAACAGTTCCTGCATGTCTGCAGGCATTACGCTATCGAACGCCAAAGCGTTACTTTTGATCGGGTGGATGAACCCGAGACGTGCCGCATGCAAGGCCTGGCGCTGGAAACCCAAGGTTGCCAGAAGTCCGCGGTGGGTGGAACGCATACTTCCATATAGAGGATCACCCACCAGCGGGTGGCCGATCGACGCCATGTGCACGCGTACCTGATGGGTACGTCCTGTCTCCAGCCTACATTCGATCAACGTCGCATCGCGAAGCTGGTTCAATCTTGTCCAGTGCGTGATCGCATGCTTGCCGTGACCGGGCGAACACACCGCGATCTTCTTGCGGTTGCTTGGCGAGCGCGCGAGCGGCGCGTTCACCGTGCCCGAGGCGGCGAGCACCCGGCCGCTGGCGATCGCCCGGTAGCGCCGGTCGATGCTGTGCGCCTTGAACTGCGCCGCGAGGCCGACATGCGCGCGATCGGTCTTGGCCGCCACCATCAGGCCGGAGGTATCCTTGTCGATGCGGTGGACGATCCCCGGCCGCGCGACGCCGCCAATGCCTGAAAGCTGGCCGGCGCAGTGGTGGAGCAGCGCGTTGACCAGCGTGCCGTCGAGATTGCCCGCCGCCGGATGGACGACCAGGCCCGCCGGCTTGTCGATCACGATCAGATGCTCGTCCTCGAACACCACGTTGAGCGGGATGTCCTGCGCTTCGTTGTGCGCAGGCGCGGGATCGGGCACCACGACCTGGAACACCGCGCCGCCCACGGCCTTGCGGGCGGGGTCGCGGGCGAGATTACCGTCGGGGCCGGTAACGGCGCCGGAGGAGATCAGGGCCTTGACCCGCTCTCGCGAGAGCGTCGGCAGCGCATCGGTCAAGGCACGGTCGAGCCGCCAGCCATGCGCCTCGTCCGCGATCCGCGCTTCTAAGATGGAAACCCCCTGATTCATGTTTTACCGGAAATGGGCATGGGCGTTACGATTTCAAGATCTATACTGGACGGTATGAAAAAAGCTTCAGCCGCTGCGGCGCCGCGGGAAGCGTGCGGGCTGTTGCTTGGGGCAGGGGGCAGGATCGAACGCTTCACCGAGTGTGCAAACGTTTCCGAGGTGCCGGAGATCCGCTTCGAGATCGATCCTGCGGCGCTGTTTGCTGCGCTGCGCACGGAGCGGGCGGGCGGGCCGGCGCTGCTCGGCTATTGGCATTCGCATCCCAGCGGGGATCCCAGCCCATCGCGCACCGACGCGGCGATGGCGGCGGCGGACGGGAAATTGTGGGTGATCCTGGGCGGGCAGGACGTCACCTGCTGGCGAGCCGGGGAAGCGGGGCTGTGGGACCGGTTCGCGGAAGAACCGCTGATCGTCGTCTAGGTTCGGAAAGAGCGTTTCCTCCCCCGCCAGGGGGAGGTGGGCCGCGCAGCGGGTCGGAGGGGGAGGAAGCACGCCGGCCGCGAGGTTCTGGCATCCTCCCCCTCCGACGCCTTCGGCGCCACCTCCCCCTGGCGGGGGAGGAAACGCTCAAGCGAGCGCCGGAGCGTGGTCCGCCGCCAGCACCAGCCGTCCGCATTCGATCATCTCGCTGAGATGCGCGGCATAGTGGTAGCGGATCGTCGGAAAGCCCTCGGGATGGAAGGCGCGGCGGCTGGGGCCGTCATGCAGCAGGAAGCGGTTCGCCTCCGCGCGTTTGAGCAGCCGGCGGACATGCGGTTGCGACACGCCGAACCTGCGGGCCAGTTCTGTTAGCGGGACCGTCGCGCCCTCATTCGGCGTGAACCGGTCATCGGTGCAGGCAAGCGCCAGCGTGTGGAGGATCGCGCAGCCCGCCAGCGGGTGTAGGAACGAGGCGCGCAGGCTTGGGAAAGGGTCCGGTCCGCTCGCCAGCGCATAGAGCCGGCTCGCTTGAACGCTGAGGAAGTGCTGATAGAGCGCTGGGTCTTCCAGCGCCTCCGCAACCGTCGCCAGCGCCGGATCGAGCATCGCGGCGGGTTCCAGCGCGGCCTGGATGTGTCGGCACCAGGCGCGCTGGAAGGCCGGGGTCGTCCGGTAGCCATTGTCGGCGGCGGGGGCGAGCACGCCGATATGCTGCATGAAGTCGATCAGCGCGGCGGCGCGATTGGCGGTCAGCAGCCCGGTGGCGGCGCAAATCTGGCGGAGCAGGGTGAGGGTGAGGCCGCCGTGGTTGTCGAGATAGGCGGCCGACATTGCCGTGATGTAATGGCCGGCATCCTTGAACACTGCGGCGAGCGTGCGATCTGCCTCCGCCACTGCAAGGATGTTGGCGGCGAAGCACCGCGCCGCCACCCCGAACGCCGGATGCGCGGCGACCTCGACCCAGTGCGGAGGCAGCGCCTCCGGATCCGTTGTTGCCGCCTGAAGCACTGGTATCGACCCCCAATCTACGTTTCGCTCGCTAGCATGCGACTTTCACTGGGAACAATTCGATTCCGTAACAAAAAACCGGAATTACAGGTTAGCGCGCTTCTGTCGCGATCTGGCACAGCGCCTGCTCGAACGCTTCAGGCGGCTGACCGCCGGAGATCAGATAGCGTTGGTCGATGACGATGGCGGGCACCGACTGGATGCCGCGCGATTGCCACAGCGCCTCCTCGGCGCGGACCTCCTCGGCATAGCGCCCCTCGTCGAGCACGCGTGCTGCGTCGTCGCGGTCGAGCCCGGCCTGTTCGGCGGCGGCGAGCAGCACGTCCCGGTCGCCGGGGTTCTTGCCCTCGGTGAAATAGGTGGTGAACAGCGCCATCTTGAGCGCATGCTGGTCGCCGATCAGCCCGGCCCAGTGGAGCAGCCGGTGCGCGTCGAAGGTGTTGTAGATGCGGGACTCGTCCCCCATCGCGATGGTGAAGCCGAGCGCGGCGGCACGCTCGCGGATCATCGCACGGGTGCCGGCGGACTGTTCGGGCGTCGCGCCATATTTGCGGCCGATATGCTCGACGATGTTCTCGCCCTCGGGCGCCATCGCCGGGTTGAGCTCGAAGGGATGGAAGCGGATCTCCGCCGACACCACGTCGCTCGCGCGGGCCAGCGCTTCCTCCAGCCCCTTCAGCCCGATCACGCACCAGGGGCAGACCACGTCGGAAACGAAGTCGATGGTAAGCTGTCGGGGCATGGTGCGCGCTCCTGCAAGGGTGAGGTTCGGCGCTAGACCAGACCGAAGCGTCTGAAAAGTCTGCGCTCGCTGCGCATAGCCGGAACGATCCTGCCCCTCCTCACGTTAACCGGTCCGAATTTCAGGGAGAGAATTCATGCTTTGGACGCTCGTCGTAATCCTCGTCATCCTGTGGCTGCTCGGCTTCTCGTTCCACATCGCCGGCGGGATCATCCACATCCTGCTCGTGATCGCGCTCGTGATCGGCCTGATCCAGCTGTTCACCGGCCGCAGGGTCTGACGCAGGGCCCGGCGGGACGCTTTCGCGCCCGCCGGGCCTCGCCACACGAAGAATGCGGGGCCGCGCGCCCCACGATGATTTTCTACCCCACCAGCAAGCGCAGCTATTCGGCGCATTTCATCGCGACCGCAGCGCGCAATCCCGGGTCGTCCGACAGGTGCCACCGATCGCGCGAGGTTGCTGCCACGATGCTTGCAGCTTCCCACGCGCTGCGCCAAAGGGGATTCACAGCTGGAGCCTCACAACTTGAATATCAGCCCTACCGAATTCGCGAGTCTGCTTTGTTCGCGCCTGTGCCACGACTTGCTGAGCCCCGTGGGGGCACTCAACAATGGCCTGGAACTGCTTGCCGACGAACATGATCCGGAGATGCGCGCGCGCTGCCTGGAACTGCTGGCCGAGAGCGCGCGGGCGAGCGCCAACAAGCTGAAGTTCTTCCGCCTGGCCTTCGGCGCCGCGGGCGGATTCGGCGAGACGGTGGACACGCGCGAGGCGCAGGCCGCGCTCGAAGGGCTGTTCGGCGACAATCACCGCGTGAAGATCGGCTGGATGGTCGAGGAGCCGGTGATGGCCAAGCAGGCGATCAAGGTGCTGCTCAACCTCGCGCTGATCGGCGGCGACGCGCTGGTGCGCGGCGGCCAGCTCGATATCGGCGCCGAGACGACCGACGGCACGATCGAGATCGTGATCCGCGCCGACGGCCCGCGCATCGTGCTCGACCCCGAACTGCGCGGCGCGCTTGCCGGCGGCCGCGAGGAAGTGCCGATCACCCCGCGCGCGGCGGCCGCGTTCCTCGCGCACGAGCTGGTCGTCCAGCATGGCGGCGAGCTCCAGGTGAGCCCGCCCGATTCCGAAGTGCTGCTGTTCGGGGCCTCCTTCCCGATCGGCTGAGCGGGGGCTCAGCCCCGCTCGTACCAGCCGCGCGTGCGCTGCACGATCGCGACGACCGACAGCATCACCGGCACTTCGACCAGCACGCCGACCACGGTGGCAAGCGCCGCGCCCGAGCGCAGCCCGAACAGCGAGATCGCGGCGGCGACCGCCAGCTCGAAGAAGTTGGACGCGCCGATCAGCGCCGCCGGCGCCGCCACGCACCAGGCGACGCCGAGCTTGCGCGACAGCCAATAGGCAATGCCCGCGTTCAGATAGACCTGGACGAGGATCGGCACTGCGATCAGCGCGATCACCAGCGGCTGGGCGAGGATCGCCGCGCCCTGGAAGCCGAACAGCAGCACCAACGTCGCCAGCAGCGCGACCAGCGACAGCGGTGCGAGCGTCTTGAGCAGCCGGTCGAGCGCGGGCTGCCCGCCGCGCGCCAGCACCGCGCGCCGCAGCAGCTGGGCGACGATGACGGGCACGACGATGTAGAGCAGCACCGATAGCAGCAGTGTCGCCCAAGGCACGCTGACCGAGGCGACGCCGAGCAGCAGCCCGACCAGCGGCGCGAACAGGAACACCATCAGCACGTCGTTCAGCGCGACCTGGCTGAGCGTGTAGTTGGGCTCGCCGTCGCACAGGTTCGACCAGACAAACACCATCGCGGTGCAGGGTGCGGCGGCAAGCAGGATCAGCCCGGCGATATAGCTGCCGATCTCCGACGCGGGCAGCAGCGGCGCGAACAGATGGGCGAGGAAGAAGGTGCCGAGCAGCGCCATCGAGAAGGGCTTCACCGCCCAGTTGACGAACAGCGTGACTGCAACGCCTTTCCAATGCTGGCGTACCGATCCGAGCGCGGCGAAGTCGATCTTGAGCAGCATCGGCACGATCATCAGCCAGATCAGGCCGGCGACGACCAGGTTGACCTGGGCGAACTCCGCCCCGGCGATCACGGCGAAGGGACCGGGCAGCAACTGGCCGAGCGCGATGCCGACGAGGATGCACAGCGCCACCCACAGCGACAGATAGCGTTCGAAGGTCCCCATCAGCCGATCCGCCGGCCGGTGGCGTCGACGACCTGCTCGCCGTCTTCCTTGGCGAACGCGCCTTGCTGCGCGCTCGGCAGCAGGTCCAGCACCCGCTCGGAAGGGCGGCACAGCGCCACGCCCAGCGGGGTCACCACCAGGGGACGATTGATCAGGATGGGGTGCGCCTCCATCGCATCGAGCAGCGCGTCGTCGTCGAGCGCCGGGTCGCCGAGCCCGAGTTCGGCATAGGGTGTGCCCTTCTCGCGCAACAGCTCGCGTGGGGTGAGCCCGGCGCGCGCCAGCAGTTGCGCCAGCAGCGCGCGGGCGGGCGGCGTCTTCAGATATTCGATCACATGCGGTTCGATGCCGGCATTGCGGATCATCGCCAGCGTGTTGCGCGAGGTGCCGCAGTCCGGATTGTGATAAATGATGACGTCGGTCGACATAGGGCTTCCCTCAGCAGCAGGTGAGTTCTTCGAGGAGGGGCGCGCACAATTCGGCGCGGCCCTCGCAACAATCGCGGGCGAGGAACACCATCAGCGCGCGCAGTCGGGCGAGATCGGCGTGCTGCACGAAATGGCGGCCCTGCTTCTCGGCGGTCACCAGCTTCGCGCGGGCGAGCACGCCGAGATGCGTGGAAAAGGTGCTCTGCGGTAGGCCGATCGCCTCCGCCAGCGCGCCGGTGTGGAGCCCGTCCGGGGCATGGCGCACCAGCAGGCGGAACGTCGCCAACCGCGTCGGGTGGGCTAAGGCGGCCAGCGCGACCAGGGCATCTTCCTCACTCATGCATCGGGATTATCCGATGCTTTGCGTGGGTGCAAGATGCATCGGGAATAGCCGATGCGTCTCCTGCGGCGGCTAACCCGGAATTAACCCTCGGTCGCCATGGTGGCAGACGGAAATTTCCACCGGGGCCCCATGGACGACCTGCTGCAGGACTTCATCGCCGAGACGCGCGAGACGCTCGAGGCGCTTTCGGGCGAGATCGTCGCCTGGGAGTCGCAGCCCGACGACCGGGCGCGGCTCGACGCCATTTTTCGCTTCGTCCACACCGTGAAGGGCAGCTGCGGCTTTCTCGACCTGCCGCGGCTGGAGCGGCTGGCGCATGCCGCCGAGGACGTGCTGGCGCAGGTACGCGACGGCGCGCGGGTGCCGGATCGGGCGCTGGTCAATGCGGTGCTGGGCGTGGTCGACCGGATCGGCGAGATCGTCGAGGCGATCGATGCCGGCGCCGCGCTCGACGACAGCGGCGAGGAATTGCTGATCGCCGCGCTGGCGGAAGGGTCGGAGGAGATCGTGCTGCCGACGCTGGTGGCACAGCGGGCGCCCTCGCGCAGCGTGCGGCTGGGTGTCGACCTGCTCGACCGGATGATGAGCGGCATGTCGGAGATGGTGCTGGCGCGCAACGAGCTCGCCCGGCGGTTGCGGGCCGGCGAGATCGATCCCACGGTCGAGGCGGCGCTGGAGCGGCTCTCGCTCACCGTCGGCGAGATGCGCGATACGGTCACGCGCACCCGCATGCAGAAGATCGACGCGCTGTTCTCGCCGCTGCCGCGCATGGTGCGCGATACCGCGGCGGGGCTTGGCAAGTCGGTGGCGCTGCAGATCGAGGGATCGGACGTCGAGCTCGACCGCGAGATGATCGAGGTGATGCGCGATCCCTTGGTCCACATCATCCGCAACGCGATCGACCATGGCATCGAGGCACCGGCCGAGCGCCGCGCCGCGGGCAAGCGCGAGGTGGGCCGGCTGTGCGTCTCCGCGCGACAATCGGGCAACCAGATCATCATCGAAATCGCCGATGACGGGCGCGGCGTGAATGTCGACCGGCTGATTCAGAAGCTTGCCTTGAGCGGCATCCGCAGCGAGCGCGACCTGCATGCGCTGAGCGATGCGGCCAAGCTGGAGCTGATGTTCCACCCCGGCCTGTCGAGCAAGGATACCGTTTCCGAGGTCAGCGGCCGCGGCGTCGGCATGGACGTGGTCAAGGCGAGCATCGACCAGATCGGCGGCCGGATCGAGCTGGACAATGTCCCCGGCAAGGGCCTGCGCATCGCCATCCATGTGCCGCTGACGCTGTCGATCATCTCGGCGATCATCGTCGGCGCGGGCAAGCAGCGCTTCGCCATCCCGCGCCAATCGATCGAGGAGATCGTCAGCGAGCGCGGCGAGGCGATCCGCATCGACCAACTGGGCGGCACCCCGATCGCCACCGTGCGGGAGCGGCGGATGCCGCTGCTCGACCTGGGCCATCTGCTGGAGCTGTGCCCGAACCGCGAACAGCATGGGCCGCGCATGTTGGTGATCGTCGGGGCGGGGGCGGGGAGCTATGCGCTCGCCGTCGACGAGGTGCTCGATAATGAGGAACTGGTGATCAAGCCCGCCTCGCCCGCGGTGATGGCGACCGGCATCTATGCCGGGCAGACCTTGCCCGATTCCGGGCTGCCGATGCTGCTGCTCGATACGGCCGGGATGGCGCGCGTGGGCGGCCTAGATTTCAGCCGGGACCTCAGCGCCGCGTTCGGTGACGTGGTCGAGGAAGCGGTCGCGCCCGGGATGCCGGCCTTGTTGTTCGACGATCTCGACGGCGTCCGACGTGCCGTGCCGCTGGCGGCGGTTGATCGTGTCGAGAAGGTGTCGGCCGCGCAGGTGCAGCTCGCGGCGGGCACGCACCGCCTGGCGATCGACGGGCGGATCGTGCCGCTGGCGATGCAGGGGCAGCTCGACGGTCGCGAGCGGTTGAGCGTGCTGCGGCTGAAGGACGAGGATGCCGAAGTCGCCTATGCCATCGACGAGGCGATCGAGATCGTGACGCTCCCTGCCGAGATCGCCCCGGCACGCTCGCCCGGCGCGGCCATGGGCGTGGCGCTGGTCGAGGGCGAGCAGATCGAGGTACTCGACGTGCTGTGGGTGTTCGACATGCATGTCGATCGTGTCGCCGCCGAGGATGCGCCGCTCTGCCTACTCGCGGGCGACAAGGACGGCTGGCTGGCGACCTTCGTCCGGCCGTTGCTGGAGACTGCAGGCTACCGCGTCGCCGGGAGCCTCGCGCCGGGCGAGATTCCCGCGGTAGTGCTCGCCGCCGATGCGGCCGATCCGGGTACGCCCCTTGCTCCGGTGGTTCGCCTGCGCCGCAAGCGCCAGGCCGAGCCGGGCGACGACAGCGTCTATCGTTATGATCGCGCGGGCCTGCTTTTCGCGCTCGAAGCGCGGGTCGGCGCACGGGGAGGGTGCTGATGGCCGACCAGTTGTACCTGATCGCCGAAGTGGCGGGGCGTACCGTTGCGATCGATTCGGACCAGGTCGAATCGGTGGTCGATATCGGCGAGGTGACCGCGGTGCCGCGCGCGGCCAAGGCGGTGCGCGGGCTCGCCGCACTGCGCAGCCGCGTCGTCACCGTCGTCGATACCGAGGCGGCGCTGGGGATGAACGGCTGCACGCTCGCCCGGCGCGCAGTGATCACCGCGATCGACGGACATCATTATGCGATGCTGGTCGACACGCTGGAGGATGTCGAACCCTTCGAGCTGCGCCCGCTCGCCGGTGGCATCGCGCTGGAAGGGAATTGGCGGACCGCCGCGCGCGGGCTGGTCGAGCGGGATGGCGAGCCGATCCTGGTCGTCGATCTCGCCGCGTTGGTCCCCGCATCGGCGCTGCTTTCGTGAACGCGGATTAACGCGAAGCTTACACCTTTGCAGGTAAAGTGGAATTTCAAAGACACCTGCCAGGGGATCAGGGACCCATGAAGACGTGCCTCGTCGTGGACGATTCGAAAGTGATCCGGAAAGTCGCCCGGCACATTCTCGAAACCCTCGATTTCGAAGTCCGTGAGGCCGGTGACGGGCGCGAGGCGCTCGATTCCTGCCTTGCTGCCACGCCGGACGTGGTGCTGCTCGACTGGAACATGCCAGTGATGAGCGGCATGGACTTTCTGCGTGCGCTCAAGACCTCTGCGCTGGAGAAGCGCCCCAAGGTGGTATTCTGCACCACCGAGAACGGCATGGCTTATATCCGCGCAGCGATCGAAGCCGGGGCCGACGAATATGTGATGAAGCCGTTCGATCGCGAAACGCTGGAAAGCAAGCTGCAGATCGTCGGCGTCGCCTGACCTCCTCCCGCCGGAGCGCGCCCGCGTGACGAGCCAGTCCTCTCAGCTGCCGGTCGATCCAGCGCGCATTCCCGCCACGGGGCGCGTGCTGATCGTCGACGATTCGGTCGTCGCGCGTTCGGTGCTGACCCGGATGATCGAAGGCACGCAGCGCTTCCGGGTAGCGGCGGCGCTGAGCGAGGCGCGGGCGGCGCTCGACTATCTGGCGCGCGAGACGGTGGACATCATCCTGCTCGACATCGCCATGCCCGGCATCGACGGCCTCACCGCGCTGCCGGACGTGGTTGCCGCGGGCAAGGGCGCGAAGGTGCTGATCGTCTCCTCCTCGGCCGACGAGGGCGCGGCGACGACGCTGCAGGCATTGGCCCTGGGCGCCGCCGATACGCTGGTGAAGCCGGGCGTCGGCGCGTTCGGCGGTCGCTTCGCCGAGGTGCTGGAGGAGCGGCTGGCCAAGCTGTTCGACATGCCTGGGGAGCCGGGCGCCGCCTGTCCGCCCGCCCCGTCGCCGCGGCCTGCAAGCGCGAGTGTGCAGCTCGATGCCTTTCAGATCGTCGCGGTCGGCGCCTCGACTGGGGGTATCCACGCGCTGAGCCAATTCTTCCGCCAGATCCCGGCGAGCTTCCAGCTGCCGATCTTGGTCACGCAGCATCTGCCAGCCAGCTTCATGAGCTATTTCGCCACCCAGCTTGCCGTGCTCGGCAGCCGGCCATGCGACGTCGCGACCGACCGGATGCGGATCCGCCCCGGCCGAATCGTGATCGCGCCGGGTGACGCGCACATGAAAGTGGTCCGCACTTCGGAAGGCGCGGCCATCCGTCTGAGTACGGAGTGGGCGCGCAGCGGCTGCATGCCGTCGGTCGACCCGATGTTCGACAGCATCGCCGAGGTGTTCGGCGCGCGGGCGCTGGGCGTGGTGCTGAGCGGCATGGGCCGCGATGGCTGCGAAGGCGCCGGACGCATGGTCGAGGTCGGCGCCAAGGTGCTGGTGCAGGACCAGGCGAGCTCGGTCGTCTGGGGCATGCCGGGCGCGGTGGCGACGGCAGGGCGGGCAAGCGCGGTGCTGCCGCCCGACGAGATCGGCCGACTGATCGGCAGGGGAGGGGCGCGATGATCGAACATATGGCGCCAAGCGGCGGAGCGATGCAGCTGATCGGGTCGCTGCTCGAGCAGCGTACCGGCCAGCAGATTGCGGCCAACCGCGCATGGCGGATCGAGACGGCGCTGAAGCCGGTGCTGCGCGAGCGGGGCTTGCCGAGCCTCGATGCGCTGGTCGGGCAGTTGCTCGGCGCGCGTTCGGGGGAGCTGGCGGATCAGGTGGTAGACGTGCTGCTCAACCAGGAAACCAGCTTCTTCCGCGACGTCGCGGTGCTCGACCAGATCGCGGCGGCCGCGGTGGCGACGCAGGCGGCGATCGGCAACCGCCGGCTGCGCATCTGGTCCGCCGGCTGCTCGACGGGGCAGGAACCGTTGTCGCTGGCGATGCTGTTCGACGAGAAGGCCGACGCCTTCCCGATGCCGCCCGAAATCGTCGCCACCGACGTCTCGCCCGCCGCGCTCGCCCGGGCACGGGCAGGGCGCTATTCGCAGTTCGAGATCCAGCGCGGGCTTCCCGTGCGGCGGATGGTCCAGTGGTTCGATACCGAGGGCGGCGACTGGGTCGCGCGGCAGGAGCTGGTCCGCCGCGTCCAGTTCCGCCAGCAGAACCTCACCGCCGATGTGCCGCCGCCAGGTAAGTTCGACATCATCTTGTGCCGCAACGTCATGCTCTATTTCTCGCTGCCGCTGCGGCGCCAAGTGTTCGACCGGCTGGCGACGGCGATCCAGCCCGGCGGCCTGCTGGTGCTCGGCGCGGGCGAGACGGTGATCGGGCTGACCGAGCATTTCACCCCCAGCGAGGCCTTTCGCGGCTTCTACCGCGCCACCGATGCCGAGCCGACGCCGCTTGCGGTGGCCGGTTGAGCCGGGCGGATTGTCAGCGCCGATGCGTGCAGTAGAAGAATGCATGACCAGCGGCCTGGATATCCTCGACGCGCCCTCGCCCAATTTCGGTGAGCGCCTCTCCCCCGTCTCGATGATCGTGCTCCATTATACCGGCATGGAGAGCGGCGAGGCGGCCTTGGCGCGGCTGCGGGATCCGGAGGCGCAGGTCTCGGCGCATTATCTGATCGAGGAGGATGGCCGCATCTTCCGCCTGGTCGACGAGGCCAAGCGCGCCTGGCATGCCGGCCGCGCGCACTGGCGCGGGATCGACGACGTCAACTCGGCGTCGATCGGGATCGAGATCGTCAATCCCGGGCATGAGTTCGGCTACCGGCCGTTCACGCCAGAGCAGATGAGCTCGCTCATCCCGCTGGTGGCGGACATCAAGGAGCGGCACGGTATCACCCGCGGCAACATCGTCGGCCATTCGGACGTGGCGCCAGCGCGCAAGCAGGATCCGGGCGAGTTGTTCAACTGGCATGCGCTTGCCCGCCTGCGACTGGCGCTGCCGCGGCCGACGCGCAATCTGGTCGATCCCGGCTGGCCCGAAGGCGGCTTCATGCTGGCGCTGGAGCGGTTCGGCTATGACGTGACCGATCCGGTCGCCGCGGTCACCGCCTTCCAGCGGCGCTTTCGCCCCGAGCTGATCGACGGCGAGATCGACATGGAATGCCGCTGCATCCTGCTCGCACTGCTGCTGCCGCGGCCGCAAGGGGAGGACTGACGCGAATCGATGCCCGGTAACCATGTTTGGTTACGGAATTCTAAGCGGAATTTGATTGGGTGCACGCCGGAGGTACGAACGGTGAGCAACACGATTCGCGCTGCAATGGCCCCGCTGGGCCCGGTGCACGTCCGCCTGACCAGCTTCGTTCGCGGTGACGCGAAGGGGCCCGGCATCGGCATCATGAATGCACCTACGGCTGCCGAAGCGACTGCGGAGCTGCATCGCGTTGCGCGCGTCGCAGGCGCCGACAAGGTAGTGAGCGTCGCCGCAGATTATCGTCGTGCCGCGCTCGCGGGGGGGACGACCAGCACCCAGTGGCGAATCGACGTGCAGGCCTGGGGTACCGCGATGGCGCCGGTGAAGGTCCAGCCGA
This sequence comes from Sphingomonas trueperi, assembly GCF_040545965.1. Lineage (GTDB taxonomy): Bacteria > Pseudomonadota > Alphaproteobacteria > Sphingomonadales > Sphingomonadaceae > Sphingomonas > Sphingomonas trueperi_C. Next base: position 91,056 of record NZ_JBEPMV010000001.1, on the reverse strand, counting down.
GCGAAGAGCCCGAGGAGCAGCGCGCCCAGGCCGCCGACAAGGCCAAGGACCAGGCGAAGGATCAGGATAGCGCCAAGAAGGCGCAGGACGCGCGTGCCGAAACGCAAGATTCGGCAGCGCAGGTGAAGGCACGTGACGCTGCCGCATCCGAGCAGGCTGCGGCGCAGCGGGTTGAGGCGGCACCACAGGCTGCTGCGCAGACCCCCGGTGCAGAAACCGCGACGGTGAGCAGCAGCGGTTCGACACCCCCGCAAAGCGCGCCCTCCGCGTCGGAACGCTGAACCGCTTGCGCCCCGGCGCGAAGCCGCTAGAGCGGACCGCGCCAGAGGGTCGGGCGGCCGCCGCTTGCTGAAAAGCAGGGGGAGGAAAGTCCGGGCTCCACGGAACGACGGTGGCGGGTAATGCCCGCCGGGGGTGACCCCAGGGAAAGTGCCACAGAGAGCAGACCGCCCACTGCCCCGGCTCGCCGGGGTAAGGGCAAGGGTGAAAGGGTGCGGCAAGAGCGCACCGCGCGACCGGTAACGGAAGCGGCTTGGTAAACCCCACCGGGAGCAAGACCGAATAGGGACGGCACATGCGCCTCGTTCCGGCGCGTCGTCCGGGTTGGTTGCTGGAGCGGCGGAGCAATCCGTCGCCTAGAGGAATGGTCGCCTATCCCCCTCGGGGGTGGACAGAACCCGGCTTACAGACCCTCTGGCATTTTGCTTCCGGCGCGCGGGCACTGGCCAAGGCTGGACCGCGCCCCTATTTGGGCGGGCTATGGCGCGACACACGCGATCGATGGACTGGGGCTTTCCCCGCTGGCGCGAGTACGGCTCGGAGCGCGAAGCCGCGCGCGTGCGGCTGTGCGACCGCGACGGCTGCGAGAAACCGGGCGACCGGCCCGCGCCCAAGTCGCCGAACAACCCGGACCGCTGGTATTTCTGCGAGGAACATGCCGCGGAGTACAACCGCAACTGGGATTATTTCGCCGGGTTGACCGCGGAAGAGGCGGCGCAGCGCGAGGCCAATGAGCGCCGCACCGCCAACGGCTACGCCCATTCGGCGACCAACAGCTGGGCCGGGCCCGGCGACGGCAGCCGCTCGCGCGACGAGATGAAGGCGCTGGAAGTGCTGGAGCTGGAGGTGGACGCAAGCTTCGAGGCGGTGCGCGGTGCCTGGCGTCGGCTCGCCAAGGAATATCACCCGGACGTGCGCCCCAATGATGCTGCGGCTGCCAAGCAGTTCCAGGCGATCCAGGCCGCATACGACGTGCTCAGGACCGCCGAGGACCGGCGCCAGTGGAAGCCGCAATGAGCCAGCTGGTCGCCTCCAACTGGGGCAATGCGGTGCTGGTCTGCGGGAAGTGTTCGAAGAAGCTCGGCGGCGGCTTCGGGCCGAAGGGCAAGACCTCGCTCGCCAAGGCGCTGCGCAAGGAGTTCGGCCTCGGCAAGGGGCGCAAGGCGGAGGTCGGCGTGGTCGAGACCAAGTGCCTGGGGGTATGCCCCGGCGGTGCGGTGACCGTGGTCAACGGTGCGCAGGCACGCGAGTGGCTGATCGTGAAGAAGGGCGCGGATCTGGAAGAGGTCGGCCGTGAGCTCGGGCTTTCCTGAGGCCTCCCCTCATTCGAGCGCCGGTCGGCAGGACCACCATACATCTTATTCGTCATCCCGGCGAAAGCCGGGATCCATTCGCCACTCGGTGCCAGCAAGAACGGACGCATAGCCCCCAATGGATCCCGGCTTTCGCCGGGGCGACCGTCTAAGGGTAGCGAGCCTCTTTACTTCCGATCAGGCATACCGCCCCGCCGTTTCGCGGATCAGCGCGATCATGTTGGGGATGCCTTGGGTCCGGTTCGAGCTGAGCTGGTTCTTCAGGTCGAACGGCGCCAGCGCGCCTTCGATATCGGTCGCCAGGATCTCGGCGGGGCTGCGGTCCTGCACGGTCAGCAGCACCAGCGCGATGATGCCCTTGGTGATCGCCGCGTTCGAATCTGCCAGGAAGTGGAGCCGTCCGTCGTCGGTCCGCGTGGGGTAGACCCACACCGAGGCCGAGCAGCCGCGCACCAGCGTCGCATCGGTCTTGAGCGGGTCGGGCATCGGCTCGAGCGCCTTGCCGAGATCGATCAGCAAGCGATAGCGATCGTCGGCGTCGAGAAACCCGTATTCTTCCTGGAGATCGTCGAGGCTGGTCATGGCGTCCGCGCTAGCCGCACCGGCCGCGCTTTTCCAGCCTCGTGGTTACTTGGCCGTAGGCGCGTCGTAGCGCAGGCCGAGCCGAGGGCGAGGCACCCGCGCCGGCGCCGGCGCGGGCCGGGTTTCCGCCACCGGCGGTGTCGCCTGGTTCACAGGTCCACCCCGGCGGCGATCGCCTCGAGCTTGCGGATGCGTTCCTTGAGGTCGGCCAGCTCGATCCGCGAGGCGGGGCTGGGCATCGTCGCGGCGGTCGGCTCGGGGCGGCGGAGCTCGACCAGCTCGCGGTGCTTCAGCGCCAGCCAGCCGCGCCAGCCGGACAATGCCGCGGCGGTGATCATGCCGAGCCCGGCAAGGCCGGAGACGGCGAGGGTGACGGTGGTTTGCGGGTCGATGGTCATGGGGTTTGCTCCCAGAAACATGGCTCAGATCCGGTTCTTGTCGCGCAGCTTCTCGATCTCATGGTCGAGCCGCAGGCTGTTTTCATTGTCGGTGATGACGCGCTCGAGCACCTGGACGCGCTCCTTGAGGGCGCGGATCTCATCGCGGAGGCGGTCGGCCTCGAACTTCTCGGCGGGATCGCGGCTTGCCAGGCCTTCCATCCTGTCGCCCCGGCCCCCCTTGATCACGCCGTAGCGCGCCTGGAGAACCTTGCCGATCGTGATCACGACGATGATGGCCACGACCATTTCGAACGGGTTCATTGCACCTTACTCCCCTAACCGGCGCGCGTGGCGCCTCAGTTCCCTGCGTGCGATGCCTGGGCAGCGCGGAGGGCGCGGCGGCGGGGGCGATCGCGGCTTTCAGCGAGGGCAATAGCTCCCCCGCACAGTGCGGCAAGCACTGCGAGCATGACAATCATCGAAATTTCCTTGCTTGGAAGAGGGTGGAAACGTTTCTTCAGTTCAGCGGCGCATCGCGCAGCTTCTCAATCTCTTCGGAGAGCCCCATGCCGCGATCGGTGATGATCCGTTCGAGCACCTGGACCCGCTGCTCCAGCCGTGCGGTCTGTGCGGCGTATTGCGCGGCCTTTTCTGCCGTCATCTGCGCCTCGATCTCCATCCGGCGCTCCCAGAGCTTGAACAGCGGACGAAAGAATACACCGCCGATGATTGCTACCAAGCCGCAGCTGATGCCGAGGATGGGAATGAGAAGGGGGGAAAGCATGGCTTGCGTTCCTTTCAGTTCGAGCGGTTGCGGAGCGCGTCGATCTCGCGATCGAGCTGGTGCGCGCCGTCGGTGACGATGCGCTCGACATTGGCCAGGCGGTCCTTCACCGCGCCGAGTTCGGCGCGCAGCTGGCCGTTTTCCTGGCTGAGCAGCTTGACCCGCTCGATCGTCTCGTCGTTGCGCTGGGGATAGACCGACTTGCCCCAGGCATTTTCCAGCGGATAGCCGTGCTTGATGCGGATCCACTGGTTGAAGATCGCCGCAACGATCCCGAGGAAGCCGAGCGAGATGCCCGACAGGATGATCCAGGGGAGAAACGGGGCGAGGGCAACTTCGATCATCGTTCTTCTCCTCAGTCTCAGCGCAGCGCGTCGATGGCGCGGGCGGTCCGCTCGGCGGGATCGGTAGCGATCCGTTCGAGCACCGAAATACGGTCTTCCAGCCTGCTGATCTGGCCTGCGAGCCGTTCGTTCTCGGCTGCGAGCAGGCCGATCTTGCGATTGGCGTCGGGGTCGGCCTTGTGAATATTCTCGCCGTGATCGTCGCTGATCGAATAGCCATGCTTGGCGCGGATCCAGTTGTTGGCGAGCCACCCGAAGGTGGAGAGCGCCATCAGCGCGATCACGAATTCGGGACCACCCCAGTTCATCGTCCTGCCTCCCTGTTGCCTGCGCCTCAGCGCAGGCTGTCGATCTCGTCGGCCAGCCGGGTATTGCGGCTGGTGTAGAACATCTCGATGTCGGCGAGCCGGCGATCGATGTCGCGGAACTTCGAGCGGACTTCGGCGGTGGAGCGCTTGGGGCTCGAGCGGACGCCCTGCCAGAAGCGCTCGTCCTCCGGCGAGTCATAGAGGCCTACCGGCTTGGGGTTCGCGATCCAGGCGATCACGAAATACCCCAGCGCGGCCCACCCCGTGGCAAGGGTGAGCAGCACGGTGGCCACTCGCACCCAGGTCACGTCGATCCCGGTATAATCCGCCAGGCCGGCGCAGACGCCCATGAACTTGCGGTTCTGGCGATCGAGATAGAATTTGGTGCGAGCGGACATCTCAGTTCCTCCGTGAAGGATCGTACGGCACCTGCTCGTGGCGCTGGGCCGAGAGCGGGCGATAGTCGGGGTTGTCGGCGGCGATGATGCGTTCGACCGTCATCAGCCGGTCTTCGAGCATCCGCGCCGTGCGGTAGAGGTCGTCGAGAAGGTTCTCGTCTTCCCGGGTGATTGTCCCGGCCTGCTTCCACTTGGTCACGTAGTGGAAGACGATCCAGGGCAGTCCGAGGAAGAGGATGGCACAGATGAAGACCGGGATGAGGAAGTCGTTCACGCGTCAGGCTCCCTTGTTGAGACGGGCCTTCAGCGCTTCGAGTTCGGCATCGACCTTTTCCGACGAGCGGAGTTCGGCGATTTCCTCTTCGAGCGTCTTCGGGTTGCCACCCAGGCCCATCGCATCGGCACGGCCTTCGGCCAGATCGACGCGGCGTTCGAGGATGTCGAAGCGCGAGAAAGCGTCCTGCATCTTCGACCCGTTGGTCATTTCCCGCAAGCGGGCGCGGTTGTTCGCGCTTTCGAGGCGGGCTACGACCGAGTTCTGGCGAACGCGGGCCTCGCGCAGCTTGTTCTGCAGCTTGTTGATGTCCTCTTCCGAAGCGCGGAGCGCGTCGTCGAGCACGGCAATTTCCTGCTGCAGCTGGTCGCACATGTCGGCGGCCTTCTGGCGCTCGACCAGGGCGGCCTTGGCGAGGTCCTCGCGGTCCTTCGACAGGGCCAGCTCGGCCTTCTCGGTCCAGCTCTCCTGGAGCTTTTCCAGCTTCGCGATGTGGCGACGCATTTCCTTCTGATCGGCGATCGTCCGGGCGGCGCTGGCGCGAACCTCGACCAGGGTTTCCTCCATCTCGAGGATGATCATGCGGATCATCTTCGCCGGATCTTCGGCCTTATCGAGCAGGTCGGTAACGTTGGCGGCGATGATGTCGCGGGTTCGCGAGAAGATACCCATGATATTGCGCTCCTTCGTATGTTCTTTGGGGGTGCCGCCGGGAGGGATGGGGGCCCTCCCGGCGGCTCCGGCACGGCGAGGGAACGTCGTGCCGGGAGACCTCGTGTGCCCGCCTCAGGCGATCGCCGGGGCCACCGCGCCGGCGGTGAGAACCACGCTGGCGAGGAAGGCGAAGGAAACCGCCACGAAGGCGTTGCGGAGGGTGTGGATCTGGTTGGTCATGATCGTGTTCCTGAACCTTGGTAGGTTGAAGTTGATGCCCGTCATCGGGCTTGCCTCCATCTTTGCAGGAGGCGTGCCAGTTTTTGGAAATGGCGGAAAACTGCGGTTTTTGATTCGACCACAAATGTAGTTGCGCAAATTACGCTTGCTAACAGTTGGGAAAATTCGCCAAGCTTGGGGGAATGGAACGGATCACCCAGGTCATCGGCCAATCTTCGGCTTTTCTCGACGCGCTGGAACAGGCGAGCCGGGCGGCGGCACTGGATCGCCCGGTGCTGGTGATTGGGGAGCGCGGCACCGGCAAGGAGCTGGTCGCCGAGCGCCTCCACCGCCTGAGCCCGCGCTGGGACCAGCCGCTGGTCACGATGAACTGCGCGGCGCTGCCCGAGACGCTGATCGAGGCCGAATTGTTCGGGCACGAGGCCGGCGCCTTTACCGGCGCTACCAAGGCACGCACCGGGCGCTTCGAGGAAGCCGATGGCGGCACGCTGTTCCTCGACGAGCTCGGCACGCTCTCGATGGGTGCGCAGGAGCGGCTGCTGCGCGCGGTGGAATATGGCGAGATCACCCGGATCGGCTCCTCCCGCCCGGTGCGCGTGGACGTGCGCATCGTGGCGGCGACCAACGAGCATCTGCCGGGCCGGGTAGAGAAGGGCACCTTCCGCGCCGATTTGCTGGATCGGCTGAGTTTCGAGGTGGTGACATTGCCGCCGCTGCGTCACCGGGGTGGTGACGTGGAAGTGCTGGCCGAGTTCTACGGCCGGCGCATGGCCTCCGAGCTGGGCTGGCAGGATTGGCCGGGCTGGGGGCCGCATGCGCTCGATGCGCTGCTGTCCTATGACTGGCCGGGCAATGTCCGCGAGCTGCGCAACGTGGTGGAGCGCGCGGTCTATCGCTGGGATCGCGGCGGGCCTATCGACCGGATCGAGATCGACCCCTTCGCGTCGCCCTATCGGCCACGGCCGATGGCCTCGTCGATGAGCCCGGTGGAGAAGCCTGCCGAACCGGCGGCCCCGGCTGCGGCCGCACCCGCCGCCGCGCCCCCGGCGCCGGCGGATCTGGGCGGCGACTTCAAGACGCGGGTTTCGCGGTTCGAAAAGCAGCTGCTGTCGCAGGCGCTGGCCGAGCATCGCTTCAACCAGCGCGCCACCGCCGAGGCGCTGGGGCTGACCTATGACCAGCTTCGCCACGCTCTGCGACGGCACGATCTGCTGGGGGCTGGGGGATGATTATTGCGAACCGCTCGCGATATTGTTGCGAGCGGTTCGCGATAAAATGGCGCTATCTGTCGCCAAACGCCTGCGCCGCAATGAAATCAGCCACCTGCTTCCCCTGCGGCGTGTCGGGCTGAATGACGTTCCGGTGGTCCGCGCCGCCGGGCGCGAGTTTCACCACCGTGTCGCCCGAGGCAAGCGCTGCCTGGACATAGGGCGCCATCTGCGCGCCCAGCGCGCCGACGACGATCAGCTGGTGAACGCCGAACGGCAGATGCGCCTGCGGGTTGGCAAGCGCATAGGCCGCGGCCTTCTCCGCCGGCGTGCCGCCCATGAAGCGGGCGGCGGCGCTTTCGTCGCAGCGCTGCGCGTCGGCACCCGGGCCGTCGATCGCGACCGCCGTCCCCGGCCGGACCGCCATCGCGCCGGCGATCGCGTCCATGAGCTTCGGGCGGGCGGCGACCCACAAGGCGAGCTGCGCGCCGACGTCATGTCCCACCATGGCGACATGGGCGAGATCCAGCGGCTGGGTCTGGGCGAGCACCGCGAGATGCTCGGTCGCGGCGGCGACATCCTCGAAGGTGCCGGGCCAGCCGCCGCCGGGGTTGCCGGTGCGGCGATATTCGATGTTCCAGGTCGCGATTCCGCGCGCCGCTAGCGCCTGGGCAAGGGGCGAGGTATCGCGCAGATCGCCCTTCGACGCGTCCCAGCAGCCGCCATGGAGTAGCACCGCCACGGGGAAGGGGCCCTTGCCCCGCGGGAGACGCAGTTCGCCTATCTGCTGTGGATCGACGCCATAATGGGCGACCAGCGTCGTCGGGGAGGGCGCCGCCAGTCGTCCGGCGCTTTCATCTTGCGCTCGCGCGGGAACCGCTATGGTTAACAATAGCAGCGGGAGCAGCGAGCGAAGCATCGGGTGATCCTGATCATGACGGTGTACACGGGAGACTGGGGCCAAGCGCTATAGCGTTGCGCTGCGCGACTGGCGAGGGGATCGCGGGAAAGCCTGATTTGTCTTCGCGGATGCAGCGAATCATGGTAGAAGCACATCAGGTCGCACACGCGTCCAGCGATTGCCGGGGAGCGGTCGCGGCGCGGATCCTCAAGGTCACCGGGGGGTGAACGATGCGCGCCTTTTCCATGCTGCTGTCGCTGCTTGCCTTGTGCTGGGCACCTGCTGTCACCGCCCAGGAACTACCGGCGCTGGGGGCGGATGGCACCCAAGTCTCCGTCTCGGGACTTTCTTCGGGCGGTTTCATGGCGGTGCAATATTCGGTCGCCTGGTCGAGCGAGGTGATGGGTGTCGGCGTGGTGGCGGGCGGGCTCTATAATTGCGGCGCGCGGTTCGCGTGGCAGGGGCCTCAGGTGTTGATCGAGAGCTGCATGAGCCGGCCTTGGTCCGCCGCCGACAGCTGGCGCGCGGTAACCGGATTCGCACGCGACGCCGTGATCGACCCGGTCGCCAATATTGCCCGCCAGCGGGTGTATCTGTTCAGCGGCAGCCATGACGGCATCGTCGTGCCGGCGGTGATGCGCTCGGTCTTTGAGTTCTACAGGCTTGCCCGGGTGCCCCCCGCGGCGCTGCGCTATGTCAATGCGCTGCCCGCGAGCCACGCCTTCGTCTCCGCCACGGTGGGCGGGCGGTGCGAAGACACGGATGCGAGCTATGTCGTGCGCTGCCTCGATCATGGCCAGCCCTATGACCAGCCCCACGAGATCCTCGATCATATCTATGGGCTGAAGGCGGCCCCCGCCGCAGCGCTCTCCGCCAAGCCGATCGCGTTCGACCAGACCCGCTATGGCAGCGCCTTGGCGGCGATGGCGCGCACGGGCTATGCCTATGTGCCCGAGGACTGCCGCCGTCGCCGCGGCTGCCGCGTGCATGTGGTGTTCCACGGTTGCCTGCAGAGCGTCGACTCGCTGGGTGGCAGCGACGTGATCTACGCGCAGCTCGGCTATGATCGCTGGGCCGACACCAATCGGATCATCGTTCTGTATCCCCAAGTCGACCGCTCGCCGAGCGTGGGGAACATCCCGCTGACTCTGCAGCTCAATCCGAAAGGATGCTGGGACTGGTGGGGCTATAGCCAGCCCTTCGGCTTCCAGCTCCGCCACGGGCTGCAGATCGATACGGTGCGTCGGATGCTCGCCCGGCTGGAGCAGCAGCCCTGAGCTATTCTTTGGCGGTGCGCGCGTCGAATGCCGCCCGCGCCGCCTCGATCCGTTCGAGATGGGTCGCCGCCCAGATCCATACGCCGCAAAAGGCTTCGGCGAGAGTGCCGCCCAGATCGGTAAGGCGATAGTCGACCCGCGGCGGAATCACCGGGTGAATGGTGCGGATCACCAGCCCGTCGCGTTCCATCTGGCGCAGCGTCTGGGTGAGCATCTTCTGGCTGATGCCAGGCACCGCCTTGCCGATCTGGGTGAAGCGCAACTCGCCCTGCTCGGTCAGTGTTTCGAGGATCAGCATCGTCCATTTGTCTGCGACGCGGCCGATCACCTCGGTCACCAGCGCTTCGACGCGAGGATCAAGCTCGGGATAGTCGGCATGGGGCGTGGCGGCAGGCGCGGACATCGGGTCACTCTCTTTCGGGTGCGTATAAATCTTTCGGGTGCCTTCTTTCGTTGGGAGCCTAGCGGCGTACATCGCCGCCAGCAATCAGCACTGGAGGCTATGATGAAGACCAGCGGCAACACCATCCTGATCACCGGCGGCGGCTCGGGCATCGGCGAGGCACTCGCGCATCGGTTTCACGACGCGGGGAACACCGTGATCGTCGCCGGGCGGCGGCTTGAGGCGCTGCAGACGGCATGCGAGGGGCGGGCGAACATGCATGCCATGACGCTCGACGTGGAGAGCGCGGAGGGCGTTGCGGACTTTGCGGGCCGGCTCCTGGCGGCGCATCCGGGGCTCAACATCCTGATCAACAATGCCGGGATCATGCGCTACGAGTCGCTCGATACCCACCGCGATCTCGCCGATGCGGAAGCGACGATCACCACCAACCTGCTCGGGCCGATTCGGCTGACCAACGCGCTGATCGACCATCTGGTGTCGGTGCCCGACGCCGCGATCGTCAACGTGACCTCGGGGCTCGCCTTCGTGCCCTTGGTGATCGCGTCGACCTACAATGCCACCAAGGCGGCGATCCACAGCTACACCGTGTCGCTGCGCACCGCGCTGGAGGGCAAAGTGGAGGTGATCGAACTGGCGCCGCCGGCCGTGCAGACCGAAATCACCCCGGGGCAAAGCCAGCGTGAAGCCTACCAGCCGCTCGACGACTTCGCCGACGAAGTGATGGCGCTGTTCGGGCAGGTGCCGACGCCGACCGAGATCCTGGTCGAGCGGGTCAAGCCGCTGCGTTTCGCCGAGCGCAAAGGGCGGTTCGATGCGACGCTCGCGCAGCTGACCGCAATGGTGCAGGCGGCGCGGGAAGCGGTGGAGGCTTCTTAAGCCCCTCCCCTTTAGGGGAGGGGTTGGGGTGGGGCTGCGTCTCACCGAGACCAAGCCGCGTTCTGGAATCCCTCCACCCCCAAACCCCTCCTCCCAGGAGGAGGGGCTTAAAGAGCACAGCAAAAACGGCCGGGGATCGCTCCCCGGCCGCTTCGTTTTTCCGGACAGGCCGTCGCGGGAGTTAATCCCGCGACGTCGGACGCGGCAGGGCCGCGCCGACCGACCTTCGCCGTCTCGGGACGAGCGGTGCTCGCCCCGTGCGGCTCAGGCTCAGGCGAACAGCTTCGCCCAGCCGCGCTTGGCGCGATCCTTCCAGTAGCCGCGGTGGTACGCGTCGCTGGCCAGCAGCGGCATCACCGAACCGGCTTCCGCGAACACCATCTGCTCGATGCCGGTGTTCACCTTGCCCCAGCTGGCGGCTTCCTGCAGCGTCGAGGACGAGCAGGCGCCGTCGCGCACGTCGGCAACGGTGATCTGCACCGCGTACTTGTGCACTTCCACGTCCTCGTGGCCGAGGATTTCGGCGCAGACGACGGTGTCCTGGATGAAGTTCTTCGGCACGCCGCCGCCGATCATCAGCAGGCCGGTGGTGCCCGCCTGGATCTTGATCTCGGTCAGCTCGCGGAAGTCCGCCACCGCGTCGATCATCAGGTAGGGCTTGCCGGCCTTCATCTGGTCGACCTGGTGCTTGACGAGGCCGAAGCCGGCCGAGCTGTCGACGAACGCCGGGCAGAAGATCGGCACATCATGCTCATAGGCGAGCTTGACGAGGCTGTTTTCCTTCTTGCCGTGCTCCGACAGATACTTGCCCATCTCGCGGATGAAGGCGCGGCTCGAATAGGCGCGGGGCTCCAGCTCGTTCGCGATCTTGTTGATCGTGAAGTCGCAGTCCTGGAGCTGCTCCTCGTCGATGTACGTGTCGTAGATGCGATCGATGTAGAGCGAGCGCAGCGTGTCGTCGTCGGGGATCTCGAGCGCCTGATAGTGCTTGTGGCCCAGGCCCTCGAAGAAATCCATGTCGACGATGGTGGCGCCGGTGGCGACGATCACGTCGACCATGTTGTTGCGCACCAGGTCCGCATAGAGGTCCATGCAGCCGCCAGCCGAGGTCGAGCCTGCGATCACGAGGCAGACCGTGCAGTCCTTATCGGCCAGCATGTCGTTGTAGATCTTGGTCGCGCGGCCGAGATCGCGGCTGGTGAAGCTCATATCGGCCATCGCATCGACGATCGGACGCGCGTCGAAGCTCTTGATGTCGATGTGCTTGACCTGCTTCGAAAGCAGCTCGGCCTTGCGGTTGTCGTTGATCGGGGCGTTGGCCGCCGCGGTCTTGGTGAGGCTGTCGGACATGGGAACTCCCATTTTCACATGGCCGCCGTCATTCAAAGGGGACGCGGAAACCCATCTTGCTCCCCCTCCCGCATGCGGGAGGGGGCCGGGGGGTGGGCGCCCGCTCGCCACCGGCGATCCGGCGCGAGGATATCGGGGGCCCACCCCCAGCCCCTCCCGCACGCGGGAGGGGAGTATCTTCGTTCGCTACGGCTGCAGCGTTACAGCTTGACGACGTTCGAGGAAACCTCAGCCGCCTCGTCTTCGCCGGTGTAGAGCGAGACCATCGGCTCGTCATCGACGATCACCGTGTCGCCGGCGGTGAAGCCGTTGAAGCCGGTACGCATCGCCGCACCATAGGCGCCGAGCATGCCGATCTCGATATAGTCGCCCGCCTGGATGTCGGCCGGCAGCTCGAACGGGCCCGCCATGCGATCCATGTCGTCGCAGGTGGGGCCGTAGAAGCTGAAGCCCATGTCCTTGGCGTTCGAATCCGGCTCGCGCAGCAGACGGACCGGGAAGCGCCAGCCGATATGCGCCGCATCGAACAGCGCGCCGTACGCGCCGTCGTTGATGTACAGCTCGTCGCCGCGACGACGCTCGACGCGCACGATCAGCGAGCTGTACTCGGCGCACAGCGCACGGCCCGGCTCGGCCCACAGCTCCGCCGAATAGGAAATCGGCAGGCTTTCGAAGGCGCGGTGGATCGTCGCGAAATAGCGCTCGAGCGGCGGCGGCTCCATGCCGGGATAGCTGGACGGGAACCCGCCACCGACATCGACGACGTCCACGGTGACGCCCGCCTCGACGATGGCGGCGCGGGCGCGCTCCATCGCATTGGCATAGGCTTCCGGCGACATCGCCTGGCTGCCGACATGGAAGCAGATGCCCAGGGCATCCGCCACCTGGCGAACCGCGATCAGCAGGTCCTTGCTCTCGCCCGGGCCGACGCCGAACTTCGACGCGAGGCTGAGCTTCGAGTGATCCGACGAGACGCGGAGGCGTACGCACAGCGTTAAATCGGTGGCGCCCTTGGTGGCGCGAACGATCTTGTCCAGCTCTTCCATGCTGTCCAGGCTGAATACGCGCACGCCGTGCCCGAAATACGCCTCGGCGATGGCTTCCTCAGCCTTTACCGGGTGCATGAAGCACAGGGTTGCTTCCGGCGCGACACCGGCCACGAGGCGAACCTCGGCGATCGATGCGACGTCGAAATGCGTGATTCCGCTCTCCCACAGAATCTGGATCAGATCCGGCGAGGGATTGGCCTTCACGGCATACATCGAGCGACCCGGAAACTTCTCGGCGAAGAAACGGGCCGCACGCGATGCGGCGTGCGGGCGGACGAGCGTTACCGGCTGGACCGGACGAAGCTTAGCGATGTCGGCCACTCGGGTGGTGCCGACGAGGGTGGTCGCTAACCCCAGCGCGCGATGATGCTTGTGCAACTCAAGGGACCTCCAAATGCCGTGAGGCAAACATTGACGAAAAGCTGCCTTGCGGTTGGAAGTCCCATGGGGCAGCGGAGGAGCGCACATATGCGCGTCGGACCCCCGTGTAAAGTGATTCCGGGGTCCGTTTTTTCACGGTGAGAGGATGCCCTGTGACGATTCTGCGACAGCCCACCCGCGCTGGGGTCCGCGATGCCGCCGCCAAAGTCGCGGCGATCCTCCCGCCGACGCCTTTGCTGGTGCAGGAGGTGCGCGGCGTGCCCGTGGCGTTCAAGGCGGAAAGCCTGCAGCCGATCGGCGCCTTCAAGATCCGCGGCGCGTGGCATCGGCTGACCGCGTTGGACGAACGGGTGCGCGACAAGGGCGTGGTCGCATTCTCCTCGGGCAACCACGCGCAGGGCGTCGCGTGGGCGGCGAAGCGGCTGGGCATCCCGGCGGTGATCGTGATGCCGTCCGACGCGCCCAAGGTGAAGCTGGAGGCGACGCTGGCGCTTGGGGCTGAGGTGGTCCGCTATGATCGCCGCACCGAAAGCCGCGAGAAGATCGCCGAGCAGCTCGCCCACGCCCGCGGCGCCGCGCTGGTGCCGAGCTTCGACGATACCTGGATCATCGAGGGGCAGGGGAGCGCCGGGATCGAAGCGGCGAAGCAGATGGCCGAGGCGGGGTTGGAAGGCCCGACTCGGGTGCTGGTGCCCTGCGGCGGCGGCGGGCTCTCCGCCGGACTGGCGCTGGCGCTGCCCGAGGCGGAGATCTACCCCGTAGAGCCCGAAGGCTGGGACGACATGCGCCGGAGTCTCGAAGCGGGTTGGATCGAACCGGTTGGCGACAATCCGCCGCCCACGGCGTGCGATTCGCTGCAGACGCAGCGGGTTTCTCCGCTTACCTTCGAGGTGCTTGCCCGGCGCGGTGCGACCGGCATCGCGGTAAGCGAGGCTGAAATCCGGGCGGCACAGCGCTGGGCGGCAGCGAAGTTGCGGCTGGTGGTGGAGCCGGGCGGGGCGGCGGGAATCGCGGCACTGCTTGCTGGAAAACTATCCGCGGAACTCGGAACGCTGGTGATCGTTTCGGGCGGCAATGTCGACCAGGAGGACTATGCGCGCGCGCTCGGGGGCACGGAATGATCGCGGTAATCCGATCGGCGGGGCAATCGCCCAAGTCGCCAGCATCGGCACGCTGGCGCTCGGCCATTTCCTCTGGTTCGCGCTGCGGATCGCGTATCGCAGCGATCCCAAGCTCGCGGCGGCAGCTGCCTGCTGCTGCGTCTGCGTCGTCACGGGCGTGACCGTATGGGCGGTGGTGACCTGAGCGGCCTTTCCGGCCTCTATCCGCTGACGATGGGCATCGCCATGCTGGCGGTGTTCGCGCTCGCCTGGGGCGGGGTGACGGTGCTCCGCCGCGGCGACCGGCAGCGCGGCGTGCTGATGCTGGTATGTGCGCTGGTAATTTTGACCAACGTGCTGATCTGGACGGTCTGATCCTTCAATCCTCCCCTGGAAGGGGAGGTGGCATGCCGAAGGCATGACGGAGGGGCGTCCACACTGGTAGCGTCGTCCACGCCTTGAACCAGGACACCCCTCCACCGCGCCTTCGGCGCGGTCCCCCTCCCCTTGCAGGGGAGGATCTTCGGCACGTTACATCTTGCGACCTTTTTCGAGTCGACCCGCCCATTCCCCTCGCGATACCTTTCGCCCGCAGCAGGAGAGCCAGGATGCGCGCGATCGGATGGGTGGTAGCCGGACTGTTCCTCGCGGGTCCGCCCGTGCTCGCCCAGCAGCAGGTCGCGCCGGCGACGCCCTTCGCCTTCGCGCCGAAGCGCAATCTCGCCTATGGCGCCGCGCCCGAGCAGAAGCTGGACTACTACCCGCCGACCGTCCCCACCCGCAGCGCGCCGCCGCTGATCGTCTTCGTCCATGGCGGCGGCTGGGAGCATGGTTCCAAGGACAATGCGACCGGGGCGGCCAAGATCCGGCATTTCACCGGCGAGGGCTATGCGTTTGCCACGATCAACTATCGGCTGGTGCCCGGTGCCACCGTCGAGCAGCAGGCGCAGGACGTGGCCGCCGCGCTCGCCTGGCTGGTGGCGCATGCCCGTGAGCTCGGCTTCAATCCGGGCCGCATGGTGCTGATGGGGCATAGCGCGGGTGCGCATCTCGCCGCGCTGGTCGGCACCGATCCGCGCTACATGCACGCGCAGGACCTTATGCTGGACCAGCTGCGCGGCGTGGTGCTGCTCGACGGTGCGGCCTATGACGTTCCCGCGCAGATGGCCGAGGCCGGACGCTTCATGCGGCCGATCTATTCCGAGGCGTTCGGCAGCGATCCCGCGCGGCAGCGCGCACTGTCGCCGATCGCGCATACCAAAGGACCGAACGTGCTGTCGTTCCTGATCCTGCACGTCCAGCGCGAGGACGGCACGCGCCAGTCCGAAGCGCTCGCCAAGGCGCTGCGCGCGGAAGGATCGAAGGTGGAGGTGCAGGGCTTTGAGGGCCAGGGCCTGCGTGGCCATGTCGCGATGAACCGGCAACTGGGCGAGGCGGACTATCCCGCCACCGCCGTGGTCGATCGCTGGCTCAGCGCGACCTTCGCGCCGCGCTGAGCCGCAAGGATCCTCAGCGGATCGGGCAGTTGGGGTCGAGCCGCATGTCGAGATAGCGGTCGACCGAACCCATCAGCTGGTCCATCTCGTGCTCGAAGAAATGGTTCGCGCCCGGGATGGTGTCGTGGTGGATGGTGATGTGCTTCTGGGTGCGCAGCTTGTCGACCAGCTTCTGCACCGCACCCGGCGTGACCACCTCGTCCTGCTCGCCCTGAATGATGATGCCCGAGCTGGGGCAAGGGGCGAGGAAGGTGAAGTCGAACATGTTCGCCGGCGGCGCGACCGAAATGAAGCCGCGGATTTCCGGGCGGCGCATCAGCAGCTGCATGCCGATCCAGGCGCCGAAGCCGAAGCCCGCGACCCAGGTGGACGACGCCTCGGGGTGGAAGCTCTGCACCCAGTCGAGCGCGCTGGCGGCGTCCGAAAGCTCGCCAATGCCGTTGTCGAAGGTGCCCTGGCTCTTGCCGACGCCGCGGAAATTGAAGCGCAGCGTGGCGAAGCCGCGACGCTGGAAGGTCTTGTAGAGATCCTGGACGATGCGGTTGTTCATCGTGCCGCCCGCATTCGGGTGCGGGTGGAGGATCATCGCGACCGGTGCGCGCGGGCGCGGCGCGGGAGCGAAGCGGCCCTCGAGGCGGCCTTCGGGTCCGGGGAAAATGACTTCGGGCAAGGCGGATCCTGTTCAATAGGGAGATGCGCGGTGGAGCGCAGGAACATGGTCGCTATATAGGCAGCGGGTCCCTTCACGCAATTGGAACGCCATTGGCCGCTCGACTCTATCTGGATCACGCCGCGACGACCCCGATGCTGCCGGAAGCAGTCGCAGCGGTGGTCGAAGGCATGCAGCGCTGGGCGAACCCCTCCTCGCCGCATGGCGACGGGCGCGCAGCGCGGGCGGTGCTGGAGGATGCCCGGCGCCGGATCGCAGCGGCCTATGGCTGGGCGCACGAGCTGCTGCTGACCAGCGGCGCGAGCGAATCGCTGGCGATCGCGATGAATCGGAGCGTCGCCGAGCGGCGGCTCATCACCGCGGTGGAGCATGATGCCGTGCTGCGGCTGGGCGAGGGCGCGACGGTGCTGCCGGTGACCGCTGGCGGGCTGCTGAACCTGGATGCGCTGGCGGCCGCGCTGCAGGGCGAGGGCCAGACGCTGGTGTGCGTGCAATGGGCGAACAGCGAGACCGGGGTGCGCCAGCCGATCGCGGCGATTGCCGACATTGTGCACGGCGCGGGCGGGCTGCTGCTGGTCGATGCCGCGCAGATGCCAGCGCATGCCGATGCCGAGGTGCTGCGCCATGCCGATCTGGTCGCCGTCTCCGCCCACAAGCGCGGCGGGCCGCCGGGGATCGGGGCGCTGCTGGTCCGCGATCTGGGCGTGCTGCTGCCGACCGGCGGCCAGGAAAAGGGCTATCGCGCGGGGACCGAGAACCTGCCCGGCGCGCTCGGCTATGCGGCCGCCGTGGCGGTGCCCGAGGATATGGCGGAAATGGCCCGGCTGCGCGCGGGGCTGGAGGCGGCGATCCTTGCGGCGGGCGGCGAAGTGGTGGGGGCGGAGAGCCCCCGCAGCCCGCTGATCGGGGCCTATCGGATGCCGGGCGTATCCTCCGCAGCGCAGCTGATCCGCTTTGATCTTGCGGGTGTCGCCGTGTCGGCGGGCAGCGCCTGTTCCTCGGGGAGCATGCGGCCCAGCCATGTGCTGACCGCGATGGGCTGGACCGAGCCTGCGCTGCGCGAAGTCGCGCGGGTCAGCTTCGGGCGGAGCACCACGGAGGCCGAAGTCGATCGCTTCGCCGAACTGTGGCGCGCGACCTTCCTGGACGCACGGGCGCGGGCGGCATGATCTATCTCGACTATCAGGCGACCACGCCGCTCGACCCCCAAGCGCTGGCCGCGCTGCTGCCCTGGCTGGAGGCGCTGCACGCCAATCCACATTCTCCGCACGCGCCGGGCCGCGCGGCGCGGGCGGCGGTGGAAGTCGCGCGCGCGCAGGTGGGGGCGCTGCTGCCGGCGGGGGGAAGCCTCGCCTTTACCAGCGGCGCGACCGAGGCGCTCAACTGGGCGATCAAGGGCACCAGCGGGCCCATCGTCACGCTGGCCACCGAGCATGCGGCGGTGCTGGACACGGTGGCGGCGACGGGGCGGCCGGTGACGGTGCTGCCGGTTGGTACTGACGGGCTGGTGGATCTGGCGGTCGCCCGTGCGGCGATCGTGCCGGGCACCGGGCTCGTCGCGGCGATGCTGGTCAACAACGAGATCGGGGTGATTCAGCCGATCGCGGAACTGACGGAGATCGGCCATGCGGCGGGGGCGCTGTTCCTCTGCGACGCGGTGCAGGGCTATGGTCGGGTGCCGATCCCGCCGGCGTGCGACCTGGTGGCGATCTCCGCGCACAAGATCCACGGGCCCAAGGGCATCGGCGCGCTGTGGGTGCGCGACGGGGTGACGCTGGCGCCGCTGCTGCACGGCGGGGGGCAGG
Source organism: Sphingomonas trueperi (assembly GCF_040545965.1). Lineage (GTDB taxonomy): Bacteria > Pseudomonadota > Alphaproteobacteria > Sphingomonadales > Sphingomonadaceae > Sphingomonas > Sphingomonas trueperi_C. The sequence goes on along the minus strand of NZ_JBEPMV010000001.1, from coordinate 72,981 downwards.
AAGCGCTCGGGCGCTCGGGGACGCTGTCGCCGGCGCTGTGTGCCGGGTTCGGGGCTGCGGCCAAGGTGGCGGCGATGCGAGCCGAGGCCGACGCAGACCATGTCGCCCGCTTGTTCGCACTGGCCGCCGAGCGCCTCCAACTATCCCCCCACCCTCCCGCAAGCGGTAGGGGGACTGCAGGATGGACCCTCAACGGCTCCGCCACCCACCGCTATCACGGCAATCTCAACCTCCGCCGCGACGGGCTCGACGTCGCCCTGCTGATGTCCGACCTGCGCGACATCGCCTTTTCTGCCGGCTCGGCCTGCGCCAGCGGCTCGGGGCGGCCGAGCCATGTGCTGCGCGCGCTTGGGCTTTCGGACGCGCAGGCGCGTTCCAGTATCCGCATCGGCTTCGGCCGGATGACTTCCGAGGAGGAATTGATGACCGCACTCGACCGTATTTGCGCCGCCGCCGACGCCCAGCGGGTAGCCGCATGATCCGGGTGCGGTTCGAAGCGGCGAGCGGCGCGGTGCAGGAAGTGCAGGCGCCGCCCGGCGCGCGGCTGCTCGAAGTGGCGCAGAATGCCGGTCAGCCGCTGGAGGGGACGTGCGAGGGGCAGATGGCATGTTCGACCTGCCATGTGATCGTCGCGCCCGCCGATTTCGAGCGACTGCCGCCGGCGAGCGAGGCGGAAGAGGATATGCTCGATCTCGCAATGGGCGCGGTGCGGACCAGCCGGCTGGCCTGCCAGATCCTGCTCACCGAGGCGCTGGACGGGCTGACGGTGCGCATGCCGAGCGCCCACCGGGACATGCAGGGGCGGTGACGCCTACCAGTGGCAGCGAGGGTCGCGGTCGTTCAGCCTGGCGAGCAGCACCGCCATGTCCTGCGGCAGGCCGAGGTCGCGCGCATAGGCATTGGCGATCGCCCGACCGATCCCGTCGCACGCACGCGGCGGCTCGATGCGACAGGGTGTCGCTGCGTCTGCCGCCCGGGCCTTGGAGGGAGTTGTCTGAACCACGCTCCCCCAACGGCCCTGGGGCGCTTTCGTTGCTTGCGATAGTTGCGTTTCATCGCAGATTTACGGTTTTTGGACGACAGGTTTCCGCGTGACCGATTCCGACATCTCCGCCGCGCTGGCGCGTATTTCCGAGCATTCCCCGTTTCTTGGCGTCGTCTTGGGGCGCGAGGGCGACATTGCGGAGAACCCCGCCGCCGCGCTTGCCGACCCGATAGGTGTCTCGTCCGCCCCGACCCGGGACATGGCCGAGCCGCAGGCGCTGCGCATCCAGCGGCGGCGGCTGGCGCTGATAGCGGCGATCGGGGACCTCTCCGGCGCCTATGACTTCGGCCGCACCACGCGGCTGCTCAGCGACTTTGCCGACGACGCGCTCGACCGCGCGATTCGCGCCGCGATCCGCGAGCGCACCCCCGATGCCGAACCGCAGGGCTTTGCCGCGATCGCGCTGGGCAAGCAGGGCAGCCGCGAGCTCAATTACTCGTCGGACATCGACCCCATCCTGATCTTCGACCCCGCGACGCTGCCCTGCCGCGCGCGCGAGGTGCCCGAGGAAGCGGCGGTGCGGATCGCGCGGCGGGTGCTGGAGATCCTCCAGGCGCGCGACGGCGACGGCTATGTACTCCGCGTCGACCTGCGGCTGCGCCCCTCGCCCGAGGTGACGCCGATCGCGCTGCCGGTGGAGGCGGCGATCAGCTATTATGAGAGCCAAGCGCTGCCCTGGGAGCGCGCCGCCTTCATCCGCGCCCGTGTCGCCGGTGGCGACGCCGCGCTCGGCGAAAGCTTCCTCGATGCGATCCGTCCCTTCGTGTGGCGGCGCGCGCTCGACTATGGCACGATCCGCGAGATCCAGGAGATCTCCCGCCGCATCCGCGACCATTACCAGCAGGGCCAGCGCTTCGGCCCCGGCTATGATCTCAAGCGGGGCCGGGGCGGCATCCGCGAGGTCGAGTTCTTCGCGCAGATCCACCAGCTTATCCATGGCGGCCGAGACCCCGCGCTGCGCGTGCCCGCCACCCGCGATGCGCTCGCGGCGCTGGCGGCGGCGGGGCGGATTGATGCGGGCGAGGCGGCGGCGCTCGACGAGGCCTATGTGTTGCTCCGCACGATCGAGCATCGCCTGCAGATGATCGACGATCGCCAGACGCATACGCTGCCGAGCGATCCGGCGGCGCTCGACCATGTCGCGCGGCTGCACGGGGTGGCGGACGGCGCGGCGCTGATCGCGCTGCTCCAGCCGCATGTCGAGCGGGTCGGCCGCATCTACGACGCGCTGGCCGAGGCGGGCGGCAGCGGGCTGCCGAGTGACCCCGACACGTTGGGCGAGCGGCTGGCGCAGGCGGGCTTCCCCGATGCAGACGTCGCGCGCCGCGTGGTGGAGGGCTGGCGCGGCGCGACCTATCCCGCGCTGCGCAGCCCGGCGGCGCAGAGCGCGCTGGAGGCGGTGCTGCCGACGCTGATGGCGGGCTTCGGCGACGCGCCCGATCCGCAGCATGCGATCACCCGCTTCGACGCGATGCTCAAGCGGCTGCCGAGCGCGGTGAATATCTTCCGCCTGCTCGAGGCGCAACCGGCGCTCACCCGGCTGCTCAGCGCGATCCTCAGCCATGCGCCGACGCTGGCCGAGCAGCTCGGACGCCGCGCGGAACTGCTCGACGGGCTGATCGATGCCAGCGCGCTCGCCCGAGTGGGCGACGTGCCCGAGCTCGTCGCGGCGATGGCGGCTGCCGAGCGCGGCGCGGACTATCAATGGCGGCTCGAACATGTCCGCCGCATCGTCAACGAGAAACGCTTTGCGCTCGGCGCGCAGATCGTCGCGGGCGCGAGCGATCCGCTCGAAGTCTCCGCCGGATACGCTCGGGTGGCCGAGGCCGCGATTGAGGTGCTGACGGCCGCCACGGTGGAGGAGTTCGCCGGCCAGCACGGCCACGTGCCCGGCAGCGAGCTGGTGATCCTCGCGCTCGGGCGGATGGGCGGCGGCGCGCTCACCCACGCCTCGGATCTCGACCTGATCTACCTGTTCACCGGCGACTATGCCGCGGAATCGGACGGGCGGCGGCCGCTCGGCGCCGTCACCTATTACAACCGGCTGGCGCAGCGGGTGACGGCCGCGCTCTCGGTGCCCACCGCCGCCGGCCCGCTCTACGAAGTCGACACGCGGCTGCGGCCCTCGGGCACCCAGGGGCCCTTGTCGGTCTCGCTCGAAGGCTTTGCGACCTATCAGGAAAAGGACGCCTGGACCTGGGAGCATATGGCGCTCACCCGCGCGCGGCCGGTGTTCGGCTCGGCGGCGGCGCGCGCGCAGGTGCAGGCGATCATTCGCCGTGTGCTCCACGGCGCACGACCCGAGCGCGACATCCTCGCCGATGCCGCCAAGATGCGCGCCGATATGGCCGCGCACAAGCCGCCGGCGGGCCCGCTCGACGCCAAGCTGCTCGACGGCGGGCTGGTCGACCTGGAGTTCGCGGTGCACGTCCAGCAGCTCTGCCATCGCACCGGCTTCGATCCGCAGCTGGGCAAGGCGATCGACGCGCTGGTGGCGCAGGGGATCGTGCCCCCGGCGCTGCGGCCGGCGCACGATTTCCTCACGCGCCTACTGGTCACGCTCCGGCTCGTCGCCCCCGACGCACAGCCGCCGGGCGAGCGCACCCGCGCGCTGATCGCCCGCGCGCTCGGCCTGCCCGATTGGGAAGCGGTGGTTGCGACGCTCGATGCGACGCGGCAGGAGGTGCGCCAATGCTGGGCCGATATTCAGGCCGGCAACTGACGGAGACCAGATGATGAGCATCGAGCAGGGCGACGCGCTCCCGAAGGGCGTGCTGGTAGCGGCGGACGGGAGCGACATCGCGCTTCCCGAATGGGGCGCGGGCGCGCCGTTCGTCCTCTATTTCTATCCGAAGGACGATACCTCGGGCTGCACCCGCGAGGCGCAGGACTTCACCGCGCTGATGCCGGAGTTCACCGCGCTCGGGGTGAATATCCTCGGCATCTCGAAGGATCCGCCCGCCAAACACCAGAAGTTCACCGCCAAGTATGACCTCACCGTGCCGCTCGCCACCGATGAAGGTGCGCTGATGGAGGCGCTGGGCGTGTGGGTCGAGAAGTCGATGTACGGCAAGAAATATATGGGTATCGAGCGCTCGACCTTCCTGTTCGACGCGTCCGGCAAGCTCGTCCGCGCCTGGCGCAAGGTGAAGGTGCCCGGCCACGCCGCCGAGGTGCTGGAAGCGGCAAAGGCGCTCGGGTGACCGAACGACGCAGCGTGGGCGAAGCGGTGCGGGCGGTGCTCGACGCCGCCGACCCTATCGACAAGGTGATGAAGGCCCGCGCCGCCGCACGCGACTGGCGGCTGGGCCGGCTCGACTTCCGCTTCGACGTCGCCATGCCGGATCGCCCGGCGCGGCCGGAAGCGCCCGAGCTGCTGCCGCCCAACCGCATGCCCAAGCGCGGGAAGGGCGGTTCCGAACGCGGGCGGATCGCGCTGATCCATGCGCTGGCGCATATCGAATTCGTCGCGATCGACCTGGCCTTCGACCTGATCGGCCGCTTTGGCGCACAATTCCCGACCGGCTTCACCGACGACTGGATGCGCGTCGGCGCCGACGAGGCGATGCATTTCGCGCTGCTCGACCGGCGGCTGCGCAGCCTCGGCAGCCATTATGGCGCGCTGCCCGCGCATGATGGTCTGTGGGATGCCGCGAGCGAAACCGCACACGATGTCAAGGCACGTTTGGCCGTTGTGCCAATGGTGCTGGAAGCGCGCGGACTGGACGTCACGCCGGCCACGATCGAGCGGTTCGAGGCGGCCGGCGACACGGTCACATCGAAGATTCTGACGCGCATCGTCACCGATGAGGTACGTCACGTAAGGGCTGGTACGGAGTGGTTTGAGTCGGCCTGCAAGGCCGACGATTGCACACCCGAAACGACCTGGCACGCGCTGGTCCGCACCCATTTTCACGGGGCCGTTAAGCCGCCGTTCAACGACTCGGCGCGCGAAGCAGCCGGTCTGACGCGGGATTACTACCAAGCGCTTGCCGCTGGCTGATTATCCTCCAAAAGAGTCCCCAAGCGGGACGGCGAGGTCAGGGGCTGCCCAATCCGTCCGCATCATCCTGAAGTAGAAGGTCGGGTCGCACCGGCTTCGCTTCCATGAATGCGCCGGGGACTCATGGCTGTACCGTCTGAACGCAAGAACGACGAATTCGCACGCAAGTTCCGGGACTTCTTCACCACCCGCGATGTGATTCTCCACGAAGGCGGCAAGCTGCGCCGCTTCAGCGTGGGCGGCCGTTCGCAGGCGCTGTTCGCCACCGCCGCGACGCTGACCGTGCTCTTCTCCGGTTATGGCATGTCGCAGGCGATGGCCGGAGCGATCGCCTATACCGCGCCGGTGGCGGGTTCGCCCGAGGCGCAGGTCGCCGCGATGCGCGCCGAGGTTGCCCATATGCGCGCCGAAGTCGCCGCCGCCAAGGACGCCGCCAAGCTCCAGGCCGCCAAGATCGAGCAGCGCCAGGCGGTGCTGAACGCCGTTGTCTCGGGCAAGGCCGATCGTTCGGTACTCGAAGCCGATCTCAAGGCGGTGCCGCAGCAGACCAGCGCGCTGACCGACGAGATCGTCGCGCCGCTGCGCAAGGTCGAGGCGCGCCAGGTCGCGCTCGCCGCGCAGGCGCAGAAGGTGGGCGAGGCGCGGGTCCGCCAGGCCGCCGCGCGCATACAGCATCTCGGCCTTGCGCCCAACCGCTTCGTCAAGGTCAATGTCGCCATGGGCGGCCCGTATGAGCCGGTCAGCGACGAGGACGCCGCTGCGGCGACGACCGCCGATGCCGACGCGCAGTTCCGTTCGCTGTTCGAGACCTGGAAGAAGCTCGACTCGATCGAATCGAGCACGATCGCGATCCCGTCGATGCAGCCGGTGCAGCATGTCAGCTTCACCTCGCATTACGGCGTCCGTTCGGACCCGTTCCGCGGCACCGCGGCGATGCATGCCGGCGTCGACATCCCCGGCCAGATGGGGACCCCGATCTACGCGACGGCGGACGGCATCGTCTCCCACGCGGGTCGCCAGGGCGGCTATGGCAATCTGGTCGAGATCAACCACGGCCATGGCATGGAAACCCGCTACGGCCACCTCTCGAAGATCCTGGTGGCGGACAATACCCGCGTTCGCCGCGGCCAGATCATCGGCCTGATGGGCTCGACCGGCCGCTCGACCGGTACGCACCTCCATTACGAGGTCCGTCTGGACGGTCGCGCGATCAATCCGATCCCGTTCATCCAGTCGGGCGAATATATCGCGCAGGCACCGGTTGCCGGCGGCGTCGGCGGTCCGCGCGGCCAGCGCTGAGCGCATTGCCGGACGGGCATGGGCGCATTATCTGACGCCCATGACGACGACCATCGACCAGCCCACCATCGCGCTGACGCCCGCCGCCGCGGCGCGCGTCGCCGCGATCGCCGCCAAGCAGGCCAAGCCCGCCATTCTGCGGCTTTCGGTGGAAGGCGGCGGCTGTTCGGGCTTCCAATATCGCTTTGGCCTGGCCGAGGAAGTGGACGCTGATGACAGTGTCGCCGAAGTCGACGGCGTGCGGCTGGTGGTCGACCCGGTCAGCCTCGACCTGGTCCGCGGCGCGCAGGTGGATTTCATTGACAATCTCGGCGGCGCGCATTTTGCGGTGACCAACCCCAATGCGGCATCCGGTTGCGGTTGCGGCACCAGCTTCTCGATCTGAGCGCAGCCCTTTGAAAATCGTCAGCTACAACGTCAACGGCATCAAGGCGCGCATCGATCGCCTGGTCGAGTATCTCACCGAGCAGCAGCCGGACATCGTGTGCCTGCAGGAGCTGAAGAGCTCCGACGATACTCTGCCGGTCGCCGCGATCGAGGCGGCGGGCTACGGCGCGGTGTGGCACGGGCAGAAGGGCTTCAACGGCGTAGCCATCCTCGCCAAGGGCCAGCAGCCGGTCGAGCGCCAACGCGGCCTCGCAGGCGATCCCGAGGATGCGCATAGCCGCTATATCGAGGCCGAAGTCGGCGACCTGATCGTCGGCGGGCTGTACCTGCCCAACGGCAATCCGCAGCCTGGCCCCAAGTTCGACTACAAGCTGCGCTGGATGGACCGGCTCTACGATCGCGCGGCACAGCTGCTCGCCGAGGAGCGGCCGGCGATCCTGGCCGGCGATTTCAACGTCATTCCGAACGACGACGACACCTTCTCGGTGCGCGCCATGGCCGAGGATGCGCTGATGCAGCCGGAATCGCGCGAGCGCTACCGCATGCTGCTCGCCCAGGGCTGGACCGATGCGCTGCGCACCCGCTTTCCCAAGGGCGGCGTGTGGACCTTTTGGGACTATCAGGCGGGCGCCTGGCAGCGCGACGCGGGCTTCCGCATCGACCATCTGCTGCTCAGCCCGCAAGCCGCCGACCGCTTCACCGGCGCCGGCGTCGACAAGGACTATCGCGGCCGCGAAAAGGCCAGCGATCATGCGCCGACCTGGGTGACGCTGCGCTAGGCACGGCACGGCCGGCTTTCTTTTCTTCCGACGTGGCGGCGCGGTTGGCGTGTAGCGCCAACCCTTGGCTAGTTATGCCGTATTATGGCACCATGACACTTCGGTGAATTCTGCTAAGTCATTGAAAACAAGCGTCGGTGGAAACTGGCACAGGTCCTGCAATACTTCGAGGTACCGGCGAAAGCGAAGGAGCGTCGGCCCTTGAAGCAGACAGGAACCTGACATGAGCGCAATTCGCACACCAAAAATCCTCGGCCTGATACCGGCCGCCGTGCTGCTCGCCACCACCCTCACCGCGGCGGCATCGGCTCAGGCTGCATCGGAGCCCGAGCAGACCAAGGCGGCCGCGAAGAAGGACCTTCGCTCGCTGGACCCGATCGCCCGACGGTTCGTCTGGTGCGTCGAGCGCAAGGCGGCCGACGGCTCGGACAAGAAGATCAAGCAGTGCAAGACCCGCGAGGCCTGGATCCGCGAAGGCAACGACCCCTTCCGCGAGTACTGATCGCCCGCAACCACCGCTGACAATTCAAGACGCGTACCAACCCCCGCATCGCGTGCGGCGGAACGATCCCGCACGCCTATTTCAGGAGAAGAGACATGACCAAGTTCGCTCGTACCGCTCGCATCGGCGCCACCCTGTTCGGCGCTTGCGCCCTGGTCGCTATCGCCGCCGTCCCGGCCAGCGCCGCATCGGACAAGGAAAAGCGCGTCGAAAGCGCTGCAAAGACCGCGGCCGGTTCGGTCCGGGTCTGCGTACAGTCCGAGGCGCCGACCGGCACCCGCATCGCACCGCCGCGCCAGTGCAAGACCCGCGATCAGTGGATCAAGGACACCGGCATCGACCCGCTGGCGACCCGCTAAGCCGTCGGCCGGCAGCGGGCGGGAAGACCGCCCGCTGCCACCGCGGACCTTACAGCGCCTTCTGGTAGATCATATATTCGCGGTTGATCTTACTTTCGATCGCATCGGCAATCGCGATCATCCCCTGGTTGTCGTCGAGGATCCAGCCGATCTCGCCCCGGCTCGCGCCATAGTTGGCCACCGACGCGCGGCGGATATATTCGATCATCATGAAGGCCAGCTGGCTCGCCATGCGCGAGCTCTGCAGCCGCTTCACCACGCCCATCAGCGGCACGCGCATCGTCCGCGCCTTGGGGCGACGCAGCCACAGCAGCAGCTTGATCCAGCCGAACGGCAGCAGCGATCCCTTGAGCGGCTTCAGCGGCTCGTTGAGGTCGGGCAGGGTGACCATGAACGCCACCGGCTCGCCGTCATATTCGGCGATGCGGATCAGGTCGTTGAACACCAGCGGCTTCAGCTTCTTGCCAACATCGTCCACCTCGGGCTGGGTGAGCGGCACGAACCCCCAATTGTCCCCCCAGGCATCGTTGAGGATGGAGAGGATGATCGCGGCTTCCTCGGCGAACTTGGCCTTGTTCACCTCGCGGATGCGGATGCGCGCATTCTTCTCGCCGGCGGCGACGATGCGCTGCACGATCGGCGGGAATTCCTTGCTGATATCCAGCTCATAGGTGACCAGCTTCTTGGCGGGGCCATAGCCCTGCGCCTCGATCCAGCCCTGGTAGCGCGCCGGATGGTGGCCCATCAGCACGGTCGGCGAATGGTCATGGCCCTTCACCAGCAGGCCGGGCTCTTCCCAGATCGACAGGCTCACCGGGCCCAGCGCCTTGGTCATGCCCTTGGCGCGCAGCCATTCCTCGGCCTGGGCGATCACCGCGGCGGCGACCTCGGCGTCCTCGGCCTCGAACAGCCCCCAGAAGCCGGTGCCGGGGCCGAAGCCCTGCTCGGGCGGCATCTGCAGCGCCAGCGTGTCGATATGCGCCGAGATGCGGCCAACGACCTTGCCGCCGCGCTCGGCGAGGAACAGCTGGCCTTCGGCGTGGCTGAACCAGCCATTCTTCTTCGGATCGATCGTCCCCGCCACTTCGTCGCGCAAGGGGGCGACCCAATTGGGATCGTCGCCGTTCAGGCGGTAGGCGAGTTCGATGAAAGCCTTGGTATCCGCCTTGCCCGAAACGGGCCGGACCGTGAGATCGGCGCTTGCCACGTGCAGTGTCCCCAGAAAAACTTGATGTGGCGCAATGCAGTCTTGCTTCGGGAGGCGCCTGTCAAGCTATACGCGGCAGTGCAGCGCCTTGCCCTTTACGGGCCCTGTAATGCCACCTTGTAGCCACTATCTAAGGCCAATGGCACTACCCATGACCCAATCGCTAGCCTTCGATCATCCGGACGCACCGGACGCCGAAATCTCGGCGACGATCGCGCGCATCCGGCTCTCGGGCGTACCCGACGACCGCGCGATGCTGCGCGCCGCCGCGGAGCTGACCCGCGATCTCCACACGCCCAACAAGGCGATGTACTGGACCGACTGCTTCCTTTCGGCGGCGATCGGCTATGCCGGCATGGCTACTGCGATGTTCGCGGCCTCGCCCTGGGTGGCGGTGATTGGTGGCATCGTCGCGGTGCTGGCGCTCTACCGCGCCGAGCTGTTCATCCACGAGATCACCCATCTCAAGCATTCGCTGCTGCCGGGCTTCCGCACCGCGTGGAATGCGTTCGTCGGCGTGCCGCTGCTGCTGCCCTCGTTCATGTACGAGGGCATCCACACGATCCACCATGCCCGCACCCGCTACGGCACCGATCAGGATCCCGAATATCTGCCGCTCGCGCTGATGAAGCCGTGGACGCTGCCGCTGTTCCTGCTCGTCTCGGTGCTGATGCCGATCGGGCTGCTGCTCCGCTTCGCAGTGCTGGCGCCGCTGTCGCTCTTCTCGCCGAAGCTGCGCCGCCTCGTCGTGGCGCGCTACTCGGGGCTGCAGATCAATCCGAAGTTCGAGCGCCGTGCGCCCGAGGGCGAGTTCCGCCGCCAGTGGTTCTGGCAGGAGCTGGGCGCGAGCCTGTTCGCGATCACGCTGATCGGCATCACCGTGGCGGGTATCCTGCCGCTGCGTGCCTTCCTCGTCTACATCGCGATCGTCGCCTGCTCGGCGGTGATCAACCAGGTCCGCACGCTGATCGCGCATCTGTGGGAGAATGAAGGCGAGCCGCTGACCGTGACCGCGCAGTATCTCGACAGCGTCAACGTGCCGGAGCCGGGCTTGCTGCCCTATCTCTGGGCGCCGGTGGGCCTGCGCTATCACGCGCTGCACCACCTGCTGCCGGCGGTGCCGTACCATGCGCTGGGCACGGCGCATCGCCGCCTGGTCGCGGCGCTGTCGACCGACTCGGTCTATCACAAGGCCAATTACCCGACGCTCTCGGGACTGGTGGTAAAGCTGGCGCAGGGCACGATGCGCCAGCGCTGATCGGCGCAGGCGACAGACAAGGGGCCGGGCACCGGGCGGTGCGCCGGCCCTTTTCTTTTTGGGCGCCGTCCTTGCGCGCCTCCGGTCCTGGGCTAGGCTAGCGTGAGGATCGGAGGAGAGGGCGATGCGACGGGTTTTCGCAGCAGCGGTGCTTTGCGCGTGGATGGCGATGCCGGCAGCTGCGCAGACGCGCTGGCCGAACGGCGCCAAGGCGGCGGTTGTGCTCACCTATGACGACGCGCTCGACTCGCAGCTCGATCACGCCATCCCGGCGCTCGATGCTGCCGGGCTGAAGGGCACCTTCTTCCTCGCCAATGTGAAGGAAGCCGATGTCGAGCGCTGGCGTGCGGCGGCGAAGGGCGGGCACGAGCTTGCCAACCACACCATCTTCCACCCCTGCACGCACGACGTCTATCCCGCCGATCCGCGCTATGTGAGCGAGGCGTACACCAGCGCCAGCATGCTCCGCGAGATCGCCCAGCAGAACGTGCTGCTTCGCGCGCTGGACGGCAAGGACCGCCACGGCTTCGCGACGCCCTGCGGGCAGAGCCTGGCGGGGGGCAAGGACTATCTGGAGGACCTGCGCAAGGCGGGCACCGTCACCTATGTCCGCGGCGTCGTCGACACACCGGCGGATGCCCGCGCCGATGTCGCCAAGGCCGATCCCATGCACGTGCCCGCGCGCGGCTTTGGTGAGGGCGCGACGGCGGCGAAGATGATCGCCTATGTCCGCGAGGCGGAGCAGGGCGGCGGCTGGGCGGTGTTCCTGTTCCACGGTGTCGGCGGGGATTACTCGGCCGTGCCCGATACCGAGCACCGCGCCTTCGTCACCTGGCTGGCACAGCATCGCAGCGACGTCTGGGTCACGACGCTGCAGGGCGCGCTCGACTGGGCCAAGGCGCACCCTGCGCGCTGATCGGGGGCTCGGCGCTCCCCCGCTTGGCAGGAGGGCGCGGGGCGATCAGGCGAACCGGACGCGCATGCTCCGCCGCTGCCGCAAGGCGGCACCGACCAGCCCGAAGCCGCCGATCATAAGCGTCCAACTCGCCGGCTCCGGCACCAGCTCCGCGCGGAAGCTGCTGGGGCTGTTCGCGAAGAAGTTAGCCGACGTACTTTGCATGATTGCAATGTCGACATAGTTTGAGAGGCTGTAGAAATAGCCCGTATACGGCTGATAGTTGGCCACATCGCCATCGGAGAACAGGAAGTTGTTCTGCGTTCCGTCCAGCGATGCGACGGCAGCGTTGCCGGTCCATGACGTATCGGACAGGTTGAAGGCGAAGTTGTATAGCGCGCCGTTGCTGTTGAACGCGGCGCCGTCGACGAACACATAGATGTTCGAGAGATTGGTGATCAGGTTGCCGTTCAACGTGCCGTCGAACGTGCCGGTCACCACGCCCGAGCCGGGTGTCGACGTCAGATGTGCGGAGAATTTGAAATGCTGTTGGGCATGGGCAGTTCCCGACAGCAGCAATGCCACGCCGGCGCCTAGAAGCGCTTTTCGCATGAATCCTCTTCCGTGTTGGGAACGGGTTCTCCCGCTCCCACTTGCCCCCGGCGCTATATATTCATGGAATTGCATGTTAGTCCAGGGGCACGTAGGCGGTGCCGTCAGGGCCGCCTGATCAAGGCCGCTCGCCCAGCTTCAGCCCCATCGCCGACCAGGGAAGGATCGACCAGTCCGGCGCGTCGCAGGCGCGCTGCACGCGGGCGAAATAGGCGCCGAGCCACAAGCCCTTTTCCGAGAGCGCCCAGCCGGGGAAGTCCCACACTTCCGGATCCGAATAGTCGCAGCCGTCCTCGTCGCCCTCGGCCGGCTTTGTCATCTCCTCGGGATGATAGCGCCGGAGAAGCGCCACCACGCCCGGCGCGAAGCGCTTGCTGCGATAGCTGTACCAGGCATCGCTCTCTTCCGCGGGAACCGGTGTCGATCCGAAGTGGAGGAGGTCGTCGAGCTGGAGCTCGCGGCCGGTACGCATGTCGAAGCTGTGGCCGGCGGTGGCGAAGTCCGGATGCGCGGTGCCGGCGCAGCTCCAGCTCGCGTTCCACACATAGCTCATGTGGTTCGCGCCCAGCCACGGCTTCTGTGCCTCAGCGACATCGGTGCCGGGGCCGCCCTCATAGCCGATGCAGGCGAACCAGGCGGAGACGTCCTGCCACTGGTTGCGGGCGAGCGCATGGTTGACCGCCGCCAGGGCCGGTGCGGCATAGCCGCTCTCGATGCGGAACAGGCGCATGCCGGACAGCGGCTCGCGGTACCAACGGATCGTCTTGCCGTTGATCGTCTCCGCCTGCTGCGGGGTGAGCTTCAGACCTGTCAAATGCCACCGCTCATAGGCGCTCAGCTTGGGCGGGAGGTCGGCCGGCAGCCCCTCCGGCGCGCCCGCCGGGCGTAGGGCCACCGGCAGGCGCTTCGCCTTGGCGGTGGTCAGCGTGCCGCTGAGCGTCGCGCCGGTGCGGGTCAGATGCAGCTTGTCGCCGGTCACCCGCGATTCGAGATCGAGCGTCTGGCCGCGGACGCTGCCCGAAAGATCGATGTCGAGCCGCGAACTGAGGTAGAAATACTGGCCGGACACCTCGGCCTTGTCCTCGCTGAGCGTCATCACGATCCGCGCCGTGCCGACGCTGCCTTGGTAGAGCTGCTCCTGCGCGGCCCATGCGGCGGCAGGGGCAAGGGCCAGCACGGTGGCGGCGAGCAAGCGGACGGTGCGTCGGTACATCGAAAGGGGCCTCAGGCGGGTGTCGCCGCCTGGATAGCCTATTCCTCGGTCCGCAACAGCACGGCTTCGCCGATCATCAGGAACAGCAGGAACGGGGCCCAGGCGGCGAGGAAGGGCGGGTAGGCGCCCAGATTGCCCATCGCCAGCGCGAAATTGTCGGCGACGAAATAGAGGAAGCCCAGCGCCATGCCGATCACGACGCGGACGAACAGCTTGCCAGAGCGCGCCAGGCCGAACGCCGAGACGCCGCCGAGCAGCGGCATCAGGAAGGCGGAGAGCGGCCCCGACAGCTTGTGCCACAGCGAGCCTTCCAGCGCCTTGGTTGGGCGGCCGGCGGCCTTCAGTTCGCCGATCGCTACGCTGAGCTCGCTGAACGAGCTTGAATTGGGATCGACATGGGCGAGGGTGAACTGGTCCGGCCGCACGCCCTGGCCGATGATCGTGTCGCCGACCGGAGTCAGCGTAGCGCTCGCCACTTCGAAGCGCTTGACCCCGTCGACGCGCCAGCCGTCGCCGGCGCGCACGCCGTGCTTGGCGGTGAGGATCGAGGCAAGCGAGCCCTTGTCGCGCTGGTAGACCGTGATGTCGTACAGCTGCGCCGCGTCGCCCTTGCCCTTGATCTGCTGGACGTTGATCAGATTGCCGCTCGCCTGCACCCACACATTGGCGCGGTCGCCGCGATCGATCGGGAGCGGGGCATATTCCACCTTTTTCCACTGCTCGAGCGTCGAGGTGGCGCGGCTGACGATGCGGTCGTTGAACGCGAAGGAAAGGCCGGCGACGACCAGGCCCGAGAGCATCAGCGGCGCCAGCACCTGATGGGCCGAGAGCCCGCCCGACTTCAGCGCGATGATCTCGCTGTTCTGGTTGAGCTGGGCGAGCGTGAAGATCGCGCCGCCCAGCACCGAATAGGGCAGGAAGGTCGAGATGATCTGCGGCACGCGCAGCGTCACATAGCGCAGGATCTCTGCATTGCCGTTGCCGGGATGGGCGAGGATGTTCGCGCTTTCGGTCAGCAGGTCGAGCGAGGTCAGCACCAGGACCAGTGCGCCGAGCAGCGCGAAGGTGCGGAACACGAACAGCCGCGCCATGTACAGCGACACGGTGGGCGAGGGGAACAGGCCGCGCAGGCTCATCGCGCCGCCTCCGCCTTGCGGCGCCGTCGCTTGGCCCCCGGCAGCAGCCGGCCGATCAGCTTGGCGGTCTTGGCGAAGACGCGTTCCAGCGCGCCGATCGGCTGCCCGCCGGGCACATAGGCGACGGTATAGTACATCCAGAAGGTCAGCCCCGCGAAGATCGAGAACGGCACCCATAGCGCGATGATCGGATCGATCAGCCCCAGGCTGCCCACGCCCTGCGCATATTCGTTCACCTTGTGATAGGTGACGATCATCAGGATCGACAGGAACACGCCGAGCATCGAGGTCGACCGCTTGGGCGGGATCGCCAGTGCCACCGCCAGCATCGGCAGCAGGAACATCGTCGTCACTTCCGCCATGCGATAATGGAAGGCCGAGCGGCTGGTTTCGCGATCGATCTCGTTCGCCGATCGGTTGCGGCCGATCACCGCCAGTTCGGGCAGGGTCCGCTCGATATTGCTGTCGCCGCGCTTGCGGAACTGCTCGTACTTCGGGAGCGGGATCGGCAGATTGTGGGTGGTGAAGGTCAGCACGCGCGGCACCGGCGAGCTCTTGTCGTAATGGACGAGCGTGCCGTTGGTCAGGCGGAAGATGATCGTGTCGGGATCGTCCGAGCGGAGGAACTGGCCCTTCTGCGCGGTCACCGCCAGCGGGGTACCGTCCTTGTTGGTCATCTCGACGAAGATTCCGCGCAGGTCGCGGCCTTCGTCCTGGCTCGATTCGATGCGCAGCGTCATTTTCGAGCCGAAGCTGGTGAACTCGCCGACCTTGATCGAGGCGCCCAGCGCGCCCGAGCGCAGCTCGAAGCGCAGCTGCTCGTAATTGTAGCGCGAGGTGGGCTGAACGAAGCCGACGATCGCGAAGTTCACCGCCGCCAGCACGATCGCGTACATATAGGGCACGCGCAGCAGCCGGGTGTAGCTGACGCCCACCGCGCGCAGCACGTCGAGCTCGGACGAGGTGGCGAGCCGGCGGAAGGCGAGCAGCACGCCGAGCATCAGCCCGATCGGGATGCCGAGGCCGAGATATTCGGGCAGCAGGTTGGCGAGCATGCGCCACACCACGCTCACCGGGCCGCCTTCGGTCGCGACGAACTCGAACAGCCGCAGCATGCGATCGAGCACGAGCAGCATCGCGGAGATGATCAGGGTAGAGATCAGCGGCACCGCGATCAGCCGCGCCATGTAGCGATCGATCGAATTCATGCTGTTCGCTGAACGTCCTTCAGAGCTTGGATCCTTGCGCCCCTGAAACGGAAAACGGGCGGAAACGATCCGGTCGCGTATAGCCGTGCTGAACGCCGATGCCACCCGGAAAGTGTCATGGCGTTAGCCACATTGCCGGCAGGGGTGCTGCCGGGGGTGACGAAATTGCGCCGAACGTATATGGGCCCGCGATGCATTTCCTCGATCAAGCCAAGATTTTCGTCCGCTCGGGTGCCGGCGGACCCGGTGCCGTGAGCTTCCGCCGCGAAAAGTTCATCGAATATGGCGGCCCTGACGGCGGCAATGGCGGCAAGGGCGGCGACATCGTCTTCGAGGCGATCGCCGGCCTCAACACGCTGATCGACTTCCGCTACACCCAGCATTTCCGCGCCCCGCGCGGGAGCGGGGGCTCGGGCTCGAACCGCACCGGTGCAGGCGGCGAAGACCTGGTGATCAAGGTGCCGATCGGCACCCAGATCCTCGCCGACGATGACGAGCGCACGCTGCTGGCCGACCTCACTCAGGAAGGCCAGCGCATCGTCTTCCTGCGCGGCGGCGACGGCGGCCGCGGCAACGCAACCTACAAGACCTCGACCAACCGCGCGCCCCGCCAGCACGGCACCGGCTGGCCGAGCGAGGAAGCCTGGGTCTGGCTGCGCCTCAAGCTGCTCGCCGATGCTGGGCTGGTCGGGCTGCCCAATGCCGGCAAGTCGACCTTCATCAACGCCGTGACCAATGCGCAGGCCAAGGTGGGCGCATATGCCTTCACCACCACGCGGCCCCAACTGGGCGTGGTGCGCCACAAGCAGCGCGAGTTCGTGGTCGCCGACATCCCCGGCCTGATCGAAGGCGCGGCCGAAGGGGCCGGCATTGGCGATCGCTTCCTTGGCCATATCGAGCGTTGCCGCGTGCTGCTGCACCTGATCGACGCCAATGACGAGGACGTGGCGACCAGCTACCGCATCGTCCGCGACGAACTGGAAGCCTATGGCGGGGGCCTGTCCGAGAAGCCGGTGGTAGTCGCGCTCAACAAGATCGACACGCTCGACGACGAACTGATCGCGGCGCTCTCGGCCGAACTCGAAGAAGCGAGCGGCGCGCAAGTCATTCCGTTGTCCGGCGCCGCAGGTACCGGCGTCGACTGGGTGCTCGACCAGTTGCTCGAAGTGATCGGCCCGAACGAGAACCGTGCGGCCGACGAAAGCTTCGAAGATGGTGAAGAACCTGTTCAATGGTCGCCGGTCTGACGCATTTCTAGGGCAACGCTTCCCGCCTGATTCCTTTCGGGAGAGATGCGGATGGGTGCGTTCGGCTGGTTGCGTGGGCTATTTGGTGCGAAGCCGCAGGCGGTTAGCTGCCCTGAGCCACACCGAATCGCCAGCGTCGCCGAACGCTCGGCCGAGGCGCGCGGCCGGTTCTGGTCGGCACTGGGCCCGGCGAGCGACCGCATCCTTTCGTCCGCGCCGGCCGGTTCGCTCTGGCCGGGCGGGCACGAGGCGTACCGGCTGATTCACCGCGGCAACGCGATCCTGCTCGCGACCGACGGCCTGTCCGATCCGTTCGATGAAAGCGCGACGGCCAACGGCTTCGAGATCGAGCTGTTTGTCGAGGGGCCAGGCGAGGGCGCGCCCGCGCAGGTGGCAGGCGATGGCTGGATGCTCGAGGTGCTGCGCCGGGTGGCTGCGATCGTTGCCGAGGAGCAGGGCATCCTGCGCCCGCTCGAACGCCACGGCCCGATCCCGCTCGAACTCACCAACGTCTCCAGCTCGGCGGCAATTGCCGCGCGGCTGCCCGCGCATTTCCTCACCGCCGACGACGTGCTCGGCGTGATGATCGGCGGCCCCGAGCCCGATTTCGACACGCGGATCGAGGATATGCCGCTCTCCCCGGTCCGCGCGGTCCCCGTGGTGCTGCTTACCGCCGCCGAGCTTGGCGAGATCCGCGCCGGCGACAGCGACACCCGCGACGCGGTGATCGCGCGGCTCAAGGCAACCGGCGTCGGCCATTGCAGCGACCTTCAGCGCGAATCGATCGTCTGATCGGCTTGGCAGATGCCGAACCGCACCGCTAAGAGCGCTACCATGTCCGCGCTTGCCCGCCATGCCGACGCCATCGGTTTCAGCCCCTCGACCTGCGGCCGGCTGGTCGTGAAGGTGGGCTCCTCGCTGCTCGTCGACCGCGAGGGGCAGATCCGCCGCGACTGGCTGGCGGCGCTGGTCGCCGATCTCGGCGCCCGGGCGCGCGAGGGGCAGCAGCTCGTCATCGTCTCCTCGGGCGCGATCGCGCTCGGCGCGCGGCGGCTCAAGCTGCCCAAGGGCGGCCGGGCGAGCCTCGAGGATGCGCAGGCCGCCGCCGCCACCGGCCAGATCGCGCTGTCGAGCATCTGGGCCGAGCTGCTCCACGACCAGGGGATGACCGCCGCGCAGATGCTGGTGACGCTCGACGACCTTGAGGATCGGCGGCGTTACCTCAACGTCTCGGCGACGCTGGACCGGCTGCTCCGCCTCGGCGTGGTGCCGGTGATCAACGAGAATGATTCGGTGGCTACGGAAGAAATCCGCTTCGGCGACAATGATCGGCTCGCCGCCCGCGTAGCCAGCGCCGCCAACGCCGAGGGTGTGGTGCTGCTCTCCGATGTCGACGGGCTCTATACCGCCAACCCCAACACCAACCCCGAGGCGCAGCTGATTGAGCTGGTCGACGTGATCGACGAGCGGATCGAGGCGATGGCCGATCGCGGCTCGGCCTCGGGCATGGGATCGGGCGGCATGGTGTCGAAGATCGAGGCGGCGCGGATCGCGACCAGCGCGGGCGCGCATCTCGCCATCGCCGATGGTCGGGTCGAGCATCCGCTGGCACGTCTCGCGGCGACGCGGCGGGGCACGCTGTTCCTGGGACAGAAGGGTGCGGCGGCACGCAAGGCGTGGCTGCGCGGCGGGCTCACCGCCAAGGGCGCGATCCATATCGACGAAGGCGCGGCACAGGCACTGAAGGAAGGCCGCAGCCTGCTCTCGGCCGGGGCGACCCGTGTCGAGGGCCGCTTTGCGCGCGGTGATCTCGTGGTGGTGGTGGGGCCGGACGGCAAGCATCTCGCCCGAGGGCTGGCCGAATATGGCCATGTCGATGCCTCGCGCATTGTCGGCCGGCGGAGCGAGGAGCTGGTCGAGATCCTCGGCTATGCCCCGCGCGCGGCACTGGTCCACCGCAGCCACATGGCGCTGCTGTGAGCGTGTTCGCCGTCACCGGCGGCACCGGCTTCGTCGGATCGCGGCTGATCGAGCTAGCGCTGGAGGCCGGGCATCAAGTCCGTGCGCTCACCCGCCGCGACCAGCCGGCGCGCGACGGTGTGACCTGGATCCGCGGCGATCTCGATGCGACCGCGGCGCTTACCGAGCTGTGCACCGGTGCCGATGCCGTCATCCATGTCGCCGGGGTGGTCAACGCGCCCGATCGCGAGGGCTTCGCGCACGGCAACATCACCGGCACCGCCAACATGCTCGCCGCGACCAGGCAGGCAGGCGTGCGCCGCTACGTCCATGTCTCCTCGCTCGCCAGCCGTGAGCCCGAGCTTTCGGCCTATGGCTGGTCCAAGGGTGAGGCCGACAAGCTGGTGCGCGCGTCGGGACTCGACTGGACGATCGTCCGCCCGCCGGCGATCTATGGTCCGGGCGATCTGGAGATGCTGGAGCTGTTTCGCGTCGCCCGCTTCGGGCTGGCGCTGCTGCCGCCGGGTGGCCGGATCTCGGTGATCGAGGTCGGCGATCTCGGCCGGCTTCTGCTGGCGCTCGCCGCAGCCGATCGCTTCCCCGGCGAGATCGACCCTGATGATGGCCGGGCAGGGGGCTGGACCCATCCGGAGTTCGCCCGCGCGATCGGCCGCGCCGTGGGGCGGAAGGTGCTGGCATTGTCGCTGCCCAGGGTGGTGCTGATGGGCGGCGCCTATGTCGACCGGGCACTGCGCGGCAAGCGCGCCAAGCTCACCCCCGATCGCGTCTCCTATTTCTGCCATCCCGACTGGGTGGCGAACCCGGCCAACCGTGCGCCCGCGAACCTCTGGACGCCGCAGGTCGAGACCGAGGCCGGGCTGGCGGAAACCGCGCGCTGGTACCGGGCTAAGGGGCTGCTCTGAGCCCGAACGGGGCTTAACCACTCTATAAAGGGGGCATGTGGAACGCCCCGATCAAGCTCATCCTCTGGGACCTCGACGACACGCTGTGGCAGGGCACGCTCGCCGACGGCGATGCGGTTGCGCTGTTCGAGCGGCGCGCCGAGATGGTCCGCGCCTTCAACGCGCGCGGCGTGGTCTCCTCGATCTGCTCGAAGAACGACTTCGACGCGGCGAAAGCGCGGCTGGAGGCGTTCGGGCTGTGGGACGAATTCGTCTTCCCGCACATCGCCTTCACCCCCAAGGCCGAGGCGATCCGCGGCCTCATCGCGGACATGCAGCTGCGCGCGGTCAACGTCCTCTTCATCGACGACAACCCGCACAATCTTGCCGAAGTGCGCCACGCACTGCCCGAGATCCAGACGCTCGACGCAACGGCCGCGGATGCCGACGAACAGCTCGCCGGCCTGCTCGCGCTGCAGACCGGCACGCGCAGCCGCGTCGCCGAATATCGCATCCTCGAAGCCAAGAAGCGCGACCGCGGCGCGGTGGCGGGCCAGTCCAACGAGGCGTTCCTGCGTGCCTCCGGCCTGTGCGCCTGCGCGCCGTTCCTGATGGACAATCTCGAGTTCGTGCCGCGCATCGCCGAGCTGATCAACCGCGCCAACCAGCTCAACTACACCCAGTCGCGCGTCTATCCCGCCCAGCTCGAAGCGGATATCATCAACGTCACCCGGCACGACAGCTGGTCGATTTTCGCCTGGGACAAATATGGCCGCTACGGGCTCGTCGGCTTCGTGATGTACGACCGCGTCGACCAGCGGCCGGTGCACTTCACCTTCTCGTGTCGCGCGATGCACATGGGGCTGGAGGAATATGCGCTCGACAAGATCCGGGTGAATTGGCCGAACGCGGATTTCAGCACGTTCAACGGGCGGTTCAGCCGGGTGAAGCCCGATTGGATCGAGGACCATGGCTTTGACGAGCCCGAAGTCCGCGCCGCGATCCGTGCCGAACTCAGCGGCCAGTCGGCAGGCGAGGCGGGCATCCGCATCATGTTCGATTGCCAGTCCGGCGGCATCGCGCATTACAGCCGGTTTCGCCCGGCGATCGACTTCGACAACAATCCGCGGCTGTTCGCGCTGCGGATGATGGACGACGACAGCTACAAGGCGCAGCACTTTCCGCCCTTCCTCGTCTATGGCGCTACCATCGATTATCTGGACAATCGATGGCCGGGGAAGTGGCACCTGCTGGAACGCGGGATCTATCAGAAATGCGTTCTGCGGCTGTGCATCCACTTGATGGAGAACGACCTGCGCATGCTGGTGGTGCTGCCTCCCGAGGACGCGCCGATCGAGAAATACCGCCTGGGCCTCAACCATTCGCCCGAGCGCTGCCGGCTGTTCAACGCGATCTGGCGGCAGGTGGCGCGCGAGAATCCCGGCCGCATCTTCGTCCTTGAAGTGGCGGACCTGCTCGATAGCCAGGACGAGATGGCGGACGTGACCCATTTCCACCCGGGCCTGCTCCAGAAGATCGCGCGGCAGATGGACCTGTGGGTGCACGGCATGCTCACCGCGGGCAGCGAGGATGCGGCGGCGGCGGCCTGACCTTTGGGGCACTGCCCCGCCACGGGCCCGCTTTCGCCGCATTCGCTTGGCACCTGCGGCCGATCAATCTAAGGACCGGCCGCATGACTGACCGTGCAGAAATCTTCGACATCGTCGCCGCGCAGATCGAGCCCTTCAACAAGAAGGGCGTCGCGCTTTCCGAAACCACCACCTTCGCCGGCGATCTCGAATGGGACAGCCTGACGGTGATGGATTTCGTCGCCGCGATCGAGGACGAGTTCGACATCGTCATCACCATGAACATGCAGGCCGAGATCGAGAATGTCGGCCAGCTGGTCGACGCCGTGCAGAAGCTCAAGGGCTGATCGCCATGACCGACCTGATGAGCAAGTTCGACGGCCTCATCGCCGAGCGCCAGGCGCTGCTCGACAGCGGCGTGATCGATCCGTTCGCGATCGTGATGGAGCAGGTCAAGTCGCCGACCGAGGCGGTGATCAAGGGCAAGGATACGATCCTGCTCGGCACCTACAACTATATGGGGATGACGTTCGATCCGGACGTGATCCAGGCCGGCAAGGACGCGCTCGATCAGTTCGGTTCGGGTACCAACGGCAGCCGCATGCTCAACGGTACCTTCCGTGACCATATGGAAGTCGAGCAGGCGCTGCGCGACTTCTACGGCGTGTCGGGCGCGATCGTGTTCTCGACCGGCTACATGGCCAATCTTGGCATGATCTCGACGCTCGCCGGCAAGGGCGAGTACATCATCCTCGACGCCGACAGCCACGCCTCCATCTATGACGGCTGCAAGCAGGGCAATGCGGAGATCGTCCGCTTCCGCCACAATGACGTGACGGACCTGGACAAGCGCCTCGGCCGCCTGCCGGCCGAAGCCGGCAAGCTGGTGGTGCTGGAGGGCGTCTATTCGATGCTCGGCGACATCGCGCCGCTGAAGGAGATGGTCGCCGTCGCCAAGAAGCACGGCGCGATGGTGCTGGTCGACGAAGCGCATTCGATGGGCTTTTTCGGCCCCAATGGCCGCGGCGTGTACGAGGACCAGGGGCTGGAAGCGGACGTCGATTTCGTCGTCGGCACCTTCTCCAAGTCGGTCGGCACCGTCGGCGGCTTCTGCATCTCGAACCACCCGAAGTTCGAGGCGATCCGGCTGGCCTGCCGCCCGTACATCTTCACCGCCTCGCTGCCGCCCAGCGTGGTGGCGACCGCGGCGACCTCGATCCGCAAGCTGATGTACGCGCATAACAAGCGCGCGCATCTGTGGGAAAACGCCCGCACGCTGCACGGCGGTTTGAAGGAAATGGGCTTCAAGCTGGGCACGGAAACGGCGGAAAGCGCGATCGTCGCGGTGATCCTGGAGGACCAGGAGCAGGCGGTGATGATGTGGCAGGCGTTGCTGGAGAACGGCCTGTACGTCAACATGGCGCGCCCGCCGGCGACTCCGGCCGGCACCTTCCTGCTGCGCTGCTCGCTCTGCGCCGAGCATCGCCCCGAGCAGATCGAGCGCGTGCTGGGCATGTTCCGCGCGGCCGGCCAGGCCGTGGGCGTCATCGCCTAACCGGCCTTTTCACTTTCGTCCCAAGCGCCTAGAGTCGGGCCCGGATGAGCGAAGCGATCCCGTCTCTGGAGCGTTCGGTTCACGCAAAGAACTGGCGCCTGGTCCTGCTGGGTGCCCTGGCGGTGGCCGGGGTGCTCGTGCTCGGCGCGCTGATCCTGATCCAGCAGCGCACCGATCTCGAGCGCGACCGGGCGATCGCGCTCCAGCAACATAGCTTCGAAGTAATCCTGCGCGCCAACCAGCTTTCCGGCGGCATCGCCTCTGCCGAGGCGGCGCTGGGGCGCTATGTGGTGAGCGCCGATCGTAACCTGGGCCAGCAATATAGCGATCAATGGGGCAAGGCCGGCGAGCAGCTCCAGCGGCTGCGCCAGTTGACCGGCGACAACTCCACGCTGTTCGCCCAGGTCCGCCAGCTCCAGCGCGTGTTCGCCGAGCGCGGCAAGGAGCTGGACGCGACCGCGCTCTACACCACCTACAAGCGCAACAACGACGCCTACGGCGCCTATTACCAGGTCCGTGAGAGCCCGGCGCGCAAGCAGGTCGAAGCGATCCTCGACGATATCGTCGAGCAGGAACGACGGCTGCTGCGCGATCGCACGCGCGCCGCCGCGCAGTTGATCGAGAACAGCAGCTATGCCTCGCGCGTGCTCAGCGGCTTCGGTCTGGTGATCGCGCTGGGTGCGGTCATCTTCGGCTGGCTGGCGATCGAGGCACAGGGCGACCGCGCCCTCGCCGATGCCGACGCCGCCTGGGAGCGCGAACGGACCGGGCAATTGCGCGAAGCCGTCGCTGCCGCCACCGCCCAGCTGCGCGAGGAAGCGCGTGAGCGCGAGGTCGCCGAGGCCAAGCTCCGGCAGGCGCAGAAGATGGACGCGGTCGGCCAGCTCACCGGCGGCATCGCCCATGATTTCAACAACATGCTGGCAGTAGTGCTGGGCGGGGTGGAACTGGCGCGGCGCCAGATCGAAAGCGATCCCCGCGAAGCCGCACGCCATCTCGACAATGCGATGGAGGGCGCCCACCGCGCCGCCGCGCTCACCCGCCAGCTGCTCGCCTTTTCGCGCTCCGAATCGCTGGCGCCCGAGCCGGTCGATGCTGGCGCGCTGATCCGCGGCATGCGCGACCTGCTCGATCGCACGCTGGGCGATGCGATCCGGGTGGAGGCGCAGGATCGCGGCATGGGCTGGCGGATCTGGGTCGATCGCCACCAGCTAGAGAACGCGGTGCTCAACCTGGCGGTCAATGCGCGCGACGCGATGAACGGGCGCGGCACGCTGGTGATCACTACCGGCGAATCGCGGCTCGCCGCCAACGAGGTCGGGCATTGCGCGGCGGGCGACTATGTCTCGGTGGCGGTGCGTGATTCGGGCTGCGGCATGACCCCGGAGGTGCTGGAGCGCGTGTTCGAGCCCTTCTTCACCACCAAGCCGGTGGGCAAGGGCACAGGGCTGGGGCTCAGCCAGATCTTCGGCTTTGTCCGCCAGTCTGGCGGCGGCATCGCGATCGAGACCGCGCCCGATGCAGGCACCACGGTGACGCTGTACCTGCCGCGCTACAAGGGCGCGCTGACCGGCAGCGCCGCCGCGCCCGTTGTGATCGAGGCGGCGGAGGAGAAGGCGGGCGACAGCTACGACATCCTGGTCGTCGAGGATGATCCGCGCGTGCTGGCGGCGACCCTGGCCGCGCTGCGCGAACTGGGCCACCGCGCGGTGGGCTGCGCCGATCCGCTGCACGCCCCGACCGCGATCGAGGCGATGGCCTCGCTCGACCTGGTGATGACCGACGTGCTGATGCCCGGCCAGACCGGCCCGGAGATGATCGCCGCTGTCGAGGCGACGCTGCACGGCGTCGCTGTGCTGTTCGTCACCGGCTTCACCGGCGAGGCGAGCGCCGAGCAACTTCGCGACCGCCCGGTGCTGCGCAAGCCGTTCACCGTCGCGGCACTCTCGCGTGCCGTGCGCGAGGCGGTGGCGGGCGAAGCGCAGCGGATGGGGCAGGCGGCGGAGTAGGCGCGGGGCGGTACGGCGTATCCAGTGCGTTCGATTCGATCGGGAAGACGGCATGCGCAGCATCGGAATCGGAATTTTATTGGCCGGGCTGGTCGCGATCCTCGCGCCAGCCGCGGCGCAGGCGCAGGCGGGGCACATCACCGGCATCGGAGGCGTCTTCGTTACCAGCAAGGATCCCAAGGCGCTGGCCGCCTGGTACCGCGACGTGCTGGGAATCGCCGTCGAACCTTGGGGCGGTGCCATGCTGCGCTACGATGCGCCGGAACATCCACCGGTGGCGGTGTGGACGGTACTCCGCGAGACCAGCCCGCAGATCGCGCCGTCACCGCGCGGCTTCATGCTCGATTTCGCGGTCGACGATCTCGACGCCATCGTCGCGCGGCTGGAAGCGAAGGGGGTGAAAATCCTGAAGCGGACCAGCGACGAGACGGGCAAGTTCGCCTGGATCCTCGATCCGGACGGCACGAAGATCGAGCTCTGGCAGCCCCTAAGTCGTTGAAGCGCCGTACCGGAGGCGATGTTGCCTCCCGGGCTTCCAGCGTCTATGGCGACCGCATTCGCAAGGACCCGGTGCAATTCCGGGTGGCTATTCCGGCCGCCGATCCGCCGGACAACAACACGCACCGAAGCTGACGCGCCGCCTGGCGCCACGTGCCCTGTTGTGGATTTTCAATGACCTTCGATTTTTCTGCTTATCTGCGCCAATGGCGCACGGACGGCGCCGGCGCGCGCCGTGACATCCTGGCCGGCATCGTCGTCGCGCTGGCGCTGATCCCCGAGGCGATCGGCTTTTCGATCATCGCCGGCGTCGATCCGCGCGTGGGACTCTACGCCTCGGTCGCCATCGCCATGACGATCGCGCTGATCGGCGGGCGGCCGGGAATGGTCTCGGCCGCGACCGCCGCCGTGGCAGTGCTGGTCGGCCCGCTCGTCCGGGCACAGGGCGTCGAGTATCTGTTCGCCGCGACCATCCTGATGGGGCTGATCCAGATCGCCGCCGGGCTGCTGCGGGTGCATCTGGTGATGCAGTTCGTCTCGCGCTCGGTGATCACCGGGTTCGTCAACGCGCTCGCCATCCTGATCTTCCTGGCGCAGCTGCCCCAGCTCACCCATGTCGGCTGGCAGACCTATGCCATGGTCGCCGGCGGGCTGGCGATCATCTACGGCTTCCCCCGGCTGACCAAGGCGGTCCCGTCGCCGCTGGTCGCCATCCTGGTGCTCAGCGCGATCAGCATCGGGCTGGGTCTGCAGGTCCACACCGTAGGGGATATGGGCAAGCTGCCCGAGGGGCTGCCCAGCTTCGCGCTGCCGCAGGTGCCGCTGACGCTGGAGACGCTGCGAATCATCTTCCCCACCGCGCTGACCATGGCGGCAGTAGGGCTGCTCGAATCGCTGCTCACCGCGCAGATCGTCGACGACATGACCGACACGGACAGCGACAAGCGGCAGGAATGTGCGGGGCAGGGCGGCGCCAACATCGTCGCCGCGCTGTTCGGCGGCATGGGCGGCTGCGCGATGATCGGCCAGTCGGTGATCAACGTCACCTCGGGCGGGCGCAGCCGGCTGTCAACCTTCGTCGCCGGCGCCTTCCTGCTGTTCCTGCTGGCGGTGCTGGGCCCCTGGGTGGGCCGGGTGCCGATGCCGGCGCTGGTCGCGGTGATGATCATGGTGTCGATCGGCACGTTCAGCTGGAACTCGATCGCCAATCTGCGCCGCCATCCACCGACCTCTTCTGCGGTGATGCTGGCGACGGTGGTGGTCGTCGTGGCGACCCGCGACCTGTCGATGGGCGTGCTGGCGGGCGTGCTGCTCTCGGGCATCTTCTTCGCCGGCAAGGTGCAGCGGATGTTCGCGGTCGAGCGGGTTCTTTCCGCCGACGGCAGCGTGGCGACCTACCGCGTGGCGGGCGAGATCTTCTTCGCCTCGGTCGAGCGCTTCACTCGCGCGTTCCAGGCGGAACGCGTCGCGGACGCGGTGCGGATCGACGTGTCCGCGGCCCATTTCTGGGACATCTCCGGCGTCGCGGCGCTCGACAAGATCGTCGCGCGGCTGCGGCGCGAGGGGCGGTCGGTCGAGGTGGTCGGCTATAACCGTGCCAGTGCCGACATCGTCGATCGGTTCGCGCTGCACGACAAGACCGGCGTGGAGCTGGGCGTGGTGCCGCACTGACGGCGGCGGGGCGGCTAGTCGGCCGCCTCGATCCGCGCGCGCAGCATCGTCGCCGCCAGCTCGCGGGCCTTGTCGCGGGGGAGGCCCAGGGCGCGGGCCATGGGGGCTCCGAGCAGCGCGTCCCCCAGCGCCATCAGGGTGAGCTGCAGCGTTTCCTCGCGCAGCGGGGCGCGGGCGTCCTCGCCTTCGCTGATCCGGTCGACCAGCCGGTGGATCGCCTCCAGGATCGGATCGAGCGCATCCTGATTGCCGGTGAGCAGCATCCAGCTCGCGAGTGCGCCGGCGCCTTCGCGGCCGAACGCGTCGAAGGTGAGGGCGACGACTTCGCGCAGGTCATGGTCGGTCGTGCGGGCGCGCAGCACCGCCTCGCCGATCTTGGCGGTCACCGCCTCGGCCATGCTCGCGGCAAGCGCCTTTTGCAGCCCTGCCGCGGAGCCGAAATGGTGGAGCAGATTGGCATGCGTCCGCCCGATCCGCGCGGCGACCGCCTTGAGCGTCACCGCTTGCGGCCCGTCCTCGATCAGCAGCGCGCGTGCCGCTTCCAGCGCCGCGTCTCGCGATTCTTCAGGGGAGAGGCGCCGGCGCACCACGGTGCTCGTCAAACTGTTGGCCTTGTGTCCATATGTTGCCGGCTTAGTCGAGCTTGCGCGCCGGGGGAAGCGGCCTCCCCGGTGGTCGCGGAGAGGCCGGAGGTAGCATTACGCCGCGAGGCGGGGTTCCGGGCCCGATCGGCAGTCGTCGGCGTCGAGATCGAGCTCGAAGCCGATGCACGCCATCTCGCAGCCGCGGCCCTTGGACCAGATCGGCTCGACACGGCCGGTCGGCTGGAAGCCCAGCTTGCGCAACACGTGTCCCGAGGCGGGGTTGTCGACGGCGTGGCGCGAGGTCACCCGCCGGATGCCCGATGCGCGCGCTGCCGCGAGCACGCCGCGTCCCGCTTCGGTGGCATAGCCTTTGCCCCAGGCCGACGGCGTGAACCAATAGCCGAGCTCATGCTGCTCGTCCCCGGCGCTGTCGATGCCGACGCAGCCGATCAGTGCCACGCTGCCGCCCTGGTGCTCGAACACCAGGAAGCGCGTGTCGGTCCAATGCGCAAGGAAGGTCTCGGCCGCTTCGATCGAATAGGGCCAGGGCACGCGCGACAGATTGCGCACGACCGCCTCATGATCGATAGCCCGGGCCAGGGCAGGGGCGTCCTCAGGCCAGCCGGGACGTAACGTCAATCTCTGGGTCCGCACGAACATGACCACCACTCCTCGGTCCTGCAGCTCCCCACGCCGTTTCCATGGTGTGTAGGTGTTGCGCTGCGATTGCAGGGAGCATGAAAAAAGGGAGACCGGGGCGACCCGTCTCCCTTTTTCGGTTGGTTCATCCGAACCCGGGTCGCCCTGGTGGGCAACCCGTGCGGTCACCCGATGTTATTCGGCTGCCTCGGCAATCATGTCTACGGAGCAGAACTTGCGACCAAGCTTGCCTTCCTTGAACGACACGCGGCCTTCGACGAGCGCGAAAAGGGTATGGTCCTTGCCCATGCCCACGTTCACGCCCGGGTAAAATTTGGTGCCGCGCTGACGCACGAGGATGTTGCCGGCGAGAACCGTCTCGCCGCCGAACTTCTTCACGCCAAGACGGCGGCCAGCAGAGTCGCGACCGTTGCGGGACGAGCCGCCTGCCTTCTTATGTGCCATTGTCTATACTCCTCGTGTCTCGTCAGTCGCTTACTTGGCCGCGCCGATAGCAGTGATCTTGAGGATCGTGTGCTGCTGGCGATGACCGTTCTTGCGGCGATAGTTGTGACGACGACGCTTCTTGAAGACGATGACCTTCTCGCCCTTCGCCTGCGCGACGATTTCGGCCGAAACGGTCAGACCGTCGGTAGCCTTCAGCTCGCCGCCTTCGCCGGCCAGCAGGACATCGCCCAGCGTCACCGACGAACCGGCTTCGCCATCGAGCTTCTCGACGACGATCTTGTCTCCTGCGGCAACGCGATACTGCTTGCCGCCCGTGCGCACGATAGCGAACATCGGTCTCTTCTCTGGTTCAAATGCATGTGCCCGCCAAGGTTGCACCTCGGCAGGAGGAAGGGCGCAACTATGCGAGGGGGGCAGGAATGTCAACCGTTCCGCAAGACGAAACTGCGATTTTCCGAGTCACGCGCGCTTAATGGCGGTGGTTGGGCTTCAGCCGGTAGCGTCCCGCGTCGAAGCTGTCGAAAAGCCCGCTGATTCCGGGATGATCGACCGGCTCGTCGCTGTCGTCGGCCACCAGATTCTGCTGGCTGACATAGGCGATATAGGTCGAATCGGCATTTTCGGCGAGCAGATGGTAGAAGGGCTGGTCCTTGGCCGGCCGCATGTCGACGGGAATCGAATCATACCATTCGTCGCTGTTCGCGAAGACCGGGTCGACATCGAAGATCACGCCGCGGAAATCGAGCAGGCGGTGGCGAACCACGTCGCCGATGGCGAAGCGCGCGCTGGCGATCGGCGGCATCGGCGTGCCCGAGTCGATGGAAAGAAGCGAACCATTGGTTTCTGACATGGCACCAATCTAGGGTTGCGGAGGCGCAACGGCAACGGTGGCGCGGCGGTGCGTTCCCGATCCGGGAAGGGGCAGGGGCGCGCGCACCGTCTCCGCCTTCGCGAAAAAACTTGAAATACCCTGCTTGCGGCCCCCAAAACTTTGCGCTAGTGGCCGCGCCTCACAGCGACCGGTACGCTGCTCGGGCACTCCCGAAGCGCGTATCCTCCCTAGCGGAGAGGTGCCGGAGTGGTCGATCGGGGCGGTCTCGAAAACCGTTGTGCGGGTAACCGTACCGAGGGTTCGAATCCCTCCCTCTCCGCCATGGGGCCCTCGCCGACGCGCTGGGCGGAGCGGCGCTGCTCTCCCAAACAGCATCACGCAGCGACGGCATAGCGCCGGCAATGCTCCAGATAGCCGACCTCGTGGCGGCCGGCGAGCGAGACGACGCTCTCCCACAGCCAGGACGGCGCATCCAGGTTGCTGCGGCGATCCTCGGCGAGGATCTCCAGCCACGCCGCGCGCGCATCGGTATCCATCTGGCGGGCATGCGCCTTGCCGACGACGAAGGCGAGGTAGCGGGCGGACTTCACCGCTTCGCCGCGGCTGAACTGGTCGAGTTCGAGCTTAAGATCCTGCGGCGCCAGCTCGCGGACGAACAGCGAGCGGCCCAGCATGCGTACCGGCGCCATCCGTCTGCCGAGATGCGGCGAGAGCGCGCGGGCTGCCGCCACCACGCGATCGGCATTGTCCTCGGGCAACTCGGCACCCGGCGCGGCGGGGGCGATCGGGTCGATCGCTTCCTTAAGGTCGATCAGCGCATAGCCCTTCCGGCCCTTCTCATCGGGAAGGGCGACGATCGCGGCATAGCGCAGCAGGCCGAGCGAGCTGCACCCCTTCATCCAATAGGCGGCATCGACGAGCCTGATCTCGCGCGCCGCGTCGGCGTCTTCGGCGCCCAGCACGGTGCCCAGCACCGACGGCTTGGCGAGCGCGGCCTCCAGTGCGGCGCGTTCCTTGTCCTCGATCGGCCAGAAGCGCTTGCCGAGCGGAATCTGGGGCTCCACCGCGTCGAGCCGCTCCTTGGCGAGGTGGCGCCAGCGGCGGCCCAGCGCGCGGCGCTTGACGCTCTGCACCACGTCGGGCTCGACGCCGGGATCGCCGCTGGTGGGATCGTGAATGGCGGCGACATAGCCCTCCATCATCTCCTCGAGCATCTGCGCGGTGACGACCCCCGGCAGATCGGCGCCGCGCGCCGCGGTGGCGAGCGACAGGCCCAGCCGGATCATGTCGTGCGCGGGATTGCCGATCACCGCCTGGTCCATGTCGCGGATCTGCACCTCGACGCGGCCGTCGCCGTTGGAGAGGGGGCCGAGATTGCCGACATGGCAATCCCCGCAGATCCAGATCGACGGCCCCTGCGGCACGCGCGCGGAAACGGGCGAGCTCTCCAGCCAGTCGTAGAATTTGGCGGTGTTGCCGCGGACATAGGCGTGCGCCGAGCGTGCCATTTTCAGCGTGCGGTTGGCTTCGAGGATGGTGTTGCGTTCGGCGGCGGAGGGCAGTGCGGGTTTCTTGGCCATGATGCTGCAACGCACGAGATCGGTAAACGTAACGAACTGTTGCTCGGAGGTTGATCGTGCCAGCTTGCGACGAACGGCAAGCCGGACGCGGTGGTCGGGGGAGGCGCGGCGCTGCGCCCTCTAGGCAGGCCGTGGCCCTCGCGGCACTTCGGCCAGGTGAAGCGATCGATCCACCGGAGGTCGTACAAGAGGGGAAGGCGATGAAGCGAAGTAAGGGGAGCCTTCTGGCGCTGGGGCTGATGCTGCTGGCGACGGAAGCCCGTGCGGAGGACGCGCCGCCGAAGATGGTGTCGACGTTGCGGACGGCCTATGTGTTCCCGAACATCGACATGCAGCATGTCGAGCAGGTTCGGCGCCTGATGGAGGCCTATTACACCAAGGGTCTCGCGGCAGCGCGGCCGTATTTGAACCCCGAGGGTGCGGCCGCGTTCATGAAGTTGCGCGATGCGCTGCCCGGGCCGTCATGCGCCGTCGAGATGATCGACGAGAGCATCGATCAGACGGGGGAGCCCGGAACCTCGCGGATGGTGATCTCGCTCCAGGGAATGTGCCAGGAGAAACGGTTCGAATTCTTGTTCGCCTTCAAGGACGGGCTGGTCAATGACATCCTGGATTTCAGCAACGCCGTTCCGATGGCGCCGGGGATGATGTAAGCGGCAGGTGGTCGGAAGGCGGCGATCGGACCTTCCGGCCGACATCGCTTCCGACCACCCGGCCGCGACGGCTTCAGGACTGCATGCCCATTACCTGCTCCATCGGCATCATGTTGGCGTTGAGGTTGTCCATGATCCAGATCGATCCGACGACGACCAGCATCACGATGATGATTCCGAAGGCAAGCGCGAGGACGTTGTTGGTGCTGTCCGGCGCGGTGGTGATGTGGAGGAAGAACACCAGGTGGATGCCCATCTGCGCCACCGCCAGCACGCACAGCCCGATCGGCACGCCGGGACGCCAGAGCGCCCCGGATTCCGCCGCCCAGAAGGATGTGGCGGTCAGTGCCAGCGCCAGCAGCAGGCCGATGATGTAGCCGGCGCTGCCGGAGAGGAAGCTGTCCTGTTCTTCGCCGGGCGCCGCATCGGTGTGGCCGGCATGCGTGGGATGGTCGGTCATAGGCTGGTTCCAAACAGATAGACGATGGTGAAGACGGCGACCCAGACGATGTCCAAGGCGTGCCAGAACAGGCTGAAGCACAGCAGCTTGCGCTGCACCTTCGGCTCGAACCCGCGGGTGGCGATCTGCGCGGCCAGCGACACCAGCCAGACCAGACCGGCGGCGACATGGATGCCGTGGCAGCCGACCAGCGTGAAGAAGGCCGATAGGAAGGCCGATCGCGAGGGGCCCGCGCCTTGCGCGATCATGCTGGCGAACTCGCGCAGCTCGATCGAGAGGAACGCGGCACCGAGCACGCCGGTGAGCGCGAGCATCAGCTGGGTAACCCCGACGTTCCGCCGCTTTGCCGCGAGGAAGGCGAGGCCGCAGGTGAAGGTCGAGAAGAGCAGGCAGACCGTTTCGATGCCCACCGTCGTCCGGCTGAACAGCATCTTGGAGGTCGGCCCGCCGTCCGTGGCGTTGGCCAGCACCGCATAGGTGGCGAACAGCGCCGAGAACATCACGATGTCGGTCAGCAGGAACACCCAGAAGCCGAAGCCGGCGACCACGGTCTTGCTGGCAGGACCGTTGTCGCGCACGCCGGGCTTGGTATCGGCCCCGGCATGCCCCAGCTGGTGCGGGTCGGTGACCTCGAGCGCAAGGGCGGCGTGCGCGGCCTCCTGCCGGTCGGGCGCCACGTCGGCCAGCGCGCCGGTGCGGATCGCGCGCCGGTCCTGGTCGAGCCGGGCGACTTCGGCCGCCGGGATCTCAAACTCGTCCTCGCGGCGCCAGCCGAACGTGGCGAGCGCGACGAAGCCTGCCGCGACGCTGGCCGCGACCAGCCACCAGATGTGCCAGACCATTCCGAAGCCGGCGAAGCTGACGAAGAAGGCGGTGATCACGCCGATCGGCGTCGCGCGCGGCAGTTCGATCGGCTGGTAGGCGGGCGCTTCGTCCAGCTGGAGCTGGGCGATCGCGCGCTGCTTCACGCCCCAATAGGCCTCCTCGCCGCGCACGTCGGGGAGCACCGCGAAGTTGAACGCCGGGGGCGGCGAGGTGGTCGACCATTCGAGCGAACGGCCGTCCCACGGATCACCGGTCACGTCGCGCAGCTTGTCGCGGTTGCGGATCGAGACGATCAGCTGCGTCGCCTGGCATAGCACACCGCACAGGATGAGCAGTGCGCCGCACGCCGCGACGATCTCATAGGGCTGCCAGCTCGGGTCGTTGTAATGCTGCATCCGGCGCGTCGCGCCCTGCATGCCGATCACGTACATCGGCATCCAGGCGAGGTAGAAGCCGAAGAACCAGCACCAGAAGGCCGCCTTGCCCCATCCGTCATGCAGGCGGAAGCCGAATGCCTTGGGGAACCAGTAGGTATAGCCGGCGAACAGCCCGAACACGACGCCGCTGATGATGACGTGGTGGAAATGGGCGACGAGGAACTGCGAGTTGTGGACGATGAAGTCGACCGGGGGCACCGCGAGGAGCACGCCGGTGAGGCCGCCGGTCACGAAGGTGATCATGAAGCCGAGCGTCCACAGCATCGGCACTTCGAAGCGGACGCGGCCGCCATACATGGTGAACAGCCAGTTGAACAACTTCACGCCGGTCGGCACCGCGATGATCATCGTGGCGATACCGAAGAACGCGTTGACGTCCGCGCCGGCACCCATGGTGAAGAAGTGGTGCAGCCACACCATGCACGACAGCACGCAGATCGCCATCGACGCGCTGACCATCGAGCGATAGCCGAACAGCGGCTTGCTCGAGAAGGTGGAGACGACTTCCGAATAGACGCCGTAAGCCGGCAGAGCCAAGGCATAGACCTCCGGATGGCCCCACATCCAGATCAGGTTGACGAACATCATCGCGCTGCCGCCACCATCCGTGGTGAAGAAGTGGAAGCCGAGATAGCGGTCCAGCGTCAGCATCGCGAGGCAGGCGGTGAGGATCGGGAAGATCGCCAGGATCACCAGGTTCGAGGCGA
Organism: Sphingomonas trueperi; assembly: GCF_040545965.1. Taxonomy (GTDB): domain Bacteria; phylum Pseudomonadota; class Alphaproteobacteria; order Sphingomonadales; family Sphingomonadaceae; genus Sphingomonas; species Sphingomonas trueperi_C. The sequence continues at coordinate 38,463 of NZ_JBEPMV010000001.1, read as the reverse complement.
GCGCGGTCCAGCAGAACACCGGCATGCGGGTATAGCTCATGCCCGGCGCGCGCATCTTGAGGATGGTCGTCACCAGGTTGACGGCCGACAATAGCGTGCCGACTCCGGAGATCTGAACCGACCATAGATAATAGTCGACGCCCACCCCGGGCGAGAATTGCAGCTCGCTGAGCGGCGGATAGGCCAGCCAGCCGGTGCGCGCGAACTCGCCGATGAACAGGCTGACGTTGATCAGCAGCGCGCCTGATGCGGTCAGCCAGAAGCTGATCGAATTCATCGTCGGAAAGGCGACGTCGCGCACGCCCAGCTGGAGCGGCAGCACGAAGTTCATCAGCCCCATCACCAGCGGCATCGCCACGAAGAAGATCATGATCGTGCCGTGGGCGGAGAAGATCTGGTTGAAGTGCTCCGGCGGCAGGTAGCCCTGGTTGACGCCCGTGGCCATGGCCAGATGGGTGCGCATCAGCAGCGCGTCGGAAAAGCCGCGCAGCAGCATGATCAGCCCGAGCAGGAAGTACATAATGCCGACGCGCTTGTGATCGACCGAGGTGATCCATTCGCGCCACAGATAGCCCCAATGGCCCTTTGCCGTGATCCAGGCGAGCACGCCCCCGATCACCGCGAGCACGACCGCCGAGGTGATCAGCGGCAGTGGTTCGGCGAACGGGATGGCACTCCAGGTGAGTTTGCCGAGCATCCGTCAATAACCCTTGTTGCTGGCGCCGTGGTCGGCGGCCATGGAATGGGGAGCGACCGCGGCGGTCACGATCGGCTTGCCGGTGGTGATGCGACCGAACAGCGTCGGATCGACCGTGGCGTAGGTCATCGGGGCCACGTTCGCGCTCGGCTTGGCGAGGGCGACATAGCTGGCCGTATCCAGCGTCGGACCGGCGGACTTGGCGGCGGCCACCCACGCATCGAAGCGCGCCTGCGGCACCGCCTCGTAGCGAAAGTGCATGTCGGAGAAGCCCTCGCCGCTGAACTGCGACGAAAGCCCGTCATAGCTGCCCGCCCGATCCGCGATCAGGTTCAGCTGCGAGACCATGCCGGTCATCGTGTAGATCTGGCCGCCGAGCTGCGGCACGAAGAAGCTGTTCATCACCGTGGCGGAGGTGAGCTTCATTTGCACCGGCGCGCCCACGGGGACGACGACGCGATTGACGCTGGCGACGCCCTGCTTCGGATAGATGAACAGCCACTTCCAGTCGAGCGACACCACTTCCACTTCGAGCACCGGCTGGGTCGAGGCGAGCGGCTTGGCCGGATCGAGCTCGTGGCTGGCGAGCCAGGTGACGCCGCCGAGCAGGAGGATGATCATCGCCGGGATCGACCAGATGATGAGCTCGACCTTGCCCGAATAGGCCCAGGTCGGCCGGTAGCGCGCACTGGTGTTGCTCGCGCGGAACCACCAGGCGACGACGACCGTGGCGATCATCACTGGCACGACCACGCACAGCATGATGCCGGTGGCGTTGAGCAGCAGCGTCTTCTCGGCGACGCCGATCGGCCCTTGCGGATCCAGGACGCCGCGGTTGCACCCGCCAAGAAGAAGCGCGAGCGCGCCCGCGCCGGTGCTCCGCAAGGGGAGGATGGGTTTGGGGTTGCGCGCGTTCATAGCGGCCCGGCCCCGGCACGCCGCCTCGATCGGGCGAGCCTTTGCTGCTTTCTCAAAATGCACCTCGACATGTTGCGACGGTCTAAGGAGGATGCGTCCTCGCTTGCCGCGAACGTGACATGGCGGTGCCGGAAGGGTCTTGGATCGAATTGGCATCGCTGGTCGCATGTTGCGATGCAACGGTGGCAGCTAACGTGCGCAGATATCGGTCGTCATGCAGCGGAAATTGGCGCGGGCAGGGTTGCGCGGGCAGAGCCGGCGAGGATCTGGAAAAGAGCAAACAGACTGCCCTGCTGAGCGCGGCGCATCATCAGGCATGTGGGAAGGTGGTGGACACACTTGGGCTCGAACCAAGGACCCGCTGATTAAGAGTCAGCTGCTCTACCAACTGAGCTATGTGTCCATACCGGAAGGCGTCTGGGCAGAAGGAGAAGTGGTGGACACACTTGGGCTCGAACCAAGGACCCGCTGATTAAGAGTCAGCTGCTCTACCAACTGAGCTATGTGTCCATCCGGCTTCTGCATGGCGCCCTTGGTGGGGCACCGCCGCTTCGGAGGCGCGCCTTTAGCGTCGCCTCTCGCGGCTTGTAAACCCCAAAAATGAAAAAATCACCAGCGCGTCTTGGTGCGGCCGTCGCGGTCGATCGAGAGGAGGATGCCCAGGCACAGCATGAAGGTCATCACCGCGGTGCCGCCGAAGCTGATCAGCGGCAGCGGCACGCCCACCACCGGCGCCAGCCCGATCACCATCGCCATATTGATCGAGCAATAGAGGAACATCGTCCCCGAAAGCCCCGCCGCGGTCAGTCGCCCGAACCGCGTCTTGGCGCGCATGCCGACGCCGATCCCCCAGGCGATCAGCATCCCGAACGCGACGATCAGGAACACGCCGCCGGCCAAGCCCCATTCCTCCATCATCGTCGCCAGCGCGAAGTCGGTCTGGCCTTCCGGCAGATAGTCGAGATGGCTCTGCGTGCCCTGCAGGAAGCCCTTGCCGAAGATGCCGCCGGAGCCGATCGCGATCTTCGACTGGGTGATGTGATAGCCGGTGCCGAGCGGATCGCGCTCGGGGTCTAGGAAGATCAACACGCGGTTGCGCTGATAATCGTGCAGCACGAAGTTGAAGGCGAGGGGGGCGGCCACCGCCACCGCCAGCGCGCCGGCGATGAACAGCCGCAGCGGCACGCCCGCCAGGAACATCACCATGACGCCGCAGCCGGTGATCATCAGCCCGGTGCCGAGATCGGGCTGCATGATGACGAGCAGCGCCGGTACCCCGATCAAGATGCAGGCCGGCCAGATCGCCACGAACTTCCGCGTCTCGCTGGCCGGCAGCATCTCGTAAAAGCGGGCGAGCGCGAGCACGATCATCGGCTTCATCAACTCGGAGGGCTGGAACTGGAAGCCGCCGAGGCTGATCCAGCGCTGGCTGCCGCCGGCCACCTTGCCCAGCGCCTCCACGCCGAGCAACGCCACCACCAGCGCGCCGTAAATGGGGAGCGACCATTGCGACCAGAACCGCACCGGCACGCGCGACATCGCCAGCGCGACGCCGAGGAACAGCAGGAAGCGGATTCCCTGATTGAACGCCCAGGGCTTGATGCTGCCGCCGGCGGCCGAATAGAGCACGACCAGCCCGAAGCCGCCGATCGCCAGCACCAAGAATAGCACCTTCCACGGCAGCTGTGCGACCTGGACGGGGACGATGCCGTTGCCGGGGCGCGCCATCAGTCGCCCTCCACGCTGCCGGTGGGCGCGACGTCGCGCTTGGTCGAATCGGCGGTGCTGTTGGCGGCCTGATCAGCGAGGCTGCTCGCCGCTTCCTCGGTATCCTCGGGCGGGGGCGGCGGCGGGGTAGCCTGCGCGGCGCGGAAGGCGGCGCCTTGCGCGGCCATGCGCGTCGTATAGTCGCCACCCCAGGTGGGCTCCACCTCGGCCAGCGTCTTCATCGCAAGGTCGCGGTCGAACAGATAGGTCATGATGTCCCGGCCGATCATCGGCGTGTCGAGGTTGCGGACGGTGTGTCCGTTATGCTCGAGCACGATTGCCGCAGCATATTTGGGATTATCGTGCGGCGCGAAGCAGACGAGCAGCGCGTGGTCGCGCATCTTGAACGGCAGCGATCCGTTCTTGAGCACGCCGGTGCGGCGCTCCGCCATGGTGATGCGGCGGACCTGCGCGGTGCCGGTCTTGCCCGCCAGCGCAACGCCGGCCACGTACATCCGCGCAGCGCCCCCGGTGCCGCCGCCATTGATCACACCGTACATCGCATCGCGCACGATCGCGAGATCCTCCGCGCTCACCGGCAGCGGCTGGGCGCCCGAGGGGCCGTTCGAGAGGAGCCGCGGCACTAGGATCTTGCCCGAGGCGAGCCGGCTGGCCATCACTGCCAGCTGCAGCGGGTTGGCCAGCACATAGCCCTGGCCGATGGAGGCGTTGAGCGAATCCGCCACCGTCCAGGGGTGATGGTATTTCTTCAGCTTCCAGGCGCTGTCGGGCACGGTGCCATAGCGCTGGGTGGTGAAGGGCATATCGAATTTCTGGCCCATGCCCAGCATCCGGGCCATCGGCGCGATCGCATCATAGCCGACGCGGCGGACCATCTCGTAGAAATAGATGTCGCAGCTCTGCATGATCGCGTTCTTGAGGTCGAGCGGCCCGTGCCCGCCCTTTTTGTGGCAGTGGAACACACCGTTGCCGACGCGCAACGCGCCCGAGCAGACCACACGATCGTGCGCGCTCACCCCGGCCGCCATCAGCGCCAGGCCGTTCATCGGCTTGACGGTGGAGCCGGGCGGATAGAGGCCCTGCAGCACCTTGTTCATCAAGGGGACGTGATCGTCCTCGGACAGCATCTTCCATTCGGTCTGGCTGATGCCGTCGGAGAAGCTGTTGGGATCATAGGCGGGCATCGAAGCCATGGCGAGGATGTCGCCGCTTGCCACGTCGATGACGATCGCCGAGCCGGAATTGGTGCCCAGCCGCCGCGCGACATATTCCTGCAGTCCGGAGTCGATCGTGAGCTTGATGCTCTCGCCGGGCGTGTCGGCGCGTGTCTCCAGCTCACGGACCGGACGGCCATGCGCCGTCACCTCGACGCGCTTGGCGCCGGGCTTGCCGCGCAGCCGGTGGTCCAGCGTCTTTTCCAGCCCATCCTTGCCCAGCTTGAAGCCGGGGGTGACGAGCAGCGGATCCTTGTCGGCCTTGAACTGCTCGGCCGAGGCGGTGCCGACATAGCCGATCAGATGGCCGACGCCCGCGCCCAGCGGATAATGGCGTGCATAGCCGCGGGTGGGGGCCACGCCGGGCAGTTCGGGCTGGCGGACCAGCACCGCGGCGAAGCGATCCCAGTCGAGATTTTCCGCCACCTGGACCGGGCGGAAGCCGCCGGCGCGCTTGAGGTCGGTCTCGATGCGGGCCAAGTCCTCTGGGGCGAGGTTGAGCAGCCGGGTCAGCTCGGCGAGCAGCTTGTCCTTGTCGACGATGCGATCGGGGATCAGGTCGACGCGGAAATCGGTGCGGTTGCTGGCGAGCGGCTTGCCGCTGCGATCGAGCAGCCAGCCGCGGCGCGGCGGGATCAGCGTGTTGTTGACCCGGTTGCTTTCGGCCTTGAGCTTGTACTGCTCGTTCTCGACGACCGACAGCCAGGCCATGCGCCCGGCCAGCACCATGCCGACGGCACCCTGCGCCGCGCCGAGCACCACCGCGCGGCGGGAGAAGCTGTAGGTCTGGGCGGCTTCGGTGATCCGCACCATGGCTCAGGCCTTCACCACGTCACGGTCGAGCCAGGCGCACAGCCGCGAGGTGAGCGGGAACAGCATCGCCGAGGCGCCAGCCTGGAGCAGCAGCGCGGCATCGACCTTGGCCGAGATGGGGGACGCAAGGAACCGCCCTGCGATCAGCACGAAAGCGGTCGCGCCCGCGGCAATCAGCCAGTCCTGCCAGAAGTTTCGCCACACGATGCGCGTCTCTAGCACGTCGATGATCAACATGCATGCCATCCACAGGAACATCGCCGAGCCGAAGGGCTGGCCGCTGAGCAGATCGTCGAATAGCCCGAGCGGGGCGGCGACCCAGACGCGCAGCGCGTCGGGACGCAGCAGCCGCCAGCCAAGCAGCATCAGCAGGCCGAAGGGCGGCAGGAAGGGCACCGTGGCCACCACCGGCAGGAGCGTCACCAGCGAGGCAAGCGCGATCGACAGCGGTGCGAGCCAGCGCGCCCGGGGGCGCGGCGAGGGCACTCCCAGCGGCTGGAGGTCGAGCGCCATCACTTGGCCTTGGGCGTGGCGGCGGGTGTCGGGAAGGCCTGGGGCGGCGGCGCCGGCTCGGGCAGGAACACGCGCAGCACCATCACGAAATCGGCCATGTCGGGGTTGCTCGCGGGGGTGACGACCGAGGAGTCGCGGCCGATCGCGCTCACCTTGCCGAGCGGAATGTTGGGCGGGAACACGCCGCCGGTGCCCGAGGTGACGAGCAGGTCGCCCGGCCGGAAGGGATTGGCCGCGGCATTGGCGGCGCGCACGTCGAGCGTCCCGTCGCCCTTGCCGGTGACGATGGCGGGCAGGCCGTCGCTCGCCCGGCGGACGGGGATGGTGCTGTCCGGATCGGTGATCAGCAGCACGCGCGAGGCGTTCGGCCCGGCCTCCACCACCTGGCCAATCAACCCGTCGCCGTCGCGCACGGGCTGTCCCTGGCCGACGCGCTGCCAGCTGCCCGCATTGAGCGTGGCATAGCGGCGGGTGCTGGACGCCGAGGAATTGACCAGCCGGGCGACGACGATCGTCTCCGGCGTGGCATCGCGCGCCTTGAGCAGTTGGCGCAGCCGCTGGTTCTCGCGCTCGAGGCCCAGCGCGCGCTGGAGCGCGGCATGCTCGGCCTCGATCTGGCGCTTGAGCCGCGCATTCTCGCCACGCACCCCGAAATAGCTGCCGATCGCCGTCGGCACGCTGCCCACGCCGCGCCGCACCGTGTCGAGGCCCGAGGAGACCGGGGTGGTCACCTCGGCGAGGGTGCTGCGCAGCGGGCCGAACAGATGCGGGTTGTAGCGCGAGACCAGCACGAGCCCGCCGCCGATCAGCAACAGGCCGATCGCCGCCACATAGCTGAAGAACAGCCCATATTGCGCCCGTCGCGAGAACCCCGGGCGCCGATTCCGTGGCGGCGCCATCGCCGTTGGCCTTTCGTCAGACCTGGAGGAGAACGCCGCGGAACATCGGATCCTCGAGCGCGCGGCCGGTGCCCAGCGCCACGCAGGTCAGCGGATCGTCGGCGACGGTGACGGGCAGGCCGGTCTCGTCGCGCAGCACTTCGTCCAGCCCATGCAGCAGCGCGCCGCCGCCGGTGAGGACGATGCCCTGGTCGACGATGTCGGCGGCCAGCTCCGGCGCGGTGTTCTCCAGCGCGATGCGGACGCCTTCGACGATCGTGTTGACCGGCTCGGACAGCGCCTCGGCGATCTGGCCCTGGTTGATCTGGATTTCCTTGGGCACGCCGTTGACCAGGTCGCGACCCTTGATGTGGATCGTCTTGCCGATGCCGTCGACCGGCGGCTTGGCGACGCCGACTTCCTGCTTGATCCGTTCGGCAGTGGCTTCGCCGATCAGCAGGTTGTGGTTGCGGCGGACGTAGGAGACGATCGCCTCGTCCATCTTGTCGCCGCCGACACGCACGCTGGTCGAATAGGCGAGGCCGCGCAGGCTGAGTACCGCGACTTCGGTGGTGCCGCCGCCGATGTCGACGACCATCGAGCCGATCGGCTCGGTGACCGGCATGTCGGCGCCGATCGCGGCGGCCATCGGCTCCTCGATCAGCCAGACCTGGCTGGCGCCGGCGTTCGACGCGGCGTCACGGATTGCGCGGCGCTCGACCGAGGTGGAGCCCGACGGCACGCAGATCACGATCTCCGGCCAGCGCATGAAGCGGCGCTGCCCGTGCACCTTGCGGATGAAGTGCTTGATCATCTCTTCGGCGACATCGATGTCGGCGATCACGCCGTCACGCAGCGGACGAATCGCCTCGATCGAGCCGGGCGTCTTGCCCATCATCAGCTTGGCGTCGTCGCCGACGGCCTTGACCTTCTTCACGCCGTTCAGCGTCTCGACCGCCACCACCGACGGCTCGTTCAGCACGATGCCGCGGCCACGCAGATATACGACGGTGTTCGCAGTACCCAGATCGATCGCCATGTCGTGGGACATGAATTTGAAAATGCGGGAGAAAGCCATTTATTGATCCGTCCTGCCGGGTTGGGCGCCCCCCCGTCCGGCTGCTCGCACTAAGTGTTTGGCCCGAACCTTTTCCGGGACGGTTTTGACGCCGGCCTGGGGTCTTGCGGATGCGGGTCGCGGGAGGCCGTCGCTTGGGCTACAGCGGATGGCATGTCAATACGCCGACTGCCCGAACATCTTGTTAACCGTATCGCTGCCGGCGAGGTGGTCGAACGCCCTGCCAGCGCCCTCAAGGAACTCGTTGAAAACGCAATCGACGCAGGCGCGACACGGATCACCGTGAAGCTGGCCGGCGGCGGCATCGAATTGATCGAGGTGATCGACGATGGCTGCGGCATGGCGGCGCCCGAAATGGCCCTCGCACTGGAGCGTCACGCCACCTCCAAGCTGCCGACCGACGATATCGAGCACGTCGCGACGTTAGGTTTCCGCGGCGAGGCGCTGCCCTCGATCGCCAGCGTCGCGCAGCTGACGCTGGAAAGCCGGGTGCGCGGCGCCGAAGGCTGGTCGCTGACGGTGGATAACGGCGCACGGATCGCCGAGGGACCGGCCGCCTTGCCGCCGGGCACGCGGGTGCGGGTGGAGGCGCTGTTCGGGCGCGTGCCCGCGCGCCGCAAGTTCCTCCGCTCGACCCGCGCCGAATATGCCGCCTGCCTCGACGGGATGAAGCGGCTCGCCATGGCGCGGCCCGACATCGCCTTCGCGGTCGAGCATGACGGGCGCCGGGTGCTGAGCGTGCAGGGCGGCGAGAGCCGACCGGCGCGGGTGGCGGCGCTCACCGACCGCGCGCTGCAGGAGAACAGCGTCGCGATTGACTTCGAGCGCGAGGGGCTGGTGCTCGGCGGGGTCGCCAGCATCCCGACGTTCAACCGCGGCGTGGCGGACCACCAATATCTGTTCGTCAACGGCCGCCCGGTGAAGGACCGGCTGCTCGTCGGCGCGGTGCGCGGCGCCTATGCCGAGATGCTTGCGCGCGACCGGCACCCGGTGGTGGCGCTGTTCCTCGACGTGCCGCCCGAGGTGGTCGACGTGAACGTCCACCCCGCCAAGACCGAAGTGCGCTTCCGCGATCCGGCGCTGGCGCGGGGGCTGATCGTCAGCGGGCTCCGGCGCGCGCTCGATGCGGCCGGGCACCGCAGCGTGCAGCGGCCGAGCGAGGCGGCGCTGGGATTGTGGCAGCCGGGGGGTGTTCCTACCACTAGCCCCTCCTCCTTGGAGGAGGGGTTGGGGTGGAGGGATTCCAGACCATTTGTTGGTCTCGGTGAGACACAGCCCCACCCCAACCCCTCCCCTGAAGGGGAGGGGCTACGGCACTATTCCGGGATGGTACGGGACTTCCAAACCTTCTTCGCCGCCGCCCCCTTGGCCCGCGCCGAACCCGCGCGCCACGAAGCCCCGCTCGCCACCGATTTCCCGCTCGGCGTCGCCCGGGGCCAGGTCGCCAAGACCTATATCGTCGCCGAAGCGCAGGACGGGCTCGTCCTGGTCGACCAGCATGCGGCGCACGAGCGGTTGGTGCTCGAACGCATGCGCCGCGCCATGGCCGGGGGGACCGTGCCCAGCCAGGCGCTGCTCCTCGCCGAAGTGGTCGAACTCGACGAGCCCGGCTGCGACCGGCTCGAAGCGCGCGTCGAGGAACTGCGCGCCTTCGGGCTCGAACTCGAACGCTTCGGCCCGCGCGCGATGCTGGTCCGCGCGGTGCCCGCCGCGCTCGGCACCGGCGACGTCCACGGCCTCGTCACCGATCTCGCCGACGAACTCGCCAGCTTTGACGAGGCGCTGAGCCTCAAGGAACGGCTCGACCATGTCGCCGCGACCATGGCCTGCCATGGCTCGGTCCGCGCCGGCCGCATCCTCTCGGTCGCGGAAATGAACGCGCTGCTGCGCGAGATGGAGGTCACGCCGCATTCGGGCCAGTGCAACCATGGCCGCCCCACCTGGGTGAAGCTGGCGCATGGCGACATCGAGAAGCTGTTCGGCCGGAAGTGACGGCCGCTCAGCGCTGCTGCAGGGCGTAGCGGAGACGCACCGGGCGGCCGTCCTTGGTCGCGCTGACGTCGACGACGCAGATATGCTCCATTTTGCTGTGCGGCCCGCAGCCGATTCCGGCGAACTGGAGCTTGGCGTCGAACAACAGCCTTCGGTGGCCACGATCGGGAACGCCGTCGTCGACGATCATCTGCCGCACTACCTGCTCTGCATCGTCGAAACCGTATGCGATCGCTTCGCCGACGAAGACGTCCCCGCCGTGACGCTTGACGCGGACGCCGGGATCGCTGCCATCGGCCCCGCGATGCCCGCGCGCGCCGAGCGCGCCCTGCTCGCGGGAGAAGTCGACCGCGGCCAGTGCCAGGATTTCGGCCCGGGTGAGGGGCGGCAGCGGCTCCTGCTTTTCGAGGAAAGCGATCGTCTCGTCGACGACCACCGTGCCCTCGCGCGTGAGCAGGCCGTTATAGTCGCCAGGCATATAGACGACGGCGCCATCGAAATAGCTGCGATATTCCCGCAGCTTTTCGGCATAGGCACGAGGATTGGACCGGGCGGCGTTGATCTGGGCGAGGACGGCGTCCTCAAGTGTCTGCGCATGCAGCGCCGTCGCGGTAAAAAGCGACACGAGAGGCGCGCATATCGCGAGTACGCGATACGACATAGGATAAAACCCCAAACCTCCCGGCTAAGGGCTTATCTGCATGAACGGTGGATAATCAAGCGTAATAATTGCGCACGTGAGATGAAATCGATCGCCTTTGCGACAAATCGTTACGCCGTGCGGATCAGCCCTTCCTGGGTCACGCTCGCCACCAGCCGGCCGTCGCGCGCATAGATGCTGCCGCGGTTGAAGCCGCGGGTGTGGCCGGCCCAGGGGCTATCGGTGGCGTAGAGCAGCCATTCGTCGAAGCGGAACGGTTCGTGCAGCCAGAGGGCATGGTCGAGGCTTGCGGTCTGCACCTGACCGCTCATCCAGCTGACGCTGTGCGGCAGCATGCAGGTGCCGAGCAGGGTCATGTCGCTGGCATAAGCGAGCATCGCGCGGTGGAGCGCGGGCTCGTCGGGCAGGGGGGCGACGACGCGGAACCAGCTAAATTGCCGCGGTTCGCGCGGCTCGGGCTGGAACCAGTTGCGCGGGTGGACCGGGCGGATCTCGATCGGCCGGGCGCGGAGGAAGAAGCGCTTGAACTTCTCCGGGATCTGGTCGCGGATTTCTTCGCGCAATTCGGCCTCGGAGCGGAGCTCCTCGGGCGGGGGCACGTCGGGCATCGCATCCTGGTGGTGCAGCCCCTCGGCGGGGAGCTGGAACGACGCCGCCATGTTGAGGATCGGCTTGCCCTTCTGCATCGCGATCACGCGGCGATTGGCGAAGCTGCGCCCCTCGAAATCGCGCACCACGCGGTAGAGGATCGGATAGTCCTCGTCGCCCGGCCGCATGAAATAGGCGTGGAGCGAATGGGCGACCTTGCCGTCCTCGACCGAGCGCTGCGCCGCCTGCAGCGCCTGGGCGATCACCTGGCCCCCGAACACCCGACCGACGCCGCCCGGCTGGCGGGCACCGCGATAGAGATCGGTATCGAGCGTTTCGACGTCGAGCAACGCGGTAAGGCCGGCGACCAGGTCTTCGGGGGATTTCGCGTCGGTCATCAGTAGCCGGCTGCCTCCGCCAGCGCATTGGCGTGATAGTTGGAATCGCCGAACATCTCGGCGAGCACGCGAGCGCGCTTCATGTAGAAGCCGATGTCATATTCGTCGGTCATACCGATCCCGCCGTGCATCTGGATACCCTCCTGCACGGCGAGCGTGGTGGCAAGCCCGGTCATCGCCTTGGCGATGGCGACGGCCTCGTCGGCGGGCTCGCCGGCATCGAGCAGCTGCTGTGCCTTGAGCGTCGCTGCGCGAGCAACTTCCATCTCGCTGTAGAGATGCGCGGCGCGGTGCTGGAGCGCCTGGAAGCTGCCGATCAGTGTGCCGAACTGCTTGCGTTCCTTGAGATAGCCGAGCGTCATGTCGCTTGCGCCTGCGCCGACGCCGAGCAATTCGGCCGAGGCACCGGCCCCGGCGGCGCGGAGCAGGCGGCCGAGCGGATCGGCGCCGGCGTCGATCTCGCCGACCACCGCATCGGCGGTGACTTCGACGCCGTCGAAGCTGGCGTGTGCAGCGAGGCTGGAATCGGCCAGGCGCTCGGGACGGAGATCTAGGCCCGCGGCCTTGGGGTCGATCGCGAACAGGGTGATGCCGTGCGCGTCCGTGTCGCTACCGGCAGTGCGGGCGGTGACGAGGATCAGGTCGGCGGCATGGGCATGGTGGGCGAAGCGCTTGGTGCCGGTCAGGCGGAAGCCGTTGCCGGCGCGCTCTGCCTTGAGGGCGACGGCGCGGCCGAACTTGGGCTTCTCGTCATGTGCGATGGCGATCACCGCCTCGCCCGCGGCGATGCCGGGAAACCAGCGCTCGGCATGGCCGGTGCCCTTCAGCGCCTCGACCGCGGCGACGGCGGTGGAGAGGAAGGGGGAGGGGGTTAGGTTGCGGCCGATCTCCTCCAGCACCACGCCCGCCTCGACATGGCCGAGGCCCAGGCCGCCGGCGGTCTCGGGGATCAGGATGCCGGTGAGGCCCATCTCGGCGAACTGCTTCCACAGGTCGCGGCTGAAGCCGGTCGGGTCCTTGGCGTCGCGCAGGGCCCGCAGGTGGCGGACCGGGGCGTGTTCGGCGATGAAGTCGCGGGCGGTGTCGCGGAGCATCGTCTGTTCGTCGTTGAGGTAGAGCGGCATCGATCTTCCCTTGAAAACTCCCTCTCCCGCCTGCGGGAGAGGGTCGGGGTGAGGGTGAGTCGGGCGAAGGGAAGGGCCGCATTCGCCCCACACACCCTCACCCTTCCGCCGCCTGGCGGCGGCTCCCTCCCTCTCCCGCAGGCGGGAGAGGGAAAGCATGCCTCTCAGCCCGGCAGTTCGAGGATGCGTTTGGCGACGATGTTGAGCTGGATCTCGCTCGTCCCGCCCTCGATCGAATTGGCCTTGGTGCGCAGCCAGGCGCGCGGCTTGGCGCCCTTGGCCGAGGCCTCGCTCTCCCATTCCAGCGCGTCCGACCCGCCCGCGCTCATAATTAGCTCGTGGCGCTGCTTGTTCAGCTCGGTGCCGACATATTTCATCATGCTCGGCTGGGCGGGATGCGCGCGGCCGGCCTTGAGTTCGTCGAGAAAGCGCTCGGACATCGCCGAGAAGGCACGCATCCGCACCTCGAACAGCGCGATCTGGGCACGCAGGATGGGATCGGCGAGCCGGCCCTGATTGTCGAGGCCGATCGTCGCGATCGCGCCCTCGATCAGCGGATTGCCGCCGGCCCGGTCCAGCCCCATGCCCGAGATCATCTCGCGCTCATGGCCAAGCAGGTATTTGGCGACGTCCCAGCCCTTGTTCTCGTCGTGGACGCGCTGCGCCTTGGGCACTTTCACATTGTCGAAGAAGGTTTCGCAGAAGGGCGAATAGCCCGAAATCAGCAGGATCGGCTTGGTCGAGACGCCGGGCGAGGCCATGTCGAACAGTACGAAGCTGATGCCGCCCTGCTTGGTCTCCTTGCTGGTGCGCACCAGGCAGAAGATCCAGTCGGCCTTGTCGGCATAGCTGGTCCACACCTTCTGCCCGTTGACGACATAATGGTCCCCGGCATCTTCGGCCCAGGTCTGCAGGCCGGCGAGGTCCGAGCCGGCATTGGGTTCGGAATAGCCCTGGCACCAGCGGATTTCGCCCCGGGCGATCTTGGGCAGATGCTCGAGCTTCTGCTCCTCGGTGCCGTATTTGAGCAGCGCCGGCCCGAGCATCGAGATGCCGAAGCTGTTGAGTGGGGTGCGCGCGCCCATCCGCTTCATTTCCTCGCGCAGGATCTTGGTCTCGGCCGGGGAGAGCCCGCCGCCGCCATATGCCGTCGGCCAGTCCGGCACGGTCCAGCCGCGTTCGGCCATGCGGTCCATCCACAGCTTCTGGTCGGGATGCGCCCAGTCGGGATTGCGCCCGCCCCAGACGATGTCCTTCTCGGACCGGATTGGCTGGCGCATGGTGGCGGGGCAGTTCGCCTCCAGCCAAGCGCGGGTGTCCATACGGAACTGCTCAAGCTGCTCGGTCATCATCCTCTCCCATCCAAACTCCTCTCCCCTTGGGAGAGGGAGGGGCCCGCCGCCATCAGGCGGTGGGAGGGTGAGGGTGGCCATGTTAGCCTGTTATCCCCGCTCACCCTCACCCTTCCGGCGCTTCGCGCCTCCCTCCCTCTCCCGCTGGGAGAGGGAGAGCAGAGCATCACCGGTTGAACTTCTCGCCTTTTTCCGCCTTTTCGCGGAGTAGCGGGGCGACTTCGAAGCCGTACTTCTCCAGGCCCTCGACGATCTTCTTGAGGCCCTCGGTGTCGGCCCAGAACATCGGCCCGCCCCGGTACGGCGGCCAGCCATAGCCATAGACCCACACCACATCGATGTCGCTTGCCCGCTGGGCCATGCCCTCGGCGAGGATCAGCGCGCCTTCGTTGACCATGGTGTAGAGCGTGCGGACGACGATCTCTTCCTCGGTGATTTCGTGGCTGGGCACGTTCAGCTTGCCGCGCCATTCCTCGATCAGCTCGGCGACGCGCGGGCTGTTCGAGGGCTGCCGCTTCTCGTCATAATCGTAGAAGCCGGCGCCCTTCTTCTGGCCCCAGCGGCCCTCGGCGGCGAGCGCGTCGCGGATATTCTCGATGCGGTTGGGATCGCGGTGCCAGCCGATGTCGACGCCGGCGAGATCGGCCATTTGGAACGGCCCCATCGGCATGCCGAAGGCGACATGGACCTTGTCGATCTGCTCGGGCGTGGCGCCTTCGAGCAGCATCTTGGTGGCTTCCACCTGACGCGGCATCAGCATGCGGTTGCCGATGAAGCCGTAGCAGACGCCCGCGATCACCGCGACCTTCTTGATCTTCTTGCTGAGCGCCATCGCGGTCGCCAGGACGTCGTCGGCGGTCTTGGCGCCGCGGACGATCTCGAGCAGCTTCATCACATTGGCCGGCGAGAAGAAGTGCAGTCCCACCACGTCCTGCGGACGGCTGGTGGCGGCGGCGATCTCGTCGATGTTGAGATAGCTGGTGTTCGAGGCGAGGATCGCGCCCGGCTTGGCGATCTTGTCCAAGCGCCCAAACACGTCCTTCTTCACGTCCATGCTCTCATAGACGGCCTCGATGATCAGGTCGCATTCCGCGAGATCGTCGAAGTTGAGCGTGGGCTTGAGCAGGCCCATCGCCTTCTCGACCTGCTCGGCGGTCATGCGGCCCTTGGCGGCGGTCGCCTCGTAGTTCTTGCGCATGACGCCGGTGCCGCGATCGAGCGCGTCCTGCGCCATCTCGACGATGGTCACCGGCACGCCCGCCGACAGGAAGTTCATGCTGATCCCGCCGCCCATCGTGCCGGCACCGATCACGCCGACGCGCTTGATGTCGCGCAGCTGGATGTCGTCGGCGATGCCGTCGATCTTGGCGGCCTTGCGCTCGGCGAAGAAGATGTGGCGGAGTGCTGCCGACTGCTGGCCCATGATCAGCTTCATGAAGCCCATGCGCTCTGCCTGGACGCCTTCGGCATAGGGCTTGCCGGCGGTCTGCTCGATGATGTCGATGATCGTGTTCGGCGCGTCGAGCCCGCGGAAGCGCTTGGCGTTGGTCGCGCGGAACTTGGCGAAGGTCTCCGCATCGATGGTGACCGGGCGCTCGCTGGAGCGCGAGACCGGCTGGCCGATCACCTCGTTCGCGAAAGCAACCGCATCGGCGAGCAGGCTGTCCTCACCCGCGAGGCGATCCACAAGCCCTGCGTCCTTCGCCTGGGTCGCGGAGATCGGGTCGCCCTTGGTCGCCATCTCCAGCGCGACTTCGACGCCCGCGACGCGCGGCATGCGCTGGGTGCCGCCCGCGCCGGGGAGGATGCCCAGCTTCACTTCCGGAAGGCCGAACTTCGCCGAGGGCACCGCGATGCGATAGTGCGACGCCAGCGCCACCTCGCAGCCGCCGCCGAGCGCGGTGCCGTGGACGGCGGCGATCACCGGCTTGTCGAGCGCCTCGATCTGGTCGACCAGCACCGGCAGCGACGGCTCGGCCATCGCCTTGCCGAACTCGGTGATGTCGGCACCCGCGAAGAAGGTGTTGCCGGCGCAGATGATGACGACCGCCTTGATGCTGTCGTCACCCTTGGCTTCCTCGATGCCGGCCTGCAGCCCCTGCCGCACCGCCGCGCCGAGCGCGTTCACCGGCGGATTGTCGGAGGTGAGGATCAGGACATCGCCCTGACGGCTGGTGGTAATCACGGACATGCGTTCGAACTCCTAGTTCGCAGTTCCGGCCGGGGCCGGGAGGGGGTGAGGGGCGCTCATCGGGTGAGCGCCGAATAGATCAGCGTCTTGAGCTCGCGCCGGATCGGGTAGAGCATCGACGGCGAGAATTGCGTCATGAACACCATCGAGATCCGCTCGACGGGATCGACGAAGAAGGCGGTCGAGAACATCCCGCCCCAGTAGAATTCGCCGACCGAGCCGGGGATCATGGTCTTGGCGACGTCCAGGTTGATCGCGAAGCCCAGGCCAAAGCCGACGCCGGCGTTGGTCGTCTCGTTGAACAGTCCGCGCGACAGGCTGGCAAGATCGCGGCCGCCGGGCAGGTGGTTGATCGTCATCAGCTGCACAGTCTTGGGCGAGACCAGCCGTACACCGTCAAGCTCGCCGCGGTTCAGCAGCAGCGTGTTGAAGCGGTGATAGTCGAGCGCGGTCGAAACCAGCCCGCCGCCGCCCGAGGTCAGCCGAGGGAAGCGCGACCAGGCCGATGCCTCGCCGCGATCGTACAGCACCCGCCCTTCGCCTTCCTTCATCGTCCAGCAATCGGCGAGGCGATGCACCTTGTCAGCCGGCACCTGAAAGAAGGTGTCGTGCATGCCCAGCGGCGCGAAGATGCGCTCGGCGAAGAAGCGGTCGAGCGTCAGGCCCGACAGCCGCTCGACCACCGCGCCCAGCACATCGGTGGCGACCGAATAGGTCCAGGCCTCGCCCGGCGAGAATTCCAGCGGCAGCGTGCCGAGCGTCGCGATGAACTGGTCGAGCGTCAGGTTGCCGTGCCAGCTCTCGATCCGCCCGGCGCGATAGGCGGCGTCCACCGGCGTGCGTTCCTGGAAGCCATAGGTAAAGCCGGCGGTATGGCGCAGCAGGTCGACCATCCGCATCGGCTGGGCGGTGGGCTTCGTGACGAAGGGATCGCCATTGCCCCCGCCGGCATAGACGCCGACGCCCTTCAGCTCGGGCAGTACATGGTGCACCGGTGTGTCTAGCGCGACCAGCCCTTCCTCCAGCAGCATCATGAAGGCGAGGCTGGTGATCGGCTTGGTCATCGAGGCGATGCGGAACAGCGTCGATTCGTCGACCGGCACGCCGCCCTCCCGCGCCGCGCCCTGGTGCGAGAAATGGACGATCCGCCCGTCGCGCGCGAGCAGCAGCTGCGCATGCGGCAGCTTGCCGGTGTCGAGATAACGCGTCTTCACAAAGGCATCGATCCGCGCCAGCCGGGCGGCATCGAATCCATGGGCGATCGGGTCGTCGACTTCCATGCTTGGCGGCATACCTCTCGTTCGAATTCGGTTCAATGCACCTTCTGCCGGGTGCGCGCTTTCTATTGCCTTGAGCGCGCGGCAAATCAACACTAACGTGTGTATCGGTTGGTCAACGAGCCAAACCCAAAGTTCAGAAAGTCGATGGAGAGCGCTGCCTTGACCCTTGAACCGATCGTGCCCTTGCCCCCCGACTGGCCCAAAGCCCCGCTCGCCGCCGTGGACGCCATGCTCACCGCGCCCGGCGCCAAGTTCGAAATGGATACCGTGGAGATCCGCGGCGTTCCCACGCGCGTGTGGAAGAACGCGCCGCCCACCGCGGCGATTCTGGCGCGGCTGGCGCGCGGCTATGGCGAGCGGCCCTTCACCATCTATCAGGACGAGCGGGTCAGCTACGAGGCCAACTACCGCGCTACCTGTCATCTCGCCTCCTGGATGCAAGCAAAGGGAATAGCCAAGGGCGACCGCGTCGCGCTGGCGATGCGCAACCTGCCCGAATGGCCGACGATCTTCTTCGCCGCGGTGAGCATCGGCGCGATCCTGGTGCCGCTCAACGCCTGGTGGACCGGCGCCGAGCTCGAATATGGCATGAAGGATTCGGGCGCGAAGCTGCTGTTCGTCGACGGCGAGCGGCACGAACGGCTGAAGAGCTGCTACAAGGCGCTGCCCGATCTGGAGCAGGTGGTGGTGAGCCGCGCCTGTTCGCCGCTCGAGGGCGATGCGGTCGCGCTGGAATCGATCCTGGGGCCCTGCAACAGCTGGGCCCAGCTGACCGACATCGCTTTCCCGGAAGTTGGGATAGCGCCGGACGACGACGTCACGCTCTTCTATACGAGCGGCACCACCGGCAATCCCAAGGGCGCGGTGGGCACGCATCGCAACCTGATGACCAACATCCTCACCGCCGGCTATTCGGTTGCGCGGTCGATGCTGCGTCGGGGCGAGGTGCCGCCGGCCGCGCCACCCTACAAGGTGGGGCTGCTGGTGATCCCGCTGTTCCACGTCACTGCGTGCAGCGCCGGGCTGATGGCGCTGATCGCGGCGGGCGGCACGGTGGTGTTCATGCGCCGCTGGGAGCCGATCGAGGCGATGGAGATCATCCAGCGCGAGAAGGTCAACCAGACCGGCGGGGTGCCCACCATCGCCTGGCAGCTGCTCGAACATCCCGAGCGGCACAACTACGACCTCTCCAGCCTGGAGAGCATCTCCTATGGCGGCGCGCCCTCAGCGCCCGAGCTGGTCAAGCGCATCTTCCAGGAATTCGGCGCGCTTCCCGGCAATGGCTGGGGGATGACCGAGACGATGGCGACGGTGACGCACCATCTCGGCGAGGAATATCTCGCCCGGCCGACCAGCGCCGGGCCGCCGGTGCCAGTCGCCGAGCTCAAGATCATGGATGTCGACGGCAAAAGTGAACTGCCGGTCGGCGAGGTCGGCGAGCTCTGGGCCAAGGGGCCGATGATCGTAAAGGGCTATTGGAACAAGCCCGAGGCGACCGCCGAAACCTTCCGCGACGGCTGGGTGCGCACCGGCGACCTAGCGCGGCTGGACGAGGAGGGGTTCCTCTATGTGGTCGACCGCGCCAAGGACATCATCATCCGCGGCGGCGAGAACATCTATTCGTCGGAAGTGGAGGACGTGCTCTACGCACATCCGGCGGTGACCGACGCGGCGCTGATCGGGATTCCGCACCGCACGCTGGGCGAGGAGCCGGTGGCGGTAGTCCATCTCGCGCCGGGGACGAGCGCGACCGAGGCCGAGCTGCAGGCCTTTGTTCGCGATCGGATCGCCGCGTTCAAGGTGCCGGTGGCGATCCGCTTCTCGGCGGAGACTCTGCCGCGGAATGCCAATGGCAAGATTCTGAAAAAGGATCTGAAGGCGCTGTTCCTTACCGACAAGGCGGCGTGAGGCCCTCCGTATCCTCCCCCGCCAGGGGGAGGTGGCGCCGAAGGCGACGGAGGGGGCGGTAAGCAGCCAATGGACGGCAGGGCTTCCTCCCCCTCCGTCAGGCTGCGCCTGCCACCTCCCCCTGGCGGGGGAGGATAAGGCCCCTCAAACCACGTGTATCGACGTCCCCGCCGCCGCCGCCGCGGCCGCAATCTCCTCCGGCGGTGCCTGGTCTGTTACCAGATCGTGCACATCCCCGAACCCCGCGACATGCACGAAGCCCGACTTGTCGAACTTGGTCGCATCGCACAGCACCGCGACGCGCCGCGCCTGGGGGAGCAGGCTGCGCTTGAACGCCGCCTCGCCCGCGTCGAAATCGAGGAAGCCCCGCACCGGATCGACCGCGCCCATCGACAGCACGGTCAGGTCGGGCGCGAACTGGCGGCAATAGTCGATCGCCTCGCTGCCGAATGCGGCATGATAATCAGGATCGACTGCGCCGCCCGCTACATAGAGCCGCTGCCCCGCGTGCCCGAGCACCTGCGCGGCGATTTCCATGCTGTTGGTGATCACCGTCAGGTCGCGCACATGCCCCAGTGCTCGGGCCAGCCATAAAGTGGTGGTGCCCGAATCGAGCAGCAGCGTCATGCCCGGCCGCACCAGCGCCACTGCGCGCTCGGCAATGCGCTGCTTGGCCTCGGCCTGGTCGCGCAGCCGCTGGCGATAGGGCGGCTCCAGCACCCCGCCCGGCAGGCACACCCCGCCATGGATCTTCTGCACGCGCCCGGCCTGTTCCAGCTGGCGCACGTCGCGGCGGATCGTCTCCTCGGACACGTCGAACCGCTCGGCGAGCTCGCCGATCGACCATTGGCCGCGCTGCTCGAGCAGTTCGAGCAGCGTGGTGAGGCGTG
Organism: Sphingomonas trueperi; assembly: GCF_040545965.1. Lineage (GTDB taxonomy): Bacteria > Pseudomonadota > Alphaproteobacteria > Sphingomonadales > Sphingomonadaceae > Sphingomonas > Sphingomonas trueperi_C. The sequence continues at coordinate 18,240 of NZ_JBEPMV010000001.1, read as the reverse complement.
CGGCCTGTGTCGCGCGGGTAGAGGGCGCCCGAACGGGCAGGTCCAAGCTTTCCATAGGGCGACTGTATCAGCGTTGGTCGCTGCCGAGAACCCACACGAGAACGTTCAAATCCACATAAAGCAACATACAATGTCACATACGCGTCATGAACCGAACCTAGGCGCCGCTGCGGGGCAGCCAGGGCAGGCAGGCCCCCACACGCCACAAGGGAGGGCATTATGGCATTCATCTATCGCGCGGCGCTCGCCGCGCTGGCCGTCGGCGCGAGCTGCATCTCGATGGCCGCCGCTGCGCAGGACGCAGTGTCGCAGGCCCAGGAAGACGGCGAGATCGTCGTCAACGGCTACATCGCCTCGCTCGCCAAGGCGCGCGATCTGAAGCGCGATTCGAACATCATGAAGGACGTGATCGTCGCCGAGGACATGGCGAAGTTCCCGGAACTCAACCTCGCCGAATCGATCCAGCGCCTGCCGGGCGTGGCGATCAACCGCGAGGCCGGCGAAGGCCGCCGCATCACGCTGCGCGGCCTCGGCCCCGATTTCACCCGCGTCCAGCTCAACGGCATGGAAGTGCTGGGCAATGTCGACTCGGCGATGGACAGCCGCGGCCAGCGCTCGCGCGACCGCGCCTTCGATTTCAACATCTTCGCCTCCGAGCTGTTCTCGCGCGTCGAGGTGGAGAAGAGCTACCAGGCCTCGCAGGCCGAGGGCGGCATGGCCGGCACCGTCGGCCTGTTCACCGCCAAGCCGCTTGAGCAGAAGCAGGGGCTGACCGGCGCGATCTCGGCCAAGCTCGGCACCAACAGCTACACCAAGGACGCGCAGCCGCGCGTCGCCGCGATGCTCAGCCAGAACTGGGGCGATCGCTTCGGCATCCTCCTCTCGGTCGCCTATTCGAAGCGCAAGACCGAGGAGCAGGGCTACAACACCTATTCGCCCACCCAACTGAGCGCGAGCCAGATTAGCAGCTACCTGGGCAAGGGCCTCGACATCTCGGCGCTAACCGCCGACCAGCAGGCCAAGTTCAAGTCGGGCGACCTGGTGTTCGCCTCGGGCAACCGCCTCTCGGTATGGGATGCCAAGCAGGAGCGGCTGGGCCTGACGCTCGCCACCCAGTGGCGTCCGGCGGACAATTTGCTGTTCACGATCGACGGGCTCCACGGCGAGTTCACCACCCATCGCGACGAATATCATCTGGCGACGCGGCCCGATAACACCTCGGGCTCGGTGATCTTCGATACCGGCTCGAAGATCAATTCGATCCACTGGGACAGCACCAACTTCGTCGATGCGATCAGCGTCGACAAGGCGACCTATGCCAGCGAGCATCGCCGCTCGCTCAACAAGAACAAGTTCAACCAGATCGCCCTGACCGGCAAGTGGGAAGCCAGCGACAGCCTGACCTTCGACGGCCATGTCGGCTATGAGGATTCGAAGTACACCACCCCGTATGACGACAAGCTGTACCTGCGCGCGCAGGGCGGCATGACCACTACCTACGACGCCGACGGCACCGGCGCGACCAACACCTATCGCTGGAATACCACCGATCCGGCCAACTACACGTTCAAGGAATTCTACTTCCGCGAATTCTGGAACAAGACCAGTCTGAAGGAGGGCGTGGGCAACGCCGCGCTGAAGCTGAACGAGGTCTTCACGCTGCGCGCCGGCGGCAGCTATCGCCGCTACGAGACCTCGGGCTCGGAAATCTACAATGACGGCCAGTTCCACGCGGTCACCGGCACGCCGGTCACGCCCTATGCGGTGGTGTTCAGCCAGAACAAGGCGGCGAGCTGGATCACCGGCGACTATGCCAAGGCGTTCGCGACCTACAACGCGGCGCACACCGTGGCGGGCGCGACCGATATCGAGAACACCTACAAGGTGATCGAGGCGACCACCGCCGGCTATGGCCAGCTCGAGTGGAACGCGCCCGTGGGCGGCATGCGCCTGCGCGGCAATATCGGCCTGCGGGCGTATTTCACCAATCTCGACAGCACCGGCTATGTCACCAACAGCAACGACACGCCGATCGGCACCAACGTCACCAGCTCGAGCTATTCGGGCGTGCTGCCGACGCTCAATGCCACGCTGGAAGTGACGCCGAGCTTCCTGATCCGCGTTGCCGCCGCCAAGAACATCAACCGTCCGGGCCTCAGCTCGGTCGCGGCCTCGGGCAGCGCCAATGCCGATAACGGCAAGATCACCGCGAGCATCGGCAACCCGAACCTCAAGCCGTACAAGGACAATTCGGTCGAAGCCTCGGCCGAATGGTATTTCGGCAAGATCGGCCTCGTCTCGCTGGGCGTGTTCCACAAGGACATCCGCAACCTGGTGGCCAGCCAGACGCTGCTGAACGTGCCCTACAGCAGCACCGGCCTGCCTACCTCGATGGTGCCGGGTGCGACGCCGAGCACGATCGTCGCCGAGTTCACCCAGCCGGTGAACCTCGCCAAGGCCTATGTCACCGGCGTCGAGATGGCCGCGCAGACCAACTTCACCTTCCTGCCGGCGCCGTTCGACAAGCTGGGCATGGCGGCGAACCTGACGCTGCTCGATTCCAACGCGCCTAACAAGGGCGTCGACAGCCCGATCCCGGGCCTGTCGAACACCAACGCCAACGCGACGCTCTATTACGAGACCAAGCGCTGGGGGATCCGGGGCTCGATGAACTATCGTTCGTCGTACCTGCGCACCGCCTATGACGGCAAGAACGCGGCCAGCAAGGATGGCTTCGACGGCACCGTCTATGTCGATGCCGCCGCCTTCTTCAACGTGACCGACCGGGTGCGGCTGACGCTCGACGCGATCAACCTCACCAACGAGACCGAGGTCCAGTACAACAGCATCTACCACCGCCTGCACAACGAAACGCGCAGCGGCACCACCTACTTCGCCGGCATCGGCGTGAAGTTCTGACGTTCCTCTCCCCGAGGATCCACCTGGCCGGCCTGGGGTTCGCCCCCGGGCCGGCCTTTTTTTGTGCTGTCAGGCGGCGGGCGGCTCGTCGCCCAGCCAGCCCTGCGCGCGCAGATCGGGCACGCTGGCGCGAGCGACCGGCACCTCTCGCCCGTCGACGAGCCGCAGCTTCCAGTTGCGATCCTGGCGGACGGCACCGGCCAACGCGCGCCGCGCAACCCACCAGCTGCGATGGACGCGCGCGCCCTGGCCCTCCAGCTGGGCGACGGCATCGCGCATCCGGATCAGCACCAGCGCGCTGCCCTGCGCCGTGTGCACGCGGACATAATGGTCCTCGTTTTCGAGGCAGAGGATCGGCCCGCGAAGATGGGGCGGCAGCTGGTCGAGCAGCGCGGGCAGGGCCTCCTCGGTCGCGTCGACAGCCGTGGTCGGTTGCGAATCGGGAAGCGGCGCGGCTGAGGGGCCGGGGGCGGCATCGGCTGGTACAGCGCTGCGCCCGGCGAGCAGCTGCACGATCGTCACCGTCGCACCGACGATCAGCGTTTGCAGATAGGCGCTGGCGAGATCGGCGCCGGTCACCGACCGCCATGTCGGGCCGGCGGCGACGAAGACGAAGATGATGCTGGTCGGGAATGCCCCGAACACGCAGGCCACGGCAATCGCGATGCGCCGCGACATCCCTGTCTGTCTAGCGAGCGCGCTCCCGGCGGCGATAACCGGGCGAAAGAAGATATACCCGGTGACGAGGTACAGCGCCCAATGCAGCAGGCGAGGGCCCAGCGGCGTTGCGTAGGATCCGAACGGCCCGAGCGCCGCCAGCACCAGGATCAGCCCGCCCAAAATGGCCAGCTCCGCGAGCAGTCTGCGCTTGCCGATCATGCGGCGTGCCCGTTCATGCTTCGCGAACGGTACACCCGCGCGCAGGAGGCACCTTTCGCGAAGCCGATTTCGCCATTCCCGCAAAGCCCCTCGCCCGCGACCGGGCCCGCGGCATGATGGCGGGAAAGGAGATACTGATGAACGACGTTGCACATCCCGGCTTCCTGCTCCCCTCGCGCGACCGGCTGATCGTCACCCTGGGCGTGATCGCCGGTGGTGCCATCCTGCTGGCCTTCGTGCATGGCCTTGCAAGCGGCGCCGTCGCCCGGTCAAGCATGCGCAACCTCTGGCTGGCCGTGCATCTCGTCGCCGTGCTGCCGGCGCTGCCGCTCGGCGCCTATGTGCTGCTCCGGCGCAAGGGCGATGCGCTGCACCGCATGCTCGGCAAGCTCTGGGCGGCGCTGATGCTGGTCGCGGCGGTGTCCAGCTTCGGGTTGCGCGGCATGACCGGCAGCCTCAGCCCGATCCATTTGCTGTCGGTGGTGGTGCTGGTGATGATCCCGCGCGGTATTGTGCTCGCCCGCCGCCACCGGATCGAGGCGCACCGCCGGGTGATGTCGCTCACTTATCTCGGGTTGGCAGCCGCCGGGCTGTTCACGCTGCTCCCCGGCCGGCTGCTGGGCAGCTGGCTGTTCAGCTGATGGCCGGCGCGGCCACGACGCGCGCGAGCGCATCCCGCCACCCCGCCAGCCGCGCCGCCCGCACGCCGGGCTCCATCTGCGGCTCGAAGGTGCGGATCGTGCCGCGCATCATTGCCGCATCGTCGAGGCTGTCGAACATGCCGCAGCCCAGCCCCGCCAGCATTGCCGCGCCCAGCGACGTGGTCTCTGCGAAGTCCGGCCGATCAACGGGGAGGGCAAGGATGTCAGCCAAATCCTGCGCGATCCAGTCGTTGGTGATCATGCCCCCGTCGACGCGCAGCCGGCCCCATTGCGCGCCATCGGCGGCGAACGCGGTTTCGAGGTCATGGCTCTGGTGCGCCATCGCCTCCAGCGCCGCGCGGACGATGTGCGCGCGCCCGGAGGAAAAGCTGAGCCCGGAGATTGCCGCCCGCGCGTCCGGCTCCCACCAGGGCGCGCCGAGGCCCGTGAGGGCCGGCACGCAATAGACGCCGCCATTGTCGGACACCGAGCGCGCGATCGCCTCGCTTTCGGGCGCGGTGGTAATCAGCCCCAGCGAATCGCGCAGCCACTGGACCAGGCTGCCGGCCACGAACACCGATCCCTCCAGCGCATAGGTGCGCCGCCCGCCCAGCTGCCACAGCACCGTCGCCAACAGCCGGTGGCGCGAGCGGGGCTGGAGCGTGCCGGCGTTGGTGAGCACGAAGGCGCCGGTGCCAAAGGTTGCCTTGGTGTCGCCTGGGGTCAGGCAGGCCTGGCCGATTGTCGCCGCCTGCTGGTCGCCGGCGAGCCCGCAGATCGGGATCGCCCCGCCGAATGCCTTGGTCACCCCGAACCGGCCGGCGCAATCAACGATCTCGGGCAGCGCCGCGCGGGGCACGCAGAATTGCTCGACCAGCCCATCGCTCCAACCGCCGCTGCCCAGCCCCATCAGCAGCGTGCGCGAGGCGTTGGTCGCATCGGTGACGTGGAGCCCGCCGGTGAGCTTCCACACCAGCCAGCTCTCCACCGTGCCGATCGCCAGCCGATCGCCCAACGCCTTGAGGTGCGGCCAGTTTGTCATCGCCCAGGCGATCTTGGTGCCGGAGAAATAGGGGTCGAGCAGCAGCCCGGTACGGGCCTGGATGCCCGGTTCCTCGCCTGCTTCCCGCATCGCCTGGCACAAGGGCGCGGTGCGCCGGTCCTGCCAGCTGATCGCGGGGGCAAGCGGCTCGCCGGTCGCCTTGTCCCAGAACACCACCGTCTCGCGCTGGTTGGTGATGCCGATGGCGGCGATTCGCTGCGGGCCGCCCGCCAGCGACACCATCGCCGCGGCGCAGGCATGGCTCTGCCGCCAGATCTCGGCCGCGTCATGCTCGACGAGGCCGGGCCCGGGATAATGCTGCGTCAGTTCTGCAGATCTACTCGCAACACATTGGCCGGAAGGCGTGAAGAGCATCGCCCGAGTCGAGGTGGTGCCCTCGTCGATCACCAGAAGCAATTCGGCCATGCAATTGAGGCTAGCTGGCAACAGATGCCGCCGCAATTGCGCCGTGTTAGAGCCTTGCATTGCCGCAACACAATCGCGCCTCTACACTGTACCAGAAGGGGATTTTTGCGTGGACCAGCGTACCGGGACGATGGGTGGAGACGGCGGCGGGGCGGGGGGCGTTCCCGATCCGATCGCGGCCGCCGATCTGCCGGAGGACTGGCAGGGCGAGGAGCCCGCGCCCAGCCTGCGCCGCGACCGGCTGATGGCCGCCTTGGTGCTGATCGCCGGCATGGGGCTGGTGCTGGCGCTGCCGTTCGCGCTCCAGGCGGGCGCGCGCTTCTTCCTGCCGGTCACTGCCTCGCTGGTGATCGCGATCGCGCTGGTGCCGTTGCTCGAATGGCTGGAGCGGCACCGGCTGCCCGCGCCGATCGCCTCGTTCATCTGCGTGCTGCTGTTCCTCACCGCGGCGAACGTCGCGCTCGCCTCGATCGTGGTGCCGGCCTGGCAGTGGATCCGCCGGCTGCCCGAGAGCATTCCCAAGATCCAGCACAATCTGGAACCGCTGATCCGCTTCTATTCGAACCTCGAGCGGTTCGTGAACAAGACGCTCAACAACTTCGCCTCGGCGCCCGTCCGCCAGCCGGTGGTGCAGGCCGCCCAGCCGCCGACGTCGCTGATGGACCTGTTCACCACCTCCGCCCCGTCGGCGCTGATCGAGATGTTCTTCGCGATTCTCGTCATCTACTTCTTCCTAGCCGGCTGGACCCGGCTGCGCCGCCGCGCGATCACCAGCCGCGCCAGCTTCGGCGGCGCGATGGCGACGGCGAGGGTGATCCAGGACGTGGTCGACGATACCTCGGCCTATCTGGGCACGATCACGCTGATCAACGTCACGCTCGGCCTGATCGTCGCGGGCGCGCTGTGGCTGATGGGCATGCCGACGCCGCTGATGTGGGGCGGCCTCGTCGCGCTGCTCAACTACATCCCGTACATCGGGCCCGTCATCGCGGCGCTGCTGCTCGCGGTGGGTGGCCTGATGTCCTATGCCGATATCGGTACGGCGATGGTGCCCCCGGCGATCATGATCGCCGCGCACCTCGTAGAGGCCAATGTCGTGACGCCGCTGATCGTCGGCCACCGGCTGACCATCAACCCGATCATGATCCTGATCTCGCTGAGCTTCTGGGGATGGGTGTGGGGCACCACCGGCGCGCTGCTGGCGGTGCCGCTGCTGATCATCATCCAGACCGTGCTCAACGCCGCGGGCAAGCCCGATATCGCCGGTTTCCTGTTCGAGCAGGGCACGCTGGTGCGCGATCCTTCGGACATTCGTTCGCGTCGTCGCGCGAACCTCGATCAATCCGGTTGACAGCCTGAAAACACGCGGCTAGGTGCCGCCTCCTCGCTTGGCTCAAGCGGGTGTAGCTCAGTTGGTTAGAGCGCCGGCCTGTCACGCCGGAGGTCGCGGGTTCGAGCCCCGTCACTCGCGCCACTCGCCTTGCGGGACTCCAGATGGAATCCGGCGGCGATTGGCCGTCCAAGATTTCCTCGCTTGGTAGCAAGCGGGTGTAGCTCAGTTGGTTAGAGCGCCGGCCTGTCACGCCGGAGGTCGCGGGTTCGAGCCCCGTCACTCGCGCCATGCGGCGCATCTCCCCGGAAATGCGGGACATGCGCGCAGGCCAGGCCTTTGCAGGCCCTCTCTCTTCTGCGCTAAGCCGCTGCGATGATCCGCACTTCCGTTCGCGCGCTCGCGCTGCTCCTCGCCACCACCGCTCTCCCTGCAACGGCCCAGATCGCTGCCGATTCGTCGCGAATCGAACAGACGGTCCGCACGCTTGCCTCGGATTCGTTCGAGGGCAGGGCGCCGGGTACCCGCGGCGAGGACCGCACCCTCGGCTATCTGGTCGCGCGATTCGAGGCGCTGGGGCTGGAGCCGGCAGGTCCGGACGGCCAGTGGCTCCAGAAGGTGCCGCTGCTCCACACCCGCCTGGGCGCGCCCGCGACGCTGCGATTCGACGGCCCCAGGGGCGCGATGCCGGTCGAGCAGGCCAAGGATCTCTACGTCTCGACGATTCGCCCCGACGCCGCCGCGCGAATCGCGAACGCCCCGGTGGTGTTCGTCGGCTATGGCGTCACCGCGCCGGAGCGGCAGTGGGACGACTTCAAGGGCGTTGACCTGAAGGGCAAGGTCGCGGTGTTCCTGGTCAACGATCCGGACTTTTCCGCCGAAAAGGGCGAGCCTGTCGCCGGCAAGTTCGGCGGGCGGACGATGACCTATTATGGCCGCTGGACCTACAAGTTCGAGGAAGCCGCCCGGCGCGGCGCGGTGGGCGCGCTGATCGTCCATGACACGCCCGGCGCCGGCTATGGCTGGAACGTCGTTGTGAGCAGCGGCGGCGAGAATTACGACATCGTCCGCAAGCCCGAGGATCTGACCAGCGTGGCGCTGCAGGGCTGGCTGGAAGGCGGGGCGGCGACGCGGCTGTTCGCCGCCGCCGGGCTCGATCTCGCCAAGCTGCGGGTCGAAGCGCGCAAGGCGAGCTTCCGGCCGGTGCCGCTGGAAGGCGTCCGCTTCACCGCCGACGTGCCGGTCACCGCCGAGCAGGTCGACAGCTACAACGTGCTGGCGAAGATTCCCGGCAGCGAACGGCCCGACGAGGCGGTCATGTTCGGCGCGCACTGGGACGCGTACGGCGTCGGCAAGCCCGATGCGAAGGGCCGCATCTATCGCGCGGGCGCCAACGACGATGCGCTGGGCATCGCTGGGCTGCTCGAGATCGCGCGGAGCATGAAGGCGGGACCGGCGCCCAAGCGCAGCGTCGTCTTCGCCGCCTGGACGGCGGAGGAGCGGGGGCTGCTCGGCTCGCTTTATTATACCCAGCATCCGGTGGTGCCGATGGCCAAGACCGTCGCCAACCTGACGCTCGACATCCTGCAGACCGCGGGGCTCGCCAACGACGTGGTGCTCGTCGGCAAGGGGCAGAACACGCTGGAGGACGACATGGCGCGGGTTGCGGCGACGCAAGGGCGGCGGGTGACGCCGGAGGGGCTGCCCGAGCGCGGGCTGTTCTACCGGGCGGACCATTTCTCCTTCGCCAAGCAGGGCGTGCCGACGCTGCTGCTGATGGGCATCGCGGGGGCCTCGGACCTGAAGCAGGGCGGGGTGGCTGCCGGGCAGGCGTGGATCGATGCCTATACCGGGCAGTGCTACCACCAGGCGTGTGATGCCTGGGGGCCGGACTGGAACCTTGCCGGGGCGGTGCAGGATATCGATCTGCTCGGCACGATCGGGGCGGAACTGGCGAACGGGACGGCTTGGCCGACATGGAAGGCGGGGTCCGAGTTCAAGGCGGTGCGAGAGCGGCGCTGAGGCAAGCCCCCTCCACCACCGCCTTCGGCGGCGGTCCCCCTCCCCCGCTGCGCGGGAGAGGAAACGGCAAAGGGCAGCGGCGCTAGAATAGCATTTCCTCTCCCGCGCAAGCGGGGGAGGGGGACCGCGCCGCGTTAGCGGCGTGGTGGAGGGGGCACCCCGCGCCTCACGCCCGCCAGCGCCCCGTCTCCATCCAGCGCAGCAGCGGCTTGAGCGGCAGGATCCACACGATCCCCAGCGCGAGATACACCAAGGTCTGCACCAGGATCGGCAGCCGCCCGATCTGTCCCGAGAAGCTCGCGACCAGCACAACCCAAACCAGGATCAGCCCGATGATCGCCAGCGCGCCGGCGGGTTTGCGCCAGCTCGGGCTCATGGCTCGGCGTGCCAGCGCATGCCCTGTTCGGTCACCACGGCGTGGAGCGGCACGTCCCAGATATCAGCGGGCAAAGCAGGCACTTCCTGGGCGGACCAGGCCACGCCCACCCGCCACGCCTTCTCGAAGCGCGCAAACGCGCGGTCGTAATGCCCGGCACCTTGGCCGAGGCGGTTGAGCCGTGGGTCATAGCCGATCAGCGGCGTCAGGATCACGTCCGGCGCCACCTCGGGACTGGCGGCATCCGGCTGGCGCAGTCCGAAGGGGCCGGCGACCAGCGGTGCGCCCATTTCCCAGGCGAGGAAGCGGATCGGCGCGGCACGATCGATCACGTGCGGCAGCGCCAGCGCACAACCGCGCTCGGCGGCGGCGGCGGCGAGCTGGGTCGGGTCGGCCTCGCTGCCCACCGGGCAATAGGTGGCGACGATCAGCCCCGGCGTCAGCCGCTCGACAAAGGCTTCGGGTGCACGGATCGCGGTGCTCGATTCCGCCGCGAACAGGTCGCGCGCGGCGCGAAGTCGCGCCCGGAGGGCGGGCTTGTCGCTCAGCATCGGATCTGCGGGCAAGGTGTGACGGGAACCACCATGGGCCGTTGGCCTGAATATCCACCGACGCACAGAACGTCAGGTGGGAACCATGTGTTGCAGACCAGGATCTGCACAGGGACAGCTCCCATGGATGAAGATTATAGCCTCAGGGATAATTGCTAAGGCTCGCACCGGGCAGTTCCCGCCACGGTCCTAATCTAGGACGTCGCGTCGCTTTCCTCAAGGGCCGATGCGACGGCTTCGAGCCGATCGGCGATCCGCTCCAACAGCCCGTCGGGAACCGCGGGGGCGGGGGCCGGCTTCTTCTCCGCTTCGTCCAGCGCGTCGGCAAGGATCAGCGCGAGATAGAGCAGGGTGCGCTCGCCGCTTTGCCCGCCGGCGGCGCGCAGCGCGGCATCGGCATGGCTGCCGATCCGGGCCTCGAGTTCGCGCAGATGCGGCATGTCCTCGTCGCGTGCGGACACCGAATAGCTGCGCCCGGCGACCTGGAGCGTGATCTCCGCCATCAGCCCTGCTCCTCTTCCGCCGTGTCGGTGTCGTCACCGGCCAGCTGTGCCTCGAGCTCGCGCTCGCGGGCGATCAGCGCATCGAGATCGACCAGCGCCGACTCGATCCGGGCGCGCAGCGTTGCATTGCGGGTCTCAAGCTTGGCGCGCACCTGCGACTGCGCGGCCGCGGCGACCTCGATACGCTTCAGCGCTCGCTCGATACGATCTGCTACTAAGTCGGACATTATCCTGCCGGATAGCATGGTTCGCCGCAGCGGCAAGGGCAGCAGGGTTAATGCAAGTCGTAACGCCTGCGCCGAACGGTTGACGCGGAAGCCCGGTGCTTCCAAAGGCGTGCGCGACCAAACGGGGAATATCACGTGACAGCATCCTTCGCCGATTGCGCAAATGCGATCCGCGCGCTCTCCATGGACGCGGTGGAAGCCGCCAATTCGGGTCACCCCGGCATGCCGATGGGCATGGCCGACGTCGCGACCGTCCTCTTCCAGAACTATCTGAAGTTCGATCCGGCCGATCCGGCCTGGCCCGATCGCGATCGCTTCGTGCTGTCGGCCGGCCATGGCTCGATGCTGCTCTATTCGCTGCTGCACCTGACCGGCTATGCCCGCCCGACGCTGGAGGACATCAAGAATTTCCGCCAGATCGGCAGCCCCTGCGCCGGCCACCCCGAGAATTTCGAGCTGGCGGGCGTCGAATGCACCACCGGCCCGCTGGGCCAGGGTCTGGCGATGGCGGTCGGCATGGCGATCGCCGAGCGGCACCTGAACGCCACCTTCGGCGACGATCTGGTCGATCACCGCACCTGGGTGATCGCCGGCGACGGCTGCCTGATGGAAGGCATCAACCACGAAGCGATCGGCATCGCCGGGCACCTCAAGCTCAACCGCCTGATCGTGCTGTGGGACGCCAACAACATCACCATCGATGGCCCGGTCTCGCTGTCGTCGGTCGAGGATATCCCTGCACGCTACCGCGCGACCGGCTGGCACGTCGTCGAGTGCGATGGTCATGACGCGGCGGACATCACCCGCGCGCTCGACGAGGCGATCGCCAGCGACAAGCCGGTGCTGGTCAAGTGCCGCACGATCATCGGCAAGGGCGCGCCGAACAAGCAGGGCTCGTCCAAGGTCCATGGCTCGCCGCTCGGCAAGGACGAAGTCGCCGCAGCGCGCGCCGCGCTCGGCTGGACGCATCCGGCGTTCGAGATCCCGCAGGACATCCGCGATGCCTGGCTCGCCGCCGGCGCCCGCGGCGCAGCGCCGCACGCCGCCTGGAAGCAGCGCCTTGCCGCGCATCCGGATCGCCTCGGCTGGGAACGCCGCGGCGACGTGCCGGCGGACCTGCTCCGTCCGCATGTCGAGCAGCTGCTCGCCAATCCGCAAAAGGTCGCGACCCGCAAGGCGTCGGAGCTGGCGCTGGAAGCGGTCAACGCGATCCTCGACGAGACCATCGGCGGCTCGGCCGATCTCACCGGCTCGAACAACACGCTGACCAAGGGGCTGCAGCGGCTGGACGCCGACAATTACGGCGGCCGCTACGTCAATTACGGCATCCGCGAATTCGGCATGGCCGCGGCGATGAACGGCATGGCGCTGCACGGGGGCGTGATCCCCTATGGCGGCACCTTCCTCGTCTTCGCCGACTATGCCCGCGCGGCGATCCGCCTCTCGGCGCTCCAGCACGCCCGCGTCGTCTATGTGATGACGCACGATTCGATCGGCCTCGGCGAGGACGGCCCGACCCACCAGCCGGTCGAGCACCTCATGAGCCTGCGCGTCATCCCCAATCTCGACGTCTGGCGCCCGTGCGACGTCGTCGAGACCGCCGAGGCGTGGGAAGCAGCACTCGCCAAGACCGACGGTCCCGCGCTGATCGCGCTCAGCCGGCAGAACCTGCCGCAGCTGCGCACCGAAGCCGCCGAGAACCGCTCGGCCCGCGGCGCCTATGCGCTGCTGGAGGCGGAAGCCCCGCGCAAGGTGGTGGTCTATGCCACCGGCTCGGAAGTCGAGATCGCCGTCGCCGTGCGCGAGGCGCTGGAAGCCCAGGGCATCGGCACCGACGTCGTCTCGGTCCCGTGCTTCGAGCGCTTCGATGCGCAGGACGCCGCCTATAAGCGCGACATCCTGCCGCAAGATGCACTCAAGGTGTCGATCGAGGCTGGCACCACCTTCGGCTGGGAGCGCTATACCGGAAACGATGGTTTGCGCTTCGGCGTGGATAGCTTCGGCGCTTCGGGTCCCTATCTAAAGCTCTACGAACATTTCGGTCTCACTGCGGACGCCATCGTTCCGCAGATCATCGCTAAGCTGAACGGAGAACAGGCATGACCAAGGTTGCGATCAACGGTTTCGGACGTATCGGCCGGTTGGTGGCACGCGCGATCCTCGAGCGCCCGGAAAGCGGCCTCGAGCTGGTCACGATCAACGACCTGTCGGACGCCAAGTCGAACGCCTGGCTGTTCTCGCGTGACAGCATCCACGGCAAGTATCCGGGCACGGTCGAAGCCGACGGCAACGACATCGTCGTCGACGGCAAGCGCATCAAGGTGACCGCCGAGCGCGATCCCGCCAACCTGCCGCACGCCGAGAACGGCGTCGACATCGTGCTCGAATGCACCGGCTTCTTCACCAAGCGTGAAGATGCCCAGAAGCACCTCGACGCCGGCGCCAAGAAGGTGCTGATCTCGGCCCCGGGCAAGAATGTCGATCTCACCGTCGTCTACGGCGTGAACCACGACAAGCTGACTGCCGAGCACACCATCGTCTCGAACGCGTCGTGCACCACCAACTGCCTGGCGCCGGTCGCCAAGGTTCTCAACGACGCGATCGGCATCGAGCGCGGCCTGATGACCACGGTCCACGCCTATACCAACGACCAGAAGATCCTCGACCAGATCCACCCGGACCTGCGTCGTGCGCGCGCCGCCGCGATGTCGATCATCCCGACCACGACGGGCGCTGCCCGCGCGGTCGGTGAGGTGCTGCCGGAGCTCAAGGGCAAGCTCGACGGTTCGGCCGTCCGCGTGCCGGTGCCGGACGGCAGCCTTGTCGACCTGACCTTCATGCCGAAGCGCGACACCTCGGTCGAGGAAGTCAATGCGGTGCTGAAGGCGGCCTCGGAGAGCGGCCCGCTCAAGGGCGTGCTGGTCTACACCGCCGATCCGATCGTCTCGGCCGACATCGTGCACACCCCGGCCTCGTCGACCGTCGACAGCCTGGAAACCGCAGTGATCGACGGCAAGCTCGTCCGCGTGGTCAGCTGGTACGACAATGAGTGGGGCTTCTCGAACCGCATGGTCGACACCGCGACCGTGATGGCCGGGCTCTAAGACTGAAGTCCTCCGCTTCGGCGGAGGGCACTTTCTAAATTCTCCTCCCGCTCGCGGGAGGGGCTAGGGGAGGGGAGGACGGCTGCACGGGCGATCGGCCCGAGGATCAGCCCCTCCCATCTTCAAGGCGGCCTTCGTGTCGCTGGGCAGCGCTTCCTCTGTCATCCCGGCGAAAGCCGGGATCCATTCGTCACTCCGGCGAGGCAGGAGCGAAGACGTCCAGGCCAATGGATCCCGGCTTGCGCCGGGATGACGATGGTGGGGCGGGGGCGGCACGGCGAACGATGGCACAGGCGCAGGATGCGAGCGTGCCGCCGACAGGATGCCGCTCGCGCAGATATTCAAAAGCGAGGGGTTCAGCATGGCGCGCACTTTCAAGACGCTCGACGACATGGGCGATATCACCGGCAAGCGGGTGCTGGTCCGCGAGGACCTCAACGTGCCGATGGCCGACGGCAAGGTGAGCGACGACACGCGCCTGCGCGCCGCGATCCAGACGGTGGCCGAACTGGCCGACCGCGGCGCCAAGGTGCTGATCCTCGCGCATTTCGGCCGCCCCAAGGGCAATCCCAATCCCGAATTCTCGCTCTCGCAGGTCGTCAAGCCGCTCGAGCAGGTGCTGGGTCGCTCGGTCCGCTATATCGACTGGGAGGGCGACGCTGCCTCGGTCGCGACGCTCAATGACGGCGACATCGCGCTCCTCGAGAATACTCGCTTCTTCGGCGGTGAAGAGAAGAACGACCCCGCCGTGGTTGATCGCTTCGCCGCGCTCGGCGACCTCTATGTCAACGACGCCTTCTCGGCCGCGCACCGCGCGCATGCCTCGACCGAGGGCCTAGCCCACAAGCTGCCTGCGTTCGCCGGCCGCCAGATGGAAGCCGAGCTCGACGCGCTCGACAAGGCGCTGGGCAACCCCGAGCATCCGGTGGCAGCCGTGGTCGGGGGCGCCAAGGTCTCGACCAAGCTCGATGTGCTCAAGCACCTCGTGGCACGCGTCGATCATCTGATCATCGGCGGCGGCATGGCCAACACCTTCCTCGCCGCGCGCGGCGTCGATGTCGGCAAGAGCCTGTGCGAGCATGACCTCACCGGCACCGCCGAGGAGATCATGGACGCAGCGGACGCCGCGGGCTGCACCGTCCACCTGCCGTACGACGTGGTGGTGGCCAAGGAATTCCGCGCCAACCCGCCGGTGCGCACGGTCAACGTCCACGAAGTCGCGGCGGACGAGATGATCCTCGATGTCGGCCCCGCCGCCACCGAGGCGCTCGCCGACGTGCTCAAGACCTGCAAGACGCTGGTGTGGAACGGCCCGCTCGGCGCGTTCGAGATCCCGCCCTTCGACGCGGCGACCGTCTCGCTCGCCCGCACCGCGGCGGCGCTTACCAAGGAAAGCCAGCTCGTCTCGGTTGCCGGCGGCGGCGACACGGTGGCGGCGCTCAACCAAGCCGGCGTCGGCGGCGAGTTCAGCTTCGTCTCGACCGCGGGCGGCGCCTTCCTCGAATGGATGGAAGGCAAGGAACTTCCCGGCGTCGCCGCACTGGCGCGCTGAGGCAGTCTTCACCGACAGGGAAGGGCGGGACGCGACGGCGTTCCCGCCCTTTTTGTTTGCACGGGCAAGGCGATTCTCTCGGCTTCGCTGGGCTGTCGGTGGTTCGATGCAGTGGTACCGCGTCAATAAGACAGCTTATACGAACCAAAGAAGTACCAATTCCGCGGCAGGTGCTTGAGCTGTTACGCAGCTGCGGAAATAGTTTTGCTCCGCAGCAACTCGGCAACGTTGTCAGCCTTTTCGTAAGGGAAGGGGCGCGATACGGACCCTTCGGTATCACCATCCAGAGGGACATCATGGGCATCACACCGGCCGTCAAAGCGATCCTCGACAATTACGGCTCCGACAATCCGGGGGTGAAGGCGAACCTCGCGCGCATCCTGATGCAGGGCAAGCTCGGCGGCACCGGCAAGCTGATCATCCTGCCGGTCGACCAGGGCTTCGAGCACGGCCCGGCGCGCAGCTTCTCGGTCAATCCCGACGCCTATGATCCGCACTATCATTTCCAGCTCGCGATCGACGCCGGTCTTTCGGCCTATGCCGCCCCGCTCGGCATGATCGAGGCGGGCGCCGACACCTTTGCCGGCCAGATCCCGACCATCCTCAAGGTCAACAGCTCGAACAGCTGGGCGACGGGCATCGACCAGGCGGTGACCGGCGGCGTCGACGACGCGCTGCGCCTCGGCTGCTCGGCGATCGGCTTCACCATCTATCCGGGCGCCGACGGCGTGTTCGAGATGATGGAAGAGATCAAGGAAATGCGCGCCCAGGCCGCTTCGGTCGGGATCGCGACGGTGATCTGGTCCTATCCGCGCGGCGGCAAGCTCAGCAAGGAAGGCGAACTGGCGCTCGACGTCGGCGCCTATGCCGCGCACATGGCGGCGCTGCTCGGCGCGCACATCATCAAGGTGAAGCTGCCCGCCGCGAACATCGAGCAGGCCGAGGCCAAGAGGCTCTATGAGGGCACCGACTGGTCCAACCAGGCCGACCGCGTGCGCCATGTCGTGCAGAGCTGCTTCGCCGGCCGCCGCATCGTCGTCTTCTCGGGCGGCGCGTCGAAGGGCGCGGATGCGGTGTACCAGGACGCCCGCGACATTCTCGCCGGCGGCGGCCAGGGTTCGATCATCGGCCGCAACACCTTCCAGCGCCCGCGCGCCGAAGCGCTGGCGATGCTCGACAAGCTGGTGACGATCTACAAGGGCGAGGAGGCCTGAAACCTGCCCCGGCGGCGCCGACGGGTTCGCCCGGACGGCGCCGCCGCATAACTGCCGCTGCTTGACCCCGAAGGACAGGGGGTGGAAGGCCCGTCGACAAAGGCGGTAGCATTCCGCCGACATTTCAGCAGCGGAGTATCCCATGTCCGAACCCTTCGAAGATCTCGAAGACGAAGCGAACCTCGAAGGCTTTGCCGAGAAATTCGTCCGCGACGATCGTCGCCCGCCCTGCCAGCTCTATCTGATCTCGCCGCTCGACGTGACCGGCGGCTTTGCCGACCGCCTGCGCCGCGCACTCGATGCCGGTCCGGTCGCCGCCTTCCAGTTCCGAGTGAAGGATGTCGACCAGCACCAGGCCGCCAAGCTTGCCGAGCCGCTGCAGCGCATCTGCGCCGATGCCGAGGTCGCCTTTATCGTCAACGACAGCGTCAGCCTCGCCAAGCGTCTCGGCGCAGACGGCGTGCATCTGGGGCAGGGGGATGGCGATGCGCGCGAGGCGCGCGTGATCCTCGGTCCCAATGTCCAGATCGGCGTGACCTGCCACGACAGCCGGCATCTGGCGATGGAAGCAGGCGAGGCGGGGGCCGACTATGTCGCGTTCGGCGCCTTCTATCCAACGACCACCAAGACCGCCGAGCATCGCCCCGAGCCGGTGATCCTGTCCTGGTGGTCGGCGCTGTTCGAGATCCCCTGCGTCGCGATCGGCGGAATCACCCCGGCCGATGCGAGCCCGCTGGTGCAGGCGGGCGCGGACTTCCTTGCCGTGAGCCATGCCGTCTGGGGTGGGGATGAAGCCGAAGCAGTGCGTGCCTTCGCCGCGATTCAGGGGATGCAGGGCTGATTCTGGCGCGATTCGCCGCTGATTCGGCGGGAATGGTCATCAAACGGTCATTCCCGCCGGGATCATCGGGGTTCAAAAACCGCAGATTTCTGCGGATTTCAGGGCTGCCTGTCACGAAAACGACAGAAAGTTTCATTTTCTCGTTGACGGTGTTGGGAACCGCGCATAGAAGCCACTCCACCGACGCGGTGCTCCTCACCGGAACGCAGCGACGGTCACCGAAATTCAGGCGCAGCGGCCGCCCCGAGAAAAAGGGGAAAGGCGCAGCGTCGATTTTTGTCGCTCTTTGACATTGTTGGTTTAGATGAAGGGACATGTGGGCGGCGGCTCCGGGTCTTGCAGCTTCTAGGTGCAAGGTGCTCGGTAAAAGCCAAGCCGTTTCATACATGTCCTTACACGTTTCCATACGTGGAAGCTGTTTGGTTGGGTTTCGGCCTGATTAAATGGTTTCACAAGAATGTGCAGGAACGGCTCCTAGAAATGAGCTGCTGCATGGTCGCACATTCCGGCGGCTATGTGGTGGAACATCAAACTTGAGAGTTTGATCCTGGCTCAGAACGAACGCTGGCGGCATGCCTAACACATGCAAGTCGAACGAGATCTTCGGATCTAG